>NZ_AP039671.1:0-542500 GCF_055379515.1 Shinella sp. 1A1
CGGTTTCGACCTATGACCGTAACCTCAATTCATCGGGGTAGGATGTGATGAAATTTTCTGCCGTCGATGTCCGGCAGGCCGCTTCGGCCGCCGACATCGTCTACGAGGCCCTGCGCAGGGCGATCATCGAGGGGGAGATTGTCGAGGGCGAGAGCCTGCGCCAGGAAGAACTTGCGCGGATGTTCAACACCAGCCGCATTCCCGTGCGCGAGGCGCTGTCCCGGCTGGAGCAGCACGGCCTCATCACCACCCAGCGCTACAAGGGCGCCGTCGTCGCCGGCCTTTCCATCGAGGAGATCGCCGAGATCTTCGAGTTCCGCGCGCTGATCGAGGCCGAGGTCATGCGCCTCGCCGTGCCCAATCTCGACCGGGAAACGCTGGAGAAGGCGGCGCAATATTGCAGCGAGTTCGACCGGGAGACGGACCCGCACCGCTGGGGCGAGATCAACCGGCTTTTCCACTACACGCTCTATGAGGCCTCGCAGCGCCCCTATTATCTGCAGAACGTGCGCTCCTCGCTCGACCGGATCGACCGCTACCTGCGCGCCCAGCTCACCTTCACCAACGGCGTGCCGCGTGCCGGCCGCGAGCATGAGGCGATCCTCGCCGCCTGCGGGAAGGGCGATGCCGATCTCGCCTCGCGCCTGACGCGGGACCACATCCTCGATGCCGGAAAATCGCTGATGACCTTCCTGCGCGAGCAGCGTGGCTGATTAACCAGTCGTTTACCAAGCCGGCGAAAGATCGTGGAGAGGGGCGCGCTTTGGCGCGCCTTTTGCCGCCCGTTAGCCGGTGGCGTGCTATTTCGGGACAGATCCTTCCGGAGACCGTCCCATGTTCGTTCGCAGCCTCGTATTTCTCGTCGGTTCGGCCATCGCCGCCGCCACCTTCGTGCCCGGTCTTGCGACCCGCTATCTGGACCAGAGCGCGACCGCTTCGCCGGCGAAGGTCGAGAAGGCATCCGTGCCGGCGGCCGATGCGGCGCGCTATACCGGCAACCGCAGCGCGGTGATCGGCGCCGATGCGAATGGCCATTTCACCGGCCTGTTCTCCATCAACGGCCGCAAGGAAGAGGGCATGGTCGATACGGGCGCCAGCATGGTCGCCCTCAATGTCTCGACGGCCCAGCGTATCGGCATCGACAAGGCGAATCTCGATTTCCGCTATGCCGTGGAAACCGCCAACGGCAAGGCGCGCGCCGCCTATGTCCGCCTCGACCGGATCGAGATCGGCCCGGTGAGGATCGAGAATGTCGGCGCGATGGTGCTGGACGACAGGGCGCTCTCCGGCACGCTGATCGGCATGAGCTTCCTGAAGGGCCTCGCCTCCTACAAGGTCGAGGACGGCCGGCTGCACCTCACGCGCTGATGCGCGTGCGTATTTCGGGCAGTACCGCCGGGGCGTCCGGCGTGATCCGGTAGAGCCCGGCAAGCCGCTCGGCGGCCCGGGCCGCATCGGCCTCGCTCGCCGCATGCACGCGGGCGATCTCCTCGCCCTTTTCCACCTTCACTCCGAGCGGGCGCAGCCGGTCGAAGCCGACGCGGTGGTCGATCATGTCGTCCGGCCGGCTACGCCCGCCGCCGAGTTCGATGACGGCAAGGCCGATGCCGCGCGTATCGCAGGCGGAAAGATAGCCGGCTTGCGCGGCGATGACAGGGCGGATGACCGGGGCCGACGCCAGATGGGCGTCCGGCCTTTCCAGAATATCCGCGGGCCCGCCCAGCGCATGCACCATGCGGCCGAAGGTTTCCGCCGCCGCGCCGCTTGCGAGCGCTCCGGCCGCCTTCACCTCTGCGGTGGCAAGGTCCGTCTCCAGTCCCGAGAGCACCAGCATTTCCGCGGCGAAGGCGAGGACGACGCGCTCCAGCCTTGTCCCGGCCTTCTCGCCCTTGAGGAAGGCGATGCAATTGGCGATCTCCACCGCATTGCCGGCGGCGTCCGCCAGGGGCTGGTTCATGTCGGTGATGAGCGCGGCGGTCCTGACGCCGGCGCCGTTCGCCACCTCGACTAGCGAGCGGGCGAGCGTCTCGGCCTCCGCCGCATCCGTCATGAAGGCACCGTTGCCGACCTTGACGTCGAGAACCAGCGACTGGAGGCCCGCCGCGAGCTTCTTGGAGAGGATGGAGGCGGTGATGAGCGGCACGGAATCGACCGTCGCCGTCACGTCGCGGATGGCATAGATGCGCTTGTCGGCCGGCGCGAGCGCCGCCGTCTGGCCGATGATCGCGCAACCGACGTCCTTCACCGTGCGGCGGAAGAGGTCGGCGGTTGGCATGATCGCATAGCCGGGAATCGATTCCAGCTTGTCGAGCGTGCCGCCGGTGTGACCGAGGCCGCGGCCGGAGATCATCGGCACCGCAAGGCCGCAGGCCGCCGCGATGGGCGCCAGCATCAGCGAGACATTGTCGCCGACGCCGCCGGTGGAGTGCTTGTCGGCAATCGGCCGGTCGATGCCGGACCAGTCGAGCACGTCGCCCGAATCGCGCATGGCGAGCGTCAGCGACACGGTCTCCTCGCGCGCCATGCCCTTGAACCAGACCGCCATGGCGAAGGCCGCGACCTGCCCCTCGGAGACGCTGCCATCCGTGATGCCGGCGACGAAGCCGGCGATCTCCGCGCGGGAGAGCGGCTCGCCGTTGCGTTTGCGGCGGATCGTCTCCTGCGGCAGCATCTCAGTAGCTCGCAGGCGCCGCCGGCGCAGGCCGGCCGCCGAGCACGGCGAGAATGTCGTCGAGGAGGCCGGAGGCGCCGAAGCGGAAGGTTTTCGGCGTCGCCCAGCCTTCCCCGAGGATCGCGGCGGCAAGCGCGAGATACTCGCCCGCATCCGCCACCGTGCGCACGCCGCCCGCCGGCTTGAAGCCGACCGGCTTGCCGCTCGACTTGATGGCATTCAGCATGATCCCGGCGGCCGGCAACGTTGCATTCACGGCGGCCTTGCCGGTGGAGGTCTTGATGAAGTCGCTGCCGGCGGCGATGGCAAGGTCCGAGGCCTCGCGGATCAGCGCCGGGTCCTTGAGCTCGCCGGTTTCCAGAATGGTCTTGAGAAGAACGGGCGGCGGGCAGGCGGCTCTTACGGCCGCCACCATTTCCGTCACGGCCTCTTCGTCGCCGGTGATGAAGTCGCGATAGGGAATGACGAGGTCGATCTCGTCCGCGCCGTCGGCGATCGCCTGCCGCGTCTCGGCGACGACGGTGGCGACCGGCAGATCGCCGGAGGGGAAGTTGACGACGGTCGCGATCTTCACCGCATGGCCGGCGCCGAGGATGCCGCGCGCCTTGGCCACGAAGCGCGGCCAGATGCAGATCGCGGCAACCGTGCCGAACGGTGTCTGCGCTTTGTCGCACAGCGTCTCGATGGCGGCTTCGTCGCAGGTGTCGGTCAGGTCGGTCAGGTCGAGCAGCGAAAGGGCTGCCTTCGCCGTATCCTCATGCATGGTCTTCGTCTCCGCCCGCGATCATCCCGGCGAGGATGGCGGCAAGCCGCTTTCCGCCGATCGGGGCCATGTCCTTCGTTTCGTGATGGCTGAGCTCGGCGCCCGTCATGCCGGCGCCGAAATTGGTGATGACCGAGGCGGCCGCGACCCTGAGGCCGATATGCCGGGCGATCAGCACTTCCGGCACGGTCGACATGCCGACGGCATCCGCGCCGAGGACGCGCGCCATGCGGATCTCCGCCGGAGTCTCGAAGCTCGGGCCCGAGAACCACATATAGACGCCGCTCGAAAGCGGGATGTCGAGCTTCGCCGCCGCCGCGTCCATGCGCGCGGCGAGGCCGGCGTCATAGGCGTTCGTCATGCCGACGAAGCGGTCGTCGCTTTCGAGGCCGATCAGCGGGTTGGTGCCGGAGAAATTGATGTGGTCGGCAATGCGCATCACCGAGCCGGGCGGCATGTCCTCGCGCAGCGAGCCTGCCGAATTGGTGAGGATCAGCGAGGTGACGCCGAGCCCCTTCAGCACCTCGATGGGCGTGCGCATGGCATTGGCGTCGCCCCGCTCGTAATAATGTACGCGGCCGGACAGCATGACGACCGGCACGGCGCCTAGAAAGCCGATGACCATTTCGCCGGCATGGCCCGAGACGCTGCTCTGCGGAAAGCTCGGCAGGTCCGAATAAGGAATGCGCAACGGATCGCGCACGGCCTCCACCAGCGCGCCGAGGCCCGAGCCGAGCACGATGCCGTAGCGCGGCGCGACGCCGCCGAGGCGGGAGATCAGGAGGTCGGTGGTTGACGCGCTCATCCGATCGTGTCCGTCGCAAAGCCGTGCGGCAGCAATTCCTCCATGGTCATGGTCTTCTTCACGCCGGTCTCGTCGCACAGATAGATCGGCGTCTTCGCCGCGGCGAATTCCGCGATCTTCTGCCGGCAGCCGCCACAGGGCGGGCAGAGCGGCAGCTTTTCCGCGATCACCGCCATCTCGACGATCTTCCTGTTGCCGGCCATGATCATCTGGCTGATCGCGGTCGGCTCGGCGCACCAGCCCTGCGGGAAGGAGATGTTCTCGATATTGGCGCCGGCATAGATCTTGCCGTCCTCGGCGCGGATCGCCGCGCCGACCGGGAACTTGGAATAGGGCGCATAGGCGAGGCGCATGGCCGCGCGCGCCGCCTCGAAGAGGTCGTGGGACATTTCATCGCTCCTTGACGTAGGGCACGCCGCCGGCCTTGGGCGGAATGGCCTTGCCGATGAAGCCTGCGAGCAGGATCACCGTCAGGATATAGGGCAGCGCCTGCATGAGCTGTACCGGCACCTTGCCGATCAGCGGGAAGGCATAGCCCTGGTAGCGGATGGCGAAGGCGTCGAGGAAGCCGAAGAGCAGGCAGGCGAAGAGGATGTTCTTCGGCCGCCACTTGGCAAAAATGAGGGCGGCGAGCGCGATATAGCCCTTGCCCGCCGTCATGCCCTTGGTGAAGCCGGCATTGGCGGCCAGCGACAGGTAGGCGCCGGCAATGCCGCACAGGATGCCGCAGCAGATGACGGCGCGGTAGCGCAGCCAGAGCACCGAGATGCCGGCCGTGTCGACCGCGCCCGGATTCTCGCCGACGGCGCGCAGGCGAAGGCCGAAGCGCGTGCGATAGAGGATCCACCAGCTCACCGGCACCATCAGGAAGGCGAGCCAGGTGAGCGGCGAATGGCCGGAAAGCAGGCCCGAATAGATCGGGCCGAGGATCGGCACGTCGCGGACGGCATCCGCGAAGGGCAGCCTGATCGTACCGAAGCGGCCGCTGTCGGAAAGCGCCGGGGTGCGCCCGCCCTGGCCGAACCAGGCCTGGCCGAGGATGACGGTGGCGCCGGCGACGACGAAGTTGATGGCGACGCCCGAGACGATCTGGCTGCCGCGCTGGGTGATCGAGGCATAGCCGTGCACCAGCGAGAGCAGCACGGAGATGAGGATGGCGGCCGAAAGCCCCATTACCACCGATTGGGTGAGATAGGAGACGGTGCCCGCGGCGAAGGCGGCGCCCAGCATCTTGCCTTCGAGACCGATGTCGAAGACGCCGGCCCGCTCGGTGAAGAGGCCGGCAAGCGCCGCGAGGATCAGCGGCGTCGAAAGGCGGACGGTCGATTGTGCCAGCTCGATGATGACCTGAAAGAAATCCATGGCGATCAGGCTCCCTTGGTGGCGGCGACGTCGCGCGTCTTCGGCGAGAGGCCGAGGATGATCCGCGTGATGGCCGGACGGAACATGTGCTCGAGCGCGCCGGCGAAGAGGATCACGAGGCCCTGGATGATGACGATCATGTCGCGCGAGATGGAGGGCATCTCGAAGGAGATCTCCGCCCCGCCCTGGTAGAGCATGCCGAAGAGGAGGGCGGCGGGAATGATGCCCGCCGGATGCGAGCGGCCCATCAGCGCCACGGCAATGCCGACGAAGCCGGCGCCCTGCACGAAATCGAGCTGCATGCGGAACTGCTCGCCCATGATCGGGTTCAGCGCCATCATGCCGGCTAGGCCGCCGGAGATCATCATGGTGATGATGATGATCCGCGATTCCTTGATGCCGGCATAGCGCGCGGCGGCGGGGCTGTGGCCCATGGTGCGCATCTCGTAGCCGAGCTTCGTGCGCCAGATCAGCACCCAGACGCCGAAGGCGGCGACAAGCGCCAGCAGGAAGGAGATGTTGAACGGCGCGGTGCCGACGGAAAGTCCGAAGATATTCATCAGCCAGTCGAGCTTGGGAAGCTGCCCGCCCGCTTCGAAGGTGCGGGTTTCGAGCGACATGGAGCCGAGCGGCTTGAACACCTTGTTGAGCAGGTAGTTCATCAGGCTCGCGGCGATGAAGTTGAACATGATCGTCGTGATGACGATATGGCTGCCGCGCTTGGCCTGCAGCCAGCCGGGAATCAGCGCCCAGAGCGCGCCGAAGAAGGCGGCGCCGGCAATGGCGATGGGGAAGAGCAGATACCAGGGCAGCGTATGGTCGAAGGCAAGGCAGGCCAGCGTCACGCCGATGCCGCCGATATAGGCCTGCCCCTCGCCGCCGATATTGAAGAGGCCGCAATGGAAGGCGACCGCCACGGCAAGGCCGGTGAAGATGAAGGTCGTCGTATAATAGAGCGTGAAGCCGATATATTCGCCCCGGCCGAAGGCGCCGTTGACCATGTGGTAGGCGGCCTGCAGCGGGCTCTCGCCGACGATCAGCACGACGAGGCCGGAAATCAGGAAGGCGACGGCGAGGTTGACCAGCGGGATCAGGCCATATTCCGCCCAGGCCGGCAGCTTCGCATAGGGAACACTCATTCGGCGGCCTCCTTCGAGCCTTCCACGCCGGCCATCAACAGGCCGAGTTCTCCTTCAGAGGCATCGGGAGCGCGCTCGCCGACGACGCGGCCGGCGAACATCACCAGGATACGGTCGGACAGCGCGCGGATCTCGTCGAGCTCGACGGAGACGAGCAGCACGGCCTTGCCCTGGTCGCGCATCTCGATGATGCGCCTGTGGATGAATTCGATGGCGCCGACATCGACGCCGCGCGTCGGCTGGCCGATGATCAGCACGTCGGGCCCACGCTCCATCTCGCGCGCCAGCACGATCTTCTGCTGGTTGCCGCCGGAAAAATTGGCGGTCTTCAGCCGCGGGTTCGGCGGGCGGATATCGTAGGCGGCGATCTTCTCCTCCGCCTCGGCGCGGATTGCGTCGATGTCGAGCAGCAGGCCCTTCCGGTATTTCGGATCGTCGTGATAGCCGAGGATGGCGTTCTCGCTCTCGTCGAACTTCAGGACGAGGCCGACATGGTGGCGGTCTTCCGGCACATGGGCGAGGCCCCGCTTGCGCAGTTCCGCCGGATCGGCATTGCCTGTCACGTCGATGGGGCTGCCATTGAGCAGCACGGTGCCGGCCCGGGCGCGGCGGATGCCGGAGATCGCCTCCAGCAGCTCCGACTGGCCGTTGCCGGCAACGCCGGCGATGCCGACGATCTCGCCGGCGCGGATATCGAAGGAGACGTCGTCGACCATGGTGACGCCGCGGCTGTCGCGCACGGTGAGGTTCTTCACCGAGAGCTTGACGTCGGCGGGCCTGGCCTCGCCCTTCTCGACGCGCAGGAGGACGCGGCGGCCGACCATCAGCTCGGCCAGTTCCTCGACGGAGGTTTCCTTCGTCGTGCGCGTCGCCACCATCTCGCCGCGGCGCATGACGGAGACCTCGTCGGTAATCGCCATGATCTCGCGCAGCTTGTGGGTGATGAGGAGGACCGTCTTTCCCTGCTCCTTCAATTGCTGGAGGATGCGGAAGAGATGGTCGGCCTCGGCCGGCGTGAGCACGCCCGTCGGCTCGTCGAGGATGAGGATGTCGGCCTTGCGGTAGAGGGCCTTGAGGATTTCCACGCGCTGCTGGATGCCGACCGGCAGTTCCTCGATCACGGCGTCGGGATCGACCTCCAGCGCATATTCCTTCTCCAGCCGCTTCAGCTCGGCGCGTGCCTTGGTGATGCCGGCATTGAGGATCTGGCTCTCCTCCGCGCCGAGCATGATGTTCTCCAGCACGGTGAAGTTCTCGACCAGCATGAAGTGCTGGTGCACCATGCCGATGCCGGCCGCGATGGCGGCGTTGGGGTCGCGGATATCGGCCTTCTGCCCGTTGATCACGATGTCGCCGTGATCGGCCTGGTAGAAGCCGTAGAGGATCGACATGAGGGTGGATTTGCCGGCGCCGTTTTCGCCGATGATGCCGTGAATGGTGCCTTTGCGGACCTTCAGGTTGATGTTCCGGTTGGCGTGGACGAGGCCGAAGCTCTTGTCGATGCCCTTCAGTTCGATTGCCAGTTCGTTCATGACGATCCACTCTTACGGGGATTCGGGGCCGGCGGCCGTGGGCCGATCGGTCTTAGTCTTGTTGCTTCCGCAGCGCTTGTCCAGTCCGATTGCGGGTGCCGTCCAGGGCCGCTATAGCTCGTTCGACCGGCCCCGACCGACGAGGAGAGCCCCGACCATGTCCCATTCTTCCCTAGACAGCCAGGCCGAGCGCATCGCCCGCCTGGAGGAGCATGTCGCCCATCAGGCGCAGACGATCGAGGAGCTTTCCGACCAGCTCGCCGAGCAATGGCGCGTCGTCGAGCAGGTGCGCTCGAAGCTCGACCGGCTCACGGAACGTTTCCTCGCATTGGAAGAGGGGTCTCTCGATGCCCCGGCCATTACCCGCCCGCCGCATTATTGAGCAGGCAGAACGGAGTCGGCCCGCCTGCGTCGCCGCAAGCGGGCCGTTCGACAGGCCTTAGTAGGGGCAGGTCTCGTCCGACATGTAGTCGTGTACCTTCACCGTGCCGGCAATGATATCGGCGCGCGCCTTGTCGATGGCGGCCTTCATTTCCGGAGTGATGAGCGGGGCGTTGTTCTCGTCCATGGCGACGTCGACGCCGTTTTCCTTGAGGCCGAGCACGTTGATGCCGGGCTGGAATTTGTCTTCCTTGGCCGACATGAAGGCATCGTAGACGGCGACGTCGACGCGCTTGACCATCGAGGTCAGGACCTTGCCGGGATGCAGGCCGTTCTGGTTGGAATCGACGCCGATGCCGAGCTTGCCGGCATCCGCCGCGGCCTGCAGGACGCCGACGCCCGTGCCGCCGGCAGCGTGGTAGACCACGTCCGAACCCTGGTCGAACTGCGACTTGGCGATCTCGCCGCCCTTGACCGGGTCGTTCCAGGCGTCCGGCGTCGTGCCCGTATAGGCTTCGAGGACGTTATAGTCCGGGCCGAGGGACTTCGCGCCGCCGATATAGCCGCAGGCGAACTTGTGAATCAGCGGAATGTCCATGCCGCCGACGAAGCTGACGGTCTTGGTCTTGGACGCCATGCCGGCGAGGATGCCGGCGAGCCAGCCGCCCTCTTCTTCCTTGAAGACGACCGAGCGGACATTCGGCTTGTCGAGCACCATGTCGATGATGGCGAACTTGGTGTCGGGATATTCCGCCGCGACCTTCTCGAGCTGCGCGGCCCAGGAGAAGCCGGCCATGACGATCGGATTGTTGCCGTCGCTGGCGAAGCGGCGCAGGGCCTGCTCGCGCTGCGCGTCGTTGGCGATCTCGAAGTCGCGGTATTCGATGCCCGTCTCGGCCTTGAACTTTTCCGCGCCGTTATAGGCCGCTTCGTTGAACGACTTGTCGAACTTGCCGCCGAGGTCATAGATGATCGCCGGCTTGATGTCCGCGGCGAGCGCGCTGGCCGACATGGCGGCCGTGGCAAGAAGGGTGAGAAGGGTCTTTTTCATTGTTCAGCCCTGTTCGCTATTGATCTTATAGGGACCTTCCGCGCAGCGCATGACAGGCGCGCGACGGAGCCACCGACCCGTTCCCTTGGGTCAGGCTGGCGGCATCCTTGCACGCCTCTCGGAAAAATTCACCAGAAATTTTTCAGTTGGTAAAAAATGCGGGGCCGCTGCGATCGGAGGTGGAAAACCTCGTTCGCGGCGGCCCGAACCTGTTGAAAAAGCCGGCCATGTTCAGCCGATGGCGCAGGAAACCCCCGTGCCGCGCAAGCCGCAATAACCGCCCGGATTCTTGGCGAGATATTGCTGGTGCACATCCTCGGCGAAATAGAACGGCCCGGCCTTCCCGATCTCCGTGGTGATGCGGTCCGTCCGCCCCGCCGCCGTCAGCGCCGCCTGGTAGACGTCGCGCGCCTGCCGCGCCGTCGCAAGGTCCGCCTCGTCCTCGAGATAGATCGCCGAGCGGTACGTCGTGCCGATATCGTTGCCCTGGCGCATGCCCTGGGTCGGGTCGTGCGCCTCGAAGAAGGCCTTCAGCAGGGTTTCCAGCGAGACCTCGGCGGGGTCGTAGACGACGAACACCACTTCCGTATGGCCCGTCAGGCCGGTGGTCGTCTCGTGATAGGTCGGGTTGGGCGTGAAGCCGCCGGAATAGCCGGCCGCCGTCACCCACACGCCGGGGATCTGCCAGAGCAGCCGCTCGGCGCCCCAGAAGCAGCCCATGCCGAGCAGCACGGTCTTGAAGCCCGCCGGATAGGGCCCCTTCAGCGCGCGCCCATTGACGAAATGCGTGGCGGATGTCGGGATGGGCGCGTCGCGCCCGGGAAGCGCCGCCTCGGGCGCGGGCATGACGGTCTTCTTGTTGAACATGTCGATCAGGAACATCGGGGTCTCCTGCAGGGATGTGGTTTCAGGCCGTGAAGCGGCCCGCGACGGGCGGCCGCTTGTAGGCGATCACCCAGAAGAACAGCGAAAGAACCAGGAGCACCGCGAAGGCGGGCTGCGAGAGCACCCACAGGGCGGCCGGGTCCCAGGCATAGGGGAACTTGCGCATGATGCCGTCGGCGACGAGGGCGATCGTATCGGGGCTCGCCGTGCTCCAGGCGACGGCAAGCGGTGTCAGCACCGGTTCGGAAGCCGAGACGGACTGGATCGCGTCGATCGTGCCCGCCATGACGGCGATGATGAGGGCAACGAGACTGAGGGCTCTGAGCACGAACCGTATCATCGCACCCTCCCGGTGCCGCCTGCCGGAGCCGGAATCCGCTCCGCTTCATTCCTGCCTATAGATAGGAAGACGGCCCGGTTTGCGCAATCCTTCACGGCGGAACGAATAACCTTCAAGAATCTGTCAGAAAGCGGTTGATCCTGCGTGAAACCTCGGTATATATCGCGCCGTCTCGCCGGAATGGAAACAGGAAAGCGACCCGCGCCGGACTGACCACCGGCAGCGAGCGGACGGACAGGTGGCCGAGTGGTTGAAGGCGCACGCCTGGAACGCGTGTATAGGGGAAACTCTATCGAGGGTTCGAATCCCTCTCTGTCCGCCATCTTTTCCCTCTCTTTGGTACCCTACGCTCTCTCCACAGAGCCGCATGCGGATTTTTGCCGATTAAACGGCTCCGCTGGGACGTCGTGGCTATGGGCGTCCATACGAGGTGGCGCCTCTCCGGGTCATGTCCGATCTCGATCCGGGGCAGGAACCTGCGCCGCGCCAGCGGCTCAAGCCAAAGAGGAATGACATGAAAAAAGCTCACCTTCTTGCATTCGCCATCGCCATGGCGGCAACCCCTTCCTTCGCCTGCACGGCAGAGGAAGCCACGGCAAAGGCGACTGAGGTTTCTCAGAAGATGCAGGACCTTGCTGCGAAGGATCCCCAGAAGGCGACCGAGGTTGCACAGAAGATGTCCGCCGCGCAGGGCCAGGCCGTCACGGATCTGGAAGGCGCATGCAAGCTCTATGACGACATGCTGGCAGAGCTGGACTGATCCGGTTTCCGGTGGCGCCGATCCTTCGGCGCCGCCATCCCATCCCGCCATCTGGCTGTAATCATCGCCCGCTATATCCCGCGACACGGGTCCGCAAACCTCGATTCGAGGCCTCCTGCGGACATGATCAACGCGTCGACGGGGTCGCCATGGTCAATATCGCGGTTGCCGGCATCGGTTATGTTGGCCTTTCCAATGCGGTGCTGCTCGCCCAGCACAACGGCGTCACCGCCTATGACATCACCGAGCAGCGCGTCGAGGCGCTGAATGCCGGCGTGTCGCCCATCGCCGATGCGGAGATCGAGGATTACCTGCGTTCGAAGCCCCTGCATCTCAGGGCGACGACGGACAAGGCGGAGGCCTTTGCCGAGGCCGACTTCGTCATCGTGGCGACGCCCACCAATTACGATCCCGAATATAACTACTTCGACACGAGCAGCGTGGAGGCGGTGATCGAGGACGTGCGGCAGGTCAATCCGAACGCCACCATCGTCATCAAGTCCACCATTCCCGTCGGCTATACCGCCTGGCTGCGCGAGGCGCGCAAGGACGAGCGGATCGTCTTCTCGCCGGAATTCCTGCGCGAGGGCAAGGCGCTCTACGACAACCTGCATCCATCGCGCATCGTCATGGGGGCGGACACGCCGGAGGCGCGCCAGTTCGCCGGGCTGCTCCAGCAGGGCGCGGTGAAGGAAGACGTGCCGGTGCTCTTCACCGGCTCGGGCGAGGCGGAGGCGATCAAGCTCTTCGCCAATACCTATCTCGCCATGCGCGTCGCCTATTTCAACGAGCTCGACAGCTATGCCATGACCCATGGCATCGACACGCGGCAGGTCATCGAGGGCGTCGGGCTCGATCCGCGCATCGGCCAGCACTACAACAACCCTTCCTTCGGCTATGGCGGCTATTGCCTGCCGAAGGATACCCGCCAACTTCTCTCCAATTTCAGCGACGTGCCGCAGAACCTGATCCGCGCCATCGTCGACGCCAACACGACGCGCAAGGACTTCCTCGCCGCCGACATCGTCGGGCGCGATCCCGAGGTCGTCGGGGTCTATCGCCTCACCATGAAGAAGGATTCGGACAATTTCCGTGAATCCTCCATCCAGGGCATCATGAAGCGCATCAAGGCGAAGGGCATCCCCGTCATCATCTACGAGCCGGATTTCGCGGAGGATACGTTCTTCCGCTCCGAGATCGTGCGCGATCTCGGGGACTTCAAGCGCCGCGCCGACGTCATCATCGCCAACCGGCACGCCGAAGAGCTCGATGATGTCGCGGACAAGGTCTATACGCGCGACGTCTTCGGTCGGGACTGATCAGGAAAGCCAGGCAGGCAGGCGCGGCGGCACGCGGCCGGTCAGCGCCGCCTCGATGCAATCGGCAAGGTTGCCGAAGCGCACGGTGCGGCCGGAAAGGCCCGGGCCGTAATGGGCATACTTGCCGGAATTGGTGATGAGCGTGCGCGTCTTCGTCGGGAAGACCGGCTCGGAGATCGAGCACCAGCACAGATCCGGCAGGACCTGCACGCCGCTTGCCCTCAGCCGCGCCAGCACGTCGCCCGCTTCCGCCATGACATCGCGGCCCGCCGTGACGATCACCGCAACGCTCTCGTGCCGCTTGCGCTCGCCAAGCGCATCGGCCAGCGCGCGGCATTCGGAGGCCGAGGCATGCGGGCTGCCGATGGCGACGAGCTCCACCTCGGCCGGTCCGTCGTTGAACATCCGCCAGACCTCGACCATGTCGGCGCGGGTGATGGAGACCCGGTCAGCGTCAGCGGCGGCAGCGCCGTCCGCCTCGGGCGTCACGCCCTCGATATGCAGCATCGGCGCGGCGGAGGTGGTGCCGAAGGCGGCGCAGAGCGCCTTCAGGTCGTCACGCGTCGGCTTTGCGGCGGCAAGGCCGGTGAGCAGCGGAATGCGGTCGGGCGCGGCGCGGCCGGCGAGATAGCCGATGAGCGGCCAGAAGGCGTCGTCGACATTCTCCGGCAGCGTCACGTCGATCACGCGCTTGGCCTTGCGATGCTCTTCCAGATAGACGCCCGACAGCGGCGCACGGCCGGTGAGCGCGATGCAGAGATCGAGGAAATCCGGGTGCTTGGCCGTGCGTGCGCCGAGCACGGTATTGGCGAAGATCACGGCATTGGATTCCGCCCAGGCGATGGTCTCGCCGGTTTTTGGCGCGCTGTCGAGAAGGTAGGGGGAACAGGTGAAGGTCGGGCGGCAGCCCATGCGCACATAGGCGTCGGCAAGGCGGGCGGCCGGGTCGCCGAAATCATGCGGCACGCCCTGCTTTTCCCAGTTCGCCCGGTCGACGGAAATGGCGTTCATCGTGGTCGGCACGCGCACCTTCGCGCCCATGTCGGCCATCTTCTCCGCGAAGGTGAGATTGGCGGGGCTGGCATAGATGCAGCCGTCGATATGGCCCTGCACCACGTCGACCAGCTTCGTCGCGCCCTGCTGCGCGGCCATGGCGGCGGTGATGCGCAGGGCAAGCTGCACGGCGATGCCGTCACGGCCATCAAGCATGGCGCGGTCGTCTTCGGTGAGGTCGAGCGCGGCGGTGGCCGGCGGGGCGACGGGGATGGTGAGGCCATCGGCCTCGATGCTCGTCACGCCGATCTTCGCCGTCTTCGCGCGACAGAGCGCATCGAAGGCGTCATGCGACAGGCGCAGCACCGGCAGTTCCTTGCCGAACATTTCCGCGGCGATCAGCGCGCCGAGCGTCAGCACGTCCTCGGCCTCGCTGAAGATCAGCGCCGCCGGCGCGCGGCCGGTCAGCGCGAGGTCGAGCAGCACGCCGGAACCCGTGCAGGAACCACGGCTCGACGGCATCATCAGGATGCCGCCGGTGATGGTGGCGCCATGCAGCGGATGGTGCACGTCGATGACCCGGCCCGTCGCCGGATCCACGCCGCCCCAGAAACTCAGCGCCTCCCCGGCGGCGATGATCGGACCGGAGGCTGTTCCGGCAAGGATGCTGCGGGCGGAGAGGTCGGCCATGGAACGGGTCCTTCGGCTAGAAACGTTGCGGCGAGAAGGAGGCGATGTCGATCGCCGTCTTGCCATCGGTGAGGAGGTCGGCGACGAGGCGGGCGGTGCCCGCCGACTGGGTGAGGCCGAGATGGCCGTGGCCGAAGGCGTAGACGACATCGGGCGTCGCGCGGGCGCGGCCGATGGCCGGCAGGCTGTCGGGCAGCGAGGGGCGGAAGCCCATCCACTGCACGCCGCCCTCGGGCTTCAGGCCCGGCAGGAAGGCGCGGGCCCTTTCCAGCATGGCTTCCGACCGGCGGAAGTTCGGCGGTAGCTTCAGTCCGCCAAGCTCCACCGCGCCGCCAACGCGGATGCCGGTCGAAAGCCGGGTAACGACGAAGCCATGGCCGCCGAAGGTGACCTGCGTGCGCAGGTCGAAGGCGTCGGCCGGCAGCGTCGTGTTGTAGCCGCGCTCGGTTTCGAGCGGGATGTTCTCGCCCAGCGAACGGGCGACCTGATGCGAGAAGGCGCCGGCCGCGAGCACGACCTTGCGTGCCCGCACCGTCCGGCCGTCCGTCGTGCGAATTTCCACGCCGCCCTCGATGGGGTGCAGGCTGGAAACCTCGGCGCGGTCGATCCTGCCGCCCCTGGCGCGGAAATGATCGGCCAGCGCCAGCGTGTAGAGCTTGGGATCGGCGATGGAGTACCAGCCGGGCGTGAAGGTGCCATGGGTGAAGCGCGGCGCAAGGCCGGGCTGGATCGTCGCCATCTCGGCGGCGCCCATATGGCGGAATTCGATGCCGTGTTCGGCGCGCGCCTTCCAGCCGGGCAGCGAGGCGTCGAGCTCGGCCTGGCTTTCATAGACCTGCAGGTTGCCTTCCTTGCGCAGCATGGAGAGCGTGCCGGTCTCGGCCAGGAACGGCTCCAGCTCGGCCTTGGAAAGGTCCATCAGCGCGGTCTGCGCGGTCATGGAATGGGCGACGCGGCTTGCCGAGCAGGCACGCCAGAAGCGGAACATCCACGGCGCGATCTGCAGCGCATAGGACGGCGGCACGGAGAGCGGCCCGAGCGGATCGAGCAACCATTTCGGCGCCTTCTTCAGGATGCCCGGAGACGCGAGCGGCAGGATGTCGGTGAAGGCGAAGGCGCCGGCGTTTCCGGCGGACGCGCCGGCCGCCGGGCCCTCGCGTTCGAGGACGGTGACGGCAAGGCCCCGGGCCTGCAAGGCGATGGCCGCGGAAAGGCCGACCACGCCGGCGCCGATGACGACGACGCCGGGCTCGATTTCAGTCTGCATTTTTGCCTCAGTGGGTAGCGGCGAGGAACGCCTGCAGTTCCGGGTCCTTCGGTGCGCCGAAGAGTTCTTCCGGCGGAGCGATCTCGGCCATCACGCCCTTGTGGAAGAAGGCGACGCGGTCGGAGACTTCGCGGGCGAACTTCATTTCGTGCGTGACGCAGATCATCGTCATGCCCTCGGAGGCGAGCATGCGCAGCGTGTCGAGCACTTCGCCGACGAGCTGCGGGTCGAGCGCCGAGGTCACTTCGTCGAACAGCATGTAGGCCGGCGACATGGCGAGCGCGCGGGCGATCGCCATGCGCTGCTGCTGGCCGCCGGACATGCGGCTCGGGTAGACCTTGAGCTTGTCGCCGAGGCCGACATGGGTGAGCTGCTTGACGGCCATCGCCTCGGCTTCGGCCTTGGACTGGCCAAGCACCTTGACCGGCGCCAGCATGACGTTCTCCAGCACCGTCAGGTGCGGGAAGGCGTTGAACTGCTGGAACACGATGCCGAGCTTGCGGCGCAGCTTGTTGAGGTCGGTGCCCTTGGCATGCACATCCGTGCCGTCGACGACGATGCGGCCGGCGTCGATGGTCTCCAGACCGTTGATGCAGGTGAGCAGCGTCGACTTGCCCGAGCCCGAACCGCCGATGATGGTCAGGACCTCGCCCTTCTGGACGGTGAGGTTGATCCCCTTCAGGACTTCGAGCTGGCCGAAGGATTTGCGGACGTTTTCGATCTCAATCATTGGACCACCGTCTTTCGAGATACCCGCCCAGCCGGGCGATGGGGAAGCTGATGATGAAGTAGATGGCGCCGCAGATCAGCAGGATGAACAGCGGTTCCTGCAGGCGCGTGACGAGGATCTGCGAAGCGCGCAGGAGCTCGATCAGGCCGAGCCAGAGCACGAGGGCGGAATCCTTCATGACGCCGAGCGTCAGGCCGATCCAGGCGGGCAGCGAGACGCGCGTGGCGAGCGGGGCCACGATGTAGCGCATGTCCTGCCACCAGGTCATGCCGAGCGAGCGGGCCGCGCGGCGCGTGGTTGGCGGAACGGAGGAAATGCCGCCGCGCACGATCTCGGTGCAATAGGCTGCCGTATAGAGCGACAGCACCACGCAGGAGGTGGTGAAGGGCGCCCAGCCGAGCTTCATGATCGACTGCAGCGCGTTGCCGAGCACGAGCTGGATGAGCAGCGGCACGGAACGGAAAATGTCGAGCAGGAAGGTGAGCGGCATCGACCAGTAGGGGCCGGCCTGGTTGCGGATGACGCCGAAGATGACGCCGAGCACGGTTCCGGCGATGACGGAGACCGCGGTAACGGCAAGCGTCATCAGGGCGCCTTGCGCGAGGAAGCCGAGATCGGCCCAGGAGAGAGCGGTATCGAACATGGTTTACCCCTCTCAGTAGCGGAACATGCGCGCGGCGGCGAGGCGTGCCGCCAGCGTCACGATCTTGGCGATGACGTAGTAGATCACCGCCGCGAGCGCGAAGAACTCGAAGGTGCGGAACGAACGGGCGTTCAGTTCCTGCGTGATGCCGGCGAGGTCCGTGTTCATGCCGACGGTGACGCCGAGCGAGGTCATCAGGATCGCCCAGACCATCTGGTTGGTGGCCGGCAGGAAGGCGACGCGCAGCATCTGCGGCAGCACGATGTAGCGGAAGGCCTGCAGCGAGGTCATGCCGAGCGATCGGCCGGCCCGCGTCTGCGTCTCCGGGATCGCCTTCAGCGCGCCGCGGAAGTTCTCCGCGAGATAGCCGGCATTGTTGAAGGCGATGCCGACCAGGAGCGCCGTATAGGGGCTGAGGTGGATGCCGAAATTGCCGAGCCCGAAATGGGCCATGTAGATCTGGAAGAGCGCCGGCGTGTTGCGCGCGATCTCGACCCAGCCCGTGGCGAAGCCGCTGAGGATGCGGTTGCCCGACAGGCGGAAGAGCGTCAGTGCGAGCGCCACCGCAAGGCCGATGACCATGGACAGGATTGCGACCTGCAGCGTGACCAGCGCGCCGTCCAGCATCTGCGGCAGGGCCTTGAACGCCTGGTTCCAGTGAAAGGAGTAACTGAACATTGCCGTCTCACCCTTTGAAACGATCGGCGGCGCGGAACGGTGTGTTCCGCGCCGCCGGGGAAGCGGCAGATTAGCGATAAACGCCGTTCACGGACAGGGCCGGGACTTCGCCACCAACCCACTTTTCGTAGAGTTCGTTGTAGCGGCCGGTGCGAACCTGCTGATTGATGAAGAGGTTCAGGTAGTTGATCAGGCCGTATTCTTCGCGGTTGGTGAAGAGCGCGACATAATCGATGTCGTAGGGTGCGTTGCCGACGACGGAGATGCCGGCGAACTTGCCGCTCTTGACGTTCGACTGGGCGACCGTCGACGTGGAGACCGTCGCGTCGATCTGGCCCTGGCTGAGGGCGAGGAAGACGTCAGCCTGGGTCTGGTACGGGCGGAACTCGCCGACGCCCCATTCCTTCACCGACTTTTCGAGCGCGATGGCTTCGAACGTGCCGGCGGTGGCGCCGACCGTCTTGCCCTTCATGTCCTCGAAGGACTTGACGCCCGACTTGTCGTTGGCCGTGACGGCCATCTGGAAGGCGAAGTAGGGGATCGTCATGCCGACGGTCTTGGCGCGTTCCAGCGTGTCGGAGGTCGAGGCGACGCCGACGTCGACGCGGCCGGACATGAGAGCCGGGATACGTTCCGGGAAGGGCGTTTCGACGATCTCGGCCGTAACGCCGAGCGCCTTGGCAAGGTCGTTGCAGTAATCGACGTCGAAGCCGATCGGGTTGTTGTTCTCGTCACGGGCGCCCATCGGCGGGAAGTCGAGGACGACGGCGCAACGCAGCGTGCCGGACGAGATGATGTCGTCCAGCTTGTCGGCCTTGGCCGGGCTGGTCAGAGCGGTGGCGGCAACGAGGCCGAAGGCGAGGACCGAGGTCTTCTTCATTACTCTCTCCCTGGATTGATCTGGCAGTTCACGCGGGCGGAGGTCCGTCCTGCGCCAAGAGCGTAAACCCGTCTCATAAAATACAAAAAATATACAAAAAGTATATCCCTATCGGAGAAAATAAATGGGCCGGGTCTCCCTCGCGGAAAACCCGGCCCGGTGCAAGCCAGCGGCTTGAATCAGTTGAGGAAATCCTCAGGCAGCAGGCCTTCCGGCATGTTCTGGTAGGAAACCGGGCGCAGGAAACGGCGGATCGACATGGTGCCGACGCTCGTCGCGCCGAAATTCGTCGAGGCCGGATAGGGGCCGCCATGCACCATGGAATCGACCACTTCCACGCCCGTCGGGAAGCCGTTGATCAGAACGCGGCCGGCCTTGCGCTCGAGGATCGGACGCAGGCGCTTCGCATCGTCGAGGTCGCCGGCATCCATGTGGATGGTCGCCGTGAGCTGGCCCTCGAAATTGCGGGCAAGCTGCTGCATCTCGTCGACCGAGGAAACGCGCACGACGAGGCCGAGCGGGCCGAAGACTTCTTCGGAGAGCGCATGGTCGGCAAGGAACTGCTCGCCGGAGATCTCGAAGAGGTTCGGCAGCGCGTCGCGGCCGGCGGAGTCGGAGGTGAAGAGCGGCTTGACGGTGTTGCGGCTTTCAAAGCGCGCCTTGCCGTCGTGATAGGCCTTGGCGATGCCGTCGGTCAGCATGGTCTGCGCGCCGACCTTGCCGAGGGCTTCCACGGCGGCGGCCGTGAAGCGGTCCGCATCCGGGCCGTCGGCCACGATGGCGATGCCCGGATTGGTGCAGAACTGGCCGGCGCCCATGGTGAGCGAGCCTGCCCAGCCCTGGCCGAGGCCTTCGGCGCGGGCCTTCATGGCTTCCGGCAGCAAGAACATCGGGTTGACCGAGCCGAGCTCGCCGAAGAACGGGATCGGCTCGGGACGGGCGGCGCAGAGGTTGAAGAGGGCGCGGCCGCCGGCCAGCGACCCGGTGAAGCCGACGGCCTTGATCAGCGGATGCTGCACGACGGCTTCGCCCACCTGGCGGTTACCGCCCTGGATGAGCGAGAAGACGCCCGGATGCACGCCGGTCTTCTTGATGGCGGCGAGCACGGCCTCGGCGACGATCTCGCCGGTGCCCGGATGGGCCGAATGGCCCTTGACGACGACCGGGCAACCGGCAGCGAGCGCGGCGGCGGTGTCGCCGCCGGCCGTGGAGAAGGCGAGCGGGAAGTTGGAGGCGCCGAAGACGGCGACCGGGCCGATCGGCCGCTGGACGAGGCGGATCTCCTGGCGCGGGGCCGGCTGACGGTCCGGCAGGGCGGCGTCGAAGCGGCGGTCGAGATAGTCGCCCTTCTCGATATGGTCGGCGAAGAGGCGGAGCTGGCCGGTGGTGCGGCCGCGCTCGCCCTGGAGGCGCGCGACCGGCAAGCCGCTTTCCTGCGTGCCGATCTCGGTGATGGCGTCCGCACGGGCCTCGATCTCGTCGGCGATGGCGCGCAGGAACGCGGCCCGTTCGGCGCGCGAGGAATAGCCGTAGCTGAGGAAGGCTTCCTCCGCGGCTTCCGCCGCCTTGTTCACCAGCTCGACCGTGCCGACGGCGAAGGTGTGGGCGGGACCATGGGCCGGCGAGGAGGTGAAGGTGCCGTTGCCGTCCAGCCATTCGCCTGCGACGAGGTGTTTACCGTTGGGGGTGAAAGCCATTTGACGTACCTTTCTTGCGGAATGATGCTCGCCCGATATAGGAAGCGGCGGGGCGAATTGCACTTGTCGAAATCTTGTATACTCTATGTATGCAAATGTTCAATCGCCAACCTGCAAAGGTTGGCACCAGCCGTTGAAGAGAGAAAGATGACGCAAACCACCACTCTGTCGATTGCCGCGCTTCAGGAACGGGTCGAAGCCATCTTCCTGAAGGCTGGCCTGAACGGCGTGCAGGCCGGCGCGCTTGCCCGCGTCATCGTCGCCGGCGAGCGGGACGCCTGCAAGTCGCACGGCATCTACCGCATCGAGGGCGCGCTGCGCACCGTCAAGGCCGGCAAAGTCAAGCCGGACGCCGTGCCGGAACTCGACAGCAACGAGGGCTCGGCCATCGTCAAGGTCAACGCCAAGGGCGGCTTTGCCAATCCCGCCTTCGAACTCGGCGTCCCCGCCCTTGCCGAACGCGCGCGAAAACTCGGCATCGCCGCGCTCGTCATCAACGACTGCACCCATTTCTCCGCCCTCTGGCCGGAAGTCGAGGCCGTGACCAATGAAGGCCTTGCCGGCCTCGTCATGTGCCCGAGCTATGCGACGGTCGCGCCGACGGGCGGCAACAAGCCGCTGCTCGGCACCAATCCCTTCGCCTTCGGCTGGCCGCGCCCGAACGGAGCGCCCTATGTCTTCGACTTCGCCACTTCCGTCGCCGCCCGCGGCGAGATCGAGTTGCACCGCCGCGCCGGCAAGCAGCTTCCCGAGGGCTGGGCGATCGATGCCGACGGCAACCCGACGACGGACCCGGAAGCCGCGCTTGCCGGCGCCATGCTGCCCTTCGGCGGCCACAAGGGTTCGGCCATCGGCACGATGATCGAGCTTCTGGCCGGCATCATGATCGGCGACCTCACGAGCCCGGAAGTGCTGGATTATCTCGGCACGACGACGCTCGCCCCCTTCCACGGCGAGCTCATCATCGCCATGTCCCCGGAAGCCTTCGCCAAGGGCCGCCCCGGCGATCCCTTCGCCCGCGCCGAAACCCTCTTCGAGGCCATCGTCGGCCAGGGCGCACGCCTGCCCTCCCAGCGCCGCTTCGTCGCCCGTACGAAGTCCGAAACGGAAGGCGTCACGCTGACGGCCGCCGAGGTGGGACAGCTCGACCACCTGCTGGAAAAGGGGCTGGGCGCGATCGCCTGATCGCGCCCTCCCTTCGCCTGCCACCAAAAGAAGAGGCCCTCCTCGCGGAGGGCTTTTCAGTTTTCCGGCATGCCGTGCCCCACCGCTGTCGTCATCCTCGGCCTTGTGCCCGAGCATGACGGAGGAGAGGTTCCTGCACCTGCGTCAGGAATCAAAAAGGCCCTCCTTGCGGAGGGCCTTTCTCTCATTTGGGAAGGCTTGAAGCTCAGGCCTTGTACTTCTGCACGGCGCCCGGCAGCTTGCTCCATTCGCCATACCAGGTGTCGAACAGCTTGAGCTGGGATTCGACATAGCCGCGCTGGCTCTCGGAGAGGGCGTCGGTCTCGTTGAAGTGCAGCGTGTATTCCTTGTCGCCCTTCAGAACCATCATGTGCTTGAAGTAGAGGACGAGGTCCGGGCCTTCGTCGAAGGACGAAAGAACGGCAAGCGCCGATTCCAGTTCCAGCGCGCGGGCGCGGGCATCCGCATCGCCCTTGGCGGCGGCCTGTGCGAGGGCGCACATGTGCAGCACTTCCTTCGGCAGCACGCAGCCGATGCCGGTGATCGCGCCGACGGCGCCGCAGTCGACGAAGCCGGTGAAGACGCAGGTGTCGACGCCGATCATCAGCGAGACGTCATCGTCGCGGCTGGTGATGTTCTCGGCCGCATAGCGCATGTCGGCGGCGCCGCCGAATTCCTTGAAGCCGACGAGGTTCTTGTGGTCCTCGCGCAGGGCGAAGAACAGGTCGGCGCGGGTGGCGAAGCCGTAATAGGGGCTGTTGTAGATGACGGCCGGCAGGTCCGGGGCGGCCGACAGGATCGCCTTGAAGTGGTTCTTCTGGGCAGCGACGACGGAGCCGCGGGAAAGAACGCGCGGGATGACCATGAGGCCCTGCGCGCCGACCTTCTGGGCGTGGGCGGCATGAGCGACGGCCGAGGCGGTGTTGACGGCGCCGGTGCCGACGATGACCGGGATGCCGGCCTTCACGAGGCGCTCGACGCCTTCCATGCGCTGCTCGTCCGTGAGCAGCGGCCAGTCACCCATGGAGCCGCAATAGACGACGGCGGACATGCCCTTCTCGATAAGCTCCTTGCCCTTGCGGACGAGCTGGTCGAAGTCCGGCGTGCGGTCGTCCTTGCAGGGGGTCATCAGGGCGGGAATGACACCGGAAAAAATCTTGGCCTTCATGTCGATCTCCTTTGGGCGGTTCGGTCGGGCGGTCGGCCGGCACCTTGCACGAAGCCTCCCCCTCTCTCGAGGATGGTTATAGCAGCTTGTATTTTATTTGTCGACAAGAAAAATACACGGCGGTCACAAGGCGATGTCGAGCCTGTCGTTGCGGTTGAAGAGCTTCTGTACCTGCGCGACGATCTGCTCGGCATGGGCCTTGCCGAGCTGGTCGGCCTTCTCCACGTCGCGCGCCTCGATGGCGGCGAGGATGGCGGCATGCTCATCCACGAAAAGCTGCGGGAACTGTTCATCGTAGGACTGGTAATAAAGCCGCAGGATCCTCCGGCCCTCGTCCAGCAGCCGGCGGAACAGGCTGGTGAAATAGGGGTTGCGGCCGGCCTCGGCGATGGCCGCATGGAAGGCGGCGTTGTTGGCGATCATGCCCAGCGTGTCGCGCTCGGCGAGCGAGCGGGCGTAGTCCTCGTGAAAGCCGCGGATGATGGCGAGGTCTTCCGGGCGGTGATACTGCGCCGCAAGCCGCGTCGTCACCCGGTACATCAGCACCAGCGCGTCGAAGAAGGTGTGGAGGTTGAGGAAGTCGATATTCGCGACCATGGTCGAGCGGTTCGGCAAGGTCTCGATCAGCCCCTCGCCGGCCAGCCGCACCAGCGCCTCGCGGATCGGCGTGCGCGACATCTTGAACCGCTCGGCAAGCTGTACCTCGTCGATCGGGCTGCCCGGGGCGAGCTTCAGATCGAGGATCTCGTCGCGCAAAAGGTCATAGACCAGTTTGACGCCGGAGCCGCGCTTTCGTTCGGGCAGGGAGCTGGAATCGGTATCGGTCATTGAAAATCCTCTTGTCGACAAAAGAAATACAATTCTCTGCCTACGCTATCAATCGTTTAAAGTGGGCATTTTGACGAAACGCTCGTCAAGCCCGCCCGGTGGGCAAGGGCAAAAGAAAAGGCGGGGTTTCCCCCGCCTGTTTCGCAATCGAGATGACGCGGCCTTCAGGCCGGCCGGTGGATGCGCCTATTTCGTGCCGTACATCCGGTCGCCGGCATCGCCGAGGCCGGGCACGATATAGCCCTTCTCGTTGAGCTGGCGGTCGATGGAGGCGGTATAGACCGGCACGTCCGGATGATGCGCGCGGAAGCTCCTGATGCCTTCCGGCGCGGCCAGCAGGCAGAGGAAGCGGATATTCGTCGCGCCGCGGCTCTTCAGCGTGTCGATGGCGGCGATGGCAGAGTTGCCGGTCGCCAGCATCGGGTCGACGACGATGACGAGGCGCTCGTCGATGCTGTCGGGCGCCTTGAAGAAATATTCGACCGCCTCCAGAGTCTCGTGATCGCGGTAGACGCCGATATGCGAGACGCGGGCCGAGGGCACCAGCTCCAGCATGCCTTCCAGCAGGCCGTTGCCGGCGCGCAGGATCGAGGCGAAGACCAGCTTCTTGCCTTCCAGCACGGGAGCGTCGATCTCCTCCAGCGGCGTTTCGATGCGTGCCGTGGTGAGTTCCAGATCGCGTGTGACCTCGTAGCAGAGCAGCGTGGAGATTTCGCGCAGCAGGCGGCGGAAGCTGCCGGTCGAGGTTTCCTTCTTGCGCATGATGGTCAGCTTGTGCTGCACGAGCGGGTGATCGATGACTGTGACGCCGTCCATGGCCAACCTTCCGAAAGTAAGTGATGCCTTCTTTTTCCACGGAACGGCCGGAACCTGCAAGAGAAGAGAGCCGGCTGGAGGCAACATCCCCAGCCCGCTTGCGCCTCAAAGCGCGGAAAGAAGCCTCTGCCGGGTCGTCTCGTCGACGAAGGCCGCCTCGATGGCGGTCCGCGTCATGCCGAGGATATCCGCGTCGCTGAAACCCATGATCGTCGAGGCGACCTCGTATTCGCGGGCAAGCGAGGTGTGGAAGAAGGGCGGGTCGTCGGAATTGAGCGTGACGCGCACGCCCGCCTCGTGCAGCGCCCGCAAGGGATGGCTCCGGAAATCGGCAAAGACGCCGAGCGCGACATTCGAGCCGGGGCAGACCTCCAGCACCACGCCCTCGTCGGCCAGCCGCTTCACCAGCGCCGCATCCTCGATGGCGCGCACGCCATGGCTGATGCGCGAGGGGCGGACATGGTCGAGCGCGTCGCGCACGCTGAAGGCGCCGGAAAGCTCGCCCGCATGGATGGTTATGCCGAGGCCGGCGTCTCGGGCGATGTCGAAGGCGCGGGTGAAGTCGGCGACCCGGTGCATGCGCTCCTCGCCGGCGAGATTGAAGCCGGTGACCAGCGGATGCGGCCGGCGCGCGGCATATTCGGCGGCCCTGACCACCCGCTCCGGCCCGAAATGGCGGATGCCGACGATAAGGAGCCGCGTCTCGATGCCCGTCTTTGTCTTCGCCCGCTCCGCGCCCTCGGCAAGGCCGGCTATATAGGCGTCCGCCCCGATGCCGACGGCGTCGCCCTGGTCCGGCGAGACGATAAGCTCGCTGTAGATGGCCCCGGCTCCGGCGATCTCCGTGAGATAGGTTTCGGCGAGCAGCGCGTAATCCTCCTCCGTGCGGAAGAGATTGGCGGTCGCGTCGTAGCTGGCGACGAAGCTCGTGAAATCCTGCCAGGCATATTCGCCGTCACGGATGAAGCCGGACGTGTCGATGCCATAGCGCCGCGCCTGCGAGAGCGCGAGGGCAGGGGGCGTCGCGCCCTCGATATGGCAGTGCAGCTCCGCCTTGGGCATGGCTTTGGTCACAGGAAGCTCCTTCCATGCGGGCCGGGCGCGATACCGAGATGCCGGGCGATGCTTTCGCCGATATCGGCGAAGGTCGTGCGGGTTTCGAGGAGGCGTGAGCGGATGCCCGGGCCGAAGCTCATGATCGGGACGCGCTCGCGCGTATGGTCGGTGCCGCGCCAGGTCGGGTCGCAGCCATGGTCGGCGGTGAGGATGACGATATCGCCGGGCTTCAGCTTGCGGTCCACTTCCGGCAGGCGCCGGTCGAAGGCCTCCAGCGCCGCCGCATAGCCGGCCACGTCCCGCCTGTGGCCATAGAGCATGTCGAAATCGACGAAATTGGTGAAGACGAGGTCGCCGTCCTTCGCCTCGTCCATCACGCGGAGCGTCGCGTCGAACAGCGCCATGTTGCCGTTCGCCTTGGCCAGCGTGCCGATGCCCTGGTGGGCGAAGATGTCGCCGATCTTGCCGACGGCGTGCACCGTGCGGCCGGCTTCCGTCAGCCGGTCGAGCAGGGTCGGCTCCGGCGGCAGCACGGAATAGTCGCGGCGGTTGCCGGTACGCTCGAAGGTCTCCGGCGTCTCGCCGATGAAGGGCCGGGCGATGACCCGGCCGATGCGTCCGCCCGGCCGTGCGTCGAGGATCCCGCGCACCGTCTCGCAGAAGGCCAGCAGCCGGTCGAGGCCGAACGAGCCCTCATGCGCGGCGATCTGGAAGACCGAATCGGAGGAGGTGTAGCAGATGGGCTTGCCGGTGCGCCGGTGCTCCAGGCCATGCCTGGCGATGATGTCCGTGCCCGAGGCGTGGCAATTGCCGAGGATGCCGGATACCTTGCCGGCGGCGCATATCGCTTCGACGAGCTCGGGCTCGAAGGCGTCGCCCTCCGCCGGGAAGTAGCCCCAGTCGAAGGTGACCGGCGTGCCGGCGATCTCCCAGTGGCCGGACGGCGTGTCCTTGCCGTTGGAAACCTCGCTGGCCGCGCCGTGATAGCCGAAGACGCGCGGCGGCACGTCCATGCCCGACGGAAAGAAGCCGGTCGCCGCGCGCGCCGCATGCAGCAGCCCGAGTGCCGACATGTTGGGAAGGTGGAGCGGCCCCTGTCTCAGCCCCGGCCGGTCGGCGGCCCCCGCCGCGCAGAACTCGGCGATATGGCCGAGCGTGTTGGCGCCGAGATCGCCGAAGGCCGCCGCATCCGGTCCGCCGCCGATGCCGAAGGAATCGAGAACGAAGAGAAAAGCCCGCGCCATATGTCACCCGTCGATCGTTCGCGCCGCCCGCTTGCACGGCGGCTGGACTGTCTGACATGGCATGCCCGCCGAGCGGCGTTCAAGGAAAATCCGTCGCGGGGAGGCGCGTCAGCAATCGCCGCAGGCGATTGCCGTGCCGGTGCGCTGGCGGAAATAGCTCGTCTTGGAGAGATTGATCTTGTTGATGTTCGAAGCGAGCCCCGGCGCCATCAGGAAGAGCGTATGCGGCACCGAGAATTCCGTGCGCACGATGAAGGTGCCCTTCGCGTCCATCTCGGTGGGAAGGGTCACCGGCGTTCCCTTGGCATAGGGAACCGCGGATGCCTGGTCGCGCGACCAGGCGACGGTCGCCTTGCCGCTGCTGTCGATAGCGATGCCGGTGATCTTCAGCGAGTAACCGTCCTGCGAGAAGGGCGCGACGATGTTCTTCGTGACGTCCTTCATCGAATCCAGCGTGGTCTTGTTCGTCGTCTCTGTCCGGGTCAGGAGGTCGGAAACGGTGCTCGAGGCGCGGCTGATCTTGCGCGACATCGTCACCGCGACGGTGATCTCGAAGGCGCCGATATAGGTCATGAGGAGCAGCGGCGCGACGATGGCGAATTCGATGGCGCCGACGCCGCGGCGGTCGTCCACAAAGCGGCGCAGGTGCCGAAGGAGGCCCGATCCCGATCCGGACGTCGCCATGGTCTTGCCCATCACGGATAGTCCTCGCTCTGCATGATGACGGTCGCCACCATCAGGTAGTTCTGCCGCGAGCCGTCGGCGGCGCGGATGTTGGACAGGATCGGGCGGACGAGATCGGTTATGACGTCCCAGCGATAATAGGCGCGGACGATGTTGATCGTCTTCTTGCCGCCGGGATCGAACTTGAAGTCCTTGGTGCTGAGATCGCCGTCGACGAGCGGCACGGTGGACGGAATATCGGAATATTTGTCGAAATGGCGCACGTCGAGGAACAGCTTGTCCGGCTTTGCCACCTCCGTCGCCGAGCAGGGCATCAAAATCTTGATCTCTTCGCAGAACGCCGTGCGGAACTGCGCCTCCGTCGTGGCGTTCGTGGCGGCCGAGGCGGCGCGGATCTCGCCGGTGCGGATCTTGCGCGCCATCGTGTCGGTGGCGTTGGCAAGCAGCTGGTCGCCCATGAAGGCCACGAAGGTCTCGATCGAGGCGAAGACGATGACGAAGAAGGGAATGGCGAGGATCGCGAACTCGATCGCCGTCGCGCCGTCGCGGCGCCGGAGGAGGCGTCGGAACAGGCCCTTAACCGGCCGCCGCCGGGGGGCTGTGTCATGATCGAGCGACATCGCGAGCGGTTCCCAAGGATCTAGAAGGCCAGACTAGGCGGCAGACCCTTTATATTTCGTGTGTGCGGCCGTGAAGATTCGACCGGTTTCCCGCATCAGGACGCCCGAAGCGGGACTGCGGCTCAGTTGCTGCCGGCCGTCTTGCTGGCATGCTGCTCGCAATTGGGCGTGCAGGAGAGGACGGAGCGGTCCGTCTGGCGGAAGACGCGCACCGTATTGCCCTCGTCGATCGATACGAGGACGCGCTCGTCGACGATGGCGTTGCCGTCCGCATCGAGCAGCACGAGATTGGTGGTCCCGAAGTTGCGGCCGGTGAGCACGATGGTCTGGGCGTCGGCGACGGTCGCGTCCGCCACCGCCGCATTTCCGACGATGACCTTGCTGACCGGACGATCGAGCCGCAGGACACGGGCGTGATCCATATAGACGCGCAGGAATTGCTCCTGCGCCGCCGCATCGGCGGCCGCCGACAGCAACACGAAGGCGGTCGTCGCAAGCGTTGCTGCACCCGCAGCGAAGGTCCGGTCGCGTCCCATAAACAGTCATCCCGATAAAGAAACGCCCACAGCATCGCCAAGAATGGTGAATGAAGGTTTAAGCGGAAGTCTGGCATTCTCGATTCAACCCTGGCGCTCAGGGCGCGTTCTTGCGGCGAAAACGGCCGAAGCGGCGAAAGAGCGTGCAAATACCGGCGTTTTACGCGTTGTTAACCCTAAATCCAGCGACCTCTTCTTAAGGTTTCGGTAACCCAACTCCTTAAGTCGATGGAAATGGCCTGCCTGTAGGTTGCAGTCATCCGAACAACGGAAACAGTTGGCGGACGTGCTGAACCAACATCGTGGAGCTAGGAGAATACCATGACCAAGATTTTCGCTCGCCTTATGAAGGACGAGTCTGGCGCAACCGCCATCGAATACGGCCTGATCGCCGCCCTGATTTCCGTCGCCCTCATCGCCGGCGCCAGCGCGCTTGGCGGCTCGCTGAATAACCAGTTCACGGGCCTGTCGAAGAAAATGAACATCGGCGCGGACGGTACGACCAAGACCGCCCCCACCAACTAAATGAAACTTGCTTGATGAGAAAGCCGCCTTTCATGCAAAGGCGGCTTTCTGTTTTCAGGATTATCTTTCCTGAAACCTGCCAGATGCATTCTGCTTCAAAATGGAGATCATCATGACTCAGGCGATCATCTTTGTGGTTTTCCCGCTTTGCCTGGCAGTTGCCGCCTGTTCAGATTTCCTCACGATGCTCATTCCAAACCGGGTGTCTGCAATCCTTCTTGCATCGTTTTTCATTGTGGCTCCCCTCGTCGGTCTCGGTATGACAGAGATCGCGATGCATCTTGCAGCCGGTGCCATCGTCTTTTCGGCATGCTTCGCCCTGTTCGCCTTCAATGTGATGGGTGGTGGCGATGCGAAGCTTCTGACGGCGAGCGCGGTGTGGTTCGGCCTGACATTTTCGCTAATCGAATTTCTAGTCTATGTGTCATTCCTCGGCGGTGTCCTGACCTTGGCTATCCTGTCGCTGCGGGCGCACACCAACTCCATTCTCGCCAGCGGCCTGCCTATGCCTGACTCCCTCGTCATGGCGAAGAAGATACCCTATGGCATCGCCATCGGCATCGGGGCCTTCATGGCCTATCCGTCTTCCCCGCTGATGCTCGCCGCGCTCGGCGGTTGAGGGCGACGTCAACCTGCCGTTAACCATAGCCGTAAGGCGCTTATTAACCATAATTACACCATTGCCGGTCAATGTGAGCTGACAGGAGACTCCGCAGCTCAGGGAAACCACATGAAACCGGCACGAATCATCATTCTGGCAGTCGCCGTCGTCTCGGCGGGCGTGGCAGGATTTCTTGCCTTGCAGGTTGCCCGCGGCGGCCCCTCGGTGATCGAGACGCAGACCGTCGTGGAGCGCGAGCCCACGATCAACGTGCTCGTCGCCAAGGAAAGCCTGCCGGTCGGCGCGCGGCTCAATCCCGATGTCGTCGCCTGGGCGGCCTGGCCGGAAGGCTCCGTCGTCGAAGGCTTCATCACCGACAAGAGCCGGCCGGATGCGATCGAGACGCTCAAGGGCGCCATCGCGCGCATGCCGATCTTCAACGGTGAGCCGATCCGTCAGGAGAAGATCGCCGATTCCTCGAGCCGCATCATGTCGTCGCTGCTTCCCGCCGGAAAGCGGGCCGTCGCGACGGAGATCTCGGTCGCGACCGGCGCCGGCGGCTTCATCCTGCCCAACGACCGCGTCGACGTGACCATGGTGCGCAAGGGCGATTCGGGCGCCTATCTCACCGAGACGATCCTGTCGAACGTCCGCGTCCTCGCCATCGACCAGCAGATCCAGGAAAATCCGGACGGTTCGAAGGCGGTCGTCGGCACCACCGCGACGCTCGAACTGACCCCCGACCAGACCAAGGTGATCGCTGTCGCCCAGCAGATGGCCGAGCGCCTGTCGCTGGCGCTGCGCAGCGTCGCCGACGCCCAGGAAGCCGATACCGGGGCAGCCGATTATCTCCTCAGCGGCGGCGCGGGCCGGCCGCAGATCCAGGTGATCAAGACCGGTTCGATCGTCAACGGCACCACTGCCGCCGCCGCAACCGCAGAGCAATGAGCAGGAGCTGACCCGTGTTTGCAATCACAAGGATTTTTCGGGCTTCTGTCGCGGGCGGGCTGAGCTTCTGCCTGGCCTTTGCCGGTCTCCCGCTTCCCGGCCAGGTCGCCGAGGCGGCAACGTCGTCGATCATCCGCATCCAGGAAAGTGGCGCGGGCGTGCGCAAGTCGGTGCGCCTCGGCCTCAACAAGGCCATCGTCGTGGACCTGCCGACCGACGCGCACGACATCCTCGTCGCCGATCCGGTCAAGGCGGATGCCGTCACGCGCACCTCGCGCCGCATCTATCTCTTCGGCAAGGAAGTCGGCCAGACCAACATCTTCGTCTTCGGGCCCAATGGCGAGGAGATCGTCAGCATCGACCTCAATGTGGAGCGTGATGTCAGCGGGCTGCAGACGCAGCTGCGCCGCTTCATCCCCGATTCCGATATCCAGGTCGAGATCATCTCCGACAATATCGTGCTCTCCGGCTCCGTGCGCACGCCGCAGGATGCCACCCAGGCGGTCAATCTCGCGCAGATCTTCCTCAAGGGCGGCGAAGCGACCACCCGTACGGTGGTCTCGCAGGGCAACAACGGCGATTCGGCGATCTTCGGCGAAGGGCGCCAGACCTCCCAGGTCGTCAACATGCTGCAGATCGAGGGCGAGGATCAGGTCACGCTGAAGGTGACGGTCGCCGAAATCCGCCGCGAGGTTCTCAAACAGCTTGGTTTCGACAACACCTTCAGCCGCGTCAACAAATCCGGCTCCAGCCTGGACACCCTGGTTTTCAATGCTGCGGAGGACGGCCTGTCGGGCACCGTTGCGGGAAATATCGGCAAGTTCGGCATCCGGGCGGCCCTGAGCGCGCTTGAGCAGGCCAAGGCGATCCGCACCCTGGCCGAACCGACCCTGACGGCGGTATCCGGCCAGTCGGCAACCTTCAATTCCGGCGGCGAGAAGGTGTTCTACATCTCCGACCGCAACGGCGGCGTCACGACGACGACCTATCAATACGGCATTTCGCTCGGTTTCACGCCGACCGTGCTTTCCTCCGGCCGCATCGGCCTGCGCATCCAGACCAAGGTGTCGGAACCGGTGGTCTCGGGGGCGAACACTGCGGAATACCGCCGCCGCGACGCCGAGACCGTCGTCGAGCTACCGTCCGGCGGCTCCATCGCGTTGGCCGGTCTCATCCGCGACGATGTCCAGCAGACCGTTTCCGGAACGCCGGGCGCCTCCAAGGTGCCGGTCCTCGGCGCGCTGTTCCGCAGCAAGTCCATCGAGCGCAACGAGACGGAACTGGTGATCATCGCCACGCCCTATCTCGTCAAGCCGGTCAACCGGAACGCGCTGGCTCGGCCGGACGACAATTTCAATCCGGCGAATGACGCGGCAAGCGTCTTCCTCGGCCAGGTGAACCAGCTCTACGGCCGGAAGAACGGCCTGCCGGCCCAGCGCTACGAAGGTAGCGTCGGCTTCATCTACAAGTGATCGGGTGCGACGTGACGAAGGGACGGACCCAGCCAATGGCAAACGAAATGCACACCACCCGCAACAGGAATGGCCGCACCCGGAACGGCCGCGCCGTCGCCGTCTTCGCCATGGCGGCGCTCGCCGTCGCCCTTGCCGGCTGCGCCGACCGCCGCGCGACGGGCTCGCTGCCGGATGATTACCGCACGCGCCATCCCATCGTCGTCGGCGAGCAGGAACGCACCATCGATATACCGATCGCCACCGGCGCCAGCCAGCTGACCCGCGGCCAGAGCGAGGTCATCGCCGGCTTCGCCTCCGGCTACTCCGCCGACTCCTCCGGCATGTTCCGTGTCATCCTGCCGCGCGGCGCGCGCAACGACGCCGCGACATCGGTCGCCGGCCGGCAGATCCGCAAGCTGCTCGGGCGCCACGGCATACCGGCCCGCAAGATCATGATCGAAAGCTATTCCGCCGCCGATCCGGATGAGGCGGCGCCGATCCGTCTCAGCTATTTCGCCATCGCGGCCTCGACGCAGGCTTGCGGCCAATGGCCGGAAGACCTGACGATCAATACCTTCGAGAACAAGAACTACTACAATTTCGGCTGCGCCACGCAGAACAACCTTGCCGCCCAGATGGCCGATCCGAACGACCTTCTCGGCCCGCGCCGCATGACGCCGGCCGACGCGACGCAGCGCGGCGAAGCGCTCGAACGCTATCGCGGCGCCTATACCGAACTGAAGGAAATGTGACGATGAGCACGGTCGACTACACCTTCACGAGCGAAACCGCGCAGGATCAGGCGGACGAGGCCGTGCGTCCGACGGACCTCGAGGCCGTGCGCCCGCTGCCGCGCATCTCCGTGCACGCCTTCTGCGAGAGCGAGGCCATGCTGCGCACCATGGAACGGTGCGGGCAGGACCGGCGCATGACGAAGGTCAGCCTGCGCATCTCCAGTGCAAGCATCGCCGCGGCGGCCAACATGTTCGCCAGCGCGCCGACGCCGAACCTCCTGATCCTCGAGACTTCGGCGGAGCCGCACGCCATCATGGACGAGCTCGCGCCGCTCGCCGAGGTCTGCGATCCCTCCACCAAGGTCATCATCGTCGGCCGCTACAACGACATCGCGCTCTATCGCGATCTCATCCGCAACGGCATTTCCGAATATATGGTCGGCCCGATCGGCATGGCCGAGGTGCTGAACGCCATGGCGGCGATCTTCATCGACCCGGAGGCCGAGCCTCTCGGCCGCTCGCTTGCCTTCATCGGCGCCAAGGGCGGTGCGGGTTCCTCGACCATCGCGCACAATTGCGCCTTCGATATCTCCAATCTGTTCCAGACCGAGGTGATCCTCGCCGACCTCGACCTGCCCTACGGCACGGCGAATATCGATTTCGACCAGGACCCGCCGCAGGGCATTTCCGAGGCGATCTACGCGCCGGACCGCCTCGACGAGGTCTTCCTCGACCGCCTCCTGACCAAATGCTCGGAGCATCTTTCGCTTCTGGCCGCCCCCTCGATGCTGGATCGCGCCTACGATCTGGAGCGTGGCTCCTTCCAGCCGGTCCTCGAAGTATTGCAGCGCAGCGCGCCGGTGACGGTGCTCGACGTGCCGCATGCCTGGTCCGAATGGACCCGCACGCTGCTGTCCGAGGTGGACGAGCTGATCATCACGGCGACGCCGGACCTTGCGAGCCTGCGCAACGTGAAGAACATGCTCGACGCGCTGAAGAAGCTCAGGCCGAACGACAAGCAGCCCCACCTGATCCTCAATCAGGTCGGCCTGCCGAAACGCCCGGAAATCGCCCCGGCGGATTTCTGCGAGCCGCTCGGCATCGAGCCGGTCGCGATCATTCCCTTCGACGCGCAGCTTTTCGGCACGGCCGCCAACAGCGGCCGCATGATCGCGGAAATGGACCGCAAGTCGCCGACCGCGGAAACCTTCTCGCAGATCGCCCATCTCGTGACGGGCCGCGCGACGGTGAAGAAACCCAAGAAGGCCGGGCTTGGCAAGATGCTGGGCCTGATCGGACGCAAGTAGGCCCCGAAGGGGCGATGCAACAGACTGGATGACGTGGCATGTTCGGCAAACGGGGCAATGACGGTTTCGGCAAGAGCGGCGCAGCGGGCCAGATGCCCCATGCCGCGCCTTCGGCCGCCGCGACGGTGACGGCCGAACGGCCGGCCGCGCCCACGCCCGTGGCCCAGCCCGTCTTCGAGCCGGCGCCCGCGCCGGTGGCGGCTCCGGCCCCCGCGCCCGCCGCCTCCAGCCGCCGCCGCTCGCCGCGCACGGAAGACTATTACGATACCAAGAGCCAGGTCTTCTCCGCGCTGATCGATACGATCGACCTGTCGCAGCTCGCAAAGCTCGACACGGAAAGCGCGCGCGAGGAAATCCGCGACATCGTCAACGACATCATCACGATCAAGAACTTCGCGATGTCGATCTCCGAGCAGGAGGAACTGCTCGACGATATCTGCAACGACGTTCTCGGCTATGGCCCGCTGGAGCCGCTGCTGGCGCGCGACGACATTGCCGACATCATGGTCAACGGCGCCGGCAAGACCTATATCGAAGTGGGCGGCAAGGTGCAGGAATCGGAGATCCGTTTTCGCGACAACGCCCAGCTCCTCTCGATCTGCCAGCGCATCGTCAGCCAGGTCGGCCGCCGCGTCGACGAATCGAGCCCGATCTGCGACGCCCGCCTTCCCGACGGCTCGCGCGTCAACGTCATCGCCCCGCCGCTCGCCATCGACGGCACCGCGCTCACCATCCGAAAGTTCAAGAAGGACAAGCTGACGCTCGACCAGCTCGTCCGCTTCGGCTCGATCACGCCGGAGGGCGCGGCGCTGCTGCAGATCATCGGTCGCGTGCGCTGCAACCTCGTCATCTCCGGCGGCACCGGCTCGGGCAAGACGACGCTGCTCAACTGCCTCACCAACTATATCGACCGGGACGAGCGGGTCATCACCTGCGAGGACTCGGCCGAACTTCAGCTCCAGCAGCCGCATGTCGTGCGTCTCGAAACCCGCCCGCCGAATATCGAGGGCGAGGGCGAGATCACCATGCGCGATCTCATCAAGAACTGCCTGCGCATGCGTCCCGAGCGTATCATCGTCGGCGAAGTGCGCGGACCGGAGGTCTTCGACCTCCTGCAGGCGATGAACACGGGTCACGACGGCTCGATGGGCACGATCCATGCCAACACGCCGCGCGAATGCCTCTCGCGCATGGAATCGATGATCGCCATGGGCGGCTATACGCTGCCGGCCAAGACGGTGCGCGAGATCATCGCCGGCTCCATCGACGTCATCATCCAGGCTTCGCGCCTGCGCGACGGTTCGCGTCGCATCACCCACATCACCGAAGTGGTCGGCATGGAAGGCGACGTCATCGTCACCCAAGACCTGATGCGCTTCGACATGCAGGGCGAGGACGCCAACGGCCGCATCATCGGCAAGCATATGGGCACCGGCATCGGCAAGCCGCACTTCTGGGAGCGCGCCCGCTACTTCAACGAGGACAGGCGCCTGGCGGCAACGCTCGACGCGATGGAAAAGCCGTAAGGGCAGGGGATACCGCGGATGTTCGGGCTGGATATCACCATCGTTGCGATCTTCGCGCTGGCGGCGCTCTCCACCGCCGGCCTTGCCTATGGCGTGCTCTTTTCGCGCATCGAGGCGGAGAAAAAGACCGAAAGCCGCTTCCGCCGCGTCCAGTCCGCCGAGACCGACCAGAACAAGGCCAAGGCGGCGCGCGACCGCATGCAGGAACTCTCCAAGCGCCGCAAGTCGGTGCAGGAATCCCTGAAGGACCTCGAAAAGAAGCAGCAGGAGCAGACGCGGCGCATCGCCACGACCCTGAAGGCCAAGCTGATGCAGGCGGGCCTCTCGATCACGCCCGCCAAATTCTATGTCTTCAGCGCGATCTTCGGCCTCTTCGCCTTCGTGCTGACGCTCGTGGCCGGCGCGGGGCTTCTCATCTCGCTCGGCGTTGCCTTCATCATGGGGGCGGGCCTGCCGCGCTGGCTCGTCGGCTTCCTCGTCAAGCGCCGCATGAACAAGTTCCTCGAGGAGTTTCCCAATTCGCTCGACGTGATGGTGCGCTCCATCAAGTCCGGCCTTCCGCTGACGGATGCGCTGCGGCTGATCGCGGCCGAAGGCCAGGAGCCGGTGAAGACGGAATTCCGCAAGGTCGTCGAATCCCAGCAGGTCGGCCTCAGCGTGCCGGAGGCCTGCGCCCGCATGTTCACCAATATCCCGCTGCAGGAAGTCAACTTCTTTTCGATCGTCATCGCCATCCAGAGCCAGGCGGGCGGCAATCTCTCCGAAGCGCTGGGCAATCTCTCCCGCGTCCTGCGCGAGCGCCGCAAGATGCGCGCCAAGGTCAACGCTCTGTCGATGGAGGCGAAAGCCTCGGCGGCGATCATCGGCGCCCTGCCGTTCATCGTCGCCTTCCTCGTCTACCTGACCTCGCCGGACTACATCATGATCCTGTTCCAGGATCCGCGCGGCCATCTCATCCTCGGCATTTCCGGCTTCTGGATGTCGATCGGCATCCTCGTGATGCGCAACATGATCAACTTCGACATCTAGGGCCGAGACCATGGTCGCTACGCTTACCGATCCCGCCATCCTGCTGCCGGCCTTCGTGATGATCGCCGTGCTGGCGACCTTCTACACGCTGGCGGCGCCCTATCTCGACCGCGGCGACCTCGGCAAGCGCATGAAGGCGGTGGCGCTGGAGCGCGAGCAGATGCGCGCGCGAGAACGGGCGCGCCTCAACACGCAGGCCGTCCAGAGCAAGGCCTCGCTGCGCGCCCAGCACAACACCTCCGTGCGCCAGGTCGTCGAACGGCTGAACCTGCGCGAGGCGCTCGTCGACGCCAATACGGTGAACCGGCTGAAGCAGGCGGGCTATCGCTCGCAGAACGCGCTCAATATCTTCCTCTTCGCGCGCTTCGTCCTGCCCTTCGTCTTCCTGACGCTTGCCGGCTTCTACATCTTCTATCTCGGCCTCCTCGCCGACAAGCCGCTGCCGATGCGCATCCTCGCCACCGTTGCCATCGGCTATCTCGGCTTCTACGCGCCGAACATCTTCGTCTCCAACCAGGTCTCGAAGCGCCAGAAATCGATCCGCCGCGCCTGGCCGGATGCGCTGGACCTCATGCTGATCTGCGTGGAATCGGGCATTTCCATCGAAGTCGCCTTCAAGCGCGTGGCCGATGAGATCGCCATGGCCTCGCCGGAGCTGGCCGAGGAGCTGGTGCTGACCACCGCCGAGCTCTCCTTCCTGCAGGAGCGGCGGGTGGCCTATGATAACCTCGGCACCCGCATCGGGCTCGACACGGTCAAGTCCGTCACGCAGGCTCTCATCCAGGCCGAGCGCTACGGCACGCCGCTCGCCCAGGCGCTGCGCGTTCTGGCGCAGGAATGCCGCGACCAGCGCATGAACGAGGCGGAGAAGAAGGCGGCCGCCCTGCCGCCGAAGCTGACCGTGCCGATGATCCTGTTCTTCCTGCCGGTGCTCGTCGCCGTCATTCTCGGCCCCGCCGGCATCCAGGTTTCCGACCGCTTCTGACAGCGGTTAACCGAACGAAAACGCCCCGGTCGAAGCAATCGGCCGGGGCGTTGGCGTCTTGGGAGGGACGCTGGGATGAGCTTCAGTTGGTGCTGCCGCTGTCGTCCGCGGCGAGCTTCTTCCAGGCGTTCTGCTGGGTCAGCATGGAGCGCAGATAGGTGACATTGGCTTCGGCCTGCCCGGCGGTCAGCTCCTGCCTTGCGATGGTCTCCGCCTCCTGGAACCGCCCCTGCAGGCCGACGGTGAGCGCCAGGTTCTGGCGCACGCCGCTGTCGGCGCCGGGCTGGCCGGCGGCCGAGCGCAGATAGGTCTCCGCCGTCTTCAGGTCCCGCGTCAGGAGATAGGACATGCCGAGATTGGAGAGCACGGACGGCTCGTTCGGCCGCAGGTCGAGCGCCTCGCGGTAGCGCTGGCGGGCCTCGCCCGACCGGCCGAGCTGGTCGAGGATCGCGCCTTCCGCCGATTTCAGTTTCCAGTCCGGCCGGTCCGGCGTCTGGGCGCGCAGGATCGTGTCGAGCGCCTGCTGGAGCTGGCCGGCCGCCGCCTGCGCCTTGCCGTAGGCGGCCAGCACTTCACGGTTGTCGGGATTGCTGATGGCGACTTGCTGCATGACGGCGAGCGCCTGGTCGTTGCGCCCGTTCATGCGCAGGACGCTGGCATAGTTCATGCCGGTCTGGGGATCGCGCGGGTTCTTCTCGTAGGCCTTGCCCATGCTGTCGGCCGCACCGCGCAGTTCCGTCGCGTTCATCGCGCCGACCGGCTTGGATGTCGTGGGGATCGAGCCCGTGGTCGGGTTGTTCTTGCTGGCGCAGCTCGCCACCGCCACCGTGATGGCGAGCAGCGCCGCCCCTCTCAGAAGTGCCGAGCGAAGTGACGAACGCGTGCGGCTGATAGCCATGATCGGTCCCCGAAGCGATTTTCGCATCCCCGCGGCGTCAAGAATCACGCCGCAATCTCCACTCCAGCAATAATCTGTTAACCCTAACAGAGTGTTAATTGCCCGATTCCCGGCTCTCTCCAAAGGTTCGCCATGGCCCCCTTCCAGTTCATCGACCGGCCCTCTCCCTTCAACACGAAAGGCGGCAGGACGCTGCCGATCTTCGCGATCACGCCGGCCCATATCGAAACCGGCACGATCGACCCGATCGCGCTCGACTGGGCGAAAAAGGCCGGCTTCAAGGCGGAGGCGGGCGCGCTGCTGATGGTGCCGACGGCCGACGGCCATCTCGGCGGGGCGCTGTTCGGCCTCGGCAGGAATCCGTCCGATGCACCTTTCCTGACGGGCAAGCTCGCCCGCACGCTGCCCGCCGGCGACTGGCATATCGAGACCGCGCCGCTGACGGCCAACCGCCTCGCCCTCGGCTACGGTCTCGGCAGCTACCGTTTCGAGCGCTACAAGGCCTCGGCCTCCGAGGCGCCGACCCTGCTCATCCCGACCGATGCGGACGCCGCCGACATCAAGCGCCAGCTCGCCGGCGTCTTCCTTGCCCGCGACCTCATCAACACGCCGACCAACGATATGGGCCCGGAAGCGCTGGAAGACGTCTTCCGCGCGCTCGCCGAGCACTACAAGGCGAAGGTCTCGGTGATCGCGGGCGAGGATCTCCTCAAGGAGAACTTCCCCCTCATCCACACGGTCGGCCGCGCCTCGGAGCAGGCGCCGCGTCTCCTCGAACTGCGCTGGGGCAAGAAGGGCCACAAGCGCGTGACGCTCGTCGGCAAGGGTGTCTGCTTCGACACCGGCGGCCTCGACATCAAGCCGGCCTCCTCCATGCTGCTGATGAAGAAGGACATGGGCGGTGCGGCCAATGTCATGGGCCTCGCGCTGATGATCATGGACGCCAAGCTGAAAGTGGACCTGCGTGTGCTGCTGCCGGTGGTCGAGAACTCGATCTCGGCCAATGCCTTCCGCCCCGGCGACATCTACAAAAGCCGCAAGGGCCTGACCGTGCAGATCGACAATACCGATGCCGAGGGCCGGCTGATCCTTGCCGATGCGCTCGCCTATGCCGACGAGGAGGACGCCGACCTCATCGTCGACATGGCGACGCTGACGGGCGCCGCCCGCGTCGCGCTCGGCCCGGACCTGCCGCCCTTCTTCACCGACGACGACGACCTTGCCCACGACCTCACCGAGGCGAGCCTTGCGGTCGACGATCCGATGTGGCGCATGCCGCTCTACATGGGCTACGACAAGGACGTCTCCGCCCGCATCGCCGACCTCACCAACGCTCCGTCGGGCGGCATGGCCGGCTCGATCACCGCGGCGCTCTTCCTCAAGCGCTTCGTCACGCGCAACCGGCATTGGGCGCATTTCGACATCTATGCCTGGGCGCAGGCCGAGCGGCCGCATTCGCCGGTCGGCGGCGAGGCGCAGGCGATCCGCGCGCTCTACCACCACCTGCGCGGCATGACCGCCTGAGCTTTCCTTCGGGCGGTTGATACGGTAGCGTAACAATTGCGGGAAGCCGATGGCTGCGCCCGCGATTGCGCCAGCAACGCCCGGAGGATCCGTGCCGCTCGATCTCACCCCCTCGCAGGCGCTCGGCCTCTGGCACGCGGTCGCCGTGGAGCAGGTCCGCGAGGACGGGCGGGACCTGACCCTGCGCCAGCTCGCCATCCTTCTGGAGATCTATCTCGTGCCCCCGCCGCATACCGTGCGGGGGCTCGCCGCGAAGCTCGGCGTCACCAAGCCGGTGATCACCCGCGCGCTCGACACGATGGGTGAGCAGGGGCTCGTCACCCGCCTGCGCGACGAGCGCGACCGCCGCAACGTCGTCATCAAGCGCACCGTCGAGGGGGCGCTCTATCTCGAACATCTCGGCGATGTTATCATCGCCAGGGCCCGCGCCCAGAATTCCTGAAGGCTTCCGCGAGAACATCATGAACGCCCTGCCAGACCGCCGCCTCAACGCCTTCCGCCCCGACCTCGCCGAAGAAGCCTTGAAAGGCACCGTCACCGCCGAGCGCTATGTGACGGGCGTGCCGGCCCGCATCGCCGTGCCCGTCGCCGCCCTCCGGCCCCGGCCGGACGAGGCCGCCGGCATCGACACGCAGGTCCTGTTCGGCGAGGGCGTGCGCGTGCTCGACCGCGCCGCCGGCTGGGCCTGGGTGAAGTCGGATTTCGACGGCTATGTCGGCTACCTGCCGGAAACGGCGCTGGATGCGGCCGCGGCGCCCGCCACCCATGTCGTCGGCGTACCGCGCACCTTCGCCTATACCGGCCCGGACCTCAGGACGCCCGCCGCCTTCGCGCTTTCCATCGGAAGCCGGCTAACGGTCGTCGGCGAGAGCGAGACGCGCGGCACGCGCTATTTCACGCTGGAAGGCGGCCAGTCGGTCATTGCCGGCCATTGTCTGCCGGCCGGCGGGACGGCGGGCGGCGACTATGTCACGATTGCCGGCCGCTTCCTCGAAACGCCCTATCTGTGGGGCGGCCGCTCCGGCTTCGGCCTCGACTGCTCGGCCCTCGTGCAGCTTTCCATGATGATGGCGGGGCGAAGCGCCCCGCGCGATTCCGACATGCAGGCCGCTGGTCTCGGCACGCCCGTCGCCCGCGAGGAACTGCGGCGCGGCGACCTCGTCTTCTGGAAGGGCCATGTGGCGATCATGGAGGACGAGACGACCATCATCCATGCCAACGGCCATACGATGAGCGTCGCCCGCGAGCCGCTGGCCGCCGCCATCGAGCGCACCGCCTATCTCTACCAGCAGCCGACGGGCTATCGCCGTCCGGTCTAGAATAGCGTCTCGTAGATCTCCGGCTTGAAGCCGGCCGTAAGCTGCCCGTCGCGGTCGAGGATCGGGCGCTTGATCATGGATGGCTGAGCGATCATCAGCGCGATGGCCTTCTTCCCGTCGAGGTCATGCTTGTCGCCGTCCGGCAGGGCGCGGAAGGTGGTACCGGCGCGGTTGAGCACCGTTTCCCAACCGAGTGCATCGACCCAGCGGGCAAGGCTCGCCTCGTCGATGCCTTCCGCCTTGTAGTCGTGGAAGCGATAGGCGATGCCCCTGGCGTCGAGCCAGGTGCGGGCCTTCTTCATCGTGTCGCAGTTCTTGATGCCGTAGATCGTGACGGTCACGCGTGTCTCCTCATGTCATGTGCCGCTTTCATAAAGCGCCGCGAGGATCACGTCACCCCGAGATAGCGGCCGGGGCGATGGTTGATGGCGAGCGTCATGTTGACGACGACGGCGCCGAGCACCGAAAGCGCCAGCCGGTCCGCCGGGATGACGAAGAAGGCCGCGGCGAGGATGGCAAGGTCGACGCCGAGCTGGAAATAGCCGGCGCGCAGGCCGAACCGGTCCTGCAGGTAGATCGCCAGCACATTGATGCCGCCGAGCCCGGTGCGGTGGCGGAAGAGGATGAGCAGGCCCGTGCCGGAAAGCGCGCCGCCCATCACCGCCGCATAGAGCGGATTGAGATGGGAGAAGGCGATCAGGCCGGATGTGAGCCGGGTAAGGATCGAGACCAGCGTCACCGCGGCGAAGGTCCGCAGCGTGAAGGCCCAGCCGAGCTTGCGCACGGCAAGCACGTAGAAGGGCAGGTTGATGGCGAAGAACAGCCACCAGAAGCCGATGCCCGTCGCATATTGCAGGAGGAGGGCAAGGCCCGCCGTGCTGCCGGCGAGCAGCACGGCCTTGGTGTAGATCACCACGCCGAGCGCCACGAACATCGTGCCGACGACGATGGCGATGACATCCTCGTAGACGGAGTGGCGCTCGGGCGGGGCTGCGGTGTCGGCCGTCATGGCGTCCTCACAGGCTCAGGAACTTTTCGATGACGGCATCGACCTCCGCCGTCTTGAGACCGGCGATGTTGATGCGGCCGGAGGTCGGCATGTAGATGGCGTGCTCGGCCCTGAGCTTCATCACGTCCGCCTCCTCGAGCGGCAGCAGCGAGAACATGCCCTCCTGCTCGCGGATGGCGGTCAGCACCTGCCAGCGCTTCGAAAGGCCCGCGGCAAGGCGCTCGCGGATCGCGGTTATGCGCAGGCGCATGGATTCGAGCTCGGCCTTCCAGTCCGCCATCAGCGCCTCGTCACCGAGGATCATGCTGACGACCGCGGACCCGTGGTCCGGCGGCATGGAATAGCTGACGCGGGCGAGCGCCGCGAGATTGCTGCGCACGGTCAGCGTCGTCTCGGCGCTGCCGCAGACGGCATAGATCGCCCCGGTGCGCTCGCGGTAGAGCCCGAAGGACTTCGAGCAGGAAACGGCGACCAGCGCCTCCGGCACGGCGCTGAGCAGGATGCGCAGGCCCGCCGCGTCTTCGTCGAGGCCCCGGCCATAGCCCTGATAGGCGATGTCGATGACCGGCAGCAGGCCGCGCTCGGCGACGAGCGCGGCAACGGCGCGCCATTGCTCGGTATTGAGGTTCGCGCCCGTCGGGTTGTGGCAGCTCGCATGCAGCAGCACGGCATCGCCCGGCGCGGCGCCGGAAAGCGCCTCCATCATCCGGTCGAAGAGAACGGCCTGCGAGGGGATGTCGAAGAAGGGATAGGTGACGACCTCCAGGCCGGCGGCCGTGAAGATGCTGGCATGGTTCGGCCAGGTCGGCAGGCCGAGCCAGATGCGCCGCGTGCCGGTGCGCGCCATGAGGTCGCCGGCAAGGCGCAATGCGCCCGAGCCGCCGGGCGTCTGCAGTCCGGCGGTCGCGCGGCCGCGGCCGGCCTCGCCCGTCGTCAGCGCCCACAGGCGTTCGAGGAAGACGGGATCGCCTTCCGGCCCGACATAGGCCTTGGTCTGCTGGGTCTCGACGAGGCGGCGCTCGGCCTCCTTGACCGCGCGGAAGACCCGCGTGACGCCCGTTTCGTCGCGATAGACGCCGACGCCGAGGTCCACCTTGCCGGCGCGCTCGTCCGCCCGGAAAAGGCCGATCAGGGCAAGCAGCGGATCGTCGGGCTGGCGGGTGAGGGCATCGAACATGGCCGGTTTCCTGTCTGGCTGGAGGGTGGAACCGGTTTAGGACAAATCGCCCGAAAATTCGACCACGATATTGCGGGCGAGGCGCAAGACGTTTGCATTGCCTCCCGGACGCTGCGCCGCCCCGACTTTTCGGAACCTTCTTGCCGCAGGGCGGTTGCCGAGAGGAAGCCCGCCCCCATATGATGGGAAGGTGCCATGAGGAAGGTCCATTGGACAGGAACGGCAAGATCACGTCGGCCGCGCTGCTTGCGGCCATTCGCAATCGTCGCGGCCACCGGCCGCCGGAGAACAATCGCCCGGGCGACACCGTCATCGCGTCCTACAACGTGCACAAATGCATCGGCGTCGACCGGCGCTTCGATCCCGAGCGCACGGCGAGCGTGATCGCCGAGATGAATGCCGACATCATCGCCATCCAGGAGGCGGACAAGCGCTTCGGCGAGCGGTCGGGCCTGCTGAACCTGGAGGCGCTGGAGCGCGACTGCGGCCTCGTGCCGGTGCCGATCAACGCGCTGTCCTCCTCCGGCCACGGCTGGCACGGCAACATGATCATGATGCGCAAGGGCGTGGTGGGCGGCGTGCGGCAGCTGAAGCTGCCGGGCGTCGAGCCGCGCGGCGCCCTCGTCGTCCATCTCGACCTGCCGGTGGGAAAGCTGAGGCTCGTCGCCGCCCATTTCGGCCTGTTGAAGCGCTCGCGCGAGCAGCAGGCGATGGCGATCCTCGCCTCCGTCGCGGAAGAGGAGGAGATGCCGACCCTTCTCGTCGGCGATCTCAACGAGTGGCGCGTCGGCCGGCGCTCGTCGCTCTCGCGCCTGCAGCCGACCTTCGATCCGGCCTCCGGCGCGGTGCCGAGCTTTCCCTCCCGCTTTCCGGTTCTGGCGCTCGACCGGGCGCTCGGCCATCCGCACGACCTCGTCACCTCCGTCGAGGTGCACGATTCGCCGCTGGCGCGCGTGGCGTCCGATCACCTGCCGATCAAGGCCCATATCGACCTCAAGGTCGTCTGGGAGCGTGCCGGCGCGTCTACAGATAGGGCGAGCCGAGCCATGTGATGCGCTCGACGAGGCGCTGGGCGAAGGGCCGTGCATTGAGCTCTTCCAGCGTGACCTCCTCGGCATTCGACAGCGCGGCCGTGATGCGCCCGGTGATGCGGTCGGCGAAATCCGGGTCGATCACCTCGATATCCACCTCGAAGTTCAGCCGCAGCGAGCGCGGATCGATGTTCGACGAGCCGACATAGGTCCAGATGTCGTCGATAACCGTCAGCTTGGAATGGTTGAAGGCGCCGGAGGCGCGCCAGATGCGGCAGCCGTATTTGAGCAGCTGGTCGAACTGTGCGGTCATGGCGAGGTCGACGAGCTTGAGATTGTTGGCCGAGGGCACGACGATGTCGATCTCCACCCCGCGCCGCGCCGCCGTGACCATCGCGCTGATCAGTTCGCGGTCGGGCAGGAAATAGGGCGACATGATGCGGATCTGCTTCTTGGCGACCGACAGCGCGCCCATCAGCATGCGGTGGTTGGTCTCCAGACTCTTGTCCGGCCCGGAGGGCACGACGCGGGCGAGCATGCCGGTATCCGGCGCGTCCGGCGGCGGCGGAATGCGCCAGGCCTCGCCGGAAAGATCGTCGCCGCCGGAAAAGCGCCAGTCCTCGTAGGCGATGCGGAAGAGGTCGCTGACGACGGGGCCGGTGAGGCGGAAATGGGTGTCGAGCGCCGCGGCCTGCCCGGCGAATTCCGCGCAGAAGCCGGCGCGGATGTTGAGCCCGCCGGTAAAGGCGGTGGTGCCGTCGACGATGAGGATCTTCCGGTGGGTGCGCAGGTTCGCATAGGGCAGGCGCAGGCCCATGACGATATTGCCGTTGAACACGTCCGTCGGCACCTTCGCCCGTTGCAGCTCCGAGACGATGGAGGGAATGGAATAGCGCGCGCCGACCGCATCGATCAGCACGCGCACCTCGACGCCGCGTGCGACCGCCGCCGACAGCGCCTCGACGAAGCGCTCGCCGGCCTTGTCGCGGTCGAAGATGTAGGTTTCGAGCAGGATGGAGCGCTCGGCGGCGGCGATGGCGGCGAGCATTGCCGCATAGGCCTCGTCGCCGGTCGAGAGCACCGCGATGCGGTTGCCCGAAGTGAGCCGGCAGCGGCCGACAGCATCGCCGAGGCGCTGCATGGCGGCGAGCGCCCCGCCGAAGCGCACCTGCATATGGGCGTTGGAGACGTCGTATTCGTCGAGATGGTGCCAGCCGGCGGCTAGCAGGCCCTCGCGGCCGAGATTGAGGGTCTTTCGCCGGATGCGGTTCACGCCGCCGACGGCATAGATCAGCGCGCCGACCACCGGCGACAGCACGATGACGCCGACCCAGCCGATCGCCGCGCGCACTTCCTCCTTCGTCATCGTCGCATGGATGGCGGCGGGAACGCCGAGTACGATCGACAGCGCGACGAGGATATGCGGCCAATAGGCGGAGAGCGTCTCAAACATGATGCGTGCGGATCATCCCAAGGCGGCAAGCTCTTTTGCTGCTTCTATATATTGCTTCGGACGATACGAATGCGAGGGGGAAGGCCATCCCCCGCGCGAAGATTTTTGCGCGCCCCCGTCAGTCTTCCAGCGTGCCCGGCTTGCGGTCCCTGCGGGTGGCTTCGCGGCAGGCGATCTTCATCAGGTCGTCGCCCCGGCGGGCGTAGCGGGCGGAGCAGCGCGTGGCGATCAGCCCGTCATGGCCGGCCGTGACGGCAAGCGTGCCGCCCGCCTCGCCCGGCCGGATGATGAGGGTGGCGAGCACGTCGCCGGCCTTCACCTCGTCGCCGATGCCGCGGTGGAAGAGCACGGTGCCGGGCTCGGGCGCCTTGACCATCTCGATATTGTCGAGCGGCACGGCAGGTCCCGCATAGGGCTTCGCCTTGTGCGCCGGGTCGGTGACGATGCCGCGCCCGGCGAGGAAGGCCCAGAGGCCGTCCGCATCGCGCCGCGCCATCTCCGGATAGACGTCGCGCCGGCCGCGCAGCTCCACGGTGACGGCAAGGCGGCCCGGCACGCTCTTGAGTTTGTCGCCGCCCTGGCGCTTGAAGGCATGGCCGACGGCCTCCTCGAAGGCGGTGCTTTCGCCGTCCGAGAGGAACACGGCCTCCATGTCGAGCGCCGATGCCAGGTCCGCCGCCTCCGGCCAGAAGGCATCGTCGATATAGGCATATTGCAGGGATTCGTCGTCGCAGTGCAGGTCGAGGACGAGGTCCGCGCCGAGCGCGGTATGCAGCAGCGTCCGTTTCAGCCGGTCGGCGGCGCTGCGGCTTTCGAACGTTTCGAGCAGCGTATCCCGCCCGGCGAGTGCCACCAGCGGAAAGTCGCGGTTGAAATTGGTGCGCGAGCCGAGGTCGAAGCGGCCTTCCATCTCGCCGAAATGGTACTGGGCAAGGCCGATCGGGTTGGCCTGCGGCACGACGGTAATGTCGCCGCGGATCGCGCCGTCCGCCTCCGCCTTCTGCAGGCGTTCCAGCAGGAAGTGGAGGAGCGCGGTGCCGGGCAGCTCGTTGGCATGCAGCGCCGCCTGGATATAGGCCGAGGGCGCCGCGCTGTCGCTGCCTTTGAAGCGGAAGACCGGCACACGCCATTCGATGCCTGCCGTATCCCCGCCAATGATGATCTCGGAACGCTCCACGCCTTTTCTCCTCAAATCGTTTGCCGCGTTATGCGAATTGGTTGCGGATGGCGCAAGCCCCGGCAAGAAACGGGTTGAAACCGGCCGGGCAAAGCCCGATCTTGTGGCAAGACGGGAACGGGAGCCGAAAATGACCGGCAAGACCCAGTATCATATCTTCGAAACGGCGAGCGGACCCTGTGGCATCGCCTGGACGGCAGCGGGTGTCGTGCGCTTCCAGTTGCCCGGCGAGGACGCCGCCAGGACGCAGCGCCTGCTGCTGCGCCGTCTCGAAAATGCCGAGGCCGCCGAGCCTGCCGAGCCGCCGCCGGCCGTCGCCCGCGCCATCGAAGCCGCGCAGCGCTATTTCGCCGGCGAGGAAGCGGATTTTACCGACGTGCCGCTCGATCTTGCCGGCCAGAGTGAGTTCTTCCGGGCGATCTACGATGCCGCGAGGCGCGTGCACTGGGGCGAGACGACGACCTACGGCACGATCGCCCGCGATCTCGGCGCAGGTCCCGAAGGCGCGCGCGAGGTCGGCCAAGCCATGGCGAAGAATCCCGTCGCCCTCATCATCCCCTGCCACCGGGTGCTGGCTGCCGGAAACAAGGTCGGCGGCTTCTCGGCGCCCGGCGGGGCATCCTCCAAGGTGAGGATGCTGGCGCTGGAGGGCATTTCCTTCGCCCCGCCGGAGCCGGCGCAGCAGTCGTTCGGGTTTTAGGCAGGCTGCGTCAGGCTCGTCAGCTTGTCCGGATTACGGGTGATGTAGATCGCGGCGATGCGTCCTTCGACGATTTCCACGGCCGTGGTCTGCATGTGTCCGTCGATGCGGCTCACGAAGCCGGGCAGGCCGTCGATCACGGCATGGCCCAGGAATTCCATCCGCGCGCCCAGCTTCCGCGACAGCCCGAGAAAGAGGCGGACCAGCCGGTCGACGCCCTGGATGGCGTTCGGGAAGGTGAGCACCTTGCCGCCGCCATCCGAGCGCAGCGTCGCGTCCGTCGCCAGCATGGAGCCGAGCGCGTCGGCGTCACCGACACGGCAGGCCTCGAAGAAGGCGCGCGTCAGCGCCTCGCCGTCCTCGCGGGGGATTTCATAGCGCGGCTGGTCGATCCGCACATGGGCGCGGGCCCGCGCCGCAAGCTGCCGGGTGGCCGCCGGGCTGCGCTTCAGCGTTGCCGCAATGTCGTCGAGCGGCTGGTCGAAGACGTCATGCAGCAGGAAAGCGGCGCGCTCCAGCGGCGAAAGCCGTTCCAGCGCCATCATGAGCGTGAGGGTGATGTTGTCGGCGCGTGTTTCATCGTCCGCCGGCTCGATCAGCGGTTCGGGAAGCCATATGCCGGGATAGGTCTCGCGTCGCGCGCGGGCGGATTTCATCGCGTCGAGGCAGAGACGCGAGACGATGCGGGTCAGCCATGCGGCGGGCTCGGCCACCGCCGCGCGGTCGCTGCGGTGCCAGCGCAGCCAGGCTTCCTGCACGACATCCTCCGCTTCCGCGTGCGAGCCGAGCATGCGATAGGCAAGGCGCAGCAGCCGCGGCCGCTGCGCCTCGAAGACGTCCGTTGCCGGGTCGTCACGCCGCATGGCGCCGGTCGACCGGGTGCTCGGCGCGGAAGCCGACCTGTACGCGGTTCCAGACATTGATCGCGCCGATCGCGACGGAAAGCCATGCCTGCTCGTCGGGCGTGAAGGCGGCCTCGAGGGCTGCCCAGTCCTCGTCCGGCGCATGCGTTTGCGCCACCAGCGTCAGCGCTTCCGTCCAGGCCAGCGCCGCCCGTTCCCGCTCGCGATAGAGGGAAGAGTCGCGCCAGCCGGCCAGCAGATGGAGCCGCATCTGGTCTTCGCCGTCCTTCAGGGCCTCGCCGACATGCATATGGATGCAATAGGCGCAGCCGTTGATCTGCGAGGCACGCACCTTGACGAGATGCAGCAGGCTCGCCTCCAGCGGGCTGGCCTTGAGGGCGGCTTCCAGCGCGTACATCGCCTTGAAGGCAGGTTCGGCGCGTTTGAAATAATCGGTCATGCGAGCGGACATTCCAGTCTCCTTTTCGATCCTACACCGCCATGACGACGCAGGAAGGCCGGATGTGACATGGAGTTGCGGAATTTTTTACGTCCATGGCCACGAGCGCAAGCCGGCGCCGTTGCTTGAGGGGGAAATCGAGATCAAGAGGGGCGGGGCAGCCCGAGGACTGCCTCGCCCGGATCTTCAGTCGCGCAGCGAGCGCCTTGTCAGGCGGGCAAGCATGAGCAGGGTGGCCGCCGCCATCAAGGCCGCATAGCCCGCCAGCGGCCAGACGGTGGTGCCGTCGAGCAGCACGACCGCGGCCGTGCCGGCAATGCCGGTGATCAGGCTCTGCACGCAGAAATGCAGCGCAACCGCGGTGCCGGCGGCATGGGCGAAGGCCTGCAGCGCGCCATTGGCGGAGACGGATGCCGTCAGCACGATGCCGACCGCCATCAGCCACATCGGGGGCATGAGGCTCCAGAAGGACGGTCCCAGCAGGTGTTGCCCGAGGACCAGCAAGGCTGCGCCGGAGAGCAGCAGCGCCATGCCGCGCACCGTGCAGCCGGCAATGCCCCAGCGCCCGACAAGCCTTTCCGCAAACCGCGCCGTCGCGATCATGACCAGGGCGGCGGTCGCGAAGGCGAGGCTGAAGCCCAGTTCGGAAAGGCCGGCGCCATCCATCAGGATACGCGGCGCGGTCGAGAAGAAGACGAAGAACGTCCCCATGGCCGCGCTGAAAGCGAGCGTATAGGTCCAGAAGGCAGGGCTTGCCAGCACGGGACCGAAGGCGCGCTTCTGCGCCATCGCCTCGGCGGGCCGCGTCTCGTGCCATTTCGGCAAGGCCACGAACAGCATGGCGATCGCGGGAAGGGCGAGCGCGACGAACAGCGCCTGCCAGCCGAAGGCGCGGGCGATCAGCGCGCCGGCAATCGGCCCGAGGGCGGGAACGAAGGCCAGCATGGCATTCATCAGACTGTAGATGACGGCGCTTTCCGGCCTGTCGGCATAGACGTCGCGGATCGTGGCGAAGAGCGCCACGAGCGCCGCCGAGGCACCGACGGCCTGCACGAGCCGTAACGCCACGAACAGCGGCGCCGAGGTCGTGATGGCGAGGCCGAGGGCGGCGGCGGCGAAGATCACCGCCCCCGCGATCAGCACCGGCCGGCGGCCGATACGGTCCGAGAGCGGGCCGAACAGCACCTGCCCGACGCCGAGCGCGATCATGTAGACCGTCAGGGTGAGCTGCACCACATCCGGCGTCGTCTGCAGGATTGCGGGCATGGCGGGAACGACCGGCAGGTAGATGTCCATGCCGAGCGAAGCGAGAATGTTGAAGGGAGCCAACAGCAGCAGCGCTGCCGGCAGGCTGTAGGTCCACGCGCGTGGATCACGAATACGCATGATTGATCATCCGCTGAATGAGAAATTCGGCGGCGTCTGCGCTGTAGTCTGAAAGGGTTCAGCAGAACGCCGCAACAACAAGGATGTCGTTGCGGCTTATTTCACTGCTTTCTTGGATCCCCGCATGCGAGCCCCCGTTATTCCCACTCGATCGTGCCCGGCGGCTTCGACGTCACGTCGTAGACGACGCGATTGATGCCGCGGACTTCGTTGATGATGCGGGTGGCGGCGCGGCCGAGGAAGTTCATGTCGTAGTGGTAGAAGTCCGCGGTCATGCCGTCGACGGAGGTGACGGCGCGCAGCGCGCAGACGAATTCGTAGGTGCGGCCGTCGCCCATGACGCCGACGGTCTGGACGGGCAGCAGCACGGCGAAGGCCTGCCAGATCTTGTCGTAGAGGCCGGCCTTGCGAATCTCGTCGAGATAGATGGCGTCGGCTTCGCGCAGGATCTCCAGCTTGTCGCGGGTAATGCCGCCCGGGCAGCGGATGGCAAGGCCCGGACCCGGGAAGGGATGGCGGCCGATGAACGAGTCGGGCAGGCCGAGTTCGCGGCCGAGCACGCGCACTTCGTCCTTGAAGAGCTCGCGCAGCGGCTCGACGAGCTTCATGTTCATGCGCTCGGGCAGGCCACCGACATTGTGGTGCGACTTGATCGTGACCGAGGGGCCGCCGGTGAAGGAGACGCTTTCGATGACGTCGGGGTAGAGCGTGCCCTGGGCGAGGAATTCCGCGCCGCCGAGCTTGCCGGCTTCTTCCTCGAAGACCTCGATGAACAGGCGGCCGATGATCTTGCGCTTGGTCTCCGGGTCGGAGACGCCTTCCAGTTCGCCGACGAAGCGATCGACGGCGTCGACATGGATGAGGTGCAGGTTGTAGTGCTCGCGGAACATGGCGACGACGTCGGCCGCCTCGTTCTTGCGCATCAGGCCGTGGTCGACGAGGATGCAGGTGAGCTGCGCGCCGACTGCCTCATGGATGAGGAGGGCCGCGACGGATGAGTCGACGCCGCCTGAAAGCGCGCAGATGACGCGCTTGTCGCCGACCTGCTCGCGGATCGCTTCCACGGCGCGGGCGCGGTAGGCGGACATCGACCAGTCGCCCTTGATGCCGGCGATCTTGTGCACGAAGTTCGACAGCAGCTTGGCGCCATCGGGTGTGTGCACCACTTCCGGGTGGAACATGGTCGTGTAGTAGCGCTTCGCCTCGTTGACGCAGATGGCGAAGGGGGCGTTTTCGGAAACGCCGATGATCTCGAAGCCTTCAGGGGCGACGGTGACGCGGTCGCCGTGGCTCATCCAGACCGGATATTTGTTGCCGACTTCCCAGAAGCCTTCGAAGAGCGGGCTGGCCTTCAGGATTTCCACATCGGCACGGCCGAATTCGCGGGCATGGCCGCCTTCGACGGTGCCGCCGAGCTGGGTGGCGAGCGTCTGCTGGCCGTAGCAGATGCCGAGGATCGGCAGGCCGGAATCGAAGACGATCTGCGGTGCGCGCGGGCTGCCCTGGTCGAGAACGGAAGCGGGACCGCCGGAGAAGATGACCGCCTTCGGCTTTATGCGGTGGAAGGCTTCCTCCGCCGACTGGAAGGGGATGATCTCGCAATAGACGCCTGCTTCGCGCACGCGCCGCCCGATGAGCTGCGTCACCTGGCTGCCGAAATCGATGATGAGAACGCTGTCGGGATGGGCTGTCTGGGTCATGGCGAGCCTTTAAAGAATATCCTTGCGGCGTGCAACGGGGAAAAAGCCGGTTTCTCAGCCTTTGAGCACGAGCGTTCCGTCGGCGGCAGCGGTTTCCAGCCTGTCGACGGCGGCGGCGAGCCTTTCGTCGATCACATGCAGGTATTCCGTCCAGTCGCCGATATGGGTGAGCTCGGCCTTGCCGTCGGAAATGCCGCGAAGCGCGACGAGCCGGGCGCCGAAGGCCTGGCAGGCGCGCAGCTCCGCATAGGTCTCCATCTCCACCATGTCCGCGTCGATGGCGGCATAGGCGGGGCCGGAAACCACGTTGGCGCCCGTCGAAAGCCGGGCTTCCGGCAGGCCCGGCACATGCACGGTCAGCGGGACCTCCGCCGGCAGGTCGAGGAAGGGCGTCGCGCCGCGTGTGAAGCCGAGGGGCGAGGCGTCCATGTCGCGGTAGGAAACCGAGGTCGCCTGGTAGACGCCGGCCTGCTCCAGCACCGCCGAGCCGGCCGAGCCGAGCGAGACGACGAGATCGGGCAGGTTCCCCTCCGCCTCCAGGTGGCAGAGGGCGAGCGTCAGCTGCACGGCGGCCTCGACGGGGCCGACGCCGGTCATCAATGGCGTCATGCGAGCCCTGAGATGCGGGCCGTATTCGGCGTCGACGGCCATGACATAGAGGATGCGGTAGCGGCCGGCGGTCTTGAGGACGAAGCTCATTCGGTGATGTCCTCCCGCCCGCGCACCACCATCATCGTGCCGGTCATCGACGCGATCAGCTTGGCCGGCCCGTCCGTCAGGGCATAGCCGCGCCCGTCGGCGACGATGATGTTGCTGCCCGGCTTGGTGACCTCGCCGCGGAACAGGAAGCGCTCGCCGCGCCCCGGCGACATGAGGTTGACCTTGAACTCGATGGTGAGGATCGAGGCATCCGCATCGATGACGGTATAGGCGGCATAGCCGCAGGCCGTGTCGAGCGCGGCGGAAATGATGCCGGCATGGAGGAAACCGTGCTGCTGCGTCAGCTTCTCGTCGAAGGGCAGCTCGATTTCCACCGTGCCGTGGGAAATGCGGGTGAGCTCGGCGCCGATCAGCCGCATGGCGGCCTGCCGTTCGAAACTTCTCGAGACGCGGTCGGCGAAACCCGACGGAGGAAAGCCTGTCATGACCCCACTATCGCCGGAACGCCGGCCCTGAACCGAAGGTGGCCGAGGTTTGCACGGCGCATGCTGCACTGCAAGCGCCGGGCGGCGATATCCCTCAGTTGAGGACGAGAATCGCGCCGTTGAGTGCCGTCGCGAAGAGGACCCAGGCGAGATAGGGCAGGAAGGCGAGGGCCGACGGGCGGTCCTGCCGCCAGGATGCGGCGATGAAGCCGGCGACGGCGATATCGAGGGCGAGGATGACGATCATCGCCGATGCCGGATCCTGAAGGCTGAAGAACACCGGGGTCCAGGCGAAGTTGAGGACGAGCTGCGCGAACCAGAACCGCATGGCCATGGACCGGCGGAATGCCAGCCAGGTACGCGCCCCGACCACGCCGATGATCAGGTAGAGGATGCTCCAGACCGGCGCGAACAGCCAGTTGGGCGGGTTGAAGGCGGGCTTGGCGAGCGAGGCATACCAGCCGCCGGGCACCGTGTTGGCGCCGATGACGAGGCCGCCGCCAAGAACGAGGATGATGAAGGCGAGATAGACGAGGGGTTTGTTGCTCATGCCCCCAGAGCTAGTGCGCGCCGCGCCGTCGTCCAGAGGCGGGTCAACGCCGCGGCATCAGGCCGGCAATGTGCTGATCCCAGGCGACATCCTCGCGCCGGCCGGCAAAATGGCCGTCATAGGAGGAGACGGCAAAGCCGTGCGGCGCGGCGGCGATGCCGGCGGCGTCCGCGACCGCCTCGTCCCTGACGACGCGGCCGGTCTTGGCATCCAGCGCGACGAAGCGCCCGCCGTTCGGCGAGGTGAGGCCGACCAGCCCCTCGCGCCGGTTGACGGCGATGGCGCCGACATAGTTGGCAAGGCCGATCGTGGTTTCTTCCGGAAGGTCGATGAAGGCGAGGTCCTCGCCCCTGCCGAAATGGCCGACGAGCGGCGGCAGGTCGTTGCGCGGCCCCTCGTACTGGCAGGCGAACCAGATGCGGCCCTTTTCATCAAGGTCGATATGGCGGGTGGAGAGCTGGCGCAGCTTCTCCGGCAGCGCATGACGCTCGACAAGCGCCCCGGTCGCGGCGTCGATCAGGGCGAGCGAGGGCTCCATATGGTCGAGATTGAGCTTGGTGCGGCCGAAATCCGGGTGGGTCTCGATGCCGCCGTTCGCCGCGATCAGGAACCTCCCGTCGTCGCTGACGGAAAGGTCGTGCGTGCCGATGCCATAGGTGGAATATTCGCCGATGCGGCGGTAGCCGTCGCGCGCGTCATAGAGGCCGATGACGCCGCGATTGGCGTCGAAGTCGTTCTCGCTGGCATAGAGCAGCCTGCCGTCCGGCGAGAAGCAGCCATGGCCGAAGAAATGGCGCTCCTCGGTGGCGGCGATGGTGCGCGGTTCGGCTCGGCCGCTCCGGTCGATGACGAGCGCGAAGGTGCCGGGACGGCGGGCGAAGGCGACGAGATGGTTCGTCGCGGGCGAAAAGGCCATGCCGTGGCTGCGGGCGGGAAGCGCCGTTCGGTCGATCACCGTCCCGTCCTCGGCCAGCACTGCGATGCCGAAGCGGCCGTCGCGGTCCATGTAGCCGGAGGCGAAGACGGCGTCGGTGCGGGCGAGCGCGAAGGCCGGGCCGGCGCCGAGCGACGCCACGAAGGCCGTGCCCGCCATGCGCAGGAAGGCACGGCGGTCGAGCGCGGCGCTGGGCAGGCCCATAGCTTCCATCAGTCGCCGTCCGCGAAGGAGAAGCCGGCGCCGAGGCCGATCGCGCCGCCGAAATCGCCATTGAGCGCCAGGATCAGGTCGCGGGTATTGGTGAGGAGGAAGCCGATCTTCTTCTCGTCCGCCGGCGTGGAGACGGCCTTCTCGATGTCTGGGTCGACGGTCTGTGCGACGCCGCGTAGTGCCTTCATCGCGAAATCGACATTGCCGCTGAGCGACGTGCGGCCGGGATCGACGAATTCGGCGATGCCGGACCGGTCGAAGAGCGTCTGCAGGCCTTCGAGATTGGCGTCGATCGAGGTCCAGGTGTTGCCGGAGCGCCAGAAGACCGCCGATTTCGGCCGCGGCGTGCCGCCCTTGCGGTAGAAGGTCTCGATGCGCTGGTCGCGCACCGCTTCCGTCCCGTGCACGAGAATGCCGAGCAGGGCGGTCATCGCCTCCCGGCCGGTGCGGAAGACGGGGTTCTGCGGTCCCGGATGCTTCCAGTGCTGCTGGACGCCGTCAGGCGCGTCCCAGGCCGCCGTGAGCTGCCCGGCCGTCGTCTCGATATGGCTGGCGACGGCGGCGGCGTAGCGGCAGCGGAAGCTTTCCGGCGTCTTTGCGAGGTCTTCGGAACCCGTGCCGTAGAGTGCGAATTCGAGCGCGCCGAAACCCTGGATGGCGACGCTCTTTTCGCCCATTGCAGCGGCATTCGTGTCCGCCTCGTCCGCCTTCTGGAGCAGCGCCTGCACCTGCTTGAGGCCGGTGCTCTTGCGGTCGGGATAGAAGAGGATGCGCTCGAAGCGGTTGTCGTCGAGCACCGGGCCGATGCGCACCATCTCGATGTGGCCCCAGTCCGCGACGGCCTGCCGGAAGGCGTCGTCCACCGCCTTGCGTGAATCGTCCGAAGGCGCCTTGCAGAAGGCGGTCGTCGCCCCGGCCAGCTTGCCGGCGGATGCCTCGAAGGCCCGGTAGCCGGGGCGGATGACGTCGTCGACGGCATGGGTCATGACGCTGACGACGCTCTCGTCGGTAAGCTCGGGCGGCGCGGCCGTCGCCTCTTCCTGCGCCATGGCCGGAAGGGCGGTGGAAAGCATCAGGCTTGCCCCGGCAAGGGCGGCGAAACGCAGCAGGGATGAACGCAGCATCGGCATCTACAGGCTCTCCAGGAAGGTCAGAAGGGCGTCTCGGTCCTGCTTTTCCAGCGCGGCGAAGCGGTCGCGCGCCGCCTGTGCCTCCCCGCCGTGCCAGAGAATGGCCTCGGTGAGGTTGCGGGCGCGCCCGTCGTGCAGGAAAAACGTATGGCCGTTGACGGTTTTTGTAAGGCCGATACCCCAGAGCGGCGGCGTGCGCCACTCCCTTCCGGTCGCAACGCCCACCGGCTGCCCGTCCGCAAGGCCTTCGCCCATGTCGTGCAGCAGGAAATCGGAATAGGGCCAGATGAGCTGGAAGGCATGGGCCTTGTTGCCGGCATCGCGCCGGGTCACGAATTTCGGATGGTGGCAGGAGACGCAGCCGGTCTCGTAGAAGACCCGCTTGCCGGCGAGCGTTTCGGGGAAGCTCGCCTTGCGCCGCGCCGGCACGGCGAGGTTCTCGGCATAGAAGGTGACGAGGTCCATGACCGGCGGCGGCGCCTCGGCATCGCCAAGGCGCTTCTGCACGCCGTTGGGCCGTTCGAGGCAGGCGGTCTGGGCGGGGGTGCAATCGCCGTCGTGGAGCGGCACTTCCGGCGTCGATATGCCGATGTCCATGGCGAAGGCCTCGGCGCTCTGCTGGCGCACGGTGGCGGCTTGCGCCTTCCAGCCGAACCGGCCGAGCGTCTTTCTGCCGGTGGCCGGGTCGATGGCGATGGCGGCCCTGCCGCTGATGCCGTCGCCGTCCGTATCGTCGGGATCGGCCAGCGCCAGGATGTCGGCCTCGTGGATCGCCTGGACGAGGCCGAGGCCGAGCATCGGTTGGGTAACGCGCGGCGAGAGCGTCGTCGCCGGATCGAGGTCGCCATAGGCGAGGTCGGTGATGGAATAGGTGGGGCGGCGCAGCTTCACGACCTCGCCGCCGGCAAGCGTCACAGGCTCTTCCCTGTAGTCGATGGCCATGTGGCCCTCGGCCTTGAGGCCGGGAATGGCCTGGTCCTGAAGCTGGCGGCCGTAGATGGGGTCCGGCAGGCTCATCGCATGGAAGCTCTTCAGCGCCGCTTCTTCCTCCGCCGTCGCCGCGGGCCGGGCAAGGCGCAGGAACATCGAGGTCGCGTCCGCCGCGCCCTCCGGCGGATGGCCGCGCCCGTCCTTGATGTGACAGGACTGGCAGGAGCGCGCGTTGTAGAGCGGGCCGAGCCCGTCGGAGGCCTGCGTGGAGGAGGGGGAGGAGACCCAGAGTTTCTGGAAGAGCGCGTTGCCGAGCTTGAAGGTCCCGCGCTCCTCGAAGGTGATGTTCTCCGAGAAATGCGAGAAGCTGTTCACGTCGACGCTCGCAAGCGAGGTGGCGGCGCCGGCGGACATGGCCTCGTATTGCTCGGCCTTGGAGAAATCCGTTGCCGGTGCCGTCACGGCGGCGACGCGCTTCAGGTCCTTCGCGGAAAGGTCCCCGCGCTCCCGGGTGGCCGAAACGGCGCTGCCGATGACGAAAACGCCCGCCGCGACGGTGAACGCGGCGGAAACCGCGAGCAGGCGACGGGCGGGGCGTTCTGTCATTGCTGGATCGGGCCGCCGTTCATGCGCGGCGGCCCGCCTTCTATCTTATTTGAAGACCGCGCCAGGATTGTCCAGGCTGTCGGAGCCTTCAAGCTCGATCTTGCCGAGGTCGAGCGCCGTGATGACGCGCTCGATCGTCTTCGTCTGGTCGATCAGGCTGTCGATGGCGGTCTGGACGACCTTGTTGCCCTCCGCATTGCCTTCGCCGATCATCTGGTCGTAGGCTTCGCCGCCTTCCGCACGGTCCACCAGCGCCTTGAAGGCGGTGTGGCTGGCGTCGAGCTTGGCCGTCATCTCCTTGTCGAGCGCGGCGTCCTTCTCGGCGACGAGCTCGTGCAGCGACGGACCGGTCAGCTTGGAGCCGTCCGGGCGGGTATATTCACCTGTATAGACGGTCTGGATGCCGACGACGTCGTAGTAGTGCGAGTTGTGCGTGTTGTCGGAGAAGCAATCGTGCTCTTCTTCCGGATCGTGCAGCAGGAGGCCGAGCTTCATGCGCTCGCCGGCGAGTTCGCCGTAGGAGAGCGAGCCCATGCCGGTCAGCATCGCGGTGATGCCGGCCTTCGGGTCGGCCGTCACGTTCTTGGTGGCGTCGCCGTCCGGCGACCAGGCCTTGACCATGTCTTCGAGGTCGGAGACGAGCAGCGAGGAGGCGGCCTTCAGGTAGGCGGCGCGGCGGTCGCAATTGCCGTTGGTGCAATTGGCCGTGTCGTAGTCCGTCGCCGGGCGGTTGCCGGCGCCCGCACCCGTGCCGTTGAGGTCCTGGCCCCACAGCAGGAATTCGATGGCGTGGTAGCCGGTCGCCACGTTCGCTTCGACGCCGCCCGCTTCATGCAGTTCCTGCAGCACTTCCGGCGTGATCGTCGTGGCGTCGATCGCCTTGCCGGCGATTTCCAGCTTCGGATTGGCGATGACATTGGCGACGAAGAGCGCGTTCTCGTCGCTTTCCGTGCCGTAGCTCGGGTCGACATAGTCGATCAGGCCCTCATCGAGCGGCCAGGCGTTCACCTTGCCTTCCCATTCATCGACGATCGGGTTGCCGAAGCGGTAGGCTTCCGTCTGCTGGTAGGGCACGCGGGACTTGAGCCACGCCTCGCGCGCCGCCTTCAGCGTGTCGTCACCGGGCTTGGCGATGAGGGCGTCGATTGCCGCGTCGAGCGCCTTGGCGGCGTCGAGCGCATCGGAATACTTGGCGTGGGCGATGTCCGTATAGTGCTTGACGATCGCAGCCGGATCGGCAGCCGCATGGGCGGAACCGATGGCGAGGCTGGACGCCGCGGCAGCAAGCGCAAAGGCGGCCGCGCGAAGGAAGGAAGTGGTCATGACGTCTCCTGGTGTCCTGTTTGACGTGTCCCCCCGACACCGGAGCAGCGGCGAACGCCGCCCGGATGGCCCGGCGGTCGGCCGGGTTCGGGTAATTCAGGCCTCGCTGTCATGGACCAAATAAAAACTGGTGTCAAAGTGTATAGTTTAGAATGGTTTCAACCTGTTGCGCCGTTTTTTGACGGAGCACAAGGAATTCAGCCTTTGCGGCCCATGGCGCAGAAGAAGAAACCGTCCGTGTCGGTGGAGGCGGGCGTCAGCGTCACGGTCCTGCCGTCGCGCGAGCGGGGCTGCGGCCTGTCCGCGCCGAAGAGCGTCTGCCAGGTCTCCATGACGGGCAGGATCTCGAAATCGGAATTGGCCTTGCAGAAGCCGTGGACCTGTTCCTCGTTCTCCTGCGGCAGGATGGAACAGGTGACGTAGATGAGGCGGCCGCCGGGGCGCACGAAGGCGCTGGCATTGGCGAGAGCTTCCTGCTGCTGGGCGAGGCGTTCCTCGAGGTTCTTCTCGGTGAGGCGCCACTTGGTGTCCGGTCGCCGGCGCCAGGTACCGGTGCCCGTGCAGGGTGCGTCGACCAGCACGCGGTCGAAGCGTGCGGTCATGGGGGCGAGGCCGGCAAGGTCCTCGTGGACCTGGACATTGCGCGTGCCGGCGCGCTTCAGCCGCTCGATGATCGGGGCGAGGCGCTTGCGGTCGGTGTCATAGGCGTGGACCTGGCCCTTGTTGTGCATGGCGGCCGCCATGGCGAGCGTCTTGCCGCCGCCGCCGGCGCAGAAGTCGAGCACCTGCTCGCCCTCCCCGGGCACGACGAGGTCGGCGACGATCTGCGAGCCCTCGTCCTGCACCTCGAACCAGCCCTTCTGGAAGGCGAGGTCCGCGGTGACGTTGGGAAGGCGCGACGGGCCTTCGCCGGCCGGAATGCGGATGCCCTGCCTTGCGATGGCGGAGGCCAGCGCCCCGTTGCGCTCCAGCGCCTTCAGCACCTTGTCGCGGCCGGCCTTGAGCGTGTTGGCCCTGAGGTCCAGCGTCGGCCGGCCGGCGAGCGCTCTTGCTTCCGCCAGCCACTCGCCGCCGAAGTTCGTCTCGAAGGAAGGCTGGATCCATTCGGGAATGTCGCCCTGCACATGGAGCGGGGCCGTGGCGAGGTCGCGGGCGTGGAAGGCGGCGAGAGCGTCCTGCGAAAGCGGCTGCGGGGCGAAGCGGTCGCCCTCGAATTCGGCGGCAAGTGCCTCGGGCGCAAGTCCCCACTGGCGCAGGAGCACGGCATGGCCGAGGGCGGTGGGGCTGTCGTCGTCCATCAGGAAGGCGTGCGACAGTTTCATGCGCAGCGCGTCGTAGACGATATTGCCGATCGCGGCACGGTCGCCGGAGCCGGCGAAGCGATGGGAAAGGCCCCAGTCCTTGAGCGCATCGGCGACGGGGCGCCGCCGCGTCTCGATATCCGTCAGAACCTCGATGGCTCCCGAGAGCCGCCCACCCAATCGCATCCGTCTACTCCGTTTTGCGTCGTGGTAGCGGCGGAATGCGCGAAGGGCAAGCCGGGCGCCGCAGATTCCGCGGAGCGTCAGCCGATGACTTCGTAACAGATCTTGGCGTGGCCCGAGCGGATCATGCCGATGTTGGAGGCTGCTGCCTTGGAAAGGTCGAGCACCCGGCCGCGGATGAACGGGCCGCGATCGTTGATGCGGACGACGACGCTCTTGCCGTTGTTCGAATTGGTGACCTTCACCTTGGTGCCGAAGCGCAGGCTCCGGTGGGCGGCGGTCAGCATGTTCGGGTTCATCCGTTCGCCGGAAGCGGTGCGCGAATGCAGCGCATACCACGAGGCGCGGCCGCAGCCGGCGGCTTCAGCTTCGGAGAAAGTAACGAATGTCGAGGAGGCGGCGAGGAGGGAGGCAAGGGCGAGGCTGGAGAGCTTGAGCATCATGTATCGGACGACCTTCCGGGAAAGTTGCGGTTTTCCACTGTGTTGATCGCCCTATGAGGAAGCAAAAGTGGCGAAAACGTGCCTCAACCCGCCACAAGTGCCGGCAAACGGCCCTCCGATATACAGTCCATCGCCCACGATGGATTTTTAACCTTGGTTAACGGGGCAGGAAAAGCGCTTGCGAATCAGTCGCTAAACTGGATCGACTTGGAAGTTGGAATGTCTGTGCGGCAATCCTGCAAATTTTCGGAAAAAACTTTCAATATTAGCAATTTCTGCGTAGGAATTCGGAGGCGAAAATGGGGCAGATAAATTATAAGTTGTAGAAAATCGCAAAACGGGCCGCGCGGGCCCGTCCTCCGTCAGCCCCGCCAGCGCCCGGACGAGAGAAGCTCGGCGAGCGACTGACGGTAGTTCGGGAAGCGGAATTCGAAGCCCGCAGCCTTCAGTTTCGCGTTCGAGACGCGCTTGTTCTCCCCGTAGAAAGACCGGGCCATGGGAGAAAGTTCCGCCGTTTCGAAAGGAATGTCCGGCGGGGTCGGCAGGCCCATCAGCCGGGCGGCTTCCGCGACCACGTCCTGCGGCGGGCCGGGCTCGTCGTCGGTGATGTTCCAGACGCCGCCGAGATGCCGTTCGGCAAGGAAGAGGGCAGAGCGGCCGATATCCTCGACGCGGATGCGGTTGAACACCTGGTCCTGCTTGATCAGGCGGCGGGCGGTGCCTTCCTCCATGTTGCGCAGCGCGTTGCGGCCCGGCCCGTAGATGCCCGCGAGGCGCAGCACGGCGATAGGAAGGCCGGAGGCCGCGCCATGGGCGAGCCAGCGCTCCTCCGCCTCGACCCGCTCGACGGAGCGGGCGGAAACGGGGTTCAGCGCGGTCCCCTCGTCGACCCAGCCGCCCTTGTGGTCGCCATAGACGCCGACGGTGGAGAGATAGCCGGCCCATTCGAGCTTCGGCATCAATTGCGAAAGCGGGGGAACGCTGGCGCGGAACAGCGGATCGCCGTCGCGGCCGGGCGCGATGGACTGCACGACATGGGTGGCGCGGGCCATGTCGGCGGCAAGGTCGGCGGAAATCGTGCCGTCGAAGAGGAGGGGCGTCATCCCGAGGCCGCGCAGCGCCTCCTCCTTCTCCGCCGAGCGAGTCGTGCCCGAGACGGTGAAGCCGGCGGCCAGGAAGGTTTCGCCGATGGCCTTGCCGGAAAAGCCGGCGCCGAGGATCAGGAGGTGCTTCATGGTCTTTCCGCCTTCGCTCTTGCATATTCCGCGCGCACGTCCTCGTCCGCGTCATCCGTCCTTCCTGCCGCAAATTCCGCGAATTCGGAAGCCGTCATCAGGCGGGAAAGCGCCCATGCGGCCATGCCGCGCACCACGGGCGCGGCATCGTCGGCAAGGCGGATGCAGGTTTCGATAAGGTCGCGGTCGCCGGAATTGCCGGCGGCGATCAGCACGTTGCGGATGAAGCGGTCGCGGCCGATGCGCTTGACGGGCGAGCCGGAGAAATGGGCGCGGAAGCCGGGATCGTCGAAGGTAAGGAGATCGGCGATGGCCGGCGCCTTCAGTTCCTCGCGGGCGACGAGCTTCATCTCGGAGGCGGCCGCGGCGAACTTGTTCCAGGGACAGGCGGCAAGGCAATCGTCGCAGCCATAGATGCGGTTGCCGATCCGTTCGCGGATGTCCGGCTCGATCAAGCCTTTGTGCTCGATCGTGAGATAGGAGATGCAGCGCCGCGCATCGAGCTTGTAGGGCGCCGGGAAGGCATCGGTCGGGCAGGCGTCGAGACAGGCCCGGCAGGAGCCGCAATGGTCGCGCTCCGGCTCGTCGCGGAGGAGGTCGGCAGTGGTGAAGAGGCTGCCGAGGAAGAGCCAGGAGCCGTGCGTGCGGCTGACGAGATTGGTGTGCTTGCCCTGCCAGCCGAGCCCGGCGGCGGCGGCCAGCGGCTTTTCCATGACGGGCGCAGTATCGACGAAGACCTTGACGTCCGCCCCGCCGCGCGCGGCAAAGCGCGTCGCCACTTCCTTCAGCCGGCCCTTGATGATGTCGTGATAGTCGCGGTTCTGCGCATAGACGGAGATCGCCGCGCGGTCCGGCATGGCGAGCACGGCGCGCGGATCGTGCTCCGGCCCGTAATTCATGCCGAAGAGGACGACGGAGCGCACGTCGCTCCACAGGACGCGCGGATCGGCCCGGCGCGCCTCGGTCTCCGCCATCCAGTCCATCGTGCCGTGGTAGCCGGCGGAAAGGAAGTCGGCGAGCCGTGCCGGCGCCTGGGGAATAGAATCGGGGCCGGTGATGCGACAGAGGTCGAAGCCTTTGTCCGCCGCTTCCGCCTTGAGGAAGTCGGTCAGGCGGCGCCGGAGCCTGTCGTCGCCCGACATGGCGTCATCCTCAGAAGTCGAGGTCCGCGTAATGCGAGACCGGGGTCACGCCGCGCACGCGCTCGGCGAGCAGCGGGCGGAAGGAGGGGCGGGATTTCAGCCGCTGGTACCAGTCCTTGGCCTGCGGCGCGTCCGTCCAGTTGATCTCGCCCATATAGTCGAGAACGGAGACGGCGGCTGCGGCGGCAAGGTCGGCATAGCTGAGCCGGTCGCCGGCAAGATAGGTGCGCGAACCGGCAAGCCAGGAAAGATATTTCATGTGCTGGCGGATATTGGCGCGCGAATTGCGCAGGATCTTGCTGTCCGGCGGCCCGCCGCCCTGGTCGGAGGTCATCTGAAGCTTGAAGATGCGCTCGCGCACCAGGGGCCGCGTCACGTCCTGCTCCATCTTCTGAAGGAACCATTCGGTGAGGCGGCGGATTTCCGCGCGCTGGAACGGGTCCTCGGCAAGCAGCCGCCGGTCGCGCTTGAGGACGCCATGGGTCTCGTCGAGATATTCCGAAATGATGCTCGCGCCACAGAGCGCCCGCATGCTGTCGTCGACATAGACGGGCAGGGTGCCGGCCGGATTAAGCGCCAGGAAGTCGCGTCGGTTTTCCCAGGGCTGTTCCTCGGCAAGCTCCGTCTGGAAGCCGTATTCCGCCAGGATCAGCCGGACGAAGCGGGAGGCAGAGGACATCGGGTGATGATAGAGTGTGGGCATGGACGCTGCTTTACTGGTCTTGCGGAAGGGGTTGCCCCGGGCCCTGGCGCGCGTGCGGCGCAGATCCGGATCACGGCTGATTTGACGAACCTATAGAAATTTGATGGTACAAACACAAGCGAATCGGGCTTTTTGCCGTATGCCCGGTTTCGTTTCGTGCCTTTCCTTCCTCCCATCCCAAGGAACATCCATGGCAGACCAGTCCATCGTCAGCGCCCTCGTTCTCGGCCTAATCGAGGGCTTGACCGAATTCATCCCCGTCTCTTCCACCGCCCATATCCTGCTCGCCGGGCATTTCCTCGGCTTCAAGTCGCCCGGCAACACCTTCGCGGTGTTGATCCAGCTCGGCGCGATCCTCGCGATCCTGTCGGTCTATAGCGCCAAGCTGTTGCGCATCGCCTTCGCGCTGCCCTCGAGCCCGGAGGCGCGGCGCTTCGTCATCAGCATCCTCGTCGCCTTCCTGCCGGCTGCGGTGATCGGCGCGCTGGCGCATGATTTCATCAAGACGGTGCTTTTCGAGACGCCGATGCTGATCTGCGTCGTGCTGATCGTCGGCGGCGTCATCCTCTATGCGATCGACCGCATGCCGCTGACGCCGCGCTATACGGATGCGATGAAGTATCCGCCCTCGCTCGCCTTCAAGATCGGCCTCTGCCAGTGCCTTGCCATGATCCCCGGCACCTCGCGCTCGGGCGCGACGATCGCCGGCGCCCTTTTGATGGGCACCGACAAGCGCTCGGCGGCGGAATTCTCGTTCTTCCTGGCGATGCCCACCATGGTCGGCGCCTTCGCGCTGGACCTCTACAAGAACCGGGACGCGCTTTCGTCCGACGACGTGCTTCTCATCGGCGTCGGCTTTGCCGCCGCCTTCGTCGCGGGCCTCTTCGTCGTGCGCTCGCTGCTCGACTTCGTCTCGCGCCGCGGCTTCACGCTGTTCGCGATCTGGCGGATCGTCGTCGGCGTGCTGGGCCTTGCGGCGCTTCTAATCTGGGGCTGAAAGGCCGGCTTCGGCCGGCCCGACGGGCTGGCCGGGGCTTACTTGACCGAAGCGGTCGTGCAGGGATCGACGCCATAGGCCGGCGAGCAGCCGTGCTTGCTGGCGGAGACCGTCGTGGGCGCGGCAAAGGACCCGGCCACGATGATCAGAGCCGAAAATCCGAAGAAGATTGCAATTGCCTTGCCCATTTGCGCCGGAAGCCTCTTGAAGTGCTGAAATGCGCCGTGTCCGTCTCTTTTGCATGACGCGGCGGGGGCGGTGTTTATTCGCAGGTCCCGTTACAATCAATATCGCGACATGCTGAATCGGGCGTAAATGCCGCAACGCTTTTTTGAACCGCTGCATAAGTGCAACAGCAGGCCGGAGCGCTTTGAAAAAAACGGACCGGCCGCCGCGGAAATCCTCCCGCGACGGCCGGTTCTGCATTTCTAAAAGGGGCGATCAGGCCGTGCGGTCGATCTTGGTGAACTGGCCCTGCGGGCGGTAGCGCACGAGATAGCTCGGCAGGATCGCCTCGGCCAGGACCGGCTCGATGCCGAGGCCTTCCAGCGTGCGGCCGTCCTTGCGGGCCGTCTCGGACACCACATTGTCGGCGCGCAGCAGCTTGACCTGGTCGGAGGTCAGCGGCGGCTTGACGAAGGGGATCAGCGAGGCGATGGAGCCGATCAGCGAGGCGATGCCGAAGGGCAGCGCGACGAGCGGGCGCTTGCGGTCGACGATGCGCAGCATCGTTTCGAGACACTGGCGGAAAGTCAGCACTTCCGGGCCGCCGAGCTCATAGACGCGGCCGCGCCCGATCGTGCCGTCCACCGAGCGGGCCACCGCTTCGGCGACGTCGTTCACATAGACCGGCTGGAACTTCGTGTGCCCGCCGCCGATGAGCGGCAGGGCCGGCGCGAAGCGCGACATCTCGGCGAATTTGTTGAAGAAGCCGTCTTCCGGGCCGAAAACGATGGACGGGCGCAGGATCACGGCGTCCGGCACCGTGCGCATGACCGCCGCCTCGCCGCGCGCCTTGGTGCGGGCATAGGAGGAGGGGGAGTTCTCGTCCGCGCCGATGGCGGAGATGTGGGTGAGCTTCGCGCCGACGGCACGGGCGGCCTCGGCCACCGCGCGGGCGCCGAAATCCTGAACGGCATCGAAGGTGTTGCGGCCGGTCTCGAAGAGCACGCCGACGCAGTTGACGACATGGTCGGAACCTTCGACCGCGCGGTCGACCGACTGGCGGTAGCGCAGGTTCGCCTGGACGAAGGAGATCTGGCCGACGCCGCCGATCGGCTGCAGGAAGCCGGCGAGGTCCGGGCGGCGCACGGCGACGCGGATGCGGTAGCCACGGCGCGCCAGCGCGCGCACCACATGACGCCCGACGAAGCCCGAGCCGCCGAAGACGGTGACGAGCGGCGGAAGGTTGGACAAGGTCATGAGGCTGCTCCTGAAGACTAGGATAGGTAGGTGAGGCCTACATAGCCCAAACAACCGGCAAGGTGAAGCGCGGCGAAGCGTCTCTCATGCCGGTTTTGCAAGGGCTTGCGGCCCGGGGGCTCAGAGGCCTTCGACGACCACCATCTCCGCATCCGCCACTTCCTGGCGGATGGCGGCGGCGATCTGGTATTCCGGCGAGTTGTAACAGTCGACGGCGGCCTGCAGCGAGGGGAACTCGATGATCACGTTGCGGGCGCGCACGCGGCCTTCCAACTGCGCGAAGGCGCCGCCGCGGGCGATGAAGTTCGCGCCGTATTTCTCGAAGGCCGGCTTGGCGGCGGCCACATAGTCCTTGTAGCGCTCGGGATCGCGCACATCGACCTGTGCAATCCAGTAACCCTTGGGCATGTCTGTCTCCCTCTTGTTATGCTGTAAGCGCGCCATCCATCTCGGCGAGGATCGCCTTTGTGGCCGCAAGCGGATCGGCGGCCTTGACGATGGGGCGGGCGACGACGAGGTGGCTGGAGCCGGCCTTCAGCGCATCGGCGGGCGTCATCACGCGCTTCTGGTCGCCGAGCTCGGCACCGGCGGGGCGGATGCCGGGGGTGACGATCGCCATGTCGGAACCGACGACCTTGCGCACGGCGCTCGCCTCTTCGGCCGAGCAGACCACGCCGCCCATGCCGGCGATGCGCGCCTGTTCGGCGCGGCGCAGCACCAGCGTGTGCGGATCGTATTCATAGCCGGCGTCGATGACGTCCTTGGCGTCCATGGACGTCAGCACCGTGACGCCGAGCAGGCAGAGGTCCGAGCCCTTGGCGGCGGAGATGGCGGCGGCCATCGCCTTCGGATAGGCGTGCAGCGTCAGCATGGACATGCCCATCTTCACGATGTTCTCGACGCCCTTGGCCACCGTGTTGTCGATGTCCAGCAGCTTCATGTCGAGGAAGACCTTCTTGCCGTCCTTGGCAAGGTCGCGGGCGAATTCCAGTCCGCCGGCAAAGACGAGCTGGTAGCCGATCTTGTAGAAGAGGGCGGTGCTGCCGAGCGTCCGGACCACCTTTTCCGCCTCCGCGATGGTCGGTACATCGAGGCCAACGATCAGGCGGTCGCGCGCGGACATGGTCACATCCCTTTCCAAGATTCCATTGCCGTCCAGTCGCATGTGACGCTGCGGTCCGCAAGACGGAAAGCGAAAAGATTGCCGCCGCCCGCCGGCTGGTCGCCGTCGCGGAGGATGGGCGTGCCCTTGAGGTGACATTTCAGAAGCGTGCCGACACCGCCATGGCCAACGAAGGCGATGGGAACGGCCGGGTCATGGGTCGCGAGCACCCGCTCGACGGCGGCGGCGATGCGCGCCTGCGCATCCATCGCCCGTTCCCAGCCGTGAAAGCTTTCCTGCGGGTGGGCGAAGAATTCATCCGCTGCCGCCTCGAAGGCATCGGGCTGCAGGAAGCCCGTGGCTGAGCGGTCGTTCTCGCCCATGGCACGGTCCGTCTCGACGGGCACGCGGCCGGCGGCGAGGATGTCCGCCGTCTCGACGGCCTTGCGCTCCGTGCTCGCGACGAAGCGACCGATCCGCCCCGCCCAGTCGGACGCTGCGGCCAGAGCGGCGCGCTCCCGGCCACGTCCTGACAGGCCCCAGTCGGGCACCGGCACGGCCGGGTCGATGGCGACCTGCGGATGGGTAATATAGAGCGCGAACATTGCCGCCGCTCAGTGCGTGCGGCGGTAGGTCCAGAGCTGCGCCGGCGGGATATTGCGCACGACGAAGTCGAGATGGGTGATCTGGTAGCGATCCGGCATGGCGACGACGGGGGAGAGCGGGCCATAGGAGATCTGCACCACCGGTCGGCCGGCGGGGATGCGGGCGAGCAGGTCCTCGATCAGCGCGACGCGCCGGTGCATGGGGAAATTCAGCAGCGGCACGGCGGAGATGACGCTGTCGAAGGTGGCGTCGCGCAGCTCGCCGAGCGTCCTGTCGAGATCGAAGGCATCGCCGTTGATGAAGTTGACGCCGTGAAAGCGCTCGACGAGGTGATTGTAGAAATCCGTCGAGAACTCCACCGAGGTCAGCTTGTCCGGCGTGATGCCGGCCTGCAGGATCGCCTTGGTGATGACGCCGGTGCCGGGACCGAGTTCGAGGACGGGCAGGCCCGAGGCCGGGTTGACGACGCTCGCCATGCGGCGCGCGGTGACGGAGGATGTCGGGATGATGGCGCCGACCGCCTTGGTGTTGCTCACCCAGCCCTTGAAGAAGCGGATCTCGTCGTCGAATTTCCTGCCGAGCCGTTCCTTCACCTTCACGCGCAACGTCATGTCGTCTCCCCCTTCATGGTAGCATTTCCGAGGCCGGCGGCAGGTTTCATCCCGTCCGCATGGTTCGGCCCCGCCGAATATGTGACGCGGTTTGCGTCAAAAACAAGTCTGATTGCGCCGCCACCGGCAAGTTTCTCGAAGATGGCGGTATTGCCTTTTGCAAAAAAGAACCCGCCGGGCGACCGGCGGGTTCCTCGAACGATTTCCCGATGCCGCGACGGCCGGACTACACGCGCATCGGCATGAGCACGTAGAGCGCGTCGTCGCCGGCAAGGTCGCGCACCAGCGTCGGCGAACCCGGATCGGCCAGCATGAAGACGGCTTCCGTGCCGGAAAGCTGCGCGGTGATGTCGAGCAGGTATTTCGCGTTGAAGCCGATCTCCAGCGGGTCGTTCTCGTAGCCGACCGCCAGCTCTTCCGTCGCGCTGCCCGAATCCGGGTTGTTGACGGTGAGCGTCAGCTGGCCTTCGGTCAGCGCGAGCTTCACGGCGCGGCCGCGTTCGGAGGAAATGGTGGAAACGCGGTCGACGGCCTGCGCGAAGGACTGGCAGTCGATCTTCAGTTCCTTGTCGTTGTTGGTCGGGATCACGCGCTGGTAATCCGGGAAGGTGCCGTCGATCAGCTTGGAGGTCAGCACGATGGAGCCGATGGTGAAACGGATCTTGGCGTCCGAGACTTCGACGGTCACGGTGAGGTCAGGGTTGTCGACCAGCTTCTGGAGTTCACCGACCGTCTTGCGCGGAATGATGATGCCCGGCATGCCCTCGGAGCCCGAGGGGGCGTCCACGTCGGCGCGGGCCAGGCGATGGCCGTCGGTGGCGACGGCGCGCAGCTTCAGGTCGCCCTTGCTCTCGATCGTGTGGATGAAGATGCCGTTGAGGTAATAGCGGGTTTCCTCGGTCGAGATCGCGAACTGGGTGCGATCGATCAGCATCTTGAGGTCCGTCGCCTTGAGGCGGAACGTGTGCGAGAAGCTGCCGGCCGTAAGGTCAGGGAAGTCGGACTGCGGCAGGCACTGCAGCGAGAACTTCGAGCGGCCCGAAGCGACCGTCATCGACGCGCCGTCGGCGCTCGTCGCCAGCAGCACTTCCGAACCGTCGGAGAGTTTTCGCACGATGTCGTAGAGAAGGTGGGCGGGAACGGTCGTCGCACCGGCCTGTTCCACCTGCGCCGGCGTCGCCTCGGTGATCTCGAGGTCGAGGTCGGTCGCCTTCATGTCGAGGCTGGCGCCGTCGGCCCGCAGCAGCACGTTCGAGAGGATCGGGATCGTATTGCGCCGTTCGACCACGCGATGGACGTGGTTCAGCGACTTCAGAAGATTGGACCGCTCGAGAGTAATGCGCATGGAACTGTACCGCTTTCGACCGCTAGCCCGCCGGAACCCGGCGCGGCATTGCCTTGAAGGTCCGGCAGGTGCCGGAAGATGTGGACGGGCAAAATGGCAGAAGTTCCGGCCCGATTGCAAGTGCTAACGGTGCAGCACACACGATAGTCAACCGCCGGACCTTGCGGGGGCATCCGCGCTCGCCCATAAGGAGGGAAAAGTGCGGCCATTCGTGGCCGGAAAGGGACTGACGATGCGGGATGAAGGCTTGGCAAGCGGGGCAGGGGATGGCGCGAAAAGCTTCCGCCTCCACAATGCCATGATCCCCGCCCGGCCGCTGGAGCCGGCGCTCTATCTCGTCGCAACGCCCATCGGCAATCTCTCCGACATCACGCTGCGCGCGCTGGAAACACTGGCCGGCGCGGATGTGCTCGCCTGCGAGGACACGCGCGTCACCCGCGTGCTGCTCGACCGCTACGGTATCGTCAACCGGCCCTATGCCTATCACGAGTACAATGCGGACGAGGCAGGTCCCCGCCTGATCGCCGCGCTGGAAGCCGGAAAGTCCGTCGCCCTCGTCTCCGATGCGGGAACGCCGCTCGTCTCCGATCCCGGTTATCGCCTCGCGCTGCTTGCCATCGCGGCCGGCCACCGCGTCGTGCCGATCCCCGGCGCATCCGCCCCGCTCGCAGCCCTCGTCGGCTCGGGCCTGCCGAACGACGCCTTCTTCTTTGCCGGCTTCCTGCCCTCCAAGGACAAGGCGCGCCGCGACCGCCTCGCGGAGCTGGCGACTGTTCCGGCAACGCTCCTCTTCTTTGAATCGCCGCACCGCATCGCCGCGACGGTCGCCGCCGCCGCCGATGTGCTGGGCGAGGCGCGCGCGGCCTGCGTCTGCCGGGAACTCACGAAAACCTTCGAGGAATTCCGCCGCGGCACGCTGGGCGAGCTCGCCGCCCATTATGGCGACGGCGCTTCCGTCAAGGGCGAGATCGTCTTCGTCATCGGCCCGCCGGGTGAGGCGGCCGCGCCGGACGCGGAGGATGTCGACCGGCTGCTGACGATGCTCGCAAAGGACATGTCGACCGGCAAGGCGGCGACCGAGGCGGCGCGCCAGACCGGCCTGCCGCGCAAGGATCTCTACCAGCGCCTTCTCGACCTTAAGGGCGCCGATGGGCAATAGGACGGCGGACCCGAACCGGCTGAAAGCCTTCCGCCGGGGGCACGTCTCCGAATATCTCGCCGCGCTCTATCTCCTCGCCAGGGGCTATCGCATCCGCGCCATCCGCTACCGCACGAAACTGGGCGAGATCGACATTGTCGCCCGGCGCGGCGATCTCGTCATCTGCGTGGAGGTGAAAGCCCGCCGCGATGTCGACAGCGCCGTCTTCGCCGTCACCGGAACCGCGCAGCAACGCATCCGCGCGGCGAGTGAAATCTGGCTTTCCCGCCAGCCGGACGCCCATCGCTTGTCCTTACGATATGATATCGTTGCGGTCCTGCCCTGGCGGCTTCCGAAACACCTTCCGGATGCGTTTTGATTGAAAAGAAAATGTAACGAAACTGACATGAAAGCGTAACGCGTCTGTCATCGGCCGCCCTTAGTGCACCCCTCACACCAAGTCCGGTGAAGAGGAGCAACTCATGTTCAAGCCGCTTTCCCTCGCAGGTTTCGCACTCGCAATTTCCGCCACGACGTCGATGGCCGCCACCAACATCACCTGGTGGCACGGCATGGCCGGCCGCAACGGCGAGGTCATCAACGAAGTCGCCAAGAAGTTCAACGACGCCCAGTCGACCTGCGCCATCACGCCGGTTTCCAAGGGCACCTACGAGGAAGCGCTCGCTTCCGGCATCGCCGCCTTCCGTTCGGGCGAACAGCCGAACATCCTGCAGGTCTTCGATGCCGGCGCGGCGACGATCATCAATGCTCCGGGCGCCGTCATCCCGGCCGAGGACCTGATCACCCAGGCCGGCTACAAGTTCGACCGCGAAGCCTTCATCGAGGGCGTGCGCTACTTCTACGCCGCCCCGGACGGCAAGTTCGTCGGCATGCCGTTCAACTCCTCGGCGCCGATCATGTATGTGAACACCGAAGCTCTCGAAAAGGTTGGCGTCGAAGCGCCGAAGACCTGGGAAGAGTTCGAGGCGATCGCCCCGAAGCTGAAGGAAGCCGGCTACCTGCCGCTCGTCCAGTCGCAGCTCACCTGGCAGTTCACGGAAAACTTCTTTTCGCGCCACAACATCCAGTTCGCGACGAACAACAACGGCTACGACTCGGTCGCCGATACCAGGATCAACATGACGGACCCGAATCTCGTCATGATGTTCACCAAGCTCAAGGCCTGGGCTGACGAAGGCTACTTCGGCTACTACGGCGCCGGCTGGAACGACAACCAGAAGCTCTTCGAAGACGGCAAGGCCGCCTTCTGGATCGGCTCCTCGGGTTCGTTCGGCGGCCTCCAGAAGACCGCGCAGAAGCCGTTCACCGCAACCTTCCTGCCCTACTGGCAGAGCGTGAAGGGCGCCGGCACCAACACCTTCATCGGCGGTGCGGCCCTCTTCGCCATGTCCGGCAAGCCGGAAGCCGAGAACAAGTGCACGGCCGACTTCTTCCAGTTCCTGACCTCGCCGGAAGTGCAGAAGTTCTACCACGAGGCCACCGGCTACGTCGCCATTACCAAGGCGGCCTACGAGCTGGCGAAGTCCGAAGGCTACTACAAGGAGAAGCCGGTCGCCGAAGTCGGCATCCAGCAGCTCATGCTGCCCTCGGGCGAATGGTCGAAGGGTTACCGCCTCGGCTTCTACCCGCAGATCCGTGAAATCATGGAACGCGAATACGGCCGCATCTTCGCCGGCGAAACCTCGGTCGAGGACGCCCTGAAGACGATCGAGACCGAAGCGAACGACCTGCTCGCCCGCTTCGCCAAGACCGCCGGCTGATAGGTCCGCGTCCGGCAGGCCCCTCATCCGGCCTGCCGGCCACCTTCTCCCCGCCTGCGGGGAGAAGGGACAAGCCGCAACATTGCCTCTCCCACTCCCCGTTGGCGGGGAGTGGGTTGGGGTGAGGGGCAATCGCCCGCTTCTCCCGTTCTTTCAAAGGCCACGCCATGAAGCGCGTCCAGTTCTCCTCGCCCTTTCTGCCCTATCTCTTCCTTGCGCCGCAGATGGCGATCATCTTCGTCTTCTTCTACTGGCCCTCGATCCAGGCGATCCAGTCGTCCTTCTACCTCGAGGACCCCTTCGGCTTCGGCGCCACCTTCGTCGGCCTTTCCAACTATTCGGACGCGCTCGGCTCCGTGCAATACCAGTCGATCGCCCGCTTCACGGTTGTCTTCACGGCGCTGGTGACGTTCCTGTCGCTCGGGATCGGCATGCTGCTCGCCGTCAAGGCGGATGCGGTGCTGAAGGGCGGCTCCACCTACAAGACGCTGCTGATCTGGGTCTATGCCATCGCCCCGCCGGTCGCCGGCCTCATGGGCATGATGTTCTTCGACCAGCATATCGGCCCGCTGGTGAAATTCGCCGCCCTCTTCGGCTGGGACATGAAGGTCGGCCTCAACTACAACGACACCGCGATTGCGATGATCATCGTCTCGGTCTGGAAGCAGATCCCCTATAATTTCATCTTCATCCTTTCGGGCCTGCAGAGCATCCCCGCCTCGGTGCGGGAAGCGGCCACCATCGACTGCCGTTCCGGCTTCCGCCGCTTCTGGACGATGACGCTGCCGCTGCTCGCGCCCACCGCCTTCTTCCTGCTCATCATCAACATGACCTACGCGCTCTTCGACACGTTCGGCATCATCGACGTGATGGTGAAGGACAAGGCCGCCAACAACCCGATCACGCTTGTCTACAAGGTCTACATGGACGGCTTCCGCGGCAACGACCTCGGCGGTTCCTCGGCCCAGTCCGTCATCCTGATGATCGTCGTCTTCGTGCTCACCGTCTTCCAGTTCCGCTTCATCGAGCGGCGCGTGCACTACAATTGAGAGGACGCCCGCGATGAACCGCATCCGCCTTTTCGATCATCTCGTCCTCATGCTCGGCGTCTTCGTCATGGTGGCGCCCGTCGTGGTCGCCTTCATGACCTCCACCCACGATGCCGCCGACATCCACCGCAACGGCCTGTCGCTCACCTGGGGCGGCAATTTCGCCGAGACCTACAACACCGTGCTGACCCGCAAGGGCGGCTTTACCGGCGAGATCACCGGCGCGCGCATGATCTGGAACTCGCTGATCCTCGGCGTGGGCTTCGCCGCCGGCAAGATCGTCCTCTCCATGCTCGCCGCCTATGCCATCGTCTATTTCCGCTTCAGGCTCGGCACGCTGTTCTTCTGGATGATCTTCACGACGCTGCTGCTGCCGCTCGAAGTGCGCATCGTCCCCTCCTACGAGGTGATGAACAAGCTCTCGCTCACCAACACCTATACCGGCCTCATCGTGCCGCTGCTGGCGTCCGCCACCGGCACCTTCTTCTTCCGCCAGTTCTTCAAGTCCGTGCCGGAGGAATTGCTGGAGGCCGCGCGCATCGACGGGGCGGGGCCGTTCAAGTTCTTCATCGACGTGCTGGTGCCGCTGTCGCGCACCATGATCGCCGCCATCTTCATCATCATGTTCGTCTATGGCTGGAACCAGTATCTCTGGCCGACGCTGATGACCACGGACGAGCGTTTCTTCACGCTGGTGCGCGGCATCAAGCAGATCCTGCTCGTCTGGGTCGGCTCCAACATTCCCGATTACAACGAAGCCTTTGCGCTGGCGATCCTCGCCATGCTGCCGCCGGTCATGATCGTGCTGATCTTCCAGCGGTGGTTCATCAAGGGTCTTACCGAAAGCGACAAGTAAGGAGTTCCGTCCCATGGCATCCATTGGTATCAAGGACGTATCCAAGATCTACAATGGCGGCGTGACCGCCGTCAGCTCCGTCAGCATCGACATCGCCGACGGCGAGTTCATCGTGCTGGTCGGCCCGTCGGGCTGCGGAAAGTCGACGCTCCTGCGCATGGTCGCGGGACTGGAGACGATCAGCGAGGGTGAAGTCACCATCGGCGGCCGTGTGGTCAACGATGTCGATCCGGCCGACCGCGACATCGCCATGGTCTTCCAGAACTACGCGCTCTATCCGCATATGACGGTTTACGAGAACCTCGCCTACGGCCTGAAGAATCGCCGCACGCCGAAGAGCGAGATCGACGCCCGCGTGGCGGAGGCCGCCCGCATGCTGGAGCTGCAGCCCTATCTGGAGCGCAAGCCCCGCGCCCTCTCGGGTGGCCAGCGCCAGCGTGTCGCCATGGGCCGCGCCATCGTGCGCAAGCCCTCCGCCTTCCTTTTCGACGAGCCGTTGTCGAACCTCGATGCCAAGCTGCGCGTCTCCATGCGCGGCGAGATCAAGCGCCTGCAGCGTCGTGTCGGCACCACCTCGATCTATGTCACGCACGACCAGCTCGAAGCCATGACGCTCGCCGACCGCCTCGTCGTGCTCTCGGGCGGCCGGATCGAGCAGATCGGCGCGCCGCTGGATGTCTATCACCGCCCGGCCACCACCTTCGTCGCCAGCTTCATCGGCTCGCCGGCCATGAACCTCGTCGGCGGCGAACTGCACGGCAGCAAGCTGGCACTCGGCCCCGCTCTCCTCGATCTCGGCGCGGCCGTGCCGGCGCAGGGCGCGCTGACCGTGGGCCTGCGCGCCGAGGACCTGCGCCTCCATGCGGGATCGGACGGCGCCATGCCCTTCCGCATCGACTATGTCGAGGAACTGGGCTCCCAGCGCCTCGTGCACGGCTTCGTCGGCGACCAGCCGATGGTGGCGGCCATCTCGTCGGAAATCCCGTTGCCCGAGACCGCCTCGCTCTCCATCGCGCCCTCCCGTCTGCATTTCTTCGACACGGCGAGCGGCCGGCGCATCGACTGGACGAGCGCGGAACAGGGGCAGGCCGCCGGCGTTTCCGGTCTGGAGGTCGCCGCATCATGATCCGCACCACCACGGACCGGCTCGCAGCCCCGAGCGCGGAGGACCGCGCCGGCATCGCCACCCTTGAAAGAACCATCGCCGCCCATGACGCCCGCATGGCGGAACTGCCCTCCATGAACGCGGTGGAAGCGGGCGGCCGCGCCGAGCGCGCCGAGCCGCTGCCGTTTCCCTTCACCATCGCCGCCTGGAACCTGGAGCGCTGCCTCTTCCCGCTGCAAAGCGCCGAGCATCTGGGCGCGACCGGTGCCGAAATCGTGCTTCTCTCCGAGATGGACGACGGCATGGCCCGCACGCGGCAGGCCCATACCACGGCAGATGTCGCCGAGGAGCTGGGCATGGCCTATCTCTACGGCGTCGAATTCATCGAACTCGGCCTCGGCTCCGACACCGAGCGCGAATTCTGCAAGGACGATTTCAACCGTCGCGGCCTGCATGGCAATGCCCTGCTTTCCACCGTGCCGCTGCACGAACCCTTCCTTCTGCGGTTGGAGGGCGAACGCCTGTGGTTTACCGGTGAGGTCGACCAGCCGCGCCTTGGCGAGCGCATCGCCGTTGGCGGCACGATCAACACGGAGGCCGGCCCACTCGTGCTCGTCTCCACGCATCTCGAAAGCGCCACCACCGCCGCTTACCGCGAGCGACAGGTGATCGGCATCATCGATGCGCTTGACGCCGCGTTCCCCGGCCGCCCCGTCCTCATCGGCGGCGATCTCAACACCGGCAACCACACGGGCGGCGATTTCGAGGCGGAGGGCCTTTTCGCCCGCGCGGCCGAGCGCGGCTTCACCCGCCACGGCGGCCCGCTCGACGTCATGACCACGCGCCCGAGCCTCATCACCCGCTGGCCCGACCGGGCGATGAAGCTCGACTGGTTCCTCTCGCGCGGCCTCGCCGTCTCCGGGGTGGAGATCGTCTCCTCGCTCTCGCCCACCGGCAAGCCGCTCTCGGACCACGACATGATCATCTGCCGCATCGATGGCCTTGCCTGAGCCCGTTGCCATAGCGCCTGCCGCATCCTAAATGTGTCGGGCAATTCTCAGGGGACCTTTCATGGCAAAGATCAAGAACGTCGCAGTCCAGATGGACCATGTGTCGACCATCAACATCGCCGGCGACTCCACCTTCGCCATGAGCATCGAGGCGCAGAGCCGCGGCTACAAGCTCTTCCACTACACGCCTGACCGGCTGAGCCTGCGCGACGGCAAGGTCTATGCCACCGTCGAGCCGATGGAACTGCGCGACGTGAAGGGCGACCACTACACACTGGGCGAGGCCGAGCGCATCGATCTGTCGACGATGGACGTGGTGCTGTTGCGTCAGGACCCGCCGTTCGACATGTCCTACATCACCTCCACGCACCTTCTGGAGCGCATCCACCCGAAGACCCTCGTCGTCAACGACCCGGCCTGGGTGCGCAATTCGCCGGAGAAGATCTTCGTCACCGAATTCGCCGACCTGATGCCGGCGACCCTCATCACGCGTGACCCGGCCGAGATCCGCCGCTTCCGCGACGAGATGGGCGACATGATCCTCAAGCCGCTCTACGGCAATGGTGGCGCCGGCGTCTTCCATTCCACCAAGGACGACCGCAACCTCTCCTCGCTGCTCGAAATGTTCGGCCAGATGTTCCGCGAACCCTTCATCGCCCAGCAGTATCTGCCGGACGTGCGCAAGGGCGACAAGCGCATCATCCTCATCGACGGCGAGCCGGTCGGCGCGATCAACCGCGTGCCCGCCGAGCATGACGCCCGCTCCAACATGCATGTCGGCGGCCGCGCGGAAGCGACGGAACTGACGGCGCGCGAGAAGGAAATCTGCGCCCGCATCGGCCCGGCCCTGCGCGAGCGCGGCTTCATCTTCGTCGGCATCGACGTCATCGGCGACTACATGACCGAGATCAACGTCACCTCGCCCACCGGCATCCGCGAAGTGAAGAAATTCGGCGGCGCCGACATCGCTTCTCTCCTCTGGGACGCTATCGAAAAGAAGCGCTGAGCCGCCACGGCAAGGCGCGCCGGGACCGTCCGTTCGCGAACGGTCCCGGCTTCGTTCCGCAAATGCAACCGCCCACAACCGATGGGCGGAAAATTCCCGCTTCAGTTCTATAATTGTTCTTGTTTCATTCCGTCTTTCATGCCAGATTTGCGGCTGCAACCCAGAGGCGGTTGCGGGAGCGGTTTTCGGCAAAAAGGTGTTGCGGCGTCGCTAGCACATGAGCGGCGCGCGGCGCTGCACGGCAGGCGGGGGCAGGCATGGTGGCGCGGGTCGGTACGATTGCGTTTCAGGGCATCGAGGGCGTTCCGGTGGACGTCCAGGTCATGGTCGCGCCCGGCAAGGTGGGCATGCAGATCGTCGGCCTGCCGGACAAGGCGGTCGCCGAAAGCCGCGAGCGGGTCCATGCCGCGCTGCACGCGTCCGGTCTTTCCCTGCCGCCGAAGCGTGTCACCGTCAATCTCGCCCCGGCCGATCTTCCGAAGGAAGGCAGCCATTACGACCTCGCCATCGCGCTAGGCCTCATGATGGCGCTCGGCGCCGTGCCCGGCGATGCGCTGGAGGACTACATCGTCATCGGCGAACTGAACCTCGACGGCACGATCGCCTCCGTCACCGGCGCGCTTCCCGCCGCGATGGGCGCCAATGCGCTCGGCAAGGGCCTCATCTGCCCGGCGGAGAACGGGGCGGAAGCCGCCTGGGCCGGCGGTGGGCTCGACATTCTCGCGCCGCGCAGCCTCATCGCGCTCGCCAATCATTTCAAGGGCACGCAGGTCCTCGCGCGGCCGGCGCCGGCGATCCGCGCCCCCGCCGCCGGCTTGCCAGACCTTGCCGATATCCGCGGCCAGGAAAGCGCCAAGCGCGCGCTGGAAGTGGCCGCCGCCGGCAACCACAACCTCCTGATGGTCGGCCCGCCCGGCTCGGGCAAGTCGATGCTCGCCGCGCGCCTTGCCGCCATCCTGCCGCCGCTCTCGCCGGCGGAGCTGCTCGAAGTCTCGATGATCCATTCCATCGCCGGCCAGCTTTCCGGCGGCCGGCTGTCGGATCGCCGGCCCTTTCGCACGCCCCATCATTCGGCCACCATGGCCGCCCTCGTCGGCGGCGGGCCGCGGGCAAGGCCCGGCGAGGTCTCGCTCGCCCATAACGGTGTCCTCTTCCTCGACGAGCTGCCGGAATTCTCCCCGCAGGCGCTCGACGCCCTGCGCCAGCCGCTCGAAACGGGCGAATGCATCATCGCCCGCGCCAATCACCGCGTCAGCTATCCGGCGGCCGTGCAGCTCGTCGCGGCGATGAATCCCTGCCGCTGCGGCATGGCGGGCGAGCCGGGCCGCACCTGCGCCCGCGGCCCGCGCTGCGTGAGCGACTACCAGGCCCGCGTCTCCGGCCCACTGCTCGACCGTATCGACATCCGCATCGACGTGCCGGCGGTCTCGGCGACGGACCTCATCCGCCCCATGGCCGCCGAGACCAGCGAAACCGTCGCCGCAAGGGTCGCAAGGGCCCGCGCCCTGCAGATCGATCGCTTCGCCCGCCTCGGCATGGCCGGGGTGACGAGCAATGCCCGCGCCTCGACGGCGCTCGTCGAAAAGATGGCCGAGCCCGATCCCAGCGGCCTCCAGCTCCTGCGGGACGCCGCGGAGAAGATGCGGTTCTCCGCCCGCGGCTACCACCGCGTCCTCAAGGTCGCGCGCACGCTGGCCGATCTCGACGAGGCCTCTATTGTCGGCCGCATCCATCTGGCGGAAGCGATTTCCTACCGCATGGCTGGCGAGCGGTTGACGGCGCCGGCGTGAGTGCCGGCCAGCGGCACATGCCGGAGATTTGTGCGCGCCGGCGCCATACGGTGGGGTGGCGGGCAGGGGGCCGATATCGGCCGGCACCGTGTCTGAAGTGGTTAGCGTGCCGGTGCCGGTTCTGTCTCAGGCCGGCCCCTTGAAGACGGCCTCGAGGTGGTGCCCGTCGGGGTCGATGACGAAGGCGGCATAATAGGTCGGGCCGTAATGACGGCGGAGTCCAGGCGGGCCATTGTCGGTTCCGCCGGCTGCAAGCGCGGCCTTGTGGAAGGCTTTGACGGCCTGCCGGTCCGGCGCGTCGAAGGCGATGTGAAAACCGGGGCCCGGCGCGGCGGCGGCGTCGTACTGTTTGAGAGCGAGCTTGTCGCCGCCGCCGGGCAGGCCGTAGCCGATGGCCTGATCCGGCTCGCCGGGCCGGATGTCCGACCAGACGCGCTCATAGCCGAGCGGCGCCAGCGCCGCGTCGTAGAAGGTTGCCGTGCGTTCGACGTCGCGCACGCCGAGGGAAAGATGGTGGAGCATGGGCCGTGCCGGTTCGCTTGGTGAGGCCCGTCGCGCACGATCACCGCACGACGGGCTGTCCGGTTCAGCCGCCGAGGCCTTCGAAGAGCGCGGTCGAAAGGTAGCGCTCGGCGAAGGAGGGGATGATGACGACGATGGTCTTGCCGGCATTTTCCGGCCGGCTGCCCACCTTGGCCGCCGCCGCCAGCGCGGCGCCGGAAGAAATGCCGACCGGCACGCCCTCGAGCCGCGCGACGAGGCGTGCATTCTCGAAGGCCTCGTCATTGGTGACGGTCACCACCTCGTCGTAGATCGCCGTGTCGAGCACCGCCGGCGCGAAGCCCGCGCCGATGCCCTGGATCTTGTGGGGGCCGGGATTGCCGCCGGAGAGCACCGGGCTGTCGGTCGGCTCCACGGCGATGACCTTGAAGCCCGGCTTCCTCGCTTTCAGCACCTGCCCGGCGCCGGTGATCGTGCCGCCGGTACCGATGCCGGAAACGAGAATGTCGACCGTACCGTCGGTGTCGTTCCAGATTTCCCCCGCCGTCGTCCTGCGGTGGATTTCCGGATTGGCCGGGTTCTCGAACTGCTGGGGAATGACGGCGCCCGGAATGGTGCTCGCCAGTTCCTCCGCCATGGCGATGGCGCCCTTCATGCCCTTGGGGCCTTCCGTCAGCACCAGCTCGGCGCCGAGCAGGGCCAGCATCTTGCGCCGCTCGACCGACATGGTCTCCGGCATGGTGAGGATCAGGCGGTAGCCCTTGGCGGCGGCGGCGAAGGCGAGCGCGATGCCGGTATTGCCCGATGTCGGCTCCACCAGCGTCGACGTGCCGGGCGTGATCTTGCCCGCCGCTTCCAGCGCCTCGATCATCGCCACGCCGATGCGGTCCTTGACGGAGGCGATGGGATTGAAGAATTCGAGCTTGGCGAGAAGGGTGGCGACGACGCCCTTTTCCTTCGCGAACTTGTCGAGCCGCACGATCGGTGTGTCGCCGATCGTCTCGGTGATGGAGGCATAGATACGGCCGCGGCCGGGCTTGCGGGTTTCGGTCATCGGGTGCTCCTCTGTTCTCTTTGCCGGAGAATGTAGGAGGGAACGCGGCCTTAGACGAGTCCGGATTTCGCCGCAGGTGGGCGAAAGCGGAATATTCCTTCGCCGTTTGCGTGCGGCCTCAGAATTCCGCCATCGGCGAAAGGGCGAAAGGTCCTCCCGGCCGCAGGGTCTTCGCCATGCGGAGCATCAGGACCATCTCGCCCGTATCGGCAAGGGCCTCGCCCTGCCATTCCAGCCTGTCGGGCGGAAAATGGACGACGACCCGCGCCGCGCCGGCCTGCATGCTGGCGAGGATATCGGCAAGGTGGGGAATGCGCGTGCCGGCGACGTCCAGCAGCTCGAAAGCCCCGTCTCCGGCCATCCGCCACGCGACGACGGCGTCATCGCCGATCAGGTCGAGCCTGACGTCGGGCATCAGGGCGGCGTTGAAGAGGAACATCCCGGTCTGCCGCACCGGCGCGAAGCGATCCGAAACGGGCTGGCGGCCATCGAGCAGCCGGCGCAGCAGCGCGATATCCGCGGCGCTTCCAAGGTCCAGCCGCCGCACCGGGCCCGCCGTCCCGCCGCCGAGCGCCGCACCGGCGAAGCGGTGCTGCGCCAGCGGCTCGAAACCGTAGCGGCCGTAGAGCGCCGGGGTATCGGTCAGGAGGGCGACGGCCGCAAATCCTTCCGCATCGCAATGGGCAAGCGCCGCCTCCATGACGTCACGGTAGAGGCCCATGCCGCGATGGCCCGGCCGCACCGCGCCGGATTGCAGGCCGGCCACGCGCAGGGAAACGCCATCGACGACGAGCGGCAGCGAGAAGGCGCTGATATTGGCGATGCAGGCACCGTCCGCATCGAACCACGAGAAGGGAATGCCGGTCGGGTCCGATCCGCCGAGCCGGTCCATGATCGTCACGTCGATCCCGAAGACATCCTGCAACAGGTCCGCAAGGGCGCGCGATGCCGGGGGATCGCCGAAATAGCCGGAGCGGAAGGAAAGACCTGTACGGCCGGACATCGCCTCAGCGAACGCCGGTCGAGCCGAAGCCGCCCGCGCCGCGCGTGGTTTCGCTCGCCTGCGAGGCCTCGCGCACCGCGACCTGCGTCACGGGGGCGATCACCATCTGCGCGATGCGCATGCCGCGCTCGATGACGAAGGGCTCCTCGCTGAGATTGACGAGCAGCACCTTCACCTCGCCGCGATAGTCACTGTCGACGGTGCCGGGCGTGTTGAGGCAGGTGATGCCGTGCTTGAAGGCAAGGCCGGAGCGCGGGCGGATCTGGCCCTCGTAGCCATGCGGAATCTCGAAGACGAAGCCGGTCGGCACCAGCGCGCGTTTTCCCGGCGCAAGCGTGAGCGGCGCCTCCGCCGCCACGGCGGCGCGAAGGTCCATGCCGGCGGCGCCTGAAGTCTCGTAGGCGGGTAGCTCTATGCCGTCGCCATGGGGCAGGCGGACGAGGGAAAGCGTGGGCTGGGAGGGGGTGTGCGCGTTCATGCGCCCATAAGCCGGCGCGCGGCGCGCCTCGTCAATTGCGCTTTTTCGGCGGAGCCTGTAAAGACCCCGGCAACTCACAGGATATTGCAGAAAATGGCCGAAACCCTTGCCGAGGCGGTCTCCCGCCGCCGCACCTTCGCGATCATCGCGCACCCGGACGCCGGTAAAACCACCCTCACCGAAAAACTGCTCCTCTTCGGCGGCGCCATCCAGCTCGCCGGCGAGGTGAAGGCGAAGAAGGACCGCATCCAGACCCGCTCGGACTGGATGAAGATCGAGCGCGAGCGCGGCATCTCGGTCGTGACCTCGGTCATGACCTTCGAATATGACGGCAACGTCTTCAACATTCTCGACACGCCCGGCCACGAGGACTTCGCGGACGACACCTACCGCACGCTGACAGCGGTGGACGCGGCCGTCATGGTCATCGACGCCGCCAAGGGCATCGAGCCGCGGACGCTGAAGCTCTTCGAGGTCTGCCGCCTGCGCGACATCCCGATCATCACCTTCGTCAACAAGATGGACCGCGAGAGCCGCGATCCGTTCGAAATCCTCGACGAGGTGGAGGAGAAGCTTGCGCTCGACACCGCCCCCGTCACCTGGCCGGTCGGCCACTCGAAGACCTTCTGCGGCTCCTATCACCTCGCCGACCGCACCTTCCGCGGCTCGGACACGCAGGTTCAGCCGACGCGGATGGACGATGCGGCGGAGGTCGCCAAGCACCTGCCGGAAAACGAGCGGGACGCCTTCATCGAGGAGATGGAGCTTGCCCGCGAGGCCTGCCGTCCGTTCGACCGCGAGGCCTTCCTCGAAGGGCACCTGACGCCGGTCTTCTTCGGCTCGGCGCTGCGCAATTTCGGTGTGCGCGACCTCATCAACGCGCTTGGCGCCTTCGCGCCGCCGCCGCGCGACCAGGTGGCGGATACGCGCAAGGTCCATGCCGCGGAAGACAGGATGACGGCTTTCGTCTTCAAGATCCAGGCCAATATGGACCCCAACCACCGCGACCGCATCGCCTTTGCCCGCGTCTGCTCCGGCATGCTGGAGCGCGGCATGAAGGTGCGCCTTGCCCGCACGGGCAAGACCATCGGCCTCTCGGCCCCGCAGTTCTTCTTCGCCTCGCAGCGCCAGCTTGCCGACACGGCCTATGCCGGCGACGTGGTGGGCATCCCCAACCACGGCACGCTCCGCATCGGCGATACGCTGACGGAAGGTGAGGCGCTGGTCTTCGAGGGCGTGCCGAACTTCGCGCCGGAAATCCTGCGCCGCGTGCGGCTGGAAGATGCGATGAAGGCCAAGAAGCTGAAGGAAGCGCTCCAGCAGATGGCGGAAGAGGGCGTCGTGCAGCTCTTCTCGCCGGAAGACGGCTCGCCCGCCATCGTCGGCGTCGTCGGCGCGCTGCAACTCGACGTGCTGAAGGAGCGGCTTTCGGCGGAATACGGCCTGCCGGTCTCCTTCGAGATGTCGCGCTTCTCCGTCTGCCGCTGGATTTCTTCCGACAGCGCGGCCGAGCTCGACAAGTTCGTCACCCAGCGCCGCGGCGATATCGCCCGCGACCTCGACGGCGATCCGGTGTTCCTGGCGCAGGACGCCTTCTCGCTGCGCTATGAGGCGGAGCGCTACCCGGCGATCAAGATGGTCGCCATCAAGGAGTATCACGTCACCAAGGCGTAACCGATGCCTGTCACTTTCAGGGTGACAGGTGTCTCGACATTTGCGAAAACCGCTTGAGACAGGGGCGTCCGCCGGAAGGCGGGCTGAGAAGCACCCTTTGAACCTGAACCGGATCATGCCGGCGGAGGGAGTCGAACGGGCCTCAATTCCGTTGCCCGAAGACCGCCTCCGCCCAAGGAGGCGAAATGGCCATCGCAAACATTCTCTCGATCGCGGGCTCCGACCCGTCGGGCGGGGCCGGCATCCAGGCCGACCTCAAGACCTTCGCCGCCCGCGGCACCTACGGCATGGCCGTGCTGACCGCGCTGACGGCGCAGAACACGCAGGGCGTCTCCGGCGTGCATCTCGTGCCACCGGCCTTCGTCGCGGCGCAGATTGCGGATGTGTTCGGCGATGTGAGCGTCGATGCCGTGAAGATCGGCATGATCGCCTCGGCGGAAATCGCCAGGGCGGTGGCGGATGCGCTTCTCCCCCATCGCGGCACGCCCGTCGTGCTCGATCCGGTCATGGTCGCCAAGGGCGGAGCGTCCTTGCTGGCCGAGGCGGCCGTGGAGGCGCTGACCCGCCGCCTGCTGCCGCTCGCGACAGTGCTGACGCCGAACCTGCCGGAGGCGGCCGCGCTGCTCGGAGAGCCCGAGGCCGCCGACCGGGTCGCCATGGAAGGGCAGGCGACGCGGCTTCTGGCGCTCGGCCCGAAGGCGGTGCTGCTGAAGGGCGGGCATTTGCCGGGCGGCGAGAGCCCGGACGTGCTGGCGACGCCGGGCGGGTTGCGCTGGTACGAGGGCGTGCGGGTGCTGACGCGCAACACCCACGGCACCGGCTGCTCGCTGTCGAGCGCCATTGCCGCCGAACTCGGCAAGGGCAGGCCGCTGCCTGACGCCGTGGCGGCGGCCAAGAGCTTCATCGCCGGCGCGGTGCGGTCCTCGGATGCGCTGTCGGTCGGCTCCGGCCACGGGCCGCTCCATCATTTCCACGCACTCTGGGCCTGATCGTCAGCGATCCGCCAGCGCCAGCCGCAGCCCCATCACGCCAAGGGCGGCGGCGAAGCTGCGCTGCGTCCAGACCATGATCCTTGGCCGGCTCAGCACCTGCTGGCGAAGACTCGCGGCCAGCCCCGCATAGATGGCGAAGACGAGGAAGGTCAGCGCCATGAAGACGCCGCCGAGGACGAGCATCTGCGCGGTGGCGTCAGGCGCGTTCGCGGGAACGAACTGCGGCAGGAAGGCGAGGAAGAACAGCGAGAGCTTCGGATTGAAGATATTCGTGAAGATGCCCTTGCGCACGATGCGCATGGCCTTTTCCGCCGGCGCCTGCTCGGGCCCGAGATCGAGCGCGTTGCTGTCCTTCAGCAGGCTCCAGGCGATGAAGAGCAGATAGGCGACGCCGATAGTGCGCAGCACCTCGAAGGCAAGCGCGCTCGCATGCAGCACGGCGGCCAGGCCGACGACACTGGCGAGGATATGCGGCACGATGCCGAGCGTGCAGCCGAAGGCGGCCAGCAGGCCGGCGCGAAAGCCGCCGCTGATGCCGAGCGCCAGCGTATAGATCACCCCGGTGCCCGGAAGCAGGATGACGACGAGTGAGGTGATCAGGAATTCGGTGGTCATGACGGGCTCCATGCGACTTGGGAGCGGCAGGAAACACCGGAAGGCCGGCCGGGTCTTGAACGAAATTGCGCAATCAGGCGCGGGCGGCGAGCCAGGCGCCCGGCGTATAGCCGTAGCGCCGCGTGAAATTGCGCGTCATGTGGCTCTGGTCGGCAAAACCCGCTTCCATGGCGGCCTCGGCAAGCGGCGCGCCGCCCGCGATCAGCCGGCGGGCAAGCTCGGTGCGCCGCTGGAGCTGGTAGGCATGGGGCGTGAGGCCTGTGCTGCGGGCGAAGTCCCGCACCAGCCGGAAACGCCCGATCCGGCATTCGGCGGAAAGCGCTGCAAGGGTCACGGCCGAAGCCGGGTCGCTGTCGAGATGTTCGCGCGCCCGGCTCACGGCCGGCGAGGCAAGGCTTTCGCGGCGGGGCGCCTCTTCCCGCAGGAGTGCGGCAAGGAGCAGGAGAAGCCGCTCCTCCCGGGCGAGGCGCGCGGCGTCGCGGTCCATGAGCGCGGCGAGCGTTGCCGAAACGAGCCCGGCGATACGCCCGTCCTCCAGCACCGGCGCATGAAACTCCTCGCGCGGGTCGCCCTCGAAGATATCCCGTGCCGCGGCAGCGACGACGGCCGGCTGCAGGTAGAGCATGCGCCAGGCACGCGGCACATCGCCGATCGGCGATCCGTCATGCACTTCGCCGGGATTGACGGTGATCGTATGGCCGGCCCCCGCCTCGACCATGCCGCGCCCGCTCGCCGATTTCTGCGCCCCACGCTCGATCACGCCGACGCCATAGGCGTCGTGGGTGTGGCGGGCGAAGGCATGCCGGCTATCGGCGAAGACGGCTTCGATGCCGTCTATGCCCGTCCTGAAGATCTGGAAGCGCCCGGCCGTCATGGCTCAATCCTTCGGCACGCCGGGAAGCGCCGCCGTCTCGCCGAACCAGTTCATGGCGGAGGCGCACCAGATCTGCCGCTTCGGCGTCAGGCTGGCGCGCTGGTTGATGCTGCCCCAGCGGATGCCCCAGGTCGCGGCGTCCTCTCCGGTGCCGGTCGTGAAGAGCGGCGAACCGCATTGCGGACAGAAATATTGCAGCCGCAAGCGGCCGTTCCCGGCGGTCTTGGTATAGAGCCTGGGCGGGTTGCCGGTCAGCTGTACGGCGCTTTCCGGCACCATGGCGGTGACGCGATAGGGCGAACCGGTCAGCCTCTGGCAATCCGTGCAATGGCAGATCGAGACCGCCTCGGGGTCGATCTCGGCCTCATAGGTCACGAAGCCGCAATGGCATTGCCCGTCGATCCGCATGACACGTCCTTCCGCCGCAGGATACGGCGGAAGGATAGGGGCTTGTGGCCGCGCGTCAATGCGCCGGCTTGATGAAGGTGCCGTTGCGAAGCTCGCGCATCGCCTGCTGCAACTCTTCCTGCGTGTTCATCACGATGGGGCCGTGCCAGGCGACCGGCTCCTGGATCGGCTTGCCGGAGACGAGCAGGAAGCGGATGCCCTTCTCGCCGGCCTGCACCGTCACCTCGTCGCCCGTGTCGAAGACGACCAGCGTGCGATTGCCGGAGAGGTCGTGGATGTTCAGCTCCTCGCCCTGGTATTCCTTCTCCACCTTCACGCCGAAGGGCTTCGAGGCGTCGCGGAACGTGCCGGAGCCGGCGAAGATATAGGCGAAGGCCGAGCGGTAGGTATCGACCGGCAGGCGCTTCGTCTTGCCCGGCGGCACGGAGATGTCGAGATAGACGGGTTCGGCGGCGATGCCGTCGATCGGGCCTGTCCTGCCCCAGAAATTGCCGGCGATGATGCGCGCCGCCGTGCCGTCATCGTCGACGACGACGGGAATGTCGCCGGACTTGATGTCCTGGTAGCGCGGCGCGGTCATCTTCAGCGACGAGGGCAGGTTCGCCCAAAGCTGGAAGCCGTGCATCCTGCCGGCGAAATCGCCGCGCGGCATTTCCTGGTGCAGGATGCCGCTGCCGGCGGTCATCCACTGCACGTCTCCCGCGCCCATCACGCCGTGATTGCCGAGGCTGTCGCCGTGCTCGACGGAGCCGGCCAGCACATAGGTGATGGTCTCGATGCCGCGATGCGGATGCCACGGGAAGCCGCGGATGTAATCCTCGGGATCGTCGTTGCGGAAATCGTCCATCATCAGGAAGGGATCGGTCATCGACGGATCGCCGAAACCGAAGACCCGGTGCAGCTTGACGCCGGCGCCTTCCATGGCGGGGCGGGCGATGCTTTCGTGTTTTACGGGGCGTATGGACATTTCAAAGGTCCTTTCGACTGGGTTGCTTGGAGCCTTTATACGCCTCCGCCATTGTTCACGAAATCGGGCCGGATCGAAACGCAGTGTTCACAAAACCGGCTTTTCCGTAGGTCACCGGTCTCGTAATGGCACGCATGGCACATGCCATTTACTTTCGTTAACGCATTATTACCCATTTCCATTGAGAATCCGGCCTATGCCATGGTTAATGCGTCGCGGCCGTCAGCGGGTCGCGCCGGTCCTTTCAGAGCGGGAATAGCATCATGTGCCGTTGGGCAGCCTATCGCGGAGAGCCGCTTTTTCTCGAGGAACTGGTGTCCTCGCCCGCCCATTCGCTGATCGAGCAATCCCACTGCGCCACCCGCGCCAAGACGGCCACCAACGGCGACGGCTTCGGCATCGCCTGGTATGGCGACCGCCCGGAGCCCGGCCGCTACCGCGATATCCTGCCCGCCTGGTCGGACTGCAACCTCAGGAGCATCGCCCGGCAGGTCCGTTCGCCGCTTTTCCTCGCCCATGTGCGCGCCTCGACCGGCGGCGGCACGCGGCGCGACAATTGCCATCCCTTCGTGCACGGCATCTGGTCCTTCATGCACAACGGCCAGATCGCCGATTTCGATCACCTGCGCCGCCCGCTCGAAACCATGCTGGACAACGATCTCTACAACGCCCGCACCGGCTCGACGGATTCGGAGCTGCTGTTCCTGCTGGCCCTGCAATTCGGTCTGGAGCGCGATCCGCTCGGCGCCATGGCCGAGGCCATCGCCTTCGTCGAGCGCCTCGCCGCGCATCTGGAGCGCAAGGTACTGGTGCGCTTCACGGCGGCGTTTTCCGACGGCAGGCAGCTCTATGCCGTGCGCTATGCGACGGATTATGCGGCCCCCACGCTCTATGCTGCGCCGATGGGCGAGACGGGCGGCTACTGCCTCGTCTCCGAGCCGCTGAACGACGACACGGAAGCCTGGGTGGAAATCCCCGACGGCAGCGCCGTCGTGCTCGGGGAAAACGGGGTGGACGTGCGCATCTTCTCGCCCGCCGGCCGGCCGGCGAGCACGATGGACGCGGGGCTCGCCCTCGTCAGCTGAGCCGTTCGGCGATCCAGCCGGCAAGGCGCCCGGCGACCTCGTCCTTGGAAAGATCCGGCCACTCTTCGATGCCGGCGGCAGTGATCAGCTTCACGCTGTTGCGCGTGCCGCCCATGATGCCGGTCTCGGGCGAGACGTCGTTGGCGACGATGAGGTCCGCGCCCTTCTTCTGGAGCTTCACCCGGCCGTTGTCCTCGACATCCTGCGTCTCGGCGGCAAAGCCGACGACGACCTTCGGGCGCTGCGCATGATGGCCGATGGTCTTCAGGATATCCGGGTTCTCCGCCAGCATCAGCGGCGGCGGGCCTTCGCCGGGCTTCTTCTTGATCTTCTCGGTATTCTCCGTCGCCACCCGCCAGTCCGCGACGGCGGCGACCATGACGGCGATATCGGCCGGCAGCGCGCCGAGAACGGCTGCAAGCATCTCCTCCGCCCGCTCGACCTTGATCACCCTGACGCCGCGCGGATCGGGCAGCGTCACCGGGCCGGAAACGAGCGTCACGTCGGCGCCGAGCTTCGCAAGAGCGGCGGCGATGGCGTGACCCTGCCGGCCGGAGGAGCGGTTGGCGATGTAGCGCACCGGGTCGATCGGCTCATGCGTCGGGCCTGACGTGACCACGGCCCTGCGGCCGGCGAGCGGCTTCCTGCCGCCGTCGAGCAGGTCTTCCGCCGCGGCGACGATTTCCAGCGGCTCGGCCATGCGGCCGAGGCCGGCCTCGCCGCCCTCCGCCATTTCGCCGGCATTGGGGCCGATGAAGGCGATGCCGTCGCGGCGGAGCGTCTCGACATTGCGCCGCGTGGCGGCGTGCGACCACATCTTCGGGTTCATCGCGGGCGCGACGAGCACGGGGCGGTCGGTGGCGAGCAGCACGGTCGAAGCGAGGTCGTCGGCAAGGCCGTTCGCCATCTTCGCCATCAGGTCGGCGGTCGCCGGTGCGACGACGATGAGGTCGCAGTCGCGCGCAAGGCGGATATGGCCGACATCCTGCTCGTCCTCGCGGGAGAAGAGGTCGGTATAGACATGGCCGGAGGAGAGCGCGCCGACGGCGAGCGGCGTCACGAATTCGCGCGCGCCAGCCGTCATGACCGGCCGCACCTCCGCGCCGCGCTCGCGCAGACGCCGGATCAGGTCGAGGCTCTTGTAGGCGGCGATGCCGCCGGAGATGACGAGGAGGATGCGTTTTCCTGCAAGCGACATGGCGGATCCTCGTAAGGCGCATGGCAGGCCCGAAGGCCGTCAAATCCTCCTATCCCTTTGAAAGCGCTTTTCCAAGCCGTTTCGGCTCAGGCCCCCTCGTCGGGAATGTTGAGAACATGGCCGCAGGCCTTGCAGTGCACGGCGTCCGCTTCGTGGCGCGATAGGCCGCATTGCGGGCAGGGGAAGGTCACCTTGTAGGGCCGCACGATCGCCTGCGCGAGCCGCACGAAGAGCGAGATGCCGATGATCATGGTGACGATGGCGGTGAGCTTGCCGAGCGTGCCGGGCAGCACGATATCGCCGAAGCCCGTTGTGGTGACGGTCGCGACCGTGAAATAGAGCGCGTCGACGAAACCGGCAAAGCCCTCCGCGCCGTAGAAGAAATTGCTGTAGACGAAGCCGGCGACGAGGAAGAGGAAGACGAGGAAATTGGCGCAAGCCTGGATGATGTCCTCCTTGTCGCCATTGCCCGTGCGGTGGAGCATCAGCGTCACCAGCTTGCTTTGGCTGATCGCCCAGATGCGCAGGACGCGCAGGAACGCGAAATTGTGGAGGTGGCTTGGAACGAGCAGCGTGCCGAGGATGACGATATCCACCCAGGTCATCGGCCGCAGCAGCCAGTAGCGCAGGTTCGGCGCGATCAGCGCCCGCGCGCCAAGTTCGAAGGCGATGACCGCCGCGATGAGATAATCGACGATGACATAGGTCGAGCCGGCGCGCAGATAGGGGCCGGCGACGAAGAAGACGAGGATGGCGATGTCGAGCAGCAGCATCGCCAGCTGGAAGCGGATCGCCTCCCGGTCGCGCCCGAAATAGAGCCCGCGCAACTGCCGGCGCAGCCTTTCGATGAAGGGTTGCGGTTCGGCATCGCTCAGGGGCTCGTCTGTCATGAAGGAGAGACTAGCGCCCGGCTGGCGCCGGTCAAGCGGAGCCGGGTCAGGTCAGCTTCCAGGCGATATAGACGAGCGTGGCGGCGATCACCCAGAGCGCGAGACGGCCGGACCGGCTGTGCCGCGCCTCGGAGCGGCCGATGGCTTCCGCCGTCTCCGCGTCGAAACGCAGGCCCTTTTCCGCCATGGCGGTAAGGTCCTGCGAGAACTTCTCCGCCTTGGCGGCGATCTCGGGGGCGGCCTCGGCCAGCCGGAGCGCGGCATGCGCGCCGTCGCGCAGGTCCGCCAGCAGGCGCTTGGGGCCGAGATTGTCGCGAATCCAGTCGCCCACGACCCCCTCGGAGGCCTTCCACATGTTGAAGCGCGGGTTCAGCGTGCGCGACACGCCCTCCACCACCACCATGGTCTTCTGCAGCATGACCAGCTCGGTGCGGGTCTCCATGTCGAAGAGTTCCGTCACCTCGAAGAGCAGCGTCAGGAGCTTGGCCATCGAGATCGTCTCGGCCGGCTGGCCATGGATCGGCTCGCCGATGGCGCGGATCGCCTGAGCGAAGCTCGCCGTGTCGTGGTGCGAAGGCACATAGCCGGCCTCGAAATGCACGTCGGCGACGCGCTGGTAGTCGCGCGTGATGAAGCCGTAGAGGATTTCGGCAAGGAAGCGGCGCTCCTTCTTGCCGAGCCGCCCGACGATGCCCATGTCGACCGCGACGATGACGCCCTCAGGATCGACGAAGAGATTGCCCTGGTGCATGTCGGCATGGAAGAAGCCGTCGCGCAGCGTATGGCGCAGGAACGACTGGATCAGCGTGTCCGCCAGCTTGTCGAGGTCGTGGCCGGCGGCGCGCAGGCCCTCGACGTCGGACATCTTGATGCCGTCGATCCATTCCATGGTGACGACGTCGCGGCCGGTACGCTCCCAGTCGACCGTCGGCACGCGGAAGCCTGGGTCGTCCTTGGTGTTCTCGCCGAGTTCGGAAAGGGCGGCCGCCTCCAGCCGGAGATCCATCTCGACCTTGGTCGTCTGCTCCAGCGTCCGCGTCACCTCGACGGGCTTCAGCCTTCGCGTATTCGGTAGAATCTTCTCCTGAAGACGCGAGGCGGCATACATGGCCTCGAGGTCATGGGCGAAGCGCTGGCGCACGCCGGGGCGGATGACCTTCACCGCGACCTGCCGTTCCCCGCTGCCATCGCGCACCGTCGCGGGATGGACCTGCGCGATGGAGGCGGCGGCGATGGGATCGCCGAAGCTCACATAGAGATCGCTGAGCGAGCGGCCGAGCGAGCCTTCCACCGTCGCGACGGCCGCTTCCTTCGGGAAGGTCGCCATGCGGTCCTGCAGGGCCGAAAGCTCGACGGCGATCTCCGCGCCGACGACATCGGGGCGGGTCGCCAGGAACTGGCCCATCTTCACATAGGAGGGGCCGAGGCGCTCGATGGCGCGGGCAAGGTTGTCGCCGCGCACGCCCTTGGCGGCCTTGCGCCGCTCGAAGAGGCCGGCAAAGGCATGGGCGGTGCGGGCAAGCGTCGGCATGCCCTCAGTCGGCAGCGCCGAGACCACGCCTTCGCGCACGAGAACCCAGCCCACGCGGGCAAGGCGGAAATAGGCGCCGACTACGCTCATGCGGAAAGGCCGTCCTTGGTGGGGAAGAGGGCCATGCTCAGAGCTTCCAGCCCGAATGCAGCGCCGCGATGCCGCCGGTATAGTTGGTGTAGGACACGCGCGAGAAGCCGGCCGTGCGGATCATCGCCGCGAAGTCTTCCTGATTGGGGAACTTGCGGATCGATTCCACGAGATACTGGTAGGGTTCGGCGTCGCCCGTGATCATCTTGCCGAATTGCGGGATCGCCTTGAACGACCAGGCGTCATAGACCTTGTCGAGCAGCGGCATCTCCACCTCGGAGAATTCCAGCACCAGCAGCCTCCCGCCGCGCTTCAGTACGCGATAGGCTTCCGAAAGCGCGACATCGATGCGCGGCACGTTGCGGATGCCGAAGGCGATCGTATAGGCGTCGAAGGTGCCGGAATCGAAGGGCAGTTCCTCGGCATTGGCCTCGACGAATTCGAGATTGGCCGAAAGCCCCTTCTTCGCCGCCCGGTCGGCGCCGACGCCGAGCATGGAGCCGTTGATATCGAGCACCGTCGAATGGGCGAGGCGGTCGGATGCTTCCACGATGCGGAAGGCGATGTCGCCGGTGCCGCCGGCGACGTCGAGCGACCTGTAGGAGGGGTCCTTGCGCGGGTTGAGGCTCGCGATCATCGCATCCTTCCAGGCCCGGTGCAGGCCGGCGGACATGACGTCGTTCATGATGTCGTAGCGCTTGGCGACCTTGTGGAACACGTCGTTGACCAGCGCCTGCTTCTCGCCTTCCCGCACCTCGCGGAAGCCGTAGGAGGTTTCCATGCCGCCGTCTGCGGATGTGCGCTGTTCGGTCATCGTCGTCTCCATGGGCCGGTCTGTCGCAGCCTTAATGCTGGCAAGACCATAGCGAATTGGCTTTGGCCGCGCTATCTGAACGCTTCGCCGGGTATATAGGACATTGATGGCCGGGAGGGAAATGCCGGACCGCGGCAAATGCGCTCAAGGTTAAATCGTCTTCAAGGAGAACGGGATGCCGGAACTGCCGGAAGTGGAAACGGTCAAACGCGGCCTTGCGCCCGTCATGGAAGGATCGCGCATCCGCCGCGCGGAGCTGCGCCGCCCGGACCTGCGCTTTCCCTTCCCGGCCGGCTTTTCCGAGGCGCTGGAAGGCCGCCGCATCGTTTCTCTCGGCCGCCGTGCCAAATACCTGCTGATCGATATCGAGGGCGGCGACGTGGTGATCGCCCATCTTGGCATGTCCGGCTCGTTCCGGGTGGAGGGCGCGCCGGAGGCCGAGACGCCCGGCGACTTCCAAATTCCGCGGAGCAAGGACACGCGCCACGACCATGTCGTCTTCCATCTGGAGACGGCGGAGGGCGAGCGCCGCGTCGTCTACAACGACCCGCGCCGCTTCGGCTTCATGGATCTCGCCCGCCGCGAGGATCTGGCCGCCCACCCCTTCTTCCGTGATCTCGGCGAGGAACCGACCGGCAACACGCTCGACGCCGACTATATCGCGGCCAAGTTCCGCGGTCGCCAGGCGCCGCTGAAGGCGGCGCTGCTCGACCAGAAGAACATTGCCGGCCTCGGCAACATCTATGTCTGCGAGGCGCTGTGGCGCGCCCATCTTTCGCCCGAGCGGCTGGCCGGAACGCTGGTGACGGCGGTCGGCAAGCCGAAGAAGGAACTGGTGGCGCTGACCGAAGCGATCCGCCAGGTCATCGCCGACGCCATCGAGGCCGGCGGCTCGACCCTGCGAGACCATATCCGCGCCGACGGCTCGCTCGGCTATTTCCAGCACTCCTTTTCCGTCTATGACCGCGAGAAGGAGCCTTGCCGCACGCCGGGCTGCACGGGCACAATCGGCCGCATCGTGCAGAGCGGCCGGTCGACCTTCCACTGCGCCGTCTGCCAGAAATAATAGAAGAGGAGACAAACATGGCCCATGAAACCCTGCTGGTCGAGACGCGTGGCCGCGTCGGCCTCATCACGCTCAACCGGCCGCAGGCGCTGAACGCGCTGAACCGCCAGCTTCTCGACGAGTTGAGGGCCGTGCTCGCCGGCTTCGAGGCCGATGCCGGCATCGGCGCGGTCGTCCTCACCGGCTCGGAAAAGGCCTTCGCCGCTGGCGCCGACATCAAGGAGATGCAGCCTTACGGCTTCGCCGAGGCGGTGGTGGAAGACCTTGCCGCCGGCTGGGACGAGGTGGCCGCCTTCCGCAAGCCGATGATCGCGGCCGTCAGCGGCTTTGCGCTCGGTGGCGGCTGCGAGGTCGCCATGATGTGCGATTTCATCATCGCGTCCGAGACGGCGAAGTTCGGCCAGCCGGAGATCACGCTCGGCGTCATTCCCGGCATGGGCGGCACCCAGCGCCTGACGCGGGCGATCGGCAAGTCGAAGGCCATGGACCTCATCCTCACCGGCCGCATGATGGATGCGGCGGAGGCCGAGCGCTCGGGCCTCGTCGCCCGCGTGGTGGCGCCGGAGAAACTGCTGGAGGAGGCGCTGGCGGCGGCGGAGAAGATCGCCGGCTTCTCGCTCCCGTCCGCCATCATGGCCAAGGAGGCGGTGAACCGCGCCTACGAGACGGTGCTGTCGGAGGGCATGCGCGCCGAGCGCCGGCTGTTCCACGCGCTCTTCGCCACCGAGGACCAGAAGGAAGGCATGACGGCCTTCATCGAGAAGAGGAAGCCCGCCTTCCGCCATCGCTAGGCGGGCGCTGCCGCCGGGCGGCATGCGGGAATCGGAGCGCGAAGGCGTGGCCGGCCGATCCAAAGGGTCGCGACACGCCTTCGCGCGGCGTTTCTTGCAGAATCCGCGTTGACGCCATCGCGGTTTCCGGCTATACGCCGCCCACAGTTTGGAAAGCCGCACTCCAAGGTTTTCCGATATTGCTCCCGAATTGCTTTGATGACAGGTCGCAGTGACCCGGCACGGCGAGGGTGGAGTTTGTGTCAGATTTCTGAAGAGAGGCATACATGGCCAATACTACCTCGGCTAAGAAGGCGACCCGCAAGATCGCCGCGCGCACCGCAGTCAACAAGTCGCGCCGTTCGCGCGTCCGCAACTTCATCCGCAAGGTCGAAGAGGCGATCGCCGCGGGCGATCAGGCTGTAGCAGCCGCCGCCCTCAAGGCCGCCCAGCCGGAACTGATGCGTGCCGCCACCAAGGGCGTGCTTCATTCCAACACGGCTTCCCGCAAGGTTTCGCGCCTCGCCGGCCGGGTGAAGGCGATGACGGCCTGATCGGCCCCGCCACAGAGCTATGCAATATTAGTAAAAGCCCGGTGCCCGCACCGGGCTTTTTCTTTGCTTTTCTGGCCCGGCCATGGTTAATGCGCAAGGCTCGATCGTGTCAAAAGAGTGACGAGAAAAATCCTTTAAATTCAGTTATTTGCGGGAGGTTGTCCTCTGCCGTTCGCCCTTTCGTTGCGGGAGTTTGACAGCTTCTGGAGTCAAGCGAATTTTTATTTTTTTCGTTTTCGGAGCCGCCCGAAAGCCACCCGAAAACAAAGCCATTGATTCGTAATGGATTCTCCCCCGAGAGGGCGATTCCGAGTCAAAAACGGCATCCCGAGTCAACGCCCGCCCCTTAATTTTGCGTAAAATTCGTGATTGATCTTGGTGCCTGATCCTGCCTAAATGCTTTCCACAGGGGGCGCGGACATAGCCTTAGAATGATCGCCGACAAGACTGTCTCACGAGGCAGCGGTGGTTGTTTGTCCCCTGTAACGGAGCGGCTCCGCTTCGTAAAATCATCCAATCGGCAGAGCTTGCCCCAGGTGCCCCACGGCGCGCTGGCAAAGGTCTTTGCGACTATCGGTTTTGCCGGTTGAAGGCCGCGAAAGCGGCCGGATGATTGAGGGGCATGCCCGCCGGGCGCTCTACGAGGGAGTGAGCGGCGCGGCCACAGACGGGACTGCGGATCCGGCATGACGCCGGATCGGGTGGGACCGATTTGTGTTTGGCAAACAGGGATTGCGCCGGAAGCAGGGGGCCGGTGCAATCGGGGCACCAGATCCCGGACCGGGCGATGGCTCGGCACGGCCGGGGGACGGCAAACATGAAAGGCGCCGGCAGAAATGCCGACGTGGCGAATTGAGCATGAAAGGCGGCAAGATGCAGATGAATACGGCCAGGACGGCTGGTGCATTCGCAAACGGGGAAAATGCACGACAGACGCTTCCGCAAGAAGGAGCGCAAGAGGCGGCGGGGGTTGCATCCGACATGAAGCATGATGCGCTTTTCGAACGGGTCAGTGCGCGCCTGAAGGCGCAGGTTGGACCGGACGTTTTCGCAAGCTGGTTCGGACGCCTGAAAATCCATTCCGTATCCAAGAGCGTGGTGCGTCTGTCGGTGCCGACGACGTTCCTGAAATCCTGGATCAACAACCGTTATCTCGACCTCATCACCAGCCTCTTCCAGCAGGAGGATGCGGAAATCCTCAAGGTGGAGATTCTTGTGCGGACCGCGACCCGCGGCGTGCGCATCGGCGTGGCCGACGACGCCGTTGCCGTGGCGGAGCCCGCACCGCAGGCCCAGCCGCGCCGTTCGTCGGGTAGCCCGCAGCCGGTGGCAAGCGTCGCCGCTTCCGTCACCGCCACGGCTCAGCCGCGCGCCCAGCATTCCGGCCCGCTCTTCGGCTCGCCGCTCGACCAGCGCTACACGTTCGACGCCTTCGTTGAGGGCACCTCGAACCGCGTCGCCCTTGCCGCCGCCCGCACCATCGCGGAAGCCGGTGCCGGCGCCGTGCGCTTCAACCCGCTCTTCGTCCATTCCAGCGTCGGCCTCGGCAAGACGCACCTTCTCCAGGCGATCGCGCTCGGCGCGCTCTCCAGCGCCCGCAACCCGCGCGTCGTCTACCTGACGGCCGAATACTTCATGTGGCGTTTCGCCACCGCGATCCGCGACAACGATGCGCTCTCCCTCAAGGAGACGCTGCGCAACATCGATCTCCTGATCATCGACGACATGCAGTTCCTGCAGGGCAACTCGATCCAGAACGAGTTCTGCCACCTGCTCAACATGCTGCTCGATTCGGCCAAGCAGGTCGTGGTCGCTGCCGACCGCGCGCCCTGGGAGCTGGAATCGCTCGACCCGCGCGTGCGCTCGCGCCTGCAGGGCGGCGTCGCCATCGAGATGGAAGCGCCGGACTACGAGATGCGCCTTGAAATCCTCAAGCGCCGCCTTGCCGCTGCGCAGCAGGAAGACCAGTCGCTCGACATCCCGGTCGAGATCCTCAGCCATGTCGCGCGCAACATCACGGCCAGCGGCCGCGAGCTGGAGGGCGCCTTCAACCAGCTCCTTTTCCGCCGCTCCTTCGAGCCGAACCTGACGATCGAGCGCGTCGACGAGCTGCTCGGCCATCTGGTCGCCGCCGGCGAGCCGCGCCGCGTGCGCATCGAGGACATCCAGCGCGTCGTCGCCAAGCACTACAACGTCTCGCGTCAGGAACTGGTCTCGAACCGCCGCACGCGCGTCATCGTCAAGCCGCGCCAGATCGCCATGTATCTGTCGAAGACCCTGACGCCGCGCTCCTTCCCGGAGATCGGCCGCCGCTTCGGCGGGCGTGACCATACGACCGTGCTGCATGCCGTGCGCAAGATCGAGGAACTGATCTCGGGCGATACCAAGCTCAGCCACGAGATCGAGCTTCTGAAGCGCCTGATCAACGAATAGTGGGGGGCCGACCGGGCTCTGCTTAAAAAAGGGGCCGCAAGGCCCCTTTTCTTTGCCGCGGGATCGAAAGTCCCTCTGCGTCACGGGGGTTGCGTGGGCGTGCGCGGACCCTCGGAGCGAGCCAGGCGGTCGGCGTTCAAGACAGATATGGGAGAGAGCGCCGGCCCTAGCAGGCGAGATCGGCGACGACGGCGTCGAGGATCAGCATCCCGGCTGGCGTGCAGCGCAGCCGCGAATTGCCGAGTCGCTCGATGAAACCGTGGTCGATGAGGAACTGCTCGCGATCCGGGTCGAGATCGCGGCCGGAAAGGCTCTGCCAGCGGGCAAGGTCCACGCCTTCCTTCAGCCGCAGGCCCATCAGCAGAAGCTCGTCGGCCTGCGCCTCGTATTCCAGCGCCTCCTGATCGACCATGCCGTGGCCTTCGGCCTCGACGAGCGACAGCCAGCCCTCGGGCTTGCGCTCCGTCGCGGTCGCGATCTTCGCGCCACCCGTCGTCAGCCGGCCATGGGCGCCGGGGCCGATGCCGACATAGTCGCCATAGCGCCAGTAGGTGAGGTTGTGGCGGCTTTCCGAGCCGGGGCGGGCGTGGTTGGAGACCTCATAGGCCGGCATGCCCTCGCGCTCGGTGATCTCCTGGGTCGCCTCGTAGAGCACGGCGGATTGCTCTCCATCCGGCACCACCAGCTTGCCGGCCTTGGCGAGGCCGTAGAAGGGCGTGCCCTCTTCGATGGTGAGCTGGTAGAGCGAGAGGTGGTCGACCGCGTAGGAGACCGCTTCCTTCAGCTCCCGGTCCCATTCCTCCACGGTCTGGTTCGGGCGGGCGTAGATGAGGTCGAAGGACATGCGCGGGAAGATGTCGCGCGCAAGGCGTATGGCCTTCAGCGCATCGGCGACGTCATGCAGCCGCCCGAGGAATTTCAGGTCCCGGTCGTTCAGCGCCTGCACGCCGAGCGAGACGCGGTTGACGCCGGCGGCGCGGTAGCCGCGAAAACGCTCGGCCTCCACGCTGGACGGGTTCGCCTCCATGGTGATCTCGATACCATCGGGCACATGCCAGTGGCGGGCGATGCCGTTAAGAATGGCATCCACCGTCTCCGGCGCCATCAGCGAGGGCGTGCCCCCACCCATGAAGATGCTGGTGACAGTGCGCGAGCCGGTCAGCCGGCGCATCGTCGCCATTTCCTTCAGGAAAGCCTGCACGAAGCGCGGCTGGTCGACCGGCTGGTGGCGCACATGGCTGTTGAAGTCGCAGTAAGGGCATTTGGCGGCACAGAACGGCCAGTGCACATAGATGCCGAAGCCGGGATCGGAGAGGTCCGTTCCCATGCTCGGCCGGATATCGAAGGGCACCGCCGTCATGATGCGTCAGGCTTTCAGGCAGGTTTCGACGAAGATCTTGAAGGCGCGCGCGCGGTGCGAGAGCGCGGTCGCGTCACCCGGCTTCCAGCCGTGCTTTTCTTCCGCGCTCATCTCGCCGAAGGTCGTCTCGTAGCCTTCCGGCTGGAAGACGGGGTCATAGCCGAAACCCTTGTCGCCGCGCGGCGGCCAGACCACATGGCCTTCCACCTCGCCGCGGAAGAGTTCCGTATGACCGTCCGGCCAGGCAAGGCACAGCACGGAGACGAAGCGCGCAGTGCGGTCCTTGGCATCCGTCGCGCCCTTTTCCGAAAGGGCCTTTTCGACCTTCTCCATGGCCATGGCGAAATCGCGCGTGCCGTCTTCCTTCTCCGCCCAGTTGGCGGTGTAGACGCCCGGCGCGCCGCCCAGCGCGTCGATCACGAGGCCGGAATCGTCCGAAAGGGCCGGCAGGCCGGAGGCCTTTGCCGAGGCGAGCGCCTTGATCGTCGCGTTTTCCTCGAAGGTCGTGCCGGTCTCGTCCGGTTCCTCGAACTTCAGTTCCGCGGCGGACTTGGCGGAAAAGCCGAAGGGGCCGATCAGGTCCTCGATCTCGCGGATCTTTCCGGCATTGTGGCTGGCGACGACGATCGTCTTGGTATCGAGCTTGCGCATAAGGGTTCCTAAGCGATGTTCCAGAGACCAGGCTCTGCACATTCGAGACTGTTGCCGGCGGGGTCGCGGAAATAGATGGAGCGGGCGCCGTTCGGCCAGCGAAAATCCGCTTCGATGGCGATGCCGGCTTCTTCCAGCTTTTTCACCCAGAAATCAAGCGCGGGGCCGGCAACGCGGAAACAGGCATGGCCGGGGCCACTGGCGCCGTGCACCGGCACGGGAAAGGCCTGCGGCGGCGGGGGCACGGCGGTCTCCCTCGCATTGAAGATCAGGAGAACGCCGGGGCCGCAGCGGAAGAAGACGTGGCGGTTGCCGTGCCGCGTGATCTTCTCGAGACCGAGAATGCCGCCATAGAAGGCCTCCGCCGCGTCGAGGTCATCCGCGTAAAGCGCGGTTTCGAGAATGCCTTCGATCACGGCGGTCATGGTCTTGCGCCTTTTCTCAGGCGATGGCCTGCTTCTGCAGGGCGACGAGGTCGGCGATGCCGCCCCGGGCAAGCGCCATCAGGCTGGAGAATTCCTCCTCCGTGAACGGCTTGCCTTCCGCGGTGCCCTGGATTTCGACGATGCCGCCCGAGCCGGTCATGACGAAATTGGCGTCGGTCTCGGCGGCGGAATCTTCGAGATAGTCGAGGTCGATCACCGACTGTGCGGCGAAGATGCCGCAGGAGATCGCGGCGACGTGGTCCTTCAGGACCTTCTCGACCTTGATCATGCTGCGCGCTTCCATCCACTTCAGGCAGTCATGGAGGGCGATCCATGCGCCGGTGATGGAGGCGGTGCGCGTGCCGCCGTCCGCCTGGATGACGTCGCAGTCGACGGTGATCTGGCGCTCGCCGAGGGCTTCGAGGTCGACGATGGCGCGCAGCGACCGGCCGATGAGGCGCTGGATTTCCTGCGTGCGGCCGCCCTGCTTGCCGGCGGCGGCTTCACGCTTCATGCGGTCGCCGGTGGCGCGCGGCAGCATGCCGTATTCGGCCGTCACCCAGCCCTTGCCGCTGTTGCGCAGCCACGGCGGCGTCTTGTCTTCCAGGCTTGCCGTCACCAGCACATGCGTGTCGCCGAACTTGACGAGACAGGAACCCTCGGCATGCTTGGAAACGTTGCGCTCGAAGGAAACCTTGCGCATCTGATCGGTTTTTCTGCCGGACGGCCGCATCGCGAACTCCTGTCTGAGATATGTGTGAGGCTGCTTTAGACCGTTTCGCCGGGCGAGGGAATGGCGGAGGGGCAAGGTGGGGGAAAATCCGTTTTGCGCCGGCCGGTGAAATCACTATATTCCGGGCGGACAACAGGGTTGCAGTTCGAAGATGGTTTTGAAGAATCCTCCGGGATCTGACATTCAGGCGGCGCTCGACGAGCGTTCGGGCGAGATCTTCCGCCGCATCGTCGAGACCTATCTGGAAAGCGGCGAGCCGCTCGGCTCGCGCAACCTGTCGCGCATCCTGCCCATGTCGCTCTCGCCCGCCTCCGTGCGCAACGTGATGAGCGACCTGGAGGAGCTCGGCCTCATCTATTCGCCGCATATCAGCGCCGGCCGCCTGCCGACGCAGCTGGGCCTGCGCTTCTTCGTCGATGCCTTCATGCAGGTCGGCAATATCTCCGCCGAGGACCGCGCCTCCATCGAGCGCCATGTGCGCCCGCACGGCCAGAAGCACTCGGCCGTCGAGACCATGATGAACGAGGCGAGCCAGGCGCTGTCCGGCATGTCGCGCGGCGCCGGCCTCGTCATCACCACCAAGAACGACGCCGTGCTGAAGCATGTCGAGTTCATCCGGCTGGAGCCGACCAAGGCGCTGGTCGTGCTGGTGGGCGATCACGACCAGGTGGAGAACCGCATCATCGAGCTGCCGGCGGGCGTGACCAGTTCGCAACTCACCGAGGCGGCCAATTTCCTCAACGCGCATCTGTCGGGCAACACGCTGCTGGAGGCCCGCTCGCAGCTGGAGCGCCTGCGCGGCGAGATCAGCAGCGAGCTCGACAAGCTGTCGCAGGACCTCGTCGAGCGCGGCCTTGCCGTCTGGTCCGGCGGCTTCGAGGAGGCAAAGCCGACGCGCCTCATCGTGCGCGGCCGGGCGAACCTGCTGGAAGGCCTTGCCGGCGCCGATGATATCGACCGCCTGCGCATGCTCTTCGATGACCTCGAGCGCAAGGACAGCCTGATCGAGCTCCTGAACCTCGCCGAGACAGGGCCGGGTGTGCGCATCTTCATCGGCTCGGAGAACAAGCTCTTCTCGCTCTCCGGTTCCTCGCTCATCGTCGCGCCCTACCGGGATGGCGACGACAAGATCGTCGGTGCGGTCGGCGTCATCGGTCCGACGCGGCTCAACTATTCCCGCATCGTGCCGATGGTGGACTATACGGCGCAATTGATGTCGCGGCTTTCGCGCTGAAGCATGCCGCGTGAAGGCGTGCAGTGGCCCTGCGCGAACGGCATGCCATCCGATGCGCCGGCTTTCCGGCCGTCAGCCCTTGATTTTTCAGGCCCGAAGCTCGATATCGGGCGCAACCCCTTAGCAATGCAATTCGGAGTACGTCATGACCGACGAGACCAAGAAACACGGACCTGACGAAGCGGTGGACAGCAACCTTGCCGCTGAAGCATCCGCAGCGGACGCCGCCGTCGAGGCGGAAGTCGCGGCCGAACCCGATCCGGTCGAGGTTCTGAAGGCGGAGAACGCCGACCTTCGCGACAAGTACCTGCGCCTCGCCGCCGAGATGGACAACCTGCGCCGCCGCACCGAACGCGACGTGAAGGACGCCAAGTCCTATTCCGTCGCGGGCTTTGCGCGCGACATGCTGGCCGTGTCCGACAACCTGCGCCGTGCGCTCGACGCCATCCCGGCCGAAGCCCTTGCAGGCGACGATGCCGGCCTCAAGGCGCTGGCGGACGGCGTCGAGATGACCGAGCGTTCCATGCTGTCGGCGCTGGAGCGCCATGGCGTGCGCAAGCTCGATCCGATCGGTGAGAAGTTCGACCCGCATTTCCACCAGGCCATGTTCGAGGTGCCGAACCCCGACGTCGCCAGCAACACCGTCGTCCAGGTCGTGCAGGACGGCTACGTCATCGGCGAGCGCGTCCTGCGCCCCGCCATGGTCGGCGTCTCCAAGGGCGGCCCGAAGGCCCCTGCCGGCGAGACGAGCACCGCGCAGGCCTGACCGGTCTCCCAGGTAAGTTCCAACGCCCGCATCAGCAATGGTGCGGGCGTTTTCCTGTGCCGTTTCCGATGCGCCCGAAACGCGAAGACCGCCGCAGGATTCTGGTCCGCGGCGGTCATCCCAAGCAATCGAATAGGATATTGCGCAGCCTCAGGCCGCGGATGCCTGTTCCTCGCTGAGGCAGGCATAGATGGCGCTCTCGCTGTCGGAGGCGCGCAGCTTTGCGACCATGGCCGGGTCGCGCAGCACGCGGGCGATGCGCGAAAGGGCCTTCAGATGGTCCGCGCCGGCGCCTTCCGGCGCGAGCAGCAGGAAGACGAGGTCCACCGGCTGGTCGTCCAGTGCCTCGAAGTCCACGGGGGTTTCGAGCCTCGCGAAGAGGCCGGTGATCTGCGAAAGCTCCTTCAGCTTGCCGTGCGGAATGGCGATGCCATTGCCGACGCCGGTCGAACCGAGGCGCTCACGCTGAAGGATGACGTCGAAGATTTCGCGTTCCGGAATCCCGGTAATCTTTGCCGCTTTTGCTGCCAGCTCCTGAAGCAGCTGCTTCTTGGAATTGGCCTTCATCGCCGGAATAATCGCACTCTGCTGCAGTAGACCTGCCAATGCCATGCTCTTGTCCTCGTGCGCTGGGTGAAGGGTTTGAAGAAGCGTGGTGCCCGTCCCGGCACCACGCTCCCGTCACTCAGCCTTTGATACTGGCTGCATCGATCCAGCCAATATTTCCGTCGTTGCGTCGGTAGACGATATTGAGCTGCTCCGACCCCGCGCTGCGGAAAAGAAGAACCGGTTCGTCCGTCATGTCGAGCGCCATGACGGCGCTTGCCACGGACAGGGTCCGGAGTTTCTTCGTGCTTTCCGCGACGATGGTCGGCGCGTAGTCCTCGGGAAGCTCTTCGTCTTCGTCGGGGACCGAATCCATCACCGTGTAGGCCACCTCTGCAAAGGCGTCATGACCGTTGCCGTTATGGTGTGCCTTGAGTTTGCGCTTGTACCGGCGCAGGCGCTTTTCGATCCGCTCCGAGGCTGCCTGGAAGGCTGCCAGGGGATCGTTGGCCTCGCCATTGGCCTGCAACGCCGTACCTGTGTCCAGGTGAAGCTTGCAGTCCGCACTGTACCGCGATCCCGCCTTTTCCACGGTGACCTGGCTCGAATATCCTCCGTCGAAATATTTGGTTACGGCCTCCTCCACCTGCTCTTCAATACGCTGGCGGAAGCTGTCGCCGATTTCCATATGTTTACCGGACACACGCACACTCATGGAGGGTACCTCTCTTTCATGATTTGCGTACACCAGTCTATTCCAACCTCATCTGCGTTCCAAGCGTTTCACACACGCGCTGTTTGCTGCATCGCACGCTTGGGAAAAGCGGGGATAGTCTGGAAGTCCGGCCTGCCTTCCCTTCGGAAGTGGGGCGCGCATTAGCCCTTCCAGCCCGCGAAGTCAATCGGCCGATTCAGCCATCGTTAACTTCTCACAGGCCGGAACGCGGCTGTCCCAGGCTTTGTTTCAGGTGGCCGAGGCCTTGGCGAGCGCGCGTTTTTCGCGCCGGCGCTGCACGGAGGAGGGGATGTTCATCGCCTCGCGGTACTTCGCCACCGTGCGGCGGGCAAGCTCCACGCCGCCCTTGCGCAGGACATCGACGATGTCGTCGTCGGAGAGCACCGCCTCGGGCGCTTCCTGCGCGATCATGCTGCGGATGCGGTGGCGCACGCTCTCGGCCGAATGGGAATCGCCGCCCTCGGCCGAGCCGATCGAGACGGTGAAGAAATATTTCAGCTCGAACAGGCCGCGCGGCGTCAGCATGTACTTGTTCGAGGTGACGCGGCTCACCGTCGATTCATGCATCCTGATCGCCTCGGCGATCGTTTTCAGGTTCAGCGGGCGCAGGTGGTCGACCCCGTTGACGAGGAAGGCGTCCTGCTGGCGCACGATCTCGCTCGCCACCTTCAGGATGGTGCGGGCGCGCTGGTCGAGGCTGCGCGTCAGCCAATTGGCCGTCTGGAGGCATTCGTTGAGAAAGCCGTAATCCGCGCTGTCGCGGCTCGTGCGGCTGGAAACAGCGGTATAGTAGTCGCGGTTGACCAGCACGCGGGGCAGGGTGTCGGCATTGAGCTCGACATGCCAGCTTCCGTCGGGCGCTGCGCGCACGACGATATCCGGCACCACGGCCTCGGAAGCGCCGGTCTCGTAGCGCGTGCCGGGCTTCGGGTCGAGCTTGCGGATTTCTGCCAACATGTCGAGAAGGTCCTCCTCGCCGACGCCGCAGAGTTTCTTCAGCGTCGCGAAGTCGCGCCGGGCGAGCAGTTCGAGATTACCGACGAGCGCCGCCATGGCGGGGTCGAGCCGGTCCCTGGCCCTCAGCTGGATCGCAAGGCATTCGCTGAGCGAGCGGGCGAAGACGCCGGGCGGATCGAGCTCCTGCAGGCGGGCGAGCACGCGCTCGATCTCGGCGGCGGGCTTGCCGAGCTTCGCGGCGGTCTCCGCCGTGCTGCCCTGGAGATAGCCGGCCTCGTCGAGCTGGTCGACGAGATGCTGGGCGATCAGCCGGTCGACGGGGTCGGCAAGGGCGAAGGGGATCTGCTCGTTCAGGACGTCGCGCAGCGTCTTGCGGCTCGCCACGAAGTCGTCGAGGTCGTAGCCCTCGCCGTCCCCGCCGCCGCCCGGCATGGACTTCCACTGGCCGATCAGCTCCGGCGCGTCCGCCGCGCGGGGCCCGGCATCGTCGGGAAAGACATTGTCGAGCCCGCCGTCGAGGGTTTCGGGTGCGCTGCCGGCGGTGCCGCTGGTGGCGGTTTCGTAAAGGTCCGCCTGGCTGCCATCCCCGCCGCGCTCGGTGGGGGATGGCTCGGCCTCGGCGGTAAAGCGCTCGTCGCGCCCACCGTCGTCGTTCGCGGCGATTTCGAGGAGCGGGTTCTTCTCGACTTCCTGCTCGATGAACTGCGTCAGCTCGCCATGCGTCATCTGCAGCAGCTGTATCGACTGCATGAGCTGCGGCGTCATGACCAGCGACTGGTTCTGGCGCAGGAAAAGGCTGGCGGCGAGGGCCATGCGGACGCTCTACTCTCCGGAAATCCGCCCGAAGCCACAGGATCGGGGCGGCAGAAACCAACTGGCCCAAAAATTGCTTTTTAAAAGCGTTTGGTCAAGCGGCGGGCGCGAACTTGATGAAGATCGCGGCAACCGGGCGCGTCCTGCCCTCAGAGGCTGAAATTGTCGCCGAGATAGAGGCGGCGCACGTCGGCATTGCTGACGATGTCGTTCGCCCGGCCGTGGGTCAGCACCTCGCCGGCATGGATGATATAGGCGCGGTCAATGAGGCCGAGCGTCTCGCGCACGTTATGGTCAGTGATCAGGACGCCGATGCCGCGCGAGGTGAGGTGACGCACCAGCGCCTGGATGTCGGCGACCGAGATCGGGTCGACGCCCGCGAAGGGTTCGTCGAGCAGCATGAAGGTCGGGTCGGTGGCAAGCGCACGGGCGATCTCGAGGCGCCGGCGCTCGCCGCCGGAAAGCGCGATGGCGGGCGACTTGCGAAGATGCGAGATCGAGAATTCGGCAAGCAGGCTGTCGAGTTTTTCCTCCCGCCGCGCCTTGTCCTTGTCGTGCACTTCCAGCACGGCACGGATGTTCTCCTCCACCGTGAGACCGCGGAAGATCGAGGCTTCCTGCGGCAGATAGCCGACGCCGAGGCGCGCCCGGCGGTACATCGGCATGGTGGTGACGTCATGGCCGTTGATCTCGATCGAGCCCTCGTCGACGGGCACGAGACCGGTGATCATGTAGAAACAGGTCGTCTTGCCGGCGCCGTTCGGGCCGAGCAGACCCACGGCCTCGCCGCGCCGGACGACGAGCGACACGCCGTTGACGACGCGCCGGTCGCGATAGGTCTTCGTCAGCCCTCGCGCAATGAGGGTTCCCTCGTAGCGCGACAGGTCGGTGCTGCGGTGGGGTTCCTGCGCACCCTTCTTCGGGTGGCGCGTCAGGCGGGTGAGCAGGGAAGATGACACGGGAGAAGCGCTATATCAGTTCGTTTTCTGGCGGGATTTGGGGTCGAGCTGGATCATGACGCGGCCGCCGCAGGCATCCAGCTTCGCTTCACCGGTGCGCATGGTGACGGAGAGCTGACAACCGACGAAGACGTTCTCGCCTTCCGACAGCACCACCTTCTTGCCCTTGAGGACCAGCGTCTCGTTGTCGAGGTTGAACGTTCCGGTATCGGCGGTCGCTTCCTGCGTCTGCGACTTCAGGTAGACCTTGTCGAAGACGTCGATCTTCTCGATGTCGGCATTGCCGCTGGCGACCGAGCCCTTGCCGCCCGACTTGTAGTGAACGACCATGCGGCCGGCCTGCAGCGTCGTCGTGCCCTGCACGACCTTCACATTGCCGGTGAATTCGGCCTTGTTCTCCTGGTCGCGGATTTCCAGCGCGTCGCTCTGGATCTGGATCGGCTGGTCGTTCGAGAGCTGCACGCCCTTCATCTTGCTCGCCGTCTGCTGGGCGCCGGCATGGCCCGCGGCCAGTGCGAAGCCCGCGGCAAGAACGAAAAGGCTGGCGGCCCGGACAGGGGCGGAGAGAGTGGCGAACATGGCGCTCTTACTTTTCTCGGTTGCGGATGGCGGCAGGGTCGACGTCGACGACGACCTTGCCCTCGAAGACGACGACACGGCCTTTATCCGTCATTCGCAGCGACTGCGCAACAATGGATGCGCCGGGCGAATGGATGGAAACGGGGTCCTTCGTTTCCATCGTTCCGCCGTTGATGTCGAGATGGGCCGAACGGAAGGCGGCGGCAAGGCCGGTATTGAGGTTGATGGTGAAGGGTCGGGTCATGTCGAGCAGGTTCTTGCCGCGGTCGTAGACACCGGTCTCGGCCGTCACTTCCGCGGTGGTCTTGTCGTTGACCGGCATCTTCGCCGTGATGTTCTCGAGCGTGATGACGTCGGGCGTCTTCATGTCCTGCAGCGCCCGCTCGGCCTTCATCGAATAGCTGATGCCGTCCTTGTTGCGGCCGGCGATCGCCGGATAGCGCATGACGATCTTGCCGTCCTCGATGGTGGCGCTCTCCACATGGAGGTCGGAGGGCAGGTAGGTGCGCACGATGGAGACGACGGCGAAGACCGCGGCGATGATCAGGGCTGCGACCGGCAGGGCGATCTTGAGGATCCGCACGCGCGCGGAATGGCGCGTCGCCAGGCGATAAGCCTCGGCGGAAATGCCCATGCCCTGTGCACCGGTCGGTGCTTCTGTCACGCTGTTCAGCATAGTGCCTGCTTGAATGGTTCGGTTTCGGCCCTCGCCGCGCATGAGGGGCCGCAACTATAACGGGCCCCATATGGCGATTATTCCTGAACAAACAATGGATGTCCAAGAAAGTTCGGCGACGAATTGCCATTTGAGCGGGGAATGCCATATCGATAGGGCCTTCTGCAAGCCACCTTGATGCAAGGCGGCCATCAGCACCGAGGACAGGACATGGAACAATCCGCCATCGCCGACCGCCGGCAACTGCGCCGCAAGCTCACCTTCTGGCGCGTCGCGGCCGTGCTGATCGCGCTGGCCGCGATCTGGGCCGCCGTCGCCTGGCGCGCGCCCGACATCGGCTCGGGCGACCATATCGCCCGCGTCAGCATCTCCGGCATCATCCAGGACGACAAGGACCTCCTGGAGCGCCTCGACCGCATCGCGAAGAACGACCGGGCCAAGGCGCTCGTCGTGACGATCTCGTCCCCCGGCGGCACGACCTATGGCGGCGAGGTGATCTTCAAGGCGCTGCGCAAGGTGGCGGAAAAGAAGCCGGTCGTCTCGGACGTGCGCACGCTCGCCGCCTCCGCCGGCTACATGATCGCGACGGCGGGTGACACGATCGTCGCCGGCGAAAGCTCGATCACCGGCTCCATCGGCGTGCTCTTCCAGTATCCGCAGATGAAGGAACTGATGGACAAGATCGGCGTCTCGCTGGAGGAGATCAAGTCCGCGCCGCTGAAGGCCGAGCCCTCGCCCTTCCATCCGGCCAGCGAGGACGCCAAGACGATGATCCGCGCCATGGTGATGGACAGCTACGACTGGTTCGTCGACCTCGTCGCCGAGCGCCGCAAGCTGCCGCGCACCGATGTGCTGCGCCTTGCCGACGGCAGCATCTTCACCGGCCGGCAGGCGCTCGCCGCCAAGCTGGTCGATACGCTCGGCGGGCCGGAGGCGATCCGCGCCTATCTCGACACCCGCAAGGTGGCCAAGGACCTGCCCTTCGTCGATTACGAGCCGACGAACCGGTCGGGCATTCCCTTCATCGGCGGCAGCATCCGGGAACTGGCCCGCTCGGTGTTCGGCCTGTCGCTCGACCTTCAACCGACGATCGAAAAGCTGGCCGGCGAAAAGTTGTTTCTTGACGGTCTTGTTTCGGTTTGGCAGGTTGATCGCGATTGAAAAACAAGAATTTTTAAGGGGGATACCGTGATCAAGTCGGAACTGGTCCAGATCGTCGCAGCCCGTAATCCCCATCTCTATCACCGCGATGTCGAGAACATCGTCAACGCGGTGCTGGACGAGATCACGGATGCGCTGGCCGGCGGCAACCGCGTGGAGCTGCGCGGCTTCGGCGCCTTCTCCGTCAAGAACCGCCCCTCGCGCTCGGGCCGCAACCCGCGCACGGGCGATGCGGTCTTCGTCGAGGAGAAATGGGTCCCGTTCTTCAAGACGGGCAAGGAACTGCGCGAGCGCCTTAATCCCGGCCAGGCCGATCAGGACGATTGAAGCAATTCCGGCGGGCAGCGTGAAACGGCCTTGCGGGGATTGCCAGGGGCAGGGCGGGGCTTCCCGCCGGCGCCGCGCGCAAGAAAGGTGACGCAATGGTCAAGAGAATAGTCAACGTCCTCATCCTGATCCCGATCGCCATCGTGCTGATCGTGCTGTCGGTGGCGAACCGGCAGTCGGTGACGCTGGCGCTCAATCCGTTCCGGCCGGAGGACAGCGTGCTCTCCGTCACCGCGCCCTTCTTCGTCTATCTCTTCCTCGCGACGATCCTCGGCCTCGTGCTCGGCGCGCTCATCACCTGGTTCGCACAGGGCAAGCACCGCAAGCGCGCCCGCATCGAGGCGAGCGAGGCGGTCAAGTGGCACACGGAGGCCGAAAGGCACCGCGGCCGCGCCGAGGCGCTGGCCTCGCAGGCGATTCTGCCCGCTTCTGGAAAGTGATCTGGCCAGGCCGATGGAACGCGATGAGCAAGCCCCAAGCCCCAAAGCCGGCGAAGAGAGGCAAGACGATGTGGGGAGCTTGCTGCGGGGCGGCGAGCTTCTTTTAATGTTGCGCAGTTTCTGGGGAGCATTTCGCTCGGCCTGGCCGCAAAAGACCGGATTGTAGCGTCTCAGGTTCCGTTCAGCTTCGCGCCGAGATCGGAGAAGAACTGCGTCGCCAGTTTCTTCGACGTCGAATCGATGAGGCGCGAGCCGAGCTGGGCGAGCTTGCCGCCGATCTGCGCCTTCACGTCATAGGCAAGGATCGTCTCGCCGCCGTCCTCGATGAGGCGGACATCCGCGCCGCCCTGCGCAAAACCGGCGATGCCGCCCTTGCCCTCGCCGGATATCGTGTAGCTTTCCGGCGGGTTGAGGTTGGAGAGCGTCACCTCGCCGTTGAAGGTCGCCGAGACCGGGCCGATCTTGATCTTCACGGTGGCCTCCAGCTCGGTCGGCGATTTCATGGTCAGCGACTGACAGCCCGGAATGCACGCTTTCAGGATCTCTGGATCGTTGAGCGCCGCCCAGACGGCCTCGCGCGGGGCGGCAATGCGTTCTTCGCCGGACATGTCCATGGTCGATCCTCCTCCCGGAACGGTTCCAGATTTATCGCAATCGGAAAGCGCTTTGCCAAGTGGGGGAGGGATGGTATGGGAGCCGCTTGTTTTCCGGCTTTGCCGGCAAGGTTTCAACCGACGACGGACGATCGATCGTGAAGGACAAGCACCGCCGGCCGAAGAGCGGCCCCGCCGCGCCCGCCAGGGCGAAGGCCCATACGCGGCCGGCCGTGAAGGCTGAGGCTCCAAGGGCCGCGGCACCCAGGCCGCCGGCCCCGAGCAGGGAACCGCGCCCCGCGCCCGAGGCCCCCGCGCGCCCGCTGATCCGCCGCGAGGGGGAAAAGCCCGCCGAGCGCGTGCCGGTCATCCTCGAGACCGCCGGCTCCGACCAGTACCGCCTCATCGACAGCGGTGCCGGCGAGAAGCTGGAGCAATATGGCCCCTACCGCATCGTGCGCCCCGAGGCGCAGGCGCTCTGGCAGCGAAGCCTGCCGTCCCTCTGGGACAAGGCCGACGCCCTCTTCACCGGCGATACGGACGAGGACGGCATGGGGCGCTGGAAGTTCCCCAAGGCGGCGCTCGGCGAAACCTGGCCGATGCAGCTCCTCGGCGTTGATTTCCATGGCCGCTTCACCGCCTTCCGCCATGTCGGCGTCTTCCCTGAACAGCTCGCCCACTGGCGCTGGATGAAGGAGAAGGTCGAGACCGCCGGTCGCCCCGTAAAGGTGCTGAACCTCTTCGGCTATACCGGCGTCGCTTCGCTGGTCGCTGCCGCCGCCGGGGCGGAAGTCACCCATGTCGATGCCTCGAAGAAGGCCATCGGCTGGGCGCGCGAGAACCAGGCGCTCGGCCGCATGGAGAAGCTGCCGATCCGCTGGATCTGCGAGGATGCCATGAAGTTCATCCAGCGCGAGGAGCGCCGCGGCAGCAAATACGACATCATCCTCACCGACCCGCCGAAATTCGGCCGCGGGCCGAACGGCGAGGTCTGGCACCTCTTCGACCACCTGCCCTTGATGCTCGACATCTGCCGCGAGATCCTGTCGCCGAAGGCCATCGGCCTCGTGCTGACGGCCTATTCGATCCGCGCGAGCTTCTATTCCATTCACGAGCTGATGCGCGAGACCATGCGCGGGGCCGGCGGCACGGTGGAATCGGGCGAGCTCGTCATTCGCGAGAGCGGCCCGGACGGCGGGGAAGCCGGCCGCGCGCTCTCCACCTCCCTCTTCAGCCGATGGATCAGCGCATGAGCCATGACCACCACGGAACCCGCCGCGTCGGTCAGGTGAAGGAGGTCACGAGCCTTTCGAACCCGATCGTCAAGGATATCAAGGCGCTGTCCGACAAGAAGCACCGTGACGAGACGAAGAGCTTTATGGCCGAGGGCCTGAAGCTCGTCATCGACGCGCTGGAACTCGGCTTCGAGATCAGGACGCTGGTCTACGCCAAGAACGTCAAGGACAAGCCGCAGGTCGTGCAGGCCGCGACGAAGACCGTGGCGCGCGGCGGGCTGGTGCTGGAGGTCAGCGAGAAGGTGCTCTCGTCGATCACAAGGCGCGACAATCCGCAGATGGTCGTCGGCATCTTCACCCAGCGCTGGACGAGCCTGCGGGACCTGAAGCCGAAGGCGGACGAGACCTATGTGGCGCTCGACCGCGTGCGCGACCCCGGCAATCTCGGCACGATCATCCGCACGGCGGACGCGGCGGGCGCGAGCGGCGTCATCCTCCTCGGCGAGACGACGGATCCCTATTCGATGGAGACCGTGCGCGCCACCATGGGTTCGGTCTTCGCGCTGCCGCTGGTCAAGGCGAGCCCTGCCGACTTCCTCGCCTGGAAGAAGGGCGCCGGCGTTTCCGTCGTCGCCACGCACCTTGCCGGCGCGGTCGACTACCGCACCATCGATTACCGGAAGAAGCCCGTCGTCCTCCTCATGGGCAACGAGCAGGCGGGCCTGCCGGACGCGCTCGCCAGCGAAGCCGATGCGCTTGCCCGCATCCCGCAGGCCGGCCTTGCCGATTCGCTGAACCTCGCCATCGCCACCGGCATCATGCTCTTCGAGGCGCGCCGCCACCTCCTGACGCTGGAAGAGCGGGCATGAACGAACGCATTCCGCTGTTCTCCCGGCCGCTGCCGGTCGTCGTCTTCATCCTGCTCGCGCTGCTGCTCGATCAGGCGGTGAAATTCGCCGTGGAGACCTGGCTTCCCTTCCAGGAGGCGGTGCATGTCGTGCCCATGCTGGCGTTCTACCGCACCTACAATTACGGCGTCGCCTTCTCCATGCTGTCGGGCATGGAGGGCTGGTTCATCGTCACGCTCAGGCTCTTCGTCGTCGCCTTCGTCGTCTGGCTCTGGCGGCAGACGCCCAAGGCGCGGGGCCTTGCCCATGCCGGCTATGCCTTCATCATCGCCGGCGCCTTCGGCAACCTCATCGACCGCGCGCTCTTCGGTTACGTGATCGACTATGTGCTCTTCTATACCGAGACCTGGTCCTTCGCCGTCTTCAACCTCGCCGACAGCTTCATCACCATCGGCGCTGGCCTCGTCATCCTTGACGAACTCCTGTCGATGCGCCGCGCGAAACGTTAAAATTCGAACGACTTGCTGAAGCCGTTCTGAACGGTCCGCATGCTATGCGGGCCTCATGAGCGAACCTGTCAAGCTACAGAACCGGCTCAAGGCCGAATTTGCCGAGGCGTCGCCCCGTGCCCCCCGCACCCGTTCCGAAAGGGCGGCGACGCCGGATGACCGCGCCGTGGAGGCGCCCGCCAGCGCGCCGGTGCCGGACAAAAATCTTCCATTCCGGGCCATTCTTTCCGGCCTCATCCTGTTCCTTTCCGGCCTGGCGCTGGCGACGGGCCTGTCGTCCGGCTTCCCTATCGCCGCCACGGCCCTTGGCCTTGCCGGTGTTGCGAGCGCCGCCTTCCTCTTCTTCACGCGCGGCGCCGCCACCGGCGTCGAGCACGCGCACGACCGCTCCTGGGAGCGCAGCGAAACCTCGCAGATCCTCTCGGCCATCCATGACGTGCTGGGCGACATCGTCGTCGTGCGCGCGCTCGACGGCCGCATCCTCAGCGCCAACGCCGTGCTCGGCGAGCTGACGGGCATGGCCGACGTCGAGGGCAGGACATGCGAGGCGCTCGGCCTCACCTTCCGCTCGCAGGCGATCCCCCATCGCTACGACGTCGATGTGGTCGGCCCCGCCTGCCGGCGCGTCTATTCCTGGCACGACGTCACCGTGCGCGATCCCGCCTCCGGCGAACTGGTCGTCCATTCCATCGCCCGCGACGTGACGGAGGAACGCCTTGCCGAGGGCGAGCGCGAACGCGCCCGCCAGCGCGCGGAGGAGGCGAGCGCCGCCAAGTCGCGCCTGCTCGCCACCGTCAGCCACGAGATCCGCACGCCGCTCTCCGGCATTCTCGGCATGTCGCACCTCATCGGCCAGACGCGGCTGACCGCCGAGCAGAAGAACTATCTCGCCGGCATGCGCCAGTCCGGCCATGCGCTGGTGCAGCTCGTCGACGACCTCCTCGACTTCTCGACCATCGAGGCCGGCCGCTTCCAGCTCCGCCCCTCGGAGGAGCCGGTGCGCCCGATGCTGGAAAGCGTCGTGGAGATGCTCTCCCACCGGGCGCATGAAAAGGGCATCGAGATCGGCTCCTTCGTGGCGCCGGACGTGCCGGGTCTCCTGATCTACGATGCGCCGCGCCTGCGCCAGGTGCTCTACAACGTCGTCGGCAATGCCGTGAAGTTCACCCATGCCGGCGGCGTCTCACTCGACACCACGCTGGACCACGGCGCCGTCGTCATCCGCGTCACCGATACCGGCCCCGGCATGAATGCGGAGGAGCAGGCCCGCATCTTCGAGGAATTCGAGCAGACCGGCAGCCCGGCCCAGCGCAGCGGCGGCACCGGTCTCGGCCTTGCCATCTCCGCCCGCATCCTGAAGGAGGCCGGCGGCGCGCTGACGCTCGAAAGCACGCCCGGCAAGGGCAGCACCTTCACCATCCGCATGCCCGTCGATATCCGCACGCCGAAGCCTGCGCGCGGCGCGCGCAAGGGCATCCTTGCCGGCAGCCTCGTCTTCCTGCTGGCCCCCGCCGGCCCGGCGTCGGCGGCGCTCGCCCGCACCGTGGAGGCCCTCGGCGGCGCTTGCCACCTCGCCACCTCCGCCGACGAGGCGCTCGACCTCGTGCAGCATCTTTCCGGCCGAAAGGCGAAGCTCACCGACATCATCGTCGACAACCGCCTTGCCGGCGCCTATCGCCGCGACCTTGCGGATCTCGCCTTCCTGCGCGACAGCAAAGCGCGCCGCATCTACCTCGTCAATCCGGAGGAGCGCGGCGGCCGGGCGCTCGGCAATGGCGAGGGTTTCGATTCCTGGCTCATCCGGCCGCTGCGCGAGCGCTCGCTGGTCGAGGTGCTGCGCGGCCGCATGAAGGGCGTGGAGGTTCGCGACGCGATCAACGACAACCGCCCGATCCTCAAGGACCTGCCGCAGCAGACAATGTTTCCGATCCCCGCCGAGCCCGCCGGCATCCGCATCCTCTTGGCCGAGGACGATCCGGTGAACGCCATGCTGGTGCGCTCCGTGCTGGAGCGGGCGGGCCATACGGTGCGCCACGTGCCGGATTATCCGGCGCTCGTTGCCGCGCTTGCCGGCGCGACGGCGGCGGGGCCCTTCGCGGCCGACCTCATTGTCACCGATCTCGGCATGCCGGGCGGCGATGGCAGGGAGATGATCGCACGCATCGTCCGGCGCGACTATGGCAATGCCGGCCTGCCGGTGCTGGTCCTGACGGCCGACAGCCGCGTCGGCCTGCGCGAGGAGCTTCTGGCTGTCGGCGCCGACGCGGTGCTGGCAAAGCCTGCCGACCCCGCGCGGCTCATCGCCGAGATCGCCCGGCTTGCGCGGCGCGACAGCGCATAGGCGCAGACGCTTTGGGGTGTTCAAGCCTGCGTTGCGTCATTATCCTGTTGCAGAATCGTGGTTAAACCCACGAAGCTTCGCTTGACAGGTACATTGCCATGACGCTCGACCTCGCACAGACCATCGCCCCGGCGGACATCGCCAAGCAGCCGGCTCCGGTCGCGGGCCGCACGGCTACCGACGTGCTCGGCCGCATCGGCAATCTCGAAACGCGCGTCGCCCGCTCCGTCTCGGAGATCGATGCTGCGCAGGCCGTGCGCTACCGCGTCTTCGCCGAGGAGATGAATGCGCAGCTCTCGCCGGACGCCGTGCGCCGCAAGCGCGATATCGATGCCTGGGACATGGTCTGCGACCATCTCCTCGTGCTCGACACCGCCATCGAGGGCGATGCCGAGGAGCAGATCGTCGGCACCTACCGCCTGCTGCGGCAGGACATTGCCACGGTCTCCGGCGGCTTCTATTCCCAGTCGGAATTCGACGTCGATACGCTGATCGCCCGGCATGCGGACAAGCGCTTCATGGAACTCGGCCGCTCCTGCGTGCTGCCGGCCTACCGCACCAAGCGCACGGTGGAACTGCTCTGGCAGGGCGCCTGGGCCTATTCGCTGAAACACGGCATCGACGTGATGTTCGGCTGTGCCTCGTTCCACGGCATCGTGCCGGAGGAGCATGCGCTGGCGCTTTCCTTCCTGCACCACAATGTGCTGGCGAAAGACGAGTGGCACGTCTCGGCCCGCCCGGAGCTTTTCCGCACGATGGACCTGATGCCGCCCGAGGGCGTCGATGCGCGCAAGGCGCTTTCCGCCATGCCGCCGCTGATCAAGGGCTATCTGCGCCTCGGCGCGGCCATCGGCGAGGGCGCCGTCGTCGATCACGGCTTCAACACGACTGACGTGCTGATCGTCCTGCCGATCGGCAAGATTTCCGGCCGCTACCTCAATTATTACGGTGCGGATGCGGGGCGTTTCGCCAGCTAGAGCATTTCCGCTTTTCTCCGAATCGCGAAAACGCTCTATCCTTTTGTTTCTACACAATTCCGGACGCAAAACCGCTGCGCACTTTTGCTGGAATTGCTCTAGGGAAAAGCTCGGAATTGTTTGCCGCCCGCCCCGTGACCTCCGGGACGGGCGGTTTTTTATGCGTCAGGTGCCGGAATTATAGGCGGCCAGCGTCGCCATGTTGACGATGTCGCTGTCCTTGGCGCCCATGGTGACGATCTGCACCGACTTGTCGAGGCCGACGAGCAGCGGGCCGATGACGGTCGAGCCGCCGAGTTCCTGCAGCATCTTGGTTGAGATCGACGCCGAGTGGAACGCCGGCATGACCAGCACGTTGCCGGGGGCGGAGAGGCGGCAGAACGGATATTGCTCCATCATGCGCGGGTTGAGCGCCACGTCCGCGGCCATCTCGCCGTCATATTCGAAATCGACGCGGCGGCGGTCGAGGATCTTCACCGCCTCGCGCACCCGCTCGGAGCGTTCGCCCGACGGATGGCCGAAGGTCGAATAGGCGAGCATGGCGACGCGCGGCTCGTAGCCGAGGCGGCGGGCGAGGCCGGCCGCTTCCTCCGCGATATCCGCCAGCTCCTCCGAGGAGGGCATGTCGTGCACGGCCGTATCGGCGACGAGCACGGCGCGACCGCGGCAGAGCGCCAGCGAGGCGCCGATGACCCGGTGGCCCGGCTTGGCGTCGATGCAGCGGCGCACGTCCTCCAGCGCCGTGGAATAGTTGCGGGTCAGGCCCGTCACCATCGCATCGGCATCGCCGAGCGCCACCATGCAGGCCGCGAAGTGGTTGCGGTCGTTGTGGATCAGGCGCTGGGCATCGCGGAAGAGATAGCCCTTCCGCTGCAGGCGGGCATAGAGATAGTCGATATAGACATTGTTGCGGGTCGAGATGCGGGCGTTCACCAGCTCGATGCCGGGGCGGTCGAGGTCGATGCCGGCCCGTTCCGCCGTTTCGCGGATATGCTCCTCGCGGCCGAGCAGGATGGCGGTGCCGAGCTGCTGGTTGGCGTAGGAGACGGCCGCGCGCATCATCTGCTCCTCCTCGCCCTCGGCGAAGACGACGCGCTTCGGCTGGCGCCGGACGCGGGCATAGATCTGCTGGAGCGTCGAGGCGATCGGGTCGCGGCGGGCGCGCAGGTCGCGGGCATAGGCGTCGAGGTCGGGAATGTCCTTGCGCGCGACGCCGGTTTCCATCGCCGCCTTGGCGACGGCGACGGGGATCGCCGAGATGAGGCGCGGATCGAAGGGCACGGGGATGATGTATTGCGGCCCGAAGCGCGGGCGCACGCCCTGATAGGCGGCGGCGACGTCGTCCGGCACGTCTTCCTTGGCAAGATGCGCCAGCGCCTCGGCAGCGGCGATCTTCATCGCGTCGTTGATGGTGGAGGCGCGCACGTCGAGTGCGCCGCGGAAGATATAGGGGAAGCCGAGGACGTTGTTGACCTGGTTCGGATAGTCCGAACGGCCGGTCGCCACGATGGCGTCGTCACGGATGCGGGCGACTTCCTCCGGTGTGATTTCCGGATCGGGATTGGCCATGGCGAAGATGATCGGCTTCGGCGCCATGGAGCGGATCATCTCCTCCGAAAGCGCGCCCTTGGCCGAAAGGCCGAAGACGACGTCGGCGCCATTCATGGCCTCGGCCAGCGTGCGGCGATCCGTCTTGACGGCATGCGCCGACTTCCATTGGTTCATGCCGTCTTCGCGGCCCTGGTAGATGACGCCCTTGGTGTCGCAGAGGATGACGTTCTCGGGCGAAAAACCCATCGACTTGATCAGCTCGATGCAGGCGATGGCCGCCGCGCCCGCGCCGTTGCACACGAGCTTGGTCGTCTTGAAGTCGCGGCCCGTCAGCGCCAGCGCGTTGATGAGGCCGGCGGCGGCGATGATGGCGGTGCCGTGCTGGTCGTCGTGGAAGACCGGGATGTCCATCAGCTCGCGCAGGCGCTGCTCGATGATGAAGCAGTCGGGCGCCTTGATGTCTTCCAGGTTGATGCCGCCGAAGGAGGGGCCGAGATAGCGCACGCAGTTGATGAACTCGTCGACATTCTCGGTGTCGACCTCGAGGTCGATGGAATCGACGTCGGCGAAGCGCTTGAAGAGGACGGACTTGCCTTCCATCACCGGCTTGGAGGCGAGCGCGCCGAGATTGCCGAGGCCGAGGATGGCGGTGCCGTTGGAGATGACGGCGACCATGTTGCCGCGCGTCGTGTAGTCGTAGGCAAGGCCGGGATCATCGGCGATGGCCTTCACGGGCACGGCGACGCCCGGCGAATAGGCGAGCGAGAGGTCGCGCTGCGTCGCCATCGGCTTGGTCGGCGTGATCTCGAGCTTGCCGGGACGGCCGTTCGCGTGGAAATCCAGCGCCTCCTGGTCCGTGACGGTTGCCCTCTGGCGATCTGATTTGTCGGTACCCGGCATGCTCCCCCCTTCACACTCCTGTGGGCGATAGGCCCGTAGCTGCTGACAGCTGTTGTTTTCTATATCGCTGCGCGGCTAGGGTGGCACCTCTTTTTTGGGAAGAACAGACCCTTCATTTTAGAAGAAACAGAATCTCCGTGAACGATCAGATCGTGCGACCGAACGATATCCTGTCGACGGCCGAGCTCGCCAGCGACGAAAGCCGCGCATCGGCAACGCCGATGATGGAACAGTATATCGAGATCAAGGCTGCCAATCCGGACAGCATGCTGTTCTACCGCATGGGCGACTTCTACGAGCTGTTCTTCCAGGACGCGGTGGACGCCTCCCGCGCGCTCGGCATCACGCTCACCAAGCGCGGCCAGCATATGGGCCTCGATATCCCGATGTGCGGCGTGCCGGTCCATGCGGCGGACGATTATCTCCAGAAGCTCATCGCCGTCGGTTTCCGCGTCGCCGTCTGCGAGCAGGTCGAGGACCCGGCGGAGGCCAGGAAGCGCGGCTCGAAGTCCGTCGTGCGCCGCGATGTCGTGCGCCTCGTCACGCCCGGCACGCTGACCGAGGAAAAGCTCCTCTCGCCGTCCGACGCCAACTACCTGATGGCCGTCGCGCGCATTCGCGGCGGCGGCGAGCCCGCCATGGCGCTCGCCTGGATCGACATTTCCACCGGCATCTTCCGCCTGTCCGAGACGGCGCAGGGCCAGCTTCTCGCCGATATCCTGCGCATCGACCCGCGCGAATTGATCGTGCCGGACACTTTGTTCCACGACCCGGAATTCCGCCCCGTTCTGGATGTCGTCGGGCGCGTCGCCGTCCCGCAGCCGGCCGTGCTCTTCGACAGCGCGACGGCTGAGGGCCGTATCGCCCGCTATTTCGGCGTCTCGACGCTCGACGGCTTCGGCACGTTCTCGCGCGCGGAGCTGGCTGCCGCCTCGGCGGCGATCTCCTATGTCGAGAAGACGCAGATCGCCGAGCGCCCGCCGCTCGGAAGGCCGGAGCGCGAAAGCTCGGCCTCCACGCTCTTCATCGACCCGGCGACGCGCGGCAATCTCGAACTGGTGCGCACCCAGTCCGGCGACCGCGCCGGTACGTTGCTGAAGGCCATCGACCGCACCGTCACCAGCGGCGGCGCGCGCCTTCTCGCCGAACGGCTGATGTCGCCGCTGACCGATCCCGAGGCGATCAACATCCGCCTCGATTCCATTTCGACGCTCGCCGACCGCCCCTCCTTCTGCGAGGACCTGCGCCGGACGCTGAAGCAACTGCCCGACATGCCGCGCGCCCTCTCGCGCATCGCGCTCGGCCGCGGCGGCCCGCGCGATCTCGGCGCGATCCTCCAGGGCCTTTCGACATCCGCCGACATCGCCCGATTGATGGTGGCGGAAGAGCTGGAAGGCGAGCTTGCCGGCGCCCGCACCGCCATAGCCGAGCTGCCTGTCGACCTGTCGCACCGCCTCGCCGTGATGCTGGCCGACGAGCTGCCGCTCCTCAAGCGCGACGGCGGTTTCATCCGCGAGGCGGCGGATGGCGAACTGGACGAGATGCGTGCGTTGCGCGACCAGTCCCGCCGGGTCATCGCCGGCCTGCAACTGCAATATGCCGAGGAGACGGGCGTCAAGTCGCTGAAGATCAAGCACAACAACGTGCTCGGCTATTTCATCGAGGTCTCCGCCGGCAATGCCTCGGCGCTGACGGACGGCGACGAGGCCAAGGCCCGCTTCATCCACCGCCAGACCATGGCCGGCGCCATGCGCTTCACGACCACGGTGCTCTCCGAGCTCGAAACCAAGATCGCCAATGCCGCCGACCGGGCGCTCGCCATCGAGCTTGCCGCCTTCGACGGGCTGGTCGAGGCGGTCGTCGCGGAGGCCGAGGCCATCAAGGCGGCGGCGCGGGCGCTTGCCGTCGTCGACGTCTCCGTCAGCCTTGCGGCGCTTGCCGAGGAACAGGCCTATTGCCGGCCGGTGGTCGACAATTCCACCATGTTCGCCATCGTTGGCGGCCGCCATCCGGTGGTGGAGCAGGCGCTGCGCCGCCAGCAGGCCGCCGCCTTCGTCGCCAATTCCTGCGACCTCTCGCCGACGGACGGCAAGGGCCATGGCGCGATCTGGCTGCTGACCGGCCCCAACATGGGCGGTAAGTCGACCTTCCTGCGCCAGAACGCCCTCATCGCCATCCTCGCGCAGATGGGCGCCTACGTTCCGGCCGAAAGCGCCCATATCGGCACCGTCGACCGCCTCTTCTCGCGCGTCGGCGCCTCGGACGATCTGGCGCGCGGCCGCTCCACTTTCATGGTCGAGATGGTCGAGACGGCGGCGATCCTCAACCAGGCGACCGAGCGCTCGCTGGTCATCCTCGACGAGATCGGCCGTGGCACCGCCACCTTCGACGGCCTCTCCATCGCCTGGGCCGCCGTCGAGCACCTGCACGAGGCGAACCGCTGCCGCGGTCTCTTCGCCACCCATTTCCACGAGCTGACGGTGCTGTCGGAAAAGCTCGCCCGCCTTTCCAATGCCACGATGCGCGTCAAGGAATGGGACGGCGACGTCATCTTCCTGCACGAGGTCGGCCCGGGCGCGGCGGACCGCTCCTACGGCATCCAGGTGGCCCGCCTTGCGGGCCTGCCGCCCTCGGTGGTGGCGCGGGCGCGGGACGTGCTCGCGAAGCTGGAGGATGCCGACCGCAAGAACCCGGCAAGCCAGCTCATCGACGACCTGCCGCTGTTCCAGGTCGCGGTGCGCCGCGAGGAGGAGAGGCGCAGCGGGCCGTCGAAGGTGGAAGAGCTGGTCAAGGGCCTCAACCCGGACGATATGACGCCGCGCGAAGCGCTCGATGCGCTCTACGCGCTGAAGAAAGAACTTGGCAAAGCCTAGCGGCTCGGATCATTGTCCTTGCATGCTGAAAGGGTCTATAGGCATGCGAATCGAACGGGCGATGGACGATAAGCGGGACCCGGGCCGGCATCCGATGGAAAAGAAGCTTCTGGCGCCGGCCGAATCCGGCCTCCTCGACGTTCCGGCGCTGCGCGCCCGCTGCGAGTTCATCGCCAGCACCAATGCCGATTACCGCGACCGCATGCGTGGCGCGCTTCTGGCCGAGTTCAAGAAGGCCAATGCGGCGGGCCGCGAGCGGGCGCGCGAACTGCTTTTCGAGGACGGCAGCGGCCTGCAATGCGCCGCGCGCATCTCCTGGCTGCAGGACCAGCTCATCGCGGTGCTGCACGATTTCGCGCTCAACCATGTCTTCAGCGCGGGGCAGGCTCCGCCCGCCGCGCGCATCACGGTCACGGCCGTCGGCGGCTACGGGCGCGGCACGCTGGCGCCGGGCTCGGACATCGACCTGCTCTTCCTGCTGCCGGCAAGGCCGGCCGCCTGGAGTGAGCCGGCCATCGAGTTCATGCTCTATATCCTGTGGGACCTCGGCTTCAAGGTCGGCCATGCCACGCGCAATCTGGAGGAATGCATCCAGCTCTCCAAGGGCGACATGACCATCCGCACGGCGATCCTCGAGGCACGTTACATCTGCGGCTCGGCGGCGCTGTTCGAGGAGATGGCGGTGCGCTTCGACCGCGAGATCGTGCGCGGCACCGGCCCGGAATTCATCGCGGCGAAGCTCGCCGAGCGCGACGAGCGCCACCGCAAGGCCGGCGACACGCGCTATCTCGTCGAGCCCAACGTCAAGGAAGGCAAGGGCGGGCTTCGCGACCTGCACACGCTGTTCTGGATCGCCAAATATTTCTACCACATCAAGGACCCTGCCGAGCTGGTGAAGCTCGGCGTCCTCTCGCGGCAGGAATACAAGCTGTTCCGCAAGGCGGACGATTTCCTCTGGGCGGTGCGCTGCCACATGCATTTCCTGACGGGCAAGGCGGAGGAGCGGCTGTCCTTCGACATCCAGCGCGAGATCGCCGAATGCCTCGGCTATCAGCCGCATCCCGGCCTTTCCGCCGTCGAGCGCTTCATGAAGCACTATTTCCTCGTGGCCAAGGACGTCGGCGACCTGACCCGTATCTTCTGCGCCACGCTGGAGGACCAGCAGGCCAAGGAAGCGCCCGGCATCACCGCCGCCATCAGCCGCTTCACGCGGCGCGCGCGCAAGATCGCCGGCACGCTGGATTTCCTGGAGGATCGCGGACGCATCACCATCGCCGATCCGGACGTCTTCAAGCGCGATCCGGTCAATCTCATCCGCCTCTTCCACATCGCCGACATCAACGGGCTGGAATTTCATCCCGACGCGCTGAAAGAGGTCACGCGCTCGCTGAAGCTCATCAACGCCGCGCTGCGCGAGGACGAGGAGGCGAACCGCCTCTTCCTCTCCATCCTCACCTCGCCGCGCGATCCGGCCCTCATCCTACGCCGCATGAACGAGGCGGGCGTGCTCGGCCGCTTCATTCCGGATTTCGGCAAGATCGTCGCGATGATGCAGTTCAACATGTATCATCACTACACGGTCGATGAGCACCTGATCCGCTCCGTCGGCGTGTTGGCGGATATCGACCAGGGCCGCGAGAAGGAGGCCCACCCCCTCAGCTACCAGGTGATGCCGAGCATCGAGGACCGCATCCCGCTCTATGTCGCGGTGCTGCTGCACGATATCGCCAAGGGCCGCCCGGAGGACCATTCCTCGGCGGGCGCGAAGGTCGCGCGAAAACTCTGCCCGCGCTTCGGGCTCTCGCCCAAGCAGACGGAGCTGGTCGTCTGGCTGATCGAGGAGCACCTGACCATGTCCATGGTCGCGCAGACCCGCGACCTCAACGACCGCAAGACCATCGTCGACTTCGCCGACAAGGTGCAGTCGATGGAGCGGCTGAAGATGCTGCTGGTGCTGACGGTCTGCGATATCCGCGCGGTCGGCCCGGGCGTCTGGAACGGCTGGAAGGGCCAGCTCCTGCGCACACTCTACTACGAGACCGAATTGCTCATCTCCGGCGGCTTTTCCGAGCTGTCGCGCAAGGAGCGGGCGCAGGCCGCCCGCGAAATGCTGTCGGAGGCGCTGCCGGCCGACTGGAGCCAGAAGGACCGCAACACCTATGCGCGCCTCCATTACGAGCCCTACCTGCTGACCGTCTCGCTGGAGGACCAGGTGCGCCATGCCGCCTTCATTCGCGAGGCGGACAGGGCGAGGCAGACGCTCGCCACCACGGTGCGCACCCATTCCTTCCACGCCATCACCGAGATCACGGTGCTCTCGCCCGACCATCCGCGCCTGCTGACGGTCATCGCCGGGGCCTGCGCGGCGGCGGGGGCGAACATCGTCGATGCGCAGATCTTCACGACCTCCGACGGGCGGGCGCTGGATACGATCCTCGTCAACCGCGAATTCCCCGACGATGCCGACGAGATGCGCCGCGCCGGCACGATCGGGCGGATGATCGAGGACGTGCTGTCCGGCCGCAAGCGCCTGCCGGAGGTGATCGCGACGCGCGCCAGGGGCCGCAGGCGCAGCCGCACCTTCACGGTCTCGCCGGCCGTCACCATCTCCAACACGCTGTCGAACAAGTTCACCGTCATCGAGATCGAGTGCCTCGACCGTCCCGGCCTTCTCTCCGAGGTGACGGCCGTGCTTTCCGACCTCTCGCTCGACATCGCCTCGGCGCATATCACCACCTTCGGCGAGAAGGTCATCGATACCTTCTACGTCACCGACCTTGTCGGCCAGAAGGTCACCAACGAAAACCGGCAGGCCAATATCGTCGCGCGGCTGAAGGCCGTGATGGCCGACGAGGCGGATGAACTGCGCGATCGCATGCCGCCCGGCATGATCGCGCCCGTTGCCGCCATGGCGAAAAGGATCAGGGCAGAACAATGAGTCTTGTCAGGAAATTCGCGACCGTGGGCGGCGCGACGCTCGGCAGCCGCGTGCTCGGCTTCGCGCGTGAAACGCTGATGGCCGCGGCCCTCGGCACCGGGCCGATGGCCGACGCCTTCTACGCCGCCTTCCGCTTCCCCAACCTCTTCCGCCGGCTCTTCGCCGAGGGCGCGTTCAACGCCGCCTTCGTGCCGCTCTTCGCCAAGGAGATCGAGGAGGGCGGCATAGACGGAGCCAAGCGTTTTTCCGAGGAGGTCTTCGGCGTCCTCTTCACCGTGCTCCTGATGCTGACGATCGCGATGGAACTGATGATGCCGCTCATCGTCTCCTGGATCATCGCGCCGGGCTTCGTCGGCGATACGGAAAAATTCGATGTGACGGTGAAGCTCGCCATCGTCATGTTCCCCTATCTCATGTGCATGTCGCTGACGGCGATGCTGTCGGGCATGCTGAACTCGCTGCATCACTATTTCGCCGCCGCCGTCGCCCCCGTCTTCCTCAATTTCGTGCTGATCGGCGCGCTCGCCTACGGGCTCTGGCAGGGCGCCTCGCCGCTCGATACGGCCTGGTATCTCTCCTGGGGCGTGCTCGCCGCCGGCCTTCTGCAGATGGCCGTGCTCTATGCGGGCGTGCGCCATGCCGGCATGCGCATCGGCTTCCGCCGCCCGCGCATGACGCCGAACGTCAAGCGGCTTTTGTGGCTGGCGCTTCCGGCCGCCGTGACGGGCGGCATCACCCAGATCAACCAGCTCATCGGCCAGATGATTGCCTCCACCAAGGACGGCGCCATTGCCGCCCTGCAATATGCCGACCGCGTCTACCAGCTTCCGCTCGGTGTCGTCGGCATCGCCGTCGGCGTGGTGCTGCTGCCGGAGCTGGCGCGGGCGCTGAAGGGCGGCCACGAGCGCGAGGCCGGCAACCTGCAGAACCGCTCGATGGAATTCGTGCTGTTCCTGACGCTGCCGGCCGCCGGCGCCCTCTGGGTGATGTCTGACGAGATCGTCCGCGTCCTCTACGAACGCGGCGCCTTCAGCCCCCAAACCACGTCCGTCGTGGCGGGCACGCTCGCCATCTACGGTCTCGGCCTGCCCGGCTTCGTGATGATCAAGGCGCTCAATCCCGGCTTCTTCGCCCGCGAGGATACAAAGACGCCGATGCGCATCACCCTCTTTTCGGTGGTCGTCAACTGCGTGCTGGCCGTCTCGCTCTTCCCGCTCTTCTACGAGCGCGGCATCGCCACCGCCGAGGCCGTCTCCGGCTGGCTGACGGCGCTGATGCTCTTCGTCACGCTGGTGCGCCGTGGCCACTGGCCGCTGGAAAAGGCGCTCGCCTGGCGCGTCGCGCGGCTGCTGGTCGCGACGGTCGTCATGGCGGCCACGATCGAATATGCCTCCGGCTACCTCGCCGACCGCCTCTCCTCCACTGCGCGGCTCTACGAGCAGGTCTCGGCGCTCGGCATGCTCATCGCGCTTGCCATGGTCGTCTATTTCTCCGTCGCCTTCCTTATCGGCGGCGCCGACCTTGGCATGATCCGCCGCAATCTCAAGCGCGGTGGCAAGGCCGAAGCGGCACCGTCGGAATAGGTCCGGCGGGTAGGCGCCCGCCGCGTCAGCGGGCGGCGAAGCGCGCCCGCTTCGTCAGGCGCGCGAGCCCGCCGCAATGGCTCCAGCTCCGCCTCGGCCCCACATCGACATGCACGATGCCGTTGCAATAGGTACCGACACCGCCGATGGCCGGTGCAGAGCGCGCCGCCGCGAGGATCCTCTGCACGGCAACGCCCGGAACGCGAATATCGGCGGCAAGGCATTTGCGGTGATAGGAGCCGCGCCGCCCGTTCGAGCGGCGGCCGGAGGTGACGAGCGGCCGCCGGCCGACCTGCCGCGCGATATGGGCGAGCACCGCCCGCAGCCGGCCCGGAAAGCATCGGTGCCGCACGCGCGGCGTCTGGATGGAATAGATCTTCGCCACGCTCGCCTTTTCAGTGCGGGAGGCATGCCTGTGGCTGCGGCCTGCGCTGGTCTCGGTCGCCAGGAGCGATGTCAGCGCGACGACGCAGGCAAGCAGGATGGAACCGTTCTTTCGCACGGGTCATCTCCGTTCTGTGCCCCTTCGTCACAAAACGGCCGATCGGGACCGGCCTTCCCCCCAATCCCCGCCGGGAAGGGACGACCGGAAAATGTCTTTTATAAGGACCCCCTCATGCGCGAGGCGCCCACTTGATCGGGGCTTCGGCGCCGTGCATAAGCGCGACGTATTTTTTACGCAGTTCCGGCTGAAAAATTCCCCGGAATTGCTCGTGTAACAGGGACCAGGCCCTCCACCCGCCTGAAGGAAACACCGTCATGAGCGCATTCAAGCCTCTCGTCTTCTCCGGCGTCCAGCCGACCGGCAATCTCCACCTCGGCAATTATCTCGGCGCGATCCGCAAATTCGTCGCCCTGCAGGAGGACAACGACTGCATCTATTGCGTCGTCGACCTGCATGCGCTCACCGCGCAGCTGGTGCATGAGGACATGCGGAACCAGATCCGCTCGATCGCCGCCGCTTTCATCGCCTCCGGCATCGACCCGAAGAAGCACATCGTCTTCAACCAGTCCGCCGTGCCGCAGCATTCGGAACTCGCCTGGATCTTCAATTGCGTGGCGCGCATCGGCTGGATGGAGCGCATGACGCAGTTCAAGGACAAGGCCGGCGGCAAGAATGCCGAACAGGTCTCGCTTGGCCTCCTCGCCTATCCGAGCCTGATGGCCGCCGACATCCTCGTCTACCGCGCGACCCACGTACCGGTCGGCGACGACCAGAAGCAGCACCTCGAGCTGACGCGCGACATCGCGCAGAAGTTCAACATCGATTTCGGCAGCCATATCCGCAAGGCCGGCACGGGCGTCGACATCGTCGTCGGCGAGGAGCCGGTGCATGCTTATTTCCCGATGGTCGAGCCGCTGATCGGCGGCCCGGCGCCCCGCGTCATGAGCCTTCGCGACGGCACGAAGAAGATGTCGAAGTCGGATGCCTCGGACCTGTCGCGCATCAACCTGCTCGACGACGCCGACACCATCTCCAAGAAAATCCGCAAGGCCAAGACCGATCCGGATGCCTTGCCGAGCGAAGCCGAAGGCCTGAAGGGCCGCCCCGAGGCGGAAAACCTCGTCGGCATCTATGCCGCGCTCTCCGACAAGTCCAAGGCCGATATCCTGGCCGAGTTCGGCGGTCAGCAATTCTCGGTCTTCAAGCCGGCGCTGGTCGACCTTGCCGTCAACGTGCTCTCGCCGATCACCGACGAGATGCGCCGCCTGATGGACGATACCAGCCATATCGACGCGATCCTCCGGGACGGCGGCGAAAGGGCGCGGGCGCGGGCGGAAAAAACCATGAAGGAAGTTCGCGACATCATCGGCTTTGTGCAGTAAGGTCGCCGCGAAAAGACCGTATATCAGGAGCGCGCATGGTTTCTCGACGACTTTCCCGCCTTGAAGGTCACCGCCGCAAGTTCCTCGCGGTCATCGACGATACGCCGGAATGCCAGCGTGCCGTCCATTTCGCGGGAATGCGTGCGAAGAACTCCAACGGCGGCGTCGTCCTGCTCTACGTGATCGCCAATGCCGATTTCCAGCAATGGCTCGGCGTCGAGGAGATCATGCGGGCGGAAGCCCGCGAGGAGGCGGAGGCCGTGCTCGCCAAGGCGGCGCAGGCGCTGCGCGAGGCGATCGGCATCGAGCCGGAGACGGTGATCCGCGAGGGCGTGGCCAGCGAAGAGATCAACGGCCTCATCGAGGAGGACCGCGACATCGCGATCCTCGTCCTGGCCGCCGGCTCCGCCAAGGAAGGGCCGGGGCCACTGGTCTCCTCGCTGGCGAGCCGGGCGCAGGCCTTCCCGATCCCGGTGACGGTCATTCCGGACCAGCTCACCGACGAAGAGCTGGACGCGATGAGCTGACCTTCGACTTGAAGAGTGGCGACTTGAAGAGCGGCGCTGAAGCGCCTATCTTCTTTTGAATTGTTCTAAATGTATGGGGCCGACCCAAGCGCCCGGCCGCACGGAGAGAAAGATGTTCATCCAGACCGAAGCGACGCCGAACCCGTCGACCCTGAAGTTCCTGCCGGGCAAGGTGGTGCTGGAGACCGGCACGGCCGAGTTCCGCGACGAGACGGAGGCGCGCGCCGCCTCGCCGCTCGCCGCCCGCCTCTTCGGCATTCCGGGCGTCACCGGCGTCTTCCTCGGCTACGACTTCATCACCGTCACCAAGGACGATGCCGACTGGCAGCACATGAAGCCGGCCATTCTCGGTAACATCATGGAGCACTTCATGTCCGGCCAGCCGGTGCTTGCCGGCGGTGCGCTCGGCGGCAGCGACGACATGGAAGGCGAGTTCTTCGACGAGGGTGACGAGACCATCGTCGCCACCATCAAGGAACTGCTCGATACGCGCGTGCGCCCCGCCGTGGCGCAGGACGGCGGCGACATCACCTTCAAGGGTTTCCGCGACGGCGTCGTCTATCTCAACATGAAGGGCGCCTGCTCGGGCTGCCCCTCCTCGACGGCGACGCTCAAGCACGGCGTCCAGAACCTTCTTCGCCATTTCGTACCGGAAGTGCAGGAAGTTGAAGCCGTCATGTAAGGCCCGCCGCGGGACGCCGGAGTGCCCCGCATGATCGTTCTGGCCATCGATACGGCGGGCGCCGGCTGCTACGCGGCGCTCTACGATTCCGATCAGGATGCAGTCCTCGGCGCCGCCGGCGCCGAGATCGGCCGCGGCCATGCCGAGCGGCTGATGGAATTCGTCGACGCGGCGCTCGATGCGGCCGGCATGGATATTGCGGCCGTCGGCCGCATCGCCGTTACCGTCGGCCCCGGCTCCTTCACCGGCATCCGCGTCGGCGTCGCCACTGCCCGCGGCCTTGCCCTCGCCCTCGGCGTTCCGGCCGTCGGCGTCTCCACCCTTTCGGCGCTCGCCGCCGAGCACGGCGCCGGAGCGCCGCTTCTGGTGGCGATGGATGCCAAGCGCGATGAGGTCTACTGGCAGCGTTTCGCCGCGGACGGCGCGGAGGCGTCGCCGCCGGCGCTCGCCGCGCTTTCCGAGGCGCGCGATATCGCCGCCGGGCACGAGGGCGCGTTCGCGGGCTCCGCGGCCGCCCTTCTGCGCGACGATGCGGCGCCCGCGGCCGATGGCGTTTCGATTGTCACCGTTGCCCGCCTCGGCGCCCGGCTCGACCCTTCGAGCCACCAGCCGAAGCCGCTCTATCTGCGCGGTCCCGATGCCAAGCCGCAGGCGGGTTTCGCGATCCGGAGAGCCTGAATGTCCCTCGGCGACTATTTCACCCGCAAGCCCGTCTTCGAGATATTCCCGCTCGAAACGGACGATGCCGGCATTGCCGCGGCCCTCCACCGAACCCGCTTTCCCCAGCCGTGGAACGACGGCGAATTTCATTCGCTGCTCTCGCAGGATCCCGTCTTCGGCTTCCTCGCCCTGAAGGAGGGCGCGCTCGGCCGGACCGCCGGCGGCTTCGTGCTGGCGCGCGCGGCGGCGGGCGAGGCGGAGATACTTACCATCGGCGTCGACGAGCGATTCGGCCGCGCCGGCCTCGGCTGGCGGCTGATGCTGGCGGCGCTGCGCGAGGCGAAGATGCGCGGCGCGGAGGCCATCTTCCTCGAGGTCGACGAGGGCAATGTCGCGGCCCGCGGGCTCTATGCCAAGCTCGGCTTTTCCAAGGTCGGCGAGCGCAAGGCCTACTATGCCGCCGCCGATGGCAGCCGGTCCACGGCGCTTGTCATGCGGCGCGATCTTCGCTAGTCCCCTTGCGGGGGGCATAACGAGAAGGGCTGGTCGCATGGTGGACGCGGAAAAATCGCTGGAAGAGCTTTGTGTCGAGCGCGGCATGCGCATGACCGAGCAGCGCCGCGTCATCGCGCGCGTGCTGGAAGCCTCCGACGATCACCCGGATGTCGAGGAACTCTACCGCCGTTCCTCCGCCGTCGACGCGCGCATCTCCATCTCCACGGTCTACCGTACGGTCAAGCTCTTCGAGGACGCCGGCATCATCGAGCGCCACGATTTCCGCGACGGCCGCTCGCGCTACGAGACCGTGCCGGACGAGCACCACGACCACCTGATCGACCTGAAGAGCGGCGAGGTCATCGAATTCCATTCGCCCGAGATCGAGGCGCTGCAGGAGCGCATCGCCCGCGAGCACGGCTTCCGGCTCGTCGACCACCGGCTGGAGCTCTACGGCGTTCCGCTCAAGGAGGGCGAGTGAGGCGGACGAGGTCGCAGCACCCCCCTCTGCCCTGCCGGGCATCTCCCCCACAAGGGGGGAGATTGGATGGGACGCTGTCTCGCCCATCTCTGTCGTTGCTGATTGAGCAAGGTTTGCGCGTCTTGCCGATCTCCCCCCTTGTGGGGGAGATGCCCGGCAGGGCAGAGGGGGGTAGCTGCGGAACGCGAGCGGAAGCCTTCCCCCATACCCCGGTGACCCCGTGATCACCTGGCTGCGCATCGCCCTCGGCCTCGTCATCCTCGCCACGGTCACCCTCGTCCTGCTGCCCGCCCAGCTTGTCGGCCTGCGCTTCAACCTGAAGATCCGCCGCTACCTGCCGCGCCTCTGGCATCGCGTCGCCTGCCGCGTGCTCGGCCTCAAGGTGCGCGTGCACGGCGCGCTGGAGAAAAACCGCCCCCTCCTGATCGCCGCCAACCATGCCTCCTGGAAGGACATCATGGTGCTCGGCTCCGTCGCCGATGTCGTCTATATCGCCAAGTCCGAGGTGCGAGGCTGGCCGGTCTTCGGCATTCTCGCCCGCCTGCAGGCGACGATCTTCGTCGAGCGTGAGCAGCGCCAGAAAACCGGCGACCAGGTGGACGAGATCGCACGGCGGCTGGCGGACGGCGAGATCGTCGTGCTCTTTCCGGAGGGCACTACCTCGGACGGCAACCAGCTTCTGGAGATCAAGTCCTCCCTCTTCGGCGCCGCCGCCTCCGCCGTGCCGCATGCGCCGCAGGGCGTCGTCCATATCCAGCCCGTCTCCATCGCCTATACGGGCCTCCACGGCATGGCGATGGGCCGCTACCACCGCCCCATCGCCGCCTGGCCCGGCGATATCGAACTCCTGCCGCATCTCCTCGGCATTGCGCGGGAAGGGGCGGTCGATGTCGACGTTGATTTCGGCGAGCGCGTCGACTACACGCGGGCAAGCAACCGCAAGGACGTGAGCCGCACGGTCGGCGCGCGCATCCGCGCCATGCTCGGCGCTCGGCTGCGCGGCCGGTAGAGGCGAGATGCGGCGGGGCTTCAATTTCCGGCCTTTTTCCACTATGGAACGGCCATGAGCGAACAGTCCGTCATCCCTTCCCCGGCCGATGCCAAGCCGAACACCCGCAAGGTCTTCGTCAAGACCTACGGCTGTCAGATGAATGTCTATGACAGCGAGCGCATGACGGACGCGCTGTCGAAGGACGGCTATCAGGCGACGGACGTGTTGGAAGAGGCCGATCTCGTTCTCCTCAACACCTGTCATATCCGCGAGAAGGCCGCCGAGAAGGTCTATTCCGAGCTCGGCCGCCTGCGCGAGATGAAGAAGGCCCGCGCCAAGGGCGGCCGCGAGATGGTGATCGGCGTCACCGGCTGCGTCGCCCAGGCCGAGGGCAAGGAAATCCTGCGCCGCGCCCCCGCCGTCGATCTCGTCGTCGGCCCGCAGACCTATCACCGCCTGCCGGAAGCGCTGCGCCGTGCCAAGGGCGGCGAGCGCGTGGTCGAGACGGATTATGCGCTGGAAGACAAGTTCGAGCACCTGCCCGCTCCGGAAAAGGCAAAGACCCGCGCGCGCGGCGTCACCGCCTTCCTCACCGTGCAGGAAGGCTGCGACAAGTTCTGTACCTTCTGCGTGGTGCCCTATACCCGCGGCTCGGAAGTCTCCCGCCCGGTCATGCAGATCGTCGCCGAGGCCGAGCGCCTCGCCGAGGCGGGCGTGCGCGAAATCACCCTGCTCGGCCAGAACGTCAACGCCTGGCACGGCCTCGGCCCCGATGGCCGGGAATGGGGCCTCGGCGATCTTCTCTATCGCCTGGCCGAAATCGAAGGCCTCGCGCGCCTGCGCTACACGACTAGCCACCCACGCGACATGGACGACAGCCTCATCGAGGCGCATCGCGACCTGCCCAAGCTGATGCCCTACCTGCATCTGCCGGTGCAGGCCGGCTCCGACCGCATCCTGAAGGCCATGAACCGCCGCCATACGGCAGCCGAATACATCGCCCTCATTGAGCGCATCCGCGCCGTTCAGCCGGAGCTCGCCATATCCGGCGATTTCATCGTCGGCTTTCCCGGCGAGACCGATCAGGACTTCGAGGACACGATGCTCCTCGTCGAGACCGTCGGTTATGCACAGGCATTTTCGTTCAAGTATTCCACCCGCCCCGGTACGCCCGGCGCGGAGATGGACGGCCATGTCGAAGAGGCCGTGAAGGCCGAACGCCTTGAAAGATTGCAGGCTTTGCTCTTTCGCCAGCAGGGCGAATTCGCCCTCGGCTGCGTCGGGAAGGAGATCGACCTGCTTCTGGAGAAGCCCGGACGCAAGCCCGGCCAGCTCGTCGGCCGCTCGCCGTGGCTGCAGCCTGTGAATATTGATGCAAAAGGTTCGGAAATCGGTGACATTATCCGGGTACGAATCACCGATGCCGGGCCCAACAGCCTCTTCGCGCAAGCGATCGGTTGACGGGCGGATTTCAAGGAGCTTGACCGCTTGAACGGACACGAACTGACGACGTCATCGCCGCGCCAGTCGAAAAGCCAGACCGACGCCAATCAATTCGTGCTCACTTTCGAGAACAATCGATACGCAAGCGAGCTTTTCGGCCAGTTCGACCAGAACCTGAAGCTTCTGGAACAGCGCCTCAACATCGATGCGCGGGCACGCGGCAATTCCGTTTCCATCTCCGGCGAAGTCATGGCCACCAACCAGGCCCGCCGCGCGCTGGATTATCTCTACGACCGGCTCCAGAAGGGCGGCTCGATCGAGCTTTCCGACGTCGAGGGCGCCATCCGCATGGCGATCGCGGCGGACGACCAGTTGTCCCTGCCGACGATGGAGCGTAAAGCCAAGCTCACCATGTCGCAGATCTCCACCCGCAAGAAGACCATCGCCGCCCGTACGCCGACGCAGGATACCTATATCCGCGCGCTGGAGCGGTCCGAGCTCGTCTTCGGCGTCGGCCCGGCCGGCACGGGCAAGACCTATCTCGCCGTCGCCTATGCCGCCCAGCTTCTGGAGCGCGGCGCGGTGGACCGCATCATCCTCTCCCGCCCGGCCGTTGAGGCCGGCGAGCGCCTCGGCTTCCTGCCCGGCGACATGAAGGAGAAGGTCGATCCGTATCTGCGCCCGCTCTATGACGCGCTCTACGACATGATGCCGGGCGACAAGGTCGAACGCGCCATCACCGCCGGCGTCATCGAGATCGCGCCGCTCGCCTTCATGCGCGGCCGCACGCTCGCCAACGCTGCCGTCATCCTCGACGAGGCGCAGAACACGACCTCGATGCAGATGAAGATGTTCCTGACGCGTCTCGGCGAGAACGGCCGCATGATCGTCACGGGCGATCCGAGCCAGGTCGACCTGCCGCGCGGCGTGAAGTCCGGCCTCGTGGAAGCCCTGCAAATCCTCAAGGGCGTCGAGGGCGTCTCGGTCGTCCGCTTCAAGGATGTCGACGTCGTGCGCCATCCGATGGTCGCCCGTATCGTGCGCGCCTACGAGGCGCAGACGGCCGTGCAGGACGAAAGCGAGCTGCCGGACCGCTGAGGTCCGGATACCTGATGAGCGAACTCGATATCCAGATCTCCATAGAGGAGGGCGCATGGCCCTCCGAGGAACACCTTTTCGAAATGAGCGGGCGCGTGCTCGGCGCAGCGGCGGATTACCTGCGAAAGCAGGAAAAGCAGCCCTTCCCGAAGACCGGCGCGCCGGAAGTCTCCCTCGTCTTCACGAATGACGAGAGCATCCGCGCCATCAACGCGGAATGGCGCAGCCAGGACAAGCCCACCAACGTTCTGTCCTTCCCCGCCTTCCCGGTGACGCCCGGAAAAATGCCGGGTCCGATGCTCGGCGACATCATCTTCGCCGAGGAGACATTGACCCGCGAAGCGGCCGATCTCGGCAAGTCTTTCGACGATCATCTCACGCATCTCATGGTGCATGGATTTCTGCATCTCTTCGGTTATGATCATATGGAAGACGAAGAGGCTGAAAAAATGGAGGGGCTGGAGACTCGCATTCTTGCCGAGCTTGGCCTATCTGACCCCTACGGGGATGGCCCCGAAGAATAGTTTGGACCAATGAGCGACTTTAGAAATCAGCCGGCAGCGGCGGAAAAGAACGAGGCGGACGCCTCAAGTCAGGACGAGGCGGGCAGTAGTAGCAGCGCGCCGAAGCAGGAAAGCGGGGGCCGGTCATCCTTCTGGTCCCGTGCGACACGGCTTTGGCGCATGACGGGCGCCTCCACGCTGCGCAAGGACCTCGCAGAGGCCCTGATGACGGAAGATACCGGCGGCGAGCCGGCCTTCCTGCCCGAAGAACGGGCGATGCTGCACAATATTCTCCGCTTCCGCGAGGTGCGCGTTGAGGACGTCATGGTCCCGCGCGCCGATATCGAGGCCGTCGACCAGGACATCACCATTGCCGAGCTGATGGTGATCTTCGAGGATTCCGGCCGCTCGCGCATGCCGGTCTATAACGAGAGCCTCGATGACCCGCGCGGCATGGTCCACATCCGCGACCTGCTCGCCTATGTCACCAAGCAGGCCCGCAACAAGCGCCGCACCGGCGCGAAGAACGGCAGCGCCGCAGCCGCTACCGGCGAAAAGCCGGCGCGTACGCCAAAGGCAGAATTCGACCTCGGCCGCGTCGATCTTTCCAAGACCGTTGCCGAAGCCGGCATCATCCGCCAGGTCCTCTTCGTCCCGCCATCGATGCTGGCCGCCGACCTCATGGCGCGCATGCAGGCCGACCGCACCCAGATGGCCCTCGTCATCGACGAATATGGCGGCACGGACGGCCTCGCCTCGCTGGAAGACATCGTCGAGATGGTCGTCGGCGACATCGAGGACGAGCACGACGACGACGAGGCGATGATCCAGCGCGTCAGCGACGACGTCTTCATCGCCGATGCCCGCGTCGAGCTTGAGGAGCTGGCCGAAGCCATCGGTTCCGATTTCGATATCCGCGAACAGCTTGAAGACGCCGATACGCTCGGCGGCCTGATCTTCGCCTCGCTCGGCCGCATTCCGGTGCGCGGCGAGGTGGTGCAGGCCGTGCCCGGCTTCGAATTCCACGTCCTCGACGCGGACCCGCGCCGCGTCAAGCGCGTGCGCGTCACCCGCAAACGCGCCAGCTCCGTCCGCCGCCGCGAGCGCCGGCCCGGCGAGAGCCTTCCCGCCGACCGCGCCAATCCGGCCGAGCGGCGCAGCGACGAGGCCGGGGCGGAGTAGGGCTCCCTTCTTTACGGAACAGGGCATTGCTTTGCCCCCTCACCCTAACCCTCTCCCCGCAAGCGGGGAGAGGGGACGTGCCCCACGAATGGTTGCTGATTGGGGAAAATGGCGCGGCATATCACCTTCTCCCCGCTTGCGGGGAGAAGGTGGCCGGCAGGCCGGATGAGGGGCAAGGCATCCCCACTACCCTCCAGAAAGCGCCATCCCGACATCCCCCCTCATGACACAGGACAAGACGCTGCTTTTTTGGAACACTGGCGCGGCTGATTCGGGGACATGTGAAGGGGACGGCATGGAGCGGCTGGCGGGCAAGGTCATGCTCCTGTCTGGGACGAGACGGGCGCTGACGGCATTTCTTGCGGGGGTCGCCGGCGTGCTGGCGCTGCCGCCCTTCGGCTTCTTCGCGGCGCTCTTCGTGTCCTTCACCCTGCTAGTCTGGCTGCTCGACGGGGCGAGCGGTGCCCCGGAAGCCGGCTTCCTCCGGCGCTTGGCGCCTGCCTTCCGCATCGGCTGGTTCTTCGGCTTCGGCTATTTCGTCGGCGGGCTCTGGTGGCTGGGCAATGCGCTGCTGGTCGAGGCGGATGCTTTCGCCTGGGCGCTGCCGCTCGCCGTCTTCGGCCTACCGGCCTTCCTCGCCATCTATTACGGCATCGCCGCCGCGCTCGCCCGGCTCCTCTGGTCGGACGGCATGGGCCGCATCGCCGCGCTCGCCTTCGCCTTCGGGGTGGGGGAATGGCTGCGCGGCACGCTCTTCACCGGCTTTCCCTGGAACGCCGTCGGCTACGGCATCATGCCCGTGCCGCTCCTCATGCAGTCGTCCGGCATCGTCGGCATCGCCGCGATGAACGCGCTCGCCGTCTTCGTCTTCGCCGCGCCCGCCCTTCTCGGCACGCGGCGGGGCAGGGGGATCGGCCTTTCGCTTGCCGTGCTGCTCTTCGCCGCCCATGTCGGCTACGGCTACTATGCGCTCAACCTGCCCGCGCCGGACGACGACAGCACCGTCGTCCGCCTCGTCCAGCCGGTGATCGACCAGGCGATGAAGCTCGACGACACCGCAAGGGCCGAGATCTTCGAGCGGCATCTGGCGCTGAGCGTCGCAAAGCCCGAGGGCGGCGGCAGGCGGCCGGACATCATCGTCTGGCCGGAAACCTCCATCCCCTTCATCCTGACCGACAATCCCGATGCCCTCGTGCGCATCGCCGCCGTTCTCGACGACGACCAGATACTGATCGCCGGCGCGGTGCGCACCGAGAGCGCCGGGTCCGGCAAGGCGCCGCGCTACTACAATTCCATCTACGCCATCGACGGCAAGGGCCAGATCATCGGCGCGGCCGACAAGGTGCATCTCGTGCCCTTCGGCGAATACATGCCCTTCGCCGAGGTCTTCGAGAGCTTCGGCGTCAGCGCCGTCGCCATGCCGGGCGGCTTTTCCGCCGCGCGCGAGCACCAGCTCCTGACGGTCCGCGGCAAGGGGCTCTATCCGCTGGTCTGCTACGAGGCGATCTTCCCCTCCGAGATCAATGGCGCGGGGAAGACGGCCGCCGCGCTGCTGAACGTCACCAACGACGCCTGGTTCGGCAATACGCCCGGTCCCTACCAGCATTTCCTGCAGGCGCGACTGCGCGCGGTCGAGCGCGGCATGCCGCTGATTCGCGCTGCCAACAACGGCATTTCGGCCGTGGTGGATGCGAAGGGGCAGGTCGTTTCCGGCCTTGCCTACGATGTCCCCGGTTTTGTGGATGCAACCCTTCCGGGTAAATTCGCGCCGACGGAACGGGCAACACGGCAGAACCGGGCGTTTCTGATTGCCCTGTCCATTCTCCTCGGGACGGCGCTTATTTCTCGCATGGGTTTTAGAAATCGGATGAATTGACCCAAAACCCCTAAAATAGCATAGTGCACGCCGCCGGCCGTTCTCCTGTATTGTAGCGACCTTCAGAGTCTGCGCATACAACGTGACGTTAAGTTTTCGTTAAGGCTGCCGGTGGGTAGGGGCCATTCCGCGTTAGGACGAAAGTGATGATGGAAAACAAGAAGAAGCCGAATCCGATCGATATACATGTCGGCAGCCGGATCCGGCTTCGCAGGACCATGCTCGGCATGAGCCAGGAGAAGCTGGGCGAAAGCCTCGGCATCACCTTCCAGCAGATTCAGAAATACGAGAAGGGCACGAACCGCGTCGGCGCCAGCCGCCTGCAGAACATTTCGAGCATTCTCAACGTGCCGGTCTCCTTCTTCTTCGAGGATGCCCCGGGCGAGCAAGCGGATGCCCAGGCCGGCTTCGCCGAAGCCTCCAGCTCCAACTATGTCGTCGACTTCCTCTCCTCCTCCGAAGGCCTGCAGCTCAACCGCGCCTTCGTGAAGATCGGCGATCCCAAGGTGCGCCGCAAGCTGGTCGATCTGGTCAAGGCGCTGGCCGCCGAGGCCGAGGTCGAGTGACCTGTCCCTGCCGGAACGCATGAAGGAACGGCCCTGCGGGGCCGTTTTTCATGCCTGCCGGCCGCTTCTGCGCGGCGGATGCGGCAAATCACCCGGGAATTTGGGACATAAAGATATACTTATGTCCTTGTCTTTGCCGCGCGAACTGAATAACTACGGTCGTAGTCCATTTCTTTGAGGGGAATTCCCGCATGCGCAGCAGTTACCTCTTCACCAGCGAGTCCGTCGCCGAAGGCCATCCGGACAAGGTGTGCGACCGTATCTCCGACGAAATCGTCGATCTGGTCTACCGTGAAGCCGTGAAGTCGAAGATCGATCCCTGGTCGGTCCGCATCGCCTGCGAGACGCTTGCAACGACCAATCGCGTCGTCATCGCCGGTGAGGTCCGCCTGCCGCCGAGCCTTCTCAAGAAAGACAAGAACGGCGCCGACGTCATCAATCCGTCCAAGTTCAAGTCCGCCGCCCGCAAGGCGATCCGCGATATCGGCTACGAGCAGGACGGCTTCAACTGGAAGACCGTGAAGATCGACGTGCTGCTGCACTCGCAGTCCGCCGACATCGCACAGGGCGTCGACAACGCCGCCGACAAGCAGGGCGACGAGGGCGCGGGCGACCAGGGCATCATGTTCGGCTATGCCTGCCGCGAAACCCCGGAACTGATGCCGGCCCCGATCTACTATTCGCACCGCATCCTCCAGCTTCTCGCCGCCGCCCGCAAGACGGGCGAGGGCGATGCCGGCAAGCTCGGCCCGGACGCCAAGAGCCAGGTGACCGTGCGCTATGTCGACGGCAAGCCGGCCGACGTCACCTCCATCGTGCTGTCCACGCAGCATCTCGATGCGAGCTGGGATTCCAAGAAGGTGCGCCAGGTCGTCGAGCCCTATATCCGCGAGGCGCTGGCCGACCTGAAGATCGCCGACGATTGCTCCTGGTACATCAACCCGACGGGCAAGTTCGTCATCGGCGGCCCGGACGGCGACGCCGGCCTCACCGGCCGCAAGATCATCGTCGACACCTATGGCGGCGCGGCCCCGCATGGCGGCGGCGCCTTCTCCGGCAAGGACACGACCAAGGTCGACCGTTCGGCCGCCTATGCCGCGCGCTACCTCGCCAAGAACGTCGTTGCCGCCGGCCTTGCCGACCGCTGCACGATCCAGCTCTCCTACGCCATCGGCGTTGCCCAGCCGCTGTCGATCTATGTCGACCTGCACGGCACTGGCAAGGTGAGCGAAGAGGCGGTGGAAGCGGCGATCCGCAAGGTCATGGACCTGTCGCCGTCGGGCATCCGCCGCCATCTCGACCTCAACAAGCCGATCTATGCCAAAACGTCCGCCTATGGCCATTTCGGCCGCAAGGCCGGTCGTGACGGCTCGTTCTCCTGGGAGCGCCTCGACCTCGTCAAGGCCCTCAAGGACGCCATAAAGAACTGAGGCCGACATGACCGATGCAGAGCGCCGCAGCCGCGCGACCGAAGCCTTCTTCGGTCGCCGCAAGGGAAAGCCGCTGCGCGAGCGGCAGGCGCAGCATCTCGAAACGCTGCTGCCGGTGCTGAAGGTCGACCTGTCGGCCCCGGCTCCGGCGGATCTCGCAACGCTCTACGATTTCACGCCGGCCCGCACCCGCCTTGAGATCGGTTTCGGCGGCGGCGAGCACCTGATCCACCGCGCGGTGGAAAGCCCGGACACCGCCTTCATCGGCGTTGAGCCCTTCGTCAATTCCATGGCGAAGCTGATCGGCAGCGTGGAGGAGAAGGGCGCGGGGAATATCCGCCTTTACGACGACGATGCGACGGAACTCTTGGACTGGCTACCGGCGGCCTCGCTCGACCAGATCGACCTGCTCTATCCCGATCCCTGGCCCAAGCGGAAGCATTGGAAGAGGCGCTTCGTGTCGAAGGTCAATCTGGATCGCTTCGCCCGCGTGCTGAAGCCGGGCGGCATCTTCTGCTTCGCGTCCGACATCGACACCTATGTCAACTGGACGCTGATGCATTGCGGGGCGCATCCCGCCTTCGTCTGGACCGCGGAAAACGCGGCCGATTGGCTGACGCCCTATGCCGGCTGGCCGGGCACGCGCTACGAGGCCAAGGCCAGGCGCGAGGGCCGCAAGTCGGCCTATCTCACCTTCCGCCGTCTCTGACGGAAAGCGTTTTTCAGGGCATTATCGTCAGTGAAGGCTGACCGTGCGCAGATCGTCCTCGGCGGCCTTGTAGAAGGTGCTGGAACGGTTGTCGGTGAGCAGGATCGGCGTGCCGTCCGCGCCGAACAGCGCCCACAGGTCGAGGCTCGGGTCGATTTCGGGCGCTTCCGGGAAGACGCGGGAGACTTCCTCGGCCTTCATCTTGCGGATGTAGCCGACTTCGCCGGCGCCCAGATGCGCAAGGTCCGCCTTCGATACGGTGGTGGGGGTAACGGTTTTCAGGCCCATTTTTGCCTCCATGGCAATGCCGGACTTGCCGGCCACCGGACGCTGATGGCCACCATGGCCCATCGGTCGTTCGGCAATCAGGTTATGCGCGAAACGGTCCGGCGGGTGTTCCCGCAGGAACGGCTCACGTTCTAGTCTGGTACGGAAATGTTAATTTTCTTTACCATACGCACGGGCTCCGGCCGGACGAGGTCCACCGAGAGCAGGCCGTTCTTCAGTTCGGCGCCCGAAACATGCATGCCGTCGGCAAGCACGAAGGTACGCTGGAACTGGCGGGCGGCGATGCCGCGGTAAAGATAATCCCTTTCGCCGGGGTCGGTCTGCCGGCCGCGGATGACGAGCTGGTTTTCCTCCGTCGTCACGTCCAGCTCCTCCTCGGAGAAGCCCGCCACGGCAAGCGTGATGCGCAGGCGCTCCGGGGCGCCCGTCTCGCCATCCGGCCGAAGCCGCTCGATATTGTACGGCGGATAGCCATCGTTGCCCTTGGCGATGCGCTCGAGGGTCTTTTCCATGGCGTCGAAGCCCAGCAGCAGCGGGCTCGTGAAAGGGGTCATGCGTGTCATCGTCCAGTCCTTGGCTTCAAGCGACTTTGGCGAGGCCCGGCTGCGGCGCCCCGACGGCTGCAATATGGTGATTGCGCGATGCCGGCGCAAGACGCTTGCGAAAGGCGGCCCGGCAAATATAGTCGCCGCTTCCCCGCCGGTCCGGCGCAATCAGAAAACAGGAATGAAGCGGCATGTCCGAGCCAAGGAAAATCATCATCGACACCGATCCCGGCCAGGACGACGCCGCCGCCATCATGCTGGCGCTCGGCAGCCCGGAGCTGGAAATCCTCGGCATCACCACGGTCGCCGGCAACGTGCCGCTGTCGCGCACCTCCACCAATGCCCGCATCATCCTGGAATTCTGCTCCCGGCCGGACGTCAGGGTCTTCGCCGGCGCCGACAGGCCGATCGCCCGCCCGCTGGTGACGGCCGAGCACGTCCACGGCAAGACCGGCCTCGACGGCCCGGAGCTGCACGAGCCGAAGATGCCGCTCGAAGCGCAGCACGCCGTCGACTTCATCGTCGAGACGCTGAAGCGCGAGCCGGCCGGCACCGTCACGCTCTGCACGCTCGGCCCGCTGACCAACATCGCGCTCGCGCTGGAAAAGGCGCCCGAGATCGCCGGCCGCGTGCGCGAGCTGGTCATGATGGGCGGCGGCTTCTTCGAGGGCGGCAACATCACGCCGGCCGCCGAATTCAACGTCTATGTCGACCCGGAGGCGGCCGCCGCCGTCTTCAACTCCGGCATCCCGATCGTCATGATGCCGCTTGACGTCACCCACAAGGTACTGACGCTGAAGAGCCGCGTCGAGAAGCTGCGCGCGATCGGCAACCGCCCGGCGCTCGCGCTCGTCCAGATGCTGGAATTCTTCGAGCGCTTCGACATCGAGAAATACGGTTCCGACGGCGGCCCGCTGCACGATCCGACCGTCATCGCCTATCTGCTGAAGCCGGAGCTTTTCGGCGGGCGCGACTGCAGTGTCGAGGTCGAGACGGCTTCGCCGCTCACCGTCGGCATGACCGTCGTCGACTGGTGGCAGGTGACCGACCGCAAGCACAATGCGCGCGTCATGAAGGATGTCGATGCGGACGGCTTCTTCGCGCTCCTCACCGAGCGCGTCGGACGCCTTTGATGCGCGGCCCCGCTCCGGGGACCGAGGCCCGCTTCCACAAGGAGATGGCGGGCCTCTACGACCGCTTCGCCGAACTCGGCTTCCGCCCGGTCCTGCTGCGCCGCTGCGTCACGCTCAATGGCGGCGTGGCGGCGGCGAAGGAGTTCGTCTTCACGCCCGGCGCGGCCGGCCTCGAACGCCTTCTCGACGCCGGCAAGCCGGAGCTTTCCATGGAAGCGCTGATGCTGCGCCCCGAATACCGGGGCCTCTTCACCGAGCTGGAGCTGAAGGAGGCCGCCCGCCGCCTCGCCAATGCCGCGCCCGGCCGCTCCCGCGGCCGCCTCCAGCCCCAGCCGACGGAACGCAAGTAACCGGCCCGCGGGCGCGGCGCACGTTCATTCGCCTGTCATCGCGGCATGGTCAAAGAGGCCATGCTCGAAGACATCGCTCCAGATTCGTCCTTCCCCGCCGCGTCCGATGACCGGGCGCCCACCGTCCTCGTCGTGACGGATGCCTGGCGGCCGCAGCTCAACGGCGTGGTGCACACGCTGGAGGAGCTGGCCCGCTCGGCGGCGGAGGAGGGGGTCGACGTCGTCTTCCTGACGCCCGAGAAATTCACGACCATCCCGCTGCCGTCCTATCCCGAGATCCGGCTCGCCATCGCCTCGAGCCGTCAGGTGCTGGCCGAGATCGAAGCCGTCGCGCCGGATTACATCCATATCGCGACCGAGGGCCCGCTCGGCATGGCGGCGCGGCGCGCCTGCCTGCAGCGCCGGCTGCCCTTCACCACCGCCTACCACACGCGCTTTCCCGAATTCATCAGCGCGCGCCTACCCATACCGGAAAGCTGGAGCTACTGGTGGCTGCGCCGCTTCCACAATTCCGGCGCGGGCATGATGGTGGCCACCAGGTCGCTGGGTGCGGAAATGGCGGCGCGGGGCTTCGTGCGCATCAAGCGCTGGTCGCGCGGGGTGGATACCAAGCTGTTCGACCCGGCAAGGCGCCGCGATCTCGGCCTGCCGCGGCCGGTCTTCCTCAATGTCGGGCGCGTGGCGGTGGAAAAGAACCTGCCCGCCTTCCTCGGCCTCGATTTACCGGGCAGCAAGGTCGTCGTCGGCGATGGGCCGGACCTTGCGGCGCTGCGCCAGCGTTATCCCGACGTGCATTTCCTCGGCCGCAAGACCGGCGAGGAGCTTGCGGCCGTCTACGCCTCGGCCGACGTCTTCGTCTTCCCGAGCCGCACGGATACGTTCGGCAATGTCATGCTGGAGGCTTTGGCGAGCGGCGTTCCCGTCGCCGCTTTCCCGGTTACGGCCCCGCGCGATGTGCTGGGTGAGGCGGGGGCCCTGTCGGAAGACCTGCGGGAAGCAGCCCTTGCCGCGCTCGATATCCCGAAGGAGGTCGCGCTTGCCCGCGCGGCCACCTATAGCTGGCGCGCCTGCGCCCGCGAATTCCTCGGGAACCTCGCCCGCGTGCCGCGCGGTGCTTTCGCGGCACGCCGTTTGAGCCTGCGGTAGCATTTCCAGCAAAAGTGCGAAGCGGTTTTGCGTTCGGAAATGCGGAAATAGTCTAGTTTGCAGCCTTCAGCAGCGCCGCGACCAGCCCGGCCGTCGAGGAATCGTGCCCTGCAGCGCTCTCCTTGCCTTCCACGACCGGCAGCAGGCCCGTCGCCAGCTCCTTGCCGAGCTCCACGCCCCACTGGTCGAAGGAATTGATGTTGAAGAGCGCGCCTTCCACGAAGACGCGGTGCTCGTAGAGCGCGATCAGCCGGCCGAGTGCGAAGGGCGTCAGGCTGTCATAGACCATGGTGATCGACGGGCGGTTGCCGGAGAAGACGCGGTGCGGCGCGATCCTGTCGGCCTTCGCCTCGTCCATGCCCTTCGAGGTGAGCTGCGCCTTGGCCTCTTCGAGCGAGCGGCCCTTCATCAGCGCTTCCGACTGCGCCAGGCAATTGGCGATGAGGAGCTGGTGCTGGTGGCGCAGGTTCTCCTCATGGCCGTTGGCCGCGATCATGAACTCGGTCGGGATGATCGAGGTGCCCTGGTGGATGAGCTGGTAGAAGGCGTGCTGGCCGTTGGTGCCGGGCTCGCCCCAGACGACCGGGCCGGTCTTGCATTCGACGGGCGTCGAATCCACCGTCACCGACTTGCCGTTCGATTCCATGTCGAGCTGCTGGAGATAGGCCGGGAAGCGCGACAGGCGCTGATCATAGGGCAGGATGGCGCGCGAGGGATAGTTCAGCACGTTGCGATGGTAGAAGCCGATGAGGCCGAGCAGCATCGGGATGTTTTCGCGGATCGGCGCCTCGCGGAAGTGATTGTCAATGGCATGGCCGCCGGCGAGGAACTGCGCGAAGTCCTCCTTCCCGATGGCGATCATCAGCGGCAGGCCGATGGCCGACCAGATCGAATAGCGCCCGCCGACCCAGTCCCAGAAGCCGAAGACGCGCGCTTCGTCGATGCCGAAGGCCGCGACCTTGTCGAGCGCCGTGGAGACGGCGCAGAAATGATGGCCGACGGCGGCCTCGCCCAGCTTGTCGGCGATGAACCTGCGCGCCGTCGCGGCATTGGTCATCGTCTCGATGGTGGTGAAGGTCTTGGAGGCGACGATGAAGAGCGTCGTCTCGGCCTCCAGCAGCTTCAGCGTGTCGGCGATATGCGCGCCGTCGATATTGGAGACGAAGTGCAGGCGCGGGCCGTCATGGTAGGGCGCGAGCGCCAGCGTCGCCATGACCGGGCCCAAGTCCGAGCCGCCGATGCCGATATTGACGACATCGGTGATCTTCCTGCCCGTCGCGCCCTTGAACGCACCGGAGCGGATGGCCTCGGCGAAGGCGCCCATGGCGTCGAGCACGGCATTGACATCCGGCATGACGTCCTTGCCTTCGACGAGGACGGGCGTGTTGGAGCGATTGCGCAGCGCCGTGTGCAGCACCGCGCGCTCTTCCGTGATGTTGATGATCTCACCGGCGAACATGGCGTCGCGCTTCTTCTCGACGCCGGCATCCTTCGCCAGCGCCTCCAGCGCGTCGAGCACCGCGTCGTTCACCGCGCATTTGGAATAGTCGAAGAGAAAGTCGCCGAGCGTGGTGCTGTAGCGGGAGAACCGCTGCGGGTCGGCCGCGAAGGCGGCCCGGATGTCTGTGGCATTGGTATCGCGGACGATGGATTTCAGCTTTTCGACAAGCGGGTTCATCGGCGTCTTCCCTGGCTTTGGACGATGCCGCTAGCTAGTCGCTTTGATATGGTCAAATCAAGACCGGAAAGGCCGCTTGCCCGAAAAAATTAAATCGGTTTAACCGCGACCGCCCGTCAGCCGCGCAGGTCCTTGCGCAGAATCTTGCCGACATTGGACTTGGGCAGCTCGGTGCGGAATTCGACGAATTTCGGCCGCTTGTAATTGGTGAGGTTCGCCGCGCAATGGGCCTTCACGTCGGCTTCCGTCAGCGCCGGGTCCTTCTTCACGACGAAGAGCTTCACCGCCTCGCCGGAATGCTCGTCCGGCACGCCGATGGCCGCGCATTCGAGGATGCCGGGATGCGACATCGCCACTTCCTCCACCTCGTTGGGGAAGACGTTGAAGCCGGAGACGAGGATCATGTCCTTCTTGCGGTCGACGATCTTGGTATAGCCCTCCGCCGTCATGAAGCCGATATCGCCGGAGCGGAAGAAGCCGTCCGGCGTCATCACCTTGGCCGTCTCGTCCGGGCGCTGCCAGTAGCCGGCCATGACCTGCGGGCCGCGGATGCAGATCTCGCCGACCTCGCCGAGCGCCAGCGTGCGGCCGTCGTCGTCGCGGATCTCGATCTCGGTGGAGGGCAGCGGCAGGCCGATCGTGCCGGTGAATTCCGGCCGGTCGAAGCGGTTGGCCGTCGCCACCGGCGAGGTTTCGGAAAGGCCATAGCCCTCGGTGATCGCGCAGCCCGTCATCTTTTGCCAGCGTTCTGCGACCGGCCGCTGCACCGCCATGCCGCCGCCGAGCGTCAGGACGAGTTCGGAGAAATCGAGTTTGGAGAAATCCGGATTGTTCATCAGCGCGTTGAACAGCGTGTTGAGGCCCGGGAAGATGTGGGTTCGGTATTTCGCCAGTTCCTTGACGAAGGCGGGGATGTCGCGCGGATTGGCGATCAGCACGTTATGGCCGCCGAGCGCGATTCCCATCAGTCCGTTCACCGTCAGCGCGAAGATATGATAGAGCGGCAGCGCGCAGATGAAGGTGAGCTGCTCCGGCCGCTTCTTGATCGTGAAGGTCGGCTCGATCCACAGCTTGATCTGCTCCATGTTGGAGAGCAGGTTCGCATGGGTGAGGATCGCGCCCTTGGAAACGCCCGTCGTGCCGCCGGTATATTGCAGGAAGGCCATGTCGCCCGGCGCGATCGCGACCGGCTTCACCGCGCCGCGCGCGCCTTCCGCCATCACCTGCCTGAACGGCACATGCCCCGGCAGCGACCATTCCGGCACGAGCTTCTTCACCTTGCGCACGACGAGATTGACGATGAGGCCCTTGAGGCCGAGCATGTCGCCCATCGTCGCGACCACAACGTGGCGCACGTCCGTGCGCGCGACGACCTGCGCCACGGTACTCGCGAAATTCTCCAGCACGAACAGCGCCTTGGCGCCGGCATCCTTGAGCTGGTGCTCGAGCTCGCGCGGCGTATAGAGCGGGTTGACGTTCACCACCACGAGCCCGGCGCGCAGGATGCCGAAGATGATCACCGGGTTCTGCAGGATGTTCGGCATCATGACGGCGACGCGGTCGCCCTTTTCCAGTCCCCGCGCCTGCAGCCAGGCGACGACCATCCGGGAGGCGGCATCGAAGTCGCGGAAGGTCAGCGTCCTGCCCATGCTGGTGAAGGCCGGGCGGTCGGCAAAGCGCGCGCAGCAGCTTTCCACCAGCGCGCCGATGGAATCGTGGGTGAGCGGGGCGATCTCTCCCGCCATGCCGTCCGGATAGGAGGAGAGCCAGAAACGGCCGGACGGCGCGGTGGGCGGGTGCATCTGTGAGACCGACATATGTGCTCCTCCTCGTTGGGCGCGGGCATCGTCCGTCCCGACGCAGCGAAAGGTCCTCCAACCGTCCGATGCCGACAAGATGATGCTTTTGGCGGGCGCCATCAAGGTATACTGCTATCTTACATTAACGTAAACGTCAACGATCTGCATCGACGCCCTCGACTTACCCCTTCGGGCCGCCGCCTGCGGCGTCTCCGCGCGCCGCCGCCGAAAAAACCACGTATATGTTTAACATTCTTCCGCTACACCTTATCTTGGTGGTCCGGCGCGGACGCCGGAGCCATGGAGTGGACGAGTTTGTTGCATTCGGAACATCGCAGAAGTGAGCCCCGGTTTCTCGGCGCGGCACGCCAGGGCGGCGCTGCGCTCATCTCCCCGATCTCGGCGGCGCGGTGGCTTCTCGTCCTCATCGTCTTCGCCGGCATCTATTTCTTCCACGGCTTCGTCGTGCCGGTACTCGCCGCGCTGGTCATCGCCTTTGCGAGCTGGCCGCTCTATTCGCGCCTGCTGGCGCAGGTGAACGGCAACCGCACGCTCGCCGCTTCCATCGCCATCCTCCTCATCCTCGCCTTCATCGTCGGGCCGATCGTGATCGCCTCGACCTATGCGCTGCACGAGATTCGCGACTGGATCGGCTGGGCCGTCGAGACGAACCGCACCGGCGCGCCGACGCCGGAATGGATCGGCGCGCTGCCCGTGGTGGGCGGCTGGCTCGATATGCAATGGGCGCGCTTCCTCGATCATCCGGGCGCGATCGGCGAACTGACGCAGATCGTCAGCGGCGCCAATATCGGCAATATCTACCGCGTGGCGCTCGCGGCTGGCGGCAAGGCGTTCAACCTGCTGCTCGCCATGCTCTTCATGCTGATCGCGCTGTTCTTCATCTACCGCGACGGCCAGGCCTTCGCCGGCCAGGTCGACCGGCTCGGCGAGCGCATCCTGCCGATGCGCTGGGAGCGCATCTCCCGCATCGTGCCCGCGACGATCAGCTCGACCGTCACCGGGATGACGCTGATCGCCATCGGCGAGGGCATCGTTCTCGGCGTCGCCTACTGGATCGCCGGCGTGCCCTCGGCCGTCACGCTCGGCGTGCTGACGGGCGTCATGGCGCTGTTCCCGGGCGGTGCGCCGCTCTCCTTCACGCTGGTCTCGGTCTATCTCGTTTCCAGCGGCTCGCCCGTGGCGGGCCTTGCGCTCTTCGCCTGGGGCTCGGTGGAGCTCTTCATCGTCGATAAGACGCTGCGCCCGCGCCTCGTCGGCGGCCCGATCAAGCTGCCCTTCCTGCCCACCTTCTTCGGCCTCATCGGCGGGGTGAAGACCATGGGCTTCCTCGGCCTCTTCATCGGCCCCGTCCTGATGGCCCTGCTGGTCGCCATCTGGCGCGAATGGATCCGCGAGGTCGAAGCGACCGAGCCCGCCTCGACGATCCTGCTCGACCCCCACGCCGAGCCGCCCCCCTTGCCTGACAAGGAACGCAACGTCGGCTGAAGCCCGCCGCTTAGCTGTCTCCCTCGCCGCAGAACCGGGCGAAATCCGCAAGATAGGCACGCATCGTCTCGACGGCATCCGCGGCGCGCAGCCGCTCGCCGATGTCGTCCGGCGAAAGCGCCATCAGGGAAAAGCGCAGGAAAATATCCGCGCTGAACCGCCCGCTGACCGTCGCAAGCACGGTGCGCAACTGCCCGAGCATGTCGTCGCCGCGATGGGAGGCATGGCGACAAGGGAGGCACGGCGAGTCAGGCGAGGAAGGCGGCATCACGGGGCTTTAGGGTTTTGGCATTTTATCCGCCCGGACAAGCATGCATCGCCTATGGCGGACGATGTATATGACAGAAGCGTGATGTATGTTTGATGCTCCGGCAGCCTGTAATGGGCCTTTACGATCATCCTTTGCGTCTTGCGCCCCAGAAATGGCCACCAGGGCTCCAGCTTCCCCTTCAGGAACATTTCCTGGACGAGGCATTTTTTCAATTCGGCCGCCTGTTCGTTTGCGTCCAGCATCCTTGCGACCAAGCCCTTGCAAAAAACTTCGGTCTGAAGCTGAGGGAATGGGTATTCTTCCTCAGCGGATGCGGACGAGGTCGTGTAGCCGAGTAACAGGCATAGTGCGAAAACTGCGTCGCGCATGAGGCCTCTCCAGGGATTCTGGTTGAAACATATGACGAACCTGGCCAATCTGCAATTGCAGGGCCATGCGCTCAACCGACCGGCTTCGTCGAATACCCATCCCTCGATAACTGTGAGATCATATGGATTTCGCCTTGGCAATGCTTTGTTTTCTAATCGCTTTTGCACTCGTGATCATAGGCATCGTTGTGCTTGTCTTTCTCGGCCTTCGCCGAATCTGGCGACGGACGAGATCCGATCAGCTCGTTCTGCGCGGCCTCATCGTCGTGTTGGGCGTGGGGTTCGTTGTGGCGCCCTACATGGCATTCAAGTTTGAAGAACGACGCTGGATTCTGGCACACGTTCCCCAGCCTCTCGACGTTGCAGAGATCGAATTCAGGGTGGAGGAACTCTACGGCACGGGTTTCATGCCCGGCGACAACGAAACCGGCTTTGTCGTTTATCGATTGACCGACGCCAGCGCATTATGGGCGCGGGACCAAGGGCGCCGCCTGGGTGAAGCGCTCGAAGGAACCGAAGGCACATGGCTCGTGACGCCAGTCGATGACAGGAGCACCGAGCAAGCCGTCAGCCAGTGGCATCCCTACGACAACCCGCCGGTTCGGGGAGCTGAACGCATTGCCCGCGATCCTCCAAACGTATCGGAGTTCCTGGGCAAGTATGGCTTTGAAATCTCCATCGATGCACGGTTCGAGCGCGAAGCCAACGAAGCGATACAGTCCGGAGGATCGCTTTACCATTATGGGCCGGGCGGCAGCGTTACGATCGTCGATCCGAACAAGGGAAAGGTGTATTTCTTCTACGCTGGGTGAATGCGCTGGCTTCCGATGGATTGCCATTCCCTCATTCGTCCGTGCGGTTCCAGTAATCGTGATCCAGATCCGTCCAGACATAGAAGCCGTTCCACAGGCCGAGCCAAACGCGCAACGGGGCCAAGGCGCCTGAAAGCATGATTTCGATGCCGGTGTCTTGTCGTTCCTCAGGGAAAAAGGCCAGGGTGGCCGCACCCATGAGTGCACTCCCCGCCCACAGTCCGTAGATCAGCCAGAGTGTGGGCCAGACATAGGCGACGACCGCCAGGCAAATGAGCAGGATCGTGCGGTAGATACTGAGCTTCGACAAGAGTGCCTCCAGACCGCTTTCAAGCATGTCGCCATCGGCACTATCTTGGCAACAGGGAGCATCTGCGACGAGACCAAGCAGCCCTGCCATCCACCTCGCGCAGACTGACGGGTAACCGCAGAGGACCGCTGGGCTTTGACTTTACCTGGATGCTTGAAGAAAATGGTGCCGCTTAGGTGACTCGAACACCTGACCCCATCATTACGAATGATGTGCTCTACCGACTGAGCTAAAGCGGCCCTTCAGCGGTCCCGAAGCGTGTCGGGACCGGAATGGGTGCGCTGATAACCGCATTGGACGGAGATTTCAAGCGGGGAGTTTCAACTTCCGCATTTTTCCCGCGCGGCGCAGCGAAATGACGGGGTCAGGCCGCGATGCGGGCCCTGGCGGCGGCGTATTCGCGGGCAAGGCGGGCGACGAGCGCTTCGACCGGCTCGATGGCCTTGACGGCGCCGATGCCCTGGCCGCAGCCCCAGATGTCCTTCCAGGCCTTGGCGCCGGTCGTGGCCTTGTCGAAATCCATCTTCGAGGGGTCGGCTTCCGGCAGGTGGTCGGGGTCCATCCCCGCGGCCGCGATGGAAGGCTTCAGGTAGTTGCCGTGAATGCCCGTGAAATAGTTGGAATAGACGATGTCGGCGGCATTGCTGTCGACGATCGTCTGCTTGTAGGCGTCGCTCGCCCGCGCCTCGGTGGTGGCGATGAAGGGCGAACCGATATAGGCCATGTCCGCGCTCATCGCCTCGGCGGCCAGGATCGCTCCGCCCGTCGCGATCGCGCCGGAAAGCAGGAGCGGGCCGTCGAACCATTCGCGGATTTCCTGGACGAGGGCGAAGGGGGAAAGCATGCCGGCATGGCCGCCCGCGCCGGCCGCCACCGCGATCAGCCCGTCCGCGCCCTTGCGGATCGCCGAATTGGCATGGCGGTTGTTGATGACGTCGTGCAGCACGATGCCGCCATAGGAATGGATTGCCGCATTAACCTCCGGCACCGCGCCGAGCGAGGAGATGACGACCGGCACCTTGTATTTCACGCACATCGCCAGGTCGTGTTCCAGCCGCTTGTTGGAACGGTGGACGATCTGGTTGACGGCGAAGGGGGCGGCGGGGCGGTCGGGGTGCTTCGCATCGTGCGCGGCAAGGCCCTCGGTGATCTCCGCCAGCCATTCGTCGAGCTGCGATTCCGGGCGGGCGTTCAGCGCCGGGAAAGCGCCGATGACACCCGCCTTGCATTGTGCAAGGGTCAGCGCGGGATGCGAGACGATGAAGAGCGGCGCGCCGACGACGGGCAGGCGCAGCTTGTCCTTGAGGATCGCGGGCAGGGCCATGGCGGAAGTCCTGACATTTTGACGTTTACGAAAACGTCAAAACCATACCAGCGGGAATTGTCTCTGAAAAGGGGTGTCGGTGCATCACGGCGTGGTCATCGTGACGGAACGACAAGACGCGTTTTCCTGCGAGTGGCGCTGCACGTTGGCCCGTTCTGGGCATCGGAGAGCACTGCCATCGGGATGGGGGCGTCGGGCGCCGCGTTGCAGATGGTGGCGGCGAAAGCGAGGGGCGGCGTTATGCTTCAGACGTTGGGCGAGCACGGCTGTCGGGGCGTCGGCCCGCCGGGTGCAGACGGAGGTGGTGCGAGCGAGGGGCGATGCAGCGCTTCGAGCATCGGGCGAAGATGGCCGTCAGGGCGGCTTGGCGGCTGCGCGCGACAAGGGCGCAGGCGAGGGGAGATACGGCATTCCGGGGAAGCAGGCGAGCTTGGCTGGCGAGGCATCGGGGCAGGTGGCAATGGCGTGGGCGAGAGGCGTTAACGCGCCCCAAGTGTCGAGCGGGCATGGCTGGCGGGGCGCAGGGCCACTGGGCGAAAATCCCAGAGGCGGCCGAATGGAGGTGCTACATTCCGGGCGTTGGTCGAAACTTAGCTATGAGATGGCGAGGCATCGGGCGTGGGCGGCAACGGTTCAGGCAGGCGGAGGTCGCGCACGCCATGTATCGGGCGAGCACGGTGATTGGGTTGCTTGGCCATCGGGCGCATGCCGCAGAGCTGCAGGCGATTGGACGTTCTACATCTCGGGCCGCTGGTGACGCCATTGGGCAGCGGCCATCCGGGTGCACTTGGCAACGGGCAGCGAGCAGGAAATGCCGCGCTCGGGCCGCGGCGATGCATGGCAAGCGGGACATCCGGCCATCGGATGCGGGCAGCGGCGCCACCAAGGCCGGACCGACATGATTCGCCCCGGCTTATCCCCGCAGAAGAACGGGCAGTTTCGGCGGCAAGGCTTGCGAAAATTTCCGTCAAACGTTACGCAAAAACTAACAAAAGCCGGAAAGTAGGGCTCTTTCCACAGATGGATCGTACCGCGCCGTCGCGCGGCTCCCGCAGAAGGGTCGGATGTGAGCGGACTGGAAACGGCAATCAGGAACGCGCTGGCGCGCTCGGAGCGCGGCAATGCCGAGGTGCGCGCGCGCATCTACCAGTCGGCGCGCAACGCGCTCGAAGCGGGCCTGCGCAAGCAGGAGGTCAACGACCCTGGCACCGTCGCCGCACAGCGCCACCGGCTGGAAGCCACCATTCACCAGATCGAGGCCGAGGAGCGCGCTGAGATCGCCTCCGCCGCCGCGCGCAATGTCCGCGTCGAGCCGGCGGTCGATGCGCGGCTGGAGCCGGTGCTGCGCGCCGAGCGCGACGTGCGGCCCGAGCCGAAACTCGACGCCGAGCCGCGCCTGGAGGCGGAAAAGCCCGCTGCCGGCGCCGCCGATATCGGCGCCATCCGCCCCGACCGCCAGGACGGCTTTGCTGCCGGCGGCGCGGCGACGACGCCAACCAAGACGGCAAAGGCCCCAGATTTCCGCCCCGAGCGGGTGGCCAAGGCCCGCAAGCGGCGCGGACGCCTGTTTTCCTTCCTGCTCGTCCTCGCCACGCTGATCGCCGCCCTCGGCGCGCTCGCCTGGTGGGTCCAGACGAGCGGGCTTCTCGACGACCTGCGCAGCGGCGCGGACGGCTCCCGGCCGCCGGCCCGCGTTTCGGGCGAGGATTTCTCGGGCGAGGATCCGCTCAAGAAGGCGCTCGACACGCAGAACCACTTCTCCTCCGACTGGCGCAAGGTCTTCACGCCGGCCGATACGGCAAAGATCTCCGCCGGCCTCGCGGGCCGCTTCGAATCGGTCAGCACCAGCGAGGGGCCGGCCGTGCGCGTCACCTCCATCAATCCGGACCGCGACGGCGCGGTGCGCATCGAGGTCTCTCCGGAGGTGCTCGGCGAAATGAGCGGCAAGGCCTCCACGGTCGCGCTCACCGTGCAGGCGGCCGGCGACAAGCCGGTGCAGGTCGCCGTCGAATGCGATTTCGCCAGCATGGGCAATTGCGGCCGCCACCGCTTCACCGTCTCGGAGCGCACCGACATCCTGTTCCAGGTGGAGTTCGACCGCTCGCTCTCGCCGAGCGAGCCGGGCCATATCCTGCTGAACAGCGACATTTCCGGCGGCAGTGCCGGCGTCAACCTCTTCGGCGTGCGCATCCAGCCGGGCGAATAGGGCAGTTCCGGCGCAGGCGCCGGGCTACTTGAGGAAGCCCGGGCCGGAGCCGACGATCCTGTCGTCGATCTCGCCGATCGCCTGCTTGTCCTTGCCGTCATAGTCGAGCGATTTCAGGATGTGGCGGATGAGGTTGATGCGCGCGCGGCGCTTGTCGTTGGCGCGGATCACGGTCCAGGGCGCGTTGTCCGTGTGCGTTTCCTTCAGCATGCGGTCGCGCTTTTCCGAATAGTCGCCCCATTTGTTGAGCGCGGCGATGTCCATCGGCGACAGCTTCCAGATCTTCAGCGGGTCGTGCCGGCGGTCGTGGAAGCGCTTGAGCTGCATCTCGCGGCCGATATCCAGCCAGAACTTGAAGAGATGGATGCCCTCCGAGACGATCATCTTCTCGAAGCGCGGCGTCTCCTTGAGGAATTTCTCGTACTGCTCGCGCGTGCAGAAGCCCATGACCGGCTCGACGCCCGCCCGGTTGTACCAGGAGCGGTCGAAGAGCACGAATTCGCCGGTCGTCGGGAAGGTCGCCACATAGCGCTGATAGTACCACTGGCCCTGCTCGGTGCCGGTCGGCTTGGTCAGCGCCACGACGCGCGCCGAGCGCGGGTTCATGTAGGAGGTGGTGGCGTGGATGACGCCGCCCTTGCCGGCCGCGTCCCGCCCCTCGAAGACGGCCATGATGCGCTTGCCGGTCTTCTGCTGCCAGAACTGCACCTTGACCAGCTCGATCTGCAGGAGCTTCAGCAGCCGCTCGTATTCCTTGTTGTCGAGCTTCTTGTCATAGGGATAGTCCCCCGAGCCGAAGGCCTTGTCGTCGATCCAGCCGGGCAGGACGGGATCGTCGATATCGAACACGCGCTTCTTGTCGTGGATGTCGAGTTCCACAGCCCGGCTTTCGGCCTTTTCCGCCATCGTCTGCTCCTTGAATGTCGGTTCGCGGCAGGGGGCCGCTTCGGCGAAGGTGGCCACAACCGCATTGCGAATTCAAGCCGGCCGTGAAAAACATGTCATGAAGCCGCGCTATCCATGGAGAATCATGGAGGCGTGGAGGCTACGATGCTTGCAAGGGAATGGGTGGTCGTGACGGATCAGCGCACGGGCCTCGGGTGGCTGGCGACGCAACTGTGGGGCGAACGCGTTCTCATTGCCTCCGCCGTCTTCGTCGGCTTCATGATGTGGCTTGCAGGCCTGCATCTCGGCTGGGTGTCCTTCGCGGTACTGCTCCTCGTCATCGCCGGATTGCTGCGGATGGAACGCCGCGCCGTCGAGGCAGGCCGTCGCACGATGGCGGTGGCCCCGGCCGCGCCGGTCGTGGAGGTGGCCCCGCCGGCGGAAGATCTCACCCCCATCTCGGCCGTCCTCGGCGCGCTCGACGCGCCGGCGCTTCTCCTTTCCGCCCGCGAGACCGTGAAGCTGCAGAACCGCGCCGCCGAGGCGATCTTCGGGCAGATTCCGCAGGGCAGCGACCTTGCCGGCCGCATCCGCGCACCCGGCATCCTCGATATGGTGCGCGATGCCATCGGCTCCGGCCAGCCGCGCGAGACCGAGCATGCCGAGCGTCTTCCCTCCGAAACGGTCTATGTCGTGCGCGTCGCCCCGCTTGCCGGCCCCACCACCGAGCCGCTCTGGCTGCTGACCTTCCGCGACGTCTCGCAGGCTCGCCGTATCGACCGCATGCGCTCCGACTTCATCGCCAATGCCAGCCATGAGCTGCGCACGCCGCTCGCTTCGCTGCGCGGCTTCATCGAGACGCTGCAGGGCCCGGCGAGGAACGACCTCAAGGCGCATGAGCGCTTCCTTACCATCATGCACGAGCAGGCGACGCGCATGAGCCGCCTCGTCGACGACCTGCTCTCGCTTTCCCGCCTGGAACTGCGCTCGAACCTCGCGCCCGACCAGACGGTGGACCTCGTGCCGCTGCTCGGCCATGTCCGCGACAGCCTGCAGCCGCTCGCGAGCGACCTCGGCGTCGAGATCGCGCTCGACCTGCCGGCGCATCCCGTGACCGTTGCCGGCGACCGCGACGAACTGGTCGAGGTCTTCGAGAACCTTCTCGAAAATGCCTGCAAATACGGCCAGGAAGGCAAGCGGGTGGACGTGGCGCTGTCGGGCGGGGAGGGCGCGCCCGCCGAGCTGTCCGTCACCGATTACGGCCCCGGCATCCCGCCCGAGCATGTGCCGCGCATCACCGAGCGTTTCTACCGGGTCAATGTGGAGGCGAGCCGTTCCAAGAAGGGCACGGGCCTCGGGCTTGCCATCGTCAAGCACATCCTCACGCGCCACAAGGCGCGCCTCGTGGTGAAGTCCGAGGTGGGCAAGGGAACGGTCTTTACCGTCAAATTCTGACACAAAGGACGGCGCGTTCGTCTTTTTGTCGGAGATATTCGAGTATTTTCAGATATTTATCTTGTCACAAATGTTTCGTCAAAGTGACATAAAAGGGATGGCGATCGGGGTTTAGAGAAGGGCCGCCGGTCAACGGCAGAGAGCGCGAACCGCGCGCTTCCAACACACGTCCTCTTCGGGAGAACCCAGATGAAATCTCTTAAGCTCACTGTCGCGGCGCTCGTTGCCTCCGCAGCCTTCGCCGGCGTTGCCGTTGCGCGCGACCAGATCCAGATCGCCGGCTCGTCCACCGTTCTTCCTTACGCCAAGATCGTCGCCGAATCGTTCGGCGAAACCTATCCGGACTTCAAGACGCCGATCGTCGAATCCGGCGGCACCGGCGGCGGCCTCAAGGAATTCTGCAAGGGCGTCGGCCCGGACACCATCGACATCGCCAATGCGTCGCGCCCGATGAAGGGCAGCGAAGTCGAGGCCTGCAAGGCAGCCGGCGTCACCGAGATCCAGGAAGTCAAGATCGGCTATGACGGCATCGTCTTCGCCACCGACAGCGGCAATGCCGACCTGAAGCTCGAGCCGAAGGACGTCTACCTGGCGCTCGCCGCCGAAGTCGTCGTCGACGGCAAGCTCGTCGCCAACCCCTACAAGAAGTGGTCGGAAGTCAACAAGGACCTGCCGGACGTCGAGATCGCCGCTTACATCCCGGGCGAAAAGCACGGCACGCGTGAAGTCTTCGACGAGAAGATGCTGGCTGCCGGCTGCGAAGCCACCGGCGCTGCCGAAGTGATCAAGGCCGCCGTTGCCGACAAGGACGAGCAGCACGCCAAGTGCATCGCCGTTCGCAAGGACGGTCTGGCTGTCGACATCGACGGCGACTACACCGAAACGCTCGCCCGCATCGCCGCCAACAAGTCCGGCATCGGCGTCTTCGGCCTGTCCTTCTACGAAAACAACGCCGACAAGCTGAAGGTTGCGACCGTCAGCGGCATCGTTCCCTCGACCGAGACGATCGCTTCCGGCGAATACCCGGTTTCCCGCCCGCTGTTCTTCTACGTCAAGAAGGCGCATCTCGGCGTCATCCCGGGCCTGAAGGAATATGTCGAGTTCTTCACGAACGACGACATGATCGGCCCGGACTCCCCGCTGGCTGAATACGGCCTCGTCCCGGCTCCCGATGCCGAGCGCGACACCGTTCGCAAGGCCTTCGCCGACGGCAAGATCATGTAATGACTTTAGCGGGCGCGGTCTCAAGACCGCGCCCGCCGCTCTCTTCCGGGCGGCTACGCCCAGTCATGGTCTTCGACCGGGAATGGGGCGCCTGTCGAACCTTGCGACACACAGAATGACTGCGCGGATGATCTCGCCGGGGGAATTTCCGAAATGAGTATTTCCATACTATTGCTTATCGTCGCCGTGATCGGCGTGGCGGGCTATCTGGCGGGCAGCTGGCGCGCCAATGCGCTTGCCGGCGGCAAGTCCTCCAGCCTGCATTCGCGGCCGGGCTATTACGGCGCCTTCGTCGCCATCTGGTCCATGCTGCCGGCGGTCATCGTGCTGCTGGTCTGGATCATCGCGAGCCCGATCTATATCGGCTCGACTGTCCGCGCCGGCTTCCCCGACGAGGTGAAGGCCGAGCCGCAGGCGACGCAGAACCTCAACTACAACATGATCGGCGCCATCGCCCGCGGCTTCAGGCTGCTTTCGGTGGAAGAGCGCCAGGCGGTGTTCGCCGACGCCGCGACCGCCCGCACGGTGCTCGCCGGCAAGGGCGTGCCGCTGGCGGCCGATCCCGCGCCCTACATGCTGAAGTCCGCCGACGACCTCAACCGCATGACCACGACCAGCAGCACCATCCTGTCGGCCCTCGTCATGCTTTCGGCCCTTGTCGGCGCTTTCCTCTCCTACCGCGCCATCGCGCCGCGTTTCCGCGCCCGCAATCGCGTCGAGGGCGTGATGCTGGCGGCCCTGATCGGCGCCTCCTCCATCGCCATCCTGACGACGATCGGCATCGTCGCCTCGATGCTGACGGAGGCCACCCACTTCTTCAACATGGTCCCGGCCTGGGAGTTCTTCTTCGGCACGGTCTGGGATCCGCGCTTCGCCGCGGCGGGCGCGACGGCCTCTTCCGGCCAGTTCGGCCTGCTTCCGCTGCTCGCCGGCACGCTCTATATCGGCTTCGTCGCGATGCTGGTCGCCGTGCCGGTCGGCCTCTTCGCCGCCATCTACATGTCGGAATATGCCTCGCGCACCGTCCGCTCGGTCGCAAAGCCCCTGCTTGAAGTGCTCGCCGGCATCCCGACCATCGTCTACGGCTTCTTCGCCCTCATCACGGTCGGCCCGTTCCTGCGCGATATCTCCGCCCAGCTCAACGGCCTCGTCACGGGCAATTACTCGAACTTCATCCAGGCGCAGAGCGTCCTGACCGCCGGCTTCGTCATGGGCATCATGCTGATCCCCTACGTCTCCTCGCTGTCGGACGACATCATCACCGCCGTACCGCGGGCGCTGCGTGACGGTTCGCTCGGCCTCGGCGCCACGCGCTCCGAAACGATCAAGCGCGTCATCCTGCCGGCGGCCCTGCCGGGCATCGTCGGCGCGCTGCTGATGACCGCCTCGCGCGCCATCGGCGAGACCATGATCGTGGTGCTCGCCGCGGGCGTCGCCGCCCGCATGCAGATCAATCCCTTCGAGCCGATGACGACCGTGACGGTCAAGATCGTCAACCAGCTGACGGGCGACCTCGAATTCACCTCGCCGCAGACGCTGGTGGCCTTCGCGCTCGGCATCACGCTCTTCGTCATCACGCTTTGCCTCAACATCTACGCCCTTTACATCGTGCGCAAATACCGGGAGCAGTACGAATGAGCCAGGTCTCCCCCATGTCCTCCACGAGCCCCGCCATCGGCATCTCCGCCACGCCCGAACGCCGCGATATCGGCCTTCGTCGCCGCTATGCCGCCGAACGCCGCTTCCGCCTCTTCGGCATGGCCGCCATCGGTTTCGGCCTGCTCTTCCTCTTCCTCCTGCTGTTCTCGGTGGTCTCCAAAGGCTACACGGCGTTCCAGCAGTCGATGATCACGATCCCGGTCGAGTTCTCCGAACAGATCATCGACAAGAACAACGAGCGCGCCAGGAACCCGCAGAAGCTGGTCTCGGCCAACTATCCGGTCGTCGCCCGCAATGCGCTCGCCAAGGTCCTCGGCGTCAGCGAGGACGACCGCGCCGGCCTCAAGGCCGTCAACGGCATGATCTCGGACAGCGTCCGCGTCCAGTTCCGCAACCTCGTCACCGCCGATCCGTCGATCATCGGCACGACGCAGACCGTGACCTTCCTCGCCCACGGCGATCTCGACTCGGCCTTCAAGGGCCAGATCGACCTCTCCGTGCCGGAAAACAACCGCAAGGTCTCCGACAAGCAGGTCGGCTGGATGAACACGCTTGCCGAAAGCGGCGCGCTCTCCAAGCACTTCAACACCGGCCTCTTCGTCAACGGCGCATCGAGCCGTCCGGAAGCCGCCGGCGTCGGCGTCGCACTCGTCGGCTCGCTCTACATGATGCTGATCGTGCTCGTGCTGTCGCTGCCCATCGGCGTCGCCGCCTCGATCTATCTGGAAGAGTTCGCCCCGAAGAACCGCTTCACGGACCTCATCGAGGTGAACATCAACAACCTCGCGGCCGTGCCGTCCATCGTCTACGGTCTGCTCGGCCTTGCCGTCTTCGTCAACTTCGCGGGCTTCCCGCGCTCGGCGGCCCTCGTCGGCGGCCTGGTGCTGACGCTGATGACGCTGCCGACGATCATCATCGCGACCCGCGCGGCGCTGAAGGCCGTGCCCCCGTCGATTCGCTCGGCGGCCCTCGGCCTCGGCGCCTCGAAGATGCAGACCGTGTTCCACCACGTCCTGCCGCTCGCCATGCCCGGCATCCTGACGGGCACGATCATCGGCCTTGCCCACGCGCTGGGCGAGACCGCGCCGCTTCTCCTCATCGGCATGGTCGCCTTCGTCGCCGACGTCCCGGCAACGCCCCTCGATCCGTCGACGGCGCTTCCGGTGCAGATCTACATGTGGGCGAACGAGGCCGAGCGCGCCTTCGTGGAGCGCACGTCGGGAGCCATCATCGTGCTCCTCATCTTCCTCATCCTCATGAACGTCGGCGCCATCCTGCTGCGCCGCCGCTTCGAACGGCGCTGGTAGAAGGACCGATCCTATGAACATGATGTCAGAAGCAGCAGTCGAGAAAGCGCTGGACAAGAAAATGAACGACATTTCCTACAAGATGATCGGCAAGGACGTCTCGGTCTATTACGGCGAGAAGCGCGCCCTCTACGACGTCAACCTCAATGTCCGCGAGAACACCGTGACCGCTCTCATCGGCCCGTCGGGCTGCGGCAAGTCGACGTTCCTGCGCACGCTGAACCGCATGAACGATACCATCGACGGCTGCCGCGTCACCGGCCGCATCACGCTCGACACGGACGATATCTACGATCCGAACATCGACGTGGTGGAGCTGCGCGCCCGCGTCGGCATGGTCTTCCAGAAGCCGAACCCGTTCCCGAAGTCGATCTACGAGAACGTCGCCTACGGCCCGCGCATCCACGGCCTTGCGAAAGCCAAGGCCGACATGGACGCCATCGTCGAGCAGAGCCTCCAGAAGGCGGGTCTGTGGAACGAGGTGAAGGATCGCCTGCATGAAAGCGGCACCGGCCTTTCCGGCGGCCAGCAGCAGCGCCTGTGCATCGCCCGCGCCGTCGCCGTCAGCCCGGAAGTCATCCTGATGGACGAGCCCTGCTCGGCGCTTGACCCCATCGCGACCGCCAAGGTCGAGGAGCTGATCCACGAGCTGCGCGCCAACTTCACCATCGTCATCGTGACGCATTCCATGCAGCAGGCGGCCCGCGTCTCGCAGCGCACCGCCATGTTCCACCTCGGCAACCTCGTCGAGGAGAACGACACCGACAAGATGTTCACCAACCCGGACGACCAGCGCACGCAGGACTACATCATGGGCCGCTTCGGCTGACGGTCTCGTCGCCAAAGCCCCGAATGTCCGCGCGCATCAAGGATAAAGCCATGACATCGACCCATATCGTCTCGATCTATGACGAAGAACTGAAGTACCTCTCCCGCCGTATCTCCGAGATGGGCGGCACCGCCGAGCAGATGGTGTCCGAATCCGTCCGCGCCCTCGTCACCGCGGATGCGGCGCTGGCCCAGAAGGTCATCTCGGAAGACGTGATCCTCGACAATGCCGAGCGCCAGATCAACGAGAAGGCCATCGTCACCATCGCCAAGCGCCAGCCGATGGCGGCGGACCTGCGCGAGATCATGGGCACGATCCGCATCGCGGCCGAGCTGGAACGCGTCGGCGACCTCGGCAAGAACACCGCCAAGCGCGTCATCGCCGTGCAGAGCTCGGGCATGCCCCGCAAGCTCGCCCGCGGCCTGGAGCACCTGGCCGAGCTCGCCCTGATGCAGCTCAAGGAAGTGCTCGACGTCTTCGCCACCCGCTCGGTGGACAAGGCCAAGGCCATCCGCGAGCGCGACGACGAGATCGACGCGATCTACACCTCGCTGTTCCGCGAACTCCTGACCTACATGATGGAAGACCCGCGCAACATCACGCCCTGCACCCATCTCCTGTTCTGCGCCAAGAACATCGAGCGCATCGGCGACCACGCGACCAACATCGCCGAAACCATCTATTACATGGCGACCGGCTCGCAGCCGGAAGGCGAGCGTCCGAAGGACGATACCTCGACCTCCGTCGTCGCCGCCGACGTTGCCGACGCCTCCGAGTAAGCGAGTAGGGTTCGACACATGGTGCCCAGAATAGCCGTCGTCGAAGACGAGGAGGCGCTCAGCGTCCTCCTGCGCTACAACCTCGAAGCCGAGGGCTTCGAGGTCGACACGATCCTCTCCGGCGACGAGGCCGAGATGCGCCTGCAGGAGCGCATGCCGGACCTTCTCATCCTCGACTGGATGCTGCCCGGCGTTTCCGGCATCGAGCTCTGCCGGCGCTTGCGCCAGCGGCCCGAGACCGAGCGCCTGCCGATCATCATGCTGACGGCGCGCGGCGAGGAGAGCGAGCGCGTGCGCGGCCTTGCCACCGGCGCGGACGACTATGTGGTGAAGCCCTTCTCGACGCCGGAGCTGGTCGCCCGCGTGCGCGCCATGCTGCGCAGGGCCAAGCCCGAGGTCGTCTCGACGGTGCTGCGCTGCGGCGACATCGAGCTCGACCGCGACACGCACCGCGTCCACCGCCGCACCCGCGAAGTCCGCCTCGGCCCGACGGAATTCCGCCTCCTGGAATTCCTGATGACGTCGCCCGGCCGCGTCTTCTCGCGCTCGCAGCTCCTTGACGGCGTCTGGGGCCACGACATTTATGTCGACGAGCGTACCGTCGACGTCCATGTCGGCCGCCTGCGCAAGGCGCTCAACTTCGCCAATATGCAGGATGTCATCCGCACGGTCCGCGGTGCCGGCTACTCGCTGGAAACCTGACCGGACGAACTTCCTCCCAAGGACGGAAATGGGCCCTTCGGGGCCTGTTTGCGTTTAGGGAGCTTCCGGCCAGCGCTTCTGGCAAAGCCCGAAACCCTCTCCTTCGCTCGGGCCCGTCTCGAGCATCTGCAACGTTTCTGTTTTCCGATGCGTTGGCAGATCCTCGGCACAAGGCCGAGGATGACGCTGACGGAGGTGCGAGGGCCGTCAACAAAAAGGCCGGCGTTTCCGCCGGCCTCTTTTTCTTCATTCCTGTCGCCAGGTCTCAGAACTCTTCCCAGTCATCCTGCGCGAGCGCCGTGTTGCCGGCGACCTGCGGGATGGCGCGGGCCGCGCTGCGCGGGGCCTGGTAGGCGGCACGCTGCGGCTGGGCCTGCGGGCGCATGGCCTGCTGGACCGGCTGCTGGGCGGCCATGGCCGCGGCGCCGGCGCGGAAGCGGGCGACGAGCGCCTTCAGCGTCTGCGCCTCGTCGTTGAGCGCCATCGAGGCGGCGGTGGTTTCCTCCACCATCGCGGCGTTCTGCTGCGTGACCTGGTCCATCTGGTTGACGGCCGAGTTGATCTCCTTGAGGCCGACGGCCTGCTCGGAGGCCGAGGACGAGATCTGGCGGATGAGGCCGTTGATCTGGATGACCTGCTCGGCGATGTTCTCCAGCGCGCCGCCGGCCTTGCCGACGAGATCGACACCCTCGCGGACCTGCACCTCGGAGGTGTTGATCAGCGTCTTGATCTCCTTGGCGGCGTTTGCCGAGCGCTGGGCGAGTTCACGCACTTCCTGGGCGACGACCGCGAAGCCCTTGCCGGCTTCACCGGCACGCGCCGCCTCTACGCCCGCATTCAGCGCAAGAAGGTTGGTCTGGAAGGCGATGTCGTCGATGACGCCGATGATGTTGGAGATCTCGTGCGAGGAGCTTTCGATACCGCGCATGGCGTCGATCGCCTTCTGCACCACTTCGCCGGACTTGCTGGCGTCGTTGCTGGCCGTATCGACGGACTTGGCGGCGACGCGGGCGTTCTCGGCGCTGGAATTGACCTGCGAGGTCAATTCGTCGAGCGCCGCGGCGGTCTCCTCCAGGCTGGCCGCCTGCTGCTCGGTGCGGTGCGAAAGGTCGGCCGCGCCCTTGGAGATCTCGCTCGTGCCGCCGCCGATATTGCCGACCGAGGCGTTGACCGTCTGGATCGTCTCTTCGAGGCTGGCGATGGCCGAGTTGAAATCGGTCTTGAGCTTGCCGTACTCGCCCGGGAAATCGCCGGAAAGACGGAAGGTCAGGTTGCCGGACGAAAGCTGGGCGAGGCCGTCGCCGAGGCGGGCGACGATGTCGCGTTGCAGGGCGCTTGCCTCAGTGCGCTCGGCTTCCGAACGGTTGCGTTCGGCTTCGGTGAGCTGGCGCTGGTTGGTGGCTTCGGCTTCGAGACGCTTGGTATCGGCGAGCTGGTGGCGGAAGCCTTCGAGGGCCTTTGCTACCGAACCCGTCTCGTCCGAGCGCTGCTGGCCGGAGACCGGCTGCGTATAGACGCCGTCGCTGAGCGTCGCGACGTCGCTGACGAGGCCGGCGAGCGGCTTCTGCACGAAGAAGCGCACGGCGAAATAGAGGCCGGCCAGCACGGCGCCGAGCACGAGGAGGCCGCCGACGATCATCATCGTGGTCTGTTCGTGGATCGGGGCGGTGATCGCCGCGCGCGGCACGTCGACGAGGACGACCCAGCTCGTGTTGATGTCCGGCAGGGCGAAGGGATAGACGACGCGATCGAAGGCGGAAAGCTCGCCGAAGGAAAGGTTCTCGACGCGGCCGGCCTCGCCGCTGGCGAGCGCCTTCTTGACGACGTCGAGGCCCTCGCCGTCATATTCCTTCATCAGGAGGTCTTCGGTGGGGGCGACGATCCATTTGCCGGTCTGGGAGAGGAGCAGCACGCGGCCTTCGCCGAAGGGCTTGAGCTTGCTGAGCTTGTCGTAGAGTGTCTTCAGCGAGACGTCGATGCCGGTGACGCCGATGCGCTTGCCGCCGGAGACGACCGGGAAGGCGATCGAGGCCATGGTGAAGCCTTCGCCGGTGGAGCTTTCCTTGTAGGGCTGGCTCATCGCGCCCTTGCCGCTGCCGGCGGCGAGGGCATACCACTCGGCCTTGTAGTCGGACTCGAAGGTGGAGAGCGTGATGGAGCCATCCTTGCGCTTCGTCCAGTAGGGGTTGAACGAGCCGTCCTTGAAGGTGCCGGTCGCCAGATCCTCGGCCGTCTCGCGCGACTTGCCGTCGAAGGCGTTCGGCTCCTCGGCGAACCAGCTTCCGAGCGCGAAGCTGTTCTTCTCCGCATTCGCTTTGATGATGTCGACGACTTCCTTGCGGTCGAAATGCCCGCCGGAATGGCCCTGCTCGATCACGCCGGCCATGGAGCGCGCGGCGCTGGCGAGCTGGCCGATATCGGTCGCGATGTCGGATGCGATCGCCTTGGCCTCCGTATCGGCCTCCGAATAGACGAGATCGGCGACGCGGTTCTGGGACTGGCTGATGAGAACGGCATTGGACGCGAGCATGACGAGGGCAATCGTGCCGCCCGTGACCGCGATGAGCTTCGTCGCAAGCGACTTGGCCTGGAACTTGAACATGAAATCCTCACGATGGGATATGTCCGCGGCCGCCGGCCGCGAAGGGGGCACACTCGATTGCGGGGGTCTCCATCATGGAGTGCGGGGCGCGCGACCAGCGCCAGAGACGGTCCGGCCTGTCGAAGGCGGCATCTGGTGATTTCAGTAACCGGTAGAATATTAATAAAAAGCCAAGTTTCGGGGCTTCGAGCTGCGCCGACAGGCTGAATTTTCAGGCGTCGCGGCAAAATGCGACGCCTGATATAGGCTCGGCGAAACCGACTGACGCGGCGGTTGTGCCGCCCGTCAGACCATCGCGTCGACGGCGGAGGCGAAGGGAATGGAGGGCTGCGCGCCGGGCTTGAGGCAGGCGAGCGAGCCGGCGACCGCTGCGCGGCGCAGCGCATCCTTGAAGGCAAGGCCCGCATCGAGCGAGGCGGCGAGATAGCCGCAGAACGTATCGCCCGCCCCGACGGTGTCGACGGGCTCGATCTTGAGGCCCATGGCGCGGAAGATCTCGTTCTTGCGGATGGCGACGACACCGTCGGCGCCGAGCGTCACGATGATCGTCTGGCCGCTCTCGGCATGCAGGCGCCGCATGGTCGCCTCGCGCTCTTCGTCCGAGAGCTCGCCCTTGCCGACGAAGAGGTCGAACTCCGTCTCGTTGGCGACGAGGATGTCGGCCATCGCGCCGAGCGTCTTGGTGGCGGCGCTGAACGGGGCGATGTTGACGATGGAGATGACGCCCTTCTGCCTGGCGGCGGCGAGCGCGGCCTCGATGGAGGCGTTGGGGATCTCGAATTGCAGCATCAGATAGTCGCCGCGCGTCATCGCGCCGACCGCGCGGCGTGCATCTTCCTCGCTGACGGTGCCGTTGGCGCCCGGCACGACGACGATGACATTCTCGCCGTCGCCCTCGGCCACGAGGATATGGGCGGTGCCGGTCGCTTCCGCCGCCGAACGCACGGCGTTGAGATCGACGGCGGCGTCGGCGAGGAGGGCGAGCGCCTGGCTGCCCAGCCGGTCGTCGCCGACGGCGCCGGCCATGCGCACCATGGAGCCGGCACGGCGGGCGGCGAGTGCCTGGTTGGCGCCCTTGCCGCCGGCGGCGGTGGTGAAGCTGGTGCCCATCACCGTCTCGCCCGGCTTCGGCAGGCGTTCAGGCGTTGCGATGAGGTCCATGTTGATGGAACCGAGAACGGTGATCATGAGAGCTGCCCCTTGTCGTTTCCGCCGGACACTGCCCGAGGCGGTCAGTCCTCGTCAACTACCCTCAGCCGCAACTGGCCCGTCCGGCTCTCCGCCGCCTTCTCCCGTTCGTGCGAAAGCTCCGAAACGGTCTCGAATTCGAGATCGCCGATGCGCGCCCCACGCCGTGCAAGCTTCTCCGTGGACGTCAGAATCAGGTCCACGTCCTTCTGCGCGGAGGTGAAATGGCCATGCAGCTTGCGCACCCGGTCGTCGAGCCGCGTCAAATCGTCCATCAGCCGCGCGACCTCGCCCTGGATGACATGCGCCTGCTCGCGCATCCGCTGGTCCTTGAGCAGCGCCTGCAGCACCTGCACGGAAAGCATCAGCAGCGAGGGCGAGACGATGACGATGCGGGCGCGGTGCGCGCGCTGCACGACGGGCTCGAAATTCTCGTGGATGCTGGCGAAGATCGATTCCGAGGGCACGAAGAGGAAGGCGGTGTCCTGCGTCTCGCCGGCAAGGAGGTATTTTTCCGAGATGTCCCGGATATGCACCTCCATGTCGCGGCGGAACTGCTGGGCGGCGATCTTCGCGGCTTCCGGCGAGCGCCCGTCCGACATGGCGTTCCATGCCTCCAGCGGGAACTTGGCGTCGACGACGAGCGGCGGCTGGCCATTCGGCATGCGGATGGTGCAATCGGGGCGAACGCCGTTGGAAAGCTGGGCCTGGAACTGGTAGGCGCCGGGCGGCATGGCGTCGGCGATGATCGTCTCCATGCGCGACTGGCCGAAGGCGCCGCGCGTCTGCTTGTTGGAGAGAATGGCCTGCAGTCCGACCACGTCCTTGGCCAGTGACTGGATGTTCGTCTGGGCATTGTCGATCACTGCCAGCCGCTCCTGCAGGCGGCGCAGGTTCTCGTGCGTCGCCCGGGTCTGCTCGGAGATCGACTGGCCGAGCCGCTGCGTCAGCCCGTCGAGCCGGCTGTTGATCGCCTGGTTCGTCTCGGCCTGCTTGCTGCCGAACACCTCCGCCATGGCGGCGACGCGCCCCTGCATCTCGGTCTGCGCCTTCATGAGCTCGGAAAAGCGTAAGTCCGCCATCGCCGCCGCCTCCCGCTGGCGCGCCTGGCTGCGGCGTGCGGAAAGGAGGCCGAAGGCCGCCAGCAGCACGGCCGCAAGCAGCACCAGGGCCGGGCCGGGGCCGCCGAGTCGGTGGAGGAAGGAGGAGACAAGCGTGTCGAAGGCGGGATCGATCATGCCACGACCATAGCACGGATTGCGGCGGAAAACAGATCATAACGTGAACAAATCGCGCAGGGCTCGGGCGAAGTCGATTGAAAGCGCAAAAAAACCGCGCTAAGGGAGGCACATGACCATCAAGCCGCTGATTATCCTTCCCGATCCGATCCTCCGCCAGGTTTCCAGGCCTATCGAAACCATCGACGGCGAGGTGAAGAAGCTCGCCGACGACATGCTGGAGACCATGTACGATGCCCCCGGCATCGGCCTTGCCGCCATCCAGATCGGCGTCGCGCGCCGCATGCTCGTGCTGGACGTCTCGAAGGACGGCGAGGACAAGACGCCGCTCGTCTTCATCAACCCGGAGATCGTCACCGCATCGGATGCGCGCTCGGTCTATGAAGAGGGTTGCCTGTCGATCCCGGATTATTATGCCGAGGTCGAGCGCCCGGCGTCGATCACCGTCCGGCACCTCGACCGCGAGGGCAAGGAGCAGGTGACGGAGGCCGAGGGCCTGCTGGCGACCTGCCTCCAGCACGAGATCGACCACCTCAACGGCGTGCTGTTCATCGACCATATTTCCAAGCTGAAGCGCGAGATGGTGATCCGCAAGTTCACCAAGGCGGCCAAGATGCGCGGCAGCAAGGCGCTCTGAGGCGGCGAGCCGCCCCGCACTCTTTTCACGGAGGCTGACCGATGGCCCTTCGCATCATCTTCATGGGCACGCCGGATTTCTCCGTCCCGACGCTGGAGGCGCTTGCCGATGCGGGCCACGAGATCGTCGCGGTCTATTCGCAGCCGCCGCGCCCGGCCGGCCGCCGCGGCCTCGAACTGGTGAAGTCGCCGGTGCACCAGGCGGCCGAGCGGCGCGGCATTCCCGTCTTCACGCCCGTCAATTTCCGCGCGGAAGAGGACCGCGAAGCCTTCCGCGCCCACGGAGCGGATGTCGCGGTGGTGGTGGCCTATGGCCTGCTGCTGCCGGAAGCGATCCTCACCGGCACGCGCCTCGGCTGCTATAACGGCCATGCCTCGCTGCTGCCGCGCTGGCGCGGAGCGGCGCCCATCCAGCGGGCGATCATGGCGGGCGACGCCGAGACCGGCATGATGGTGATGAAGATGGACAAGGGGCTCGATACCGGCCCCGTCGCGCTCACCCGCCGCGTTGCCATAGGCGAAAACATGACGGCCGGCGAGTTGCACGATGCCTTGATGCAGACGGGCGGCGCGCTGATGGCCGAGGCCATGGGCCGGCTGGAGGTCGGAGAACTGCCGCTGACCCCGCAGGCCGAGGAGGGCGTGCTCTACGCCGCCAAGATCGACAAGGCCGAAACCCGTATCGACTTTTCGAAGCCGGCTAAGGATGTGCACAATCATATCCGGGGCCTCTCGCCCTTCCCCGGTGCATGGTTCGAACTGCCGATTGCCGGCAAGCCGGAGCGCGTGAAGGTTTTGGCGAGCGAGCGGGCGGGTGACGGCGTGTCGAAGCCCGCCGGCACGGTCCTCGACGACCGGCTGACCATTGCCTGCGGGAAGGGCGCGGTGCGCCTCGTGCGCCTGCAGAAGGCCGGCGGCAAGCCGCTCGACGCGGCGGACTTCCTCCGCGGCACGCCGGTTTCGGCCGGCGAGGTGCTGGGCTGATGCCGCGCTACCGGCTTCGCATCGAATATGACGGCACGCCCTATGTCGGCTGGCAGCGGCAGGAGAACGGTCATTCCGTACAGGGCGCCATCGAGGCGGCGATCCTGTCGCTGACAGGCGAGACGGTCTCGATCCGCGGCGCGGGCCGCACGGATTCCGGTGTCCATGCCATGGGGCAGGTCGCCCATGCCGATCTTTCGCGGCAGTGGAAGGAGCACACGCTGAGGAACGCGCTCAACGCACATCTCGGCATGGCCGGCGAGCGCGTCGCGATCCTCGATGCGGCCGAAGTGCCGGACGATTTCGACGCGCGCTTCTCCGCGAAGAAGCGGCATTATCTCTATCGCATCATCTCGCGCCGCGCGCCGCTGGCGCTGGAGGCGAACCGGGCATGGTTCGTCGCAAAGGAGCTGGATCATGAGGCCATGCATGCGGCGGGACAGATGCTCGTCGGCAAGCATGACTTCACCACTTTCCGCGCCGCCCAGTGCCAGGCGAACAGCCCCGTGCGCACCATCGACCGGCTGGAGGTGACGCGCAGCGGCGAACTGATCGAGATGCGCGTCTCGGCGCAGAGCTTCCTGCATAACCAGATCCGCTCCTTCGCCGGCACGCTGAAGCTGGCGGGCGAGGGCAAGTGGACGGTGGAGGACGTGCGCGCCGCGCTGGAAGCGCGCGACCGCAAGGCCTGCGGCCCCGTGGCGCCGCCGGACGGGCTTTACTTCATGGCCGTGGATTACTGAGCCGTCTGGAGCGTTTCCGCTTTCCCGGGAATCGCGAAATCGCTCTAGCTATTTGTTTCAACGCAATTCCGGACGCAAAACCGCTGCGCACTTTTGCTGGAATTGCTCTAGCCGGGTAGCGTGCCGAGAACGCTCTGCAGTTCCTGCGCGACGATCATCGGCGGCAGCACGTAGATCGCGGTGATCGCCGCCGCCAGGAGGTTTTGCTTGCCGACGCACATCCAGACGAGGCGGAACTGCAGCATGACGCTCGCGCCGAACACGGCGTAGAGAAGCAGGCCGGCAAGAAGCACGCTTTGCGGCAGGATGAGCGACAGCGCGACAGGCAGCGCCATGGCATAGGCGAAGGGCACGGAAATCCAGTTGCTCGCCGTCACCACGGTCGCAAGATGCTTGCCGTAGCCGAGCGGGCGCGCCAGCGCGAGAAGGAGCACGAGCGGCAGCAGCCAGCCCGTGATCTCGATCAGCAGCACCTTGCTCAGGAAGCCGAGGCCGGCGGTCGTGCCCGCCGGCATGCCGGCGAGGTAGTAGAGCCGCCAGGAGGCCCAGATGACGGCGAAGGCCGGCAGGCACCAGACGAAGGCCCAGAAGGAGCGGGCGAGCCCGCGGGAGGTCAGGTCCAGCCAGCCGAACCCCTCCTGCTTCTGCTTCAGCAGCAGGTAGATGCCGTTGAGGTAGTAGAGGACCTCGTCAAGACCGGGCATCGCCGAACCAGCGCGCGATGAAGGTCTCGTAGATCACGGTCAGCGTCTCGAGATCGGCGACCGCCACCCGCTCGTCCACCATATGCATGGTCTGGCCGACGAGGCCGAATTCCACGACCGGGCAATAGTCCTTGATGAAGCGCGCATCGGAGGTGCCGCCGGTCGTCGAGAGCTTCGGCGCCCGGCCGGTCACGGCCTCGACGGCGCCGGACAGCGAGGCGATGAGCTGGTTGTTGCGCGTCAGGAAGACATGGCTCGGCCGCTCGGCCCATTTGATGTCGTAGCGCACGGGCGCGCGGCCGGGCCGAAGCTTCTCGTCCCGCGCGGCGGCGTCGAGCCGGCGCACGATCTCGGCCATCACGGTCTCGGCGGTCCAGGCGTCGTTGAAGCGGATGTTGAAGCTGGCGCTCGCCTCGGCCGGCACGACGTTGGTGGCGCGGTTGCCGACGTCGATGGTCGTCACCTCGAGATTCGACGGCTGGAAATTCTCCGTGCCGGCGTCGAAGGGCGGGTGCATCAGCGCGTCGGTGAGCGCGATCACGCCGCGCACCGCATTGTCGGCAAGGTGCGGATAGGCGGCGTGGCCCTGCACGCCACGCACGGTGAGCGTGCCGGAGACGGAGCCGCGCCGGCCGATCTTGATCATGTCGCCGAGCTGGTCCGGATTGGTCGGCTCGCCGACGAGGCAGGCATCCCAGCGCTCGCCGCGCTCGGCCGCCCATTGCAGCAGCTTGGTGGTGCCGTTGACGGCCGGGCCTTCCTCGTCGCCGGTGATGAGGAAGGAGACGGAGCCCTTCGGCGGGCCGTTTCTCTCGATATGGCGCGCGACGGCGGCGACGAAGCAGGCGATGCCGCCCTTCATGTCGACGGCGCCGCGGCCGAACATCTCGCCGCCGGAAATCTCCGCGCCGAACGGGTCATGCGTCCAGGCGGCCGCATCGCCGACCGGCACGACGTCCGTATGGCCGGCGAACATCAGGTGCGGGCCCTCGGTGCCGATGCGGGCATAGAGGTTCTCGATATCGGGCATGCCGGGCTCGCTGGCGATCATGCGCTCCACCGTGAAGCCGAGCGGCTCTAGCATGGCGGCAAGCGCCGTCAGCGCGCCGCCTTCGGCCGGCGTCACGGAAGGGCAGCGGATGAGGGTTGCGAGGTTTTCGATCGGGTCGGCGGAGGTCATGGGCATGCGTCACGGCACCTGAAAGGGAGAGAATCGAGGTGTAGCCGATCGTTCGGGGCCTGTCACGCGCGGCCGATGCGCGCTCACCCCTTCGGCCGGTCGGGCAGGCGGCCGTAGTCGTTCGGGCCGGGCGTGCCGGGCCAGACGAGGAAGACGAAGAGCGCGAAAAAGGAGATGGCGGGAATGAACAGGCAGACGATCAGCGGCAGCGGCAGGTTCATGTCGTGCAGCCGCTTGATCGTCAGCATGATCGAGGAGACCGTCGAGACGATGGCGACGATGAAGAAGGCGAAGGCCCAGAACAGGAAGGCCGGGTCTTCCTTCGGCACGACGACGATGCGGGTGAGCGCCGCCGAGAGCAGCATCAGCCAGAAGGCCCAGCCGAGCGCGAAGGGCGCGCGGCTGAGGCGGCCTGACCAGCCGAAGAAGAGCCAGGCAAGGGTCGGTCCCCGCTCTTGCCCGGCCGCCATGGATCAGTCCCTGAGGAGTTCGTTGATGCCGGTCTTCGAGCGGGTCTGGGCGTCGACGCGCTTGACGATGACGGCGCAGTAGAGGCTGGGGGCCGGAAGGCCGTTCGGCATGGTCTTGTCGGAAGGCAGCGAGCCGGCGACGACGACGGAATAGGGCGGCACTTCGCCATAGGTCACTTCGCCCGTCGCGCGGTCGACGATCTTGGTCGACTTGCCGATGAAGACGCCCATGCCGAGCACGGAGCCCTCGCGCACGATGCAGCCTTCGACGACCTCCGAGCGGGCGCCGATGAAGCAATTGTCCTCGATGATCGTCGGGCCGGCCTGCATGGGCTCCAGCACGCCGCCGATGCCGACGCCGCCCGAGAGGTGCACATGCTTGCCGATCTGCGCGCAGGAGCCGACCGTCGCCCAGGTATCGACCATCGTGCCCTCGCCGACATAGGCGCCGAGATTGACGAAGGAGGGCATCAGGATGGCATTCGGCGCGATATAGGCCGAGCGGCGCACCACGCAATTCGGCACGGCGCGGAACCCGGCCTTCTCGAATTCGTTGACGCTCCAGCCGTCGAACTTGGAGGGCACCTTGTCCCACCAGGCCGATTCGCCCGGGCCGCCCTTGACGATCTCCATCGGGTTGAGGCGGAAGGAGAGCAGCACGGCCTTCTTGAGCCACTGGTTCACCGTCCAGTTGCCGTCCTCGCCGCGCTCGGCGACGCGTGCCTTGCCGTTGTCGAGCAGGTTGAGCGCGGTCTCCACCGCATCGCGCACTTCGCCGCGCGTGCCGGTGTTGATACCGTCCCGTTCCTCGAAGGCGCGGTCGATGGTTTGGGAAAGGGCGGCGAGGTTGGACGTGTTCATCGGAATTCCTTAAACTTCGAGGCTTATTTTCGATTGTCGGGACGCCGGAAGGTCGATTTCATCAATCAGCAAAATGCTCTAGAGCAAGTGCCGGGAAAGATGAAGCCCCTTTCCGGCAGATACTGTCGCACGGGCGAACGGGTAATCCCGTGAGAGTTGAAAGCAGGAAAGTGACATGGCGAGACTGAAGAAGAAGAACCTGCGCCGCAAGGATGGCGTGTGGGATCCGTTGGCCGACAGCGCGCAGGACAAGCACCGCGCCGCCGTGGTGCCGCAGACGCCGCAATCGGCAAATCCCGCCTACCGGCTCGCCTATGTCGACGACGACTTCCTCTGCCGCGAGGAACTGCGCCCGGTACGCCTCCAGCTCGAGCTCCTGAAGGTCGAGATGATGCTCGCCGAGCGCGGCATCAAGTCGACCGTCGTCATGTTCGGCGGCGCGCGCATTCCCGCCCCCGGTCAGGAGGCCTGGGCGGCGCGCAACGAGACGCAGCGCATGAACCTCGAGGCGGCCTCGGTCTATTACGAGGAGGCGCGCAAGTTCGCCCGCATGTGCTCGGAGAAGTCGGCCGAACTCGGCTTCAAGGAATATGTCGTCGTCACCGGCGGCGGGCCGGGCGTCATGGAAGCGGGCAACCGCGGGGCGACCGATGTCGGCGCCCCCTCGATCGGCCTCAACATCGTGCTGCCGCACGAGCAGGCGCCGAACCCCTATGTCACGCCGGAGCTCAGCTTCAACTTCCACTATTTCGCCGTCCGCAAGATGCACTTCCTGCTGCGCGCCAAGGCCGTCACGGTCTTCCCGGGTGGCTTCGGCACGCTGGACGAGCTGTTCGAGACGGTGACGCTGATGCAGACCGGCCGCATGGCGCTGGTGCCGCTGATCCTCTTCGGCAAGGAATTCTGGCACAAGATCATCGATTTCGACGCGCTCGCCGCCTTCGGCACCATCGCGCCCGGCGACGTCGAGCTGATGCAGTTCGTCGAGACGGCGGACGAAGCCTGGGACATCATCGTGAAGTTTTACGAAAACCTGGAAGCCGAGCCCGCAACGGCCCACGGCTGACGGGCTGCGCCTGCTTCATGAAAAGACGCCCCGGCAGAGCCGGGGCGTTTCAGCCGGACGTGCTGCCGGCAAGGCTTACTTGTCGCGGCGCTTGCCCATCTCGTCGAGGGTGATGAAGCCGTCGCCGTTGCGGTCGCGCTTCTTGAACATGGCGATGGCGGCGGTTTCCATTTCGGCCTTGGTCAGGGTGCCGTTCTTGTCGGCGTCGGCGCGCTCGAACATGTGCATGCCCCTGCGGTCGATCCGGGCTTCGCGCATCGCCTTGCGGGCGGCGTCCTTCGCCTCACCGTCGGTCGCCTTCACCGCGCGGAAAGCCTTGCGGGCATCGCGGAAGGCTTCGCGCTTCGCGTCGATCTCGGCCTTGGTGACCTCGCCGTTGCCGTCGGTATCGAGGCGCTGGAAGGTCTGTGTGGCGCGCGCCAGCATCTCGGCCTGCGAGATCTTGCCGTCCTTGTCGGTGTCGAGCCGGTTCAGCATGCGCTCGGCGCGTTTTCCGCCATCCTTGCCATGATGGCCCTTGCCCTTCTTGCCGGGCCGGGCATCCGCCGTGTCGATGGCGCCGTCCTTGTTCGTGTCGCGGCGCTCGAAGGCCTTTTCCGCCACGGCAAGCACTTCGGCCTCGGAGAGCGTGCCGTTCTTGTCGGTGTCGGCCTTTTCGAACATCCGGCCGGCGCCCGGCAGCATATAGGGGCCGCCGGCGCGCAGCGCCTCGCGGGCCTTCGCCCGGTCCGCCTTGGCGGCGTCGTGAACGGCCTTGCGGGCGTCCTTGAAGGCCTCGCGGCGTGCCTTGATCTCATCCTTCGTCACCTGGCCGTTGCCGTCGGCGTCGAAAGCCTTGAAGGCGGCGGAGGCGTTCGCCTTGAACTCGGCGAGCGAGACCTTGCCGTCCTTGTCGGTGTCGAGGCGCTCGATCATCGCGCCATGGTGGTGGCCATGCTTGTGCTTGTCCTTGGCGGCGAAGGCGGGGGCGGCTGCGCCCGAGAAAATGAGGCTGGCCGCTACGGCGCCGAGAAGAAGTTCCTTTTTAGCCATGGTCGTTCCTTTCATCCATCGTCGTCCCTTGAGGGGCAGGATAGGGGGAACGCCGGCCGGCGCCAGTTACAAATTGGTAATTGAACCTTATGACCGGAAAGGGATCTTTCCGTGTCCGGAAGAAGGCACGCCGGGCGGGCCTTAAAGCAGCGCGTTGAGGAAGGCCGTCAGGTTCGAGGTCGCATAGTCGATATGCCTGTCCTCGTCCGTGCGCTTTTCCCAGGCGTCGGTGAACTCGTGGTCGATGTCGCGCGGGGTGAGCAGCACGGTCTTCATGCCGAGCGCCTTCGGCACGACGAGGTTGCGCGGCAGGTCCTCGAACATCGCCGCATGGCCGGTATCGACCCGGTGCAGCGCCATGAACTTGTCATAGGTCTCGCCGGCCGGCTTGGGCACATATTCCGCCGCCACGATGTCGAAGACGTCGTCGAAATGGTGGAAGATGCCGAGCGCCCTGGCGGCCATCTCGGCATGCTTCACGCTGCCATTGGTGAAGATGAACTTGCGGCCGGGCAGCGCCTGGATCGCCTCGCCGAGCGGAAGGTCCGGCGACAGCACGTCGTAATCGATCGCATGCGCCTTTTCGAGGAAATCGGCGGGGTCGATGCGATGATGGATCATCAGCCCCTTCAGCGTGGTGCCGTGGTCGAAATAATACTGCTTCTGCAGCGCCCGGGCGTCCTCGCGCGACAGGCCGAGCAGGGCCGACACGTAAGCCGTCATGTTCTTGTCGATCTGGGCGAAGAGATCGACATGATGCGGATAGAGCGTGTTGTCGAGGTCGAAGACCCAGTCACGCACATGGGAAAAGTCGGCTTTGTTCGGAAGATCGGTCATGGGCCGTCTTATGGCACGGGTCCGGGGCGAGGGAAACGGAATTTTCCGCGATGGCCCGCGCGGACGATGGATTTGCGGCAAGCCCCATGCTAGCGGGCTGGCATGGAACTCTGGATCCCCATCACCATCGCCGCCGCCTTCCTGCAGAACCTGCGCTCGGCCTTGCAGAAGCATCTTCAGGGCTCGCTCGGAACGCGCGGGGCGAGCTTCGTGCGCTTCGGCTACGGCTTTCCGCTGGCGATCCTCTACGTGCTTGTATTGCGCCTTGCGGTCGGCCTGCCGTTTCCGGCGCTCAACTGGACCTTCGCCTTCTGGGCGGTGATCGGCGGTCTGGCGCAGATCTTCGCGACCATGCTGCTTGTATACCTGTTTTCGTTGAGGAACTTCGCCGTCGGCACGGCCTATTCCAAGACGGAGCCGGTGCAGGCGGCGATCTTCGGCTTCGTGCTGCTCGGAGAGCGCATCACCTTCGGCGCGGTCGTCGCCATCATCGTCGGCGTCGTCGGGGTGATGCTGATCTCGCTTGCCCGCGCGCCGCTCTCCTGGCGCAACATCCTCGCGGCGCTGACAAGCCGCACCGCGCTGATCGGCATCGCCTCGGGCGCGGTCTTCGGCATCTCGGCGGTCGCCTATCGCAGCGCCTCGCTGTCGCTTCACGGGCCGGGGCCGATCATGGACGCCGCCGTGACGCTCGCCTGCGTCACCACGTTCCAGACGGCCTTCATGCTGGTCTGGATGGGCTGGAAGGACAAGCGGGAGATCGTCGACGTCCTGAAGAGCTGGCGCTCGTCCTCGCTGGTCGGCATTGCCGGCGTGCTCGGCTCGGCCTGCTGGTTCACGGCGATGAGCCTCCAGCAGGTCGCCTATGTGCGCGCACTCGGCCAGATCGAGCTGGTCTTCACCTTCATGGCGTCGTGGTTCCTGTTCCACGAGCGGGTGAACCGCACGGAGGCGGCCGGATGCCTGCTGATCGTCTGCGGCATCTTCGGCCTTCTCTTCCTGTAGGGCTCAGGGCACCAGCAGCGTGCCCGCGCCGTGCTCGGTGAAGAGCTCCAGCAATACCGAATGGGCGGTCTTGCCGTTGAGGATGACGACGCCCTGCACGCCCGCCTTGATGGCGTCGATGCAGGTCTCGACCTTCGGGATCATGCCGCCGGAGATCGTGCCGTCCTTGATCAGCGCGCGGGCTTCGGCGACGGAAAGCTCCTTGATGAGCTGGCCGTTGCGGTCGAGCACACCCGGGACGTCCGTCAGGAAGAGCAGGCGCGTCGCGTTCAGCGCGCCGGCGATGGCGCCGGCGAAGGTGTCGGCGTTGATGTTGTAGGTATGGCCGTCGCGGCCGGGCGCGACCGGGGCGATGACCGGGATCATCTCGGATTTGGCGAGCAGGTCGATCAGCGTGCGGTCCACCTCCACCACCTCGCCGACGAAGCCGAGGTCGAGGATGCGCTCGATATTGCTGTCGGGGTCGATGACGGTCTTCTTGGCCTTTTCGGCGAAGACCATGTTGCCGTCCTTGCCGCACAGGCCGATCGCCCATTCGCCCGTCTGGTTGATGAGCGCGACGATCTCCTTGTTGATCGAGCCGGCCAGCACCATCTCGACGATCTCGACGGTCTTCTGGTCGGTGACGCGCAGGCCCCCTTCGAACTTCGATTCGATGCCCATCTTGGTCAGCATCGCGCCGATCTGCGGGCCGCCGCCATGCACGACGATGGGGTTGACGCCGGACTGCTTGAGAAGCGCGATGTCGCTGGCGAAAGCCTTGCCGAGCTCGGCATTGCCCATGGCGTGGCCGCCGTATTTGACCACGATGGTCTTGTTCTCGTAGCGCTGCATGTAGGGCAGGGCTTCGGTGAGAAGGCGGGCTTGGTTTTCGCTTTCGGATAGGGACATGGCGGCCTCTTGGGAATGGGTGGGGGCCTGTTTAACGCATGTTTCGTGACGATGGAATGATCCCCATGGTCGGTGGCGCAAAAAGCCGATGGGGAATATGATGCGGCTCCGCGCCTGCCCTATAGGCAAAGGCGCATCGGCGTTCCTATATGTGGAAGAGAGGCCAAGTCCTCGCGTCAGTCCTGGAACCGAGAGAGTGGATGAGCCGATGGCGGCGTCCGACCGAGAGATGAGAGAACCGTGCTGCGATCAGGTGATCGCGGGCGAGTACGTGCTCGGGGTCCTGTCCGACGAAGACCGCCAGAAGGTCGAGGCGCGGCTGATGCGCGACCGCCAGTTCGCCGCCATGGTGAGCCGCTGGGAGGAAAACCTCGCCACCTTCGGCGACGGCTACGAGCCGCTGCATCTTTCCCCCGGCGCCCGTGCGCCCGTCGAGCAGCATATCCTGACCACCACCCCGTGCGACGCCGTGTTTTCCGGCAGGGTCTCCGGCGGCTGCTGGCATTCTTTGGCGCTCTGGCGCGCGCTCGCGCTCGCTTCCTTCGCCGTCGCCGCCGGCCTTGCCCTTCTCCTCAGCGCGCTTCTGGCGCCGCGCCCCGTCAATGGCGGCCGGCTGGTCGCGGGCATGACGGGCGAGAACGCCGCGATGGGGCTGGTCGCCCGCTATGACGATGCGAGCGGCACGCTCGCCGTGACGCCCGTCGCCGGTCCCGAAAAGGAAAAGTCGCTGGAACTCTGGCTGACCGAGGCCGGCAAGGCACCCGTCGCGCTCGGCGTCCTGCCGCAGACCGGCGAGGGGCGGCTGGCGGTGCCGCGCGAAATGCGCAGCCGCATCGTCGAAGGCGCGACGATCTCCGTTAGCGTCGAGCCGTTCGGCGGCTCGCCGACGGGCAGGCGGACCGGTCCGGTGCTGGCGACCGGCGCGGCCCACTTCGACTGACGGTTCCGATTATCGATCGATGGCGCCGAGGATTGCGGCCCGCAGGTCGTCGAGCCCGCGGCCCTTTTCCGACGAGGTGGCGAGCACCTCCGGATAGGCGGCCGGATGCTTGGAGATCTTCTGCAGCGTCTCCTCGATAAGGCGCGGCACGCCGGCATCCTTGATCTTGTCGGTCTTGGTCAGCACGACCTGGTAGGAGACCGCCGCCTTGTCGAGCAGCGAGAAGACCTCGTCATCGTTCTTCTTGATGCCGTGGCGGCTGTCGATCAGTACATAGACGCGCTTCAGCGTCGAGCGGCCGCGCAGGTAATCGAAGACGAGCTTCGTCCAGGCGTCGACCTGTTCCTTCGGCGCCTGCGCATAGCCGTAGCCCGGCATGTCGACGAGCGCCATCGGCGGCAAGTCGTCCTCGGCGCCGGAAAAGCCGTCAGGCACGAAATAGTTGAGTTCCTGCGTGCGGCCGGGCGTGTTGGAGGTGCGGGCAAGGCCCTTGTGGCCGACCAGCGCGTTGATCAGCGACGACTTGCCGACATTCGAGCGGCCGGCGAAGGCGATCTCCGGCGGGCCTTCGGGCGGCAGGAATTTCATCGCCGGCACGCCGCGGATGAAGATCCACGGCCTGCCGAACAGCGGCTTGTCGCCCGTTGCGCTCGTCTCTGTCATTGCTTCCAGCCTTCCTTGTCAGGCTCCCGGCTTCCCGGTTTTGGCCGCGAAAGTCAAGCGCGCGCCCGCCGCCGGGCATCCGGCAAAAGAAAACCCCGGCCGATGGCCGGGGTTTCGTATCTCGTCCGACGGGATCGTCAGGATGGCTTCGTCTTCTTCCCGAACAGGCCCTTCAGATTGTCGAAGAGCTCGATCTTGACGCCGTGGCGCTTCATGATGATCGCCTGCTGCACGATGGACAGCGTGTTGTTCCAGGCCCAGTAGATCACGAGGCCGGCCGGGAAGGATGCCAGCATGAAGGTGAAGACCAGCGGCATCCAGGTGAAGATCATCGCCTGGGTCGGATCCGGCGGCGTCGGGTTCATGCGCATCTGCATGAACATGGTGATGCCCATGATGATCGGCCAGACGCCGATCAGGAGCGCATGCGGCACGTCGTAGGGCAGGAGGCCGAACAGGTTGAACAGCGACGTCGGATCGGGCGCCGAAAGGTCCTGGATCCAGCCGAAGAACGGCGCATGGCGCATCTCGATGGTGACGTAGATCACCTTGTAGAGCGCGAAGAACACCGGAACCTGCAGAAGGATCGGCCAGCAGCCCGCCAGCGGATTGATCTTCTCCTCCTTGTAGAGCTGCATCATCGCCTGCTGCAGCGCCATGCGGTCGTCGCCGTGCTTGGCCTTCAGTTCCTCCATCTTCGGCTGCATCTTCTTCATGTTGGCCATGGAAGCGTACTGCTTGCTGGCGAGCGGGAAGAAGAGGCCCTTGACGACGATGGTCGTGATGAGGATCGCGATGCCGAAATTGCCGAAGTAGCGGTAGAAGAAGTCCATCAGCTGGAACATCGGCTTGGTGAAGAACCAGAACCAGCCCCAGTCGATCATCAGGTCGAAATGCGGGATCGCGTAGGACGTCTTGTACTGGTCGATGATCGGCACTTCCTTGGCGCCGCCGAAGAAGAGGTTCTTGACTTCGATCGTCTGGCCGGGCGCGATGGTCACGTCATCCTGGCGATAGTCGGCCTGGTAGCGCGGACGGCCGTCCTGGAAATAGGAGAAGCGCGTCTCGTAGGGGGTGGCCTGCGGCGGCACCAGCGCTGTCGCCCAGTACTTGTCGGTGATGCCGAGCCAGCCGCCCGTCGCCTTGCCGGGCGCGACGGTCGTGTCCTTCTCGGTGTCCTTGTACTTCACCTCGTGCAGGCCGAGGTCGCCGAGCTCGCCGATGAAGCCTTCGTGCAGCACGTAGACCGACGGGGTGGACGGCTTGAAGAAACGCGTCGTGCGGCCATAGGCCGAAAGCGCGACCGGCGTTTCCGTGCGGTTCTCGATGCTGTCGGTGACGGTGAACATGTAATGCTCGTCGACCGAGATCGTGCGGGTGAAGGTGATGCCCTTGTCGTTGGTGTAGGAAAGCTTGACCGGGGTCGTCTGCGTCAGCTTGCCGGCGCCGTCCTGCGTCCAGACGGTCTGCGGGCCGGGCATCTGGCCGGTCGCCTCGCTGCCGACATAGCCGATTTCGGCGAAGTAGCCATGCTCGGTCTCGGCGGGGCTGAGAAGCGTGATGATCGGACTCGTCTTGTCGACGGTCTCGTGGAATTCCTTGAGCTTCAGGTCGTCGAAGCGCGCGCCCGTCAGGTTGATGGAGCCGGCAAGCGCGGGCGTGTCGATTTCGACGCGGGCGGACTTGGCAAGGGCCTGTTCACGCGTTTCGGTCGTGGCAGCCCCGCCGGCAGCGCCCGGCAGCGTGCCGTTCGTCCCGGTGGCGGCGGGCGTGGTGCCGCCTGCGGTGGTGGTGGTCGTCTGCTCGCTCGTCTGGGCGGCCTGCTGGGCTTCCAGCGCGGCGCGATCCTTCTCGAGCTTGGGGTTCACATAGAGGAACTGCCAGGCGACGAGGATCAGCACGGACAGCGCGATCGCCACGAAGTAATTGCGGTTTTTTTCCATCACTCTTTCCCGGGCGCAGCAGGGTGCTGCTGCTTGTGTTTCTTCTGCCGCGTGGTGATCCGGTCCTTCAGACCGGCCTGCAGGGTTTCGAAGGGCGCGCCGAGCACGTCCCGTCTGGCGACAACCACATAGTCGTGTCCGGGCTCCATTGCAAACCCGGCCGATAGCCGCACGGCCTCTTTCAGGCGGCGGCGCATGCGATTGCGTTCCACGGCGTTGCCGTGCTTCTTGGTAACGGTGAAGCCGACGCGGGGCGGTTCGTCCGGCATCTGCCGGTCACGCACTTCGAGAAGGAACAGGGGACCCTTGCGCCTCTCGCCCTCGCGCACAAAAAGAAACTGCGGACGGCTTTTCAGCCGTCCGACAGCAGATTTCTCAACAGTTTTCGTCATTGCCCGTCGCCTCTGTTCGGGCAGGCACGGCCTTAGGCCGAGAGACGTGCGCGGCCGCGGGCGCGACGTGCAGACAGGACCTTGCGGCCGCCTGCCGTTGCCATGCGGGCGCGGAAGCCGTGACGACGCTTGCGAACAAGCTTGGAGGGCTGGTAGGTACGCTTCGACATTTATTTAATACCGCGGTGTGCGGCCCTTCTTGGGTTTGCGTTTACGCAAGGAGCGTGAAAGTCCGGCATAGGCGTGCCCTTACGGGAAGCCGAGCTTTCCGGACGTGCGCGGCTTATAAGGGCAAAGCCGGTCGAAAGTCAATTGCAGCGAAGTTCATGCCATGCGTCTGTCACAGTCGTTAATGGGATTGCTCTTGATGGTTGTGTTCTTCTTGCCGATTGCCAGTTTCTCCTTACGCTGCGTGAAGGAATTCGGGGGGCAAATCCCCCGGAAGCAGGGGGCGAGGCAATATTAGCAAGTATTTACTCGCTCTTTGTTTGTGCGGGTTGCATCAAAATCTAATTAACCTTTAGCCTTTACCGTCCCTGCCAAAGGTAAGCCGGATTTCTCCGCTTGCCGATCTGCTATCCGTGCCATTGGGAGTGTGACGTGAAGATACGCGGCAAGATCTATCTCATCGTTGGGGTGATGGGCCTCATTTCGGTCCTCATCGGCGGTATCGCCGTCCATGTCGTCTCCGAATACAGCGACAAGCTTCGCCAGTATGAGAATGCCGCCGACCGCGCCTTCCTCGGCGAGCACCTGAACCGTCAGGTCACCGCCGTCGTCATGGAAGCCCGCGGCATCTATGCCGCCAAGGATGCCGAAGGCGCCGGGAAGTTCGCCGAAGGCATCGCCAAGGAACTGGACGGCATCGACAAGACGCTGAACGAGTGGCGCCCGCTGGTGCCGGCCGAGCAGAAGGCCGCCTTCGACGCCGTCGTCGCCCGCGCCGCCGAATTCCGCACCTTCCGCTCCGAGACCGCGCGCCTCGGCAAGGAAGGCTCCATCGCCGCGGCCAACGAGCAGGGCAACAACGAGGGCAACCGCGCCAACCGCAAGGCCTTCCAGAAGGAAATCGACGCCGTCGTGGAGACGGACAACCAGAACCTCACCGCGATCCGCGGCGATATCGAGGCCTTCGAGACGCTGATGCTGATGCTGGTGCTCGGCACGGTTGGCGCGGGCCTCGTGATCGGCGGCGGCACCGCCTTCTACATCGCGACCAACGAGCTCAGCCGCCCGATCCAGAACGTCACCGAGACGATGAAGCGCCTTGCCGGCGGCGACCTCGAGACCGAGGTGCCCTATGCCGGGCGCCAGGACGAGATCGGCGAAATGGCCGGCGCCGTCGCAGTCTTCCGCCAGAACGCCATCACGGTGCGCGACCTCAACGCCCAGGAACAGATCCTGCGCGAGAAGAGCGCCGACCTGCAGTCCTCCATCGCGGCCGTCGTGCATGCCGCCGCCGCGGGCGACTTCAGCTCGCGCATCGCCAAGGACTACCAGAACGACGACCTCAACCGCTTCGCCCGCAGCGTCAACGAACTCGTCGCCGGCGTGGAGGAGGGCATCGCCGAAACCCGCCGCGTCATCGGCGCGCTGGCCGAGGGCGACCTGACGCAGACCATGGACGGCAGCTTCCGCGGCGCCTTCGCCGAGTTGCAGCAGAACGTCAACACGACGCTCGCCACGCTCCAGAGCACCATGCGCGAGGTGCGCGCCTCCACCGACGCGATCAACGCCAATTCCGGCGAGCTGCGCACCGCCTCCGACGATCTTTCCAAGCGCACCGAGCAGCAGGCTGCCGCGCTGGAGGAAACCTCGGCCGCGCTGGAGGAGATCACCGCCGCCGTCAAGAACTCGACGGAGCGCGCCAACGAGGCGAGCGTCATGGTCGGCGAGGCGACGCAGAGCGCCAAGCAGTCCGGCGCCATCGTGCGCAACGCCATCGACGCGATGGGTCGCATCGAGCAGGCGTCGAGCGAGATCAGCCAGATCATCTCGGTGATCGACGAGATCGCCTTCCAGACCAACCTCCTTGCCCTCAATGCCGGTGTCGAGGCCGCCCGTGCCGGCGAGGCCGGCAAGGGCTTTGCCGTCGTCGCGCAGGAAGTGCGCGAGCTTGCCCAGCGCGCCGCCAGTGCCGCCAAGGACATCAAGGGGCTCATCACCAAGTCGGGCGACGAGGTCTCCGTCGGCGTGCGCTATGTGCAGGAGACCGGCACGGCCCTTTCCGACATCGAAAGCCGCGTCGTCACCATCAACGACCGCATCCATTCGATCGCCACGGCCGCCCGCGAGCAGGCGACCGGCCTGCAGGAGGTCAGCACCGCCATCAACCAGATGGACCAGGTCACCCAGCACAATGCCGCCATGGTCGAGGAGACCTCGGCCGCCACGCACAAGCTCAAGGGCGAGGCCGACAGCCTTGCCGGCCTCGTCGCCCGCTTCCGCACCGGCGATGGCGCGTTCCAGGTCGCGCCCGCTCCGGTTCGCGCCGATGCGCGCCCGGTCGAATCGCCCGCCCGCCGCATGATGGGCAGCGTCGCCCGCGCCTTCGGCGGCAATCGCGCGACGGCCGCCGCCACGGCCACGGCGGCGGAGAGCTGGGAAGAATTCTGATCTCCCATCGGGTTCAGTGAATGAGGCGCGGCGGTCGCAGGATCGCCGCGCCTTTGTCTTTCCTGCGGCAGCGTTGGAAAAATTGCCGTAATTCTCTATCATGGGCTGTCGGCTGTGGCCGACGGTGTCGTCGATTGTCGGTCGCGGCATCGAGCGCCGCCTTGCGGCATGTCCGGGAGTGGGAGACATGGTGGACAGAGACGGGACGCCGTCCTTGACCGAGACGCCGGTTCCGGCGGTCGGGTTCCTGTCCGGCCTGTCGGGAAAGCTCCTGCTTGTCACCGCCGTCTTCGTCCTCATCGCCGAAGTGCTGATCTTCGTGCCCTCCGTCGCCAATATGCGGCTGATGTGGCTGCGCGACCGGCTGAACACGGCCGCCGCCGCCGCCGTCGTCATCGAGGGCCTGCCGGACCAGGAATTGCCGCGCCCGGTGCAGGAGGAGACGCTGCTGGCGACGGGCACCAAGGCGATCGTGCTGAAGAAGCAGGACGCTTCACGCATGGTCGCCGCCGTCGACATGCCGCCGAGCGTCGACGCCCAGTACGACCTTTCCGACGTCTCGACGCTCGGCTCGGTCTACGATGCCTTCGACACGCTGCTCTTCGGCGGTGACCGTGTCATCCGCGTCTACGGCCCGGTCGGCGAGACGACGACGCGCATCGAACTGCTGCTTGACGAGGGCGCCCTGCGCCGCGCCATGCTGCACTATGCGCGCAATGTCTTCATCTTCTCGATGCTCATGTCGCTCGCCACGGCAAGCCCGATCTTCTTCGCGCTCAACCGCCTGCTGATCCGTCCCATGCGTCGCATGACGGCCAATATCCGCGAATTCGCCACCGACCCGTCCAACCCGGCCCGCGTGCTGGAGCCCTCCGGCGGCCGCGACGAGATCGCCGTGGCCGGCATCCACCTCGCCGCCATGCAGCAGACGCTCCAGCGCACGCTGAAGGAGCAGAAGAACCTCGCCGATCTCGGCCTCGCCGTGTCGAAGATCAACCACGACATGCGCAACATCCTCTCCTCCGCCCAGCTCATGTCCGACCGCCTGTCGGATGTCGACGATCCCGTGGTCAAGCGCGTCGCTCCGAAGCTGCTGCGCAGCATCGACCGGGCGGTGGGCTATACCAACGAGGTGCTCTCCTACGGGCGCATGCGCGAGCCGGAGCCGCGCCGCCGCTTCGTGGCGCTGCGCCCGCTGGTGCAGGAGGTCTCCGAGGTTCTGGCGCTCGATGCGCGCGGCGATATCGACTTCGTGGTGCAGATCGAGCCGGGCCTCGAGGTCGATGCCGACGGCGAGCAGCTCTTCCGCGTCATCCACAATCTCTGCCGCAACGCCGTCGAGGCGCTGCTGCAGGATGCCGCCCTGCGCGAGCGCGCGGTCCTGGTGACGGGCCTTCGCACCGGCAGCGTCGTTTCCATCTCCATCGACGACAACGGCCCCGGCATGCCGGCCAAGGCGCGGGAAAACCTCTTCGCCGCCTTCCGCGGCTCCGTGCGCTCCGGCGGCACCGGCCTCGGCCTTGCCATCGCGCGCGAGCTGGTGCTCGCCCATGGCGGCACGATCGCGCTGGTGGAGAAGGCGACGCCCGGAACGCTCTTCCGCATCGAGCTGCCGGACCGCCCCGTGCCGCTCGACGCCTTCCGCCACCGCGCCTGATTTCCCGGGCGCTTTGCGCCGCGACAGGACGGCGCGATGAAAAAAGTGCATTTTTTCTCCGAAAGGCGCTTGCAATAAGCCCAAGCACCCTTTAGAGAACCGCCTCGCAGCCGGGCACAACGACCCGCCACTGCCAGCGCACCCGTAGCTCAGCTGGATAGAGCACCAGACTACGAATCTGGGGGTCAGGAGTTCGAATCTCTTCGGGTGCGCCATTTCTCCTCTACGTTCTATTGCATAGGCTTGGCTAAGGCTGGGAACCGGCTCTCGTCGTTATCTTGTCTGTCATTCCGCGCGTATATCGCCCGGGCGGCTGGCCGACGAAGCGGCTGAAGGCCGTACTGAAAGTGCTTGCCGAGCTGTAACCAACGCGCTCGGCGACTTCCGCGATGCCGATATCCCGCTGGCGCAGGAGATTCCTTGCGAGCGTCATGCGCAGGACTAGCAGATACTCCATTGGCGGCACGCCGACATTCCGCACGAATCTGTCGAAAAACGCGGAGCGCGAAAGGGCCGCCTCCTTTGCCAGTGCCGCCATCGTCCAGGGATGCGCCGGGTCGGCGTGCAGCTGCCGGAGGGCCTGTGCAATTCTGGCATCCCCCAGGCCGCGCAACAATCCGGCCGGGGCATCCGGTGTCTGCATCAGCCGCAAGGCCTCCACCAGCATGATTTCGACAAGCCGGGTCAGCACCAGTTCGCGCCCGGGACGCTCGGCGGCGGCCTCTTCGATCACGAGTTCCACCAGCATAGACAGCCGGTCGACGCCGCGTACATGCACTTGCTCGGGAAGCAGTGAGACGAGAAAGCTGGAATCGTCGCTGTCGAAGATGAAATATCCTCCGAGGATGCGGACGCTCGGTGGGCCGTCCTGCCTGCCATGTCGAACGTCTCCGGCAGCGGCCCCTGCTTGCGGATCGATGAGGTCCGGTATGATCGGTTCGAAGCCTGACATCGTAAAGCTGGGCGTGCGCGGAAGCAGGATGAAATCGCCTGCCTCAAGGCGCAGTTCCTTTTGCCCCTCGACATTCAGGCGACAGGCGCCCTCGATCACGATGGCAAAGCTGGGATGGCCGAAATCTTCGTAGCGCACCCCCCAGCGCCCCGCGCCGCTAATACCCTTCGTGAACACGGCGCGAGGGCGGAGCAGGCCGGCGATATCGGAGAGTGGATCGATCATTTCCGGACTATAACGAATTAAATTCGGACTTTCTATCGTAGATCGTCCTTTCTCGTCGAATTACATTGGGACCAGATCCCAACAAGGAGACGAACAGTGAAAACCGTGCTGATTACCGGGTGCTCATCGGGTTACGGCCTCGAGGTGGCGCGCCACTTTCTGGCGAACGAGTGGAATGTCGTGGCGACCATGCGCACGCCCCGGCAAGACCTTTTCTCGCAGGAGCCGAACCTGCATATTCTTCCGCTGGATGTGACGGATGAGGGCAGCATTGCCGATGCCATCGAGGCTGCCGGCCCGATCGATGCGCTGGTCAACAATGCCGGGATCGGCGTCGTCGGCGCATTCGAGGCGACGCCCATGTCTCATATCCGCAAGATTTTCGACACGAACACCTTCGGCGTCATGGCGATGACGCAGGCCGTGATCCCGCAGATGCGGGAACGCCGCGCCGGCGTGATCGTGAACGTGACCTCCAGCGTCACATTGGCGCCCATGCCACTGGCGGCCGCCTATACTGCCAGCAAGCAGGCCGTCGAAGGATTCACAGGGTCGCTGGCCCATGAATTGGGGCACTTCGATGTTCGCGTCAAGCTCGTCGAGCCGGGATATGCGCCAACGACGCGGTTTGCGCAGAACACACCCATCCTCGTCGAGAATCTCATTCCCGAGTCCTATGCCGGCTTCGCCGCGCCGATCTTCGCGCAGTTCGCGCGGCCGGCGCTGACCACGCGGGAAAGCGATGTTGCCGAAGCCGTCTGGAACGCCGTCAACGACCGCTCCGGCACGTTGCGATTCCCAGCCGGCATGGATGCGCAGGCTCTCGCCCGCACGAACTGATCCTTGCCCTGCCGGCTTCGGCGTGCAAACGGATAGGAACAACGCCAGGTCGGCCGGAGCGTTTCCTCCTTCCCATCTCTCGCTTGCCACGGACGGCGCCATCTGCCGGATGGTTTCCGCCGTGGCCGATCTGCCACGCGGGATGGTCTCTCGTTCGTCACGTCCTTCTTCGTCCGCACGGTCGCTCTTCAAAACCGCCCGCCGCTCGGCTAAGCAGGTGCGAACGGTGCGTGCACGGCGCCGGCGAAAACAGGAAAGCGGAAGGAAGCGGGACATGACGAGCCGCGTTATGCCGCGCGTATTGCGTCGCGTGATCTTCGCCGGGTTGCTGGTGCTGGCGAGTTGCGCCGGCCGGCCGGAAGGCGTGCTGGTGCCGAGCGGCGAGACGCCGCCGGGTGTGTCCAAGGTCGATCTGCTGGTCGCGACCACCCGCGCGCCGTCGAGCCAGCCGGGCGTCCTCTTCTCCGGCGAGCGTGGCTCCCAGCTGGAGCTGCGCGACATCGCCATCTCCATCCCGCCCGATGCCAACCGCAAGGTCGGCCAGGTGCAATGGCCGAAGAAGCTGCCGGCCGATCCGATGAAGGATTTCTCCACCGTCAGCGTGAAGCCCGTCGAAAGCGCGAAAGCCGGCCGCGTCTGGCTCGACCATAACCTGCCGAAGAGCCGGCGCGTGCTCGTCTTCGTGCACGGTTTCAACAACCGTTATGAGGATGCCGTCTACCGCTTTGCGCAGATCGTGCACGATTCGAAGACGGATGCCGCCCCGGTGATCTTCACCTGGCCCTCGCGCGCCAGCATTTTCGATTATTCCTACGACAAGGAAAGCACGAACTATTCGCGCGATGCGCTGGAGGAGCTGCTGCGGGCGGCGGTCGATACGCCCGAGGTCGGCGAGATCACCATCATGGCGCATTCCATGGGCACCTGGCTCGCCGTCGAGACGCTGCGCCAGATGGCGATCCGCGACGGGCGCGTGCCGAAGAAGATCCAGCAGGTCATCCTTGCTTCCCCCGACCTCGACGTCGACGTCTTCGGCCAGCAGCTGCGCGCCATCGGGCCGGACAGGCCGCAGTTCACGCTCTTCGTCTCGCGCGACGACCGGGCGCTGACGCTCTCGCGTCGCATCTCGGGCAATGTGGATCGCCTCGGCCAGATCAATCCCGCCGCCGAACCCTACCGCTCCATGCTGGAAAAGCAGGGCATCACGGTGATCGATCTCACGGCGCTGAAATCCGGCGACCGGCTCAATCACGGCAAGTTCGCTGAGAGCCCCGAGGTCGTGCGCCTCATCGGCAACCGCCTGATCGACGGCCAGTCCGTCACGGATTCGGAGGTCGGCCTCGGCGAGCGGCTCGGCGCCGTGGCGCTCGGCACGGCCCAGACGGTCGGCAGCGCGGCGAGCATCGTGGTCTCGACGCCCATCGCGGTCTTCGATCCGGTGACGCGCAGGAATTACGACGACCAGTGGCGCCGCCTCGGCAATTCGGTCGAGGACACCACGACAACGGCCGTCGGCCAGTAGAAAGGCAGCCTCGCAGGGAGCGCCTCGCGCAGACGGCAAGGCCGCCCGCCTTTCCTACGTCATGCTCGGGTCGGGCCCGAAGATGACGATAGAGAGGGAAGAAAGGGTCTGAATAAACAGAGGCGGCCCGCAGGGACCGCCTCATCGTTTACCGGATGCTTTTAGCGCACCCAGATCACCTGGCGCGAGCCGCGGTCCACGAGAACCGGCCGCTGGTCGACATAGATGTAGCCGTAGTTCGGGTTTTCCGGCACGTCGACGATCTGCACCGTATCGGGGACCACCATGCCGGCCTCGACCGGTCCTTCCAGGATGACGGGATCGACCGGGTGCCGTTCGACATAGGTGATCGTCGCCTCGGGAATGTCGGACGAAATGCTGCCGGTGGCCTGCACGTCCGGCGCATAGATCACCTGACGGCTGTCCGTGCGCACGATGACCGGGCGGTTGTCGACATAGACATAGGCAAGGTCGGGATGCTCGGGGATCGGCGTCAGCGTCACGCTGTCGTCGAAGCGCGTCTCGGCCGTCACCGGAGCTTCGAGGACGACGGGCGGTGTCGGGTTCTCCATGACATAGACCCGGGCGTCGTCCGGAACGGCGGCATCCGCGCCGATGGCGAAACCGGCCACGCCGCCGACGACCGCGCCGATCGGGCCGCCGACCACGGCGCCCGCCGCGGCCCCTGCGGCCCCGCCGGCAGCACCGCCGAGAGCCTCCTTGTCGCGATCGTCCGCATGGGCGGCGGTGGCGCCGAGAAGTGCCAGGGCGGCACCGGCCATGAGAATCTTGCGCATGTTCTTCTCCTTCGAAAATCGGGTTTATCACCCCTTCGGCGGAGACAACGTCGTTTGGCCGGACCGGTTCCGGCGGAAGGCGGTCAAGGCATCACGATGTGTAACGCGCGTTAACCGGCGGCCTCAGGCGATTTCCGGGTCGCGCCGCGCGATTTCATAGTCCTCGTTGTGCACCTGCAGGCCCTCCTCGGTCACCACGACGATGCCATAGGCACCGGGCTCGTCGACCGACAGCGAGGCGTTCGGCATATCGAAGGGCATCGGCTGCTGGTGCACCGGGCTCTTGAAGATCGAGAAGGGAATGCCGCGATGCGAGCCGCCGATCGTGCGGTGGACATGGCCGGCGAAGATGTGCCGGACATTGCCGTGGCGCAGCACCAGATCGTAGAAGGCATCCTCGTTGCCGAGGCGGATGGCGTCCATGCCGGTAAAGCCCGTCTTGTGCGGCGGGTGATGCATGAAGAGCAGGACGGGACGGCCGTCCGCGCCGGCAAGCGCCCGGTCGAGCCAGGCGAGGCGCCTTTCGCACAGATAGCCGGCATGGCTCATCGGATAGTCGTAGGGCGGTGCAAAGAGCGTGTCGAGCAGCACGACCCGGCAGTCGGAAAAATCGATGGACTGCTGCACGAAGCCGTTCTCGTCCGGCCGGACATGGGTGAAGGTCTCGAGGAAACGGTCGCGATAGTCGTGGTTGCCGATGGTGATGGCGACGGGCGGCACCACCCGCGCGAGAAGGCCGTGCAGGCGCTCGTAGGACAGGGTGTCAGCCCGGTGCGCGAGGTCGCCGGTGATGATCACACGGTCTGCGTCGGGGTGGAAGCGGTTGACATGCTCGATGCCGGTCAAAAGCCGCTGGTAGGGATCGAGGCCGATGATGGTCGCGCCCTCGGGCACCATATGCAGGTCGGTGAAGACGATGAGCTTGGTCATGAAGAGTTCCTGGCGGGACGATCGTGATCCCATCTTCGTAGCGCGCGAACCTGTCGCATGAAAAGCTGTTGGAACGCGGCCCGATCTGATATATCAGAGAGAAAGCAGCCGGGCGGCCGGCGAGAACGGAGCATATCGACATGAGATGGAAGCGCACGATCCAGTTGCTGGACGTTCATTGCGAGGGCGAGATCGGCAAGGTGGCCATCGGCGGCGTGCCGAAAATCCCCGGCAATTCGATCGCCGAGCAGCTCAACTATATCAACACGGTCGACGACAGCCTGCGCCGCTTCCTGTGCCTCGAGCCGCGTGCGGCCGCGACCGGCTCGGTCAATCTTCTGGTGCCGGCCAAGCGTCCCGAGGCCGACGCCGGCTTCATCATCCTGCAGGCCGACCAGGCGCATGCCTCCTCGGGCTCCAACTCGATCTGCGTCACCACGGCGCTGCTCGAATCGGGCATCGTCGAGATGAAGGAACCGGAAACCGTCGTCGTGCTCGACACGGCCGCCGGCCTCGTCAAGGCGACGGCGACCTGCCGCGACGGGCGCTGCGAAAAGGTAAAGCTCACCATGGTGCCGTCCTTCGTCCAGGAACTGGACGTCGAGATCGACACGCCGCACTGGGGCCGCGTGCGCTTCGACATCTCCTATGGCGGCATCTTCTATGCGCTGGTCGATGTCGACCAGATCGGCACGAAGATCGAGAAGGCCAATGCCCGCGCGCTCGTCGATGCCGGCATGGCGCTGAAGGACCTCATCAACAAGTCGATGAAGATCGTGCATCCGGAAATCCCCGAGATCAATGGCGTCGCCTATGTCATGTTCCGCGACCGGGACCCGGACGGCCTCGTGCGCACCGCCACGACCATGTGGCCGGGCCGCGTCGACCGCTCGCCCTGCGGCACCGGCAATTCCGCCAACCTTGCCACGCTGCATGCCCGCGGCCTTGCCAAGGTGGGCGACACGTTCCGCTCGCGCTCGATCATCGGGTCGGAGTTCGAAGTCGGCTTGCAGGCCGAGACCGAGGTCGCCGGCCGCAAGGCCATTATTCCCACCATCACCGGTCGTGGCTGGACCTTCGGCCTGCACCAGATCGCGCTCGATCCGACCGATCCGCTGGCGGAAGGTTTCGCCATGACGGATACCTGGGGCCCGCAGGCCGGAGAGATCCGCTAAGGCCTCCGGCCCGCCCTGTTTCCGCGGGAACAGAGGCGGCGGGAGCGAGGGCGCATAAGAGTGTCCGGGAGGGCGGCGTGCGATTGACGCGCCGGCCTCCATCAGGTCCAATCCGTTTCCGGCCCGTCCGCGAAAGGCACCCAGATGCGAATGCTCAACGCCCTGAGCCCCATCCAACTCAGCCGGAGACTCTTCATCGCCGGCGGCGCGCTGGCGCTGACGGGCATCGGCATCCGCGCCACGCAGGCCAATGCCATCATCGGCAAGGCCGTCGAGATCACCGGCAATGTCAGCCGCCGGCAGGCGAACCGTCTGGAGGGCCTGAAGGCCGGCGCGAGCCTGATGGACCGCGACTTCGTCTCGACGGGCAAGGAAAGCTTCGCGGAACTTGCCCTCGGCGACGATACCAGCCTCCTGCTCGGCAGCGAGACGGAACTCCTGATCGATACCTTCATCGCCGGCCAGGGCGGCACCATCGAGCTCGGCACCGGGCAGATGGTCTTCGACCGGCCGGAAGGCCTCGCCAAGATCGACCTCACCATGCGCACCGCCTTCGGCATGATCGGCGTGCGCGGCACGAAATTCTTCGCCGGCCCCAATCGTGGCGTCTTCGCCGTCTTCGTCGAGCATGGCCGCGTCGAGGTGACGGGCGGCGGCGTGATGAAGGCGGTCGGCCGCGGCGAGGGCGTCGAGATCCGGGCGCCGGGCGAGGCACCTGGCGCGGTCACGCAATGGGGCAAGGCCCGCATCCGCGAGGCCTATGCGAGCGTCGGCATCCGTTAATCCAGCGTGAAGAGCGCCATCGTGCCGAAGCCGCGGATCTCGTGGCTGCCGATGGCGCGTAGCGTCCGGCCGGCCTCGCCGGCCGCGCGCGGGCCGACGCAGATCTGCGTGCCGAGAAACTTGTTGGCATCCTGCAGCCGTGCGGCGAGGTTCACCGCATCGCCGTGCGCCGTATAGTCGAGCTTGCCGCCGGTCCCCACTTCCCCCAGCACCGCCATGCCGGTCTCGACGCCGATGCGCGTGCGGCCGAAATCCTTGTCGAGGAAAGCGGGGCGGCGGCGCATCTCCTCCGTCAGGGTGCGGATCTCGTCGGCGCAGGCGAGCGCCTTGTCGACATGCCGGTCGAGATCGTCGGGCGCGTTGAAGAGCGCATGCACCGCATCGCCCACCACCTTGTCCACCATGCCGCCATGGCGTGCGACGAGGGCGTTCACCTCGGAGAAGTAGATGTCGAGCAGCCTGACGAGGTCATGCGGCCCGATCTTCTGGGCGAGCGCGGAAAAGCCCTCGATGTCGGTGAAGAGCGCCGTCACCTGCCGCTCCTCGCCCGCCACGCGCCCGAGGTCGGGATTGTCGATATAGCGCGAGACGACGGATTGCGGCAGGTATTGCGCAAAGCGCTGGCGGGCCGTCGCCTCGGCGCGGCGCACATGGGCATATTGCAGGAGGCCGGTGACGAGCGCCGCCGTCGCCACGATCAGCGACATGCCGACCGCATCCGAAAGCAGCGCCATTCGCAGATAGAGCAGCACGGACGCGCCGAAGACGAGGCCGATGAGGCCGATGCCGGCTATCGCCGCCCCGAGCGGCCGCAGCCGCGCCGCCGCCAGCGCCGCCGCCGCTCCCACGACGAAGGCGAAGCCGGCCTCCAGCGGCAGGAGGCCGAGGTCCCGTGTCGGGATGCGATCGGTGAGGATGGCGTTCGCCACGTCCGCATGGATCTGCACGGAAGGTTCGAGCGTCATGGAGGCACTGGTGCGAAGCCCGCCGAGATTGGGCAGGCTGCTGCCGATCAGCACCACCTTGCCGGCGATCCGCTCGGCCGGCACGCGCCCGGCAACCACGTCGCCGGCGGAGAAGGTGCGCGCGGCGATCACCGCCGGTCCGCTCGCCACGAAGCGCAGGCTGCCGTCCTCGTCGAGCCGCAGGATGCGCGAGTCCTGCCGCAGCCAGGCGGGATTGCCGCCGAGGACGGGGGTATGTGCGCCGGCCGCAAGCCGCGCGGCCTCCACGCCGAGCGCCGGATAGGCCGCATTGCCGAGGATGGCATAGGCCTGCACGCGGCGCACCACCGCATCCTCGTCGCCGACGAGGAAGGCGGCGGCAGCGGCGCTGGACCTGTCCTGCAGGAAGGCGCAGGAGCTTTCCGTTCCCTCAATGAACCAGAGGTCCGGCACGCCGACCGGCCGCTGCAGGGCGAGCTTGGGAACGGGATGGGGCGCGCCGTCCGGCGTCTCGCCGATGAGGAAGCCGAGCACCGTCGGCACCCGGCCGATAGCGTCGGCAAGGGCGGCATTGGCCGGCTCGTCGGCTGCGCAATCCGTGCTGAAGATGAAATCGAAGGCGACGGCCGCCGGCCTTGCCGCCGCGAGCCGGTCGACCAAAGCGGCCGTCTCGGCCCGCGTCCAGTCCTTGTTCGGCGCGCCCTGGAAGGCCTTGCGGTCGATGTCGACGACGACGATCCGGTCGCTCTGCGCCGTCGGCATCGCCTGCGTCAGCGCGTCGAAATAGGATTCGCGCTGGCGCTCCAGCGCCGTCTCGCCGAGGGCGAAAAGGGCGAGCGCGCCGGCAAGGCTGGCGACGAGGCCGGCGGCAAGGGGCCTGTATTTCTTGGCGATCATCTGGCCGGCGGCCTATGCGTCATCCGGCTCGGCAATGCCGTAGAGCCGGCCGACATGGCAATGGATGACGCCGTCATTGCGGCGGATGGCGCCGGCCTCTTCCAGCATCAGGATGGAGCGGTTGATCTTCGGCCGGCTGGCGCCGAGGATGCCGGCGATCTCCGTCTGGCTCAGCGAAAGCTGGAGATTGGCGCTGTCCGGCAGTTCCTCGCCGTGGATGGTGCGCAGCGTCGCCAGGAAGAAGCGGGCGACGCGAGCGTCGAGATCGTAGAGCGCGATGGTCTCGAGCTGCTCCGTCGTCTCGCGCAGCTTGGTGCAGAGATAGTGGATGATCGCCTGCGCGGCGGCCGGATGGCGCGCGATGAGGTCGAGGAAGTCGCGCTTGGCGATCACATAGCCTTCCGTAGCGACGGCCGCCGTGGCATCGGCCGAGCGCGGCTGGCCGTCGAGGATCGCCATCTCGCCGAGCACCGCGCCGGGCTCCAACTGGCGCAGCGACAGTTCCTTGCCCTGCGGCGTGATCAGCGAGAGCTTGATGCGGCCGGAAACCAGCGCGATGAGATAGGTGCCCTCGTCGCCGCGCTGGAAGATGACGGTGCCGGCCGGCCATTTGCGGTAGGTCGCAATAGTCGCGATCTCGCCGATCGTTTCCTTGCCGAACCCCTCGAAAATCGGAAAGGAACGCCAGAACGCAGCACTCCTGTTGATCTCGTTCATATCCGCTTTCCCCCGGCCGCTGACGGAGCGGGCACCTCGTGGGGAAATCTTCGCCCAGCCGCCGGGCGCTTGCAACAGAAAAGAGCGGCGTCCTGCGGCCGGTAGCGGATGGTGCGCTACCGGCAGATGCGCACCCGCTTGGTGACGATCCGGCCATAGGCGTCGGTCGTGCGGATGCGCTTGGTGATGCAGTTCTGCTGGTAGTGACCGTAATAGCCCTCGCCACGGCCGCCGGCTTTTCCGGAGGCGGTGAAGGCGAGGGTGACGGCGGCAAGGACAAGGATGGAAAGCAGGGGGCGCATGATGTCTCTGGAAGGGGAAGGGGAAGGGGAAGGGGAAGGGGGGAATGCGGGTCGCCTCCTTCTCGCACGAGGCGCGGTGCGTTTCTGTTCCGCGGGGAACAGGAGATCGTTCACAAAAAGAGAACGATCTGTCTTCTGATTGCCCGGCTTCCTTGACGAATGAAAGCTGCTATCTGTCCGCCAACGCAAACACCGAAGCCTCAGGAGCTTTTCATGCCGCAGAACGCCGTCGTCCTCGTCGGACGCATCCTCCTCGCCCTCATGTTCATCACGTCGGGCTATCCGAAGCTGATCGATCCGTCGGGCACCGCCGGCATGATCGCCGGTGCGGGCCTCCCGGCCGCCACCGCGCTCGCCTATGTCGCCGGCCTCTTCGAGCTGGTCTCCGGCCTCTTCATCCTCGTCGGCTTCCAGACGCGCATTGCCGCCTATCTGCTCGCTGCTTTCAGCGTCTTCACCGCTCTTGTCTTCCACAGCGGCACGATCAACATTCCGGACTTCCCGGAAGGCGCAAACGGCCTGCTCACCGTCTTCAACGGCCTGATGATGTGGAAGAACATCACGATCGCCGGCGGCTTCCTCGTGCTCGCCGCCTTCGGCCCGGGCTCCATCTCGCTCGACGCTCGCCGCGCCGCAGCCTGAACGACAGCCATATTCTGATCCTCCAGAAACCCTTCCCGGCCCGCCGGGGAGGGTTTTTCCGTATCTGGGGCCGTGCATCCGCTGGAAAGCCGCCGCTCTTGCTGCTATGCGCAGGCAAAGACAGTCATGCGGGAGATGCCGATGTTTTCCAATTCCTTTCCGGACCGAGACGTGATGGCGGAGCTGATGGCCCGCATGCTGTGGGAGATCAAGGCGGTGCATTTCCGCCCGGAAGAGCCCTACAAGCTCGCCTCCGGCATGGCCTCGCCGGTCTACATGGACTGCCGCAAGCTGCTCTCCTATCCGCGCATCCGCTCGGCCATCATGGATTTCGCCGCCGCGACCGTCACCCGCAATGCCGGCTTCGAGCGCTTCGACGTGATTGCCGGCGGCGAGACGGCGGGCATTCCCTTCGCCGCGCTCTTGGCCGACCGCCTCGGCCTGCCGATGATCTATGTGCGCAAGAAGCCGAAGGGCCACGGCCGCAACGCCCAGATCGAGGGCGTGATGGCGGAGGGCGCGCGCGTGCTCGTCATCGAGGACCTCGTGACGGTCGGCGGCTCCATGTTCACCTTCATCGACGCCATCCGCGCGGCCGGCGGCGTGGTGGAGCACGGCATGTCGCTGTTCTACTACGGCATCTTCAGGGAAGCCGAGGCGCGCTATGCCAATGGCGGCGTCAGGCTGCACCACATCGCCACCTGGCGTGACGTGCTGGCCGTCGCCCGCAAGGAAAAGCTCTTCGACGACGCGACGCTCGCCTCCGTCGAGGCCTTCTTCGATGCGCCGCTCGCCTGGTCGGCGAAGCACGGCGGCGTTGCGGAACTGCCGACCGCATAAAAATCGCTGGCGCTTTCGGTTGTGATCGTTTAAATCGATTGAAATTCCGATTGGAGGATACCGAATGATCCTGTGTTGTGGTGAAGCGCTGATCGACATGCTGCCGCGGACGACGACGCTCGGCGAGGATGCCTATGCGCCCTATGCGGGCGGCGCGATCTTCAACACGGCGATCGCCCTCGGCCGCCTCGGCGTTCCGGCCGGCTTCTTCACCGGCCTTTCCGACGACATGATGGGCGACATCCTGCGCAAGACGCTGGGCGAGAGCGGCGTCGACTACAGCTATTGCGCCACGCTGTCGCGCCCGACCACCGTCGCCTTCGTCAAGCTGGTCGATGGCCATGCGACCTATGCCTTCTACGACGAGAACACCGCCGGCCGCATGATCACCGAGGCCGAGCTCCCGGTTCTCGGCGCGGATTGCGAGGCGCTGCATTTCGGTGCCATCAGCCTCATTCCCGAACCTTGCGGCTCCACCTACGAGGCGCTGCTGGCGCGCGAGCACGAAAAGCGCGTCATCTCGCTCGACCCGAACATCCGCCCCGGCTTCATCAGGGACAAGGACGCCCATATGGGCCGCATCCGCCGCATGGCGGCCATGTCCGACATCGTGAAGTTCTCCGACGAGGATCTCGCCTGGTTCGGCCTTGAAGGCGACGAGGATGCGCTCGCCCGCCACTGGCTGCACCACGGCGCGAAGCTCGTCGTCGTGACGCGCGGCGCGCAAGGCGCGGTCGGCTATACGGCGGACCACAAGGTCACGGTGCCGAGCGAGCGCGTGACGGTGGTCGACACGGTCGGTGCCGGCGACACGTTCGATGCGGGCGTGCTCGCCTCGCTGAAGATGCAGAACCTGCTCACCAAGCAGCAGGTGGCAAAGCTCTCCGAAGACCAGATTGCAAAGGCGCTGGCGCTCGGCGCCAAGGCCGCCGCCGTCACCGTCTCCAGAGCCGGCGCCAACCCGCCCTGGGCAAAGGAAATCGGCCTCGCCTGAGAGGGTAAGCCTCTACAGCCTTCCCGCAAACAAAAAGGCCGGATCATCTGACGATGGTCCGGCCTTCGATCTATCGGCCCGGCGATGCCAGGCCCCGCTTCGCATCCACGCGATCAGCGCATCCGGCGGCGCTCGGCCGAGGGCTGGTAGGCGAGGCGCTGGTGATAGGTGCAGTAAGGCGAATTGTCCGGGGACTCGTTGCCGCAGAAGTGGAAGTCGTCGTTCAGCGGGTCGCCGATCGGCCACTTGCAGGTGCGCTCGGTGAGCTGCGTCAGTTCCAGCTTGCGCGACATCGGCACGACGACCCCGTTGTTGCCGTTGGCCGGAACCGGGAGCTGCGCGCTCTGCATGTCGAAATCGGCGTCGATCTCTTCCTTGGTCAGCGCGTTGCCGGCGGAGCGGGCTGCCGGGCGGGCAGCGACGGGGCGGGCGGCGAAGTTCGACGGACGCGGGGTCGCTGCTGCCGGGCGCTTCGGACGCGAGGCGGTCTGGGTTCCGCCGGCCTTGGCGCGGCCCGGCAGGTTCAGCCGGTGCACCTTGCCGATGACGGCGTTGCGGCTCACGCCGCCGAGCTGGGCTGCGATCTGGCTCGCGCTCAGGCCTTCGCTCCAGAGCTTCTTGAGTTTCTCGACGCGCTCGTCTGTCCAGTTCATCTCTCGTCTCCGTTCGGCGCACGCAATGCGCGAATCCGTCATCGCGCCCCGGACTGGTCCGGGACCTGAACGCCTTGACTCTTTTGGTGACTAGTTCCGCCGCATGCAGTCTAGTAATTGGTCTTTAACCTAGAGACCGGGCGACTCCGTGACAAGAGTCGCGGGAATCGGCGCGAATCGATTTCTAAGTTTTCCCCAACTTGCTGGTCGGGTGTGACTCGATAGCGACACCTTCCGCGCGTGCCGTGAATCCTCACCTTGCGGCAGGTTCAGCGGCATTTCGGCCCCGCGATTTTGTTGACAGGCCGGGGGGAAATGCCGATAGTGCGGCATGCCGCCGAAAGGCGGCTTTTGATTTTTCTGGCGATCGGAAAAGTCAAGCACGAAACTTTTTTCCGCATCTCTTTTCGGAGGATCCGCGCCATGGCCGATGCCGCGCCGCTCTATGAAACCTATATGCGTGCGCCTCTGCGGTTCACGCGAGGAGAGGGCGTCTGGCTCGTCACCGAGGATGGCGAGCGCTATCTCGATTTCGCCGCCGGCGTCGCCGTCAATTCGCTGGGCCACGCCCATCCGCATCTCGTCGCCGCGCTGAAGGACCAGGCCGACAAGGTCTGGCACCTGTCGAACCTCTATGAAATCCCGGGCCAGGAAAGCCTCGGCCGCCGGCTGACGGAAGCGACCTTCGCCGACAAGGTGTTCTTCACCAATTCGGGCGCCGAGGCGCTGGAATGCGCGATCAAGACGGCGCGGCGCTACCATTTCGCCAAGGGCCATCCCGGCAAGTACCATATCCTCACCTTCGAGGGCGCCTTCCACGGCCGCACCATCGCCACCATCGCGGCCGGCGGGCAGGAGAAATATATCGAGGGCTTCGGCCCCAAGGCCCCGGGCTTCCTGAAGCTGCCCTTCGGCGACATCGCAGCCGTCAAGGATGCGATCACCGAGGAAACGGCCGGCATCCTCATCGAGCCCGTGCAGGGCGAGGGGGGCCTTCGCCCCGTGCCGAAGGAATTCATGCAGGAGTTGCGCCGGCTCTGCGACGAATACGGCCTGCTGCTCATCCTCGACGAGGTGCAGACGGGCGTCGGCCGCACCGGCCGCCTCTTCGCCCATGAGAGCGCCGGCGTCACGCCCGACATCATGGCCATCGCCAAGGGCATCGGCGGCGGTTTCCCGCTCGGCGCCTGCCTTGCCACGAACGAGGCCGCCGCCGGCATGGTCGCCGGCACGCACGGCTCGACCTATGGCGGCAACCCGCTCGCCATGGCGGTCGGCAATGCCGTGCTCGACGTCGTCCTCGAGGACGGCTTCCTCCAGCATGTGCGCGACGTCGCGCTGGTCTTCCGCCAGGGGCTTGCGGCGCTGAAGGACCGTTTCCCCGAGGTCATCGAGGATATCCGCGGCGAGGGCCTGATGCTCGGCATCAAGGCGAAGGTTCCGGTCGCCGATCTCCTCAAGGCCGTGCGGGCGGAAAACCTGCTCGCCGTGCCGGCCGGCGACAACGTGCTGCGCCTGCTGCCGCCGCTGGTCGTCACGGCGGAAGAGGCGCGCGAGGGGCTCGCCCGCATCGAGCGGGCGGCGGAAAAGCTGACGGCGGCCGTGAAGGCCGCTTAAGGGACTGGGACAGACAGGACATATCATGGCCAAGCATTTTCTCGATCTTTCCGCCGTTTCGGAAAGCGATCTCCGCGTCATCATGGATGACGCGCACAGCCGCAAGGCCGCCAGCAAGGCCGGCACGGAAGGAAAGCCGCTCGCCGGCAAGATGCTGGCGATGATCTTCGAGAAGCCCTCCACCCGAACCCGCGTCTCCTTCGACGTCGGCATGCGCCAGCTCGGCGGCGAGACGCTGTTCCTGTCGGGCACCGAAATGCAGCTCGGCCGCGCCGAGACCATCGGCGACACGGCCAAGGTGCTGTCGCGCTATGTCGACGCCATCATGATCCGCACCACCGATCATGCGCGCCTGCTGGAGCTTGCCGAGCACGCCACCGTGCCGGTCATCAACGCCCTGACGGACCTCACCCACCCCTGCCAGATCATGGCCGACATCATGACCTTCGAGGAGCATCGCGGCCTCGCCAAGGGCAAGACCTTCTCCTGGATGGGTGACGGCAACAACGTGCTGCATTCCTTCGTCGAGGGCTCCGCCCGTTTCGGCTACACCATGAAGATGGCCGTGCCGATGGGCTCCGAGCCGGATGACAAGATCCTCAACTGGGCGCGCGACAACGGCGGCAATATCCTGCTCGGCCATGACCCGGAAGCCATCGCTGATGGCTCCGATCTCATCGTCACCGATTGCTGGGTCTCGATGAACCAGGAGCACCGCGCGCGCGGCCACAACATCTTCCAGCCCTATCAGGTCAACAAGCAGCTCATGGCGCGCGCCGACAAGGATGCGCTCTTCATGCACTGCCTGCCCGCCCATCGCGGCGAGGAAGTGACCGACGAGGTGATCGACGGCCCTCAGTCCGTGGTCTTCGACGAGGCGGAGAACCGTCTGCACGCGCAGAAGTCGATCCTTGCCTGGTGCTTCGGCGCCGTCTGACGCGGCCTTGAAATATCTGAGGGCAGGCACGATCTAGGTGCCGACACCCGGCGCCGGAAGGCGTCGTCTCTGGCGCTTGCCCGCCCGGTATGGAATGATCGGGCGGCAGGAGCGCGAAATCACGATAGACGCTGTCGGACGTGGCGGGGCGCAAGGCCCGCGGCGCGGCGGTGTGCAAGGAGCAGAACGATGATGGCTGAAAACGCCCTGAAACTCGGTGAGCCCGGCTTTGCCGGCGACGACCATGTCCTGCCGTTCCAGGTGGAAGGCCTCGATGTGCGCGGCAGGGCCGTGCAGCTCGGCCCGATGCTCGACGGCATTCTCGGCCGGCACGATTATCCCGCGCCCGTTGCCCGCCTTCTGGCCGAGGCGATCACGCTCACCGTGCTGCTCGGTACCTCGCTGAAATTCGAGGGCAAGCTGATCGTCCAGACCAAGGGCGACGGCCCCGTCGATCTGCTCGTCGCCGATTTCGCCGCGCCGGAGAACGTGCGCGCCTATGCCCGCTTCGATGAGGCGGCGCTGGAGGCCGCCGTCGCCGAAGGCAGGACGGAGCCGCATGAGCTGCTCGGCAAGGGCATTCTCGCCTTCACGATCGACCAGGGCGCGCATACGCAACGCTACCAGGGCATCGTCCCGCTCGACGGCCACACGCTGGAGGAGATCGCCGGCGTCTATTTCCGCCAGTCCGAGCAGATCCCGACCAAGGTGCGCCTCGGCGTCGCCGAGCTCTACGACCGCGACGAGGCCGGCAAGGCCCGCCATCGCTGGCGCGCGGGCGGCATGGTCGCGCAGTTCCTGCCGCAATCGCCCGAGCGTATGCGCCAGGCGGACCTTCCCGGCGGCGACGGCGACGAGGCCGGCCACAAGATCGATGACGACGACAACTGGGCTGAAGCCAAGACCATGGTCGAGACGATCGACGCCGACGAGTTGACCGATCCCAATGTCGGCACCGAACGGCTGCTCTATCGCCTCTTCCACGAGCGCGGCGTGCGCGTCTACCAGCCGCAGCAGGTCTTCGACCGCTGCTCCTGCTCGCGCGAGAAGCTGAAAGGCGTCCTTGCCGGCCTCAGCGCCGAGGAGATCGCCCATACGGCGGATGACAAGGGCGAGATCGCGGTGACCTGCGAGTTCTGCTCGACGACCTACCGCTTCGAGGCGGCGGAAGTCCTGCCGCAGTAAGGTCGGCGACTGCCCCTCATCCGCCTGCCGGCACCTTCTCCCCGCAAGCGGGGAGAAGGGAAGGATGCGGCGGCTCGTTTTTCACTTGCGACGAGAATTTGAGGAAGCCGGTGCCATGGGTCTCCTTCGCCCCGCAGCCAAGGAGAAGGCGGCCGGCAGGCCGGATGAGGGGCTATCTACTCAATTGAGGGTGCGCGCCTGTCCCGGCGTATCCAGCGAGAACGCCGGAATGGCGACGTCGAAGGCTTCCCCCGTCTCCGCCTCCATGCGATACCGCCCGAACATGATGCCCGACGGCGTCTCCAGCGGGCAGCCGGAGGAATATTCGTAGGTATCGCCCGGCCGCAGCACCGGCTGCTCGCCGATGACGCCCGGCCCGTTGACCTCGTCCACCTGTCCGTTCTGGTCGGTGATGTGCCAGTAGCGCGTCATCAGCCGCACCGCGACGTCGGAATGGTTGGAGATGACGACGCGGTATCCCCAGACATAGCGGCTGTCGTCGGGATCGGACTGATCGGCCAGATAATATGGCTCTACGGTCACTTCGATGTCGCGGGTCAGCGCACGATACATGGGAATGCCTTGGAATTTATTAGGCCCAGCTATTCTACAGGAATGTGGCTGCGTCAAGAACATGCAAAGAAGGCACCGGCCGCCCTGGCCGGTGCCTTTCCATCGTTTCCTTGATGGCGCGGTTTACGCCCCGACTTTGGCAAGCGCCCGCGCGAAATCCTCCAGCAGGTCCTCGCTGTCCTCGATGCCGGCGGAGAAGCGCACGGTGCCGGGCGAGATGCCGAGTTCGGCGCGGGCCTCATCCGTCAGGTTCTTGTGCGTCGTCGTGGCGGGATGCGTGATGAGGCTCTTTGCGTCGCCGAGATTGTTGGAGATCTTCACCACCTCCAGCGCATCCTGCAGCGCGAAGGCCGCATCCTTGCCGCCCTTCAGCTCGAAGCAGACGAGCGTCGAGCCGCCCGACATCTGCCGGGCGATGATATCCGCCTGCGGATGGTCCTTGCGGCCGGGATAGATGACGCGGGCGACCTGGCTCTGGTCGGCGAGGAAGTCGGCGAGGCGGCTCGCATTCTCCGTCTGCTGCCTGACGCGCAGCGGCAGCGTCTCGATGCCCTTCAGCAGCGTCCAGGCGTTGAACGGCGACATGGCGGGGCCGGTATGACGGAAATAATCCTGCAGGTGCTCGGCGATCCACTCCTTGTCGGAGAGCACGACGCCGCCGAGGCACCGGCCCTGCCCGTCGATATGCTTGGTGGCCGAATAGACGACGATATGCGCGCCGAGCTCCAGCGGCTTCTGGAAGAGCGGGGTCGCGAAGACATTGTCGACCACGACCTTCGCGCCGATCTGGTTGGCGAGCTTCGCCACGCCGGCGATGTCGACGACTTCCAGCGTCGGATTGGTCGGGCTTTCGAGGAAGAACACCTTGGTATTCTTCCGGATCGCCTTTTCCCAGTTGGCAAGGTCGCGGCCATCGACCAGCGTGCATTCGATGCCGTATTTCGGCGCCAGCGTCTCGACCACCCAGCGGCAGGAGCCGAAGAGCGCGCGGGCCGCGACGATATGGTCGCCGGCTTTCAGCTGGCAGAGGATGGCGGCGGCGACGGCGGCCATGCCGGAGGCGGTGGCGCGGGCGTCCTCCGCGCCTTCCAGCAGGCACATACGCTTTTCGAACATGTCGTTGGTGGGGCTTGCATAGCGGGCGTAGATGAAGCCGTCCGTCTCGCCCTTGAAGCGGGCCTCGGCCGCCGCCGAGGTGTCGTAGACGAAGCCTTGCGTCAGGAAGATCGCCTCGGCGGTTTCGCCGTGCTGGGAGCGGGTGGTTCCGCCGTGAACGAGTTGGGTGGCCGGGCGCCAGGACTTGCTCATGTGATCGTGCCTTCAAACAAAAAAACCGGCCGCGTAAGCAGGCCGGTTTGTCACCCGGCCTTTTTAGCTACTTGTTTTACGTGGCTGCAAGCCGGCCGGCCAAATCACCACGGGATAATCTGCTAATACTGCGGCCCTGCGCTTGCGTCAATTGCCGGCATTTGGTTTTGTGCGAGCCCTCTGAGAGGGACGGTACGACCATGGTTTCTGCGACGCGCAGCACGGGCATTCTGGCGGACAACGCCATTCGCGGCTTGTTCGAGAGCGGCAGGCTGAAGAGCGAGGCGGCGCTGGACGGCGACCAGATCCAGCCGGCAAGCCTCGACCTGCGCCTCGGCGCGAAGGCGTTTCGCGTGCGCGCCAGCTTCCTGCCCGGTCCCTCCCATCTCGTCGCCGACAAGCTCGACCGGCTGCAACTCCACGTCATCGACCTTTCCGAGGGCGCGGTGCTGGAGACCGGCTGCGTCTATATCGTGCCGCTGATGGAAAGCCTCGACCTGCCGGCGGACCTCGCCGCCTCGGCGAACCCCAAGAGCTCCACGGGCCGTCTCGATATCTTCACCCGCGTCATCACCGACCGCGCGCAGGAATTCGACAAGATCCCGGCCGGCTATTCCGGCCCGCTCTATCTGGAAATCTCGCCGCGCACCTTCCCCATCGTCGTGCGCCGTGGCTCGCGCCTGTCGCAGATCCGTTTCCGCAGCGGCAACGCCCTGCTCGGCGAAAGCGAGCTGCTGGCGCTGCACGCCTCGGACACGCTCGTCGCCAGCGAGACGCCGAACGTCTCCGGTGGCGGCATCGCGCTTTCCATCGACCTCAAGGGCACCGGCCCGGACGGCCTCATCGGCTATCGCGGCAAGCACCACACCTCCGTCGTCGATGTCGACCGCAAGAATCAGCACGACATCTACGATTTCTGGGAACCGCTGTTCAGCCGCGGCCGCAACGAGCTGATCCTCGATCCGGACGAGTTCTACATCCTCGTCTCGCGCGAGGCCGTGCATGTCCCGCCGCTCTATGCCGCCGAGATGACGCCCTTCGACCCGCTCGTCGGCGAGTTCCGCGTCCACTATGCCGGCTTCTTCGACCCCGGCTTCGGCCACGCCCCCGCCGGCGGCTCCGGCAGTCGCGCGGTGCTGGAGGTGCGCAGCCATGAAGTGCCCTTCATCCTGGAACACGGCCAGATCGTCGGCCGCCTCGTCTACGAGCACATGCTGAACGCCCCCGAAGGGCTCTACGGCTCCGGCCTCGGCTCCAACTACCAGGCGCAGGGTCTCAAGCTCTCCAAGCATTTCCGCGCCGGCTGAGACCGGTCTTTTCGCCCTTTACAATGAAGTTAAACGTTTTTATCGTGCGATAGACGTTTGATGACCTTCGCGCGGGGCGAGGGAAGACGAGCCAGACGGGACGCGATGCCAAGACCCACGATCAAGACCATCGCGCAGGAGACGGGCCTTTCGATCGCCACCGTATCGAAGGCGCTGAACGACAGCCCGCAGGTGCGGCCGGAAACGCGCGCCATCGTCGTGGCTGCCGCTGAGCGCGTCGGCTACCAGCTCAACATGCATGGCGTGCAGCTTCGCACCGGCAAGACCTACCAGGTCGCCGCCATCATGACCGCGCCTGGCCCCAAGCAGAACGAATGGGAGGGCGTCGAATACGCCCAGCTCCTCAGCGGCATTTCCTGGGCCCTGGAGGAAAGCCCCTACCGCGTCTCGCTCTATGCCGTGCGCAATTTCGAGGAGAGCCTCGCCACCATCCGCCAGATCGTCTCCTTGAAGAAAGCCGACGGCATCATCGTGTCCGGTACCCGAGCGGACGATCCGCGCGTGCGCATCATGCAGGAGGCGGATTTCCCCTTCGTCACCTACGGCATCACGCTCCACAATGCCCCGCATGCCTTCGTCGACGCCGACAACGACCGGATGATCCGCCACTCCGTCGCCCGCCTCGCCGAACGCGGCCACCGCCGCATCGCCCTGGTCAATCCCATGGCCGAGCTCAGCTACGCCATCGTCCGCCTGGAAGCCTACCGAGAGGCCCTCGAAGCCGCCGGCCTCCCGTTCGACCCCGCCCTCGTCGCCCACGGCCATCTGACGCCCGCCTTCGGCCGGGAGAACGTGCTTGCAATGTCGGCCTTGCCGAACCCGCCGACCGCCTATATCTGCGCCAACGAAGCCTCGGCCCTCGGCGCCTTCTCCGGCTTCCACGAACGCGGCCTCGTCCACGGCCGCGACGCGGTGATCAACGCGACCGACGACCTCAATGTCAGCCAGTACTTCGCCCCGCCGATCACCACCTATTACCTGCCGATCCACGAGCCGAGCGAACTGCTCGGCCAATACATCCTGCGCCGCATGGAAGGCGAGCCGCCCGAGGCTCTGCAGGCGCTCATCATGCCCCAGCTGATCGAACGCTCCGACGACCGGCTCGCTTGATGTGCCAGGGTAAACAGTTGAATAGGTGCATCCGGCGCTGGGTGAGGGCTTCTTAAAGTCCCAACCGCTCGCCAGCGTAGACGCCATCACGCAACGGGCGCCACCACCATTCATTCTCAAGATACCAGCTTATGGTCTTCGCGATGCCGGTGTCGAAGTTCTCGCGGGCGCTCCAGCCGAGCTCGGTCTCGAGTTTGGTCGCATCGATGGCATAGCGTGCGTCGTGACCCGGTCGATCCGGCACGAAGCGGATTAGGCTGCTATGAGGCGCGGCGCCGGGGCGCGCTTCGTCCATCAGCGAGCAGATACGATGCACCACATCGACATTGCGCTGCTCGTTGCGCCCGCCGATGTTGTATTTCTCTCCCGGCCGGCCCCGAGTTGCGACGAGATAGAGCGCTTCTGCGTGATCCTCGACATACAGCCAGTCCCGAATATTCGCACCGCTGCCATAGACGGGAAGGGGCTTTCCTTCCAGCGCGTTGAGGATGACAAGCGGGATGAGTTTTTCCGGGAAGTGGTATGGGCCGTAATTGTTGGAACAGTTGGAAATGACGATTGGCAGGCCATAGGTGCGATGCCATGCGGTCGCCAGGTGGTCGCTTGCTGCCTTCGATGCCGAGTACGGCGATGAAGGGTCGTATGGGCTGGATTCAATGAACAAATCCGTGCTGCCGAGCGAACCATAGACCTCGTCGGTCGAGACATGAAGAAAGCGGAACGCCTGTTTCTCTGCGGCCTCGAGCTCGTTCCAGTATTGGCGGGCTTCCTCAAGAAGCGTGAAGCTGCCGATGATGTTGGTCTGAATAAACTCCGCCGAGCCGCTTATCGACCGGTCCACATGGCTTTCCGCCGCAAGGTGCATGACAATCTCGGGACGAAATGTACCGAATACTTCGCTCAAGGCGGCCCGATCACAGATATCGGCCTGAAGGAAGCGATGGTTCGGGGCGTTCTCAATGGCCCGTAGCGATGCGAGGTTGCCTGCATAGGTCAGCTTGTCGATGGTGAGTACGTCCGCGCCCACCTGGCCGACGAGATAGCGCACCAATGCCGAGCCGATAAAGCCGGCGCCGCCGGTCACAAGAATGCGCATGCTGATGTTTCCTTGCTGGCGATCTCGTTCAGGTCTCGGCGAGTTTCAGAAGATAGGCGCCATAGCCGGTCTTCGCGAAGCTTTTGCCATGCTCAATCAACTGGTCACGCGTAATCCAGCCATTTGACCACGCAATCTCCTCGATGCATGCGATATACGTGCCTGTACGCTTCTGAACAGTACGCACGAATTCCGAGGCCTCCAGAAGGCTGTCATGCGTGCCGGTGTCGAGCCAGGCATAACCGCGTGACATACGCTCCACATGCAGCGATCCCTCGTTGAGATAGAGCCGATTGATATCGGTAATTTCGTATTCGCCGCGCGGAGACGGTTTGAGGTTGCGGGCTCGCTCCACGATCGTCTCGTCATAGAAATAGAGGCCCGTTACGGCATACCGTGATTTCGGCGACGCGGGTTTTTCCGCGATGCCGATGGCCCGGCCATTGGGTCCCAGTTCCACGACGCCGTAGCGTTCCGGGTCTTCAACCTCGTAGGCGAATACTGTCGCCCCGTGCCTGTGTTCGCGCGCCCGCATCAGCAGATTGATGAGGCCGGCGCCGAAGAAGAGATTGTCGCCGAGCACGAGGGCTGCCGGGCCACCCGCAAGAAAATCGGCGCCTATGGTGAATGCCTGCGCCAGCCCCTCGGGGTTCGGCTGCAGAGCATATGAAATCTCGACTCCCCATTTGGAGCCGTCGCCAAAGAGGTGCCGGTAGTTTTCGACATAGGCCGGGGAGGAGATAATGAGTATCTCGCGAATTCGTGCCAGCATCAGCACGGAAAGCGGATAGTATATCATCGGCTTGTCGTATATCGGCAGCAACTGCTTGTTTACCGCCAAGGTCGCGGGATGAAGCCGCGTACCGCTGCCGCCCGCAAGGATGATACCCTTCATACGCTTCCCTCTCTGCTGCCCTCGTTTACAGTCGGACGGACTGTTCTGGCAATCCGCACTCCGCAATAAACTGGCAACGCGATCCCTTGACTGGCGTGCCCAGCCAATCCTGGGTCGGCAATCGGAACGGGGCTATTTTTCGAGGAAAGGCGTCTCGGCGAAGTGAGCATGAATATTGGCAGCCTGCTTCATATCGACTAAAGCCTGCACTCAGTGACCAGATGCCAAATGTGGGGACGTTTCATGCCTAGCGTTGCGCCAGAAACATGAGTGCGCCGGAAAGTACACTCACCGTAAAAACGCAGAACGAGTCACGAGCGCAGTCGCTTGCGTTTGCTCTTCTGTTGGCAATGACGGTGTCTGCGTCTGGTGGTCTCATTCTTTTAGCCCTGCGCCTTCCGGCGGGAGGGAGTGCCTTTTCAATCGGCCCTCTGCATTTTTTGCGCGGTTTCGGCTTGATGCTGGCATTCGTCCTGTCGCTCGCTTTGATGATTGAGAAGCGATCGCGACCGTCGAGCATAACGCTGGTGCCGGTCGCGCTCATTTCCCTGTTTGTGCAGGGGGGGGCGATGGTTGCTCCTTTTGCGGATGCGGCCTTATTGCTCTCCCTTCTCGTCCTTCTGGCTAAGGCAAGGCAACGGCAGTTGTTGTCTTGCAAGCAGCTCGGGGCAATGCTCTTCTTAGGATTCGTGATTGCGGGCGCCGGCATGGCGGCCATGGTGCTAAAAGGCTATTCGCATCCTCTCGCCTTCGAAAATGCGCTTCTCGGTCGGCAATTCAGAGATACTCTTTTTCAGGCCTCCATTGCAGGATCGTTGCAGTACTCGCACGTCGCTTCGATTGGTCTCGATGGTTTGGTGGGATTAAACTACCACACGCTCAGTCATCGTTTAATCGGGGCATTTGCTACCTGGTCTGATCTTCCTGATCTGATGGCCTATAGCCTCTTCGTTCCCGTCGTCGGGATTCCGGTTCTTATATTTCTCGTTCTCACCAGTTTGGCAGTGTCGCGGCAGGCCACGGCCGTCTCGGCTGATCCTTTCGTGGCGGTGATGGCGTTAGTGGCTTTAGCTCTACTGCTCAACACTGCAGCCCTTATGTCTATCTGGTTCTCCGAAAGCTTCGTGATCGGGCTTTGGGTGCTGATGCTTGCCTTGCTTGTTATGGCTTGTTGTGAACCCAGAAAGGTCGATTTTGCGACAGGGGCTAGCCTCGCTCTTCTGGTTTTTCTCGCGTCTCAGGCGAAAATCTCTGTTGGGGCGATCTTGGCGTCTGGTGTTTGTACCTGGCTTGCATTGTCTTTCGGCATATGGGGCTTTGTAATGGCAGCTGTTTTCGGAGCGATGCCTTTCCTGTTCGTATATTTTTCGAGTTATTCTCGAATCGTTTCGGATGGAGGAGAGATGTTTGGGCTGTTTTATTTGTATAGGCGCGTTCCGGAGATATTTATCGCGGTAATTTTGGGATTTTTTGTCATATATAGGTTCAATAAATTTGATGTAGAATGTAATAAATATATTTTGAAATTTAGAATTTCAATTTTTGTAATGTTGTTAAGTGGCTTTATTTGTGGGGTAATTTTGAGATTGCCTGGCCTCGCGGAAGCTTATTTCGTGTCTCCTGCGCTCTGGGCTGTATTATTTTACATTGGATTTGAGAATCAGGTGGCGGACTGGCCGCCGAAAGGCAGTTTTGTCTCACGTCGCACAATTGCCGTTGTAGCAGCGCTTTTAGCTGCAATTTTGGCTATTCTAGTGTTCACGAGAGCAAAGCCACAGCGAATAGTGCATGCTTACTTGGAATCTCTTGGAGCGATTGCGCAGGTTTCGAACGGAGAAGGTACACGAGGATTACTCGCAAGAACTGTCTTCGGCCAGATTGTTGATCAGATTGAGGCTGATCCCACGATTGAAGCGGTGCAAGTCGATCCCCGTGTGCGTCAGATCTGGGACGGACACGAATTTTGCTGGACGGCATCTTTCGTCATTCCGGCCACGACCCGAAGACCGATGCTGGATGGGCTGCCACCCCTCGCGGACCATTGCGAACTGCCGCTGACCTACGGCTTTGCCGACTACCGGCCGGAAGTCTCCTCGGCGAGGATACTCGATGATGCCGCGGTTTGCGAAAAAGCCGCAACCCTTTCGCTAAAACGTATTCTTCGCGTTGGCCCCGACGGGATGACGACCCTGAATTGTGAAAATTGAAACCCACTCCGCTAGGACGCTTGGAGCCACGCATGGCCAAGATGCAACATCCCTTCAATCATCCCTCGTCGATTGGCAAGGAACTTGAATATATTCAGGACGCCATCGCCCGGGGTCAGCTTTCGGGGGATGGCTATTACACCCGCCTTTCCAGCAGGCTGTTGATCGAGGCGACCGGCGCGCAGGCGGCTCTTCTGACGCATTCCTGCACGGCAGCGCTTGAGATGGCGGCGATCCTGTTGGATCTGCGTGAGGGCGATGAAGTAATCATGCCGTCCTTCACCTTCGTTTCGACGGCAAATGCCGTTGCCCTTCGCGGGGCGACACCTGTTTTCGTGGATATCGACCCCAGAACACTCAACATCGATCCGGAAGCTGTTGCACGTGCCATTACCCCGCGCACGAAATCGATCACGGCAGTTCACTACGCGGGTGTCCCGGCGGACATGGATGCGTTACGTGCCCTGGCCGATGCGCACGGCCTGTCTCTGGTGGAGGATGCCGCGCAGGCCCTCGGCTCGACCTATAAGGGTCGCAAGGCCGGTCAACTTGCCGACATGGCCGCTTTCAGCTTCCATGAAACGAAAAACATCATTTCGGGCGAAGGCGGAGCGCTGACGATCTGCCGGCCCGACCTGATCGAGCGGGCCGAGATCATTCGCGAGAAGGGCACCAATCGCTCTCGCTTCCTGCGTGGTCAGGTAGACAAGTACACGTGGGTGGATATCGGCTCCTCCTTTCTGCCCGGCGAGTTGATCGCGGCTTTCCTTGCCGCGCAGCTCGAACAGGTCGAAAATCTCAACAGGCAGCGCCTGATGTTTTGCCAGCTCTATGCCGAAGCCTTCGCTGACCTTGCAGAGCGCGGACGGGTGCGGCTGCCGCACTGCCCGCCTGACTGCGAAAGCAACGGGCATATGTTTTATTTGCTGCTGAGGGACATAGAGGACCGTGACGCTTTCATTTCCTTTATGCGGGAACGCGGCGTTGCAACGCCCTTCCACTACGTACCGCTGCATAGCGCGCCGGCCGGTTTGCGCTACGGTCGTGCAAGCGATGCGCTGGCCGTGACCGACGATATCTCCGGGCGTCTTGTTCGCTTGCCGGTGTATTTCGGCATGGAAACCCACATCGAGCCGACGATCGCTGCTGCTCGCGCATACCTGCTTGCCGATCACCTGTGAGCGAAGGGGATGAGGCGGTCTCGCCTTGGTTTTCGTCTGGATTCCTGAATCGGGTTCATGGTAACGGTGCCCGGTTCTCTGGAAACATAGCGAAGAGGTTGGAATGGCAGAGCGGACAAGCGGGCTGCATCGCCTCGTCACGGTTCCCGCAATTTATGCGGCAATCCAGAACATTCTGGGCGGCGCGGAAGGCCGCAAGCACGTTGCAGATCTTCTTTTCGCTGGGCTGGAGGGCAAGAAGGTTCTGGAGGTCGGGTGCGGTCCGGGAAGTTGGGCGCCGTATCTCTCCCATGCAGCGGCCTATACCGGCATTGACTGGAACCCGCGCCATATCGAAACAGCCCAGCTGAAGTATGGCGGGGATTCTGTTCGGTTCATCCATGGTGATCTCGCCGATCCGGCGCTGATTGCAGATATAGGAGCGCCGGATGCGGTCGTCGGTATTGGAATTCTTCACCATCTCGACGACGCGATCGCAGCAGACCTGCTGAAGCGGATCGCGTCCCTGTTGGCGTCTGGCGGGCGTTACGTTGGAATTGAACCCGTTCTGCATGCCGGACAAAATCCGGTGGCGCGTCTTCTCAAGGCGTTGGACAGTGGCAGGAATATCCGTACGGAACCCGCATACCGCGCGCTTCTAGGCACACAATATGCGCATATCAGCACCGTTATACGCACCGATATGATGCGCTTGCCGTATTCGCATTGTATAATTGACGGGATTGTCTCGTGACGACGGTGGTGATCCTTCAGTCAAACTATATACCTTGGCGGGGCTATTTCGATCTCATCCGTCGGGCGGATCATTTTGTGTTTTACGACACTGTTCAGTACACAAAGGGGGATTGGCGTAATCGTAATCGCATTGTCGCAGCGTCAGGGCCGCTATGGTTGACGCTACCAGTAATCACCGCCGGTCGACTGTATCAGAGAATTGATGAGACTCTTGTCTCTGACATTGGGTGGGCTGAAAAGCACGTTTCCGTGTTGAAGAATACGCTTGGAAAGGCGCCTCTTTATGCATCTTATCTTGGGCCGCGTTTAAAAGAATGGTACACGGCCCTCTCTGAAGAGCGAAATCTTTCGCGGATTAATCGCTTCTTTGTCGAAGCTGTCATGGCAGAACTTGGCGTGTCAACGTCGCTGCATAACTCTGCGGATCTTTCTCAGGAAGGCGATAGAACTGGGAGGCTTGTATCGATGTGTCGGGCACTCGGCGCAACACACTACCTGAGCGGTCGCTCCGCTCAGGTCTATTTGGATGTCGGCCAGTTTACCACAGCGGGCATCGCCGTGGAGTGGATGGAGTATCCCGCCTATCCGGCCTATCGACAGATGAATGGAAGTTACGAGGCCGGGGTATCTGTCTTGGATGCGCTGGCCCATCTTGGACCTGAAGGATTGTTTGCCTGATACTCGTTATTTTCCGGCTGCGGAAATATTTTTCCGACTCTTTTTGCGGAAAAAGAGTAGCAGGTGCGTTGAGCGTGTGGGGATTTGTTTTGTTAGGTAGGATGAAAATGCGCTCCCAAATTGTATGGTGGGAAGCTTGTCGATAGTCCGCTCCACCGCCATGCGTTTCATAGTCACCGGCGTCGTCGTCAATCTCACCCTGTACGGATTGTTTGCCCTTCTTACCTATCTCACGGTTGAGTACCGCATTGCGGCTACTGTGACTTATGTCCTCGGAATGTTCTGGGGATACCTGCAAAACCGTGTATGGTCCTGGCAAAGCAGTGCGCCGATAAGACGTTCATTTTGGCGCTACCTTGCGGCGTATGTTCTTGTCTACGTCATGCATATCGCCTTTATGACAGTACTCGTCGACGGCTTCGGTGTTTCACCGCTCTTGGCGGCTTTACTCTCTGCTGTTGCGCTGATCGTACCGCTCTTTCGTGTTCTGGATCGTTTTGTCTTCGAGGAAGTAACTGATGTCGCAGATTGATCCCGCTGACCTTTTTACTGACCCTAGCGAACGGTCCCGCATCATTGCCGAAGCGGCATTCGGATTGTCGGAAATTGGAGGAGCGCTCGATGTGCTGTCTGCGGGAGCACGGGTCCTCGAGGTGGGCTGCGGCACGGGCTTCCTCCTGGCAAAACTTGCAGGTCTTCGGCCAGATCTGTCGTTCTCCGGACTTGAGCCTCTCGGAAAAGGGTTCTCCGCCTTTGAGGCCACTTTGGAACGGGTTGAGGCGGCTTTCGACAATCTAAAGATTCACCGCACGGGGATCGAGAATTTTGCTTTGCCTGATGGAGAAGGGCCTTTCGATCTTATTTTCTCTGTGAATGTCTTTGAGCACCTTGAAGATTGGAAGCAGGCGGTGGCGAACAGCACGGCCCTGTTGACGCCCAAGGGCGCTATAATTGTCCTATGCCCCAACTATGCGATTCCTTACGAGCCGCATTTCGGAATTCCGATTGTTGGCGGACCTGTACGGACACGACAGCTTTTTGCCCGACATATTGAAAAGGTTGAGCAGGAGGTTGACGCGCACGGACTCTGGAACTCGCTCAATTTCATCACTGTTCCGGCCTTATCGCGCGAATGCCACCGTCTGGGTATCGACTTGACCTTTGACCGCGGCGTCATGGCGCGAATGTTGCTGCGTTTGGACAGCGACCCTGAATTCCGTACTCGGCAGGCGACCATTGCGGGCTTGGCGCGTCTGCTACGCGTGCTTGGTGTTGGCCGTTTGTCCCAATGTCTGCCTGCCAGGTTCAGTCCGTATATGAAGGCCTTCATTAGGAAGCCTGTAGTTGCAGCCGGGATGACATCTGAATAGTCGTTGAGCGAGCTTTAGTCGCCCGTTACGTGGCCCGATCTACAGGTGGTCGCTGATCCATCTTGGCGAATAGATAAACTGTATTTTTGTGAAGAGGATACTTCTCATGCTTGGAGCCGGGATTGGGCTTGTTTGGAGGGATATGACGAGTTTGAGGCAAACGCTCGATCGCTCGCTCAAGAGCCTGCTGAAGGAAGGTTGCTAGCGGGAGCGACCCAATAACGCATTGGCGTGCAATCGCACCTAGCACTGGTCTCGTAATTGGGACTCAGGCAATAGAGAAGTCATGAAGCTTTCCATCATTTCCACCATGTATCGATCCGAAGCATTTGTTGCGGAGTTTTGCCGCCGGATAACGCCGATGGCGCAGGCTTTCGCGGGTGCCGACTACGAGATTTTGCTGGTTGATGACGGTTCGCCTGATGCCAGCCTGATTCAGGCCAAGACTCTGCAGCGAAGTGACCCACGCATTCGGATAGTCGAATTAGCGCGCAATTTCGGCCATCATCCAGCGATCATGGCCGGACTGGAGCATTCGTGCGGTGACTTCATATTTCTGATGGACTGCGATCTCGAAGAGCAGCCGGAATGGCTTGCGCTGTTTGTTGCTGCAATGGCCGAGAGCGATGCCGACGTGGTTTTCGGTGCTCAAGCGCAACGGGCCGGAGGGGGGGCATCCAAGCATCTAGGAGGCTTCTTCTGGCGGGCTATCAACTGGTACTCGTCGGTGCGAATACCAACCAATCCCATGACGTGCCGGCTGATGAAGCGGGCCTATGTTGATGCCCTGCTTCGCGTTGAGGACCGCGTACTCTTTTTGGCGGGTACATTCGCTTGGACGGGCTTCGTGCAGAAGCCCCTTGCCCTCAACAAATCACAACGCCCGCGCAATCATTCTAGCTACAGTCTGCCCCGAAAGCTGTTGCAGGTCGCCGACTCATTCTCGTCCTTCAGCATCGCGCCACTGATATGGGTGTTCTTGTTCGGGCTTCTGGTTTGGAGCGGCTCGATCGTTTATGGTGGATATGTGATCCTTCAGCGCATTATCCATCCGGATAGCATTCAAACCGGCTTTACATCTCTCGCGGCATCAATCTGGTTTCTCGGCGGGTCAATCATCCTCATCCTTGGTGTTATTGGGCTTTATATCAGCAAATTATTCCAAGAGGTAAAACGCCGTCCGCTCTACATTGTTCGTAACTTTCATCAAGGTGGTGAAGATGAGTGATAATTTGGATCAATACAAATCCGCTTATGATGCTTCATTCGCATATGAGTTTGACAACAGTATCATTTTAAATTGGTATCCTGAGCGGATATTAAGAGAGTCTGAGAAAAATCAATCTCTTTTGGAGCTTGGTGTTGGTCATGGATATTCTTCATATAAATTTTCAGAATTCTTTTCTGCTCATGATGTTGTTGATGGATCACCGGCAGTAATTGAGCGGTTTCGTGATCGATTTCCTGATTGCAAGGCGACAATACATGAAGCTTATTTCGAAAATTTCAACCCAGGCAAGCAGTATGATCTTATTGTTATGGGATTTGTGCTTGAGCATGTGGAAGACCCGGGGGGAATCTTGAGGCGATTCCGGCAGTTTCTGAAGCCGGGCGGACGATGTTTCGTCGCCGTGCCGAACGGGGAAACGCTGCACCGCCGCTTTGGGCGAGCGGCAAACTTGTTATCGGACTATTTTGCCCTTACCAAAGCTGACCTCGCCTTGGGACATCGCCGCGTCTACTCGCTTGAAACGTTACGCGAAGAGATGGAGAAAGCAGGGTATATTGTCGAAGGAACTGAAGGTATTTTCCTCAAGCCTCTGACCACGAACCAATTATTGTCGCTCGATCTTGACGAGGCAATTACGCGTGCCATGTGCGAAGTCGGTGTCGATTATCCTGAGCTTTGCGCCGGTCTGCTTATGAAGGCCCGAGCCCCGTGAAACGGGTCCTGATTATCGGGAGCACATCAACTGTAGGGCTGGCCTTGGGCCAAGCGCTCAATTCAGACGCGGTGGTGACTTTCGCGGGGCGTCGAAATGCGGATATCCAGCTCGACCTCGGGCGTGATACACCGTGGGAGGAGTTACAGGCCTCCTATGATGTTGTTGTAAATGTCGCGGCCTATTTCGGATCGCAGCAACCATCTGACATGCTTGAAGCCGCGCGTGTGAACGCTTTGGGTGCGTTGCAGGCTTGTGTTCTAGCCAAGCAGGTCGAAGCCAAGCACATTGTCCAGATTTCTTCTGCTTTTGCGGGCTATTGCGTAGGAAGCAGTTTCTATAATGCTTATTCTCTGACCAAGCGGCAGGGTGAGGAGCTTTGCACGCTTTTTTGTGCCGAGCACGATTTGGCGCTCACGATTTTGCGTCCCACGCAGCTTTACGATGCGGTGGGAGCTGCGCGTGTACACCAGCGTATGTTCTATCATATCCTGGACCGGGCTGCGGCCGGTCAGGATATAGTCATCTTCGGCCGGAGCGACCCCTGGCGGAACTATATATTCATTCCTGATTTCGCTGAGATATGTCGGCGCGTGATTCTGCGCGGCGTGACCGGTCTGTTCAATGTAGCTCATCCTGATGCTCATAGGCTGTCAAAAGTCGCTGCCCTTGCCTATGATGTCTTCGGCACCACCGGCACAATTGGTTTCGATTGTAGCAAGCCTGATCTCGGTGATGTCGAAGTGGAAATGGATCGGCGTCTTATCGAAGCTATTACCTATGTACCTGAAACGTCCTTGATCAATGGCATGCGGCTATTTCGCCTCAAACAGGAGAGCGAGTCATGACCACCGTCATGGTGACAGGCGTTGGTGCCATTATAGGTTATGGCATTCTGCGTGCACTACGTGCGGGGCGGCCTGGCCTGAAACTGGTGGCAGCGGATATCTACCCCGATGCCGTGGGGCAAGTTTGGGCGGACCATTTCGAGCCAGCGCCCCTAACCGCATCGGCCGATTATTCGTCTTGGCTAAAGGACACGATCGATGAACACTCGGTCGACCTTGTCATTCCAGGAATCGAGCAGGATGCCCATTTCCTCTCCGATCACCGCGACGATTTTACAAGCACCAAACTCGCGCTGAACAATCGTGCTCTCGTGGATGTCTGCAAGGACAAGTTGGTTCTGCACGACGCGCTGGCGGCACATGGTGAGATGTCTCGCATCGAATGTCTGACGATGGGCAGTTATGGCGCTCTGGTGAGTGAATTCGGCCTGCCCTTCATTCTCAAGCCGCGCAAAGGTTACGCTTCCAAAGGCATCGTTAAGGTGGCGGACCCTGCGGATTTTGCCCCCCACGCAGAACGCCTTGGCACTGTACTGATAGCTCAGCCCTTCGTCGGCGACGATATGGAGGAGTATACGGTAGGTGCATTTGGTGATGGCACCGGTGCGCTGCTGGCACGGATTTCCATGCGGCGGCGATTGTCAGCACAAGGCGCGACGGACAAGGCGTGGGTCGTCAACGATCCCACGCTGGATGATGTCGTGGAACGGCTATTTGCGATATTCAGGCCGGTTGGACCGACAAATTTGCAATTCCGCAAGGCGCGGGAAGGCTGGAAGCTACTTGAAATTAATCCCAGAATATCGTCATCAACGTCGATCAGGACCGCCTTTGGCTATAACGAGGCGGCCATGTGCGTCGACTACTATTTAAATGATGCGTTGATAGAACAGCCAACGCTTCGGCAAGGATCAGCAAATCGTTATATCGAGGACTGGATCAGTTATGATCGGACTGATATCTGACATCCACGGAAATTATTCAGCGCTATCGTCCGTGCTGCGAACGCTCGATATGTTGGATGTCAGCGATATCATGTGTCTTGGCGATGTCGCTGGATATTACTGCCAGATTAACGAATGCTGTGACGCTTTGCGCGTACGCAATATCCCAGTACTACTTGGCAACCATGACTTCTACCTCACGCGGAACGTGCCGTGCCCCCGGTCGAACAGCGCTAATCGCTGCCTTGATCATCAGCGGCAAGTTATCCGCGAGGATAATTTTAATTGGTTAGCAGCTCAGCAATCACAAGCGCGGTGGCATGAGATCAGCGTGGTACATGGAGGTTGGAATGATCCGTTGGATGAATATCTCGTGCCTAGCAGTCAGTATTTTTTGCCGTTGGACGGATCTGTTTTCGCTTCGGGCCATACCCATGTGCAACTAACTTGGGAAGGGGAGGGGAAGAAGTATTGCAACCCGGGTTCGGTAGGGCAACCGCGAGACGGCAATCCGGCCGCTGCCTTTGCGATTTGGGACGGTGAGCGGTTCTCCACACGTCGCATTGCCTACGACATCAAGAGTGTGCATCAGGCGATGGCAGATGCTGGCTTCACGCGCTATTTTTCTGAGAACTTGGAAAACGGCTCCATGATAGGTGGCGGTGTAGTGCCCGCAGCGCTCTAACGCAGATCTAATTCGCGCTAAGGTCGGTAAAGAACAGTAGATCGGTCAGCGGCGCTTTCCGCAGAGCAAGGATTCTGGCGCGACGTTTGCAGTTGATGCAAAATGCGCAGAGGATTAACGCCATTCGAGTTGTGGAGATTGCGCCAGCCGGAGGGAGGGGCACAAGGAACTGAAACGGATCGTGGTCGATTTTCGCTATGCAAGATACTGCTTAGAATGTTCAGTCATGAGCGCTCCCGGAATCAACTGTGAAGCGAGACTGTGCTTGGTATTGCGCGTTTCGCTAGAAAAAGCTGCCCGTAGCCCGGGAATCTGATCGAGACGCCGAGAAACCTGTCAGCAAATCCTGCCGCCAAAAGGGCGCTTCCGAAACACTCCCATCCTTCGCTTGACACGCTTCGCGAACTGTTGGATGGATGCGCCATCGGCGCTGCCCTGCGGGTATGATGTAATGGTAGCCTGTCAGCTTCCCAAGCTGAACGCGCGGGTTCGATTCCCGCTACCCGCTCCAACTATTTCCATAGTGATCCACTGAGGGCCATGGAGTTCTGAATTTAAAGGAACTTTATGTCATTCTAAAATAAATTTTATTATTATAAAACAAAGACATAGGGAATCTGAGGGCAGGACTCGAACTGGGCGTGTTAGGTTGGGAGAAATCAAAGTAACAGGTCCAGTGTTCAACGCATATGTCGAGCCTATAGAAGTCGCCGAACGCAATATTTAGAGTCTAGTCAAGAAGAGAGTTCGCTTTGCCGTTGTTTTTCGCATTTTGAATCATAAACGGGTTGGAGCATAGCCTTATATATATTTGATAAGGCAAGCTTATCCATCATTATATAGGAGAGACAGGCTGTGCTGTTATTGTCATAATGATGGCATAAACCGCTCGCGTGCTGTATGTTGGCTGCCATGGAATCGCCCGTCATCCCACCTGCCTCCTCCGTCGTGCACTCCACCGGGATGCTTGGCTGGGCCTTGCCGCGTGGTCGCGAGCCGGACGAACTCGCCGCCGCCTTCACCGCCGGCATCGCCTTGAAATCGCTGGACGATCTTGTCCGTACCGCGCCCGCCTGGGCCGGCTGCTGGCGCTCCCGCCAGGCCCTGAAATGTGCCGCCGGCGACGATCCCGGTCCGGCCGGCCGGGTGCTTTTGGCCCACAAAGGCTCGGTATGCTCCTGGCTCAGTTTGATTGAGTATCGCGAAGGGCTCCGACGCATGAGCCTTTTTCCGTTGCTCTGTTGAGGCACCAATCATGCTGCGATCTCCACAGTTTCCGTGGGATGCGTGGCTTTGGCAGGCGAGCTCATTCCAATTTTGCGCTCTCCGCTACTACGCCCTCCCTTCAGCCTTTGCTGTTGATCGTATCCAGTACGGCCTTGGCGATCTTTTCGCTTTCCAGATAGGCACCGATATCGTGTCGGTTGTCAGGATTGTCGATCACGTCTGTGATGTCGACGACACCGTCGAACCCGATGGACTTCTTTGTGATCGCCTTTCCTAAGGTGACGAAATCTTCTTTGTTCCGGCCGTTGATCCAACGCTTGATTGGCGGCGTAGGCATCGAACCACGTGCTGGCAAAATCGGCTTGAACATGTCTACGCTCAGTGGCGAGCCGACGGTTACGAAAAGAGGTGCGGATCGGTCTGCAAATTTCGTATCCGCGAGGATGCGATATCCGACAACGGATCCGAGGGAATGACCGATGACGATTGTCGGATCGGGCTTTGTCTCGAAGATCTGTTTGATGACTTTTGCGGCAATGCGAGCCGCAAGCACGGGGTCGCCGATATAGACTGAGGCCTGCCGGAGAAACAGCTTGGCGACATACTTTCCCTTCGTCGGCAAAACGCGTTCCAGGACCTTGGCAAAGGCAATGACCCACCCTTCGTGCGGCACGCCTTGCTCGATCGCTCCCATCGGGACCCCTTCGGCAACAGCTGCACTGGTGAGTTCGGCCTCGGTGACCCCGGCCTCATCCGCGTATGCCCTCAGGAACTCGATCGCAAGACCCGTACCTGGATCGCCAGGGCCTCCCATCTCAACGGCCTTTTTCGTGTCTCCGCTCGCTTCGGCGAGAATGTCGGCATAGTAAGCCGTATCTACCGTAAACGGCTTGGTCGGCTTCTCTCCAAGAGCCGCCCATCCCTTTTCAAGTGCACCCGTCCACCGGTCTTCAATCTCCTTGACCGTGTTGGTTTCATTGTTGATGCCGTGGATGAATACCAATCTCATCGTGCTTCCTCCCGAAAAGCTGTGCTGATCGCGTCAATTGCATCGATACCGATAAATGTCGTAATTGGAGATGGCGCGAGGTCGTCGATGAATCTCCAACAAACCTCATGGAAGGGCAGGGCGCTCTTGCGAAGATAAGGCCAGCCGACACGCAAAATGGGCGCTAGCCCAGCGATTTCGCCGTGGATCTCATCCGTTGCCTCGTAGCTGAAAATCGGCTCGCCTGTATCGTAGCGCTCGGAACCAGCGACCGCAGGCACGACAGTCTCGTAACCGCTTTTGCCTTCAAGGATCGGAAGCTCACCGAGAAGAGCGATGTCAAACGGAATTGGTTGGTAGTGGTCACAGTAGTAGTAGGCCATTCTACGGATGTTGGCGAGGTCGCCCGAGGCGCTGTAAAGATAGGCAGCTACGATACCCAGCATGGGATCGAGGTGCTTGCGGTATCGCAGCTGGTTGGCAATCTTCTGGGCATCGCTCGGGCGCAGGAAGCCTCGCGAGAGCCCCTTGAGGGCTTCTGCAGAATGGAGTTCGTTTCCATCGGATCTATCGCCATAAAGTGGGTACCAACTAAGGAACTCGAGACCCTTCTCGCTCGCGTTGTCGTTCACGGCGCCGATCGTGTGCATACGATCGAACATCGGAATGAGGCTGAGTGCATTCCCACCGTAAGTTGCGCACAGCGTCTCGCCCAGACCGTGCAAACGGCGTTCGTACGAGTAGGTCTTGGTCTCGCCGCCCGGTAGGTCGGTCAGGGAGGGACGTTCGAAGGTTCCACGCTTTCGCCCGGCGACAAGGACCGCTAGATCGGGCGCGCCCTTAATGGCCACCGACGGGCCTCGTCTCGCCTGGCTAAGTTCCTCGCCGATTTCGCGGACAAAAGGTGCCCGCCATTCTGATCGGGACAGGTTGAAGCGTTCAGGTTGCTTGACGGCATTCTTCTGCTCGTTCTGTCGACGATACTGAGCCTTGATGTAGGACACCATGGCGTCGATATTCGCTTCGCTAGCATGCCCGCCAGCCTCTTGCATTGGACGCACTGCGTCGGGCTGTATTTTCCACAGACCGGTTCCGTCCTTGCCAGCCGTTACCTCCGCCTCGGCGGGAGAAAAATCCACGTAGATGTGGTCAAGTGGCCGAAAACCAGGGTCGCATTGGGTGATCTGAACGCGTTCGACCTCGAGGGCGACCTCTGGAACATTTTCTTCAAGATATGTCGAAAGACTTTGGCTCGTCACCGCCTGTTTGTTCAAAAGGAGCAAGACCTTGTCGAGGTTGGTGCCGTCGGGCTCCGAAAGGCCTTTGAGCAGCACTGACGAAAACACTAGATAGGCTGGCCGACCATCCTCGGCTGGGACAGCGAAGGAGCTTTCGCCGGGCTGGCACGAATAAAAGATGTCCTTCTGCGGATTGACGGGTGTGCCCGGGTAGTAATCAAGCACTGGAGCGCCAAGCCCGGTCAGGGCTTTGGAGGAGCGGCATGCGTCGCTGATGAAGGCAATTTGCGCAGGCCCGTAACTCGCCAACATGTCGCGGAACAGGTTCGCGCTAATACGCTCGTTCGGTTGATCCGGCCCACGTGACAAAATCCAGTATTGATCGGGCCAGACCGCGAAGCCGTGGCCGGCGAAATAGACGATGATCCTTGGCCGATCGAGGAGTTTTGCCGGATCGGTGTTCCCGTCGTCGTCTTCCGGGGTGAGAGCTTCACGAATGCGTTTGACCGTGACGGGTTTTTCCGCGTCGTTGATCTTGATGACGTCATAGTCCTTGGCCGCCCAGGCGCAAATTTGCTCGCTCGACTCAAGAACACCTGGCAGTGTTTGGAGGCCTTTCGCCTTGTGCACGGCAATCGATATGAAAAGTGGCTTTTCCACTCGTACGGTTCCCCCAACCTCGCCGAGTATATCTTGCGCAATTTCTGCATGCAGTCAAAGGATGAAATTCGCTGCATGGCGTCGCGTCCGCATGACAGTCGCCAAAAACCGCTCATCTTCAATCGTGCGAGGTCCGTGAACAAAATCACCAACTATTGGACCTCAGGCGGCGTATTTCCAGCGGGATTCTCCGAATTTAAGGGAGATTTTGCGCTGTCGAAAGGCGCGAACGGCGTATATTTACTCAGCGATGTGATAATTGTTCAGGGGTTAATGTGTTTCACACAGGGCATCTCCGCACAATTAATCGTTGCGAAACAAATCAGAACGTACCAAACTCGGTGCAGTGGGGAGTTGGGGAATGCAACCTTTAATGTCTAAAATGCCGTCGAGCTGATGTTGTGGCGGCCGACTTCCCGTTGCGCCGAATAAACCCCGCATTTTATTGATGGTCCTTCAACGTTCATGCCCAAAGACACGCCTCCCGTGAATGAAGCCAGCGTACCCCAGAAATTCGGAACGATGCTGGACGTCAGCTCGCTCAGCCAGATCGTCGAGGTGACCGGCCGATCTTGCCGATTGTGCAAGTCAGGTGTGACAGGTTCCGCATTCCTGATTGGTCCAGACCTCATTATGACCGCGCACCACGTGGTCGCGAGGCTGCTCGAGGTATTGGACGAAGACGACGATCAAGTCTTTATCGAATTTTACGTTGCGACTGGTGGTCCGGGACGGCAGGACAAAATCAGCCTCGGACACGAGAAGATCGTCGCGTTCGATCCTACGCTCGACTACGCAATCATACGCTTGCCGAAGAAGTATGGTTACCATCGGTACGATGAATCGGCCAGCCGAATGCGGGGCTGGCATTCGCTCAAAACGGAGGCTCATGGACTACGAGCGCCCGTTTGCACTGTTGCATTTCCCGCAGGTGAAGCGTGATAACGTTGTTTTGAGAGATGCGAAGCCGAACAAATCACGCTTCGTGGTAAGCGGTGGGTCCGTCACCAAGAAGGTCGGGGACCGTTTTTATCATTCTGCTGCTACTGAGGAAGGCTCGTCCGGCGGTCTGTGTTTCGTCAGTCATTCGATGACGCCGCTCGCGCTTCATGTACAGACTCAAGGCGACGATAACATCGCGGTGGAGATGGCTGCTATTTTGGAACATGTCGAGCTGAGGTTTCCGGAAATCGACACTGAAATCATGACCACCAGGCCGGAAACGATGTGTCCGCGAACAAGCTGGGATGGAAAGCCGATCCTCAATCGTGACGGCATTATCGCCAAGACCATGGGGATGATCCAGGAGGCCGACAAGGATCCGCTCTATGTTTATGGGAACTCTCGTTCCGGTCGAACCTTTGTGAAGCATATCGTCAAAACGTTTCGTCCGAGCCGACTGCATGAACACATCGAGATTAGTACGCTCGAAAAGAACAAGAAGGTCATTCGGGAGATCAATCGGCGTGTTTTCAATTCTGAGGAGCGCGTTAGGCACTATGAGGACAGCGAGTCCTTCCATGCCTATTTCAAGCGTGAAATCGGCAAGGTCCTCGACGATGTCGACCAAGTATGCTCGCTCCAACATGAAGTCGCATTCATCTTCTTCGACGGCTTCGACGTATCTGACGAATTTACGGTGGATCTCTTCTCTCATATTTGCGGACTAGCGCCGCAATTCACCCATATCCGTATCGCCCTCTCCGGCTCCATAGAGATACCAGCTGGCGTGAAAGCACACCGTTTGGACCTCGGCGCGATCAAGCCTGATGATTTCCTCAGACTGGCCGAGCACTTTTGCTGCTATCATGAGCTGGATGTCGCCGCACCTGTCTTTGAAAGCGCGGTAAATACGCTCGTGTCTACCATCGACTTCTCGACCACCACGCTGGTCACGCATGCAGATAGAGCGCATGATCTTTGCAACTCTCTTCGCGAGCTTTCCGGGGTTTAACACATGCCGTCTGAACCTGTAGACCTGACTGCCGCCCAGAAGGAGATTCTCGCTCGATTGGGAGGACTTGGGAGGAGGGACGGGACGATCGCTGAAAAACGCGACGAGATATTGTCGCAACTTGCCCGTCCGGGCTTGTTTTCGTTCAGTCGTCTCCGCGCGATACTCGATTTTGGTGATCAGTCGATCTCTGCCGCCGTTGAGAAACACATCCAGGCTGACTCGCAAGTCGTAGAGCGTGCGAATGGGGCTCTCTACCGCCTCAAGGACGACGTCCGAAGCGACCAGATCCGGCGCAAAGGGCTGGGCATCCTGGAGGGGGGAATTGAGGCGGACGGATGGGACGATTTCGAGCGCCTGTTTAACAGGGTTAGCCAAGTCGGCAGCATTCAAGCCGAAGATGTCGCCGAGTTTGGAGCCGAGTTTTCAATCAGGGTAGCGCATATCCTTGGCTCGGAAAACTTCCCGTCAGCGAGCAAGCTGAAATCGATCGCCCGTACGCAACGCCGGGCAAGATCTTATGAGGCCACCAAAGAGCGGATTTTTGTGGGGCGGGAAGGTGAGCTTGCTGCCGCTCGCCAGTTTCTTGTCCGCGATGAGTATCCACGCGTGCTTCAAATCCATGGAGCTGCCGGTGCCGGTAAGACGACTCTGGTTAAGAAGGCGCTGCAGCGCCTCTATCATGACGACGCCAGTATCGTTGTAGAGGTGGACTTCGAGAGGCCGGTCAACGACCAGAACCTCCTTTCATTCGTCGGTCGTGAGCTGCTGTATGCGCTCTATGATGGGGGCTTTCTGCTGGATCGACAGCTTCACAATCTTGAAAGAGATGTAAGCCAGATTGTTGACCGTGATGCGCTCATCAGGCTTCTTCAGCGGCCCATGGCGGGCGCTGCAAACATGGGGAAGCGGGTACATTTCTTCTTCGATTCTGTCGAAATCTTCGTAAACGCTTTCAATGACCCCTTGCCTTTGATGGACCTGATCGAAGCTCTCGTTCAGGAATTTGAACCTTGTTCGGTGGTACTCGCAACGCGGCTATCCACATTCGCATTCAATGTGCCGCTCGAGACCATTCATCTACATCCTTTAACAGATGACGAGGTCCGCCAGTATTGCGAGGAAAGCAATCTTCCGCCTGCAGCGGAACTGTTTGTCTTGCGCACTTTGCCAGAGCGAAACCCCCTTCTGCTGACTTTGCTCGTCGAAGCGGTGAAGCGCGAGAGGAGCCTCTCCTTCAGTGATCTCAAGCGGGGGCCATTCAATAATGTACTGTTTCAGCGGTATGTCATTGAGCGTATCATCGACAAGCTTCCAAAGTTCCGCCATCGCGACATCGCCCAGGCCGCGCTTCCACTTCGCCGTATCACCCAGGAACTCTTGGCCGAAAGCGGCATATTCCCTGAGTTCTCGCGACACGGTGACCGGCAGGTCTCCGACATATTCAACGAACTCGAAAAGCAGATTATTTTCTTCGAGTCAGGTGAAGATGGTCTGTATATCCGACAAGATATCAGAAGCCTTTTGCTTAGGCTCGGCTTTGCAAGTGGGGAAAAGGAGCAGCTCAACAGAATCCGGCGTCGTGCCCTCGATTTTTACCTTGGAAAATTTAGAGGCGGAGACCAGGCAGCTCGGAAGGAGGCACTTTATTATGCCCTCTCATTGAACTCGGATCGCCCGGTCTTGGAGGAGATATGGTCTGCTGATGACGGGAATGAACTGCTCAAATATCAAGATGATTTCACGCCGCGGTCGCGTTCCTGGTTGAAGCATAAGCTTCAGCGCCGTTGGCGATTGAGTGACTTTACCGACGCGTTTGTTGATGATGCTGAACCAGAGAGTGTGAATTTTGTCTTCAATGCGTTCTATAGTGGGCGCGTGGATTCGATCGAACGCTTGATGAAGGCAAAGTCGTTCTTCAAGTCGAATAGCTATTCAGCAATTTTCGCTGAGGCGATGGTCGATTTGGCAAGGCTCAACTACCAATCGGCAATCAGCAAGATTGCGTACTCGGCGATGCATGCGCCGCCAAGCGCGTCTCACCAGATATTGCAGCAAGGCTTGAGGGTCGCTGCTATTTCTGATGTGGATGCCGGCGAGCTCATCGATCATGCACGGCGCGTCTACTTCGAGTTGGCGGAAAGCGGCGGCGACAATCGCTGGCTTGCGAGCTATTACTCGTTCTGGATTGCCCGTTTGTTGCCGGAGCCCGGCGAATTACGCCGCGAAGTTATCCAGTTTAAGGAAATGCTCGAAGGGATCGAGCCTCGTCATCTGGCCAAAAGGTCGAAGCTTTCCGTTATGCAGTTCAATGACCTTTGCCTGCTCGGGTCAGCTGAAGATCCCGACTTTGCGATCTACTGGCTTCAGTCGATCACCCCTAAGAAGCTTGCGCCTTCCTCGCTTCGCCACGTCTATAGGTACTTATACAAGGAGCAGCGTCACCTCATCCCGAGTGCGGCACCGACTTTGCCCACGAACCCGACAGCGCAGTCCTCACCTGGCGAGCGGAAAAGCTGGGAACGTGCGCTCAATGCATATTTGAAATCGAAGGAAAAGACTGATGCCAGGGATGTGGGTTCGTTGCGGCAGGCCATGCTTATCAATGCCAGCGATATTCTTCTTGGTCTGTTGATAGCAAGCATTGAAAGGACCTCGGCAAGGACCAATGTCTCGGAGCACGAAATCGTAAGAGAATTTTTGAACCGGAAAGTTACGGGAGGCTCGAATGTTTCATCCATTGTGGCAGCGTCCGTTCGACAGCTGGCGCGTGACGGAGACCTTTACGAAGCGATTATAGTTCAGCGGGATGAATATGAGATCCGAAAAGCACTGACGAATTGGCTTCGGTTCTTTCAGATCGACATCAAGGCCTTTTTGCCCGATCGAAATCGCAAGAACTGAAAATCCTTTCGGACCGCACTACCCGCTGCACTGTTCTTCAGTGCCGTGTCCAGTACGCTGCCAGCAAGGCTGCACGATCTGCACCGCGGTCTGATCCGGCGAAGAGCCACGATTTTCTGCCTAGTGCGAAGCCCCTGAGCGCTCGCTCGGCGGCATTGTTCGTCAGGCAAATTCTGCCATCCTCCAGGAATGACGTGAAGCCATCCCAACGCTTGAGCATGTAGTCGATCGCCTCTGCGACCGGAGAACTGCGTGACAGGTTTGCTCCCCGTTTCACCGGACAGATCGGCTATCCCTGATGAACTGCCGAAACGCATCGCAGACGCCATGCCAGTCGCGTGCAGCAAACTCGATCTCCTCCGGTGTGATTAGCCCTTCGATCGGCCGAACATTCTTCAAGAGCTCCGGATGCTGACGGATCCAGCCAACCTCAGAGCGGGTGATTTCAACACACCGCTTCTGCGATAGGGTCGCTAAGCGACATCGAGCCAATCGGTGGTGATCACGATCCCAACCCCAAGATCATGCTCCCGTCGGCTGGTCAGTTATTTCAATGGGAAACATCATCTCGAAATGCACGATTGCAATAGATGAAAGGCTCAACGCGACGCGGTCGTGGTGTGATAGCAATAGGTGGATTGGCTTGGGCCGGATCTCAAAACTATCGACCTGTGGCTTCGGCTTCAGCTCTTCGATCGCAGATTTGATGTCGAGGCGGTGGGATACGGAACCTTCATTTGTCGTGTAGGCGATCATGCCCGCGACAGGTTGGGTTGTATAGACCGAGTCAGTGGTAAAAAAGCAACCGATCCCCTCTTCTGCAAGATATCGCCCCTCGATATCCGTAATCGATCTCAGGGGCTTAGCTTCCAAGGCGAATTGCGGTGCATTCGGACCGACCTGCGAGTAGATAAAGAAGTCGACTTTCCTGGAGTATCGTCCAGTTCGGTTTGAACTCTCGACCAGGTATTCGGTTTTCCTTTCGAGCAATTCTATCAGCGCTTCGAGCCGCCGATCGTGAACGAAGTCGGCACGCGCCATATCTGGCCCGCTATGGCGGAAAGCGTGACCTGGGGTTATGGATCGGCTGGGACTTATGGTTTCCTTCGCCCGCTTGTGAAGGATCGGTGGCACAACGGGGCAGGGCATGGTTACTTTCTGAAGCCGGGGTTCTGCACGGATTTCTGGGTGCCATACCTCAGGAACGGCCACATCAAGGCATCCAGCACGGAGCCGGAGAGCCCCCGTCTCTGGATTCGGCTCCTGTCGATCGTCCGGCTGAAGTATGTTGCGCTCACTCTTGGCGCATTAGCTATCACACCGTCGCTCGGCGTGCGACCGCTCGATCCATGGGCTTGGCTTCCGGGTTTTGCGCGACAGAAAGAATCGAATACAACAACGGACTTAGGTATTGGTTCATCTGCAGCGGACTTTCGCAATTTTTGCTAGGGAAGTCAGTCGTGCCTTCCTATTTTTGAGATGTGGCCATCTGCGATTCGATTGATGGCATCTGTGGGAATCGCCCAGTCTCAGCGTATTTGTTCTTTATTTGTTCCTAAATCTGCATTATATCCGATGATATCTCGAGCGATTGCAGCTTGAAGGCGCGATGATGTTGGGGATGCACAACTTCATGATTGAAAAATTAACGATTCTCCCTCAGAGTGATTTTGCTGCGGATTGCCGCGGAATGCTGCGGAGGCCGGATGTGGGCAAGGATGGTCAGGACGCTGAGCGTGTGACGACGACGCTGACTCGGGCGCAGAAGGCAGAGCTTGATCGTCTCGCGAAAGTGCACGGCGTGAAGGTTGCTTGGTTGGTCCGGCGGGCGGTTGAGAGATTTTTGGAAGAATCCGCCGGTGGCCCGATGTTGCCGCTGGATCTAACGAGGGGCGAAGATGCAAAGCGCTGAACTCTTCGCTGGCTGTGGTGGGCTGGCGCTCGGAATGTCGCGAGCCGGATTCCGTCATCAGCATATGGCGGAATTCGACCGTGATGCTGTCGCTACGGTCCTGCACAACAAGGAAAAGGGTGTTGAGCACGTTCGTGAATGGCCCATGGGCCTTCAGGATGTGCGGGAAATCGATTGGAAAAAGCTTACTTCGCTTGATTTGGTGTCGGGCGGGCCGCCATGCCAGCCATTTGGAATAGGTGGCAAGAAGCAAGGTCAAAATGACCATCGAGACATGTGGCCAGAGGCCATTCGCGCTGTGCGCGAGGCGAGGCCTCGTTCATTTCTGTTCGAGAACGTTAGAAATCTCGCTGGCCCTCGTTTTCGCCCCTATCTGGACTGGATCGTTGCCCATCTTGAAAGGCCTGGATTGCTTCGCAACTCAGGCGAGTCTCACGAGGTGCATCGTTCGCGGTTGACGACATCAAAGGTGCGCGCGGAATACAACGTGGTTTGGCAGATGGTGAACGCGGCTGATTATGGGGCCGCGCAGATCAGGCATCGCGTTCTGATTTTTGGTATTAGGAGCGATCTAGACATTCAGCCGACGCTGATGACGCCCACCCATAGTCGCGATCGGCTCCTCTGGGAACAATACGTTACGGGCGAATATTGGGAGCGGCATGGTTTGAAGGAGAGAGGCCGGGTGCCACATCTCCAGCAGGATCGTACCCGCGTTGAAAGATTGAAGAGCGATTATGTTGAGCCGGTCGAGGCTCCGTGGATCACGGTTCGTGATGTATTAAAAGGCTTGGGTGAGCCGAACGGGAAGCTGAACCACGTCCTTCAAAGTGGCGCGCGAGTATATCCCGGACATACGGGAAGCCCCCTCGATCTTCCCGCGAAGGCTCTGAAGGCTGGCGACCATGGTGTTCCAGGGGGGGAGAATATGATGGTTCGCGATGATGGATCGGTTCGCTATTTCACGACACGAGAAGCCGCTCGCCTGGTAGGGCTTCCGGATGACTACGAGTTCCCGCGGTCGTGGACCGAGAGTATGCGTCAGTTAGGCAACGCGGTTCCGGCTCCCCTGGGAGCTGCGGCAGGCGCTTGGCTCGCGGCACAACTTGGTGGAAAAGAAACGGGGGTAAGCCTAGCCTCCGCGCGTCGCGCCGCGTAGTCTTTGTATAGTATTTAAGCCGGCGTGCGAGTCGTGACTATTAGACCTCGTTTCGGCGTTCGAAGGGGTTTAGTGGATGGCTTTGGCACCAGATCGCGCCGCGATTAAGGCACTTGAGGACGCGCTCGCGGCGGTCCTCGCCGCAGCCGGTGACAATCCTCCCCAGGGAGTCGTTCGACGAATTCGGGAGGGCTTAGCAACGCACGCCGAGGCGGTGGAGGCGGCGCGCTCGTCCACTGATCCAATCCGTATGCCTCGTGCAACATTTGATCCCGCCGACCCAAAGGCAGTCGGACGAATGGTCTCTATCGCGCTCATCGCACAGCCACTGCTCCCGCTGACAGACATCCGGCCCGCGTATGGTTCAGGCGTCTACGCAATCTATTATCGTGGCGATCATCCACTCTATACCGGTATTTCCGGAACTGAGACGCCGATCTATGTTGGCAAGGCCGATCCAGCGAAAGATGATGCCAGTACCACCCGGGAGCAAGGCGCGAAGCTCACCGCGCGTCTCTTGGAGCACGCTGGGACGATCGGCACTGCGGAAGCCTATGCTGACAAGCTTCCACCGCACCTCTCGCCGATAAAATTGGCGGACTTTGTATGCCGCCGCCTTGTGTGCGCTACAAATGCTCAACTCGTCGCTGAAAAGCATCTTATTCGAACATTTTGGCCGATTTGGAACTCGGAGACCAAGGCTTGCTGGGGTATGAGCAAGCACGGCGACGCCGCAAGCACGCGTGCCAACAAACGCTCTCCTTGGGATGTGGTGCATCCAGGGCGGCTTTGGGCATTGGATGAGCGTCTGGCAAACTCTCTGACGCCAGACGAGATTGCCCAGCGGGTTGCCGCGACACTAGAGAAAGTTCCGGCTCGACTGGATCACGCCGCGCTTCTGGAGGAGATGTTAGCGGGCTTTCGTCAGGATGATCCAACTTCCACCGATCCTGTTGTCCCGCCAGTGGGCGAGAACGTCGTGGGTCCTGAACCGGATGAGGCTGGCGGTGCCGACGACGAATGAGAGGGATATAGCCAGAAGCGCGCAAATGTCCCTTATACGGGGGCGTGATACAAAGCCTGAGCTGCGTGTGCGGCATGCGCTGCATGCGGCAGGATTACGCTATCGTCTGCATGCTAAGGATCTACCTGGAAAGCCAGATATTGTGTTTAGGAGTCGGCGGATAGTCGTTTTCGTGCACGGGTGTTTCTGGCACCAGCATCCAGACCCCAACTGTAAGCTAGCAAGAATGCCGAAGTCGAAGCTCGATTTTTGGCGGCCAAAGCTTGAGGGCAACAGATTGCGAGACCAAAAGACGCGGTCCGCGCTGGAGGAGCTAGGCTGGACCGTTATCGAAGTTTGGGAGTGTGAGACCAAAACCGAGCAGCTAGATCAGCTAGTCGCTAGACTCCAGGCATCAAAAGTATTGCGTGGGGCGGATACCAGACCCGACCTCGCGGCAGGGCAAAGGTAGGAAAATGACTCAGGAACTCGATCTTACGCCGGCGCCGCGCGTGTTGCAGATGCTTGGCGAGATTAATCTCGAACAGTGGCGATGCCTAGCGGAACTCATCGACAACTCGATCGATGGTTTCATTGATGCCGTGAGAGTTGGAACTCCGATTAGTCAGCCGGAAATCGCGGTCAGCATACCGACCACTGACGCGGAGAACGCGCGTGTGTCCGTCAAGGATAATGGGCCCGGCATGTCCCTGGAGACTTTAGAGAACGCGCTTCGAGCCGGTTGGTCCGGCAATGATCCGCTTTCAAAGCTGGGCCTGTTCGGCATGGGTTTCAACATCGCCACCGCGCGTCTCGGAATCGTAACGGAGGTTTGGACAAGCCGTCGGGGCGATCCAGAGCAGGTCGGCGTTAGGATTGACTTGGAGGAGCTTCGTTCATCAGGAAACTACAAGGTGCCCCGTCAGACGCGCCCCAAGTCGAACCATGAGGATCATGGAACAGAAATTGTGGTCACACGGCTCAAGCCCGAGCAGCGCGCCTATCTAGCGCGGTCGAACAATCGCACGACCATCAAAAAGCATCTCGCCAAAACATACTCGTCGCTTTTGTCTAATTCGGAAGCTGGTGCGATCCGGCTCACGTTGGGTGGCGCGAGAGTGATGCCGCTTCGGCCCTGTGTATGGGATGCAAGTAGGTCCGTCGAACTGCCTGACGGCACCGTTGTTCGCGCGGTGGAGCAATTCGACGTTGCTCTCGCTCCTCGACGTTATTGCGAGCATTGCATGCGAACGCTGGCTCGCGATCAGGCGCAATGCCCAACAGGAAGTCCTCAATGCTCCATCGTGGAGACACCGCGAAGAGTGAAAGGCTGGGTCGGCATCCAAAGGTACTTGGACAAGACTGACTTTGGTATCGACTTTATCCGAAACGGCCGCAAAATTGAAATTGGGAACAAGGATCTCTTCATTTGGAGCGACGGGGAAAATCAGGATGTCGAGTATCCAATCGACGATCCGAGAAGTCGGGGGCGCTTCATCGGCGAAATCCACCTTGACCATTGCCAGGTGAGTTACACGAAGAATCGTTTTGAGCGGGATGATCCTGCCTGGGACGAAATGGTCCGCGTTGTTCGTGGCGAGGGACCTTTGCGGCCAAACACGGCACAACGAAAGGGTTTCAGTGGAAATCAGAGCCCGCTGTACAAACTATTTCAGGCTTTCCGCCGAACCAGCCCTCAAGGCAAGAATGGTCTTTGGTCTCGGATCATGGTTGTCCAAGACAACGATCGCGCTCAACAAATGGCTGGCTTCTTCGCTAATGCCGACGCCGACTATCTCACGGACGAACGTTGGTGGCAGCTCATCGAGGAGCAGGATGCGAAGATTCTTGGTGATACTCCGGGTGCTGGAGATAGTGCCGGGATTCCTGAAGGTTTTCTAGGAGGTGACGCCGGTACCACAGGGTCGGGTAATGTCGTCGCCGGCGGCAAGCCACATGGAGAGGTGGAAACTGTCGACACTGCCGCAGTAGTATCCGAGCCTACCCCAGCTCCGTTGCGGCGGCCGATATTTGAACTGACGCGCAAGTACATTCACCCAACCTATCGTGCGGAGTTTGAGGTGGAAGCTTTCGCCGTTGATCCAACTGACCCGCAATTACCGATCGGTCAGCCATGGGCGGTACGTTTGGACAACGTCGCGACCCGCACCTATTCATATTTGGTCGATACGGCTCATGACGTATTTCGATCCTCAACGATGACCCCGCTTGATGCTTTGCTTGTCGATTTGACCTATCGCACCATTGAGTTTCTCCGCGGGCATAGCCAGGATGCCACGCCAGCGAGTGTCCTCGCGGATTTTCGTGCCGAGTATTGTGGCGACACTCGTTTGGATGAGCAGGAAATCATTGCCCTAGCCGGCAACATTTTAAACGATATTTGTCGCGCTGTGGCTGGTCTTATGGACAGCCAATCCGCTACGGTCACATATAATGAGCTGTCTGACCGTGAAAAGGAAGGCATCGCTCGCCGGATGGCCGGTCGCGGCGTTACTGATCCACGAGCCCTCATCGAGGATGGTCGATATTGGGACTACGCGGATGGCGGCACGCTACGGCGTTTCTTTATAAGACACCCCGAGTTGTTTCTGGATGGGAGATATTGGGAGGATGCCTACGCCGCCCTCGATTATGGTGCGCCGGAGGTGACGAACGAAGCCAAGGCAATGACTGTCGCGCGCTACGACGCCTACCTCGGAGATGCCATTTGGCTCTCGGATCAAACGCCGGCTGATTTAGCGCGAGCCTCGCGCGATACTGTGATCAGAGCGACTTGCTCGCTCCGCCTTCTCAGGCCGGATGTTGCGATGTGAGCGTAGAACCCTTCCTCCACACCCAGCGGCTTCTCAAGGGGCCATGGCAGGCTTTCGAGCGCGACGTTGCTCGGTTGCTAGTGTGCAACGGGTTCGAGGACGTAAGGCTCATTGGTGGTGCTGGTGATGCTGGCGCCGACGTGCTGGGCGTCAAGAATTCCGAGCTATGGGTAATACAATGCAAGTTCACGACTGGCGGTTATCCGTCGCCGGCGGCAGTGGATCAGGTCGGAGAAGCGGCGCGCTATTATCAGGCCGATCGACTTTATGTTGCCACAAGCCGGCGTGCTGGCCCCGCGATGCAGGCCTCGGTTCGCCGTTGGGCCGCGCTCGGCATTAACATTGGTATTTTGGAGCCCGCTACCTTGCTTGAGATGGCAAGGCGCAGCCCGGAGTATCCGCCCAGCAGACGAGATCTTCGCGACTATCAGCTCGAAGCCGTCGATCGATTTGTGGGAGCCCTAAGAGAAACTGGTCGCGGGCAGGTCGTTCTTGCGACTGGGCTTGGTAAAACGGTCGTTCTGGCAGAGGGCGTCGCCCAACTCTTTCGTGATGAGGCAATCCCTGGAGGACGGGTATTGGTGCTTGCTGGCACGAGGGAGTTGGTCGATCAGCTACAGAGGGCATTTTGGGATCAACTTCCCAAATGGGTTCCCACGCACCGTCTAATTGGAGGTGAATTTCCCAGTGAATGGGACGGAATTACGTTCGCTACTGTCCAAAGCGCTGTATCCAAGCTCGATGACCTGCCCGATTTTGGGCTGGTGCTGATCGACGAAGCGCATCATGTTGGCTCCGATACTTTTCGAAGAGTCACAGATAGAATGGAAGATGCGATGATCGGTGGTGTTACCGCCACGCCGTGGCGGGGAGACGGATATGATATTGATCATCTACTTGGTCCACCGGTAGTTCGGATCGGAATTGCTGAGGGGCTGAAACGGGGGTTTCTTTGCGAAGCGGATTATCGTCTGCTCGCGGATAACATCGACTGGTCGTTTGTTCGATCGCACTCGCGCAATAATTACTCGATCACGCAGCTCAACAAACTGTTATTATTGCCGACGCGTGATGAGGAAGCGGCTCGAGCTATCCGTGATACCTTCGACAAAGAGACCCGACGTTCGGCTATAATATTCTGTTCTTCCGTGACCCATGCCAAAGGGTTTGCCGCGATGCTGAGGCTCTTTGGTTTCCGCGCCGAGCCAATTACCGGCGATATGACATCACGGGACCGTGATCGGATCATGGCGGCGTTTCGGAAGGGATCGCTTGATATTGTCACGACCCGCGATCTGTTCAACGAGGGCGTTGATGTGCCTGACGTGGACATGATCGTATTCATGCGCGTCACGCACAGCCGTCGAATATTTGTACAGCAGCTCGGTCGGGGTCTGCGTATTAGTCCCAGGAAGAGTAAGGTTGTCATTCTCGATTTCGTCAGTGACCTGCGTCGCCTCGCCGAGATCGTCGAGCTTGAGAAGGCCGTCAGGGGAGATGTTGAGCGTTTGCGTCTGCCCGGTGTCATCCAGTTTCGAGATGAAGGCGCTGGCACGTTCATGCTCGATTGGATGAAGGATCAGGCCGATCTCTTCACCCGTGAAGGTGATCCCACGCTTGAACTGCCAGCCTTTGATTTTCCATCGCCTCATAGTGGGGGCGGAATTCAATGACGCGGATTCCCACAACCCTTCGAGACGCCTTGAGGGATCAGCTTTGGCAGCAATGTGATGATCTCGGCTGGATGTCACTCCAAGATGTCGAGCGTGCACGGTATTATGAGCTCTGGACGCGAGACACTTCGATTGGCGGACAGTTAGCTCATGTAATGGATGCCAGAAGGGTGCGGGTCTATATTAAGGACTCTTTGGTGAAGCCTTATGTCAGGGCGCGATTGTCCTTGAATGAAGCCGAAGTTTGGAGATTACTTGGACTCACCGACGAGGATCGTACTGTTCATGCCTATATTAAGCCTCATGGGCGACGAACAGAGGACGGTCGCGTGATCGGTTGGGGCCGAAGCCGCGACTGGAAGTCTATCCTAATGGCGGTTTTCGAGCGCGGCCGTGCGCAAAGATCCTTTACGTCGTTCGGCGTTGTCCTGCTTGAGAGCGGGAAAACCGAGGCGGATCGGTCCCGTAACTTAGTCAGAGAGGCGGCCCAGAGGCTTGGTATCGAGAAACTAGCCTGGTTGGAGTGACTATGAGAGAAAAATATCCGGGTTGGTATCCAAAGTCGGCGAGTGAGGCGTCGGCTTTATGGGACAGTGCGGTTTTTGTGCCCGATGCTAATGTTTTACTACACTGCCTCCGTCATCCCGCGCCTGTTCGCGAGGAGCTTTTACGGTTGTTCGACGCGCTTAAGGACTCTTTGTGGATCCCATATCAAGTGGGACTCGAGTTTCATCGCAACCGCCTGGACGTGGAGCTTGGTGCCCAAGATGCCTACGATGTGTTGATCAAGGATTTGGAGGCAACGATCGAGAAGGCGCGAGAAAGACTTAGACAACTTCGCGCTCATCCAACGATTAGCGTTCCCAAGGAATTGGCTGCCTTGGACATTTTCGCGGCCGATTTTCGGGCACGGATGGAGTCCTCGCGGGCTTTGCATCCAACAGACGACATCACGGCAGCAGTCTCGCGACTAATGCAGCTTTTGAATGGACGAGTTGGTACTAAATGGAAACCAGAACAGTTCGCAGCCCTGAAAAAAGAGGGCGATGATCGCTACACCAAGAAGGTCCCTCCAGGGTACAAGGATGCCAAGAAGGATGGGAGTGACTTCGATAAGTATGGCGATCTGATTATCTGGAAGGATATGATTGGTAAGGCGAAGGCTGATAAGCGCCCGATTATTTTTGTTTCGGATGATGCGAAGGAGGATTGGTGGTGGATCCACAGAGGTCGGAAGCTGGGGCCTCGCCCCGAGTTAATCGAGGAGTTTCATGTGGATTCGGGGCAGGACTTCCATATGTACGAGTTCGGCCAATTCCTACGATTTGCGGCGGAGCGCTTCCCTGAAATCAAGGCAGGGGTCGACCAAGTCGAGAAAAGTCTCGAGGACGACGTGCGTGCGCGCAGAAAGCAGAATGAGGTTACAGAGGCGATCGCGAGACGGGCACGAGTTCGAGAACTCGAGGACGAACGTGATCAAATCGTCGCCATCCTGTCGGGAGCACCCGGTGGATCGATGCCGGTAACGACTGCCGATAAGACCGTTCTGAGAACGCGTCTTGGCGAGCTCAATATAGAGTTGGATGCCCACCAACCAAGCCCAGACACTGACTCCACTTCCTTGGGCGTAAGCGACGCCAATGGAGCGAAGGAGGTGTAGTGAATCGATGTCACGCTCGCCGGGGGGCGACCCAATCGATTGCTGTCTTCTATTGTCTTAGAATTTCGTCGTCGACATAACGGACAAACCCGCATAGCTAACTGGACTTGCGGTCACCTGGTGCTCTCTTGATCCAGTTCATCGGGCTTGTACGAGTCAATATGAACCCCAGCTAGTTCAAAAATGCGATGGGCGTAACGATAGTGCTCCTGCCATTTGTGATCACGCGCCGGATGCAGACCGGGCGCAGGAATGACTAGCCGCGCAATCCCCGCGTTCACAATAGCTCTCGCACAGTCAGCGCACGGAAATAATGTTCCATACATCGTCGCGCCCTCGAGCGTCTGTCCATGCCGAAGCGCCTTTATTATTGCGTCACGCTCAGCATGTTCGAGCATATGGTATTTCCACGACGACTCATTCCGGATCTCGGCATGAGTCTCCGATATACCGTAGCCTAGCTTTTCTGGAGGTCTGTTCGTCCCCGACTCCAGCACATTGCCGTTGGCATCCGTTATGATCACGCCTACAGGCCGGTCAGGGTCATGGCTCAGTTGCTGAATGCCCTTTAATTTATGGATGATCTCGATGTCTTGTTTTGTGATTGTCATGTGTTGCAACTGTTGGTCCATTCGCGCGCAAGATAGAGTTGCAGCACGTTTATATTGAAATTATAACACATTAGCGACAGAACTACGCCAAATCTGGGGGCAAAATGACATTACTATCGGGCGCCGAACTCGATCCTGCATTGTATTTCGCAAGCGGCACTCCCTGTGTTCAGGGATCGAGCTTCGATCTGACGATCGGGAAAATATTTAAGAAGGATGGGACCGAGGCGCAAGGGCCTTTCATCCTGAAACCAGGTGAGATGGTTCAGGTGGTATCGGCCGAAGTGTTCAAGCTGCCAGACAATATCACCGGACATGTTACCTATAAAACAAGCCTTACCAGAGAAGGTATCTGGGCGCTCACCGTTGGCATTGTGGATCCCGGTTGGGATGGCCCGGTAGCGACAACTCTTCTGAATTTCAGTCGTATAGATCATACGATCCATGCCGGTGACAGCTTTCTCCGCGTCAGTCTCTTTAAACACCATCCGGTAGAGGAGAAGAAGCTCCGCAAAGCGAAGCCCCCTCATGAGTATCTGAAAGAAATTCAGACATTTGCTGCCGCTCGTTTTCCCAGTACCTTTCTGAACAGCGATCAGATCGCCACCGATGCGGGGCAAGCGGTTCTGACCCGGATACGGAATGAGGGTCTTGCTTGGCTTGGTGCTATAGTCATTGTCTTCACTTTGATTCAGGTGTTCGCCGTTCCCGCAGCCAAATGGGTAGATACCTTGTTGTCACCAACCAGTGCTGAGGAGTTGAGTCTTGAGTTGAAAAATCTGCGTGAGCGATTGGAGGAAATTGAAAGGAAAAAATATGCAAATGAAAATATGCAGCAGCAGAATGTGAGGGATATGTTTGAGAAGAAAGTCCCTGACGCGAATGAAAATTCTGCGGGTCAGGTAAAGGATTGACGTTTTTTTACAGGTGTTGCTCGGTAAGTATTTTAATTCTACTATTTTTCGGCGTGGATCTCTTAATGGTGGCAAGGAATTACTGGTTCGGCTTCTTGAGAAAGCCGTTCGAATTGATACAGGGCAGACGCCAAGTGACTTCCGCATCTGATTCCGGGTCGTTTGGCGTCTGCTGTTCAAGTCAAAGGGTGACTATGCCGCATCCCAAACCTGATTCAGAATCTTGGCTGCCAATGCTGCCTTGTCTTGTGGCAGGAAGCGACCATAATGCTGCTGTACCACATCCGGCGTATCCTGGATGGCATAGCTTGCCTGCTCGTACGATCCCGTCTGTTTGAGAATATGGGTCGCCAGGATGTCTCGAAGATTGTGTGGACCGTGCGGCAACAAGCCCTTGATGGCGCCGCGACCGGTATAGGGATTATAGATCCCGTAGCGCTGGATCACGGTTCGCCACGCTTCATAGAAGGTTGTGGAGTCGTATGCCGCATCCAGGCTGGTCGTCTTCACCGTCTTGACGAACAACGTACCGGGATCCTTTGCCGCGCCGAGCAATACGCCGCGATGGCGGTCGATATAGGCTTCGAGGTATTTGTAGAGATCGAGCAAGTCCGGCAGGATGAGGCGGAACGGCTTCTGCCCAAAGAAGGACGAGCCCGAGTTCTTGAAGGCGACCGACGGGATGAGCACTTCCCATCCACCCTCTCGGTCGCTCCAGCGCAACTCGCCACATTTCATGTCTTCGAGGCGGCGTTCGGACGTGGGAAAATGGCCGCGTGGGCAGACGCGAAGCTGGCGAAGGTTCTTTTGCCGAAGTCCGAGATGCAGGCCCAGGCGAAGCAAAAGGAAGGATCGCACAGCCTCGGCGGCTGCACGCGGGTAGCGAGCCTCGTCCGGCATGCGTTTCAGGATCTCGTCCGTGATCTTGCGATATTCCGCCAGTGGGCTGTCCGCCTCCAGAACGCACATGATGGGCTCAAACGGATCACGGTGCACACGCATCACGCGCTGTATTTCCTTTGAGCGGTTAGCGGCGTGCCGATGAAACGCATCGCAGGCGCCATGCCAGTCACGGGAGGCGAACTCGATCTCCTCCGGCGCGATCAGTCCGTCGATCGGCCGGACGTTTTTCAGGAGTTCGGGATGTTGGTGGATCCAGCCAACCTCCGAGCGGGTGAGAGCTTGCGCGACCATCAACATGTCTTCTTCCCATTTGGTGTAGAAACCGCGACGTTGCTCGCGCCATTGCAGATACCAGTCCCAGATGCCGGGGAAGATCAGCAGGCCAAAGGTCAACTGGCTGAGCGGGACGCCGCGGCCTTTGATGATGCCGTTGGGTGAGGCGGCCAGCGCTCCGAACATCAGGCCGAGATGCTCGATCTTCTGTGACGCGGTTTCTTGACCCCATACACCGTTCCGCTGAAAGCCGACCGCCGTCAGCGTCGAGGTCTTAAACCGGATCAGATCAGCCATTTCCATTGCAAGCCGCGGCGGCGCGTCGACGACGCCAGACAGGAGATCAGGGTCCTCGAAGGTTTCCGCAGCATTGTGGTTGGCGCTGGCGGGCAGGGAGTTCGCGCGTGGGGACAGCGAGCCTCCGCCATAGGTGACGCCTGGAAAGCGGATGGCGTAACGCTGTTTGGTTGCGGCAGCCTGGTAGCGCCGATAGTCGGTCGAACCCGAGATAATGACCCGGCGCACCCAGTCGAGGATTTCCTCCCGCTTGCTGAACGGCAGGCTGCTGAAATCGTCCGGAAGGTGCGATGCAATTCTCCGCCGCTCGGCAGGGCTGACATCGCCAAGATCGTGCCCCTGGAGAGAGCGTGACTGATGGGGCAATTTCGCCTTGAAGTATCCTTCCGACAGCCGGTATCGTCGCTCGATACGGGAGAGGATGTCCATGCTCGCGACGGATCGTGGCACGCGCTCTCCCTGGATCCAGGACAGCAGAGTCCTGTCGTCGAACGTTTCGCCGAGGCGAACGACGGCGCGATAGAGCTGCCAGTAGCTCTCGCCGAACCGGCGCATGTGATAGACGAGGGCATCCTGAAATCCGGCGGGGTCCTGGCTCGCTTCGAACAACGGATCCGGAAATGGCTGGATCACTTTCGGTTGCGGCCCTCTTGGCGCTGAAGCGGATTGTGCATGAATATTGTCGTCGCCGATCCGCCGTGGCTTTCGGGTAGAGACCGTGGGAATTGTAGCCTTACGCTGATCGGCTTTATGTGATTGCGGGGCTCGCTTCATTGGCCGAATGTCTTCGGACGCGGGTGGTGCGCCCAGCCAGCGGATGATTGCATCCAGAGCAATACGGAACTGCTTCTTTAAATCGGCCGTTAGTTCGTCTTCAACTCCGCAGGCGTGAGAAATCGCCATCCAATCGATGCGACGATTCTGTAGCGGTGGCGACTTGCGGTAGATTATGAGGCTGATGAGATAGGGCCTTATATTCTCCAGCAACCGTTTCGACGCGACCGGAGCAATACGCACCTCGCAGAACTTTGAGATTTTTTGCTGAAAATGACGTGATGAAAGATCTTGTTTTGGCATGCTCGCATTCCATTACAGTCGGCACCAGTGCCGAGGGCGAGCGGGAATAGGGGCTGTCATTTAACAAAAGATGTATCTGCGCTGCGAGAGATGACGGGAAACCTAGCCGTCACCTGACCTTTGCCAGTGTGGAAAGCGAAGGGTACTGTGCGACGTGGTTTTCGCTGTTATATGGCTGCCGGTCTTTGCGCTCGACTAGCCATCTCAGGCATCATCATGCGGTTAACCATCCACATCGACGACTCGCTTATTGAGAAGGCCCGTAACCTGACTGGCACGAGGGAAACCGCGGCAATTGCGCGGCAGGCGTTGGAGACGTTGTTGCGCGTTGAAACGGGCAAGCGTCTCATCGCGCTTGGCGGCACCATGCTCGACGCCGAGGCTGCGCCGCGTCGCAGAAGCGCACCCGGAAAATGATACTGGCGGATACGTCGATCTGGGTCGATCATTTCCGGAATTCAGATGAGGAACTGCGAACGGTCATTGAAACCGATGCCTTGCTGTGCCACCCGGCCGTCATCGGGGAACTTGCGCTCGGAAGTCTTCGTGACCGGCAGACTGTCCTGTCCTTCTTCGCCGCGCAACGCGAAGTGACTGTGGCTTCGCATGATGAGGTCATGAGCATGATCGATCGCCAACAGATGGGCATTGGATATACCGACGCCCATCTGTTGGCGTCCACTCTCATCGATAGCCGGGCATGGCTTTGGACGCGCGATAAGAGACTGCGTGTGGCGGCTGAAAGGGCAGGGGCGAGGTTTCATCTACCAACGAGCGGCCGAACTAGCATGGGGCAGAATGCTGGCGTTTTGCATCGACTATCGTCCGCTGGTGAAGTGTAGTGGACACGTCCGTGGATGATGGTGGACCTTGGTGGAAGAATGTGATCTTCTGAGTAAGATAGCAGCTCACTAACCAAAGATTTTCGGTACATCAAATGGTACATCCGAAACGTCTCGAATTTGGGGTGACGCTATTAAATCAACTGGTTAAGGCTCGGATTTGAGTCTCGCTACCCGCTCCAGCCGCCTGTCTTTCTTCCTTTCTCACCTGAAGCCGTTGATTTTCCCACGCCTATAGCGCGTGCATCCCTTCGTGCCGCTCAAAATAAAAACGTTTATATTTCTTCTTGAAAACGTTTATATTCCTTGTTACCGTTTTTCCAGGATGGGAGGAGGGTGCCTGTCCGTGGGATTTGTCGAGTGTCTGCCGCTGTGGCGGAGCCGACGTTGAGGAGGAAGAGATGAGGAAATTCGTTGCAACGCTTGCGCTTGCCGCTCTCGTGGCGGGCGGTGCCCATGCGGCCGATCTCGGTGGCAAGCTGCTGAAGGTCGGGTCCGACACGACCTCGCCGCCGATGGAGAGCGTCGACACGGCGACCGGTCAGATCGTCGGCTTCGACGTCGACGTGGTCAATGCCGTCTGCGCCAAGATCAATTGCCAGGCCGAATTCGTGACGACGGGCTGGGACGGCATCTTCGCCGCGCTCGATCAGGGCAGCTTCGATCTGGTCGCCTCTGGTGTCTCGATCACCGACGAGCGCAAGAAGGCGATGGACTTCTCCGATCCCTACATCATCAACAGCCAGGCCGTGCTGACGCGCGCCGAGGACCAGGGCATCACGCTCGACAAGTTCAAGGCCGAGGGCCGCAAGCTCTCCGCCCAGGCCAACACGACGGATGCGCAGGTTGCCGAAGGCGTGGTCGGCAAGGAAAACGTCGCCGCCTATGACAGCTTCAGCGCCGCCATCATCGCGCTCAAGAACAAGGACGTCGACGGCGTCGTGATCAACGGCGCGAACGCCGCCGCCTATGAGCGCGAATTCGCCGGCGAACTCGTCGCCTCCATCAAGGACCTGGAATCCGACCCGCTCGGCCTCGTCTTCCGCAAGGGCGACGAGAATGTCGCGGCCTTCAACGAGGGCCTGAAGGCCATCAAGGACGACGGCACGCTCGACAAGCTGATCGCCAAGTACTGGGGCCTCAAGTAAGGCTCGCGCGGGGGCGCCGTCTGGCGCTCCCGCTTCCTTCCCGATTGCGCCGCGGAGGCCGGAATGTCGTTCGTCAGAAGCGTGAGGCCCAGCAATCTGGTGATCCTCGCAGCGCTGCCCTTCATCGTCTATCTCTTTGCCTCCTCGGGCGATTATCAGCGCGCGCTGCGCGCCATCCTCGGCATCGAGCCGGGCTCGGGCGTCTATGTGTCGGGCTTCCTGCTGCTGACGGTCGCCTTTTCCGCGGGCCTCGGCGTCCTGATCCTGTCCCGGGCGAAAGCCGCGCGGCCGCGCCTGACGATCGCCACCGGCCTCGTCGCCCTCATCGCGACGGCCGCCATTCTGGCCGGCGATCTCGTCCATCCCTTCATCGCCTCCGTGGTGGCGAACGGCGTCGATGCGTTCAAATCCGACCTCGTGGTCAAGGGCGTGACGCCCCGCCAGCTGACGGAAGCGGCCGACCTCATGGTGCGCGGCGTGGAAGGCTGGCTCTGGCCGGCCTATGCCGTGCTTCTGCTCGCCGGCCTCGGCCTGCTCTTCCTCGGCAGCCGGGCGGCCGTGCCGCCGGAAAGCCTCGCGCGCCGCGCCGGCTCCTGGCTCACCGGCCTTCTCAACGGCGCAGGCCTCGTCTTCGTGCTGCTCTTCGCCCATCTCGCCTTCGCCTCGGGCCTTGCCACGACCATCCGCGCCGCCATCGCGGCCTATATTCTCGCCGCCATTCTCGGCCTCGTCTGGGTGGGGCTTTTGAAGCTGCGTTATACGCGCCGCAACCTCGTCACCTTCGCCGTGCTGGCGGCCATCTTCGCCGCCCTCTCAGCCTGGTTCCTGCTGCAGCCGAAGGATGACTACGTGCTGGCCGGCACGCTGGAAGGCAAGGTCGGCATCGTCACCAATACGCCCTCCGGCCTCATCAGCGCCGTGCGCTTCGGCCAGTACGAGGGCGGCCCGACGACCGAGACGCCGGTGCGCACCTTCGTGACGCCGCAGCAGGCCATCGAGGCCATCGGCAAGAAGGAAGATGTCAGCGGCGCCTTGCTGCCGTCGGCCTCCGTTCCCGCCGACTGGCCGCGCCTCTGGCAGGTCGAGGCGCTGAACGACCGCGACCGCGCCACCGGCATCACCTTCGCCGTCATCGCCATCATTCTTGGCCTGCTCACCTTCGGCGGCTTCCTGCATCGCCGCCATCCGCTGTCCATCGGCTCGGAATTCGTCGTCGATACGATCCGCGGCATCCCCATGCTCGTCATCGTGCTCTATGTCGGCCTGCCGCTGTCGGGCGCGCTGAAGGATGCGACGGCCGGCGTCTTCGATCCGCCGAACCTGATGCGCGGCATCGTCGCCATGGCGCTCGCCTATTCGGCCTATCTCGCGGAAATCTTCCGCTCGGGCATCAACGCCATTCCGGCGGGCCAGATCGAGGCGGCGGGCAGCCTCGGGCTGAACCGCTGGCAGACGGCGCGGCTCGTCATCCTGCCGCAGGCCTTCCGCATCGTCATCCCGCCGCTCGGCAACGAGCTGATCGCGATCCTGAAGGACACCTCGCTGCTCTCCATCCTGTCGATCCGCGACATCACGCAGCGCATGCGCGAATTCCAGTCGGCAAGCTTCCTGCCGTTCGCGCCCTACAATTCGGCGGCGATCCTCTACATCCTGCTGACGCTCGCGGCCGCAAGCCTCATCAGCCTCATCGAGAAGAAATATGACGTCAAGCACCGCTGACAGGGGAACGGTCCTCATCACCGGCGCCTCGCGCGGGCTCGGCCGGACGCTTGCCGATCTCTATGCGGCGGCTGGCCTGCGTGTCATCGCCTGCATGCGGCAGGCGTCGCCCGGTGCCGAAGCGCTCGACGTTGCGGATGAGGGCTCCATCGCCGCGCTCGGCGAGAGGCTGCAAGGCCAGCCGGTCGATATCGTCATCAACAATGCGGCGGTCCGCGGCGATACCGGTGGCCTCGGCTCGCTGGCGACGGGCGATTTCCTCGAGGTCATGCGCATCAATGCGCTCGCGCCCCTGCTGCTTGCCCGCGCGCTCCGGCCCAATCTCCTGGCCGGCCGTCGCAAGGTCCTCGTCAATATCAGCAGCCGCGCCGGCTCGCTGGCCGAAGGCACGATCGACGACGATGATGGCGACTACGCTTACCGCTGTTCCAAGGCGGCGCTCAACATGGCGACGGTCAAGCTCGCGCAGGATTTCCGCCGCGACGGCATCGCCGTGATTTCACTGCATCCCGGCTGGGTGCGTACGGATATGGGCGGCGCGGAAGCCGCCATCGACGTGGCCGAGAGCGCGGCGGGCGTGAAGGCCCTGATCGACACCACGACACTCTCCGAAACCGGAAGTTTCCGGGCTTACGACGGCCGGACGGTCGCCTGGTAAAGCCCCTCCGATCGTAACGATGACGGCGCCATGGAACCGGTGCCGGGAATGACAAGGACAAGAAAGTGCATAAGCCGCTAGACCACCAGAACCGCTTCGACGCCGCCCGCAAGGAGGCCGGCATGCTGGAGCTTGGCGTCTGCTACTATCCGGAACAGTGGCCGCGCGAGAAATGGGACGAGGACGCCCGCCGCATGGCCAAGCTCGGCCTTGCCTGGGTGCGCATCGGTGAATTCTCCTGGTCGCATATCGAGCCGCGTTCCGGCACCTTCCACTGGGAGTGGATGGACGAGGCGATCGAGGTGCTCGGACGCGCCGGCCTCAAGGTCATCCTCGGCACGCCCACGGCCGCCCCGCCGAAATGGCTGGTCGATCTTTACCCGGATATCCTTCCGGTCGATGCGCGCGGCGTCGTGCGCAAGTTCGGCGCGCGCCGGCACTACTGCTTCTCCAGCCGCCGCTACCGGGTGGAGGCTGCTCGCATCACCGAGGCCATGGCGCGCCGCTACGGCGACAATCCCTTCGTGCACGCCTGGCAGACGGACAACGAATACGGCGACCACGACACGATCCACAGCTATTCCGACGAGGCGAAGCGCGCCTTTCGCGAATGGCTGGCGGCCCGCTACGGCACCGTCGAGGCGCTGAACGAGGCTTGGGGCACCCAGTTCTGGAGCATGCACTACAACGGCTTCGAGGAGGTGGACCTGCCGAACAACCTCGTCGAGGAGCCGACGCCGAGCCATCTGGTCGATTACTTCCGCTTCTCGTCGGATCAGGTGAAGAGCTTCAACAAGGCGCAGGCGGAGATCATCCGCCGCCATTCGCCGGGCCGCCTCGTCACGCATAATTTCATGAACCAGAACACCGACTTCGATCACTACAAGGTCGGCGACGACCTCGATGTCGCCTCCTGGGACGTCTACCCGATGGGCGGCCTCATCAACGGCCGGCTGAGCGACGAGGAGAAGGCGCGCTACTTGCGTGTCGCCGATCCCGACCAGACGGCGTTCAACCACGATCTCTACCGCGCCGTCGGCAAGGGCCGCGTCTGGGTGATGGAGCAGCAGCCGGGGCCGGTGAACTGGGCGGCCTACAACCAGTCGCCCGCCGACGGCATGGTGCGCCTGTGGACCTGGCTCGCCTATGCCCATGGCGTCGACATGGTCTCCTATTTCCGCTGGCGCCAGGCGCCCTTCGCGCAGGAGCAGTTCCATGCCGGCCTGCTGCTACCGAACAGCGAGGCCGACCAGGGCTATCTGGAGGTCGCCGAGGTCGCCGCGGAAATGGCGCGCCTGCCGCAAGGCGAGGTCCGCAAAAAGGCAGCGGTCGCCATCATGCTCGATTACGAATCGCGCTATGCCACCCGTGCGCTGCCGCAGGGCAGGGGATATGCCGCCTCCTCCATCGCGCTCGACTGGTATTCCGCGGTCTCCCGGCTCGGCGTCGATGTCGATTTCATCGGCCAGCATTCCGATCTTTCCGGTTACAAACTGGTGCTCGCACCCGACCTCGTCATCCCCGATGCGGATTTCATTGCCCGGCTAAAGGCTTCCGGCGCCAAGGCGCTGTTCGGCCCGCGCAGCGGCAGCAAGACGCGCGACATGCACATCCCCGCCGACCTGCCGCCCGGTCCGCTCGCCGACCTTATCGATTTCCGCGTGACGCGCGTGGAGTCCCTGCCGGACTACCACAGCGAGCCCGTGCGCTACGGCAATGCCAGCCATCCGGTCACCGGCTGGCGCGAGACGATCCACACCAGCGAGACGGTACTCGCAACCTTCGAGGGCCCGCACCATACGGGTGCCCCGGCGGTGATCGGCAACGAGCGGGCGCGCTATGCCGCCACCCTGCCGCAGGGCGACTTCCTGATGCGGCTGGTGGGCGACACGCTCGGCTGGGCCGGCGTCGCGAGCCTGCCCGATCTCGGCGACCTCCGGCTTGCCCGCCGCGGCCGCCTGCGCTTCGCCTTCAACTATGGCAGCGCCCCGGCCACCGTGCCGGCCGCTCCCGATGCCGACTTCCTCGTCGGTGCCCGAGAGCTTGTCTCCGTGGGCGTGGCGATCTGGACGGAAGACGGGCGCTGATACCAACCCCGGCCGCTCACTCGGCGGCGGCCGGCATCGCTTCGGGCTGCACCTTCGTCTGTGCCGGCCGGTGGGCCGTCTTGTTCCAGAAGAACGGGTTGCTGTGCAGTTCGCGCACGGCGCGCCAGGCGGCCTGCGAGATGAGCAGCCAGTAAAGCGGCGTCAGCAGCCAGCGCGGGCCGACCGCCAGCCGCTCGGCCTGCGTCATGCCGATGCGGCCGAGCGCGATGAAGACCGCATAGCTGCCGGCGATATTGGCGAAGTCGAGGGCGAAGAGCGTCAGGTCGAGCGGGCCGACGGTGGTCGCCTCCAGCACCGCGAGGCGCCAGACGATGACGCCGATATAGCCGAGGATCAGCGGATGGGCGAGCGAGGAGAGAATGAGCCCGCCCACCAGCACCTGGAAGACGAGGCTGGGCCCGAGCCCCATCTCCCGCACCAGCTGCGCCGGCTTGCGCATCAGCACCAGCCATGTCTGCAGCCAGCCCTTGAACCAGCGCGTGCGCTGGCCGAGCCAGGCGCGGACCTGCGTCGGCGCTTCCTCGTAGGTCGGCCGGCTGATCACCCCGCAGCGGTAGCCGCGCCGGTAGAGGCGCAGGCCGAGGTCGGCATCCTCGGTGACGTTATAGGGATCCCACCCGCCGACCTCCTGCAGCACCGCCGTGCGAAAATGGTTCGACGTGCCGCCGAGCGGCATCGGCATGCGGGCGGCGGCGAGCCGCGGCAGCAGCACGCGGAAGAGGCCGGCATATTCGACCGCGAAGAGCGCGCTGATCCAGTTCTCCCGCGCATTGGTGATGATCAGCGGCGCCTGGAGGCAGGCGATATGCGCCGGCCCCGCCGTGAAGGTGCGCCAGGCTTCCTCCAGCTGCATCGGGTCGACCCGGTCCTCGGCGTCGTAGATGACGAGATAGTCGCCCCGCGCCGCGCCCAGCGCATAGGTCAGTGCCTTCGGTTTGGTGCGCGGCCGGCCGGGCGGCACCTCCACCACCTCGTATTGCGGGCCGAGCGGCATGGCGGCGAGCGCGTCCAGCGTTTCCCGGTCGTCCGCCTCGCAGATCAGCTTGATGTCGAGGCAGGAGGCCGGCCACCGCAGCCGGTCGAGCGTGGCGACGAGCTGCGGCACCACCGCGGCCTCCCGGTAGAGCGCGACGAAGACGGAATAGACCGGCCGCCGGCCAAGGGGCAATGTCGGGCGCGGGCGGTACCTCTCCCACCATTTGGCGAAGAGCGCCACGGCGCGGATGACGACGGTGGCGGAGAAGAAGAGGCCGAGCACGATATGCAGCAGCAACAGCACCGTGCCCGGCTGCGTGAGGAGCAGCATGGCGATGAGCGTGAGCGCGGTGCCGATATAGAACCCCTGCTGCCCCCAGAGGGTGATGCGGGCGCTCGCCTCCGGTGCCGTGCCGAAAAGCTGCTCGACCGTCTCGCGCAGCCGGCGGCCGCGGCCCGCCTGCCAGAGGGCGGCGCGCAGCGCGGTGGGCGTGGTGGCGATCATCCGGGAGCGCATTTCCCCGGAAGCCTGCAGCCTCTCGCGAAGATCGTCGAGCCGCGCCGCGCTCGGCACGATCGCCGTTATCGGCGCGCGGGCCGGCTGGCGCAGCCGCACCATCACCGGCTCGACCAACTGGCTGTCCACCCCGGGCAGGTCCTCGATCTCCTTCGGGTCCAGCACGGGATGGAAGGGCAGGCCGAGGATGTCGGCAAGCGCTTCGTAATAGATATCGTGCGAGACGACGCCGCTCGCCAGCACCTCGGCTTCCAGCGTCGTGCCGTGCCGGCCGGCCTGCACCAGCATGGCGGAAATCAGCGGTTTGGAAAGGCCGAGCCGGCGGAAGAGCCGCGCCTCGTCCATGAGGCGGTCGGGCACCTGTCCCTCCTCGGTGTCCGGCAGGACCGTCTCCTGCCGGACACCGATTGCGGTGGCGAAAGCCATGTCGTCGGGATACTCTGCCAGCGTCATGCCGTCCCACCGTCGCTTTCGCGCCGGCGCCCTCCTAAACCCCAAGTTGATTGTAATGTGGCAAAACAGAATTTCATCCCTTAAAATGCATGGGCTTTTTGCGCTCTGCCTGCTGGCGGCGGCGATGAAACCGCTGTCCCTTGCCGCGGAGGAGCGGTCGCCCGTCGATCTGCCGATCCTCTTCGACACCCGCGAGCGCATTGCCCGGCCGGACCTTTCCGGCCTCGTCCGGTTGCGCTTCCTGACGACGGTGGATTTCCCGCCGTTCAATTTCATCGACCAGACCGGCAAGCTCGCCGGCTTCCATGTCGATCTCGTGCGCGAGATCTGCCGCGAGCTGGCGCTGACGGAGAAGTGCCAGATCCAGGCGGTGACCTTCCCGGAGCTGGAAAAGGCGCTCACCGACGGCAATGGCGAGGCGGTGGCCGCGGGCATCGCCGTCAGCACGCCGTTGCGCGAACGCTTCGCCTTCTCCCGGCCCTTCATGCGCCTGCCGGCGCGCTTCGCCGTCGGCAAGAAGACGCTGCCCCCCGGCGAGACCGCGGCAAGCCTTGCAGGCCGCAAGGTCGGGGTCGTCGCGGCAAGCGCCCACGAAGCGATGCTGAAGGCCTTCTTCCCGAAGATCGAGGCGCAGCCGTTTCCCGACCGGGCGGCGCTGCTTGCGGCGCTGAAAGACGGCAAGGTGGACGCCGTCTTCGGCGACGGCATGCAGCTCGCCTTCTGGACGAGCGGGGCGGATGCCGCCGGCTGCTGCCGCCTGTTCGACGGTCCGTATCTGTCGGAGAAATTCCTCGGCGAAGGCATGACGATCATGCTGCGCAAGGAGGACACCGCGCTGACGGGCGCCATCGACCACGCGCTGCTTGCGCTTTCGCGGAGCGGCCGCCTGCAGGAAATCTACCTGCGCTACTTCCCGGTCAATCTCTACGGCGGCTGATGGAAGCCTCTACTGGCTCGCCCAGATGATGCGGGCGATCCAGTCGACCTCGTCCATGTCGAAATTGCGGTTGGGATGCTCGGGATTGAGCGAGACGAGCTCGATGCTGCGCGGGCTCTGGCGGTGCAGCACCTTGGCCATCACCTCGCCCTCGCGGGTCTTCACCACGACGCGGTCGCCGCGGCGCACCTGCGCGCCCGGCTCGACGATCAGCACGTCGCCGTCGCGGTAGAGCGGCAGCATGCTGTCGCCCTGTACCTCCAGAGCATAGACGCCGGCCTTGCGGTCGGGCGAGGCAGGAAACTCCACCACGTCCCAGCCCTGTCCGGCGGGAAAGCCGCCGTCGTCGAAGAAACCGCCCGCGCCGGCCTGGGCGAAGCCGAGCAGGGGAATGCTGCCGGGCTGCGGCGGAAAGGCGCCCTGCGGCAGGGCCGCGTCGCGGACGGGGTCGGAAAGGGTGAAGAACTCGTCGATGGATGCGCCCGTCGCGTCAAGCACCTTGGCGATCGATTCCGTCGAGGGCCAGCGCTGCCGGCCGTCGACGCCCTGCCGCTTGGATTTGTTGAAGGATGTCGGGTCCAGTCCCGCACGGCGGGCAAGCCCGGACGGGGAGAGCCGATGGCGCTCGGCGAGGGCGTCGATTGCCGCCCAGATCCGGTCGTGGGAGAACATGCTTGCGAAACCCTGCCAAGGCGGCGGACCGGCTGGTGCCGGTCCGAATGGTCGGAAGCATAGCCAAGGACGCCGTCCGAGTAAAGAAAAAAGGATTATTTTCCTGTCTCTGCGCCGGCCGCAGCCTGCTGCGCGCGTCGGCGCGCCACCACGCTTTCCCGCCAGATGGTGAAGATGCCCGCGCCGACGACGATGGCCGAGCCGATGACCGTGTTGAGGTTCAGCGTCTCGCCGAAGACGGAAACGCCGATGATCGCCGCCAGCACCACCTGCAGGTAGGTGAGCGGCTGCACCGCCGCGGCATCGAGAAGGTCGTAGGCGCGGATCAGGAAATAGTGGCTCGACATGCCGGTGATGCACAGCAGCCCCATCCAGAGCCAGTCCGTCGGCGTGAGGCTGGTCCAGAAGAACGGGCCGACGAGCGAGATCGCGGCGGCCCCGGCGACGCCGATATAGAAGAAGCTCGTCGAGGCGGGATCGTCGCGGCTGGCAAGCCGGGTCGCGATCACATAGAGGGCGAACATCAGCGCGCCGGCCAGCGGCAGCAGGACGCTCGCGTCGAAGGCGCTGCCGGTGGGGTCGATGACGATCAGCACGCCGCAGAGGCCGACGGCGATGGCCGTCCAGCGCCGCCAGCCGACCCGCTCGCCGAGAAGCGGCATGGACAGCAGCGCCACGAAGATCGGCCCGGAGGAGAGGATCGCCTGCGAATGGGCAAGGCCGACCGTGCTGAAGGCGGTGATGACGACGACGATCTGGAAGGCGAGCAGCACGCCGCGCAGGATTTGCAGCAACGGCCGCTTCGTCGCCGCCGCGGCCCGCAGGCCGCCGGGGCTGCGCGCGCCGAGCACCAGCGCGAAGGCGCCGAAGGCCCAGAAGCGCAGCATGGCGATGAAGACAGGCGGATAGGCGCTGCCGAGATGCTTCGAAATGGCGTCCTGCACGCTGAAGATCATGATCGCGAGCAGGGTGAAGGCATAGCCGAGTCGTTTGGTGTCCATGGTCCGCGCATATACCTCTCCCGCCGCGCTTGCACGCCGGAATTTCAACGCCTGGGGACATTTCCGGGCTCGGCCGCGGGACGCAGGAAAAGTTTCCTCTCCCTGCGATTTCCAGCCACTTTCGCAAAACGGCGCGGCGCGCTATCAAGAGGGCGCGCGAGGCTGTTTGCGCCTTCGAGGTTCCTTCCGTGCACAAGACCGTCTCTTCCGGCATTCTGCTGACGTCCTTCGCCTATTTCCTGTTTTCCCTGCAGGATGCGTCGGTCAAATGGCTCGTCGTGGCCCTGCCGGTCTGGCAGATTCTCTTCGTGCGCAGCGTGACGATCTTCTCGCTGTGTCTTGCCGTCGGCGGGCGCCCGCTGCTGCGGGATGCGCGCCGCTCGCCGGTGCTCAGGCCGCTCTTCCTGCGCAACCTGCTGCTTCTGGCCGCCTGGCTCTGCTACTACACCGCCGCGCGCGATCTCGGCCTGGCCGAGCTGACGACGCTCTACTATGCCTCGCCCGTCGTCATGACGATCCTTTCGGTGCCGATCCTCGGCGAGAAGGTGCCGGGCTACCGATGGCTCGCCGTCGTCGTTGGCTTCGTCGGCGTGGTCATTGCCTGCGGCATCGCGGCGAGGGGCATCACGCTGTCGCTGCCGGTCTATCTCGCGCTGCAGGCGGCGATCTTCTGGGCCGTTGCAACCGTGCTCCTGCGCAAGACAGCGCTGCACGAGCGCACGCAGGTGCAGATGACCATTTCCAGCGGCTTCTTCATCCTGTTCACCGCGCTCGCCATGCCCTTCGTCTGGCAGCCGGTCACGGCCATGGACCTCGTCCTGATGTCCGGAACGGGGCTCATCGCCGGTCTTGGCCAGTTCGCCATGTTCGAGGGCATGCGCCGCGCGCCCGTCTCGGTGCTGGCGCCCTTCGAATATACCTCGCTCGTCTGGGCCTTCGCGCTCGGCTATCTCATCTGGAGCGACGTGCCCGGCTCGAACGTCTTTGCCGGCGCCGCGCTGATCGTTTCCGCCGGCATGATCATCATCGCCCGCGAGCGTCTCGGCGGGCGTTTCCGGCTTCGCGCATGACGGCTAGGTCCGGACCCTACCAAAAGAATCCACTTTGCGTCGTCACGCCCCGTTGCATGCCGCGGGCATAACGATATTGTCGCCTCGTAAACGGCGAGGTGAACCGGGGGAAGGAATGCCGATATCGAACGCCGCCTTCGTGCGCTCGACCATCGTTCTGCTGCTCGCCGGCATGATCGCGCTGCTCGGCATCGTCGGCACGTCGCTCTGGCTCGCGGCCAAGGTGGAAACCTATTTCACCGGCTTCATCGAGCTGCGCGAGGTGCGCAGCGCGGCGGCCGACCTGCTGTCGACGCTGCAGGACGCCGAAACCGGCCAGCGCGGCTTCGTCATCACCCGCGATCCGAATTTCCGCGAGCCCTATGACGAGGCGCTGAAGGCCGTCGCCGAACGTCAGCAGGCGCTTGCCGAGAAGGCCGCCCGCTTTCCGCATTACGAGGAGCGCGTTCCCGACATAAAACGTCTCGTCTCCGAGAAGCTGGCCGAGCTGGCCGGCGTCGTGGAGGCTGTCGAGCAGGGCCGGGCCGACGATGCGATCAACGAGGTCAGAACCGACCGCGGCCGCCTGCTGATGGACCAGCTGCGCGAGCAGCTCGGTGCCATCATGGAGGACGCCGACGGCCGGCTGCAGGAGAGCGTCGCCGATACACTCTGGTCGGCCGGTGCGTTGAAATGGACGACGGTGATCGGCGCCATCGCCATCATCGGCGTGCTAGGCGGGGCGATCGTGGTCATCGCGCAATATACCCGCGACATCATCGTCGCCCGCCGCGAGGTCGAGACCCTGAACGCGACCCTCGAAAAGCGGGTGGACGAGCGCACCGAGGAGCTGATCCGCGCCAACCAGGAGGTCCAGCGCTTCGCCTATATCGTGACCCACGACCTGCGCGCGCCGCTGGTCAACATCATGGGCTTCACCAGTGAGCTGCAGGCCTCGCTCTCCGCCATCCAGGCCTATGTGCTGGCGGACGGCAAGGCGCCGAGCGAGGCCGACATCATCGAGGCGCGCCGCGCCGCCGCTGAGGACCTGCCGGAGGCGATCGGCTTCATCCGTTCCTCCACCAAGAAGATGGACGGGCTCATCAACGCCATCCTGAAGATCTCGCGCGACGGGCGGCGGGAACTCAAGATCGAGCGGGTGGACCTCCGGGCGCTGGCCGAGACGGGCGCGGCGGCGGTGGGGCACCAGGTCGGCGAATCCGACGGCGTCGTCACCATCGACCGCAACCTGCCGACGGTCGTTTCCGACCGGCTGTCGCTGGAGCAGGTCTTCGGCAACCTCTTCGACAATGCCATCAAGTACCAGTCGCCGGACCGGCCGCTGCGCATTTCCGTCGCGGCGCGCAATGCGGGCCGGGCCGGCTTCTTCATCGATTTCACCGATAACGGCCGCGGCATCGCGCCGGACGACCATGAGCGCGTCTTCGAGCTTTTCCGCCGCTCGGGAACGCAGGACAAGCCGGGCGAGGGCATCGGCCTTGCCCATGTGCGTTCACTGATGCGCAATCTTGGCGGTGATATCGTGGTCAGATCCGAACTCGGGCAGGGGACGACCTTCGTGCTTCGTCTGCCGCCCGACCTCAGCAAGGTTGTCAGGAGTATGCAGGCATGAACGGTTTGGGCAAGGAAGTCACCATCGTGATGGTCGAGGACGACGAGGGCCATGCGCGCCTCATCGAGAAGAACATCCGCCGCGCCGGCGTGCACAACGAGATCGTGCCCTTCACCAACGGCACCGAAGCGCTCGACTTCGTGCTCGGCAAGGACCGCAGTGGCCTTTCCAGCGCCGGCAAGTTCCTGCTGATCCTGCTCGATCTCAACCTGCCGGACATGTCGGGCATCGACATTCTGCAGAAGATCAAGTCCAACATCCACACCAAGCGCCTGCCGGTCGTCATCCTCACGACGACCGACGACGAGCGGGAAATCCAGCGCTGCTACGATCTCGGCGCCAATGTCTACATCACCAAGCCGGTCGAATATGAAAGCTTCGCCCATGCGATCCGCCAGCTCGGTCTGTTCTTCTCCGTGATCCAGATTCCCGAGACGCAATAAATGAGGGAAGGCCCCGTCCGCATCCTCTATATCGACGACGATCCCATCCTCGCCCGGCTCGCCCAGCGGGCGCTGGGCCGTCTCGGCTATGAGGTGCTGCATGCCGAAGAGGTCGAGCGCGGCCGCGAAATGCTGGCCGAGGAGCGTTTCGACGCCATCGTGCTCGACCATTTCCTGAAGGCCGGCACGGGCCTTTCCTTCCTCAAGGAGCTCGCCGATGCGCCGGACCCGGTGCCGGTGGTCTATGTCACCGGCTCCAACGACGCGCAGGTCGCCGTCGAGGCGCTGAAGGCGGGGGCGGCCGACTATGTCATCAAGTCGGTCGGCGACGATTTCATGCCGCTCCTGGCCAATGCGCTCGGCCAGGCGCTGGAAAACGCCGAGCTGCGGCGCGCCAAGCTGAAGGCCGAGAAGGAGATCCGCGCCGCCAAGGAGCGCGCCGAGATCCTGCTGGCCGAGGTGAACCACCGCGTCGGCAATTCGCTGGCGCTCGCCGCCGCCCTCATCCGCCTGCAGATGTCGAGCGCCCCCGACGGGGCGGTCAAGGAGGCGCTGTCGGAAACGCAGGCGCGCATCACCGCCATCGCCGGCATCCATCGCCGCCTCTACACCTCCGAGGACGTGCGCCATGTCGACATGGGCGCCTATCTCTCGACGCTGCTCTCCGAACTCGACGCTTCGATAAAGGGGGATGGCCGCAATATCCGCCTCAACCGCACGCTGGAGCCGCTGCATGTGCCGACCGACCGGGCCGTCTCGCTCGGCGTCATCGTGACGGAACTCGTCACCAACGCCTTCAAATATGCCTATGGCGAGACTGGCGGCGAGGTGCGCGTCGGCTTCACCCGCCTCGACGGCGAGAACGCCGTCCTCTTCGTGGAGGATGACGGCATCGGCTGGCGCGGCGAGGGCCCGGTGCGCGGCACCGGCCTTGGTTCGAAGATCATCAGCGCCATGGCCGGAAGCCTCGACACCAAACTCGACTATGCCGCCCGCGCCATCGGCACGCGCGCCGAAATGCGGGTGCGCGTGGCGGAAGTACCGGGAGCGGCCTAGCGGGCCGCGCGTCCATCCGCATGGGCGCGTGGTTTCCCTCGCGCGGTGGACGGCTTCTCCCCTGCAATACTTCTATCCACGCGGCGGCTTCGCCCGTGGCTTGTCAAAGAGCATCGGACGGGGCGCTGGAAGCTGCCTCATCTGAAGTAGTTTAGCGTGGCACCTTTCAGCGCCCCGTTCAGCGGTTTGTGCCCGCGACTTGGGTCCCTCTGCAAAGGCAGAAGACGGGGATGTTGCTCGCCGGTTTCCGGCATGGGCCTTTCCGTTTTTGCATCCGCCCCGCGCTCCATGGCGAAACGGACGGAAGGGGGCTCCTTCCGGACGGTACCCATCCCGGCGGACGATGCCGACGCATCCGCCGTCTCCTGCCCCCTTGTGTGCCGCACAGGCACGCCCGGCGCGCCGTTCGGGGCGTGAAGCGAAAGGGTCGGTCCGATGCCCTGCCGCTTCCCCCGTGTCGCCGGAGGGGGACCATTTTCCGCAGGCCCGGTGCGAGAGGTTCTGCGTCTTCCCCTCCCGTCCCGCGCCGATCCCGCCTCGTTGCAACGCCTTGCAGTGTATCCGTGGCGGGATGGGGGGATTGTAGGCACAGGTTTGGGGGGCGGGGAAAGGGCGGGGGTGTTTTCCCTGGAAGTGAGGGGGGGCCGTGCCGCGTGGATCCACGGGTCGAGCCCGAGAATGACGCAAGAAGAAAGGGGCGAGGGCGAGATGCAACGTCGCCTATGCCGCGCCGTTCAGTGGACGGGAACCGCCTCCTCCACTCCGTCACCCTCGGCCTTGAGCCGAGGGTCCACGGCCGCAGGCGCTTTCCATGATGACATTTGAAGGCATGTCGTGCAGACGCTCGGGGTGAGCCTCAGGGGCAATAGCCACCTGTCTCCCCATGATGGTAGTCCATCCGGACACGCGGCAGCCCTATACCTTGTCGGCGGCGGCGGTCTTCCGGCCCTTGCGGGGGGCGGGGGCGGGCTCTTTCGTCTGCTGGTCGAGGCGCATGGCGCGCAGGCGGGCCGTCTTCGCCTCGCGGGCGTTGGTCTCCTGCGCGATGATGCCCCGCGCGGTGTCGTCGGTCCTTGCCGCCTTGTCCTGCGCGGACAGCTTGGCGGGCTTGAAGAATTCTTCCTTGGTTGCGGTCATGCTCTCTGCCCTCCCGGGGCGATGGCCGGGGACGGACGGGCTCTGCGAGGCCGTCCGTCCGGCGGCAATTCATGCGGCGCCGGATGCCCGGCGTGGCAGGCGCGAGGCCGGAGCGCTCCGCTTTTCGAAAAAGCGAGCAACGCTCCGGAACCCGGCATTGGCCGGAATGGTGCTAGCGGGTGCGGGCCGCCTTGCGGGGCGCAGGCAGGAGCCCCTCGCGCTGCATCTTCTTGCGGGCGAGCTTGCGCTGGCGGCGAATGGCCTCGGCCTTTTCGCGGGCACGCTTTTCCGACGGCTTCTCATAGGCGCTGCGGGCCTTCATCTCGCGGAAAAGGCCTTCGCGCTGCATCTTCTTCTTCAGGACGCGAAGCGCCTGGTCGACATTGTTATCTCGAACGAGAACCTGCAATGGATGTCCTTTCTCTTGCGGCCGGAGCCGCGCTGGGTTGAAACGGGCCTTGCAGCCGCGCTGTCCGGCTATCTGCCGACACGGATGCTCGACGGTTTCAGCCAGGAGCCCGCCTTGCCGGGGGACGCCGGGCTGTCGCAGGACACCGGCACGGCGCTCTCGGCCGTATCGATGTCACTGTGCACGATGCGCCGCTCGAAGGTCTCGCCTTCGCGCCGCACGCGATACTGGACTTCGCCATGGTCTGCGGGCAGCAGGCTGACGATGCGGCATGTCCGCTCGCCCGCCGGACTGCGGGACAGGCCGGCCCTCAGGACGATCCGGTCGCCGATGGCATAGGTTTTCCGGCTCATGACGCTTCTCCTTCGCGGATGCCCGCTGGGGCGCTTCCGCTATTCTTCGAATTGCAAAACCGCTGCGCACTTTTGCTGGAATTGCTCCAATGCGCATGCCTGCGCGAATTCCCGGGCGGGTAGCGGAAATAAAAAGGCCGGGGCGTGACCCCGACCTCTCCCGTCATTCGACTCTCTGCTGCCAGTACATCCGTGGTCAGCGAAGAGGAACGACAATCTTCTTCAAGCGGCGCGAAGGTTGTCGGCCGAGTTCTTGCCGGACTTGCGGTCGCGGACGATCTCGTAGCTGATCTTCTGGCCTTCGGCGAGCGAGCCGAGGCCCGCACGCTCGACAGCCGAGATGTGCACGAAGACGTCGGTCGTGCCGTCATCGGGCTGGATGAAGCCGAAACCCTTGGTGCTGTTGAACCACTTTACGGTGCCTGAATTCATAACGATATCCTTTCCATCGCTAGTGTAATCGGACGATATTTTGTCCGTTATTGATCGATCTTGAAAGGAAATCTGACAGAGCTTTTCAGCTCGAAGACAAAGGTCGCAAGCAGTTTTCGATATGTTCTATATAGGGTTTATTTCGAAAAGCGCAATGGCGGGCCGGGATTTTTCTGAAAGGACCCGGAAACCCGCCCGAAAATACGGCCGATTTCAAAGGCTCTGTCGCAGTATTATTTTCACAACTTGAAGATGATGCAAGCAAAAAGGGCGGCGCCAGGCCGCCCTTTCGCGTTGCAAGCTGTCGCGTGGTCAGGCCGCCTGCTTCGTCCCGGCGGTAAAGCGGCTGTAAAAGGTCTCGCCCTTGGCGGCCATGTCCTTGAGGAGCGGCGTCGGCTGGAAGTGATCGCCGTATTTTGCGGCGAGCTTCTCGCAGAGCGCGACGAAGGTCTTAACGCCCATGCCGTCGATGTAGGAGAGCGTGCCGCCGGTATAGGGGGCGAAGCCGAAGCCGAGGATGGAGCCGACATCAGCTTCGCGCGGATCGGTGACGATGCCCTCTTCCATGGTACGGGCTGCTTCCAGCGCGATGGTGACGAGCAGGCGCTCCTTGATCACCTTGATATCGACATCGTCGGGCTTCTGCTGCGGATAGAGATCCTTCAGGCCCGGCCACAGCTTCTTCTTCGCCGGCTTCGGCGGGTAGTCGTAGAAGCCCTTGCCGGCCTTGCGGCCGAGGCGGCCTTCGCCTTCCACCAGCTTCGTGACCAGCTCCATATGGCGCGGATCGACGGATTCGGCGCCGAGGTCGGCGATGGAGGCCTTGAAGATCTTGTAGGACAGATCGACGGCGACCTCGTCGTTGAGCGACAGCGGGCCGACCGGCATGCCGGCCATCTTGGCGGCATTCTCGATCATCGCCGCCGGCACGCCTTCGATCAGCATGTCATAGGCCTCGCCGATATAGCGGAAGACGCAGCGGTTGACGTAGAAGCCGCGCGTGTCGTTGACGACGATCGGCGTCTTCTTGATGGCCGCGACATAGTCGAGCGCGGTGGCGAGCGCCTTGTCGCCCGTCTCCTTGCCGAGGATCACTTCCACCAGCATCATCTTGTCGACCGGCGAGAAGAAGTGGATGCCGATGAACTGGTTCGGGCGCCTGGAGTTCTTGGCAAGGCCGGTGATCGGCAGGGTCGATGTGTTGGAGGCGAAGATCGCGTCCTCGCGCAGCACGGCCTCGATCTTTTCCGTCACGTCCTTCTTGACGTTGCGGTCCTCGAAGACGGCCTCGATGACGAGGTCGGCGTCCGCAAGGCTCGCATAATCAGGCGTCGGGGTGATGAGGGAAAGCAGCTTCTCGCCGTCTTCCTTCGACATGCGGCCCTTGCCGATGGCGCCGGTGACGAGGCCTTCGGAATGCGCCTTGCCCTTGTCGGCAGCTTCCTGGTCGCGGTCGATCAGCACGACCGGGATGCCGGCGGCGGCGGTGACATAGGCGATGGAAGCGCCCATGAAGCCGGCGCCGACGACAGCGACCTTCTTGAACTCGGCCTTCGGCACGCCGGCCGGGCGGCGCGCGCCCTTGCCGAGTTCCTGCATGGAGATGAACAGCGACCGGATCATCGAGAAGGCTTCGGTCGTCTGGAGGATATAGGTGAAGTAGCGCTGCTCGATCTTCAGGCCCGTCTCGAAGGGAACCTGCAGGCCTTCATAGACGCACTTCAGGATGGCGAGCGCGCCCGGATAATTGCCCGCGGTCTCGCGGCGCAGGATCGCCGGGGCGGCCGGCCAGAGCTGGGCGGAAGCCGGCGTCCAGATGCCGCCGCCGGGAGCCTTGAAGCCCTTCTCGTCCCAGGGCTGCACGGGCTTGAGGCCGTCCTTGATCATCTGCTTTGCGGCAGGGATGAGCTGGTCGGACTCGACGACCTGATGCACGAGGTTCATCGCCTTGGCGCGCGCGCCCGTCAGCGAGGAGCCGGTCGTCATCATCTGCAGGGCGTCCTGTGCATTGGCAAGGCGCGGCACGCGCTGGGTGCCGCCGGCGCCGGGGAAGATGCCGACCTTGACTTCAGGCAGCGCGATCTTGACCGACTTGGCATTGGAGGCGACGCGGCCGTGGCAGGCGAGCGACATTTCGAAGGCGCCGCCCATGCAGGTGCCGTTGATGGCCGAGACCCACGGCTTGCCCGAGGTCTCCAGCTTGCGGAACAGCCAGGTCATGCGGCCGGTGGCGTCGAACAGCTTCTGCACGGCAGTTGCCGGATCGGTCGCCTCGGCGTCCTTCAGCAGATCGAAGCTCGCCTTGATCATCGAAAGATCGGCGCCGCCCGAGAAGGAGGACTTGCCCGACGTGATGACCGCGCCCTTGATGGCGGCATCGGCCACGACCTGGTCGATGATCCTGTCGAGTTCGTCCATCACCTCGACGGTGAAGACGTTCATCGACTTTTCGGGCATGTCCCAGGTGACCAGCGCAATGCCGTCGGCGTCGGTCTCGATGGTGAAGTTCTTGTATGCGCTCATGGTTTTCTCCCCCTCAGTAGAGAATGGGTTCGATCTGCAGCGAGGCCTTGCCCCGGCCGCCATATCCCTGTTTCGTCGTGTTGGTGGCGATGAGGCGGCCGTGCCGTTCGAGACGGACGGTGAAGCCCGGATCAACCGCCCTGCGCAGCGCCGAACGCTTCACCCGCATCGAAAAGCGGATGGAATGCCGGTCGCCCTTGCTGATGACGGTGATCGCGGCGATACCCCGCGCCGGCGCGTCCATGATGCCCTGCTCCTCCAGCCGGATCGTCAGGCGGCCGGGCGGAATGGCGCCCTTGGCTGCATAGGCGACAGTGCCCGACAGCACGAAGCTGTCGCTCGCTTCGGCCGAGGAGGCGATGAGACCGGCCCCGATGAGGGTCAGAAAGCTGCGCCGCGTCGGGCTCGTCATGGGCGGATCCTTTCGGTGATGAAATTGTCTGTCACGATGGATTCCTCTTTCCAGAAATTTCTTACCAGAGGTAAGCGATGGCGAGGCCGGCGAGACCGATGAACAGGAAGCAGAAGAGCAACTCGCCGCGGAGACCGGCGCGCACTGTGCGGGCCTCCTCCTTGGTCTTGACCTTGGTGAAGGCCGCGTAGTCGTCTTTCATATCCTTCTCGCGATGGAGGTGGGCGAATTCCTGCTGCACCTCGTTTCGCACCCGTTCATACAAGTCCCGGTCCGGCCGGCCATCCCCCATCTCAGACCCGTTCGACGATCGTCGCCGTGCCCATGCCCGCGCCGATGCAGAGCGTGACGAGGGCGACGTTGAGATCGCGGCGTTCCAGTTCGTCGAGCACGGTGCCGAGGATCATCGCGCCGGTCGCGCCGAGCGGGTGGCCCATGGCGATGGCGCCGCCGTTGACGTTCATCTTGTCGTGCGGGATGTCGAAGGCTTGGCAGTAGCGCAGGACCACGGCGGCGAAGGCTTCGTTCAGCTCGAAGAGGTCGATGTCGGAGAGCTTCATGCCGGTGCGGGCGAGCAGCTTTTCCGTGACGTCGACCGGGCCGGTCAGCATCAGCGCCGGGTCCGAGCCGATATTGGCGAAGGCCTTGATGCGGCCGCGCGGCTTCTTGCCGAGGATGTTGCCGCCTTCCTTCGAGCCGAGCAGCACGGCGGCCGCGCCGTCGACGATGCCCGAGGAATTGCCGGCATGGTGCACGTAGTTGATGCCTTCGATTTCCGGATGGGCCTGGATGGCGACGGCTTCGAAGCCGCCCATCTCGCCGGGCATCTGGAAGGAGGGCTGCAGCTGGGCGAGCGCTTGCATGTCGGTACCTGGGCGCATGTGCTCGTCATGGGCGAGGATGGTCAGGCCGTTGATGTCCTTCACCGGCACGACGGAGTTCTTGAAGTAGCCGTTCTGCCAGGCATGGGCGGCACGCTTCTGGCTCTCGACGGCATAGGCGTCGACGTCGTCGCGGGAGAAACCGTATTTGGTGGCGATCAGGTCGGCCGAAACGCCCTGCGGCATGAAATAGGCCGGGAAGTTGACCGAAGGGTCCATGAACCAGGCGCCGCCCGACATGCCGAGGCCGACGCGGGACATGCTCTCCACACCGCCGGCGATGACGATGTCGTCAGCGCCCTGCGCGATCTTGGCCGCGCCGAAGTTCACGGCATCGAGGCCGGAGGCGCAGAAGCGCGAGATCTGCATGCCCGGCGCGCGGTTCGAATAGCCGGCCTCGAAGGCGGCGGCCTTGGGGATGACGGCGCCGGCATCCATGACGGGATCGACGCAGCCCATGACGATGTCGTCGACCTTGTCGGTGTCCAGCCCGTTGCGGTCGCGCACCGCTTCCAGCACCTTGGCGGCGAGGCGGACGGACGGCACTTCGTGCAGCGAACCGTCCTTCTTGCCGCGCCCGCGCGGGGTGCGCACGTGATCGTAGATGAAGACGTCGGTCATTGGTCTCTTCTCCCTGGCGGCGCGTCGCGCCTTAGAATTCATGGGCCTGGCTTGCGACTGTAGCCCCTCGCCCCGCATTCGGGGAGAGGGGTGGAAAGCGTCAGAACGCCTCGGCGGCAAGTTCCATCGTCGTGTCCGCGCCGGCCTCGATGCGGGTCTTGCGCAGGCCCGTTTCCGGCATCAGGCGTTCCATGAAGAACTTTGCCGTGATCAGCTTGTTCTTCAGGAAGTCTTCGCGCTCGCCAGCGCCGTTCGCAAGGCCCTCTTCCGCGGCCTTGGCGATCTTCGCCCACATGTAGCCGATGACGACGAGGCCGAAGAGGTGCATGTAGTCGGTCGAGCCGGCGCCGGCATTGTCGGGCTTGGCCATGGCGTTCTGCATGAACCACATGGTTCCGGCCTGCAGGTCGTTCAAGCCCTTCTTGAGGGCCTTGGTGAAGGGGGCGAGCTTCTCGTCACCGCGGTTCTCCTCGCAGAAATCGCCGATCTCCTTGAAGAGCGCCATGACGGCGCGCCCGCCGTTCATGCCGAGCTTGCGGCCGACGAGGTCGAGCGCCTGGATGCCGTTGGCGCCCTCGTAGATCATGGCGATGCGCGCGTCGCGCACATACTGGCTCATGCCGTGCTCTTCGATATAGCCGTGGCCGCCGAAGACCTGCTGGGCCATGACCGCATGGTCGAAGCCCTTGTCGGTCAGCACGCCCTTGAGGATCGGCGTCATCAGGCCGAGAATGTCGTCGGCGGACTGGCGTTCCTTTTCGTCGGCGGAGCGGTGGGCGATGTCGGATTTCAGCGCCGTCCAGAGCGTGAAGGCGCGGCCGCCCTCCGTCCAGGCCTTGATGGTCATCAGAGCGCGGCGGATGTCGGGGTGCACGATCAGCGGATCGGCCTTGCCGTCGGGATTCTTGACGCCTGACAGCGAGCGGCCCTGCAGGCGCTCGCGGGCATAGTTGGCGGCGTTCTGGTAGGCGACTTCGGCGATCGACAGGCCCTGCAGGCCGACGCCGAGGCGCGCTTCGTTCATCATCACGAACATGGCGTTGAGGCCCTTGTTCTCCGTGCCGATGAGGAAGCCCTTCGCCTCGTCATAGTTCATGACGCAGGTCGAGTTGCCGTGGATGCCCATCTTGTGCTCGATGGCGCCGCAGGAGACCGTGTTACGCTCGCCCGGCGTGCCGTCGTCCTTGAGGACGTATTTCGGCACGATGAAGAGCGAGATGCCCTTGGTGCCCTCCGGCGCGCCCTCGATGCGGGCGAGGACGAGGTGCACGATGTTCTCTGACATGTCGTGCTCGCCGGCGGAGATGAAGATCTTCTGGCCGGAGATCTTGTAGGAGCCGTCCGCCTGCGGCACGGCTTTGGTGCGCAGGAGCCCGAGATCGGTGCCGCAATGCGGCTCCGTCAGGTTCATCGTGCCGGTCCAGCTTCCCTCGACCATCTTCGGCAGGTAGGCGGCCTTCTGCTCGTCGGAACCATGCACGAGGATCGCGGCGATCGCGCCCTGCGTCAGGCCCGGATACATGGTCAGCGCCATGTTGGCCGAGGACATGTATTCGCCGACGGCGGTGTGCAGCACATAGGGGAGGCCCTGGCCGCCGAATTCCTCCGGCACGGCAAGGCCGATCCAGCCGCCCTGGCGATAGAGGTCATAGGCCTCCCTGAAGCCCTTCGGTGTCACCACCGTGGCATCGTCGTTGCGCCTGCAGCCCTCCTGGTCGCCGGAAAGGTTGACCGGGAACAGCACCTCCTCGGCAAGCCGGGCGGCTTCGCCGGCAATCGCCTCCAGCATGTCGCCGGTCGCATCGGCAAAACCGGGCAGGTTGTTGTAGCGCTCCAGCGACAGGACGTCGTTCAGGATGAAAAGCGTGTCATTCACGGGGGCCTTGTAGATCGGCATTTCTCGCGTTCCTCACCTATGCCACGGACAGGCGTCCGGTCCTTGGGGAAGGAGTGTATAAAACTTTGACGTTTGCGTAAACGTCAAAAGATGGCGGCGCGTTGAATTTTTCGTCGCAGGGCGCGGGCGGGGCGATGAAGCGAGGCTCCCTGCCGGCCGACGTTTCCCCAAGGAGACCCGTAACGCATGGCGTCACGTAGGCCACACCCTCCTTCTCCCCGCCTGCGGGGAGAAGGTGCCGGCAGGCGGATGAGGGGCCGCCCCTGCTTTCCACGCCCTCCACGGGAGAATGTGCCGCCTGCCCCTCATCCCGCTGCCGCGACCTTCTCCCCGCAGGCGGGGAGAAGAGGGGGGTGCGCGCCTTCGTCCCTAAGCAAATCGTGACGGCTGCAACCTCCCCACGTCCCGCAACCGCTCATCTTCCCCTCTCCGGGACCAGTCTATGAGCAAATCGTTAAAAAATTTCCGGTCGAGTTAACCCCTTGTTTACCACGTTTCATGAATTGTGGCGCTTGAGGGCGTGGGATCGGGAATCATTTCGGCTCCCCTCTGTGAGCCCCGGGCGGACGGTCCGGGCGACAACAGGGACGATACGGTTTTCCGCCACAACGCAGGAAGAGCGCAGCCGGGCGGGCAGCGCTTTCAAGGGTATCTCCCGACGGGCCGACGGCCGTCAAAGCGAGGCGAAAGATGAACGGATCGCGAAACCCGCAACGTCAAGGCGAACGCTCTTCGCTCGACGCGCTCAATCGCACCATCGAGGGGCTGGAAGCCCGCATCGAGGGGTTGATGGCGAACAGCCGGGATGCGCGCGGGCGCGGCGAGGAGCGTTTCGCGCCCCGCGCCGAGCAGGCTCGCTCCGAACAGACCCGCCCCGAGCCGTCGCGCTACGAGCCGGCGCGCGCCATGCCGCTGCGCGAAGACCCCGTTTCCGAAATCGTGCAGCGCCAGCGCGCCATCGAGGGCAGCCGCGAGCGCGTCGCCCAGCGCATCGAGCGCCGCCCGCTCTCGGCCGATCACCACGCCGCCGCCCAGCACGCCTACACCGCCTTCGGCGGCCAGCCGGCCGCAGCGCCCGCCCGCGCCGACAGTTCCGTGCAGGATATCGCCCGCTCGCTCGTCTCGCTCCGCCAGGATCTCAAGAAGGATATCGCCGAGGGCCTCGAACGCGAGATGCAGTCGCTGCGCTCGGAAATCCGCGGCATCCGCCAGATGGCCGAAGGCCGCGGCAATGGCGACGACCTGCGCGAGGAGCTGCACCGCCTTTCCGCCGGCATCAGCCAGCTCGGCCGCCAGTCGGGGCATACGGAAGGCCTGCGCGTCGAGTTCGATGCGCTGCGCTCCGTGCTCGACGGGCTTGCCCGCGAGGATTCCGTGCGCCGCATGGAAGACCGCTGGAACGGTGTCGAAGAGAAGCTTTCCGTCTTCGACCAGAGCCGCGACGACGAGCTGGTGGCGCTCGCCTACCGGCTCGACGAATTGAAGAACCAGATCAACGGCATGAGCGCGACGCCCGCCATCCGCGCGCTGGAAGACAAGATCGAATCGATGGTGCATGCCGTCGACATGATCGCCCGCCAGGGCGCGCCGGACGACGGCCGTTTCGTTTCCGCCGTCGCCTCGCAGTTCGAGGGGCTGGATGCCCGCCTCGACGAGATCAGCCGCGCCATCGCCGCCGCCGGCCGCATGCAGCAGTCGTCCCTCGCCGACCAGGGCATGATGCAGCGCCTCGAAGGCCGCATCGCCGATCTCGCCGGCCAGATCGACCTCATCGCCCACCGCCCCGTGCCCGCCGACCAGAACCTCTCCGCCCGCATCGAGGCGCTGGCAGGGCGCATCGAGGACCTGTCGAACGAGCGCACGGCGCTGCGCCTCGAAGAGCGCATCGAGCACCTGTCGCAGATGCTGGAGCAGGGCCAGCAGGCCGCGCCCGCCCTCGTCGGCGGCGACGAGCTTGCCTATTACCTCTCCGACATTTCCCGCAAGATCGACGCGCTCGACCAAGGCAGCGTCAACAACGAGCTTGCCGGCCGTCTGGATGCGCTCGCCCGCCGCATCGACACGCTGGATACGCCCGTCGGCAGCCCCTTCCAGGAAGACCGTTTCTCGCGCCTCGAAGGCCGCCTCTCGGATATCGCCGACCGGCTCGACGCGACCCGCGCGGCGCCTGCCGGCGACCACGAGGCGCTGCGCAGCCTGGAAGCGCAGATCGCGCATCTCTCCACGCTGATCAGCACGCCCTCCGCCGCTGCCGTCGCCGCCATGCCCGCGGAATTCGAGAACCGGATCGCCACCATCGAAGACTATATGGCGACCAATGACGAATATATCGTCGAGGCCGCCCGCCAGGCGGCGGAAGCCGTCATGGAGGCCTATCGCCATGCCGGCCCCGCCTCCGCCGCCAATACCGACATGGAGGCGATCGCCGGCCTTGCGAACGACCTTCGCGCGCTGGAGGAACTGACCCGCGCCGGCGAGGAACGCACCGCCCGCACCTTCGACGCCCTGCACGATACGCTGGTGCAGATCGCCGGCCGCCTCGAACAGCTCGACGCCCCGCGCGAAACCTTCGGCCGCCGCGAGGCCGCCCAGCCGCGCGCCGAAATGCCCCGCGCCGAGATGCCGGCCATGGGCTTCGGCGCCGATGCCGGCCTTCACCGTAACGACTACCCTTTTGACGACGACGCCTTCGGCGCCGCCGAGCTGAAGGCGGAGATCGTCGCGCCCGAGGAGGAAAGCCGCTTCGCCGAGATCGAGGTCGAGCATATTCCCGCGCCCGTGCGTGCCGAGGCAGGGGACGCCGTTGCCGAGGAGGCCATGGCGCTTGCCGGCGATATCGCCGAAGCCCAGCCCAGGGCGGGCCTGCTTGCCGGCCTGAAGCGCCGCTTTGCACCCGGCCGTAAGGATGTGGCCCCGCAGGCCGAGCGCCAGCAGATCGACCCGGCGCCCTCCATCGATCCCGTCGACGAGCTGGCGCCGGAAGAGGCGAACCAGCTTCTGGAGCCGGGCTCCGGCGTGCCGGACGTGCGCCGCATCCTCGAGCGCGTCCGCGCCGGTCAGGCCGCGGGCAGCCGTGCCGCTGCCGGCAGCGAAGGCGAGAAGGCGGACTTCATCGCCGCCGCCCGCCGCGCCGCCAAACTCGCCGCCGAGGAAACCGACACGATCTCCCGCGTCGCACCGGCCAAAAAGCCGGAAAAGGCGGCCAAGGGCGACACGCCGGCCGCCACCTCCGCCTTCGCGCGCCATCGCCGCCCGATCCTGCTTGCCGTCGGCGCCGTGCTGCTCGCCATCATGTCCTATCCGCTGGTCAACACGCTGGTCCGCGGCGACGAGGCTCCGGCCGTCGTGGAGCAGGCCGCCGTCAAGGAAGAGGTAAAGCCCGCCGGGACGACGGACGGTGCCGACAAGGCCGTGACCGCGAACGCTGCCGCAGCGCCCGTCGCCGGGGAAAAGGCCATGACCGATCCCGCGCCGGCCGGCACGGAGGGCGAGCGCAGCCTCGCCGCGCCCGAAAAGGCGACGGATGACGGGGCATCCCTTCAGGTGACGCCGCTCCAGACGAAGGGCACCGATGCCCTCGCGGCACCCGTCGCGACGGATGACGATGCCACCGCCGGCTTCGAGCCGCTGACGACGCCGGAAACCGTGCCGCTTGCCGGCAAGGATGCCAAGGCCGGTGTGGAAGAGGCCGCGCCGCTCGGTACCGCGCAGACGGCGGCCATTGCCGTGCCGGAAGCGATCACGCCCGCCTCGCTCTCCAAGGCCGCGACGGAAGGCGATCCGCTGGCGCTGTTCGAGATCGGCGCGCGCTACACGGAAGGCCGCGGCGTCGCCACCGATCTCAAGGAGGCTGCCCGCTGGTACGCGCTTGCGGCCGAACGCGGCTTCGCGCCGGCCGAATACCGCCTCGCCAACCTCTACGAGAAGGGCCAGGGCGTCGAACTCGACCTTGCCCGGGCACGCAAGCTTTACGAGGACGCGGCCGGCAAGGGCAATGCGAGCGCCATGCACAATCTCGCCGTTCTGCTGGCGACGGGCTCGGGCGATGCCGCGCCGGACTTCAACGGCGCCGCCAAATGGTTCCAGAAGGCATCCGAGCTCGGCGTGCGCGACAGCCAGTTCAACCTCGCCATCCTCTATGCGCGCGGCAACGGCGTGAAGCAGGACCTGGAAGAATCCTACAAGTGGTTCGCCATCGCCGCCCGCGACGGTGACCACGACGCCGCCGAAAAGCGCGACGAGGTGGCCAATGCCATGAAGCCGGATCAGCTCTCCAGCGCCAAGGCCAAGGTCGACCTCTGGAAGCCGCAGGCGCTCGACGATAAGGCCAATTCGGCCGACCTGCCGGACGAATGGGTCGGCAAGCCGGTGAAGACCGCCAGCGTCGACATGAAGAAGGCCATCCGCAACATCCAGGCCATCCTCAACAACAACGGCTTCAACGCCGGCACGCCGGACGGCGAGATGGGCAAGAAGACCGTCTCCGCCATCAAGGCCTTCCAGAAGTCCGTCGGCCAGAAGGAAACCGGCGAGATCGACGACGCGCTCGTCACCGAGCTCTTGAAGCGCAACAAGCAGCCGGGCTGACCGGCGCATCGCCGGAGGCCCGCCAGGCGGCGCCTCCGGTCACGTCTCTCTCGATCCAAAGGGCATGACGCCCGCCCATGGCGCCCGCACGTCGCTCACGATGTGCGACGGGCGCCGGAGCAATTTGATCCGCTGCATATTTTCATCCTTAAATCGGCCCCGATTTGCGGATTATGCAATAGAAAATTCATGTCGCTCCAAGATGATAACGCCAGGAAGAAACGTCATCATCCGAAAGGGCTGAGGCACGCGCCGCCATGGCTGCGTTCCAGAACCGGTCCTTGCCGGATGCAAGGCGCGGCCGGCCGCCGAGGGGCACTCCCTTTGCGGCGGGGCGCGTCGTCGTATTCGCTGCCTGCCGAAGAGGAGCCGCGGCAGGGGCGGGAAGGGGTGAAGGCGGCTGCCGAGTATCGTTTGACGCAAGTCCGGAGGCGAGCCGCTTCGCGCGTCCGCCGGAATTGCCTGGGCTTCCGCGCAAGCGGGAATTGCCGATCGGGGTATTGTTGTGACTGTCTATCTGCCCATCGCAGAGCTTTCGGTGAATATCTTCATCATTCTCGGCATGGGCGCGGCCGTCGGCTTCCTTTCCGGCATGTTCGGCGTCGGCGGCGGCTTCCTCATCACGCCGCTCCTCATCTTCTACAACATCCCCCCGGTCGTCGCGGTGGCGACGGGCGCCAACCAGGTCGTCGCCTCGTCGATCTCCGGCGCATTGTCGCATTTCCGGCGCGGCACGCTGGACGTCAAGCTCGGCGCGGTCCTTCTCGTCGGCGGCCTCACGGGGGCGACGGTCGGCATCTGGATCTTCGCGCTGCTGCGCAGCGTCGGCCAGCTCGACCTCGTCATCTCGCTGCTCTATGTCGTGCTGCTCGGCACGGTCGGCACGCTGATGCTGCTCGAGAGCATCCGCGCCATGCGCCGTTCGGCCAACAACCAGCCCGTCTCGCTGCGCCGGCCCGGCCAGCATAGCTGGGTGCACCGCCTGCCGCTGAAGATGCGCTTCAAGAAGTCGAAGATCTATCTGTCCGTCATCCCGGTGATCGGGCTCGGCTTCTGCATCGGCATCCTCACCTCGGTCATGGGCGTCGGCGGCGGCTTCATCATGGTTCCGGCGATGATCTATCTCCTGCGCATCCCGACCAATGTCGTCGTCGGGACCTCGCTGTTCCAGATCATCTTCGTCACGGCCTATACGACCGTCGTGCAGGCGACGACCAACTATTCCGTCGACATCGTGCTCGCCTTCATCCTGATGGTGGCCGGCGTCATCGGCGCGCAATATGGCGTGCGCGTCGGCCAGAAGCTGCGCGGCGAACAGCTGCGCGCACTGCTCGCGCTGCTCGTCCTTGCCGTCGGCGCCCGCCTTGCGGTCGACCTCGTCGTCACGCCGGCCGACATCTATTCCATCGTCAGCGAAGGGGTCTATCGATGAGAGCCCTCGCGACGCTCCTCTTCGTCCTTGGCCTTGCCCTTCCCGCCGGCGCGCAGGTGCTGGAGGACAGGCCGGTGGAATTTCCCGAGAAGCTGGAGATCGGCATCTCGACGGACGAGATCGCCATCTCCTCGGACTTCCGCGGCGCGGACCTGACGATCTTCGGCGCCATCGAGGGCTACGATCCCGCGTTGCTCGCCCAGAGCAAGTACGACATCGTCGTGGCGCTGGAAGGGCCGAAGGACAACAATACGGTGCGCATCAAGGAGCGCGTCTTCGGCATCTGGGTCAACCGCCGCTCCATGACCTTCGAGCTGGTGCCGGAATCCTATTCGCTGTCGAGCACGCGGGACGTCGAGACCATCGCCGAGCCCGCCATGCTCAACGGCGTCGGCGTCGGCATCCAGCATATCCGCCTCTCGCCCATCGGCTATGTCGGCGACGGCTCGAAGCTCACCGAGTTCCGCGACGCCTTCCGCCGCCTCAAGGAAAGCGGCGGCTTCTACCAGCGCGATCCGGGCGGCGTGCAGTTCATCAGCGCCAGCCTCTTCAAGGCGACGGTCAAGCTGCCGGCCAACGTGCCGAACGGCACTCATGTCGTGCGCGCCCACCTCTTCCGCGATGGCGTGTTCATCGCGGAGAAGGCGCTGCCGCTGCGCGTCATGAAGACCGGCATCGAGCAGATGATCTCCAATGCCGCCTACAACAATTCGCTCGCCTACGGCCTCTTCTCGGTGCTGCTCGCCCTCCTGACGGGCTGGCTCGCCAGCGTCGTCTTCCGCAAGGACTGAGCGGTCAGGACCGGTAGACCAGCACCGGCACCTTCGCGTGGCTCAGCACCTTCGTCGTGACGCTGCCCATCAGGAAGGCGCTGACGCCGCGCCGGCCGTGCGAGGCCATGGCGATGAGGTCGCAGCCGCGCTTTTCCGCCGTGTCGATGATCGCCTGCCAGGCATCGCCCGCCGCGATCTGCAGCGTCTCGACCGGAATGCCGGCCGCCGCCGCCTTCGCCTCGACCGCGCCGAGGACGCGGGCGCCGTCCGCCTTCAGGTGCGCCTCGTATTCCGCGCGCAGGTTGACGGTGGCGCCGGGCGTCACGGGCAGGAAGTGCAGCGGCTCGGCGACGGTGAGCGCCGTCACCTTCGCCCCCAGCGCCTTTGCCAGTTGCAGCGTCTGGTCGATAGCGGCGGCGGAAAGATCCGAGCCGTCGGTGGGAACGAGGATATGCCTGTACATGGTCGCAGCCTCCTTTTTTACCCAGAGTAGGCCCGGCTTCGGGCCGTGCCTTGATGGAAATCAACCGTGCGGCTTTCGTCAAGTGCCGGTTGTGGCCCGCCTCGCCACGGTCGCCTCATAGGCCGCGCGCAATTCGTTGAAGACCGAGCGGGCAGGCGGCGGGCTGCCGAGATGGATGGCACGGAGCTCTTCCATGAAGGCGTCCCACATCGCCGGCCCGCCCTCTTCCAGAAGCTCGGCGCGGATGGAGAGTTCCTCCGTCACCGGCAGGAAGCGCCGGCCCCAGGCGCCCATCATGGCGAAGACCGGCACGAGCGCGATGCCCATCTCGGTGAGGCTGTAGAGCGCCTTCTGCTTGTGGCTCGGATCGTCCGCCTTGCTGATCAGCCCCTCCTCGACCAGCCGGCGAAGGCGGTCCGCCAGGATGTTCGAGGCGATGCCTTCCTCCGATTTCGTCAGAAGCTCGCGGAAATGCCGGCGGTTGCCGAACATCATGTCCCGCAGCACGATCAGGCTCCAGCGATCCCCGAGGATTTCCAGTGTAAGATTGATCGGGCAGCCGGAGCGGCGGGTATCCTTCATGCAGTCTCTCCAAAAACTGCTTGCATAGTAAAATCGGTTTCTCTATCCATCAACCAGTTGCAATTCGCAATCGGTTTAGCGCAGCGGCACGGCCGCAACGGAGGACAGGACCATGGCAAGGCTGATCATCTGGAATCTCGTGACGCTCGACGGCTTCTTCGAGGGCGAGACGAAATGGGACCTCGGTTTCCACGGCAAGGCCTGGGGGCCGGAACTGGAAGCGCTCAGCATGGAATTCGGCGCATCTGCGGGCCTCCTCGTCTTCGGCCGCGTCACCTATGAGGGCATGAAGGCCTATTGGACGACGACGGAGGACGAGGGCGAGGTGAAGACCTTCATGAACGCCCTGCCGAAGCTCGTCGCCTCGCGCACCCTCGCGTCCTCCGACTGGAACAATACCGAGATGACGGCGGATATCGTCGGCGAGCTCTCCCGCCGCAAGCAGGCGCTGGACAAGCCGATCTATGTCTTCGGCAGCGCCGAGCTGGCGGATTCGCTGCTCGAGGCGGGGCTGGTCGACGAGGTGATGCTGGGCATCGTGCCGGTGCAGCTCGGCAAGGGCACGCCCTTCTTCAAGGACGGTGCGCGGCGCGATTTCGATCTCGTCGAGGCAAGGCCGTTTTCCAACGGCACGATCCTTACGCGCTATGCGCCGGAGGGCGTCAGCCTCTGAGATTGGCGAAGCGCACCGAATAGATGCGGTCGCGGCCGAGCATGTGGGCGACGAGGCTCTGCCGGTCGAAGAGGCCGGTCATCGCCCGGTGCCGCAGGTCGAGGCCACCGGTCATGATGCCGAAGGCGGGCATCAGAAGGCGCCTGCCGTCGGTCGCAAAGCACGGGCGGCGCACCGCCTTCTCGCGGCGGATGACGGTGGCGGCCGGGTGCAGGTGCCCGGCGATCTCGCCGGCCGGGGAGAGGAGCGAGGGCTCGTGCCGGAAGGCAAGGCCGGCATAGTGGAGTTCGTCGGCCGAATGGCCCGGCAGGTCCACGGTGCCGTCCGGATCGTGGTTGCCGTTGATCCATATCCATTCGCGCCCGCGCGCCAGTTCCGAAATCTTCGCGCGAAAAATCTCCGGCAGATGGGCCGAGCCGACGCGGTCGTGGAAATTGTCGCCCAGGCTGACGACGATGGCGGGATCGTGCCGGGTTATGACGGCCTCCAGCATCTTCAGCGTCGCCAGCGTATCGTAGGGCGGCAGCATCATGCCGCGGCGGGCGAAGGCCGCGCCCTTTTCCAGATGCAGGTCGGAGACGACCAGAAGGCGTGATTCCGGCAGGTAGAGTGCGCCGAGCGGATCGCACACGGCCTCGACGCCGGCGACGACTGCGCGCGCGGAAACTGCGCCGAAATCCTGAATATCCATCGATGCCAGAGCCAGTCTCTGCATGCCCGTTGCTTTTCCTAAATGCCGGCCTCGCCCATCGCCTCGGCGATCAGGTCTTCGGCGGCTTCCGCCAGAAGCGAATCCTGCGCCTCGCCCGCCACCGTCTCCTTGCCGATTTCCAGCATGATCGGCACGGCAAGCGGTGAGATGCGGTCGAGCCGCCGGTGGGCGATGTGGCCCTTGATTCGCGCCAGCATATCGCCCAATCGCTGAATATCCAAAAGCCCCGCCGCCGCATCGCTGCGCGTGGCCTCCAGCAGGATATGGTCCGGCTCGTGGCTCCTGAGCACGTCGTAGATGAGGTCGGCGGAAACCGTGACCTGCCGCCCGGTCTTTTCCTTGCCCGGATGGCGCTGCTCGATAAGACCGGCAATCACGGCGCAATTACGGAAGGTGCGCTTCAGCATGAAGCTCTCGTCCAGCCATGCTTCCAGATCGTCGCCCAGCATGTCCTCGTCGAAGAGGTTTTCCAGCGACGGCCGCTCGACGGCGAAGCTGTAGCCGAGATCGTCCAGCGCCCAGACGGCGAGCGAATAGTCCGTTGCCACGAAACCGAGCGGCCGCCGCCCGGCGCGCTCCAGCCGGCGCGTCAGCAGCATGCCGAGCGTCTGGTGCGCCAGCCGCCCCTCGAAGGGATAGGCGACCATGTAGTGCCGGCTGCCGCGCGGAAAGGTCTCGATGAGCAGTTCGTCGCGTTTCGGCAGGCTGGAGACGTCGCGTTGCAGGGCGAGCCAGTCGCGCACCTGCTCGGGCAACTCGCCCCAGCGATGCGGGTCATCCAGCATCTCGCGCACCTGGTCGGCGAGATAGGTGGAGAGCGGGAACTTGCCGCCCGCATAGGCCGGCACTTTCGGATCGAGCGAGAAGGCCTGGGAGACGAGGCATTCGTTCTCGCGGATACCCTCGAAGCGCAGCACCTTGCCGGAGAAGAGGAAGGTGTCGCCGGGCGAGAGCATTTCGAGGAAATACTCCTCCACCTTGCCGAGCGAGGCCCCGCCGCGCCCGACCGCGCCCTTCGCGCCACGTTTGACCATGCGCACGTTCAGCATCGGCATCTCGACGATGGTGCCGAGGTTCAGGCGATATTGCTGGGCGACCCCCGGATTGGAGACGCGCCAGAGGCCGTCGACGGTCTTGCGGATGCGGGCATAGCGCTCGTAGGTCTTCAGCGCATAGCCGCCGGTGGCGACGAACTGCACGATCCGCCCGAATTTTTCGCGCGAAAGGCCGGTATAGGGCGAGGCGGTAGTGACTTCGGAAAACAGCGCGTCCTCGTCAAACGGCGCGGCGCAGGCCATGCCGAGGACGTGCTGGGCGAGCACGTCGAGCGTGCCTTCGCCGACGGGAGGCGTATCCTGCGCGCCGAGATAGTTGGCGTCGAGCGCCGCCTGGCACTCCATCACCTCGAAGCGGTTGGCCGGCACGAGGATGGCGCGGCTCGGCTCGTCCATGCGGTGGTTGGCGCGGCCGATGCGCTGGGCGAGCCGCGAGGCGCCCTTCGGCGCACCGACATGGATGACGAGATCGACATCGCCCCAGTCGATGCCGAGGTCGAGCGTCGAGGTGGCGACGACGGCGCGCAGGCGGTTCTCCGCCATGGCCTGCTCCACCTTGCGCCGCTGGCCGACATCGAGCGAGCCGTGGTGCAGGGCGATCGGCAGCGTGTCCTCGTTGATGTTCCACAGCTCCTGGAAGAGGATTTCCGCCTGGCTGCGCGTGTTGACGAAGAGCAGCGACGTCCTGTGCGCCTTGATCGCTGCATAGACCTCGGGCATCGCATATTTCGCCTGATGGCCCGACCACGGCACCCGTTCCTCGCTTTTCAGGATGGTGATGATCGGCTTCGCCCCGCCCGGCGCGGTGACGAGCCCGGCATGGTTCTCCGCATCGGGCGACTGTGCGACCAGCCAGCGGCGAAGGTCCATCGGCTCGGCGACGGTGGCCGAAAGGCCGATGGTCCTGAGCCCCGGCGCAAGCAGGCGCAGGCGCGCGAGGCCGAGTGACAGCAGATGCCCGCGCTTGGAGGTGACGAGCGAATGCAGCTCGTCGAAGATCACGTATTTCAGGTCCTTGAAGAAGCGCGGAGCCTCGCCGTTGGCGATGAGGAGGGCGACCTGTTCCGGCGTCGTCAGCAGGATGTCCGGCGGGTTGAGGCGCTGGCGCTGGCGCTTTGCCTGCGGCGTGTCGCCGGTGCGCGTCTCGATGGTGATGGGCAGGTCCATTTCCGAGACGGGCTTCATCAGGTTGCGCTCGATATCGACGGCGAGCGCCTTCAGCGGCGAGATATAGAGCGTGTGGATGCCGGTGAAGGCGGAGCCGGGCGGGATTTTGCCGCGCTGCGCAAGGTCCATCAGCGCCGGCAGGAAGCCGGCGAGCGTCTTGCCCGCGCCGGTGGGCGCGATCAGCAGCAGGCTCTCCCCCGCCGTGGCGCGCCCCAGGAGCTCCATCTGGTGGGCACGCGGCTGCCAGCCCTTGGCCGCGAACCAGTCGGCGAAGGGGTTGGCAAGGAGGGAGGGGCTGGCGGCGGAATCGGCGGTGCTCACCGCCCTAAGCTAGTGAGCGGCGCGTGAATGTGAAGTCGTGAACCGAAAAAACAGGCCGCCGCCGGGGCAGGCGGTCAATCGCGCCACGAGAGGATCGTCATGAAGACGGGCGTCAGGACCAGCAGGCCGGCGATGGAAAACAACGGCCCGTAGAGGAGCGCGCTGAGGGGAATTTCGGAAAGGCATGTTCCGACCCCGTCAGAAAGGCAATTGTACGAGCCCCCTTCGACGATGCCGTAGACGGGCAGAAACAGCCCCGCGACGATCAGGCTGGCGAGGATCGCCAGAATGGCGGAGAGGACAAGGCGGCCAAGGGTCTTCATGCCTCCGCAATACCGGGATTTCCCGCCCCGGCCAACGCCCCTACATGGCGATATAGCGGTCGGCGCGGTGGTTGACGGTGAGGAAGAGGTTCAGCACCACGGCGCCGACCACCGAGCAGAGCACGATGAAGGGCGCGGCGACGGCGAAGGCGGCGGCCAGCACGACGAGGTCGAAGGCGAGCTGGACGAGGCCGGCGGGCCAGCCGAAGCGCTCCTGCAGATAGACCGCGAGCACGCCGATGCCGCCGAGGCTGGCGCGGTGGCGGTAAAGGCCGAGCAGGCCGAAGCCAAGCAGGATGCCGGCCAGCACCGCCGTCCACATCGGATCGATGCTGTCGATGCTGAGGAAGTGCGGCTGCAACTCGGTGATGAGCGAGGTGAGGGCGACGGCGGCGATGGTCTTGATGGTGAAGGCGCGGCCGAGGCGCTTGAGGGCGAGGATGTAGAACGGGATGTTCACGACGGTATAGTAGAGGCCGAAGCTGACGCCCGTGAGATAATGCAGGATGAAGGCGACGCCGGCGGTGCCGCTGGCCACGAGGCCGGCGCTGCCCATCAGGGCAAGGCCGAGCGCGGCGATCATGCTGCTGGCGAAGAGGCCCTGCGCGTCCTCCAGCAATGTGTGGCGGGTGGGTGTGGGGTTCCAGAAGCCGAAGTGCCGCTTGTCCATGGCCGATCTCCGATGGTTCTCAGTTGCAGGCCTGGTCGTGGCGCCGGGCGAGGAAGAGCAGGCCCTGAACCGGCTGGCCGGCATCCCGACGGATCACACTTCTTTCGAGGGAGAGAAGGTCGAAGCCGCTTTCGGCCAGCCGCCGGCGGATGAAGGCTTCCGGATGGGCATAGCGCAGGGATGGGCGCAGCAGCGGCGCATCGCCCGTCCCGCCGTCCTCGACCGAAAAGGCGAAGAGCCCGCCCGGCCGCGCAAGGCGCGCCACGCTCGGGAAGACCTCGGCAAGGTCGCCGAGATACATCAACACGTCCGCCGCGCTGACGAGATCGGCGCGCGCCTCCGGCCCGTCCGCGAAAAGGCCGCTTTCTCCGGCGGGAAGCGAAAGGTCGGCCTGGGCGAGATGGTCGTAGACGGCCTTTTCCTCCGCCTTGGCGAGCATGCCGGCGGAAAGGTCGAAGCCCTCCAGCCGGCCGGCATGGGCGCGGAATTCCACGCCGAAAAGGCCGGTGCCGCAGCCGATGTCGCAAACGAGGCCGAATTTGCTGTCCGCGCCGGCATGTTTCAGCACCAGCCGGGCGAGTGTCTGGGGAACGGTATAGTCGAGCTTCTCGACGAGCGCTGTGTCGAAGCGGTCGGCATAGTCGTCGAAGAGGCGCTCGACATAGGGCGTCGGCGGCGCGGCGGGCGGTTCGGCGGCGCCGAGCACGGCGAGCTTGAGGCTCGCGCCGAAGATGTCGGAAGGGTCGAGCGCGACGACCTTTTCGAGCGCGGCGGTCGCCGCCTCCTTCCGGCCCGATTTCTCGGCATATTCGGCGAGCCGGAACCACCCGGCGGCCCAGAGCGGCACCTGTTCGAGCGCCTGTTCCATGAGTTCCGCAGCCTCCGCGAACTCGCCGGATTCCGCGAACATGCGGGCATAGTCGGCGCGGCGGTCGGCGATGAGATCGCCGGAGGAAAAATGCGGGCTCGTCATGGGCACCTTTGATGCGGGAAAGCTGGCTGAGCTACATGGCAGGGCCATTGCAAAAGGCAAGCGATTTCTCATGAAGCCCGCTTGCTTGCCGCGGGCGCGGTGACGGCTTATCTGGATGGACACGAATTTTTGGAGAATCAACCGATGTCGAATGGCGTGAACGGCTTTCTCGGCGACACACCGGTCCGCGTGATCGTCAAGCTGCTGATCCTGTCGGTGGCCGTGGGCTTCCTGATGTCGATCTTCGGGCTCTATCCGCATGACATCCTCATCGCCGCGCGCGATTTCGTCATCGACCTGTGGAACACCGGCTTCAAGACGCTGGGCCGCCTCGGCGACTACCTGCTGCTCGGCGCCGCCATCGTCGTCCCGGTCTTCATCGTCATCCGTCTCTTGAGCTACCGTCGCTGATCATGATCTCCCGCAGACACTTCCTTGCCGCCTCCGGGGCGGCCGTCGCCGCGCTTGCCGCCGGCTGCACCACCCGCCCGCCGGCCCCTTCCGCCGGCACCGGCAGCGACCAGACCGCCGCCTCGCTCGCCTTGGTCAACAAGCTGCGCGCCGCGCGCGGCCTGCCGGCGCTTGCCGCCGACGGCGCGGCGCAGCGCGCCGCCATGGACCAGGCAAGCCGCATGGCGGCCGCCGGCCGAATGGAGCACAATATCGGCCTCGGCGCGAATTTCGGCAAACGCATGAAGGGCATGGACGTGGCGCTGCCGGCCGCCGAGAACATCGCCGCCGGGCAGGCGGGCGCGGCGGAGGCCTTCGAGGCCTGGCACCAGTCGCCCAAGCACCTTGCCAACATGCTGGGCAACTATCGCGGCCTCGGCGTCGCGGTCGTCTCCAATCCGGCGTCCGGCAACCGGCGCTACTGGGCGATGGTGCTCTCGAACTGAGCGGGATTGCCCCTCGCCCCATGCACAACATGCTCCCTCTCCCCGCTCGCGGGGAGAAGGTGCCGGCAGGCGGATGAGGGGCTGCAGGGGCAGCGGGGGACGGAAACATGAGCGCAGCGACGATAGAGGAAAACGAAGGGGCCGGTCCCTTCGAGGTGACGCACCGGCTGGTGCTGTCCATCGCCATTCCCATGACGCTCGGCTTCCTGACGACGCCGCTGCTCGGCCTCACCGACACGGCGGTCGCAGGCCGGCTCGGCTCGGCCGATGCGCTGGCCGGCATGGCGGTCGGCTCGGTGCTCTTCGATCTCCTGCTCGGCAGCTTCAACTTTCTGCGCGCCTCCACCACCGGGCTCGTCGCCCAGGCCTTCGGGCGCGGCGACCGGCGCGAGGAGCAGGCGGTCTACTGGCGCTCGCTCACCATCGCGCTCTGTTGCGGCCTGGCGATCGCGCTGCTTTCGCCGCTCCTGCTCTCCGCCGGCCTCTTCCTGATGGCGCCGTCGCCGGCCGTCGCCGAGGTGACCTCGACCTATTTCACCATCCGCGTGCTCGCCGCGCCCATGGCGCTCGCCAATTATGCGCTGCTCGGCTTCGTGCTCGGGCGCGGGCAGGGCATGACGGGCCTCGCCCTGCAGGCGATCATCAACGGCATCAACATCGTGCTGTCGATCACCCTCGGCCTCGGGCTCGGCTGGGGCGTCGCCGGCATCGCCTGGGGCACCTTCACCGGCGAGACGGTCGGCATGCTCGCCGGCCTCCTCATCGTCGTCACCCGTTTCGACCGGGCGCATCGCCCGGCGCGGGCGGAGATCTTCGCTCGCGCGCGCATGAAGGCGCTGTTCTCGCTCAACCGCGACATCATGATCCGCACCTTCGTGCTGATCGGCGCCTTCGCCATCATGACGCGCATCGGCTCGTCCATGGGGCCGCTGGTGCTGGCGGCCAATGCGGTGCTGATGAACATCTTCCTCGTCGCCGGCTATTATCTCGACGGCATCGCCAATGCGGCCGAGCAGCTCGTCGGCCGGGCTTTCGGCGCGAATTTCCGTCCGGCCTTCGACCGCGCCGTCCGGCTCACGTTCCTCTGGTCCTTCGGCCTCGGCATCGTGACGACGCTGCTCTTCCTTCTTTTCGGCGCGAATGTGATCGGCTTCCTGACGACGACGCAAAGCGTGCAGGCGGAGGCCGTGAAATACCTGCCCTGGGCGGCGCTGACGGCGATCACCGGCGCGCTCGCCTTCCAGATGGACGGGGTCTATATCGGCGCGACCTGGTCCTCCGCCATGCGCAACATGATGCTGGCCGCCTTCGTCGGCTATCTCGCGGCGCTCGCCCTCTTCGTGCCGCTCCTCGGCAATCACGGGCTCTGGCTCGCGCTCAATCTCTTCCTGGCGTTTCGGGGGATTTTCCTGGCGCTCCGCCTGCCGGGGCTGGCGGGGCGGCAATTCGCTTGAGGCCTTTCAGCGGACCGGCCGTTACAGGGGCTGGTCGAGCTGGGCGTCCATGTCGCGCGCGTCGAGAGGCTTTCTGGCGCGGGCAGGTTTCATCTGGGTGATGCGGTCGGGATTTTCCGCCGTCGGGTTTTCCGGCACGGTGCCGGGCGGGAGCGCATTGCGGGCGATATCGGCCTTGGCCGCCCTGTCGAGCCTTTCCTTCGGGTGAAGGTCGGGGCGCAGGATGAGGCCGCTCTTCGCATGGGGGGCGGCGTCGCCGTCCTCCTCCGCTATCTCCGCCCGGGCGCGCAGCCAGTGCGAATATTCGCGGCCCTCGGGGCGGCCTTCCGCCTCCCAGATCTCGTGGACCCTTTGCCTGATACGTTCGTCGTGATCGTTCATCGTATCGTCCCTTCCTGGCCTTTTCGGCCGTTTCGGGCGGGGTCGGCGCAGGCTACCGCGGTGCGAACCGGCTTCTGCCGAACGCTCCACCCGCAAGGGGAAAACCCCTAGCGGGAAAGTTTGGTTCCCGTGTGACGGTCAGAGGGGACGATCGGCCCAATGGGCCGTGCGCGTGCCGCAAAGCGCTGAGATGGAGGCGATCTGCTCGCGATCACAAATGCGCGAGAGGCCGTTCACGATCTCGCCCGGCAGCGTCGGGCCGGCATAGACCATGCAGGAATAGAGCTGCACGAGGTTCGCCCCGGCGCGGATCTTCTCCGCCGCCGTCTCCGCCGAGGAGACGCCGCCGACGCCGATGATCGGCAGGCGCTCGCCGACGCGCCGGCGCATCTTGGCAAGCACCACGGTCGATTTCTCGAAGAGCGGCTTTCCGGAAAGCCCGCCCGCCTCGCCGGCATGGCGGGTGTCGCGCAGCCCTTCGCGCGACAGCGTCGTGTTGGAGACGATGAGGCCGTCGAGCGGATGGGCGAGCGCCACCTCGGCGATGTCGTCGAGGCCTTCCTCGGTGAGATCGGGCGCGATCTTCAGGAAGACCGGCACCGGGCGGCCGCTGCGGGCATTCTCTTCGGCGCGAGCGGCGAGCACGGCCGACAGCAGCGCATGCAGGCTTTCCTTCGCCTGCAGGTCGCGCAGGCCCGGCGTGTTGGGCGAGGAGATGTTGGCGGTGAAATAACGCGCGACGTCGTAGAAGGTACGGATGCCGGCCACGTAATCGGCGATGCGGTCCTCGCTGTCCTTGTTGGCACCGATATTGACGCCGATCAGCGCATCGCGCCGGCAGGCCCCGAGGCGCGCGAGCGCGGCGGCATGGCCTTCATTGTTGAAGCCGAGGCGGTTGATGACGGCATCGTCTTCAATGAGGCGGAAGATGCGCGGCTTGGGATTGCCGGCCTGCGAGCGCGGCGTGACGGTGCCGATTTCCGTGAAGCCGAAGCCGAGGCGCAGCAGCGCCTCCGGCACCTCGGCATTCTTGTCATAGCCGGCGGCCATGCCGAGCGGATTGGGGAAGGCGATGCCGGCGACGGTCTGCGCCAGGCGCGGATCGGCCTTCACCGGGCAGGCCGGAACGACGCCGGCCTTCAGCGCGGCGATGGAAAGGCCGTGCGCGGTTTCGGGATCGAAGAGGAAGAGGCCCTTGCGGCCGAGGCTCGAGAGAAACGACATCAGAGGGACATCTCCGGAAACTGGTGGGCGCCGTCGGGGCCGAGCGGCAGGGGCTTTTCCCAGAGCACGGCGGAAAGCGGCAGGTCGGCATAAAGATGCGGGAAGAGATCGCCGCCGCGCGAGGGTTCGAAGACGAGCTTGTCGCCGAGCGCATCGCCATCGATGGCGATAAGGAGAAGGTCGCTCTGGCCCGCGAAATGGCGGGCGGCGGTCTCCTTCGCCTGGGCCGCGGTGGAGAAATGGATGTAGCCGTCCGCAAGGTCGATGGCCGCGCCCTTGAAAATCCCGGCGTCCTTCGCATCTTGCCACAGACTTGCCGGAACGATCTTGTAGATTGTTTTCGCCATCTCGTCCGTTCCTCCATTGGCTGCCGCGTTTGACGGTAGCGCTTGCCGCAAAGAACGGCGAATGTCCACCGGCGACAGGCCGCAAACCGGCTCTTGGAGGATTTTGCATGCGAATCTCTGCTCTGCCCCTGACCTTCGCCGCTCTCCTTCTGGCAGGCTCCGCCCATGCCGAGGGCGAGGGCCGCTACCGCATGGAGAAGACCGAGGCCGGCCTTGTGCGGCTCGACACGGTTTCCGGCGAGATATCGCTCTGCCGCGAGCAGGAGGGCCAGATCGTCTGCCGCATGGCGGCGGACGAGCGCGCGGCCTTCGAAAAGGAACTCGACCTCCTCACGAAGCGCGTCGAAGCGCTCGAAAAGGGCGCGGCGAGCGGCCTGACGGCCGCAAAACCCTCGCTCCCGTCGGACGAAGAGATTGACCGGACCATGAGCATCATGGAAAAGATGATGCAAAGGTTCATGGGCATCGTGAAGAACCTGGAGGATGGCGAGGAGGAAGCCGCCCCCGGCAAGGCAGTGCCGCAGAAGACCTGACGGGCTACCTGCGCCGGCAGAACCGTGCTGCGCCCGTCACATTCCTGGGAGGGAGCGCATGGCATCGGCACTCACGATCATCATCGCGGATGACCATCCGCTGTTCCGAGGCGCGTTGAAACAGGCGCTGACCGGAATGGCGGGCAATCCGGACATCGTCGAGGCGGGCGATTTCGAGGCGGCGCGCAAGGCGGCCGCCGCCAATCCGGGCGCCGACCTCATGCTGCTCGACCTCGCCATGCCGGGCGTCAGCGGCCTTTCCGGCCTCATTTCGCTGCGGGCCGAGTTCCAGAGCCTTCCGGTCGTCATCGTCTCGGCGAGCGACGACCCGGCCACCATTCGCCGCGCGCTCGATCTCGGCGCCTCCGGCTTCATCTCCAAGTCCGCCTCCATCGAGGATATCCGCGAGGGGATAAGCTCGGTGCTGGAGGGCAATATCTATACGCCCGGCTTCTATGTGCGCGGGCCCGAGCAGGACAGCGAGGTGGCCGACCTCATCGCCCGGCTGCGCACGCTCACCCCGCAGCAGTCGCGCGTGCTCGCCATGCTGGCCGAGGGCCTGCTCAACAAGCAGATCGCTTACGAGCTCGGCGTCTCCGAGGCGACCATCAAGGCGCATGTCTCGGCGATCCTCCTCAAGCTCAACGTCGACAGCCGCACCCAGGCGGTCATCCAGCTCGGCAAGATCGGCGCGGCGCAGGCGGCAGCGTGATCTGGATCATGCGATAAATTCTGCCAACCGGGAGCAAGCGACATTGGCGGCCTTGCGCCACTTGCGGCCATTCGATTGAAATGGCGATTGCGCGCTGAGCAGATATTTCCCGGGGCAAACCCAATGAAATTCGAAAAGTTCTTCATACCATCCGATGAACTTGGCGTCAGATTGGAGATCGTTGCCGCGAGGCCCGAAGGGGATGGTCCCTTTCCGACTGTCGTGTTCAATCACGGCTCTACCGGAAGGGGCCAGAACAGAGCTCTATATTCCAGGACTATGGTTCCGGCAGTCATAGCAGACTACTTCGTTGCGCGGGGATGGATGGCTCTGTTTCCGCAACGTCGAGGACGGGGCAAATCGGGAGGAGCATATGGCGAGGGCCTTGCTCAAGATGGCTCCGGCTATTCCTGCGACGCGGAAATCACGCTCGCCGGTTTCGAGCGGGCCGTCGATGACGTCGATGCCGTCGTGCGCCATCTGCGCGGTCGATCCGATGTAAACCAGAACCGGATGATCATCGGGGGCGTGTCACGTGGAGGCATATTGTCCATTGCCTATGCCGGGATGAGGCCAGGAATGTTCTGCGGCTGCATCAACTTTAACGGCGGGTGGTTGGGGAGGGGGTGCCTGAGTCACGAACTCGTCAATCCGCTGCTCTTCGAGCGTGGTGCACCGTCGGGAATTTCGACCCTATGGCTCCATGGCAGCTACGATCAATACTACCGGATCGCGCATTGCAGAGGGAATTTCGACCGGTTCCTGTCGGCTGGCGGGCAGGGAAAATTCGTGGCGGCGCCCATGGGGCACGCGCTGATGTTCAAGCCCGCGCTCTGGAAAGAGCATGTCGACCGGTACCTTCTTGCCTTGGGTTGAACCGCTTGAAGCCTTAACCGGTCATTGCTGATTATTCCGCCGCCTCCCGCTGCAATGCCGAAAACTGCGTCAGCCATGCCCGCATCGAGGCGGGGCGGACCGGCTTGTTCTGCACGAGGATATTGTCCCGCTCCGCCTCGGCCCGCACATCGGGCGTGCGGTCGGCGGTGACCAGCAAGGCCGGCACCTCGCGGCCGAGCGCGGCGCGGAGTTTGCCGATGGCGGAAATGCCGGTGCCGTCGTCGAGGTGGTAGTCGGCGATCACGGCGTCGATGGCCGGCGGCTCGGCGGCGGCCAGCGCCTCGACCGCCGCGACGGATTCGGCGAGCGTCACCGTGCAGCCCCAGCCAGAGAGCAGCAGCCGCATGCCGTCGAGGATCTTCGGCTCGTTGTCGATGCAGAGCACCCTGAGGCCCTTCAGCGGCTCGTCGCTGGCCGGCACGACGGCCGGCTTGTCGGCGACATGGCGGCTGGCGGCGGCATCGATCGGCACGCGCACCTTGAAGCTGGTGCCGCGTCCCGGCGTCGATTGCAGCTCGACGGGATGGGAGAGGACGCGCGAGATGCGGTCGACGATGGAAAGGCCGAGCCCGAGGCCCGGCGCGGTGCGCGCGCCCTCGTCCAGCCGGGCGAATTCCTTGAAGACGGTGCGGAATTTCGAGGCTGGGATGCCGATGCCGGAATCGAGCACCTGGATATAGGCATGCCCGCCCTTGCGCCGCACGCCAACGAGCACCTTGCCGGAATTGGTGTATTTGATGGCGTTCGAGACGAGGTTCTGCACGACGCGGCGCAGGAGATTGGGGTCCGTGCGGATGGCGAGCGAGGAGGAAAGCACGGTGAACCTGAGGTTCTTCGCACGGGCGACGGGCGCGAAATCGGTCTCGATGCGCTTCAGCAGGTCCTTGAGCGGAACCGTCTGCACGCGCGGCTTCATCGCGCCGGTATCGAGGCGGGAAATGTCGAGCACCGCGCCGAGGATCGCTTCCACCGATTCCAGCGAGGAATCGATATTGTGGATCATCGCCCGGTTCTCCGTGTCGCCCAGCCGCTCCACCAGCGAGGAGGAATAGAGCCGCGCCGCATTGAGCGGCTGGAGGATGTCGTGGCCGGCGGCGGCGAAGAAGCGCGTCTTGCTGATATTGGCCTCTTCCGCGGCGGCGCGCGCCTCGGCGAGCTCGGTGTTGACGCGGGTGAGCTCGGCGGTGCGCTGGGCGACGCGCTGCTCCAGCGTCTCGTTGACCTGCTTGAGCGCGCGGTCGGCGGCGACGCGGTCGGTGATGTCGGTATAGGTCGAGACGAACCCTTTCTCCGGCATGGCGTTGGTGCGGATTTCGATAATGCGCTCGCCGCCGGAAAGCACCAGCGCGAAGGGCTCGTCGAAGGTCATGGTGCGGACGATCGCCGCCTCCTGGTCAGCCTCGGCGATATCGCCGCGCTCGACGAGGATCTCGACGATGTCGGCCAGCGGAAAGCCGACCTGGCCGACATATTCCGGCAGGTCGAGGAGCTGGCGGAAGCGGCGGTTCCAGACGGTGAGGTTGCCCTCGCTGTCGAAGACGGCGATGCCCTGGTCCATCTGGCCGAGCGCCGTTTGCAACATGTCCTGATTGTATTGCAGGGCCTCGCTGGCCTGGTCGAGCAGCCAGTCCGTATCCGTCGGCGTGTCGTCGATACGCTGGAGCACGAGCGAGAGCACGAGGCGGGCCGAGGACGAGCCGATGGCGCTGCCGAGGAGCTGCTCGGAGAAATGCACGATGGCGGCGTCGGCCGGCGCATTATCCTCCAGCCAGCGGCCGACCTGCCGCTCATAGGTGTGGAAGGAGCGCTGCATGCGCTCTTCGCCGAGATATTTGGCGATTGTACTCTTGAGGTCCTTGACCGTCACCTTCGTGCGCCGGCCGCGGAAGGCCCTTTCGAGGCGCGGCTTGGAGCGGATGAAGGTGCCGGCCTGGAGGCGTTCCAGCGAGGTCGGGTTGCGGGTGAGCGAGCCGACGACATAGGCCCCGACATTGACCAGCATTGAGATGAGGGTGGCGTTGACCAGCGGGTCGGCGGCATCCCCGGTGAAGATGGTGGAGCCGGGGAAGAGGAAGCCGAGGATGGTTTCGGCGACATAGGCATTGTCCGCGACGCCGATGCTCGGCAGGAAGAGCAGGTAGGCCCAGACGACGAGGCCGGAGATCATGCCGGCCATGGCGCCGCGCGCATTGGCGCTGCGCCAGAAGAGGCCGCCGAGCAGCGCCGGGGCGACCTGCGCCGCCGCCGCGAAGGCGAGGAGGCCCATGGAGGCAAGGCCCGCATTGGCCGTCGCCGCGCGATAGTAGGCATAGCCGAGCAGCAGCACGAAGAAGATGGCGAGCCGGCGGATGCGCAGCAGCATGCGCGAAAGGTCGTCCTGCTGCTCGACGCCGCCGATGAGGTTGCGCCGAAGCACGACCGGGATGACGATGTCGTTCGACACCATGATGGAGAGCGCCACCGAGGCGACGATGACCATGGCGGTGGCGGCGGAGAAGCCGCCGATGAAGGCGACGAGCGTCAGCACCGGCTGGTCGAGCGCGAAGGGCAGGGTCAGCACGTAGAGATCGCCGTCGCCCTGGCCGTTGAAGGTCATCACGCCGCCGATGGCGACGGGCAGGACGAAGAGGTTGATGGCGACGAGATAGAGCGGAAAGAGGATGCCCGCCGTGCGCAGTTCGCCCGCCGTCCGGTTCTCCACCACCGTCACGTGGAACTGGCGCGGCAGCATGACGATGGCGAAGGCCGACAGCACGACGAGCAGGATCCAGCGCGCCACCGGTGTCTCGTAGGTCAGCGCCTGCATGACGCGCGGGCTTTGCGAGGCGCGCTGCCACAGGTCGCCCGGCCCGTCGAACATCACGAAGATGACGTAGAGGCCGACCGAGGCGATGGCGATGAGCTTGACCAGCGATTCCATCGAGATGGCGAGGATGAGCCCGTCCTGGTGCTCGGTCGCATCCGTGTGGCGCGTGCCGAAGACGGTGGCGAAGCAGGCGAGGAAGAGCGTCACGACCAGCGGCAGGTCGATGAGCCCGCCCGAGGCGGCGATGCCGAAGCCGGTCGTATCGACCATGGCGGCGACGGAGCTGGAGACCGCCTTCAATTGCAGCGCGATATAGGGGATGTAGCCGATTAGCGAGATCAGCGCGACGACGGCGGCGACGCCGGGGTTCTTGCCGTAGCGCGCGGCGACGAAGTCGGCGATGGAGGTGAGGCGTTCGGATTTCGCCAGCGTCACGATGCGGCGGATCAGCGGCATGCCGAGCGTGAACATCAGGATCGGGCCGATATAGATGCCGGTGAATTCCAGCCCGTTGGTGGTGGCGAGCCCCACGCCGCCGAAATAGGTCCAGGAGGTGCAATAGATGGCAAGGCTGAGCGCATAGACGAGCGGCCGGCCCTTCGACGAGCGGCCGGAATGCTTGGCCTTGCGGTCGCCGTAACTTGCGACCGCGAAGAGCAGGAGCAGGTAGGCGAGCGCCAAGGCGAATATCAGCGAGCCCGGCATGCTTCCTCCCGCAGTCCTTCGGCCTTTCCGGCGAGAATAGGCCAAAGCGGGCGGGAAGGAAATTGCGCCGAAGGTCGGGGTTGGAAATGTTCGCCTGTGCAAAGCACCCGTAGATTGGCAATTGGCAGTTTCAACCCATGAAAAACTAAATTAGTCTGCTTCGGCCTCGCAGCAACAGGAGACCCTCATGCTCAATGAGTTCAAGGCGTTTATCGCCCGCGGCAATGTCATGGACCTCGCCGTGGGTGTCATTATCGGTGCAGCCTTCAACAAGATCGTCGAATCCGTCGTGAACGATCTGGTCATGCCGATCGTCGGCGCCCTGACAGGGGGAGGTTTCGACTTTTCCAACTACTTCATCGCGCTGTCGAGCAATGTGACGGCGACGTCGCTTGCCGCCGCCCGCGAACAGGGCGCGGTCTTCGCCTACGGCAATTTCATCACCGTCCTCATCAACTTCCTCATCCTCGCCTGGATCATCTTCCTGATGATCAAGGGCGTGAACCGCATGCGCACCTCGCTGGAGAAGGAAAAGGAAGCCGGCGCCGCCGAGCCCGCCCCGCCGCCGGAAGATGTGCTGCTCCTCACGGAAATCCGCGACCTGCTCAAGAGCCGCCCTGCGGTTTGAGGTCTTCAGCACCGCGTTCAATGAAGAAAGGCCCGGTTTCCCGGGCCTTTTTGCCATGTATCAGGCCGTCGCGCCCACCGTCTTCGTCTGGTGGATCTCGACGAGGCTCGGGCCCTTGCGCCCGCCCGCCCGCTCCAGCGCCGCCGGCAGGTCCTTGACGTCCGCGAGCCGTTCGGAGGGTACGCCATAGGCGGTGCCGATGGCGATGAAGTCGGGGGCGGAGGGTTTGACGCCTTCGGGCGTGATGCCCGCGTCGATCATGTAGTTCTCGATTTCCTGGTAACCGTCATTGTTCCAGACGAGGAAGATGACGCGCGCCCCGGCATCCACCGCCGAGCCGATCTCCGACAGCGAGAACTGCAGCCCGCCGTCGCCGACGAGGCAGATGATCGGCGCATCGGGCTCGGCCAGCGCCGCGCCGACGGCGGCGGGCGGAGCGTAGCCGAGCGCGCCGTAGCCCGTCGCGGCGTTGAACCAGCTTCGCGCGCGCGGCGCGTCGCAATAGTAGTTGCCGGCATAGACGGCCTGCGTCGAATCGCCGACGACGATCGCCTTCGGCAGCGTGCGCCAGATCACGTCGAGGACGCCGATCTCCGCCTGCATCTTGGGTGTCAGCTCCTTCCACGCCGCCTTGCGGGCGGTCTCGGCGCGGGATGCGCCCTCGCTGACCGGCTTGTGCCCTTCAAGGAAGCCGAGCATGCCGGCGGCGGCCGTCTTGGCGCTGGAGAAGATGGAAAGGCTCGTCTGCGGCGTGCGGGCGAGCTGCGCGGCGTCGATATCGACGCGGATCAGCGTCTTGAGCCGCGGGAAGCCGCCGTCGACATTGATGTCGTAGTCCGTCGGGCCGAATTCCGTGCCGAAGGCGACGACGAGGTCGGCCTCGGAAAGAAGCCGCCGCACCGCCTTCAGGCTGGGGCTGGCCGGCACGCACAGGGGATGGCCGGCGAGCATGCCGCGGGCGTTGACGGTGGTGACGACCGGCGCGCCGATGCGCTCGGCAAGCGCGCGGATCTCCTCTTCCGCCGTGATCGCCCCGCCGCCGGCGAGGATGACCGGGCGCGAGGCATTGGTGCAGAGAATGGCGGCGCGCTGCAGCGTTTCCGCATCGGCGCGCGGGCGCGTCGCGACGGCGGCGGGGAAGCTGCCGGTCTCGATGGGCTTGGCCATCACGTCGGTCGGGATCTCGATATGCACCGGGCCGGGGCGGCCGGAGAGCAGCACGGCGAAGGCGCGCTCGACGACGAGCGGCAGGTCGGCGGGGTTGAGCAGCGTGTGCGAATAGAGCGCCAGCGTCTTCATCATGCCCTGCTGGTCCGGCAGCTCGTGCAGCAGGCCGCGGCCGTGGCCGAGGGAATCGCGCTTGTTGACGCCGGAGATCACCAGCATCGGCACGGAATCCTGCCGCGCCTGCGCCATCGCGGTGATGGTGTTGGTCAGGCCCGGGCCGGTGATGACGAGCGCCACGCCCGGCTTGCCGGAAACGCGCGCATAGCCGTCGGCCATGAAGCCCGCGCCCTGTTCGTGGCGCGGCGTGATGTGGCGGATCTTCGAGGCGGCAAGGCCCCGGTAAAGTTCGACCGTGTGCACGCCCGGAATGCCGAACACCACCTCGACGCCGTTGGCTTCCAAAAGGTCGACGAGGACTTCACCGACTGTCTTCGTGGTCATGCGTAGCGCTCCTTGGGGCTCGTGGCACGGGTGGCAAGCGCGGTAATGCGCCGGCACGCCTCGTCGATATGGGTGTCCGGAACGGTGAGGCTGAGGCGGATGAAGCCTTCCGCTTGCTCGCCGAAGGAGGAGCCGGGCATCGTCGCCACGAATTCCTCGCGCAGCAGCGCCCAGGCGAAATCCTCGCCGCTCATGCCGGTCTGCGAGACGTCGACCACGATGAACATGCCGGCTTCCGGCGGCAGCGGCACGAGGCCGGGCGCGCGGGAAAGCGCATCGGCAAAGCGCGCGGCGCGCGCCTGATAGCTCCGGCGCATGGTGGCGGCGGTCGCGATGGGATTGTCGAGCGCATAGGCCGTCATGTCGGCGATGAAGGGCTGGCCGCCGAACAGCATGGTCTCGGATACGGCGAGCAGCCGCGCGCAGAACTCCGCCGGGCCGATCGCCCAGCCGCTGCGGAAGCCCGGCGCGGCATGCGACTTGGAGATGGAGGAGACGACGACGGTGCGCTCGGCAAGGTCCTCATTGTCGAAGGGCGAGGCGAAAGTGCCGTGGAAGACGAGCTGCTCGTAGACCTCGTCGCAGACGATCCAGAGGTCGTGGCGGCGGCAGACGGCGCCGATCTCGGCGATCTCCTCCGCCGTCAGCACGGCGCCGGTCGGGTTGTGCGGCGTGTTGAGCAGCAGCACGCGGCATTCCGGCGTGATGGCGGCTTCGAGGTCGGCCGCCTTCATGTGGAATCCGTTTTCCGGGCGCAGCGGCACGGGCACGCAGCTTGCGCCCGTCGCACGGATGACGCCCTCGTAGCTGGCATAGAGCGGATCGCCGACGAGCACCGCATCGCCCGCCTCCACGAGGCCGAGCATCACGGCGAAGAGGGCGGTCTGGGTGCCGGGAAAGCACAGGACATTCTCCGCGGTCACGTCGCCGCGGCGCTTCTGGTACTTGCGCACCAGCGCACCGACGACGGCCGGCTCGCCCCGGCCGTTGGAATAGCGGTAGCGGCCCGCATGCATGGCACGGATGGCTTCGGCGAGCAGCGTCGGGTCGGGCGCCACGTCCGGCTCGCCGATGGTCAGCTCGATGACGGGCTTGCCCTCGGCCTTCATGCGCCGCGCTTCGGCATGGATGGCCCATTTCTCCGAGCCGAGATTTTGAAGCCGGTTTGTGATGGATGCATAGCGCATGGCCGTCCTCCCTGGAAAATGTTCGTTTAGCCCGTCGCGGGCCTGAAGGTCAGTCCGAGAAGCGTCTCGATGGTGGAGAGCGCGATCTCGACGAGTTCGCTTTCGCCGAAGAGCTCGCCGGCAAGGCAGCCCTCCAGCCACAGGCCGTCGAGCAGGCCGTTGATGGCGATGGCGAGCCGTCGGCAGCGCTCCGGCGAGGCGTCGACGCCGCGCTCGGCAAGGAAATCCGCGAGCAGCGCTTCCAGCGCGTTGCGGAAGCCGAGATAGCCTTCGCGGTGGATCGCGGCAAGCTCGGGATCGACGCTGACGCGGCTGATGAACGACGCCCAGAGCGAAAGGCTGCGGCTGTTGGCGACCGGCTCCGTCAGGTTGATGACGATGAAATCGCGCAGCCGTGTTTCCGGATCGCCCGTCACCCGCTCGGCCTTCTCGGTGAGCCGGGCGATGACGACGCGGTAGGCTTCCTGCAGGATATGTTCCTTGGACTGGAAGTAGTGCCGGATGAGGCCCGCCGTGACGCCCGCCTTGATGGCGATCTGCCGGACCGTCGCGCCCTCGAGGCCATATTCCGCGATGCAGTCGAGCGTCGCCTCGATCAGGTCGTGGCGGCGTTCGGCTTCGGGAGCGCGATGGAAGGTCCGGCGGGCCATTTCTTCTCCTGGTTTCAACGCAATTCCGGACGCAAAACCGCTTTACACTTTTGCTGGAATTGCTTTACGCCGCCCGGCGCAGCACCGGCCGCGTCAGGCAGGTCGGGCCGCCCTCGCAGGCGATGCAGAGTGCGTCGGCCTCGAAGGTCTCGACCTTGCAGCCGGCCGCTTCCATCGCCGCCCTGGTGGCCGGGAAGCCTTCCACCATGATGACCTCGTGGGGCCGCGTCGGCAGCACGTTGAGCGACAGGCCGTTGCTGGCGTGGAACTCTTCCGCCGGGGCCTCGATGAGGCGCACGCCGCGCTTCTTCAGCATCTGGTAGAAGGCGGCCGGCAGGAGAGGCGCGAAGACGAGAGCGAGGTCCTCGGCAAGCGGGCTCATCACGCTCATCAGGTGGAGGCAGGCCTCCTCGCCCTGCCAGAGCGGCAGGTCGTAGGCGAGCACGCTGACGCCGTGCGGCGCGAGCATCCGCGTCAACTGGTCGATGCCTTCCTGGTTGGTGCGCACGCCGCGGCCGACGACGAGGGTCTTCGCGTCGAGCCAGATGCAGTCGCCGCCCTCGACGGTGCCGTCGCCCTCGATGCGGCCGAGGATCGGGATCTGCCGCTCGGCATAGGCCTTTTCATGCAGGGCCGTTTCGGAAACGCGCAGCGGCTTGCCCATGCGCAGGAGGATCGCGCCGTGGTCGGACATCAGCGACGGGTCGTGCGTGAACATGGCGTCGGCGAGGCCATCGCCCTCGTCCTCCAGCCAGATGATCTCGGTGCCGGACTTTTCCACCAGCTCGGCAAAGGCCTTGTACTGGTGGACGGCGCGCGCGCCGTCGAAGGTCGGGCCGTAGTGCCACTTGGACGGGTCGGCGGCCTTCAGGCTTGCGCCCGGCCGGCGCATCAGCACGCGCAACAGAGGGGCCGACATTTCCTGCGAACCGTAGGCGGTCATTCAATGCTCCTCAAAGGAAATTCATCTTGGACGGGCGCTGCCGGAAAAGTCAGCGATACGATTATTATACGCTTGAATAATTTCTTAACAAGTGCCACGATGGCTTCAACAAGACGAAACGATGGGCCGAAGATGCCCGCGGGAACGCTGAAAACAGGGGAATTTGGCATGGGTCATGCATCGATTTTCCGTGCGCTGGAGACGTCTCCGCGATGACGGAACGCGCCGAGGCAATCGCGGTCACGGACCTGCACAAGCGCTTCGGGCCTCTGGAGGTTCTCAAGGGCGTATCGCTGACCGCGCATGAGGGCGACGTCATCGCCATCATCGGCGGTTCCGGCTCCGGCAAGTCCACCTTCCTTCGCTGCATCAACATGCTGGAGCTGCCGAGCGCCGGCACGGTGACGATCCATGGCGAGACCATCGCCATGAAGAAGGACGGCCATGGCGGCATGATGCCTTCGGATCGCAGGCAGGTTCAGCGCATCCGCTCGCGCCTCGGCATGGTCTTCCAGAGCTTCAATCTGTGGCAGCACATGACGATCCTCGAAAACGTCATCGAGGCGCCGGTCCATGTGCTGGGCGTGAAGAAGGACGAGGCGGTCGAGCGGGCCGAGGCGCTGCTGCGCCGCGTCGGGCTCTACGAGAAGCGCGACGCCTATCCCGCCTTCCTGTCCGGCGGCCAGCAGCAGCGCGCGGCGATTGCCCGGGCGCTCGCCATCCAGCCCCATGTCATGCTCTTCGACGAACCGACCTCCGCGCTCGACCCGGAACTGGTCGGCGAGGTGCTTTCCGTCATCGGCGACCTCGCCAAGGAGAAGCGCACGATGATCCTCGTCACCCACGAGATGAAGTTCGCGCGCAACGTGGCGAGCCATGTCGTGTTCCTGGCGGGCGGCGTCATTGAGGAACAGGGGCCGCCCGAGGAGATCTTCGGCGCGCCGAAATCCGAGCGGCTCAAGAAATTCATCAGCTCCATCCACTGAGAACCATAAGACCAACAGAGGGAAGAACATGAAGAATGCCCTGAAGACAATCGCCCTTGCCGCCGCCATCGGCCTTGCGGCCGTTTCCGGCGCGGCCGCCGAACAGGTCCGCGTCGGCTTCGCCGCCGAGCCCTATCCACCCTTCACCTCGCCGGATGCCTCGGGCAACTGGGAAGGCTGGGAAGTGGACTTCATGAAGGCGATGTGCGCCGAGGCAAAGCTCGACTGTGTCATCACGCCGGTCGCCTGGGACGGCATCATCCCGGCGCTGACCTCCAACAAGATCGACATGATCATCGGCTCCATGTCGATCACGCCGGAGCGCCAGCAGACCATCGACTTCTCCGACAAGTACTATAACACGCTGCCGGGCATCATCGGCCCGAAGGACCAGAAGTTCGAGCCGACGCCCGAGGGCCTTGCCGGCAAGACGCTCGGCGTGCAGGTGGCGACCATCCACCAGGTCTATGCCAACAAGTACTTCGCCCCGGCCGGCGTGACGGTCAAGGAATACCAGACGCAGGACGAGGCCAACAACGACCTCGCCGCCGGCCGTATCGATGCGGTGCAGGCCGACTCCGTGGCGATGCTGGAATTCCTCAAGTCCGAGCAGGGCGCTGCTTGCTGCGACATGAAGGGCATGGTCAAGGACGATCCGGAAGTCCTCGGTCTCGGCGTCGGTGTCGGCCTGCGCAAGGGCGAGACCGAGCTGAAGGACAAGGTCAACGCCGCGATCAAGGCAATCCGCGAGAACGGCAAGTATGAAGAGTTCTCGAAGAAGTATTTCGACTTCGACATCTACGGCGGCTGATTTCGCCTGCGGGGCGTTTGCCCCTCACCCTAACCCTCTCTCCGCTTGCGGGGAGAGGGGACGCGTCCCACGCGGTGTTGCATTTCCGGGAAACCGGTGCGGCATATCCCCTTCGCCCCGCAGCCAAGGAGAAGGCGGCTGGCAGGCCGGATGAGGGGCGAGCCTCTCCCCGAAGAAGAAACGCCGCGAAATTGACCTGAAGGAATCTGAAACCCCATGGCCGATGCCGGATCGCTGATCAATTGGAGCCTGCTTGCCATCCAACCGCCCGGCTGGGGCGGGGTCCTGCTCGGCGGGCTGTGGAATTCCATCCAGATCGCCGTCGGCGGCTATGGGCTCGGCCTCGTCCTCGGCACCGGCGGCGCCATGGGCAAGCTCTATGGCGGGCCGGTCACGAAGGACCTGCTGGAGGTCTATACGACGCTGGTGCGGGCGGTGCCGGAACTCGTGCTGATCCTCATCCTCTATTATGCCGGCACGGACGTGCTGAACCAGATGTCCGCGGCCCTCGGCTGGGGGACGGTCGATATCAGCGGTCTTGCCGCCGGCATCTTCGTCATCGGCGTCGTGCAGGGCGCCTATTCCACCGAGGTGCTGCGCGGCGCGATCAAGGCGGTGCCGGCGGGCGAGATCGAGGCGGCGCGCGCTTATGGCATGTCGCCGGTGCAGATCATGCGCCGCGTCACCCTGCCCGCCATGTTGCCGCACGCCATTCCCGGTCTCTCCAATCTCTGGCTGATCGCCACGAAGGATACCGCTCTTTTGGCCGTCGTCGGCTTCAGCGAGCTGACGCTTGTCACGCGCCAGGCAGCGGGCAGCACCAAGGCCTATCTCTTGTTCTTCTGCGCGGCCGGCGTGCTCTATCTGATGATCACGCTCGTCTCGAACGTGCTGATCGGCTTCATCGAGCGCCATTACCGGCGCGGCATGACGAGGCCGGCCTGATGAGCGAGCAAACCATCTCCGCCATGGCGCTGACCGAGCTGCCGTCCAAGCAGAGCTTCTTCAAGCCGCACCGCATCGTGCTGATGGCGATCGCCGCCATCCTCGTCTTCTGTGTCGTCTGGTTCATGCGCTGGGACTGGGTGCCGAGATATTCCGGCCGCCTTGCCTATGGCGTCGGCGTCACGCTGCTGATGCTGTTCAGCACCGCCTTTATCGGCTTCCTCCTCGCCGTTCCGATCGGCCTCGTGCAGGTGACGGGGCCGTGGCCGCTCAAGATGCTGGCGAAGGGCTTCTGCACCGTCATCCGCGGCACGCCGCTGCTCCTGCAGCTCTGGCTGCTCTATTACGGGCTCGGCTCGCTGTTTCCGCAGTTCCCGAGCATCCGCAGCTCCTTCCTGTGGCCCTATCTGCGCGAGGCCTGGCCCTATGGCGTGGCGGCGCTGACCATCTCCTTCGCCGCCTATGAGGGCGAGGTGATGCGTGGCGCCTTTGCCGGCGTGCCGCGCGGCGAGCTGGAGGCCGCCCGCGCCTATGGCATGAGCCCGTTCACGGCCTTCCGCCGCATCTGGCTGCCGCGCGCCGTGCACCGTGCCCTGCCGACGCTGAACGGCGAGACCGTTCTCCAGCTCAAGTCGACGCCGTTGGTCGCGACCATCACGGTGATCGACGTCTATGCCGTCATCTCCAAGGTGCGGCAGGAGACCTACATCACCTACGAGCCGCTGCTGCTGCTGGCGCTCATCTATCTCTGCCTGACCGCCATCCTGGTGGTCGCCTTCCGCTATTTCGAAAGCAAGATCCCGACGCGTGGTGCCTAGATGACGATCCATACGACCCTGCTCAATTCCATGCCGGAACTGGTGGCGATCCGCCGCGACCTGCATGAACACCCGGAACTCGGCCTCGAGGAGGTCCGCACCTCCGACGTCATCGCGCGGCATCTCGAAAGCTACGGCTACAAGGTGACGCGCGGCCTTGCGAAGACGGGCCTCGTCGCGACGCTGACGAACGGCACGGGCAGCAGGTCCATCGGCATCCGGGCCGATATCGATGCGCTGCCGATCCATGAGGAGACGGGCCTTGCCTATGCCAGCAAGACGCCTGGCAAGATGCATGCCTGTGGTCATGACGGCCACACCACCATGCTGCTCGGCGCGGCCAAGGCGATTGCCGAGCGGCGCAATTTCGACGGCACGGTGCACCTGATCTTCCAGCCGGCGGAGGAGAATTTCGGCGGGGCGAAGATCATGGTGGAGGAGGGGCTGTTCGAGAAATTCCCCTGCGATGCCGTCTTCGCGCTCCACAACGAGCCGAACCTGCCCTTCGGCCAGTTCGCGCTGCGCGAAGGGCCGATCATGGCGGCGGTCGACGAGGCGCGCATCACGGTCAACGGTGTCGGCGGCCACGGCGCCGAGCCGCAGGAGACGCTGGACCCCATCGTCTGCGGCGCTTCCATCGTCATGGCGCTGCAGACCATCGTGTCGCGCAACATCCATCCGCTCGACCCGACGGTGGTGACGGTCGGCTCGTTCCATGCGGGCTCGGCCAGCAACATCATCCCGAGCCGGGCGGAAATCGTCGTCGGCATCCGCTCCTTCGATCCGGCCGTGCGCGACGAGCTGGAGCGCCGCATCCGCCTTATCGCCGAGCGGCAGGCCGAGAGCTACGGCATGAGCGCGGCGGTGAACTATCAGCGCTTCTATGACGCGACCGTCAACCACAAGGCCGAGACCGATCTGGTGCGCGCCCTCGCCACCCGCTTCGCCGGCGCCGACAAGGTGGTCGATCTCGAGCGTCCCTTCATGGGCAGCGAGGACTTCGCCTATATGCTCAAGGCGCGGCCCGGCACCTATTTCTTCCTCGGCGGCAGCACCGGCGGGAACGACAGGTCGCTCCATCACCCCGCCTATAACTTCAACGACGATCTCCTGCCCGTCGGCGCCGCTTTCTGGACGGAGCTGGCCGAGCACTACCTGCGCGCCGCCTGAGTTCGGCGGGCCTCCGCCCGCTGGTTCAGGCTCGGGATGTCGATGCGGCTCGCATGCATGGCGTCGGCGAAATGCCGCACGCGGGCGATTGTCGCGCTGCGGCAACGTGGGGCAGGGGGCCGGAATTGACCTTTCCCATTTCCGGGCCACATTCTTGCTGACGGCAGCCGAGAGGACTGCGGCGCTCGGAAAGGATGGGTCGAATGTTCGAAACGCTGGATGCAACGCTGCTCGCCCGGCTGCAATTCGCCTTCACGATCTCCTTTCACATCGTCTTTCCCGCCTTCTCCATCGGCCTTGCGAGCTATCTCGCCGTGCTGGAGGGCCTCTGGCTCTGGACGAAGGACGAGGTCTATTTCGCGCTCTTCAATTTCTGGAAGACGATCTTCGCGCTTACCTTCGGCATGGGCGTCGTGTCGGGCATCGTCATGTCCTACCAGTTCGGCACCAACTGGAGCGTCTTCGCCGACAAGGCGGGCCCGGTCATCGGGCCGCTGATGGGCTACGAGGTGCTGACTGCCTTCTTCCTCGAGGCGGGCTTCCTCGGCGTCATGCTGTTCGGCCTCAACCGCGTCGGCCCGAAGCTGCATTTCTTCGCCACGCTCATGGTCGCCCTCGGCACGCTGATTTCGGCGACCTGGATCCTTGCGGCCAATTCCTGGATGCAGACGCCCGCCGGCTTCTCCGTCAACGCGGCGGGCCAGTTCGTGCCCACCGACTGGTGGGCGGTGATCTTCAATCCGTCCTTCCCCTACCGGCTCGTGCACATGGTGCTGGCCGCCTATCTCACCACGGCCTTCGTGGTCGGCGGCGTCGGCGCCCTCCATCTCCTGCGCGGCGACGCGCCGAAGCGGGCGGGGAAGATGTTCTCGATGGCGATGTGGATGGCGGCGCTGGTCGCGCCCATCCAGATATTCGCCGGCGACATGCACGGCCTCAACACGCTGGAGCACCAGCCCGCCAAGGTCATGGCGATGGAAGGCCACTTCCAGAGCCATCCGGACGGCGCGCCGCTCATCCTCTTCGGCCTGCCGAATGCGGCCGAGCAGCGCGTCGACTACGCTATCGAGATTCCCAAGCTGTCGAGCCTCATCCTCAAGCACGACCTGAATGCGCCGCTGGCAGGCCTCGACACGGTGCCGCGCGACCTGCAGCCGCCCGTCGCGGTCGTCTTCTGGTCCTTCCGCGTCATGGTCGCCATCGGCTTCGCCATGCTCGGCCTCGGCCTGTGGTCGCTCTGGTGTCGCTGGCGCGGCACGCTCGGCGAGAACCGCTGGCTGCACCGCGCCGCCGTGCTGATGGGGCCGGCCGGCTTCCTCGCCGTGCTCGCCGGCTGGGTGACGACGGAGGTCGGCCGCCAGCCCTATACGGTCTACGGCCATCTGCTGACGGCCGATTCCGTCGCGCCCGTCGATGCGCCGGCCGTCGCGACCTCGCTGATCGCCTTCATCATCGTCTATTTCCTCGTCTTCGGCGCGGGCACCTTCTACATCCTGCGCCTGATGGGCCGCCTGCCGCGCGATCCCCTGCCCGAGGAAGAGGGTCCCATCCGCACGGCCGGCATCACGCCCGCCGCCGCCGTCTCCAGCAAAGCCGGGAGCCATCGCCATGGCGCTTGACCTTCCCTTCCTCTGGGCGGCCATCATCGCCTTCGCGGTGCTCGCCTATGTCATCCTCGACGGCTTCGACCTCGGCGTCGGCATCCTGTTCCCCCTCTTCAAGCAAAAGCACGACCGCGACGTGATGATGAATTCCGTCGCGCCCGTCTGGGACGGCAACGAGACCTGGCTGGTGCTGGGCGGCGGCGGGCTGATGGCCGTCTTCCCGCTCGCCTATGCGACCATCCTGCCGGCGCTCTACATGCCGCTCATCCTCATGCTGCTCGGCCTCATCTTCCGTGGCGTCGCCTTCGAATACCGCTGGCGCACGAAGCGCGGCGAGTTCCTCTGGGACATCGCCTTTGCCGGCGGCTCCATGGTGGCCGCCTTCATGCAGGGCGTGGCGCTCGGCGCGCTGGTGCAGGGCATTCCCGTCACGGGCCGCGCCTATGCCGGCGGCTGGTGGGACTGGCTGACGCCCTTCTCCGTCGCGACCGGCATCGCGCTGCTCGTCGGCTATGGCCTGCTCGGCGCTACCTGGCTGGTGATGAAGACGACAGGCGAGCTTGCCGCCCGCGCTCGCCGCTATGCCTTGCGCGCCGGCATCGGCACGCTCGCCGCCATGGGCGTCTTCAGCCTGTGGACGCCTTTCCTGGAGCCGCTCTATTTCGAGCGCTGGTTCGGCTGGCCGACCATCGTCTTCAGCCTGCTGGTGCCGCTGCTCGTGCTCGGCTGCTTCGCGATGCTGATCCATGGGCTGAGGACCGAGCACGATTCGCGGCCGTTCATCGCCGCGCTCGGCCTCTTCGTGCTCGGCTTTGCCGGCATCGGCATCAGCTTCTATCCCTATATCGTGCCGGCCTCGCTGACGATCTGGGAAGCCGCCGCGCCTGAGGAGAGCCTTGCCTTCCTCATCGTCGGCGCGGTCGTGCTCGTGCCGATGATCCTCGGCTACACCGCCTATGCCTACTGGGTCTTCCGCGGCAAGGTCGATCCGGAGGAGGGTTATCACTGATGACCGAAGAGCGCTCGACGGTCACGAAACTGCTGTGGTTCGCCGGCCTGTGGGCGGGCGGCGTGCTCGCCGTCAGCCTCGTCGGGCTCGCCATCAAACTGGCGCTCGGCGCCTGACATCACCCTACGTGAGGACATCCAGCCTCGCGCCAGCTTTCTTGCCTAGGTTCCGCCTCGGCCAGCATGCAGGCCCGCAGGCGAAAGACAGGACCGCACCCTCCTTTTGCCCACCCCCGGGCCTGCATGTGGCCTTGCGACACGCAGCCGCCTTTTCCCCACACCATTCCTCTGCTATCCGGGTCCGCAAAACAGGAGACCGGAATGGCGAAGACTGCGGCAGACTGCACGACGATGGCGGAAATCCGGGAGAACATCGACCGGGTCGACAACGGGCTGATGGCGCTCTTCGCCGAACGCTGGACCTTCATCCGCCGCGCCGCCGAGATCAAGGCGGGCCTCGGCATTCCCGCCGACGTGCCGGAACGCGTGAAGCAGGTGCGCGACAACGCCCACCGCAATGCCGAGGCGCACGGCCTCGAAGGCGGTTTCTACGAGGAAATCTGGGCGCAGCTTATCCAGCACGCCATCGCCTACGAGAAGGCGGAACTCGGCGAATCCTGATCTAGCCTGAGCTAGATCTGGTTGCGCCGGCCGAGATGGTCCTCCCAGTCGAGCGCGGTGCGCACGATGAAGGAAAGGTCGTCATGCTCGGGCACCCAGCCGAGCTCCTTCATGGCGACCGCCGGATCGGCGACGACGAGCACCGCGTCGCCCGGCCGCCGTTCGGCGAACCGCACCGGGAAGTCCTTGCCGGACGCGGCCCTGACCTTCTCCAGCACCTCCAGCACCGAAAAGCCGCGGCCATAGCCGCAATTGGCGACGATCGACCCGCCGCCCGCCCGCATGCGCTGCAGCGCCTTCAGATGGGCATTGGCAAGGTCCGAGACGTGGATATAGTCGCGGATGCAGGTGCCGTCCGGCGTCGGATAGTCCGTGCCGTAGACCTCCATGCCCGTGCGCTTGCCGAGCGCGGCCTCACAGGCGACCTTGATGAGATGGGTCGCGCCTTTGGTCGACTGGCCGGTACGCCCGCGCGGATCGGCCCCCGCCACGTTGAAGTAGCGTAGCGCCGTATAGGTGAAGTCATGCGCGGCGGCGGTATCGCGCAGCATGATCTCGGTCATCAGCTTGGAGGAGCCATAGGGCGATTCCGGCCGGAGCGCGGCGGTCTCCGACACCGGCTCGGTGCCGTCCGGCGTGCCGTAGACGGCGGCGGTGGAGGAGAAGACGAAATGCGGCACCTTCGCCGCGACGGCTGCGGCGATCAGCGCGCGTGACTTGACCGTGTTGTTCTCGTAATAGGAGAGGGGATCGGCGACAGATTCCGGCACCACGACAGAGCCGGCGAAGTGGATGATCGCATCGATGCGGTTTTCCGCGAAGATCTGCGCCAGCAACGCGGCATCGGCGATGTCGCCCTCGTAGAACCGGGCTTCCGGCGCCAGCGCCCAGCGGAACCCGGTGGAGAGCCGGTCGAGCACCACGACCTCCTCGCCGGCATCGACCAGCGCCCAGACCATGTGGCTGCCGATATAACCCGCCCCACCCGTTACCAGAACCGCCATGCAAACCTCCGAATCGCAAGAATAGCAGGCATATCAACCCGCCTGCCCATGGGACGCAACCGCAATTGCGCCCGGCCCTTTTCCCGTCCGAGAAAGGTAAGAATATGTCCGACCGCTTCATCGTTCTGTCCGGCTGCTCCGGCGGCGGAAAGTCCACCCTGCTGGCAGAGCTCGCCCGGCGCGGCCATGCCGTTGTCGAGGAGCCCGGCCGCCGCATCGTGCAGGAGGAACTGGCCGCCGGCGGCAGCGCGCTGCCCTGGCTCGACCTTGCCGCTTTTGCCCGCCGCGCGGTGGAGTTGGCGCTCGCCGACCGGCAGCGCATGGCCGGTCATCCCGGCCTCGTCTTCTTCGATCGCGGGCTGGTGGATGCCGCCTCCGCGCTGGAAGCGTCCGGCGGCGAGCTGGTCCTGGCGGCGCTTGCCGCGGCACATCGCTACAACCGCAAGGTCTTCCTCACCCCGCCCTGGCCGGAGATCTATGCCGGCGATGCGGAGCGCCGCCACGGCTTCGACGCCGCGCTCGCCGAATATGCTCGCCTCGAAACGACCTATCCGCTGCTCGGCTACGAGACGGTGATCCTGCCGAAGGCGCCGGTCACTGAGCGCGCCGATTTCCTGCTCGCCCGTCTGGCGGAATGATCAGCGCGCGGCGATGTAGCGGGCAAGCCGGTCGGCCGCTTCCGCGACCTGGCCGCTATCCCGAAGGAAGCAGGCCCGCATGAAGCGCTCGCCGCCGGGGCCGAAGGCCGTGCCCGGCGCAAGGCCGACATTGGTGCGGTCGACGATGTCGAGCGCGGCGAGGCGAGAATCCGTCACGCCGTCGATCTTCAGGAAGGCATAGAGCGCGCCGTCCGGCTTCAGCGTTTCCACCCGGTTGGTGGCGATCAGCGCGTCGCAGAAGATGTCGCGGTTCCGCGCCGCCTTGTCGATATTCGCCTGCACGAAGGCATCGCCCTCGTCGAGCGCCACGACGGCGCCCTGCTGCAGGAACTGCGGCACGCCGGAGGTGGAATACTGGATGAGGTTTTCCAGAACCTGGCCGATTTCCGGAGGGGCGACGATCCAGCCGACGCGCCAGCCGGTCATCGACCAGTTCTTCGAGAAGGAATTGACGAAGATCACCCGGTCGCCGTCCTCCATCACGTCGAGGAAGGAGGGCGCCCGGCCGCCGGCATAATGATAGAGCGCATAGATCTCGTCGGCCATGATCCACAGATCGTGCCGCCGGGCGATGGCGAGGAGGCTGGCAAGGTCCTCGCGCGTCGCCGTCCAGCCGGTCGGGTTCGACGGCGTGTTGACGAAGAGCACGCGCGTCTTCGGCGTGATCGCGGCCTCGACGCGGCCAAGGTCGAGCTGCCAGCGCCCGCCGGAAAAATCGAGCGGCACGGCGATGGTGTTGGCGCCGGAAAGCTCCGCCGCCGCGGCAAAATTCGGCCAGGCCGGCGTCAGGTAGACCATGTCGTCGCCGGGCGAGACGAGTGCCTCGATGGCAAGCTTGATTGCCTGCATGCCCGAGCCGACCACGTAGAAATGCTCGTCCGGCAACATCGCGCCGAAGCGCCGCGCATAGTAGCGCGACAGCGCCGCCCGAAGCTCCGGAATCCCCCGCTGCCAGGTGTAGAAGGTCTCGCCCCGCAGCAGCGCATCGGAAGCAGCGCGCGCGATGAATTCCGGCGTCGGCAGGTCCCCTTCGCCGACCCAGAGCGGGATCAGCCCCTCGCGCCCGCGCGCATAGTTGACGACTTCGACGATCCCGCTCTCCGGCGCACGGAGCGAGCGGGGGCTGAGGCTTTCGACGATGGTCATGGCGTCACTCCGCAATCCCGCCTTCGCCCGGAACGGCGAGATGCCCAGGATCCGGAGCTTTGTGTTTCAACCGCATTGTCCGATGCCGAAGCGATCCCGCCTCGGCTGCAAATGCTCTAGCGGTTTTTCCGCTGCCGTTCACGCGAGTTTCGCTGACGGATGCATCGAATTCGGTGATGGGAGGACGCTCGCCCCTCGCTCAGCCGTCAAACCCCATCAGGTCTTCCGCCCGCGGGCGGCGAAGGGGAACGTCCTTGAGGTTCTGGGCGACCTCGGCCAGCGCGGAAAGCGCATGCACGATGTTCTGCATGTCCCTTTCACGGGTGGCCGCGATGTCGATTGCGGGAAGGAAGGCAGGTTCTGACGATTCGGACTTCCGCATTGTCGCATCCTTTTCCGGATTGCTCTGCAAGGAAACGCCGGCTCCCACGACGCCCGGCTCACGAAATGTCACGCTCACTGTCACTCGAATGGTCTTTCATTCTGATTCGCCTAGCTTATCAGTTTTACCTTGCGTGAGAATCCCCTGAAACGAAGTGTGTTGTAAGCCGCGGAGGATTGGTCGGAAAAGCGTGCGGTCACGCCGAAACGGCGATGGAATCGCAGGCAAAAGATCAGGAGACTTTGTGGCTTCATGAGGGAAGAGATGGTGCCCGGAGGCGGATTTGAACCACCGACACGCGGATTTTCAATCCGCTGCTCTACCAACTGAGCTATCCGGGCATCCGGCTTGGATTTCGGGTGAAATCCGTGGGGCGCTTGGTTTCGCCCCGGAAGCGAGCGGGGTTATAGCATCTTGCGAAAATGTGTCCAGCCCCATGGGCGGTTTTTTGCGGGAAAAATGGCGGGCTTTTCAAGCTGCGGAAAAGATTGCGTTTTTGCCTTTGCGGCAGGCGTTACCGGTCGTCTTCGTCGGCTTTCGTCTCGTCGTCGGCGACGGGGATGGCGTAGGAGCCGGAGAGCCAGCGGTTGAGGTCGACGTCGCGGCAGCGGTTGGAGCAGAAGGGATAGTGCTCGCGCGAGGAGGGGCGACGGCAGATCGGGCAGGGGACGGCCTTGCGCAGGGGCGCCACGGTGGCGGAGGGCTTTTCGGTCTCGTCGGCCATGTCAGGCGTCCGCCCAGCCGGCATGCACGTCGAAGCCCTCGCCGGAAAGGAGGGCGAGCGTCTCGTAGAGCGGCAGGCCGACGACATTGGTATAGGAGCCTACCAGCTTGACGACGAAGCTGCCGGCAATGCCCTGGATGGCATAGCCGCCCGCCTTGCCGCGCCATTGGCCGGAGGCGAGGTAATGCTCGATGTCGCTGGCCGAGAGGCGCTTGAAGCGCACCTTCGTGTCGATGACCCTCTGGCGCACGGTGCGGTCCGGCGTGATGAGGCAGACGCCGGTGAAGACGCGGTGGCTGCGGCCGGAGAGAAGATGCAGCGCGCTGGAGGCCTCGTCGATCATCTCCGTCTTCGGCAGGATGCGCCGGCCGACGGAAACGACCGTGTCGGCCGCAAGGATGTAGCTGCCGGCAAAGGCCGGGTCGCCCTTGACGGCGGCGAGCGCCGCCTCGGCCTTGCCGGTCGACAGGCGCCGGGCCAGCGAGCGGGGATGCTCGGAGCGCTTCGGCGTCTCGTCGATATCCATCGGCATCAGGCGCGTGGGCGCAATGCCCGCCTGCGCGAGCAGTTCGACGCGGCGCGGCGAGCCGGAGGCGAGGATGAGCTTTTCGGTCTGCGCCATGATGTCTCCGGGAAAGCGCCGGGATGCGCCGGTCTTCGCTCTGCGGCGCAATGCCGGGCGAGGGCGCGGCCTCCGGGGCTTGCGGGAAGCCGCTTACTTGAAACGATAGGTGATGCGACCCTTGGTGAGGTCGTAGGGGGTCATCTCGACCAGCACCTTGTCGCCGGCGAGAACGCGGATGCGGTTCTTGCGCATGCGGCCCGCGGTGTGCGCGATGATCTCGTGCTCGTTTTCGAGCTTGACGCGGAAGGTCGCGTTCGGGAGCAGTTCCGTCACGACGCCGGGGAATTCGAGGACTTCTTCTTTTGCCATCTTTGAGCGATATTCCTGTGAGGTGGATTCGGGGAGGCAGGATGCCCGCCTCGAAAAGTTGCCGGAAACTACACAATCCCCGGTGCTTTGTGAACACCGAAGCGCCGGCTTTCTGCATTTGCCGTTCTTGCGGCCGTTTCCGCGTCAGCCGGGGCCTTTCAGCCGCTTCTCGATCAGCATCTTCAGGAACTCGCGAACGTCCCGGTAGGATGCCAGGATCTGCTCGCGCGTGCCGGTGGCGACCGTCGGATCGGGCGTCGGCCAGTACATCACGTCGACGGCCATGGAGCGCGTGAGCTCGAGGGCGGCGTGATGCGCCTCCGGGGCGAGCGTGACGATGAGGTCGAAGTAATCGTCCTCCAGTTCGTCGAGCGAATGGGGCGCATGGCGGCCGAGCGAAAGGCCGACCTCGCCGAGCACCGCGTCGACAAAGGGATCGCGCTCGCCGGGGCGCACGCCCGCCGAGGCGACATAGGTGCCGGGCAGGAGGCTGCGGGCGATCGTCTCGGCCATCGGCGAGCGCACCGCATTCATGCGGCACATGAAGAGGATCGAACGGGGCGTTCGCGGCCGGGCGTCCTGCACTGCCGGGAAGGCACCCTCCATCCGCTCACCCGCGCCAGTAGAGAACGCAGACGAGCGTGAACAGGCGACGGGCCGTGTCGAAATCGAAACGGATCTTGCCGGAAAGCCTGTCCATCAATGTCTGCGATCCCTCGTTGTGGATGCCGCGCCGGCCCATGTCGATCGCCTCGATCTGGCTTGGCGTGGCCGAGCGGATCGCCTGGTAGTAGCTCTCGCAGATCAGGAAGTAATCCTTCACGATGCGGCGGAAGGGCGTCAGCGAGAGGATATGCGTTGCGACCGCCTCGCCGGCCTCCGTGCGGATCGCGAAGACCAGCTTGGAATCGAGAAGCGAGATGTGCAGGCGGTAGGGGCCGCCGGCATGGCCGATCGGCTCGAAGGTGTTCTCCTCGATGAGGTCGAAGATGGCAACGGCACGCTCGTGCTCCACATCCGGCGTGGCCTGGCCGATCGTATCGTCCAGCACCACGTCGCAGAGGCGGAAGCTGCCCTTCGTGCCCATGCCTCACGTCTCCATGTTGAGCCGGATGGCGACGGAACGGGCATGGGCGCCGAGCCCTTCGGCTTCGGCAAGCGTCACGGCGGCGGGGCCGAGGGCGCGAAGCTGGTCGGGACCGAGGCGCAGGATCGACGTGCGCTTCATGTAGTCGAGCACGGAGAGGCCCGAGGAGAAGCGGGCGGAACGGGCGGTCGGCAGCACGTGGTTGGAGCCGCCGACATAGTCACCGATGACTTCCGGCGTGTGGCGGCCGACGAAGATGGCGCCGGCGTTGCGGATTGCCGGCAGCAGGGCGTCGGGATCGGCGGTGGCGATCTCCAGATGCTCGGCGGCGATGCGGTTTGCCAGCGGCACGGCCTTTTTGAGATCGGGCACGAGAATGGTCGCGCCGAAATCACGCCAGCTTGCGGCGGCCGTCTCCGAACGCGCCAGCGTCTTGAGCTGGCGCTCGACGGCGGCCTCGACGGCATCGGCAAGGGCAGGGCTGTCGGTGACGAGGATCGACTGGGCGCCGACATCGTGCTCGGCCTGGGCGAGCAGGTCTGCGGCAAGCCAGTCCGGATCGTTGTCGCTATCTGCGATGATGAGGACTTCCGAGGGGCCGGCGATCATGTCGATGCCGACCGTGCCGAAGACCTGGCGCTTGGCTGCGGCGACGAAGGCATTGCCGGGGCCGGTGATCTTGGCGACGGGGGCGATGGTCTGCGTGCCATAGGCGAGCGCGGCGACGGCCTGCGCGCCGCCGATGCGGTAGATCTCGTCGACACCGGCAATGCGCGCGGCGGCGAGCACGGCGGGGTTGATCTCGCCTTCCTTGGCCGGCACGACCATGACGAGGCGCGGCACGCCGGCGACCTTGGCCGGCACGGCGTTCATAAGAACCGAACTCGGATAGCTCGCGGTGCCGCCCGGAACGTAGAGGCCGACGGCATCGATGGCCGTCCAGCGCGAGCCGAGGCCGACGCCGATATCGTCCTCGTAGATGTCGTCCTTCGGCATCAGGCGGGCATGGTGCTTCTCGATGCGCTGGGCAGCAAGCTCGAGCGCGGCGATGATCTTCGGGTCGACGGCGTCATAGGCCGCCTCGATCTCCTCCAGCGACACGCGCATGGAGGTGGTCGAAAAATCGAGGCCGTCGAACTTCTTCGTATAGTCGGCGAGCGCCTTGTCGCCGCGGGCGCGCACATCGTCGATGATGGTGCGAACGATGGCGTTGACGTCCTCGGAGACCTCGCGCTTGGTGGTCAGGAAGGCAGCGAACCGGCTTTCGAAATCGCTGCTCTGGTAGTCAAGTCTGATCGCCAAGTCGAAAGTTCCCGTCGTCTCCCGGCGAAAGCGCCGGACCAATGCCTCAAACCGCCGGATGGCGGGGCTTCAAGCTGGTTTCCCATGCTCCGCCGGTATCTGCAAGCTGAACTTCGACGCATTCCACATCGAGGGCGACGGAAGCATTGCCGGAGAGTACGAGTTCGAGCGTGCCGTCCGGGCCCTCGCCCTTCTGGGCGAAGTTCACGGCGAGGAGAGAGAAGACGCTTTCCTTGTCCTTGCGGTCGATGCCGAGGGAGCGCACGGCGGTGACGCGCTTGAAGGCGATGACCGCGCGGCGGCGCTCGAAGCTCTTGCCGCGCCCGCCGGCTTTTTCCCAGACGAAGCGGTTGACGACGACCGAAAAGACATGGTGGCGGGCGTCATAGGCAAGGCCGTCGGTCTTGAAGACCGCGTCCTGCAGGTGGGCCGAGACGACGGAGAGGTCTTCCGTGTCGAGGGCGAGCAGTTTCAGGCTGTCCATTGTGCGTCCTTCCCGCGGATGGGCGGTATCTCGATTATTGATCACGAGATAGGACGGCGCGCGGCGGACTGCAACTCCGCCGCGCGCAGAAGCTTAGTCGCTGACGCGTTCGACGACCGCGCCGCAGCGCGTGAGCTTTTCTTCGAGGCGCTCGAAGCCGCGATCGAGATGGTAGACGCGCGAGACCATCGTCTCGCCTTCGGCGGCAAGGCCGGCGATGACGAGCGAGACGGAGGCGCGCAGGTCCGTCGCCATGACGGGCGCGCCGCGCAGGCGCTCGACGCCCTCGATCTTGGCCGTCTGGCCGGAGAGCGAAATCTTCGCGCCGAGGCGGGCAAGCTCCTGCACATGCATGAAACGGTTCTCGAAGATCGTCTCGGTGATGTGCGAAATGCCGCTCGACTTGGTCATCAGGCCCATGAACTGCGCCTGGAGGTCCGTCGGGAAGCCCGGGAAAGGATCGGTCACGACGTCGACCGGCTTGATGCCGCCGCCGTTGCGCACGATGCGGATGCCGCTTTCCGTCGAGGTGATCTCGGCGCCGGAACGGCGGATCGCTTCGAGTGCGGTATCGAGCAGGGAGGCTTCCGTGCCTTCCAGAACGACGTCGCCGCCTGTCATGGCGACGGCCATGGCATAGGTGCCGGTCTCGATGCGATCAGGCAGCACGCGGTGGCGCGCGCCGGAAAGCTGGTCGACGCCTTCGATGGTGATGGTGGAGGTGCCGGCGCCGGAAATCTTCGCGCCCATGGCGTTGAGGCACTTGGCAAGGTCCTGCACTTCAGGCTCGCGGGCGGCATTGCCGATCACGGTCGTGCCGCTGGCAAGGGTCGCGGCCATCATCATGACATGCGTCGCGCCGACGGAAACCTTCGGGAAGCTGTAGCGCGCGCCGATCAGGCCGCCCTCGGGCGCCGTCGCCTCGACATAGCCGCCGTCGATCTCGATCTTCGCGCCGAGCGCGGCCAGTGCCTCGATGAAGAGGTCGACCGGACGCGTGCCGATGGCGCAGCCGCCCGGCAGCGAGACGCGGGCCTTGCCCTCGCGGGCGAGCAGCGGGCCGATGACCCAGAAGGAAGCGCGCATCTTCGAGACCAGCTCGTAGGGGGCGGTCGTATCGACGATGTTGCGCGAGGTGAAGTGAACGGTGCGCGAATAGCCTTCGCCCTGGCGCTCGCGGCGGCCGTTGACGGAGATGTCGGCGCCGTGGTTGCCGAGGATGCGGATGAGCTGCTCGACGTCGGCAAGATGCGGCACGTTTTCCAGCGTCAGCGTGTCGTCGGTGAGGAGCGAGGCGATCATCAGCGGCAATGCGGCATTCTTGGCGCCGGAGATCGGGATGATGCCCCGAAGCTCATTGCCGCCTACAATCCTGATACGATCCATGCGTGACTACGGGCCGTGCCCGCCTTTCCTAGTGAGTATAGGCTTTCGGAGATGGCGGCTTCTTAGAGCATCGCGATCGAAAAATGAAGACCGTGCCGGCCGCATGGTTATTTGCGCCCGGTTCCGGAAACCGTCCCCCGTAGCCTTCATGATGAAGACATCCCCGACTAACCGTCCGATTCGTCTTTTTTTGCGGCAGGAAGCCCCACCGTCTCGTCCGCATCGCCCGCGCGCCGGGCGCGCGCCTGCTGCTTGCGGCGCTGCAGGTTGTCCCGCAGCGTCTTCGCCAACCGCTCGGCCCGAAGCTCCGCTTCCGTCCTGATCTTCCGGCTTTCCGTGTCGTCTTTCCCGCTCATGTCCCCTCTCATACTGAAAACGCCCCTGCGAAAAAAGCGCCGCGCATATCAGATTTGTTACGATAATCGCGATTTGGCCGCTTGCACTGCCCGATCACCTGTGGCAATAGGCCCTCGCTCACGCGGAACAGCCCTGTTTCGCAAGATGCTGCTATAGCTCAGGGGTAGAGCACTCCCTTGGTAAGGGAGAGGCCGAGAGTTCAAATCTCTCTAGCAGCACCATTCTTTCAATCACTTAGCGAAGCTCCCGTTTCTGTCCTGACAGAAATGCTGACAGTTATCGTTTCCTGCCCACCGTCGCGGCGATGCTCTTTTGATATTCCGGGCTATGGTGACCGTACACATCTTCGAGCATTTTCGGGCTCATTCCCAGATAGTGCGCAGCATCCCATATCTCCGCTCCGGCGAGCATGAGCCAAGTTGCAGCGGTGTGCCGCAGGATGTGAGGGGTAATCTCCTTGCCAAGGCCGGCCGCATCGCGTGCTGATGCCCATGCCTTCCTCTGCTTGTCGACGGGGCTTCCGCGATAATGAATGACGAAGGCGATGGGCGGCTTCGCGGCCATGTCTTCCTTTCGCCAGCGCTTCAGGAAGCCCATCAGTCGATCCGGTATGCGAACTGTAGGCCGGCGCTTTTTCGTTTCCTGCTCGTCGTCGCCGCAGCGATGGATCACGCCGGCTTCCACGTCGATGTATCCGCCCAGGGTGTTTGGCACCCATCCAAGCCGTCGCATCGCTCCTGACCGCGTGCCCGTGTAGAGGCCGATAAGGATCAGGCGCCGCAGCGCGCGACCGGCGTCCTTGCTTTCCGCCTTCCGCGTAGCCCACAAGAGGCGCGCCGCCTGGTCGCGCCTGAGCCAATCCGGACGGGCGTCCGAAGCCTGCGGTAGCGTGACCACTGGCAGCGCATCAAGGGGAGTTTCGGCGTGGTAGGCGTTGATTGCCGCCCTGAGAACCGTCAATTCGCGGCGCGCTGTTTCGACACTGACGAGTTTCGGTTCCTTTGCCTTTTTCGCCTGCCGAATCGGCTGGGCGGCTCTAAACGACACATAGTCCTGGCAAGACGAGCGCTTGACGTCCGACAGGTACTTTCCCTGCCACCAACTGAGTAGGCGCTCGATCGCGTAGCTGGTCGTATCGGATCGCTGTCCAGGGGCGATTTCTCTGGCGTAGAAGGTCAGGATGTCTTCGACGCGGAGTCGAGATGGACGACTGTCGCTCGGTGGCTGATATTTTTCGCCAATGTACTCTTTGAGCCTTTCCTCAGCGCTCTCGCGCTCTGCAAGGCTGCAGCCAGTGCCGCGCTTTGTTGTGCCGTCTCGGATGTACCAGAGGCCTGACTTCTTGTCGTACCAGAGGCGGGCTCCCTTTGCTGGACGCGGCATTTTTCCCTCATTTCCCTTATCGCTGCACGGGTCACGAAGTCGCGCCGGCCAATCCGTTCGATGACGAGATTGCCTCTCGCAGCCTCGGCCCTCAACGTGGCTGGCTTGATCGCACCTCTGAATACGATACAGCAAGCCTCGGCAAGCGTCATGGGCTCGTCGTCTTGAGTGATCTGAGCGCTCATGCCCTTCCCTCCTGCCAGTTCTTGAATTCAGCCCGTAGCGAAAACCAGCGCTCGCGGGCGCTGTCATCGGTGTTGAGGTCGGCGCGCGACTGAATTCGAAGGATCGACCGGACGCGCGTGTTGATGCGTTCGTCGTCGGTCGCTTCAAGGCCATGCCTCTCGCGCAGGAAGGTGCGGAACGCCTGCTTGCTGCATTGCATTGCGCATTCCGCCGCATAGTCCTTCGACTTCTTCGGAGGATCGAGGCGCTTGATCTCCGAGAGCGCCCAACGAAACCGCTCGGCGAGCTTGTCGTATATCGCGAGAAGCCAAATTAGATCGTCTCGCGCGTGTAGGACGAGATCGCGATCTTCGATGAATACCGCAGACGAGAAGGTGAGGACTTCTGGAAGGTCTCCACCCTCGCCGGCCGTCATGGTTAGGTGATCTCCCGCCGTGATTTCCCAGATCGGCGAGGAAGAAGTCACGCGGTTCCTGATTGCGTCGAGGCGCAGTTGGGCGGGAGATGCTGTCGGTTCCGCTGCCGCCATCTCAAATATCCGTCCGGTATTCGTAGCGGCCAAATCGCTCGGCGACGATGCGGCCGGCGTTTCGGTGTGGCCGAACGTAAATTCCGAGGAAGATGGCAAGGCTGCGCCAGCCGCCGGCGTGCATGACGCTGCGGATATCGAGCCCCATCTCAAGCGCGTTGTTCGCGAAGCTGGAGCGACCGCACGTGTGGCTCGGCTTGTAGGATATGCCGGCGCGTTCGCAGACCTTCCGGATGCGGGCATTTACGGATTGCCGGTGCGCGAAACCGAATACGCGGTCTTCCGGCCGGGCGTTCTCCTGGAGGTCCATAAGGCGAGCCGCGACCTCGCTCGTAAGTGACCGGAGCGAGTTGCGATCGGTCTTCGTCTTGACCAGCATGGCGTTCCGCTGACGAAGGTCCACCTCGCTCCAGCGCAAATTGATCGCCTCGGTAACGCGTGCGCCGGACGTCGCCATGAAGAGCACGAGCGCCGCCAGACGATCATGACCGTCCTGCACGGCCTGGCGCACGAAGGTGTGCAGCCACGTCGGCGATGCAGGCTCGCGGCGCTTCGGTGTTTCCTCACGGAATCGGCGAAGGCGCATGTATCCGCACTCATAAGCATGGATCATCACGGCGCGCGCCGGCGCCAATGCCTGCTGGTTGAGCGTCGCGTTCGAGCCCTCGGGATAAAGCGCCTTCGCCATCTGCTTTATGTCGAAAGGAAAGATCTCCGAGAGCGGCCTGTCACCGAAATGTGCAACGATCCGCTCAAGGTATCGCGCCTCGCCGCCATGCCTGATGTGGCTAGCCGCAGCTTGGGCGAAGGTTTTGCCGGTCGGCGCGACGCGTGGCGCGAGATAAACCGCCTCGTCTGCCTCCCAGCGTTCCGCGCTCGACAGGGAATCAGTCATCGCCGCCTCCGGAGGATACGTTGGAGGAGCTTTCGCTTAGAAGCGCTCGGCCAATGAGTTCTGGAATTGTCGGGATGACGGCGTTGCCGCACGGCCCTAGGCGGTGAAGTCCTCGGGGAAGCCCATCATCCACTCCCAGAAGCGCGGGTTGGGAGAACCTTTCCTCGAAGAAATCGATCGGGTTTCCTTGCCAACATGGCTCGACTGGTAGCCCCGCAAGGCCGTCAGCAAGTCCCCCCGGCCGCCCCGGTCCCCATCCGATGCCCGCGGCGTTGGCAACAAGATAGACCCTGTCCCGCTTGTGCGGACGTCCGGCGTCAACTGCCTGAATGCAATCCCATTCCGTGTCATACCCCTCTTCGGCCAACGCCCCGAGAACAACGCCCATTCCGCGGCCGAGGAGCGCCGCCACGTTCTCCATGATCCCGACTGCCGGTCGTACCAAGCGAATGGCTCGTATAGCTTCCCAGAAGAGAGAAGAACGGTGTCCGGCAAGTCCGGTGCTTGGGCCCGCAAGACTGATGTCTTGGCAGGGGAAACCAAAGGTGACGGCGTCAATGGAGCCCAGGCGGGCGATCTGTTCTGCGTCCACGGAATGAACGTCTTGAAGATTTCGGACATGCGGCCAATTCTTTCGCAGGATACGGGAGGGCTCGGGCGCGAGCTCGCAAAACGCAGCTGGCTCAAACCCGCCGGTCCTTTCGAGTCCTAGGGCGAAGCCACCAATGCCGGTGAAGAGGTCGAGGACGCGCATCATTTGAGGCGACCCCGCTTCATCGCGCCAGCAAGGGATTTATCTTCTTTGCCGATGGCTACGTCCCATCGACGCCAGAAGCGTCTACGCCACCAATCGATGGCTACAAACGATGCGGCTAAGGCGAAGAGAGATACGACCGCGATCATTCGGCGCACCCACTTGATGAAGTGGTGTCCATGTACGCGCCGATCACTTCGGCCGCGACTTGCGGGACGATGGCATTGCCGTAGGCGCGCAGCTTTCCCACTCGGGCGGGAACCCCATGAGCCAGCAGACGAATTCCGGGTTCAACGCGCCTTGCTTTTCCGTCGGCTCCGACGAGGAACTCGGTTGCGCCCCAGTGCCCGCGGTGGTTAGCATGCCGATCGTCAGGCCGAAGCCGTTCCCGTTCCGGCCCTTTGCCTTTTCCCGCTCCCGCCTGGCCCACATCTTCAAAGGGTCGCCCCCCTCGAATTCGTGTGCTGCCGGCGTCGGCCACATTGCTCTCACCGCCGCCGGCAGCTTCAGAAAAATCTGCCGTGTCCCGTCCGGATACTTCTTCCCGTAGCAGTGCGTCGAGCCGGTCGCGTCGTTCTTGACTGGCGTCGGCCACAAACCAGAGGCGATCTCGTCGATGGGGCGCGTCGACGGCACAAGCCGGGACAACGGTCGCCCCGAAGGAGTATCCGATGCCTTCCAGATCAGAATGCACTCCGTCGAGCCAATTCTTTCCAACCGCTGCCGCAACCTGTTCTCCCATGACGACATCGGGCCGGCAGGCACGGATGAGTTCAAAGAACGTCGGCCAGAGGTGCCTTTCGTCCTTTTGCGCGCCTCCGCGGCCGGCGACGGAAAAGGGCTGGCAGGGGCAAGAACCTGTCCAAAGAGGTCGATCGTCTGACCAGCCGGCAAGTCGAGCAGCGACAGACCATCCGCCGATCCCGGCGAAGAAATGGCACTGGTCGTAACCTTTGAGGTCGTCGGGCTGGACATCCATGATGCTCCGTTCGTCAACGTCGCCGGGCGCGATATGTCCGGCGGAAATGAGGTTGCGCAGCCATTGAGCGGCGTACGGATCGATTTCGTTGTAGTAGGCACGGGCCGTCATTCGCCACCCCCGGTTCCAGTTGTCGGATTGAGGGTGGAAGGCATGTCCTGCCACTTCGGTTTTCCGCTGACGCGGCCGAATGCGGTGATCGAGCTCACGGTCGCGCTCGATAGCGCCGCGTTCATCTTCCGCGCCACCTTGTCGAGTACCTTAGCCTCGGCCTCGTCTCCACGTCCTTGCGCCTCCTGGGCGGCGCTCGCGACTGCGGCGAAGTCTTCTTCGCTGATATTGATGCTAGGCATCGCCGCCTCCGGTCAGTTTGCTGGCGACCGGCCGGCCGATCTCGACCGGCGGAACACCAAGGTTTCTGAGAAGATTGCGGCTATCGGCCCAGCGGGCGTGGCCAGTCCAGGCGGCGAGAAAGCGTCCCAGGCGCTCGTGCTCGCCGGCGGCGCGGTATGCCCTGATCTTGCGACGGGCGCGCGTGACGCTGTCGCGACGCAGCAGCTTATGGGTAGGCCAGATGCGATATCCGACGAAGTTCACGCCTCGGTGGACAGACTGGATGCTCCACTTCGAAAAGCGAAGGCCGAGCAGATCGCGGGAAAGGTCCTCGATGGAAGCGCGCACCTTGCGCAGGTGATCCTGATCGCGGCCGAGCACGACGATATCGTCCATGTAGCGATACCAGTAGCGCTCGCCGAGATCCTGCTGCAGGTGGCGATCGACGACGCCGGCGTAGACATTCGCGAATATCTGGGAAGTCAGATTGCCGATCGGCAGGCCAATGCCGGAGCGCGGAAGCATCGCTTCCAGGAGGCATAGCGTAGCGCGGCAGGAAATCTTTGCCTCGATCAACCGCCAGAGAGTGCCGCGCTCGATCGAATAAAAGTAACGCGAGAAATCCGTCTTCAGGGCATAGAGCGGGCCATCACGATCGAGACGCCGCATATCCGCCTGCAGGGCAATGGCGGCGGCATGGGTGCCCTTGCCCGGCCGGCAGGCGTAGCAGCGCGGCAGCAGGGTGGCGTCGAAGATCGGCGCGATGACGCGGGCAACGGCCTGCTGCGCGACGCGGTCCTCGAATGGCAATGCGCAGATCAGCCGTTCCTTCGGATCATAGATACGAAACTCGCTCGGCTCCCCCTGCTGATATGTGCCATCGCGCATGGCAGCCGCGAGCAGATGCAGGTTGAGAACGGAGTATTCCTTGAATTCGAGATAGCCGGGAGTGAGGCGCTTGCCGCGTGCGGTCAGGCGCAGGGCCTCGCGCATGTTGGCATCGGCCGTGATGAGGCCGATCAGGTTGCGGTACTTCTTCGCCATGAGAAACCTTTCGGCGAGACGCCGGCCACGGGTTTCGACGGCGCGACGGCCGCTACTCCCCGCTTTGCCGGACCTCGCAGTGTATTCGCCGAAGCTGGAAGGTTGGGCCGACCACCCTGGCGCGCGAGCGCCGGTGGAAAGTGGCCGACGCGGCCGTGACCGTCGCCGAGCCGGAAAGGGGTCGTCGCAGGCAGCGCGGACGCCGAGGTTCTCGTTCGAGTTCGCGGCCCAGTTGTCGAGGTTCGCGTACCGCGAGCCCGAGTTCGAGCCGTTGATCCACGAGCCGCCGAAGATGGACGGGCGCACCATAGCCATTACCCCGACCTCCCGCTGCGCTTCGCGGCGCCGATCCATGCTCCCAGCATCGCGCCGGTCTCGGCGATGTGGCCGAGCGCCACCCGATGCTGTTTGTGAGAGAGCAGCTTCTCCGCAACCGCGAAGCGCAACCAGAAGCGCAGCGTCGCCAGATGGGCATCCGCCACATAGAGCCGCGAAGACTGTTTCGATTTCGCGGCCTGGTAAAGGAGGCCGACCATGTCCATCAGCTGCCCGATCATGTTGTCGCGCAGAGCGCCGTGCCGGCGCGGAAAAGATTGAAGGATGGGGTAGAGATAGGTCACGGTTGCCTCGTATTTTTCGACGATCGCCAGGTCTCCGGCTCTCACATGTTCGTCGCGGTGCATGGCTGGCGATCGTCCGGTTCAGGAGGGATTTGCGCTTCCGCGCAAATCAGGCGGGCGACAGGTGGTCGCAGGCAGCGCGGACGCCGAGGTTCCCGCTCGAGCTCGCGGCCCAGCTGCCGAGGTACGCGTACCGCGAGCCCGAGAGCGAGCCGTCGAACCACGAGCCGCCGAAGATGGACGGGCGCGGATCGTCGGGATGGCCATCGGTGCCTCGCTGCCACATGGTGCCGGTCGCGTCGATGACGCCGCGTCGACTGACGAAACGCGCACCGCCATCCGCCATGCTCCCCGTCTTCACCGGGTCCGTGCCGCGCGAGCAACGCTCCTTGACGCCATAGGCACCGGCGAACGCCTCTTCCGCGCCCATCAACCGCTTGCCGTGGTGCGCGCAGATCTCGACGGCCGTGGCATGGTCGAGCCGCGCGTATCTGCCTTTCCCGTCCACGCGCTCGGGCAAGTCGCGCCCGTCGGCGATCGTCGCTCCGCAGCGGCTGGTGCCTCGCAGGTGATCGGCCGCGAGGAGATAGATATCCTCCCAGAACAGGCGGCCCTGGCCGATCTCCAGCAGTGTCATGCCGCGCGGGTCCGCGCAGGTCGGGCGGAAGTCGATGTCCCATGCAGAAAACGGATTGATCGAGGGAATGCCGTTGCCGCCCTCGGTACCTTCCGCGCATCCGCTCGGAGCGAAATGGAAACCGGCGACGAAGCCAATGGAAAGCGGATTGGCCGGCGCCAGAACGGCGGCGAAGGGTCTGCCATCTTCGTGCACGCCGACGCCATAATCGTAACCAGGCGCGAGCGCGCCGTAAACGTCGAGGGGCGTGTCGACGTCGAAGCCGTGAGCGTTGCCGCCGATGCGGATCACCGTGCCGGCGCGAATGCCGACGGCCTCCTTGCCGGCGACGTAGAGAATCGGCGCGGCAATGTCTGCACGCTCCACGATGATGTCGTTTTTCCTGATTGCGGCTATTGCCGTCATGGTCGTGGTCCTTCGATGGAGGGAGGGTGCGCCCGCGCTTTCGCGCGCGCGGATCAGGCGGCCAGGTGGTCGCAGGCAGCGCGGACGCCGAGGTTCTCGCTCGAGTACGCGGCCCAGACGTCGAGGTACGCGCACCGCGAGCCCGAGTTCGAGCCGTGGATCCACGAGCCGCCGAAGACGGACGGGCGCGGGTCGTCAGGATCGCCGTCGGTGATCCAGATCCAAACATTGCCCGTGGCCTGCATGCTGCCGGTCGCGCTGGTGCGGGCGGCGTCGAGGCCAGTCACCTTCGGATGCCGGTCGGCGGAGCTGCGTTCGGTGACGCCGTAGGCGCTGGCACGGGCCTCTTCATAGGTCGCCAGGCGCTTGCCGTGTTTCGCCAGGATCTCGACGGCGTCGTGATAGTTCAGCCGGCCAAGCGTCTCGCCGGTGGCGATGGTCGCGCCGCAGCGGCTCGTGCCGTAACGTTCGTGCTCGGTGCCAAGCAGGTAGATATCGTCCCAGAAAAGATGGGTGTTGCCGGCGTCAACCAGCTTCATGCCACGCGGATCCGGGCAGGCCGGACGGAAGCCGATATCCCAGAACGAGCAGGGGTTGATTGCCGGCGTCGTATCCCCGCCGGAGCGCGCCTTCGCATTGCCGCCCACCGCGAAATGAAAGCCGCCGATCCAGCCGGCTTCGATAGCGTTCTCGGGGCCAAGAAGAGAGGCGAAAGGTCGCCCTTCGTCGAGCCGCACGCCGTAATCCTCGCCGGGGACGAAGTCGGGCACGGCGATCTCGGTATCGTCGGCGAAGCTGAAGACGCCGGCGTCGCTCTTGATCATCGTGCCGGCACGGATGGCAAGCGACGCCGCGTCCCTGGCAATGAGGATGGGTGTCTGGTCGGGCCGCACAATGGTGGCGGCGGGTGTCTTGACTGCAATGTTCATTGTCCTTCTCCGGTGGGTTGGATGGTTTCGGGATTGGTGGCCGGCTCGACGGCGAGCCGCAGACAGGCGGCGGGGAAGACGTGCACGAATTCGCCGAACCCTTCGGCGACGCGCATGGCGACCTGGTAGAGGCGGTAGCCGTCGCCATCGAGATCTTCGCTGATGCCGACGATGCGGCCGGGACCGCCATAGCGCCCGCCGACCTTCTGGACGCGATCGCCCAGCAGGAAATCCGGCGTGTTGGCGAGGCTGCCGAGCGAAATGCTCTGCGCGTCGCGCTCGCGGCGGCGCCCTTCTTCGATGCCGGCACGGTAGGCGCCATTCTGTCGGCGACGGCGTTCCGACGCGTGATTGATGCTCATCGCCTCACTCCGCCACGAAGCGCGGCCGCATGGCCGACAGCAGGTAAAGTTCGGGAGAACCGTCGAGGGGGCGCATGACGACGGCCGTCATCTCGTCGGTCAGGCTCAATTCGATGTCGACCGAATGTATGCCCGACAGTGTCCTTTCGAGGCGTGGCGCCGAGTGCGCGACGACGAACCCGTCGGGCGCATTGATCTCGCCCTGCACGACGTCCGACGCGAAACCGCCCTCGGCCGTGAGCATGTCGATGCGCAGGCCCTCGGTCGTGACCCGCAGGCGAATGCCGTCATTCTTGGCATCGTCCACCATGGCCGCAACGCGCCTGACGCTGGATGCGAAGGCCTCGCGTGCGACGATGATCGTCTGCTCGGTGCGGGCGGGGATGACGCGCTCATAAACGGGATAGGTCCCGTCGATCAGCTTGGACTGGATCTCGACGCCATCATAGGCAACAGCGATCTTCGCCCTCGTCACCGCGATACGTGCGCCCTGCTTGGCGCCGTCCAGCAGCTTCCTGATCGGATCCGCGCCCATTGGCGGCAGGATGACGTGCGGATAGGAATTCTCGACCGGCGGAAAGACAACATTGCCTGCTTCGGGCATGATGACCTGCGCGAGATAGTGCCCGTCAGTCGCCGCGAGGACGATGCCCTTGCCCGCCTCACCGTTGTGCATGCAGAAGCCGCAGAGATAAGGACGGTCATCGATCTTGTTGACTGCATAAGCGACCTTTTTCAGGGCGTCGGCGACCTTCGCGCCGTCGATCTCGACCCAGCCGTCGCTGATGCGGCCGCCCATCTCCGGGAAGTCGGCGCCGGGCAGCGATGGTATCGAAAATGAGGAACGGCCGGAGCGGACGCCTACCTGATCCTTGAGGCGGCCTGGGCCGAAGGCGATCTCGGCGCTTTCCGGCATTTCCTTGAGGATGGCGGAAAGACGGCTGACGGGCAGCGCCACGGGCGCGAATTCCGTGCTCTCCATCATTTCGCACTCTGCCTCGATCTGGAGATCAAGGTTGGTGCAGCGCAGACGCAGCGCCGCGCCTTCCGGCTGGAGCAGAACGTGTCCGAGGATCGGGATCTTCGATTTCGTGTCCATCGCGTCGGATACGCGCGAAAGCGCAGGCAGAAGCGACGAGCGATGGATGGTGAACCAGATCTCAGCCATGCGCGTGATGCTCCGTGCCGCAGTTGCGGGCAAGCCGCATCTCGTCGACGGGGGGGCGCAGGTTGCATTGCGCGCCGGCGAGATCGTGGATCATCTGCAGCACTTCCTGCCGCGGCGCATTGTCCGCGACCAGGCGGTAGAGGCGCTCGATTTCTTCTCGGGTCAGCTCGACCATCACATTGCCCTCCAAATGGCGATGACCACGGCGCCGAAAGCGAGCGCGAGGAACGCGCCGGCGACGAGCAGGCAGCCGGATCGGTGGCTCGGATGCGAATGGAGGCTCGCGATGTAGTCCGGGTGTGCGCCTTCCATGGTCAGACCCTCGCCTCGGCGGCGAGCTGACGCTCGACTTCCGCGAGCTGCACTGCGCAGGCCATTCCGAAGATACCCAGCGCGAGGATCGAGCCGACGAGAACCCATCCGGCGGCGATGTCGGCCGTGCGCTCAAGGAGGCTCCTTTCGCGGGGGAGATCGATTTCCTTCTGCATGCCGGTCACTCCTTGCCGCCGATCACGACGGTCGAGACGATGCTTTTGCTCGGATGGCGGCGGCTGACGAAGAGACGCGCGTCGTCGGCATTCGCCGCGAGGACGTCGTGAATGCTCTTGTCGCCGAGCTTGATGCGGAAATGGTGCTGGACGACCTTCGCCACCGGCTTTGGGTGACGAAGGTTGAGGCGCTGATCGTAGATGTGATCAGTGAGCGCCATGGTCAGGCGGCCTTACGGCCGGGGCGGACAGCCTCGGCATTGGCGATTTCGGTCGCGGCCTCGCCGTAGACGGTGATTTCGAGGCGCGTGAACTTCATGCGGATCAGGCGCTCGACCGTGCAGTCGTCGCCGAGCTCGCGCATGGCGTTCGCCAGTGCACGGATGCGGGTATGCTGGGATTTCGAGAAGTGACGCATTGCTGCTCTCCGTTCTGAGGGAACCGGAGAGGCTGGCCGCCGCCGCGCTCGGGGACCTTGAGGTCAGCGGCGGCCTACCCGTCCGGGAGGAACGAAAAGAAAGTTGCATAAGTTGCAACTGCTGTAAAGGTGAAAAGTTGCACGTAATGCAACATTGAAGATTTACAACGTGCAACGCTGCCTGACTTCTCGCGCTTGCGAGGCGTTCGTGAGGTGCGCTAGCAATGTCTTGGGTTGTGTAATGGAGGGGATGTGTTTAATGCGCGGACTAGGGGTTGCGGCGTGTTTTCTGATTCTTTTGCCGTATGGCTCGGCTTTCGCTGGCGAGTTTCCGGAGGTAGATGAACTGACCACGATCTGCGTAGAGACGTCTCACAGAGGATTGTGTGAGGCTACGCGTGAAGCATTCAAGGATGATTGGGTCGCTGCGCAGCAGGGCGACTACCAGGCCCAGCGAAATATTGCCTTCTGTCTTTCGACCGGGTGTGATGGCGCTGTAGTCGTTGATCGCGTTGAAGGATGCGCGTGGCGAATGATCATCCAGGCATCCGGAGCGCGACAGGAGCCGACTGAGCGGGAAAGCTTTCGGAATGCGTGCGATCTCGGCGCATCAGGTCGTCGTGATTCGTTGGCTCGCGCAGAGACCATGTTCAAATCGATCTATCGGAAGCGTATGCCTCTGGAGAGGCTGCTCAACTGATGATGATCAGTCGCTGGTACCGGTCTTTTCCGATTTGAACAGAATTTTGAGCATGTCGATGGCCTGCGCTTTTTGTTCTTCTGTCTTGTCGCGGAAAAATTTGGCCAACCAGTCATCATTAGGATCTCGAAAGAGACCGTGAACATCGGTACTGAAGAGTGCCGCGAGCTTTTCCAGGTATTCAGGCTTGGGAAGAGTACCTCCGAACCACCGCGAGACTAGCCCTTTGTCAGCACCTGTGGCGTTGACGATGTCCACCTGCGCTAGGCCGCGATGCTCCGCCCACTCAGCAATAAAGTGAATTCGGACAGGCGTTTTGTCTGTGTGGATCGTCGTAATGTTGCTCATGTTGCAACTGTAGCCGCCGCCATTTCGTGTGGCGTTAAACTCACGTGCAACATGGGGGCTTGCAGAAAGTTGCAACTTATGCAACTTTCCATTTATGGAAACGCTGTCGCCCATAGCAAAGTACCGTCTTGAGAACAATCGGATGTCGCAGGAGGAGTTCGGCTCCCTGTTCGATCCACCGGTGGACAAATCGACGATTCACCGTTGGGAAAAGAACGGCGTACCGATCGAGCGGGTGTTACTTGTCGAAGCAAGGACCGGAATATCGCGCCACGTTCAGCGTCCTGATGCATTCGGTCCGGTTCCTGAGGCCGCCGAATGACGCCAACCTCAAAACCGTCCCCCTTACATCAACCGGCCTCGTCGTTTCCCCGGTTGATGCGGCCCGCTGCGGGCTCTCCTCCTCCAGCCCTGCAGCACGCGGACGGCGGGTCTTGTCTCGCCGTCCGCAGGCCCATTCATGTTCCCCCCGAGTGCGCGATGCGTCCCGATCTGCCGATTGGCGGGCGTGTTCGCACCACCTGGCGCCGGAACGCGGTCGCGAAAGACCTTCCGTGGCGGACCGTTCCGGCGCCTTTTTTCCATCCTGTCGCATGCGGACCTCCAATGAGTTGATCGCCCGCCTGTTCTGACAGTTTCGACCTCTTCCCCATACGGGAAAACCCGACCGGATTTCCCGGTGCGGGAACGATCTTGCGCGCGTGGAGAAAAAGCCATGACCGATACAATGACGAATGCGTGGTTTCATCGCCTGAAGGCTGCGGCCCGGCAGCTCATCAAGCTCAATGGCGGCATCGAGGCCTGCGTGCCGATCCTCTCCATCTCGAAAACCGAGATCGGGCGCTGGAACGTGGCGACGAGCGCGGACCTACCGCCGGTCGAGGCCGTCATCCGCCTGGAGGCGGAATGCGGCGAGCCGATCTTCACCCGCGCCATGGCGGAGCTGCACGGCTGCACGCTGACCAACCCGCGCGACACGCCGGCCGACGGCAGGTGCCTCATGCGCGACAACGCGGAGTTCCAGCAGCGCAACGCCGAATTCATGAGCGGCCTTGCCTCGGCCATGGCCGATCGCGTCGTGACGCCGGCCGAAGCGGTGCGCTCGTTGCGCGATCTCGAAGCCGTGGAACGCACGTTGCCGGACCTGAAGACCGGCCTCACCCAGATCATCGCGCAGGGCGGCGGCCGCGCCGGCCTCAAGGTTGTCGGGGAGATGGAATAATGGCCTTCGAAACCATCGTTCCCAAGGCAGCCGTGAAATCGGGCGCCTTCAAGATCATGTCCGTCGCCCGGCAGGGGGGGGCATTCCGCCTCGTCCTCTCCATTCCGAGCACCCGGTACACGCTCGCATTCGGTCAGGCAGACCGGCTGACGGTCAAGATCGGCAGCGGTTCGGACGAGGGGCGCATGGCGCTGATTCCGGACCCTCAGGGTGCTTTCAAGCCGACGTTTCTGAAGCATGCGGTCATCCTGCGTCTGCCGGAACTCGATTTCACGCCACAATTCAAGGCCGAGGCCGCCGACCCGGAAACGAAGAAATCGACCGATGGCGGGCTGATCGTCACCTTGCCGGAATGGGCATGGAAAGCGGAACGGCAGAAGGCGATCCTCAAGGCGCGCGAACATGTCGAGCGCGAGCGGGCGGCGGAGCGTAGCCGATGACGCGCACGAAATCGCACCGAGACATTCATCGCCGTGACCGGCACACCGTCAACGCGCCAGCCCGGCCCATGCCGGCCGATCCGGCGGGCCCGCGCGGCGTTGCGCTTCTTCGCCGCGTCCGCGAGGCGGGCGGCACCTACAAATGCGAGCGGAACCGCGACCGTGATGCGGCTGGCCGCTGCGAAATGCTCGGTTATGTGCGTCGCGATACGCGAGACGAGGAACTGCTCCATCTCACCCATGACGGGCTGGCGCATCTCGACCGATTGATGAGGGCGGTGTGATGGCCCTCAGCCCAGATCAGACTGCCATCCTCGCCGCCACGCTCTCCGGCGGCTCTTTCCGTTCTGAGACCCAAGGCCAGACGATCAAATGCAGGAGCCTGAACGCCAAGGGCTTGCTGCGGCGCGATCCGAAGGATGGAGCGCTGTGGTATCCCACGGATGCCGCAGCCCAGTTGAATATCGCACCGGTCGCTACACCACCCACCGGGCCGCCGCGCCTGCCTCACCATCCGCTTGCCGGTCTGTTCCCGATGTTGCCGGACGACGACCTGCGCCGGCTGGCCGACGACATCGAGACGCGCGGTCAGGAGGAACCAGTCTGGCTGCTCGACGGGAAGATCATCGACGGTCGCAACCGCGAGGCCGCCTGCGCGCTGCTCGGCATCGATGCCTGGACGAAGGATTATGAGGGAAAGGACCCGCTCGGGTTCGTCCTCTCCCTGAACCTTCATCGCCGGCACCTTACCGAAAGCCAGCGCGCCATGGTGGCGGCGCGGATCGTCGACTGGGAAAAGGGCATGAACCAGTCCACAGCCGGGTCTGCAAATTTGCAGACCCGCGAGGCGGCGCGCCGACTATCGATTTCCGAGCGCGCCGTCGCGGCGGCCAAGCGCGTTCGTGACCAGGGTATCGAGCAGCTTTCCGACGCGATCCGGGACGGACGTATTTCGGTCAATGCCGGCGAGGCGATCAGCTTTCTTGAGCGCGAAGAGCAGGAGAAGGTGCTGCGTCAGGAGGAGAAGGCCGTCATCCAGCGCGCCAAGGAAATCCGGGCAGAGCGATCGAAGCTACGGCACACGGTTCGCCTTGCGCATATGGCGCATGTCGTCGATCGCGGACAGGCGGCGGCCGGGCGCATCGAGACGAAATATCCCGTCATCTATGCCGATCCTCCCTGGCAATTCGGCGTGCGCAGCGAGGTGACGGGGCGGGAGAAGAGCGCCGAGAACCATTATCCGACCATGCCGACGGACGCCATCTGCTCGCTGTTCGAGGAGATCGGCGATCCGGCGAAGCGCGATGCGGTGCTGTTCCTCTGGGCGACGAACCCGATGCTGCCCGACGCCTTCCGCGTGATGGCGGCCTGGGGCTTTGCCTATGTCCATCACTGGATATGGGACAAGGAGGTCGCCGGTACAGGCTATTGGGGCCGCGACCGGCACGAGTTGCTGCTGATCGGCAAGCGCGGCGATCCTGTCGCGCCTTTGCCCGGCACGCAGCCGGAGACGGTCTTCCGCGAGCGGAAGGGTCCGCACAGCGCCAAGCCGGACTGGTTCGCCGAGCAGATCGAGCGGCTCTATCCCGATATGCTGCGGCTGGAGATGTTCTGCCGGTCCCCGCGGCCCGGCTGGCACGCGTGGGGCTATGAGGCGGCCTCACCGGAAAGCGAGGTGGCATGAGCGATGCACGCTTTTCCATCATTCCCGGATGGATCGTCACCGACCCGCGTCTCAAGGGGCGCGACCTACAGGTTCTCTGCCTTCTGGGCCGGCATACAAGCAGCAAACACGGCTGGTGCCGGCGCTCTCAGGTGAAGATGGCCGAAGAGCTTTCTCTTGCCCGCTCGACCGTGCAGGCGAGTATCGACAGGCTCGTCGAGATCGGCGGTGTCGAGCGCCGTGTCGTCGTAAGCCAGAGCGGCCGCGACAGCGCACACTGGTATCGGGTGATCTACGATCGCGAGATTTCCAGCAATGCAATTGCTGCATGGGACGTCGAAGACGAGAAGGAATTCGGTCCTATTGGCGATGCGGAAGAGGCCATTACCCCCTGCCGGTATACCGGCACCCCTGCCGACATACCGGCACCCCCTGCCGACTCTGGGCCGGCACCCCCTGCCGACTCTGGGCCGGCACCCCCTGCCGACTCTGGGCCGGCACCTATTAACGACTCTACCTTAACGGCTTCTGCTGAACCGAGAGAGAAAGAGCGCGAGCGCGACGATTGGAATGGGGAAGAAAATCCCAAGGCGATAGAGCGCGCATTCCGGCGCTGGTTCCCGACATGGCCGACCTATGTCGCAGACAGCGAGGATGAGGCTCGCCGGGAGTGGGGTCGCCTCGCTGCTCACGAGCGCCAGCAGGCAGCCGAGTTGACGGAGCAATACGCTGCCGCCGTGAGGGCGGCGAAGCGCACGACGACATGTTCCGCGGCGGTGTATCTGCGCGAGAAACGCTGGTTGAAACTTCCGGCAAAGGCCGAAACCGACAAGGCTCCGGCCGCAGAGCGTCCCTTTGGCAAGGGGTGGGGCGCTCTGCGCGCGGTCGAACTGCTGCAGCCGAACAGACCTCTGCCTCCTCCGCCGCCCTTCGTCCAGCAGATGATTGTTGCCGGCAAAATCGATCATCGTGTCGATGAACGCGAGCGGATGGCCAAGCATGGATGGCCGGTCGTCACCGAGATGCATGAGCGTGCCACAGCCTATCGCGGCATGCTCGTACCTCAGTCCGTCAAGGCGCTTGGTGACGATTTCGTCGGCGTGAGGGTCGGTAGTGACCTGTGGCTCGCGTGGAAGCGGCTGCATGAGGCGCGCGGGTGGCCGTGGCTGCCGGATACCGGAAAGCAGCAGTTCGTCTACTTCCCTGCCGTGCCTGACGGCATGGAGGGTGATTTCGACAGCCTCGTCGCGGCGGCGATCGAGGCATTCGCGGCAAGGGTTCGAGAGGTGCGGGGCGATGAACATGCAGCATAACACATGGTGCGGAACGCCGATCGGGAAGGGTCGCGATTCGGATCAAGGCCGAACCATTAAGCTCGACCGGCTCGCCGCAGAGGCGAATCGCACCGTGAGCGGAAGGGTCTGGTACGCCGCCCGCGTATGGACCGGCCGAGAATTATCTGTGCAAAAGGCGCTTGCCGAATTGGATATCGAGACATCGATACCGATGCGGATGGGTCCGGAACTACGTCGTCGTGGGCGCGTAATACCCTCCCAACCCATGCCTGCAATTCATGGTTATGTCATCGTCCGCATGCCGCCGGATGGTGCCGTTCTGGCCGCCCTGACGGCAATTGAGCACTTCATCGAGATCGTCGGCGGTTATGAGAATCCGATGCCGATACCCAATGAAGATGTAAAACGCTTCAAGGCATTGGCCGATGAAGGGCTGTATGATTGGGACCGTGAAGTGGAGCGACGCTTCAAGGTTGGCGACAAGGCGAGCATCGTTGGTGGCCTCTTCTACGGAGCGAGTTGTGAAATCATCTCCTGCCGTGATGATGGCTTAGGCGACGCCGTCGTATTGGTCAGCCTGCTCGGTAAGACCGTGCCCATGACGGTGCCTCTTGCAATTCTCGAAGAGTCGTGAGAGTCATTTCGGTACTGGATGAGCTGATGATCCTGCAGTGAGCCTCTGAGAACGCCTAGCCAGCGGGGAGCAATCCCGAGGTCGGTACACCGGTCAGCCCCAGCCCTGTCAGCCTCGATGACGAGGCACCGATTCAGGGCCAGTGCTACAGCTATGACCGGATGACAGAAGGCGGCCGAAGGGTCGCCTTTCGTGCATCAAAGGGTATGAGCATGCAGCTAGTCTTCGATGCATCCGAGATCGACGTTCTTGGTCGCTCCGTCGCTCGCCTACCTGGTGAGATAAAGGCCAAGGCGTTTGCACGAGCAATGCGCCGAATGCGCGACATGGCACGGACGCGCATAGTTCGAGAAACATCTAGGCGCACCGATCTGCCGGTAGGCATGGTTCGCGCGCTGACCACAGCGGCATTCAACGCTGGAGGGCACTCTGTCGAAGTCGTGATGAAGTCCGATTGGATCGGACTAGCCAAGCTGCCGCACCAGCAAACTGCCGAAGGCGTTCGCGTTAAAGGTCGAGGTCTACTGAAATCAGCTTTCCGAGCCAAGATGAAGAGCGGACACGTCGGCGTCATGATCAGATCGGGTTCCGAGCGCCTGCCGATTCGCGAACTCTTTGGTCCGAACCCCTCGCACGACATCACCAACAATCCGGACGAGTACGTCAAGGTGCTGGCCCAATTGATCGAGGAGCATCTCGCGCCTCGCGTCCTCCACGAGCTGGGTCGCCTTCTCCCCGGCTGACCTCCTCACGGGTCCTTCCCCGGCACCCCTCCCTTGCGGGCCGGGACGAGCCCGAAATTTCGCTAGTCAGATCGGTTGATAAACTGACCTGACATCCCTGACTGACATTGCGGAAACCCTGACAAAGAGCCTGACGATGAGCGCGACAGACGACGGCGGCGTTTGGGTCTCCGTGGCCGACCTCGCCAAACGCAAAGGCGTGACGCGACAAAGCGCCAGCGAGCGGATTGCTAAGCTGGAGCGCGACGGTCTGATCGTCACGCGCCGTGAGGGGCGCAGCAAGCTCGTCGAGCTGGCGACTTACGATCGCGTCGTCGGCCAGGTCGGTGACGTGTTCCGAGAGCAGGCCGCCGAAACGAAGCAGGCCGCCACGCGCGAACCACAAGCGAGCGGTCCGCTGCGCGACGCCCAGGCTGAGCGCGCACAGTATGAGGCAAAGCTCAAGGCGCTCGACTTTGCGGAGCGCACTGGTCAGGTCGTCGCAGTCCGTGGTCCTCATGGCGTCGAAACGGCCATGATCCGCATCGTCGAGCAGATCGTCCGCGAACTGCAGCAGCCCTTCGACTGGATCCCTGACCTGATCGAAGCCTCATCGCAAGGCGAGCCGGCCATGCGGCGCGTTCTTCGCAAGAAGATCCACAAGCAGAGGCAGGCCATTTCCGCAAAAATGACGGCGCTTCTCGGTGAGGCGCTGGACGCAGAAGCAGCCGGCGTCGAGGTCGACCTGGCTTCCGGAGACGAATGATGAAGGTCACGCTTAAACGTTCGGCGCTCGCCGTTCTCGCCGCCGTCGTTGCGGCCGGCGTCATGCCGGAAGACCAACTCATGCCGTCTGCCTGGGCTGAGACCTATCTTCACGTGCCGGATGGACCGAAGGCGGGAAGCCTGTGGGACGCGAGCCTGACGCCGTACATCCGCGAGCCACTCGACATGATGGCGACGGACAGCGGCGTCAATGAGGTGGCTGTGCGCAAGTCGGCGCAAACCGGTTTCACGATTATGATCATCGCGGCGGCCGGGCATATGATCGATACCGAGCCATGCCGCGCCATGATCGTGCAGCCGACAACGGGCGCGCTGTCCGACTTCAACAAGGACAAGCTCTCGGTCTCGATCGAGACATCACCCGTTCTCAAGCGCAAGGTTAAGCCGCAGACATCCCGCGATGGTGACGCGTCGACGACGACATCAAAGCGCTATGCTGGCGGATCGCTGACGCTTGCCATTGCCAATTCCGCGGCGGACCTTCGATCGAAGACGATCAAGAAGGCCTACCTCGACGAGGTTGATGAGTATCCGGATGACCTCGACGGCCAGGGTGACCCTCTCGCGATGATCGAGGCGCGTCAGGAATCCTTCCTGATGTCCGGCGAGTGGCTGCGCGCCTATGTTTCGACCCCGACCGTCAAGGGTGCCTCGAAAATCGATGACCTATTCGAGGCCGGGGACCAGAGGTACTGGTGCATGCCTTGCCCGGGCTGCGGCGACGAGTTCCGGTTCGTCTTTGATCGGAAGCATTTCCGGTTCAATGACACCTACCCTTATGAAGCTCATTATGTGACGCCATGCTGCGGCACGATCGTCGAGGCACATGAGAAGGTTTCCTTGATGCGCAAGGGGCGCTGGGTTCCTTTGGCATCTCGGCCCGGCGCATATCCGTCGTATCATTTCGACGCGCTCAGCTCGCCGTTCGTGCCATGGGACAAGATCGCCTCGCGTTTCATCTCTGCCAATGGCGATCCACTCAAGCTGAAGGCATTTCATAATCTCACGCTCGGGCTCGCTTACGAAATGAAGGGCGACGCACCGGATCATGTCCGCCTGATGGAGCGCCGTAGCGAAGTCCTCAAGCGCGGGCATATCCCGGCACAGGGGCTCATCCTCACGGGCGCGGCCGATATTCAGGGTGCCGGGATCTGGTATTCGATCCGCGCATATGCATCCGACCGCCAGTCGTATGTCGTCGATGCCGGCTACATCGCCGGTGACACTGATGATCCGCATGCTGGCGCTTTTCTCAAGCTGGAAGAAATCCGCACGAAGAAATGGCCGGACGCTTTTGGGAAGACGCGAGAGATCGATCTTTTTGCCGTCGACTCCGGCTTCCGCTCCCACGTTGTTTACACATGGGTGCGTGGAAAGATGCGCACCTTCGCCGTGAAGGGTCTCGATGGCTGGTCGCGCCCCGCTCTCGGTCAGCCATCCAAGGTCGATATCGACTTTCGTGGTGAGCGTGTGCGTGGCGGCGCCATGGTCTGGGGGGTCGGCACATGGTCATTGAAAGGTGCGTTTTACGCTGATCTCCGCAAGGAGGGCATGGCTGCCGGTCAGCCTGTCGACCCGCCGGGATTTATCCATTTCGGTACATGGATGGATGAGGTCTATTTCCGTCAGATCACCTCGGAATATCTCGGAACCGTCAAGGTCAAGGGTCGCGTAAAACGGCAGTGGGTGCCGCGGGCTGGCGAGGAAAACCACCTCCTCGACTGTGAAGTCTACAACAATGCGCTTGCTGACTATCTCGGTGTTTCCCGCATGACGCCCCAGGAATGGGGACGATTGGCGGCCATGCGCGGTGTTCCTGAATCGATCCGGTCTCCGGATCTCTTTGCGCCCGAGCCGCTTGTCGTCAGCGCGCCAGTCGCGGAAGTGGCGAGCGTGGAGACGAGCAGCGGCGGACGCGACAATGATGATCATGCGGTCGATTGGTTCGATGGCGGACCGTCTTTCTGGGATCGATGAAGATGCACACTAGCTGGACGCAAGCCGATCTGGCCGCCATCGAGGCAGCGATCGCCTCAGGCGCCCGACGTGTGCGGTTTCAGACACACGAGGTCGAGTATCAATCGATGGCCGATCTCTTCAAGGCACGCGATGCCATTCGTGATGCCCTCTGCAAACCGGAAGCGGGCAGCAATGTTCTCTTCGCTGAATACGGCAACGGTTACTGATGAACCTGCTCGACAAATTTGTTTCCGTGTTTGCGCCGGAGGCGGGCGTCCGACGCGCCGCTGCGCGATCGATGCTGGATCAGTATCGCGAACGCGAATATGCCGCGGCCCAACACGGCCGCCGCAACAAGGCCTGGCGTGCCCGCAGCACATCGGCCGGTGTCGAGGTCGGCGGCGCCCTACGTGCGCTTCGGGATAGATCTCGCGCTTTCGTGCGCGACCGTTGGGCAGGACAGCGCATTCTGGATGTGCTGACATCTCATGTTGTCGGCACAGGCATTCTCGTCGTCGCCGATACGGGCAGCGATCGCGCTGACAAGGCATTCAGGCTTGTTTTCGAAGAATGGCAGGAGGGCTGCGACGCCGAGGGGGTGATGAACTTTGGCGCTCACCAGGCGCTTTCCGTACGCTCGATGGTCGAGGGCGGCGATACTGTAACGCGTTTCATCGACCTGCCCATGAGTGCCGCTGAAGGTTCCGTGCCTTTCCGGCTCCTTGGTCTCGAAGGCGATCATATAGATACCGCGCGGGATCGTAGCGGCGGCGGTAGCACGCGTCTCGGCGTCGAGCTTGGCGAGTGGGGAGCCCGCCGAGGTTTGTGGCTGCATCGGGAACATCCGGGTGATGCATACGCCTCACCGATTGGTGGGTCATCGCTCATTGACTGGGATGATCTTTGCCATCTCTATCGCCCGCTTCGTTGGGGGCAAATCCGCGGGATATCGTGGTTTGCTCCCATTCTGATATCCGCGAACGAGATACAGGACTTGATGGAGGCGGCGATCGTGCAGGCCCGCACGCAGGCCAGCTTTGCAGGGTTCATTCACCGGCAGCCCGGAGGCATGGGCGTGCTTGCAGGAGAGAAGGACGACAAGGGAAAGCTCGTTACTCGGATCGAGCCGGGCATGATCGCGGACATCGGCGACGCCGAGATCACGTTTGCAAACCCTTCCTCCCAGTCGGCATTTGCCGAAACGTACATCGCCGGCATGCAGGCCATGGCCGCTGGGGCGGGTCTTACATATGACCAGATGACCGGCGACCTCAGGCAGGCAAACTACTCCAGTCTGCGGGCTGGAAAGATCGAATTCCGGCGGCTCGTTGAGCAGATTCAGTGGCACATCGTTGGTCCGCGTCTCTGCATGCCGGTGGCCAAGCGTTTCACCGACCGTGCCATTCTGGCCGGAAGGCTGGCGCGTCGCCGCGACGGTTATCGTTTTCGTCTCGTGATGCCGGCGAACGAGCCGATCGATCCGAAGAAAGACTTGGAAGCCGATATTCTTGCCGTTCGCTCCGGCCGCATGCCGCCGCAGGACTTTATTTCCGCTTGGGGCAACGACTGGCGCACGGTGGTGTCGGATTTCCAATCGTTCTTCGCCTTCGCCGATCAAAACAACGTCGTGCTTGACATCGATCCACGGCGCCCCGCCAACGGCAGTCAGCGACCGCCGGAGCAGCCTCCGCAGGAGTGAGAACCCAATGAGCAACGTTATCAGACTCCCGAAGCTTATTCGGGAGGCGGAAGTTCGCGCGCAATCCTTTGACGAATCCGCCAACACCATCGACGTGGTCTTCACTACCGGGGCAACCGGTCGGCGCGTCTCGTGGCTGGAGGGGGAGTTCGACGAGGAGCTCGTCGTCACGAAGAAGAGCGTCCGCCTCGACCGTTTGAACAACGGTGCCCCCTTCCTCGATACCCATTCCAAATGGTCTCTCTCTGATGTTCTGGGATCCGTCGTCCGAGGGAGCGCGCGCATCGAGGGAAGCAATGGTGTCGCCAAGGTTCTGCTTTCGAAGGCGGCCGACGTCGCCGACCGCGTGGCGAAGATCAAGGAAGGCGTCGTTTCCAACATCTCGGTCGGCTACCGCATTCACGCCGTCGAAAAGAAAGAGAGGGTCGGCCAGACGCCGCTTCATCGCGTAATCGACTGGGAACCCTGGGAAATCTCGGCCGTGCCTATCCCCTTCGATGCCGGCGCGCAGATCCGGGCTGCGGCAGATGAAACCGAAACGTTTGCCTGCCGGGTCGTCGCTGACGATGCAAACACCAGCGAGCTCGTGCGCATTCGCATGCGTATGGCTGCCGCGCAATACGGATTGGCGAGTTAGCGGACCCCGCACCGCCATTGCCCGACTTTCGCCGTCCGGGGCGCGGTATCACCCTAAGGAGTATACGATGAAAACTCTCAAGGAGTTGCGGGAGCACCTTGCCAAACTCAAGGCACGTGCCGCCGCCAAGCTCGCCGAGGTCAAGGATGGCATGGAGCCGGATGCGGCCCGCGCGATCGAGGACGAACACAAGAGTATCCTCAAGGAGATAGGAGAAACCGAGACGGAGATCGCCAAGCGCGAGGCCGACCTCGAAGAGGTCGAGCGGCGCGCCGCGAGGGCAACGGCAACTCAGCCGACGCCGACTGGTGACGAGGCGCAGCGTTCCGCGGAAATCATGACCATCGGCCGTCAGGCCGGCATGGATGATGCCGCCATCACCGAAGCCCTCCGCTCGGGTACCAGCCTGACGGATTTTCGCGTCCGCGCATTCGACCATCTTGCCGCCCGCTCTTCTGCCCACCCGACGGAGCCGGCGCGCATCATCCGCGACGAGCAGGAAACCCGTCGCGGGGCGATGACGGAGGCGCTGGCGTATCGCATGGGCGTGCCCATCCCCGAGGCAGGGCCCAGCGAAGCGGCACGCCCGTTCATGGCGCGGGGCCTGATCGACATGGCCGCTGAAACAATCGGATATCGGGGCGGCCTCGTGCTCAATGCGCGCCAGATCGACGATATCTACATTCGCGCCTCGCACACGACGTCCGATTTCCCGGCAATCTTCGAAGGGGCAATCAACCGGACGTTGGAAGCCAGGTACGCGCTGGCGCAGCCGACCTACCGTCGCATCTCCCGCCAGCGCAATTTCCGCGACTTCCGGCCGCATACGACCGTCAAGCTCGGCGATTTCCCGATGCTCAAGAAGGTCCTGGAGGACGGCGAGATCAAGTACGGCACCTTCTCCGAAGGCAAGGAGCAGATCTCGGTCTTCAGCTATGCGATCGCTTTGCGCATCACCCGGCAGATGCTGATCAACGACGACCTCGGCGCCATCTCGGAGTTGCTCAGCAGCTACGGTGATTCCGTCGCGCTCTTCGAGGAGGTGACGTTCTATGCCGGCGCCTTCAACGGAAAGCTGGCGGATGGCAAGGATGTCTTCCACGCCGACCACGCCAACCTCGCAGCGGCAGCATCCGCCATCACCGTTGATGACGTTGGCAAGGGCCGCGCGGCGCTCTCGAAGCAGAAATCCCTCGAAGGCAATCCGCTTCTCCAGAACCGCGCGCGCATCCTCCTCGTCGGGCCGGACAAGATCACGGAGGCGGAAAAGTTGGTCGCTTCCATCACGCCGGCAACGATGTCCAACGTCAATATCTTCTCCGGCCGGCTCGACCCCGTCGAGACTGCGCAGATTTCCGGCAATGCCTGGTACATGTTCGCCGATCCGGCGAGCGGCATCTCGAACTACCGTTGGGGCTACCTCGACGGTTACGAAGCACCGCGCGTGCGGTTTGACGAGCCTTTCGGCCAGCAGGGATTTGCGATGTCCGTGGAGCACGACTTCGGCTGCGGTCCGACGGACTTCCGCGGCGGCTACAAGAACGCGGGCGCGTAGCATTTCGTAAGCTTGGGAGCCGCGCAGGCAACTCGCGCGCGGCTCCGGTCTGAGAAACCCACCTCAAGAGGACACTCCCATGAAAAACTTCCTGCAGCCCGGCGACGCCCTGGATTGCGTCGCGCCCTCCGGCGGCGTGGTGTCGGGTACTCCGGTCATCATCGGTTCGCTTGTCGGCATCGCATCGGTCACGGCGGCCGAAGGTGCATCCTTCACGCTCCAGCGCACCGGCGTCTATCGCCTGCCGAAAACGTCGGCGCAGGCGTGGACACAGGGCGCAAAAATCTACTGGACATCCGGAGGGAAGGCGACGACGGCGGACAGCGGCAACACCCTGATCGGCATTGCCGCCGCCGCCGCCGCCAACCCGAGCGACTTCGGCGACGTCCTGCTGGGTCCGACGACCGTTTGACGATGGCCGACTTCCAGCGTCTTGCCCGTCTCTCCCGCATCACCGTGGAAAAAGTGCACGGTGATGCGGTGACGGTTATCCCGGTCGCCAGAGGAACGGATGTGAACGCGCCGGCCCTCGCGGTCGATGAGCAGGCGTACGGAACCATGGCCTGCTTCTTCGAAAACACTCTCGTGGAAAACGATGCGTATGCGCGGCCCCTGACAGGACAGGGACGACTGCAGAATGCTGCTCCAGCAATTACGGCTTCCATTCGCCTTGTTGACGAAAGGATGCTGGAGGCCGGGTTCTTGCTGCGACGCATTTCCGACGGGCGGGATTTTGAGATATCGAGCTTCAAGCCCGATGGTCTCGGAACTGTTCTCGCTGTCCTGAACGCCAGGAAGGTGCGGGCCTGATGTTGTCGGCGACTGCTGTCCGCCTTGCGGCGATCGAGGTCCTGTGTCCGACCGCCTCGCGAAAAAGCGGGGCCGGGTTTCCGACAATGGCGCAGCACCGCGTCTTTGATAGCCGGCAGGTGGCATTTCAGGATCTGGACCATGCTTCCGCCTTCACTCCGGTTCTCGTGCTGCACACGACCGAGAGCAGTGCGGCTCTCCGCGGCGCGGCCTCAGGATCCGATGATCGGGACGCCTCCACGCTCCTGGATATCGTGGCGGAGATCGCGGTCGCCGGCGACGACGCGGCAGACACAGAGGTCTATGTCCGTTCAGAGGACGATCCACAAGCGCGGCTTGTTCTCGAAGCGCTCACCGCTCAGGTGAGATACCTTCTGGAGCATGCCCCGAGCGGTCGGCTCTTTCGCAGGTACGCAAAGACGATATCTGCCGTCGAAGTGAAGACTTACGGATCTCCCGATCTCGGCGTTCGGTTTCTGCGAAATTCGATTCGCCTGCGCATCGAGGTGCAAGACGATGACTTCGACGTCCCGTCAGGCTCGCTACCCGAGCCCTGCCGGAGTCTTCATGCTGAACTGCCGGCGGGGTCATATGCAAAAGCGAAGCTCGACGAACTGGCGGCTTTCTTCGCGATGCAGCCGCTTCCCGCTCTGACCAGTGCGACATTAACGACAGATCTCGGCGTGATGGCCGAAGGCCTGCCGCAGCCATAACCAGAGGACATCGTCATGGATATTTACCGACCTGCGGAGGGGCGGCGCGTGCCGCTGCCCGGCAGCAATCAGCCTTGGCCGGCGAGTGGCCTGCCGGCCGATCTTTCCAACCCCTACGTCGCGCGGCTCGTGCGCGACGGCGATCTCGAAAAAATTCCCGCAACGGCAGGCCCCCGGAAGGCCCGGAAACCCGCAGGAGATGACGCATGACCAGCAATATTCCGGCCAACCTGACGGCCCCGATCCTCGCCTTCGACGTCACGTCCGGCGGTCAGTTCGAGAACGAGAGCCGCGTGATCCTGCTTGGTCACTGCCTCGGCTCCGCGGCTCTGATGGCCGGCGCCGTCGCGATCTGCTCGTCCTCGATGGACGCCCGCATCCTCGCCGGCGCCGGCTCCATGCTGGAAGGCATGTTCCTCGCCGCGCGGCGCAACGCGCCCGCTCAGGAGATATGGATCGGCAACGTTGCCGATACCGGCACGGCGGAGGTGCGCACGATCACCTGTTCGGCTCCCACGGCCTCTGGCGGACAAGGCATCCTCGCCATCGCCGGCCGGACGATCTCGATCGAGATCCCGGCGGGCGCCACCGCCGCCGATGTCGCCACATCCCTCGTCGCCGCGATCAACGGCTATTACGATCGCCTGTCCCGTCGCTCGATGCCCTATACGGCCGCGATCGACGGGGAAGACGCGACGATCGTGCGAGTGACGGCGCGCCACAAGGGCACCTATGCCGCGGGACATGATTTCCATATCCCTGTTTCCGACGGCAACAATGCCTTCACCGGCAAGATCGCCTTCGCCACCGCGACGGCCGGCGCTGGTTTGCCGGACATTTCCAACGTCCTCGCCGGGATGGGCGACGATCCCTTCGAGACTATGATCTCGGCCTTCGGGGACGCGGACAATCTCGCCAAGGTGTCGAGCTTCCTCAATAACATCTCCGGCCGATGGTCCTACGTCCAGCAGCTCTACGGGCACTACTTCTATCCGAAAACAGGCACGTCTTCGGACCTCACCACGGCGGGGCTGGCGCGCGACGACTGGCATCTGACGCTCGTGCCGCGCTTTTCGGCGGGCGGCAACGCCGAGCCGGATTACGAGTTCGTCGCGAGCGCGGTCGCACGGGTGGCGCCCTGGCTGGGCGGCGGCTCGAACGGCGACGTCTCGCGCAACCAGACCGGCCTTGTCGTCGACGGCATCTCCGCCCCGCGGGACCGCGCCTACTGGCCGGAATATGCGACGCGCGATGCCTTCCTGAAGAACGGCGTCTCGACGTGGAAGGTTTCGCGCAGCGGCGAGGTGGTGATCGACAAGCTCATCACCCAGCAGCAGACGACGAACGGCGCGCCCGACACGACGTTCCGCGATATCCAGCGTCCCTACCAGCTGATGTATGCGCTGAAGAAGTTTCGCGCGGACCTCGCAGCCGAGCACTCCAACAAGGCCCTGTCGGAAGACAATCCCGATAATCTCGAAGCGCTCACCACGGCAAAGGACATCAAGGCGACGCTGGTGCACAGCTACCTCGAAATGTCGGGCGTGCTGGAGAACGCGAATGCCGCCATCGATGCGCTGACCGTTGTGCGCGACCCCGAGAACCCGAACCGGGTGAACATCCACCTGCCGCTCGACTTCGTGAACCCGCTCGACATCTTCGCCGGGCTGGCTGTCGCTAACAGCCAGATCAACACCAGCCTTGCGGCCTGATCGCCGCCGAAAGAAGGACCTGAAATATGGGCAAGAAAGACTTTGGCGGCGTCATCCGCACGCGCCTGTCGACGGGCGATCTCATCCCGCTGCGCGGCACGCTCAATATGAGCACCTCCGGCGTATCGACCGAGGCCGTCACCAACCAGGATGGATCGGTCGATCGCACCATGACGCCGACGGCGCGCCGTGCCGAGATCACCTTCGCCGACCGCGGGCTCGACTATGACCGGCTCATGAAGTCGGACCGCTTCAATGTGACCTTCATCGAGGAGAACACCGGCGTGACGCATTTTTTCACGCGCGCATTCCTCGTCGGCGAGCCGGTCAAGAATCGCATCACCGGCGAGGTAACCGGCATCTCCATCGCCGCCGAGGCCTACCGGAAGACGGAGGGTTGATCGATGGCGAACGTCACCGTTCCCCTCTCGAAGAGCTACACCGGGCATGACGGCGCGTTCTCGTCGGTCGAGCTGCGCGAGCCGACTTTCAAGGAAATCTATATCGATGGTCTCGGTGAACCGCAGCAATGGCAGCCCGGCCCGAATGGACAGCCTGTCCTCATCACCCTGCCGGATGTGATCAATGCCTATGTTGAGAAGCTGGCTGTGAGGCCCACCGCCGATAATCTCGGCCAGCTGAACGTACAGGACAGTCAGGCGTTGGCTGGCCGGGTGAAGGGTTTTTTCTTGGCCGAGCCGGAACGGACGAAGTCGCCGACCTCCTCGTCTTCCGGCTCGGATGGGATGCAGGCCGCGTCGGCCGAATGACGCTTGGGCAAATCCACTACTGGTTTGATCGTGCAGTTGCGATGAAGGAACGTCAGCCGTGACACGGGAAGTCGAAGCCCGCCTGAAAATTTTGGCCGTCGACAAGACCGGACGCGTCCTGCAACAGGTTGCGGGTCGCATGCAGCAGGTCAATCGGCAGGCCGCCGCCCTCAATGCACAACAGGGGAAACTGGGCCGCGCGACGGCTTCCACCATGGCGGTGATGTCGCGTTACCTGGCGCCAGCTGCAGTCGCAGCATTCTCCGCCCGCGCGTTGAAGGACTTTGCAGCCGTTGAGCGACAGATGACGCGCATCGGCATCACGGCCGATGCGAGCGCGGCCGAAACGGAAGAAGCCTTCCGGCGGATGCAGATCGTGTCGAAGGAAATGGCTCTACCGCTGGATGCCGCCATTACCGCTGTCGATACGCTCGTTTCCTCCGGTCTGTCGTTGAAGGAGGCGATGGATTTCCTGCCCTCCGTCCTTGCGACCGCGCAGGCCTCTGGCTCAGCGACGGAAGATATCGCGAATACCGCCATCAAGGCGTCGTCGGCGCTGAAGATCGAGGCGTCCCAGATGCAGCGCGCATTCGACATCATGGTCATGGGCGGCAAGGCCGGCCAGTTCGAATTGAAGGACATGGCGACCTACATTCCCGAACTCGCGAACTCCTTCGCGTCGCTGGGATATACGGGCGAGGAAGGCTTGAAACAGCTGATCGCCATGCTGCAAACGATCCGCGAGGATACCGGTTCGGCTTCTGCTGCTGCTACGCAGGCGCAGAACATCTTCGGCAAGATGTACAACGACGATACGGCGAAGAAATTCGCCAAGTTCGGCATTGATCTGCGTAAGGAGCTAAAAGCTGCGCGCGAACAGGGCGAGGGCGCTGTGCAGGCGTTCGTCCGGCTGTCTCAAGAGGCAATCAAGGGCGATCTCTCGAAGCTTCCCCAGTTGTTCACCGACCAGGAATTCCGGCTCGGCATGCAATCCCTCATTACGAGCACGGATAGCTGGAAGAGCTTTCTGGAGTCGGTCAATTCCGCAGATGTTGACGGTACGGTTTTCCGCGATCTGAAGCGAGTGACGGAAGATGTACAGGCTAGTCTCGACAGGCTGTCGGGAAGTTGGGATGCTTTGATGAAGCGCTTCGGCCAGAAGGTGGCCGGCGTCGCAACGCCGGTAATCGATTCCGTTGTGTCCGCGACCGACAAGCAAGATGCCATTGACCGGGCTCTGAAGGCGCGAGGCATGGGATATTTAGAGAGCCAGTTCCATCAAGTTGGCCTTAGCCAGAGCGAACAGGATCGCCTCGCCATCGAGGGCGGCTTCAAGGATCCGGAGTTGCGCGCGAAATACGAATTCGGACCCACTCTTCCGAATGGCTGGAAGCCGGACAAGGAATTCCCTGGAGGCGGGACGTCAGGCGGGAAAATGCCTCGGATCGGCCCCGTTCCGGGTCGCCGACCGGCAGCTCTTGCTGGCGTAGCTGGCGGCGATTCCATGACGCGCGCCATGCTCGCGCGTCGGGCCGAGATCGACTATTTCAACAGCCACGCTTCCGAAATCAGCCTGCGGCCAGAGCAGCGGAACGAGGACCTCCAGAACATCATCGGCAATCTGGATCGCCTTGAGAAGGGCGGAAGCGGGCGCCCGTGGATGGAGGGCGGAGAGAAGGTCGGTACGGAGGTTGGTGCGGCCGCCATCGAGCGCATGAGCTCGGATGCCAGCGCGGTCGGCTCCGAGATGGCCGAAGTCATGCGGAACGCTCTCAATGCCGCCGCCCCGCAGATCGGCGCCGCGATGGCGCAGGCCTTCGCCGGCATCGCCAGCACGGTGAAGGTCGGCGTCAATATGGGTGGCGGCCCCTCGGGAAAAATCAACGCCGATACCGGGCGCACCATGCCCGCCGGTATCGGCATGCCGGCGAGCACCGGCGGCTGACGGGAAGGCATCATGCGCGATTGGACGAAAACCTTGCGTCGGGCGAGTTTCCGCGGCGTCGAATTCTGGGTTGAGGACGACGCATTCACCGGTGGCAAGCGCGTCGCGCTGCACGAATATGCAGGCGGGCGCTATACTTACCTGGAAGAAATGGGCCTTGCCACGGCCGGCTACGAGGTGACCGCCTACCTGATCGGCGACCGCAGCGACGCGCAGGCTGCCCGCCTCTCGCAGGCCGCCCTTGCCGCCGGACCCGGGCGCCTCGTGCTGCCGATCGACGGCGGACGTCTCGCCTATGTCAACGATTTCCAGCGCCGCCGTTCGCGCGACCAGCTCGGCTATATCGCCTTCACCTTCATGGCTATCCCCGTCGGCAACGAGGCCGGAACGGTGCTTGGAATTTCGGACATGACCGAAGCTGTGCTTGGGAAAATGACAGCGGCCGCGCATGCGTTCGGAGGCCTCTTCTGATGGTAGCTGAAAGGGGGGCGGTCGCAGCCTGGCTGTCGAGCCTTGCGGCGACGCTTGTGATCGACACGCTGGACGCGCAGGATCTCGCAGACCGGCTGGCGAAGGCGCCCAAGCTTGAAGGTGACGCCTTCGCGCTGGAGGCGCTTTCCGTCATGCGGGTGATCGCGGAGAGCGTGGACGCGCCCGCCGGCTTCGATGCGATCCTGCTGCCGGCAGGCCTCGACAGCGCGACGATGGATGCGGTCAATGTTCTGACGGCCTTCGGGCTTGCGGTCGCCGCACCCCGCGTCGCATGGATCTCGCGTCCGCAGGCGCGGGCCGCTCGGGGCAGGATCGTCAGCCAGGCAGAGGCGGCGTTCGCCATCGTTTCCGGCCGCGGCGCCGCTGCGGTCGATCTCTTCCGCTACCTGTCGCGGATCGTCGAGGTCGCCGTTCTCATCGTCTCCGAACAGGCGGCGAATGCTGTGCCGATCGTCCGGGTGGAGACCGGGATTTCCTTGCCTTCGACTGTGCTGGCCTATCATCTCTATGGCGACGCTTCGCGCGCGCAGGGTCTTGTCGACATTGCACGCAGCACCACGCCGATGCTGATGCCGGTCGCCTTCGACGCGCTTGAGAGCTGACATGCATCCGATCAGCAAAGGCCCGATCGAGACCGTCGCGATCGACGGCCTGCCCGGGATGAAATCCATCGATATCACCGTGTCGGCGGAGGAGGCGGCCCGCTCGGCGAGCGGCGAGTTCGTGATTGTCGGCGCTGGACTGCCGGTGTTCCCAGGACGGGCGACGACGATCAAGGCGACCGGCGAGCTGCTGCTGACAGGCTACGTGCGGGATGTCGAGACCGGCTACAGCGACAGGGATCGCACGCTCGCCTGTTCCTTCGTTTCGCGCACGGTGGACCTCATCGAGACCTCGATCGATCACCCTTCGGGCGAGATTCTCAACAAGGATATTTCCGCGATCGCGCGCGAGCTCGACAGTGCCGGCGTCGGCATCGAGACGGATGGATCGAGCTTTCCCGTCGAGCGGCGGCACAAGATCATCGAGGGGGAGAGCGTCTTTTCCTCCATTGCCCGCCGGTCCCGCGGCCGCGGGGTCCTGATCCACGACACCGAAAGAGGCCGCATGAAGCTGTCGACCCGGCCCGGTGGCGTCCATGCCGGAACGTTGCGGCGCGGCCGCAATATCCTTCCGGGCGCCAGCGCCAGCTTCACGGAGGCCGGAAGGTATTCCGAGGTCAAGGTTCGGGGTCAGCAGAGCGAGGGAACGGAGAAGCAGCAGCTCCGGCCGGAGACGAAGGTCACGGACAGCGGCGTCAAGCGGAACCGGGTGCTCATTCTGCCGCATGAGGGAGAGGCGACGGTCGATCGGATGCGGACCCGCGCGATCTGGCAGGCGAAGCGGTCGGCCGGCAACAGCGTCACAGCCAGCATCCCTGTTACGGGCTGGCGGGACGGGAATGGACGGCTTTGGCAGGCGAACTGGCTGGTGGAGGTCGACGACGACTGGCTCGGTATCCGGGGGCTCATGATCATCAAGAGCGTCGTCTTCTCGCAGAGAGGCGAGGACAAGACCTTCGCGACGCTCTCGCTGGCTGATCCACGGTCGCTCGGCGGCGAGAACCCCCGCGGAAAGACATCGGAAGGCTATGCGGCGCCGGGAGCGATCGAAGCGGAGTATGAGGACGAATGAGGCGCATCGAGCTTGATGGCCGTGTCGTTGAGCGCGGCGGACAGCAGTTCGTTTCCGGGCGTGGGACCAAGGCGGACGGCTGGACCGAGATTCACCGCATCGAGCCGCATGGTTTTGCCTCCATGCCCATCAAGGGCGGGAAGGGGCTGCTTCTGCCGATGCCGGGCAATCCGGACACGGCGTTCGTTCTTGGTGGCGAGAACCCGGCGAACCGCCCGGCCGACCTGCCTGCCGGCGCGGCCGCCCTTTATGATGCGGCGGGCAATATCATCCGCATGGTCATGGCCGACGGCGTCGTCGTCGATCTTGCCGGTGCTTCCTATTCCATCCGCAAGGACGGGGTTTCCTTCACCGTTTCGGCCGAGGGTGTCGACATCGTCGGCGGCTATTTGAAGGTCAACGGTGTCCGCGTGGACGACACGCACATCCATAACGGCGTCGAGCCGGGTGCCGGCACGTCGGGCGCGCCGATTTCTTGAGAGGCCAGCATGCTGCGCATCATTCCGCTCGATGAGAGCGAAGAGCCCTATCGCGCGCCGGATATCGGATGGGATGGTGTTGCCGGCGATCTCCTGCTGAACGAGCTCGACCATCCGACGGCGCCCGGGGACCTGCGCGCGGAGCAGGGTCTCGCGACTCAGGTTCTTATCCACCTGATGACGGATCGGCGCGTCGAGGACAGCGAGTTGCCCGCCGGTGAAGCCAATCGGGGGTGGATCGGCGACAGTTTCGACCAGATGGACGGGGAGGGACCGCTCGGATCCCGACTGTGGCTCCTGCGCCGCCGCGCCATCCATGACGGCATCGAGACCGATGTCGAAGACTATGTACGGGAAGCGCTCGAACCTCTTCTTGTGCAAGGAGCGGTCGCCTCCATCGATGTCGCCGTCCTCGTCGATCGCGCGCAGAACCGGATCGATTACACGGTCACCTTGACCGGGCGGGACGGCGCCCGGGTCTATGAACGAAAATTCGAACTTCTCTGGAGGCAGATCAATGGCGTGGTCCATCCGCTCGCTGGCTGAGGCATCACAGGCTATTCGTGGCGCCTTCCGGCAGCATCTTCCCGGAACGGATACCGCGCTCAAGAACAATTTCGTGACTGTCGTCACCAAGGTGCTGGCGGGGCTTTCGCAGGAATTCGAGCTGCGCATGGGTTTCGTGGCGCGGCAGATCTTCGCGCGGACCGCGTCTCTCCCCTTCCTAATGCTGCATGGCGCGGATGTCGGGATATTCCGAAAGCAGGCATCTGCCGCGACCGGCTCCATCGAGGGGATCGGTGCCCCGAACATGGTGTATCCTTCCGGCATCCGCTTCGTTTCGGGTAACAATACCTACATCACGACATCGCCGGCGCAGGCGGGGCCGACGGGTGTCGTGACGTTCTTGTTGACGGCCGATGACAAGGGTAGCGTGACGAACCGTGACGCCGGAGGGCTTATCGCGCTGTCGGAGCCGGGTTTGTATCCGACGCTTGGCGCGAACTTCACGGTCACGGCGGCGGGCCTTGGCGGCGGCGCGGACATGGAGGATGTCGAGGCGTTTCGCGCGCGCGTGCTGTTTCGCAAGGCTAACCCTCCCGGCGCGGGCAAGTTGACGGATTACGAGCGCATCGTGCTCGACGTGCCGGGTGTTCTCAGGGCCTGGGCCTTCCGCGACGGTCTGACGCCGTCCTTCCTGGTGGTTTACTTCCTGTTCGACGGTCGTCCGGACTTTATCCCGACAGAAGGCGACAAACTCGTCGTCCAGGCGGCTGTCGACGCGGCGCGCATCATCCGGGTCAACGACAGCATCGTCGAGGCGCCGTTGCCGGAGCCATTGAACCCGATCATCTCGAATCTCAGGACAGACAGCGCGGAAGTGCGCGAACGCATCGAGGCGGCCATCGCGCGCGTGCTTTATGAGAAGGCGCGCCCCGGCGTGCCCGGCGACATCTTCTGGCTGTCGCGCAGCTGGATCGGCGAAGCGATCTCCAGCGTCGTCGGCGAAGATAGCCATGAACTCGACTGGCCTTTGAACGACCTGCCTTACACGAACGGACGCTACCCCGTTGCGGGCACGGTCAGTTTCGTATGATCCGGCCGCCTCGGTGATCTCATGAGCAAGCGCACTTCCTATCGTCACACGCTGACAAACGGCTTCACCGCACCGCAGGTGGCCGGCGTGGATATTCCGGCCGACCCCTTGTCCGCGCCGACGAACGACGACCTCATTTCGGCAGGATTGGCATTCCTGCCCACAGGGGCGGCCTGGGGAACGCCTGACGGGGAGGCTCTGCCGCTCGGCTTCATCATGGCTCGCTTCATGCGGGTGCTGATCTCGCCGTTCGAGTGGCTGTATGCACGGGCCTGGGGGCTCGCGCTGGAATCGAGCGTGCAGACCGTGGCCGAAACCCTGCCGGACTGGGAGATTGAATACGGCTTGCCGGAAGGATGCTTCCCGGCCGACATGTCCACCGTCCAGCGGCTGGTGGCGCTTCAGCGCAAGGTGAACGCCGCCCCGCTTGCTCACCCGGAGGACTTTGTTCGGGCCGCCCATGATTTCGGTTTCGAGATCGAGATCGAGGAGCCGTGCATATTCGAGTGTGGATACTCGGAATGCGGCGGCCGTCATGAGACGGGCCCCGTGTCGGAGGAGGCCTATATCGCCGTGCGCGTCAAGGACGCCGCCATCGGATACTTCGAATGCGGCGCCTCGGAATGCGGGCATGATCCGTTGTTTTCCATGGCCGGTTTCGAGGGGATCCTCTGTTTCCTGCGGCAGGAGATGCCCGGCTGGGTGCTTGCCGTTCCGGAAGACTGGCCCAACACGGCGCAGTGGGTGACCGAGGCCGGCGATCACATCGTAGACGAATACGGCAACCGGATCATCTTCCGGCTCTGACCTTTCAGCGAGGACAATCTGATGAAATATAACCAGCCTTTCGGCGTGGCGGATCCGAACGCGTCCTATGTGGACCGCAACACGCCGGGAGCAACCGCCGGCTCCCGCATTCCTGCCGCGGCCGTCGAGCATGTCCAGCGGGAAATCATAGCCGTCATCACCAATGCGGGCCTGACGCCGAGCGCCGCCGACCTCACCCAGCTCCTCCAGGCGATCGACCTGAAGATCGCGGCGATCACCGGGGAGGGCGACGGCTCCCTGTTCGTCCTCATGGATGCCGCCCGGTCGCGCCTGCCCATCTTCCCGGAGATCGCCAGTGCCGACGGCACCTTCAATCTCTCGGCTCCGGCGACGGGAACCGTGCGCATTCCGGCAGGTGTCGAGATCGTTCACCGCGGCATCTTCAGCCTGACGACGGCGCAGCAGGATTTCGCGACGGCCGCCAACAAGACCTACCATCTGCGCTGGAACCCTTCGGGCGGATGGCAGCTCAAGGACCTTGCGGATGCGCTCTACAATCCTTCTGCTCTCCCCGAGACGGCGCAGGCTTTCGATTCCTCTTTCGACAGCATGATCACCCACCGCGTCGTGACCAACGCATCGAATGTGGCGAGTGTCATTCCCCTTGCGAACAAGGCAAGGATGCAGAGCATGCAGGAAAGCTCCGGCGTCGCCGACATCGTGACCGGGCCGGGAACGTCCGGAAACGACTGTGTGCAGTATAGCAAGTCATTCGATCTCAACTGGGCTCGCACGCCGGTGGTTTTCGTCTCCGGGTTCGCCGGTCAGTCCGGCATAGGGGGCGCCACTCCATACATATCCGGCTGGGCCAACCGAATCATGTCGCAAACCGTCACGCGTTACGGCGTAACCGCTGCCGTGCAGACGGATTACGCCGCTGTCGTCACACATAGCCCCATCGGCGGCCTGCGGGCCTTCGCCGTTTCCTGATGAGGGGTTACCATGAGCGACACTGAACTCCGCATTGACGATCTTCCACTCGCTGCGGTGGCCGACCTTTATCATGTCATTCCCGTGATGAAGGACGGCCACACCGTTGCGATCGCAGTCGATCAGATCATCGATCTCATCGACGCCGGTGTCGTGGGGCCGATCGTATCCGACATCATTGCCGAGGCGCCCGAAGATGACGCCTTTGCCGATACAGACAAGTTCTTCTACCTAGTCGATGGGGCTCCCATGCAAGGCTCGCTGGCGGGCCTCGTTTCCAGCATTTTCAAGACCGGTCGCACGATTGGCAACGCGCAGTTTGAGGGCGCCTCCTTTAAACTGTTCAATGCCGGTGGAAAGGGATTCCGCATCGACGTCGTCGCCTTGTCTGCCGATCGCAAGATCATCATGCCGGATCGCGACGTGAACCTCGGCTGGACCCGGACGTGGCAGAACATGACGGCGAGCCGCGCCTGGAACACCTCGTACCAGAACACTGGGGCGGAGCAGATCAACGTCTCTATCCGCGCTGTGGCTGCCGTGAGCAATCCGCTCGTTATCCAGACTTCTACTGACAACGTGAGCTGGAGCAACACCGGCGGCACGGTCACCAGCACTGGTGGCCTTGAAATTCCGCAGGCAATCGTGCCGCCGGGATCATACTACCGATTGAGTAATCTCTCGGGCTCTACGGGGCCGAGCGCAATAACGTCCTGGTGGGAGCTGCGGTAATGGAGCACGGATTTTTCCATCCCGAACGGGGATACTGGCAGACGACGGAGGAGCCTACCGAAGAGATCCTTGCTGGCTATCCGGGAGGAACGGTTGCCGTGCCGTTGCGCCCCTCCGTTGATCATACCTGGGAAGACGGCGAGTGGGTCTTTGTCGAGCCTCCCGCCTCGCCCCAGCCTGTGCCGGAGGAAATTTCCCGCCGGCAATTCTGCCAGGGCCTCGCCGTCGCCGGCATGATCACCAAGGCGGAGGCTATTGCCTTCATCCAGGGTAGCGCTCTTCCTGCCGCCATTCAGGTCATCGTGGATGAAATGGAAGATGAAAACGCAGCCTTCGAGGCGACGATGCTGCTGATCGGCGCCGGTTCGTTTTTCCGGTCTCACCCCCTTGTCCAGAAATTTGCTGACGCGCGGTCAATGACCAAAACGGAAGTAGATGAGTTCTGGCTTCTCTGCGCGTCTCTATGAGTGCTTCGCGGTGGCGACGGCGTAAGGTATTTCTATGAAGCAATAGAGACTCTGCGCATGAACTGCAGTCAATAAGAAAAGAATGCGAGTATCAGAATATTGCCATCCATCATCCCTGCATGCCGTAACGGGGGCATGCAGAGTCTAGGCGCTGGTTAACGATGCACAACAAACTTATTACATAGGAATAGAAGAACCGATATGAATGCCATTGCGATGATTTGCACAACGTCGGGACGAAATTTCAGAGTATCCACAAATATAATAAGGATGGTGATGTTGGTGAGATAGACGGCTCCAGCGGTCGCCCAAACCAGCATATAACCGACGCTTGGATCGCGTTCCGACTTGAAGACATATTTCCTGTTGAACAGAAAGCTAGCGGTCATTCCAACGACGTATAGTGCAGTATAGCTTGTTTTCGCGCCGACTCCGATCCAAAGAAGTCCGACGAATAGTGCATACCCGATTCCATTATTGATTAAGCCAAAGAGATAGTATTTCGCGATTTGGCTATTCGCGATGTTTTTAAGGTTCATAAATTTGGCAAGCCCCAGCTTGTTCGTGTCAAAATAGGACGAGGCATAGCGAGAAATCCTGTCACAGGTCAATTTCGTTCCATCAATGCCGTGACCATTACTCTGCGGCCATTTCAGCCCGACGCGAGCCATCGGCTCGAACGATAAGGCCAGTCCATGGCGAACTAAGTTACCCTGAGCTGGTCACAATGACGGTGCACCCGTCCGTTGGTGTTGTTGCTTTTGGAGTGCGATCCTATCTGGTCGAAGGCGAGGGGTTTCCAAAGTACTTCCGGAATTCCGGCTGCTCATAGTGATTGGACATGAAATCTTGCTTCATTACGGTATACGTAACCTCAAAAAGGGGAGAGCTGGTGTCTACCGTGACGAAGCGCGAAAGACGCGTCGTCAGGAAGTCGAACATTTCGCGTGGATCGAAATAGCAGAGCGAGGCATCGCTGCGCGTACGGTAGGAACTCAGCATATTGAACGCTATGCCGCGGCGGCTGCGCTCGAACATGGTCTCGATCAGTTGCATACAGAGGGCACGCCATGCCGGCTCGGCAATCCCGCCATGCAGGTTGAACGTTCCACTAGCGATGCAGAAGTCATATTCACCAGCCGTGACGTTGTCGAGAAAGTTGCGGCTTTCGAGTTTAAGGTGTGGAAAGCGTTTTCGGGCCGCTACATTCATGTCTTCTACAAGTTCCGTGCCGGAATAATCGATGACTGAGGCCAAACCTTGCGTGTGCAGGAAATCATAGAAGTCGCAAAGCCCAGAGCCGAGATCGTGGATTGATGCCCCAGCGCCGATAAAAGGGCGTAACCTTTGCAGGATTTGCTCAAAGCGCAGGTATTGTGTAGCGCGGTCGTTCCAGAAAAGGGATTTGGGGCCGCTTTTGTGTTCATGGAAGTTCATTTCGTAGGCGTTGCGAACAACATTGATGGCAGCTTCTTGTTCAGGTGTCATTCTGAGTCTGCTCCTCAATCAGGAAGAGTGGCCTACGTCGCACTTCGATATATATATTTGCCAAGTAAAGACCGATGACGCCTAGAATTAACGTCGTCAGGCTTCCGAAGAAAAAGATGGAAAGGATGACAGACGTAAATCCTGGAGGGACGTTATTGAGGAATAGGTTGGCAGTATAGTAAATAATGGCGAAAATTGTCCCAATAAAAGTGAAGAGACTTACGTATATCAAATAATGTAATGGCGCTGTGGTGATGCTGATGACGATGTTCATCATAAGATCAAGGCGCTTGAAGAGGCTGTAAGCGCTTTTACCGATTTCTCGCCGTTTGTTCTCTACCTCTATAATGGCATGAGTCATGCCGATATCCTTGCAGATGCCTGCAATGGAGCGAGTAGCTTCAGGGTAGCTATTAAAGATATCGACGAAGCGCCGCGACATGCCGCGCATCATCAACTGATCTTCAATCATGTGTACGCCGAACAGCTTGGTCAGCGTGAACCAGAAGAAGCGCGAGGTCATCTGGTCAAGCCAGTTATTGCGCACGCGAGAGACCGTGTAGACGATATCTATGCCTTCGCGCAGTCTTGCGACGATGTCGATGCTCGCCTCAGGCGGGTTCTGCATATCGCCGTCCATGACGATCACATAGCGCCCCTTCGCTTGGCTGATGCCGGAGCTGACGGCTAGCTGTTGGCCGAAATTGCGACAGAGCTTAATGCCTCTGATCTTGTCGGATTGCTCGGATATCTTCTTGATTTCATGCCATGTGCCATCCGCGCTGCCGTCATCGACAAGGATAATTTCATAATCCGCGCTGATCTGTTCTGCGATGGGCGTGAGGCGTTTCTTGATGATGGCGGGATACTCCGGCATCTTGTAGAGGGGAATGACAAAAGACAGTTCCATAAAGGTAGTTACGCCGTTTTCTCGCAAAACTGATTGGTTTGCGCCGAGTGGTTAGAGCATAAATCGCTTATATATTTTAGGTTGTTTTAATTGCAACTGAATTCACTCTGTCGTTTAAATTTTGGTTAACCGTGAAGGTTTCGGCTTCGCCACGAAATTAAACAGTCAAGTGAGCCTGATCCGGTTCTCCCGGAGCTGACTTTCTTGGCCTCAGCGCCTCTCTCTGACCCCCACCAAAAAGGAAAACAGCAATGAAACGCACCATCCCGAATGGTGCGCGGATCCTGCTTGCTTTCGTGCGCCGCACGGAAGTCGGCCGGGACGACCGCGCATCCTATGACGTCATCTACAACAACAAGCAGAACCGCTTGCCGAAGCCGCTCACGTCCATGACCTATGGCGAGATCATCGACGCCCAGCGCGGCTGGTCGAAGAACTTCGGCTCCAGCGCGGCCGGCGGCTACCAGTGCATGCGGCAAACCCTGATCGATCTCGCCAAGGAAAACCCGTCGATCAGCGGGGACGACGTGTACACGCCCGACCTGCAAGACCAGTGCGGCTTCGCGCTGCTGCTGCGCCGCGGCTACGAGCTGTTCGTCGCCGGCAGGATCACCCGCACCGAGTTCGGCAAGCGGCTCAGCCAGGAGTGGGCGTCGTTCCCGGTTCTGGTCGCCACGCGGGGCAAGCATCGCGACGTGGAGCGCGGCATGTCCTTCTATGCCGGCGACGGCCTGAACAAGGCGCTGGTGAAGCCGGAGAAGGTCGAGGCCGTTCTCGATCAGGTGCTCGCCACCGCACGCGCCGAGGCGGCGGCCGCCAAGCCGAAGCCGGTCATCGTCGAAAAGCCGGTGGTGGCCGATCCGGGCGAGCTGGAGCAGTCGCCCATGAAGTCGAAGACGGTTTGGCAGTGGATCATCACGACCGTTCTCGTGCCGCTGCTCGCCGTCTTCCAGGACTACCGCGTGCAGCTCGCTATCGTCGTCATCGTCGCGCTGTTCGCCGCCTATGCGATCAAGCGCCGCTTCGACTTGGCGAAGGCGGTGAAGGAGCTCAAGGCGGAGTTCGAGGTGTGATCGACTGGCCGAAGATCATTCTCGGGGTCGCGGTCGCCGCGGCCCTCATCTGGCTCTACGCCGATATCCGCGACCACGGCGCCGAGAGCGTCCGCACCTCCATGGAAAGGCAGAACAATGAAGCAGGCAACGCGGCTGATGACGCTCGCAGCGCTTATGATCGGTGCCTCGATGGCGGCGGGCTGTGGAACTTCCGCGCCGGCCGATGCGACGGGCCTGCGCCGCGTCGTGGGGACTGACCTCATTGGCGCTCGAGGCGCGACCGCGTCCGATCAGCGCAAGATTGATCGGACGGCAGTCGGGCTTTGCGCCGGGGGCATATGGAGCAAGGAAGAATGCCGGCGGCACGGGGAGGGGATATGACGGCGGATGATGGTGCGCTGCGCCAGCAGATGGGCGAACTGATCGCCAGCCAGCGTGCAATTCAGGAAGATCTGCGCCGCATCGAGGATAAGATCCAGCGATCAGATGACAAGTCCGACGCCAGCCGGGCTAAGATGCATGGCCGCATTGACGAGGTTGTCGGCACGGTCGGGGAGGTTCAGGCGACGGTCGCTGGGCTGGAGAAAGACGTGAAGGACATGAAGCCCGTCACGGACGAGGTCCGGCGCTGGAAGCTTCTCGGTATGGGCGCGCTCGGCATGATGGGTGTCGGCGGCATCGCCCTCGGGGTCTCTTTTGCCGATGCGCTCAAGCGGATCGGCGCCCTACTGATCGGCCGGTGAACCGCAGCAATCCGGCTTGGGCTTTCCATACTCCTGCTCGAAGGCCAGGTCCCACCATCCTCCCCGATTGCTGGAGGGGATCATTGGGAGAGCGACTAGGCGATATTTCCGGTCGACCGCCTCGAAGATCATCTTGGCGATTTCTCGATCCATATTTCCCTTGACGAGTAGGGCGCGCTGGGAAACAGGCACAGAAATGAGGACCTCACGCACTGTCGGTTCGACTATCTGCCAGTGATGGACGTTCACGCCTGAGAAGACGGCGAAAGGCGCGAAACGTTGGGCCAGTTGGGGCACCATGGAATTGATAGCCGACGCCTCGCGCCTGTTCGTATTCGCGGCTGCGCGCCGTGAGGAAATCCGGGCATAAAATTGGCGCTCGAATTTTGGCGTCACCTTCAGCGCAATGCTTAGTGAGACCAAAACTTCTTCTCTCGCGAGTTCATCCCTTCGGCTCATCGAGTTCCCACCTTTTTGTCGTGCCCGCTGGGGACGTAGAACATCAGCCGAAGCCCCAGGATGCCGCACCGCGGACAGCGAAGCTTGTAGGCGAGATCGCAGATCGGAAACTTCCTGCCCTTGGCGGCCAGCAGCGTCGCCATGTCGAACTCGTATCTCCATTCGCATCTCTTGTGGCTTTTCGGCCCGAGATCGATCATGCCGCCGTGGCAGACTGCAGAGACCTGCCATCCTCCTTCCCAGGCATCGCCCAGCGTCTCCACCTTCTTCACTCCCGTTCGGGATCCGGTCGCCAGCCGCGGGTGAAGCCGGCACCCATAGCCCGACCGGCAAGCTCGAGCTGCCAGCGCAGGTAGGCGCAATCCGCAAGAAGGGTAGCAATAGCGGCGCGGGCATCCCCGCCGTGCCAGGCCAACGCCTCATCGATCTCGCTTGGGGTTTCAGGTGGTCTTACGAGTGGGCGCACGTCGTCGTTCTCCTGTGATTTGCCACAGCAGGCATCGATTTCAGATAACGGTGAGAAGCGGTCTTGCCGCCAATTCGTTCTCAATATGTTCTCATTGGCGAAAGAGTCAACGGGCCAAAGAGAAATCTGAGATAGAGCGCCTCATCTCGGGCGCGGATTTGCAACGACTGGTGGATATTCGGGTTTTACAATCGCGCGCTAAGCTATTGATGCCGCTTACGCTCGTTTTCGCGAGTTTTACAGGCAAGCATCTGATCAGCCGATAAAACCATTAGCTTCCCAAGCTGCGAGTTGCTCATGATCACGGTTAGCGCTCAGTCATCCTCTGCACCAATGCCGTAGCGCCCGCATCGTCATTTATCTTAATGATATCCTGAGAGAGGCCGGCAGCAGCGACTTGCCTCTTAACTTTGAGCTGTGCCTGACGGACATCCAGAGCGATGCGCTCAGCTGAGGCTGCTTCTTGCAGCGCATCGTCCATCCCTGAAATCTCATGACGAAGTGAGCGAAGCGTCTCCTCGTAAAAGTATGACGACCAATAATATGCGAAATCATCACCGTACTTCTCAAAACCATCCTTTGCAGCCGGAACTAAATCCGTGACAACTTTGCTAATTTGACCAGAATTGAAAACGGAAGATTTATCTTTAATTGCTATCGCGTATAATTTCATCGACACTATAGCGCGGAATATTATTGCTTCATACGCATCGAAAATTTTGATGGTTTTCTCGCTTATGTATAATCTGGGAAGTGTCCTATCTATTTCACCGTATATCTTGAGATTTTTGTCTACTTCAAAAGGGGTTGTAATAGTGGTAATAAATTCAATGACCTTTGGGTCATCTCCGTTCTTTAATAGGAAATCTTTGTCGAGAATTTTCGTGTACTCGACAAGAACGGAGAACCGGCTGAGAAAATTTCGAGTGCGCAATAAGGTCTCTGCCGCCTCTATCTTCTTGGCCAGCAAGATTGAATGCCGCTCTCCGCGGGCCGACGAGATGAATGACCTTATCTGATCGAGCTCCTTTTCGCCTTCGCGTATCTCCGCGCGGAACGCCTCGATCTGCTTCTCAAAACGGTGATCTACTGATTTCGCAAGAAACTTCGCGATGCTATCCTTTAAGAATAGGCCAGCGGCTGCAAGAATGACGGCAGATCCAACGGCAGCTTTGACCCACTCCCATCCTTCCAGCGCCAACCCTCTCCAGAACTCTGCCATCATGTGATCCTTCGATATTCACCGTTGGATTGAGTGTTTATACTATTTTAGCTGGCGCCGACACTTCCCTACTTGGACATGCATCACGGCCGGAGCGTTTCGTTGGAGATAGTTGGACCAGTGGGGTGGGCCTCACCCCAATATGGCGTCAAATTTCTCTAAAGGTCATCGCCGTTAGTGGAATTCCGTCGCGGCTCACTGCGGGCGAGCGGCCCGAGGTGCTGACAGAAACCTGACAGATACGTGAGAACAGATCGTGAAGTTTCTGTCATCGTTGGTGAATGCAATGCCTGATTATCAGGCATTCCGAGTTCTATCTCTCCCTTGGTAAGGGAGAGGCCGAGAGTTCAAATCTCTCTAGCAGCACCATTCTTTCTCCCCATGTTTCCAGTCTCCGCGCTCCCCGTAGCCACCTTCTTGCGCGTCATGCCCGGCGGTTCTCCGACGATGCGTTTGAAGGCTCTAGCGAAGGCGGCTTGGGAGCTGAAGCCGAGGCGGCGGGCGGCGGTGTCTATGGCGAGCTTGTCGCGGCGGAACCATTGTTCGGCCAGACGCATGCGCAGCGCCAGGACGTAGCGTTGCGGGGTGACGCCGGTCACCTCGACGAAGCGCTTGGCGAAGACGGAGCGGGAGCTGCCCATTTCCCGGGCCATGTCGGCGAGTGTCCAGTTGCGGCCGGGTTCGCGGTGGAGGGCGGCGATGACGCGGCCGAGCCGCGGATCGCGCAGGGCCTCGATCCAGCCCGTGGCGTCGCCGCAGCCGCATTCCACCCAGCCGCGCACGATGGAGGCGGCGATGACGTCGGCAAGGCGCGCGAGGATGCCGGCGGAGCCGACGCGTTCCTCGGCCATTTCCCGCTCCATGGCGGCGAGCAGCGGCATCAGCTCCGGCTGGCGGCCGATCAGCGCGCCGACGGACATGACCTGCGGCATCAGGCCGACCAGCGGATGCAGTGTGTCGAGTTCGAATTCCATGCGGCCGGTGAAGATGAGGACGTCGTTTTCCCGGTTGGTCTCCTTGACGCAGGCCTCCACAGCCGCGACGTCCGAGCACAGCGGCTTTCGCGTATAGCTCTCGTAATCGCGGATCGTGACGTTCGCGGCGGTGACGATCTCGTGCATCTCGCCGCGCGGCAGGAGCACGGCATCGCCGCAGCAGAGCTCTCGCTGCACCTGCCCGGGCGCGCGCAGGAAAACGTTGCCGCGAGCGATGAAGTGGAAACGGGCTTCCGCCCGCACGGGAAAGCGGATGCCGAAGGGCGGGCTGAGTTGGAGCCGGCCGTAGCTGGCGCCGCGCAGGCGCATGCCCATCAGGAGTTCGCTGACGGGGTCATGCGCATTTTTCGATGGGTCGGACGATCGATCAAACATTGCGGATAAAATGGCATTGTGCGTCTTGTGTTTCAACCCACTTCTGGAGCACGCACTGCAACAGGAAAGGGATGGCAGATGACGGATGCAACAATCGTGGCGGCGCAGAGCGAGGCGGATGCGCCCCCCGCCTGGGGCGCGGTCCTCGCGATGACGCTCGGCGTGTTCGGGCTGGTCGGGGCGGAGTTCCTGCCGGCGAGCCTGCTGACGCCGATGGCGGCGGACCTGCGCATCTCCGAGGGCATGGCCGGGCAGGCGGTGACGGCGACGGCCGCCGTCGCGCTGGTGACGAGCCTTCTCATCACCGTGGTGACGCGCAGGCTCGACCGGCGGCTCGTGCTCGTCGGGCTTTCGGTCCTGCTGATCTTCTCGAACCTTCTGGTTGCGATGGCGTCGAACCTTCCCATGCTGCTCGTCGGCCGTGTGCTGCTCGGCATGGCGCTCGGCGGCTTCTGGACGCTATCGGCGGCGACCATGATGCGGCTGGTGCCGGAACCCTATGTGGCCAAAGCCCTGTCGGTGATGTTCCTCGGCGTTTCGGCGGCGACGGTCTTCGCCGCGCCCGTCGGCAGCTATGTCGGCGACATCGTCGGCTGGCGGAACGTCTTCCTCGGCGCCGCTGTGCTCGGCGCGATCGCGCTCGTTGTGCAGCTTGCAACGCTGCCCTCGCTGCCGCCGCGCGGACACTCGCGCTTCGGCACGCTCGTGGAGGTGCTGGCGCGGCCGGGCGTGGGTTTCGCGATGTTCGCGATCCTGCTCGTCTTCACCGGCCATTTCGCCTTCTTCACCTATATAAGGCCCTTCCTCGAAACGGTGACGGGCGTCGGCGTCGAGGGTGTCGCGGCCGTGCTGCTCGGCTTCGGCGTCGCCACCTTCTTCGGCAATTATCTCGGCGCGGTGCTGCTCGAACGCTCCATGCGCTTCACGCTTGCGATCATGCCGGTCGTGATGGCCGTGCTGGCGCTGTCGCTCTCGGCCTTCGGCGGCAATCTTGCGGGCGATGCGGCCATGGTCGCGCTCTGGGGCCTTGCCTTCGGCGCGGTGCCGGTCGCCTGGTCGACCTGGATCACCCGGGCTGTACCGGACGAAGCGGAAAGCGCCGGCGGCCTCTTCGTCGCGGCGATCAACTTCGCCATCGCGACGGGGGCGGCGGCCGGCGGGGCGCTGTTCGACGCGAGCGGCGTTGCGAGCGTCTTCGTCGCAAGCGGCGTCGTGCTGATCCTTGCCGCGCTGACCATCGTCTCGGCCGTCCGCACTCGCCCGGCATGACCACAGGCGGCGGCTCCGGCGAGCCGCCGCCACTATTCGGTGGCGTGAAAACCCGATATTGCGGAGGGATCGCTTCACCGGGGACATTTCATGGATTTCATGCGCCTGCTGCAGTCGCTGGAGGAACTGCTCTACGAGCTGGCATCCTGGCTCGTCTTCTATCCGGTGACGCTCTGGCGCACGCTCACCCGTCCGCGCGACATGATGCGCTATGCCGACAGCGAGCTGGGTGATACGCTCGAAAAACGCTATACGGATACGCTAAGCCCGCCGCTCTTCCTGCTCCTGACCCTCCTCTTCGCCCACGGACTGGAACTGGCGCTGATCGCCCATCGGGATGACGGCATGCTGCCCGCCCTGCTGCGGGATGATGCGAACCTGCTGATCTTCCGCGCCTTCCTCTTCAGCATCTTCCCGCTGCTGATGGCGGTGCAGCTTCTGAGGCGGGCCGGCCTTGCGCTCGATCGCGAGACGCTGAAGGCCCCGTTCTACAGCCAGTGCTACGTCGCGGCACCCTTCGCCTTCGGCTTCAGCGCCGGCATGAACATCATGCGGGCCGGCCGTCACGAGATGATCGTCGCGGGCGGCGCGATCGCGCTGCTTTCGCTGCTCTGGTATTTCGTCGTGGAGGTCCGCTGGTTCCGGCACGACCTCGGGATCGGGCGCTTCCTGGCGCTCTGGCTCGTCGTGCGGACGGTGCTGGCGGCTTTCGCGCTGGTCGTTCTGGCCAGTTTGGCTCTCTCCTATGGACTGGGAAGCGGCCCGCACTGATTGGGCTGTCATCTTCCATCCGTTTCGGTCTAGAACACCGGTCGACGAAATTGGAAGGAGCGTTGCTGCACGATGACGAAGGCTGGAGATTTTTCGCGGGGAACGTTTGTCGGGCGCGTCTGGCGGCCGGATGTGCAGGGGCCGGCGGTCGTGGCGCTGCGGGACGGCAAGCTCTATGACATCACCTCCGGGGCCGCGCCCACCATGCGGGACCTGCTGGAGGCCGACGATCCGGCAGCGATTGTCCGCGCGGCCGGAGGTGAAGACCTCGGCGCGCTCGACGCGGTGCTGGAAGCCTCGGTCGAAGGCGCCGGCGATGTCTCCCGGCTCCATCTGCTCGCGCCCTGCGATCTCCAGGCGGTGAAGGCCTGCGGCGTCACCTTCGCCCGTTCGATGATCGAGCGCGTGATCGAGGAGAAGGCGGCGGGCGATCCGGCACTGGCGGAAAAGATGCGCACGCGCGTCACGGCCATCATCGGCGACAGCCTGCGCGACCTGAAGGCGGGCTCGGAAGCCGCCGCGAAGGTCAAGGCCGCGCTGATCGAGGAAGGCGTCTGGTCGCAATATCTCGAAGTCGGCATCGGGCCGGATGCGGAGGTCTTCACCAAGGCCCCGGTGCTTGCCGCCGTCGGCTGGGGCGCGTCCGTCGGCCTGCATCCGGTCTCCAGATGGAACAATCCGGAGCCGGAGGTCGTGCTCGCCGTCGACAGCGCCGGCCGCGTCAAGGGCGCGACGCTCGGCAACGACGTCAATCTGCGCGACGTCGAGGGCCGTTCGGCGCTGCTGCTCGGCAAGGCGAAGGACAACAATGCCTCCGCCGCCATCGGCCCCTTCATTCGCCTCTTCGACGAGACCTATTCCATCGAGGACGTGCGCAAGGCCGATCTCGATCTCCTGATCAAAGGCGAGGACGGCTTCGTGCTGAAGGGCCGCAGCACCATGCGCGAGATCAGCCGCGACCCGCTCGACCTCGTTTCCCAGACCATCGGCCGGCATCACCAGTATCCGGACGGCTTCATGCTGTTCATGGGCACGCTGTTCGCGCCCGTCGAGGACCGCGACGCGCCGGGGCAGGGCTTCACCCACAAGATGGGCGACCGGGTGACGATCTCCAATGCGGAACTCGGCGCGCTGGTCAACACCGTGCGCCTTTCCACCGAATGCCCGCCATGGACCTTCGGTGTCTCCGCGCTGATGCGCAACCTCTCTTCGCGCGGCCTTCTCTGAGGCAATCGCAAATCCACGATCGGCGGCCCCGAAATTAAGGGGCCGCTCCTCCCAATCCCCGCCAAAGCGACTACATTAGGAGAGTGGCTTTCGTGGAGGAGGGCCGCAGGCCGCGCGGCCGCGAGGGAGGATCGACATGTATGACGCCGGCATGAGCTTCGGGCTTGGCGAGGATATCGAGGCGCTGCGCGAGAGCGTGCGGCGCTTTGCGGCCGACAGGATCGCCCCGCAGGCCGCCGCGATCGACCGCAGCAACGATTTTCCGATGCCGCTCTGGCGGGAGCTGGGCGATCTCGGCCTTCTCGGCATCACCGCGCCGGAAAGTTTCGGCGGCGCCGGCATGGGCTATCTCGCCCATTGCGTGGCGATGGAGGAGATCAGCCGCGCCTCGGCCTCCGTCGGTCTCAGCTACGGCGCCCATTCCAATCTCTGCGTCAACCAGATCGTCCGCAATGCCTCGCCGGCGCAGCGGGAACGGTATCTGCCGAAGCTGATCTCCGGCGAACATGTCGGCGCGCTCGCCATGTCCGAGCCGGGGGCGGGATCCGATGTCGTGTCGATGAAGCTGCGTGCGGAAAAGCGTGGCGACCGCTATGTGCTGAACGGCAACAAGATGTGGATCACTAACGGGCCGGATGCGGATGTGCTGGTGGTCTATGCCAAGACCGATCCCGACGCCGGCTCGCGCGGCATCACCGCCTTCTTCATCGAAAAGGGGTTCAAGGGGTTTTCGACGGCGCAGAAGCTCGACAAGCTCGGCATGCGCGGCTCCAACACCTGCGAACTCGTCTTTACCGATTGCGAGGTGCCGGAAGAGAACGTGATGGGCACCGTGGGGCGCGGCGTCAACGTGCTGATGTCCGGCCTCGACTATGAGCGCGTCGTGCTGTCCGGCGGCCCGCTCGGCATCATGGCCGCCTGCCTCGATGTCGTGGTGCCCTATCTTCACGAGCGCAAGCAGTTCGACCGGCCCATCGGCGAGTTCCAGCTCATGCAGGGCAAGGTGGCCGACATGTATGTCGCGCTCAATGCCTGCCGCGCCTATGTCTATGCCGTGGCGAGCGCCTGCGATCGTGGCGAGACGACGCGCAAGGACGCCGCCGGCTGCATCCTTTATTCCGCCGAGATGGCGACCAGGCTGGCGCTGGAGGCCATCCAGTCGCTCGGCGGCAACGGCTATATCAACGATTATCCGACCGGCCGCCTGCTGCGCGATGCGAAACTCTACGAAATTGGTGCCGGCACCTCGGAAATCCGCCGCATGCTGATCGGCCGCGAAATCTTCCAGGAGACGCTGTGATGCCGGTTCTCCCTTCGGCCGTGAACACGCGAAGCGAAACCTTCGCGGCAAACCGCAAGGCGATGCTCGATGCGCTGGCCTTGGTGGAAGAGGCGGCGAGCCTTGCCATGGACGGCGGCGGGGCGAAGGCGCGCGAGCGCCACCTTTCCCGCGGCAAGCTGCTGCCGCGCGAGCGGGTGGCGCAGCTCCTCGACCCCGGCTCGCCCTTCCTCGAAATCGGCCTCACCGCCGGCCACGGCCTTTATGACGGCGCCTCGCCCTCCGGCGGCATGATCGCCGGCATCGGCCGCGTCTCCGGCCGTGAATGCATGATCGTCTGCAACGACGCAACGGTGAAGGGCGGCACCTATTACCCCATCACCGTGAAGAAGCATCTGCGCGCGCAGGAGATCGCCGCGGAGAACCGGCTGCCCTGCATCTACCTCGTCGATTCCGGCGGGGCGAACCTGCCCAACCAGGACGAGGTCTTCCCCGACCGCGACCACTTCGGCCGCATCTTCTACAACCAGGCGCAGATGTCCGCCGCCGGCATCCCGCAGGTCGCCGTCGTCATGGGAAGCTGCACGGCGGGTGGGGCCTATGTGCCGGCGATGAGCGACGAGACCGTCATCGTCGAGAACCAGGGCACGATCTTCCTCGCCGGCCCGCCTCTGGTAAAGGCCGCGACGGGTGAGGTGGTGACGGCCGAGGACCTCGGCGGCGGCGATGTGCACACCCGCCTTTCCGGCGTCGCCGATCATCTGGCGCGCGATGATCGCCATGCGCTGGTCATCGCCCGGGGGATCGCCGCCAATCTCAACACGCACAAGCCGCCGGTCGTGAGGTCCGGCGCGGGCGATGCCCCGCTCTACGACCCGGGAGAACTTCTCGGCATCGTGCCGGCCGACACGCGCACGCCCTATGACGTGCGCGAGGTGATCGCCCGCGTGGTCGACGGCTCGCGTTTCGACGAGTTCAAGGCCCGCTTCGGCACCACGCTCGTCTGCGGCTTCGCCGCCCTGCATGGCCTGCCCGTCGGTATTATCGCCAGCAACGGCGTGCTCTTCTCCGAGGCGGCGCTGAAGGGGGCGCATTTCATCGAGCTCTGCGCCCAGCGCGCCATTCCGCTCCTCTTCCTGCAGAACATCACCGGCTTCATGGTCGGCCGCAAATACGAGGCGGAGGGCATCGCCAAGCATGGGGCGAAGCTCGTCACCGCCGTCGCCACCGCAGGCGTGCCGAAGATCACGGTGCTGATCGGCGGCTCCTATGGCGCGGGCAATTACGGCATGTGCGGCCGGGCCTACTCGCCGCGTTTCCTCTGGACCTGGCCGAACAGCCGCATCGCCGTCATGGGCGGCGAGCAGGCGGCCGGCGTGCTGGCGACCGTCAAGCGCGAGGGCATCGAGCGGGCAGGTGGAAGCTGGAGTACGGAGGAGGAAGCCGCCTTCAGGCAGCCGACCGTCGACATGTTCGCCCGCCAGAGCCACCCGCTCTATGCCTCGGCAAGGCTCTGGGACGACGGCATCGTCGATCCGCGCAGGACGCGCGACGTCCTGGCGCTCTCGCTCTCGGCGGCGCTCAACGCGCCCTTCGAGCCCACCCGTTTCGGCGTCTTCAGGATGTAGAGGAGGCAAGTCATGAAACGCGAATCGATCAATGCCAAAAATGCACCCGCCCCGCGCGGCGGCTATTCGCAGGCCGTGAAGATCGAGGATTTCAAGACGCTAGTCTTCGTCAGCGGCCAGATCCCCGTTTCCGACGACGACAAGGTGCCGGAGAGTTTCGAGGACCAGGCCCGGCTCGTCTGGCGCAATGTCGACGCGCAACTGAAGGCGGCGGGCATGACGAAGGCAGACCTCGTCAAGGTCACGACCTTCCTTTCCGATCGGCACCACGCCACCGCCAACCGCGAGATTCGCAGCGAATATCTCGGCGCCGTCGCGCCGGCGATGAGCGTCGTCATCACCTCGATCTTCGACGGAAAATGGCTGCTGGAAGTCGAAGCCGTTGCAGCCCAGTGAGAAGCGGAGCCGGGATGTTCAGGAAGATCCTCATCGCCAATCGCGGCGAAATAGCCTGCCGCATCATCCGCACCGCAAGGCGCATGGGTGTCGCGACGGTCGCCGTCTATTCGGATGCCGACCGGGCGGCGCTGCATGTCGGGATGGCCGACAAGGCGATCCGCATCGGCCCGGCGGAGGCGGCGAAGAGCTACCTGAACGGCCCGGCGATCATCGAGGCGGCGCGGGCGAGCGGCGCCGAGGCGGTGCATCCCGGCTACGGCTTCCTCTCGGAAAATCCCGATTTCGTCGAGGCGGTGGAGGCCGCCCGCCTCGTCTTCATCGGCCCCTCGGCCAATGCCATCCGCGCCATGGGCCTCAAGGACGCCGCCAAGGCGCTGATGGAAAAGGCCGGAGTGCCCGTCGTGCCCGGCTATCACGGTCACAGGCAGGAAGCGGCCTTCCTCGCCGGCGAGGCGGCGACCATCGGCTACCCCGTGCTGATCAAGGCGCGCGCCGGCGGCGGCGGCAAGGGCATGCGGCGGGTGGATGACCCGGCCGATTTCTCCGCCGCGCTGGAAAGCGCCCGCCGCGAGGCCGAAAGCGCCTTCGGAGACGGCCGCGTGCTGGTCGAGAAATACATGGCCAAGCCCCGCCATATCGAGGTGCAGGTCTTCGGCGACGGGCATGGCGATGTCGTGCATCTCTTCGAGCGCGACTGCTCGCTCCAGCGCCGGCACCAGAAGGTGATCGAGGAAGCGCCGGCACCCGGCATGACGGTGGAGATGCGCGCGGCAATGGGCGCGGCGGCGGTGCGCGCCGCGGCGGCGATCGGCTATAGCGGCGCGGGCACGGTGGAGTTCATCGCCGACGTTTCCGAGGGGCTCCGGCAGGACCGGTTCTATTTCATGGAAATGAACACGCGCCTGCAGGTGGAGCATCCGGTGACGGAGGCGATCACCGGCCTCGATCTCGTCGAATGGCAGCTCCGCGTCGCTGCCGGCGAGCCCCTGCCGAAGCGGCAGGAGGAACTGGCCATCGACGGCTGGGCTTGCGAGGCGCGGCTCTATGCGGAAAATCCCGCCCGCGACTTCCTGCCGGCGACCGGCCGTCTCTCCGTCTTCGATGTGCCGGAGGGCGTGCGCGTGGATTCCGGCGTGCGCGCCGGCGATGTCATCACCCCCTATTACGATCCGATGATCGCCAAGGTGATCGCCCATGGCCGCGACCGCGCCGAGGCACTGGCAAGGCTCGAAGGCGCGCTCCGGCAATGCCGCGTCGGCGGGCTGGTCACCAATGCCGGCTTCCTCGCCCGCCTCTGCCGCCTGCCGGCCTTTGCGGCGGGGGACGTCGATACGGGCCTCATCGGCCGCGCGGGCGAAAGCCTGCTGGCGGAGCCCGATGCCTCCGAGGAGGCCTTCGCGCTCGCCGCCCTCTTGGCGCTCGGCTTCCTTGAAGCCGCCACTGAAGTCGACCCCTGGGAGCGGCTTCGCGGCTTCCGGCTCTGGGGCGAGGCGGCGCGGACGGTCTTCCTCGATCATGGCGGCGTGGAACATGCGCTGCGCGTGACGGTCCGCGGCAAGGAGAATTTCCGGGTCGAGCACAACGGCCTTGCGACGGACCTGCGCCTGCACTCCGTCGACGGAGCGTCCCTCCAGGTGGATGTCGACGGCCATATCCTCCCGGCGACGGTTCACCGCGACCGATCGGCCATCGCCGTCTTCTTCGGCGGCCACGGCCATGCCTTCGCGACCGCCGAAGAGGCCGGTCATCATGGCGAGGCGGCGGCGGGCGGCGACCGGCTTTCGGCGCCGATGCCGGGGCTGGTACGGATCGTTGCGGTGGAGCCGGGCGCGCGCGTCGCAAAAGGCGAACCGCTGGTCACCATGGAGGCGATGAAGATGGAACTGGTGCTGGCCGCTCCGCGCGACGGCGTGGTGGCGGCAGTGCCGGTGGCGGTGGGCGACCAGGTGGCGGAAGGCGCGCTGCTTCTCGCGCTGGAGCCCGAGGAGGCGACATGAAGCGGCGCATCGAAATCGTTGAAATGGCGGCCCGCGACGGCCTGCAGAACGAAAAGGCGATCATTCCGGCCGCTGACAAGATCGCGCTGATCGACCTCCTGTCCGGCTGCGGTTTCCGACGCATCGAGGCGACTAGTTTCGTCAGTTTGAAATGGGTGCCGCAGCTTGCCGACGGCGCCGAGGTGATGGCCGGCATTCGCCGCCGACCGGGCGTTTCCTATTCGGCGCTGGTGCCCAACATGAAGGGCTACGAGGCCGCGCGGGCGGCCCGCGCCGACGAGATCGCTGTCTTCCTCTCGGCCTCCGAGGGCTTTTCGCGCGCCAATCTCAACTGCTCGATCGCCGAGAGCATCGAACGTGCCCGCCCGGTGGCGGAGGCGGCGCGGCGGGACGGTATTCCGCTGCGCGGCTATGTCAGCTGCGTCGTGCGCTGCCCCTATGACGGGCCGGTCGCGCCGCAGGCCGTGGCCGAGGTTGCCCGCCAGCTCCTCGACCTCGGCTGCCATGAGGTGAGCCTCGGCGACACGATCGGGCGCGCCTGGCCGAGTGAGGTTGCGGCCATGCTGGAGGCGGTGCTGGACATAGCCGCGCCGGAAAACCTCGCCGGCCATTTTCACGATACGAGCGGAATGGCGCTCGACAATATCCGCGTCGCGCTCGATCATGGGCTGTCCGTCTTCGACGCCTCGGTCGGCGGGCTCGGCGGCTGCCCCTTCGCGCCGGGTGCGCGCGGCAATGTGGATACGCTCGCCGTCGCCGACATGCTGGCCGAGACGGATTACGAGACGGGGCTCGACCCGGAAAAGCTCGCCGCTGCCGCGGCCTTCGCCCGCCGCATCACCGGCATGCATCATGAGGAGGTGCAGCCATGAACTTCGAGACGATTTCCGTATCCGTCGACCGGCGCGGCGTCGCCGCCCTGACGCTGCGCCGCCACGCCCAGCACAATGCGCTGTCCGGCCTGATGATCCGCGAACTGACGGCCGTCGCGGGCCTGCTTTCCGAGGACCGGGCGGTGCGCGCCGTCGTCCTCACCGGGGAGGGCGAGAGCTTCTGCGCCGGCGGCGACCTCAACTGGATGAAGGAGCAGATCGCCGCGACGCGCGAGGAGCGCATAGCCGAGGCGCGCCGCCTCGCGCTGATGCTGAAGGCCCTGCGCGACCTGTCGAAGCCGCTCGTCGCCCGCGTCAACGGGCAGGCCTATGGCGGCGGCGTCGGGCTCATCAGCGTCTGCGATGCGGCGATCGCCGTGGAGGGCGCCCGCTTCGGCCTCACCGAAACCCGCCTCGGCCTCATCCCGGCGACGATCAGCCCCTATGTCGCCGCGCGCATCGGCCCCGCGGCCTTCCTGCGCTTCGCCACCTCCGCCCGCCTGTTCGATACGGCGGTCGCGCGCGATATCGGCCTCGTGAGCCGCATCGTGGCGCCGGAGGCGCTGGACGAGGCCGTGGAGGCAGAGGTCGTGCCCTATTTCGCAGCCTCGCCAAATGCAGTGGCGGCGGCGAAGGCGCTCGCCCATGCGCTCGCCCCGCCCATCGACGACAAGGTCATCGAGATGACGCTGACCCGGCTTGCCGATACGTGGGAGACGCCCGAGGCGGGGGAGGGGATTTCGGCCTTTCTGGAGAAGCGCAAGCCGGGTTGGGTATTGGCCGATACGAAAGCGTGACGTTGCGGGTTTGGCTTTGCCCCTCACCCTGGCCCTCTCCCCGCAAGCGGGGAGAGGGGACGTGCCCCACGAACCGTTATTGTTTGGGGAAACCGGTGCGTCATATCCCCTTCGCCCCGCTTGCGGGGAGAAGGTGCCGACAGGCGGATGAGGGGCATGCCGAAGACAGGAAGGAAATGCCTTCTTGTGCCGCGCCCCCTCATCCGACCCTTCGGGCCACCTTCTCCCTGAGGGGAGAAGGGAAGGACGGCGACGTCGAGTTCCATATGCGATGCCCCTGCCGCCTACGGGGAGCAGGGGCGTACTCCACCTGCGGCCATTGGTTGAGGAAACCGGGGCAGCATATCTCCTTCGCCCCGCAGCCAAGGAGAAGGTGGCCGGCAGGCTGGATGATGGGCAGACCCCGGCTAAAAAAGGGCGTCGCCTCTACTCGATAAACACCCGCACGCTTGCCGCCCGCCCGGCGGCGTCGATCACCGTCAGCGTCGAGAAGCCTGCGCCCTCGGGCGTCCACTGCGTCGTGCGCCGGCGTGCGGCGTCGGGCAGGACCTTGCCGTTGGCGAGCCAGCGGAAGGGCGCGCGGCCGCCCTGGAGCTTCAGGACGAGCGGCGAGATCGCGCCCGCCGCCGTCGCGCCGAGTTCCACATGGGCGCCCTCCGGCGGATAGACGATTTGCGGCGCGGGCTCGCGCCCGGCGGTGGCGACGAGGCCGTTCGCGGTGGTGGAGAAGCGGCGCATGCTCGCCGGCAGTTCCGATTGCGCGATGCGTACCGCCCCGGCCGGTGCGCGCGGCATCGCGGTGATGGCGACGCCGGAGCGCGAGAAGGCTTCGAAGAGAATGGGCGCGGCGGCGCCATAGCCCGTCAGGCCCGGCACGGCGCCGTTGTCGGCGCGGCCGACCCAGACGCCGAGCACATGCCGGCCGTCATAGCCGACCGACCAGGCGTCGCGGTAGCCGTAGCTCGTGCCGGTCTTGTAGGCGATGCCGAGCCGGCGGCTGCCGGTCGGCGGGATGACGGCGGACAGCACGTCCGAGACCTGCCAGACGGCGACGGGATCGAGCAGCGGATCGCCGTCGATGACGGCGGCATCGCCCGTGATGCCATCGCCGAGCCGGACCGGCATGCCGCGATTAGCGAGCGCGGCATAGAGCTGGGTGAGGTCGCGCAGCGTGATGCCGAGGCCGCCGAGGCCGATGGCAAGGCCGGGCGTCTCGCCCGGCGGCAGTTCCGGCCGCACCTCGGCGCGGCGGAAGCGCACCATCATCCGCGTCGGGCCGACGGCGTCGAGCAGGCGCACGGCCGGTACGTTGAGGGACAGCTGCAGGGCCTTGCGCACGCTGATGTCGCCCTGGTAGGTCATGTCGAAATTGCGCGGCCGATAGCCGGAGAAATCGGCGGGACGGTCCTCGACGATGGTCTCCTGCGCGACGAGGCCTTCCTCGAATGCGAGGCCGTAGATGAACGGTTTCAGCGCCGAGCCGGGCGAGCGGCGGATGCGCGTCATGTCGATCCAGCCGGCGCGGCTGCCGTCGAAATAATCCGCCGAGCCGACCTCGCCGAGAATCTCGCCGGTGCGGGCATCGGCCATCACCATGGCGATGGAGACCTTCGGCCCGAGCCGCTCGGCGGCCTCGCGGGCGACGGTCTCCAGCCCGTCCTGCACCGTGCGGTCGAGCGTGGTGCTGCGCGTGACCGCCTTCGGGTCCTTGCGCAGCGCAAGTTCCGAGAGATGGGCGGCGTAGGACGGAAGCTGCTTGCGGCGGGTAGGGATGGCCTCGGCGCTCGCGCGTTCGGCCTCGCCCTCGCCGATGATCTCCGAGACGGCCATGCGGTTCAGCACGCGCTCGCGCGCCTTTTCCGCGACGTCCCGGTGCCGGTCGGGCCGGCGCTTTTCGGGAAGCTGCGGCAGGGCGACGAGGAGGGCGGCTTCGGCGACGGAAAGCCGCTTCGGCTCCTTGCCGAACCAGGCGAGGCTTGCCGCCCGCACGCCTTCCAGATTGCCGCCATAGGGGGCGAGCGTCAGGTAGAGGTCGAGGATCTCGGCCTTGGAGAGCCGCCGTTCGAGTTGGACGGCGCGCGCCATCTGGCGCAGCTTGGCGAGCATCGACCGGCTCTCGCGCGGCTCGATCAGGCGGGCGACCTGCATGGAGAGCGTCGAGCCGCCCGAAACGATATGGCCGCTGGTGACGAACTGGCCGGCGGCGCGCAGCAGCGCCAGCGGATCGATGCCGGAATGCGCGTTGAAGCGCCGGTCCTCGTAGGCAAGCAGCATGCGGATGAACTGCGGATCGACATCGGCGGCTGTGGTCTTCAGCCGCCAGTGCCCCTGCGGCGTCGCGAACGCACGCAGCAGCCGGCCGTCACGGTCGAGCACTTCCTTCGAGACGGTATCCGCCACCCCGACGGGCGGCGGATAGGCGCGGTCCGCACGGTCGAGCCCGAAGGCGAGGGCGGCAATAGCCGCCGCCCCGCTCAGGGAACCGACGAGGAGCTTGCGCCAGAGCGCCATGGCGTCCCCTCCTACTCGGCCTTGACGACCTGCATGCGGCCGGTCGCCGTGCGGGCGGAGTATTGCGGACGGTACATGTCCTCCACCTGCGCGGCCGGCAGGTCGTAGGTGCCGGGGGTCACGGCGCGCACGACATAGGCGAGCGTCACCTCGCGGTTGTCGCCCTCGCTGCGGTTGAAGGCGGCGACGAAGCGGTCGTAGCGGAACTCCGTATGCGCCGCCTCGGTCTGGCCGAGCCAGTCGAAGTTGGAAAGCTTCGCGCTATCGACGAGGCTCGGATTGTCGATCTCGAAGCCGGCGGGCAGGAGGTCGGTGATGATGATGCGCGACGGCCAGCTGTTGTGCTCCGTCACCTTCAGCACCACGACGTAGCGCTCGTTCTGCGTCGCCTCCGTGATGTTCGCCTCCTCGCCGTCGAGCGTGTAGTAGGTGCGCTCGATGGCGAAGCCGTCGCCGCCGGCCGGCAGCGGATCGGCCGGAGCCGCGACGGTGGTCAGCATGGCCGCGACCGGCTCGCCGGTGCGGTTGGCGATGGTCAGCGGATGTTCCAGCAGGGACTTGCCGGTCATCTGCGCGGCATAGCCGCCGTCGCGCGCCGCGCCGTTGATCTCCAGCTTCAGGCCCTTGTCGGCATCGCGCACGGAGCGCGCGGCGAGCAGCATCCAGGTCTGTTCCTGCGTGCTGGTCCAGCGCTTGTTATCCCACTCCCTGGCGACGAGCTTGGTCAGGTCCGGGATGACGTCGGGAACCGGCCGGCTTTCCGCGGCGAGCGCCAGGATCGCCGCGCCGTCGCGCAGCGACGAGCCGTAGTCGGTGCGCGAGAGGCTGGCATTCATGGCGGTCTCGCGCGACAGGCCGAGCGCGTTGGAGAAGATCGTCATCGAGCGCTGGGCATCGCCGTAGAGGCCGAGCGCGCCGGCGATCTGGGCGCGGGCGAGCGGCGAGGAGAACTCGGGGAGCTTCGTATCCGCATAGTAGCGCAGGTCGCTGATCGCGGCCTTGCGGTTGCGGGCGAGCACATAGAGCGCATAGGCGATCTCGTTGCCCTGGGTCGAGACGTTGACGTCGTAGGAAAGGGCGTTCTGCAGGTTGGAGAGCGCCTGCACCATCGCCTTTTCCGGCACCTCGAACTTTTGCTCGCGGGCGCGGGTCAGAAAGTCGGTGACGAAGGCGTCGAGCCAGAGGTCGCCGTAGCCGGGAGACCAGAGGCCGAAGCTGCCGGAGGAGGACTGGTTGGCGAGGACGCGGTAGATGGCGTCCTGCACCCGCTTCTGCGTTTCCGTGTCCTCCGGCAGGCCGGACTGCCTGGAAAGCTCGCTCAGATAGAGGAGCGGCAGGGCGCGGCTCGTCGTCTGCTCCGTGCAGCCATAGGGATAGCGGTCGAGCGCCATCAGCAGGGCCGGAATGTCGAAGGCGGCGGCGCGCGAGACGTTGAGGCTCACCGAGGCGCCGGCAAGCTGGCTGTCGGCGAGCAACTGGTCGTCGATGGTCAGGCTCCCGTTCGCGGCGATCTCGATGGGCCGGCGCGTGGTGATGGGCATGGCGGCCGGACGCACCGGCACGTTGAGCACCTGCTCCAGCGACATGTCGGCCCCGTTCGTCAGCTTGACGGTGACAAGGCCGTCGCCGGCTTCCCCGCCGATCAGCGGCAGGGTGAGCGCGGTCTTGCCGCCGGGTTCGAGCTTCAGTATCTGGCCGGCGCCTGTCTGGTCGACCATGACCGAGGCATTGTGCGTGACCTCGACCGTATAGTCGCCGGCCGGCGCATCGGTATTGGCGATGTCGAGCCTCAGGTCCGCGCGGTCCCCGGGGGCGAGGAACTTCGGCAGGCTTGCCGTCACCACGACCGGATCGCGGATGATGACGTCCTTCGACGCGCTGCCGACGCCCGTCTTCGTCCAGGCGACGGCCATGACGCGGGCGGTGCCGTTGAACTGCGGAATGTCGAAGCTGACCTTGGCGTTGCCCTCCGCATCCAGCTTCACCGGGCCGGCGAAGAAGGCGACGAGCTTTTCCTTCGGCGGGTTGCCCTGGAGCGCCCCTTCGCCGCCGTCGCCGCCGGTGCGCAGGCGCCCCGTCGTGCCGAGCGAGCCATCGATCAGGCGGCCGTAGATGTCGCGGATCTCCATGCCGAGGCGGCGCTGGCCGAAATACCAGCCGGCCGGATCGGGCGCCTCGTAGCGGGTGAGGTTGAGGATGCCGACATCGACGGCGGCGACCGTGATATAGGCCTCCTCATTGGCGCCGGCGCCCGCGACCTTCAGCGAAATGTCGAGCGGCTGGCGCGGCAGGGTCTTTTCCGGCATGTCGAGCGCGATGTCGAGCTTGCGCTCGGCGGGATCGACCTTCAGCCAGGTGATGCCGATGGCGCGCATCGGCATGCGGCTTTCCTGGTCGGAGCCGGGGCGGAAGAGCGTCGCGGTGACGTAGGAGCCCGAGCCCCATTCCTCGGTGATCGGGATTTCCACCTCGCCGCCTTCGGCGCCGATGGTGGCGGTCTGGGTGGCGATCAGGCTTTCCGCGCCGATGGTGACGAGGAGCTGGCCGGCATGGCGCGGCGAGACCTTGAGCTTCGCCGTCTCGCCGACGGCGTAGCTTTCCTTGTCGAGCGAGATTTCCAGCGCGTCGGGCGTTTCCGTCGAGCTTGCCGCGACATACCAGCCGGCATCGAACTCGATGCTGGTCGCGGGGCCTTCCGGCTCGGGGCTCTCCACTTCGAGGCGGTAGCGGCCCCAGGTGACGGGAACCGAGATGCGGCCGCCGTCGGCGGTCACGTCCAGCGTGCCGTTGGCGATCTGCGTCGTCGAGAGCACCGGCTCGTAGCGCCAGGAGCTGCCGTCGCGATACCATTGATAGTTCCGCTCGACGGAAAGCAGCTTCCAGGGCAGGCCCTGCATCGCCGCCTTCGCGCCGTCCGGATCGACGGCGACGACGTGGAAGTTGGCGACGCTGTTCTCCGAAAGCTCGCCGGCAAATTCCGGCTTCACGCCGATCATCGGGCCGGATGCCTTGACGGGCAGCGTCAGGTTGCGTTCGACGGCGCGGCCGCCCGCTTCCTTCATGCGCAGCGTCACGCGCGCTTCGAGACGCTGCGTGGTGGAGGGAAGGTCGGAAACGGTGAGGTCGAAGGTCGTTTTGCCCTCGTCGTCGAGCACGTCGAGGCCGTCGAGCGGGACGCGGTTTTCCTCAAGCGCCTCCTCGTCGGCAAGGCCGAAGACATAGTTCGGATAGGCGGCATCCTGGCGCGTCGGCTTCAGGGCGACGTCGCCCTCGATCTCGAGCCCGGCGCCCGGCGCGCCGTAGAGATAGCGGCCCTCGACCGTGATGGGGGCCGGCGTCTCGGCATCGACGAACTTGGCGTCGGTCTTCATGTCGAATTCGATGCGGTCCGGCACGAAGTCGTCGACGAGGAACTGCTTCTCGGCGATCGCCATGCCCTTCGGGTCGGTATAGACCTGCATGGTCCAGGTGCCGCGCATGCTGTTTTCCATGAGCGGCAGGTCGACGGCATAGCCGCCGAGCGTCGCGCCGTCGGCCACCATGCGGCGGTCCTCGACGCCGTCCGGGCGGCTGAAGACGAAGGTGAGCGGCAGCTTCTCGACGGCGTTCGATTCGATGTCGCGGGCGAGCGCTGCGACATGCACCGTCTCGCCGGCGCGGTAGATGCCGCGTTCCGTCCAGGTGAGCACGTCGATGGCGCCCGGCGCCGGGCGGCCGGTGACGCCGCGGTCGGAAAGGTCGAAGCCGGCGCGCGTCATGTCGAGGAAGACGAAGTCGCCTTCGCCCTTCTTGGCGAGGATCACGGCGGGCGTGTTGGCGGCGGTGCCGCGGATGAGGCCGGCGGTGAAGCTGGCGCGGCCGTCGGCATCGGTCGTCGCGGTGCCGAGCACCTCGTTGTTCTTGGCGATCAGCTGAAGCTCGACGCCTTCCAGCGGGCCGGCGCTGTCGAGCGAGCGGGCGAAGACGTTGAGGCCGTCCGTGCCGGCATAGGTGGTGAGGCCGACATCCGAGACGACGAACCATTGCGTCGCCTTCGAGTCCCATTCGTTGCTGCGGCCGTTCGTCGCCGCGGCGGTCAGCACGTAGACGCCGGGCTTGCGCTCGGGCAGCGCCTCGTCGACCGGGAAGCTGGTGACGACGTCCTTGTTGAGTTCCGGCGAGATGTCGATCTTGCCCTGCCAGACGAGTTCGCCGTTGTCGTTCTCGATGCGGCTCGCCGAATAGCCGTCGAGCTGGGTGAGGAAGCGGCTGTCGGCCAGTAGCCCGGCGATGGCGCGGTCGCCGACGCGGTAGAGCTTCAGGTCGGCGCTGTCGGTGTTGACCGAGACGATGGGAATGCCGCGGCGGACGCTGCCGGGCAGTACGAAGCCGTCGCCGGTGAAGCGCACCATGGCGGTGCGGTCCTGCACGTAGATGTCGAGGTCGACCGCGGCCGCGAGCGGCTCGTCGACGGAGGAGGGCAGGCCGGGACGGAAGGCGATCTTGTAGCGCTGGCCGTGCTTCAGGCCCTCCACGCAGATCTGCCGGTCCTTGGCTTCCACGGCCTTGGGCGCAGCGCCGTCGAGCGTGACGAAGGAGGCGTAGTCGGCGCCGGACTTCACCAGCGGCTCGGAGAATTCCACGCAGGCCCGCGGGCTGGCGCTGTCGGAATCGATCGTGTGGCTCACCATGCGGAAGCCCTGCCGGGTCCGCAGGTTCAGATAGGCCGAGCGGACGGCGACGTCTTCCTGCTGCTCGAGGCTCGCCTTGTAGGCATTGATGCCGGCGCGGTAGCTGCCGGAAACGTCGAGCGTGTCGCCGAGCACGGCAAGCGCCCGGGCGCGCGTCTCGGTCGTGCGCGAAAGCTGGTAGGCGTTGATCGCCGCAAGCGCCCCCTGGCCGGCGAGATAGCTGTTGTTGGTCGCCCGGCCCATGGATTCGGCCGTCTCGATCCAGAGATAATAGTCGTCCGGCGCCAGCGACAGCGCGCCGCGGAAGGCGGCGAGCGCCTGGTCGAAGCGGTCGGAGGCCGTCTCGATGCGGCCCAGCGAGGCGAGGCTTTCCGCCCCCTGGCCGACCTGGTCCGCCGGCAGGGCGAGATTGTCGCGGAAGGCGCGGGCATCGTTCAGCATGTATTCGCTGATGAAGGAGAGCGCGGGCGCGGCGCCGATATCGGCGGCATTGTCGGCCTTGACGATCTTGCCGGCGATGGCGCCCTGGAAATGGTTGATCTGGTTGAAGTCGCTCTTCAGGAAGCACCACTTCACCTTGGGATTATAGGTGAAGGCGCGGCATGACATGTCGTCGATGCAGTCGGTCTTGCACTGGTCGAGCGTCACGTCCTGCACGGTGCGCAGGTCGAAGCCGAAATAGTCGCTGTTCTCGGTGGTGACGATGGTGCGGGTTTCTTCCGCATGGGCGGCCAGCGGTGGCGAGGCGACGGCCGAAAGAACAAGAGCCGTGAAACCGAAGAATGCGCGCATAGACATCAAGTCCTCCTACCGCTGCCGTCTCGTTGCCGCCACTCTTCAGACCCCGTCCCGGCTTGTCAATCGAAAGACCGGGCGTTTCGACGGGGCATGGAAGAGGTGACGCAGGAAATCAGGGGGAAGACGTTTGAGATCCGCCGTTCAATCGGCGGAAATGCGAATTTTTTCGATCCCTGCCGCGTTAACCTTTTGTTAACCATATGGACGCAGACTGCAAAACATCGACGGGCGCTCTTCTGTCATACCGCTGTAACAGCGGGCAGCTAGAACCTCGTCAGACACGAAAGTCGTGTTTCGCAAACGCGGTGACCACGGATGTACTGGCACCTGCGCGAAACACTTCCCCGGTCAGGCCGGGATGAGGAAGCGGGGGTTCAACCCTCGCTTTTTTCATTTGTGCGGCCGGGTTCGGCTCCCCTTTGTTGCGCAGGTTCGGGTGAAGGCGTGTTTCCGCGCCGGGCAGGAATTGCTCCGGCCCGCCGATTGCCCTACCCATGAGGCCGCAGGGCGGCCGCCTTGCGGCTCCTGCCTCTCCCGGACGGTTTCATGTCGGACGTCGCCTTCAATGTCCTGCCCATCTTCGCGCTGATCCTGATCGGCTGGCTGCTGGTCCGCACCGGCTATCTCAGGGAGGAGCTGGGCGAGGGGCTCGGCGAGTTCGTCTTCCGCGTCGCCGTGCCGGTGCTGCTCTTCCGCACCATCGCGGAGGCGAATTTCTCCGGCGAATCGCCGCTGCGCATCTGGGTCGCCTATTTCGCCGGCGTCGCCTTCACCTGGACCGTCGCCCATCTCGCGGCGACGCTGGGTTTCGGGCGCGACCGGCGCATCGGCGTGCTCGCCGGGGTCTCCTCCGCCTTCGCCAACACCATCTTCATCGGCCTGCCGCTCGTCTCGCGCATCGTCGGCAACGACGGTGTCGTGGCGCTCTCCGTCCTCATCTCCGTGCATCTGCCGGTCATGATGATCGCCGGCACGGTGCTGATGGAGCGGGCCGAGCGCAAGGAGCACACGCGCGAACCGCAGAGTTTTGCGGCGCTGCTGCTCGGCATCGGCCGGAGCCTCGTGGGCAATCCGCTGGTGATCGGCCTCGTCGCCGGCGCGCTGTTCCATACCGGCGGCGTTCCGCTCTCCGGCCCGGTGAAGGTGGTGATCGACCAGCTCGCGGCCCTTGCCGCGCCGGCCGCGCTCGTCTCCATCGGCATGGCGCTCAACAAGTACAAGGTCGGCGGAAATGCCGGCATCGCGCTCGCCATGACCGGCCTCAAGCTCATCGTCCTGCCGGGCTCCGTCTATGTCGCCTGCCGGCTGCTCGGCCTTTCGCCGGAATGGACGGCGGCGATGGTGCTGACCTCTTCCGTGCCGACGGGCGTCAACGCCTGGCTGCTCGCCAACCATTTCGGCGTCGGCCACGCGCTCGCCTCCTCGACCATCACCATGACGACGGCGTTCGGCGTCTTCACCGTTTCCTTCTGGGCCTGGCTGCTCGGCTGAGATCCCCCTTCGCCGGCAACAAAAAACCCGGCGCGAAGGCCGGGTTTTCCAAATCCGTGGCTGGCGCTCTTTTTACTGAGCAGCCGGCTGTTCCGTCGTGGTGCCCTGCGTCGCGCCGCCCTCGGCCGGAGCTGCGCCCTCGGTCGCGGTTGCCGCGCCGCCTTCGGCCGGGGTCGCCGCGCCGTCCTGCGTTGCCGCAGCGCCGCCCTCAGCGGGGGCTGCACCTTCCGTCGCGGCCGCGCCTTCGCTCGAAGCGGTCGGCAGCGGCGCCGGATTGTCGGAGAGCGTGCGCAGATAGGCGATCAGGTTGGCGCGCTCGTCGTCCTTCTTGAGGCCGGCGAAGCCCATGGCGGTGCCCGGAACGTGCTTCTTCGGCGCTTCGAGGAAGAAGTTCAGGTGGTCGAAGTCCCAGACGACCTTGTGGCCTTCGGAGAAGGTGGTCATGCCTGCGGAATAGCTGAAGCCCTCATGCGAGGCGATCGGGCGGTTGACGACCTCCCAGAGGTTGGGGCCGACCTTGTTCGGTCCGCCCTTCTCCCCGGTGTGACAGCTCGCACACTTCTTGAAGACGGTTTCGCCTGCGCCCGCGTCGGCGCTGGCGAGCAGGGTCGCGATCGGAACGGCCTTCGCGGCTTCTTCGCCGCCCGCTGCCTCGCCGCCCGTTTCCTCGGCCACGATCGCGAAGCCTTCCTTCTCGGGAGCGCCCGAATGGAAAATGCCTTCAGAAGCGATCGACACGGACATCAGTACGAAGACGGTGCCCAGAAGGGCACCCACGCCCATGTTCACATAAGAGTTCATCCAAACGCTCCCCTAGCAACCGGCGGACCTGACACCGGCCAGTCTTGAAATCGCGCGGAACCTATGTCTTTTGCTGCTTCGTTGCAACAGTGATTGTAGCCCCCGCACTGAGACTTATTGACACTTTTCCAGGGGGTTTTGAAGGGCCTGAGATGAATCGCGCCAATTTTGACAAGAGCCTCGTCCTCATTCCTGCGCGCATGGCCTCGACCCGGCTTCCCGGCAAGCCGCTCGCCGACATTGCGGGCCTGCCGATGATCGTGCAGGTTGCGCGCCGGGCCGCCGCGGCCGATGTCGGCCGTGTCGTCGTCGCCGTCGATCACCAGGACATCTTCGACGCCGTCGTCGCGGCGGGCTTTGCCGCGGTGATGACCCGGGTCGACCACCAGTCCGGCTCCGACCGCATCCACGAGGCGCTGACCAAGAGCGACCCGGAAGGCCGCGCCGAGTTCGTCATCAACGTCCAGGGCGACCTGCCGACCATCGACCCGGAAACCATCCGCGCCGCCCTGCGCCCGCTGGAGAACGCCGCGACCGATATCGCGACGCTGACGACCGAGATCCGCGACGAGCACGAGAAGACCAATCCCAACGTGGTCAAGATCGTCGGCTCGCCCATCGGCGAAAGCCGCCTGCGCGCGCTCTATTTCACGCGCGCGACCGCGCCCTACGGCAATGGCCCGCTCTACCACCACATCGGCCTTTATGCCTATCGCCGCAAGGCGCTGGAGACCTTCGTGACGCTGCCGCCCTCGACGCTGGAAAGGCGGGAATCGCTGGAGCAGCTTCGGGCGCTGGAGGCCGGCATGCGCATCGATGCGGAGATCGTTGACACCGTTCCGCTCGGTGTCGATACTCCCGCCGACCTCGAAAAGGCCCGCGCGATGCTCGCCGCCCATCCCATCTGACACGGATACCTGCCATGATCACGAAGACCAACAAGATCGCCTTCCAGGGCGAGTTCGGCGCGAATTCCGACATGGCGAGCCGCGACATGTTCCCGAACATGGAGCCGCTGCCCTGCCAGACCTTCGAGGATGCGTTCCTTGCCGTCGAGAACGGCGATGCCGATCTCGGCATGATCCCGATCGAAAACACGATTGCCGGCCGCGTCGCCGACATCCATCATCTCCTGCCGGAATCGCGCCTGCACATCGTCGGCGAATATTTCATGCCGATCCGCTTCCAGCTCATGGTCCTGCCGGGCGTGACGAAGGACGAGGTGCGCACGGTCCACAGCCATATCCACGCGCTCGGCCAGTGCCGCAAGATCGTCCGCCTCAACGGCTGGAAGCCGGTGATCGCCGGCGACACGGCGGGCGCAGCCAAGCTCGTCTCGGAGACCGGCGACCGCACCATGGCGGCGCTCGCCCCGCGCCTTGCCGCCGACCTCTACGGCCTGTCGATCATTGCCGAGAATGTCGAGGACACGGAAAGCAACGTCACCCGCTTCGTCGTGCTCTCGCGCGATCCGGTGCCGGTCGTGCGCGACGGCGACGAGACCATCGTCACCACCTTCGTCTTCAACGTGCGCAACATCCCAGCCGCGCTCTACAAGGCGATGGGCGGCTTCGCCACCAACGGCATCAACATGACGAAGCTGGAAAGCTATCAGATCGGCGGCAAGTTCTACGCCACGCAGTTCTATGCCGATATCGAGGGCCATCCGGACGACCTGCCGGTGCGGCGCGCGCTGGAGGAGTTGCGCTTCTTCTCGGAAAAGGTCCGCATCCTCGGCACCTATCGCGCGCATCCGATGCGCAGCGCGTTCTGAGCGATTCGCCGGGAACTTGACGATCGTCAGGCGGCGCGGAACCGCGCCGCCGCGCGGGCATTTTCCATGGAAAGGAGATGCCCATGCGCACGATCACCTATATTACCATTCTCGTATCGATGATGGTGAACGCCGTCGTCTTCGGTGCCGGCGCCATCGCCATCCTCACCGTCCCGGTCCTCAACGAGCACGCGAAATACCTGCTGCCGGCCTGGATCGTCGTCACCTTCCTCGTCAGCCCGGTCATCGCGCGCTTCATGGCGCCGAGCCTCAGGCTGCGCGAGCATCCCGGCGACCAGCCGCATCTCGGCCTGCGCTGATCAGCCGTCCCAGTCGAGCCAGTCGCGCATCAGCCGGTGCGCGATGGCGCCCTTCGGCGGCGGCGTCGTCATGCCGGGCGCGACGCCCGACAGCGCGCCGCGCGCCACCATCGCCGCGGTCTCCTCGCGGGTGAACCAGCGGCAGTCCTCCAGTTCCGTTTCGTCGCGGCGGATGTCGAAGGAGATCGCCTCGCCATAGCAGCCGATCATCAGCGAATGCGGCATCGGCCAGGGCTGCGAGGCGTGGTAGCGCACGCGGCCGACCCGGATGCCGGATTCCTCGAAGGTTTCGCGGCGCACGGTATGCTCGATCGTCTCGCCCGGCTCCAGGAAGCCGGCGAGGCAGGAATACATGCCCTCCGGGAAATGCGGCGAGCGGCCGAGCAGGCACAGGTCCCGCTCGAGATCGATGACCAGCATGATCGCGACCGGGTCGGTGCGCGGAAAGATCGTGTGGCCGCAGGCCTCGCAGACGCGGCGGTAGCCGCCGATCTCCGAGCGGGTCGGTGAGCCGCACTTGCCGCAGAAGCGGTTGTTGCCGTTCCAGGTCATCAGGCTGGAGGCCTGGGCGAACTGGCCGAGCAGGTCGTCGTCGAGCATCTGCTGGCGGTAGAGCGTGCGCCCGTCGGCTGCCTTCAGCGGCTCCTGCAGCGTATCGGGATCGGCCTTGACGGGGATCGCCAGCCGCGGCTCGCCGTTCTTCAGGTAGCCGAGCAGGATGGCGTCCTCCGGCATCGGGCCAAGCTCGGCGAGCTCGTAGGGGGCGAAGAGCGGATCGATGATCTTCTCGTCGTGCTTGACGACCAGCTTGCCGCCGGCCAGCGCGAAGGCATGCACGTTCTGCGCCCTGAAAGCCTGCTCCAGGCAGTCCGGCGCACGGTGCTCCGACTGGCGGTCGAGGCTGTTTTCCGCAAAGGCCACCATGGTGCTGGGTTCCGGATGCGGGCGGTAGAGATCGAAAAGCGATGGCTTCATGGGGTCAGTGCGTCCAGCAGTTTGGCGGCAAAGGCCTTGGTTTCCTCGGCCGAGCGCGGCTCGGCGGTGCCGTGGCCCCAGATGGGGCCGGGCCAGTTCGGGTCGCCCTCGCTGCGCGCGACGACATGGACATGGAGCTGGCGGACGATGTTGCCGAGCGCGCCGGTGTTGATCTTCGTCGCGCCAGTCACCGTCTTCAGCGCCTCGGCCACGAGATTGGTCTCGAAGGTCAGCATGGTCTGGTCGAGCGGCGTCAGGTCGAAGACCTCGCTGACATCCGCGCGCTGCGGCACGAGCACCAGCCACGGCCAGCGCCTGTCCTTCATGAGGCGCAGCTCGCACAGGCCGATCCTCGTTACGAGATCGCTGTCGCGAACCAGCCGTTCGTCAGGTCGAAAATCGCTCAAGGGGTCCTCCCGAATGCTCATTGCAACGCACTACCAGCAAAAGCGTAAAGCGGATTTACGTCCGGTACAGACGATTCATGCCACGCACCCGATTTCGCTCCAACAGTTTTTTATCGCCTCCGCTTGCATTCGGATGGAATATTGCCGATATGGGGAGCGGGAGGTTGGTGGTGGACGAGCCACTCGCCAACCGGGTCAGGTCCGGAAGGAAGCAGCCCTAACGAGCCCCGGCACGGGTCATCGTGCCAGCCTCCCACCTTTCCGTCCTGTCGGGACAGACGTTCGATTAACGGCAGGGTCGATGAGCGACGCAACCTCAAATCCGTCCACCGAGAAGCCGGCCGCCTACCGGGTGCTTGCCCGCAAGTATCGCCCGAAGGACTTCTCCGACCTCATGGTCGGCCAGGAGCCGATGGTCCGCACGCTGACCAACGCCTTCGAGACCGGCCGCATCGCCCAGGCCTACATGCTGACCGGCGTGCGCGGCGTCGGCAAGACGACGACCGCCCGCATCCTCGCCCGCGCGCTGAACTACAAGACGCCCGAGATCGACAAGCCGACCATCGACCTTCGCGTGCCCGGCGAGCACTGCCAGGCGATCATGGAAGGCCGCCATGTCGACGTCATCGAGATGGACGCCGCCTCCCATACCGGTATCGACGACATCCGCGAGATCATCGAGCAGGTGCGCTACCGCCCCGTCTCGGCGCGCTATAAAGTCTATATCATCGACGAAGTGCACATGCTCTCCACGCAGGCCTTCAACGGCCTCTTGAAGACGCTCGAAGAGCCGCCGGAGCATGTGAAGTTCATCTTCGCGACGACGGAAATCCGGAAAGTGCCGATCACCGTCCTGTCGCGCTGCCAGCGCTTCGACCTGCGCCGCATCGGCGCGTCGGATCTCGTCGGCCTCTTCACCACCATCCTCGGCAAGGAAGGCGTCGAATTCGAGCCGGATGCGCTCGCCATGGTCGCCCGCGCCGCCGAAGGCTCGGCGCGTGACGGCCTGTCGCTGCTCGACCAGGCGATCGCCCATGGCGCGGGCCGTGTCGAGGTGGAGGCCGTACGCTCCATGCTCGGCCTTGCCGACCGCGCCCGCATCGTCGACCTCTTCGAACACATCGTGAAGGGCGACGCGGCGGCGGCGCTGGCCGAGTTCGCCGCACAGTACGAGGCGGGCGCCAGCCCCTCGGTCGTGCTGACGGACCTTGCCGACTTCACTCATCTCGTCACCCGCATGAAATATGTGCCCGACGCTGCCGGCGACCAGTCGCTGAGCGAGATCGAGCGCACGCGCGGCGTCGAATTCGCCAATTCCATCGCCGTCACCGCGCTGTCGCGCATGTGGCAGATGCTGCTGAAGGGCATCCCGGAAACGGAGGCCTCCAGCCGCCCTGCGGGCGCTGCCGAGATGGTCATCATCCGCCTTGCCCACGCCGCCAACCTTCCCTCGCCGGAAGAGGCCGCGCGTCGGCTCGCCGAGCTTTCGAGCGGCGAGGGCGGTGGCAATGGCGGGCGTGCGCCGCAATCCGGCGGTTCTTCCGGCCAGCCCTCGGCGCAGGCGTCCGTTTCCGCCGTCGCGCGCCAGCCGGATGCACCGCTGCGCGCCCAGTCGAACGGCGCGACTATGCTGCGCGCCGTGCCGCAGGCCGAGTCGGCGCCCCAGCCCGTCGGCCGCACCGAGGCCGCGCCTGCCGAACAGCCGGCCGTCACGCCGAAAGTGCCGGTCCAGTCGATCTCCGACATCGCCGATCTCTGCACGAAGAACCGCGACATCCGCCTGCGCGCCCTCGTGCGCGCCTTTGTGCGCCCCGTCAGCGTCGAGCCCGGCAAGCTGGAAATCGGCCTTGCTCAGGATGCCCCCAAGTCGCTTATCCCCGATCTCCAGAACCGGCTTCTGGAATGGACCGGCATCCGCTGGCTGGTGATCCTTTCGCGGGAGGCCGGCGGGCCGACCCTGTCGGAAGCCGAAACCATGGCGCAGGAAGCGCGCGTCGCCGATGCCCGCCAGGATCCCGACGTCGCCGCCATCCTGCAGCGCTTCCCGGGCGCCAAGATTACCGACGTGCGCATCAAGGTGCAGGAGACGGAAGACGAGGCCGAGACCGTCGAGGCCGTGGCCGCTGCCGAATCCGCCGAGGGCGACATCCTGCCCGGCGACGATATCGAACATTAAATAATTAGAGACGAAGAGGAGAGGCCGATGCGCGACATCATGGGCATGATGGGCAAGGTCAAGGAAATGCAGGCCAAGATGGAGAAGATGCAGGAGGAGATCGCCGCGCTCGAAGTGAGCGGCACCTCCGGCGGCGGCCTCGTCTCCGTAACGCTCGACGGCAAGGGCACTCTCAAGGGCCTGAAGATCGACCCCTCGCTCTTCAAGGAAGACGATGTCGAGATCCTCGAGGACCTGATCGTCGCCGCCCACAAGGACGCCAAGGAAAAGGCGGAAGCTCAGGCCGCCGAGAAGACCAAGGCGCTGACCGCCGGCCTGCCGATCCCGCCCGGCTTCAAACTGCCGTTCTGATCCTGTAGGTTTAGGGCTCAGAGGAGGAATTCCCATGAGCCTGACGACCCTGCTTGTCTTTGCCGGCGCGCTGATGATGGCGGCCGGCTCGCCCGGCCCGAGCATCGCCGCTCTGGTCGCCCGCGTCTTGTCCCGCGGGCCGAGGGATGTGCTTCCCTTCCTCGCCGCCATGTGGATCGGCGAGGGCGTCTGGCTCACCTGCGCCGTGCTCGGCCTTGCCGCCATTGCCGAGACCTTCCAGGCCGCTTTCGTCGCCATCAAGTGGCTCGGCGTCGCCTACCTGCTCTATCTCGCCTGGAAGATGTGGTCCGCGCCGACCGATACGGGCGAGGAGGCCTTGCCCGAGGCGCGCTCGGGCGTAAAGCTCTTCTTCGCCGGGCTGACGGTGACGCTCGGCAATCCCAAGATCATGATGTTCTATGTCGCGCTGCTGCCGGCGATCATCGATCTTGGCGCCGTCACGCTCGCCGGCTGGGCGGAGCTGGTGGCGACCATGTTCGTCGTGCTCGTCGCCATCGATCTCGCCTGGGTCTTCCTCGCGTCGCGCGCCCGGCTGTTCCTGAAAAGCCCGCGCGCCGTGCGCATCGCAAACCGCGTCAGCGCCGGCACCATGGCCGGTGCTGCGGCCGCCATCGCCACCCGCTGATCAGCCGGTGAGCGCCGCGCGCAGCTTGTCGTTGATCGGCGCGGCGAGGTAGCGGAGGCGGTCCTCCTCGGCAAGGTTCTTGCCATAGGTGCGCAGCAGTTCCGGCATGGTGACGGGCTCGCCGTCGAAGGGCGTGTAGGTTACGGCATCGCCGGCCTGGATGACGCCGTCGCGCAGGACGCGGCAGTAGAAGCCCGGCCGGCCAGCCTGCATGAAGCGTTTCGCAAAGGCCGGATCGCCCATCCGGGCGGTCAGCGTGTTGCAGGGGATGCGGGTGGAGGTCACTTCGAGGAGCACGCTCTCCGTCTCGAACCGGTCGCCGACGGACACGCTGCGGCTGTCGACGCCCGAGATGACGAGGTTTTCGCCGAAGGTGCCGGGCGCGACGGTCCGGCCGAGCTCCTTCGACCACCAGTCGAGATCGACGGAGCCGAGGCCGTAGACCGCCTGTTCCGGCCCGCCATGGTGCTTGCGGTTGCAGATGGCGTCGCCGAGAAGGCCCTCGCGGTCGACGACCACGGCAGCCTCGGTCGACGTCTTGAAAATGCCGGTCTTGTAGCTTTTGCCGGGAACCGGCCGGGCAAGGCTCGTGCATACCGCGACTATCCTGATCAGCGCTGCCTCCCGCGAGGTGGATTCCGTTTCCCCTTGATATGGGCTAGATACCGGCAATGGCAAAACGAGTCACCGGCCCCGAAATCGAAAAACTCATCCAGCTTCTGGCGAAGGTGCCGGGCCTCGGGCCCCGCTCGGCGCGCCGCGCGGCGCTGCATCTCGTCAAGAAGAAGGACCAGCTTCTCGGCCCCCTCGCCGAGGCGATGGGCGAGGCGCATCGCAAGGTGCGCATCTGCTCCTGCTGCGGCAATGTCGATACCAGCGATCCCTGCACGGTCTGCACGGATGTGCGGCGCGACCAGTCGGTCATCATCGTCGTCGAGGACGTCTCCGACCTCTGGGCGCTGGAGCGGGCGGGCGCGATGAACGCGGCCTACCACGTTCTCGGCGGCACGCTCTCGCCGCTCGACGGCGTCGGGCCTGATGATCTCAACATCCGCGGCCTCGTCGACCGGGTGGCGAAAGGGGACGTGCGCGAGCTGATCATCGCCGTCAACGCCACCGTCGAGGGCCAGACGACGGCGCATTACATCACCGACCAGCTCGCCGGCCTCGACGTGAAGATCACGCGGCTCGCCCATGGCGTGCCGGTCGGCGGCGAGCTCGACTATCTCGACGAAGGCACCCTGACGGCGGCGCTGCGCGCCCGCACGGCGATCTGAGGAAGGTTTTTGACGATGCTTGGATGGCTGCGGCGTTTCACCCCCCTCTGCCCAGCCGATCTCCCCCACAAGGGGGGAGATCGGCTGGGGGCGAGGCGGTGCCACGATTCAATCTCCCCCCCTGTGGGGGAGATGCCCGGCAGGGCAGAGGGGGGTATCGCAACCCGCCTCGTGCTCGCAATTGCCATGACCCTTGCCGCTCTTCCCGCCCATGCCGCCTCCAAGGCCGAGGTGGAGAAGATGTTCCGCGCCTGGATCGACAAGGACCTCTGGCCGTCCGCGCAGAAGGCCGGCGTCGGCGAGAAGACTTTTCGCGCTGCGATGGAGGGTGCGACACTCAACTGGGACCTGCCCGACCTCGTTCCGCCCGGCTCCAGGCCGAAGAAGGAGCAGGCGCAGAGCCAGGCGGAGTTCTCCTCGCCGGGCGCCTATTTCTCCGAAAAGCGGCTACAGAGCCTCGCCGGCCGGGGAGGCGGCCTTGCCAAGACCCATGCCGCCACGCTGCGCAGGATCGAGAAGCGCTTCGGCGTGCCGGGCGAGGTCGTCCTTGCCGTTTGGGGCCGCGAATCCGGCTTCGGCAGCGCGAAGATCCCCTATTCGGCCGTGGACGTGCTGGCGACGAAGGCCTTCATGTCGACGCGCAAGGACATGTTCCGCAAGGAGCTGATTGCCGCGCTCCATATCGTCGACGGCGGCGACCGCACGGTGGACCAGCTCAAGGGCTCCTGGGCCGGCGCGCTCGGCCAGCCGCAGTTCATGCCGACGAGCTTCCTGAAATATGCCGTCGATTTCGACGGCGACGGCGTGCGCGACATCTGGGGCTCGGTGCCGGACAGTCTTGCCTCCATCGCCAACTACCTGGCGCAGAAGGGCTGGCAGGCCGGCCGCGGCTGGGGCTACGAGGTCTCCATTCCGGACGGCGTCTCCTGCGCGCAGGAAGGCCCGGACCTCGCCAAGCCGATCTCGGCCTGGGCATCGGGCGGCATCACACGCATTTCCGGCAAGGCGTTTCCCTCGGCAGAGGCGAAGGCATCCGGCATGATGCTGGTGCCGGCGGGAACGCACGGGCCGGAATTCATCGTCACGCCGAATTTCTACGTGATCAAGGAATACAACAATTCCGACCTCTACGCCCTTTTCATCGGCAATCTCGCCGACCGCATCGCCTTCGGCAGCGGCCCGTTCCGGGGCGAATGGGGCGATGTCGGCAAGATGCTGCGCTCGGACGTGCTGGCCATGCAGAAGGCGCTCGTCGCCAAGGGCTACGATGTCGGCAAGGTCGACGGCCTGCCCGGCTACAAGACGCGCCGTTCGCTTGGCGACTGGCAGGCCAAGAGCGGGCTCGCGCCGACCTGCTACCCGGATGCCTCGCTGAAATCCCGGCTTCGCTGACACTTGAGGCGGCTCCGCCTCAATGGATTTCCATCTGCTGCTTGAACCGCTCGTATTGATGCGGGACGATCGTCTGCCGCTCGATCATGCGGTGGACGCGCGGCGGCTCGGTGCCGCGATGCAGGAGGCTCAGCTTCTCGCCGTTGGCGGCGTCCGCATGGGTGCGGCGCTGGTTGTGGCGCACATATTCCACCCAGGTAGGCACGTGGTAGGTCTCCGTCCAGACCGTCGGATTCTCGAGATCGCGCATCAGGGCCCACTGGCCGGCGCCGTCGCGGATGCGGATGCGCCGCCGCTCGGTCATGGTCTCCAGGAATTCGGGGATGTCCGCTTCCGCGATCTCGTAGTCGATGAGGATGACGATAGGCCCGCTGCGCGGCTTCAGGTCGAGCGGCAGGTCCGGTTCGCTGAAGCGGCCCAGCGGATCGACATTGAGGCTCTGCAGTTCCGGCAGGCCGTAGCGAAGGCCGAGCGCCGCGCCGGCGATCATGACGACGGCGGAGGCGAGAAGCGCGGCCTGCGCGCCATGCGTGTCGGCCGTCGTGCCCCAGATCCAGCTTCCGGCGGCGATGCCGCCGAAGGTCGTCGTCTGGTAGAGCGAGAGCGCGCGGGCGACGACCCAGCGCGGCGTCGAGAGTTGCACGGTCGTGTTGAACAGAGAGAGCGCCATCACCCAGGAGGCGCCGGCGATCAGGAGCACCGCGCCGGTGAGGATGGCGGACGAGCTGAGCGCGCAGACGCTCGCACTCACCGCAAAGCCGGTGAAGGCAAGACGCGCGATGGTCTCGCTGGTCAGGCGCTCGCGCACCGCGGCATTCATCAGCGCGCCGCTGATGGCGCCGAGCCCGAAACAGCCGAGCAGCACGCCGAAGGTGAGTGGCCCGCCGGCCACGAGGTCGCGGGCGATCAGCGGCAGCAGCGAGAGGATGGAGCTGGTCGCAAGGCCGAAGGCGAAGCCGCGCAGCAGCACCTTGCCGATGTTCGGCGACATGGAGACGTAGCGCAGGCCCGCCGAGATGGCGCGGCCGAAATCCTCGCGCGGCAAGGCGCGCGGCGAGATGTTGGGCTTCCAGCGGAAGAGCGCATAGAGCAGGGCGAAATAGCTGAGCGCGTTGGCGGCGAAGGCCGCCGCCGCGCCCGCCGCCGCGACGATCACGCCGCCGATGGCGGGGCCGACGCTGCGGGTGATGTTGAAGCCCATGCTGTTGAGCGAGACGGCCGCCGGCAGGTCCTCGCGCGGCACCATGTCGCCGACCGAGGCCTGCCAGGCCGGGTTGTTGAGCGCGGTGCCGCAGCCGATCAGGAAGGTGAAGGCGAGAAGCAGCCAGGGCGTGATGAGGCCGTACCACGCAAAGACCGTCAGCGCGATCGAGACCGCGAACATGAAACACTGCGCCGTCAGCATCAGCCTGCGCCGGTCGAAATTGTCGGCAAGTGCCCCGGCGGCAACGGAGAAGAGCATGATCGGCAGGGAAGTCGAGGCCTGCACCAGCGCGACCATGTTGGCCGAGGAGGAGATCGAGGCCATCATCCAGGCCGCGCCGACGGACTGGATGAGCCCGCCGAAATTGGAGATCAGGCTTGCCGCCCAGATCAGCCGGAAGGTTTCGTTTCGGAAGGGGGCGAGGGGGGATGTCCGGTCCGGCACGATGGGCACTCATTCTCGACGCAGTGTTGTGTGCAATCTAGTCCATGGGACGAAAGCGGCAAGCCGGTGGCGGCGATTGTCTCGAAACTGTTCGTTTGTGGATTGGGCCGCCCCTCACCCTAGCCCTCTCCCCGCAGGCGGGGAGAAGGTGGCCGGCAGGCCGGATGAGGGGTCATCATTGGGCGCTGGTGGGGACGGACGGAATGCCGAACTTGCAATTCCGGCGAACCCGGTCTATATCACCCTCAAATTCTTGATCGTCAGATGAAGAGTGGGCCCGCGAGGACCCGCTCTTTTTTATTGCCCCGATCAAGCGCATCATAACGACTTTCCCGGGAGGGCATGTCATGACCGACACGACCCAGACAGAAATCGCCGCCGAGCCGCGGCTCGTCGTCGAGACCGGCCTCGACCGGCGCGTTGCCGACATCATCGAGCCGACCATCGAGCAGATCGGCTACCGCCTCGTGCGGGTCCGGCTTTCCGCGCAGAACGGCGCGACGCTGCAGATCATGTGCGAGCGCCCGGACGGCACGATGACCGTGGAGGACTGCGAGCAGGTCTCCATGGCCGTCTCGCCGGTGCTCGACGTTGAGGATCCGATCGACAAGGCGTATCATCTGGAAGTGTCGTCGCCCGGCATCGACCGGCCGATGGTCCGCAAGTCGGACTTTTCGCGGTGGCTCGGCCACCTGCTGAAATGCGAGACGTCGATCCTCGTCGACGGGCGCAAGCGCTTCCGCGGCAAGATCGTCGCGACCGACGAGAACGGTTTCACGCTGGAACGCGACCAGCCCGCCGCCGGCGACGAGCCGACGGTCGTCATCCCCTTCACGGCGCTTGCCGAGGGCCGGCTGATCCTGACCGACGAGCTGATCCGCGACGCGCTGGCCGCCGACAAGAAGGCGAAGGCGGCGCAGGCCGCCAACCAGAACGACGAAGACGGCGACGACGAAGAATAGTTTGTGAGTGCGTTCCGCCCTTGCGGCGGAGCGGAGAGGACGGAACCGGAGCGGCGCGCCGCCCCATAGATGCCGGCGGCAAGGCCCCGGCTCGAGACCATGGAGACCTGAGACAATGGCAGTCAGTGCGAACCGGCTTGAGCTTCTGCAGATCGCGGATGCCGTGGCCCGTGAAAAGGTCATCGACCGCGAGATCGTGCTTGCCGCGATGGCCGACGCCATCCAGAAGGCGGCCCGCTCGCGTTACGGCACGGAATCCAACATCCGCGCCGACATCAATTCCAAGACCGGCGAAATCCGCCTCCAGCGCCTGCTGGAAGTCGTCGAGCACGCCGAAGATTACTCGACCCAGATCCCGCTGGAACTGGCGCGCGACCGCAACCCGGACGCCAAGCTCGGCGACTTCATCGCCGACCCGCTGCCGCCGATGGATTTCGGCCGCATCGCCGCCCAGTCGGCCAAGCAGGTCATCGTGCAGAAGGTGCGCGAAGCCGAGCGTGACCGCCAGTACGACGAATACAAGGACCGCATCGGCGAGATCGTCAACGGCACGGTCAAGCGTGTCGAATACGGCAACGTCATCGTCGACCTCGGCCGCGGCGAAGGCATCATCCGCCGCGACGAGATGATCCCGCGCGAGAACATGCGCTACGGCGACCGCGTCCGCGCCTATGTCTACGACGTGCGCCGCGAGCAGCGCGGCCCGCAGATCTTCCTGTCGCGTACCCATCCGCAGTTCATGGTGAAGCTCTTCACCATGGAAGTGCCGGAAATCTACGACGGCATCATCCAGATCAAGTCGGTCGCCCGCGATCCGGGCTCGCGCGCCAAGATCGCCGTCATCTCGAACGACTCGTCGATCGATCCGGTCGGCGCCTGCGTCGGTATGCGCGGCTCGCGCGTCCAGGCCGTCGTCGGCGAACTGCAGGGCGAGAAGATCGACATCATTCCGTGGTCGCAGGACCCGGCCTCCTTCATCGTCAACGCCCTGCAGCCGGCGGAAGTCGCCAAGGTCGTTCTGGACGAGGATGCCGAGCGCATCGAAGTGGTCGTTCCGGACGAGCAGCTCTCGCTCGCCATCGGCCGTCGCGGCCAGAACGTGCGCCTCGCCTCGCAGCTCACCGGCTGGGATATCGACATCCTGACGGAAGCCGAAGAGTCCGAGCGCCGCCAGAAGGAATTCAACGAGCGCACCAACCTCTTCATGGAATCGCTCGACGTCGACGAGATGGTCGGTCAGGTTCTGGCTTCGGAAGGCTTCGCCGCCGTTGAAGAGCTTGCCTATGTCGATCTCGACGAAATCGCCTCCATCGACGGCTTCGACGAAGACACGGCCCAGGAAATCCAGACCCGCGCCCGCGAATATCTCGAGCGCATCGAGGCCGAGATGGATGCCAAGCGTAAGGAACTCGGCGTCGCCGACGAGCTGCGCCAGATCGACGGCATGACGGGCCAGATGCTCGTCGCCCTCGGCGAGGACGGCATCAAGACGATCGAGGACTTCGCCGGCTGCGCCGCCGACGACCTCGTCGGCTGGACCGAACGCAAGGACGGCGAGACGAAGAAGTTCGAGGGTCTCTTCTCGAAGTTCGAGGTCTCCCGCGCCGAGGCCGAGGCCATGATCGTGCAGGCCCGCCTTGCGGCCGGCTGGATCACGGAAGAGGACCTCGCCACCGAGGAAGAGGCCGTGGAAGGCGCCGAGCAGGACGCCTGACCGGCGTCCCGCGCGGTTCGACATGCCGTTGGCCACGTTGCACAGCGGTTTGCGTTGGCAAGAGCGGAAACCTATATGGGCAAGAAGGACGACGGCGTGAACGACCGCATGTGCATCGTGACGCGCGAAAGCGGCGATGCGGATGACCTCATCCGCTTCGTCGCAGGTCCCGACGGCAGCGTCGTGCCGGACCTCAAGCGTGAACTCCCCGGACGTGGATGCTGGGTGAAAGCCGAACGGGCGATCGTCGACAAGGCGGTCGCCAGGAAGCTTTTCGCGCGTGCGCTGAGGGCGGACGCCAAGGCGGGCCCGGAGCTCGGGGCCGATGTGGACCGGCTTATCGCGGCCCAGCTCGGCGGCATGATGAACATGGCGCGCAAGGCCGGCCAGTTCATCACCGGCTCGACGAAGGTCGACCAGGCGGTGCGCTCTTTGGCCGCCCTTGCGGTGTTCCATTCGACGGACGCGGCAGAGGACGGCGTGAGAAAGATAGACCAGGCGAGGAAGGCTGCAAGCTTCCTCACCGAGGACGAAACGGAAATACCCTCCTTCAGGCTCTTCTCCGAGGGCGAATTGGAGGGCCTTTTGGGCCAGAATGCTTTTATCCATGCCGCAGCGCTTGCAGGGCAGGCGGGTGAGGGTGTAGTGAAGCGCGCAATCATGCTCGAAAAATACCGGGGCGGCGCCCGGGTGGGGGCACATGGCGGCGCTGGCCAGCCAAACCAATGACGCGGTCACCGGCTTTCGCCGGCCGCTATCGCATTGGACGAAAACAATTGAACGACAGGGTCTGGTGATACGCATCCGGCCCTGATCTTAGGAACGGAACGGAATGACCGACAACAAAGACGACAAGACGATCAGCGTGGCGGGCAAGAAGACCCTGAGCCTGAAGCCTTCCGGCGTCCAGCAGGGCACCGTGCGCCAGGACATGGGTCGTGGCCGCACGAAGGCCGTTGTGGTCGAGACCCGCAAGCGCCGCATCAACCGCCCGGAAGACGAGCGTCCCGTGACCCCGGTCGCGCCGGTGCAGCGCCAGCCCGAGCCGCAGCAGTCGCGTCCCGTGCAGCAGCCCTCGCGCCCGGCCCACCAGCCGCAGGCCGAGCAGAGCCGCCCGCGCGTCGGCGTCGTGCTGAACCAGCTTTCGCCCGATGAGGTCGAGGCCCGTCGCCGCGCGCTTGCAGAAGCGCAGATCCGCGACGCCGCCGAAGCGCGCCAGCGCGCCGAGGACGAGGCCCGCCGCAAGGTGGAAGAGGAAGCCCGTCAGAAGGCCGAGGAAGAAGCCCGCATCATCCGCGAGAAGGAAGAGGCCGAGCGCCGCGCCGCCGAGGCCGCCGCACCGGCGCCTGTCGCCGCGGAAGAGGTTGTCCCGCAGCCGGTGGCAAAGCCCGCCGCTGCCACGGAGGCCCGCCCGCAGCCCGGCCGCACGCCGGTCCCGGCGCCTGCCGCAACCCCGCTCGCCGGCCGTGGCCGCCGCGAAGCCGATGAGGACGATGACAAGCGTCCGCGCGGTGGCGCGCCTGCCAACCGCGGCGCCGTCAAGCGCCCGGAGCCGGCAAAGGTCCCGGCCCGTCCGAAGGCCGACGACGGCCGCCGCCAGGGCAAGCTGACGCTGACCACCGCGTCGAGCGACGAGGACGGCGCGCAGCGCGGTCGTTCGCTGTCGGCCATGCGCCGCCGCCAGGAGAAGTTCAAGCGCAGCCAGATGCAGGAGACCCGCGAAAAGGTCATGCGCGAAGTCATCCTTCCGGAAACCATCACCATCCAGGAACTGTCGCAGCGCATGTCCGAACGCGCCGTCGACGTCATCAAGTACCTGATGAAGGAAGGCCAGATGATGAAGCCCGGCGATCTGATCGACGCCGACCTGGCTGAACTCATCGCCGGCGAATTCGGCCACACGGTCAAGCGCGTCTCGGAATCCGACGTAGAAGAAGGCATCTTCAACGTCGCCGACGAAGAAGGCGATCTGGAATCCCGCCCGCCGATCGTGACCATCATGGGCCACGTCGACCACGGCAAGACCTCGCTGCTCGACGCCATCCGCCACGCCAACGTGGTTGCCGGTGAAGCCGGTGGCATCACGCAGCATATCGGCGCCTACCAGGTCGAGCAGGACGGTCACAAGATCACCTTCATCGATACGCCCGGCCACGCCGCCTTCACCGCCATGCGTGCCCGCGGCGCGCAGGCGACCGACATCGCGATCCTCGTGGTGGCGGCCGACGACAGCGTGATGCCGCAGACGATCGAGTCCATCAACCACGCCAAGGCGGCTGGTGTTCCGATCATCGTGGCGATCAACAAGGTCGACAAGCCGACGGCGGACGTCCAGCGCGTTCGCACGCAGCTCCTCCAGCACGAGGTCTTCGTCGAATCCATGGGCGGCGAGACGCTCGACGTGGAAGTGTCGGCCAAGAACGGCACGAACCTCGACAAGCTGCTCGAAGCCATCCTGCTGCAGGCCGAAATCCTCGATCTCAAGGCGAACCCGAACCGCACGGCGGAGGGCGTCGTCGTCGAAGCCCAGCTCGACCGCGGCCGTGGCTCCGTGGCGACGGTTCTCGTCCAGACGGGTACGCTCAAGCCGGGCCAGATCATCGTCGCCGGCGACCAGTGGGGCCGTGTGCGCGCGCTGGTCAACGACAAGGGCGAACACGTCAAGGACGCCGGCCCCTCCATGCCGGTCGAGGTTCTCGGTCTTTCCGGCACGCCGGCTGCGGGCGACAAGTTCGCGGTCGTCGAGAACGAAGGCCGTGCCCGCGAGATCTCCGAATACCGCCAGCGCCTCGCCCGCGAAAAGCAGGTGGCGCGCCAGACGGGTTCGCGCGGCTCGCTCGAGCAGATGATGAACCAGCTCCAGAATTCCGGCCTCAAGGAATTCCCGCTGCTCATCAAGGGCGACGTGCAGGGCTCCATCGAAGCCATTGCCGGCGCGCTCGACAAGCTCGGCACGGACGAGGTGCGGGTCCGCATCGTCCATTCCGGCGCCGGCGCCATCACCGAGTCGGACATTTCGCTCGCCGAAGCGTCCAACGCCGCCATCATCGGCTTCAACGTCCGTGCGAATGCGCAGGCCCGCTCGCTTGCCGAGCGCCAGGGCATCGAGATCCGCTACTACAACATCATCTACGACCTGGTGGATGACGTGAAGGCGGCGATGTCGGGTCTCCTGTCGCCGGAGCGCCGCGAAACCTTCCTCGGCTACGCCGAGATCCTCGAGGTGTTCAACATCACGAAGATCGGCAAGGTCGCGGGTTGCCGCGTCACGGAAGGCAAGGTCGAGCGTGGTTCGGGCGTCCGCCTCGTGCGCGACAACGTCGTCATCCACGAAGGCAAGCTCAAGACGCTCAAGCGCTTCAAGGACGAGGTCTCGGAAGTCAATGTCGGCCAGGAATGCGGCATGGCCTTCGAGAACTACGAAGACATCCGCGTCGGCGACCAGATCGAATGCTTCCGCGTGGAGCACGTCACGCGCACGCTGTAAGCTGCCGGCGATCAGATCATCATGCGGGCGCCGGACATTTTCGGCGCTCGCATTTTTTTGAAGGTGACCACCATGACCAGAGCAACATCCTCGGCGCCGTCGCAACGCATGCTGCGCGTGGGCGAGCAGGTGCGCGCGGCGATCACCCAGGTGCTCCAGCGCGGCGAAGTGCGCGATCCGCTGTTGGAGAAGACCGTGATCTCCATCTCGGAAGTGCGCATGTCGCCCGACCTGAAGCACGCGACCGCCTATGTCACGCCGCTCGGCGTGAAGGACCACGAGGCGGTGATCGAGGCGCTGAACCGCAATGCGAAGTTCATCCGCGGCCGTCTCGGCCCGCAGCTTCGCCAGATGAAGTACATGCCGGACGTGCGCTTCCGCGACGATACCAGCTTCGACAATTACAAGAAGATCGACGACCTCCTGCGTTCGCCGGAAGTCGCCCGCGATCTTGACGCCGAAGACGGCGACGACGATCAATAATCCAGGATACAGATGTCCAGACCCCGCAAACCCAAGGGCCGGCCGGTTTCCGGCTGGCTGATCCTCGACAAGCCGTTCGACTTCGGCTCGACCGAGGCCGTCTCCAAGATCAAGTGGCTGTTCAAGGCGCAGAAGGCCGGCCATGCCGGCACGCTCGATCCGCTCGCCTCGGGCATGCTGCCGATCGCGCTGGGCGACGCCACCAAGACCGTTCCCTATGTCATGGACGGCCGCAAGATCTACGAATTCACGGTGACCTGGGGCGAGGAGCGCACGACGGACGACCTTGAGGGCGAGGTGACTGAGACATCCGGCAAGCGCCCGACCGCCGACGAGATCACCGCGATCCTCGGCGACTATACCGGCGTCATCCGGCAGGTTCCCCCGCAGTTCTCCGCCATCAAGATCGACGGGGAGCGCGCCTATGACCTCGCCCGCGAAGGCGAGACGGTCGATATCCCCTCCCGCGAGGTGGAGATTCACCGCCTGACGCTGATCGGATCGGACGAAAATACGGCCGCCTTCGAGGTCGAATGCGGCAAGGGAACCTATGTGCGCGCGCTCGCCCGTGACTTCGGCCGCCAGCTCGGCTGCTACGGCCATATCTCGGCGCTGCGTCGCACCTTCGTCGCCCCCTTCGGCGAGGACGACATGGTGCCGCTGGCGGACCTGACGGCACTGGAGAAGATCGAGGACGACGCAGAACGGCTTGCGGCGCTCGACGCCTTCCTCATCGATACCGGCGAGGCCCTGTCGAGCCTGCCGCAGATCGTCGTCAACGACGACCAGGCGCACCGTCTTCGCATGGGCAACCCGATCATCGTTCGCGGCCGCGATGCGCCCGTTTCGGCGGACGAGGCCTATGCCACGGCGCGCGGAAAGCTGATCGCCATCGGCGAGATCGGCGGCGGCGAGTTCCGTCCCAAGCGGGTTTTCGCAGGCTAATAATCGGGGGGCGGAACGAAACGCCTCCGACTTGATTTCACCACAAGCTATTGGCTTTATGGGCCGGCGAGGTCCGTTCTAGGACGGGCGCGGCGGCGCTTGGCCGCCGGGCCGGCTCGCAGGCGAGGGGTGAAGGGGCTGGCCGTTGACGATGACGCCGAACGACCGAACGGTATCCGCCGGAAATGTGGAGAGCGGCGCTGGCGAGGCCCGCAGGCGCATGCATCACCCGGTCGCCTTCTATCTCGTCTGCCTCATCCTCGTCGCCGTCATTCCGGCCTTCCTGTTTTCGATCATCGTCCTCAAGCGCACCAACGAGGCGCAGGAGCGCATCTTCGAATCGCTGCTGCGCACCTCGACGAGCGCCGTGAACCGCGCCGTCGAGCGCGAGATCTCCGGCATGTTCTCGACGCTGAATTTTCTCTCGACGACGGACAGCCTGCAGAAGGGCGACTACGCCGCCCTGCACAGGCAGGCGAGCAAGGCGCTCGAAGGCACCGACATCTATTTCATCCTCATCGACCCGACGATGCACCAGATCCTCAACACGCGCGTGCCCTACGGCACGGCGCTGAGCGCGGCATCGGAGCCGGTTTCGGCGGGGCTCGCGCTGTCGCGCGGCGAGCGCATGGTCTCCGACCTCTTCTTCGGCAAGACCGCCCAGCAATGGGTCTTCAACGTCTACCAGCCGATGCGCCTTCACAACGGCCAGCAGGTGTTGCTGACGCTGACGAAGAATGCCGAAGCGCTGCGGCGCGCGGTCAATCCGGATATCCTCTCGCCCGGCTGGAATGCGGCGGTGCTCGATACCGAGGGCAAGGTCATCGTCTCGACGGACGAGAAGCAGAAGGCGGGTCAGCCGTTCTTCCTGCGTGTCGTGCCCTCGCTTCGCCTCGGCGTCAGCACGATGCGCCAGGACGATGTCAACTACCAGGTCGTCACCGAATTCTCCTCGCTGGCCGGCTGGCGGATGATCGCCTGGGCGAAATCTTCCGATGTGCAGGCGCCCGCGGTCTCCTCCTTCCTCTGGCTTACCATCGGCGGGGCGGTCTTCGCGGCGCTGGCGGCGGCGGGCGCCGTCGGCATCGCGCGCGTCCTATCGCGCGACGTGCGGCTGCTGGCGCATGACGCGCGCCGGCTTGGCCGCGGCGAGCGCGTCGCCTCGCGCCGCTATGCGATCTCCGAGCTGGAGACGGTCTCCCGCGCGCTCGCCGAGGCGGCCGATGCCCGCGTGAAGTCGGAAAACGAGGTGCGCTTCCTGATGCGCGAAGTCGCCCACCGCTCGAAAAACCAGCTCACCGTCATCCAGGCCATGCTGAACCAGTCGGTGGCGGGCGCGGAGAATGCCGGCGACTTCGCCGAGACCTTCCGCCGGCGCGTTTCGGGCCTTGCCCGCTCGACCGACCTGATGATCGCCAATGCGACGCAGGGCGTGAACCTCGCCGAACTGGCCCGCAACCAGCTCAAGCCCTTCACGCCCGACGATACGAGCCGGGTGCGCATCGCCGGCCCCGCCGTGCTGCTCGATCCGCAGGCCTCCCAGACACTCGGCATGGCGCTGCACGAGCTGTCGACCAATGCCACCAAATACGGCGCGCTTGCCAACGACACCGGCATCGTCTCGCTGAGCTGGGTGACGGCCGGCGAGAACCTCGACCTCGTCTGGCTCGAAAGCCGCGCGACGATCGACAAGCAGGCCATAGCGGACAGCCGCAAGGGCTTCGGCAGCGTGGTTCTGGAGCGCATGCTCGGCATGGCGCTCGACGCGACGCTGGAATTCATCGTGCATGACGACGGCATCGAATGGCGGGTGACGATCCCGCTCGCCCGCCTGCGCGACGAGGAGGCTCACCAGCCGGGTTCCTCCGAATGACGAAAGTTGGTCCTTCCTCCCTGCCGGGGTTCACGCCATGACGCCTCTCCTGCGGGCGGCCACCGCCGCCGCCATACTCGTGGCCGCCGTAACGCCCGCCCTTGCCGCCAGCGAATGCGTGGTCGACGATCCGACCGGCACGCCGCTCAATGTCCGCTCCGCGCCGAACGGGCCGATCCTGACGACGCTGCGGAACGGCACGCGGCTGGAGGTGATCGAGGAAACGAGGATCGGCGCCAAGCGCTGGCTTTTCGTCTCGCGCGGGGGCGAGCGGCTCGGCTGGGTCTTCGGCGCCTATGTCGTCTGCCCGAAGGGCGGCGATGCGCCCGATCTGGCGCCGGGCCAGCCGGCCAGCCGCTTCTGACGGGCGCCGGGCGGCGGTTGATCGCGGCCCCTTCCATTTCGCCCGCTAATGGTTTATAGGCACCGCCAGCAATGCGGGCCTGCCCGCTTGCCTTCACGGCCATCGCTGGACGACATCCCGGCTTTTGGCGACCTTTGTTCCCATTCATGAAAGGACATACGATGTCGATCACTGCTGAGCGCAAGGCTGCGCTGATCAAGGAATACGCCACCAAGGAAGGCGACACCGGTTCTCCGGAAGTACAGGTCGCGATCCTGACCGAGCGTATCAACAACCTGACCGGCCACTTCAAGGACCACAAGAAGGACAACCACTCCCGTCGTGGCCTTCTGACGCTGGTTTCCAGCCGCCGCTCGCTTCTTGACTACCTCAAGAAGAAGGACGAAGCCCGTTACAGCAAGCTGATTGCTGCCCTCGGTATTCGCCGCTAAGCAATTTCGGCGGGCGTTCCTCGTGAACGCCCGCCGCTTTCTTTTGCGGAAGAAATTTCCGCCGTACCGCTTCGTCAGTGCCGGCTGCGGCCGCCTCGCGGAACGGGATTCTCCAGCAGGCCGGATGGGCCGGTCCTGCGGAACCAACCGATGGCCTGTCATGGGGCAGGATTGCAGGATGCTTCGGGCGCGCAGCGCCACCACGGAAGCCTCCCGCTGTCTTGCCCATGATGCGTCACGAACACGGATAGACCACCTGCGCCTTTTCGGGCGGCGGTGCGCGTATCCGTCAAGAAGGACAAGACATGTTCGATACCCATACGGTTGAAATCGAGTGGGCCGGCCGCCCGCTCAAGCTGGAAACCGGCAAGATCGCCCGTCAGGCTGACGGCGCGGTTCTCGCGACCTACGGCGAAACCGTCGTTCTCGCCACCGTCGTTTCCGCCAAGGCGCCGAAGCCGGGCCAGGATTTCTTCCCGCTGACGGTCAACTACCAGGAAAAGACCTATGCCGCCGGCAAGATTCCGGGTGGCTACTTCAAGCGTGAAGGCCGTCCGTCGGAAAAGGAAACGCTGGTTTCCCGCCTGATCGACCGTCCGATCCGCCCGCTCTTCCCGGAAGGCTACAAGAACGACACGCAGGTCGTCGTCACGGTCGTCCAGCATGACCTCGAGAACGATCCCGACGTCCTGTCGATGGTTGCCGCTTCCGCCGCGCTGACGATCTCCGGCGTTCCCTTCATGGGCCCGGTCGGCGCCGCTCGCGTTGGCTACATCAACGGCGAATACGTCCTGAACCCGCATCTCGACGAGATGGACGAGTCGGTTCTCGACCTCGTCGTCGCCGGCACGCAGGACGCCGTCCTGATGGTCGAATCCGAAGCCAAGGAACTGAACGAAGACGTCATGCTCGGCGCCGTCATGTTCGGCCACAAGGGCTTCCAGCCGGTCATCGACGCGATCATCAAGCTCGCTGAAGTGGCTGCCAAGGAACCGCGCGACTTCCAGCCGGAAGACTATTCCGAACTCGAAGCCGAAATGCTCGGCCTTGCCGAAACCGAACTGCGCGCCGCCTACAAGATCACCCAGAAGGCTGATCGCTACGCCGCCGTCGACGCCGTCAAGGCCAAGGTGAAGGCACACTTCCTGCCGGAAGGCGTCGAGCCGAAGTACACCGCAGAAGTCATCGGCGCCGTCTTCAAGCACCTGCAGGCCAAGATCGTCCGCTGGAACATCCTCGACACCAAGAGCCGCATCGACGGCCGCGACCTCGAAACCGTTCGCGCCATCGTTTCGGAAGTCGGTATCCTGCCGCGCACGCACGGCTCGGCTCTCTTCACCCGCGGTGAAACCCAGGCCGTGGTCGTTGCCACGCTCGGCACCGGCGAAGACGAGCAGTATGTCGACAGCCTGACCGGCATGTACAAGGAACGCTTCCTGCTGCACTACAACTTCCCGCCCTACTCGGTCGGTGAAACGGGCCGCATGGGCTCCCCGGGCCGCCGCGAAATCGGCCACGGCAAGCTCGCCTGGCGCGCTATCCGCCCGATGCTGCCGACGGCGGAACAGTTCCCCTACACGCTGCGAGTCGTCTCCGAGATCACCGAGTCGAATGGCTCGTCCTCGATGGCCACCGTCTGCGGCACCTCGCTCGCTCTGATGGACGCCGGCGTTCCGCTGGCAAAGCCGGTTGCCGGTATCGCCATGGGCCTCATCCTTGAAGGCGACCGCTATGCGGTTCTCTCCGACATCCTGGGCGACGAAGACCACCTCGGCGACATGGACTTCAAGGTCGCCGGCACCGCCGACGGCATCACCTCGCTGCAGATGGACATCAAGATCGCCGGTATCACCGAAGAGATCATGAAGGTCGCGCTCAGCCAGGCGCAGGGCGGCCGCAAGCACATCCTCGGCGAAATGGCCCACGCCATCTCCGAAGGCCGCAGCCAGCTCGGCGAATTCGCACCGCGCATCGAAGTCATGAACATCCCGGTCGACAAGATCCGTGAAGTCATCGGCACGGGCGGCAAGGTCATCCGCGAAATCGTCGAAAAGACCGGCGCCAAGATCAACATCGAAGACGACGGCACGATCAAGATCGCGTCCTCGTCCGGCAAGGAGATCGAAGCGGCCCGCAAGTGGATCCACTCCATCGTCGCGGAACCGGAAGTCGGCATGATCTACGAAGGCACGGTCGTGAAGACCGCCGACTTCGGCGCTTTCGTCAACTTCTTCGGCCCGCGCGACGGCCTCGTGCACATCTCGCAGCTCGCTCAGGAGCGCGTTGCCAAGACCTCCGACGTCGTCAAGGAAGGCGACAAGGTCTGGGTCAAGCTGATGGGCTTCGACGAGCGCGGCAAGGTTCGCCTCTCCATGAAGGTCGTCGACCAGGCGACCGGCAAGGAAATCGCCGCCGACAAGAAGGGCGACGGCGAAGCCGCCGAGTAATCGGACAACAATGCATGAAGGGGGCGCGGAGCGGCACGTTCCGCGCCCCTTTTCTTTTCATAGACCACTCATCCGCCGAAAGCCGACCATGACCCGCGACGCCCTGAAAACCCTGTTCCATCCCTTCGCCTCCGGCACGCTCGGCCTGCCGGGTGAGGGGGAACGCTACCTCTTCCTCGGCGCGGAAGCCGGCCAGCGCCCGCCGGAAGGCTTCGGTGCGTCTCTGGAGGCGGTGCAGCCGCTGCGCTCGCTCTATCGCGGGCTGGAAGCCGTGCGCGCACCGGTCAAGCCCGTCATCGAGGGCGAGGATTTCGACGGCGCGCTCATCCTGATGACCAAGCACAAGGGCGAGAACGAAAACCGCATCGCCGAAGCCCTGCGCCGCGTGCGCACGGGCGGCCTGATCGTCGTTGCCGGCGGCAAGGAAGACGGCGTGCAGTCCATGCGCAAGCGTCTCGACCAGCTCGGCCTGACGGGTGACTCCATGCCGAAATACCACGGCCTCGCCATCTGGTTTGCCCGGCCGGAAGATCCGGCGGAGGCAATCTCCAAGCTCGCGGCCAAGCCGGTGCGCATCGCTGGCCGCTTCACCGCGGCGCCCGGCATGTTCTCGCATGACCGTATCGACGACGGCTCCGAACTGCTCGCCACGCGCATCCCGGAGGATTTCAACGGCCACGCCGCCGATTTCGGCGCGGGCTGGGGCTATCTCTCCGTCATGCTCGGCGGCCGCGCGCCGCACGCGAAGGGCATCGACGTTTTCGAGGCGCATTACGAGGCGCTGGAAGCCGCCAAGGAGAACATGGCGGAGAACTGCCCGAACATCCCGGCGCGCTTCTACTGGTTCGACTTGACGGCGGAAACGCCGCGCGACCACTACGATCTCATCGTCATGAACCCGCCCTTCCACGAAGGCCATGCCGCCGACCATTCGCTCGGCGCTGGCATGATCCGCATGGCGGCGAAGTCGCTGAAGATCGGTGGTCGCCTGCTGATGGTGGCCAATCGCGGCCTGCCCTATGAGCCGGTGCTGAAGGAAGCTTTCAAGGAAAGCGGCGAGCTTTGCCGCAACGCCCGCTTCAAGGTGCTGTGGGGCAAGCGCTGAGCCCTACAAAGGCAGCGCGAAGCTCTGCTTGACCGTTTCGCTCGGCACATCCGTCTTGACGGTCTGGATGCCGTTCCTGCGGGTGAGATGCGTCGACTGGAAGCGGCGATAGTCTTCCAGATCCGAGACGACGACGCGCAGCAGCGCGTCGCTCTCGCCGAGCATGATATAGCACTCCACTACCTCCGGCAGCCGCTTCATGGCGGCGATGAAATGGTCGATGGTCTCGGCATCCTGCGCCGTCAGGGAGATGCGCGCGAACATGGAAAGCTGCAGCCCCACCTTGGCCTGATCCACCACCGCGATATAGCGGTCGATGATGCCGGCTTCCTCCAATAGCTTCACTCTTCGAAGGCAAGGGGAGGGCGACAGGCCGACCCGCCTTGCGAGCTCGACATTCTGCAGGCGGCCATCCTGTTGCAGCTCGCGCAGGATACGGCGGTCGATATCGTCGAGCTGCATTGAAATCCTCACAAACGTTCAAGCCATCCAGCGGCATGGAATGCCAAATTCTTCTCCATTGCTGGCATCTTCGCAACCCCGTTGCGCACGGGGCGGCATAGGCTGCCGATATCTGGGTGAGGAGAGCAGGATGGACTGGGCTTGGATAATGGCGGCATCTGGCTTTGCCTTCGCCATGGCGGGGACGCCGGGGCCGAACAATACGATGGTGACGGCATCGGGCGCCAACTACGGCTTCCGTCGCACCCTCCCGGTCGCAATAGGCATGGGCATCGGCGTGGCGGTCATCATCTTCACTGTGGCGGCGGCAGGCGGCGCGGTTGTCTCGAACCCGCGCGTGCATCTGGCGCTGAAATGGATCGGCATCGCCTATCTGCTCTGGCTCGCCTGGCGCATCGCGACCGCTCCGGTCGGTCTCTCGTCCGGGAGCAGCCGGCAGCGACCGTTCACCTTCGTCGAAGGCGCGTTGCTGCAGCTCGTCAATCCGAAGCTCTGGGTGATGGTCGCTGGCGCCGTCGTGACTTATGGCGGAGGCGTTGCCGGGGACTTTGCGATCCCATCCGCTTTCGCCGTCATCTTCGGCGGCGCGACGCTGGTGAGCACACTGGCCTGGGCCGGCATCGGCGTCGGTGCGGGGCGCTTCATGACAGGGGAGCGCAGCCTGAGACTGTTCAACAGAGCCATGGCGCTGCTGCTGGTGCTGTCGCTCGTGCCGGTCGTGTTCGACTGAGCACAAAGAAAAACGGCGCGAAGGAGATCTTCGCGCCGTGTGTGTCTTATTCGCTGTCCGCTTTCGCCAGCCGCTCCAGCGTCGGCATGGAGGTGATGTTGTAGCCGGCATCCACATAGTGGATTTCGCCGGTAACGCCGCTCGACATGTCCGAGAGCAGGTAAAGCGCCGAATTGCCGACATCCTCGATGGTGACGGTGCGGCGGAGCGGGGCGTTCTTCTGCTGCCAGGAGAGCATGGCGCGGGCGTCCGAAATGCCGGCGCCGGCCAGCGTGCGGATCGGGCCTGCCGAGATCGCGTTGACGCGGATGCCCTGCGGACCGTAGTCGCCGGCAAGGTAGCGCACGGAGGCTTCCAGTGCGGCCTTGGCGACGCCCATGACGTTGTAGTTCGGCATGACGCGCACCGAGCCGCCATAGGTCAGCGTCAGCATCGCGCCGCCGTCCGTCATCAGGTCCGCCGCGCGCTTGGCGATCTCCGTGAAGGAGAAGCAGGAGATGACCATGGTGCGCGAGAAGTTGTCGCGCGAAGTGTCGGCGTAAAGACCCTTCAGCTCGTTCTTGTCGGAGAAGCCGATGGCGTGCACGACGAAATCGAGCTTGCCCCACTTTTCCCGGATCGCGTCGATCGTCGCGTCCACCGAGGCGATATCCTCGACGTCGCAGGGAATGACGAAGTCCGAACCGAGTTCGGCGGCGAGCGGCTTGACGCGCTTGCCGAGCGCTTCACCCTGGTAGGTGAAGGCGAGTTCGGCGCCGGCGCCGGCCAGTTTCTGCGCGATCCCCCACGCGATGGAGTGATTGTTCGCGACCCCCATGATGAGGCCGCGCTTGCCGTTCATGATCCCCGTCATGCGTGTCATCCGTTGTGACGCTGGAAGACCAGCGTGGCGTTCGTGCCGCCGAAGCCGAAGGAGTTGGAAAGAACCGTGTCGATCTTGGCATTGTCGATGCGCTTGCGCACGATCGGAACGCCTTCGAATTCCGGGTCCAGTTCGGTGATATGCGCGCTTTCGCCGATAAAGCCGGCCTGCATCATCAGGAGGCCGTAGATCGATTCCTGCACGCCGGCAGCGCCGAGCGAATGGCCGGTCAGCGACTTGGTCGACTGGATGTGCGGGATTTTGTCGCCGAAGACTTCGCGGATCGCGCCGATTTCCTTCGAGTCGCCGACGGGCGTCGAGGTGCCGTGCGTGTTGATGTAGTCGACATCGCCCTTCACGGTGGCAAGCGCCTGGCGCATGCAGCGCATTGCGCCTTCGCCTGACGGGGCCACCATGTCGTAGCCGTCGGAGGTCGCGCCGTAGCCGACGATCTCGGCATAGATCTTCGCGCCGCGGGCCTTGGCGTGCTCCAGTTCCTCGAGGACGAGGACGCCCGCGCCGCCGGCGATGACGAAGCCGTCTCGGCTGATGTCATAGGCGCGCGAGGCGGTGGACGGCGTGTCGTTGTACTTGGAGGACATGGCGCCCATGGCGTCGAAGAGGTTCGACATGGTCCAGTCGAGGTCCTCGTGGCCGCCGGCGAACATGATGTCCTGCTTGCCCCACTGGATCATCTCGGCGGCATTGCCGATGCAGTGCGCCGAGGTCGAGCAGGCCGACGAGATGGAATAGTTGACGCCGTGGATCTTGAACCAGGTGGCGAGCGTCGCCGAAGCCGTCGAGGACATCGCCTTCGGCACGGCGAACGGGCCGATGCGCTTGGGCGAATTGTTCTTGATGGTGATGTCGGCCGCCTCGATCAGCGTGCGGGTGGACGGACCGCCCGAACCCATGATGATGCCGGCGCGCGGATTGGCCGAGTATTCGGACTCTTCGAGGCCGGAATCGGCGATCGCCTGCTTCATCGCGACGTGGTTCCACGCACCGCCCTGTGAGAGGAAGCGGGCCGCGCGGCGGTCGACGAGGTCGGTTGTGTCGATGTTCGGCGAACCCCAGACCTGGCACTTGAAGCCGTGGTCAGCGAAGTCCTGGCTGAAGCTGATGCCCGAGCGTGCATCGCGCAGCGATGCCGTCACTTCGTCAGCATTGTTCCCGATGGAGGATACGATCCCCAGACCCGTGACAACTACCCGTCTCATATTCCTGACCTTTTCTTGAACGTCTCGTGGCGGGGGCGGCGCACCGCCCCCAAAAGGCTGTCCGCCTCAGGCTTCCTTGTCCTTCGACAGGCCGACGCGCAGGTCGGTTGCCTGATAGATGGTCTCGCCATCGGCCTTCAGCCAGCCGTCCGCCGTGCCGAGCACGAGGCGGCCGCGCATGACGCGCTTGAAGTCGATGCCGTATTCCAGAAGCTTGGTGTCCGGCCGGACCATGCCCTTGAACTTCACCTCGCCGGTGGAGAGCGCCATGCCGCGGCCGGGCTCGCCGAGCCAGCCGAGGAAGAAGCCGGTGAGCTGCCACATGCCGTCGAGGCCGAGGCAGCCGGGCATGATCGGGTTGCCCTGGAAATGACAGGGGAAGTACCAGTCGTCGGGCTTCACGTCGTATTCGGCGCGGATATAGCCCTTGTCGAAGGCGCCGCCCGTCTCGGAAATGTCGGTGATGCGGTGGACCATCAGCATCGGCGGCAGAGGAAGCTGCGCGTTGCCGGGGCCGAAAAGCTCGCCGCGGCCGCAGGACAGGATTTCCTCATAGTTGTAGCTGGATTGCCTGGTCGTCATCGAATGTCTCATCCCCGGTCTTGTACACGCTTGTTCAGCGCTAGATTTAGAGGAGGCGAGGCGGAATTTAAAGCGCCCGATCCCTCCCGTTTTGTCGCCGCACCCGTTTTGGGCGAGACGTTAATTCAGCAGTCCGCATACATGATGCGTGCGGTGACAGCCAGCGCAAATTGCCTTGGGCGGGGCCAAGGCCCCGGTTTTCCGCATGTTGCGCGCCCATCGGGCGCTGCAATCCTGGCCCATTGGGCGTTGCAATCCTATTGAATCCCGGCAGCGCTAAAGTTATATCGAAAGCTCAAGATTGTTGTTCAAGGCCAGACAAGCGGATCGCTCGCCCATGACGCATGCACACGAGTTGCCCATCGAAGAGCGCCTGCGCCATTCCGGCCTGCGCCCGACGCGCCAGCGCGTGGCCCTTGCCGACCTCCTGTTCGCCAAGGGCGACCGCCACCTGACGGTGGAGGAACTGCACGAGGAAGCCGTCACGGCCGGCGTTCCGGTCTCGCTGGCGACGGTCTACAACACGCTGCACCAGTTCACCGAGGCCGGCCTCATCCGCGTCCTGGCGGTGGAAAGCGCGAAGACCTATTTCGACACCAATGTCTCGGATCATCACCATTTCTTCGTGGAGGGCGAGAACCACGTCCTCGACATCCCGGTGAGCAATATCGAGATCGGCAACCTGCCGGAGCCGCCCGAGGGCATGGAGATCGCGCATGTCGACGTGATCATCCGCCTGCGCCCGCGCAAGGCCTGATCCTTCTCACATGACATCGTCCGGATGCCGCCCCGGCCGGGGCTTGTAGACCGGAAAGCGCCAGCCGAAGCGCAGGGCCCCGCCGCGAACGATGAAGGCGGCGCCCATGCCGATCGCCGAGGCGACCCACAGCGGCGCCCCCGCGACGGTGGCCCCCGTGAAGGCCGCGGCGCCGATCAGCGCTGCCGTGATGTAGACCTCCGGCCGCAGCAGCACCGAGGGCTCGTTCGCCAGGAGATCGCGGATGATGCCGCCGAAGCTTGCCGTCAGCACGCCGGTGGTGATGGCGACGGTCGGCGAGCCGGTGGCTGCATAGCCCTTCGCCGCGCCCATCACGCAATAGGCCGAGACGCCCATGGCATCGAGCCAGAGCAGCAGCCGGTAGCGCGACTCGATGCGGTGCGCCAGCACGAAGACGACCAGCGCCACCGTCACGCAGACGATGAGATAGGTCGGGTTCACCACCCAGAAGACGGGTATCCCGAGGATGACGTCGCGGAACGTGCCGCCGCCGATGCCGGTCGCGGCGGCGAGGAACAGGAAGCCGATGATGTCGAGCTGCTTGCGCGAGGCCGAAAGCGCGCCCGTCGCGGCGAAGACGGCAACGCCCGTATAATCGAGCAGTTCAAGGATCGTCACGTCTTCCCCCTTATTCGCCGGACCCCCAGCAGGCCAAGCCTCGCGACAGCTTTGCTGCCTAAAGCTGTTCCGGCAAGGTGCGTCCGGAATCGCCGACTGCAAAGGTGCGCGCGGCAGAATCACACCGCATGCCGCACCCGGCCGCATAATGACCGAATCGCCCGCCATGGAAAGGTTTGAGAGATGGCCATCCGCATGAGTTTCCTCGCGCTCCTCTGCGCCGCGCTCGTCGCGGCCGCCACGCCCGTTCGCGCGGCCGAGATCGTGCCGGATGCCATGGCCGCCGTACAGGCGGAAGTCGCCAAGCGCTGCAAGACGGCCGTCTATGGCGAGGACTTCGCCGAGAGCGTCGATTTCAACAACGACCGGCAGACGGATGCGATCTTCAATCTCGGGGCCGTCAACTGCGACGGCGTGCCGGGCGGCCTGTGCGGCAATGTCGGCTGCCCGCACGAATTCTATATCCGCGTGGCCGAGGGCGGCTATTTCCTCGCCGCCACGGCCGATCTCTACGGCTACGAGATGAAGAAGCGCTTCGGCAACATGGTGCTGGAGCTCAAGGCCAATGCGGCAAGCTGCGGCCGGAGCGACGACGAGTATTGCATCATGACCATCCGCGTGCGGAACACCCGCTTCGAGACGATCTCGAAGAAGTGACCTATTGCGGAAGCAGCGTATGCGTGCGGCCCGCGAGGTAATAGAAGAGCAGTCCCGTCCATTCGCGCAGCGCCGTCGTCATGAGCTGGCTGTTGGCCGATGGCTGGGAGAAATCGAGCCCGAGGCTCGCCCGCCCGGTCGTGCGGTAATCCGTTGGCCAGGGCTGCACGGCAAGGCCGAGCTTGCGGAAGAGGCCGACCGACCGCGGCATGTGGAAGGCTGACGTCACCAGCAGGCAGTTCTCGAGATTGTTTGCGGCAAGCAGTGCCTCGGTATTGGCGGCGTTCTCGAACGTGTCGCGGGAATCTTCCTCGCGGATCAGCCGTGTCGCCGGCACGCCGAATGCCTCGAAGAAGCGCGTGCCGACCACGGCGTCACCCTCATAGGCCCCGCTGAACGATCCGTCGCCGCCGGAAATCAGGATGTGCGCTTCGGGAAATTCCCGCGCCAGCCGCAGCGTTTCGACGAAGCGGTCGCCGGCCTGCGTCATCTCGAAGCCGCCGCGCGCCGCAATGATCTCCGATTCGAACCCGCCGCCGAGCGTGATGATGCAGGAAGGCCCCTCGCTGGCAAGTTCGGCGCGCGGAATGCGGTCTTCCAGCACCTGAAGGAGCACCGAACCGGTCGAGGTGAAGAGCGTCACGAAAAGGACGAGCGCGGCCATCGTCCCCGCCAGCGTCCCGATGCGTCGCCAGCCCAGCCGGCCCGCGGCAAGGCCGATGACGAGCAGCGTGAAGGTGAGGGAAAGCGGCTGGGCGAGAAGCCAGAAGATCTTCGAAATGTAGAAGGTCACGTCACGCCCATCCTGCTCATCCTCTCACGCGGGCGCGGTTGCCGCAGCCGCCCCCTTGCCGCGCCGCAGATAGAGGATGCCGGCGGCAAGCGCAATGCCGGCGGCAAGAACCGCGATGGCGACGAGCGGCCGATAGGCGATCCACGCGATGGCGATGACCGCAGGCCCGACGAGCAGGGTGAGGATGAGCGCGATCGCCGTGGTGCCGAAGCGCACGATGGAACCGACGAAGGGTACGATGTCGGCGATCACGCCGAAGATGGAGAGGATGAAGGCGAAGCCGACGAGGAGCCCGACCAGCCCGCCGATGCGCACCGCCCAGGTGATGATCGTGTTTTCGCTCTGCGCCGCGTCGAACATGGCGGCCGCGTCGGAAATACCGGCCTCGCTGAGGAAGAGCTCGCGCCCGTTCGTCGTCTTGTAGGGAACGAGGCCGGTTCCGTGCTGCGCACCGACGAAGCTCGCCTCGGAAATATCCGAGCGTTCGAAGCGGATGCGGATATCGCCGATCTGCGGGTCCTGCGGGTTGAGCGAGAAGACGGCCGCGCCGGCCACCACCGAGACGGGCTTGCCGATAGAAACGGCCTCGCCGAGCCGGCTCGCCTCGGCCGCGCCGAGCGGCACGGTGCGCTCCTCGCCGAGGCGGGCGACCGCACGGCCCTCGATGCTGAAGGCGCCGATCGTCGCCGAGGGAACGGAGAAGCGCGCATCCGCGACCGGCTTCCGCGGATTGTCGTGGCCCGGCTGGCGGAAGCTGCCGGAGCTGATCTCGTCGCGGCTCCATTCCTTGCGGTAGGAATAGGTGGTGACGGTTTCCTCGCTGCCGCCGAGCTGCTTGCGTGTCTCGGACTGCGAGCTCTCGGCCCATTGATACATCTCGACGATGCGCTCGAGGCCGGCCGCGCCCTCGGCGGAGATGCCGAGCATATCGTCCTGCGGCACGCCGACCGGCTTCACCGGCCCGGAAATATGCACGAGCCTGCCGTCATTGGCCGGATCGACGCTGCCATTGTCGAGGGAAACCACGAGCCCGGCGCCTTCGACGAGGGCCCGGTAAGTCTTCACCGAGCGACCCTCGTTCCAGAAGAGAAGCCAGATGCAGGCGACAAGCAGGATGAAGCCGACCAGTATCTTGATCAGCGCCCCCTTCAGCCTGGAAAACCAGGAGGTGGTCGTCGTTTCCGTAAAGCTCATGAAGTCCCCCGACAAGCCCGGTATTTTCCCCTGAAACGCGTAGCACGCCATGCTTATTCGCGGTTCCTGAATTGCGCAAGACGGGAACTTTCAGGCCGGCTCATCCGTTTATTCGACGCGAATAAAAGGGAGCACATCCATGACCGAGAACCGGGAAGACCGCATCCGCAGACGCGCCTACGAACTCTGGCAGCAGGAAGGCTCGCCCGAAGGCAAGCCGGACGACCATTGGCTGCAGGCGGAGCATGAAATCGACCATGGCGACGGCGAGATCGGCGGCGACGACGAGCCGAATCTCGCAGCGCTTCGCGAAGCCGCCCGCCAGCACAACGACACCTTCATCGTAAAGACCGACCTGGAGGATGCCGACCAGCGTGAGGCGACGCCCGGCATGCGCGAGCAGCCATAGGGCCGGCGAGGACATTTTCGGGCCCTTCGACATCCGATCCGTTTCTGGCTGTACAATCGCGACAGTCACGGCGAGACTTTTGCCGATGATTCGGGGGGCACTATGAAAAATGTTCCGGCAACCGCGCTCGTGCTGGCCTTCGCCGGCCTCGGCATCCAGCCCACCATGGCAGGCGACCTTGTCGATGAGGTCCGCCTCGGCGTGAGCGGGGTCGTGAAGGGCGATCACGACAAGGGTGCCGTCGGCTCCGCCGAAATCTACTTCGCGCCTTTCCACTCGTCCGAGACCGGTCTTGCCAAGGCCCTGCTCGAACCGCGCGTCCAGGTCGGCGTGTCGGGTGGCGCGGACGCGACGGACCAGGCCTATCTCGGCCTCAACTGGCACGTGCCGATCACCGAGACCTTCTTCGCCGAGGTCGGCGCGGGCGGCACGGTGCATAACGGCAACCTCGACAGCGGAACCGGCCCGCTCCTCGGCTGCCGCCTCCTCTTTCGCGAGCACGCCGCGCTCGGCATGCGCGTCACCGACAACGTCAACCTGATGGCGACCGTCGACCACTCGTCCCACGCCAACCTCTGCGACGGCCCCAACGACGGCATCACCCACGCCGGCGTGAGCATCGGGGTAAAGTTCTAGGACGGAATACGGCAGCGGTTGTGTAGCGCTGTAGAAAGATCATTGTGCGGGAAGGTTTGGTGGAGCTAAGCGGGATCGAACCGCTGACCTCTTGCATGCCATGCAAGCGCTCTCCCAGCTGAGCTATAGCCCCATAACGGGTCCGGCAGAGCCGGTTTCCGGGAACCGAAGCGGCGTTGCCGTCCGGTGTGCGGCTTATTACTTCCGGGTTTCGGAGATGGCAAGCCGAAAAATGAAATCCGGCCGTTTTTTTTGAAACCGGCCGGATTATCAAGGTCTTAAGCTTCGTCTTCGTCGCCCGTGACGCCGATGAGGTCGCTCATGTCGTCATCGTCGTCGTCTTCGTCCTGTTCCAGGAACGTGTCGTCGTCGTCGCCGTCGATTTCGACGTCGTCATCGCCGAGATCCGGCAGGTCATCGCCGCCGGATGCATCCTCGTCGGCATCCTCGAGCGAGACGAGTTCGACTTCCGTGTTCTCGGTATCGACTTCGTTGGTATCCTCTTCCTCTTCCTTTTCGAGGACGGCAGCAGCCGAGGTCTCTTCGAAGAAGGAGAGCGGATAGGTCTTGCCCGTGTAGGGCGAAACGATCGGGTCGCGGTTCAGGTCGTAGAACTTCTTGCCCGTTTCCGGGTCGATGCGCTTGGTGCCGAGTTCCGGTTTTGCCACTGTCAAAGCCTCTCAGGTGCCGTTCGTTTGTCGGCGGGGCCGGTGTTTCCGGCGTGTTGAAGGGGAAAATGATTAGCCGGTCCCCTTAATCGTCTTGGGCTATCCTGTCAAAGCCAAACTTCGCGGGACCCGGCGACGGCCTTTCTGCCGAATGTTTTCGGGCAGGATGATGACGCTTTAAATCGTTTGTGATAGCAAGCCCGCACTTTCCCGGGCGATCCCGCCGGGGAACCGTGGAACTACAAGGAAGACGCCCATGTCGCACGGCGCTGTCGCACGGCCCGCAACCGCCCGCAAATCCTCCGGCCTTTCCGGAACCGTCCGCATTCCCGGCGACAAGTCGATTTCGCACCGTTCCTTCATGTTCGGCGGCCTTGCCAGCGGCGAGACGCGCATTACGGGCCTGCTCGAAGGCGAGGACGTCATCAATACGGGCAAGGCCATGCAGGTCATGGGCGCCAGGATCCGCAAGGAAGGCGACACCTGGATCATCAACGGCGTCGGCAACGGCGCGCTGCTGGCACCGCAGGCGCCGCTCGATTTCGGCAATGCCGGCACCGGCTGCCGCCTCACCATGGGTCTCGTCGGCGTCTACGATTTCGATTCCACCTTCATCGGCGATGCCTCGCTGACCAAGCGCCCGATGGGCCGCGTGCTAAACCCGCTGCGCGAAATGGGCGTGCAGGTCACCTCTGCAGAAGGTGATCGCCTGCCGGTGACGCTGCGCGGGCCAAAAACGCCGACGCCGATCACCTATCGCGTGCCGATGGCCTCAGCCCAGGTGAAGTCCGCCGTGCTGCTCGCCGGCCTCAACACGCCCGGCATCACGACCGTCATCGAGCCGATCATGACGCGCGACCACACCGAGAAGATGCTGCAGGGTTTTGGTGCGAACCTGACGGTCGATACCGATGCCGACGGCGTTCGCACCATCCGGCTCGAAGGCCGCGGCAAGCTGACGGGCCAGGTCATCGACGTCCCGGGCGACCCGTCCTCGACGGCCTTCCCGCTGGTGGCGGCGCTGCTCGTACCGGGCTCCGACGTGACCATTCTCAACGTGCTGATGAACCCGACCCGCACCGGCCTCATCCTGACACTGCAGGAAATGGGCGCTGACATCGAGATCCTGAATGCGCGCCTTGCCGGCGGCGAGGACATGGCGGACCTGCGCGTGCGCTCCTCGGCGCTGAAGGGCGTCACGGTGCCGGAAGATCGCGCGCCGTCGATGATCGACGAATATCCTGTTCTCGCCGTTGCGGCCGCCTTCGCCGAAGGTACGACCGTCATGAACGGTCTCGATGAACTGCGCGTCAAGGAAAGCGACCGCCTTTCGGCCGTCGCCGATGGCCTCAAGCTCAACGGCGTCGATTGCGACGAGGGCGAAGCCTCGCTCGTCGTGCGCGGCCGCCCGGATGGCAAGGGTCTTGGCAATGCCTCTGGCGCTGCCGTCGCCACCTACCTCGACCATCGCATCGCCATGAGCTTCCTCGTCATGGGTCTCGTCTCGGAAAACCCTGTCACGGTCGACGATGCAACGATGATCGCGACGAGCTTCCCGGAATTCATGGACCTGATGACCGGCCTCGGCGCGAAGATCGAGCTTCACGATACGAAGGCCGCCTGATGACCTTCACCATCGCCATCGACGGTCCCGCCGCCGCCGGCAAGGGCACGCTCTCCCGCCGCATCGCGGAGGAGTATGGCTTCCATCACCTCGATACGGGGCTGACCTATCGTGCGACGGCGAAGGCCCTGCTGGATCGTGGCCTGCCGCTCGATGACGAGGCGGTGGCGGCCGATGTGGCGAAAAACCTCGACCTCGGTGGGCTCGATCGCTCCGTGCTGTCGGCCCATGCCATCGGCGAGGCGGCCTCGAAGATTGCGGTCATGCCCTCGGTGCGCCGGGCGCTGGTCGAGGCGCAGCAGGGTTTTGCCGCCCGCGAGCCGGGCACGGTGCTCGACGGGCGCGATATCGGCACGGTCGTCTGCCCGGATGCGCCGGTGAAACTCTATGTTACGGCTTCGGCTGAGGTGCGCGCGAAGCGCCGCTACGACGAGATCGTCGCTGGCGGCGGGGTGGCCGATTACGGGACGATCCTTGAGGATATCCGCCGCCGTGACGAGCGCGACATGGGCCGGGCGGACAGTCCGCTGAAGCCCGCTGACGATGCGCACTTGCTCGATACCTCGGAAATGAGTATAGAGGCGGCGTTTTCCGCGGCAAAGTCGTTCATCGACGCCGCGCTTAAGCAATAGAGCGAAGCCTGTCCCCGCGCCGGATTTGCTGCCCAAGGGTAGCGGATAGCGCCTCGTTCATCACCAACGCTAACCCCCGGCGCCCGTGCCTTTGGCACATCAGGAGTTTCAATGTCTCAAGCAAACCCCACGCGCGAAGATTTCGCAGCCCTTCTGCAGGAATCCTTCGCCGCTAACGATCTCGCCGAAGGCTATGTCGCCAAGGGCATCGTTACCGCGATCGAAAAGGACGTCGCCATCGTCGACGTCGGCCTCAAGGTTGAAGGTCGCGTTCCGCTGAAGGAATTCGGCGCCAAGTCCAAGGACGGCACGCTGAAGGTCGGCGACGAAGTCGAAGTCTACGTCGAGCGCATCGAAAACGCGCTTGGTGAAGCTGTTCTCTCGCGCGAAAAGGCTCGCCGCGAAGAAAGCTGGGCCAAGCTCGAAGTCAAGTTCGAAGCCGGCGAGCGCGTCGAAGGCGTCATCTTCAACCAGGTTAAGGGTGGCTTCACCGTCGATCTCGACGGCGCCGTTGCCTTCCTGCCGCGTTCGCAGGTCGACATCCGTCCGATCCGCGACGTCACGCCGCTCATGCACAACCCGCAGCCCTTCGAAATCCTCAAGATGGACAAGCGCCGCGGCAACATCGTCGTTTCGCGCCGCACGGTTCTGGAAGAGTCGCGCGCCGAGCAGCGTTCTGAAATCGTCCAGAACCTCGAAGAAGGCCAGGTTGTTGACGGCGTCGTCAAGAACATCACCGATTACGGTGCGTTCGTCGACCTCGGCGGCATCGACGGCCTGCTGCACGTCACCGACATGGCCTGGCGCCGCGTCAACCATCCGTCGGAAATCCTGTCCATTGGCCAGCAGGTCAAGGTTCAGATCATCCGCATCAACCAGGAAACCCACCGCATCTCGCTCGGCATGAAGCAGCTCGAGTCGGATCCGTGGGATGGCATCGGTACGAAGTACCCGGTCGGCAAGAAGATCTCCGGTACCGTCACGAACATCACCGACTACGGTGCATTCGTCGAGCTGGAGCCGGGCATCGAAGGCCTGATCCACATCTCCGAAATGTCCTGGACCAAGAAGAACGTACACCCCGGCAAGATCCTGTCCACGAGCCAGGAAGTCGACGTTGTCGTTCTCGAAGTCGACCCGACGAAGCGCCGCATCTCGCTCGGTCTCAAGCAGACCCTCGAGAACCCGTGGCAGGCCTTCGCGCACAGCCACCCGGCTGGCACGGAAGTCGAAGGCGAAGTCAAGAACAAGACCGAATTCGGCCTGTTCATTGGCCTCGACGGCGACGTGGACGGCATGGTTCACCTGTCGGATCTCGACTGGAACCGTCCGGGCGAGCAGGTCATCGAAGAGTTCAACAAGGGCGACGTCGTCAAGGCTGTCGTTCTGGATGTGGACGTCGACAAGGAGCGCATCTCGCTCGGCATCAAGCAGCTCGGCCGTGACTCGGTCGGCGAAGCTGCTGCTTCCGGCGACCTGCGCAAGAACGCAGTCGTTTCGGCTGAAGTCATCGCGGTCAACGACGGCGGCATCGAAGTGAAGCTCGTCAACCACGAAGACATCACCGCGTTCATCCGTCGCGGCGACCTGTCGCGTGACCGTGACGAACAGCGTCCGGAGCGTTTCTCGGTCGGCCAGACCGTCGACGCCCGCGTCCTGAGCTTCTCGAAGAAGGATCGCAAGATCCAGCTTTCGATCAAGGCGCTGGAAATCGCCGAAGAGAAGGAAGCCGTCGCACAGTTCGGTTCGTCCGACTCGGGCGCTTCGCTCGGCGACATCCTCGGCGCGGCTCTGAAGAACCGCAACAACGCCGAGTAAGCCTTCGCTTACGAAATGAAGAGCCCGCGGGGAGCGATCCCCGCGGGCTTTTTCTTTGGAGATTTGTCAGGTCCAGTAGTCGCCGAGCTTCTGGTAGAAGACGAGGCCGGGCTCCAGAACGCCGACCATCTCCGCCGTCTTCTCGCGACGGCGCGCCATGTCTGCGCTTTCGGGCTCTTCGCCCGGGGCGTCGCCCTCCGCTTCCGCTTCCGCCTGCGCCTCGCCGCCGCCGTCTTCGCCTTGGTTTTCCTCGCCAGCCTCGTCCTGCTCCGCCTCGCGCGGTTCCGGCCATTCGACATTCTCTTCGGCCGGCAGGTAGGGCACGAAGGCGAGCGGCACGCCCTCGCGCAGCATCGGCGTTGCCACAAGCCTTTCCGGCGTGGCGTCGGCAAACGCCACGGCGGGGGCGGCCCCGCGCGCCTGCTGCAGGGGCAGCGGCTTGTCGGGTTCGCCTGCCGGGCGCGGCTGTGTCGAATGCGTCGTCTCCGGCTGCGCCTTACCGCCTGTCCGGGCGCTGTCCTCCGCCTGACCGCGGACTATCTGGGCGAGCTCCTGCTCGACCTCCGGCCCGAAGGGGCGTTCGAGCAGCGTGCGCAGGAAGCTCGCCTCTTCCGGCGAAAGATTTTCCATCAGATGCGCGACGGCCTGCATCAGCATTTCCGGCGGCATGTCCCGCGTCACGGCCTGCAGCACGCCGCGCGCGAGTGCCTGGCCGGCTGCATTGGCGATCTGCGACCGCACCGGCGTCTCGGCGCGCTTCGCGATGAGGGCGGGCGCATCCAGTTCTTCGGCGCTGCCTTGATGGCGGAGCGTCGCGGCGGCGGCTTCCAGCGGTTCCTGTCCTCCGGTTCTGGCGGCGGGCAGGCGGGGTTCCGCGCGGGCCGGCCCACCGGTCGCAACGGCAGCCCGGTTCTGGACGGGCAGCGGCTCGTCGGCCTCGGCCGTATCGACGGGCAGGGCACGGGGCCTGCTGTTGCCGTCGAGATCGAAGATGCGCTTCAGCACGGTCTGGAGCGCGCGGGCATCGCCGGGCGTCTGTCCGGCCTGCTGCGTGCCGTCGTGGCGCGCGACGGCGGCAAGCTGCTGGGCGGTGAGCGCGACCGGTTTCTGCTGGCGTTCGGCAGCGCCTCCGGCAAGCGTCTCGGCCGGCAGGCTGGTTGTCAGGAGATTGGCGAGCTTCTGCGCTTCCGGTCCGTTCGGATTACGCACGACCTCGACGAGGCTGCGCGTCGGCATGGCGGAAAGCACGGTGCCGATCAGCTTCTCCACGCTCGGGCGCAGCTCCGGCGGCAGCCTTGTGATGATGTCGGCGAGCTTGCGGCCGCCTTCCCCGCCGGGCATGGACTTCAGGAGGGTGAGCAGCGTTTCGAGAAGGTCGCGGCCGGGATCGTTCCCGCCGGCCGGCGGCATGTGCTTCAGCATGGTCTCGATAAGACGCAGGAGCACTTCGGCGCGCAGATTGGCAAGGGCGGCGGCGGAAAGCTGCGGCTTGACGGCGGCATCGGCCGTCCCGCCTGCCTGAAGGGCAGGGGTGGACTGCGCTGTGCCGGTCGTCGGTGCCACATGCGGCAGCATGCCCGCCTCCTGTTCGCCCTGCCGATGCCGTCCATCGCAAGGGCCTGCCAATGTTCCATCGTCCGTCGGATGGCGCATCATGCGCGACGCTGCGAAGTGACAAGCTGTCGGCCCGGCGAACCGGGCATTCATGCGGGGGCGGCGGGATGAACCGGCAGAGCACTGGACCGCTGACTGTGCGGGACGGGAAACCCGGAACGCCGAACAACGCTTTGGTTCCTACCATTGGCATTTTATGGTTAACGAAATGCTAACAGGCCATGAATACTTCGCAGATGCAGTAGAACGGCGAGGTTGCTTTCGCAGCGCCCTTGCCCCTTATGCTCGGCTCGCGTAAATCTTCCCGGCACTGTTGGCCGGAGGCGGGCGGCGGATGCGGCGGAGACCCCTGATGAACCTCACCAACCTCATCCTCAATACCGACAGCTACAAGTTCAGCCACTACCTGCAATATCCGCCGCAAACGCAGGCGATCTCCTCCTATGTCGAGGCGCGCGGCCATTCCGACCATGCCGAGGTGCTGTTCTTCGGCCTCCAGATGTTCCTCAAGGAATACCTGTCGAAGCCCGTGACGCTTTCGGACATCGATGAGGCGGAGGCGATCGTCACCGCCCATGGCCTGCCGTTCAACCGCGAAGGCTGGGAACATATTGTCCACAAGCACGGCGGCTACCTGCCGCTCCTCATCGAGGCGCTGCCGGAGGGCACGCTGGTGCGCCGCGGGGTGCCGGTGGCGCAGGTGGTCAACACGGATCCGGCCTGCTTCTGGCTGACCTCCTATATCGAGACCGCGCTGCTGCGCGCCATTTGGTATCCGAGCACGGTCGCCTCCAATTCGCGCAAGGTGAAGCAGATCATCCAGCCCATCCTGGAAAGGACCTGCGACGACCCGGCCGCGGTGCTGCCCTTCCGCCTGCATGATTTCGGCGCACGCGGCACAACGAGCTTCGAGCAGGCCGGCATCGGCGGCGTCGCCCATCTCGTCAATTTCATGGGCACGGATACGGTGACCGGCGTGCTCTATGCCCGCCGCTACTACGGCGCAGACATGGCCGGCTTCTCGATCCCGGCCTCCGAGCACTCGACCATGACCTCCTGGGGGCAGGGCCGCGAGGCGGAAGCCTATGGCAACATGATCGACAGGTTCGGCGCCAAGGGTCTCTATGCCGTCGTGTCGGACAGCTACGACATCAACAATGCCGTTTCGGAGATCTGGGGCAAGCAGCTCAAGGATCGCGTGCAGGCGGCCGGCGGCACGCTCGTCGTGCGCCCCGACAGCGGCGATCCGGTGGAAACCCCGGTGCAGGTGGTGCGCCAGCTTGCCTATGCCTTCGGCACGCATCTCAACGCCAAGGGCTACAAGGTGCTCGACAACAGCGTGCGCGTTATCCAGGGCGACGGCATCTCGCCGGCGGATATCGGCCTCATCCTCGGCCGGCTGGAGGCCTTCGGCTTCTCGGCGGAGAACATCGCCTTCGGCATGGGCGCGGGGCTTCTCCAGCGCGTCAATCGCGATACCTATTCCTTCGCCATGAAGGCCAATGCCCGGCAGGACACCAAGGGCGCCTGGCACGACGTCTACAAGCGCCCGGCGACCATGAACGTCAAGGCCTCCAAGGCCGGCCGACAGGCGGTGGTCGAAGGCTATCTCGGCCCGGAAGCGGCGCGCATCGACCAGCTCGCCGGCCGGCAGAACCTGTTGCAGCCGGTCTGGCGCGACGGAAAGCTGCTGGTGGACTGGACCCTCGACGAGGTGCGCGCCCGCGCCGTCTGAGGCCCTTGCGGTCCGGCCCCGGCCGCTCCATCTTCAGGTCGATGACTGGAGACGAGAGATGACGGTTCGCCCGCCGCAGGCGCTCGCCCCTTCCTTCACAAAGGATACGGGGCTCAATATCCTCGAATACGAATTGATGTCGGAGCGGGCGGATTCGCTCGGCCGGCATGGGCTGAAGGTGGAGAAGGCGCTGGCTCTCCTTGCCGAGCGGCTGGCCGCCGGTTGCGGCGGGCAGGAGCGCGAAGACCTCCTCGACGACGCGGCCGACAAGGTCTGGGCCTTCTTCATCCAGCGCGAAATGTGCGGCCTGCGCAGCCAGAAGGACGCGATCCGCCGCTACGGCATTCCGCCGGAGGTCATGGCGCGGCTCGGCATCGTGCGGAGCAAGCCGTAGCCGTCAGGCGACGAGCTGGCGGGTGATGAGGTCGTAGATCCCGTTGTCGTCGACGCGCAGCACGAAGATATCCTTCCTCGCCTCTTCCCGTTCCTGCTGCTCGCGGGTGCCGGCCGTATCGAGATTGCGCACCGCCTCGCCGCTGGTCTCGGCCGGCTTGTCCGTGCCGGATGCCGCATTGTCGCGGGGTTTCTCCGCCGTCCTGACGGCGATCGCCGTCGCCTCGGCGCCTGCGGCCAGAAGCTGGATCGTGTCGAGCACGTCGCCGAAGGTCTTGTCGCCCGTCTCGCCCTTTGCGGCGTCCTCATGGGTGCGGCCCACGGCATCCTGAAGCTTCCGGACGTCCTCCAGCCTGTCGCCGGCTTCGAGCTTGCCGATCGTTTCCTCGCGCTCCTTGCGCGTTTGCGCATCCTCGATGCGGGTCGGGTCGCGCCGGCTCCGGTCGAGCCTCAGTTCCTCCAGCGATTTCGGCTTCGCCGTATCTTCGAGGCGCGCCAGCACCTTGCGCATTTCCGGCGTCAGCGCTTTTTCCGCCTCCGCCTTGTCGGCCAGCGCTTCCTTCACGCGCTGGGCGCCTGCCCCATAGGGATCGCGGATCGCCGCGACGAGGTCGCTTGCCCTGAGGCCGAGATCAGAAAGGCCGGTGGTCTTTTCGAGCGTCGCCACGTCCGCCGGCAATTCGCCGCGCTGGCGCGTGAGCATGGCGGAAAGGCGCTGCTGGAAATCGGCATCCGCCTCGTCTTCGCCCTGCGTCACGCCGGTCGCGAGGGCAAGGCGGGCGACGAGGTTCGCGGCCGCGTCGTCCGAGGCGCCGCTCATCGCCTGCTTTACGGCGGAAAGGGTCGTGCCGAGCGAAAGCAGGGTGACGCCGGACGTGCTGTCCTTGGCCGGAAGCCCGACGCTGTCGATGAGGGTGAGCTTGTCGGCGAGGCGCTGGGCGAAGGCACGGGCGGTCTCGCCGTCCTGCTGGCTGACGCCGAGCGTCTCGCTGAAACGGGAGATCAGCTTGGCGAGCGTGTCGCCGCCGCGGGCATTGCTGCCGAAGAAATGCTCGTTGATGCGGGCATTGGCCTGGCGTGCGGTATCGTCCGAGCGCAGCTCGGCCTGGGCGCGGATCTCGTCCTTCTTCTGCCCGCTCGCCTTTTCCGCTTCCTCGCGGCGGCGATCCTCGATCGTCTCGACGATCGACTGCATGGCCGAGACGGCGGCGGTGGACTGCGCGCTCTGCAGGGGTGTCAACATGGCAACCTCCGGTCTTGCCCGAAGAATACCGTCGAGGCCGTTAACTGGACGTTAAGCCTGTCCCGCCCGGGCCGGCGCGGCATCCGGCGGCTCCGGCCGGCAGACGATCGTCACGAGCACGAAGCTGACATAGAGCAGCAGATACCACGAGCCGAGCTTGGTGAAGGGCACCATGTGCCATGTCTGCTGGCCCGGATAGAGCCAGACGCCCGTCGCCGTGCCGATGTTCTCGGCAATCCAGAGGAAGATGCTGGTGAAGAAGGCGGCAACCACGAGCGGCATCCAGCGCGGCTTTTCCTCCACCGTGTAATAGATGCGCACGCGCCCGAAGAGCAGCACCGTGGCGGCGAAGAGGGCGATGCGGATATCGGCGAGGAAGTGGTGCAGGTAGAAATTGGCGTAGATCGCGGCCGCCAGCAGCGCCGTCGCCCAGAACGGCGGATAGCGCGTGAAGCGCATGTCGAAGATGCGGATGGCGCGGGCCATATAGCTGCCGACCGAGGCATACATGAAGCCGGAAAAGAGCGGCACGCCGCCAAGGCGGATGATCGCCTCCTCCGGATAGGCCCAGGACCCCATATGGACCTTGAAGATTTCCATGGCGGTGCCGACAAGGTGATAGATCAGGATGACCTTGGCTTCCTCGACGGTCTCCATCTTCAGTGCGAGGAAGGTGACCTGGATCGCGAGCGCCGACACGAACAGCGCGTCGTAGCGATGGATCGGCCAGTCCGGCTGCCAGACGAGCTTGGTGAGGATGATGAGGCCGAGCATCAGCCCGGCGAAAAGGCAGGCCCAGGCCTGCTTGAGACCGAACAGGATGAATTCGGCAAGCCCGGAGGGGAGCCTTTCGAGCCGGCCGCGGATCAGCCGGCGCAGCGGCTCCAGCGTCGGCCCGGTCTGGTGCGGCCTGTCGCTCTCCACGAAGGGGCTCAGCTATGGGCGAAGATGTCGGTCTCGTCCCAGCCGAGCAGGTCGAGCTTGGCGCGGGTCGGCAGGAAGGCGAAGCACGCATCCGCATGCTCGGCCCGGCCATCGCGCAAGAGGCGGGCGGTGAGCTTGTCGCGCAGCGCATGGAGATGCAGCACGTCCGAGGCGGCATATTCGAGCTGCGCGGGCGAGAGCGTCTCGGCGGCCCAGTCGGAGGACTGCTGCTGCTTGGAAATGTCGACCTCGAGCATTTCCTTGAGATTGTCCTTGAGACCGTGGCGGTCGGTATAGGTCCGGGTCAGGCGCGAGGCGATCTTGGTGCAGAAGACCGGCGTGGTGGTGACGCCGAAGGTGTGGAACAGCACGGCGATGTCGAAGCGGCCGTAGTGGAAGATCTTCTGGCGGGCCGGATCCTCCAGCATGGCGGTGAGGTTCGGCGCCTCCTTCTGGCCGGCGGCGATGCGGATGACGTCGGCGGTGCCGTCGCCCGGCGAGAGCTGCACGACGCAGAGCCGGTCGCGGCGCGGCACGAGGCCGAGCGTTTCGGTGTCGATGGCGATGGCGCCGGTATAGCGGGCGGCGTCGGCGGCGGGGATGTCGCCTTCGTGATACCGGATTGCACTTGCCATGAAAAACCCCATCTAAGCTATCTGAATATCCGCTGGCCTATAGCGCATGTTGCCCGCCTGCGGTACCTCTTTATGAAATGCGGAAGGCCGGCGCGCTGCCGGAAAAGACGATGAAGACACCAGCGATCCTTGCCCTCCTCGCGGTCCTGCTGCCCGCCGCCGCCGGTCACGCGCAGGCTTTCAAGGACCTTCCCGGCGTCGTCCCGTCCGACGCCACCGAGGAATACAGCAACAGCAACGGCATGAATTGCCGGCAGGCCATCGAGGTGCCGCGCAGCACGAAATCCCGTTGGATGCCGCGCAATGTCTATGTCTGCGAGGAAAACGGCATCACCTCGAGCAGCACGAGGCTGCCGCCCTCCAGCATTCGCGCCCTGCGGGGCCTCAACTGGTAGGCGGCAGCGCCCGCTGCGTTGTCAGGCGCGCTTGATGACCTTGATGAGCACGAGCAGGATGACCGCGCCGATCGTGGAGTGGATGATCGCGGCGACGATGCCGCTGCCGAGGCTGATGCCCAGCGCGGGGAAGAGGTAGCCGGCGATGAACGCGCCGACGATGCCGACGACGATGTTGCCGATCAGCCCGAAACCGAAGCCCGAGACGATAAGGCCGGCAAGCCAGCCCGCGATCGCGCCGACGATGAGGAATACCAGAATGCTTTCAATGCCCATGATGTGCTCCCTTTGACGGTCTCATTCCGTCGCCTTCCAGAATGTGGCAGGCGCGCGGGGGAAAGCAAGGGGGCGCGTGACGGGGCTTCCGGCGCGATGCGCTAGAAAACCCGTGCCCTTATCGGCGCGCGCCCCGCATCGATCCCGATGAGAAGACAGATGGCCGCGAGCGTTGCCGAAGCGATGGCGGTGGCGCCCAGTCCCAGAACAATCATTGCCCGTTCCTCCTGACGACATTGTCAGTGTGCATGGCCGTCCTACGCGCGCGAGCTTGCCCGTGGCTTGTGCAACGTCGGGTCGAGTTAATTTTAGCGATGCCAGAAGTGGACTATGAACCATTAACCTTCAGGCAAGGAATTAACCATAAACATGGGCTCTACACGTCGGAATGGGAAATTCGCCGTTTCTCACCCAGGCATGACGCCGAACCGCCGTACCGGAACCGAGCCGGTATTCGAGTTTCACCGAATTTGATCATGGATCGTCGAGTGGTGCCGCAGGCCGCTTTGCCGGCAGGGCGCCGCTCCGTGAGCACGGCTCGGCCAGCCTTCGTCCATGAAAGAATTCAGCGGCCGCCGCGAGGCGGCCGGGCATCATGGTTTGGGAGCAGATTGGTGCAGGAAATGCCGGCAGAACACGCACGAACGGGACAGGCAGCCAGCCTGCGCGACCGTTTGCGCTTTGCCGGCGTCGAGGCCGACCAGGGCGAATTGCTCCGCCGCCATCGCCAGACACTCGAACGGCATGTCGAGACGGCCCTTCGCGATCTCTTCCAGCGCTTCCAGACCTTTCCCGATGCCGCCCGCCATTTCCAGAGCGAGCGCCAGATCGACCGCCTGCACGACCTCCAGAGCTCCCACTGGAGCGTGCTGACCGACGCCCGCTTCGACGGGCTCTATGCCGAACGCGTCAAGGTCCTTGCCGACAGCGAAAGCCAGATGGGCCTTGACCCGCGCTGGCGCATTGCCGGCCATTCGGTCGTCGTCGAGACGGTCGTCACCGGCCTCATCGAGGAATACTGGCCGAAATCCATTCTGCCCGGCGGCAAGGCCCGCCGCAAGGAACTGACCGATCTCGTCTCCGCCTTCCTGCGCACGGCCATGGTCGATGCGGAGATCGGCGTCTCGCTGCGCTTCAACCAGATGCGCCACGCGCATAACCGCGCGCTCGGCGAACAACGCAAGGAAGACCAGGCCGAACTCGACCGCGTCTTCGGCGATGCCATCCGCGGCCTTTCGCAGCTCGATTTCTCCGCCCGCGTCACCGGCGAGATGCCCGAAGCCTGGCGCGATCTTGCCGGGACGCTGAACGACACGCTCGCTGAAATCCAGACGCGCCTCACCGCCGTCGCCGACAATGCGAACGAGAGCGACCGGCTCGTCGCGACGCTCGCCTCCGGCGCGGGTACGCTCTCGGCCCGCTCCGCCGAGCAGTCCGCCAACCTCATCGAAACCGCCAACGCCCTCGGCGCCATCGTCGAGCGCGTGCGCAACACGCTCGGCGAAACGCGCAAGGCGCAGGGCGCCGCCGCCTCGACCCAGCAGTCGGTCGCGCTCAGCGGCTCCATCGTCGGCGAAGCGATGTCCGCCATGGCGGATATCGAGGCATCGGCGGAGAAGATCGGCCAGATCATCGGCGTCATCGACGAGATCGCCTTCCAGACCAACCTTCTCGCGCTCAATGCCGGCATCGAGGCCGCCCGTGCCGGCGACAGCGGCCGCGGCTTTGCGGTCGTCGCGCAGGAAGTGCGCGCGCTCGCCCAGCGCTCGGCCGATGCGGCGCGCGAGATCAAGCAGCTCGTCACCGGCACCAAGGCGCAGGTGGAAGCCGGCGTCGAGCATGTTCACCGCACCCAGGACGCGATCGGTAACATCGTTCGCCAGGTCGAGGGCATCAACGAGGCCATCACCGGCATCGCGCGCGAAAGCGCCGCCGATGCCGAGGGGCTGGAAGGCGTTACCGCCGAGATCGGCCGGACCGGCCGCGCGCTGGAGGCCGATGCCACGGACGCCGGCCGCGTCGGCGCGATGGGCGGCGATCTCCAGACGGTCATTCTCGAACTCGGCCGCACGGTGCGGGAATTCCACCTTGCCCAGCGCGATCCGCGCCCGGCCCGGCCCGCCGCGCGCGCCGTGCCCGAGCGGATCGAGACGCCGGCCTCTCCTCTCGATTTCCTGACGGTGCGCGCCGCCGGCTTTGGAGGCTGAGATGGTCGAAAGGCGGCCCCGGCACTGGTTCTCGACGGCGCGCAGCCGGCTTTCCGACGGAAGCCAGCCGCCCGCGGCCAAGACGATTTTGGACAGACGCAGACAAGGAACACCCTAATGGCGAGCAAGAAAGCCGCTCAGAAAAGTCTAAGCCTTGCCCCCGTTCTCGATCTCAACGAGGCCTCGGCCCTGCACGCGCAGCTCATGAGCCTCAAGGGCAATCCGCTCGTCATCGATGCTTCGGCGGTCGAGCGGGTGGGTGCGCTCTGCGCCCAGGTTCTAATGGCGGGCGCCAAAAGCTGGGAAGAGGACAGGCAGCCCTTCACCTTCAACAAGGTGTCCGACCCTTTCATCAAGACGCTGCAACTCATCGGCGTGAACATCGATCACTTGCTGGCACAGGAGGCTAGGCAATGAAGAAGAAAGTCCTGACCGTGGACGATTCCCGGACGATCCGGAACATGCTGCTGGTCACCCTCAACAATGCGGGCTTCGAGACCATCCAGGCCGAAGACGGCATCGAGGGCCTGGAAGTGCTGGAAAACGCGAACCCGGATGTCATCGTCACCGACATCAACATGCCGCGCCTCGACGGCTTCGGCTTCATCGAGGGCGTGCGCCGCAACGAAAAGTACCGGGCGATCCCGATCCTCGTCCTCACCACCGAGAGCGACGCCGAGAAGAAGAACCGCGCCCGCCAGGCCGGTGCGACGGGCTGGATCGTCAAGCCCTTCGATCCGACCAAGCTGATCGACGCAATCGAGCGCGTAACCGCCTAAATCCAGGATTCTCCCGATGGATATGAACGAAATCAAAGAGATCTTCTTCCAGGAGTGCGAGGAGCAGCTCGCGGAACTGGAATCCGGTCTCTTGAAGCTGAACGACGGTGATCGCGACCCCGAAACGGTCAATGCCGTGTTCCGTGCCGTCCACTCGATCAAGGGCGGCGCCGGTGCATTCGGTCTCGACGATCTCGTCTCCTTCGCCCATGTGTTCGAGACGACACTGGATTGCGTTCGATCCAACAAGCTGGAGCCGACCCAGGACGTCCTGAAGGTCATGCTGAAGTCTGCCGACGTGCTGGCGGACCTCACCAATGCGGCGCGCGACGGCGGAAGCGTCGACGAGGCGCGCAGCCGTACCCTGATCCGCGAGCTGGAAGCGCTGGCCCATGGCGAGGCGCCCGCCGCCGCCGAGCCCGCGCCGAAGCCTGCCGCTGCCCCCAAGGCCGCCGCGCCGGCGCCCGTGGTGGAGCAGCCGCCGGTCAACGACGAAGGCTTCCAGCCGATCCCCTTCTCCTTCGGCGATTTCGACGAGGAACCGGCCGACCATTACGTGCCGACCGTCCAGGTCGCGTTCAAGCCGAAGAAGGACCTCTACGCCAAGGGCAACGAAGCCGTCCTCCTGCTGCGCGACGTTTCCCGCCTCGGCGAGATGAGCGTCTATTGCGACATGGACGCCCTGCCGACGCTCGACAAGATGAACCCGGAGGAAGCCTATTTCTCCTGGAAGATCTCGGTGACGACCGAGAAGGGCGAGGACGGCGTGCGCTCCGTCTTCGAATTCGCCGAATGGGACTGCGACCTGGATATCCAGACCATCGAGGAAGACGTGGTCAGCGAGGCGACCGGTGACGAGGAGCTGCCGATGCAGCCCGTTCCCTTCGACCTTTCCATGCTCGACGACGGTGGCGCCGCTGCCGCCGATGAGCCGGCCGTCATCGAAAGCGATGCCGCCGCTGCCGTCGCCGCCGCCGAAACCGCCACCAAGGTCGCACAGGTTGCAAGCCGCGCCGCGGAAAACGCCAAGGCCGCTGCCGCCGCCTCGGCCGCCAGCGCCGCGCAGGCGAACCAGGCCGCCGCTGCAGGCCAGACGATCCGCGTCGATCTCGATCGCGTCGACCGCCTGATCAACCTCGTCGGCGAGCTCGTCATTAACCAGGCGATGCTCTCGCAGAGCGTCGTCGAGAACGACACGAACGGCACGTCCTCCATCAACATGGGCCTCGAGGAGCTGCAGCAGCTCACCCGCGAGATTCAGGATTCGGTGATGGCGATCCGCGCGCAGCCGGTGAAGCCGGTCTTCCAGCGCATGGCCCGCACCGTCCGCGAAATCGCCGACATCACCGGCAAATCGGTCCGCCTCATCACGGAAGGTGAGAACACCGAAGTCGACAAGACCGTCATCGACAAGCTCGCAGAGCCGCTGACGCACATGATCCGCAACGCGGTCGACCACGGCCTCGAAATGCCGGAGAAGCGCGAAGCCCTCGGCAAAAACCCGGAAGGCACCGTCCGCCTCACGGCAAAGCACCGCTCGGGCCGCATCGTCATCGAGCTTGCCGACGACGGCGCCGGCATCAACCGCGAGAAGGTGCGCCAGAAGGCCATCGACAACGACCTGATCGCCGCCGATGCGAACCTGTCGGACGAGGAGATCGACAACCTGATCTTCCACGCCGGCTTCTCCACCGCCGACAAGGTATCGGACCTGTCCGGCCGCGGCGTCGGCATGGACGTCGTCAAGCGCTCGATCCAGGCGCTGGGCGGCCGCATCTCGATCTCGTCCAAGCCGGGGCAGGGCTCCGTCTTCACCATGAGCCTGCCGTTGACGCTCGCCGTCCTCGACGGCATGGTTGTCACGGTCGCCGGCCAGACGCTCGTCGTGCCGCTGACGGCCATCGTCGAGACGCTCCAGCCGGAAGCCTCCGCCATCCATTCCTTCGGCGCCTCGCAGCGGCTCATCTCGATCCGCAACTCGTTCTGCCCGCTGGTGGATGTCGGCCGGATCCTCAACTTCCGCAACACGCAGGCCAACCCGATGGACGGCGTCGCGCTCCTCGTCGAATCGGAAGGCGGCGGCCAGCGCGCCCTGATGGTCGATGCGATCCAGGGCCAGCGCCAGGTCGTCATCAAGAGCCTCGAGGCGAACTACACCCACGTCCCGGGCATCGCCGCCGCCACCATTCTCGGTGACGGGCGCGTCGCCCTCATCCTGGACGTCGATGCGGTCGTCGCCGCCTCGCGCGGCCAGTCCCTGAAACAAGACATCTCGCTTGCTGCCACCGGTTAAGCCATGACGAATGCGGTCAAGACTCTCACCCACGGACGCGAACTGATCGCCTTTCGGATCGGCGACCAGGAGTTCTGCGTGAACATCATGTCGGTCAGGGAAATCCGCGGATGGACCCAGGCGACGCCGATGCCGCATGCGCCCTCCTACGTGCTGGGCGTGATCAACCTGCGCGGCGTCGTGCTGCCGATCGTCGACATGTCGCTTCGCCTCGGCATGAAGCCGGCCGAGCCGACGGTGCGCCACGTCATCATCGTCGCCCAGGTCGGGCCGAAGGTGGTGGGCCTGCTGGTCGATGCGGTCTCCGACATCCTGACCGTGACCCCCGAGAATATCCAGCCGACGCCGGATATCGCGAACGAGGTCGAGAAGGCCTATGCGCGCGGCATTCTCGCAATCGAGGGCCGCATGATCTGCCTCATCGAACTGGACTCCCTGTTCCCGCATACGGAAAGCGAAGCCGCATGACCTATTCCCCGGCCATCGATGTCAGACAATCTCCGGACGAGTGCCTGGCGAGCGGCGAATACCCGCTGACGCGCCGTGACCTCTCCGAGATCGCGGCCATGATCTATGCGGATGCGGGTATCTATCTCAACGAGACCAAGGCTTCGCTCGTCTATTCGCGCCTGTCCAAGCACATCCGCCAGCTCGGCCTCAAGGGTTTCAGGGATTATTGCGCGCTCGTCTCCTCGCCGGCGGGCGCCGCCGCGCGCCGCGAGATGCTGTCGCACCTGACGACGAACTTCACGCGCTTCTTCCGCGAGAACCATCATTTCGACCATATGCGCACCGACGTCCTGCCGGAGCTTCTGGCCCGCGCCCGCAACGGCGGGCGCGTGCGCATCTGGTCGGCGGCCTGTTCCGACGGGCAGGAACCCTATTCCATCGCGCTCACCGTGCTGTCGCTGATGCCGAACATCGCGGATTACGATTTCCGCATCCTCGCGACGGATATCGACCCGAAGATTCTCGCCATCGCCCGCGCCGGCGCCTATGACGCGACCGCGCTCGAAACCGTCAGCCCCGCCATGCGCAAGCAGTTCTTCCGCGAGAGCGAGAGCGGCGGCCGGCAGAAATGGCAGATCGACGACCGGGTGAAGCGGCTCATCACCTTCAACGAATTGAACCTGATGGCCCAGTGGCCGTTCAAGGGCCCGTTCGACGTCATCTTCTGCCGCAACGTCGTCATCTATTTCGACGAACCGACGCAGATGAAGATCTGGTCGCGCTTCGCCGGCATGCTCGGCGAGAACGGCCACCTCTATATCGGTCATTCCGAGCGCGTCTCGGGCGAGGCCAAGCACCAGTTCGACAATATCGGCATCACCACCTACCGCTACACCGGCAAGCACAGGAGGGGCGCATGATGGCACCCGCGCGCGTCCTCGTCGTCGACGATTCGCCGACCATGCGCGGCCTGATCACGGCCGTGCTCAATGCCGACCCGGACGTCAACGTCGTCGGGCAGGCGGGCGATGCCATGGAAGCCCGTAACGCGATCAAGCAGCTCAATCCGGACGTCGTGACGCTGGATATCGAGATGCCGAACATGAACGGGCTCGAATTCCTCGACAAGATCATGCGGCTGAGGCCCATGCCGGTCATCATGGTCTCGACGCTCACCCATCGCGGCGCAGAAGCCTCGCTGATGGCGCTGGAGATCGGCGCCTTCGATTGCGTCGGCAAGCCGCAGCCGGGCGACGCCCGTCCCTTCGGCGACCTTGCCGAGAAGGTGAAGGCGGCCGCCCGCTCGCAGCGTCGTTTCATCCGCACCGACGTGCCGCCGCTCGCGCCGACCGTCGCCAACATGAACGCGGCGGCAAGCTACAAGCCGGGCCGGCGGATCGTCGCCATCGGCGCCTCGACGGGCGGCGTGGAAGCGCTGATCGCGGTCCTGCAGAAGTTCCCGGTCAACTGCCCGCCGACGGTCATCACGCAGCACATGCCGCCGACCTTCACGAAAAGCTTCGCTGAGCGGCTGAACCGCCTCTGCGCGCCGGTCGTGGAGGAAGCGAGGGACGGTGCGCGGCTGGAGATCGGCAAGATCTACCTGGCGCCGGGCGGCGACCGTCATCTCCAGGTCGCCAATCCGCATGCGCCCTGCTGCCGGCTGCTGGATCGGGATCCGGTCAACGGTCATCGGCCCTCGGTCGACGTGCTGTTCGATTCGGTTGCGGAACTTGCCGGGCGCAATGCCGTCGGCGTCATCCTGACCGGCATGGGCCGGGACGGGGCGGCGGGCTTGCTGAAGATGCGTCATGCAGGGGCGCGAACCATCGGCCAGAACGAAAAAACCTGCATCGTATATGGAATGCCGAGAGTGGCTTTCGAGCTGGGCGCCGTCGAGCACCAGTTTCCGCTCTCCTCCATAGGGGAGGAAATCTTGAAGATCACTGCGGCCCGTAGAGAAGGGAGCGAATAATGTCTATCGCTGAAAAAATCAAAGTACTCATCGTTGACGACCAGGTGACAAGCCGCCTGCTGCTGGGTGACGCCCTGCAGCAGCTCGGCTTCAAGCAGATCACCGCGGCCGGCGACGGCGCGCAGGGCATGGCCATCATGACCCAGCAGCCGCACCACCTCGTCATCTCCGACTTCAACATGCCGAAGATGGATGGCATCGAGTTCCTTCAGGCGGTTCGGTCCAACCCGAACACCAAGAAGGCGGCCTTCATCATTCTGACGGCGCAGGGCGACCGCGCGCTGGTGCAGAAGGCGGCGGCGCTCGGCGCGAACAACGTCCTGGCCAAGCCCTTCACCATCGAGAAGATGAAGGCAGCCATCGAAGCCGTGTTCGGGGCATTGAAATGACATCAGACGCCGGGGCGCGCCGCGTCCATGTCATTCAGGGCGAATACAAGGTCGTCAACGATCCGGATGTGGTGCTCACCACCATTCTCGGCTCGTGCGTGGCCGCCTGCATGCGCGACCCGGTCCTTGGCGTCGGTGGCATGAACCACTTCCTGCTGCCCGGTTCTGCCGAGGCGCTCGCCTCGGGGGGCGATGCCACGCGCTATGGCGTTCATCTGATGGAGCTCCTGATCAACGGCCTCCTGAAGCAGGGCGCGCGCCGCGACCGGCTGGAGGCGAAGATCTTCGGCGGGGCGAGGACGATCGCGCGCTTTTCCAATGTCGGCGAGCAGAACGCGCTCTTCGCGCGCCAGTTCCTGATGGACGAAGGCATCCGCATCGTCGGCGAGAGCACCGGCGGCGAGCACGGGCGCAAGCTGGAATACTGGCCGTCGAGCGGCCGGGCCCGGCAATATGCCCTGACGGGCGTCGAGACGCAGAAGACGGTGGCGCTGGAGCAGCGGCCGGTCCGCCCTGCAAAGCCCGTCGAGAGCTCGATCGAATTCTTCTGAGCGGCATCTTCGCCGCGAGGAAAAAAGTACGAACTGTATTGCGTTGCCGGCCTTCGCCGGCCGTACGGGAAAAAGGGTAATCCATGCAAGCCGACTATCTGAGTGCCGCGACCGCCATGGAGGAAGCCCTTCCGGATGTCCTGATGCGAATCGTGTCCGAACTGCACGACGTCGCCTACCTGATCGAGCGCATCGAGCCGCAGCTCGCGGCCGTGCACGGGGACACAGCCGAACACGCCAACGAGCGCATGATGGTGATGCAGGGCATCGACCTTGCCGTCCAGAAGACGCGCGGCCTTGCCGAGTTCATCGACACGATCACCGCAAGCATTCCCGAAAACTGGGTCGTCGACGTCACCACGGCGCTGAACCTGGTGAAGCTTGCCGACATGCAGAAGGCGCTGAGCAACGGCATGCGCCACGGCCATTCCCAGCCGATCGGCAAGGCGGCCGGCGATTTCGAGGCCTTCTGAGAGAACTCGATAAAAACACGATCTGTCCGGCGGCGCCCTCGGGGCGCCGTTTTGCATTCGCCCGCCCGCCGGCTCCGCGTGGCACGAAATGCTCGCGCAAGTTTCACGGTCTAGTTTCCGGCCCGGATCAGTCAGGTCCGCGTATTCCATGGGGCAGGTCGGCGCGTGCGGAAATGTGCCGGCTCTATCTCACGAGATTGAAAATGCGTCTGATCGCGCCGGCATGGTAGTCCGGTGTCCAGGCGACTAGTCCGTGCGGGAACAGAATGAATCTGTTGGAACAGTTGACGAAAGTCTACAAGAACCTGGCATCGCTGGGGCAAGCGAAACTCGCGATGCTGGCGGGAGCCGCCGTCGTATCGATCGGTCTCGTGCTCGCCGCCGGGATCCTCGTGAACAAGCCCGCCTACGAGACGCTCTATGTCGGGCTGGAAAAGGCCGACCTGAACCAGATCGGCCTGGCGCTCGCCGAGGGCAATATCGACTTCAACAACGGAACGGACGGATCGAGCATCGCCGTTCCCGTCGGCCAGACCGGCAAGGCGCGGCTCTATCTCGCCGAGCGCGGCCTGCCGAGCAGCGCCAATGCCGGCTATGAGCTCTTCGACAAGGTCGGCTCGCTCGGCCTCACCTCCTTCATGCAGGAGGTGACGCGCATCCGGGCCCTCGAAGGCGAGATCGCCCGCACCATCCAGCAGATCAACGGCATCGCCGCCGCCCGCGTCCATGTCGTGATGCCGGAGCGCGGTAATTTCCGCAGGGCCGACCAGGTGCCGACGGCCTCCGTCATGATCCGCGCCAGCGCGCAGGCCGGTCGTGAATCGGCCGCCGCCATCCGCCACCTCGTCGCCGCCTCGGTTCCGGGGCTTGAGGTCGACGGCGTGACGATCCTCGATTCCGCCGGCCAGCTCCTCGCCTCCGGCGACGATCCGGAGAACGGCCAGCTCAACCGCTCGCTGAACACGGTGCAGACCGTGCAGGGCGAGATCGAGCGCAATATCGAAAAGGCGCTCGCACCCTTCCTCGGCATGGACAATTTCCGCGCCAGCGTCACCGCCGCCCTCAACACCGATACGCAGCAGATCCAGGAAACGGTCTACGATCCGGAATCGCGCGTGGAACGCTCCGTCCGCGTGACCCGGGAGAGCCAGAAGTCCAGCCAGCACGCCTCGAACAAGGCGACGACCGTCGAGCAGAACATTCCGCAGGGCGGCCCCAAGGGCGACGGCAACGGCCCGCAGTCGAACGACGAGGCGGACAAGAAGGAAGAGCAGACCAACTACGAGATCAACAGCAAGACGGTCGCCACTGTCCGCAACGGCTTCGCGGTCGAGAAGCTCTCCGTCGCCGTCGTGGTGAACCGCGCCCGTGTTGCCGCCATGGTCGGCGAACCGGCCGACCAGGCGAAGATCGATGCCTATATCGCCGACATGCAGAAGATCGTCTCCTCCGCCGCCGGTCTCAACCCGGACCGCGGCGACGTCGTGACGATCACCGCCATGGAATTCCTCGACCACCAGCTCCTGAACGACGCGGTGCCGGGCCCCGGCTTCGTGGAGACGCTGACGCGCAATATCGGCGGCATCATCAATGCGCTCGCCTTCGTCGCCGTCGCCGTCCTCGTCGTCTGGTTCGGTCTTCGTCCGGCGGTTCGCTCCGTCACCGGCGGCGGCGCCGCGGCCGGCGCGCTGGAAAGCGATGCGGCGGGCCTCGAGCTCCCCGACTTCTCGCCGGCCGGCGGCATCGGCGGCCCCGGGGCGACGCTCATGGACGGCTTCGGGGCGGACTTCGGCTTCGACAGCACGGACGACCTGCTCAATGCCGGCGACGATGGCGACGGTTCCTTCAACCGCCGCGTCAAGGAAGGTCCGGAGCGCCGCCTCAGCCGCATGGTCGAGATCAGCGAGGAGCGCGCCGCCAAGATCCTGCGCAAATGGGCGGTGGAGAAGGAAGCCGCCTGACGGCTCCCCACGAAGCAAGACATTCAGGACGCGGCCGGAAACGGCCGCGTCTTTCGTTTTGGTGTCCGGAAAAGTCCGACTTTTCGGTAGGGGTGTCGCTTTTCGGCAACGCTCGTTCAATCCGGTTGCAGCAATTCCTTCGCAATTGATCGGTGCCGAAAGAAAATGACGTTCATGGCGGCGCGGGCTTGGAAAAAATTTCACGCTCCTGGCCGTTGCGCGCCGTCACACCCGACCTGCAATTTGACGCGCATGAGCGGTCGCTCATATGGCTGATTGACGGGCGCTTCTTCAAATATCTCATGGTTAACAAGAATTTAACCGACGCTGCCCGGCGCGGCCGACATTCGCGTGCTGTAAGGCAAATCACTTGCATCGGGCCGACTCACAGAAGCCGGCGAAAGTAAATCCCGAGAAGATGCCGTGGTTTTTAGCGAGGGGAGATGTACACTTTAGTCACTGATTCGTTTGGTGATTCTTGCCGATGCGGCCTGACCGGAGAGGGGTTTGGACGGTTCCAGATCTTTGGCGGAAGGGAGGCAGGATCTCCGCTTGGAATTGGAACAGGGGGCTATCATGGAATCGATCCGGCCGGATGTCGCGGCCTGGGAATCCTATGGATTCTCTGCCGAGTCAGGTGAGCGTAAGAGTGCGCGTGAACTGCTGGTTCAACATCTCGCGCGCTGCGCGGGCCGCGCCGGCCTTCCCGCCGGCCTGAAGGCGCTGACCGATTATGTGAGCGCCTCGCATTATTTCCTCGTCCGTCACGACGTGTCGCCCGAAGCGGGGCTCGAGGCCGTGGTCGCATCCGACTGGCCGTTCGACCTGGTGCGCAACATTGCAAGCGCCATCGTCGTCCGCCAGTCGCGCATGAGCGAGCTGGACAAGTGCCTGACGCTGCTGAAGCCGAGCTTCAGCCATCTTGCCGACGATGTGGCGGTGCCGGCCGGCATCAGCCGGGAATATTGCGTCATCGCCTTCCATGTCGGGCGAGTGCGCATGTCGCTGCTGCTCCTCTTCCCGGAGCATTTCATCCTTTCCCAGAGCAAGCTGCGCGATGTCGGCGTCATGACCGGCTATTTCGCCAGCGTCTGCTGCCGCGGCGCGATCCTGCGGCATGACCGGGAGATGGAGCTGACGGACCGCGAGATCGAATGCCTCTACTGGATCGCCGAAGGCAAGACGAGCGACGAGATCGCCGTCATCCTCGGCATCTCCCGCAACACGATCAACAACTACATCACCAGCGTGATGCGCAAAACGGCCACCAGGACGCGATCGGAAGCGATCGCCTGGGCCGTTCGCAACAACCTGGTCTGAGGAGGGACGGATGGCCGGTCAGTTTTCCGCTCCCGCTGCCGTGGAGCCAGAGATTCGCATCGCGCGTCCCCAGAAGAGCGCGAGCGCCGCGGATTTCGTGTCACGCCTCCTGGTGATGCAGACGATCCTCGGAGCAGAGCAATTCGCGGTCCTGCGTCTCAGCGGCCAAGGCCTGCCGTCCGCCCGCAAGCTGGCGCTTTCGCTGCACAACTGGGCGAGCGACGTGGAGGGCAATGCCCGCCTGCTGCTGGAAGCCTATGGGCAGACGATGCTCGCGCATCTCGAAGCCTCCATGCTGCCGCTGATCTGGGAAGGGGCGGGCGACAGCCAGTTTATCGAGGCGGCCGCCGATCCTTTCGTGGCGCGCCTGCCCGCGCGTCTCCTGCCCTGGTCGGGCATGGCGTTCCCGGTCCGCCTCGGCGCGCATGGCAACGGCTATGTCCTCTTCCTCGGCACCTTCATCGCGCCGGCCGCCGATCTCATCATAGACATGCACATGAAGAGCTGCCAGGTGCTGATCGACATGCTGGCCGGCGAGGAGCGCAAGCTGGCGCCCTCCGCCTCGCTCAGCGAGCGCGAGATCGCCTGCCTCCAGATGGCCGGCGACGGCTGCATCTCAGAGGCGATCGCGGAAAAGATGGGCCTTTCCGTGCATACGGTGAACGCCTATCTCGGCACGGCGACGACGAAGCTCGACGCCGTCAACCGCATCCAGGCGATCGCGAAGGCGATCCGCCTCGGCTATATTACCTGACAGGGGAGGGGACGGCCGGCGAACCGGCCGTTTTCGGCGCTCAATGCGCGTGCTGCGGCGCCGAGCCGGATGTCACATAGCGCGCCTCGGCAAGGCTCCTGCGCAGGAAGGCCGTGTTGTCGTCGGGGTCGGCGGCCGGATCGTTGAAGGCGACATGGGTGACCTCGACGCCCGCCTTGTCCTTCTGCAGCATCAGCTTGGCATAGACCGTCACGCCCTGCGGGCGCAGCTCCATGTCCAGCGTCACTTCCGGCTCCGTGTCCCAGTCGAGGCGATAGTCGCCGCCGGCGCCGAAATTGACCGTGCCGGGCAGGAAATAGAGTTCGGCCGCCGAGGAGACCAGGTCGGCCAGGTTACCGTAGCACTCGAAACGCAACAGCGAGACGAGATCGGCCGCGTCGAGCAGTCTCAGCTCGGTGGCGACCGGGCAGATTGCTTCTGCGACAATCTTCTCGCGCTCGGCGGAATAGGTGCATTTTCTCATCGGATCTAGTTTACCCGTCTGGTCTGGGGCGAGGCTGCGTAAACCCGGTGAATCAGCTCCGCCACGGCCTTGTAGAACACCGGCGGAATGACACTATCCACCGAGACTTGCGCAAACATTGAGCGTGCGAGCGGCGGATCCTCGAAAACGGGAATGCCGTTCTCCTCCGCGAGCTCGCGAATCTTGAGCGCGATGAGGTCCTGGCCCTTGGCGACGACCACCGGGGCATCGCCTTCCTCGCGCACATAGCGCAGCGCCACGGCGAAGTGGGTCGGGTTGGCGATGACGAGGGTCGCGCGCGGCACGGCGGTCATCATGCGGCGACGGATGCGGTCGCGCTGGATCGAGCGCATGCGGGCCTTGACGATCGGGTCGCCCTGGGCCTGCTTCATTTCCTCCTTCACCTCCTGCTTCGTCATCATGAGTTCGGTGAACCAGTGATGGCGCGTCCAGGCGAAGTCGATGGCGGCGATGAGGGCGGTGGCGAAGAGGATGATGAGGAGGACTTTGTTGATGTCCGTCGTCATCATGTAGAGCAGCGCCTGCGGCTCGGAGAACATCGTGTCGAGCGAGGCGAAATAGTTGCCGCGCATGGCGATCGCCACGACCAGCGACACGAGCAGGATCTTGATCAGAGACTTGCCGAATTCGACGAGGCCCTGCTTGCCGAAGAGGCGGCCGAGGCCCTTCATCGGGCTCAGCCGGCTGATCTGCGGGCGCACGCGCTCCAAGACCGGGCTCGGCAGGTTCTGGAAGACCGACGAGGCGATGCCGAAGATCATCATCATCAGGAGGATCGGCATCAGCAGCGCGCCGGCCTCCCAGCCGAGATGGCGGAAGATGGCGATGACGTCCGTGCCGGTCTTGAGGTTCCAGGCTTCCGGCTGCTCGAAAAAGTCGCGCAGCGTCTCGCTCATCCGCGCGATGCCGCCCGGCAGGAAGAAGACCAGGAAGAGATAGATCGCCAGCGTCGAGGCGAAGATCGTGATCTCGCGCGAGAAGGGCGTGTTGCCCTTTTCCATCGCATCGCGAATCTTCTTCTCTGTCGGGAGTTCTGTTTTACTGTCCTTGTCGTCGTCCGACACGTCGCGCTCCGGGGCAATTCCGGCCGGAGGCTCCGGCCGAAAGCAAACGGCCCGAACCGCCTGTCTGGAGATTCGGGCCGGAAATACGCTCCGCCTGCGGCACTATCGTGTCAAGAAGGATCAGGCAGCCTGCTGCGCCTCTTCCTTCTCCTTCAACTGGATTTGTCCGGCGGCGGCAAGGCGGATGGCTTCCTGCGTGATCGAGCGGCGGGCAATCGCCACCTCCCGCGGATTGACGCCCTGGTCGCCGGCGGCGAGGTCCGATTCGATCATGCGGCGCTGGCGCGCGCCGATCGAGGAGAGAACGGCCTCGCGCAGCTCCATCGAGGCGCCGCGCAGCGCCGCCGTGATGATGTCGCCCGACACGTCGTTGAACAGCGACACCCGGCTTCTCTGCGGCATGAAGAGCACGTCCTCGAAGAGGAAGATCTTCGGGCGCACCTTCTTGACCGATTCGGTCGAGACCGTTTCGAGCGAGGCGAGCATCTCGTCGACCTGCGACTTCTCCAGCTCGTTCATGAGGTCGGCGACCTTGTTCGTGCCGATAGAGTTGCGGTCCGCATCCAGCGCGTTGATCATCTCGATGACGCGCGCCTCGACGATCGCGGTGGCCTTGGGGCTCGCGTCCTTCAGGTTGACGGTGCGGTTGATGATATCTGCACGATGGGCCTCCGGAATCTCCAGAAGCACCTTGGCGCCGAAGGAAGAGGGCATCATCGAGAGGATGTAGGCGATGGTCTGCGGGTGCTCGTTGAGCAGGAACTGCGAGACGAAGACCGGGTCGGCGTCCTGCAGGCGGTCCCAGATCGTCGTCTCGAAAGCCTGGAAGGCGGCGCGGCGGCCGAGCAGGCCGTCCACCTCGTCGGGCGTCAGGCCCTCCTCGAGGATGCCTTCCATCATCTTGGCGTTGTCCATCAGGCCCGCGCCCTCGGTGAACAGGTCCTCGAACTCGTTGACGAGGTCGATCAGTTCATGAGGGGGAATGGCGCGCAGGTTCTGCGCGGCTGCGATGATCTGCTGCAATTCGCTCTGGGTGAAATATTTCAGCAGCTTGCCGGCGACGCCCTTGCCCATGGCGAGAAGGACGGCTGCTGCCTTCTCGACCTGCGAAAGCGGTGTCCCGACCGCCGTGGACGTACCGAAATTTTCGAAATCCATCATGGATTCATCTCCCTGAGACCTAACCGGTCGTCAGATTTTGCGTGTACTCTTTACTTCGATGAGCTTGACCCCGAAGCGGGTGTCGTCGTTTTCAAGAACGGTGATCTCGCCGCGACCGATCACCCGGCCGTTGACCATGACCTCGACCGGCTCGCCGATGCGGCGGTCGAGCGCGATGGTGGCGCCCTCGCTGAGGTTCATCAGACTGGAGACCTGCATCTGCGAGGAGCCGAGGACGATCTGCAGATCGATCGGGATGTCCATGATGAGGTCCATGTTGGACTCCATCGCGCTGCCCGGACGCGGCGCCTCGCCGAGGCTCTCGGAGAAATCGGCGCCGCCGCCGAAGTCCGAACCGCCGAAGCCGGTATCCGCGCCGAAATCCGACGTGGCCGCGCCGCCGCCGAAATCGGTGCCGGCGCTGAAATCCGTGCTGCCGCCGAAATCGCCGCCGAATGCGGCCAGCGGATCGTCCTCCGCGGTTGCGTCTGCGCCCGAAGCATCCTTCTGAAGAACGCCGCGCAGGTCGTCGATCGCCTGCTCCAGTTCCTGGTCGCCTGCGTTGATGGAAGACATGATGTCGTCAGCGATGGGTGTTTTCTTCGGTGCCATAAGACCACTATTCCATTCGAAACTTGCCTGAGGCGTGCCGCCCCGCAGGCTTCATCCGCAAAACTATCCGATGATGTGCTGGAGAAGCTCTTCCTCCGAGCCGTAGGTATCCTTGACGCGAACCGTGTAGCGGGCGCCCGAGCGCCCGAATTCGCAGACATAGAGGTTGCGGCCGTTCGCATTGACCTCAACGCGCACGTCGCCCGCCTCGTTGAACGGGATGATGTCGCCCGCCTGCAGGCGGCTGATCGTGTCCAGCGTCTGCGCCTCGAGGCGGATGCGCGCCTCCAGCGTCACCTTGGAACGGCGGACCTGCTCGCCGAGCTGCTCGCTCCATTCGACGCGGGTCTTGGCCGCATTGGCCGGCTTCGGCGCAGTGATGACCGATTTCAGCAGCACGCTCTGCGGCACGACGACATGGAAGGTCGAGAGGACCGGGCCGATGCCGACGGCCATGTTGATCATGGCGACGAAGGCCTCGTCGGAACCGTCCTCCGCCGACTTGCGGATTTCCGCATTGTGCGCCGGCCCGAGGAAGGGCTCGAAGCCGTTCGCGCCGTTGACGGCGGTCTTCAGCACGCCGGAGATCCGGTCGAACATCATGGCCGCGACGTCCAGCTCGATCTTGGAGAGCGGGCGCGGCTCGGGATCCTCGACGGCATCGCTGAGCGCGCCGAGCATGTTCTCGACCAGCGTGATGATCAGCGGGCTGTCGCAGATCAGCGTGAAGCGGTCGCACCAGTCGCGCAGCGACGCATCGCAGAAGGCCATGGCGCCGCCGAGCCCCTGGGTGACCTCGGCATATTTTCCGGTGACGAAGCCGGCATAGGAGACCGCGACCTCGAAGCCGAGCTCGCTTTCCAGCATGTCGGGCAGGAATTCGGCGAAGACCTCGCCGAGGCTGGCGCAGAGCCGGGAGACCGTGGCCTGGTCGCCGAGCCGGCCGGTCAGCCGTGCGAGGACAACGGGATCCATGGTGGGAAGGGACGTCACGGTTGCTGCGCTCATCTCTTAGGCCGCCTTCGAATCGCCGCCGCCGCCGGGATTCATCATTTCCTGCTCCACCGCGTCGATCGACGGGCGCTCGTAGGAAGAGATGGTCTTGCGGCCGTATTCCAGCGCCACCTGCGGCACGGAGCCGTTCATGTAGGCCAGCAGCGTCTGCTTGACGATGACATAGAGGCGGTTCTGCTTTTCGCGCACGGCCTTGATGTTGGCGGTGATCGGCGCGACCACCGAATAGGACAGGAAGATGCCGAGCATGGTGCCGACGAGCGCCGAGCCGATGAGGCCGCCGAGGACTTCCGGCGATTCGTTGATCTTGCTCATCGCCTTGATGACCCCGAGAACGGCGGCGATGATGCCGATGGCCGGGAAGGCGTCGCCCATCGTGGTCATGGCGTGGTAGGGCTTCATCTTGTCGCGCGTGATCGTCTGGATCTCCTCGTCCATCAGCGCCTCGATCTCGTGGGAGCGGGCATTGCCGATGATGATGAGGCGGACATAGTCGCAGATGAAGGCAGTGAGTTCCTTGTTCTTCAGCACGGTCGGCGCGGACTGGAAGATCGGCGATTCTTCCGGGTTGTCGATATGCGCTTCGATCTCGTTGCGCGACTTGGTGCGCAGGTCCCGCATCAGGCTGTAGAGCACGCCGAGCGTATCGAGGTAGTCGCGTTCCTTCGGCACCTTGTGCTTGAAGGCCTCGCCCAGCGCCTTGCCGGTTTCCTTGATCACCTTCATCGTGTTCGCCACGATGAAGCCGCCGACGCCGGCGCCGCCGATGATCATGAGTTCGAATGGCTGCATGAGCACGTCGACGTGCCCGCCCATGGCCATGAAGCCGCCCAAGACGCAGCCGACGGTGACGATGAGACCGATAATGATGTTCATGAGCGCAGGTGTCCCGACACAATTCTGACCGTTCCGGGATACGGTTCCAGCCTTGCGTGAAGCTGTACCTTACGGCGGGTTAACGGATCAGGTTCGCGCAAGCAAAAGCCCCGAAGATCGTGGTTCAAAACGGACATCCATGTCTTTTCGAACCTGATCGGCAGCCTATCGTGACCACCACCTATGCGAGCTACAAGCTGATTTCCGCCGACCTCCCGACGTCGCTGAAGCGCGTTTCGGAGCAGCCGGACGTCAAGCGCGAGACGGAATATTACCTCTCCAGGATCGGTGGCATAAAGTCGATCGACGCCTTCTTCGCCGATGACAGGCTCTATAACTACGTGATGAAGGCGCATGGCCTGGAGGACATGGCCTATGCCAAGGCCTTCATGCGCAAGGTGCTGACCGAGGGTGTCGACGACAAGGACGCCTTCGCCAACAAGCTCTCCGACAGCCGCTACAAGGAACTGGCGGAATCGCTGAACTTCGCCCGCCATGGCGAGTTCGCCACCACCTTCGACCGTGCCCAGAAGGGCGTCGCCGAGAAATATGCCCGCGAGACGCTGGAGGTCAGCGCGGGCGAGGACAATACGGGCGTGCGCCTGGCGCTCTATTTCGAGCGCATGGCCTCCTCCATCACCTCCGGCTATTCGATCATCGCCGACGACGCGCTGGCGCAGGTGGTGCGCACCGCCCTGCAGCTTCCCGCCGAATTCGCCGCCACCGATGTCGACCGGCAGGCGGCCTATTACGAAAACGCGCTCGATCTCGCCGATTTCAAGGATCCGTCCAAGGTCGGCAAGTTCCTCGAGCGCTTCACCTCGATGTGGGAGCTGGAAAATCCCTCGGGCAGCTACGATCCGCTGACGGTCTTCAGGTCGTCGAGCGTCACCGGCATTTCGACCGACCTTCTCCTTTCCATCAACAACCTGAAACTCGGAGGTCGCTGAGATGCAGACCGGGCTCTATGTATCGCTTTCGTCCCAGATCGCGCTCGACCGCCGCATGGCCACCCTTGCCGACAACGTCGCGAACTCGACCACGGTCGGCTTCCGCGCGACGGAGGTCAAGTTCAACCAAGTCGTCAGCGACCAGAAGAACGCCGACGTCGCCTTCGTCTCGCAGGGCGATGAATTCCTGTCGACCCGCAACGGCGGCCTGACGCAGACCAGCGGCCCGCTCGATTTCGCGATCCGCGGCGAAGCCTGGTTCCAGGTCGAGACGCCCTCCGGCCCGACGCTCACCCGCGATGGCCGCTTCACCCTGACGGATGCCGGCGACCTCGTCACGCTGAACGGCTATCCGGTGCTCGATCCGGGCGGTGGCCCGATCCAGATCGATGCGAATGCCGGCTCCATCACGCTCAGCGCCGACGGCCAGCTCAACCAGAACGGACGGCCGGTCGCCGCGCTCGGCATCTTCGAGGCGGACCTTTCCGGCGGCTTCGTGCGTGCCGGCAACAGCGGCATCATCACCACCATCCCGCCGCAGCCGGTGACCGACCGCGTCGATGCGGGCGTGGCGCAGGGCTATGTCGAGGAATCGAACGTCAACGCCATCGCCGAGATGACGCAGCTCATCCAGGTCACGCGCGCCTTCGAGAACATCGCCGCGCTGACGCGCAGCAGCGAGGATTCGATGAGCGAAGCGGTCCGCACCCTCGGCGGAAGCAAGTAAGCGATGACGGGCGCTGGGGAAGGACAGGGCGGAAAAGCGGCAGGCACGCCCGAGGGCGGGCGCATGATGAATGCGCTGGCGGGGCTCGTGCGGCGCTATTCCACGCCGGAATTCTCGGTCGCCCATGGCGGCCATGTGCAGACCATCGCGGCCGGCAACTACACGGTCGGCGGCCTGTCGCGCCATGTGCGCCTCGGCGAGTTCGTTGCGCACAAGAGCGCCACGGGCGTTCATCTCGGCGAGGTGGTGCGCGTCGAACCGGAAACGGTCGTCGTCTGCCCCATCGAGCCGGGCGAGCCGATCGGCATCCACGACACGGTCATCCGCAAGGGCGCCTTCCGCGTCGCGCCGGCCTCGTCCTGGTGCGGCCGCACGATCAACGCGCTGGGCGAGCCCATCGATGGGCTCGGGCCGCTGGTGCAGGGCGACGTGCGCCGCTCGATCTCCAATTCCGCGCCGCCTTCGATGACGCGCAAGCGTGTCGAGAAGGGCTTCCATACGGGCGTGCGCGCCATCGACATCTTCGCGCCGCTCTGCCTTGGCCAGCGCCTCGGCATCTTCGCCGGCTCCGGTGTCGGCAAGTCGACCCTGCTGTCGATGCTGGCAAGGGCCGACGCCTTCGACAAGGTGGTGATCGCGCTGGTCGGCGAGCGCGGCCGCGAAGTGCGCGAATTCATCGAGGATACGCTCGGCGATAATCTCGCCAAGTCCGTCGCGGTCGTCGCGACCAGCGACGAGAGCCCGATGCTGCGCAAGATGGCGCCGCTGACGGCGGTCACCATTGCCGAGCACTATCGCGACCAGGGCGACAATGTGCTGCTGATCATCGACAGCGTGACGCGCTTTGCCCATGCGATCCGCGAGGTGGCGACCGCCTCCGGCGAGCCGCCCATCGCGCGCGGCTATCCTGCCTCCGTCTTCACCGAGCTGCCGCGTCTTCTGGAGCGCGCGGGGCCCGGCGCGGAAGGCACCGGCACGATCACGGCGATCATCTCGATCCTCGTCGACGGCGACAATCACAACGACCCGATCGCCGACTCGACGCGCGGCATCCTCGACGGCCATATCGTGCTGGAGCGCAGCCTTGCCGAGGAGGGGCGCTATCCGCCGATCAACCCGCTCGCCTCCATCTCGCGTCTTGCCCGCAAGGCGTGGAAGCCGGATCAGGAAAAGCTGGTCTCGCGGCTGAAGGCACTCATCCACCGCTTCGAGGAAACGCGGGACCTCCGCCTCATCGGCGGTTATCGCCCCGGCGGCGATCCCGATCTCGACATGGCGATCAAGCAGGTGCCGATCATCTACGAGGTTCTGAAACAGACGCCGGGCGAAAGGCCCGCCGGCGACGCCTTCGCCGATCTCGCGATCGCGCTGAAGAATGCGGCCGGGCAGGGCGGTGCGCCGGCCATGCGAAGGGGATGACAGTGACCGATTTCGACGCGGACGAAACCATCCAGCCGCTGCGGCGGCCGGGGCGGGCGCGGGGCTACAGCTTCGGGGACAAGCTGCTCATGGGCACCGGCGTGATGCTGGCGGCGGGCGCGGCCTTCTTCCCGTGGTACGTTTTCCTCAACCCGGAAAAGTTCTCGGTCCCGACCCTCTGGAAGGGCACGACGCGCAACCTGCCGGAAATGGCAGGCAAGCAGGTGGTGAGCGTTTCGCCCGCCGCCATGGTCGATGAAGACAAGGATCCGGCGCCTGCAAGCCTCGACCCGGTCGCGACAGCCACCACCTCCAGCCTCGGCGCGGAGAAGAAGCTCGGCGTCCCGGTGGAAACCGGTCTTAACCAGCCGCTGCCGGTCAGCTCCGGCTTCCGCCTGATGCATGTGGCGAACGGCCGGGCGCTCATCGAGGACGCCCGTGGCATGTATATCGTGCGCGTCGGCTCGATCCTGCCGGACAACAGCCGCCTTGCCACGCTGGAACAGCGCGAAGGCGCCTGGGTCATCGTGACCTCGAACGGCGAAGTCATCAAGCGCAACTGAGCGCGGGGGAAGCCTCCTTCCCAATCCCTCCCCACAAGGGGAGGGGCCGCACCCTTACACATTCGATTTCGAACGGTGGGCAAGCCTGTGACTTTCTCTGCCTCGCAGGGAGAGGCCGGCGGGCAGAGGGAGGGTTCCCTCCTTCGCGATATTTATTCTCCCACGAAATCAGGTGGTTGGCGGGAAACCGCCGCACAGCAAGTCTGACGCAAGATTGGCTCCGTAGGTTCGCCTCGAACAAGGATGGAGCTTGTCATGCAACCGATACAACTGTTTGAACTGGCAACGAAACAGGCCGAATGGCTCGCCGTCCGCCAGAGCGTGGTTGCAGGCAACATCGCCAACGCCAACACCCCCGGGTTCAAGGCGAAGGACGTGACCCCCTTCCAGTCGGTGCTCGAGACGACGGGCATTCGCATGGCGGCGACGCAGCCCGGCCACTTCACCGAAACCGAAATGGCCAGCCGCGTCATCGAGACGAAGCCCACCGAGGAGATCGGCGTGCAGGAGTCCGGCAACACCGTCGGCCTTGCCGAGGAACTCATGAAAGAGGGCCAGGTCAAGCGTGAGTTCGAGTTGAATGCCGGCCTCGTCAAGGCCTTTCATCGCATGATGCTGATGACAGTAAAAAGGTAAGAAATGGATCCGCTCGTAGCTTCCCTGAAAGTCGCAGCCTCGGGACTCGAGGCGCAGTCCACCCGTATCCGCATCGTTTCGGAGAACCTCGCCAACGCCCGTTCGACGGGCGATACGCCCGGCGCCGATCCCTTCCGCCGCAAGACCGTGACCTTCGCCGCCGAGCTCGACCGCGCGACCAACGCCTCGCTCGTCGAAGTCTCGCGCCTCGGCTTTGACGAGACCGACTTCTCCAGCGAATACGATCCGGGCAACCCGGCGGCCGACGAGAAGGGCTACGTCAAGATGCCGAATGTCAACGTCATCGTCGAGATGGCCGACATGCGTGAAGCCAACCGCTCTTACGAGGCGAACCTCCAGAGCATCAAGCAGTCGCGCGACCTGATCAGCGCGACGATCGACCTCCTGAGGGCCTCGCAATGATCGAAAGCGTAAAGAGCATCAATTCCCTCCTGTCCGGCAACGCCGCGACCGGCGTCGAGATGGGGAGTTCCGGCAGCGTTTCCGCTGCGGCCGCGCAGGGAACGGGCACCCAGATGTCCTTCGCCCAGGTGATGGGCGACATGGCCGGCGAGATGGCGAACACGCTGAAGCTCGGCGAGACCAAATCCTTCGAAGCCATCCAGGGCAAGGCCTCGACCCGCGAAGTGGTCGACGCCGTAATGAACGCCGAGCAGACGCTGCAGACCGCCATCGCCATCCGCGACAAGGTCGTCACCGCCTATCTCGAAGTCGCAAGAATGCAGATCTGAGGACCGGACATGAAAGCCCTTGCCATCGCCGCGACCGGCATGAACGCGCAGCAGACCAATCTCGAAGTGATCGCGAACAACATCGCGAACATCAACACGACGGGCTTCAAGCGCGCCCGCGCCGAGTTCTCCGACCTGCTCTACCAGACCGAGCGCGCCGCCGGCGTGCCGAACCGCGCCAACCAGGCGGTCGTGCCGGAAGGCGCGATCATCGGCCTCGGCGTGAAGACCGCCGCCGTGCGCAACCTGCACCTCCAGGGCGGGCTCGTGTCCACCGGCAACTCCTTCGACCTCGCGCTGATCGGCCGCGGCTGGTTCCAGATCGAGGCGCCGGACGGCTCCACGCTCTATACCCGCGCCGGCGCCTTCAACACCAATGCCGACGGTCAGCTCGTCACGCTCGACGGCTACACGGTCGTCCCCGGCATCACGGTGCCGCAGGACGCGACGGAAGTGAACGTCACCAAGTCCGGCCAGGTCTTCGCGACCGTCGCCGGCCAGCAGCAGGATCTCGGTCAGATCACGCTGGCGAATTTCGTCAACGAAGCCGGCCTCGAGCCGCTCGGCGAGAACCTCTTCCGTGAAACCGCCGCCTCCGGCCCGGCCACGGTCGGCGCGCCGGACGAAGCGGGCTTCGCCTATATCCAGCAGAACTACCTCGAAGCGTCCAACGTCGATCCGGTCAAGGAAATCACCGACCTGATCTCCGCCCAGCGCGCCTACGAAATGAACTCCAAGATCATCCAGGCAGCGGACGAAATGGCGGCGGTGGTCAGCAAGAACCTGAGATAGCAACCGGACATGCGGGGAACATGATGTTTCGCCTGATAGCAGCTCTTCGTACGGGAAAGACCCTTTCGGCCCTCCGGCGCGCGGCCCTTGCCGCGCCGGCGGTGCTGCTCGGCCTTCTCGTCGCCGATGCGGCCCTTGCCGATACGCGCACGGCCGTCGTGCCCAAGCGCATCATCTACCCCGGCGAGGAACTGGATGCAGGCCAGCTCGAAGAGGTCGAGGTCACCAATCCGAACATCGTCAACGGCTTTGCGGAAACCATCGCGGCCGTCAACGGAATGGTGACGAGGCGCACGCTGCTGCCCGGCCGGGTCATCCTCACCTCGGCGCTGCGCGAGCCTTTCGCGGTTTCCCGCGGCACCACCGTCCAGCTCGTCTTCGAAAGCCGTTCGATGGTGCTGCGCGCTGCCGGCACGCCGCTGCAGGATGCGGCCGTCGGCGAACTCATCCGGGTCCGCAACAAGGATTCCGGGGTCATCGTTTCCGGCACCGTCATGGCGGACGGGACCGTACATGTGGTGGCGAAATGATGCAGTCCTTCCTTTCCCGCGCGGTCGTCTTTCTCGCCTGCTTCCTGCTGGCGACGGGTCCGGCCCTGCCGGCCGCCCGCATCAAGGACGTCGCCTCGCTGCAGGCCGGCCGCGAGAACCAGCTCATCGGCTACGGCCTTGTCGTCGGCCTCCAGGGCACGGGCGACAGCATGCGCTCCTCGCCCTTCACCGAGCAGTCGGTCCGCGCCATGCTGCAGAATCTCGGCATCTCGATGGTCGGCACGCAGACGCGCGCCAAGAACATCGCGGCCGTGCTCGTCACCGCCAACCTTCCACCCTTCGCCAGCCCCGGCAGCCGTATCGACGTGACCGTCGGCTCGCTCGGCGACGCCACCTCGCTGCGCGGCGGCACGCTGGTCATGACCTCGCTTTCCGGCGCGGACGGCCAGATCTACGCGGTCGCGCAGGGCTCGATCGTCGTCACCGGCATCAATGCCAGCGGCGATGCCGCGAGCGTCCAGCAGGGCGTGACGACCGCCGGCCGCGTGCCGAACGGCGCTATCATCGAGCGCGAGCTGCCCTCGCGCTTCAAGGATGCGTCCGACCTCGTCCTCCAGCTGCGCAATCCGGACTTCTCGACCGCCGTCGGCATGGCGGACGCGATCAACCGCTATGCGGCCGCCCAATACGGCTCGCCGATCGCCGAATCGCGCGATTCCCAGTCCGTCTACGTCTCCAAGCCGAAGATGGCGGACCTCGCCCGTCTGATGGCCGATATCGAGAACCTCGTCATCGAGACGGACGCGCCGGCGCGCGTCGTGATCAACGAGCGCACGGGCACGATCGTCATCGGCCAGGACGTGCGCATCTCGCCCGTCGCCGTCAGCTACGGCTCGCTGACCGTGCAGGTCAACGAGATGCCGCAGGTGATCCAGCCCGAGCCCTTCTCCAAGGGCGTGACGGCGGTCCAGCCGAGCACGGACATCCTCGTCCAGCAGGAAGGCGGCAACGTCGCCATGCTCGACGGCTCCAGCCTGCGTTCGCTGGTCTCGGGTCTCAACAGCATCGGCGTGAAGCCGGATGGCATCATCTCCATCCTGCAGAGCATCAAGACGGCCGGTGCCCTCCAGGCGGAACTGGTGCTGCAATGAGAACAGGCATGACCCTTTCCACGATCGCCCGCAGGCTCGCGCTCCCCGTCGCCGGCTTCGTCATGATGGCCATTCCCGGTGCCTTCGCCGAGGATCGCCCCGTCATCACGACGACCAATGCAAGCGCCGACGAGATCCGCGAGTTCTGCACCAATATCGCGGACGCGGCGCGCGACCAGCGCTATCTCCTCCAGAAGCAGGAACTGGAAAACCTGCAGAAGGACGTCGACGAGCGCATCAAGACGCTGGAAGCCCGCCGCGCCGAATACGAGGACTGGCTGAAACGCCGCAACGATTTCCTGAAGACCGCCGAGGGCGGCCTCGTCGAGATCTACAAGAAGATGAAACCGGACGCGGCCGCCGCCCAGCTCGCCGAGCTCGATCCGGAAATCGCCTCCGCCATCGTCATGAAGCTGGCGCCGCGCCAGTCGAGCACGATCCTCGGAGAAATGCCGGCCGACAAGGCCGCGGCGCTGACCCGCATCCTCACTGCGGCCAGCGATCCGAATACGTCAAAGGACCCGTCATGAAGAAGACCGCCTTCGCACTCTCCGTGGCGCTGGCCCTGTCGGGCTGCTCCAGCCAGGCGATCAACGAGATCGGCAAGGCCCCGGCGATGAGCCCCATCGGCAGCGGCCTCAACTATGCCGAGACGCCGCAGATGGCGGCCTATCCGAAGCAGCCGCGCACGGCGGTTTCCGGCTATTCGATCTGGAGCGACCAGCAATCGGCGCTCTTCAAGGATTCCCGCGCCTTCAAGGTCGGCGACATCCTGACGGTCAACATCCGCGTCAACGACAAGGCGACGTTCGACAACAAAACCGACCGCTCGCGCACCAACAAGAGCGGCATCAATTTCGGCCTCAGCGGCTCGACCGCCGACAGCAGCGTCGATGCCAAGGGCGACCTGGCCTTCGGGTCCTCGACCAGCACCAAGGGCGACGGCTCGACGGAGCGTTCGGAGAAGCTGAACCTGCTCGTCGCGGCGGTCGTCACCGGCGTCATCGAGAACGGCAACCTGCTCATCAGCGGCTCGCAGGAAGTGCGCGTCAATCATGAGCTGCGCATCCTCAATGTGGCCGGCATCGTGCGGCCGCAGGATGTCGACGCCAACAACATGATCGCCTACGAGCGCATCGCGGAAGCGCGCATCTCCTACGGCGGCCGCGGCCGCCTGACCGAAGTGCAGCAGCCGCCATGGGGTCAGCAGGCCATCGACCTGTTCTCGCCGATCTGACGATCTCGGCATCCTCGCAACACGGGAAGAAGACAATGGCGGACGAAGAAGAGGGCGGGAAGAAGAAGCCGTCGCTCGTCATCACCATCGCGGCCATCGCCGTCCTGACGCTGCTTGCCGCCGGCGGCGGCTGGTTCGTCGGCAACATGCTCGCCCCGCCCCCGGCCGAAAAGCCGGTCGAGGAGGCGAAGGCCGCGGCACCCGCCGGCGGCGAGCACGGCGCCGCGGGAGAGAAGGGGCAGGAACTCGCCCATATCTCCACCGAGGCCAACGGTATCGTGCTGCTCGATCCGATCACCAGCAATCTCGCCTATCCGTCCGACAATCGCGTTCGCCTCGAGGTCGCGCTGATGTTCAAGGGGGCGCCGGACGTCAAGCTGGCCGAGGAAATCCACCAGGACATCATGGCCTATATGCGCACGGTCTCGCTCCAGCAGGTGCAGGGCCCGCGCGGCTTTCAATATCTCAGGGAAGACCTTGAGGAGCGGGTTGACCTCAGGTCGGAAGGGCGCGTAACCAACGTCATGTTCCGGACCTTTGTGATCGAATGATTCGAGCCCTTCTGACCTTCGTCGCCATGATGGCGATGACCGGTATGGCCTACGCCCAGCAGCAGCTGCAGCTGCCGGGCGGCCTTCTCAACGCACCCGTCGATGGCTCGGTCGCCGGCTGGATCATCCGCACCTTCGGGCTGCTGACGGTCCTTTCCGTCGCGCCCGGCATCCTGATCATGGTGACGAGCTTTCCGCGCTTCGTCATCGCCTTCTCCATTCTTCGCTCCGGCATGGGGCTTTCCACCACGCCGTCGAACATGATCCTCGTGTCGCTGGCGCTCTTCATGACCTTCTACGTCATGGCGCCGACCTTCGACCGGGCCTGGCAGAACGGCGTCCAGCCGCTGATGGCCAACCAGATCGACGAGGCCGAGGCCACCAAGCGGATCGCCGAGCCCTTCCGCGACTTCATGGTCGCCAATACCCGCGACAAGGATATCGAGCTCTTCATTTCGCTCGCCGAGGAGCGCGGGCAGAAGGTCGTCGAGAACAATGTCGCGGACCTGCGCGTTGTCATTCCGGCCTTCATGATCTCGGAAATCCGCCGCGGCTTCGAGATCGGCTTCCTCGTCGTTCTGCCCTTCCTCGTCATCGACCTGATCGTCGCCACCATCACCATGGCCATGGGCATGATGATGCTGCCGCCGACCTCGATATCGCTGCCCTTCAAGATCCTGTTCTTCGTGCTCATCGACGGCTGGAATCTCCTCGTCGGCAGTCTCGTGCGCTCGTTCAACTGAACGCCGGCCGGGAAGACGCGCGTGCGCGTTTTTCCCGAAGCGGCGCGCGCTGAATATCTCTTTAACCATAGCGTTTTACCCCCCGTTCACCCTGTTCTCCGACCTCTCGGATGCGACCTTCCGATTTAAGAAGTTGGCAAGGATTGGCTGCGAGTTTTGGCTCAACACGACGGGTTTGGTATCCCTTCACACGCTGAAGAAACCGAGTTGGCATGATGCCGAACCGCCGTAACCGGTAAGTAATCAGTCCGGTATGTCCCCATCAGTATTTCGTTCAAAGGGACAACTAGAATGTCGAGCATTCTCACCAACGCGTCTGCAATGTCCGCCCTGCAGACCCTGCGCTCCATCAACAACGGCATGGAAACCACGCAGGACCGCATTTCCACGGGCATGCGCGTCGGCGCAGCCAAGGACAACGCCGCCTACTGGTCCATCGCGACCACCATGCGTTCGGACAACGCCGCCCTTTCCGCCGTGCAGGACGCAATGGGCCTCGGCGCGGCAAAGGTTGACGTTGCCTACGGCGGCGTCGAAGCTGCCATCGACGTGGTAAAGGAAATCAAGGCCAAGCTCGTCACCGCCACCGAACAGGGCGTCGACAAGGCGAAGGTCCAGGAAGAAATCACGCAGCTTCAGGATCAGCTCAAGAGCATCGGCGCCAGCGCGACGTTCAACGGCGAAAATTGGCTCGCCGGCGGCGCCAGCGACGCCACGGTCGTCACCGGCTTCGTTCGCTCCAGCGATGGCACGGTCAAGGTCACGACGGCATCCTACGATGCAAGCACCAACTCGCTCTTCGGCGCCTATAACGCCACCACGGGTGAAGTCGACGCGAGCTCGGGCATCCTCAAGGACGTTCTGGCAATCGACCTCAGCGGCACCGGCGCAGATGTGGCCACTTTCCTCGATAACGTCGAAACGGCTCTGACGAGCATGCAGACGGTCGGCTCGACCCTCGGCTCGCTCTCCAAGCGCATCAGCCTGCAGGAAGACTTCGCCCAGAAGCTTTCCGACGCCATCGACAAGGGCGTAGGCCGCCTCGTCGACGCCGACATGAACGAGGAATCGACCCGCCTGAAGGCGCTGCAGACCCAGCAGCAGCTCGCCATCCAGTCGCTGTCGATCGCGAATTCCAACTCGCAGAACATCCTCTCGCTGTTCCGTTAATCGACGGATGGAGGAGGGCGCGGAGGCTGACCCGCGCCTGCCTCGACAAAGGCCGCTCCCGGCAACGGGGGCGGCTTTTTGCATTTTTATTTCCCGGGAAAGATTTCCTTAACTTTATTGCGGTTTTCTTAGGCCATCGAAACGGTGGGTTAACCAAGAAACTTAACCGGTTAGCAGGCATGATGCTGACCACCGTCGCCCGGCGAACCCGGAATGTCCCTTTCTCAGTCAGCCATTCAAGGGGCACCTATACTATGACGAGCATTCTGACCAACGTTGCGGCAATGTCCGCTCTCCAGACGCTGCGCTCTATCGGCAACGACATGGAAACCACGCAGGCCCGCGTTTCCTCCGGCATGCGCGTCGGCGAAGCCAAGGACAATGCAGCCTACTGGGCCATTGCCACGACCATGCGCTCCGACAACCTCGCCCTTTCCGCCGTGCAGGACGCCCTCGGCCTCGGCGCTGCGAAGATCGACACGGCCTATGCCGGCATGAACGCGGCCATCGACGTCGTGAAGGAAATCAAGGCCAAGGTCACCGCCGCCACCGAGCAGGGCGTCGACAAGGCCAAGGTCCAGGAAGAAATCACCCAGCTGCAGCAGCAGCTTGTCTCGATCGCCTCCGGCGCGTCCTTCAACGGCCAGAACTGGCTCGTCTATGACAGCACGGACACGGGCGCCGACAACGTCGCCGACAAGACCATTGTTTCGGGCTTCATCCGCGACGCCAGCGGCACGGTCAAGGTCAACACCACGACCTACACCCTGGACGAACTTGCCACCGACGGCCAGAACGTCCTGTTCGGCTCGGTCGACACGGACGATCACAAGAACAGCGCAGGCGGCATTCTCGGCACCGCAGGCGATGACATCGACGCAACGGGCAACACCTACACGATTTCCGACAGCGTCGTGACCCTGGACATCACCAACTTCTCCGACAGCGACATGGCCGAGGCCCTGAACCTGACGGAAGCCGCGATCCAACTGATGACGAAGGCCGCTTCGCAGCTCGGTTCGATCTCCATGCGCATCGACCTGCAGGTCGATTTCGCCAACAAGCTGACCGACGCCATCGACTCGGGCGTAGGCCGCCTTGTCGACGCCGACATGAACGAGGAATCGACCCGCCTCAAGGCACTGCAGACCCAGCAGCAGCTCGGCATCCAGTCGCTCTCGATCGCCAACTCCTCGGCAGAAGGCATTCTCCAGCTCTTCCGTTAATCGCAAGCCGCAAGGCAGATATGGAAAGGCCCCGGTTTACCGGGGCCTTTTCGCATGTCAGAGCGGCGATTTGAGAAAGGCCGGCATCGCTGTCCCTGCCGCCCGCCGCTCCATGAAAAGCCGTGCCGTATCCAGTGCCTCGCGGATCGTCACGTCCATGTCGAGATAGCGATAGGTACCGAGCCGCCCGACGAAGGTGACGCCTTCCTCCCGTTCCGCCAGCCGCACATAGTCGGCAAGCTGCGCCTTCTCCTTCACGAGGCGCACCGGATAGTAGGGAATGTCGCCGGGTTCGCAGGTCCGTGAGAATTCACGGTAGCAGACCGAGCCTTCATGCTCCTCCCAGGGCGAGAAATGCTTGTGCTCGGTGATCCGCGTATAGGGCACGGAAAGATCGCCGTAGTTCATCACCGCGCAGCCCTGGTAGTCGCCGTCATGGGTGAAGCGCTCGAAATCGAGCGTCCGGTAGCCGAGCCGCCCGAGGTCATTGTCGAAATAGCCGTCGAGCGGGCCGGAATGGAAGACATGCGCGAAGCCGTCTCGCGCGTTCCGGCGGAAATCCGTTTCGAGCCTCACCGCGATGTTCGGATGGTCGAGGATACGTTCGACCATCGCGGTATAGCCGTGCTCCGGCATGCCCTGGTACCGGTGGAAGAAATAGTTGTCCTCGTAGTTGAAGCGAACCGGCAGGCGCTTCAGGATCGAGGCGGGCAGCTCGGCCGGAGCGCAGCCCCACTGCTTCTGCGTGTAGCCCTTGAAGAACGCCTCGTAGAGGTCGCGGCCGACGAAGCGGAGGGCCTGCTCCTCGAAGGTCTGCGGATCGGCGATGGTGCGGTCCGCCAGAGCGTCGATGAAGGCGCGGGCTTCGTCCGGCCGGAAGCACTTGCCGAAGAACTGGTTGATCGTGTGCAGGTTGACGGGAAGCGCATAGACCTGCCCGCCGCTCGTCGTCTTCACGCGGTTCTTGTAGGGCAGGAAGGTCGCAAAGCCGTTCACATAGGCCCAGACCTCCGCATCATCCGTATGGAAGATGTGCGGGCCGTAGACATGCACCATCACGCCCGTCGCCGCATCCCGCTCCGTGTGGCAGTTGCCGGCGACATGGGCGCGCGAATCGACGATCTCGACGCGCCAGCCCTCCTGCGCGAGCGCGCGCCCGATCACCGCGCCGGAAAGTCCGGCGCCGACGATGAGGATGCGCTCTCCTTCCTTCATGGAGCGGCAGGCCAGAGGCGGGCGTCCGGGGCAAGCGGCGCGAAGTCGTCGAGGACGATGAGCTCTTCCCGGTAGCGCGCGCGATAGGCCGTGTCGTCCTCGAATTCGATGCCGCGCGCCGCGAGCGTCGCGCCGATCTCGTAATAGACGTCGAGATTGCGAAGATCCGGTACGGGCGTCTCGCCGCGCTCCGCCTCGCCCTGCATCTGCCAGAAGAGTTCTTCCAGTCGGCGGGCAAGGCCCGGCATGTCGCGCAAGGCGCAGGTCTCGCGCTGCTGCGCGAGCGATTCGCGCACGGCGGCAAGGCGATCCGGGCTTTCCGCAAGGGCGATGGCCATGCGCACATAGTCGTCCGGATCGCCGCAGACGAGCTCGGGAATGCCGGCCGCCGTCACGATGCTGGCGCAGAAGCGCGACGCGAAGCTCTTGCCGGCGATCGTCAGCACGGGAAGCCCCTGCGTGATGGCGTCGGCCGCCGTCGAGTGGGCGCCGTAGGGGAAGGTATCGAGGAAAAGATCGGCAAGGCCGATCCGCGCAAGATGATCGGGGTTCTGTGCCTTGCCCGCGAAGATGAGACGTTCCTTCGCGACGCCCGCCTCCTCGGCCAGCCGGCGCAGGCGCTCATTGGCGCTCTCGTCGCCGGAAAGCAGCCAGAGCACGCTGCCCGGCGTCGCGGTCAGGATGGCCATCCAGCGGGCAAAGCACGGTGCGGTGATCTTCTGCATGCCGTTGAAGCTGGCGAAGACGAAGGCGTCGTCGGGCAGGCCCGCGTCTGCGCGGGCCGGGCGCTCGCTGACGGCCCGCTTGCGGTCCACCGGCTGGTTGCAGGCGATGCGCAGCACCTTCTCCGTATAATAAAGTTCGTTTTCCGGCGGCACGATCACGTCGTCGGCGATCATGTACTGATGGTAGGGGCTCGCCATCGTGCCGGGATAGCCGCAGAAATTCACGATGACCGGGGCAGGGCGGTAGGCGAAGATCTTCGTGCGGGCATGCTTCGTGTAGCCGTTGACGTCGATGAGCACGTCGATCCCGTCCGCGGCGATCTTTCGGGCGGCCTCGATGTCGCTGAGCGCGGCGATGTCGCGCCAGTGATCGACGGCCTGCCTGATGCGCGCCTGCGTCGGATCGATCGGCGCGGGGTCGCCGCAATAATAGGCGAAGATCTCGACGGACGCCTTGTCGTGCAGTTCGAGGACCTCGCTGAGCGCAAAGCCCACGGCATGCTGGCGCAGGTCCGAGGAGACGTAGCCGACCCGCAGGCGCTCGCCGGTGCCGGTCTCGCGCCGCACCGCCTTGCGCTCGAAGGCGCTGAGGTCGTCGGGCCGACCGATGGTCTGGCGGCAATAGCGGTGGGCCTTGGCCATCTGGAACAGGGGATCGTCCGCATAGCAGGCGATCGACATGGCGGACATGGCATCCATGAAATGGCGTGGCGCGACATGCAGTGACGGCACGACGACGGGCCACTTGCACTGATGCATCCGCAGGGAGATCCAGTGCTGCGCGGCCTCCGTGCGGGACGGCTGCAGTTCCATGGCCTGCCAGAGCGCGGCTTCCGCCTCTTCGAGATGGCCGGCGCCTTCCAGGACGCGGCCGATATGCTGGAGGCTGAGCAGCCGGTTGCTGATCCGGTCGGGGTTCACCTCCGCCGTCGCATCGACGAAAGTGCGCCACTGCTGCACGGCCTGGCCGGTGAGCCCGCAATCCTCCAGCGTCCGGCCCAGGTTGATATGCGCCTGCCCGAAAAGCGGCTCGATCCGGATCGCCGCCCGCAGCGCATGGAGCGTCGCGGCGACGTCGCCCGCCTTGGAAAGCGAGACGGCATAGTTGAAATAGGCAAGGTGCAGCAGCGGGTTGGCGTCGTTGAAGGCGATCCACGTCTTGTAGAGCTCGATCGCAGCCGCCGTCTGTCCTGCTGCGGAAAGAACCTCCGCCGTCTGGAACAGCTCCGCCAGCGAAAGCTGCTGCGTGCGTGCGCGCAGCAGGAGCTGGAGGAGGGGGGCGTTCGGATCCGGGGCGGTGGAAAGGCTGGCGGTCATGGATATCCTGCGGCAAGGGGCCGTCTGGCCGGGGGCATTACACAAATCTCGGCGAAGTCTACCCTATAGCGCGGCAGACTTGTCCAAGGCTGTCGTATCCGCGGAGGGCCACGCCTGCAAATTCTGGCCATGAAAAATTCAGGCTTTCTCCATCTGTCTTACCGGTTTCTTAACGCTATTAACCATTTGTTAACCATTGCCCATTAACCAGTCGTTAAGAACGACGGACCGGCGCCCAGGGCAAACGAGCGGCGCCGGCAGCATGAAGCCCTCGGTCGTTACCGGTCCCCGCCTCACTCCGGCATGTCCCGACGAACTCCTTTTCAGGGCAAGTGCCAATGACCAGCATTTTGACCAACTCCGCCGCCATGGCGGCGCTGCAGACGCTCCGTTCCATCGATAACAGCCTCGAGACGACGCAGGCGCGCGTTTCCTCCGGCCTGCGGGTCGAGACCGCGGCCGACAACGCGGCCTATTGGTCGATCGCGACCACGATGCGCTCCGACAACCGCGCGATCTCGACGGTCGCCGACGCGCTCGGCCTCGGCGCCGCCAAGGTGGACACGGCCTATACCTCGCTGGAAAGCGTCATCGAGGTGATGAGCGAGATCAAGGCGAAGCTCGTGGCCGCCCGCGAGCCGGGCGTCGACAAGAGCAAGATCAACGAAGAAATCAAGGAGCTGAAGAACCAGCTCGTCTCCGCCGCGCAATCGGCGTCCTTCTCGGGGGAGAACTGGCTCTACAATACCGGTTCCGACGCCCTCGGCGTGAAGTCCGTCGTCGCCTCCTTCGTTCGCACCGCGGGCGGGAACGTGAAGGTCGCCACGCTCGATTTCGACACAGAGAACTCCGTTCTCGTCGATGAGGGCGATGCCAGCCGCGGCTATCTGACCAAATCCATCGATGCCGACGCGTTGAGCGAAAGCCCGGCCGGCACCGCGCGTGAATACTATCTGATCGACATGGGCTCGCCCGGTGCCGGTTCTCCCATAGAGATCGACACGAACACGAGCTACGACGATCTGGACGACATGATCAGCGTCACGGACTACATCATCAAGGACCTGACGAACGCTGCCTCGACGCTCGGCGCCATCACCAAGCGCATCAACATGCAGGAAAGCTTCGTCGCCACGCTCGGCGACGTGATCGACAAGGGCATCGGCCGCCTGGTGGATGCCGACATGAACGAGGAATCGACCCGCCTCAAGGCGCTGCAGACCCAGCAGCAGCTCGGCATCCAGTCGCTCTCGATCGCCAATTCGAGCGCCGAGAACATCCTCCAGCTCTTCCGCCAGTAAGGGCTTCGGGGACCTCTATCCGCCCGGCCGCAGGTCATCGGCCGAGGCGGGCGGTTGGGCCGCGCTATTTGCCCTGGCGCGGCCCAACACCTTCATCTTCATCCTCGCACAAGTTTGGCCTTCTAGGTTCGGCGGCACGATCAGGAAGATTGTGCGCCTTTCACCTCCCGGAAGGCGCTTTGTCCGGGGAGACAGGTCAGCGGTGTTGTCAGGTAAAAGCGTCTTTGCGAATGAACGTCGAAGCGGCCCGCGGCCTTGCCGCCGGGCCTTCTCTGCATTCATCCGGCACGCAACGGGGCCGGAGGGCGCGCGATGAGCGTTCACCTTGCCCGCTACCTCAAGGATTTCGGCGCGCCCCCGCGCATGAAGCCGCCCGTATTCCCCTCCGCGCGCTTTGCGCCGGAAGCCGAAAGCGCCGAGGCGCAGGCCTTCACGATGGCGCCGGCCCTGCCCGAGGTCGATGTCGAGGCGGAGCGCGCGGAAGCCTTCGCCGAAGGTCGCGCCGCAGCGGAGGCTGAGCTGCAGGCGAAGCACGAGGCGGACATGGCCGCGCTCAAGGAAGCGCACCGCGCCGAGATCGAGGCTCTGGCGATGCGCTACGAGCAGGATTATGCGGCGGCGCTCGCCGAGCGGTTCGCCACGCTGACGGGCGAGGTCGCCGACCTCGTCGCCGCGCAGGCGGCCCAGGTGCTGGCGCCTGTGATGAGCCAGGTGCTGACGAAGGGCGCGATCTCGGATCTTGCCCGCCTCGTCGCCGAGGGCCTCAAGGAAGGCGAGGGCATGACGATCACGGTGAAGGGGCCGCTGGACCTCTTCGAGCAGTTGAAGTCGCATTTCGAGGAGCCAGCGCCGGTCTTCCGGCATGTCGAGATGCAGGATGTCGATCTGACGGTGGAGTTCGGCGACGCCGTCCTGGTAACGCGGATGGCGGCCTGGGCTGACACCGTGCGCAAGGTGCTTGCATGAGCGAAGGCGAAAATCACCACCACGGCAAGAACGAGATCATCATCGTCAAGCGTCATGGCGATCACGACGGCGACCACCATGCGGCCGCCTGGAAGATCGCCTATGCCGACTTCATGACGGCGATGATGGCCTTCTTCCTCGTGATGTGGCTCGTCAATGCCGCGAACGAGGAAACGAAGGCCTCGGTCGCCTCCTATTTCAACCCGATCAAGCTGACCGACGACAAGCCGGCGGAAAAATCCGTCAAGAAGCCCGCCAACAGCAAGGACGGCGAGGCGACGCAGGACAAGTCGAAGGAAGAGGGCCAGCAACAGGCGAGCGGCAACGGCGCGGAAAAAGGCCGCGACGAGAACACGACCGCCGGCGAGGAAACGAAATATTCCGAGGCCGATTTCTTCAGCAATCCCTATTCCGTCCTGTCCGAGATCGCGCAGGAAGTCGGCCAGCAGGCCAATGTCAGCGCCAAGGGCGAGGGTGGCGCGGCCAATTCCGGCCCCGCCACCGGCGCCGACGGCGGCGAAGCCTACCGTGACCCGTTCGATCCCGATTTCTGGACGCAGCAGGTCGAAATCTCGCAGGCGACGAGCGCCGGCAGCGAGAGCAAGGCCAAGGATGCCAAAGCCAAGGATATCAAGGAAGGCCAGCAGCAGATGGCCGCGGTGGACACCGACCGCACGGTAGAGGAAGCGCTCGCCAAGGCCGACGCCGATGCGGCGGCACAGCAGGCGCAGGACGCGAAGGCCGAGGCCGGGAAGGCTGCCGCTGAAGAGATGCAGGCCAAGGCCGAGGCCGAAAAGGTCGAGGACCAGAAGAAGGCGGACGAGCTGAAGCAGCAGATTTCCAGGGAGATCGGCACGCTCGGCAAGCTTGCCGAAGGCCTCAGCGTCACCCCCTCCGAAGGCGGCCTTCTCGTCAGCCTGACCGACCAGCTCGATACGCCCATGTTCAATATCGGCTCGGCCGTTCCGCGGCAGGAGATGGTGCTGGCCATGGAGAAGATCGGCAAGATTCTCGAAGGTCGGGCCGGGGCGATCGCCGTTCGCGGCCATACCGACGGCCGTCCCTTTGCCGGTGGCAAGAACGACAACTGGCGCCTTTCGATGGACCGCGCGCAGAGCGCCTATTACATGCTGGTGCGCGGAGGGCTGGAGGAAAAGCGCGTGAGCCAGGTGTCCGGCTTCGCAGACCGCCGCCTCAAGGTGCCGGATGATCCGATGGCGGACGCCAACCGCCGCATCGAAATCCTCATCCAGGCCGAGGGTGGCTGATACGATGGGCTTCCTCCGGCGCATTCTTCTGACGGGAACGGTGTTCGGCGCGGCGCTCGCCGCGGCCGCGCCCGTGCGCGCCGACAGTCCGGACGATCTTGCGCCCTACAAGATGATCCGCTCGCTGCAATATGTGCAGGATACGGTGGTGCTGGGCGACCATTCCGCCATGGAGATGCAGCGCTTCCTGCTCGGCACCATCGACGAGCGGCTCCGCACGGCCGATTCCGCGATCTTCGACGATCCACGCAATGTCGACGCCGCGCTCGTCTATGCCATGAGCGGCGGCAATCCCGACACGCTGGAGCTGCTGATCCGCAAGGATATTGCCGGCCATTTCGATTCCCGCCTGACGGACGCGCTGCGCAGCTATCTCGGCGGCCGGGGCAGCCAGAGCGTCAAGTCGCTCGCGGAGATATTCCCGGAATACAAGCGCTCGCGGGTCGGGCCCTATCTGGCGCTCGTCTCGGCCAATTCGGTCATCCGCAAGGATCCGAAGCTGGCGCTCAGCTATTTCGACTGGGCGCGCCTCGTCGCGCCCGGCACGATCGTCGAGGAGGCGGCGCTGCGCCGCTCCATCTACATCGCCAGCGAAGCCGGCTGGACCGACAAGAGCATGGCCTATGCCAACCGCTATGCCCGCCGCTTCCTGCGCTCGCCCTATGCCAGCCAGTTCGCCGACCTTTTCGTGAAGCTCGCCGTCGATCATTTCGATGCGCTCAGGCAGGAGGACATTCTCGAGGTCCTGTCCTTCATGGATGTGCCCCGCCAGCGCGAGGTCTATCTGCGCATGGCGCGGCTGGCGGCGATCTCGGGCAAGAACAAGCTGGCCTCGCTTGCCGCCGAGCGCGCCCAGGCCCTGACGGGCGACGGCGAAAGCGTACCGAAGGTGCTGGCGGACCTCTATTCGGGCCTCGCCTCGGTGCCGTCGGGCGATGTCGCCTCGGCGATGGAATCCATCGTGGCGATCCCCGACGACAAGCTCTCCGCCAAGGATCAGGCGCTGAAGGCCGCCGCCAGGGCGGTCGCCGAAGAGGTGCTGCGCCTGCCGGAGGGCGAGGGCGCGCAAACGGTCGCGAAGGAAGACAGCGTGCCCGCCGAGGCCGATAACGCTTCCTATAAGGGGCTGAGCGAGGCGGAAGCGGCGGACCGGTCGATGGACCCCCAGGCGGGCGGCGAGGAAAAGCCGGTCGCGGCGGCAAGGCCGGAAAAGGAAACGACAGGGCAGCAGGAAAAGGCGGGCATCGACCCGGCATTCGACAATTTCGTGTCGACCGGCCGGTCCAAGCTCGACGAGATCGACGCGCTCTTGAAGGGAGAAGGCAGTTGAGCACCATTGCTAGCGGAGTTTTGGGCATCGCGCAGGGCCAGGCGCCGGCCAAGGGCAAGGCCGCCGGTTCCTCCGAGAACGGTGATTTCGAAAAGACGATCGCCAGCCTCCATGCCAAGGACGGCGAGAGCGGCCACAAGGGCGGCCGCACCTCGATCTCCGGCCATGGCGGAAAGGAAGGCGAGGCGATGAACGGCACGCGGGTGCATGCCGCGCATGGCGACATCTCCGCGCTCGCCGATGCGCTTGAGAAGGCGGGCGGCAAGGCCGGCAAGGCTGGTGACGGGAAGGTTCCGCACGCCGAGAGCACCGGTCGTACGGGCAGGAAAGGCCATGCCGAGACGGCCGAGGGTGTCGATGCCGACGCGGAGAAGGTTGCCGTGACCGTCGCCGAAAGCGGCGGGGAGGCGGCAGCCGCGAAGACGGATGTCGGCAACCTCCTCGAACTGCTGAACGCGGCAAACACCGCTTCCCACACGGCCGCGGGCCATGGCGCGGCGAAGGCCGCCGCCACGGATGGCAGCAAGGCGCAGGCCGGCGGCAAGGTCGCGGGCAAGGCGGACCTCGTGTCGGACCGTGCGGGTTCGGCTGGGGAAGCCTCCGAGCTTGCCGGCGCCGAGGGCGGCGAGGTGCCGCAATCTGATACGGACAAGCTCTTCCGCCTGATCCGCGCCGACGGCAAGGGCCGTGGCCTCGACATGAGCCTTTCGGGCGCCGGCGATCGCGCGACCTTCAAGGATGCCGATATCAATGCCGCGCGGGGCGAGACGGTGACGGTGGTCGATGCGCGCCGCTATATCGGCCTCGCGCAGACCGGCAATGCCGCCGCCGTGACGGGCGCGATCACGCAGGACCCCGAATGGGCGGCCTCGCTGAGCGCCACCGGCGGCCTTGCGCCTTCGGAAGCGGCGGCGACCGGCAAGGTCGTCAACACGCTGAAGATCCAGATGCATCCGATCGAGCTCGGCCTCGTGACGGCGACGCTGCGCCTCCATGGCGAGGAGCTCGTCGTCTCGCTGCAGGTGGAGACGGGCGAGGCCTATCGCCAGCTCCTCGACGACAAGGACACGATCGTGCGGGCGCTGCGCGGCCAGGGCTTCGCCGTCGACCAGGTCAGCGTCCAGCTCGCGCCGGCCGACCGCGGCGCCGGCACGCAGCAGGGCGACAGCCAGGGCCAGCAGGCGCAGCAGCAGCAATTCTCCAGCCAGCCGCAGGCCCGCGAAGGCGGCGGCGGCCGTGAGCACGGCGGCGAGCGCGCAGGCTCGTTCGGACAGGAAGGAACGTCTCATGAGGGCAACATCGCGGAAGCCGCTTCTGGCCTTGCTGGCGGGCAGTCTGTGCGCTCTGGCGGCGTCTATCTCTGACGCCGCCGCGTCGACGGGCTCCTGCGAACGGGAAATCCTCGCCGCCGCCGCCAAGTACGACATCCCGGCCGGCATCCTCTATTCCGTCGGTCTCACGGAGACCGGGCGGAAGGGATCCCTCCAGCCCTTCGCCCTCAATATCGAGGGCAAGGCCTATTTCGGCGCGAGCCGGGAAGAGGCGCTGCGCACCTTCGAGGCGGCGCGCGCCCGCGGCGCCAGGCTGATCGACCTCGGCTGCATGCAGATCAACCACCACTTCCACGGCGAGCATTTCGCCTCGGCGGCGGAAATGTTTGACCCGCACAAGAACGTGGAATATGCAGCCGCCTTCCTCGCGCGCCTGCATGCCCGGCACGAGACCTGGACCATGGCCGTCGCGCGCTACCATGCCGGCCCGAACAACGACCCCGCGCAGAAGCGTTATGTCTGCCGGGTGATCGCGAACCTGGTTGCAACCGGCTATGGAAGCTGGACACCGAATGCGAAAGCGTTCTGCCAGTAATTCAATCAAAAATAGAAAATTCAGCCTGTGCCACAATGTGGCAGGAATGCGCCCTGTTTTAGAACGACAAGGCTGGGCCGTTAACCTTTGTTAACTTTTCCACGAAAAATTTGTGCCGTACATGGGTGGAGCTACTAGATGTAGATCAAATCGGCACGCAATCCTTAATCAACTGTTAAAATCTGCCAATTAGTTCCTCTAGTTGCCGGTGATTCGCCCGATTCGTACCACTGCCTGAACGAGGCACCACACTGATTCGGAGGCGGACGAATGATCGTAGTGGTTGATGAGCGCGAGCTCGTTAAAGACGGCTATACTTCTCTTTTCGGGCGCGAGGGCGTGCCCTCGACGGGGTTCGATCCCCGCGAATTCGGCGAGTGGGTGAACACCGCCGCCGATTCGGACATCGACGCGGTCGAGGCGTTCCTGATCGGCCAGGGCCAGCTCTCCATGGAGCTGCCGCGCGCGATCCGTGACCGGTCGCAGGCGCCGGTCATCGCGGTCAGCGATACGCCTTCCCTTGAAACCACGCTCGCCCTCTTCGACAGCGGCGTCGACGACGTGGTGCGCAAGCCGGTTCACCCCCGGGAAATCCTGGCCCGTGCGGCGGCCATCCGGCGTCGCCTGAAGGCGCTTGCCAATCATACCGACATCGGCCCGATCCGCGTCTTCTCGGACGGCCGCGACCCGGAAATCTCCGGCGATGTCTTCCCCCTGCCGCGCCGCGAGCGCCGCATTCTGGAATATTTGGTCGCCAATCGCGGCCGCCGGCTTTCCAAGACCCAGATCTTCAACGCGATCTACGGGATCTTCGACGAGGACGTCGAGGAGAACGTCGTCGAAAGCCATATCAGCAAGCTGCGCAAGAAGCTGCGCAAGAAGCTCGGTTTCGATCCGATCGATTCCAAGCGCTTCCTTGGCTACTGCATCGACTGGCAGAGCTGAAACGAACCGCCGGCTGACGGGGAAGGCGGACCCCGGCAGCCAGCTTCACGCAAGGCCCGTCCCATAGGGTCGCGGTGACGAGATGAACGGGGAAACCACATGAGCCTCTACGGTACGATGAGAACGGGTGTTTCCGGCATGAACGCGCAGGCCAATCGCCTGAGCACGGTTGCCGACAACATCGCCAACGCGAACACGACGGGCTACAAGAAAGCCTCGACCCAGTTCTCTTCCCTGATCCTGCCCACCACCGGCGGCGCCTACAATTCGGGCGGCGTGACCACGGACGTGCGCTATTCGATCTCCGCGCAGGGCACCTTCACCTACACGACCTCGGCGACGGACCTTGCCATCAACGGCAAGGGCTTCTTCATCGTCACCGGTTCGGACGGCGTGGAATACCTGACGCGCGCCGGTGCCTTCACCGTCATGGACGACGGCACGCTGCGCAATTCGGCCGGTTTCACCCTGATGGGCTACGAATATTCCTCGACCGAGGATCCGACCATCGTCATCAACGGCTTTGCCGGCCTCTCCGAGATCAATCTCGCTTCGGGCGATCTCAGCGTGAAGGCGTCGGAAAGCGGCTATCTCAACGTGAACCTGCCGGCGAACGAAGAGGACGGCTATTCCAAGGCCACCTCGCTCGTCGCCTATGACAGCCTCGGCAACACGCGCAAGCTCGACTTCACCTACACGAAAGTGGGCGTGACGGCGGGCCCGCCGCCGACGACGCAGTGGGATCTGCGGGTCAGCTACACCGATCCGGAAACCGGCACCGAAACGGAACTTCTCGCACCGACGACGCTGACCTTCGGCTCGGACGGCAAGCTCCAGACGCCGGAAAGCATCACCACGGACGCCATGACCATCGGCGGCGCGGAACTCAACGCCCTCGAGATCTCCATCGGCGGCAACGCCAAGGGCACGACGCAGCTTGCCGCTGCCTTCGCCGCCAGCGGCGACATCGACGGCATCGGCCCGAGCGGCGTTTCCGGCTACGAGATCAGCGACGACGGCATCGTCTATCTCAAGTACGAGAACGGCGACATGGCGCCGAAGTATCGTATCGCCATGGCGAACGTGCAGAGCCCGGACAATCTCAAGCCGCTTCCCGGCAACGTCTATTCGCAGAGCAGCGATTCGGGCGTCATCGTCATGGGCTATGCCGGCAATGGCGGCTTCGGCACCATCCTTTCCGGCGCGCTGGAGGATTCCAACGTCGATATCGGTGAAGAGCTGACGGCCATGATCGAGTCGCAGCGAAACTACACGGCGAACTCCAAGGTCTTCCAGACCGGTTCGGAACTGATGGAAGTCCTCGTCAACCTCAAGAGATAAGCCGGTCCGGCCCGCACGCGTTCGAGAATTAGGTAGATCCGATGTCGCTTTCAGCAGCAATGAAGACTGCTCAGTCCAGTTTTTCCAACGTAGGCCTGCAATCGGCCGTCGTTTCGAAGAACATTGCCAATGCAAGCAACCCGGCCTACGCGCGCCGTGCGGCGGTTCTCGCCACGGCCGCCTCGGGCGCGACGGTGGTCGAGACCCAGCGTGCCCAGAACGAGGCGCTGCTCAAGCAGAACCTCCTCAGCATCTCCAAGACCGCCGGGCAGGATACGCTGCTCGCCGGTCTCACGCAGATGAAGACGATGCTCGGCGGCGAGGGTTACGAACTCGCCCCGTCCACCTATCTCGCGAAGCTGCGCGACAATCTCCAGGCCTTCGCCGACAAGCCGAACGAGGTCTCGCTCGCCGAGACCGTGGTGGCCGACGCGACCGATGTCGCCAATTCGCTGAACAGCACCTCCGCCGCGCTCCAGAAGCTGCGCGCCGAGGCGGATGCGGATATCGATACGGCGGTGACGGAGCTCAACCGGCTCCTCAAGGAATTCAAGACCTATAACGACAAGGTCAAGCAGAGCACGGCCGCGGGCACGCAGGACAACGACGCGCTCGACCAGCGCGACAAACTCCTGACGCAGATCTCCGAGATTGTCGGCGTCACCACCGTCACCCGCACCAACAACGACCTTGCGCTCTATACCAGCGACGGCACGGTGCTGTTCGAGACGGTGCCGCGCACCGTGAGCTTCGAGGCGACCACCACCTATACGGCGGCCGTCGACGGCAACCAGATCCTGATCGACGGCGTGCCCGTCCAGGCAGGCGCCGGCGGCAACACCAGCGCGCAGGGTTCGCTCGCCGCGCTCCTCCAGCTTCGCGACCATGCCGCGCCGACCTTCCAGAAGCAGCTCGACGAGATGTCGCGCACGCTCGTCTCCATGTTCTCCGAGAATGTCGAGACGCCGCCCGGCTCCGGCACCTTCCTGCCGACGGACGGCCTCTTCACCTGGAGCGGCGTGCCGACGGTCAATTCGCCGGGTCTTGCCGGCGTCATCAAGGTCAATCCGGCGGTGATCACCAGCCAGGGCGGCAATTCTATGCTGCTCAGGGACGGCATCAACGAGACGTTCAACGTCGACAACAATGCGAGCTTCTCGGAGCTCCTGAACGGCTATGCCGCGGCTTTCGAGACGCCGCAGACCTACGACCCGGACGCGGCGATCGACACGACCGGCACGATCCTCGCCTTCTCGACCGGCTCGGTCGGCTGGCTGGAGCAGATCCGCAGCGCCGCGACCACGGCGAGCGACGACAAGAACGCGCTGCTCGGCCGCACCCAGGACGCGTTGCAGAACGTGACGGCGGTCAGCCTCGACGAGGAACTGGCGCTGCTCCTCGATCTGGAGCAATCCTACAAGGCGTCGGCGAAACTGGTTTCGGCGGTGGATGAGATGATCACCGCACTCCTCCAGGCGGCGGGCTAGTCATGAAGGCTTCTTTCGTTTCCAACCTGTCCCTTCAGAACACCATGCGGCTCACCGTCGCAAAGGCTCAGAAGGAGATGCAGCAGCTTCAGGAAGAGACGGTCACCGGTCGCCACGCCGATGTCGGCACCGCGCTTGGCGCCAAGACGGCGCGCACGCTCAACCTGCACCGCGACCTCCAGCGCATGGAATCGCTGAAGAGCACCAATGCGCTCACCACCCAGCGGCTTGCGGCCTCGCAGGAAGCCCTCGGCCAGATGTCGTCCGCGGCGAACGATGCGATGGAGGTGCTGATCGCGCTCTCCGGCATCACCTCGGCCGACCAGCTCGATCTCGCCAAGCAGAATATCGGCAACGCGCTGTCGACCTTCACGGCCGCCGCCAACACGTCCTTCAGCGGTGAATATCTCTTCGCCGGCATCAATTCGGACGTGATTCCGTTCAACGATTATTCGGAAGCGCCGCTCTCTGCCGCCAAGACGACGTTCGACAACGCCTTCTTCGCCCATTTCGGCATCACGCAGACCGACCCGGCCGTCGCCAATATCGCGCCGGCGGACATGCAGGCCTTCATCGACGATCTCGAAACCAGCTTCATGGGTTCGGACTGGGAAGCGGACTGGTCGAACGCCTCTGACGAGAACATGCAGAGCCGCATCAGCGCGGCCGAGACCGTCCAGAGCTCGACCAATACCAATGCGACCGGCATGCGCTACATGGCGCTCGGCCTCGTTATCGGGCAGGAACTGCTGGCACTCGGCATTTCGGAGCAGACGCGCAAGACGGTCAGCGATTCGGCGATCGACTATATGGGTCGGGCGATTTCGGGCATCGACGGCGAGCGCTCCAAGCTCGGCATCTCCGAATCCCGCGTCACGCAGGCCAACACGTCGCTGGACGCCCAGATCACCATCCTGAACACCAGCATCAAGGACATGGAGGGCATCGATACCTACGAGGCCGCGACGCGCGTGACCACGCTCGAGTCGCAGCTTTCGCTCGCCTACACGCTGACGTCGAGGATCCAGAATCTCAGTCTGCTGAACTACCTCTGATGAACCAGAGGGTACGGACACACATGAAGGATGTCTGAATGTACCAGTTTTCCTATGCCGAGATCATGGAGGAGGGCGTCGCCGTCTCGAAGGATCGGGAACGGCAGGTCCTCGAAAGGTCCATCGCGCTGTTGCAGGCCGCGGTGGCTGCCGGGGGCAGTTACGGCAAGGAGGCGGTGGAAGCCGTCTATTACACCCGTCGGGTCTGGATCCGCTTCATCGAGGATCTCGGAAATCCCGAAAACCAGCTCGAGGACGAGATCAGGGCCAATCTCATCTCGATCGCCATCTGGATTCTCAAGGAGATCGAAAGGATACGCAAACGCGAATCCACGAACTTCCAGGGCATCATCGACATTACCACCATCATCAAGGATGGCATCAAATGAAAAGTACGCTGCGTATATCGCTGAAATCCGGTGAGCGCATTTTCGTCAACGGCGCAGTTCTGAGGGTCGACCGCAAGGTCGCCGTCGAGTTCCTCAACGACGTGACCTTCCTTCTGGAAAACCACGTCCTGCAGCCGGAACAGGCCACGACGCCGCTCCGCCAGCTCTATTTCATCGCGCAGATGGCGCTGATCAACCCGGAAGGCGCCGAGCAGTCGATCGCCATGTTCCGCAAGTCGGTCATCATGCTGCTCTCCTGCTTCAAGAACGAGGAAGTGCTGGCCGAGCTGAAGCGCGTCGACGCGCTCGTCACGCAGGGCCGCGCCTTCGAGGCCCTGAAGGCCATCCGCGCCCTCTACCCGATCGAGGATCGCATCCTCAACAACCACGAGATGGCTCCGGCCACCATCGAACAGATCCGCAGGGAGATCGCACCATGGTAGACGCAGTCGGCACCGCGACCTCTTCCGGCTACATTCCCGGCGTCACCGGCGCGGAATCCGGCGGCGACTCCAAGACCGCGACGCTGAACTACGAGAGCTTCCTCAAGCTCCTCGTGGCGCAGATGAAGAACCAGGATCCGACCGAGCCGATGGACGCCACCCAGCAGATGGCGCAGCTTGCGACCTTCTCGCAGGTCGAGCAGACCATCAAGACGAACAAGAACCTGGAAAGCCTGCTCCAGCGCACCTCGCTGCAGGAGGCGAACTCCGTCATCGGCCGCACGGTCACCAGCGACGACGGCAAGGTTTCTGGCGTCGTCAAGGAAGTCACGCTATATAATGACGGTATCGTAGCAACGCTTGAGTCGGGTGAGAAGATCATCGTCGGCCCCGGCGTAACCGTGAAGTGACCCTATCCCGTGAATGAGGCAGACGCCCTCGACATAGCGCAGGCAGCCATCTGGACTGTCATCGTGTCCTCCGGACCGGCCGTGCTCGCGGCCATGGTCGTGGGCGTCGTCATCGCCTTCATCCAGGCGCTGACGCAGGTGCAGGAAATGACCCTCACCTTCGTCCCGAAGATCCTCGCGATCTTCGTCACCATCGCCATTTCCGCGCCCTTCATCGGCGCCCAGATCTCCATCTTCACCGACCTCGTCTTCTCGCGAATACAAAGCGGGTTCTGACGCTTTTCCGCATTCTGCTTTCCTGCATGTCCGACGCGCCGTCGCCACGGCGCGAAGGTGCTGTGCGCCTGGCTGCCCCCGGTCTTCGGCGCCTCACGTTCCGAGCAAGCTTCAAGTGCGATGACCGGAAATATCCAGATCGTCAGGAATTGAATCGCCATCGTTCACGGCTTGATTCAATCTTCAGGGAGTGCCGAATGAACATTCACACCGGTTATGCTGCCGCTTCTCAGCAATACAAGAAAGGTGAATATCTGGGGGCCCTCCGCACGCTCAACAGTTTGCTCGATACGACCCGGGACGCGAGGACATACTCCCTTCTCGCCAAAACCTTCCTGAAGCTCGACATGAAATCCGAGGCGGCGGAAGCCTACGCCCTCGCCGGCCGCGAGGAAGGCAGCAGGAAGGAAGAGAACCTTCGCAATGCCATGCAGCTTCATTTCGAATGCGGCAATGAAGATCAGGTTCTCGTTCTGGCGAGGAACTTCATATCGATCGCCCCGAAGGACCCGGAGATCGCCTATATCATCGCCTCCATCTTCCTGAGGCGAGGCGAGAAGTCCATCCTCCAGGGCCTGCGCAAGCCCCTTCTCGAAAGCAACAATCCCTCGCATATCGCGCTTGCGATGCGCCTCCTTGCCGACGACCCCAGGGACGAGGAGAACCTGAGAACGCTCAAGCGCGCTATCAAGCTCTTCCCGAACCATATCGCCATGCAGCTCTTCTATCTGGTGCATGCGCGCGAATTCGGCGAGTTCGACGACGTGCGGCGTGGCCAGGCGCTCATCGAGAACGAAATCGCGAAGGGCAACCGGGAGGTCGTGCGGAACGACAACCCCTTCCACCATCTGATGTGGTGCGGCGACGAGAGTCTCAACGGAACGGTCGGCTTCTCCGCCAGCGCCTACGATCCGGCCCTGCCGGAGAAACGGCGCAGCATGCCGCATGATTGGTCGGGAAGGAAGATCCGCATCGGCTATCTGTCGAACGATTTCTGGGAGAACCACGCGACGATGAAGCTCGTCGGAAACGTCCTGGAGCAGCACGACAGGGATCGTTTCGAGATCACGCTCTTCTGCTACACCGCCCCGCATCACCTCGAAACCAACAGTTTCGATCGCGGCCGCTGGGGCAAGGTCGTCTCGGTTGCCGACATGTCGAATGCGGAAGCCGCCGCCCTGATCCGCAAGGAGAAGATCGACATCCTCGTCGACCTCAAGGGACATACCAAGGGTACCAGGTCCCATATCCTCAACGAGGCGACCGCGCCGGTCCACGTCGCCTGGCTCGGTTTTCCCGGTACGACCGTCAATGTCGATCTCGACTACGTCATCGGCGACCCGATCGTGCTGCCGGAAGCCTCGCGCCCGCACTATTACGAAAAATTCTGCCGCCTGCCGGAAACCTACCAGCCGAACGACCCCGTCAGCCGCCCGCGCCTGCAGCCGTGCAGCCGCGCCGATTTTGGCCTTCCGGAGGACGCCTTCGTCTTCGCATCCTTCAACGGCAACCGGAAGATCAGCCTGAAGGCGATCGATGCCTGGATCAGCATCCTCAAAAAGACCGAGAATTCCGTCATCTGGATTCTCGGGGCGAACGCGCGTTTCCAGACGAATATCCGCAAGGAATTCGAGAAGAACCGCATCTCGCCCAAGCGGGTCTTCTTCACGACGAAGGTCGGCTACGAAGAGCACATCAATCGGATCCAGGTGGCGGATCTCGGGCTCGACACCTACCCCTATAACGGCCACACGACGACGTCCGAACAGCTCTGGGCCGGCCTGCCGGTCCTGACGCTCAAGGGCACCAACTTCGCGTCGAGGGTGAGCGAAAGCCTCTTGAACGCAATCGGCCTTCCCGAGCTCGTGGCAGCCGACCAGGCCGACTACATCGACATGGCCGTATCGCTCGCCAAGGACCGGACGCGGATCGCCGAATACAAGAAGCGCTTGTCCGACAATCGCTTCCTGAAACCCCTGTTCGACAGCGAACGGTTCTGCCGCCACCTCGAAAAGGCTTACGAGATGATGGCCGACCGCGCCAAGAGCGGGCTCGGGCCCGATCACTTCGACGTCCCCGTCTTGCCGGAGCGGACAACTTCCTTCGGTCGAGATGGAACAACGCTCTAGTATGGGCGCGTGATTTTATTCTGCGGGTAAGCAGTCTTCCTTGCCGGAAATATAAGAGGATGTTCTCAGTGGAAAATCACGAGGAAAAAGACGCGGGGAATGATCCTGACGCGAATTCCAAAATTGAAGCTACGCTGAACTCCATTGTCGAGAACCAGAACTTACAGAATGACATAAGCGTCGAGACCGTAAAAATCATCCAGAAGCTGGTAGGCGATCAACGCGCTTCACTTGATAAGATCGATGCGTTGGAAGAGCTCATCAAGACGGAAAGGGAGGCGATATCCGCTAAGGTCCAGAAAGTAGCGGATGAGAGCATATCGAATTATGTCGCTCATCTCGGAATATTGAAGCAGACATCCAATCTGATATTGCGCCAGACGCGTCGTCCACGGAAGAAGATACGCTGCGTTTTCCTCGTTCATTCGATCCCGATGTGGGATGCCTTAGCAGACGTCTATGCGGCCATGACGCCGGACGATCGCTTCGACCCCATCGTCGTGTCCCTCAATTCCACGCCGCTCGGACGCGGGAAATATACCGGTGAGCAGCAGGTCAGCGATTTTCTGTACAGCCAGAAAATCGCCCATCTGCGCTTCGACATGGTCGATTCCTATCAGGGGCTGGATATTCTCAAGAACCTGCTGCCGGACGTCATCTTCCGCCAGCAGCAATGGGATACACCGCTTCCGCCGGCATTCCACACGCATGAACTGACCTTCGCCCGGATTTGCGTCATTCCTTATGGCACAAATGTCCTTTCGAGTTTTAGCGGCACGGTTCAGACGGAGATATCACCGCTTGCGTTCGACCAGGCATATCACCGGGCCGCCTGGAAAATCTTTTGCGAAACGGAGCTGACCCGGTCCTTCTATCAATCGTTCCACCATTGCGATCCGGCAAAGCTTCACTTGAGCGGGTATCCGAAGCTCAGCAGTCTGGAGAAGGCCAAGGGCAGGGGGCAATGGCCTCTGCAGGAACCGAATGGCCGGGCCTTTCGTGTGATCTGGGCGCCGCATTATTCTCTTGGCGGAAGCGGCACTGGCTTTGGTGTTTTCAACGTCATCTACAAGGATATGCTCGACTGGGCCAAGCAGCATCAGGATATCCATTTCGTACTGAAGCCCCATCCTGCACTTTTCAATGGCGTCCTCTCAGTTGAGGATGTGAATTTCTTCAAGAAGATGTGGTTGTCACTTCCCAACTGCGCGATTGAGGAACAGCTATACGGTGAATTGTTCGATGCCTCGGATATGATGATCACAGATGGCGTCTCGTTCCTGACCGAATACCATGTCTTCAAGAAGCCGCTCGTGTTCTTTGATTCCGGGAAGCACGTTCCATTCAATCCGCTTGGCAAGCTGGCCGAAACTTGCGCTCATAAAGTCAATACTTTCAAGGAGATGAAGCGGGCCGTGATCGAATATAAGAACGGCAGGCAATGGGACAAGGTGGAGGAGGTAGAGCGACTTCTCGATGTACTGGTCCCACGAGATACAAATCCGGCAGCCTTCATTCTGGACACCATCAGTGACTCCATCGACGAAGAGGGGAGGGGCAATTGATTCAAGGAAATGCCGTGCAGAGCATAAGCCGTGCCTTTCTGGAGGATGACGGCTTCATCGTCCAGGATCGAAGCGCGTTTCCTGCGCATGCGGCTGGAACCTGCTACGCCTTCGATCTCGACGGAACGGTTACCCGCGAGGAGCTCCTGCCGCTGATTGCCATGGAGTTGGGTCTGGAAACCGAGATCGCACTTTTGACCCGGTTGACAATGGATGGAATGATTCCGTTCGAGGATTCATTCCGGCTCCGTTTTGCGCTTCTCCGAACTGCTGGACTGGAGCGTATACAGTCGATCGTTGCCGAGGTCGAACTGGATCCGTTTATCGCCGAGTTCATTCGTAAAAACCGTGATCGCTGCTTTGTCGTCACCGGCAATCTGGACATCTGGATCGCTCCGTTGATGGAGAAGCTTGGATGCGGATACTTTGCCTCCACGGCCATGCTGGATGGGGGAAGGGTGACCGGCCTCCGCGAGGTCATGCGCAAGAGTGCGCCGGCCCTACAATTGAAAGAACGGTTTGAGCGGGTCATCGCAGTCGGCGATGGCTTTAATGACATCCCGATGTTCGATGTTGCCGATATCGGTGTGGCATTCCAGGGAATTCACACCGCTCCGGATGCGCTCGTTTCCGTCTCGAACTATGTCGCCCTTGATGGAAGATCATTATGTCGCCTGTTAAGCACGCTGTAATCGCAGCCGCGGGACTGGGATCCCGGCTCGGTCATGGAAAACCCAAATGCCTGGTCGAAATCGAAGGGGTCACCATCCTGGCCCAGCTTCTTTCACGGCTTTCCGACGTGGAGGACGTAAGGGTCGTCGTCGGCTTTGAAGAGAAAGCCGTGATGGCGGAGCTCAAGCGCATCCGGCCGGATGCCATCGCTGTCCGCAACCCAAATTTCCGCTCGACGACCACGCTGCACAGCTATGCCGCCGGCGCAAAATTCCTGGAGGGCGACTGCCTGTTCCTGGATGGCGATCTTCTCCTTGAGCCGGAGAGTTTCAGGCGTTTTATGGATTCGTGCAGGCCGAATGCGCCGAGGCTGGGCATCACAAAGACAAAGACACGGGATGCCGTCTATGTCACGATCAAGGATGAGAAGGTGACGGCGTTCGATAGACTTGGCCCTGCCGAGTTCGAATGGGCAAACGTCGCCTGGCTTCCGATCGAATTCTTCAGGAACATTGAAGACACCTCGGTTTACCAGCATCTTGACAAATTTCTTCCGCTGTCAGCACAGGAACTGGTGTCCTACGAAGTCGATACGGAAGAAGAACTTGTTCAGGCGAGAGAAAATGCAGGTCTTTTCGAGCTGCATGGCATGTCTTCTGAACGGCTGTGATCAATTGCGCCACGCCTAACCTGTCTCAATGGGATGGGCGCTCCAATCGTCCATGAACCTTCAATTCGGCGGCGACATCTTCATACTCTCGTTCGGCGTCGTCCCGTAAGGATGGCATGCTTGGTCGTTCAATTGCCTGAGCAGAGGGGCGGGGACGGAATAGAGCAAGATGCCTGTTGTTGCTCAGAACCGAGTTTGCAGCGCCGTCAGCGCAATGTGTACACTCCATCCGAGACAGAGGTCGGTATGAAAACCATCGGCATAATCGGCGGCGCAGGCGTGATTGCCGCGAATAGCTTTCTTCAGAAAGTCGAGACAATCGGTACCAGCAGAGGGGCGTATAGAGACCATCATCACCCCGAAGTCATCATGCTTCACGCAACACAGGCACCGAGTCGAAGTTTGTATCTGGAGGGGCGTGGGCCGAGCTTCATTCCCTCATATGTGGCGGCATGTGAGAAATTGGCGGCGGCAGGAGCCGACCTTATCGCGATGTGCTGCAATACCGCCCACGCTGCCTATTTTGACCTTGCCGAGAAAAGCCCGGTACCGCTCATCAACATGGTGGGAGAAGCGATCCAATCTCTACATATGAGTCAGAGCACCGTCCAGCCAATCGGGCTACTTTGCTCGGATGGCACAAGGGCGGCAAAGGTATACGAAACCCATGCCAAAGCCTTGGGAGTTGAAATGGAATTTGTATATCCGGAGGAATCTGATCAAAAGTCGATCACCAACGTTATCCAGATGATAAAGCGTGGTTGCCACCGCCATTCGACGGAGCCTCATGAGATAGTGGCGAGAGTTGCGTCAAGCCTACGAAAGTCAAGTGCCGGTGAGATCGTATTGGCGTGCACTGAGTTGCATCTGGCGGTTAGCGAAGACTTGTTAAGATTAGATAAGGTTCTCGATACCGTAGATATCCTTGCGCAGGCATGCGTACGATTAAGCGAGGCAACCTATGAGCAGGTATGAGGGCGAGCTTCACAATCTCGATCACGACAAGCAGTTGCGCTTCTTTGAGCGTAGGGCTGAGACTGCGACACCTGATACCGTTCATGCCGCGACCACATTCAGTGAATTCGATGAAGCTGAACAGAGACATGCTGCTGAAGTAAATCAAGTGTGGCCGCTACTTGATTTTGATGGTTCCAGTGTGATCCTGGATATAGGATGCGGTGGCGCACGTTGGTCAAAAACGGCGCTTGCCGATGTCGTGCCCGCGGTCTCTCGTTACGTCGGAGTCGATTTCAGTCCGAAGCTGATATCCTTGGCCAAAGGGCGGGGTTTTGCGGGGAGCTACTTTTACGTGCAGCCTGCAGATGACCTCAACGTATCAATGTTGAAGTCTCACGGCCCATACACGCATTGTATCGTCACCGCCGTTTGTCTTTACATGAACGACTTTTCAGTGGAAGCCATGTTGGCTTCACTCGCAGAAGTAATGCCATCTGGATCATTCTTCTATTGGCGGGAGCCCGTTTCTCTCACCGGAAAAAGATTAACGCTGATCGATGAGTTTAGCCAGAAGATTGGTGATGACTACAATGCTGCTTATCGTACCCCGGCCGAGTACGAAGGCTTTATCTTTCGCTCGGGCGCGTTCGAGTTGCAGGAGGGCAATTTTTTGCAAGATTCTTCTTTCCAGAGGCACGCCACGACGAAGCATCGTTACATGATCATGACGCGGAGATAGTATTACTTTGAGATGCTCCAAATTGCTATTTAGAGGGCATATATTAAAAGGACTTTATAAAAGAAATCAGTGATCCGCTTCCCTTACTGTCTGCCACCCTCGCGCAAGCTTCGCCCTCTATGTCGTCATGTGAAATGGGCGACGCGTGTGATGCGTCGCGGCCTCTCATGACGAGACGGGACGCATTCAGATGGCGCAAGTACCGGCAATCAACCTTCCGAAGGTAAGCCCCAGCGGCCGCGATATCGCGTTCGCCGTCGGCATCCTGACGATCCTGTCGATCCTCTTCCTGCCGATCCCGGCCTTCATGATCGACATCGGCCTTGCCTTCTCGATCGCCTTTTCCGTGCTCATCCTCATGGTGGCGCTGTGGATCCAGCGGCCGCTCGATTTCTCGTCCTTCCCGACGGTCCTCCTCATCGCGACCATGGTGCGCCTCGCGCTCAACATCGCGACCACCCGCGTCATCCTTTCCCACGGCAACGAGGGGCATGATGCGGCGGGCGGCGTCATCGCGGGCTTTGCCAGCCTCGTCATGTCCGGCGACTTCGTCATCGGTATCATCGTCTTCATGATCCTGATCGTGGTGAACTTCATCGTCATCACCAAGGGCGCGACGCGTATCGCCGAAGTCGGCGCGCGCTTCACCCTCGATGCCATCCCCGGCAAGCAGATGTCGATCGACGCCGACCTTTCCGCCGGCCTCATCGACGAGAAGCAGGCGCAGCTCCGCCGCCGCGAGCTGGAGGAGGAAAGCTCCTTCTTCGGCTCGATGGACGGTGCCTCGAAATTCGTGCGCGGCGATGCCATCGCCGGCCTCCTCATCACCGCCATCAACGTCTTCGGCGGCATCATCATCGGTTATTTCCGGCACGGCATGGAGCTCGGCGAGGCGGCGGACGTCTTCGTGAAGCTGTCGGTCGGCGACGGCCTCGTCTCGCAGATTCCCGCCCTCATCGTCTCGCTCGCCGCCGGCCTCATCGTCTCGCGCGGCGGCACGGCAGGCTCCACCGACCAGGCGGTCATCAACCAGCTCTCCGGCTATCCGCGCGCGCTCTTCGTCGCCTCCGGCCTTATGACGCTGCTCGCGGTCATGCCGGGCCTGCCCTTCTTCCCCTTCATGGTCCTCGGCGGCGTCATGGCCTTCGGCGCCTGGATCATCCCGCGCCGTATCGAGGAGGAGAACCGCCTCAAGCGCGAAGCGGAGGCCCAGCAGGTCCAGGCGACGCGCGAGCAGGAGAAGGATTCCGTCAAGTCGGTGCTGAAGACCGCCGAGATCGAGTTGCTGCTCGGCAAGCAGGTCTCCACGCGCCTTCTCGGCGCGCATCAGGAGCTGGCCTTCCGCGTCGGCAAGATGCGCAAGAAGTTCGCCGCGCAATACGGCTTCGTGGTGCCGGAGATCAAGGTGTCCGACGACATCACCATCCCGGACAAGTCCTACCAGATCCGCATCCACGGCACGACGATCGCCTCCAACATCGTGCGCGTCGGCGAAGTGCTGGTCGTCACCGGCGGCGGACGCAAGCCGAGCGTGCCGGGCGACGACATCCGCGAGCCCGCCTTCGGCATGCCGGCCGTCTCGATCCTCGAGACCTTCGCCGACGACCTGCGCCGCGAGGGCTTCCACCCGATCGACAACGTCTCGGTGGTGCTGACGCACCTTTCCGAGGTCATCCGCAACAACCTGCCGCAGCTTCTCTCCTACAAGGACGTGAAGATCCTGATCGAGCGCCTCGATCCGGAATACCGCAAGCTCGCCGACGAGATCTGCTCCTCGCACATGTCCTATTCGGGTCTGCAGGCGGTGCTGAAGCTGCTGCTCGCCGAGCGCGTCTCCATCCGCAACCTGCATCTCATCCTCGAAGCGGTCGCCGAGCTCGCTCCGCATGTGCGCAAGACAGAGCAGATCGTCGAGCATGTTCGCATCCGCATGGCCCAGCAGATCTGCGGCGACCTTACCGACAACGGCGTGCTGCCGGTGCTGCGCCTCGGCAACAAGTGGGACATGGTCTTCCACCAGGCGCTCAAGCGCGATTCGAAGGGCGAGATCGTCGAGTTCGACATCGATCCGCGCCAGCTCGAGGAGTTTTCCGAGCAGGCGACCCGGGTTATCCGCGAGTTTCTCGACCGCGGCACGCCCTTCGTACTGGTCACGTCGCCCGAATCCCGCTCTTATGTGCGCATGATCATCGAGCGCCTCTTCGCCACATTGCCGGTTCTCTCGCATGTCGAGCTTGCCAAGGGCATCGAGATCAAGATTCTCGGCTCCATTTCATGATCTCGGACCCGCAGGGCACGGTGCTGGCGCTGTTCGCCGCGTTCTGCCGTGTCGGCGGGTGCTTCATGCTCCTGCCGGGCTTTTCCTCCGCGCGCATGCCAATGCAGATCCGCCTGTTCCTGGCGGTCGCCGTGTCCATGGCGGTGCTGCCGCTGATGTGGGACACGATCTATCCGCGCGCCTCCGGCCCGCTCGGCGGCTATCTGACGATGATCACCTTCGAGACGCTGACCGGCGCGGTGATCGGCCTGATCGCCCGCTATTACGTGCTCGGCCTGCAGTTCGCCGGCACCGTGCTGACCATGATGATGGGCTTCAACTCGCCGCCGACGCCGGACGTGCTGGAAGACGCGGCGGAGAACCAGCTGACGAACCTTCTTTCCTTCACCGGCCTGCTGATACTCTTCCTTCTGGATTTCCATCACATCGTCCTTCGGGCGCTGATCGATTCCTACAATGTCATGCCGCTCGGCGGCGGCTTCAATCCGCAGAGTGCGCTCATCACGCTCACCGATACGCTGAGCCAGACCTTCATGATCATGCTGCGGCTCGCCAGCCCGTTCATCCTCTACGGTCTGGTGTTCAACGTCTCCGTCGGCCTCGTCAACAAGCTGGCGCCGCAGATCCCGATCTACTTCATCTCGCTGCCCTTCATCATCATGGGCGGCATGCTGCTGCTGTATTTCGGCGTGTCCTCGCTCCTGGAAATCTTCACCGCCGGCTTCCTGCCGGTCTTCCGGGGAGGCTGACATGGCGCAGAACCGCTCGGACAAGCTCAAGCGGCTGGTGACGGTGCAGCGCCATCTGGAGAAGATGGCGGAGATCGACCTTGCCGGCACCACCCGCCAGCGGCAGGAAGTGGCGGAGACGATGACCGTGGTGGTCGATGCGATCAACTCGCTCGATCCGGTGCACCGCAGCTTCTCGCGGCACTATTCCGGCCAGTACAGCAGGCTCCAGCAGCAGGAGCAGATGCTGGCGAACGTGCAGGAAATGCACGAGATGCGTGTCGTGCGTGAGCGCACCAAGGGCGACCGGATGGAAGACCGCATGAAGGAGGCGCGCGACGCCGAGGACCGCGCGGTCGCGGACGACGCCATCTACGATCTCATCGACCAGCATCTCGCCTACAGGTCGGACGACACGTAGGTCCTTTCGACTATCCGGCCAAATATCCGGAAAGACAGGCGATTTACCGTCCTCTCATCAAGCTTGCGTGAAAATGGATTTGGCGGCCGCCGGCGTCACGGCTTCGTCATCCGCCACCAGCCTCCCGTAAGGTTGAGCAGCGATAGTCGCATCAGGACGATGACGAGGTTTGCCGAAGCAGCCGTGGCAATGGCGCGGGCGGACCGGATGTCCACGATGGTCATGAGGCCGGCGGACCGCCATGAGGACGGGTCCGGCACGCGGGAATCACCTGAAAGGCTTTGAGACGTGGCAATAACTCCCCCCAGCGATCTGGTGCTCGACGTTGTGCGCGCCGCCGATCCGGCACAGGTTCAGGAAGCGCAGGCCAAGCTGAAATCGAACAGGGCCGCCTTTGAGGCGACCAGCCTTGCCGAAGCGGGCGCCGGCTTCCAGGCCGCCGTCGGCATTCTCAATCGGGATACGACTACCGCCAGCCACGCGGCGAGTGCGGGCGTTCAGGCCGTTGGCGGGAAGAATATCCCGGAGCACCTGCGCAAGTTCGAATCCATGGTGCTGCAGAATTTTGTGAAGTCGATGATGCCCGCCGAGAGCGAGGAGCTTTACGGCAAGGGCACGGCCGGCGAGATGTGGCGCGGCATGATGGCCGACCAGCTCGGCGATGCGATCGCCAAGGGCGGCGGTATCGGCATTGCCGAAAGCCTCGCCAAGAAGAGCGGCATCACCACCAATCCGCGGGACAAGGATGTCGACCGCGTCGCCGCCGGCATGGTGCAGACCATGCAGCGCGAGGCCTTTGCCGATCTGACGCCCGGCATCAAGGACGATCACAAGAAATCGCATAAGGTTTAAGCGGAGCATAACAAAATGGAACAGGCGAACAACGAACTCCGGATCCGCACCGTTCTCGGCCGACTCGAGACGATCATCGACAACGAGAACGACAGCATCGGCAGCGACCCGGAATTCGACCTGCCGACGTCGAACGCCCACAAGAGCCGCTGCCTCTATGAGCTCGCCATGCTGACGCGCGACGTACCGCCGGACGAAGTGCCGCCGACCTTCTCCACGCAGCTCGGACGCCTGCGCGAAAAGCTGGCCACCAACGCCCAGCGCATCTCCGCCCATCTGGAAGCCGTGCGCGAGGTCGTCACCATCCTGAAGAATGCCGTGCAGGACCTCGAGGCTGACGGCACCTATTCGCAGGAACAGTTCCGCCTGGGTTACGGCACATGATCAAGCTCGTCGGCACCGGCGTCTGGATACTCGCGATCACGCTCGCCTCGGTCTATTTCTCGCTGAAGATGGCCTCGGCTCCCAAGGTCGACACGGCCGCCGCCGCGCGCGAGGCCGCGATGGAATTCGTCAGCGGCTATACGACCACCGTGCCGGTGATCGGCGAGGGCGGCGTCAGCGGCTACCTGCTGACCAAGCTCGCCTACAAGGCCAACAAGGAGCTTGCCGCCAAGCAGGTCGTACCGCTGCCGGAGATGATCACCGACGAACTCTATACCCTGCTCGTCGGCAAGAAGATGATCGATGTCGGGGCGACCGGCAATTTCGATCTCGACGCCTTCCGCGGCGTGGTGAAGGAGGGGCTGAACCGCCGCTTCGGCGCGGAGGTCATCGCCGAGGTCTATGTCGAGCAGATCGACTATCTCACCACCGCCTCGGTGGAGGACCCGCCGCAGAAGAAGGGCGTGACCCTTTTGAAGGGCGAAGTCCCGACCGTCGAGCAGACACAAAAAAGCGGGCACTGATCCCCGCCATATGGCAATTCCAGCAAAAGTGCGCAGCGGTTTTGCGTCCGGAGTTGCGTAGAAACAAGGAGATAGAGCGTTTTCGCGATTCGGGGAAAAGCGGAAACACTCTAGGAGTGCAGGAAGGCCGGTTCGTCAGATCGAGCCGGCCTTTGCCGTTGCCGCCGGGCCGTGCGCCGGCCTTGGTCGCGCCAGCTTGTGGCGAAGCACATGGCAAAGGAGGAGGGGGGCGGCGAAATCGGGCTTCCGGGCAAGGCGGGCGGTGATGCCCTGCCTGCCGGCGGCCTCGCGATGCCGGGAACCGTCGGCCGGCATGTCGAACAGTCCGCGCACGCTGAGGATGAGCCGCGCATCCCCGGCGCCGACATGGCGGTCGATCCACTTTTCCTGCGCGGGGCTTCCCATCGATACGACGAGGATATCCGCGCGGGCGGCGCGGACGCGGTCCATGATCGCGCCGGATTCTTCCGGGTCGAATGCGCCGTCGGCGATCGGCAGGATGGTGTGCCAGGGGGCATGTCGCTGCAGGTCCCCGGCCGCCTGCTTCAATGTTTCCGAGGTGCCGCCGATCAGGGCGACGCGCATCGGCCTGACGAGATAGGTCAGGAGCGCCGGAACGAAGGCCGTGCCGGTGAAGCGTGCCGGAAAGCGCTTGCCGTGCAGCATGCGCGAGGCCATGTCGATGCCGCTTCCCTCGGGCATGACGATCTGCCGCTCCAGCACGGCGCGGTATTCCGCATCCCATGTCAGGCGATTGGCGTTTCTTGCATCGAGGAAGGCGATGACGTTCTGGCCGAAGGGCATGGTCGCCACTTCCTCGGCAAGCGAGAAACTTTCGGCCCAGCCGAGATCGCAGACCGCAAGGCCGAGTATCTCCCGCTGGGAGGCGACGATGTTGCCCGATGCGAAGGCCATGGCCCGGTTCCCTCATACGACTTTCGGCAATCCCGCTTCGAACGGATTGCTTCGCGGCCGGTCTAGCAAGTCCGGCTGAAGGGCCGTTTAAGGAATTCCGGAAAAGGTGAGGGAAGGTGTTCATCCTTCGCTAACCATGAGGCCAAGGCATTGATGTTGCGTATCATTTCTTCGAGAAAGGCTGCCGCTGCGGTAAAAATCCTCCGGGCGACATGGAACAAAGGCCGGCGGTCTGAGTGGTTTCGCCATGCCGCATAGCGGCTCCCCTCATCGCTGACAGGAAAAATGGCCTCCGGTCGATTTCGTGTGCTCTTCCCGTCGATGGCGCTTGAATTTATGTGTTTTGGACAGCATAGGGCGTTGAGAGGCCATCCCGCCGAACGGCCGCCCCGCTAGGGTGGCGCAATTCATTCAGGGAGAGAAATGTGACCACCATTATCGATGGGAAGCAGGTTGCCGCTTCCGTGATTGACGCCGTGAAAGCCGCGACCGTCGCGCTCGAACAGGACGCCGGCTTCAAGCCCGGTCTTGCTGTCGTCATCGTCGGCGACGATCCGGCCAGCCACGCCTATGTTTCCTCCAAGAGCCGCATGGCCAAGGAATGCGGCTTCAATTCCGTCCAGCACACGCTGCCGGAGGAGACGACGCAGGAAGAGCTTGCCCGTCTGGTGGAAACGCTGAATGCCGACGAGACCATCCACGGCATCCTCGTGCAGCTTCCGCTCCCGAAACACCTCGATTCCGACCCGATCATCCAATCGATCCGGCCCGAGAAGGACGTCGACGGCCTGCATGTCGTCAATGCCGGCAAGGTGGCGACGGGCGATCTCGACGGCGGCCTTGTCTCCTGCACGCCGGCCGGCGCCATGGTCTTCGTGCGCCGCATCCACGGCAACGATCTCTCCGGCCTCAATGCCGTGGTGATCGGCCGCTCCAACCTCTTCGGCAAGCCGATGTCGGCCCTGCTGCTCGCCGCCAATGCGACGGTGACGACGGCCCATTCGCGCACGAAGGACCTCGCCGCCGTCTGCCGCAACGCCGATATCCTCGTCGCTGCCGTCGGCCGGCCGGAGATGGTGAAGGCCGATTGGGTCAAGCCCGGCGCGACCGTCATCGATGTCGGCATCAACCGCGTTCCCGCGCCGGAAAAGGGTGAGGGCAAGTCGCGCCTCGTCGGCGACGTCGCCTTCGAGGAATGCGCGAAGGTCGCGGGCGTCATCACGCCGGTTCCCGGCGGCGTCGGCCCCATGACCATCGCCATGCTGATGGCCAATACGGTGATTGCCGCCTATCGCAAGGCCGGCAGGACACCGCCGAAGTTCTGAACCGCTTCCCGCAAAAGGCGCCCTCGGGGCGCCTTTTCATCTGGCGGGTGCCGGCCCCGTGGAGGCGCGCACGATGAGGTCCGCCTTCCACAGTTCCTGCTGCGGCACCGTTTCGAGCTGCAGGATCTCCGCGATGAGCCGCCGCGCGATGCGCTGGCCGGCGGCGCGTAGCGACGAGCGCGTCGTCGTCAGCGGCACCATGAAGTTCTCCGGCTTCAGCATCGGCAGCACGTCGTCATGGGCGATGAGCGAGATATCCGTGCCCAGTTTCAGGCCGGCCTGGCTGATCGCCCGCACGGCCCCGAGCGCCAGCACGGTGCTGGAGCAGAGCACGGCCGTCGGCGGCGTCTCCAGCCGGAGGAAACGCTCCATGGCGCGGAAGCCGTATTCGTCCGTCATCTGCGAATGCTGTACGCACTCCTCGCGCAGCACGAGCCCGTATTCGCCGAGCGCCCGCTCGGTGCCCTTGCGGCGGCGCATCGCGAAGGTGAGGTAGTCCGGTCCGTTGATGAGGGCGAAGTGCCGGTGACCGAGCTGGGTGAGCAGCCGCGCCGCATCGTAGAAGAGGCCGGTATTGTCGATGTCGAGGAAGGGATAGTCGGACGGGATGCCGATGGAACGCCCATGCACGATGAAGGGTGTCTTGAGCGACTTCATCATGGCGATGCGCGGGTCCTTCTCGCGCATATAGGCGAAGAACAGCGCATCCACATTGCCGCTTGCCACCAGCCGCCGGCAGGTGGCGACCTCGTCCTCGGGATGGCTCGGGTTGATGACGAAGTGGAAGTCGTGCTTGACCGCCTCGTCGCCGAGCCCGGCCAGGAACTCGCCGAAATGCACGTCGGACTGGATGCCGTCGGCCGTCGGCATGACGAGGCCGATGGAGCCGGCGCGGCCGGTCGCAAGGCGCTGGGCCGCACGGTTGGGGCGGTAGCCGGTCTCCCGGACGGCATCGAGCACGCGCTGGCGGGTTTCGGCATTGACCTCCGGATAACCGTTCAAAGCCCTGCTCACGGTTGTCTGGGAGAGGCCCAGCAATTGCGATAACTGCTTGAGATTCACATGCTTAGCTTTCTAGAACCATTCAAAGCGCTTTGGATTTCTGGCGCGCATATCTCCGGATTGTCCCAAGGCGCCCCGGCATCTAACATCAGCAAATCCGCGAGTAAAAGCGGATTTGGGCTTTTTGCGTTGCAAAACTACGCTGCGCTGCGTCAGCCTCGCGCCTTTCGTTCAAGTCGGGAAGGGTACTTGACGAAGGCGCGGGGGAAATGGGATGAAAGTGCATCCAAAGCGCTTTGAATTTGGGGGCGTTTTTGAAAATGCCCGCCCGGGGAGAGGGCGGGTTTGCTATGGGAGGCAAATCAGGTGAAGAAGACCTTGTTGATGACCGCTGCCCTCGCGCTCTTCATGGCGGGCGGCGCCGTTTCGGCCGATCTGAAGTTCAAGCCCGGCGAGGATTCCCGGTTCAACTGGCAGAGCCTGGAGGATTTCGGGAAGGGCCACGACCTCAAGGGCCAGACGCTCACTATTTTCGGCCCCTGGCGCGGCGAGGACGAAGCGCTCTTCAAGAATGTCTATGCCTATTTCGTCGAGGCGACGGGCGTCGACCTGAAATACTCCTCCTCCGAGAACTACGAGCAGCAGATCGTCATCGACACGCAGGCCGGCAGCCCGCCGGACGTCGCCATCCTGCCGCAGCCGGGTCTCATCGCCGACCTCGCCTCCAAGGGTTACCTGACGCCGCTCGGCGACGAGACCAAAAAGTGGCTGCTCGACAACTATGCCGCCGGCCAGTCCTGGGTCGATCTTTCGACCTTCAAGGGCAAGGACGGCACGGCCGCGCTCTATGCCTTCCCCTACAAGATCGACGTGAAGTCGCTCGTCTGGTACGTGCCCGAAAACTTCGAGGACGCCGGCTATGAAGTGCCGAAGACCATGGAAGACCTCAAGGCGCTGACGGAAAAGATCGTCGCCGATGGCGGCACGCCCTGGTGCATCGGCCTCGGTTCCGGCGGCGCCACCGGCTGGCCGGCGACCGACTGGGTCGAGGACCTGATGCTGCGCACGGCATCGCCGGAAACCTACGACAAGTGGGTCAAGAACGAGATTCCCTTCACTGATGCCGCCGTGGTCGGCGCGCTCGACGAATTCGGCTGGTTCGCCAAGAACGACACGTTCGTCGACGGCGGCGCGGCGGCGGTCGCCTCCACCGACTTCCGCGACAGCCCGAAGGGCCTCTTCGCCTCGCCGCCGAAATGCTACCTGCACCACCAGGCATCGTTCATCCCGTCCTTCTTCCCGGAGGGCACGGTGGTCGGCCAGGACGCGGACTTCTTCTACATGCCGCCCTATGCCAGCAAGCCGGAGCTCGGCAACCCGGTCCTCGGCGCCGGCACACTCGCCATGATCACCAGGGACACACCCGCCTCGCGCGCCTTCATCGAGTTCCTCAAGACGCCGATCGCCCATGAGGTCTGGATGGCGCAGTCGAGCTTCCTGACGCCCTTCAAGAGCGCCAACAAGGAAGCCTATGCCAATGCCCCGATGAAGAAGCAGGGCGAGATCCTGCTCGATTCGACGACCTTCCGCTTCGACGGTTCCGACCTGATGCCGGGCAAGATCGGCGCGGGCGCGTTCTGGACGGGCATGGTCGATTTCGTCGGCGGCAAGTCGGCCAACGACGTCGCGGCCGATATCCAGAAGGCCTGGGACGCCATCAAGTAATCCGGCGAACCGGCCGGCATCCGCCGGCCGGTTTCCCACGCATGCGAAGTGCACCGGACATGTGGCAAGGCCACGTGGACGATCGATGCGCCTCCGAGGGTTCTTGAGGGGAGCATTCCTGGGGAGGAGCTGCCATGTCGCAATTGTTATTCGCCGTCTTCACAATGGTCGGGGGCGTGCTCGCCTGTGCCGCCTATTTCTTTGGGACCAACTGGCTGCTCGACAGGATATTCCCCTCCAAGGGACGGACGGGGGCCGAGGCGTCCCGCAACCTCAGGATCACCAATGCCATCCGGCCGTGGCTCTTCATGGCGCCGGCGCTCTTCGCGCTCGCCATCTATCTCGTCTATCCCGTCTTCGAATCGGTGCGCCTCTCCTTCCACGACCGTTCCGGCACCCGCTTCGTCGGCTTCAGCAATTTCGCCTGGATGATCAATGACGGCGAGTTCCGCCAGTCGATCTTCAACAATTTCCTCTGGCTGCTGGTGGTGCCGGCGCTCGCCACCTTCTTCGGCCTCGTCATCGCCGCGCTCACCGACCGCATCTGGTGGGGCAATATCGCCAAGACCCTGATCTTCATGCCGATGGCGATCTCCTTCGTCGGCGCCGCCGTCATCTGGAAGTTCGTCTACGATTTCCGCTCGGAAGGCTCCGAGCAGATCGGCATCCTCAACGCCGTCGTCGTCGCCCTCGGCGGCACGCCCGAGGCGTGGATGACCATTCCCTTCTGGAACAACTTCTTCCTCATGGTGATCCTGATCTGGATCCAGACCGGCTTTGCCATGGTCATCCTCTCCGCCGCGCTGCGCGGCATTCCGGAAGAGACCATCGAGGCGGCCGTCATCGACGGGGCGAACGGCTTCCAGATCTTCTTCAAGATCATGGTGCCGCAGATCTGGGGCACGATCGCCGTCGTGTGGACGACGATCACCATCCTCGTCCTCAAGGTTTTCGACATCGTGCTCGCGATGACCAACGGCCAGTGGCAGACGCAGGTCCTGGCCAACCTGATGTTCGACTGGATGTTCCGCGGCGGCGGCGATTTCGGGCGCGGCGCGGCCATCGCAGTCGTCATCATGATCCTCGTCGTTCCGATCATGATCTGGAACATCCGCAACGCCACCCGGGAAATGGAAGGCCATTGAGATGATCGCATCGTCCCGTTCGCCGCTCATCATCCTCGTCCATCTTTCGGTCCTGCTGCTCGTCGCGCTCTGGACGCTGCCGACCGCGGGCCTGTTGATCTCCTCGCTGCGCGACAAGGACCAGCTCGCCGTCTCCGGCTGGTGGACGGCGCTCTCCACCTCCTCGCAGAACCTCACCGGCCGCGCTGCCGCGCCGGATGCCCAGGTCGAGCGTGATGGCAAGTTCGTCATCTCCGGCAACCTGACGGAGGGCGGCTCGGCGAAGGTCTCGGCCTTCGGCGTCCGCCCCATGCAGCCCGCCGCCTTCGAGCCGGGCACGGCCGCCGATATCGGCGACGGCCAGACGCTGACCGTCAACGAGGACGGCAGCTACGAACTCGTCTCGCCGGCGAGGATGGAAGGCACGCGCGGCCAGCGCATCTTCTACACCGCCTCCGTCCCGCCGCGCTTCACGCTCGACAACTATCGCGAGGTGCTGAGCGCCGCCGGCATCGGCTCGTCCTTCATCAATTCGCTGACGGTGGCGATCCCCTCGACCATCATCCCGATCCTCGTCGCCGCCTTCTGCGCCTATGCGCTCGCCTGGATGCCGTTTCCCGGCCGGGCGGTCCTCATCGCGGTCATCGTCGGCCTGCTCGTCGTGCCGTTGCAGATGTCGCTGATCCCTCTGCTCCGGCTCTATAACGGCGTCGGCGTCTTCTTCGGCGTGCCGGCCAAGACTTATGTCGGCATCTGGCTCGCCCATATGGGCTTCGGCCTGCCGCTCGCCATCTACCTCCTGCGCAACTACATGGCCGGCCTGCCGCGCGAGATCATGGAATCGGCCCGCGTCGACGGCGCGTCCGATTTCGACATCTTCGTGAAGATCATCCTGCCGCTCTCCTTTCCGGCGCTCGCCTCCTTCGCCATCTTCCAGTTCCTGTGGACATGGAACGACCTGCTCGTCGCCATGGTCTTCCTCGGCACGGGTAATGACGAGCTGGTGCTGACCGGGCGCCTCGTGAACCTCCTCGGCTCGCGCGGCGGCAACTGGGAAATCCTCACGGCCTCCGCCTTCATCACCATTGTCGTCCCCCTTATCGTCTTCTTCAGCCTGCAGCGCTATCTCGTGCGCGGCCTGCTGGCGGGATCGGTCAAGGGCGGCTGACGCATACCTATAGGACAAGCAGAATGACGACCTCGGATTCCACCCTTCTCACGCCGGACAAGGACTGGTGGCGCGGCGCGGTGATCTACCAGATCTATCCGCGCTCCTTCCAGGACACCAATGGCGACGGGATCGGCGATCTCAAGGGCATCACCGAGCGCCTTGCCCACGTCGCGTCCCTCGGCGTGGACGCGATCTGGATTTCGCCCTTCTTCACCTCGCCGATGAAGGATTTCGGCTACGACGTCTCGGATTATCTCGATGTCGACCCGATCTTCGGGGAGCTTGCCGATTTCGACGCGCTGATCGCCGAGGCCCACCGGCTCGACATCCGCGTGATGATCGATCTCGTGCTGTCGCACACCTCCGACAGGCATCCCTGGTTCGTCGAAAGCCGCTCGCGGCGGACCAATCCCAAGGCGGACTGGTATGTCTGGGCGGATTCGAAGCCCGACGGCACGCCGCCCAACAACTGGCTGGCGATCTTCGGCGGTTCCGCCTGGCAGTGGGACGCGACGCGCCTGCAATATTACATGCACAACTTCCTGACCTCGCAGCCGGATTTGAACCTGCACAATCCGGAAGTTCAGGACGCGCTGCTCTCCGTCGCCCGCTTCTGGCTGGAGCGCGGCGTCGACGGCTTCCGCCTCGACACGATCAATTTCTATTTCCACGACAAGGAATTGCGCGACAACCCGTCGCTTCCCCCCGAGCGCCGCAACGCGCAGACGGCGCCCGCCGTGAACCCCTACAACTACCAGGAACATCTCTACGACAAGAACCAGCCGGAGAACCTCGAATTCCTGAAACGCTTCCGCGCGCTTCTCGAGGAATTCCCGGCCATCGCGGCGGTCGGCGAGGTGGGTGATAGCCAGCGCGGCCTCGAGATCGCCGGCGAGTACACCTCCGGTGGCGACAAGATGCACATGTGCTACGCCTTCGAGTTCCTGGCGCCCGATCCGCTGACGCCGGCCTTCGTCGCCGAGACGCAGCATGCGCTGGAAAAGGCGGCGCCCGAAGGCTGGGTCTGCTGGGCCTTCTCCAACCATGACGTCATGCGCCATGTCAGCCGCTGGGGCTTCGGCGTGACGGATCACGAGGCGCATGCCAAGCTGCTGGCGAGCCTGCTGATGTCGCTGCGCGGCTCCGTCTGCATCTACCAGGGCGAGGAACTGGCCTTGCCGGAGGCCGAGCTTGCCTACGAGGATCTGCAGGACCCCTACGGCATCCAGTTCTGGCCGGATTTCAAGGGCCGCGACGGCTGCCGCACGCCGATGGTCTGGAGTGCCGGCGAGCAGTCCGGCGGCTTCAGCGATGGCAGGCCCTGGCTGCCGGTCTCGGCCGCCCATCTGGAGCGCGCGGTCGACATGCAGGAGGGCGACGAGGCGTCGGTCCTGTCGCACTACCGCCGCTTCCTCGCCTTCCGCAAGGAGCATGTGGCGCTGGTCAAGGGCGAGATCGAATTCCTTTCGGCCGAAGGGGCGATCCTCTCCTTCGTGCGCAGCCACGGCAACGAGAAGGTCTTCTGCGCCTTCAACATGAGCCCGGTGCCGCGCCTTGCCGACCTGCCGTCCGGCACGCTGGAGGTGCTGGAAGGCCATGGCTTCGCTAGCCTGATGCATGAGGAAAATATAGAACTTCCGGCCTGGAGCGGGTTCTTCGCCCGCTTCGCGTGACGGCTGCGTCAAAACGTAAAGGGGAGAGAGACATGACAGGGCTGGTGCTCAGGGATATCCGCAAGTCCTACGGCGCGGTGGACGTGATCCACGGCATCGATCTCGATATCAAGCAGGGCGAGTTCATCGTCTTCGTCGGCCCGTCCGGCTGCGGCAAGTCGACCCTCCTGCGCATGATCGCGGGCCTCGAAGAGATCACCGGCGGCGACATGACCATCGATGGCGAGCGGGTCAACGACGTACCGTCCTCCAAGCGCGGCATCGCCATGGTCTTCCAGTCCTACGCACTCTATCCGCACATGACCGTCTACGACAACATGGCCTTCGGCATGCGGATCGCCGGCGAGAGCAAGGAGGAGATCGACCGCCGCGTGCGCTCGGCCGCCGATATCCTCCAGCTCACCCAATATCTCGACCGCCTGCCCAAGGCGCTGTCGGGCGGCCAGCGCCAGCGCGTCGCCATCGGCCGCGCCATCTGCCGCGATCCGAAGGTCTTCCTCTTCGACGAGCCGCTGTCGAACCTCGATGCCGCCTTGCGCGTCGCCACCCGCATCGAGATCGCCAAGCTCAACGAGCAGATGGCCGACACGACGATGATCTACGTCACGCACGACCAGGTGGAGGCGATGACGCTCGCCGACCGCATCGTCGTGCTCTCAGCCGGCCATATAGAGCAGGTCGGGCCGCCGCTGGAACTCTACGAGCGCCCGGCGAACCTCTTCGTCGCCCGCTTCATCGGCTCGCCCGCCATGAACATCATCCCGGCAAAGATCACCACGGCCGGTGAGACAACGGCGCTGGAACTGACCGGCGGGCGCACCTCCAGCGTCGATATCCCGACGGCGGCCTCCGAAGTCGGCAAGACGGTGAGCTTCGGCGTGCGGCCGGAAGACCTCCAGATCACCACCGGCGAGGACTTCCTCTTCGAGGGTACCGTCTCCATCGTCGAGGCGCTTGGAGAGGTGACGCTGCTCTATATCGAGGGCCTCGTGCCGGGCGAGCCGATCATCGCGAAGATCCCCGGTATCCTTGCCGTCAGGCGCGGCGACAAGGTCCGCTTCACCGCCGACAAGGCGCGGCTGCATCTCTTCGACGCGGCCGGGAACAGCTACCGTGCCGCTTGAGCGTGGGCGCTGAGACAGGGACGGGCAGCAGGATTTCGCCTTGCCGCTCAACCCGTTATTAAGCCTTGCCGGGCTAGCTTTCCCGCAAATCGAAAGTGCCGGGGCAGCAGGCGGATGAGCATCTATGGGCAAGGGCAGCGGGGCAGCTACCTGAACAAGGAAGAGTCCTTCATGTACGATCGGGAAAAGTCCTTCCCGATGGAGGATACCTGCAACGAGGCCCGCATCGAGTTCACCGAGAGCGGTGGGCTCGTCAACCTCGTCTCCCGCCGCGGCATCATTACCAAGCTCTCACGCAGCGGCGCCGTCATCACCATGACGACCAAGTTCCAGCTGCCGCGCAATTTCTACCTCGACATCGTCAGCGCCCGCATCCCGATGATCGGATGCCTGACGCAGCGCATCTATACGAACGACGTGGTGGAGGCCCGCTTCCTGCGGCTCCTGTCCGACAAGGACCTGCAGCGCATCTTCGTCTACTCGACGCATCGGAACCATCAGGGCCGGACGCTGGATATCTATAGCTGAGGGCTTGGGAGGCGCTGCCCCTCATCCCGCTGCTGCGACCTTCTTCCCGCGAGCGGGGAGAAGGAACTCGTGGCGATGCTTTCCCATGAATTGAAGGAAACCCGCGCGGCAATGTCCCTTCTCCCCGCCTGCGGGGAGAAGGTGGCCGGCAGGCCGGATGAGGGGCCGACCGCCCGATTACGCGAACAGCACGCTCGCCCCATGGTCCGCCGGCCCCGCGATGGCGCGGAAGGGCGCGAAAAGCTCGCGGCCCATGCCGAATTCGTTGCCGGAAAGATCGGCCGTCGCCTGCGGGCGGGCGTCGAATTCCGCGGGGTCCACCAGAACCTCGATGGTGCCATGGGAGGCGTCCAGCCGGATCGTGTCGCCGCTGCGGATGCGGCCGATCGGGCCGTTGTCGACCGCCTCGGGCGTCACGTGAATGGCGGCCGGGACCTTGCCGGAGGCGCCGGACATGCGGCCGTCGGTGAGCAGCGCCACGCGCTGGCCGCGGTCCTGCAGGATGCCGAGCACGGTGGTCAGCTTGTGCAATTCGGGCATGCCATTGGCCTTCGGGCCCTGGAAGCGGACGACCGCGATGAAGTCGCCCGTCAGCTCGCCGTTCTTGAAGGCGACATTGAGCTCCTGCTGGTCATGGAAGACCTTGGCCGGCGCTTCGACGACATGGCGCTCCGGCTTGACGGCGGAGATCTTGATCACCGCCTTGCCGATATTGCCGGTCAGCATCTTCAGCCCGCCGGTCGGCTGGAAGGGCGCCTCGATGCTGGCGAGGATCTTCGGGTCGTGGCTGACCTTCGGTGCCGGCTCGCGGCGCACGCTGCCGTTCTCGCCGAGCCTCGGATCGATCGTATAGGCCTGCAGGCCCTGGCCGTAGACCGTGCGCACGTCGTCATGCAGCATGCCGGTCTTCAGCAGTTCCTGAATGAGGAAGCCCATGCCGCCGGCGGCATGGAAATGGTTCACGTCGGCAAGACCGTTCGGATAGACGCGGGCGAGCAGCGGCACGACGTCGGAAAGGTCGGAAATATCCTTCCAGGTCAGCACGATGCCGGCGGCGCGCGCCATGGCGATGAGGTGCAGCGTGTGGTTGGTCGAACCGCCCGTGGCGTGGAGGCCCACGACGCCGTTGACGATGGACCGCTCGTCGATCATCTCGCCGGCCGGGGTGAACTCGTTGCCCCCGGCGGTGATGGCGAGCGCCCGCTTGGCGGCTTCCTTGGTCAGCGCGTCGCGCAGCGGCGTGCCGGGATTGATGAAGGAGGCGCCGGGCATGTGGAAGCCCATGATCTCCATCAGCATCTGGTTGGAATTGGCGGTGCCGTAGAAGGTGCAGGTGCCCGGGCCGTGATAGGACTTGGATTCGGCCTCCAGCAGCTCGGCGCGGCCGGCCTTGCCTTCCGCATAGAGCTGGCGCACGCGGGCCTTCTCGTCGTTCGGCAGGCCGGAGGTCATGGGGCCGGCGGGAACGAAGACGGCCGGCAGGTGGCCGAAGGTCAGCGCCGCGATGGTGAGGCCCGGCACGATCTTGTCGCAGACGCCGAGATAGACGACCGAATCGAACATGTTGTGCGAGAGGCCGACGCCCGCCGCCATGGCGATGAGGTCGCGCGAGAAGAGCGAGAGCTCCATGCCCGGCTGGCCCTGGGTGACGCCGTCGCACATGGCCGGCACGCCGCCGGCGACCTGCGCCACGCCGCCGGCTTCCCGCGCGGCCTCGCGGATCAGGGCGGGGTAGGTCTCGAAGGGCTGGTGGGCCGAGAGCATGTCGTTATAGGCGGTGATGATGCCGAGGTTGGGGACGCGGTCGCCGGCGAGCGCGTCCTTCTCGGCGGGGGAACAGACCGCAAAGCCGTGCGCGAGGTTGCCGCAGGAGAGCACGGCGCGGTGCACGCCCTTGGAGGCGGCGGCCTGCACGCGCTCCAGATAGGGCAGGCGGTGCGGCTTGGAACGTTCGACGATGCGGGCGGTGATGGCTTCGATGCGTTTGTCGGCGGACATGGGATCTATCCTGACTTTCTCGATTGCATTCTTGCACGGCAAGGCGAGCGGGAAAGCTGCGCCATCCGCGGGGGCAATGGCGTCCCTCGACGCCGGTCATGTTCGGCTTCAGCCGGCCGGGTGCTCTAGGGCGCCCAGTAGATATCGAGCGGCGTCGCCGCGCGCCGGAGAATGGCGCGGATCGGCATCTCGGCCTCCGGCCCGTCCTCCTTTGCAGCGGAAAGAACGTCCATCTTGCCCTGACCCTCGATATGCAGCACCAGAAGGCGGGCATCCTGAAGGCTGGTGAAGGTGAAGGTGAGGCGGGTTTCGCCCGCGCCCTCCGCTTCCATGGTGATCACGCCGCGCGGCGTCTCGGATGAGATCGCCTCGGCAAGGTTGCTGCCGCCGGGGAAGAACGAGGCCGTATGGCCGTCCGTTCCCATGCCGAGAATGACGACGTCGAAGGGATGGCCGAGGCTCGCGGCATCGGCCGAGACGATCTTCGCCGCCTCTTCCGCGCTGCCGGCGTCCCGGTAGAGCGGCAGGAAGGCGGCTGCCTTCGCCTTGCCCTGCAGCAGGTTGTCGGCGACGAGCAGGTGGTTCGAGCGCGGATTGTCCGCCGGCACGAAGCGCTCGTCGACGAGCGTGACCGTCACCTTGCTCCAGTCGATGTCGCGGGTGGAGAGCGCCTTGAAGAAGGCCTTGGGCGTCGAGCCGCCCGACACCGCGAGGCTCGCGCGGCCGCGCGCGGCGATGCCGCCCGCGAGCGCGGCGGAAACCCGGTCCGCCAGCCCCTCGGCCAATGCCGCGCCATCCTTGAATTCATGCAGTTGCGCGCTCATCGGGCTTCCTTACGTTTCGTGCCAGGTGCGGCCGTCGCGCTCGATGAGGGCGATGGCCTGGCTCGGGCCCCAGGTACCGGCGGTGTAGCCCTGCGCCTGCTGGCCGGTCGCTTCCCAGGCCTTCAGGATCGGGTCGACCCAGCGCCATGCGGCTTCCACCTCGTCGCGGCGCATGAAGAGCGTCTGGTTGTTGCGGATGACGTCGAGCAGCAGGCGCTCGTAGGCATCGGCATTGCGCGCGTCGAAGGCCTCGGCGAAGCTCATGTCGAGCGAGACGTTGCGCAGGCGCATGCCGCCCGGGCCGGGGTCCTTGATCATCAGCGACTGCTTGACGCCCTCGTCCGGCTGCAGGCGGATGATAAGCTGGTTGGCCTCGATGCGGCCCGCCGAAGGATCGAAGATCGAATGCGGGATCGGCTTGAAGGTGATGACGATCTCCGACATGCGCGTGGCAAGACGCTTGCCCGTGCGGATGTAGAAGGGCACGCCCGCCCAGCGCCAGTTGCCGATCTCGGCCTTGATGGCGACGAAGGTCTCCGTGTTGGAGACGCCGCCTTCCAGCTCTTCGAGATAGCCCTTGACCGGGCCGCCCGAGGAGGCGCCGGCGCGGTACTGACCGCGCACCGTCAGGCGCTCGACATTGTACTGGTCGATCGGCTTCAGCGCGCGCAGCACCTTGAGCTTCTCGTCGCGCACGGCTTCGGCGTCCATGGAGGAGGGCACTTCCATCGCCACGAGGCAGAGAAGCTGGAGGATATGGTTCTGCACCATGTCGCGCAGCGCGCCGGCCTTGTCGTAATAGCCCGCGCGGCTTTCGAGGCCGACCGATTCGGCGACCGTGATCTGCACATGGTCGATATGGGCGGAGTTCCACAGCGGCTCGTAGAGCGCGTTGGCAAAGCGCAGCGCCATCAGGTTCTGCACCGTCTCCTTGCCGAGATAGTGGTCGATGCGGAATATCTGATCTTCGTGGAAGACCTTGCCGATCGTGTTGTTCAGCTCGTTGGCGGAGGCAAGGTCGCGGCCGATGGGCTTCTCGACGACGATGCGCGTCTGCTTGGTGATGAGCTTGTGGTCGCGGATCTTCTCGGAGATGTCGCCGAAGATGGCGGGCGCGACGGCGAGATAGAAGGCGCGCACGCGGTCCTTGCCCTCGTCCAGCAGGGCCTTCAGCTTGTCCCAGCCGAGCTCGGACTTGGCGTCGACCGCGACATAGAACAGCCGGTCGCAGAAGATCCTGACCTGCTCGTCGTCGAATTCGCCGGCCTTCAGGTGCTCCTTCAGCGCATCGACGGCGAACTTGCGGTATTCCGCATCCGTGAAGGCGGTGCGCGACGCGCCGATGATGCGCGTCGGGTCCGAAAGCTGGCCGGCGAGCTGCCGGTGGTAAAGGGCCGGAAGGAGCTTGCGTTCCGCAAGGTCGCCGGTTCCGCCGAAGACGACATAGTCGAAGGGTTCAACGGGAATGATCTGGCTGCTCATCGGATATCTCGATCTCGTTCTGTTGGCGGGTGTTATAATCTAATCGATTTAAAAACGCCAGCGTGCAACGCAACAAAATCGGTGTTTCCATTCGATCAGAGCCTGTCGCGCAGCGCGTACCACGTCATGGCGAGGAACAGAAGCGGTGAACGGAAGCGCTGACCGCCCGGAAAGGCCGGAATCTTCAGGGCCTTCATCAGGTCGAGGTCGCTGCTGCCGCCCGTCACGTCGTCCGCATAGAGCTTGCCGCAATAGTTTGACAGCATGACGCCATGGCCGGAATAGCCGCCGATGGTGGTGATGCCCGGCATGACCTCGCGCACATAGGGCTTGCGCGGCATGGTGATGCCGACGGAGCCGCCCCAGGCATGGGTGAGCTCGATGCCCTTCAGTTCCGGATAGACCTCCTCGATCTGCCGGCGGATCGGCGGCGTCATGTCGTCGAGGTTTTCCGAATAGGCCTCGCGCCCGCCGAAGAGCAGCCGGCCGTCGCGGGTCTTGCGGAAATAGCGCACGACGAACCGCGTGTCGGCGATGGCCTCGCCGCCGGGAATGACCGAGGGGAACCTGTCGAGCGGCACCGTCGCGCCGATGAAGGAGCGGATCGGCATGACATGCGCCGCCGTCTTCGGCTCCAGGTCGCCGATATAGGCGTTGCAGGCGATCAGCGCCTTGTCGGCGCGGATCATGCCCTTCGCGGTGGTGATCACCGCCTTGCCGCCGGCCCGCTCGATCTTCAGCGCGGGGGTCTTCTCATGCAGGCTGGAGCCGGCGGCCTGCGCGGCGCGGGCGACGCCGACCAGCAGCTTCATCGGGTGGATATGGCCGGTGCCGGTGTCGCGGATGCCGAAGAAGAAGCGCTTCGAGCCGACGCGCTCCTCCGTCTCCGCCCGGTCCATGTAGGTCATGTGCGGATAGTCGTAGCGCGTCGCGGCGATTTCGACGTGATCGCGGAAATCCTTCTCGAAGCTCGCCTTGTGGCTGACATTGAGCTGGCCGGGCACATAGTCGATGTCGAGGTTCTGCGAGGCGGCGAAATCGTGGATATGGCGCTTGGCGTCCTCGGCCATGTTGAAGAGGGCCTTTGCGCGTTCGTAGCCGAGTTCGGCCTCCAGCTCCTCCGCCTCGGCGCGCTGGCCGGTGCCGAGCTGGCCGCCGTTGCGGCCGGACGCGCCGTCGCCGAAGCGATGCGCCTCGATGAGCGTGACGCGGACGCCCTTCCGCGCGAGATTGTAGGCGGCCTGCAGGCCGGTGAAGCCGCCGCCGACGATGGCGACATCGGTCTCCACCGAGCCGTCGAGGGCCGCATATTCGGGGCGCTCGCCGACGCTTGCCTCATACCAGGAGACGCCGGGGGAAATCGGGCTTTGCCAGGGCATTGCACACACTCGTATTCAAGAGGGTGCAGCGGCGCGCCGGGGCGCCGCCGCTCTCAGGGTCTGGTCTCTTGCAGCGGCCCGGACCGCCGGCCGCTCAGACGTTGAGCAGCAGGAACTCGCGTTCCCAGGGGCTGATCACCTGCATGAAGGTCTCGAACTCGCCCCGCTTGACGCCGGCATAGAGGCCGATGAACTCGGCGCTCAGCACCTCGGCCAGAGCCGGATCGGATTCGAGCAGCGACACGGCCTCCAGCAGGCCGCGCGGCAGGTCGATAGAGCCCTCGTTGGCGGTGTCCTCCGTCGGCGCGGTCGGCTCGAGCTTGTTCATGATGCCGAGCAGGCCGCAGCCGAGCGAGGCCGCGAGCGCGAGATAGGGGTTGGCGTCCGAGCCGGGAAGCCGGTTCTCGATGCGCCGCGCCGCGGCATCCGATACCGGCACGCGGAAGGCCGTCGTGCGGTTGTCGTAGCCCCAGGCATTGTTGACGGGCGCCGACATGTCGGGCGTCAGGCGCCGGTAGGAATTCACATAGGGCGCCATCATGACCAGCGTCTTCGGCACATAAGCCTGCATGCCGCCGATGAAGTGGAAGAATTCCTGCGAGGCCGATCCGTCCGGATTGGAGAAGACGTTCCGGCCGGTCTCGATCTCCACCACGGACTGATGGATGTGCATGGCCGAGCCCGCCTGTCCCTGCATGGGCTTGGCCATGAAGGTGGCGTAGATGCCGTGCTTCATCGCGGCTTCGCGGATCGTGCGCTTGAACAGGAACACCTGGTCGGCGAGCTCGACGGGATCGCCGTGGCGCAGGTTGATCTCGAGCTGCGCCGGGCCCTCCTCGTGGATCAGGGTATCGATCTCGAGCCCCTGCTTTTCCGAGAAGTGGTAGATGTCGTCGATCAGCTCGTCGAATTCGTTGATGCCCGCGATGGAATAGCCCTGGCCGCCCTGGATGGCGCGGCCGGAGCGGCCCTTCGGCGGATGCAGCGGATAGTCCGGGTCGTCGTTGACGGCGACGAGGTAGAACTCGATCTCCGGCGCCACCACCGGCTTCCAGCCGCGGTCGCTATACATCTTGACGACGTTTTTCAGCACGTTGCGCGGCGTGTAGGGCACGTTCTCGCCGGTCGAGCCGACGATGTCGCAGATGACCTGCGCGGTCGGATCGGTCTCCCACGGCACGACGGAAAGCGTCGAAAGATCCGGCACGAGCTTCAGGTCGCTGTCGCGCGGCTCGTAGCGGAAATTGCCGGTCTCCTCCGGATAGTCGCCGGAGATCGTGTGGCGGTAGAGCGCCGAGGGCAAGGCGAGCGAGGTGTTCGAGGTGAATTTCGACGACGGCATCATCTTGCCGCGCGGCACCCCTGCAAGGTCCGGCGTGATGCATTCGATGTCTTCGATGCCGCGGGCGCGAAGCCAGTCTGCGGCGTCCTTCCAGGTCTTTACCCCGCGCGGCACGCTGATGGCGGGAGGGATTTTAGAGGAGCGTGCGGCCTTTTCGATGGTGGGGGTAACGACTTTCTTTTTGGACGGCATGAGACACCGGGTTTGGTTGACGATGCGCCATCATAGCCGGAGTTTGACCCTTGGCTAGCTCCCCCCGGGGGGTAGAAAAGACGATTTTTCAGGAATTTGGGCGCTTTTCGCCGGTTGACTTTCGCTCGCGATGGCCGAAAGGAAGGCGAAACGGGGATCGGACACGTGGCGGAACGGCGAGACGTCGTCATCATCGGAGCGGGCGCGGCGGGCATGATGTGCGCCATCGAGGCGGGCCGGCGCGGTCGCCGCGTGCTGGTGCTCGACCATGTCCGCGCGCCCGGCGAGAAGATCCGCATTTCCGGCGGTGGCCGCTGCAACTTCACCAATCTCCATGCCGGACCGAAGAATTTCCTCTCGGCCAATCCGCATTTCTGCAAGTCGGCGCTCGCCCGCTACACGCCGCGCGATTTCCTCGACCTCGTCGAGCGCCACCGCATTCCCTGGCACGAAAAGACGCTCGGCCAGCTCTTCTGCGACAATTCGGCGAAGGACATCATCGCCATGCTGCTGGCGGAGATGAAGGCCGTTGGCGCGGACCTGCGTCTTTCCACGCCGATCGGTGCCGTCGAGCATGACGGTGCATCCTTCCGGGTCGTCACCGAGAACGGCACTATCGAGGCGGCTTCCGTGGTCGTCGCGACGGGCGGCAAGTCGATCCCCAAGATGGGCGCGACCGGCTTTGCCTACCGCATCGCCGAGCAGTTCGGCCTGCCGCTGGTGGAAACGCGCGCAGGCCTCGTCCCGCTGATGCTCGATCCGGCGACGCTCGCCGCCCATGAGGGCCTGCCCGGCGTGTCGGTGGAGGTCGTCGCCCGCCACGGGCGGACGGAGTTCCGCGAGGCGGCGCTCTTCACCCATCGCGGCCTCAGCGGCCCTGCCATCCTGCAGATCTCGTCTTACTGGCGGGAGGGCGAGGAGATTGCCCTGACGATCCGTCCCGACGTCGATTTCGCCACGATCGTCGCCGCCGCCCGGCGGCAGAACGGCCGGCAGGCGCTGCAGACCGTGCTGGCCGAGCACATGCCGAAGAAGCTGGCGCAGCTCCTCGTCACCGAGCTCGGCATCGACGGTCCGCTCGCCGAGCAGTCGGGAAAGCGTATCGAGGCGCTCGTCCAGCGCCTTCGCGACTGGCGCCTGCGCCCGCCGGCCTCGGAAGGCTACCGCACGGCGGAAGTCACCCTCGGCGGCGTCGATACCGCCGCGCTCGATTCGCGCAGCATGGCGGCCAAGGCGGTGCCGGGGCTCCATTTCGTCGGCGAGGCGGTGGACGTCACCGGCTGGCTCGGCGGCTACAATTTCCAATGGGCCTGGGCCTCGGGCTTTGCCGCGGGGCAGGTGGCCTGACGGGCATTTACCATCCTTTAAGGCCTTGCGGCGGATGCTGTCCAAGGTCGGCGTTTCCGGGCTTTCCAGCCTGACGGGCGGAAAGCGGGGACAACATGATGTGGGCCGGCTGGCCGGTTGATCCGGATTGCCTGTATCTCGTAACGGAGTGTCGCCGCATGCCCGCCAGAAACCGCCAAGCCCGCGCCCTCGCCATCGCCGCCACCGCCGGGGAGAGCCGTCGCCGGCTCGCCGCCGTCGGCATCAATTGCGCCCTCGCCGCCGGCCTCCTCGCCCTGCTCGCCATGCTGGCGTTCTGAGGGCAGCCGGTTGTCATAAATCGGTTTAAAAAGTGAGAGAATTTTAAAGATTGCCGCCGAATATCGCCGGATAGGGTTCCGGATGCCGCGTCGCCGTGAGGGTTGCCGCGCGGCTGGCAATGACTGCTCCCCCGGATGCGCGGCATTGCGGCCGCATGAAAGTCGGTAATCCGGCGTCCGAATCCTGGGGAGGCCCGAAAAGGGCAGGGGTGGAGCACGCCGACAACGGATGTTCCGCCATGTTCATTGATAAGATTCTCGCCCGCTTCAAGATCCAGACCAAGGTTCTTGTCTTCATCCTGCCATTCGTTCTCAGCATCTGCGCGGTCGGCTTCACCGGCCTTTATGCGTCCGGCCTGTTGCAGGGTCGCATGGAGATTTCCAACAGCGTCCTCCAGTCGCTGAGCGGCTTCAAGGACGTCTATGCCGGCATGAACCGCTTCCTGCGCGAGACCTCCGAGGAAAGCCGCGACGCCGTGCACGAGCGGCTGAACGCGCAGGGCGCCGTCCTGCAGGCGACGATGGATGCGCTGGCGCCCGACGCCGACAAGTCGCGCCTTATCGATGCGCAGGCCCAGACGAAGGATATCGAGGCCCGCATGGACGGCCTCTGGGCGCTCTATGTACAGGAAAACGACCTGCACGGTGCGATGGGCAACACCCTCAATGCTCTCGGCGCCGATCAGGTGAAGATCCTCGACGAGGCCACCAAGCTCCAGCGCTCCGTGCGGCAGAACGAGAATGCCGCCAAGAGCATGCTGCGCGAGGCCGAACGCCTGACCAATGCCAGCAAGTTCTTCGCCGATTTCCTCGCCGATTTCGGCAAGGGCGCAACCCCCGAGGAGCAGCTCAAGCTCGTCAAGGAACGCTATCCGCTCATTTCCAAGACCGAGCGCTCGATCACGACGATCCTGCCGAAGAGCCAGAAGGTCGTTTCCATCACCATCCGCAACACGATCGACGAGCTCGGCGGCTTCCTGTCGTCCTCCGATCCGGCGGCCGTCACCATTCCGGACATAGCGCGGCGCGTCAGCCGTTTCCGCCAGGTTGCCATCCAGCTCCAGGGCGCGGCCGGCGAGAAGATGCGCGAGGCGACCCGCCTCTTCACCGAGCTCGACGAGCCGATCATCAAGTCCGAGGCGATCCTCGCCGCCACGCGCAAGCTCGTCTCCACCATCGACGACATCAAGGTCGGTGCCGCGCGCTTCCTCGGCCAGACGTCGGACACCAACCGCGTCAAGCTGCTCGGCCATCTCGCCATCCTGCGCATCGACATGAAGGGCCTGCGCGGCAGCGCGAGCGGTCTTGAGTTCTTCGACACGGTCGACGAGAGCCTGTCGCCGATGCTCGAGCGGATGGAGGCCGACAGCGCCGCCCTCGTGAAGATCAGCACCGAGCGCGCTGCCGATTTCGAGGCCGCCGGCCAGTCGATCGACACGATCTGGAACCTCCTCAGCCAGTTCGCCGAGGAGCAGAAGACCAGCGCCGGCACCGAACGCGAGAAGGCCAACCAGGTCTCGGTGCTCGCGACCGTCGCGGGCGCGGCCATCGCCATCCTCGCCGGCATCGCGCTGGTGCTGACGCTGAAGGGGCCGATCGGCCAGATCACCGGCGCCATGCGCCGGCTTGCCGACGGCTTCCTCGACACCGGCATTTCCGGCGAAGGCCGCGCTGACGAGATCGGCGACATGGCCCGCGCGCTCGGCGTCTTCAAGGAGAACGCCCTGTCGAAGATCCGCATCGAGGAGGAGAGCGAGCAGCAGCGCGCCGCGGCGGAAGCCGAGCGCGCCCGCAACGATGCCGAAAAGCAGTCGCTCGACCGCGAGATCGACTTCGCCGTCAATGCCCTCGCCGCCGGTCTCGGCCGTCTTGCGCAGGGCGACCTGTCGCGCCAGATCGACACGCCCTTCAACGGCCGCCTCGAGCAGCTCCGCCAAGACTTCAACGTCTCGCTGGTCCGCCTTCAGGATACGCTCGGCCAGATCCGCACCAATGCGCTGTCGATCCAGCGCAGCGGCTCGGACATGCTGCAATCGGCCGATGCGCTCTCCAAGCGCACCGAATCGCAGGCCTCCTCGCTGGAGGAGACGGCGGCCGCCGTGGAGCAGATCACCGCCACCGTGCGTTCCTCCGCCGAGCGGGCGCATGAGGCGAACCTCGTCGTCGGCACGACGAAGCGCAGCGCCGACAGCTCCGCCGAGGTCGTCAGCAACGCGATCGCCGCCATGGGCCGCATCGAGGGCGCCTCGCGCCAGATCGAGCAGATCATCGAGGTGATCGACGATATCGCCTTCCAGACCAACCTCCTGGCGCTCAATGCCGGCATCGAGGCCGCCCGCGCCGGCGAGGCTGGCAAGGGCTTTGCGGTCGTCGCGCAGGAAGTGCGCGAGCTGGCCCAGCGTTCGGCCAGCGCCGCCCGCGAGATCAAGGGCCTCATCGAGAAGTCGACGAGCGAGGTCAGCGCAGGCGCGCATCTCGTGCAGGAGACCGGCTCCGTGCTCGCCTCGATCAGCCAGCAGATCGTCACCGTCAGCCAGCATGTGGACATGATGGCGACGGCAAGCCGCGACCAGGCGGCGGCGCTGCAGGAGGTCAATGGCTCCGTCAACCAGATGGACCAGATGACCCAGCAGAACGCCTCGATGGTCGACCTGACGACCGCCGCAAGCCGCAAGCTGGCGGGCGATGCCGACACGCTGATGATGCTGGTCGAGCAGTTCCGCCTGGAGGCGAACGAAGAGGTGCTGTACCGCGCGGCCTGATCACCGCCGCACAGGAAACGAACCCCCGGCGCGCAGGGAGCCCGCCGGGGGTTTTTGCTGCTTCACGGCTGGCAAGAGCGGCCTGTGACAAACCGAGGACGCATTCGCGGCTATCATCCGGCTGGTGTGAACCATCCAGGCCCTGAGGCAAACGCAATGTCAGGGCTTGCAACGGAGGCTGTCATGACCGGAACGAACACATTCGCCCTCGCTTTCGCCCTGATGCTCGGGACGGCGCTGCCTGCGCTGGCGGACCAGCCCGGCGCCGACTGGATGCCGCTCGAAGAGGTCGTCGGGAAATTGAAGGCCGCCGGCTACACGGCAATCCATCAGATCGAGGCCGACGACGGGCGTTGGGAAGGAGAGGGCATGAAGAACGGCACGCGAATGGAGTTCAGCGCGGATCCCCGCACCGGTGCTATCCTGACGGAGCACCCGGATAACTGACCGCCTCGCGCATTTCCAACGCGCGAGGCCATGAAGGCGACCGCCGATCTGCAAGGCGCTCGAAACGAAAAATCCCCGGCGCAGGGAACGCCGGGGATTTCCTTTCGACCGGATGTCTGCCTGTCAGCCGCGGCCCTGCGTCACGATGACCGGGATCAGCAGGTCGCCCCAGTTGCCCTCGCCGCCGTGGTGACGGGCGGAGCGGACGAGCTCCACCGAGACGCCGGCCTCGACCGCCTTCATGACGGACTGGTTGAGGCGGTGCAGGTCGTTGGCGACCATGCGGATCATGGCCTGCTGGTCGGGGGTCATGGCGGAAGCCTGTTCTTCGGCTCGTTCCTTGACGCGGGTCTGGACTGTCATGGCATTTCTCCTCTTGTAACGGGGTTCTTGAAAGTGAATTGAAAGGCTTATTCGGCGGCCGGGCGGAACTGCTCGTGCTCGGTCGATTCATGCATGGCGGTCGTCGAGGACTGGCCGCCGGTAATCGCCATCGAGACGGCGTCGAAATAGCCGGTGCCGACTTCGCGCTGGTGCTTGGTCGCGGTGTAGCCGTTGATCTCTGCGGCGAATTCCGCTTCCTGCAGTTCGGAGTAGGCGGCCATCTGGCGCTCCTTGTAGCCGCGGGCCAGCTCGAACATGCCGTAGTTGAGCTGGTGGAAGCCGGCGAGCGTGATGAACTGGAACTTGTAGCCCATCGCGCCGAGCTCGCGCTGGAACTTGGCGATGGTCGCGTCGTCGAGGTTCTTCTTCCAGTTGAACGAGGGTGAGCAATTGTAGGCGAGCAGCTTGCCGGGATGGGCCTTGTGCACCGCCTCGGCGAACCTGCGGGCCTGTTCGAGGTCCGGCTTGCCGGTCTCCATCCAGATCAGGTCGCAATGCGGGGCATAGGAGATGGCGCGGGCGATGCACGGCTCGATGCCGTTCTTGACGTTGTAGAAGCCTTCGACCGTGCGGCCCTTGTCCGTGTCGACGAAGGGCTGGTCGCGCTCGTCGATGTCGGAGGTCAGGAGTTTTGCCGCCTCGGCATCCGTGCGGGCGACGATCAGCGTCGGCACGCCCATGACGTCGGCGGCAAGGCGCGCGGCATCGAGGTTGCGGATATGCGCGGCGGTCGGGATGAGAACCTTGCCGCCGAGATGGCCGCACTTCTTTTCGGAGGCGAGCTGGTCCTCGAAGTGGACACCGGCGGCGCCTGCCTCGATGAAGGCCTTCATGATCTCGAAGGCGTTGAGCGGGCCGCCGAAGCCGGCCTCCGCGTCGGCGACGATGGGGGCGAACCAGGTGTCGACCGAAAGGCCGTTGCCTTCCGCCGTCTCGATCTGGTCGGCGCGCTGGAGGGTGCGGTTGATGCGCTTGGCCAGCTCCGGCGCGGCGTTCGCCGGATAGAGCGACTGGTCGGGATACATGGCCGAGGCGGTATTGGCGTCGGCGGCGACCTGCCAGCCGGAGAGATAGATCGCCTTCAGGCCGGCGCGGACCATCTGCATGGCCTGGTTGCCCGAGAGCGCGCCGAGCGCGTTGACGAAGTCTTCCTCGTGGATGAGCTTCCAAAGGCGGTTCGCGCCGTTCTCGGCCAGCGTATGGCGGATCTGGACCGAGCCGCGCAGCTTCTCGACCGTCTCGGCCGTATAGGGGCGTTCGACGCCGTCGAACCGGCCCTTCGGCGCGCTCGGGACGAGGTTGTAAAAATCGGTCATGATATCCTCCGGTATGATGTCTCTGGATCGGGATGTCGTTGTCTTGCTGTCCCGATTTCATGTGACAGTATTTACATCGCAGCGCACAATACGGCGAGGGAAAACCGGAAAATCAGCGGGATAATCGGGTAATGATGTCTTGTCTTTGACAAGGCGGCTCTGTAAAAAAGTAAAATCTGTAAAATTGACAGCGCGGCCGATCGTGTAAAGGATTTGACACATGGCGGAGAACAAGATCTTTGCCGGGCCGAAGGTCCGGCGCATCCGCAACGCGCTCGGCCTCACCCAGACGGCGATGGCGGAAGGCCTGTCGATCTCGCCGTCCTATCTCAACCTCATCGAGCGCAACCAGCGGCCGCTGACCGTGCAGCTCCTCCTGCGCCTTGCCTCCGTCTACAAGGTGGACCTGGACGAGTTGCAGGGCGAGAGTGCCGGCAATGCGCGCCAGCTTCGCGAGGTCTTCGCCGATCCGCTATTGGCCGGCGAGCTGCCGGGCGATCACGAGCTGGTGGAGATCGCCGATGCCGCGCCGAACGTGGCGAGCGGCATAATGAAGCTCTACCGTGCCTATCGCGAGCAGGCCGCGCGCCTGACCGACCTTGCCGACGTCCTCGCGCGCGAAGGTCATGCCACCACGCTGTCAGGCACGCTGCTGCCGATGGACGAGGTGCGCGAGAAGCTGGAAAGCCGCCCCAATTATTTCGGCGCCATCGACGAGGCGGCCGAGCGCTTCCATGCGGCACTGGCGCCGGGCGACGACCTCGCATCGGCGCTCAAGGGCTGGCTGCGCAAGGAGCATGGCGTCGTCGTGCGCCTCCTGCCGGTCCACACCATGCCGAACCTGCGCCGCCGCTTCGACCGGCACTCCATGCGGCTCTTCCTCTCCGAGCGCCTGTCGCCCTTCGACCAGCTGCGCGAGATCGCCATGGAGACGGTGCAGCTCGCCTTGCAGGACGAGATTTTTGCCGAGCTCGACCTGCTCGCCTTCACGACGGCGGAGGCCAAGCGCATCGCCCGCTTCGAGCTGGCGCGCTACGCCGCCCATGCGCTGATGATGCCCTACGAGGCTTTCCATTCCACGGCGCAGCGCGTGCGCTACGATATCGACGTGCTGCGCTCGCGCTTTTCCGTTTCCTACGAGCAGGCGGCCAACCGGCTCACCATGCTGCAGCGGCCGGGAAAGGCAGGTGTGCCCTTCTTCATGCTGGAGATCGACAATGCCGGTCACCGCTTCCGGCGGGCGGGTGCGCAGGGCTTTCCGCAGGCGCGCTTCGGCGGCGGCTGTCCCAAGCTCGGCGTCCATGCCGCCTTTTCCCAGCCCGGGCAGATCCTCGTCGACCGGGTGGAGATGCCGGACGGCGGCACGTTCCTGACGGTCTCGCGGACGCTGGAAGGGCCGCAGGCCGCCTTCGCCGAGCGGGTGCGCCGCACGGCGCTGCTGGTCGGCTGCGATGCCGCCCATGCAGAGGAGACCGTCTATGGCGAGGCGGCGGGGCGAGGGGACGCGATCGCGGTCGGCGCCGCCTGCCGGCTGTGCGAGCGGCAGGGCTGTCTTGCCCGTGCCGAGCCGCCGGTCACGCGCCCGCTCGGGCTGGACGAAATGGTCGCCGGCCTGAGCCTTTTCGACTTCCAGTAAATTTCCGCTTGATTTCCGCCAAGGATGCGGTTTGAAATATGATAGGAATGGGAACAATGTGATATAAAAATTCGCTCTATGTTTGCGTGAATGCAGCTTGTCGCCTCTCGAAAAACAACCATAATCGGCGACTGTTCTTCTACGAACTCATAGGCCCGTGAAAGAAACTGGGAGATAAATCAATGATAAGGCATACTCTTTGGGCGACGGCCGCGGCCGCGGCGTTTTTGGTTGCCGGCGGTGCGTTTGCACAGGAAAAAGTGGTCAACGTCTACAACTGGTCCGACTATATCGACAGTTCGATCATCGACGATTTCACCAAGGAAACCGGCATCAAGGTCGTCTACGACGTCTATGACTCGAACGAGATCCTCGAGACGAAGCTCCTGGCCGGCGGCACGGGCTACGACGTGGTCGTTCCGACCAACACCTTCCTCCAGCGCCAGATCGCTGCGGGCGTCTACCAGAAGCTCGACAAGTCCAAGCTGCCGAACCTCAAGAACATGTGGGACATGGTGGCCGAGCGCATGCAGCCGTTCGACCCGGGCAACGAATATTCCATCAACTACATGTGGGGCACGATCGGCATCGGCTTCAACAAGGCCAAGATCAAGGAAGCGCTCGGCACCGACGAGGTCGATAGCTGGAAGGCGGTCTTCGATCCGGAATATGCCGCCAAGCTCAAGGATTGCGGCATCAACTTCCTCGATTCGCCGACCGACATGATCCCGGTCGTGCTGGCCTATCTCGGCCTCAATCCCGACAGCCATGACCCGGCCGATATCGCCAAGGCCGAGGAAGCGCTGCTGAAGGTTCGCCCCTTCGTCCGCAAGTTCCATTCCTCGGAATTCATCAACGGCCTTGCCAACGGCGATATCTGCGCCGCGGTCGGCTGGTCCGGCGATATCTTCCAGGCGCGCGATCGCGCCGATGAGGCCAAGAACGGCGTGGAAGTCGGCTATGCCATCCCGAAGGAAGGCACGCAGATGTGGTTCGACCAGATGGCCATCCCCGCCGACGCGCCGCATGTCGAAGAGGCGCATGCCTTCCTCAACTACATCATGCGCCCGGAAGTCATCGCCAAGTCGACGGAATACGTCCACTACGCCAACGGCAACAAGGCCTCGCAGGCGCTGCTGCCGGAAGACATCATCAAGGACCCGACGATCTATCCGGATGACGAGACCCTGAAGAAGCTCTTCACCAACACGACGCTGGATTCCAAGACGCAGCGCGTGTTCACGCGAACCTGGACCAAGATCGTGACCGGCCAGTAACCGGCTCGATAAATTGCCCGGAACCGGTTTCCGGGCAATTTCATTTTGTTCGACGCAGTTCCCGCCGCAAGCCGCCGCTTCGTCTCGCCGGAACTGCCGGGAATGCCAGAAAAAGAGAGTTGGGGACAGGCAATGAAATCTCTCGGCAATATCCGTCGTTCCTTCGCGCCCTGGATGGATCCGGACGCAAAACCGTTCATCACCTTCCGAAACGTCACGAAGAAGTTCGGCGATTTCACTGCCGTCGACGACCTCACCCTCGATATCTATCACCGCGAGTTCTTCGCCCTGCTCGGGGCCTCGGGCTGTGGCAAGTCCACGCTCCTGCGCATGCTGGCCGGCTTCGAGCGGCCGACCTCCGGCGAGATCATCCTCGACGGCCAGGACATCGCCGGCATCCCGCCCTACAAGCGGCCGGTCAACATGATGTTCCAGTCCTACGCGCTCTTCCCGCACATGACGGTGGAGAGCAATATCGGCTTCGGCCTTAGGCAGGACGGCATGCCGAAGAACGAGATCGCCGAGCGCGTCGCCCAGATGCTCAAGCTGGTGAAGCTCGAGAAATTCGCCAAGCGCAAGCCGCACCAGCTTTCCGGCGGCCAGCGCCAGCGCGTGGCGCTCGCCCGCTCGCTCGCCAAGCGCCCGAAGGTGCTGCTGCTCGACGAGCCGCTCGGCGCGCTCGACAAGAAGCTGCGCGAGGAAACCCAGTTCGAGCTGATGGACCTGCAGCAGGAACTCGGCCTCACCTTCGTCGTCGTGACGCACGACCAGGAGGAGGCGATGACCATGGCCGACCGCATCGCGGTGATGAGCCACGGCAAGGTCATCCAGGTCGCCACCCCGGCGGAAATCTACGAGGCGCCGAATTCCCGCTTCGTGGCCGACTTCATCGGCGACGTGAACATCCTCGACGGCAAGGTCGCGGCCAGCGGCAACGGCAAGATCGAGCTGGCCGCCAACGAGGGCTTCACCATCCGCACCGCCGCCGCCAATGCGCCCACGCCCGGCAGCGCCGCCGGCTTCGCGATCCGCCCGGAAAAGCTGAAAGTGTCGCGCAATGCGCCCGCCGATGCCACGTTCAACGCGGCGCAGGGCGAGATCTGGGATATCGGCTATCTCGGCGACATGACCGTCTTCTACGTCAAGCTGGACAGCGGCAAGGTCGTGAAGGCCTCCATGCTGAATGCCCAGCGCGAGGTGGAAAATCCCATCGCCTATGACGAGAAGGTCTGGGTCTCCTTCGGCGAGACTGCCGGCGTCGTATTGAAGGATTGATGCGATGAACAAGCTCGGCTCCGCCATCTTCAGCCGCCTTGTCATCATCGTTCCCTATGCCTGGCTGCTGTTCTTCTTCCTCATCCCCTTCTTCATCGTCTTCCGCATCTCGCTCTCCACCACGGCGATCGCCCAGCCGCCCTACGTGCCGGTCTTCGCGCTGTCGGACGGCCTTTCCGGTCTCTGGGCAAAGCTCGGCGAGCTGCATTTCGACAATTTCGTCTGGCTGACGGAGGATGCGCTCTATTTCAACGCCTATCTGTCGAGCCTGTGGATCGCGGGGCTCTCGACCGCCATCACGCTGCTGATCGGCTATCCCATCGCCTATGGCATGGCGCAGGCGCCGCGCTCGCTGCGTCCGACGCTGCTCATGCTGGTGATCCTGCCCTTCTGGACGAGCTTCCTGATCCGCGTCTATGCCTGGATCGCCATCCTCAAGCCGGAAGGGCTGCTCAACCAGTTCCTCATCGGCACGGGCATCATCGACCAGCCGCTGGTCATCATGAACACCAACTGGGCGATCTATATCGGCATCGTCTATTCCTACCTGCCCTTCATGGTGCTGCCGCTCTATTCGGCGCTCGAGAAGATGGACAACACGCTGATCGAGGCCGCGCAGGATCTCGGCTGCTCGCAGATCTCCGCCTTCTGGAAGATTACCTTCCCGCTCTCCATTCCGGGCGTCGTGGCCGGTTGCATGCTCGTCTTCATCCCGGCCGTCGGCGAGTTCGTCATCCCCGACCTTCTCGGCGGGTCGCAGACGCTGATGATCGGCAAGACGCTGTGGAACGAATTCAACGCGAACCGCGACTGGCCGGTCTCCGCCGCCGTCGCGACCATCCTGCTCCTCATCCTGGTCGTGCCCATCGTGTTCTTCCAGAATGCGCAGGCCAAGGCCGAAGAGCAGGGGAGATAAGCCCATGAACAACTCCTGGTCCCGTTTCAACATCGTCTCGGTCGTTCTCGGCTTTACCTTCCTCTACCTGCCGATCGTGCTTCTGGTCATCTTCTCCTTCAACGAGTCCAAGCTCGTGACGGTCTGGGCCGGCTTCTCGACGAAATGGTACGTCTCGCTCTTCCATAACCAGGGCCTAATGGATGCGGCCTGGGTGACGGTCCGCGTGGGCCTGCTGGCGGCGAGCGTTGCGACCGTCCTCGGCACCATGGCGGCGCTGGCGCTGACGCGCTACACGCGCTTCCGCGGCCGCCTTCTCTTCTCGGGCATGGTCTATGCGCCGCTCGTCATGCCGGAGGTCATCACCGGCCTGTCGCTGCTCCTGCTCTTCGTCGCCATCGGCTTCGACCGCGGCTTCTGGACGGTGACGCTGGCGCATATCACCTTCTCCATGTGCTTCGTGACGGTGGTGGTGCAATCGCGCCTGCTTTCCTTCGACCGCTCGGTGGAGGAGGCGGCGCTCGATCTCGGCGCGACGCCCGTCAGGACCTTCTTCGAGGTGACGCTGCCGATCATCGCGCCCGCCGTGCTGTCCGGCTGGATGCTGGCCCTGACGCTCTCGCTCGACGACCTCGTCATCGCGAGCTTCACCTCGGGCCCGGGCGCGACGACCCTGCCGATGAAGATCTACAGCCAGGTGCGCCTCGGCGTGACGCCGGAAATCAACGCGGCCTGCACATTGCTCATCGGCCTCGTCGCCATCGGCGTCATCATCGCGTCGGTCATGACAAAGCGGCGCGAACTGCAGCGGGTGCGCGACGAACAGGCGGCCTTCGCCGGCCGTTGATGCGGCCGGATCACCGGCGGGGCTCTTGCCCCGTCAGGATCGCGATGGGCGAGATCACCGGCTCCGGCCAGGAGCCGCCGACAAAGAAGCTGATCGCCGGACTGGTCGGGGCGACGCCCTCCTGCGGGCGGTCGGCAAGGCTGCCGGCCAGCGCGAGGCTGCCGGTGCGGTAGGGGATCAGGCCCGAAAGCGTCAGCAGCCTGTCGGTTCCCTCGATTTCCGCCTTGGTGAGTTCGGCAAGCCCGCGATTGAGCTTCGCATCCATGTCCGCCCGCACGAAATCGAACGCGCCGTCGGCGACTTCCGACGTGCTGAAGAAGGTGTTCTGTGCCGCCCGCTGCTCGAAGGCCAGGCGGTTGAAATGGGTGAGGGTGCCCGGCCCCATGCGCAGCCGGAAACGGCCCGACATGTCGGAGACCGTCGTCGCCCAGAGCGGCAGGTCCGTCGAGAGCTCGAAATCCGCCGAGCCGATGCCGGTCGGCAGCGGGCCGGGGAGCGCGAGCGTGCTGACGATCGCGCCGATATCGACATTGCCGAGCGACATCTGCAACTGGCCGCCGCCGCGGAAGCCGCTTTCGGCGAGCACGATGCGCCCCGTCATGCGCCCGCCGAGAAACGCGCTGTCGCCGACATCAAAGGAGGCTCGGCCGTTCTCGACGCGCATCCCGGCGGCGAGATCCTGCAGCGAGAACGGCGCGAAGTCCGCGCTCTTTGCGGAAAGCCGCAGGTCCATGGCGAACTGGCGGATGAAGGCGGTGTCGATGCCCGGTGCATTCGGATCGGTGCCGGGAAGCGGCGAGAAGGCGGTGAGGAAGGCGCGCAGGTCCATCTTGTCGAAGGCGAGCGTGCCGGCCACCTTCGGCAGGCCGCCCGACGGCATGGCGATGTCGAGAACGCCTTTCGCCTCCGCGTTGTCGAGCGCCAGCTTGACGTTCTCGAGCCGTGCCGAAGTCCCCGAGCTGGTGACGTTCGCCTCGGCGCTCACCTGGCCGATATTGCCGACCGCCGGAATGTCCTTGCCCTGCCAGGCGAGCAGGCGGCTGAGCGACGGCGTCGAAAGCTGCATCGCGCCGGAGATATAGGCATTGCCGGAAAGATTGGCGGTGCCGTCGAAGCCGAATTTCGCCGGGTCGGCGGAAAGGCTGGTCTGGATCACGGCGTCCCGCCCGGCGAGAAGCGCGAGCGGGTGGCCGGTGGTGAAGGACCAATGGGTCATCTCGCCGTTGACGACGCCGGAAAGCGAAAGCTCCAGCTGCCGCCGGAGCGCGGGCCAGTCGATGCTGCCGTTGATGTCGGTGATGCGGTAGGGCTTCTCGCCCCGCGCGATGTCGAGCACGCCGTCGCGGATGGAGATCGTGCCGATGCGCTCGTCCTTAATGTCGGCGGGCTGGCCCTCCGGGGCCTTGGCGGTCGCGTCGATCGCCTGGATCAGCCAGCCGCTGTGGCGCCAGTTGAAGACGCCGTCGGCGCTCCATCCGGCATGAACGACGGGGCGCACGAGCTCGAAATCGCTGAAGCCCGTCTGGCCGCGCACGGCGCCGAGGAGGTCGAAGGTCGCCGAGACCTTCTCGACGGTCGCGAGTTCCCCGCCGGTGCCGTCCGCTTTCGTGCCGATGATGCGTACATTGCCGAGCGTCACGCGCGGATAGGGCCAGAAGGAAAATTCCGCTTTCCGGCCGACATGCACCGCAGCGCCGGTCCAGTTTTCCAGCGCCTGCTCGATGCCGCGCTCCACCGCCGCCGTCTGCACGAGGAAGGGGAAGGCGATGCGCCCCGCCGCGACGACGAGGAGAACCGCAAGGATGCCCCGCACCAGAAGCTTCGAACGGAGGAAACGGGATAGGGTCATGCGGGGCGCGGCTCCTCTGCCGGCAATCTCATCTCAAGCGAAACGGGGATAGGCGCTCGTGCGGAAGAAATCAAATGCCGCCATGGCGGAATTGCGTTCGACGACGGCGCGAACGGGCGTTCCCCGCTTTATAGTGCGACGCAACATGCTATACGAATGCCATGGAGTGGAGGACAGCATGACGTCAGAAATGCCCCTGTGGGAACCTTCGGCAGAAATCCTGGAAAAGAGCCCGATGGCGCTCTTCATGAAAGCCGCCGGCCGGCGGGCCGGGCGCGCCTTCGCCTCCTATGACGAACTGCACGACTGGTCCGTCGCGGACCGCGCCGGCTTCTGGAGCGCCGTCTGGGACGAATGCGGCGTCATCGGCGAGACCGGCGCGACGGCGCTCGAAAACGGCGAGCGCATGCTGGAGGCCCGCTTCTTCCCGGAGGGACGGCTGAACTTTGCCGAAAACCTCCTGCGGAAGACCGGCGCGGGTGACGCCATCGTCTTTCGCGGCGAGGACAAGGTCTCCTATCGCTGGTCCTGGGACGAACTCGGAGCCCGCGTCTCGAAGCTCCAGCAGGCCTTTGCCGCCATGGGCATCGGCGAAGGCGACCGTGTCGCGGCCATGATGCCGAACATGCCGGAGACCATCGCGCTGATGCTTGCCGCCGCCTCGCTCGGCGCGATCTGGTCCTCCTGTTCGCCCGATTTCGGCGAGCAGGGCGTGCTCGACCGCTTCGGCCAGATCGAGCCGAAGCTCTTCATCGCCTGCGACGCCTATTGGTATGCCGGAAAGCTGCAGGACGTGTCCGGGAAGGTGAAGGCCGTCGCGGCCAAGCTGGAGACGCCCGTCCTCGTGGTGCATTATGCCGGCGATGCCGAGGCGCTCGCCGCCGCGCTGCCGGACGGCCGCACGCTCGATGCGCTGATGGCGCCCTTTGAGGCGAAGCCTCTCGCCTTCGCACGGCTTCCGTTCCGTCATCCGCTCTACATCCTCTTTTCCTCCGGTACGACGGGCGTGCCGAAATGCATCGTGCATTCGGCCGGCGGCACGCTGTTGCAGCACCTGAAGGAACACAGCCTGCATTGCGGGCTCGTCGAGGACGACCGGCTGTTCTACTTCACCACCTGCGGCTGGATGATGTGGAACTGGCTGGTCTCCGGCCTTGCGGTCGGCGCGACGCTCTGCCTCTTCGACGGCTCGCCCTTCCATCCGGATGGCAACGTGCTGTTCGATTATGCCGAGGCGGAACGGTTCGCCGTCTTCGGCACCTCCGCCAAATATATCGATGCGGTGCGCAAGGGCGGCTTCACGCCGGTGACGACGCACGATCTTTCGAACCTGCGCCTTCTGACCTCCACCGGCTCGCCGCTGTCGCCGGAAGGCTTTTCCTTCGTCTACGAGGGCATCAAGCCGGATGTGCAGCTCGCCTCGATTTCCGGCGGTACGGATATCGTCTCCTGCTTCGTGCTCGGCATTCCCTTGAAGCCGGTCTGGCGCGGCGAGATCCAGGGCCCCGGCCTCGGCCTTGCCATGGACGTCTGGAACGAGGACGGCCATCCGGTGCGCGAGGAGAAGGGCGAGCTCGTCTGCACCAGGGCCTTTCCCTCCATGCCCGTGATGTTCTGGAACGATCCGGACGGCGCGAAATACCGCGCCGCCTATTTCGAGCGCTTCGACAATGTCTGGTGCCACGGCGACTTCGCCGAATGGACGAGCCATGGTGGCATCATCATCCATGGCCGTTCCGACGCCACGCTCAATCCCGGTGGCGTGCGCATCGGCACGGCCGAGATCTACAACCAGGTCGAACAGCTCGAGGAGATCGCTGAAGCCCTCTGTATCGGCCAGGACTGGGACGACGACGTGCGCGTCGTGCTCTTCGTGCGCCTTGCGCCCGGTATCGTGCTGGACGAGGCGCTGGAAAAGAAGATCAGGACGAAGATCCGCACCGGCGCGTCGCCCCGCCATGTGCCGGCAAGGATCATCGCGGTCGCCGACATTCCCCGCACCAAGTCGGGCAAGATCGTCGAGCTTGCCGTGCGCGAGGTGGTGCACGGGCGTCCGGTCAAGAACAAGGAGGCGCTCGCCAATCCGGAAGCGCTGGCACTTTTCGCCGACCTGCCGGCGCTGAGATCCTGAGCGTCGCGGTTTAACGGTTTCAGGTCCGCCGCGTTAACCAAGTTTTCGGACAGGTGAACGAAACCTTTGTGCCGAAACCGGCCAGGTAAGCATTTGTTAAGTCGGTATGACGCAAGGTCGTGCCAACTTGAGCATGCCCGATGAGAGGGCTTTCCGGTCGTATCCGACTCCGGTGGCATGAAGCCGTTGACCCTGGCTTTTGTTGGACAGCATTCAAACTATCGGGGCGGCTTCTGCCGCCCTCTTTTTTATCCTTTATTCGCCCGCCTCAGTCCGCCAGCACGCGCGGGGAGGGGAAGACCACCTCGACCAGCGTGCCTTCGTTCGGCGTGGAGCTGATCGCGAAATTCGCCCGGTTGGCGTCGACCATCGCCTTCGTCAGCGGCAGGCCGAGGCCGGTGCCGTCGCCGCGCTTGCGCGCGCCCGTCGTCACCTGGCGGAAGGGCTTCATCGCCTGCTCCAGCTCGCTGCGCGTCATGCCGACGCCGGTATCGCGGATGCGCAGCACCACGCTGCCATTCGCCTCATAGGCGGTGGAGACGACGATCTGCCCGCCGGACGGCGTGAAGCGGATGGCGTTCGACAGGATGTTGAGCGCGATCTGCTTGATCGAGCGCAGGTCCGCCACGATCTGCGGCACATTGGTCGAAAGCGAGGTGCGGATGATGACGCGCTGGGCGTTCGCCTGCGGCTGCACCAGCGAGACGGCTTCCGAGATCGTCTCGTTGAGGCCGACGGCGGTGAATTCCAGCTCCATTTCGCCCGCCTCGATCTTGGAGATGTCGAGCAGGTCGTTGACGATGTCGAGCACGTGGCGGCCGGACCGGCCGATATCGTTGGCATATTCGATGTAGCGCGGATGGCCGATCGGCCCGAAGCGCTCCGTCGCCATCATGTCGGAAAAGCCGATGATGGCATTGAGCGGCGTGCGGATCTCGTGGCTGACGCGGGCGAGGAAATCGCTTTTGTGGGCGTTCGCCGTCTCAGCCGCGCGCTTGGCGTTGCGAAGCTCCTCCTCCGTGCGCTTCCACTGGGTGATGTCGCGGATGACCGCGCAATAGCCGGCGGAAGAGGAAAGGCGCCCCATGGTCATGAAGAGGGGAATGAAGCCGCCGCCCGCCTCGCGGCCTATGACCTCGCGCCCGTCGTTGAGCACGCTCGCGACGCCGTGGCCGGAAAGGCCGGCGAGATAGTCGAGCACCGCCTTCTGGCTTTCATGGGCGAAGAGCATGGCGAAGGGACGGCCGCGCGTCTCGTCCTCGTCATAGTTGAAGAGGGCGCTCGCGGAGCGGTTCATGGAGCGGATGTCGCCGTCCTGGCCGACGACGACGACGCCGTCGGTGGCGGTTTCGAGAATGGAGCGCAGCTCGCTGACCTCGATGCGCAGCGCCGCGGCGGCGGCCTGGTCGGCGGGCCGTTCTTCGGATTCGGCCGGGACGGGGGCGGTGTCGACCAGCTTGAGGGCCGGCTTTTCCTGCACCGGCGTCAGCGCCAGCATGAGCGCCGTGCCGTCTTCCCAGCGGATCGACTGGAGTCGGGCGCGCACCGCGCTGGAGCTCTCGCCGTCGGCATGGCGGAGCGCCATGGTGCCCCCGCTCTCCTCGGCTTCCTCGTCGGGACCGGCCAGCAGGATGTCGAGCCCGCCGGAGGCTTCGAGGTCCTTCAGGTCTGAATAGCCCGTCAGGCGGAAGAATTCCGGGTTGGCATGGATGAGCCGGTCGCCGACATGGACGAGCAGCGCCACCGGCAGCGCATCGACGACGGGGCCGGTCAGCCCATAGTCCATCTGGCGGCGCGAGGGGGCAAAGCCCGTGCGCTCGCCGGCAGGCTCTTCATGCAGCATGTCGTCGGCATGGGGGCCGACTTCGAGGCCGGGCATTTCCGCCGCGGCTTCGCCGGTGGCGGTGGTCGCCGCATCGTCCGCATCATCGCCGGCTGCCTTGTCGGTATTGTCCGCCGTTTCCTCCGCCGGGCGATCTTCGGGTTTGCGCTTGCCGAAGGTCTCGCCGAGCTGGCGGGCGATCTCGCGGAATGCCGCCTGCTCGCCGGTGGAAAGGCCATCGAACAGCCCGCCGCGATTGCGTCGGGTCTCGAGCTGCACGACCTTGTCGGAATGCCGGCGGGCGAGCGTCTCGACGAGGCGCAGCGCAGGCCGTTCGCCCCGGAACGCGTCTTCCTCGTCGCCGTCGGGCGCGGGGGCCGCTTCCGCATCCACGCCTTCGGCTTCGGACTGTTCCGTCTCGACGGTCGTCGCTTCTTCGTGATCCGTGGAGGTTGCTTCCTCCGGCAGAATGGCATCGTCGCTGCCCGCATCCGCCGTTTCCGGCGGCATCTCGTCCGCGTCCTGCGCCGCCGTCTCCAGCAGGGCGCCGGTCTCCTCGGCGAAGGCCTCTTCCACCAGCGCTTCCCCGGCCGGCTCGGCATCGCCCAGCGTCAGGCCGCGGGCATGCGGGTCCTCGGCGGCATCGGCGATGCGCACGATGCCGAAGCCGCGGAAGCCGTCGAATTCGCGGTTGCGGGAATAGGTGGGCAGGGCGGCGAGGTCGACGGGAACGACGAGGCTCGTGCCTTCGACCGGCCACTGGATCGTCTTGCCCGACCAGGTGTCGCGGCGGCGCAGGAGATCGCCGATCTTTCCGTCCGGGTCGAGATCGAAGCGGCCGGCGACATCGCTGAAGCGTTCCCCGGAAATCGCGGCGGCATGCGGCCCTACGGCGGCGGCGAACTCTTCCGAAATCTCGCTGAACCGGCCCTCGGCATCGATCTTCCAGACGAAACGGATCGGACGGCCCTGCGGGTTGAAGACGAAACCGGTCTTCTCCACCGTCTCGCTCACGGGGGCAGGGGACTCGACGGCATCGGTGGCCGTAATCTCGGTGGGGGCCTCGACGTTATCGTCGTCGTCGGCTTCTTCGGCGGCAATCTCTTCCGCCTCTTCCGCCGGGGCATCCTCGATGGGAGCCTCTTCGTCGTTCGAAACAGGCTCGGGAGTTTCCGATACCGCCGCAGCGGTCTCCCCGGCAGCGGCGGGCGTCTCCTCGACGGCCGGCTCCGCTTCGGCCTGCTGGACAGGCTCGTCCTCCTCCGGGTCGAGATGGCCCAGAATGGTCTCGACGGCGAAAAGCAGGTGCAGGGCGGGGTCGTTGGAAATCTTGCCGATGGCGGCGGGCAGATGCCCGCGGCCGGTGGAGACGGGACGCTTGACGAGGTGTTCGGCGCTGCGGCCGGCGGCCTCCACGAGGGCAAGGCGGGTCTGCTGGCTGATGGCCAGCCGGTCGAAGCCGTCCGAGGCGGCGACGACGGCGCCCTCGCCGTCGAGCACGGCCATGTGCGTGTCGGGATCGTCGAAGCCGGCGAGCATCGCGGTGGCTGCGTCCGCGCCGCCCTGGCTGCCGGCGACGGGCACGCTGAACAGGATGGCATCGTCGCCGCGGCGGATGGTGATCGCCTCGACCGTCGCATGGACCGGCACGCTGCGGAAGCCGCTGCCGATGCGCATCAGGAAGCTGCGCCGCTCGCCCGGCGCCTGTACCTGCCGCGCGGTCGCGGCGAGCTGGCGGAAGGCGACGTCGGTGCGGTCCGGGCCGGTATCGAGGAAATCGTAGATATTGTCCTGGCCGAAGAGGGCGGCGCCCCGGCCGTTCGACCAGAGCACCCGCGCCATGTCCTTGGAAAACAGCACGACCGCCTCGCCCCGGGCAAAGGGCAGGCGCACCCGTTCATGGACGGCGACGTCGATAAAGGGATACTGTTTCGCGGACATGTTCAGGCCTGCATCTTGCTCCGGCACCCCGGTCTTCGATTAACGCTTTATTAATAGCGGCGCACAGGCGGAGGGTCCAGCGCCGGACCCGCTGAGCCCCGGGCTTTCGGGCGGAAAGGTTAACGGCGCGCCGGATTTATTGTGCATCGCACAAAAATGTTGCAATGCGAAAAGAAATCGCCTATATGGAGGCCATCCAAGAACACGGCGCCTCTAGAGAGGGCCAAACCAAGGAGCGCAGACAATGGCTACCAAGAAGACCGACGACGTATTCTCCATCGCTTCCATCGACCCGGCCAAGCTTTCCGAGAGCTTCCGCGAATTCGCCGAGAAGGGCGCCTCGCAGACCAAGGAAGCCTATGCCAAGATGAAGGAAGCCGCCGAGGACGCAACGAAGACCGTCGAAGCGACGCTCGAAAGCGCGCAGGCCGGCTCCGTCGAACTCGGCCTCAAGGCCATCGAAGCGCTCCGCACCAATGCCGAAAGCTCGCTTTCCCACATGGAAGCCCTGCTCGGCGTGAAGTCCGTTTCCGAACTTTTCGAACTGCAGACCGCCTTCCTGCGCAAGCAGGCCGAAGTTGTCGTCGAGCAGGCCAAGTCCCTCCAGGAAACCTCCAAGAAGGTTGCCGAGAAGGTCGCCGCTCCCGGCAAGTCGGCCGCCGAAAAGGCCATGAAGTCCTTCAAGTCGGTCTGAACCGCTACAGGATAAGGGTTCCGACCCTGTAATCGAGTGGCCGGGCGATTGCCCAGCCATTTTCGTTTGTGGAGCGTGCAGAAAACGCTTGAAAAAAGGTGCGGCTGCCCGTATGTGACCCACCAAGCGCGCTGGACGCGCCTTGTTGTGCGGTTGTAGCTCAGTTGGTTAGAGCGCAGGTTTGTGGCACCTGAGGTCGTAGGTTCGATTCCCACCAACCGTACCACTCTTCTCCTCCATATTTGAATTTCTGCTGATCGAGGCCTCTGCCGGGCCTCAGAGGAACATCGCGTGTTCCTTGCGCACGAGTTCCTGCACGAATTCGGCGACGGTGCGCACGCGCACGAGGTCGCGCGCGCTTTCGTGCCATGTCGTCCAGTAGGCGCGGCGGATCGCGGTGGCGGGCAGCAGCCGGACGAGCTCGGGATATTGCCGGGCGATATAGTCGTGCAGGATGCCGACGCCCGCGCCCGAGCGCACGGCCTCCGTCTGGCCCGTGGCGCTCGAAATCTCGAAGCCGGCGTCCCAGCTGCGCATGATCTCGCCGGTGAAATTGAGCGAGGCCGTGAAGATGAGGTCCTCCACATAGCCGATGCGCCGGTGCGCCTTGAGGTCCTCGACGCTTTCCGGCGTGCCGTTCTCCGCCAGATAGGCCCTGGAGGCATAAAGGCCGAGCGTATAGTCCGTGAGCTTGGACGAGACGAGCCGGCCCTGGTCCGGCCGCTCCAGCGTGATCGCGATATCCGCCTCGCGCTGCGACAGCGAGAAGGAGCGGGGGACCGGCACGAGCTGGATCTTCAGTTCCGGATGCCGCGCCGTCAGCCGGCCGAGCCGGGGGGCGAGGAAGGAGACGCCGAAGCCGTCCGGTGCCCCGACGCGCACGGTGCCGGCGACCGCCGTGTCGATGCGCCCGATGCTGGCCTGCACCGCTAGCATCTCCGTTTCCATACGTTCGGCCGCGCGCAGAAAGGCCTCGCCCTCGGCGGTGAGGTCGCAGCCATTGGTGCGGCGGATGAGGAGGCGCGTCTTCAGCGCTTCCTCCAGCGCGCTGACGCGGCGGCTGAGCGTGGCGTGGTTGACGCCGAGCCGGCGGGAGGCGGCAAGGAGCTGCCCCGTGCGCGCCACCGCCAGGAACATGCGGGCGTCATCCCAGTTCATCGCAGCCTCCGGCTTTAATTTCTGCACAACGGTTCCTTATCTCAGGCGCTTGAGTTGTGCAAATTGAAGTGCGATCATCTCCTCATAACCACGGAGGACTCCCCATGTACGAGATCGGACACTTCATCAACGGCAAGCACGTCCCGGGCACGAGCGGCCGCACCGCGGACGTCTACAATCCCGCCACGGGCGAGGTTCAGGCCAAGGTCGCGCTGGCGAGCGACGCCGAGCTGCAGGCCGCCGTCGACGCCGCCAAGGCCGCGCAGCCGAAGTGGGCCGCGACCAACCCGCAGCGCCGCGCCCGCGTCTTCATGAAGTTCGTCGACCTGCTCAACCAGAACATGGACGAGCTGGCCGTGATGGTTTCGCGCGAGCACGGCAAGACGGTCGAAGATTCCAAGGGCGACGTCATCCGCGGCCTCGAAGTCTGCGAATTCGTCATCGGCATCCCGCATCTGTCCAAGAGCGAGTTCACCGAAGGCGCCGGCCCCGGCATCGACATGTATTCGATCCGCCAGCCGGTCGGCATCGGCGCGGGTATCACGCCGTTCAACTTCCCGGGCATGATCCCGATGTGGATGTTCGCCCCGGCGATCGCCTGCGGCAACGCCTTCATCCTCAAGCCCTCCGAGCGCGATCCGTCCCTGCCGATCCGCCTTGCCGAACTGATGATCGAGGCCGGCCTGCCGGCGGGCATCCTCAATGTCGTCAACGGTGACAAGGCCGCGGTCGACGGCATCGTCTCCCATCCGGATATCGGCGCTGTCTCCTTCGTCGGCTCCACGCCGATCGCCCGCTACGTCTACGGTGCCGCCACCGCCAACGGCAAGCGCGCCCAGTGCTTCGGCGGCGCGAAGAACCACATGATCATCATGCCCGACGCCGATCTCGACCAGGCCGTCAACGCCCTGATGGGCGCCGGCTACGGCTCTGCCGGCGAGCGCTGCATGGCCGTCTCCGTCGCCGTTCCGGTCGGCGAGGAAACCGCCAACCGCCTGATCGAGAAGCTGACACCGAAGATCGAGAGCCTGCGCATCGGCCCCTATACCGACGAGAAGGCCGACATGGGCCCGGTCGTCACCAAGGAAGCCCAGGCCCGCATCCGCAGCCTCATCGACAAGGGCCTGGAAGAAGGCGCCAAGCTCGTCGTCGACGGCCGCGATTTCAAGCTGCAGGGCTACGAGAACGGCTATTTCGTCGGCGGCTGCCTCTTCGACAACGTCACGCCGGACATGGAAATCTACAAGACCGAGATCTTCGGCCCGGTCCTCTCCGTCGTGCGCGCCAAGAACTACGAGGAAGCCCTCGACCTGCCGATGAAGCATGAATACGGCAACGGCGTCGCCATCTACACCCGCGACGGCGATGCCGCCCGCGACTTCGCCAGCCGCATCAATATCGGCATGGTCGGCGTCAACGTTCCGATCCCGGTTCCGCTGGCCTACCACTCCTTCGGCGGCTGGAAGGCTTCCGCCTTCGGCGACCTCAACCAGCACGGCACGGACTCCATCAAGTTCTGGACCCGCACCAAGACCGTGACGAGCCGCTGGCCGTCCGGCATCAAGGACGGCGCCGAATTCGTCATGCCGACGATGAAGTGATCCGTAACGATCAGAAACAGGAAAGGGCTCCCGTCGGGAGCCCTTTTTGCATGCGCACATTATTTGTGCCTTGCGAAGAATAGGCCGGTCGTTCGGCCCGTTACCTCCTCGGTTCATGCACTGAAGGGGGCAAACATGGCATTGGCAGGATCGCCGCAGGCCGCAGGGCAGGCGGGGGGCTTTCATCGTATTTCCTTTACCGGCAAGGCATCCGAATATTTCGGCATCTGGATCGTCAACGTGCTTTTGACGATCGTCACGCTCGGCATCTATTCCGCCTGGGCCAAGGTCCGGCGCAACCGCTATTTCTACGGTAACACCGTCCTGCTCGGCCGGTCCTTCGAATATCATGCGCGGGGCGTGCAGATCCTCGTCGGCCGGCTCATCGTCCTCGGCGCGTTCGTCGTGCTGAACGTCCTGGCCGCCGTCGTGCCGTTCCTGGTGCTGCTGCCGACCATCGTCGTGCTGGTCGCCCTGCCGTGGCTCGTCGCCAGGGGCCTGCGCTTCGCCGCGCGCGTCACGAGCTACCGCAACGTGCGCTTCGATTTCGTCGGCGGTGCCGGCGGCGCGTTCAAGGCCTTCATCCTCGGCGGCCTGCTTTCCGTCATCACGCTCGGCATCCTCACGCCGCTCGCCAGCCGCTGGGTGTCGCGCTATCTCGGCGCGAACCTACGCTATGGCGGCAAGGCTTTCGATACCGATCCGCCGCTCGGGCCGCTCTACAAGTCCTGGCTGCTGTCCTTCCTCATCGCGCTGATCGGCCTCGGCATCATCGCGGTCATCGTCGCGGCCAATTTCGCGTTGATCGCCGCGCTGATCGAGACACCCGGTTCGCTGGCGCCCGAGCAGCAGATCCCGCTGATCGTCAGCGCGGTCATCGGCTATATCGTCATCTTCGCCACGATGGGCATCGCCGGGCTCTTCTACCGGGCGGGCGTGCGCAACGTCGCCTGGTCCTCCACGATCTTCGACGGCAGGCACCGGCTGATGAGCGACGTCTCGCGCATCCGCTACACCTGGATCGCCATCTCCAACGTGATCGTGACGATCTTCACCCTCGGCCTGATGCGGCCCTGGGCGGCCGTACGCCTCGCCCGCTATACGTGGGAGCATACCGGCGTTACCTTCTCGGGCGACGTCGGCGAGCTGTTCAGCAGGATCGAGGAACAGGGGTCGGCCGTCGGCGCCGAGTTCATGGACTTCGAAGGGTTCGATTTTGGCTTCTGACAATGCCGCCATCGCCGGCGGGGAATGGCACCCCGCCGGCTCCAGCCGATCGGTCGAGGCGCATCTCGTCGAAAAGGGCGGCGAGATCGCCGCCGTGCCGGTCGGGAGCGAAAGGCCGCTGGCCGGCGCCGGTCTTTCCTGGCTGGAGATTTCCAGCCGGGTCGGCTCCATCCCCCGTCGGGTGACCTTCCCGGACGGCTCGATCTTCGAGACCTGGGACAATGAGGGCATCGACCGCTACCTCGCCGCGCGGGGCAGGGGTGGGGCCGGCATGGTGCACTGGCTGGAGCAGTTCCGCCTGCGCCTCATCGTCATCGTGCTGCTCGCCTTCGTGCTCGGCAGCGCCGTCTATCACTGGGGCGTGCCGGCGCTCGTGGAGGTCGCGGTCGTCACGACGCCGCCCATCGTGCCGCAACTGATGGGCAAGAGCACGCTGGAGGCGCTCGACAAGACGACGTTCTCGCCGACAAAGCTTTCCGAGGAGCGCCGCCGGGAGATCGCCGACGGCTTCGCCCGCATCGCGGCGCAGTCGCCGGCCGGTGCGGGCGCCTACAATCTCAATTTCCGCGACGGCGGTATCATCGGCCCCAACGCCTTCGCCCTGCCGGACGGCACGCTCGTCGTCACCGACCAGCTCGTCGAGATGGCGGGTGGCGATACGGAGATGATCATCGGCGTGCTGGCGCACGAGATCGGCCATGTCGAGTTGAAGCACAGCCTTCGCCAGTTCTACCGGGCCGCCGGCATGACCGGCCTCATCATGCTGATCGCCGGCGACGTCGGCTCGGCGGTCGAGGACGTCCTGGTGCAGGGCGGCGGCCTGCTGGCGCTTTCCTATTCGCGCGCGGCGGAAGCCGAGGCCGACCGGCGCTCGGTCGAGCTGATGGCGAAGGCCGGCTACGACCCGGCGGCCATCGCCCGCTTCTTCACGCTCATCGAGGAAAAGCTCGGCGACAAGTCCGATACCAATATCCTGTCCACCCATCCGGGCACGCCGCAGCGCAGGAAGGATATCCTCGATTATGCCAGGACCGTTTCCGGCCAGCCGGCGCCGGAGGGCCGGTAAATGGTTGCATCCGCTTCAACCGGTGCTTAAACCTTACCGCAAGAGTCGCCTTTAGCGGGTCGATTCCCGGCTGCCGCATAACATGAATGTGTTTTTCCGCTTTTTGGAATTGTTCTAAACCGCGATCTGTCCTATATGTGATCCACTTCAAAACCGAATTCGGAGTTTCCCATGCGTCTGACGAAGCAAACCAACTATGCCGTGCGCATGTTGATGTACTGCGCGGCGAACGGGGACAAGCTCAGCCGCATCCCGGAAATCGCGAAGGCCTACGGCGTTTCGGAACTCTTCCTGTTCAAGATCCTTCAGCCGCTGACCAGGGCTGGCATCATCGAGACCGTGCGCGGCCGCAATGGCGGCGTGCGCCTGCCCAAGCCGGCGAGCGAGATCACGCTGTTCGACGTGGTGCGCGTGACGGAGGATTCCTTCGCCATGGCCGAATGTTTCGAGGCGGGCGAGATCGAATGCCCGCTCGTCGATAGCTGTGGCCTCAACGCGGCGCTGCGCAAGGCGCTGAACGCCTTCTTCGAAGTGCTGCAGCAGTACACGATCGACGATCTCGTCAAGGCGCGCCCGCAGATCGGCATGCTGCTCGGCCTCGATCACACCCGCGCCGCCCAGGCTCAGGCCCAGCAGCAGCCGGCGGCCTGACGCGCGCCGCGCCGGATCGTCAGATTCCGGCGCCCGCTTCGTTCCTCACATATTCCCTGAGAATGAATTCGATGGCCGTCGGATCGAGTTCGGCCTTGTCTATGCGGAAGTCGACGCCGTAATCGTCGATCTTCTGGAAATAGGCATCGCTGATCGACGAGGAAATGACGCCGACCGGGCCGATATAGCCGGCATGGCGCAGCCCCGGCACGGTCTCGCGGAAGTCCGCCTGCGGCTGCAGCCGGTTGTCCATCAGGATCATGTCGAGCGTCACCCCGGACGAGCGGATGAAATCGAGCGCCGCGTCCACCGTCTCTACATAATGCAGGGCGATGGCATAGCTCGCCACCTTGCGCATCAGCGCGCTGAGAATGACATTTTCCGCAGGATCGTCATCAACGAGCAGAATATGCACTTGTGCTGTCATGGCGGTGGGTGACCCGATTGGCATTATGGGCGCCGGCCTCGAAGAAAGCCGTAGCTACTCTTGTTCAGGCCGCGAATATTAACAAGTCCCTAACTCTGCTATACCGGACGCCCGGCTCCGTTTTCCCGCTTTACTGGATGATCTGCTCGCGGATCGCCTTGGCGACCATCTGGGTACGGTTGACGACGTCGAGCTTCTTCAGGATCGTCGCCGTGTGCGAGTTCACCGTATGCTCCGAGACGGAGACGATGAGGGCGATCTCGCTTGCCGTCTTGCCGTAGGAGATCCAGCGCAGGATTTCCGTCTCGCGCGGCGTCAGCCCCATGCCGGCCTTGTTGGCGAGCACCTGCCTGTAGAAATAGTCGAAGGTGCAGTTCGCCTCGTAGCAGATCTCGAAATGCTCGCGCCGGCCGATATCCTCGCCGTCGCCGAGGAAGAGGACGACATAGCGCGTACCCGCGACGGAATGCACGGGGACCGCGAGCGCCATGTCGAAGCCGATCTGGTCGAGGAAATCGGCACCTTCGGTGGAACCGTTCTGCGCCGCGTCCGAGGCGCGCCACACCGTCGGGATCGTCGACTTGTAGAAGCTCTTGAAGAGGGCGGAATCGTTGAGGCGGTGACGCTTGTCATAGGCTTCGGCAAGGCCGGCGGGCAGGTCGTGCAGCACCAGCCGGCCGGCGAGCAGGCTGGTCTCGTGCTCGTTGGCGAGCTGCAGGACGCCGAAATGCTCGAAGCCGTGGCGCAGGGCCATCGTATGGAAGATACGAAAGAAATCGACGCGATTGAGAGCCTTCTCCAGATCGCCTTCGAAATCGTATCGCCTGTAGTGTCTGTTCAATACGGCCACGCGGCCTCCACCCCCGGATTCCACGCGATGCAATCTAGCGCCGCAATCTCTGGCGGCAAAGGCTTTTGCCGGACAATTTAGCGCAGGTCTCTCATTTTCTGCCCGTCACGCGCTGCAAGCCGATGATGGAAAAGGGAAAAACGGCGTCGGCGCTACGGGCGAAAATCCCGGTTTTGCAGGCATTTCGAATGCTGTGGAGAATAATCTTCCAGGGATTTTTCCGTTTGGACAAAATTGTCCGCCGACTTATTGCAATCCTGCGGCAAATGTCGTTCCATCCGCGCAAGGCCGGGGCTGGACCTGCACCCGCGTCCGCACACAACGAACAAAAAAGCAAACCTGGGAAGCTCACTATGAAAAAGCTGACTACTCTCCTCGCAGCGACGGCGCTTGCCTCGATGATGGCAGGCGCTGCCTGGTCGAAGACGCTGGTCTATTGCTCGGAAGCCTCGCCCGAAGGGTTCGACCCCGGCCTCTATACCGGCGGCCAGACCTTCGACGCCACGTCGCGCACCGCCTATAACCGCCTCGTCGAGTTCAAGCACGGCAGCACGGAGCTGGAACCGGGCCTCGCCGAGAGCTGGGAAGTGTCGGCCGACGGCAAGGAATACACCTTCAAGCTGCGCAAGGGCGTGAAGTTCCAGACGACCGAATACTTCACCCCGACCCGCGAACTGAACGCCGACGACGTCATCTTCTCGTTCGAGCGCCAGTACAAGGAAGACAATCCGTGGAACAAGTATGTCGCGGGCGCTTCCTGGGAATATTTCGCGGGCATGGGCTTCCCGGATCTGATCGAGAAGATCGAGAAGGTCGACGACCTGACGGTCAAGTTCGTGCTGAAGCGTCCGGAAGCGCCGTTCATCGCCAATCTCGGCATGGACTTCGCCTCGATCCTCTCCAAGGAATATGCCGACAAGCTGCAGGCTGACGGCAAGATGGAATTGCTGAACCAGCAGCCGCTCGGCACCGGCCCGTTCACCTTCGTCGCCTACCAGACGGATGCGGCGATCCGCTACAAGGCCAACCCCGACTACTGGAACGGCAAGCAGCCGGTCGACGATCTCGTCTTCGCCATCACCACGGACGCCGCCGTCCGCGCGCAGAAGCTGAAGGCCGGCGAGTGCCACATCATGGCCTATCCGAACGCCGCCGACGTCGCCGAGCTGAAGAAGGACGAGAACCTCCAGGTTCTGGAGCAGGAAGGCCTGAACGTCGCCTACCTCGCCTACAACACGCTGGTTCCGCCGTTCGACAAGGTCGAGGTCCGCAAGGCCCTCAACATGGCCGTCAACAAGCAGGCCATCGTCGACGCGGTCTTCCAGGGCGCGGCAACGGTCGCCAAGAACCCGATCCCGCCGACCATGTGGTCGTATAACGACGCCGTCCAGGACGACAAGTACGATCCGGACGCGGCCAAGAAGATGCTCGAGGAAGCCGGCGTCAAGGATCTCAAGATGAAGATCTGGGCCATGCCCGTCGCGCGTCCCTACATGCTGAACGCCCGCCGTGCGGCCGAGCTGATGCAGGCCGACCTCGCCAAGATCGGCGTCACGGCCGAGATCGTCTCCTACGAATGGGCCGAATACCTCAAGCTCTCCTCCGCCAAGGACCGCGACGGTGCGGCCATCATGGGCTGGACCGGCGACAACGGCGATCCGGACAACTTCCTTGACACCCTGCTCGGTTGCGACGCCGTCGGCGGCAACAACCGCGCGCAGTGGTGCAACAAGGAATTCGACGACCTGATGACGAAGGCGAAGGAAACCTCCGACATCGCCCAGCGCACCAAGTTCTATGAAGAGGCTCAGGTCATCTTCAAGCGCGAAGCGCCGTGGAACACCATCGACCATTCGCTGGTCGTCGTCCCGATGAGCAAGAAGGTCTCGGGCTTCAAGATGGACCCGCTGGGGATTCACCGCTTTGACGGTGTAGACATCGCCGAGTAATATCGGGCAAAAGAAAGGCACGCCGCAAAGAGCGTGCAATGGCCGGCGGTCCGAAGGCATTCGGGCCGCCGGTTTTTCAAAAGAAGAAGGGATTGGCTCCCATGTTGCGCTTTATCTTCGGACGGCTCGCCGTCCTGATACCCACGTTCATCGGGGTATCGATCATCGCGTTCGCCTTCATTCGACTTCTGCCGGGCGATCCGGTCATGCTGATGTCGGGCGAACGCGTCATGTCGCCGGAACACCATGCCGAGCTGATGCACCAGCTCGGCCTCGACCGGCCGATGTACATCCAGTATTTCGACTATCTGACGGGCCTGCTCTCGGGCGACTTCGGCTCGTCGATCGTCACCAAGCGGCCGGTGCTTGAGGACTTCATGAACCTCTTCCCCGCCACGCTGGAGCTTTCGCTCTGCGCCATCATCGTCGCAGTCGTGCTCGGCATTCCGGCCGGCGTGCTTGCCGCGGTCAAGCGCGGCACCTGGCTCGACCAGTCGATCATGGGCGTCGCCCTTGTCGGCTATTCGATGCCGATCTTCTGGTGGGGGCTGCTGCTCATCATCTTCTTCTCCGGCTATCTCGGCTGGACGCCGGTCTCGGGACGCATCTCGCTGATGTACTTCTTCCCGCAGGTCACCGGCTTCATGCTGATCGACAGCCTGATCTCGGGGCAGGCGGGGGCGTTCAAGTCGGCGCTGACCTACCTGATCCTGCCGACCGTGGTGCTGTCGACGATCCCGCTTGCGGTCATCGCGCGCCAGACCCGCTCGGCCATGCTCGAAGTGCTCGGCGACGACTATGTCCGCACCGCCCGCGCCAAGGGTCTTTCGCCCTTCCGCGTCATCGGCATCCACGCGCTGCGCAATGCCATGATCCCCGTCATCACCACGATCGGCCTGCAGGTCGGCGTGCTGCTTGCGGGCGCCATCCTGACCGAGACGATCTTCTCCTGGCCGGGCATCGGCAAGTGGATGGTCGACAGCGTCTTCAAGCGCGACTATGCCGTGGTGCAGGGCGGGCTGATGCTGATCGCCGCCGTCATCATGATCGTCAACCTCGTGGTCGACCTGCTCTACGGCTGGGTCAATCCGCGCATCCGGCACTAGGAGGGCGATCCCATGAGCTCAGTACAGACAACGTCCGAGGCCAAGACGGGCGGCACGCCGCCGTCGGGCCTTTCCGAATTCTGGTTCTATTTCTCGCGCAACAAGGGCGCGGTCATCGGCCTCTTCATCTTCCTGGTGATCCTGTTCGTCGCCGTCTTCGCGCCCTTCGTCGCGCCGCACAATCCGAGCATCCAGAACCGTGAACTCCTTCTCCTGCCGCCGGTCTTCCAGCAGGGCGGGACCTGGGGGCACATCCTCGGCACCGACGCCGTCGGTCGTGACATCCTCTCGCGCCTCATCTACGGCGCGCGCTTCTCGCTCTTCATCGGTCTCGTCGTCGTGACGCTGTCGGTGGTCTCGGGCGTGCTGATAGGTCTCGTCGCGGGCTATTTCCGCGGCAAGGTCGATACCTTCATCATGCGCATCATGGATATCATCCTGGCCTTCCCCTCGCTGCTGCTCGCCCTCGTGCTGGTGGCGGTTCTCGGTCCGGGCCTGCTCAACGCCATGATCGCCATCTCGCTCGTCAACCAGCCGCATTTCGTGCGCCTGACGCGCGCGGCGGTCATGACGGAGAAGTCGAAGGATTACGTCGTCGGCTCGCAGGTCGCGGGCGCCGGCACGCTGCGCCTGATGTTCCTGACGATCCTGCCGAACTGCCTCGCGCCGCTCATCGTCCAGGCGACGCTCGCCTTCTCGGCGGCGATCCTCGACGCGGCGGCCCTCGGCTTCCTCGGCATGGGCGCCCAGCCGCCGACGCCGGAATGGGGCACGATGCTCGCCGAAGCGCGCGAATTCATCCAGCGCGCCTGGTGGGTCGTCACCTTCCCCGGCCTTGCCATCCTCGTCACCGTGCTCGCCATCAACCTCATGGGTGACGGCCTGCGCGACGCCCTCGATCCCAAGCTGAAGAGGTCGTGATGTCGCTTCTCGAAATCAAGAACCTCACCGTCGAGTTCCAGACGGCATCCGGTCCCTTCCGCGCCGTGGACGGCGTTTCGCTCAAGGTCGACGAGGGCGAAGTGCTCGCCATCGTCGGCGAATCCGGCTCGGGCAAGTCCGTCTCCATGCTCGCCGCCATGGGCCTCCTGCCCTGGACGGCGAAGGTGACGGCGGATGTCCTCACCTTCAACGGCCGCGACATGAAGGCCATGTCCGACGCTGAGCGGCGCAGGATCATCGGCAAGGACATCGCCATGATCTTCCAGGAGCCGATCGCCAGCCTCAATCCGTGCTTCACGGTCGGCTACCAGATCGAGGAAGTTCTGCGCATCCACACGGACCTTAATCGCAAGGCTCGCCGCGACCGGGCGATCGAGCTGTTCCAGCTCGTCGGCATCCCGAACCCGGAAGAGCGCCTCGGCCACTATCCGCACCAGATGTCGGGCGGCCAGTGCCAGCGCGTGATGATCGCGACCGCGCTTGCCTGCAATCCGAAGCTTCTGATCGCCGACGAGCCGACCACCGCGCTCGACGTGACGATCCAGAAGCAGATCCTCGACCTCCTGATGAAGCTGCAGGCCGAACACGGCATGGGCCTCATCATCATCACCCATGACATGGGCGTCGTCGCCGAAACCGCCGACCGCGTCATCGTGCAGTACAAGGGCCGCCAGATCGAGGAGGCCGACGTGCTCTCGCTCTTCTCGGCCCCGAAAAGCGTCTACACCAAGGCTCTTCTCGCGGCCCTGCCGGAGAACGCCACGGGCGGGCGCCTGCCGACGATCACGGAAAAGCTGACCGACGCCGAGATTTTCGCAGGAGCCGTCCGATGACCCCGGTTCTCGAAGCGCGCGACCTCAAGCGCGACTATCACATCCCCGGCAGCTTCATGAAGCCGTCCAAGACCGTTCACGCCGTCAAGGGCGTGAGCTTCACGGTCGAGGAGGGCAAGACGCTCGCCATCGTCGGCGAAAGCGGCTGCGGCAAGTCCACCCTTGCCCGCATGGTCACGATGATCGATCCGATCACCGCGGGCGAAATGCTGATCGACGGCCGCAAGGTCGACATCGCCAGCGAGCCGCTGACGCCGGAAATGCGCAGCAAGGTGCAGATCGTCTTCCAGAACCCCTATGGTTCGCTGAACCCGCGCAAGAAGATCGGCGACATCCTGACGGAGCCGCTGGTCATCAACACCAAGGTTCCCGCGGACGAGCGGCGCGACCGCGCCATGGCCATGCTGAAGAAGGTGGGGCTGGAGGAGAAGCATTACGGGCGCTACCCGCACATGTTCTCCGGCGGCCAGCGCCAGCGCGTGGCGATTGCCCGCGCGCTGATGCTCAATCCGCGCCTCCTCGTGCTCGACGAGCCGGTCTCGGCGCTCGACCTCTCGGTGCAGGCCCAGGTACTCAACCTGCTTGCCGACCTTCAGGACGAGTTCCACCTGACCTATGTCTTCATCAGCCACGACCTTTCGGTCGTGCGCCACATCGCGGACGACGTGATGGTGATGTATTTCGGCGAGGCGGTGGAATATGGCAGCCGTGACCAGGTCTTCGACGACCCGCAGCACAGCTATACCAAGACGCTCTTCGCCGCGACGCCGCGTGTCGATATCGACGCCATCCGCGCCCGCGTCGAGCGACGCAAGCGCGTCGCCTGAGGCGAGCGGCGCGCGTGACCGACGCCCGCGCCATCGTCGTCATGGGCGTTTCCGGTTGCGGCAAGACCTCGGTCGCCGAGGGTCTTGCCGCAAGCCTCGGCGCCGCCTTCATCGAGGGTGACAGCCTGCATCCCGCCGCCAATGTCGAGAAGATGTCCCGCGGCATTCCCCTGACGGACGAGGACCGCTGGCCCTGGCTCGACACGATCGGCCGGGCACTGGCCGATGCGCGCGCCGCGGGCAACGGCGTCGTTGTCTCCTGCTCCGCCCTCAGGAAGGTCTACCGCGAGCGCCTGCGCAACGCCGCCGGCGGCACGCTTTCCTTCGTCTTCCTCAAGGGCAGCCGCGACCTTCTGATGACGCGCATGGCCGCGCGGGAAGGGCACTTCATGCCCGTCAGCCTGCTCGACAGCCAGCTCGCCACGCTGGAGGACCCGTCCGGCGAACCGGGCGTCGTGACGGTCGATATCGATGCGCCCGTCGAGGCCATCGTCGCCGCCGCCCTCCGGGGATTGGCATCCTGAGGGAGAATTTGCGGGACCGCCTCTGGCGCCCCGCCGGCCGTCCGCCTATAGACGGCGGGCCTGCCGGCCATCGCGTGGCGGTGGGTTTCCGATATTTCCGCGACCTGACAGGAACGAGACATGGATATCAAACGCTTTGAAACCGGCCCGCGCATGAGCCAGGCCGTCGTGCACAATGGCACCGTCTATCTGGCCGGTCAGGTCGGCGAGGCGGGTTCTGACGTCACCGAGCAGACGAAGCAGGCGCTGGCCGAGGTCGACCGCCTTCTGGCGCTCTCCGGCACGGACAAGACGCGCATCCTCTCCGCCCAGATCTGGCTTGCCGACATGGCCGATTTTTCCAAGATGAACGCCGTCTGGGATACCTGGGCGCCGCAGGGCCACACGCCCGCTCGCGCCACCGGCGAATCCAAGCTCGCGACGCCGGATTACCTCGTCGAGGTCATCGTCGTCGCTGCGCTCTGACAAGCACGGCAGACCGGAATGAAAAGGCCCGCTTGCGCGGGCCTTTTTGCGTCATGCGGATTTGGCGAGCCGCGCCTGCTCGTCGAAGAACAGCGCCTGGCTGATCAGCGCCTTCACCATGTCCGGATTGAACGGCTTGGTGACGAGGAAGGCCGGTTCCGGCTTTTCGCCGGTCAGGAGCCGTTCCGGGAAGGCGGTGATGAAGATCACCGGGATCGTGCTGTTCTTCAAGATGTCGTTGACGGCGTCGATGCCCGAACTGCCGTCAGCGAGCTGGATATCCGCCAGCACCATGCGCGGCGAGGTGCGGTGATAGAGTTCGACGGCCTCCGAATGGGTGCGCGCGATGCCGGTCACCCGGTGGCCGAGGCCCTTCACCATGTCCTCGATATCCATGGCGATGAGGGGTTCGTCCTCGATGATCATGATATCGGTCGCCACCTGACGCGAGATGTCGCGCGAGGCCTCGTCCAGCAATGCGCTGAAGCGGTCCTCCGGCACATCCATGATGTCGGCGCCCTCGGCAATGTCGAAGCCCTCGACGGCGACGAGCAGGAAGGCCTTGCGTTCTGCCGGCGGCAGGTTGGAAAGGTTCGCCGCCGCCTGCCGTTCCCAGCCGAAGGGCGAGGTATTTTCCGGCAGGGTGATGTCGAGATTGTCGAAGAGCGTGCAGTAGAGCCGGTAGAGCGCGATGCGGTCGCTGCGCCCTTCCGGATAGAGCGAGATGTCGCTGACGAGTGCTTCGAGCATGGCGGCGACATAGGCGTCGCCGGACGTCTGCGAACCCGTCACGGCACGGGAAAACCGCCTCAGATAGGCGAGATGCGGTGCGATACGGGTGGAAAGTGACATTTCGTTCTCCCTGGCTATGTTCCGTATCGGAACCGTTTCCGCTAGAGTTCACCTTGCGGAAACCTATTGGTAGCATGCTAAGTCTGACTTGCTATTGGGAATATTGGGCAAAAGGAAGATAGCGGGCGGCAAGCGATGGAAACAAGACCATGATAGAGCCCGGTAAAGACAAGAGACGCGGCGCCGCCTCCGCGAGGGCTGCGTTCGATCCCAATGGCCCCGTCGGCCGCAAGCTGAAATCCTTCTACGACGTCATCGAGACCGAGCCCGTGCCCGATCGCCTGCTCGACCTTCTGGAAAAGCTCGACGATGCCGAGCGCAGAGCCAAGGGCGGTTCCTGACGTCATTCGTTTTCCCTGTTCAAGACATCAAGAAACGGGCCCCGGGGGCCCGTTTCGCGTTTCTGCTCGTGGTGCCGTTTAGCGGCAGCGGGCTTCGTAGCGGTGACCGTGGCGGTCACGATAGATGCAGTAGCCGCGCCGGTCCGAACGGGCGATGAGGTAACCCGCGGTGCCGCCGACGGCCGCACCGACAAGGGCGCCGCCCGCGCGGCCGGTCACCGCCCCGCCGATGATGGCGCCCGATGCCGCGCCGATGGCGGTGCCGCGTTCGGTCTGGGAGCAGGCGGAGAGTGCCACGGTGGAGGCGACGAGGCAAAGCGCGATGATGGTTTTCTTCATGGTTCCGGTTCCTGGCTGGTTGGTCGGGATCAAATGCGTCCCATGAGGACGAGGATGAGAAGGATGACGACGATGAGACCGAGACCGCCCGACGGGCCGTAACCCCACCCGCGGCTATATCCCCAGTTCGGCAGCGCGCCGATCAGGAGGAGGATGAGGATGATAAGAAGAATGGTGCCGAGCATCTGCGCTTCCTTTCTCGTCCGGTTCGCCATTGAGCGATGCGCCGACAACGTGCCTGCCGAAACTTTGTTCCCGAAATCGTGACAGGGCGTGATCGGAACTTTTCCGTGCATCGTCCCGTTGTCTGGCCAGTTCTATGGGGAGCCCGATCCGACAGGAGATGGAGAGTGACATGGAGCACATCGCCGCAATCATGCTTCTGGTCGGCTGCGCGCCTGGCAGTCTTTCCTGCGAGGAGCTGCAGGCGCCGCAGGTAGCGTTCGAGACGATGGAAGACTGCGTCGGCGCCCTGCCGTCTGCCCTCGGCGATGCGGGTGTTGGAAAGCGCGTCGTACATGGCCGCTGTGCGCCCTTCGATCCCGCCTGGGAGGAAGAGAATGTCGAGATCAGCTGGCGCATGACGTCGCGGAACCGGCTGGAGGTCCATGTGCGCAAGGTGGGCCCGCCGGCGGACGGCATCGTCGTCGCCGAGAACGCCGGCCCGGTCGATATCGGCCTGCATTGAGGAACTTTTCCGGCTCCCGCCGCTTCCCCGTCAATCGATTGCATTCAACCGAAAGGACAGCGAGATGAACTGGGATATCATCGAAGGCAAGTGGAACGAATACAAGGGCAAGGCGCAGGCCCAGTGGGGCAAGCTCACGGATGACGACCTCGACGTCATCAAGGGTCGCCGCGTCGAGTTGTCCGGCAAGATCCAGCAGCGCTACGGCCTTGCCAAGGACGAAGCGGAGCGGCAGATCGACGACTGGGCGCGCCGCCACTAGCGCAATTCCGAGCAAAAGCACGCAGCGGTTTGCGTCCGGAGTTGCGCGGAAACGAAATGCTCTGCCGGTCGCAGCCCTCTCGATCACCGCTCATGCCGCCGCAGCCGAAAGGCCGCGGCGGCATCGTTTTGGAAGAATGGAAAGTGTAGCAAATCAACTCTGTTGCGCGGCGTTCCCGGGAACCTTTTCGGATGCTTTCCGTTTCTTCTGCGACATAACAAGGAGATTGAAAATGCTGTACTATGCTGTCGTCTTTCTCGTGATCGCCCTTGTTGCCGGTCTGCTCGGCTTCGGCGGTATTGCCGGCGCATCCGCCGGCATCGCGCAGATTCTGTTCTTCGTCTTCCTCGCCCTTCTGGTCCTGTCCCTGATCGCAGGTCTCTTCCGAAGGGCATGAGGAAAGCGGCGCATTCCGGCAAGGGCGGCGTCCGCGGACGCCGCCCTTTTGCATGTGCGAAGACGTCTTGCGGCCCCTCGGGCCATTGGTTAATCAACAGTGAACCTGACTGATTCCCGCTGGAGCCCGCGCGATGAAATCCCTCGAACTCCTGGTTGAACGCATCATCCTGTCGAGCCGCTGGATCCTCGTGGTCTTCTATCTCGGCCTCGTGGCGGCGCTCGCCGTCTATGCCGTCTCCTTCCTCTACAAGTTCGTCAAGGTCGCCAAGAACGTCTTCGTCTATGACGATGCGCAGATGATCCTCGCCATGCTCGGCCTTATCGACGCGGCGCTGGTCGCCAGCCTCATCCTCATGGTGATGATCGCCGGCTACGAGAACTTCGTCAGCCGCTTCGACGAGGCGGAGAAGGACGTCTCCTTCCTCGGCAAGCTCGATGCCGGCAGCCTCAAGATCAAGGTCGCCTCGTCGATCGTCGCGATATCGTCGATCCACCTGCTGCAGATCTTCCTCAATGCGCAGCAATATACCGAGAGCCAGCTGATGTGGCTGACCTTCATGCATCTCGCCTTCGTGGTCTCCGCCGTGCTGCTCGGTTTTCTCGAGCAGATCAT
>NZ_AP039671.1:547500-2822500 GCF_055379515.1 Shinella sp. 1A1
CCTTGTCGGGTAAGTTCCGACCTGCACGAATGGCGTAACGACTTCCCCGCTGTCTCCAGCAGAGACTCAGTGAAATTGAATTCCCCGTGAAGATGCGGGGTTCCTGCGGTTAGACGGAAAGACCCCGTGCACCTTTACTATAGCTTTACACTGGCATTCGTGTCGGCATGTGTAGGATAGGTGGTAGGCTTTGAAGCAGGGACGCCAGTTTCTGTGGAGCCATCCTTGAAATACCACCCTTATCGTCATGGATGTCTAACCGCGGTCCGTTATCCGGATCCGGGACCGTGTATGGTGGGTAGTTTGACTGGGGCGGTCGCCTCCGAAAGAGTAACGGAGGCGCGCGATGGTGGGCTCAGACCGGTCGGAAATCGGTCGTCGAGTGCAATGGCATAAGCCCGCCTGACTGCGAGACTGACAAGTCGAGCAGAGACGAAAGTCGGTCATAGTGATCCGGTGGTCCCGCGTGGAAGGGCCATCGCTCAACGGATAAAAGGTACGCCGGGGATAACAGGCTGATGACCCCCAAGAGTCCATATCGACGGGGTTGTTTGGCACCTCGATGTCGGCTCATCGCATCCTGGGGCTGGAGCAGGTCCCAAGGGTTTGGCTGTTCGCCAATTAAAGCGGTACGTGAGCTGGGTTCAGAACGTCGTGAGACAGTTCGGTCCCTATCTGCCGTGGGTGTAGGAATATTGACAGGATCTGTCCCTAGTACGAGAGGACCGGGATGGACATATCTCTGGTGGACCTGTTGTCCTGCCAAGGGCATAGCAGGGTAGCTATATATGGAATGGATAACCGCTGAAGGCATCTAAGCGGGAAACCAACCTGAAAACGAGTATTCCCTTGAGAGCCGTGGAAGACGACCACGTTGATAGGCCGGGTGTGGAAGCGCAGCAATGTGTGAAGCTTACCGGTACTAATAGCTCGATTGGCTTGATCGTTCTCATTGTTCATGCTCATCGGCCCTTTGAAAAAGGGCGATGAAGCCAGACGTGTTCACAGACTAAACAAACGAAGGCTCCGCCTTCTACCAGCTTCTCAAAAGATTGCCCTTAGCCGACCTGGTGGTTATGGCGGGGTGGCTGCACCCGTTCCCATTCCGAACACGGCCGTGAAACGCCCCAGCGCCAATGGTACTTCGTCTTAAGACGCGGGAGAGTAGGTCGCTGCCAGGTCTGCTAAAGGCAATCAAATCTTCTCAAAACAATCCTCGGCCCAAGCCGAAATCGGGCCGCCCTCAAAGCGGCCCTTTTGCATGCAAAAACATAACGCGGGGTGGAGCAGCCCGGTAGCTCGTCAGGCTCATAACCTGAAGGCCGCAGGTTCAAATCCTGCCCCCGCAACCAAATCAAAAGCCCCGATGACAGAAATGTCGCGGGGCTTTTTAGTGTTTGTGCTCCGTCTCAAGCTCGCCGGACGCAATGCGGGCCATCATATCGTTCTGGGCGGAAGCGACAAACTGCTGTTGCATGATGTCGATCACATCCATCGACGCCATGATGTTGGCGACATCGCCATGGACCTGCAGAGCTGCCAGCCGACGGCCCGGTGTCTTGCCGATCACCACCGTCTCGATCAGATCGCGAACGATCGGCATTAGCCGGCGCTTGGCCTGTTCGTCGGCGTTGTTGCAGGCGAGGAAGATCAGCTTGCGGATGGCGATCTCGGTGTTGGCGGGATTGAACTGCCCCCGCAGCTTTCCAATCTTCTCCTGAAAATCCTCCACCGGTTCTTCGGCTGTGCCGGCGAATTCTTTGACCAGCTTCTCGCGCGTGACTTCCAGTTCGTCGAGCTGGTCGTCCAGAATGGGTAGGCGAGGGCGGCCCTCGGCATGCCGGTCCTGAAGCTGCTGCATCAGGCTCCAACGCTGCGCAAGATGAAAGCTTCGCGTTTGCGCCGGTTGCTCACACCGCGCCACTTGGCGTATTCAAAACCGCCGGGGCTCTAATCGCCGCTGGACTGACCCCGTCGGGATATTGCTCGAAGATCCAGCGCACGATCTCTGCCTCGGCCGGTTCGATCTCGCGCGGGCCCCTGATCCTGTCGCCGTTGGCGTCGCGCTGCTGGCCGAGCCGGTAGCCGTAGCACAAGCGGGTCATCGCCTTGCCCTTGCGGGCCGCCGTCTTCATCCCTTCGCGCGTGCGATAGCGGATCTGCTCGACCAGCTCATGGCTGAGCGTGGAGCGCATATGCAGCTCGATATGGCTGATCGGCTGGCCTGCCTGCACGGTCCATATCGCCGTGTCGTGGTAATTGAGCTCCTTGAGGATCTTGGAGCTGTGCTCGACGTCACGCGACAGGCGGTCGACGGTAACGCAGAGGACCACGTCGATCCGCTCGCACTTCGGTTCGCGATAGGGAATTATTCAAATCGCGCTTCTGATTTTAGCGACTAGCGATTGGGTGTTGCCATTCGCCACTCATTCCGCAGCGCTTTGGACTTCAGATTCGAAATAGGATGAAAATCTGCGAGAAAGATCGCTCAGATCCAGCATGGCCCGCCGCAGGTGGAGCTTCATGACCTCCTGGGCGCGTTCAGTATCGCCCGCCGCAACGGCGTCCAGTGCGTCCTGATGGTCTTTTACCAACTGACCGAGTTGACCGGCTTGGACCGACAGGCGGCGGACGCGGTCCATGTGCTTCTTCGCGTCCGAAATGAAGCCCCAGACCCCGTCGCGGCCGGCAAGGCTGCAATAAAGGGCATGCATGCGCTCGTCGCATTCGAAGAAGAGGTCCGAATTGTCCTCCTGAATGGCAAGCTCCTGCTCCTCGATGGCCTGACGGATGCCGAGCAGAATGCGGCGGTTCGATTGCCGGGCCGCTTCCGCCACGATCGCAACTTCGAGCTGCTCGCGGACGAACTGCGCCGTCCGCACCGCGTCCATGCGGATCGGTGCGACCACGACGCCCGCCCGCGACCGGATATCGACCAGCCCCTCCGCGGAAAGGCGAGACAGCGCCTCGCGTACCGGTGTGCGGCTGACGCCGAGGAGCTCGGCCATGGCATGCTCCCCGATCGGTTCGTTCGGCTTCAATTCGAGGCCGATGATCTTTCGCGAAAGGGTACGGTAGCAATGCTCCGCCGCCGAAATCTTCGTATCACGCGTCATGGGTTGAACGCCCTTGTTTTCTTGCATGCAAATCTCTCTCGCGTGCAGGATAACCCGGAAAATAATGATTTTCCACTCGTGCCAACGTCGATGCTTGACCAGTTCAAGAATCTTGCATACAAGAATGCAAGGAATTTGGGAGGAGACCGATGACACTGCATGACAAGTTGCGGCCCGCTATCGTGCGGGCAATCGCGTCCAGCGCGCTGGCGGTATTCATGGCGGGCGCCGCGAGTGCCGGGGACCTGACCATCGGGGCGCTCTATCTCGATGCGCAGGGTTTTTACGGCGGCATCAAGAAGGGCATCGAGGCAGGCGCCAGCAACGAGAGCGTGCGCCTGCTCGGGCAGAATTCGCAGGGCGATGCGGCCAAGGAGGCGCAATTCGCCTCCACGCTGATCTCCTCGAAGGTCGGCGCCATCATCATGTCGCCGGTCTCGGCCACGGCTTCCGTGCCGGTCGTCAAGCAGGCGGCGGAGGCCGGCATTCCGGTGGTCTGCTACAACACCTGCGTAAACGACGAGGACGCCAAGAAATACGTCAAGGCGCTGGTGACGACCGACCAGTACAAGCTGGGCTACGATGTCGGCGTCGTCGCCGGCGATTATTTCAAGGACAAGGGGATCGACAAGCCCCGGTTCGGCGTCCTGAACTGCGATGTCTACGAGGCCTGCGTGCAGCGCAAGGCCGGTTTCAAGAAGGCCGTCGAGGAGAAGGTGCCGGGTGTCGAATGGGCGGCCGACCAGGCCGGCTTCGAGCCGGGCAAGTCGACCGAGACGGCGACGACCATGCTGACCGGCGACACCGCGATCAACGCCATGTTCGCGACGACGGACAACGGCACGATCGGCGCCATCCAGGGCATCATGGCCTCCGGCCGCCAGGGACAGGCGGTAGTGTTCGGCAACGATATCAGCGTGCAGCTCGCACAATATCTCATCAACGCGCCCGAAACGCTGATCGCCACCAACGGCCAGCAGCCGCAGCAGATGGGCAAGGATTCCGTGCTCATGGCGCTGAAGGCCATCAAGGGCGAGGCGATCGACAATTATCTCACCATCGTGCCGACGGAGATGTTCCTCTCCTCCGATCCGGACAAGGTGAAGGCCTGGCTGGAAGCGCGGCCCGACGGCATCCCCTGAATTCAGCCGGTTTCCTCCCGGGGGAGGGCGCGGCTTGCCGCGGCCTTCCCTTTTCGTCAACGCAGTCAGTGGCATGGTCCCATGGTCGAACCGCTCGTTCACATGCGCGGCATATCCAAGGCGTATCCCGGCGTCGTCGCCCTGCGGGATGTGGACTTCGCCCTGGCGCGCGGCGAGGTCCGCGCCCTGCTCGGCAAGAACGGGGCGGGCAAGTCGACTCTGGTGAAGATCCTCGCAGGCGTCGAACGGCCGGACGAGGGCGAGATCCTGATCGACGGCAAATCCGTCGCGCTCCGTGCGCCGATGGATGGCATCAAGGCCGGCATCGCCACCGTGCACCAGGAATTGAGCGTGGTGCCGGAGCTTTCCATAGCGGAGAATGTCTTCCTCGGCCGCTGGCCGACGCGCGGCGGGCGCGTCGATTGGCCCCGGATGCAGCGCGACGCGCACGATGCGCTCGCCCTGCTCGGCCTTCGTCTTGATCCGCGCCAGCCGGTGGCACGTCTCTCGGTGGCGGAACACCAGCTCATCGAGATCGCGCGCGCCCTCAGCCAGGGCGCCCGCCTGCTCATCCTCGACGAGCCGACCAGCTCGCTCGTCGCCCAGGAAGCGGAAACGCTGATCCGCGTCGTGCGGCAGCTCGCCGAACAGGGCACCAGCATCATCTATATTTCGCACCGCATGGACGAAATCCGCAAGGTGGCGCATTCCGTCACCATCATGCGCGACGGCCGCCATATCGCGACCGCCCCGGTCGCCGATGTCTCGAACCGGGAGATCGTCGACATGCTGCTCGGCGGTACGCAGGGCGAAGGCGGCAGCGCACGCGCTGTCGGCGAGCCCGGCAGATTCAGCCCGCTGCTGACGATCAGCGACCTCCGTGTCGCGCCGCGCGTCGAGAGCGCGAGCCTGGAGATCAGGGCCGGCGAGGTGCTCGGCATCGCGGGCGTGCTCGGATCGGGCCGCACGGAGCTCCTGCAGGCCATCGCCGGGCTGCGCACCGCCGAGGGCGGTTCCATGACGCTCGCCGGCAGCGATTTCAGGCCCGCGAGCCTGCGCGAAGCGCGGGCGAACGGCATCTTCATGACGCCGGAGGATCGTCGCGGCGAGGGGGCGGTGATGATGCTCGGCATCGACGAAAACCTCGTCATGGCGAGCTGGGGTTCGGTCTCCCGTGGCGGCGTGATCGACCGGGCCGCCATGCGCAAAAAGGTCGCCGCGTCGATCCGCTCGCTCGGCATCAAGCTTGCCCATCCCGGCGAGGCGCTCGGCAATCTCAGTGGCGGCAACCAGCAGAAGGTCGTCATCGGCAAGGCGCTGAATGCAGCGCCGCGCATCCTGCTGCTCGACGAGCCGACGCGCGGCGTCGACATCGGCGCCAAGCGGCAGATCTACCAGCTCATGCGGAATGCCGCCGCCGACGGCCTCGCCGTCGTCTTCGTCTCCGGCGAGATCGAGGAGTTCTGCGAGGTCTGCGACCGCGTCCTGATCCTGCGCGGCGGCTGCATCACGGGCGAGGTGGAAGGGGCGGCGATCCGCACGGAGACGCTGGCCGAGCTGACGACGGGCGAACACGGAGTGCATTGACGATGGCCCCTATCCAATCCGAATCCTATCAGAAGTTCGACCTGCGGCACTTCCTCAGCGGGCGCGCCAACGAGATCGGCCTCCTCGTCGCCATCCTCGTGCTCTATGCCTTCCTGGCGGCCTTCGCCTCGAATTTCATGACGCTGCCCAACCAGCTCAATATCCTGCGCGATGCCGCCTTCGTCGGCATCATCGCCTGGGGCATGACGCTGGTGCTGATCAGCGGCGAGATCGACATCTCCGTCGGCCCGCATGTCGCCTTTGCCGGCGTGCTTCTCGCCTCGCTGGCGCAGTCCGGCGTGCCGCTTGCCGCTGCCGCCCTGATCGTCATCGTCCTCGGCGCGCTGATCGGCTGCTTCACCGGTGTGCTGCGCGCCTTCCTCGACGTGCCGAGCTTCATCGTCACGCTGGCGCTCTGGCTGGGGCTGCGCGGCACGGCGCAGGTCATGTCGGATGCCGTGCCGATCGTGATCATGGATTTCAGCTTCCAGCGCCTCGGCGCCGGCTGGTTCCTCGGCATTCCGACGCCCGCGGTCATCATGCTGGTGCTCTTCGCCGTCTTCAGCTTCGTGGCGACGCGCACGGTCTTCGGCCGCAGCGTCTATGCGGTCGGCGGCAATGCCGAGGCCGCGCGCCTCTCGGCCATTCCCGTCGCGCGGGTGCGCATCCTCGTCTTCGCCATCACCGGCGCGCTGGCGGCGCTGACGGGCATCCTGATGGCGAGCCGTCTCGGCTCCGGCAACAGCGGCGCGGCCTCCGGCCTGGAATTCGACATCATAGCCGCGGTCGTCGTCGGCGGAACCAGCCTGTTCGGCGGACGCGGCACCATGCTCGGGACGCTGCTCGGCGTCGTGTTCATCGCGGCCCTCGTCAACGGTCTCGTCCTGATGGGCGTCGATCCATTCGCCCAGGGCATCGTGCGCGGCGTCGTCATCCTCGTCGCCGTCATGGTCAACATCATCAGCATCAAGCGCATGCGGGGGCGGACATGAACGCGAACGTCACGAGGCCGAACCGGGCGGCGGTGCTCCTGTCGCCCAACCAGGTTGAAATGCAGGACTGGCCGGAGCCGGTCGCCGGGCCGAACGATGTGGTGGTGGAGGTCGCCGCCGTCGGCGTGTGCGGATCGGACGTGCACTATTTCCGCCATGGCCGGATCGGCAATCTCGTCTGCGACCGGCCGATCGTGCTCGGCCACGAGGCGGCGGGCACGGTCGTCGCGACGGGCGATGCGGTCACGCATCTCAAGATCGGCGACCGCGTGACGTTGGAGCCGCAGCGGCCGTGCGGCCATTGCGAGCAATGCTGGTCGGGTGCCTACAATCTCTGCCGCGACGTGGTGTTCATGGCGACGCCCCCCTATCACGGCGCCTTCGCGCGGCGGGTCGTCAATCCGGCCGATTTCACCTTCGCCATTCCCGACAGCCTCTCCTTCGAGGAGGCGGCGCTGATCGAGCCGCTGGCCGTCGGGCTGTGGGCGACGGAGCGGCTCGACCTCAAGCCGGGAAGCTCCGTGCTGATCGTCGGCGCCGGGCCGATCGGGCTGCTGGCGGGGCAGGCTGCAGCGGCGCGCGGCGCCACGCGCATCATCCTTTCCGATATCAACCCGGCCCGCATCGGCCTCGTCTCCCGCTTCCCGCGTTTCGAGGCGCATGACGCGGCCGCCGATCCGGCCTACGGGACGATTGCCGAGGTGGACGCCGTCATCGAATGCAGCGGGGCGCCGACGGCGGTCACGCGCGCCCTGCCGCGCATCCGCCCGCGCGGCGGCCTTGCCCTGGTCGGCATCAATCCGACGGGCGCCGCCTCGGTCGACTTCTGGCCCGCTATGGAGCGGGAGCTCTCGATCCACGGCGTCTTCCGCTATGCCGGCATGTATCCGAGGGCGATCGCGCTGGCGACAAGCGGCCTCGTGGACCTGAAATCCGTGATCACGCACCGTTTTGGCCTTGAGGAAACGGCGGCGGCGCTTGCCAGGGCGAGCGACGACCCGTCCTCGATCAAATCGGTGGTGCTGCCATGAAGACGGCGGTTTCCCTGCTCCTCGATGCGAAGGATATCGTCGGCGAGAGCATCGTCTGGTCGGGCGAGGAGAAGGCGCTCTACTGGGTGGATATCGTCGGCCGCCGCATTCACCGGCTGGAACCCTCAAATGGCCGCCACGATGTCTGGCCGACGCCCGATTTCGTGACCTCCATCGGCATGCGGGCGGATGGCGGCTTCATCGTCGGCCTGCACCGCACCGTCTGCCTGTGGCGGCCGGGCGGGGCCTTCGAGGAATTCGCGGTGCCGGAGCCGGACCTGCCGGACAACCGCCTCAACGAGGGGCGCGTCGCGCCGGACGGTGCCTTCTGGGTATCGACCATGCAGAGCAACCTCCACCCTGACGGCTCGCCCAAGGACATGGACCGCAATGCCGGGGCCATCTACCGCATCGATGCGGATGGCCGGGTCGCACAACTGACGCCGAACGCATACGGCATCACCAATACGATGGCCTGGACGCAGGACGGCCGTTTCTTCTTCGCCGATACGCTGGCGAACGAACTCTATCTCTTCGATTGCGATGTCGCCACCGGCGCCCTTGCCAACCGGCGCACTCTTGGCGCCGGTTTCCCGCGTGGTTTTCCGGATGGCTCCTGCCTCGATGCGCAGGACCGGCTGTGGAACTGCCGCGTGGCGGGCGGCGCGGCGGTCGCGGGTTTCGACACCGACGGCGATCTCGTCGGCCTCGTCGAACTGCCGGCGGGCTGGCCGACGAGCTGCACCTTCGGCGGGCCGGACCTCTCCACCCTCTATGTCACGTCGGCGCGCTTCACCATGCCGGCCGACCATCTCGACGCGCATCCGCTGGAAGGGGGGCTCTTCGCTGTCGAGGGCGTCGGCCGCGGCCTTCCCGAGCCGAAATTCGGGGCCTGTGCCCAAAACCCTTCCGTTTCGGAGAAAGCATGATGAGTGAATTTGACGGCAAGAGCATCATCGTTACCGGCGGCAGCCTCGGCATGGGGCTTGCCTGTGCGCATCGCTTCGCGGCGGGCGGTGGCAAGGTGCTGATCGTCGCCAACGACAGGGCTTCGGTCGATGACGCGGTGGCGGCCATCGGCGCGAATGCTGCCGGCTTCGTCGGCGACGTGCGCAGCAAGGACGACATGGCGGCGGCCGTCGACACCGCCGTCGCGCGCCATGGCGGCGTCGACGTGCTCGCCTGCTGCGCCGGCATCCAGCGCTACGGCACGGTGGTCGACACGCCCGAGGAGGTCTGGGACGACGTGCTCGACATCAACCTCAAGGGCATCTTCCTCGCCGCGAAATTCGCCATCCCGGAAATGCAGAAGCGCGGCGGCGGGGCGATCGTCGCCATCTCCTCCGTGCAGGCCTATGCCTCGCAGGCGGGCGTTGCTGCCTACACGGCGAGCAAGGGCGCCATCAACGCCCTCGTGCGCGCCATGGCGCTCGACCACGCGCCGGACAACATCACCGTGAACGCCGTCTGCCCGGCCTCCATCGACACGCCCATGCTGCGCTGGGCGGCCGATCTGTGGAAGGGCGACAGCACGGCCGAGGCGACGCTGGATGCCTGGGGCAGGGGCCACCCGCTCGGCCGTGTCGGCAAGCCGGCCGAGGTCGCCGATCTCGTCGCCTTCCTGGCAAGCGACAAGGCCCGCTTCATCACCGGTGCCGATATCAAGATCGACGGCGGCGTGCTCTCCAAGCTCGGCATCATCATTCCCGATTGATCGGAAGGCTGACCATGAAACCGTTTCCCGATTTCCGCTCGAAGACGTTCCTTTTCGCCCATCTACGCGAGATCATGGATTTCTACCATCCGATCTGCCTGAACAGGGAAGACGGCGGATACTACAACGAATATCGCGACGACGGCTTCATCACCGATCGCAAGACGCAGCATCTCGTCTCGACCACGCGCTTCATCTTCAACTATGCGACGGCCGCCGTGCTGTTCCAGCGGCCGGATTTCGCCGAAGCGGCCGCGCACGGCGTCAAGTATCTCGACGAGGTGCACCGCGATCCCGATTTCGGCGGCTATTTCTGGCTGATGCACGGCCGCGAGCCGGTGGACACGACCAAGCATTGCTACGGCCACGCCTTCGTGCTGCTCGCCTATGCCGCGGCGATGAAGGCCGGCATCGCCGGCATGGCGGAGAAGGTGTCCGAGACCTGGGATCTGCTCGAAAGCCGCTTCTGGGAGCCGGAACGCGCGCTCTACAAGGACGAGATCGGTCGCGACTGGCAGCGGGTTTCGCCCTATCGCGGCCAGAACGCCAATATGCACATGACCGAGGCGATGCTGGCGGCCCATGAGGCGACGGGCGAGGCGCGCTATCTCGACCGTGCCGAAACGCTCGCCCGCCGCATCTGCGTCGAGCTCGCGGCGGGTGCCGGGGACGTCGTCTGGGAGCACTACCGCCAGGACTGGACGATCGACTGGGATTACAACAAGGATGACCCCAAGCACCTGTTCCGGCCCTACGGCTACCTGCCGGGCCACATGACGGAATGGACCAAGCTGCTGCTGATCCTCGAGCGGTACCGCCCGCGCGACTGGATGCTGCCCAAGGCCATCCTGCTCTACGAGACGGCGCTTGCCAGAAGCGCGGACCTCGAATTCGGCGGCATGCACTACAGCTACGGCCCGGACGGCAAGCTCTACGATCTCGACAAGTACCATTGGGTCCATTGCGAGACGGTGGCCGCCGCCGCCGGCCTTGCGGAGCGCACCGGCGAGGAGCGCTACTGGCAGGATTACGACCGCCTCTGGCGTTACAGCTGGCGGCATCTGGTCGATCACGACCATGGCTGCTGGTTTCGCATCCTGTCGCCTGCCGGCGAAAAGCAGAGCGACATCAAGAGCCCGCCCGGCAAGACCGACTATCACCCCTTCGGCGCCTGCTACGAAATCCTCCGTGTGCTGGGGGAGGCGCGGTAGCGCCCGGAAAACGGCCGGCCGCGCCACGCGCTCCGCGGCTGGCCTCTCGGCAGAGAGCGCAAGCGAAGATCATGGGAGGGAATGACATGCTGAAGACATCGCTGGCCGCACTGGCGCTGGGCGCCGCACTCGCTGTGGCCGGGATCGCCGGAGCCGCGGACAAGCCGAAATTCGTCTACCTGACGCAGACCGGCATCGACAACAGCTTCTGGCAATCGATCAAGCGGGGCATGGACGATGCCTGCGCCCAGTTCGACGCGGATTGCCAGCTCATCTTCACGACGCCGAACGGCGACCTGCAGAAACACCTGCAGAATCTCGAAACGGTGGTTGAGCAGGGCGTCGACGGCATCGTGACCGTCATCGTCAATGACGACCTCTACGACGAGACGGTGAAGAAGGCCGTCGACAAGGGCATTCCGGTCATCACCGCCAATGTCGACGACAGCCAGGGCGCTGCCGGCAATGCGCGCAACGCCTTCGTGGGGCAGGATCTTTTCGAGGCGGGCTATGTCCTGATGAAGGGCCTGCATGCGAAAATCCCGGCCGACCAGCCCATCCACGCGCTGCTGGGCCTCTCCCGTCCGGGGGAAAGCTGGGCGGAGGCGCGCATCGGCGGGGCCAAGAAATTCTTGGAGGAAGCCAAGGCCGCCGAGCCGAACCGCGAGATCACCTATGAGGTGATCGACAGCTCCAACGACATTTCCGTCACGGCGTCCCGCATCTGCCAGTACGTGCAGGGCAAGCCGGACACCAACGCCTATGTCGATGCCGGCTTCTGGGGCGCGGGGGCGGGCGAGTGCCTGCGCGACCTCGGCATCAAGCCCGGCCAACTGCACATGGCGACCTTCGACCTCGTGCCCGTCGTGCTCGACGAGATGAAGAAGGGCTATGTCGACATCACCATCGACCAGCAGCCCTATTACCAGGGCTATCTGCCGATCCTCCAACTCGCGATGATGAAGAAGTTCGGTCTCAGCGCTTTCGACGTCAACACCGGCAAGGCTGTGGTGGAGCCGAAGGACCTGGAGCAGGTGGAGAAGTTCATGTCGATGGGCATCCGCTAGATCGCCATTCACCGGCTCTTCCGCCGGAAGGCGGGAGAGCCCTTTAAAGGCCAGAGACCATGAAACCTAATGTCCGCAACCTGATGGCGCGGCCGGAAATGGCGGCGCTGCTGATCTTCGCCGCCCTGTTCGTCGCCTTCAGCTTCATCAACGACCGGTTCTTCGCGACCGGCAACATGACCGTCTATCTGCAGCCGATCCCGGAACTGGCGATCGTCGCGATGGGCATCACGATCCTGATCATCGCCGGGGAATTCGACCTTTCCGTCGGTTCCGTCTTCGGCCTGTCGCCGATGGTGACGGTCCTCCTGATGCAGGCGGGCTGGCCGGTTGCGGTCGCCATCCTCGCCGGCCTCGTGCTGGCGGCGCTGATCGGCCTTGCCAATGGCCTGATCACGCTGCGGCTGAAGATCCCGTCCTTCATCGCCACGCTCGGCATGCTGTTCATGGCCCGCAGCCTCGCCGTCGTGCTGGCCGGGGGCTTCCCGCCGGTCTTTCCGCGCGAGCTCGATGTCTCCTGGCTGGTGGGGCGCCTCGATCTCGGCCTCGTCGCGCCGCGCGTGTCGCTTCTCTACATGATCGCCATCGCGCTCGCTCTCGGCTTCGTGCTGCGGCGCATGGATTTCGGCCACTGGATCTATGCGACCGGCGGGCACCCGCAGGCCGCGCGCGACATGGGCATCAAGACCGAGCGGGTGAAGATCGCCTGCTTCATGCTCTGCGCCACGCTCGCCGGGTTTGCCGGCATCATCCAGAGCTTCCGCGTCAAGGTAATCGTGCCCAATCTCGGTACCGGGCTCGAGATGCAGGCGATCGCCGCGGCCGTCATCGGCGGCGTGGCGCTCACCGGCGGCGTCGGCTCCATTCTCGGCGCGGTGGTCGGCACGCTGCTGATCGCCATGATCGAGAACATCCTCATCCTCAGCGGCGTCAACGCCAACTGGTTCATGTTCGCCGTCGGCGCCATGATCGTCGTGGCGGTCGTCCTCAACACGCAGACCCGGCTGAAAGCCGAAGGCATGAAGGGGTAAGCCATGAGCAACGCCGCCAATACGGCCGGAGAGCCGATCATCAAATGCGTCGGCCTGCAGAAATGGTACGGCGCCGTCCATGCCCTGAAGAACGTCGATTTCCATGCCGCTCGCGGCGAGGTGATCGGCCTTGTGGGAGACAACGGCGCCGGCAAGTCGACGTTGATCAAGATCCTGTCCGGCGTGCACACGCAGGACCAGGGCGACATCTTCATCGAAGGCCGCAGCGTCTCCATCACCGGCCCGGAAGTGGCGATGGGCCTCGGCATCGAGACCATCTACCAGTACACGGCCATGGTGCCGGAAATGTCGATCGCGCAGAATTTCTTCATCGGGCGCGAGCCTTTGAAATTCGGCCGTCCCGGCCTCGGCATCGTCGACCGGGCGAAGATGGCGCGCGAGGCGATGGAGGGGCTGCGCGGCGTCGGCCTCCACCTGCGCGGGCCCGATACGCCGGTCAAGGCGCTCTCGGGCGGGCAGCGCCAGGGCGTCGCCATCGCGCGCGCCATGCATTTCCGCTCGAAGGTGCTGATCCTCGACGAGCCGACCAACCACCTCTCGGTCAAGGAGACCAACAAGGTGCTGGATCATGTCGTCGAGCTGAAGGGCCTCGGCGTCACCTCGATCTTCATCAGCCACAACCTGCACCACATCCATCCGATCTCCGACCGGATCGTCGCCATGGCCCGCGGCGAGAAGATCGCCGATCTGCCCGCCGGCGAGATCAGCGTCGACGAGATGACTCGGATGATCAGCTAGCGGCCTTTCCGGCCAGGGCCGGGACGCCAGATGTTCCGGCTTTTTCGACAGACAGTTCCATTGGAGCCTCCCATGAAGCGACCCAGAATTACCGATATCCGCGCCACGACCGTCACCGTTCCGCTGGAGGCGCCGCTGCGCCATTCCAACGGGGCCCACTGGGGACGTTTCGTGCGCACCATCGTCGAGGTGGAGACCGATGTGGGCATCGTCGGCCTCGGCGAGATGGGCGGCGGCGGGGAGAGCGCCGAAGCCGCCTTCCGGGCGCTGAAACCCTATCTCGTCGGGCATGACCCCTTCGAGCTGGAAAATCTCCGTTTCATGATCTGCAATCCGACGGCAAGCCTCTACAACAATCGCACGCAGATGCATGCGGCGATCGAATTCGCCTGCCTTGACATTATGGGAAAGTTCCTCAGCGTACCGGTCTATGACCTGCTTGGCGGCAAGATGCGCGAAATGGTGCCCTTCGCCAGCTATATGTTCTTCCGCCTGCCCAACAAGGACACGGGCCTTGGTGAAACGCGCACAGCCGATCAGCTCATCGAGCAGACGTTGGCCCTCAAGAAGAAGTGCGGTTTTACCTCGCATAAGCTGAAAAGCGGCGTCTTCCCGCCGGACTACGAGTTGGAGGTCTATCGCGCCTGGGCAAAGGCGCTGGGGCCGGACAGCGTACGCTACGACCCCAACGCCGCCTTCTCCGTCGAGGAGGCGATCCGTTTCGCCAAGGGCATCGAAGATCTCAACAACGATTACTACGAGGACCCGACCTGGGGGCTCAATGGCATGCGTCGTGTGCGAGAGAACACCAGCATGCCACTTGCCACGAACACGGTGGTCGTCAATTTCGAGCAGCTTGCCGCTAATATCCTCAACCCCGCGGTCGACGTCATCCTGCTCGACACGACCTTCTGGGGCGGCATCCGGCCTTGCGTGAAGGCCGCCGGTGTCTGTGAGACATTCCAGCTTGGCATCGCCGTGCATTCCTCCGGGGAACTCGGTATCCAGCTCGCGACGATGCTGCATCTCGGTGCGGTGGTCCCGAACCTCGTTTTCCATGCCGATGCGCATTACCACCAGCTTGTCGACGACATCATCGTCGGCGGCCCGATGCGCTACGAGAACGGTGCTATCAAGGTGCCGTCCGCGCCAGGTCTGGGCGTGGAGCTCGACCGCGACAAGCTCGGCAAATATGCCGACCTCTACAAGACGCTGGGCGGCTATCCGTATGACCGCGATCCGTCGCGCGAAGGCTGGTTCTCCGTCGTGCCGAATACCCGCTGGGCCGATCCCGACGACAACCGCGTCGTCAGCTACTGATGGAGCAGTCCATCGTCCGGCCTGGATATCGTGCCGGACGATGGTTTTGACCTTGAGATCGACGTCCCGCCAAGCGATCCTGGCAATCAGCCGAACCGGTTTACGGGCAAACCGCGATGGCCTGTCTTGACGGCGAACACCGCGCCTTCCAGCGGATTGGCTTTCAAATGCCCGGCGGTCAGCCCGAAACGGGCCGATGTGACATAGAGAATGTCAAGGTTCGGGCCGCCAAATGTGCAACTCGTAGGCGACGAGCAGGGAAGTTCCACCACGCGATCAACGGTTCCCTCGGGGCTGAGACGGATTATGCAGGCGCCGCCCGCCACGCGGCAGTTCCAGATGAAGCCCTCCTCATCAAGGCATGAGCCATCCGGAACACCTTGTGGGAAGCCGCACAGCACCGGCTTGCGATCCGAAAGGCGCTTCTTCGTCGGGTCGAAGGCGTAGCTGAAGATCGCGTTTTTCAGGGTGTCGGCCGTGATGAAACGCCCGTCGACCGTCCAGACGAACGTATTCGTGATGCCGAAAACATCGTCGCTCTGAACATGCAGCGTGCCGTCGGGGGTATAACGGTAAATACGGCCTGTGCTCGCAGTTATCTCCTGCGGCGAGCCATCCGGCGCTATGTTGTTCTGCATCGTGCCGATCCAGAAACAACCATCGGGGCCGACCACGCCTTCGTTCAACCGGTTGCCTAGCTGTCCCGGTTCGATCTCGCAAACGGTCCGGAACGTTTCCGCAAAGTCGAACAGGACGAGGCTCCTGCGGAGACCCAGGATGGCGCCGCCATCTCTTCTGAGCCCGATTGATGTGACGAGGTCGGGCGTATTCCAACTCTCATGGACAGCGTTGTCTGGCCGAAATCGGTGAATACGCCTGCCAACGATATCGACCCAGCAGAGCGCATTTTCGCGATCGTCCCAAACAAGGCTCTCGCCCACGATGTTTCTTGCTTCGAAGCATGGCTCGACACGGGGCATGAAGCTTCTCTCCTTTTGCAAGGCTGTCTTGACATATAGGTTTGTATAAGAATATGACAGAAAGAATGAAAGCTGTAATACAGGTTTTCAAAATTGATCGGAGGAACGAAATGGGAGTGGAGGCATCCATCGGTGCGAACCCTGAGGCGCCGAGTTTGGTCAGTGCGACGATCGGTGCAATCACGAACCATATCCGTGTCAATGAACTTGGGCCGGGAGACCGGCTGCCGAGCGAGGCGGCGCTTTCCAAAGAATTGAGCGTTTCTCGGCCGGTGGTGCGCGAGGCCTTTCGTTCGCTTGCGGCGATGCGGTTGATCGATCTCAGCGTTGGGAAACGCGCGACGGTCGCGCAATTGGATCATGGCGCGATGTCGTTGATGATCGAGCACGGGATTCACACCGAGCAGATCAACGTCCAGCAAATTTACGACGTTCGTCGGACGATCGAGGTCCGTACCGCGACGCTCGCTGCGCTCAGGCGCACGGACGCCGATGCGAAGGTGATCCTGGCGCATGCCATGGCCATGGAGGAAAACTTCAGCGACGCGGAAAAGATCATGGAAAGCGATCTTGCTTTCCACCTTGAGATCGCCCGCGCGTCCAAGAACCCGATCTTCACGCTCATCGTCGGCGCGTTTCAGGGTGTATCCCGCCAGACATGGCCCATCGGCTGGCGCAGCCGTACCTCTGACGCCGAACGACACGCGATGAACGCGATCCACATCGAGCTTGCCCAATCGATCCTGGCTGGAGACCCGCAAGCTGCAAGCAATCTCATGGCCAGGCATTTCGATGAAAGCGTAAAGGCGCTTCTCGCGGCAGGTATCGCTTAGGAACCGACTTATGAAAATTACGAAACTTGAAACCGTGCGCGTCGCGGAACGACAGAACTTGCTCTGGATTCTGGTGCATACCGACGAGGGGATCACCGGCCTCGGCGAGACCTTCTTCGGAGCCGAGACCGTTGAAGCCTACATCCACGAATATGTGGCGCCGCGCGTTATCGGGCGCGATCCGCTTCAGATCGATCTGCTGGCGGCCGATCTCGTCGGTTACCTCGGATTCCGATCATCGGGGGCTGAGGTGCGCGGCAACTCGGCATTCGACATTGCCCTGTGGGATATTTTCGGCAAGGCGACGGGACAGCCGATCGCGCAATTGCTCGGCGGCTTCAGCCGCCGCGAAATCCGCACTTACAACACCTGTGCCGGAACGGAATACATCAAGAAGGCAACCGGCCAGACGACGGCGAACTATGATCTTTCGACCTCGGCGGTCAGAGCCTACGACGATCTGAACGGTTTTCTTCTTCGGGCGGACGAACTTGCTCACTCCCTCCTGGAGGAAGGCATAACGGCAATGAAAATCTGGCCGTTCGACATCGCGGCGGAAAAGACCCGCGGGCAATATATCTCGCTGCCTGACCTCAAGCACGCGCTGGAACCGTTTGAAAAGATCCGCTCGGCCGTCGGCGACAAGATGGACATCATGGTCGAGTTCCATTCGATGTGGCAGTTGCTGCCGGCCATGCAGATTGCGAAGGCGCTGACGCCCTACCAGACCTTCTGGCACGAAGATCCGATCAAGATGGACAGTCTCTCCAGCCTCGGACGCTATGCGGCTGTTTCGCCAGCCCCGATCTCCGCATCGGAAACGCTCGGATCGCGCTGGGCTTTCCGCGATCTGCTGGAAACAGGTGCGGCCGGTGTCGTGATGCTCGACATCAGTTGGTGCGGGGGGCTTTCGGAAGCAAGGAAAATCGCGGCGATGGCAGAAGCCTGGCATCTGCCCGTCGCGCCCCACGATTGCACCGGCCCGGTCGTCCTCTGCGCCTCGACGCATCTGTCGCTAAACGCGCCGAATGCCCTGGTCCAGGAGAGCGTGCGGGCTTTCTACAAGACCTGGTATCGCGATCTGGTCACCGCCTTGCCGGAGGTGAAAAACGGCATGATCACCGTTCCGCCGGGTGCCGGCCTGGGCATGGAATTGCACCCGGATCTCGAGCGGGCCTTCACCGTGTCCCGTCGTGTCTCGGATGCCGCGAGCATCTGAGTTTCCAATCGAACCATCACGTAAACCTGGGAGGAGAGAGCATGAAAAAGACCCTTATCCACGGTGCCCTGGGGGTTGCCCTTATGGCAGGCACCGCTGGCATCGCAAAGGCAGAACCGCTGAATATCGTTTTCACCCATCACTCGTCGGCATCGAATACCTTCTGGCAGGCCGTCAAGAAGGGTTTCGACGATGCCTGCGAGAAGATCGGGGCGAATTGTCAGATGGTGTTCACCCAGACGGAGGGTGCGGTCGAGCAGCAGCTTTCGAACATCGAGGCGGCTCTGGCTCGCAAACCCGATGCGCTTCTGACCTCCATCGTCGATGACAAGGCGTTGGACGACGTGATCGACCGGGCAACCAAGTCTGGCGTCTTGGTGATCGGCGTCAATGTCGATGACAGCAAGGGTGCAGACGGTAACAGCCGGGCGGCATTCGTCGGTCAGGGCTTCCGGCCCGCCGGCCATTCGCTTGGCAAAGCCATGTCCGAGCACTTCCCCAAGGAAGGGTCGATCAAGGTTCTCGTCGGCATCTCCGCTCCGGGGCAGAACTGGTCGGAAGCGCGCGGTCAGGGCGTCATGGATTTCCTCGAGGAATACAAGGCGGCCAATCCGACGCGGGACATCTCGTGGGAACGCATCGACAGCGGAACCGATCTTGCTGTGACCGCAGACCGTGTCGGCGCCTATCTCAACGCTCACCCTGATACCACAGCCTATTTCGATACCGGCTTCTGGCATGCCGCGGTTGCCCGCGTCCTGAAAGATCGGGGGATTGAGCCCGGAAAGGTCCTGCTCGGCGGCTTTGACCTTGTTCCCGAAGTGGTCCAGCAGATGCAGGCTGGCTATGTGCAGGTCGAAGTCGACCAGCAACCCTATATGCAGGGTTTTATGCCGGTCATGGAAGTCTACCTCGCCAAGACGCTGGGCCTCGCGCCGTCCAACATCGATACCGGGCAGGGCATTGTCCGTCCGGCAGACGCCGACATGATCATGGATCTGTCCGCGAAAGGCCTGCGCTGACGTGTGGCCGAAGGGGGATCGTGAGCGATCCCCCTTCCACTTTGGAGATTTCTGAATGAAAAGACTGCTTAAGATATACATGGAGAAGCCGGAGCTCGCGGCACTCCTCCTGCTGGTCGTTCTGATCGCCCTCTTCCAGAACCAGTCTGGCGGCATTTTCCTGACAGCGGATAACCTGCGCGGCGTCTTTGGAATCCTGCCCGAGATGGCGTTGGTCGCCATCGGTGTGACTGTTCTGATGATATGCGGCGAGTTCGATCTTTCGGTGGGGGCAGTGTTCGCTCTGATGCCGATGACGATCGCGGTGCTGATGACGCATGACGTCTCGTTCCCCTTGGCACTTGTAGCAGGGCTTCTCGTCTGCGTCGCCATTGGTTTCCTGAACGGTTTTTTGACGATCCAGTTCGCCATCCCGAGCTTCATCACCACGCTCGGCATGATGTTTGTGGCCCGCTCGTTGACGGTGGTGGTTTCCGGTGGATTCCCGCCGCTTCTGTCTCCGGACCTGCCGACCTGGCTGTTCACGAGCTATGTGGGGCCGGGTGAGCTTTTCCGCATGTCGTTCATTTGGTTCGTCGTCGCTGCTGTGCTCGTTTCCCTGCTGCTGAGCCGCACGAATTTTGGCAACTGGGTGCGTGCGACGGGCGGTTTTCTTCCTGCCGCGAACGCAATGGGCATCCCCACGGCGCGCGTCAAGATTGCGTGCTTCATCCTTTGCTCTGTGCTGAGCGGCTTTGCCGGGCTGATACAGGTTTTGCGCCTCGGTTCGCCGCTGCCTTCGATCGGAGAAGGCATGGAGCTTCAGGCCGTAGCTGCCGCCGTCATCGGCGGGACGGCGCTCACCGGCGGCATCGGCGCGGTCTTCGGCGGCATCATCGGTGTTGCGCTCATCCGTGTCATCGACAACGGCCTGATCCTTAGCCAGGTCGATGCCAACTGGTTCAAGTTCGCTATCGGATCGCTGACGATCTTCGCGGTTATTGCAAATTCCTGGCTGCGCAAACGCGCCAAGGCGATCAAGGTGGAGACCTGAGCCATGAGCGAACCCATCGTTTCGGTTAGAAACCTGCACAAATGGTATTCCGGCGTTCATGCGGTGAAAGGCGTGTCGATCGACTTCGCCAGAAACGAGGCCGTTGGCCTGATCGGCGACAATGGTGCTGGCAAATCGACCTTGATCAACATCCTGTCCGGCGTGCAGAAGCAGGACGAAGGCGAGATCTTCGTGGAGGGCCGCAAGGTCATGATTTCCGGCCCGCGCGATTCCATGCGGCTCGGTATCGAGACCATCTATCAGTACAATTCCATGGTGCCGACCATGTCGATCGCCCGTAATCTGTTCATCGGCCGCGAGCCCATGCGGTTTTCGATTGGAGGTATCGGCGTCATGGACATGCGCAGGATGCGTGAGGACAGCGTCAAGGCGATCAGTGATGTCGATCTGCATCTGCGCTCGCCGGATGCACTCGTCGGCGAATTGTCGGGAGGACAGCGGCAGGGTGTCGCAATCGCCCGCGCCATGCATTTCAAATCCAAGGTAATGATCCTTGATGAGCCGACCAACCATCTCTCCGTCAAGGAAACCAACAAGGTCATTGGTTTCGTTCGCTCCTTGAAGGAGCAGAACGTCACCGGCATCTTCATCAGCCACAACATGCACCATGTCTTCGAATGCTGCGACCGCGTCGTTGCCATGGCCCGCGGCCAGGTCGTGCTCGATAAGCGGATCGGTGACACGACGATCGAAGAAGTCCAGTCGGTGCTCTGAGGAAACGTCAATGGCAACACTTGCAGGAAAAACGGCCCTGATCACTGGAGGCCTTGGCACGCTTGGTCAGGCACAGGCGAAGCGGCTTCATGCCGAGGGTGCCTCGGTGATTGTGCTCGACCGGCCGGAAACACAGAACGGCGCGCTGAAGGCGGCGGAGCTCGGTGCCGGCGTCCGCTTCCTCGGCTGCGATCTCAACGACCTGCAAGTGGCGGAGCAGGTTGTTCGCGCGGAAGCCGAGGCGTCCGGCGGTATCGACATTCTCGTCAACAATGCCGCGTTGATCATCAACAAGCCGTTCGAGGCTTTTAGCCTGGAGGAGTACGAGGACCAGATCCGGGTCAATTCCTCTGCCGCCTTCGCTGCGGTGCGGGCCATCGCGCCGTTGATGAAAGAGCGCCGGAGCGGAAAAATCCTCAATTTTACCTCGATCACCCTGAACGGGCAGTGGGATGGCTATGTGCCCTACGTGGCGTCGAAAGGCGCCATGCTCGGCCTCACCAAAGGGCTTGCCCGTGAACTCGGCCCCTATGGCATCAACGTCAATGCCATCTCTCCGGGCGCTGTGGTTTCCGAGGCCGAGGAGCGGGTGTTCGGCGACCGGCTGCAGCAGTACAACGATTGGATTCTGGATCGCCAGTGCTTGAAAAAGAGGATCGAGCCGAACCATGTCGCAAGCCTTGTTCTGTTTCTGGTATCGGCCGCGTCCGACATGATCTCGGGCCAGAACTTTGCCATCGACGGAGGCTGGTAGTTGCAGGCGCAGGAGATCGTTCTCGAGAACGAGCGTGCGCGTGTCGCCGTCGTCCCCGAGATGGGGGGTGGCATTGCGCGCTTGGATGTCCTTGGAGCGGACGGAAGGTTTCGCTCGCTATTGCGCCCATGGAACGGCCGGACCAGTGACGGTCCCTTCGCTTTGGCGAGCAACGTGCTGGTCCCGTTCTCGAACCGCATCTCCGGGGGCGGTTTTGCCTTCGACGGGCAATTCCACGGGATCGAGCCCAATCTGGCTGACCAGGAATTTCCGATTCACGGCGATGGCTTCACTCGGGAATGGTTCGTTTCGGAACAGACGGGATCGACACTCACCCTGCATTGCTTAGGCGGTGACATCGGTCCGTTTCGCTATCAAGCCCGACAGACGCTGGTGCTCTCGCAAACCGGCCTCGAGGTCAGTCTTGGGGTGACATCGAAGTCAGCGGCGGCTTTGCCGTTCGGCGTCGGTTTTCATCCCTGGTTTCCGAGGAGCCCACAAACGAAGATCCGGTTTTCGGCCGACAGGGTATGGCTGGAAAACCAAAAGCATTTGCCGATAGCGCCGATCGATATCGAAACGAAAGGCTATTGGGATTTTTCCGATCTGACGGCTTTGCCGAACGGCTGGATCAACAATGCCTTCACCGGCTGGAATTGTATTTGCGATGTCGAGCAGGGCGCGGAGGCCGTGTCCTTCCGGCTGGCCGCATCCGACAACCTCGGTGTCGCTCTCGTCTTTTCTCCGGGCTGTGATGCGGATTTCTTCTGCTTCGAGCCTGTCTCCCACCCTGTCGATGCACACAATCTCCCCGGTTTTCCGGGGCTCAAGATTCTCGCTCCCGATGAAACTCTCAGGGTTGCGATGACTTTGGACTGGAGTTCCTGATGGTACAGAATGCCTTTGGTTGCGGCACCTTCGTTGGCCGGATATTCCGTTCCGGATACGGCGGCCCGTCTTTAGTCGTGCTGCGCGACGGCATGATCGTCGATATTACCAGCGCCGAAGCGCCGACGATGCGTGATCTGCTGGAGAGAGACGATCCGGTATCGTTCATTCGCGGCCAGCGGGGGGAAACCGTCGCCCCGTTGGAGGCGATCATGAATCTCGAGCTTCCAGCGGATGCGCCATATTCTCTGCTTGCCCCCTGCGACCTGCAGGCTGTCAAAGCGTGCGGGGTCACCTTCGCGCGCTCGATGATCGAGCGGGTCATCGAGGAAAAGGCTGCAGGAAACCCTGATCTGGCGCGTTCAATCCGTGAGCGGGTGACGGGCATCATCGGCGAAAGCCTGCGCAACCTGCGTGCGGGCTCTCCCGAAGCGTTGAAGGTCAAGGAGGCGCTGATCGAAGTCGGTGTCTGGTCGCAATATCTGGAGGTCGGCATCGGGCCTGATGCGGAGGTCTTTACCAAGGCTCCCGTCCTGTCTTCCGTCGGCTGGGGTGCTGCGGTCGGGCTTCACCCCATATCGAACTGGAACAATCCCGAGCCGGAAGTCGTGCTCGCCGTCGATAGCCAAGGGCGCGTGAAAGGCGCGACGCTGGGCAACGATGTCAACCTGCGTGATGTCGAGGGCCGTTCAGCGCTGCTGCTCGGCAAGGCAAAGGACAACAACGCCTCATCGGCCATTGGCCCATTCATCCGCCTGTTCGATGAGACATACTCGATCGACGACGTGCGCAATGCCGAACTGGAATTGCGGATCGAGGGCAGGGATGGCTTCGTCCTCAATGGCAGCAGTTCGATGAAGGAGATCAGCCGCGATCCGCTCGATCTTGTTGCCCAGACGATAGGACGCCACCATCAATATCCCGATGGTTTCATGCTGTTCATGGGAACGCTTTTTGCCCCCGTCGAGGACCGCGATACGACCGGCCAAGGCTTCACGCACAAGATCGGAGACCGGGTGACGATTTCTAATGCCGAGCTGGGAAGCTTGACCAACACCGTGGCGCTATCGACCGAATGCCCGCCCTGGACCTTCGGTATCGCCGCTTTGATGGGCAACCTCGCTGCGCGTGGCCTGATCGGGAAGAACCTGTAACCCGAACAGAGCTAATTTATAAAGGCGGCCATCAAGGGAGCATGTCATCGGCGCTTGATATCGAAACGAAGAGTGCCATCCAGAAATCCCTCGCCGAATTCTCCTCGGCGAGGGATTTCCGCTTGACCGGCTTCCTACGGCTGGTGACTGACATTATGTGTTTGCCGCGCTTCAGCAAGCAGCGCAACCATTTCGGTTTCGGCCAAGGTTTCATCCCGCGCAAACATCGCATCGGCAACACGCTTGTGACGCGTAATCCACCGATCGTCCTCTTCGCTTGTGGCGCGAAGACCTGCATGGAAAAGATGACGCAGGCCGACTGAAATCAGCTCGCCGAGTGAGAAGAACAGGCGGTTTCCCGACGCGCGCAGGATTGCGATGTGGAAGGCAACATCCTGCTCCACCCGGTCGTTTTCGTCGAGATAGGTGGCCATGCCGCGCAACGCACGCCGCACCGCCGCTTCGTCGTCCTGACCATGATGGTGTGCCGCCATGCGTGCGGCCTTCGGCTCGATCGCCATGCGCAGGACATAGAGATCGGAGATTGCTTTTTCCGCCTGATTTACATCTTGGAGTGCCCAGTCGAGCACCAGAGGATCCATCATATTCCATCGTTCTGTGGACCGCACGACGACGCCGACCTTGGGTCTGCCCTCGATCAGGCCTTTTGAACTCAGGATTTTCAGGGCTTCGCGCGTCGCGGTACGCGAGGCGCTGAAGGTCTGGCCGATATCGGTCTCGCTGCCGATCACGGCACCCGGCAGGTAGTGCCCGGAAACGATGCGTTTTCCCATGGTCGTGACGATCGTCTCATGGACGCTGGTCGATACCGCGTCCTGTGTCCCCATCTCGTCCTGCTGCTGCGTCAAGCCTGCCCCCGTCGTTTCTTGTTCCTGCTGGCATAGCGGAAATCCTGTCGGCGCGCAAATGGTCACACATGAAATCAAATAATACTACACTTGACACGAATAATAGTATCGATATGTTCGCGCCATCGTGAACGAGAGCGGAGCCGATCCCAGCCCTACGGGATCCAGCCGTTGCGCCGTACCGGATCTGAAGAGGAGGAGAGTATTATGAACGGAAAGATATGCCTGACCCGGCGTCGACTGATGACCGGTGCCGCTACGGCAGCCATCGGGCTGGCCATCATGCCGAGATTGAGCTTCGCACAGACTGCAGACGAGGTTCGTGCGGCCTTCTCGACAGCCGACATCGATTGGATGGCCTTCAAAGGCGAGAGCTTGACGGTCGAGGCGATGACGCATCCATGGAGCGCGGCGATCGAGCCCCTGCTGCCGCTCTTCACCGAATTGACCGGCATTTCCGTCAAGTTGAACACCCAGTCCGAGACGGAATACACCTCGCAGATGCCGATCAAGCTCGGCGCCAAGTCGGCCGAGCCCGACGTGATGATGATTCACGCCCTTGGCCAGTTCGTCTCCGCTGGCTGGGCCGAGCCACTCGATGCCTATTATGCCGACAAGGCACTGTTCGATGCCGCCTGGTACGACCAGGAGGACATCTTTGCCATGGCGCGCGACTTCCCCGCTCAGGCAGACGGGCAAAACTATTCGATGTCGATCACAGCCGAGGCGCAGACGCTGTTCGCCAACAAGGCGATGCTCGGCGAAGCTGGCCTTGGCGTTCCCGCGACGATGGACGATCTTCTCGCCACGGCGCTGAAGCTGAAGACTGACACCGTGGCAGGCATCGCGATGCGCGCCAAATCCGACAGCTCCGCCGGCCCCTGGACCTGCGGCGGCTTCGTCTTCTCCTATGGCGGCGAGATCATCGACGGGGAAGGGCGCTGCGTGCTCGACAGTGATGCGGCGATTGCCGGTGTCGAGATGTACGGCCGCCTGCTGCGCGAGGCGGGGCCGATCGGCGTCGGCAACTACCACTGGTATGAAGCTCTCAACGACTTTTCCAGCGGCGCGGCGGCTCTCGGCTGCGACAGCTCCAACTTCGCGACCGACATTTCCAATCCGGAAAAGAGCCTGGTGGCGGCCGATGCCGTCTATGCCGCCCTGCCGCGTGCCGGCGAACATCCGATCAAGCCGAACATCTGGGCCTGGCAGGCCGGCATCAACGCCTATTCGAAGAAGAAGAAGGCGGCGTTCCTGCTGCTGAGCTTCCTCAACTCGAAGCCTGGCTGCCTGATGAGTGCTGCCGGCGGGCTTGCCACCGTGCGCAATTCCGCCTGGAAGAGCGAGGCGTTCCAGAAGCGGTTCGGCGCGGAGGCATCGGCAGCGGCGCTGCTCAACCTCAATTCGGGCGACGCGAAAATCTTCAAGGCCGCCTGGTTCCACAAGAAGTCCAGCGAGATCCTCGATCCGTTCGCCGTGGCGATCAACCAGGTCGTCACCGGCCAAGCCGACGCCCGGGCCGCACTCACCGCAGCCACGACGAAGATCAACGCCGCCCTCAAGGGCTGACACGGATTTCAAGCCCCCCGAGCGTTTCGGTCGGGGGGCTCCCGATCAGAAAGGCAGGCCCGTGCCCCTCCGCCAGACCACAATCCAACGCGCCGAGCGCAGCTTCATCCTGTGGATGCTTGCGCCGGCGACGATCCTCATGCTGTCGCTGACGCTCGTCCCCTTTCTCGTCAGCGTCTATCTCTCCTTCACCGACTACTCGCTGACCGCGCCGGAAACGATCAACTGGGTCGGCCTCAAGAACTACTCCGACCTGCTTTCCTCGGCTGATTTCTGGGATTCTGCGCGCATAACGGCGATCTTCACCGTCGTCGCGGTCGGCATCGAGACGGTGCTGGGTGTCGGTATCGCCGCGCTCTTGCACCACGAGGTCCGGCAGGCTTCATGGTTGCGCGTTGTCTATCTCTTGCCGATGGCGATTACCCCGATCGCCGCCACCTTCACCTTCCGGCTGATGTTCAATCCCACGCAGGGCGTGCTGAACTACCTGCTCGGTCTGGTCGGTGTTTCTCCGAGCGCCTGGACGGCCGCGCCGGAAACCGCGCTCCTGTCGCTCATCCTTGTCGACGTCTGGCAATGGACGCCCTTCATCCTGCTCATCGTGATGGGCGGCATGGCGGCGTTGCCGCCGGAGCCGGAAGAGGCCAGCCAGATGGATGGCGCCGGCCCGTTCCGCACCTTCTTCCTCGTGACGTTGCCGCGGCTGAAGCCGTACCTGGCGCTCGCCTTACTGTTCCGGCTGATCGACGCTTTCAAGACGTTCGACATCATCTTCGTTCTGACCGGTGGGGGGCCGGGCGTTGCCACGCGTACGCTGAACCTGCTCGCCTACAAGTACGGCATCGAGTTCCTGTCGATGGGTTACGCCTCGGCGCTGGCAATCGTCATGCTCGTGTTCACCCTTGTCGCGGGGCAGGTGTTCCTTCGCCGGCTCGGCCTGTTCGACCTGAAGGATTAAGCGACATGAAGCTATTCACCTCCGTCTGGCTGCGCCGTCTGATCCTCTACGTCTTCGCCGTCTGGTGCATCTTTCCGCTCTACTGGATCTTTCTCACCGCGTTGAAGACGCCGATCCAGGCTATGGCCCGGCCGCCGCTCTTCCTGTTCGAGCCGACATTCGCCAATTTCGCCAAGGTTATCGGCAATCCAGATATCTGGGCCTATTTCGCCTCGTCGACGATCGTGGCGGCCGGCTCCAGCCTGCTGACGCTCGTGCTCGGCGCACCGGCAGCCTACATCCTCGCGCGCTACTCGTTCCGCGGGCGCGGCGATTTCGGTTTCTGGCTGCTTTCCTCCCGCATGACGCCGCCGGTCGCCATGCTGATCCCGTTCTTCGTGCTCTATTACCAACTCGGCCTGCTCGACACGCATCTCGGCCTGATCCTCGCTCACGTCACGCTCAACCTGTCGATCGTGGTCTGGCTGCTCCGCGGCTTCTTCTCCGAATTGCCGCGGGAGATCGAGGAGGCGGCGAGCCTCGATGGCGATAATCACTTCCAGGTCTTCGCCCGCATCACCCTGCCGCTTGCCATGCCCGGGCTCATCTCGGTCGGCATCCTGATTTTCCTCCTGTCGTGGAACGAGTTCCTTTTCGCTCTGGTGCTGGGAGATTCGACAGTACGCACGGTGCCGGTCGGCCTTTATGGCTTCATCGGCTACCAGACGATCGCCTGGGCAGAGCTGTCGGCCTCCGCCAGCCTGCTGATCATCCCCATCATCCTCTTCATCCTTGTCTTCCAGCGCCACCTCATTCGTGGCCTGACCATGGGGGCCTATCGCTGACATGACCGAAATCACGCTTCAATCCGTCACCAAGAGCTGGGGCGCGCTGGCCGCGCTGAAGCCCATCGACCTCCATATCCCTCATGGCGAATTCCTGGTCCTGCTCGGCCCCTCCGGCTGCGGCAAGACGACGACCATGCGCATCATCGCCGGGCTGGAGACGGCCTCCACCGGCACGGTGCTGAAGGACGGCGCCGACATCACCAACCGCCTTCCGCGCGAGCGTAACATGGCGATGGTGTTCCAGAACTATGCGCTCTACCCGCACATGAAGGTGCTGGACAATGTCGCCTATCCCTTGCGTGCCCGCGGCATGGCAAAGGCCGAGCGGGAAAAGACTGCACTTGCCGCATTGGAGAAGGTGGGCCTTGCGCCCTATGCGGACCGACTGCCGAAGAACCTCTCGGGCGGCCAGCGTCAGCGTGTGGCGCTCGCCCGTGCACTCGTCCGCTCGCCGGATGTCTTCCTGATGGATGAACCGCTGTCGAACCTCGACGCCAAGCTGCGCGGCGCGATGCGGGCCGAGATCAAGCATATCCAGCGCGAGACCGGTATCACGACCATCTATGTCACCCACGACCAGATCGAGGCAATGACGCTGGCCGACCGCGTGATCATCATGGAAGCCGGTGAAATCCGCCAGATCGGGACGCCGGACCAGATCTACGACGATCCCGACAACCTGTTCGTCGCCGGCTTCCTCGGCTCGCCGCCGATGAATTTTATTCCCGGCGAGATACAGGGCGGCGCTTTCCGCTCCGGCAAGGCCAGCATCGCGGCAGCCGGCATCGTTGACGCGAAGGAGGCCCAGCTCGGCATCCGCGCCGAGGACATCACGGTCGCCACCGAGGGCGAGGCGGGCGACCTGACGGTCACCGTCTATTCCGTCGAACCGACGGGCGACGCGACGCTTGTCGTCGCCGACCACGGCAAGGGCCGGCTGGTGCTCAAGGCCGACAAACATTTCCGTCCGGAGATCGGCGCCACCGTCGATCTGCGGTTTTCCCCCAATGGCATTCGCTACTTCGACAGTGCATCCGGCGCCCGGCTGAGGACTTCCCAATGAAAATCACCAAACTCGAAACCTTCGTCGTCGCGCCGCGCTGGTTGTTCCTCAAGGTCTCCACGGACGAGGGTATTTCCGGCTGGGGCGAGCCAGTGCTCGAGGGCCATGCGGAAACGCTGGCGGCAAAGATCCGCGAGCTGGAAACCCTGCTCATCGGCCGCGACCCGCTGCTGATCGAGGACACTTGGCAGATGATCTATCGCAACGGCTGCTATCGCGGCGGTCCCGTGCTGATGAGCGCCATGTCGGGTGTCGACATGGCGCTGTGGGACATCAAAGGTAGGGCTTTCGGTCAGCCGGTACATGCGCTGATGGGCGGGAAGGTACGCGACAAGGTGCGTACCTATCGCTGGATCGGCGGCGACCGGCCCGACAATCTCGTCGCCGATGCGACGGTGCTCATCGAAGCCGGTTATGACGCGTGTAAGCTGAACGCCACCGAGGAAGTCCAGTTCCTCGACAGCTACGCCAAGATCGACCGGATCATCGCCAAGCTTGGCGAACTGCGCGATGCAGTCGGCACCCGCATGGATCTCGCCTTCGACTTCCACGGCCGCCTGCATGCACCTATGGCAAAAATCCTGCTGAAGGAAATCGAGCCGCTCCGGCCCATGTTCGTCGAGGATGCGGTGGTCTCGGCGCAGATCGATCACATGGCGGACCTTGCCCGTACCACATCCATTCCGCTCGTCATTGGCGAGCGTCTGCACAGCCGCTACGATTTCCGTGCCGTTTTCGAAAAGCGTGCAGCAGGCATCATCAATCCGGATACGGCCCATGTCGGTGGCATCTCCGAGATGGTGCGCATCGGCCATATGGCGGAAAGCTACGACATCGCCATGGCGCCCCATTGCCCACTCGGGCCGATCGCGCTGGCCGCCAGCCTCCAGGTCGACGCGATCTGCTACAACGCCGTCATCCAGGAACAGTCCCTCGGCATCCACTACAACAAGGGCGGCGATCTCAACGACTACCTGAAGCCGGAAAGCCGCTTCAAGGTCGAAGCCGGCTTCCTGGCGATCCCGATGGGTCCCGGCCTCGGCATCGAGGTGGATGAGGACATGGTGCGCGCCCGCGCCGTCGATGGCCACGCCTGGCGGGCGCCGGTCTGGCGCCATGCGGACGGCTCGATTGCGGAATGGTGAGATGACCGGCTTCGATTACATCATCGTGGGCGGCGGCTCCTCGGGCTGTGTTACCGCGGCAAAACTGGTGAGCGAGCACGGCGCCCGCGTCGCGCTCATCGAGGAAGGACCGTCGAACCGCCATCCGCTGCTGCGCATGCCGGCCGGCTTCGTGAAGATGCTGAAGGGCAGCAAATACCTGACCTTCCACAAGACGGAACCGCAACCGCAGCTCGGCGGCCGGTCGCACGACCTGCCGCAGGGCCGCGTGCTCGGCGGTGGCTCGACCGTCAACGCGATGGTCTATATGCGTGGCCGCCGTTCCGATTATGAGGAATGGGACCGGATGACCGGGATCGGTCCGAACGGCATCGGCTGGAGTTGGGACGACATCCTGCCCCACTACCGCCAGCAGGAGGGCAACCAGTCGCTTGCCGGTCCCTCCCACGGCACAGAGGGGCCGCTGAAGGTCTCCAATCCGCGCCACATCGCCGAAATCTCCCATGTCTTCGTCAAGACGTTGCAGGAAATGGGCCTGCCGCTGCGCAACGATTTCAACGATGGCACGCAGGCCGGCGTCGGCTACATGCAGACGACGATCGGCGGCGCCCGCCGCTGCGGTGCAGTCGAAGCCTTCATCGAACCCCGGGCCGGCGATTCGAGGCTGACCGTCATGACCGGTGCGCGCGTCCTGCGTCTCCTCATCGAGGGTGGCAGGGCGGTGGGTGTCGAGATCGCCGAAGGCGGCCAGATCCGGAGGCTCCACGCGGCAAACGAGGTCATTCTCGCGGCCGGGGCCTTCGGCACGCCGAAAATCCTGATGCTCTCGGGCATCGGCCCGGCGCAGGATCTTCGCCGACACGGCATTGCGATCGAGGCGGATCTTGCCGGCGTCGGCGAGAACCTGATGGACCATCACGAGGTTCCGCTGGTTGCCGCCACCCATGAAAAGCTCGGTTATTACGGCGAGGACCGTGGCCTGCGCATGCTCCGCAATGGCCTGCAATACATACTGTTCGGCTCCGGCCCCGTCTCGACGAACGGCTGCGAGACCTGCGCCTTCATCAATCCGCTCGATCCCACCGGCGAGCCGATGATCCAGTTCTACTGCGTGCCGACCGTCTATCTCGACCGCGACGTCATGGGCGTCGCCCCGACGGACGGCGTCACGCTCAATTCCTGCCTGCTGCAACCGAAGGCGCGCGGCACGGTGCGTCTTCGCTCGGCCGATCCTGCCGCCTTGCCGATGATCAGTTCCAACTATCTCGGCCATGAGGACGATATCCGCCACGAGATCGCCGGCCTGCGCTTTGCTCGCGAGGTGCTGAAAACCGGGCCGATGGCGAAGGTCGTCAAGGGCGAGATATTCCCTGGCGAGGCCTTCCGCTCCGATGCCGAGCTGCTTGCCCATTGCAAGCGTACGGTCAAGACCAACTACCATCCCTGCGGCACCGCCCGAATGGGCGCCGAGGACGATCCGCTCGCCGTGTTGACGCCGGACCTGCGTGTCAAGGGCATCGAAGGCCTGCGCGTCTTCGACGTTTCCATGATGCCACGCATCACCAGCGGAAACACCAACGCGCCCGCCATGGCGGTCGCAGATCGCGGCGTGGACATCATGATGGGTGCAGCATGACAAGAACCAACCTTCACGACGGCATCTATGCCGTGCTCTTTGCCCTGTTCGATGCAAAGGAAGCGCTTGATCACGGGGCGATGAAGGCGCAGGTCGATTATTGCGTCGAGACGGGCTGCCAAGGCATCACCGTACTGGGCCTCGCGACCGAGGTACTGAAACTCACCTTCGCCGAACGCTGTGCCCTGATCGAGACGACAGCGCGCGCCAATGCGGGCCGCTTGCCGTTTTCGGTGACCATCGCTGGCAATTCGGTGGGCGAGCAGGTGGAGCTTGCAGTCTGCGCAGCGGCGGCCGGAGCCGATTGGCTCATCCTCCAGCCGCCGATGGTCGGCAACTATGGTGCGGATGTTTATTTGGACTTCTTTGCGCGTGTCGCGACAGCGACCGCGCTGCCCGTCGCCGTGCAGAACGCACCACAATATCTTGGCCGCGCCCTTTCCGGCGAAGACCTCGTCCGCCTGAAACAGCGGGCGCCCAATCTTGCGGCTGTAAAGGCCGAGGATGCCGCGCTCGGCCTTGCCCGTATCATTGACGTGGCGGGCGAGAGCCTTGCGGTTGTCGGTGGGCGCGGTGGACTCGAAATGACCGACGCCCTGCGCGTCGGCTGCCGCGGCTTTGTGCTCGCGCCTGACATCGCTCCGGTCGCTTCGCGCATCCTTGACCTGTGGCAAACGGACCGTCATGCAGAGGCCGAGGCCCTCTATGCCGCGGCGCTTCCCGCCGCCACCTTCGTCATGCAGTCGCTGGAACACCTCATCACTTACGGCAAGCGGATCTTCGGCGAAAATGCCGGCATCGCGATCCACGATCGTGCACCCTGCCAGCCTGTCCAGCCCGTCGGGCTGTCGATCGCCCGGCAATGGGCCCAAACCCTCTCCCGCCTGCAACAGGAGCAGCCATGAGCGGAATCATCCTCGACAATGGAATTCTTCGCTTGCGCCTTGAGCCGGATTTCGGCGGACGGGTAAGCGAACTTACTGATCTCGCGACCGGCCGCAACTGGCTTGTCCCGGGGCCGGCGGTTGGCTCGCCCGACCAGACGGCGACCTTTGGCGTCGAGCAGGCACGCGGCTGGGACGAATGTTTTCCTTCCGCGGCCGCATGCGAAGTGGACGCCTGGCCGGTGGCGCTTCGCGATCACGGTGAGTTCTGGGGCCGCCCAGTCGACGTGGAGGCGACGGCTGGAAGTGCCACGATAAACGGCCGAGCAGGGCCACTTTGCTTCCAACGCGCCCTGACACTTGAAAGCAATCGGCTTGCCCTTACCTATCGCGTTTCGAACGAAAGTTCGGCCACGATGCCCTATCTCTGGTCCCAGCACCTTCTTATCGCGCCGAAGGAAGGCGACCGGCTCCATCTGCCGGGTATCGAAACCCTCGACGCGGCCTTCATCAGCCATAACGGGCATGTTCTTGCGAAAGGCCCTGTCGCCTTCCCGGACCCAATCCGGGACGGACTGCCCGCCCTCGACCAGATCCACCCCCTGAAAACCCGGTTCGCCGGCAAATTCTTTACCTCTGTAGAAGGGCAGGCCGAGATGCGTGTCGTCGGAGATCGCGGCATCTTTACTCTGCGCTGGAATGCGGAGACTGCCGGGTATCTCGGTCTCTGGCTGGATTACGGCGGCTGGCCTGCCGAGGCGCCGGTCAGCCAGATTTCTCTCTCCCCCACCACCGCACCGATGGAGAGCCTTGCCGATGCTGTCGCCAGCGGCAAGGCGGTTTGGCTCCAGCCGGGCGAAACACGGGAATGGGGCCTATCCATCAGCATCGAAGCGACAAAGGAGAACTGACATGTCAGAGGCGATCTATCCGGACCTCGAAGGCGCGTCCGTCTTCATCACGGGCGGCGGCTCGGGCATCGGCGCGGCCCTTACCGAAGGCTTCCTGCGCCAAGGCGCGCGTGTCGCCTTCTGCCAGCGTTCCGATGCGACTGCCTTCTGTATAGAGATGGAGCAGAAGACTGGCCGGCGCCCGCTGTTCCTGCCGGCCGATATCAGCGATCTCGCTTCTCTGGAACAGGCGCTGGACGCCGCCGCGCAGGTTCATGGCCCTGTCGCCGTGCTCGTCAACAATGCCGCCAACGACCAGCGGCATGATACGCTCGCGGTGGACGAAGCTTTCTGGGAGCAGGCGATGGCCATCAATCTGAAGGCCTATTTTTTCGCCTGCCGAGCTGTCATTCCTGGCATGAAGGCGATGAACGGCGGCGCCATCGTCAATTTCACCTCGATCAGCTACATGATGGGCAATGCCGGCTATCCCGTCTACGTGGCCGCGAATTCCGGCATCAACGGCATGACGCGGGCGCTCGCTCGCGAGTTCGGACCGGATCGAATCCGCGTCAATGCGCTGGCGCCCGGCTGGGTTCTGACCGAAAAGCAGAAGGAAAAATGGGTCACTCCTGAGGCGCTTTCAGCCCATCTTGATCGGCAATGCCTTAAGGATACGCTGGCGCCGGAGGATATCGTCGGTGGCTGTTTGTTCTTGGCATCGTCGGCCAGCCGCATGATGACCGGTCAAGCTATCGCTATCGACGGCGGCGTTGTCACCACAGGCTAGTTATCGGCGATTGCTGGGTAGACGGTTTCCAAAATCTATCGCAGCAAGATTATCGATCCGGCCGGAGCTGATGGAGGTGGCATCGACTCCATCAGCCCTCCGTGGCAATAAACAGTCTTAACCGATATTCGTTGACCTGGCTTTGAGGGTCTCGAAGACGGACTGGCTGGTCGGGGTGATATATTTTTCATTCACCATGATGACCACAGCAGGGTGCTCGCCATCATAGGCATAGGAGTGCCCCATGCTCGCGTCGAACATGATGCTGTCGCCGGGATTGAGCGCCAGCGGCTCATAATGCTCCGTATAGAGAATGAGCGTGCCGGATAGCACGTAGACGAACTCCTCGCCGGAATGATTGTTGAAGAGGGGGACGTTCGCATCGTCGCGCCGGGCCGTGATCGTGGATTTGAAGGCGATGCTCCGGCTGGCAGTCAGTTCACCGCTCAGGAATTCGAACTGGACGTTCCCGACCGTCAGCCGCGCACCGGTTCCCGACCGGGTGATCGAGCGGCTGGCGCTCGGCAGATTGTTCCGCTCCGGCTTGACGAGGTCGGCGAACTCGATACCGAGTTTCTCGGTGAGCAGCACGATTTTCTCGAAGGTCAGTGTCGCATGGCCGTTTTCGATCTTCGACAAGGTCGAAAGCGGAATGCCCGTCAGCTTGTGAATATCGGACAGCGACCAGTTATGGAGTTTCCTGATCAGCCTCAGATTATCTCCGAGCTTTTGTCTCTGGTCCTTGGCCTTGGCCTTTTTCGGGCGCCGGCTCGCGCCTGCCGCTGCCTTCATTCCTTCCGAAGCCTCGTCCACCTTGCTCTCCTGACCGTTCGCCATCTGATCGTCCGACATCCGTGTTTCGCACGGGTACGGGAAGTTTACAATCTTTTCCAAATAGAACATACATTCATATTTGGAAAAATTGTTTCCAAATATCCCAGAAATCGTTTGCGCACCTCTGCACGAACGTTCCGTGAGGCCTCTCTCCCATGAAGATCTATTGCGCCGGCCTGATCACCGAGACGAACACATTCTCCTCCGTACCGTGCGATATGGCGACTTTCCAGCAGGGCAGCCTCGTTCGGAATGGTGCGTTCGGGGCCATGCCCCATCCCTATGCGCAGCCACTCCTCGTTGCGGACCGCTATTTCTCGGCGAAGGGGCATGTGGTGGCGCATGGCGTCTTCGCCTATGCCCGGCCGGCGGGCCCGGTCGATCACGATACCTATCTGGCGTTGCGCGAGGAAATTCTGGATGGCGTGCGCCGGGAAAAACCCGACATCGTCGTTCTCGTCCTTCACGGAGCCATGGCGACGACGGTCGAGGACGACTGCGAGGGCGACATTCTCGAAGCCGTGCGCCAGAGCGCCGGCCCGCACTGCGCGATTGGCGCGATCCTGGATCCGCATTGCCATCTGTCGGCACGGATGGTGGAAAATGCCACCACGCTGATCTTCCTCAAGGAATATCCGCATGTGGATTTCGGCGAGAGGGCCGGCGAGCTTTGCGCGATCCTCGAGCGGGCAGCGGCGGGAGAGGCGGCGCCGGTTCCTGCGGTCGTCGATTGCCGCATGATCGACCTGTTCTTCACCTCCGAGCCGGCAAGCCGCGAGATTGTCGACCTGTGCCAGTCCCTTGAGCGATCCGAAAAAGGCATCCTCAGCGTTTCCCTCGTCCACGGCTTCCCCTGGGGGGACTGCACGGATATGGGGACGAAGGCGCTTGCCTATTCCGACGGAGATCCGGCCGCCGCCCTCGTCGCGGCGCAGGCTCTGGCCGGCAAGGCGATCGCGGCACGCGGGCGTACGCATCCGGAATTTCTGACGATTGCGGAAACATTCGCGCGGCTCGGCACGGCGCGAGCCTATCCGGTGGTCATTGCCGATACCGCGGACAATGCGGGAGGCGGCGCTGCCAGCGACTCGACGTTCCTGCTTCGCGAACTGCTCGAACGCGGGATTACCAAAGCACTCATCGGCGCTATATGGGATATCGAGACCGTGAAAGCAGCCTTCGCCGCCGGCCTTGGTAATACGCTCGCCGTCGCGATTGGCGGCAAGGCGTCTGCCCAGTCGGGCCAGCCGGTCGTTGCCACGGCGCGTGTCCTGAATCTCAAACGGGACGCCTGGCAGACCTTCGGCGAGGGAAGCAGTCGGATGGGCGACGTCGCGGTGCTCGATGTCGACGGCGTCACCGTGCTGGTCAACACGGTCAGGACCCAAGTCTACCACCCCGACGCCTTCACGAACCAGGGGGTGGCGCTCGGTGATGCAGCGGTGGTGATCGTCAAGTCGACCCAGCATTTCCGCAGCGGATTTGAGGCGGTTGCCGGCGAGATACTGTATTGCGCCGGCCCGGGCGCGCTCAGTCCCGATCCGCTTCAGATTGACTATGAGAAGATCGATCGTCGCAAATGGCCGTTCGAAACGAACCCCTGGTGATCGGTTGCCCGGTTGCGCCCGGCCTCTAACTCCGCCTCTTCGCCCGGGAGTTGCCGACTCTTTCCATCCAGCGTCGATGGTGGGCGCCCATCGTCCTGTCTTACAATGATTTTCATTCTGAAAAGTCCGGAATGCGCGCGTTTGCGCCGGCATTCGTATTCATTGCCGACACTTTTTTCCTAAATTGAAAATAACTTTTCTATATTGACATGATTTATCAAAATAAGCATGTTTGCTGAAAATAAGAAAAGGGGTTCTCCGGTAACGACCGCTGAAGGATCGACCGGAACCGAGATCGGTGTGCCGTAGGCCGCACGTCTGGCACTTCGCATGGAGGCCGCCGGCATCGGCTGCAGGAGGAGGAACATGATTCCGGAAATGGATCGATGCGCGCCGCGGTGCGCAAGACGATGCTGCTCGCGGTAGCCACAAGGGGTGCCGGAGGGCGTCCTGAATTGCAATCCACAGAGGACAGGAAGATGCAGGAAAGCCGAATGGCGATCAAATCGGTCGGAACTCCCGAGGCGGCCGACGCGCTGAACCCGCAGAATGTGCGGGTGGCCGGGGGCATCCCCTCGCGCGTGGCGGCGGCGACGAACTCCTTCCTCATCCTGTCAGCGCTGCTGGTTGTGCTCGTCGTCGGCGTTCATTGGCTCGGTGCGGATTTCGAGCGCATCGCCATGCTGGTGGCGATCAACATGATTGCGGTCGTGGGAACCTCCGTCTACACCGGAAATTCCGGTATCCTGACCGTCGGCCATATCACTTTCTTCTCCATCGGTGCCTATGCCACGGGGCTCGCCACGACCGCGCCCGATCTGAAGGCGCAGTTTCTGCCGCACCTGCCCGAAGCGCTCTTGTCGCTCGATGTCGGATTGTGGGGCGGCCTCGCGGCGGCGGTCGGCGTTTCGCTGGTGCTCGGTATAATCACCGGGCTGCCGCTTTCGCGCCTGCGGGATTCCTCGGCGGTCGTCGCGACCTTCGGACTTCTCGTCATCAGCCATTTCGTGCTGATCGGTGCAAAGGATTTCACCAATGGCAACAAGGCCTTCTACGGCGTGCCGGAGGATACGAACCTCGTGCTCGTCACCGGTCTTCTGCTCGCTTCGCTCGCCGTTGCCTTCCTCTTCAAGGAATCGAAGGCCGGCCTTCAATTGCGTGCCCTGCGCGAGACCGAGCTCGCTGCCACGGCCATGGGCGTGCGGGGCAACCGTCGCCTGTTGCAAGGCTGGGTGCTCAGCGCCGTCGTCATGGGGCTTTCCGGCGCGCTGTTCGCTCATACGCTCGGCGCTTTCTCTCCGCGCAATTTCTACCTCCAGGAAACGTTCGCACTGGTTGCGATGCTGGTCGTCGGCGGCATCCGGTCGATTTCGGGTGCGGTCTTCGGTACGCTGCTGATCTCGCTCCTGGTGGAATTCGTGCGCCCCTTCGAGGCGGGCATCACGCTCGGCAGCTTTGAGGTTCCCCCGCTCTGGGGTCTCGCACAGATCCTCCTCAGCCTCGTCATCCTCTTCGTCATGTACCGCAAGCCGGCCGGCCTGATGGGAAGCCGGGAAGTCTACAGCGCCCGGCTCGCGCGATTGATCGACGGACGGTTCCCGTCCGCCGGCCCGCAGGAGCGCCACGCCGCGATACCGGCGGACGAGGCCGTCCTTGCGGTCGCTGCGGTTGGCGTTCGGTTCGGCGGGCTGCAAGCGCTGAAGGATGTTTCCCTGCGCGTGCGTCCCGGCGAGGTGGTCGGTCTCATTGGCCCCAACGGCGCAGGCAAGACGACACTCATCAACATCATCACGGGCGTGATCCGACCCTCCGCAGGCACGGTCGAACTGGGAAAGACGCGGCTCGACGGCCGCTCGGTCGACGACATCGCGCTGTCCGGTCTGGCACGGACCTTCCAGAACATCCGCCTCTTCAAGGATCTCACCGTGCACGAGAACGTCATGGTGGCGGCCTCCGCACGCGGCCTTTCCGGTGCTGCACTGGAGCGGGAGGCCATGGCCTATCTGGATGAGCTGGGACTCGGCGCCATGGCCGGCCTCAAGGCGGGAACGCTCTCCTATGGCGGACAGAGAAAGCTGGAGATCGCCCGCGCGCTTGCCCTGCGCCCCCGGTATCTGCTGCTCGACGAGCCGGCGGCCGGCATGAACAGCAAGGAATCCGTCGAATTGCTGGAACTGCTCCTGAAGATCAGGACCCGGTTCGGCGTCGGCATTCTCATCGTGGAGCACGACCTGCACCTCATCATGCGGCTGTGCGACTACATCTTCGTCCTGAACAAGGGCGAGTTGATTGCCGAAGGTGAACCGAAGGCCATCCAGGCGGATCCGAAGGTCATCGAGGCCTATCTCGGAACGAATTACCAAGCGAACCAATAGGGGATTGGAATGTCTGACAGCAGAAATACCGTGTCCTGTACGCGTCGTGCGCTTCTCGGCGGTGTCGCCCTCGCTCTGGCGGCGGGCGTCGTTGCCGGCCTGCCGGGTATCCCCCGGGCGCTTGCCGCCGAGGAGTTACGCATCGGCATGGCGCATTCGCATACCGGCTGGGCCGCCTCCTTCGACAGCGCGTTCGCAGCGGGGTTCAGCTTCGCCGCGCAGGAGATCAACGAGAAGGGCGGCATCGACGGCAAGCTGCCGGTCAAGCTGGTGCAGGGGCGCGATGCGGCCTCGTCTTCCGCCGAAGCGGTCAAGTCCGTCGAAGGATTGCTCAAGGAGAATGTCTCGGTCCTGATGACCAGCGCCGATTCGTCCGGCACCATCGCCGCCGGCCGTATTGGCCAGACGCAGGGCGTGCTGATGTTCGGTAGCACCTGCTCTCCGCCCTCCGTCACCAGTCAGGTTGGCGACTGGATGTATCTTTCCAATTTCAGCGACAACCTGATGGGTACGGTGCTGGCACTCTATGCCCGCGAGCTCGGCATCGAGAGCGTCTATCTGCTGAAATCGCCGGACGACGCCTATACGGAAAAATTGCCGGACTATTTCGCCGACGTCTTTCAGAAAAAGGGCGGCACGATCGTCGGCGAAGGTGAATACAACTTCAATCAAGTCGATTTCGGCAGCGTCGTAGCGGATATCCGCGCCCTGCCGGAGCCTCCCGACGCCATCATGACGGCGGCGTTCGAGCCGGACTTTCCCGCATTGCTGCGCCAGCTCCGTGCGGCTGGCATCAAAAGTCGCATCCTCGGTGCCGACGCCATCGACACGCCGACGATCTTCTCGCTCGGGCCGATCGCCGATGGCACGGTCGTCCTGTCCAACCGCCAGCCGCTGGAAGGCAGCACCTACAAGGAAATCGAGGGGCGCTTCGCGAAGGTCTACCCCGAACACGCGGAAAACGCGGCCTGGATCGTCGGCTATACCGCCATGGAGGTTATCGCGGATGTCGCGCGGCGGGCGGGCGCGACCGATCCGGCCGCCCTGCGAAAGGCGCTGGAGGAGACAGAGGGCTTTGCCGGTCCGGGCGGTCCGATCACCTATGCCGGCCGCAACCGGCTGCCGGTCTGGCCGGTGCATGTACTGGAAATCGAGGGAGGAGAAGGCGTCTACAAGAAGACGATCGTTCCCGACGCGGCCGATATCCCGGCGCCCTGACCGTCTCACGCCGTGCCGGTGGACCGGCGCGGCGGCCATTCGCAAACGACGTCATCGAACAGCTCAGGAGACATGGCATGACCCGAACGAAACCTCCTAGAACCCTCCTGTCATGGACGCGCCGGAGCGTGCTTGGCGGCCTGGGCATGGCCCTCGCCATGGGCGTGATGTCGCCGGTAGCGCATGCTGCCGACGAGTTGAAGATCGGCATGGCCCATTCCCAGACCGGCTGGGCCTCGGCCTTCGACGTTGCCTTTGCCGCCGGCTTCACCTTCGCGTCCGAGGAGATCAACGCGGCCGGGGGAATCGACGGGAAAATCCCAGTCAAGCTGATCCAGGGGCGGGATGCGGCCTCTTCTTCCGCAGAGGCGGTCAAGTCGGTGGAAGCCCTGCTCGGGCAGGGCATCAGCGTGCTGATGATGAGCGCCGATTCGTCCGGCACCATCGCGGCCGGCCGCGCCGGCCAGAAGCAGGGCGTGCTGATGTTCAACAGTACGGGCTCGCAGCCTTCCGTCGCACCGCAGGTTGGCGACTGGATGTATCTGTCGAACTTCAGCGACAATCTGATGGGCGCGGCGCTGGCAATCTATGCGCGCGAGGATCTTGGGATCGAGAACGTATACCTGCTGAAATCGCCCGACGACGCCTATACAGAGAAGCTGCCGGATTACTTCGCCGAAGTGTTTCAGAAGAAGGGTGGCACCGTCGTCGGCGAGGGCGAATACAACTTCAACCAGGTCGACTTCGGCAGCGTCGTCGCCGAGATTCGCGCCTTGCCTCAGGAGCCCGATGCCATCATGACGGCGGCCTTCGAACCGGATTTTCCTGCGCTGCTGCGCCAGCTCCGCGCGGCCGGCATCAAGAGCCGCATCCTCGGGGCCGATGCCATCGATACACCGACGATCTTCGCATTGGGTTCGATCGCCGACGGCACGATCCTGCTGACGAACCGTGTTCCGGTGGAGGGCAGCAAGTACAGCCAGATCGAGGCCCGTTTTGCAAAGGCGCATCCCGAGCATGTGGAGAACGCTGCCTGGATCGTCGGCTATACGGCGATGCAGGTCATCGCCGACGCGACGCGGCGGGCCGGTTCGACGCAGCCTGACGCCCTGCGCAAGGCTATCGAAGCGACGAAGGGTTTCGACGGCCCGAGCGGACCCATCACCTATGAGGGACGCGGTCGTCTGCCGCTCTGGCCCGTGCATGTGCTCGAGGTCGAAGGCGGCAAGGGCGTCTTCAAGAAATCCATCGTACCCGACGCGGCGGATATTCCGACACCGTGACGGAGAGGAACAATGCTGAAAATCGATAATCTTTCCGTTCGCTACGGGCCTATCGAGGCCGTCAAGGGTGTCAGTTTTGAGGTCCGCAAGGGGGAGATCGTCTCGCTTCTCGGCCCCAACGGGGCCGGCAAGACCTCCACCCTCAATGCGATCATGGGGCTCATTCCCAAGGCGGCCGGTCAGGTGACCCTGGCCGGTGAAGCCCTGGAGAAGCAGAGCACTGAGCAGATCGTCAAGCGCGGTATGACCCTTTCGCCGGAGGGGCGGCGCGTCTTCGCCAAGCTCACGGTCGAGAAGAACCTGCTGCTCGGCGCCATGACCAAGAAATCCTGGCGCCAGACCGATGTGCTGGATGGTCTCTACGAGCAGTTCCCCATTCTTGCCGAGCGGCGTGCACAGCTTGCGGGGACGCTTTCGGGCGGCGAGCAGCAGATGCTGGCCATCGCCCGTGCCCTCATGTCGTCTCCCTCGGTCCTGCTTCTCGACGAGCCGTCGCTGGGCATCGCGCCGAAGATCGTTCAGGAGAATTTTGAGCTGATCTGTAAGCTGCGTGACGGTGGTCTGACGATCCTGCTGGTGGAGCAGAACGTCTATCAGTCGCTCTCCATCGCCGACCGCGCCTGCGTCCTCGAGAACGGCCGCATCGTTGCCGAGGGCACTTCCCGGGAAATGCTCGACAGCGAACTCATCCGGCATTCCTATCTCGGGATCGCCGATACATCCGCCTGAGGACGGCAACGCAATGGAACTCTTCATTCAATACACGATCAATGCCCTCAGCCTTGGTGGAACCTATGCGCTGCTGGCTCTTGGCCTCGCCATCGTTTTCAGCCTTTTCGGCTTCATCAACTTCGCCCACGGAGAAATCATGACCGTGTGCGCCTATGCGATCTATTTCGCGCTTTCGCTCGGTTGCCCGTTCGGCGTGGCGGTGCTGGTCGGGCTTGCCGCTGCGGTCTGCGCGGCGGTGGCGATGGAACGCATCGCCTTCCGGCCGCTGCGGGGTGCCGATCCCACCACATTGCTGGTGACGGGCTTCGCTTTGTCCGGCGCACTTCAGATCCTGTTCCAGATCGTCTTCGGCTCGCGCGGCAAGCCGGTGGTCATGCCGGATATCTTCACCGGAGCGATCTCGATCGGCGGCGTCTATATCGGCATCGTCCAGATCGTCTCGATCGTGGTCGTCCTGTGCTCGGTCATCCTGCTCAACCTCTTCCTCAATCGCACGAAATTCGGCCTGTCGTTGCTGGCTTCCGCAGAGGACTTCAACGTCGCGCGGCTGATGGGCATTCGTGCCAACGCCGTTTTTGCCGGGGCCTTCGCGATCTCGGGCCTGCTTGCCGGCATCGCCGCCGTCCTCTGGCTTGCCCAGCGCGGTTCCGTCGATCCGACGCTCGGCTTCACGCCGCTCGTCAAGGCCTTCGTCGCGACGATCATCGGGGGAATGGGAAGCCTCGTCGGGGCTGTTGCAGGCGGTTTCTTCCTCGGATTCCTGGAGATACTGCTTCAGGCCGTCCTGCCGTCGAAGATGCTGATCTTCCGCGACCCGCTCGTCCTGATGATTCTCATCGGGTTCCTTCTGTTCCGTCCCGGCGGCCTGGTGCTCGCGCGGGCGCAGCCGATCCGCTGATTTCCTCCCTCCCGAGGCACGCACAAAGAACCCGCCGGTCGAATGACCGGCGGGTTCTTTGTGCGTCGTCATGCAGTTTTCGTTCGTCTCAGGCGGGTTGGACGACTGCTTCCGCGGCAATGTCCATGATGTCGATGATCCGCTTGCCGGGAATATCCAGCGCGATGTCGCTGAAGTCCGTGCAGGCCAGGAGAATCGTATCGGCCGAGAAGCCGGCGACTACGGTGGAAAGTCGAGCGGCGATGTCCGGATGTGCGGTGCCGATGCGTTTCGCCGTCAGGATGAGGTCGAGCACGGCGGCGGGATCGGCGGGCGTCTCCACCTTGGCGATGTCCCACAGCGAACCGTAGGGGGAGGCGGTCCGGTCGGCGGTGACGGAGGGTGCGCCGATAAGACCGACGCGATCGAGCCTCGTATCCTGCAAGTGATTACGGACGAGCGCGGGCAGTGAGACGAACCGGTCGCCGGCCATCGCGCCGGCGGCCTTCTCGGCCATGGACTGGAGGGCGTGGCAGGCGAGCACGATCCGGTCGCAGCTATGGGCGAGTTCGCCGAGTAGCCGGCTCAGGCTTGCCTCGAGCAAGTCGTGATGGTCGGCCATGCGCATGACATGGCCGAGTTCCGGTTCGGAGACGATGCGTATCCGGGGTGCGTCGAGATCGCCGCGATAGGCTTCGCCCAAGCGCCGCTTCTCGGCGGCGAGCACCTTGCGCCAGAAAGCGAGGCCGGCATCCGGCCCCGCTCCTGCGATGATGCCGAGGCACCGCTGTTTCGTGGCGGTCAGATCTTGCATGTCAGGGCGCCGTCGACCACGAGCTCCGCGCCGGAGACGTAGCTCGCCTCGTCGGAGGCGAGGAAGATCGCTGCCTTGGCGACCTCGAAGGGAGTGCCCATCCGCTTCATCGGGCAGGCAGCGTCGCGGGCCCTCTTCACGGCTTCATATCCTTCGTCGGAAAGGGAGTTGCGCACCAGCGGCGTGTCGATCATGCCGGGCAGGAGAACATTGGCCCGGATTCCGCGCTCAGCGAATTCCATGGCGATGGATCTGGTGAATTGCAAAATGCCGGATTTTGACGCTGCGTAGGAGATGTAGGGCGTGCCCTGCCAGCGGATGCCGGAAGTGGAGGAAACGTTGACGATCGATCCGCCGCCATTTTCCAGCATGACCGGGATCGTATATTTACACGTCAGGAACATGCCCTTGAGGTTGGTGTCCACGACACGATCCCAGACTTCCTCCGGCATGTCGACCACGCCACCCACGACGACGATCCCGACATTGTTGTGCAGGATGTCGATACGGCCATAGGTTTCCTTGGCCGTGGCGACCATCCTGGCAACCTGTTCGGATGAGGTCACATCGCATTGCAGCGCGATGGCCGTGCCTCCCTCCGCCAGGATTGCGTCCCTGGTCTGCTGCGCTCGCACAAGATCATGATCGACGGCCACGACCTTGGCGCCCTCCCGGGCGAACTCCACGGCCGTTGCGTTGCCGTTGCCCCATCCCTGGCCGGAGACACCGGCTCCCACGACGATTGCGACCTTGCCGGATAAACGATTCATCTGTGGTCCTCCTGGTATTGCTAAGCGACCGCGCGGCGTGCCGCGTCGAAAGCGTCGAGTGCGAAGTCGAGATCCGCGTGGGTGTGAAGGGCGTTCATCTGTGTACGGATGCGGGCCTTGCCCATGGCCACGACCGGATAGAAGAAGCCACTGACATAGACGCCTCGGGTATAGAGGTCGGCTGCCATGCGTTGGCTGAGCGCGGCATCGCCCAGCATGACGGGAATGATCGGGTGTTCGCCGGGCAGAACGTCGAAGCCGAGGCGTTCGAGGCCCGTGCGCCAGTGCGCGGCATTGGAAAACAGGTTCCTGCGCAGGTCGTCGCCCTGCTCCACGAGGTCGAGGGCTGCGAGTGCTGCGCACACCACCGCGGGCGGCAGGGAATTGGAGAAGAGATATGGCCGCGACCGCTGGCGCAGAAGATCGATCACCGGCTTGCGGGCCGCCACGTAACCGCCGACGGCTCCACCCAGCGCCTTGCCGAGCGTGCCGGTGAGGATATCGACCTCGACGCCGAAATGCGCCGGCGTACCCTTGCCCTTCGGGCCAACGAAGCCGGTCGCATGGCTGTCGTCGACCATGACGAGGGCATCGAATTCCCGGGCGAGCGCCGATATTTCCGGCAGACGCGCAAGATAGCCGTCCATCGAGAACACGCCGTCGGTTGCGATCATGATGGTGCGTGCGCCCTTGCCGCGGGCCTCCTGCAGCCTTTCGCGCAGCTGCGTCATGTCGGAATTGGCGTAGACATAGCGCTTGGCCTTGCAAAGGCGGATGCCGTCGATGATCGAGGCATGATTGAGAGCATCGGAGATGATGGCGTCGTTCTCGTCGAGCAAAGGCTCGAACAGGCCGCCATTCGCATCGAAGCATGAAGTGTAGAGGAGGGCGTCATCGTAACCGAGGAAGCGGGAAAGCCGCTCCTCCAATGTGCGATGAATGTCCATCGTCCCGCAGATGAAACGGACGGAGGCCATGCCGTAGCCTCGCTGGTCAAGGCTTTCCCGTGCTGCGGCCACAAGCGCGGGATGGGCGGCGAGGCCGAGATAGTTGTTGGCGCACATGTTGAGGACCTTGCGGGTTTCTCCCGGTGTCCCCACGGTAATGCGGCCGCCCTGCGGCGAGGCGAGGAGCCGCTCCCTCTTGGTAAGGCCTTTCGCCTCTATGTCATCGAGGGTGGTGGCGAGCTGGGTGTAGAAGGTTTCCGGCATGGCGGTTCCGCAATCTCGTTTGGGGCGTTCAGCCGGCATTGAAGCCGGTGTTCAGGTGGTAGCCGCGCGGGGTCGTTACGCGCAGATAGCCGAGATCGGCGCCCACATAGCCGAGCCCCGAGCTCTTGCGTCCACCCCATGGCAGGTTGATGTCGCTGTGGTCGCACCGATTCATCAGCCAGGTGCCGGATGGGACCTGCTCGCCGATACGCATGGCGGCCTCCACGTCCTTCGTCCAAACGGAGGCGGTAAGCGCATAGTCGGAATCGTTCATCAGCCGCACCGCCTCCTCGTCGCTGGCGACCTTGGTGACCGAGACGAGGGGGCCGAAGGTCTCCGCCACGGCGATGTCCATCGTGTGGTCGGCGTCGTAGACGACCTGCGGCTCGACATAGGCGGTGCCCGGGCGGGCGATGGCGAAGCGGTTTTCCGGCAGGAGTAGCTTGCCGCCCTTTGTCACCGCATCGGTGACCTGCGCGCGGATCCGGTCGGCCGCCGCCGCGCTGACGACGGGGCCGATATCCGGCTGCTCTTCGATAGGATGGCCAAGCGTGATCTTCGCTGAATGGACGCGCAGCGCTTCCAGGAAGCCGTCATAGACGCGCTCGTGGACATAGATGCGTTCGAGGGAGCAGCAGGACTGGCCGGAATTGTCGCTGAAGCCGAAAGCCATCGCCGCGGCGGTGGCGTCGATATCGGCGTCGGGGCGGACATAGCCCGGATCCTTGCCGCCGAGTTCCAGCGAATAGCTGACCATCGCCTGGGCACCGGCGGCATGCACCGCCATTCCGCCAGCATTGGACCCGATGAATTCGACATGCTGAATATCGCCGGAGCCGATAAGGGCGGCCGCGTCGGGATTTGCCATATGCAGCGCCTGCACGGTGCCTTCCGGCAAGCCCGCCTCGATAAAAGCGTCGGCAAGGCGCTCGGCGGCGGCCGGGCATTGCGGCGAGTGCTTGATGATCACGGCATTGCCGGCGACGATCGGATAGAGCGCCGCGAGCGTCGCCGAGGCGAAGGGATAGTTCCAGGCGATGATGGAGAGCACTACGCCAAGCGGTTCATGGCGGACAAAGCGGCGCACGCCATCGGCACCGTCCAAAGGGCGTTCGGCGATGATCGGATCGGCAAGCGAGATGAAATGACGAGCGCGGCGCTGGTAGCCGGAGCTGATCTCCGCAGCCGCGACATGCAGCGGCCGGCCGATCTGCCAGGCGACCTCTTCGCCGAGCATGTCGGCGCGCGACACGAGGATATCGACGGCCTTCTGGCATTTCCCCATTCGCTCTTGAAGGGATACACGGCTCCATTCGCGCTGCGCCTGCCTGGCCTTGCGCACCGCCGCCGCGATTTCATCTGCCGTTGCGAAGCGACGTTGCATGTAGATGCTTCCGTCGACCGGGGTTATGACGTTGAAGGTCTGTGCCATGGGGTCTCGCTTGCGGTTGCCTCAGGAGGAGATCAGGAGATTGCGGATTTCCCAGTCCGTGATCGTGCGGGCGAAGTCTTCGCTCTGCGCCCGTTTGATGCCGGCGTAATGGATGAGGAAGGTTTCGCCGAACTGCGCGCGGGCGACCTCCGAGGCCGCGAAGGTTTCCGTTGCTTCGGGCAAGGAGGAGGGGAAGCGGCGCAGGTCCCGCACCGAGGCCTCGTCCCAACCGTTCTGTGCGCAGGGTTCGGACGGCTCCAGGGCCTGCTCGATACCGAGACGGCCCGCCGTGATGAAGGCGGCGAGCGCCAGATATGGATTGGCATCGGCGCCGGCAAGGCGGATCTCCACGCGCTTTGAAGCAGGGCTTGTGCCCACGACGCGCAGTGCGCAGGTACGGTTTTCAAAGCCCCAATTGGGATAGACCGGCGCCCAGGCATTGGGAATGAGCCGGCGGTAGGAGTTGATGTTTGGCAGCGCCATGAGAGCAAGCTCCGGCAGGTAGCGCTGGAGACCCGCGACGAAGTGGCGGGCGCGTGCGCTCATGCCGAACTGGCCGTCCGGATCGGCGAAGGCGGCCTTGCCTGTTCCGATATCGCGGAAGGACAGGTGGACGTGGCCGCCGTGGCCTTGAAGCGACATCTTCAGCTTGGCCATGAAGGTGGCCGTCAGGCCCCTGCGCTTGGCGACTGCCTTCGCCATCGTCTTGAACAGGGCTGCGTTGTCCGCGCTGCGCAGGCCAACGCTCGGCTTCAGCGCGACTTCCAGCAGGCCGGCTCCGAGCTCCTTGTGCAAGGCGTCGAGCGGGAAGCCCATCGTGTCGGCAACTTCGCTGAGCTCGTGATAGAACTCGCCATTGCAGACCTGCTGCACGATCGATCCGAAAACCGGATTGTCCTCGAAGGGAACCAGGGCATCGGCGCTCTTGGTGAGGGCAGTGGCCGGAGTTTCGTCGAGTACGGAGAACTCGTATTCGAAGGCGCTGTAGATATCGAGGCCGAGACCGCGGAAATCTTCGAGTGCCTTGGTCAGGATCGCCCGCGGGCAATATTGGCGGCTGTCGTCGTCGAATTGCAGAAGGAAGAGGAGGTCGTCCTTGCGCGCGCCATGCGGAAACACGCGCATGGAGAGGGGATCGATCTGGACCGAGCTGTTCCGATAGCCGGATCCCGCGTCCGTAACCGGCAGGCCGGGCACGACGGCCTCCTTGTAATCGACGGCCGTGAACACCGCGGGGAGGCCGGTGCCTCCTTCGAGGGCGGCAAGGAAACTGTCAGCCGAGATCAGCTTGCCGCGTAGCGTGGCGTTCGTATCGAAATGAGCGACCGTGACCTGCTTGAGGCCCCGCTTGCCGATTTCCCCCCTCGCGGCCGCGATTGCCGCGGCGCGGGATGCTTCAGGTTGTCCCAAGGTCGACCCTCCTTCGTCTCTCTTGCCCTTCGCCCATCGTCCCTCATACAGATGCGGCAAACGAAAACTATTGTCAAATACGAAAAATGTTTTCTAATATGGATATATCGTGTCATGACGGCCAGGCCCCATCCTATCGGAGCATTGATGTGAGATTGAAAGACCGCACCATTCTGATCACCGGTGCCAGCAAAGGCATCGGCGCGGCCAGCGCCCGGCAGTTTGCGGCAGAGGGCTGCGCACTCGTGCTCGTGGCGCGAGCGACCGACCCGCTGGAAGCGCTGACGGCGGAGATCAACGCCGCCGGCGGAAATGCCGCTTACTTCAGCGCAGACGTTGCAAAGGAGGCCGATTGCCACGCGGCGGTCGATTTTGCCATGTCGCGCTTCGGCAGGCTGGATGGACTCTTCAACAATGCCGGCTCCTGTCTTCAGGGAGATGCCGGCCTTCTGGAGACCGAGGTGGTGACGTGGAACGCCACGCTCGCCCTCAATCTCACGTCTATCTTCCTGATGAGTCGCGCGGCAGTTCCGCATATGGCGAAGCGGCCAGGCGCGACCATTCTCAACAATGCTGCCATGGTCGCGCATATCGGCTCGGCCCATGCGCAAATCGCCTATTGCGCCGCCAAAGGCGGCGTCGTCGCCATGTCGCGGGAAATGGCGATCGAGCTGGCCCCACGTGGCATTCGGGTCAACGCGGTCTCGCCGGGTCCGGTCGTGACGGAGCTCTATCAGTCCCTGCAGGATCGTTATCCGGGTTTCATGGAAACGCGGATGCCACACCTGCCGATGCGGCGCTTCGGGCAATGCGAAGAGATCGCCACCGTGGCGGCGTTCCTTCTCAGCGATGAATCCTCCTACATCACCGGCCAGGTTCTTCTTGCAGACGGCGGGATCACCTCGGCCTACACCACAAAGGGCGAGGCCGACCTATGACCGCGACGAAACACGATTTTTCCGGCACGCACGCCTATGTGACGGGCGCCGGCGGAGGAATAGGCCATGCGATCGTCTGCCATCTGGTGCGGGCGGGAGCGCGTGTCGTCGCCTTCGACATCAAGCAGGACCCGACGGACTTCCCGTCTGGACCGGGCAGTGTCGCCTATGTCCAGGGGGATATCACGGATGCCGGCCAGCTTGCCGCGTCTTTCAGTTCGTTCGCGGAAACGGGACTCGACTTCCTCGTCAACGCTGCCGGCATCTTCTTCTGGAATGACGACGGCTCAGTGGTCGATATGGACCTCGACGTCTGGGACAGGACGATGCGGATCAACCTTGTGGGGGCCATCCATGCCGCGCGTCTGGCCGTGCCGCTGATGGCCCGCAAGGGCAGCGGCAGCATGGTGCATGTCGCCAGCATTGTCGGCCTTCGCAGCGTGGACAATCATCTGGAGGCCGGCCCCAGCGACGGTTACCTGACGTCGAAGGCGGCGCTGATCGCCGTTTCGCGCAGCCTCGCGCTGACCTACGGTCGCCAGGGTATCCGCTCCAACACCGTCTGCCCCGGTTCCGTCTGGACGCCGATGACGGGCGGCATCTATGCCGATCCGGATCGGGTGGAGGCAATGAACAAGCGCACGCCGCTGCCGATGATCGGCCGCCCGGACGATATCGCCCAGGCCTGCATGTTTCTCCTTTCCGATGACGCCTCCTTCGTCACCGCGACGGACCTCGTCGTGGATGGGGGGCTCACGGCCAAGCTGCAATGAAGGGGCCAGGTCCCTTCCATCCGAAGCAACCAACAGCAATCCGTTTCGCGGGACGCCGGCCGGCGGCGCCGAAACCGATATGCGGAGGCAATCCATGAAATCCTATGATTATGTCATCGTCGGCGGTGGCTCGGCCGGGGCGGTCGCGGCGGCGCGCCTGTCGGAAGACCCGGCCGTTTCCGTTCTTCTTCTTGAAGCGGGCGGGGGTGGCATGGCGCCCTTCCTGCAGATCCCCAACGGCATCTATTTCGTGAAGGGCAGCCCGCGCTATCACTGGCTACAGGAGATCGAGCCCGATCCCACGCGCAATGGGCGACGCGAGACGCTGACTGGCGGTCGCGGTCTTGGCGGTGGCAGCTCGATCAACGGCATGGTCTTCGTCAAGGGGTTGAAGGCCGACTACGACGCATGGGAAGCGGCGGCGGGCCCCGACTGGAGCCTTGCAGCCGTCAACGCCGCTTACCTGAAGGTCGATGAGGCCATTCGTGTCGAGCCGCCGGCGCCGATGCATCCGATCGCGCGGAAATTCCTCCAGAGCGCCCATACGGCAGGCCTGCCGGAAAACAGCACGGACCTCCTGAAGACCGGGGTTGGCGCCATGCCGTGCCCGACCAGCGCCGGGCGCGGCTGGCGACTGAGCACGGCCCGCACCTATCTCAACCCGGCGCGCCGCCGCCCCAATCTGACGATCCTGACGAACAGCACGGCGACGAAGCTGATCATCGAGAAGGGGCGAGTGCGAGGTGTCCGCTATGTCCGCTCGGGGCGTGTGGAGACGGTCCACGCCGACGAAGAGGTGATCCTGTCGGCCGGCGGAATCAATTCGCCGCAATTGCTGATGCTGTCCGGCATCGGTCCGGCCGATCATCTGCGCGCCGTGGGCATAGAGCCCGCTGTCGACCTGCCGGCCGTCGGCGAGGGATTGCAGGACCATCCCTGCGTCTGGATGAGCGTGGAGGTGGGCGAGAAGACGTGGAACGACACGCTGGGGCTTGCCGGCATCCTGAAAGCGGGCGCGCGATGGATGTGGGACCGGACGGGACCGGCGGCATCCGGCATGTGCCATGTGACGCTTTACGGTTCGACGACGCCGGGCGGCGGCGCGGATTTCCAGACGAGCTTCATGCCGGCCGGCTATGTGGTGCTCGATCACGGCGTGAAGTTCCTGAAGGAATCGTCCGTCAGCGCCGGGGTCAGCCTTTGCCGCCCGACCGGGCGGGGCAGCGTGCGGCTGCGCTCGTCCGATCCTTTCGACGTGCCGGTGATCAACTACAATCTCCTTGCGAACGACGACGATGTGCGAACGCTCGCAAACGCTTGCCGGGCGGTGCGCGATATCTACGCCAGCGCGCCTATCCGCGACCGCGTGGTGCGCGAGGTCTCGCCCGGCGTCGACGTCCAGAGCGACGCGGACTGGGCGGATTATATTCGCCGGCGCGCTGTCAATATGTGCCACCCTTCGGCGAGTTGCCGGATGGGCCAGGATGCGACGTCGGTGGTCGATCCGCATCTGCGGGTGCGTGGCGTCGAGGGCCTGCGCGTCGCGGATGTATCGATCATGCCGCAGATCACCAGCGGCAACACCAATGCGCCGGCCATCATGATTGGCGAGCGGGTGGCAGAATTCATCCGGAGCGAAGGGCGATGAGCGGCCCGCAGGAAAAGCGCCTTCTGATCGTCAAGACGGGCAGCATCGTCGAACGTCTGCCTTCCGTCGCTGCTGCGTTCGGCGATCTCGACGCCATATTCGCACGGGCGCTTGGCCTGCCGCCGGAACGTCTGTACGTCGTCGCCGTCCATGCCGGGGAAGTCCTGTCCGACCCGCCCGATGCATTCGGCGGGGTGTTGGTCACCGGCTCGCCGGCCATGGTCAGCGCCCGCGAGCCCTGGATGGAGGCAACGGCAGACTGGCTGCGGGGGGCGGTTCTCTCCGGCGTGCCCGTTCTCGGTGTCTGTTTTGGCCATCAGCTTCTTGCTCATGCGCTCGGCGGCACGGTCGGGCCCAATCCGAAGGGTCCGGAAGCGGGGACCGTCGAGGTTGCCTTCGCCTATGAGGGCGGGGCGGATCCGCTGTTTGCGGACTTGCCAGCGCGGGCGAAGTTCAACGCCCACCATTACGAGAGTGTGCTCGCCTTGCCGCCGGGCGCGACGGTGCTGGCCGAAAGCGCGCTGGAGGCCTATCAGGCGGTGCGTTACAGCGAAAAGGCCTGGGGCGTGCAATTCCACCCGGAATTCGACGCGGCCTTCATGCACGCACTCGTCGATGCGCTCGGTGAGTCGCTTGCCACGGCCGGAATCGACGTGAACGCTCTCCGCGCCGCTATCGGGGAAGCTCCTGCCGGTTTGCCGCTGCTGCGGCGCTTTCTGGCGCTGACCGGCGTCGGGGCGGATGATCCTGTGGTTTTTCATCCCGGCGTCGGACAGGATGTCCGTATAGGAAGCTGGGACGAACAGTGTCGCTCCACCTATGACATGGCAACGGACGCCGTGCGACAGGGGCGCCGGTACGAGGCAGCTCGGCTTGCCCGCTATAGCGTGACGGAGGCGCAAGAGGCCTTCGAACTTTTCACGCAATGGCGCGAGCGCACGCGGCTCTATCTGCTGGAATCGGGTGTCGAGGAACGGATGGTGACGGCGGAAGAGACGGCGCTCGTTGCGCGTGTGACGGAGGGGCGAACCGGCCCCTTCGAGCCGGAGCGGGAATGGCGGGATATCGGCGTTCTGGCGGAAGAAGCTGCCGACCTGTGTATGGCGGGCGAAGCGGAAGCGGCGGTTCCGGCCATCGAAGCCGTGCGTTTGGCCTGGCTCGACCTGCACGACCGGCTCTGCGACTGGACGCAGGGCATGGTCGGCCTTGTCGCCCACCACCTTGGGGAGGAGCGGATCGGAGCGCTCTGGCAGATGCTGATGGCCGACATGAGCGCCGGCTATGAGCGCTACAATATCGACCACACGCCCTGGAAACGCTCGGCCGAAGCCCTGCTCTACATCACTGCCGAGGCTTTGCGCGGCCATCTGTCCGGCCCAGGCCGGCGCGGAACCGTCGAACTGGTGCGGGAGAAGGACAGGATCGGCTTTCGCTTCGCGCCCTGCGGCTCGGGTGGCCGGAACGTCACGGGTGAGACCTATGGGCGCTATCCTGTGACGACAGAACCGCACGACTGGGCATGGAACCTGAAAGGGGTCTGCCTTTATTGCGCCCATTGCTGTGTCCTCAGCGAGGTCAACCCCATCCAGCGGCTCGGCTATCCCGCCCGTGAAGTGGAGCCGCCCTATGAGAATGGGAGCGACCGGCGGCTTTACTGCACATGGTGGGTCTATAATGACCCTTCTTTGGTGCCGGATGAAGTCTACGGTCGAACCGGCCATAGAAAGCCATCACACATGATGAAAGAGTAATAATGGAATTTCGGGAATCTGACGTTGACCACAAAATCTGCGCGGTTGTGCTATTCCAAGGAAACGACAAGTCTCCGTGATTTCAGGCCCCCGCAGCCAAATCAAAAAAGCCCCGATGACAGAGATGTCTCGGGGCTTTTGGCGTTGTCCACGTCAGACCCCAGCCGACTACGGCCTCGATATCGGCGCTGTGCCTTCTATGGTTAGCGTAACGTTACCTTGCATTTTCCAAATTGAATTAAGTTGCATTTCGAAATACATCGCGCGTTCACCGTGTATTTTAGCGGGATATACAATTCGGCCGGATAGATTTGCCCTCAACCTTGGAGGGTTATCCGATGGCAAGAAGACAGGCATCCCCGGCAGGACGGCATTATCTGGCAGTGATGAGTGGCATCCTGTTGGGCGGGTTCCTGTTTGCGAATGGCATCACGAATGGTGAGGCGGATGCGGACCGGGCATTCCGGCAGGGGCCGGCCGTCATCGCGGCAGATGATCTCGGTCTTGACATGACGATGACCGGCACCGTGTCCTCGGGCCTTTTCGGCTCGGTGGCCTTTCCCTTCAAACCCGGCGCCCTGGTGCGCTGGAAGGAGATCGAAGCCGCCGCGGCTGGCCTTTCGCCGGAGGATTGCGGCGAGCAGGCGACGTGCCGGACCCGCCTGAAGATGCTGCGTGAAACGATCGACGCCGCGGCCGATGAGCCGCTTTTGCGCAAGATCGAGGCGCTCAATGTCTCTGTCAACCGGCTTGTCCGCTATACCAAGGACGTCGATGCGCACGGCGAACTCGACTATTGGGCGACGCCGGCCGAAATCCTCGCTCTGGGCAAGGGTGACTGCGAGGACTATGCGATCCTCAAGCTTGCCGCCTTGCGCCAGGCGGGCATCGAGGCCGAAAGCATGACGCTGGTCGTCCTGCGGGAAACGCGGCGCAACTTCTACCACGCCGTCCTGACGGTCGCGATCGACGGCAAGAACTACGTGCTCGACAACATGCGCGATGCGGTTCTGACGGATCGGCAACTGCCGGACTATCAGGCGCTCTATTCGCTCGGAACCGAGCGTGCCTATGTCCATGGCTACAAGCGCGGCTCGGAATTCGCCATGCAGAAACGCCCTGCCTCGCTCGACGCGGTGCAGCCGGGCGAAGGTATTCCGGCGTTTTGACGATGAAAGGCTGCCGCCCGGTCAGGGCAGCACGTAGCAGAGCATGATGCTCTGCCCTGCGGCCGGCGCCAGCAGGGCGTTGAGTACACCGCGGAGACGACGCCCCCCAAGCCCGACGGTGAAGCCCGCTTCAAGCGGCCGATTGCCATTCGCCTTCAGATTGGCTGCGAGGACGGCAAGCTGCACGTCGAGCGCAAGGCGAAGATCGCGATTGACCGGTTCCGTTTCCCCGTGGGAAAAACGGGCCTGGATATAGTTCAGGAAAGATTGGTTATAGGCGATGAGCCGCTTGTCCAGCCCGAGGGCGAATGCCGGGGCGGGCGACGCGCGCACCAGATTGCCGATGCCGGACGGATCGGTGACTTCCCGCTCGGAAGCGAGCATATCGAGCGCCGAGCGCAGGCAGTAGACCCGCAGGAACGCCGTCGTGTTGGCCTCTTCGGGCGCCTCCGCGAGGATGGCGCCGACCAGCGCGCCGATCTTCTTCTGCCTGAGCTCCGCGATTTCCCGCAGTACCCGCCAATAGATCGCCTCCAGGCGAATGCCGCGACGAATACCGCCGTCCTCCACGACGCGGAAGACAAGCTCGCTATCCCGTGTCTGCGGGCGGTCATCCACCTTGTCGGAAGGTTGCGCCATGATTACCGTTCCTGCATGGCCTCGGTGCGCGCCTTGTTGATGGGCTTCAGCAGATATTGCAGGATGGTCTTGCGGCCCGTCATGATGTCCACGGAGGCGACCATGCCGGGAATGATCGCATGGGACTTGCCGTTGCGGACGATCTCGGATTTGTCCGTCTTCACCTGCGCCAGATAGTAGGTCTCGTTGGACTTCTCGTCGAACATGGAGTCGGCGGAAACGTTGGACACCTCGCCGTGCAGGCCGCCATAGATGGAGAAGTCGAAAGCGGTGATCTTCACCAGCGCCGGCTGGCCGGCCCGGATGAAGGCGATGTCGTTGGGCGATATGTGGGCTTCCACGAGCAGCGTGTCCGACGTGGGCACGACTTCGGCGACGATCGTGCCGGGCTGCACATACCCGCCGATCGTGGTGATCTCCAGCCGGTTGACAACGCCGTCCACCGGCGAGCGCAGGTCCGTACGCTGCACCCGGTCCGATGCGCCGCGTACCGTTTCTGTCACGACGGAAAGATCGGCAAGGGCCTTTGTCTTTTCCGCCAGCGCCTCCTGCTGGAAGGCGAGCATGATCTCGTCCACCTGGAGCGAAGCTTCCTTGATGGCGGCGCGGATGCGCTCGAGCGATTCCTTGAGCAGCTTGAGCTGGCCGGTCGAGTCGGTCAGTTCCTTCTGCACGCGCAGGAGATCGGTCTGGGGCGCCAGCTTGCGCTTGACCAGTGGCTCCAGAAGATCGGCTTCCTTGTCGGAGACCGCGATATTCTTCTCGAGGCGGTCGATATTCACCAGCGCCTCGTCAAGCTCCTTGCGCCGCTGCAGGTGGCGCTCCTGCAGGACCGAGAGCTTGTTCTGGAAGGCATCGCGCCTGGCCTTCAGGAGCTGGGCCTCGTTGGCGCAGATTTCCGGGCTCGATTTGGCGACCTCCGGCGGGCAGGTCATCGGCGAGAGCATGTCGCCGGCCTGCTCCATCTCGAGGCGGGCGATCTGCACGCGCAAGGCCCGGGCGCGCGCTTCGAGTTCGCCGAGCGTCGAGGTCGTGGCCGTATCGTCGAGCCGGACGATGAGATCGCCCTTCTTGACGATCTGGCCGAGCTTCACGGCGATTTCCTGCACCACGCTTGCTTCCGTCGCCTGGATGAGCTGCGTGCGGGAGACGGGAACGACCTTGCCCTGTCCGCGGGCGATCTCGTCCACTTCGGTGATCGCCGCCCAGACGACGAAGAACACGATCAGGAGGCCAACGGAGACGAGGCTCATCCGCGCCCAGAAGGGAGGGGAATCCGTCATGAAGGCCGTCCCGCTTTCTTCTGCAGCTCCTCGATGACCGCGCCCTTCGGCCCGTCGGCGATGACGCGGCCGGCCTCGAGGACGATCAGCCGGTCGACCAGCTCGAGCATGCTGTAGCGATGGGTGGAGATGACGATGGTCGTTTCCGGACCGAAGGCGGTGGACAGGTTGGTGATCAGCCGGCGCTCCGAGGCAAGGTCCATCGCGCCCGAAGGCTCGTCGAGGAAGATGATCTTCGGCTGGGCGAGCAGCAGGCGGGCGATGGCCACCGCTTGCCGCTGGCCGCCGGAGAGATTGCCGCCGCGCTCGCCGACCGGCATGTCGTAGCCGCGGGGATGGCGGGAGACGAATTCGTCGACGCCCGTGCGGCGCGCGACCTCGATGATATCGGCGTCGCTCGCCTCCGGATTGGCCATCAGGAGGTTTTCCTTCACCGAGCCGGAGAACAGGTCCGCCGACTGCGAGGCGACGGCGACCGCCGTGCGCACCACCGCCGGGTGATACTGGCGGATGTCGATGCCGTCGATCATCAGGCTGCCGCCGGTCGGGGGATACAGCGCGCCGAGCAGGCGGCCGATGGTCGTCTTGCCCGAGCCGATGCGGCCGATCACGCCGACGCGTTCGCCTGGCCGGACAGTGAAGGTGAGGCCATTCAGCACCTTCTGGTCGGATCCCGGATAGGAGAATTCCACCTGATTGAAGGCAAAGCCGCCCTTGGCGATATCGCGGTTCACGAAGCCGGTGGCGCTCGGCAGGTCCTCGGGCATCTCCATGATCGAATTGAGGATGCGCAGCGACAGCAGCGCCTGGCGCAGGCGCGCGAGCGTCATGGCGATCTGCCCCATGGGCGCGACGGCCCGGCCGGACAGCATGACCGCCGCGATGATGGCGCCCGACGACATCTTGCCCTGCGAGAACTGGTAGGCGCCGGCGAGGATGATGACCACCGAGACGAGCTGCGAGACGAACTGCGTCCAGTTGGCCGCCGAGGAGGAAAGCTGCTTGATCTCCTCCGAGGTCAGCGCCGCCTTCTTGGAGAGCTCGTGCCATTTGCGCAGCAGGTTGCGCTCCGCCTTCAGCGACTTGACGGTCTCGATGGTCGAGATCGTCTCGACGAGCAGCGATTGCTTCATCGAGGATTCATTCGTGGCGGCCGCGACCCGCCGGCCGATCCGGTGCTGTGCGATGAGGCCGATCGCCAGCGCCAGGAGGAAGGCGCCGGCCGGAACGATGACGATCCAGCCCGACACCAGATAGATGACGATCAGGAAGACGAAGACGAAGACCGTATCGATGAGCACGCTGATCGTGTTGGAGGTGAAGAATTCGCGGACGAACTCGTATTGCGTGATGCGGCTTGCATATTCGCCGGTCTGCATGGGCCGTGCCGACATGCTGGCGTTGAGCACCTTCTCGAAGAGCAGATAGGAAAGCTTGAGGTCGGCGCGGCGGCCGGCATAGTCGATCAGCGCGGACCGGGCGGTCTTCAGCACGAGGTCGAAGAGGATCGCGCCCGAGACGCCGAGCGCCAGCACCCAGAGCGTCGCCTTGGCGTCGTTCGGCAGGATGCGGTCGTAGACGTTCATCGTGAAGAGCGGCGAGGTGAGCGCCAGCAGATTGATGAACAGGGCGGCGACGGCGACCTGCGCATAGGAGCGCCAGAACGGAACGAGCGCGCTTACCAGCCAGTGCTGGCGCACGATTGTGCCGTCCCTGCCTTCGATGGCGGATTTCATCGTATCCGCGCTGACCGTGCTGAAGGCCAGCACTGCCCGGATGCTTTCCCTGGCGGGCAGGCGGCCTTGCAACTGGCTGCGCATGGCCTCGACATAGGACGTATTGCCCGCCCCGTGGATTTCCAGCAGCGAGACTGCGGATCCGTCGTTGAAAAGGATGATGGCGGGCAGGTCGAAATTGCCGGCGGCGAGATCGCGCCAGCCGAAGGCGCGTACATCGAGGCCGACCCGGTCGCTCAAACGCTGGACGTCCTCCAGCGACGGCATGGGCTCGTCGAAGGGCACGCCCGAAAAAAGGACGACTTCAGACCCCGGCCGGCCGAGAAAGACGGCGACCCGCTGAAAGGCTGTCCTGAAGGTTTCTCCGCCGATCGAGGCCGGCTCAGGAGCGGGATGTACAATGCCGGCCGTTTCGGCGGCCAGCGTCACGGCCATCGCCCGCGAAAGGACGACGGCGTCGTGCCTGTCGCGAAGAGCGAGATATCGCTCCCGCTCAAGCCAATCGGTCCGCGACAGAGCATGCGTATTGCTTTCCGCTCGTTACTTCATGTTGGCCAGCAGGTCCATCGGCAGGTCGTTCACTTGCCGTGAGGGCATGCGGCGGTAGGTTTCCGTCGGCGCCGTTTCCGGTACATGGAATTCCGCGCGGGCATAGGCATCCGACTGCTTCGCCGGCGTCAGGTTCATGCTGCTGAGCAGCATGCCGCTGGCCGCGAGGATGCGGTATTCGGCAAAACGGGCGGCATAAACGGCCGTGCGCGACAGGACGTTGACGGTATAGCGCGAGTTCTGCGCGCCGAGCACGTCGAGCAGCGAGCGCCGGCCGACCGCGAGCTGTTCGCGATAGGATTCCACGAGGTTGCCGTTGACGCCCGCCTGCTGCTTCAAGGTGGCGGCAAGTTCCGTCTGGCGGATGCGGCGATCCCAGGAGACGCGGACGGCCTCTTCCACTTCGCGGTAGCTCTGGTGCAGTACGAGGCGCTGCTCGCTGGCACGGCGAATCTGTTCCTGCTCGTTGGCGATGTCGATGCCGCCGCGATAGAGGTTCCATCTCGCCACGACGCGCGCCTGAAGGCTGGTGCTGCGGCCGTCGTTTCCATCGATGTCCATGCCCGTGCGGGCGCGGCCTTCGAGCGAGACCGTCGGGAACATGTCGGAGCGGGCGCCCTTCACCATGGCGTCCGCCGCGTCGATATCGGAGTTGGCGACCTTGATGCGCGCATTGTTGGTGCGGGCGAGGCCGATGGCCTCGTCGAGCGACTTGGGCAGGGCCGCAGCCATGGAGCCCGGCATGGTGGGATTGGAGAACGGCTTGCCGACGAGCCGCTGGAAGCGAATCTTCGCCGATTCCAGCTCTTCTTCGGCTTCCTTTTGGCGGGCCTTGGCGGCAAGCAGCCGCTCCTGTGCCTGCTGGCGGTCGGCATCCGTCAACGTGCCGCCGGAGATCAGTGAACTGATATCGCCGAGCATCTGCTGATGGACGGCCGCGTTGCGGCGCGATTCCTGGACGATCTCGCCCTGGAGCATGATCTCGAGATATTCGCGCACGACCTGCAGCGCGATCGTCTCGGAACGCTCCAGCACACGGAACGAGGCGCTATCCACGCGGGCGGCCTGACGCTCCAGCTCCGCCCGGCGACCGCCGCCGTCAAAGAGCTTCTGCGTGACGGAGAGGCCGACATCGGCGGGGTAGAGCGGATCATCCTCGATGCTGGTGAGGCGTCGGGAATTATTGTCGAGCCTCTCGATGCCGGCACCCGCTTCCAGATCGACACTCGGCAGGTAGAGGCCGCGCGCCTGGCGAAGCTCGAACTCGATGGCTTCCCGGTTTTCCAGCGCCTGACCGATCTCAGGGTTGGATTCCAGCGTAACCGCCATCGCTTCCTTCAGGGTCAGCGCATGCGCATTGACCGGCACAAAGGCCGCCCCTACCAACAGAGCAGCCGAAATGGCGCCTAGAAACGACCTGTGCATTATTGCCCCCGACCCCATATGAACCGCGCCGACGCCCAATCGGCAGCGCAGGTTCACTTCCTTCACTCATTCTTAGGCACGTCGCGAGGCGTGCAGCAATCGGACGATTCGCAAACATCCTTAACAAGCAATATTATATGCAACCATGTGGCGATTCCGCCACATTTTCCCTTGGGCTTACCGGACGACGACGAGGCTTCCGACGCTGACCCTGTCGAAAAGCTCGACGACATCGTCATTGGCCATGCGGATGCAGCCGGAAGAGACGGCCTTGCCCAGGGTCCAGGGCTCATTGGTTCCGTGGATGCGATAGAGCGTATCGCCGAGATAGAGCGCGCGTGCGCCGAGCGGGTTTTCAGGTCCGCCTTCCATCGTTGCCGGCAGAATCCTTCCCTTCCGGGCTTCGCGGCTCACCATTTCCGCCGGGGGCGTCCAGCTCGGCCATTCCGCCTTGCGGCTGATCTTCTGCTTGCCCTTCCACGCGAAGCCCTCGCGGCCGACGCCGATCGCATATTGGCGGGCAGTGCCGTCTCCATTGATATAGAGCAGCCGCCGCTTTCCCGTATCCACGATGATCGTGCCGCGCTTGAATTCACCGGCATAGGCGACGGTCTGCGCGGGGATCGGGGAGGCGCTCAGCCGTCCCGAAAGCTTGCGGGTATCGATCCGCTTCACGGTCCATGTGCCGGTTCTGGCGTCGAACTGGCGGACCGCCTGATCGGCAAGGGCCGGGGAGGCGGCGAACAGGGCGGAGAGAATGGAAAACGCCGCGATGCGGCTGCGCGAAACGATGGGCCGAACTACCCGCATGAAAAGGCTCCCGGTAGGTATGACCGATTTATATCGCCTATTGGTAGAATCTGACAGATGTCGGAAACGGCGATTTTACACGCCTGCTTTATAAGCCTCGTCATACCGGAACTCGGCAGACATGAGGACGATGGGCATGCGGGACACCTTTTTCCTTCGCGGGACGACGAGCGGCTGGCTGGCGGGGGGCGGTGCTGCCGCGCTCGGGCTGGGGCTGGCGGCCGCGGCCGTCACGAACGCCGTTTCCTCGACCGTATCGGCAGCGGGCAGCGCCGTGCTTGCCGGCGGGGTGGCGCTCGCCGTATCCCTTCCGCTTCTCTACACCTGCAGCCGCATGGCGAAACGGATCGCCGCCTTGCGCAGGGAGGTCCAGCATCTCGGGCAGCGTGACGGGCTGACGGCCTGTCTCAACGAGCCCACATTCTCGGCGCTCGTCGATACCTATGCGGACCGCCGCGCGGCCCCGGACGGCTCCAGCCGCGGAACCGTCCTGCTCATTCATGTCGATGACCTCCCGATCGTCAACGATCGCTTCGGTTATAGCTGGGGCAACGAAGCTCTCGTCCGGATCGCCGCCGCCATTCGCGGGACTGTCCGGCAGGGCGATATCGTGGGCCGTATCTCCGGCAACCAGTTTGGCGTCTTCCTTCCCGGTGCGGACGAGACGAATGCGAAGGGCGTCGCCGACCGCATCCACGAAAGCGTCACCGGCCTCGATTTCCTGCCCGCCGGCGTCCGTTATCCGCTCTCGATCCGGGCAGGCGCGGTCATTCTCGCCGACCGGGCGAAATTCGACGACCTGCTGAAGGCGGCTGTCGGCACCCTGGAAATGACCAGGGAGCAGGGGGAGGACTGGATCCGCTACACGTCGCTGGGCGGATGGCCACAGGACGGCGCGGCGAGACTCCAGTAACGCCACCCTTGGATGGGAAGCGCGATCCGACGGCGGGAAAGCCTGCCGCCTGTGGACCGGGACAGTCCGTAAGTTAACCAATCGTAAAAAAGGAACCAGGCCGATATAGCCCGATATATGGCACCCGATGCCCCGCTATTGATCGGCCAAAAATTCCGTGGCTTGACTAGCGCAATTGTAGAAGGGGTTCGGCTATGACTACCGAGGGCTTTATCGAAAATCTGTCTGTTTCCGACGCTTCGCACGGCGCCGGCGAGCGCCCGGCGGCGTTCCCCGCCGAAGCTGTCGGGCTGGCGCACGAGGCGCAGCAGATCGCGCAGGCGGAGACGCAGCAAGGCGCAGCAGCCGTCCCGCAGTCGGGCGAGCAAATCGTTGTCGCCGTGGATAATGTCGTCAAGCTTCCCGCAGGCACGTCCATCGAAAAGGTCGAAATCGACGGCGACAACCTGATCCTCGTCCAGCCTGACGGCAGCCGCATCGTCATCGAGCACGCCGCCCTGCACGTTCCGACCTTCGTTATCGACGATGTCGAGATTCCGCAGGAAGCCCTGGTCGCCGCGCTCGAAGCAAGCAACATCAACGTGGCGGCCGGCCCCGACGGCACGCTGACGGCAGCGGCTGCCGGCAGCGAAAGCGCGGGCGGCAACTTCAGCGAAGCCATTCCCGGCATCGGCGACGCGGGCCCGGCAATCGACCTCCTGCCTCCGACGGCACTGCAGTTCGGCGCGCCCGAGGATCGGCAGCTTCTTGCCGCGTTCGATGCGCCCAATCGCGGCCCGGGGATAGAATTCCCCCCGCAGGGAGAAGGCGGCGCCGGCGGCATCGACGTTCTCGATCAGCAGGTCAACGAGGCGTTTCTGTCCAAAGGAACGCATGAACGTGGGGAGATGGGGACGGATACCGTCAAGGGCACGTTCCGCATCTCCGATCCCGATGGCTCGAACGATCTTGCCAAGCTCTCCATCACGGTCGGCGGAACCACCACGACGCTGACGATGGCCGAGCTGGCGGCGGGCAACGTCAATCCGATCGTGGGCGCCCATGGCAGCCTGTCCATTACCGGATACGATCCTGCGACGGGCGTCGTGACGTACACCTACAAACTCACATCGCCGGTTACCGACCACGTGAACAACGATGGTTTCAATATCGAGCAGGACAAGGATATCTTCACGCTCACGGTCACCGACAAGGGCGGCCTCGGCGCGTCGGCAACGCTGAAAATCGATATCGTCGATGACGTGCCCAAGCTCGACGTCCAAGGAAATGCCGTTCAGGTCGTTCACGATGAAAGCTTCGGCCCTCAGGGCCAAGGCGCGAACGATATCAGCAAGACCATCCCCAATCTACAAGCGCTGGCGCTGTTTGCACCAATCGCATCCAAGGGCAAGGACCCGCAGTCTCCATTCGGTCTGCCGCTCGGGTTCGCCCATAGCAAAGGAGCGATTGTAGACGTCACGGTCAATCATGGAGCGGACGGGCAAGGCAAGCCGCTGTCCTATTCGCTTGCGACGGAGGCGGGAACGGATTCCGGCCTGTCGACAACGGAAGGTGGCAGGATCTTTCTCTATGCCGAAACCTATAACGGCATCACCTATATCGTCGGTCGCCTTGGCGAGGGCGATACCGCAAATCCGGAAGGCAAGGCCGCATTCGCGCTGCACATCGACGGAAACGGCGAGGTCACGGTGGCGCAGTGGCTTTCCATCCATAACACGCAGGCAGGCGGCAACGCGGCCGACTACAACGAAGTGGACCATCTCGCCGCGGGCGCGGTGTCTGTCGTGGTGACTGCTGAGGATGGAGATGGCGACAAGGTCAGCAAGACCGTCGATATTTCCGGACGAATAGGCTTCCGCGACGACGGGCCGGATGCCCGGGACGCGAAGGGGCTCTGGACGCTCGACGATGAAAGCTTCCACGACGGCATCAAGGGCGGGCCGGGCGACACTTCTCCTGACTTGGTTCCCAAGCTCGCCGGTGTTCTGCCCTTGAATGGCGGTATGGACGGGGTGAAGCAGGTTTTCGTTTCGGAGGCCGTCAATGTTGTTAATGACAAAGGCGATTCGTCGGCAGTCCTGAAGGCGATCTTTGTCGATGGTCAGGGTGTTGGGCACGCTTGCGATGTGACGGTCGGATGGACCGAGAACGGCAGCGGCGGAGGCACGCTCAAAGGTACGGCAGAATACGGCGGGACTTCCTTTGATGTGTTTACACTCAAGGTGAATGCCGATGGAACTTATACGCTCCAGATGCATGCCCCCCTCGATCACCCGCTGACGAGTGAAAGCGGAAGCGATATTGCGACCTCCTGGGAAGACAATCTCAAAATCGAGTTCAGCTACACGGTGACCGACGGTGACGGCGATACCGCTTCCGCTAAGCTTTCCGTGACCGTGAATGACGACTCGCCGGAGTTCGCTTCCAGCGGGAGCCGCGACAGCACGGTCCAGGACGATCACGGGACGTGGACGGCGAGTGGCGACGTCCACATAAAATTTGGCTCGGACGGTCAGCATGCGAACGCGGCGGGAGAGGCTGACGGTCTGAAAATCACCGACTACAACCATCACCTGGCTGGGGTTACGGAAACCTTGTCAGATGATGGAAGGACGGTGACTGCAAAAATCGACGGAACAGACAAGCTTCTCTATACGCTGACCTTAAACAATGACGGCAGCTATACCTTCGTACAGCACAACGAGTTGCCGGGTGGCGTTGGAAGTCTGCCGATGGTCTCGACCGGCGGCGGCTTCGGACCGACATATGATCCGAAGAGCTTCGCCGGCTTCACGCTTGTCGGTGTGAGTGGACCGCTGAGCGGTTCCAACGGTGTCGGCGTGAGCGACGGCAACATGGATGCCGGCGACAGTTTCAAGATTTCGTTCGACCACGCGATGGTGTCGGCCGATCTCGGCATCAAGGCGCAGGGGCAGGGCACGCTTTTGCTGCACTGGACTGCCTATGACGCAGATGGCAATCAGGTTGCGGACGGGTATACCAACGCCTTTGGCAAAGATGCTTCGAGCGTGGCGATCACACCGCCGGCGGGCGTCGTGTTCCAGTCCCTCAGTGTCGAGGTTGCTTTGGGGAGTGCCCCCAGCCCGCATGCGCCAAACTTCAAACTGACGGGCGTCGGCGGCGAGACGCAGACGACGGTTCCCCTCGACAAGCTGACCTTTGGCGTCTCCGCAACGGATGGCGACGGCGACACCGTCTCCGCCGATTTCACCGTCGGGATGCATGCTTCCGGGCCGACCATCGCCATCCCTGCCGCAGGTAAGGCTGACGCCGGCACCTTGGTTGATGAAGCGGGCCTCTCGGTGCGTATCATCGACGGACATCAGGAGGCAGCCGGTTCGAAGGCCGGTACGGGTGTGGACACCGCAAAAGGAACGGTCGCCTTCACCTCGCAGGGCGCTCCCGCCGAAGTCACACTGGAAGGCAAGGCCCTGTCTTCCGACAAGGACAACCCCACGACCGTCAAGGACGACGCCGCCGGCGCGCTGAAAGCCTGGTACGTCTACGACACGACGACGGGTAAGGGTGAAATCCACTACGTCTACACATTAAAAGACAATACGTCCGGTGACGGCCGGTCGGTCGCGTTCGACGTGGCTGTGAAGGATGCGGGCGGCGCCGATATATCCGGCAAGCTGGTCATCGACATCCTCGATGATGGCCCGACCGCCCGCACCGACGATGGAAATGTCGTCAAGGGCGCGACGCTCACGGTATCGGCGGACGATGGCGTCTTGCATAACGATTTCGCCGGCGCGGACGGGTATGCATCGGAAGGGGGTGTCGTCGGTGTCCGGGCCGTTCTCAACGGCAACGATATCACGACTGCCGTGCAGGTCGGCATCAACACCGCGATTGTGGGATTGTATGGCACGCTGACGCTACAGGCGAACGGCTCTTATGAATACAAGGTCACCGCCAGCCACATCCCTCCGGATGCGCAGGACAAGTTCGTCTATTCCATCATGGATGGGGATGGGGATTTCTCGACGACGACGCTGACGATCAATGTCGCGAACGTCGTCCTCACTCCCGACAATCAGGTCGGGGTCGTCCATGAGGCTGCGCTTGATCTGGTGAAAGATCCGGCTGACCTTGCCGTCGGAACGGTAAAGGGCTCGAATCCTGCGAGCCCGTTGGAAACTGTTGCGGGGCAACTCCACGTATCCGGCAGCCAAGGAATTGTCTACGAGGCCTTTACCAAGACCACAGCGCACGGGGTCTTCGAGCTGAAGACAGACGGTTCCTGGACATATACGCTGACGTCACCTTATGACAGCGGCGCTGTCCAGGGCGACAATACGGTGTCGGGCGATCAGTTCGCCTATACGGCCAAGGATGCTTTCGGCAATCTTGTCCAGGGGACGGTGCAGGTTAATGTCGTCGACGACATTCCGGCCTTCACCCTTGTCAACGACGGCAACCGCAATGGGGTCGTGGAGCTGTCGGCGTCCAACCCGGGGGCGAATGTTACCTATACCGGCCAGTTCGCGGAGTGGCATTATGGGGCGGATGGATACAAAAGTATCACGATGCCGACGCTGCAAACCGGCAATCTGAAGGTGGAGACGGTCTCCTCGGGACCGGACAAGATTGTGCTCGACCTGAAGGAGAACGGCACCGTCGTCGCCAAGCTGACGCTGAATGCCAACGGCACCGATTCACTGGAGGTGATGCACCGGGAAGGCAAGGTCGACTTTACCCCCTTCCCGACGAACAACGGTGGCGGCGGAAAGCCGGTCGACTTCAAGGTCATAGACTTGGCGGACTTCGATGTCGTCGCATCCGCCACCAAGAACGGCTCCAAGGATCAGGTGAATTCCAACAATGGATGGGGTGTCGACAACGGCAACATCAACAAGAACGAAGCTATCCTGTTCAAGTTTGTCGACAATCTCAGCGACCCCTCGAATCCCGCTGCAGTGAACGCCGCCGCTGGCCATCGTGCTTATGATTTCCAATTCACGACAACAAGTCTCAACGGATTCCCTGGTCCCAAGGACGACGCGGTGGCCTCCGTCATCGTCAGGGTCTACCTTGACGCCGGGATGACGAAATACGATGAGGTCACGGTTTCTGCAAAGCAGGGAGACAGTTTCCAGATCAGCCATCTCGACTGGTCGGCGGCTGCCGGCAATGGAAGTTACCATTCGGGCGATCCGATATTCGGCGTACGGGTTCTCAACGCGACAAATAAGGGTACTTTCCGCCTGGATGACATCGCGGTTGGCGCCGACCATGTCACTCCGCCGGCCGATCTCGACTTCAAGGGCATCGAAATAAAGATCACGGATGGCGATGGCGATACCGCCACGCAGAAATTCGACGTTCATATCGGCGGAGCGTCCGGCGATCATTTGACGGTGGAAGCCGTTGCCGGAACATCGGATAACGACACGCTGCACGGAGCCGCCGGTAGCGATACCCTGATCGGCGGGCTTGGTGATGACATCCTCTACGGGGGGGACGGTAATGACATTCTCATTGGCGGGCTGGGCCATAACACGCTGTATGGCGGCGGAGGCAACGACACGTTCGTAATTGACGCGTCGAAGGCACTGTCGGGGGCGCTGTCGGACATGATCATGGACTATCACAACGGCCAGAGTGGAGAGCATGATGTGGTCGACCTGAGCGAATTGCTGCATGGCATCACCGTGACGGAGGCGAACCCCATCAGCAACTATGTGAAGGTCATCGACCATGGCGCGGACGGGGCCGTCGCGGATGAATTGCAGGTCAGCACCACCGGCAATGCCAGCGACTTCCACACAGTCGCGGTTCTGAACACGGATGCAGGCGTCAAGATTCTCTATAATACGGACCATACGGAAACGACTATTCCGCATCCTTGAGGATACGATTGCGCCCGGCAGTCCTCTCCGGACTGGCGGGTGTTGAAACGAGTGTAAAATTAGAATAAGCGAAAATGAGGCTTTTCAGTCTTCCGGGGGATTTCATGTTTTCGATGCGAAAGGCTCTTGCCGCGGGGCTTCTGCTGGCAGGAAGCGTGACGGCTCAGGCTGCGGACATTGGTGAAGGGTATGCGCAGTGTGCGCTGGCGACGGGCTCGACCCTTGCCGGCCAGCAGAACAACAAAGCGCTTTCCGACGAGGTGGTGCGGCTGATGAACGAGGCCGTGGGGGTCGCCGACGATCCCCGCTGGATCAATTCGCGCCAGCCGGCCTTTACCTGGGCTTCAGAGGCGAAGGTCGCCTGCGGCAAGGCCTATGGTTATCTCAAGGCGAGCTATCGCGACGAGGACTGGCTCAACAAGTGCGAGTGTTTCCATTCGCGCATGCTTCAATACATGAACTGATCCATGCGCGTTCTTCTTCGCGGTTGCCGCGTTTTCAGCGCCTGCTCGCTTGCGGTCGCACTGTTGGCCGCCTGTCAGTCGGGCTCGGCGCCTGAGGCATTGGACAGCGCCGCGCACGAAAGCCATGCGGCGGCCGACGTTTCCACGCGTGTCGGATCGGGCAGCGCCCATGTCGATCTCTTCATCGATCGCAGCATGCCGGGCACCGCCGACGACTATCGGGACGGCGCGGCACTGGCAGCCAAGAAACTTGGAGCCGGCAAGCTGGCGCTTTCCGTGCACGATCTGCGTTCGAGCACGGGGGATCTCGCAGGCGAGGTCCGCAAGGCGGCTGCCGGCGGCTCGAAGTTCTTCATCGGACCGCCGTCCCTTTCGGGAGCCGCTGCTGCGGCGGCAAGCGGATCCGCTGTCGTGCTTCTGGCCAGCGAGCCGGTGGCAGGTGGCGGCGCCATCATTTCCGATGAGGTCGATGGCCTCATCGAGGTGGCCGCCTATGCCGCGGGTGCCGGGCGGAAAGACATCATGGCGGTCGCTTCGCGGCACCTGAGCGATGTGGAGGCGCAGCGCCTGCGTAGCGGCCTGAAGAAGGCTGGTGCCAACCTTCTCGACATCGTCACGGATCCGAGTTCGCCAGCCGGCAAGAAGAGCCTCGCCAAGCTCGCCAGCGTGCAGGCGGTGCTGCTGATCGGCGAGGATGCGCCGAAGGTAATTGCACCCATCCTTCGCCAGGGCGGCGCGCTGCCGGCGGACGTTCCGTTCCTCGGCACGGCGACCTGGCCGGCCAGTAGCTATGCCGAACCGGCGCTGGAAGGCGCGATGCTGGCCTTGGTGGATCAGACCGCGCTGAAACGCATCTCCAAGCCCTTCCAGGAGGCCTATGGCCGGCCCTTGTCCCTTGATGCCGCCTATGCATTCGATGCGGTCGCCGTTGCGGCAGGCATCGTGCAGGCAAAGGGAGATCAGGCGCTGACGGCCGACGCCCTTCATGCCACATCGGGTTTTGCAGGCGCCACTGGCGTCTTTCGCTTCGACGCACAAGGCCGCGTAGAGCGCCGTTTCGCCGTTTACCGTCTGGCACATGGCAAACCGAGCCTGCTGGACGCCGCACCGATGGGGTTTTGATACCGGGATAGACCCATAGGGGCGCTAGGCGGCGAGATGCAGTCGAGCCCCGCAACCAAATCGACAAAGCCCCGGTGATCGAACGGTCCCCGGGGCTTTTGCATACCGGGAATGTTTGTTGCGGCAGGGGCGGCCTCAAGAGTTCCGCTCAATGCGCATCCCGAAATCTTCAAGGGCGAAGTCGGCAGACCTGTTCCAATTGGGCGTCGGTTCGTTGCGTGAATGGATACGAGAGCTTACACCCACAATCGTGTCAGGTTATGAAGCAGCTTAACCGTCCTTGATTTTTCATGTTCAATTGGGAGATTGATGCGTGGAAATTGGATAACCAGATGATTTGGATCGATGTCTCCGACATTCATGAGTATTTCCTGCGCTGCGATACGGTAACGGGAATTCAGCGGGTCGCAGTAAGTATTATAGAGCCGATCTCAAGCGAATATGATATGGTTCGTCTGATCGCTTTTGATGAAAGAACCGGCTCCTTTCGGGAAATAGAGGCCGGAGATATTCTGTGCAGAACTCGCTCTGAGGGGGCGGTGAGGGGAAATATAACGAGAAAAATTGTTTTGAATTCGGCCCTGTTTAGGAAAGGTGCCGAAATTTTCGGGGCACTGCTGTCAAAATTTCGGAAGCCTCGCAGGCAGGAAGAATGCGCTTTTAAAGCTGGTGACAGCATCCTTTTCCTGGGCGCGTTCTGGCAGAACGATAGTCATGTAAACAGGCTGATCGATGTGTCTTTTTCCCATCGCCTGAAATTGCACGTCCTCGTTCACGACATTATTCCTGTTTCGCATAGGAGCTGGTTTTCGGGGGATTACGTTACCGGGTGGCAGGACAAGATCGAGCGGTTAATCAGGGCCTCGGAAGGTATATTTGTCAATTCGATGGTGACGGCGTCAACGCTTGAAGACCATCTCGCAAAGGCAGGCATCAAAGGGAAGCCGATCAAAGTCTTGCGATTTGGAGATCCGATTCTCAATCGGCCTCCAGCTCCTCGAGCGCATCAAACGAAGCTTGTCACAACGCGAAACTTCGTGCTGATGGTGTCCTCGATCGACGTGCGGAAGAACCAGATGGCGCTGCTGTTTGTCTGGAACAGGCTCATCAAGGAACATGGCGAGGCCATTCCGGATCTTGTCCTGATCGGCAAGGATTCGATCGGACATGCCGATATCCACGCGATGGTCGCGCGATCTGAAATCCTGTCGGAACGCGTCAGGTTCGTCCAGGACGCGGATGATGCAGCCGTGGCTCGATACTACGAAAATTGCCTGTTTACAGTTTTCCCTTCTCTCGCAGAAGGATGGGGGTTTCCCGTCGCGGAGAGCCTCATGTTCGGAAAGGCTTGCGTCGCTTCAAAGGCCACATCGATTCCCGAGGTTGGAGGCGCGCTGTGCAGATATGTCGATCCTCACAACCTTGAGGAAATCTTTCAGGCTATTGAAGCCTTTATCTTCGACGAGCCATTGCGGAACGCGTTCACCCAGAAGATCGCAGCAGAGTATAAAAGCACGACCTGGGAAAGCACCGCAAGAACTGTGGTCGAAACGATCCTTGCTGCCGACGATCCGGTAAATTCTTCCAGGGGCACTTTTGAAAATTCACTCCATGTTTAAATTAAACTCATCGCGAATTCAAAGCGCTGCCCGCCGGATACTCTCATCGCTGCGGTCGTTTTCTCTCGGGAGGAAACTGGGATGGCTGACGGATGAGCACCTTCGCCTGGTCAAGCCGAACGGGCATCCGAATATCAACCCTTTGTGGGCCCAGACGAAAGATATAGGTATCATCAACTGGAACATAAAAAACTTCGGCTATCTTCTTGCGCGGCAATTGGCGGAACAACGTCCCGTGGCAACCGGTATGCTGACCGACATGCCATTGAAATCGAAGGCGACCCTTCAAGCGGACGTGGAGGCGCCGTGGTTCGCCTACTGGTGCTCCCGACTTAACATTCCTGTCACGTATCATCGAAAGATTTGGGAATATTGTTTTCTGCTTCAGGCCTTGCACGACGGAGGCATGCTCGGACCGGGACGCAGGGGTATTGGCTTTGCATGCGGCGAGGAGCCAATTCCCAGCTTTCTCGCGTCCCAGGGCGTGGCCGTCACCGCAACCGACCTTGAGCCGGAGAAAGTCGCAGGCCTTGGCTGGGCCGAGACGGGGCAGCACTCTTCAACTATCGAGAAACTGTTCTACCCCGACCTGGTCGATCGCGCGCTCTTCGCTGAAAATGTCCGCCTTCAATATGTGGACATGAATGCCATTCCGCCAACACTGGAAAATTACGATTTCTGCTGGTCCATCTGTTCGCTGGAGCATCTTGGTTCGATCGAGCACGGCCTGAAGTTCATAGAGAACTCACTTCAGGTGTTGAGGCCTGGTGGCCTTGCCGTGCACACGACCGAATTCAATATTGCGGGCGATGGGCCGACGCTCGATAACTGGATGACGGTTCTCTTCCAGCGAAAACATTTCGAGGAGATCGCCGGCCGCCTACGGGCCCGCGGCCATTGGGTTGCCCCATTGGACTTCGATGTTGGCGACGGTCCTCTCGACAACTTTATCGATATCCCCCCTTATGACTGGGACCGTTTGTCGGGCCATGGGCAACTCAGGGGGCAGCGGGAGAATCCTGCTCACCTCAAGCTCGCGATCGATGGCTTCCCCTGTACATGCTTCGGTCTGATTATTAGGAAGTCAGACGCTTGATAGAATTTCCCTGGCGGACCGTTCTGTTTTGCTTCGGATTTTTGAGACAAATTGCGTAAGAAAGAGGGGAAATCTCGAAATTGTATTCTACGCGGTGATAATGAAGCAGCTTCAGGCCAGAGAGCCATGAATCTTCTTTGATTTAGCAAGTTGCCAAGGCACTTCTGTGCCGGTCTCCATTTCCCGATCCGTGTGTTACTGCCACTTTCCCTTGAGTTTTCTCTCCAAAGCGAATAGAGCATGGTTCATGCAGGAGCGCGTTTACGAAAGTACATCCGAAAGCCGCAAGAGATGGGCGCTCGACTTTTACAGCGTATTCGTCGCGCCTCTATTGATTCCGTTCCGGTACAGAGAGCTTCTTCTGGTCATTTTACGGAGGGAGCTGGCAGTCCGCTTCGTCAACTCTCTCTTTGGGCAAGCATGGGCAGTGATGGCGCCGCTCGTTATGCTCGGTATCTACATGGCCACCTTCTCCGCCGCCTTCGCGCAGGCGGCTGGCTTTCAGGCTCCGGATGCGTTGTCGGTGTTTGCCGGCCTCATCGTATTCAATCTGGCGATGGAGATACTTGGGCGCGGCCCGCTCCTGATGCATGAACACTTGGCGTTCATCAAGCGCTCGCTGTTTCCGTCCGCCCTTCTTGGCTGGATAGCGGTCTTGCGTGCACTCGTTTATGCCGGCGTGGCAAGCGCCGTGCTCGTCGTTGCATTGTTGCTTTTCCGCCATGCCGTACCGCTCACCGCCCTGTTCCTGCCGTTCATCATTGTACCGCTGACGCTGTTTCTGGTGGGATTGGCTCTGGGGCTGGCCGCAATCGGGGCGTTCACCCGTGACCTCGCCTATCTGGTCGTCTCGTTCTCACCGATCCTGATTTTCGTTACTCCCGTATTCTACACGGTGCAGCAATTGCCGGCGAATGTTCGGATGCTTGCCTATCTCAATCCGCTGACCCCGGTCGTCGAGATGGTGCGGGATACGATGGTGTTCGGTCTTATGCCTTCGCCCTGGCTCTACGGCGTGTCCACGCTGGGGGCTCTGCTGGTCTTTGCTGGCGGGAATGTCATCTTCACAAGGTACAAAGATGTCCTCGTCGACGTTATCTGACGACATCGTCATCCATGCCTTAAATGTCGGCAAGGCCTACAATATCTATGACCATTACGAGGATCGCATGAAGCAGGCGCTCTTCGGCCGCTTCCGTGATTTTCATCGCAAATACTGGGCCCTGCGCGACGTGACCCTCGACATTCGCCGCGGCGAATGCGTCGGCTTTGTCGGGCGAAACGGCTCGGGCAAGACGACGTTCCTCCAGATGGTGTGTGGTATCACCGCGCCGACGACCGGCGATCTCAGGGTGAAGGGGAATGTCGCGCCGATCCTTGCGCTCGGCGCCACCTTCGATCTTGATTTGACGGGTCGCCAGAATGCGTTTGTCTCCGGAGCCATTCTCGGCGTTGGACGGAAGACACTGGAGGCGCGTATGGATGCGATCGCGGATTTCGCCGGCCTTGGCGACTTTTTCGATCAGCCTGTGAAGTTCTATTCGTCCGGCATGCAGGCTCGCGTCGCATTCGCGGTCTGCACGCAGGCCGATGCGACCATCCTGGTGGTAGATGAGGCATTGGCCGTCGGTGATGCTGCGTTCCAGAAGAAGTGTTTCGACTTCATCCATGACTTCCGAAAGAGAGGCACGCTGCTCTTCGTCTCGCACAGCACGGAATTGACACGCGAGATATGCGACCGGGCGGTCTTCATTGATCGCGGCGTGGTGCGCATGCAGGGCGATCCAGCCAAGGTCTGCGCCGCCTACGAGGAGGATATTCTCAATGCGAAGGATAGTAGCGAGCGTTTCGAATTCGTGTGAGTTCCGAAGGATGGATTGCCAGCCTTTGTTGTGGTCGCGTTCATGATCTACGTCGACATATCGGACTTGATGTCTTTCTGCCGTGAGCGAACGCATGTGACCGGCATACAGCGGGTCAGCATGCAAACGCTGGCGAAACTTGTCGATCTGGCGGGGTCGTCCGGTTTCAAGCTCGTCGCGCGCCATGTCGAGATGCCGCGCATCCTGGCGACGGGAACCGAGTTCTTTCAGTCTGGCCCGTCCGACGCGGCACGTTTCTGTTCCCACTTCAATGTCGTACATCTGCCGGAGATCGGCAAAACAAAAGCCGGCGAGGCTTTCCCGGCGCAGGCGGTCCGTATCATGAGGCTGCTGCGGGTGTGGTTGGACTGCCAATGGAAGATCGCAGCATCCGGTTGGCGTTCCAGTGGCCCCGGATGGCAGCGCCCGATCTTCGGCTCGAACGATGTGCTCTATTTCCCCGGCGGTATCTGGGCCTTCGAGGGATATGTCCGCAAGCTTGAGAGAATTCATGCCGAAACCGGTGTGAGGATCGTGGTGTTCGTCCACGATCTCATTCCATTGGTAATGCCCCACCTTGTCGAGGATCCGCGTCTTGCCGACAGGTTTGAGCGGTGGCTCCGGCGGATGAGCGCAATCTCCGCATGCTTCTTGACGTGCTCCCAGTCCACCCGGCGGGACCTGGAAGGTTTTTTCGTCAGGAGCGGCATAAGGCCTCTACCGGTCGAGGTGGTTCCGCATGCCCATGAATTTGTCGGCTTTCCCCGGTCGGGGGCAGGTGCGCCGGCCAAGGAGGGCGAGCGCGGCTATGTGCTGTGCGTGGGGACGCTGGAGGCGCGGAAGAACAATCTCGTGCTGGCGAAAGCCTGGGCCAATCTGCTGGCGCGCCATGGCCGCGGCCTTCCAAGGCTGGTGTTCGCCGGCAAGCAAGGTTGGCTCAACGAGGATTTCAAAGCCTTCTTGATGCGGGAGAAGCGCCTGTCCGGTCATGTGACGATCATCGAGTCCCCGACCGATGACGTCCTCGCGTCGCTTTATCGCAACTGCCTGTTTTCCGTCTACCCCAGCCTTTACGAAGGCTGGGGCCTGCCCATCGGCGAGTCGCTCTGGTTCGGGCGGCCGGTGATCGCGTCGCGCGCCAGCGCCATGCCGGAAGTTGCCGCGCACTATGTCGATTATGTCGATCCCTTGGATATCGGCGGTCTTGAAGCGGCCGTGGAGCGTCTGCTCGATCCCGACCGTCTCGCTTCCCGCACTGCGATGATTGCCGGCATGCCGATGCGGACCTGGGAGCATGTGGCGACGGATATCTGGGCGGCGCTGCAGCGCATTTCCCGGGCGAGCTGAGATTTGCCCTGTCATCCGCGTGCCAGGACAGCGCGGAGCCAGGCAGCGATCTGGCCGGCGATAATGCCCGAAAGGGCGGTAAGAAAGATAAGGCAAGGCCAGGCGAGCGGCGCCCGGCCGGCGGCGCAGAGGCTCCAGGCGGCCCACGCCATCTGGGCCGCGACGACGGTTTCGATGACGAGCGTCGGGTGCGGTTTCTGGACCGTGCGCGGCGGGCGGGGGAGGGCTGCCGAGCCGTTTTTCGGCGTGCGCTCGAAAACGCCCCTGCCGCCGAATAGCCCCGTCAGGAATGCCAGCGAATTGTTCGGCAGGGAGCCGAGGGTCAGCGCCGTTGCCGTGATTACATCCAGTCCGGTACGGATATTGCGCCCGCGGCCGGAAACGGCGGCGGCGGAGAACGGCCCTGACAGGATGAGCGCGAAGGCGATGAGGAGGATCGCCATCCCGGCGGCTTCCAGCAGCCGGAGATCGATCCACAGGCATAGCATCGGCCAGAGGACAAGCCCGGCGAGAAGCAGGGGATAGAGCGCAAGGCTCGCCGCCGCAAAGAGGCTCCTGACCTGCCGAAAACTCGCGGCGCGCATGTATCGGGGCAGGGCTTTTCGAAGGCATTGTGCGGTCCCTTTTGCCCATCTGCGCTGCTGCAGGCGATAGGACAATAGGCTCGTTGGAAGCTCGCTGGGGCAGGTCAGGCATTCATCATAGACGCCACGGCCGCCGCAAAGCGAGGCACGCAGGCTGAGATCCAGGTCCTCGGCCAGTGTATCCGTTTGCCATTCGCCCGCCTCCTCGATGGCTTTGCGCCGCCAGATTCCTGCGGAGCCGTTGAACGTCGAGCTCAATTGCCCGGACCGGATGGCCGGCTTCTGGATCAGGAACTGCCAGTCGAGCAGAAGCGCCTGGGCGCGTGTCAGGTAGTTCTGGTCTGCATTCCGGAAGGTCCAGCGGCCCTGAAGGAAGGCGACGGATGCGTCGTCGAAGGCGGGACTGCGGACAAGCGCCGATAGGAGAAAAGCGGGCGGAGGCGTGAAATCCGCGTCGAAGATCGCGATGAATTCGGCTTTGGAGTTCTGGAGGCCCGCCGCAAGGGCGCCCGCCTTCCAGCCGGTTCGCTCGCTCCGCCGGAGATAAAGGATCGTGTGGCCCCGCGCCCGCATCGTCTCGATTTCCGGCATCAGCAGGTCGGGGGTGTCGTCAGTCGAATCGTCGAGAATCTGGATGTCGATGAAGGCGCGCGGATAGTCGAGCGCGCAGACCGCCCTCAGGACGTCGAGCGCGACGGCTCCCTCGTTAAAGAGGGGAAGCTGGACGGTGACGGTTCTGAAGGGGCGGTCTGCGACGCCGGGTGGCGTGGCATTCTGTTCCGGGCGGACCCGGCGCACGGCACTTCCGGCAATCAGGAAGGCCAGCCCGCCCATAAGGGCAAAGGCGAGCACGCCGGTGCCGAGGAATTCCGCGACGGCCTGCCCCATCTCAGAGCGACCGCGCGAAGCGTTCGATGGCGTCGAAATACCCCGACCATCGCGGCGGCTTGAATTGCCGGGCGGCGGCGCGCAGGTCGAGGGACCGCGCCGAGGCGGGATCGGCCAGCGCGTCGATGGCCTCCAGCCAGGCCGCGCCGTCGAGCGCGCCGCAGTAGTGCGCCTTCTGCTGGGTGACTTCGCGGAAGACCGGCCGGTCCGTCACGACGACAGGGGTGCCGAGTGACAGGGCCTCGACGAGCGGAAGCCCGTAACCTTCGGCGAAGGAGGGCATCAGGAGTGCGCGGGCATTGGCGAGCAGGCGGCTGAGTTCGCTCTGGGAAAGATGCGGAGATTCGATGATATGGGGCTTGATGAAGCCGCCGCGCTCGATCTCGTTGCGGATATGCGCATTCATCCAGCCGTTGCGTCCGACCAGCACAAGCTTGGGCGGGGTCTTGCCGGCGGTGCGATCCCGTTCGGCCATCTGCCGCCAGAGGGCGAGGAGCATCTGGTGGTTCTTGCGCGGCTCCAGCGTGCCGATCATCACGAAATAGCGAGTTTGCGCCAGACCGGCATCGTCGAGGCTGCCGGTGACACTGCGCTCCAGCGGCGAGGGAAGGGGCTGGACGAGGACGGGCCTGCCGGGCAGATGCCGTCGCCGAAGCTCCTCTTCAAGACGTTCGGCGACGGCGGCGCTGGTCACGACGAAGCCATGGGCGCGGTTCAGCGCCATGGCGATGCGTTTTTGAAACGCGCGGGCCTCTATCGGCAGAAAGAATTCCGGATAGTCGAGCGGCAACAGGTCGTGGATGAGGAAGCAGGCCCGGACATCCGGCCTGCGGGGCAGCCATTGGAACAGCCAGTCATGTTCGAAAAGGAACTGCCCGACATTCAGGTAGACCGCGTTTTCCCGCAAGCCCCGCCGGCGAGACGTCACGAATTCGCGGGTCTTCAGGGCGGCGAGCTTGCCTGCGCCCGCCGTCACGAAGCCGAGATGGCGCGTAATCCTTTGGGTAGCCCGGGACACGAGGGGCGTGCCGCCCTCAAGCGCATGCTTCAGGATATCCAGCCCATGGTTTTCATCGGCCCTGGAGACAGGCGAGATGATCCGGTCCGCCAGCTCGATGACGCGCTTTGCATACCAGGCGTCGACCTGCACCGGTCCCCTCAGGCCATAGCGCACGAAAGTCTCCGGCGAGGCGGCCAGAAAATGTCGTCCGAAGGCGAGGTCGACATTGGTTATGCCGTCGGCAAACGGCCAGGTCGTTCGCGCTGTCAGGTGGGAAAGGTCGAAGCTGATCGTGCGGGACATGTTTTCGGAGGGGGGCGTTGCGGCGAACTATTGCTATCAGCACATCACGGGTTCATCAATGCAGGCACTTCCATGGAACGGCGCGCGTGAATAGCGTGTGGCGGTCGAAGTCTGGCACTGGGCGGCTTGATGAGCGCATATACAAGATACATGCTCCGCCAGCATCTTCGATACTGCGTTCTGGTCCTTGTCATCGTGGTCTCGGCGATCACCGCGTTGAATTTCGCGGTCGAGATCGGGGTTATCTGGCAGGAAAAGGCCGCTGCCGGTTTTGCGGCGGGCGCCAGGGCCTGCGCGCTCTACATCCTCTGCCGGCTTCTCGACAACGCGGCGCAGGCGTTCAGCATCTCCCTGCTGCTCGGGCTTGTCTGGTCGGAGGCGATGCATGCCCGGGGCGGGCGGCTGCTCATGGTGCGCTCCGCGGGCTTGTCGTTCGGCCGGCGGGCCACGGCCGTCATCATCCTCGCCGCCGCCGCTGTCCCGTCGCAATTCGTGCTCGACAACTGGGTGCGCCCCTGGGCCTATCTGACGCTGGCGCATGAACGCCTCGGCGAGTTCGGCTGGAAATACGAACGCGACACTGCGCCCGCCGAGCGGTGGTTCGCTTTTGGCGGAACCGTTCTCAGGGCGGTCGTCCGGGATGGACCGGAGCCGTCATTCGCGAAGGCCGTGATCTACCAGTTCAACCCGGCCGGCGATCTCGGCTCCGTCGTCACTGCCGAGGATATCGCAAGGAACGCGACAGCCGCACGCGGCTGGGTTCTCAGAAACGCCACGCGCGTTCATCTCGGTAGCATGGGGGATCCGCAATTCGGCAAGGTGCTCTGGCGCGGCTGGGACGGGGCGGCGGAGGAAATCGGGTTGGCGATCAGCCCGGAATGGCTCGGCTACCGCACCATCGAGCCCAAATATATTCCGCTTCCCGGCCTGATGCGGCTGGCGAGTGACCGGGATGTGCCGAACAACGCGCCGGCCTATGCTGCCTGGCGCGATATCCGTTTCCTCCTGCCTCTGGTCACGGGCCTGCTGGCGATTTCGGTCTGCGCCCTCTTCGCCTATCTGCTCGACCGCCGAGGGCTTGAGGTCACCGTCGCAGCCACGCTGTTCTTCGCCTATTTCGGGCACTTCTTCATCCGCGTGTCGAGCCTTGTCGTCGAAAACGCGCCTGTCTCCTCGATCGTATCCTGCCTTTTCCTGCTGGGAGCGCTGGTTGCCCTGACATTCTGGCTCTTCGGTCTGGCGCAGCGGCGGCAGGTTTATCGGGAGCGATAGCTAGCGGGAAGACAGCTTGTGCCGGTCTGCGGGAAAATATAACGTTTCCGGCATGTACCGCCTGAAGAGCAGCGCCGGGCGGTATCCTTGGAGGAGTAGCCGATTTTATGAGTGAGTCCGCAGTCAAGCCGGCCGAGATCGCCGACAAGGAAACGTTGAACCGGGAGATTCTGGCGCTGGTGAAGAAGGAGATCCAGGATCAGGAAATCGATCTGACGATGGATACCCCGACGGACGCGGTGGCGATCGATTCCATCGATATCATCCATGTCGTGTTCAATATCGAGGAGCGCTACGGCTGCCCCATCGATCCGCCCAGCAACCTGGAGCCCAAGACGGTCGGCGATATCGTGAACGCGCTGTCCGACGTGGTGCTGGCATTCCGCCAGAAAGCGGAATAGGCGGCGAAACTCTTCCCATTCGATGAAACTGGACGCCTGAATGGCTGACGCTTTCGTACATGTCGCAATCACGGGGGCGTCCAGCGGCATCGGCGCGGCGCTCGCGAGGGAACATGCCGCCCCCGGTGTGCTTCTCAGCCTGTGCGGGCGCGATGCCGGGCGCCTGCAGGCCGTCGCCGGTCTCTGTAAGGCCGTGGGTGCGCAGGTGCGTCTTTCCCTCTTCGACCTGCGTGACGGCAAGGCGCTCGCCGACTGGATCGCCGCGGCCGACGGTGAACGGGAGATCGACCTCGTCTATGCCTGCGCCGGATTGGGCGGCATTGCGTCCGTCGCCGGGCCGGATGGCGAGGACCCGGAGGTTTCCGCCGATCTTATTCGCGTCAATATGGGCGCGGCGATCGCGACGGCCACGGCCGCCGCCGCACGATTGAAGCCGCGCGGACGTGGGCGGATCGTGCTGATCGGCTCGCTTGCGGGACGCGCCGGCCTGCCGCAATGTCCGACCTATTCCGCCACGAAAGCGGGGCTCGAGATCTATGCCGACGGGTTGCGGCGTCTCCTGCGCCCCGCGGGCGTCGGGGTGACGCTGATCGAGCCGGGTTTCGTCGATACGCCGATGTCGAAGGGTGTTCCCGGGCTGGTCTTCCTCTGGAGCGCGGACAAGGCGGCCCGGCGCATCAGGCGGGCGGCAGAGAGGGGGAGGGCGACCCTGCGGTTCCCGCTGCCGCTTGATATCGGCTTGCACCTGCTGTGCCTTCTGCCGCGCCCCTTGGCCGACTGGATTCTCGTCGCCATCCGAAAGCGGGATATGTGACGTGAGCCCGATCGAAATACGCGAGCTTGGTCATGGCGCGGCGTTCTCCGACTGGGTTGCCGTGCCCGTTCTGGTTCACAAGGACGATCCGCATTTCATTCGCCAGTTGGACATCAAGGAACGCTTGCGGATCGCCCGTTGGTTCAGCCCCTTCTTCAAAACCGGAACCGCGGCCTTTTTCGTCGCCTACAGGGGCGGCAGACCGGTTGGCCGCGTAAGTGCGCAGGTCAACCCGGCCTTCCAGGCCCTGCATGATCCAGACGCCGGCCATTTCGGCTTCTTCGACTGCATCGATGACATGGATGTTTCGAATGCCTTGTTCGGGGCGGCCAAGGCCTGGCTTGCCCTGCGCGGATGCCGATCGGTCATCGGCCCGTTCTCGCTGACGATCAATGAGGAATCGGGATTGCTGGTCGACGGTTTCGACGAACCCGCCGCCATGCTGATGGACCAGTCGAGGCCCTATGCTGCAAGGCTGGTAGAGGGTGCCGGCTTTTCCAAGGCGATGGATGCCTATGCCTTCCGGGTGCGCGGCTCGGTCGATGCGACGCCCATCCGCAAGCTCGCCCGGTTGGCGCTGGAGGGGGGCGAACTCACCGTTCGCAAGGCGCGGGGCGAGCGCCTTGCCGATGAAATGCGCCAGTTCGTGGAGATCTTCAACGACGCCTGGAGCGGTAACTGGGGTTTCGTACCCTGGACCGACGCCGATGTCCGGGCGATGGCTCGGGATATCAAGCCGTTCTTTCGGGACGAGTTCGGTGCGGTGGTTGAGATCGGCGGCCAGCCGGTGGGATTTGCGATGATTATTCCGGACTTCAATGAGGTCATCGCATCCTTCGGCGGCCGGCTTCTGCCATTCAACTGGTGGCGGCTTTATCGGGATATGAAAGATGTCCGCTCGCGCCGGTTCCGGATCCCGCTGCTCGGGATCCGTCGCGAATACCAGAGGTCCGTGCTCGGCGCGAAAATCCTGGCGCTGCTCGTCACCGCGCTTCTGGAAAAGACGCATCTCAGGGCATACGACTGGGTCGAGCTTTCCTGGGTGCTCGAAGCCAACCGCCCGATGTTCTCCCTCTGCCGGATGGCCGCCGGCGCGCCGGCCAAGCAATACAGATTCTATCGGGCGGAAATTCCCTCTTGATCCCGGGCCGCAATCGCGCTTCGATTTCCCATGGCTCGCCCGCATGCGGGGTGGCCGTCTCCATCAGGTTGCCCCAGAGCCATGAACGACAGCAATACGCTTGAAGACTACGTCCTGCGCAGGGCTGACATGGCTACGCGGGCGATACCGGGGATCATGAATCTGCTCCTGGCGAAGAACCCCTGGTTCGTCGCCGTCGATGCATTGAAGACAAGCACGAACGAGGCCGGCGGCGTCTTCGCGAGTTTCGCGCATTACGACTATCTTTCCCTCTCGGCGCATCCGCGCGTGATCGAGGCAGGGCAGGACGCACTTCTGCGCTATGGCGCGGGGGCCGGCGCCTCCCGTCTCGTCGGCGGGGAGCGGACGGTCCACCGCCAGCTCGAGCGGGAGATGGCGTCGTTTCTCGGACAGCAGGCCGCGCTCTGCCTGCCGGCGGGCTATCTCGTCAGCATGACCCTCATCCCGCACCTGATGACGAGCAACGACCTCATCGTCATAGACAACCTGTCGCACAATTCCATCGTCAACGGCTGCAAGGCATCGCGGGCGAAGATGCTCACCTTCCGCCACGGCGATCTCGATCACCTCGAAGAGATTCTCAAGCGGGAGCGCGCGCGCTTCCGCGCCTGCCTGATCGTCGTGGAAGGGCTCTATTCCATGGATGGCGACATCGTGGACTTGCCCCGCGTGGTCGAACTGAAGAAGCAATGGAATTCCTGGCTGATGGTCGACGAGGCCCATTCCATCGGCGTGCTCGGCAAGACCGGACGTGGCATTTGCGAGCATTTCGATATCGCGCCGGACGAGGTGGATATCGTGCTTGGAACGTTGTCGAAGAGCTTCGTCTCGATGGGCGGTTTCCTCGGTGGTCGCCGCATTCTGATCGAGTGGCTGAAGTTGACCCTGCCGGGCTTCGTCTTCAGCGCGGGCCTGTCGCCCGTCCTCACCGCGACCGCCCTTGCGGCGCTGCGCATGCTGAGGGACGAGCCGGAACGTGTGGAACGGCTGACCGTCATATCGCGCTATTTTCTCGATGTCGCACAGGCCGCGGGCATCGCGACCGGGCCGGCCATCGGCAAGGGGATCGTGCCGCTGCTGTTCGACCGGCAGGAGACGACGCTCGCCGTGTCGCAAAGGCTGGCGGAAGCGGGCATCTATGTGCCTCCGGTCATCCGGGTCGGCGTGCCGACGGATGCTCCGCGCATCCGCTTCTTCCTCTCCGCCGATACGTCGCGGCCGCTTGTCGAGCGCACGTTCGGCGTTCTCAAATCCGCACTGGGCGCGGAAGAGCGGGCCGGATGACGGTCGTCCCGTATCTTGCCCTCGTGGTTCTGGCCGCCGCGCATGCCTTCCAGCTCCTCAGCGCCGGCTACTGCATCCACCGGCTGCGGCCGCGCCGTCAGGCAAGTTGCCCGGCCGCCGCGTCCGGTTCCGTCACGGTGCTCGCGCCCATCGATGCCGTCGGTCCGTTCTCCGAGCAATGCATGTCGGCGCTGCTGGCGATCGAGCCCCGGCCGCTCGAGATTATCTTCTGCGCCTTCGACGAAAGCGAACCGGCGGTGGCGCTGGCGCGCCGGAAGTTGCGGGGGGAGGATCACGTCTGCGTCATGACCGGGCGGGCGACGGTTTCCGCCAACCCGAAACTCGACAATCTCGAAAAGGGCTGGGCGGCGGCGCGGGGCGACCATGTGCTGATCGTCGACGACAATGTCGTGGTGCCGCCAGATATTATCGGCCGCCTGACAGGAAAACTGGATGGCAGGACCGGCCCAGTTTGCGCCGCCATTGCTGGCGATATGCCCGGGAATTTCTTCGCCCATGTCGAATGTGCGTTTCTCGGGCCTTTCCAGGCGCGCATGCTTTTCGTTTCGGACCTGCTTACCCCCGCCTGGGCCATCGGGAAGGTCCTGCTTCTCGACCGTCGCTGGTATGACGAACGGGGCGGGCTGCAGGCACTTCGCGCCTATGCCGCCGAGGATGGCGGCGCGAGCCTTCTGGCGCAGCGCGACGGCCTGAAGACGCGCTATGCCGATCTCGTCGTGCGGCAGCCGCTCGGCCTGCGCAGCCTGCAGCAGGTCTGGGACCGGCAGTTGCGATGGGCGATACTGCGCAAGGCGCAGGTCGGCCCCATCTTCGCGCTGGAGCCGCTGGGCACCTTCGTCCTGCCGGGGGTGGCCGCGCTCCTGTCTGCCCCTCTGCTGGGGCTGGGGCCGCTTGCCGGATGCCTGTTGTCCTGCGCGCTCTGGCTCCTGGTCGATACCGTCCTGTCCGGCATCTGTCGATGGCCCGTAAGCCCTTTGACGCCGCTCGCCAGCCTCGCGCGCGAGATGCTGGGGTTGCCGCTCTGGGTGACGGCCTGGGTGCGGCGCAGCTATGTCTGGCGCGGCCATTCCATTGCCATCGGCGAGTAGCCTGCCATCAGGCCCGCCGTGTCGCCGGGACGAGCAGGGCGTTTTGCAGATACAGGATTGCCATGAGCAGGAGTGCGAGCAGAGCGGCGGCGGTGGAGGCGACGAGGATCGCTGCTCCGGCCGGCTGGAGCAGGGAAGAGGGAAGAAGGGCGTCCGATCCCGCCGCGACCAATCCGGCAAGAAGCGCGACGATGCCGAGTACGGGGGCGTAAAGACGTGTCCGCAGGTTCGTGAACGCCACCGCAACCACCGCGCAGAAGACCGCGAAGATATTGACGCTGGCGACGAGCAGCGCCTTGACGGCCGGCCGCGCCTGCTCGGGAGAGAGGAAGCCCTTGTCGTCGCTGCGCAGCAGGTCGGGCATGTAGCGTTCCTCGATCCGCCGGTTCTGGTCCACGGCCAGCAGGGAGGAGAGGTCGATCTGCCTTCCTATCTGTCCCACCCGCGTGGCGATCACCTTCAGGGTGTCGCCGGGATCGCTACATGTCTCGCAATTCGCCGCTGTCGTGCGCGCCGCCTTTTCGGTGGCTGCGGGGCGGGGAGGGAATAGGTAGCTCTGCAGCAGGCACTTTTCCGACGAGAACGTGTTCGACCGGAATTGCCCGTTGTCGCAGACGGCGGACAGCACGGACTTCGGCCAGTCTGCGTTGAGGTCGTAAAGCCTGAAGCTGCGCCGGTCGTCGGCTTTCCCCGGAATAGCCTCCACCGTTCCGCCCGGTATCTCGAAAAATGCCTGATGGAGCGGACGCCGCGTCACGAGTTCTGCGACCGCCCGCTCATATTCGCGACGGAAGACGTAGTTCGCGGCGGGCTTGAGAAAGCCGGAGATGAGGATGGAGGCGAGCGTCGCCGCCGTTCCGATCATGACTGCGAGAATCATCAGTCGCGACGGGCCGGCGCCCGCTGTGGCCATGACGATCAATTCCCGGCGCTCTCTCGCGTTCAGGAGTGCGAAGTAGAACGTGACCACCGTCGCGATGGGCAGCACGAGGTCCATGATCTGCGGGATCGAGGCTATCTGAAGCGTGAGGAAGCTGCGAAGGTCCAGACCGTATTCGATGGCAAACCTCGCGATGTAGTCGAACTTCTCGATGATCGAGATGACGACGAGCGTCGTGAAGGCGAGAGCATAGAAGAGCAGGACGTCCTTCAGGATGACGCGAAAGAACATCAGCGTCCAACCGCGGCGGCGCGCCCGCCGTCACGCATCCGGGCGGCCGAAGGCGAGGACGACATTGAGCCCCCCGAAAGCGAAGGAGTTGGACAGGGCGTAGCGTGTGTCTGCCGCCCTTGCGTGATGGGGGACCGGATCGAGGTCGATCTCCGGGTCGGCGCCCAGATAATTGAGCGTCGGCGGCAGCAGACCCCGGTCCAGCGCGGCAATGGTGACGATCGCCTCCAGCGCGCCCGACGCCCCGAGCGCGTGGCCGATCATCGACTTGGTGGAAGAGGTCGGCACGCGATTGCCGAAGATGCTGTTGATGGCCTGGGCTTCTGCACGGTCGTTGGCGACGGTGCCGGTGCCGTGCGCGTTGATATAGTCGATATCTTCCGCCGCAAGCTGGCTGTCGGTCAGGGCGGCCCGCATGGTGTCGGCCATTCCCGTGGAGTCGGGGGCGAGGAGGTGCCCGGCGTCGCACCCCATGCCGCCGCCCAGATAGCGACCGAGCACATCGGCGCCGCGCCTTGCCGCATGGGCTGCGGATTCCAGCACGAGGACGCCGGCTCCCTCGCCGAGGATAAGGCCCTGCCGACCCGTCGAGAACGGGCGGCACGTATCGGCCGAGACGGCGCGCAGGGCATTCCAGGCCCGCAGGCTACCCTCGTTGTGCGTCGAGTCCGTACCGCCGACGACCGCGACATCCACGAGCCCGCCGCGTATGAGGCTCGCACCGAGGAGGATTGCATGCGCGGCGGAAGCGCAGGCGCTGGTCACGCCGAAGACGGGGCCTCTCGCACCGATTTCGAAGGCGATGCGGCAGGCGGGTGCGTTGCCCATACCCTTGGGCACCGTCATTGGCTGCGGCGTCAGCCCGCCGACGAGGACGCGGCGAAATCCGTCCTCCAGCACGTCGATTCCGCCATTGGCCGAGCCGACGATGACGGCGACCCGTGATTTGTCGAGTGTGGCCATTGCCAGTCCCGAAGCCGCCCAGGCCTCGCGCGCGGCGACTGTGCCGAATTGCGCGAAGCGGTCGATCTGGCTCAGATCCCGCTCCGAGAAGTGCGCCAGCGGGTCGAAATCCCGGATGACCGCGGCGTTGGAAAAGCGCAGGCCCCAGTCGTTGGCCGATAGGGAGCCGATGGAGGATTGACCGGAAAAGACCGCCTCAAGAAACGGGCCGGCGGAGAGACCGAGGCTCGACAACACCCCGCTGCCGGTTACGACCACATCAGGCGCACGAAATGATTTCACAAGGCTCCTCCAGCGCTGCAGCGCCCGGCGAAACTGAAATCTTTTCCACCTGTTTGCAAGTGGGCATGGCGACCGGCGGGAACAAAGCCGATGCCTCTTCCCCATCCCCGAGAAACACCTGGCGGACAGCGCGATTGGCCGCCACCGAGTCCGAGGGGCCCTCGGCGATCATCGCGCCATGCGCGATGACGACGGCCCTGTCGGCGAGGGTCAGGGCGAGGCGTGCCTTATGGTCCGTCAAAAGTATGCCGATGCCGGAGGCCGCGAGCGTGCGGATCGTCGCGGTGACCCGCTCGACCACGATGGGGTCAAGCCCGGCGAATGGCTCGTCCAGCAGAAGGAAGCGGGGGCGCGTGCAGACCGCAAAGGCGATTTCAACCAGACGCCTTTGTCCCCCGGACAAGTGCGCCACCGGTTGCGACTGGATTTCCTTAAGGTGCAGGTTCGAAACGACACGATCCCGTATCTCTTCCACGTCCTTTCTTTGGGACGCCTGCGCCATTGCGGCGATTTCCAGGTTGTCCCTCACACTGAGACGCTCGAAAAGCTCCGGCGCCTGCGGGACATAGCCGAGCCCCAGGCGGGCGCGACTGTCGATGGTCCAGTTCGTCACGTCCTCTCCGGACAGCCCGATGCGCCCGCTGTCAGGCCTCATGACGCCTGTCAGGATTTTGAAGCAGGTCGACTTGCCGGCGCCGGCCGGCCCGAGTAGCGCGACGATGTCGCCCCGGCCGATCGAGAGACTGACGTCGTTCAGGACACAGCTGCCATCTATCGTTTTGCAAAGTCCCGCTGCAATCAGCTCGGATTCAGTCATGGCGATATTCATGTATCGGAAATGCCATGCTTGAAGGTTTCCTTTTACTTGGAGCCCGCTTACGACGATCTCCGTTACTCTGCCGCACGTGTCTCGGCGCCGGCGTCTCGGTCCTTCAGAAGGTCGAGCAGCACGAGGCGGATGTGATCGACGTGCTCGCGCATGAGCGCCGCACCTTGTTCGAACCTGCCTTCGCGGCAGAGCTTCAGGATCGACTTGTGCTCTTCGACCGCCCGGTTTCGATCCGGCGTGATATTCGTCAATTGGATGCGGGTATGCCGGTCGCATTCCGCAAGAAGATTTTGCACCGTCGCCAGGATACGGGGGCTGCGCGCGTGCCGGTAAAGCGTCATGTGAAAGTCGGTGTTCAGGTCGTTCCAGCTGTCGACATCGACCGCTTCCATCGCAGCCGTGTACCGTTCCAGGTTTTCGGCAAGATGCTGGAAGTCTTCGGCTGTGAGCTTCGGGGCGGAGCGGAGGAACAGGAACGGCTCCAGCAGCAGCCGCATGTTGAAGAGCTCTTCGATCTCGTCGACCGACAGTTCGACGACGACGGCTCCGCGGTGGGGCATCATCGTGAGGATGCCTTCCCGCTCGAGAACCAGCAGGGCTTCTCGAATCGGAATCCGGCTCATGCCGAACTCTTCCGCCAGTGCGTCCTGACGCAACCGCATTCCCGGTGGATAGGCGCCGCCGAGGATGCGTTCGCGGATGGCGGACGCAGCGGCCTCGGCCATGGTTTTGTGCATCAACCCTTTGCCGACCGTTGCCATGCCGTATCGCCCGTCTCTCATGAAATCGATTTGTTGATTTATATGATGCTGAAAGAGGCCTGTCCAATCCGGCAGGGATGGTGCGGGCAGTCGTGGGCGTGAGAACGAAGCTCGGGGAGCCAGCGGGCGCGCGCCCGTTCAGGCGTCGTGACCGAGCATCTCGATCTTTTGCAGGAGCGCCGAAGAAACCTCCACCCCGTCGGCCTCGCTTCTCTTCCTTGTTTCGTATCGCCGCTGCGACGGCAGCCGGACGCCCGGCTGAGACAAGGCTTCGGCGAAGAAGCCTTCCCCGGCCTCGCGGGCGTCAACGCCGAACACGCCCGGATCGATGACCACAAAAAGCTCGCCGCCCGGCGGAGGTCCTCCGTCCGAAATGTCAAGGCGGGCGACCTGGCCGCTTGTGCGTTCACCGATGAGCGGGCCGGCGATCAGCTCGACCATCATCGACAAGGCCGAACCCTTGTGACCGCCGAACGGCAAAAGCGCGCCGCCCAAGGCGCTTCCGGCATGCACGGTCGGGTTTCCTTCGCTGTCGATGGCCCATCCCTCGGGGAGCCGTTCGCCCGCCTGGTTCCGCAGCTCGACCTCACCGCGCGCGGCGGCGCTTGTCGCAAAATCGAAGATGAAGGCACCCCCTTCGGGTCGCGGCCAGCCGAAGGCCACGGGGTTCGTGCCCAGCAGTCGCCGCACGCCGCCGTGGGGCGCGACGGCGCATTGCCCGACGACATAGCACCATGCCACCAGATCGGCTGCAATCAGCGGTTCGAGGTCCGCCCACAGGGCGGAGAAGTGATGCGTGTTTCCGCATGCCAGCGCCGCGATACCGTTTTGCCGCGCGGCGGAGATGAGTGCGGTCCTTGCGGCTTCGAAGGCGGCCGGCGCGAAACCCCTGTCGCCGTCGACATATAGGACGCCGGGAGCCCGCATGTTCACTCGAGGTTCCGCGGCCCCGTTGGCTCGTCCCGACCGCACGGCCGCGACATAGCCCGGCACACGGTACAGTCCATGGGATTGGCAACCGTCCGCTTCCGCCCGGGTGACGACATCCGCAACGGCGCGCGCCTGCTTGTCCGAAAATCCGTTGCGAGTGAGCGCCAGCATCGTAATCGACCGGATTCGATCGAGCGAAAGGTTTATTGACGTCATTGCCAGTTCCTTGCCGGGGCGGCTTGCCAGTCTATTGTCGAGCTAGATTTGCATAAAATATACAAAATGAACAGGGCTCTTTACGTGGAATGCATGAGAGGCGCGCGAAACGCGCCGCCAGCCTCCGGAAGGGGCGGCCCCGACCTCTGCCGGTATCGGAATCGCCTGGGATGGCTGGAGGGAGCGGGAGCGGCTAAGGCTCGGAAAGAGCGTCCCTTTTCTCGACGAGGAAATCGACCAGCGCGCGAAGCTTCGCCGGCATCTGCTCGCGAGAGGGCAGATAGAGATCGAAGCCGTCGAAAGGCGGACACCAGGCATCGAGCACGCGCAGCAGCGCCCCGCCGGCTATATGCTCGCGCAGGGCGATTTCCATATGCATGACGAGCCCCGCGCTCTGCAGCGCCGCGCTTATCATCATCTCGTCGCTGTTGGTGACGAGGCTTCCACGCGGGGCGATCTCGAACTGTCGTCCGGTCGCCGGGTCCGTGAAATCCCAGCGATAGAGGCCGCCGCCTCTGCTGGGCCGAAAGCCCACGCAGTCGAACCGCTCAAGCTCGGACGGCACCTGCGGCGGGGGCTTTCCCGCGAAGAAGGCGGGGGAACCGACCACCGCCATCGCCATGGGCGGGCTGATCGGAATGGCGATCATGCTGTCGTTGACGCTCTCGCGCAGGCGAATGCCCGCGTCGCATCCCTCGCCGATGATGTCGCCGAGGCCGTCGTCGATGATGATTTCCAGATGGACGAGCGGATAACGCCGTCTGAATTCGCCGAGATGCGGCTCCAGGAAATAGCGGGCGGCAAAGCCCGAGGTATTGATGCGCAGTTCGCCCGTCGGGCGCCTCGCCGAGGCGCCGAGATTGCCCACCGCATCCGTGATCATCGCGAGGCCCGGATTCACCTCGGCCAGAAGCCTGCGGCCGTCCTCGGTGACGGACACCGACCGGGTCGAACGGTTCAGCAGACGGACATCGAGCCGTTTTTCCAGCGTGCGGATGATCTGCGAAAGCGCGGAAGGCGAAATGCGCATCTGGGCGGCCGCGCGAGTAAAGCTTCCCGCGCGGGCCACTTCCGCAAATGCCGCGAGCGCGGGAAGCAGATTACGGTCCATGGGCTCCTAATTGTGAAGGTAGGCTTCAAACTCATTGAAGAATGCCCGGATTTTTCGAAGCCGTCCAGGGGATTATCTTTGTCGACGGATGGTAAGCGGCAGGTGCCCGCTTCCCGGGAAATCTGCAAGGAGATGACCGTGACGAAGATATCGATCCTCGGTGCGAGCGGCCAGATCGCCCGCCATGTCGTGAACATGCTGGCGGGGCGGGAGGGCGTCGCGATGACCTTGTTCCTGCGCGATGCGAAGAGGCTCGGCCGGGACATTCCGGGCAATGCCCGCGTGATCGCGGCCGACGTGCTCGACGGTGCCATGCTGAAGGCGGCGGTGGCCGGGCAGGACATCGTCTATGCAAACCTTGCAGGCGATATCGATCTGCAGGCAGCTGCGATCATCGCCGCCATGAAGGAGACCGGTACGGAAAAGCTGGTCTTCTGCACGACGCTGGGAATCTACGACGAGGTGCCCGGCAAGTTCGGCGAGTGGAACAACCGCGAAATCGGCGATTATCTTCCGCCCTATCGCAAGGCCGCCGACCTGATCGAGGCCTCCGGGCTGGATTATGCGATCCTGCGTCCGGCATGGCTGACCGATGCGGAAGAGGTGGATTTCGAACTCACCGAACGCAACGAACCGTTCAAGGGAACGGAAGTGTCGCGCAGGAGCGTCGCGGCCGTGGTCGTCCAGCTTGCCGAGGCGTCCGGCCCTCTCGGCAATCGCAATATCGGCATCAACAAGCCCGGAACGGATGGCGGCAAGCCCGCCTTCATGTGACCTCGCCCGAAGCGATCCGGCCACCAGTCAATCGGAATTGACGAAAGAGGAGACTGCATCATGGAAACCGTGAAAATCCGCAACCGCGACATGTCCTGGGACATCGCCGCCGATATCCATTTTCCGCCGGACTTCGACAGGTCGAAGACCTATCCGGCCATCATCAGCGCCCATCCGATCGGGAGCTGCAAGGACCAGACCTCGGGCAATGTCTATGGCGTTGCACTGGCGAGGGAAGGCTTCGTCGTCATCGCCTTCGATGCCAGCTTCCAGGGGGCGAGCGGGGGAGAGCCACGCTTCATCGAAGACCCGACCCTGCGCGTCGAGGATTTTCGCCACGTCACCGACTATCTGGTGACGCTGCCCTATGTCGATGAGAACCGCATCGGCGTGCTCGGTATCTGCGGCGGTGGCGGTTATTCGATCAATGCCGCGATGACCGAACGGCGCATCAAGGCCGTCGGCACCGTCACAGGCGCAAACTACGGCCGGCTGATGCGTGAAGGCTTCACCGGCTACGATCCGATTGGTGCGCTGGAAGCGATGGCCAGGCAGCGCACGGCCGAGGCCCGCGGCGCGGAGTTCAAGGTCGACGACCTGTTGCCGCCGTCGCCGGCAGAGGCCCGACGCCTCGGCGTCACGGATCGGGATCCCCTGGAGGCGACCGAATACTATCGCACGCCGCGCGGCCGGCAGCCGAACGGCCTCAATCGCTCGATGCCCTCGCATCAGGCCGCGGCCGTTGGCTGGGATGCCTTCCACCTGGCCGAAGTCCTCCTGACCCAGCCGCTCTGCGTCGTTGTCGGCGATCAGGTCGGCGCCTTTGGCGCCTATCGCGACGGCTGCGAGATCATCGGCCGTGCCGCCTCGAAGAAGAAGGAACTGGTCGTGATCGAGGGCTGGTCGCATTACGACCTCTATGACAAGCCCGAGCCGGTCGGGCAGGCGCTCGCAAAACTGATCCCCTTCTACAGGGAAAACCTCTGATCGGGATCGCCTGGGTCTGCGGCCTTATTCTTATCGCAGGCTCGACAGGCTCAGGCCCCCCTCTCGCGAAGAGCGTCCGCGATAACCGAGAACGCCGGCAGGTTTTGCCGGCGGCTCGGATAATAGAGGTAGTAGCCTTGAAATTTCGGCGTCCAGTCCTCGAGGACGAGTGTCAGGCGTCCTTCCCTGACATGCTCCTCGACATAGCTCTCGGGCACAAAGGCAATGCCGTATCCCTGCAATGCGGCATTCACCATCTCGTTGTCGGTGTTGAAGGTGAACCGGCCCTCCACCCGCACCCGCACCTCTTCCTCGTTCTTCTCGAATTCCCAGGCGTAGAGGCCCCCCACGCGGTCCAGCCGCCGATTGATGCAATCGTGGCGCATCAGTTCCTGCGGCGTGGTCGGTACGGGATGCGCCGTGAAATAGCCCGGCGAGCCGACGGCGACCAGCCGCCAGTCTGGCCCGATCCGGACGGCGATCATGTCCTTCTCGAGGCTCTCGCCAAGGCGCACGCCCGCGTCGAAACCGTCCTGGACGATATCGCGGAACGAGTTGTCGACGCTGAGCTCCAGCTTGATGTCGGGATATTCCCCGAGGATCGGCGCGAGCTTGGGCCAGACCACACTCTCCATTGCGTGGTTCGACAAGGTGATCTTGACCGTGCCCGCAGGCTTGTCACGGTAGGCCATCAGGGCTTCGATGTCGGCCTCGATCTCCGAGATGCGCGGTCCGAGCGATTGCTTGAGACGCTCCCCGGCCTCGGTGGTCGACACGCTGCGCGTCGTCCGCGTCAGCAGCCGCAGCCCCATCCGGGCTTCCAGTTCCTTGACCGCGTAGCTCAGGGTGGATTGCGCAACGCCGAGCTTGGCGGCCGCCCTGGTGAAGCTTCGCTCCTCGGCGACCGCGAGGAAAAGCAGCAGTTCGTTGAAATTTCCGCGGGCCATGCTGGATTCTCTGGTTGACGGGCTTTCTCCATTAATAGCCGAACTCGATAAGTCCATGCAAATTGCGGCAGCTAATCCGCATTATCGAAGGGTGCTACTTGTCTCTCGACGAAGCGAGGCAGGCGCTGCGCCCCGATAGGGGCCGGCCATCGTCGGACATGGCGTCCCGGCGCACGGGGATGCCCCAACGGCAACACGCACCCCTCGCCGGATTCCATGAACAGCCCCTTTTGAAGCGAAACATCGATATGGACACCGCATACGACATGAAAATCGAAATCCGGACGACGCCGTGGAGCGCCGTCATCTGCATGATGCTGACCTCCTTCACGCTCGTCGCCTCCGAGTTCATGCCTGTCAGCCTTCTCACGCCGATCGCGGATGAACTCGCGATCACCGCCGGCCAGGCGGGGCAGGCGATATCGATTTCCGGCTTCTTCGCGGTCTTCACGGCTCTGTTCAGCAACGTCGTGCTCGGCCGTTTCGACCGTCGTCTGGTCGTCCTCGGCTACACCATCGTGCTCGTCGCCTCCGGTCTGATCGTGACGCTCGCGCCGAACTATCTCGTGTTCATGATCGGCCGCGCGCTCATCGGCATATCGATCGGCGGCTACTGGTCGCTGTCGACGGCGATCATCGCCCGCATCGCCTCCACGTCCGACGTGCCGAAGGCGCTTGCCATGCTTCAGGGCGGCAGTGCACTCGCGGCCGTGATCGCGGCCCCGCTCGGCAGCTTCCTCGGCGGCCTGATAGGCTGGCGCGGCGCGTTCTTCATCGTGGTGCCGATCGGCGCCGCCGCCTTCCTCTGGCAGCTTGCCGTCCTTCCCCGGATGCCGGGCGCCCGGCATGGATCGCTCGGCCGGACGTTCGCCCTCATGGCGAACCGCACCTTCGCACTCGGCATGACCGCGATGATCCTGTTCTTCATGGGGCAGTTCGCACTATCGACCTATCTGCGGCCGTTTCTCGAAGACATCACGCTCCTCGACGTCAACGCGCTCTCGCTCGTCCTCCTCGGGGTCGGTCTTGCGGGTCTCGGCGGCACCTGGTTGATTCCCGGCATTCTGCGCTCCCATATGGGGCACGTCCTGATCGGCTTTCCCGCGTTTCTGGTGATTGTCGCGCTCGCCCTCGTCGGCCTCGGTTCGTTCGCCTTCGCGACGGCGGGCCTGCTGCTTCTCTGGGGATTGTTCACGACTCCTGTTCCGGCGGCATGGACGACATGGATGACCAGGACGATTCCCGATCGTCTTGAGGAAGGCGGAGCGTGGTTCGTCGCACTCATCCAGTTCGCCATCACGTCGGGCGCATTTGCCGGCGGCCTGTTGTTCGATCACGTCGGCTGGTGGAGCCCCTTTGTCCTGACCGCCGTGACGATGGCAGCTTCCGCCCTTGTCGCGTTGGCGGTTGCGCGCCCGTGGGCGCGTCGCGCGATGTTCGCCTAGGAGCGGCATGGAGGCTCTACGCTGAAAGCGGGCGTGTCACGGCTGCGTGCTTCGCGTGAACTCCCGCACTTCCCGCAGGATCCAGTCCCGGAAAATGCGGACCTTCGGGTGGTCCTGATTGCCGATCCTGTAGATCAGGTCGTAGCCCCATTCGACTTCAAGCGTCGCCTGCGGGAAGAGCGATATCAGGCGGCCGGCGGCAAGGTCCTCCGCGACGAGGACGCTCCGGCCGAGCGCGACACCCGCCCCGCGCACGGCAGCGTCGATGGACATGCTGCCGTGGCTGTATCCGGGGCCGCGCCTGCCCGGATAGGGCAGCGCCATCATCGCGAACCACCGTTCCCATGTCGTGTTCATCCCGATCTCGTGGATGAGCTGGCATTTCGCCAGATCGTCCATCGCATGGAACCCGCCCATCCTGTCGCGATAGTCAGGGGAGCAGACCGGCGAGACCGTTTCGTTCATGATGCGCTCGGATGCCGCGAAGGCATACTCGCCGTCGCCATAGCGCAGCGCCACGTCGACATGGCCTGCCGCGAAATCCACCGGTGCGTCGGTTACTTCCAGATGGATATCGAGATCGGGAGAGGTCGCCATCAGCCGATGAAGGCGCTGCGTTAGCCACTTGCTGGCAAAGGAGACGCTGCAATTCACGACCAGGCGGGACGTGTCGTTCTTCCGGCGCAGTTCCTCCGCCTCACGCGCCAGTTCCGACAGGAGCCGCGTCACCGTGCTGAAGAAAGCCTGCCCCGCATCGGTCAGCTCGATCCTGCGGGTGAGGCGGCGAAAGAGCGGCACGCCCAGATGATCCTCCAGCGCCTTGATCTGGCGGCTCACGGCGCCGTGGGTCAGGTGGAGCTCCTGCGCCGCGAGCGTCATGCTCAGGCGCCGCCCCGTCGCCTCGAAGGCCCGGAGTGTCTGAAGCGGGGGAAGCTGGTCGGTCATGGTCATATGCGTGATCTGGCATCACGCGTCCTGTGAGAACAAATGGTTTGTCGGGCGGGTAAATCCCGGCCTACACATGACACAGTCGCAAGCGAGTGCCAATCCGCAAGGCCCCCTGGAAGTGTCTCAGAATTCCCCTGACGTAACCGTCGCGCCGCAATCGCTCACCTCGATAGGTTCCCTCTCGATGAAGAGCTTCGGAGCCATGTTCCTGCTGGCGCTGATGTGGGGACTTTCGATCCCGATCACCAAGCTTGGCCTCGGCAGCATCCCGCCCATGACCCTGACGGCGCTCCGCTTCATGGTCGCCGTGCCGCTGATGATGTTCCTGGCTCGGCGGGAACTGCGGGTTCCCGCAAAGGCGGTTCTTCCCATCATCGGCCTCGGCGTCATGGGCATCACGCTCGGCAACGTCGCGCAGTCCTTCGGCGTGCAGGGCACGTCGGCCTCCGTTGCGACCATCCTTTCGGCAACCATCCCGCTGTTCATCGTCATCCTGGCCGCCATCCGCTTCAGGCAGTCGGTGACGCCGCTGCAATGGAGCGGCCTCCTTGCCGCTTTCCTTGGAATCGCCCTCGTCGCCGTCGGCAGTGGACCGGGCGTCGACGACATGTCGAGAACGACGGTCTCCGGGGTGGCCCTGATGCTGATCTCGTCCGCCGGCATCGCGGCCTATTACATCTGGAGCGCCGAACTGGCGGAGAAGTACGGCCTGCTGCCCGTCGCGGCATGGAACATGCTCGTCGGGCTCCTGACGGTCCTGCCGCTCGCGGGCTGGGAAATGTCCCGCCAGCCTGTCGGCATCACCGCACAGGCTCTGGCAGCCATCGTCTATCTCGGCGTCGTGGTCACCGTGATCGGGCTGATCCTGTGGCTCTATCTTCTGAAGGCTGTTCCCGCCCGCATCGCTGCGAGCGTGCAATATCTGCAACCCGTATTCGGTATTGGCGCCAGTGCGTTTCTGTTCGGCGACAGGCTCGGCCTGCTGTTCGCCGCGGGTGTGGCGCTTGTTCTCGGCGGCCTCGCACTCGCGGCTTGGGGTAAGCGTGCCAGCGCCCACACATGAAGTTTCATTTCCCCCGCTCGGCTTTTACTCCCCGAGCGACTTGGCCCGCCCCGGTGGCGGGCCTTTTTTCATGAGCCGGCGAAAGTGGCCGGAGCATGGTGCCGCTCCTGCGGGCGCCATCCGGTGGCCATTCGCCGGACGCCGCGCGGGTGTCAGGGCCTTTCGCCCCTTGCCATGCGCGCCTCGATCTCCTCGATGATCGGCGGCAGGTCGGCGACCGTGTCGATGATGTAGTGGGGGCGGTGGCGGCCGAGGGCGGCGCTTGCCTTTTCGCGCAGCGCCTTGCGCTCCGCTTCCGGCAGGGCGGCGAGTTCGTCCGCGGTGACGCCGGCCTCGTTGCCGGAGAGCGCGAGGCCCACCGTCCAGGTGCCGGCTTCCCGGCCCTCGTCGATGCCGACGCCGGTATCGTCCACCTTCACGACGGCAGAGGCCGGCCAGACGTCGAGGTCGAGGAAGCACCTGTACATGTTCATCGGCGTCGGACGGCCGTGCGGCAGGTCGCCGGCGCAGACGAGGTTGTCGGGGGCGTAGCCCTGCTTTTCGGCAAGCGGCAGCACGCGGGCCATGATCGAGCGCGTATAGCCGGTGGTGGAGCCGATCTTCAGGCCCCGCCCGCGCAGCGCCGCGACGGTCTCGACCGTGCCGGGCACGAGGTCGCAATAGTCGCTGACGACCTCCTCGTTGAGCGGCACGAAGACGTCGTAGACGGCCTGGATATCCTCGGTCGCCGGTGCGCGGCCGTGCTTTTCCGCCCAGGCGGCGCGGATGCGCGGCTGGGCGAGCATGGCCTCGATATGGTCCCATTTCGGCCGGCCCATCGGCTCGCGGGCCTCCGCGATGGAAACTTCGACGCCGAAGCGGCGGAAGGCCTCGACGAAAACGCCCATCGGCGCGAAGGACCCGAAGTCGATGACCGTGCCGGCCCAATCGAAGACGACAGCCTTGAGATGGCTCATGATGTTCTCCTAAGCATAGATATCGGAAATGACCTCCTCGCCGAGCGCGAAGCCCGTCGAGGCGCCGGTGCCGCCCGTGACCATGACGAGGCGGATATTGTCGGCGGGCCGGTCGACGAGGACGGTGCGGTCGCTGGCCGAGGCATAGGTGCCGACCCAGCGCGCCGTGACGCGCCGGCCCGGCATGTCGAAGATCTCGTCGAAGCCCTTGAGGATCAGGTCGTCGATGCGCTCCTCGGCAAAGGGCTGAGGGGCGTTGCCGTAGACATGGCTGTCGCCGACGACCAGCGAGCCGTCCGAGGACTGCACGGCGATGACATGGATGCCGGCGGCGCGCATCTCGGCGCAGTCGGCATCGAGCCGGGCGGCGAGCGCGCGGCCTTCCGGCAGGTCGGCGAAGCCCTCGTAGCGGCCGAAGCTGAGGTCCGACATGACGGCCGCGCCGAAGCGCACGGGCGCCGCAGGGGCGATGCGCAGCATCTGCAGCGTGCAGACCTTCAGGCCGTAGGGCGCGATGCGCCCGGGAAAGAGCGTCGAGAAATCGTCGCCCGGGCAGACGGCGACCGCCCCGGCATTCAGCATGCCGCGGCTCGTCTCGATGCGCTCGCCGTCGATGCCGGTGACGGCAGTGCTCCAGTGGAAGGAGACGCCGTGCTTCTCTTCCAGCCAGGCGGCGAGCTTCGGGATGGCGTCCTTCGATTCCACCCGCAATTCGTGCGGGCTGTAGAGGGCGCTGCGCATCCCGTTTTCGCGAAGCGCCGGCACGTAGTCCAGCGCTTTGCCCGGTGTGATGCTGTGGCAATCGGCGCCCATCGGGGTTTCGAGGAAGGCGTCGAGCACGTCCGCGGCCTCCCTGCGATAGGCCGGCATGACGAGGCCGCGATGCACCACCTCGATGCCGGCCTGCCCGACGATCTCCGCCCAGACGTCGCGGGCGCGGAGGGCCCTTGCCCAATGCTCGCCGGCCTTCTGGCCGGAAACGGTGACGAAGCCGAAATTGCGGATGGAGGCGCCGACGGCCCTGGCGTTGCGCTCGACGACGGCGACCCTCTTGCCCTTGCGGGCGGCGGCGAGTGCCGTGCCGAGGCCGACGATTCCGGCGCCGACGACGACGAGATCGAATCCCTGATTGCTGCGCATGGTGGTTTCCCGGTTCAGCGCGTGCGCCAGGTCTGGAGGCGGCGCACCACGGCATCCGCGCCCCAGCCGTGCAGCACCCGGACGACGACATTGGTGTAGAAGATCATCATGCCCATGGCGGCGGCCGGCGCGATGTCGCCGGCATCGTCCATGTTGAGCACGGCGATGGAGGAGAGGGTGGTGGTGGAGGAATAGATGAAGACCACCGCCGAGACCGTCGTCATGGCATTGACGAAGAGGTAGATCCACACCTCCGCCATGGCGGGGAAGCAGACCGGTATGCTGACGCGGCCGAGCGTGCGCCAGAAGGGCTGCTTCAGCGACATGGAGACCGCCTCGAACTCGCCGTCGAGCTGCTTCAGCGCCGTCGCCGCCGTCAGGTGCGGCACGGTGTAGAGATGGCTGATCGTGCAGACGACGAGGATCGCCATCGTGCCGTAGATGAAGTTCAGCGGATTGGAAGGGTTGTTGAAGAAGAAGATATAGGCAAGGCCGAGCACCATGCCGGGCACCGCCATGGGGATCATGGCGAGCATCTGCATGATGAGGCGCGGCGTCTCGAAATTGCGTGTCTTCTCGACCAGATAGGCGCCGAGGAAGACGATGCCCGCGCCGATGGTCGCGACCAGCACGGCGAGCTGCAGTGAATTGGCATAGGAGCGCCAGCCGCCGCCGTCCATGCGGTTGAAGTCGTAGTGCTGCAGGCCGGGCGTCAGGTCGTAGGGCCAGAACCTGGCGAGCGCGGCGAGCTGGCACATGCCGATGATCGAAAGCAGGAACAGCGAGACAACCGCGCAGAAGGCGAAGAAGACGCGGTCGCGGCGCTTGTCCTCCTTCGGCGTATAGGGCATGGCGCGCGCCGTCATCTGCGCCACCTGGCGGCGGCTGACCATGCGGTCGACCACGAAGGCGACGATGGCGGGCAGCAGCAGGACGAGCGAGACGACCGCGCCCATCTGGAAGTTCTGCTGGCCGATCACCTGCTTGTAGATGTCGAGCGCCAGCATCGGGAAATCGCCGCCGATCACCTTCGGCACGCCGAAATCGGTGACGACGAGCGTGAAGACCACGAAGAAGGCGGAGATCAGGCCGTAGCGCGCGCCGGGGAGGGTCACGGTGCGGAAGATGCGGAAGGGCGAGGCGCGCAGCACCTCGGCCGCCTCGTAGAGCCGCTGGTCGCTGGCCGAGAGCGCCACGGTCATGATGACGAGCGCATGCGGCAGGGTGAAGAAGACCGAGGCGAGCACGATGCCGAGCGGCCCGTAGATCGGCACGCCGAGGAGGATCGGCGTCAGCACGCCCTGCTTGCCGAAGAGATAGACGAGGCCGATGGCCGGCAGCAGCGAGGGCACGAGCACCGGAATGGAGGCGATGAGCCGGAAGACGCCCTTGCCGCGCATATGGGTGCGCATCAGCCCGTAGGCGAAGGCGAAGGAAAGCGGCGTGACGATGCCGGCGACGAGCATGGCGACGATCAGCGAGTTGAAGATCGACTGGCGAAGGCTCGCCGTGCGGAAGTAGAAGGCGAAATTGTCGAGCCCGTAGGCCATGGCCGGCTTCATCTGCACGGCGCCGAAGTCGGCCTTCGCCACCTCCACGGTCTTGCCGAGCGTCGGCTTGCCGCCGATGACGATGAGGCCCCCGGCGGGCGAGGTGTCGCTGAGGCGCACGGCCTCGATGTCGCGGCGCTCGCGCTTGGGAATGATGGCGGCGGGCTCGATGCGGCTGCGCTCGCTCGGCATAAGGTCGGGGTTCTGCACGAAGCCGGATTTCAGCGCCCAGTCGGCCAGCGTGCCCTGCGGCGTCCAGGCGCCGTCCTTGCGGAACTCGACGCTCACCTGCTGCAGCGGGAAGTGGAAGGTCTGCAGGGCCTTCATGCCGACCAGCGACAGCGGCAGCACCAGCGCGACGACGAGATAGAGCATGACGAGGCCGAGGAGGCCCCGCTGGATCAGCTCGTCGCCGGCGAGCTTCGGCCGGATGCGGGTGCGGCGATAGGCGGGGGGAATGACGATGCCGCGGGCGGCTGCGATATCCGGCATGGGTTTCTCTCTGTTCTGGCGCAGTTCCGGACGGAAAACCGCTTCGCACTTTTCCTGGAGCTGCTAGACCGCCTGCGCATAGACGCGGATGCGCTCGCGCGGGATCGCGACGGGCATTTCCTCGCCGGGGCGGAGCTTCAGGTTGCGGATGTCGTGCATGGCGACGTCGGCGCGCAGGCTGTTCTCGCCGAGATCGCCGCCGCCGAAGCGGGCGCGGAAGAAGGAGCCGAGGAACTCGCCCTCCTCGATGCGGGCGCGAAAACTGTTCGGCCGGCCGTCGGCGGTGCTGACGACGACATCCTCCGGGCGCACGGCCGCAAGGACGGAACGCTCGCGCTGGCCGGACGTGTCGGCGTCGAACTCGATGCGGCCGATGCGCACGCGGTTGTCGGCGACGATCTCGGCGGGGATGAAGTTCATCTCGCCGACGAAATCGGCGACGAAGGCGCTGGCCGGGTTCTGGTAGATCTCCTCGGGCGTGCCGACCTGCTCGATCTGGCCGCCGCTCATGACGACGATGCGGTCGGCCATGGTCAGCGCCTCGTGCTGGTCGTGCGTGACCATGATGGTGGTGACGCCGAGATTGCGCTGGAGGTCCTTCATCTCGCGGCGCAGGTGGTTGCGCACCTTGGCGTCGAGCGCGGAAAGCGGCTCGTCGAGGAGGAGGAGCTTCGGCTCGGTCGCCAGCGCGCGGGCGAGCGCCACGCGCTGCTGCTGGCCGCCGGAAAGCTTCGTCGGATGTTTCCTGCCCTGGTCGGGCAGGCCGACGGTATCGAGCAGGGAAGCGACGCGCCTGTCCATCTCGGCGCGCTTCAGGCCGCGCCCGACGAGGCCATAGGCGACGTTCTGGTTGACCGTGAGGTTGGGGAACAGCGCATAGGACTGGAAGACGATGCCGAAATCGCGCTGAGAGGGCGGCAGGGCCGAGACGTCGCGGCCGTTCATGAATATCTGCCCCTCGCTCTGAATGTCGAGGCCGGCAATGGCGCGCAAAAGCGTGGTCTTGCCGCAGCCGGACGGGCCGAGGAAGCAGATGAACTCGCCCGGCCAGATATCGAGCGAGACGTCCCGCAGCGCGGAGAAATCGCCGAAGGATTTCGTGACGTGGTCGATCCGCACATGCGGCTGGTGCTTCAGGTTGTCGGTCTGCATGAGTTGCCTCTGCCTGTGGAAATGGAAATACGGGAAAAGACCCCCTCTGCCTGCCGGCATCTCCCCCACAAGGGGGGAGAAGGATAGAGGCTTGCTCACTGCTCGAAATCGAATGCAAACGGAGCGGCGAGGTAAGCCCCTCCCCCTTGTGGGGAGGGGTTGGGGAGGGGTTTCGCGATCAGCCCTTCGGCTCGTTCTTGCTGCCGTAGCGCTTTTCCCATTCGGTCAGGATGCGCTCGCGGTTGGAGGCCGACCACTGGAAGTCGTTCTTGATCATCTTCTTGTCGACGTCGGCCGGGAAGTTCTCCACCGGCTGGGCGATGCCCGGAACGGCGAGGATCGCGTAGTTCTGGTTGTAGAGCTTCATCGCGTCCTCGGAGATCGAGAAGTCGAGGAGCTTCTTGGCCGCGTCCAGCTTGTCCGTGTCGGCGACGATGGCGGCGGCTTCCGCATCCCAGCCGATGCCTTCTTCCGGAACCACCACCTCGACCGGTGCGCCGCGGGTCTTTTCCTGCGCGCCGCGGAAGTCGAAGGAGATGCCGATGGTCACTTCACCGCGGGCGGCGTCCTTGCAGGGCTTGGAGCCGGAATGCATGTAGCTGGAGATGTTGGCGTCGAGCGCGTCCATGTAGGACCAGCCCTTCTCCTCGCCCATCATCTGCAGCCAGGCGGCGACATCGAGGAAGCCGGTGCCGGAGGAGGCCGGGTTCGGCATGGCGATCATGCCCTTGTATTCCGGCTTGGTGAGGTCGGCCCAGCTCTTCGGCATGGCGGCGCCGGCCTTTTCAAGCTCGACGGTGTTCACGCAGAGCGCCGCAGACCAGGCATCGAGGCCGACCCAGGCCGGCGGATTGGCTTCGTCCCGGAAGCGCGGGTCCAGCTTGTCGGCGCCGGCCGGGGCATAGGCTTCCAGCATGCCTTCCTGCTTGAGCAGCAGCAGCGAGGTGGCGGCAAGGCCCCAGACCACGTCGGCCTGCGGGTTTTCCTTCTCGGCGAGCAGCTTGGCGGTGACGACGCCGGTGGAATCGCGGATCCAGTCGATCTTGATGTCCGGGTTCGCCTTCTCGAAGGCGGCCTTGTAGGCCTCGAGCTGCTCGGCCTCGAAGGCGGTGTAGACGGTCAGCCTCGTCTCGGCGAAAGCCGAGCCGGCGGCAAGCGCAGCCAGCGAAAGCGTGGCGGCGAAAAGGTGGTTCTTCATCGGGAGCCCTCTCGAATGTGGGGATTGAGTTCGAGGGAACAGCTAGCCCTGTTATATGACAGGCATATGAAACGCGCTAAATCATAGATTTTGTCTATGATCGATTGATCCGTCGCCGGGAACCGGGCCGCCGGCCAGCCCGTAATGGGCGCGGGCAATGCCGAAAAACGCTTCGACGGCGGCATGTTCGCGGCATTCCGGCAGGCAGACGAGATAGTGGCCGATGGAAAGTTCCGGATCGGCCAGCGGCACCACGTCGATATTGCTGTCCGCCTGCACCTCGCCCTCGATGGCGCAGCCGAGCCCGATGCCGGCGGCCGCCGATGCATAGGCGACGTCGAGCGTGGCGACTTCCAGCACGCAGTTGAGCGTGACGCCCGCCTGCCGCGCGGCGAGGTCGAGCGTCGAGCGCGTGCCGGACATCCGGTTCCACAGGACGAGCTTTTCGGGGGCGAGCTGCTGCAGCGTCAGCGCGCTGCCCTGCAGTGCCGGATGCCCCTTGGGGCCGTAGATGACGATGCGGCTGCGCAGGATCTCCTCGCAGAACAGCCGCTCGTCGGCGAGCGGCATGGAGACGGCGGCAAGGTCGAGATCGCCGTTCAGCACGTCGCCGAGCAGGGAGAGCGAGGGGCCTCCTTGCGTGTTGATGTGGATCGCCGGATAGCGCCGCACGAAGGCGGTCAGCGCCGGCATGATCAGGCGATGGGCGGAAAAGCCGACGCCGAGCGTGCCGCGCTCCATGCGCGCTTCGGAATAGAGCGCCTCGTTGACGTCGGCGAGGCATTTCAGCGTGACGCGGATCTTCGCGATCAGCTCCTGCGCCCCGGCCGCGACCTTCACCGTATGCCCCTTGCGCTGGAAGATGCGCCGCTTGCAGAGCTGCTCGAAGGCCTGCACCTGCGAGGAGACGGTCGGCTGGCTGATGCCCAGTTCCTCGGCCGCGGCGGAAAACTTCCCCGTGCGCGACAGCGCCTCCACGGCCTTCATCTGGGCAAGGGTGACACTCATGCTGCGGCTCCTGCGAATGCGTCGATCACAATCGCATTAGTCTAGCACCGCTCTGTGACGATTGGCTGATGCCGGTTCAACCCTTGCCGTCCGGCGGCGCATCCTTGGAAAGCATGTCCCGCGAGATCGGCGCGATCGCCATGGAATCCTCGCCGCGGTGGAAGGCGATGGCGAGGCGGAAGGAATGGGCGATGCGCAGCGCCCGGTCGAGGAAGAGATCGGCGACTTCGGGCGGGCAGAGCCGCTCGACCGTCGCCCGGAAGAGCGAGAGCCAGCGGCGGAAATGCGCTTCCTGAAGCTCCGGGATGGCGAGGTGCGGCGGCAGCGGGCGGCCCTCGTAGCGGTCGGTGCGCAGCAGCGTCGCCGACCAGAAATCGCACATCTTCGCAAGGTGCACCGGCCAGTCCGCCGGCGCGATATGGCCGTTGAAGATCGGGCCGAGCAGGTCGTCCCTGCGGATCTCGTCGTAGAAGCCGTGGACGACGGCATGGACCATCGCCTCGTCCAGAACTTCCGGCAGGGGCTTGCCGTCGATGACGATGGTGCGCTGCGGCGCGGGCCGGCCCCTCATCGGATCGCCCTGTAGCTGTGCCAGGTGCCGTGGCCGAGCAGCGGGAAGATGACGATGAGGCCGAGGAAGCCCGTGGCGATGCCGAGCGCGGTGAGGACGAGCACGATGGCGCCCCAGGCGAGCATGACCGGCAGGTTGCGGAAGACCAGCGAGATGCTGGTGCCCATGGCCGTGAAGGCATCCGTCTTCTCGGCCAGCAGCATGGGGATGGCGAAGGTGCTGATGGCGAAGGAGAAGGCGGCGAAGAGCCCGCCCACCGCCGTGCCGACGACGAGCATGCCGAGCCCCTCGGGCGTCGAGAACAGCATGGCGACGACACCGTCGAGGCCGGGGAAGGGGCGAAGCCCCACGAAGAGCGCATAGATGATGACCGCGGCGCGCATCCAGACGACCATCAGCAAGCAGAGGATCGCGCCGGTATACCAGACCTGCCCGCCTGAAGCGGCCTTGACGAAGATCATGCGCGACAGGCTCGGCGCGATGCCGTCCTCCAGGTCCCGGCTCTTGCGGTAGAGGCCGATCGCCACCAGCGGGCCGACCACCATGAAGCCGGCGAGCGCCGGGAAGAGGATATAGTCCAGCTCCCAGCGGAAGAGGCACCAGACCACCGCGATGGAGATAAGGAAGACGGCAAGCCCGTAGAGGAGGCTCGGCAGCGGCGTGTGCCAGAGGTCACGCCAGCCGGCGGAAAGCCAGCCGAGGGCGGCGCTGGCGGGAAGGCGGCGGCGGCGCTGCTCGGCGAGCGGCAGGGGCGCGTTGCCGGTCTTTTCGGTCGTTCCCATGGGGTCTCCTCCGTTCAGCAGGCCGGGCCGGCGGCGCGGTATGCGCCGTCCCGGCCTTGCGTCTTCAGGTGCTCCACGCAGTCGGGCTGCGAGGAGAGGGCGACATGGACGAGATGCGCATTGGCGCCGATGAAGACCAGCACGCCCGCCCCGACGATCAGGAAGGAGACGAGCCGCCAGTTGAGGCGCGGCTTTTCCGCAAGCGTGTTCATCGGGCGACCTCCCCGAGCGTGCCGACATAGAGCGCCAGGATCTTGATGTCGACCGGCGAGAGCCGGCCCTCCCAGTGCGGCATGTGGCCCTGCCGCCCGGAATAGATCGTGGTGTAGACCGTCTGCGCGTCGCTGCCGTAGATCCATGTCGCGTCGGTAAGGTTCGGCGCACCGACATCCGTGCTGCCATGCCCGTCCTCGCCGTGGCAGGCGACGCAATTGTCGGCGAAGACCTGCTTGCCGTCCTCGACCAGCGCCTTGTCGCTTGCCCCCATCGGCAGGTCCGAGAGCGAGCGCACATAGGCGGCGACGGCGCGGACCTGCCTGTCGTCGAGCACGCCGTCGCGGCCGAAGGCCATCATCTGCGAGACGCGCGTCTCCTCGTTGGTGGCGTTGATGCCGATGCGGATCGTCTCGGCGATGGTGTCCGGCTCGCCACCCCAGAGCCAGGCCTTGGCGGCAAGGTTGGGGAAGCCGGGCCCGCCGGTGCCGCGCGTGCCGTGGCAGGCGGCGCAATTGTCGATGAAGAGCGTGCGGCCCGTCTCGCGCACATGGTTCATCAGGTCCGGGTTGGCGGCGATGTCCTCGAGGCTCGCCTCGGCGATGCGGCCGGTCCAGGCCGCGCGGGTCGCGGCGGCGTCCTCGACCTGCTTCGTCACGACGGCGCGCTGGTCGATGCCGAGCAGGCCCTTCGTATAGGTGACGCCGAGCGGCCAGGCCGGCATCAGGATCCAGTAGCCGATGGCGAACAGGGTGGTGACCGTCAGGAAGAAGATGACGACGCGCGGGATCGGCGTCTCCAGCTCCTCGATGCCGTTCCATTCATGCCCGGTGGTCAGCCGCCCGGTGGCGGGATCTTTTCTTTCCGTTGCCATCGTCTAGTCCCCCGGCCGGTCGTCTTTGTCGAGAATGCTCTTCTTCGCGCGGTTGAAGCGCTTCCGGTTGCCCGGCCAGAGGGCGTAGATCAGCACGCCCACGGCCATCGCGATGAGGTAGAACAGGCCCCAGCTCTTGGCGAAGGCGACGATGGTGCCGTGATCCGCGTCCATGTCATTCCTCCTTCACTGCTGCTTCCTGGTGGGCGGCCCCGGTGAGCTGGCCGACGATCTGGAGATAGGCGACGAGTGCGTCCATCTCCGTCAGCAGGCCCGGATTGCCGTCGAAGGCGCGCACATTCGTCTTCTCGCCGTAGCGCTCGCTGACGCCGGAGGCCTCGTTGCCGTCGGGGTTCGCCTGGCCGCGGGCGTCCGCCACCGCATGTTCGATCATTTCGTCCGTATAGGGAACGCCGACCGTGCGCTGGGCGGAAAGGTGCTCGCCGAGATCGTCGATCCTCAGCGCGTTGGTCTTCAGCCAGCCGTAGCGCGGCATCACCGATTCCGGCACCACGTCGCGCGGGTTCATCAGGTGGGCGACGTGCCAGGCGTCGGAATACTTGCCGCCGAGGCGGGCAAGGTCCGGCCCGGTGCGCTTGGAGCCCCAGAGCATCGGGTGGTCGTATTTCGATTCCACGGCCAGCGAATAGGGGCCGTAGCGCTCCACCTCGTCGCGCAGCGTGCGGATCATCTGCGAATGACAGGCGTAACAGCCCTCGCGGATGTAGATGTTGCGGCCGGCCAGCTCCAGCGGCGTGTAGAGCCGCATGTCCGGCGCGTCCTCCACCGTCTCGTGGATGGTGAAGAGCGGGGCGATCTCGACGAGGCCGCCGATGGAGGCGACGCCGACGATGGCGAGCACGAAGCCGATGGCGTTGCGCTCGATCTTACGGTGGAAGAATTCCTTCATGGTCATTCTCCTGCCGGTGCGAGGACGGGGACGTCGCCGCCCGCCTCAGCTTTCTGCGCACGGCGCGCCATGCGGATCGTCATGCCGACATTGATGCAGCAGACCACCGCGCCGGCGAGGAAGAGCAGGCCGCCGAAGGCGCGGGCGATATAGTAGGGATGCATGGCCACGAGACTGTCGATGAAGGAATAGGCGAGCGTGCCGCTGTCATTGTAGGTGCGCCACATCAGGCCCTGGATGATGCCCGAATTCCACATGGCGAAGACGTAGACGACGGTGCCGGCCAGCGCGAGCCAGAAGTGGACCTCGATGAGCCTCGGCGAATACATGCGTTCCGTCTTCCACATCCACGGCACGAGGGCATAGAGCGAGCCGAAGGTGATCATTGCCACCCAGCCGAGCGCGCCGGCATGGACATGGCCGACGGTCCAGTCGGTATAGTGCGAGAGCGAGTTGACGGCACGGATCGCCATGAACGAGCCCTCGAAGGTCGAGAGGCCGTAGAAGACGGCGGCGACCATCATGAAGCGCAGCGTCGCGTCGTCGCGCACCTTGTGCCAGGCGCCGTTGAGCGTGGCGAGCGCGTTGCCGGCAGACGCCCAGGAGGGCACCAGCAGCACGATGGAGAAGGTCATGCCGAGCGTCTGCACCCATTGCGGCAGGGCGGTGTAGTGCAGGTGGTGCGCGCCCGCCCACATATACATGAAGGTGATGCCCCAGAAGCTGATGATGGAGAGCCGATAGGAGAAGATCGGCCGCTCCGCGCGCTTCGGCAGGTAGTAGTACATCATGCCGAGGAAGCCGGACGTCAGGAAGAAGGCGACGGCGTTGTGGCCGTACCACCATTGCGTCATGGCGTCCTGCACGCCGGAAAACAGCGAATAGCTCTTCGCATGGCCGAAGGAGACCGGCACGGCGAGGTTGTTGACGATGTGCAGCACCGCCACGACCAGGATGAAGGCCATGTAGTACCAGTTCGCCACGTAGATATGCGGCTCCTTGCGGCGCTGGAGCGTGCGGATGTAGATCAGGAAATAGACGACCCAGACGATGACCAGCCAGATGTCGGCATACCATTCCGGCTCGGCATATTCCTTCGACTGGGTGAGGCCCATCAGGTAGCCGGTCGCCGCGACGAGACAGAAGAGGTTGTAGCCGATCAGCACGAACCATGGGCTGAACTGGTCGGGCAGCCGCGCGCGACAGGTGCGCTGGAGGACGTGGAAGGAGGTGGCGATCAGCGCATTGCCGCCGAAGCCGAAGATGACGCCGGACGTGTGCACCGGCCGCAGCCGCCCGAAGCTCGCCCAGGCCGAATCCACGAAGGTCAGCTCCGGCCATGCGAGCAGCGCGGCCACCCAGACGCCGACGAACATGCCGGCGACCGCCCAGGCGAGCGACAGGATGATGCCGACCCGCGTCGGATCGTCGTAATATTCCGAAAGCCGGCTTTCCGGCGGCTCGGGCGCGAAGAGGACGGAAAGGACCGCAAAGCCGAAGGCGAGGCTGAAGGCGAGCACGATATAGCCGTGCACGGCGAGCGGATCGCCCTGGCCGGCCACCGCCATGGCAAGCCCTACCAGCGCCAGCGCGCCGAGCACGAAGAGCGCGGCATGGCGCTCCGAAACCGTCAATCCGGATAGCATTGCGTTCCCCTTTCCTTCACGCCGCCGCGAGATCGATGCCGAGCAGCGGGCCGAGCGAGGCCCTGTCGCGTACGATATCCGCAAGCGTGTATTTGTCGAGCACGGACAGGAAGGCGCCGAGCGCTTCGTGCAGCATGCCCTTCAGCCGGCAGGCGGGCGAGATGGCGCAGGCGCGCCCCCCGGCCTGCATGCATTCGGCCAGCGAGAATTCCTCTTCCGTCGCCCTGACCAGCGCCCCGATGCCGATCTCGCGCGGCGCCCGCGCCAGGCGGATGCCGCCGGCCCGGCCGCGCGTCGTCTCGACGAGGCCGAGATCGCGCAGCGTCTGCGCGACTTTCAGGAGATGGTTGCGCGAAAGCCCGTAGGCCCCGGCGACGTCGTTCACCGTGCACGCCCCGTCCCGCCGCGTGGCGACGTAGATCAGCATGCGCAGGGCATAGTCGGTATGAAGCGTCATCCGCATCCGTGATATCCGGTCACCGGTGGATAAAAGGTATTGTGGATACCACTTTTAGCGCAAGGATTCCCGCGATGAAAGCGCAATAGCGTCGCAGGGGAAAGCGCGCGCCCCTTCGGTATCGGGACGCGCGCCGGATCAGGGTTTCCGCCCCGGAATTACTTCCAGCTCTGGTAGTCCGCGGCCGTGCATCCGAAGGGAGCAAGGCCGTCGCCGAAGCGGGCCTTGAGCTGGTCGCAGCCCCACCGGTTGAGCGCTTCCGGCATCATGTTGTTGATGTCCATGCCCGGCGAATTGTACTGCGAGGGCGCGCTGGTCACGTACCAGAGCCAGTATCCGAAAATGCCGCCGACGATGAGCAGCACGACGAGGAGCGCAAGCCCCAGCCGCCGCGCGAGCGACAGGCCTTTTTTTGCCGGCGCGGGGGCGGCTGCCGCCATCCCGTGGCCGGCCGCGGCCGCCGATGCGTAAAGCGGCTCCAGCGCCTGAGTGCGCTCCTCGGGCGTCATCTCGATCCGCTCCAGCCGATCGTCGAGGAGGACGGGCAGCGACGTGGCGCCGTGCCAGACGGCGAGGGCGACCGGGTGGCTGCCGGCATCGCCGACGATGATCGGCTCGTGCCCGCTCTCGAAATGGGTATGGGCGACCCGCTTGGTCTTCCGCTCGCTCAGCCGGTCCGCATAGGTGACCGCAAGGCGGCCGCGCTTCGTCTCCATGCCGGTGATCTCGACCGGGATGACGGTGAGGGGTGCGGGGTTCTGCAACTGGCCGCGGGCGCGGAAGATGCGAAACGCGAAGAAGATCATTGCAAGGCCGCCGCCGCCGAGGAGGAGAGTGAAGACCGCCAGCGTGATGATCCGGTTCCAGAGCATGTCCAGCCCCAGCGTGATCGTCGCAAGCTCGGGGTGATCGGCCGAAACGACGAGGCCCGTCTCGTAGTCGCCGCTATGGAGGTCGACGAACATGACTTCGACATTCTTGTCGTAGCGCTGGCCGTTCTGCTCGTAGGAAAGGTCCACCTCGCAGGTGGTGAAGAAGGCTTTCCGCGTTTTGCAGCTCCCGTCGATATTGCCTTCCACGATGAGCGGATTCTGGCTGATCGTATAGTCGCGCAGGATGCCGGGCGCTTCCATGAAGATCATCAAGGCGGCGATCGCCAACAGGATCGGCGTGGAGAAGTAGTAGGCGAGCGGGATGGAGATCGCCCCGCGCTGCAGGGCGAGGGGACGGGCGGGAAGCTTGATCGTGGGAAAGGTCATGGTCTGCCTGAAAATGATTTGGCCTGAAGGTATCGACATATCGGAAACGGCGCAGGGCGCCGGTTCATTCGGATTGAAATGCTTTGGCAACGACATCATCGAAAATGCGGCCCGTGCCATTGCGATCCGAAGCCCTGCAAAGCAAGTTCGGGGCAAATGCAGGAGATTTTCATGAGTCGGCAATGGGTTCGCGCGTTTTCCCTGGTTGGTTTTCTTCTCGGTGCATTGACCCCGGCCCGTGGGGTGGAGCTGGCGAAGGTCGCCGGCCACACGGTCGAGATCAGGGAAAAGGACTTCGAGAAGGTGCTCGTCGTCGACGGCCGTGAACTGCACACGAACCAGATCGTCTTCCTCGATGACGTCTATGCCTTCGGCGATACCCTCGCGCTCGTCGGCACCAGCTCGGGCGGCGGCAATGCCTGCGACGGCGCGCCGTTCGTCCTGTCCTTTCCCGGTCGCGGCGCGCCGCGGATAGACGGGCCCATCGACAGTTGCGTCTCCGTATCCTGGGCCGTCGAGGGCGCGGGCCTCGTCTTTTCGACGGTGAGCGTCCCCGGCCGCGAAACGGAGCGCTGGCAATGGACCGCCGAGCGCGGCATCGCGCCGCTCGCTTCCGTCGCCTTCCAGGCGGATGCGGCGAGCGGCTGGGCCAATCTGCGCGAGCGCACCTTCGCCCATCCCTCGGACGCCTTCGGCAACGGCGAGATCGCCGCGAGCCTCAAGATGGTGCTCGGCTCGGATTTCGAGCATTTCCAGACGCTGATGACCGGGGTGGGAAGCGGTGAATTCAAGGGCGACGACTTCGTCGGCACGGCCTGCCGGCCACACGCCTGCCTCGACGAGGCGGGATTGATCTTCCTTTCCTCCGGCGAGCGCCGCGCCTACGCGGCCTGGAAGCCGGATGGCGGAAAGATCGCGGTCTTTCCCGCACCGGTGAAGGACTGGCCGGAAAAGGCCAGGGCGGAGTTGCGGGAATGGGCGAAGCAGTGGCCGTGAGCGCCGCCATGGCGCATGGGGCGGGGCTTGGGCTCTCGCCATCGGGTACGGATGGACGGGAACTATTCTCGTCCGTTTGATTTAGCGCAACGACCGTTCGGCATGAACATTCCAATGCTCCGGCAACGATTTGCTGGAACGCCCTGGAATGAAATTCATCCGTCTCGTCCTTCTGCTCTGCATCGGCCTGTGCCTCGCCGTCCCCGCCCATGCGGCCTCGGTCCTGCAGCAGTATCTGCCCGCCGCGACGGCCTCCGATCTGGTTCCCGGTGCGGAAGGCTTCGGGCCGATCCGCGACGACCTGGTGGTGGCGCCGGTGCTCAAGGGTGGCGAGACGGTGGCCTGGGTCTTCATGACCTCGGATTTCGTCGGCACGACGGGCTATTCCGGCAAGCCGATCCACACGCTCGTCGCCGTCGGCAAGGATGCGAAGATCGTCGGCGTGCAGCTCGTCAAGCATTCCGAGCCCATCGTCCTCATCGGCATTCCCGAGGCCAAGGTGAAGGCGCTGGTCGCCAGCTATGCCGGCCTCGACCTCGTCGCCGAGGCGAAGTCCGGCGGCACGGCGCATGAGGTGGACATCATCTCCGGCGCGACCGTGACGGTGATGGTGATCGACGATTCCATCGTCCGCTCGGGGCTGAAGGTCGCCCGCGCGCTCGGCCTCGGCGGCCTTGCCCCGGAAACCGAAAGCGCCGGCCCCCGTTTCGAGATCGATCCCGATGCCGCCGCGCCGGCCGACTGGATCGAGGCGGAAGGGGACGGCACGCTGCGCCGGCTGTCGCTCGACGTTGCACAGGTCAACGCCGCCTTCGCCGAACATCCGGACGTTCGCGCCCGTGACCGGGCGCTGACCGAGGCGCCGCAGACCACCTTCATCGACATGCAGGCGGCGCTGGTCTCCGTGCCGGCCATCGGCAAGGCGCTGCTCGGTCCGGCCGAGGAGGCCAACCTGAAGGGCTGGCTGAAGGAGGGCGAGAACGCCATCGCCGTGGTGGGCCGCGGCCTCTATTCCTTCAAGGGCTCGGGCTATGTGCGCGGCGGCATCTTCGACCGCATCGTGCTGATCCAGGACGACGTCTCGGTGCGCTTCCGCGACCGCGACCATCGCCGCCTCGGCGCCATCGCACTTGCCGGCGCGCCGGAATTTTCCGAGATGGACCTGTTCCGCATCCCGGCCGGCGTCGGTTTCGATCCCGCAAAGCCTTTCCGCATCCAGCTTCTGGCGCAGCGCGAGGTCGGGCCGATCGAGAAGGTCTTCCACACCTTCGATCTCGGCTACCAGCTGCCGCAGAAATACCTGCGCGCCGTCGCGCCGCCCGCAAAGGAGGTCGCCGCCGTCCCCCCGCAGGAGGAAGGCTCGGCGCAGGCAGACCTCTGGAAGCGCATCTGGGGCGATTCGAAGCTGAAGATCGTCGTGCTCGCCGGCATGCTGGCGGTGCTGACCGGGGTGTTCTTCTTCCAGACCTATGCGGTCAGGAACGCCCGCGGCTTCTACATCTTCCGCATCGTCTTCCTGACCGTGACGCTGGTCTTCCTCGGCTGGTACGCCAATGCGCAGCTCTCGGTGGTGAACCTGATGGCGCTGTTCGGCAGCCTCGTCAGCGGCTTCAGCTGGCAGGCCTTCCTGCTCGATCCGCTGACCTTCATCCTGTGGTTCGCCGTCGCCGCCGCGCTGCTCTTCTGGGGGCGGGGGGCCTATTGCGGCTGGCTCTGCCCCTTCGGCGCGCTTCAGGAGCTGACCAACCAGATCGCCCGCAAGCTCCGCATCCCGCAATGGACGCTGCCATGGGGCCTGCACGAGCGGCTCTGGCCGGTGAAATACATGATCTTCCTCGGGCTTTTCGGCGTGTCGCTGATGAGCGTCGAGCAGGCCGAACACCTCGCCGAGATCGAGCCGTTCAAGACCGCGATCATCCTGAAGTTCATCCGCGCCTGGCCGTTCGTCGCCTATGCCGTCGCGCTTCTCGTCGCCGGGCTCTTCGTCGAGCGGTTCTACTGCCGCTATCTCTGCCCGCTCGGCGCGGCGCTCGCCATCCCCGCGCGCATGCGCATGTTCGACTGGCTGAAGCGCTACCACGAATGCGGAAACCCCTGCCAGACCTGCGCCATCCAGTGTCCGGTGCAGGCGATCCACAAGACCGGCGAGATCAACCCGAACGAGTGCATCAACTGCCTGCACTGCCAGGTTCTCTACCAGTCCGAAACCGTGTGCCCCGTCGTGATCAAGAAGATGAAGTCGCGCGCCAGGCTCGCGGCAAGTCCCGGCGGCGCGCCGATCCACCAACCCGCAGCCAAGGTTTAACCGAAGAAGGAAACCCACCATGGAAACGAAGGAAAACAAGGGACTGAGCCGTCGCGCGCTGTTCAGCGCGACCGCGGGCTCGGCGGTTCTCGCCGGCACGATGGGGCCGGCCGCGCTCGGCCTCGGCGCAGCAAGCCTTGCGACCCCGGCCCGTGCCGCCGCCGGGGCCGACGGTTCCGTCGCGCCCGGCAAGCTCGACGACTATTACGGCTTCTGGTCCTCCGGCCAGACCGGCGAGATGCGCATCCTCGGCATCCCCTCGATGCGCGAACTGATGCGCGTGCCGGTGTTCAACCGCTGCTCGGCCACCGGCTGGGGCCAGACGAACGAATCCATTCGCATCCACCAGCGCACGATGTCGGAGAAGACGAAGAAGCAGCTCGCCGCCAACGGCAAGAAGATCCACGACAACGGCGACCTGCACCACGTCCACATGTCCTTCACCGAGGGCAAGTATGACGGCCGCTACCTCTTCATGAACGACAAGGCCAATACCCGCGTCGCCCGCGTGCGCTGCGACGTGATGAAGACCGACGCGATCCTGGAAATCCCCAATGCCAAGGGCATCCATGGCCTGCGCCCGCAGAAATGGCCGCGCTCCAACTACGTCTTCTGCAACGGCGAGGACGAGGCGCCTCTGGTCAACGACGGCTCGACCATGAAGGACGTCTCGACCTATGTGAACATCTTCACCGCGGTCGACGCCGACAAGTGGGAAGTCGCCTGGCAGGTGCAGGTCTCCGGCAACCTCGACAATTGCGATGCCGACTACGAGGGCAAGTGGGCCTTCTCGACCAGCTACAATTCCGAAATGGGCACGACGCTGGAGGAGATGACCAAGTCCGAGATGGACCATGTCGTCGTCTTCAACCTCGCCGAGATCGAGAAGGCCATCGCCGCCGGCAAGTTCGAGGAGATCAATGGCGTCAAGGTTCTGGACGGCCGCAAGGAGGCGAAATCCCTCTTCACCCGCTACATCCCCATCGCCAACAACCCGCACGGCTGCAACATGGCGCCGGACAGGAAGCACCTGTGCATCAACGGCAAGCTCTCGCCGACCGTCACCGTGCTCGACGTCACGAAGTTCGACGCGATCTTCTATGACAATGCCGAGCCGCGCAGCGCCGTGGTGGCCGAGCCGGAACTCGGCCTCGGCCCGCTCCATACCGCCTTCGACGGCCGCGGCAACGCCTATACCTCGCTCTTCCTCGACAGCCAGGTGGTCAAGTGGAACATCGAGGAGGCCATCCGCGCCTATGCCGGCGAGAAGATCGACCCGATCAAGGACAAGCTCGACGTCCAGTACCAGCCCGGCCACCTGAAGACCGTGATGGGCGAGACGCTGGACGCCACCAACGACTGGCTGGTGTGCCTGTGCAAGTTCTCCAAGGACCGCTTCCTCAATGTCGGCCCGCTGAAGCCGGAGAATGACCAGCTGATCGACATTTCCGGCGACAAGATGAAGCTGGTGCACGACGGCCCGACCTTCGCCGAGCCGCATGACGCCATCGCGGTCTCCCCCTCGATCCTGCCGAACATCAAGTCGGTCTGGGACCGCCAGGATCCGCTGTGGTCGGAGACGCGCAAGCAGGCCGAGGCCGACGGCGTCAATATCGACGAATGGACCGACGCCGTCATCCGCGACGGCAACAAGGTGCGCGTCTACATGACCTCCGTCGCGCCGAGCTACAGCCAGGAAAGCTTCACGGTGAAGGAAGGCGACGAGGTCACGATCATCGTCACCAATCTCGACGAGATCGACGACCTGACGCACGGCTTCACCATGGGCAACCATGGCGTGGCCATGGAAGTCGGGCCGCAGCAGACGAGCTCCGTCACCTTCGTCGCGGCCAATCCGGGCGTCTACTGGTACTATTGCCAGTGGTTCTGCCATGCCCTGCACATGGAAATGCGCGGCCGCATGTTCGTGGAACCGAAGGACGCCTGAGAAATGCGGCTGCCCGTCCTCCTGATCGGCCTTCTGCTCGCCTCGCCGCTCGCCGCGGCGGAGCGCGCCGTCGCGCCGGGCGCGGGCAGCCTCGCGGCGGCCATTGCCGGGGCGGCGCCCGGCGATGTGCTGCGGCTTTCCGACGGGGCCTATAAAGGCCCCGTCACCGTCGACAGGCCGCTCACCGTTACCGGCCCGCGCGGGGCGGTGGTGGACGGGCTCGGCGAGGGGAGCGTCATGACCATCGCCGCGCCCGACGTGACCCTGACGGGCTTCACCGTCACCGGCTCGGGACGAGTGAACCAGGACCTCGACGCCGGCGTGAAGATCCTCAAGGGCGCCGACCGCGCCCGCATCGAAAAGCTGCTGGTCACCGGCAACATGCACGGCATCGACGTGCATGGCGGCCGCAACGCGACCGTCGCCGGCAACGAGATCGTCGGCACGGACAGCGCGCGCATGAACGAGCGCGGCAACGGCATCTATGTCTGGAACAGCCCCGGCACGCTCCTGGAGAACAACGCCATCCGCTACGGCCGAGACGGCATCTTTTCCAATGCCAGCGCCGACAGCATCTACCGCGGCAACGTGATGCGCGACCTGCGCTTCGCCGTGCATTTCATGTACACCCGCAACACCGAGGTTTCCGGCAACGTCTCCATCGGCAACCATCTCGGCTTCGCCATCATGTTCTCCGACAGGGCGAAGGTCCTCAACAATCTCAGTCTCGGCGACCGCGAGCACGGGCTGATGCTGAACTATGCCAACAATGCCGACGTCACGGGCAACCTGGTGCGCGGCGGCACGAGGAAGTGCCTCTTCATCTACAACGCCCACAAGAACCTCATCTGGAACAACCGCTTCGAGGGCTGCGGCATCGGCATCCATTTCACCGCCGGCTCGGAGAAGAACGTGCTGACCGGCAACGCCTTCGTCGGCAACCGCGAGCAGGTGAGATATGTCGGCACGCGCAACATGGAATGGAGCCATGAGGGCAGGGGCAATTTCTGGTCCGACCATCCCGCCTTCGACCTCAACGGCGACGGCATCGCCGACAGTTTCTACCGGCCCAACGACCTGATGGACCAGATCCTCTGGTCGCAGCCGGCGGCAAGCCTCCTCATCGGCTCGCCCGCCGTGCAGCTCGTGCGCTGGAGCCAGCGGGACTTTCCCGCGACGCTGCCCGGCGGCGTGCGCGACAGCGCGCCGCTGATGCGGCCCCTCACAATATCCGTCCCGCCCGACATTCTCGGTTACGAGGCCGAGGCTGCCGGCCGCTGGGCCGAAGGAAGTTACGATGACACCGACCCTGACAATCTCCCGGCTCACTAAGCGCTTCGGCGATGTCGAGGCGCTGAAGGCCGTTTCGCTGACGCTGGAGGCGGGCAGGCGCGCGGCGCTGCTTGGCCATAACGGGGCGGGCAAGTCGACGATGATGAAGATCATCCTCGGCCTCATTCCCTATGACGGCGGCGAGGTCTCGGTCTGCGGCTCTGCGCCCGGCTCGTCCTCCGCCCGCGCCGCGGTCGCCTACCTGCCCGAGAACGTCGCCTTCCATCCGGCGCTGACGGGCGAGGAGCAGCTTCGCTACTATCTTTCGCTGCGCGGCGAGAGCCCGCGACAGGCCATGGAGCTCCTGTCGCGCGTCGGCCTCGCCCATGCCGCGCGGCGGCGCATCGGCACCTATTCCAAGGGCATGCGCCAGCGTGTCGGCCTCGCCCAGACGCTGATCGGCAAGCCGCGCCTGCTCGTCCTCGACGAACCGACCTCCGGCCTCGACCCCGTCTCGCGCCGCGACTTCTACGACCTGCTCGATGGCCTTTCCGCCGAGGGAACGGCGATCCTCCTCTCCTCGCATGTGCTGACCGAGGTGGAGGTGCGCACCGACCGCATCCTCATCCTTTCCGGCGGGGCTCTGGTGGCGGAAGGCACGCTTGCCGACCTGCGCGCCCGCGCCGCGCTGCCCGTCGCCCTGCTGGTGCGGCCCGCGCCCGGCCGCGCGCCGGCGCTTGTCTCGGCCTTTCCCGAGGCCTCCACCGGCGGCGACGGCCTGCTGCGCCTTTCCTGCGCGCAGGCGGAGAAGCTGCCGCTGCTCGCCCGCATATCGGCGCTCGGCGGCGAGGTCGCCGATCTCGACGTGATCCCGCCGAGCCTCGAGGACATCTATAGCCATTTCAGCCGGAGGGACGGGCAATGAACCGCATCCTCGCCACGGCGGTCTCGGAATTCCGCATCGCCTTCCGCAATCGCTGGGTCTCCATCGCGACGGGCATGATGGTGCTGTTCGCGCTGGTGCTCGCCGCCGCCGGTGCCGCCCCGACCGGCGATGTCGGCGTCGACCGGCTGTCGGTGACGGTCGCCTCGCTCACCTCACTCGCCGTCTATCTGGTGCCGCTGCTGGCGCTCCTCATGAGCTTCGACGCGGTGGCGGGCGAGGTGGAGCGCGGCACGCTGCCGCTGCTTCTCACCTATCCCGTCTCGCGCCTTGAGATCCTGCTCGGCAAGCTCCTGGCGCATCTGGCGATCCTCGCGCTCGCGGTCACGCTCGGCTATGGCGCGGCGGCGCTGGTCGCCGTCTGGTCGGATCCCGGCGCGGTGGCGGGCCTTGCCTCGCTCTGGCGGCTGGTCTGGACGTCCGTCGCGCTCGGCGCGACCTTCCTCGGCGCGGGCTATGCGCTCTCGGCCCTAGCGCGCCGACCCTCGGGCGCGGCAGGGCTTGCCATCGCGCTCTGGCTGGCGGCCGTGGTGCTTTACGACCTTGCCCTTCTGGCGCTGATCGTCACGGACAGCGGCGGGGTCTTCACCACTCATGCGCTGCCCGTCGCGCTGCTTGCCAATCCCGCCGACGCCTTCCGCGTCTTCAATCTCTCGGCGGCCGAGGCGGTCGCCGCGGCCGGCGGCATCGGCGGGGCGGCGCGGGCGATCCCGCTCTGGCAGTCGGCCGCCTCGCTCCTCGTCTGGCCGCTCGCGGCCATCACGCTCGCGGTCGCAGCCTTCCGAAAGGTGACGCCATGAAGAACCGTCTCCGCCCCGCCGTGCTCCTGGCGGCGCTCCTCCTTCTTTCCGCCTGCAAGGAGGATGTCGCCCAGGCCATCGTGCCGCAGGAAATGACGCCCGAGACGCTCGGCCATTACTGCCAGATGAACCTTCTGGAGCATCCCGGCCCCAAGGCGCAGGTCTTCCTCGAAGGCAATGCCGCCCCGCTCTTCTTCAGCCAGGTGCGCGACGCCATCGCCTATGCCCGCGGTCCCGAGCAGGTCGCGCCCATCGTCGCGGTCTATGTCAACGACATGGGCGCGGCGGGGGCGACCTGGGACGCGCCCGGCAAGGGCAACTGGATCGCCGCCGACAAGGCCTTCTATGTCGTCGGCTCGGCCCGGCAGGGTGGCATGGGCGCGCCGGAGACCGTGCCCTTTTCCAGCCGGGAGCAGGCCGCCGCCTTCGTGCTCGCGGAGGGCGGCCGGGTGCTCGCCCTTGCCGACGTGACCGACGCCATGGTGCTGACGCCGGTGGAGACCGGCGGCCGGCCCGATACCGACGACGCTGATTATCGCGACCGCCTGAACGCCCTTACCCCGTCCACTGGAGGCTGACCCCATGCTGACGACCCGCCGCCGCCTCATTGCCATTTCCGCGGCCTTCGCCGCCCTGCCGGCCATCGCCCGCGCCGATGGAGGAACCGCGCGCCTGTGGACCGGGCAGGCGCTGGGCGCGCGCGCTTCGATCCGCCTCGACCACCCGGACGGCGAGGCCGTCGCCGCCCGCGTCATGGCCGAGATCGGCCGGCTGGAGGATATCCTCAGCCTCTACCGGCCGGAGAGCGCCCTGTCGCGGCTGAACCGCGAGGGCCGTCTCGCCGCCCCGCCCTTCGAGCTTCTGGAATGCCTGTCGCTGGCCGGCGCGGTGCACCATGCGAGCGGCGGGCGGTTCGATCCGACGGTGCAGCCGCTCTGGGCGCTCTGGGCGGAAGCGGCCGCGAAGGGCGCGCGGCCCGATGCGAAAAGCCTCGAAGGCGTGCTGCGGAAGACCGGCTGGGGGAGGGTGGAGCTCGACGCGGCGGCGATCACGCTGCGGCCCGGCACGGCGCTGACGCTGAACGGCATCGGCCAGGGCTATGTCGCCGACCGGGTGGCCGCGCTGCTGGAGACCGAGGGCCTCACCGACATCCTGATCGACACGGGTGAATTCCGCGCCCTCGGCGGGCAACCCCAGGGCGGGGAATGGCCGTTGCGGCTTGAAACGGGCGAGCGCGTGGCGCTACGCCAGCGAGCACTCGCGACCTCCGCCCCGCTCGGCACGACCTTCGACCAGGGCGGCCGGGACGGCCATATCCTCGATCCCGAAACGGGCATGCCCGCGCCGGCGCAATGGCGGTCGGTCTCGATCTCCGCCCCCTCGGCGGCGATTGCCGACGCCCTGGCGACGGCCGCCTGTCTGATGCCCGACAGGGAGGCCGTCCTTGCCATGATCAGCCGCTTCGACGGCGCGCGGCTGGAAGCCGGGGCGATGGTCTAGGCGCGCGCCCCGGAGCGGGACGGCGGCCCAGCGCAGCGCGTTGCATCCGCTTTACGTTACGTGAGATATACGTATCGGTGCGTCTGATATATTGGTTTTCAATGGTATTTATTGGTATCATCCGCATCTGTAAGTAATACTTAGCATATAAATCCGAACGGAACTTGCCGTTCGTCAATTCCTGTCGAAGTATCGTCTTCCGATTTACAGTGTTTGTTTACTGTCCCCTGCGAAAAATCGCTACAGACCTAAGGCCGGGATCCTGATTCGGGACTTGCGTCATTCGCCAACCCAACTGCAGAGGATTTGCCGATGTCGGCGCAGGATGCCAAGACCCAGCAACTGAACGAGCGCCTCCAGTTCGTCGAGTTCGACGCCGGCCAGCGCGCGGCGCTGAAGCGGGCGCTGCCCACCATTTCCGCCTCGCTCGACGGCGCGCTGGACATCTTCTACGGCAAGGCCCGCGCCACGCCAGAGACCGCCCGGTTCTTTTCCAACGAGGCGCATATCCAGAGCGCAAAGGGCCGGCAGATCAAGCATTGGGAAGTGATCGGCTCGGCGAAGTTCGACGCGCACTATGTCGATGCCGTCACCACGATCGGCAAGACCCATGCCCGCCTCGGCCTGGAGCCGCGCTGGTATATCGGCGGCTACGCGCTGATCCTGGAAGCCATCGTCGAGAGCGTCGTCCGCAAGCATCTCGAAGGTTTCCTCTACCGCAAGAAGGCCGACGCGCTGAGCGAGGAGATCACCGCAATCGTCAAGGCCGCGCTGGTCGACATGGACTATGCGATCTCGGTCTATCTCGACGCCCTCCAGGAGGAGCGCGAGAAATCCGAGGCCGCACGCCAAGCGCTGAACGCCGAGCAGGAAGAGGCGCTCGGCGCGATCGACACCTCGCTCAACCGCCTTGCCGGCGGCGACCTCACCGCCGCGATCGCCACGCCGCTCGCCCCGCAATTCGAGCGGCTGCGCTCCAATTTCAACGCGGCGATCGAGAAGCTGGACGACACGCTCGGCGCCATCGTGACGGCGGCGGACGATGCGGCCGGCAATTCCGGCGAGCTGGTCCATGCCACCGACGACATGGCCAAGCGCACCGAGCAGCAGGCGGCTTCGCTGGAAGAGACCGCCGCCGCCGTCGAGGAGATCACCACCATTTCCCGCGAGGCCGCGCAGCGCGCCGAGGAGGCCCGCCGCGTCGTCGGCAGCGCGACGGAGGAGGCCAGGCGCTCCGGCGCCATCGTCGAGCAGGCGGTTTCCGCCATGGGCGCCATCCAGGAATCCTCCGGCAAGATCACCCAGATCATCGGTGTCATCGACCAGATATCCTTCCAGACCAACCTGCTTGCCCTCAATGCCGGCGTCGAGGCGGCGCGGGCGGGCGAGGCCGGCAAGGGATTTGCGGTCGTCGCGCAGGAGGTGCGCGAACTCGCGCAGAAATCCGCCGAGGCCGCCAAGGAGATCAAGGCGCTGATCGACAAGTCCTTCGAGGACGTGCAGCTCGGCGTGTCGCTGGTGCACAAGACAGGAGAGGCGCTGCACCATATCGGCGAGCAGGTCGTCAATATCAACGGCCATATCGACGCCATCGCCAGCTCCGCCCGGGAGCAGTCGGCCGGCATCGCCGAGATCAACACGGCCGTCGGCAGCATGGACCAGATGACCCAGCAGAACGCCGCGATGGTCGAGCAGACCAACGCCGCCACGCACAATCTCATGCAGATCAGCACGACGCTGAAAGGGCTGGTGGACAGCTTCACGGTCTCGGCCGAGCGCAGCCAGCGGGCGGCAAGGGCGGCGCAACGGCGATACGGCTGAAAGACGCCGGCCGGGCGCTGCTCAGAAACGCAACGTCAGGCCCAGCACGGGGCCGCTGAGGCGCGTGTCGAAGACATGGCCGCCACGGTCGTAATCGACATCGAGCACCTTGTAGCCGGCGGAGACGGAAAGGTGGTCGGTGAAGGTATAGTTGATGGTGGCGAGCGCGGACCAGGTGATGTCGGATCCCGCGCCGAAGCCGCCGACATCCGCCTGCGCCTGCACGGAAAGCTTGTCCGTCAGGGGAAGGAAGGCGCGCAGGCCGACCACCGGATCGACCCAGCCGAAGCTTTCGCCATAGGTGCGCGACACGCCCAGCGCACTGACCGTCACGTCGTTCGAAATATGCCAGAAGCGCGCACCGGCAAGGGCATCCAGCGTGAAGTCGGGCGTATCGACGACGCGGTAGCCGCCCTGCAGCGTGGCCATGAACTGCTTGCTGTCGACGCTCCCGTTGATGATGGTGCCGGGTGGCACCGGTAGTGCGGGCAGCGCGCCGAAGGCATGGCTGTCCGTGGTGTCGACATACATCATGTCGCCTGACAGGACGAAGCGGTCGTAGCGCGCCCAGACATTCACGAAGCCGCCGAAGTTGAGGTCGTCCATGACGTCGGAGAAGGATTTCTCCACGCCGATGGTCGGCGCGCGCCGGAACGGCGAGATGTCGCCCTTGAGGCCCGCGGCCCACATATAGGGCGTGATCTGCAGGGCCCAGCCGGGGCCCGCATCCGTGACGGCGGCGGGCTCTTCGGACGGGCCGGCGAAGGCATCGGCGGCTGAGGCCGTCTGCGCGGTGCAGGCGGCGGCGAGGGTGAGCAGGGCGGCGTATCGGATCACGAGACTGTCCTTCAGGCCGAAAGCGTGTTCTTGTGAATGCGCCCATCCTTCATGATGAGCTTCATCGTGCGTTCCGGATCGGCGATCAGGGCGATATCCTCCAGCGGATTGCCGTCGACGACGAGAATGTCCGCATAGGCGCCGGCCTCGATGCGCCCGAGCCTGCCCGGATAGGGATTGCGTGCCCCCGAGAGGCCGGCAAGCTCCGCATTGCCGCTGGTCAGGAGACGCAGGACATCCGCGGGCTCGTACCATCGGGCGAACTTCGCGAGCTGCTTGCCCTGCGTCGCCGTGCCCCTGGGGCTGAACAGGATATCCGTGCCGAGCGCCATGCGGACCTTGTGCTTGCGCCCAAGCTCGACCGCCCGGCCGGTGCCCTCGGCGATGGCCTGCTGCTGCATGCGTTGTTCCGACGACGGATAGGTGTTGGAATCCTCGTCGGCCAGGAAGGGCTGGATGCTCCACCACGCGCCCGCATCCGCCATCCGCCGCACGGTTTCCTCGTCGGCAAGCTGGCCGTGCTCGATGGATTTCACGCCGCAGGCAAGGGCGCGCTGCACGCCGGCCGACGTATAGGTGTGGACGCAGACATAGGTGCCCCAGTCGGCGGCGGCGGAGACCGCGGCCTTCATCTCCGCCTCGGAATATTGCAGCGCGTCGATCGGGTCATAGGCCGAGGCGACACCGCCGCCACCCATGATCTTGATCTGGCTGGCGCCCAGCATGAGCTGCTCGCGCACCCGGCGCAGCACTTCCGCCTCGCCATCCGCGATGGCCGATATGCCGGCCCGTTCGGCGATGCTGAGGTCGCCCTGCGCGGTGCGGGGCAGGTCGGTGCGCATGCGGAAGTCGCCGTGCCCCGAGGTCTGCGAGATCATGGCGCCGGACGGATAGATGCGCGGCCCCGCGACATGCCCCTCGTCGATGGCGCGCTTCAGCGCGAAGGAAGGGCCGCCGACATCGCGCACCGTCGTGAAGCCGCGCAGCACGGTGCGCTCGGCTTCCTCGGCGGCGAGCAGGTGGACATAGGGGATATCGGCGGTCATCGCCGTGAGCTGGGAAATGCCGGCGAGGATCGAATGCCAGTGGGCGTCGATCATGCCGGGCATCAGCGTGCGCCCGCCGCAATCGATGGCATCGGTATCGGCGACCGTCTCCCCGGCCGCCACCAGCGCCTTGATGAGCCGGCCCTCGACCAGCACGTCCCGGCCCTCGGCAAGCGTGGCGTTCTCCCCGTCGAAGATCCGGACATTCGTGAGCCGCACGGCCCTTGCGGGCGCCTGCGCGAAGGCCGCGCCGCCAAGGGCGGGGGCGGCGAGGCTCGCCGCGATGCCTTTCAGGACCGAGCGGCGGGACAGCCCCGCATCGATGCGGGAGAACAGATCCCGGGCGAGCGGGCTGTGGCACGCGCAATCCCCGTCATGCGTGAGATGCCGGTATCTCTGGCCAAGACGAAACAACAAGGCGCCCCTCCCTCTGCTCGAAGAGTGTCTTATGCCCAGCGCATGAGACTTAATCAACCGTCGGCCGCGTCCATGGGAAAATCCCGACACACTTGTCACTCCCGGCAATCGTTCCTTCCGGCCTAGTCTCGGCTTTGCAACGACGGAAGCGCGGGAGAGGAAAATGGCGATGCCGGTGACAGTCGAAAGGCCGCTTCAAGGGCGGGCACATGGTCCGGCGGACTGGCTTTGCCTTGCCGCTTCGCCCGTCTTCGCCGCCATGGCGTGGACAAGCGCCGGCGACCCGATGGCCTTCTGCGCCTCGGGGCCGCTGCCGATGGACGGCATGGCCGCGATGTACCTGCTGATGGCTCTTTTTCATCTGCCGCCCTGGCTGAGGCTCGTTTCCCGCCGGACGCGGCGCTTCCCGCCCGACACATCAACCGAAGGAGAATGACAATGCAGCACCCCATCGTTTCGCGCGAGGACTGGCTTGCGGCCCGCAAGGCCCTCTTCGAAAAGGAGCGCGCCATGACCCACCAGCTCGACGCCCTGCGCGCCGAGCGCCGGCAACTGCCCTGGGTCAGGGTCGAGAAATCCTATGTCTTCGACGGTCCGGACGGCGCCGTCACGCTGGGCGACCTCTTCGGGGATCGCAGCCAGCTTGCCGTCTACCACTTCATGCTGACGCCCGGCTCGGACCACATCTGCCCGGGATGCTCCTTCACGGTGGACCACGCCGATGCGGCGCGCCGGCATTTCGAGCAGGCGGACCTCGCCTTCGCCGCGGTCTCCCGCGCGCCGGTCCGGCGGATCGAGGCGGTCAAGGAGCGGATGGGCTGGACCTTCCCCTGGGTCTCCTCGGACGACCGCGACTTCAACTACGATTTCGGCGTGTCGTTCAGGCCGGAGGACCGCGCCGCCGGCCGCGCACTCTACAATTACGGCCTGACGACGATCCGCAACGCGCCGGACATGTTCGGCCTCAGCGTCTTCGCCAAGGATGAGGAGGGCAACATCTACCACACCTACTCGACCTATCATCGCGGCACGGAGCTGCTGATGGGCGCGCTCAACTGGCTCGACCTCGTCCCCAAGGGCCGCAACGAGAACGGCACGATGAGCTGGGTGAAGCTGCACGACGAATATTGACGGCCGACAGCCGGGCGCGGGCGGCGGCGTTGCGCGCCGCCCGCGGAAAGCCCTACTTGCCGAGCCAGACCGTCCCGCTCCGGTTGACGACCGGCACGCCGACGGCATTGCCGTATTCGGTCCACGAGCCGTCATAGTTGCGGGCGTCGTAGCCGAGCAGGCGCTTGAGGGCGAACCAGGTGTGGCTCGACCGTTCGCCGATGCGGCAATAGGTGATGACCGGCTTCGTGCCGTCGATGCCCTTCTCGGCATAGATGCGGCGGATCTCGTCGAGCGGCTTGTAGGTGCCGTCCTCGTTGACGATGGTGGCCCATGGCACGTTTTCCGCGCCGGGAATGTGGCCCGCGCGGATCGACAGTTCCTTGACGCCTTCCGGCGCGAAGACCTTGCCGAGATATTCGTCGGGCGAGCGGATGTCGACCAGCTTGCCGTCGATGCGGCCCTCGGCGACGTCGAGCGTGTTGGCAAGGCGGGCGCGCAGGCTGTCGTCGCGCCCGGGCAGCTCCAGCGCCGTCGCCTCGTAAGCGGGCACCGCCGTCGTCAACGGCAGGCCGCGCGCCTCCCACAGCTTGCGGCCGCCGTCGAGGAGCTTTGCCCGCGTGCCGAAGCCGTAGACATCGAGGACCCAGACGCCCCAGGCGGCGAACCAGTTGTTGTGGTCGCCGTAGATAATGACGGTGGTGTCCTCGTCGACGCCTGCCCGGCGCAGCTGCGCCTGGAGCTTCTCGCGCGAAGCGATGTCGCGGTTGACGGTGTCGACGAGGTCCGTGTGCCAGTTGAGATCGACCGCGCCGGGAATGTGGCCCTTCTCGTAGACGCCGGTATCGACGCTGACCTCGAAGACCCGCACCTTGGGGTCGGTCAGATGGTCCTTCAGCCAGTCCACGGTCACAAGGGAATCGGTTGCTGCTGTCGTCATGATGCTTTCCTTTCGTCAGTCGTTGAAATGGCGGCCTTCCGTGACCTCGGCCACATAGCCGGCGCGAATGGCGAAATCGCCGAAATGCTCGCCCGGAAGCCGCTCGCGGGCGAAATGGCCTATCACCTCGCCGAGGAGATCGAGGATCGCCGGCTCCGCCGCGTTCTCCAGCACCATCTTGTTGAGGCGCTGGCCGGCAAAGCCGCCGCCGAGATAGAGGTTGTACTTGCCCGGCGCCCGGCCGGTCAGCGCGATCTCGGCGATATAGGGCCGCGCGCAGCCGTTCGGACAACCGGTCATGCGGATGGTGATCGGCTCGTCCGAAAGGCCGTGTTCGGCGAGGATGGCGTCGATCTTGTCGATCAGCACCGGCAGGTAGCGCTCGCTCTCGGCCATGGCGAGGCCGCAGGTCGGCAGCGCCACGCAGGCCATGGAATTGCGCCGGAGGCCGCTGCCGCCGCCAAGCGTATCGAGCCCGTGCGCCTTCAGCAGCGCCTCGATGGCCGGCCGGTCGGCCGGCTCCACCTCGGCGATGACGAGGTTCTGGTTGGGCGTGACGCGGAAGGTGCCGCGATGCCCCTCGGCGATGGCGCGCAGGCCGTCGAAGAGGGCGTTCCTCACACGGCCGTTCTCGATGCGCAGCGTATAGTGTTCGCGCCCATCCTCGCCGCGCTGCCAGCCGAGCGTGTCGCCGTTGGTGGCGAAGGTGTGGGATCGGGCGTCTCCCAGCGCAAAGCCCAGCCGGTCCTCGATCGCCGCCTTGATCCAGTCGAGCCCCTTGTCGTCCACCGTATATTTGAAGCGGGCGCGGCTGCGGTCGGCGCGGTCGCCATAGTCGCGCTGCACGCCCATGACGGCGTCGCAGGTCTCGATCACCCTGTCCTTCGGTATGAAGCCGATGACGCTGGCAAGCCGCGGATAGGTCTTCGGCGCCTGGTCCGTCCGCCCCATGCCGCCGCCGACCGCCACGTTGAAGCCGGTAAGCCGGCCGTCCTCGATAATGGCGATGAAGCCGAGATCCTGCGCATAGACGTCGATGTCGTTGACCGGCGGAATGACGAAGCCGATCTTGAATTTGCGCGGCATGTAGGTGCGGCCGTACATCGGCTCTTCCGGCGCCTCGCCGCGCGTCTGGCGCTCCTCGCCATACCAGATTTCCGGATAGGCGCCGGTCTTCGGCGTAGCGTGGTCGCTCGCTCCCTTGGCGAGCGCGTAGACTTCGGCATGCAGCGCCGAAAGCTGAGGGTTGATCGAAGCCATGACGCCGCGCGCATCGTCGCCGCAGGCCGCCTTGGTGTCGAGTGCGACGTCGCGCAGCCCCTGCATGACGGCCCTCAGGTTCTTCTTGTGGAGATAGTGGAGCTGGAAGGTCTGGCGCGTCGTGAGCCGCAGCGTGTCGCCGGCATAGGCCCGTGCGAGCGCATCGAGCTTCAGCCATTGCGAGGGCGACAGCACCCCGCCCGGCAGGCGCACGCGCGCCATGAAGCGATAGGCCGGCTCCAGCTTCTGCCGGCGGCGCTCGTCGCGGATGTCGCGGTCGTCCTGCTGGTAGAGGCCGTGGAATTTCATCAGCTTGATGTCGTCGCCGGGCACGGCGGCGGTCAGCGGGGCGGCAAGGCCTTCAGCGATGGTGCCGCGAAGCTGGTCGCTGCCCGCCTTCATCGTCTCGTCGGCGCTCAGCCTTTCGAGCGGCTGGGAGATGTCGCGGCTGCGGTCGGTTTCAAGAAGGGTCATCGTCGGGGCCTCAATAAACGTCGATCTGGTAGCGGCGGCTTTCGCGCAGCGCGGCGAGGTAGTCCTCGGCGGCGGCCTTGCCGCGCCCGCCTGCCTCGGCGACGATCGCCGTGAGCGCGCGGTGCACGTCGGGCGCAAGCTTCGCCCCGTCGCCGCAGACATAGAGATGCGCGCCCTCTTCCAGCCAGGCATAGAGCTCGCGGGCCTCCTCCAGCAGCCGGTGCTGGACATAGGTCTTTTGCGCGCCGTCGCGCGAGAAGGCGACGTTCATGCGCGTCAGCACGCCGTCCTTGAGGAAGCCCTGCCATTCGGTCTGGTAGAGGAAGTCGCTGTCGAAGTTGCGCTCGCCGAAGAACAGCCAGGTGCGGCCCTTGGCCCCTTGCGCCTCGCGCTCCTGCAGGAAGGCGCGATACGGGGCGACGCCCGTTCCGGCGCCGATCATGATGATCGGCGCGTCGCCTTCCGGCAGGCGGAAGCGCAGGTTCTCCTGCACATAGACGGGAAGGACCGTCTCCGGCGCGGCGCGGCGCGAGAACTGGCCGGAGGCGACGCCGAAGCGCTCCTCGCCGTTCAGCCCGTAGCGAACGGTGCTGACCGTCAGGTGCACCTCGTCGGGAACGGCCGTCGCGGAAGAGGCGATGGAATAGAGCCGCGGCTGGAGCGGGCGAAGGCCGGCAGCGAGCGCCGCCGCGTCGATGCCCTTCGCCGGATAGCGGCGCAGGATGTCGATGACGTGATTTTCCCGAAGGAACGCCGAGCGCGCATCGCCCGCCAGTTCCTTCAGTGCGGCAGCGCCCGTCACCTCCGCCCATTGGTCGAGGAAGCGCGGCGTGGCGGCGGTAATCTCCAACACGCCTTCGAGCGCCTCGCCGAGCGTCGTCGCCGCACCCTTGATCGTCAGGGCTTCGCTGCCGGAAAGGTCGAGCGCGGAAAGAAGCCCCTCGACGAGCGCCGGATCGTTGCGCGGCATGACGCCGAGCGCATCGCCCGGTGCGAAGGCAAGGCCCGAGCCTTCCAGCGACAGCTCGACATGCCGCGTCTCCTTGCTCGATCCGCGCCCGGTGAGCGCCAGGTTCTCGATGACGATGGCCGGGAAGGGATTCTGCCTGTCGTAAGCGGTTGCCGATGGCGTGGCCGATGTGGCGACGGCCGGCATCGCTGCGGCATTCCGGGCCGGGGCGAGGGCGGCGAGGGCCGCCTCGATCCAGGCGGCGGCCGGGTCGTCATAGTCGACGTCGCAGTCGACACGCTCGTGCAGGCGCTTGCCGCCGAGCGCGGCAAGGCGGTCGTCGATGCGCCGGCCCGCGCCGCAGAAGAATTCATAGGTGGAATCGCCGAGCGCCAACACCGCGTAGCGCAGCCCCTCCAGCCGGGGCGCCTTGCGGCCCTCGACGAATTCGAAGAAGCCGGCGGCGGAGGTCGGTGGCGCGCCCTCGCCATGGGTGGAGGCGACGATGAGGAGGTCCTGCTCCTCCTTCAGCCGGCGCGGCTTGTAGTCGGCCATGTCGGCAAGAACCGGGGTGAGGCCGGCGGCATGCGCCCGCTCGGCAAGGCGGGCGGCGAGGCGCTTGCCGTTGCCGGTTTCGCTGCCATAGAGGATGGTGAGCGTGCGGGCGGCGGCGGCCGGCGCGGGCTCGAGCCCGGCGGGCACGAGATGGGCCGCCTCGGGGCGGCCGGCATCGGCCAGCCCGGCGAAATAGCCGCTCAGCCAGAGCGCCTGCTGCGGCTTGAGCGCCGTGGCGACGGCGCGCACCGTCCTCCACTGTTCCTCGCTCAGCCCGGGTCCGTTGAATTCCACGACAGTCATGCGTCCGCTCGCCTCCCGAGGCCGGAAAACCGGCATTTCCAAAGGGTTCGGCGGCACTATTGGCGGGCGTCGGCAGGCATGACAAACGAATGATATTGCCGTCTCGGTGCAAGAAAATTGCAGTCAACGCGTCTTTAGACACGCGTTCCAAGCGGAAAGGGAAGGGCGTTCCGGGCGTTCTGCAGCGGCCCGTTTTCTTGGGACAATCTACCCTTTGCCGGCCGGCGATTTTTTCGGGATTCAGCCGGTTGGCGCCTTCCGCGCGCCTCTAGGAACGGGTCACGGCGCAAGCGTTTTGTGCACCTGCGCGCCGACGACCCGGTCTGTGCCCGCTGAGCGGGGGCTTTTTTACTGTTGTAAAAATGAAAATACATCTGTATCAATTTGCACGCGGGCTTTGGGTTTTGGGAGCGAGCCCACGCAAAGCCCTCGTTCCATCACTCAGGCGGGAGGGATCTCGCCTGCTCCAAGGGAGGTCATCATGAAGAAACTCGTCACGTTGCTGGCATGCGCCGCCGCGTTCGCGCTGCCGGTCGTCGCCTCGGCTGAGGATGCCGCCGGCACCACCAAGAAGGACAGCTACCGCTTCGTCGTCGTGCCGAAGGTCGTCCATCCCTGGTTCGACAAGGTCAACGACGGCGCGCAGGCCGCCGCCGCCGCGATCAAGGCGCAGACCGGTTCCAGCGTCGAGGTCATCTATTCGGCGCCGCAGTCCGCCGACGTCGTCCAGCAGAACCAGATCATCGACAGCGCGCTGGCGACCCAGCCCGACGGCCTGGCGCTCGACCTGCTCGACCCCTCGGGCAACCGCGCCTCGCTCGAGGAAGCGCAGAACCAGAAGATCCCGCTGGTGATCTTCGATTCCGTGCCGCCGGAAGGCATGGCGATCCCCTATATCGGCTCGGACTTCTGCGAGCAGGCCAAGATCGCCGCACGCCGCCTCGTCGAGGTTCTCGGCGGCGAGGGCGAGGTCGCCATCATGCAGGGCGTGCCGACCGCGCCGAACCATTCGATCCGCGCCGAGTGCCACCGCCAGGTCTTCGCCGAGCATCCGGGCATCAAGGTCGTCGCCGAAGGCATCGACAATGACAGCATCGAGACGGCGCAACAGCAGGCGGCCGCCATCATGCAGGCGAACCCCAACCTCAAGGGCTGGGTCGCGTCCGACGCCGCCGGCCCGATCGGCATCGGTCAGGCCATCGTCGAAGCCGGCAAGCAGGGCAAGGTCACGCTCGTCGGCCTCGACAACCTGCCGGAAATGCTCGACATGATCCGCGAGGGCGTCGCCGACAGCTCCTCGGCCTCGCAGCCGGAGCTTCAGGGCTACTGGTCGGTCATGCTGCTGTGGGCGCAGGCGACGGGCGCCAAGGTGCCGGGCTACCTCGACACCGGCAACGCCTTCCTCACCAAGGAAAACGTGGGCGGCTGATCCGGCGCGACCGGATTGCCGTAAGGCGCGGGGATATTTCCCGCGCCTCTTCCATCTCATCGTGACGCGAGGTGCCCCATGGCCTATCTCGAAACCCACGGCCTTGGCCGGGACTTTCCCGGCGTGACCGCCCTCGACAAGGTCGACCTGTCGATCGAACTCGGCCGCACGCATATTCTCGCCGGCGAGAACGGCGCCGGCAAATCCACCCTCGTCAAGATCCTCACCGGCACGGACCGGGCCTCGCGCGGCAAGGTGCTGATCGACGGCCGCGACCCGGCGGAGGACCCGAGCCTCTACAAGAACGTCGCCTATGTCCCGCAGGAGCTCAACCTCTTCCCGCAGATGAGCGTCGCCGAGAACCTCTTCATGCCGTTCAGCCGGACGGGGCATGGCGGCCTTCTCGTCGATCGCGGCGCCCTCGTCGAGGAGGCGCGGACCTATCTCGAGCGCTTCGGCATCGAGGCCGATCCGCGCGAGCTGGTGGCCAACATCTCTGTTTCAGACCAGCAATTGCTCCAGATCGCCCGCGCCTGCACCAATGCCAGCATGAAGGTCCTCATCCTCGACGAGCCGACGTCGTCGCTGACGCGCGTCGAGGTGGACCGCGTCTTCAAGGTCATCCGCGGCCTTCTCGACCGCGACCACGCCATCGTCTTCATCAGCCACAAGATGGACGAGGTCTTCGCCATCGGCGACGACTACACGGTGCTGCGCAACGGCGAGAAGGTCGAGAGCGGCCGGATCGCGGATATCACCGAGGCCGACCTGATCCGCGCCATGTCTGGCCGCGATGTCGCCTTCGAAGAGCATTTCCGGCCGAAAGGCCCCGTCACCGACACCATCATGGAGGTGCGCGGCCTTTCCGGCGCCCGCTTCCAGGATGTCGGCTTCGAGCTGCGCCGCGGCGAGATCCTCGGCTTCGCCGGTCTCGTCGGCGCCGGCCGCTCGGAGGTCATGCAGACGATCTTCGGCTTCCTGAAGGCCAAGGCCGGCACGGTTAAGGTCGATGGCAAGCCGTGGACGCTCAACGACACCGCGGCCTCGGTCGACGGCGGCATGCTGTACCTTTCCGAGGAGCGCAAGCACCACGGCATCTTCCCGCTCCTGTCGCTGCGCGAGAATATCGGCATCTCCATCCTCTCGCTGACGAAGGGGGCCTTCGGCATCAGCAGCGGGCGCGAGCGCGAGGCGGTGCAGAAGATCATCGACGACTACGGCATCCGCACCTCGGGCATGGGCAAGCGCATCTCGCAGCTTTCCGGCGGCAACCAGCAGAAGGCCATCATCGGCCGGGCGATGGCCACGCGGCCGCGCGTGCTGATCTTCGACGAACCCACCAAGGGCATCGACATCCGCACCAAGACCGAGATCTACCGGATCATGAAGGGCCTTGCCGAGGAAGGCGTCGGCGTCATCCTCGTCTCCTCGGAACTCGACGAACTGAAGAAATGCGCGAGCCGCATCGTCACGATGCACCACGGCCGCATCACCGGCGCGTTCGATACCGCCGAAACCAGCAATGAAACACTCGTAGGCGCCATCTTCGGCACGGAGGCGAAAGCCGATGCAAAGTAAATCCCTCGCGCTCCTGACGCGCAGCCCCCTTGCCGGCGTTTTCGTCGCGCTCGCCGTCATCTTCGTGCTGTCGGCGCTGATCTCTCCCTATTTCCTCACGCCCTACAACCTCTCGGTCATCGCGCGCGGGCTTGCCTTCGTCGGCCTCATCACCATCGCGCAGTCCATGCTGATGGTGCTCGGCGAGCTCGACCTCTCCCTCGGCGTCATCGGGGGCCTGTGCGGCGTCATCTCCGGCATCCTGATGGTCCGGCTCGGCCTGGAGCCCTATTCGGCCATGCTGCTCGCCATCCTGCTCGGCGCCGGCCTCGGCCTCCTCAACGGCCTGCTGGTGACGGTGCTCAGGCTCCATTCGCTGGTGCTGACCATCGGCACGGCCGGCATCTTCGGCGGCGCCAACCTCGTGCTGACGCGCGGCGTCGCCATCACCGGCATCCCGCGCGAGGTGCAGTATCTCGGCCGCGGCGATGTCCTCGGCATGCCGGTTCCCTTCGTCATCATGCTGGTCGCGCTCGCCGTCGCCACCTTCGTCATGCTGAAGACGCCCTTCGGCCGCTACATGTACGCCATCGGCAACAACCAGGCCGGCGCCCGCATGCTGGGCATCAAGGTCGACAAGATCCGCCTTCTCGTCTTCGTCGCCGCCGGCGCCATCGCCGCGCTCGCCGGCGTCCTGATGGTCGCGCGCCTCGGCACCGCCCAGCCGTCGATTGGCGAGACCTGGGTGCTGGCGCCCATCGCCGCCTCGGTCATCGGCGGCGTCGCCACGACGGGCGGCATCGGCAGCCCCATCGGCGCGATCTTCGGTGCCGGCATCATCGCCATCATCGAGAACATCATCGTGCTCTTCGGCGTCTCGCCCTACTGGCAGGGCATCGTCTCGGGCGCCATCGTCGTGCTCGCCATCTCCTTCGACGCCGTATCCCGCCGTTATCTGCGCCGCGACGCCTGACGGCCGGCCGCATCGATCTGACGAAAGACAAGAGAATGAACCAGGAAGTCAAAACCAAGAAGCTGATCAACGCGCCGGAGAACATCATCCCGGAGATGATCGAGGGCATGGTGGGCGCTCATCCCGACATGCTGCGCGTGGAAGGGGAGACAGGACGGGCGGTCGTCGCCGTGGACGGCCCGCGCGACGGCAAGGTCGGCATCGTCGTCGGCGGCGGCTCGGGCCATGAGCCGGCCTTTGCCGGCTATGTCGGGCGCGGCCTTGCCGATGCCGCGGCCGTCGGCAACGTCTTCGCCTCGCCCTCGCCGGCACATATCGCCGAGGCGGCCCGCGCCGCCGATGGCGGCGTCGGCGTGCTGATGCTCTATGGCAACTATACCGGCGACGTGCTGAACTTCACCATGGCGGCCGAGGAGCTGGAGCAGGCGGGCATTCCGGTGCGCCATGTCGCCGTTGCCGACGACGTCGCCTCCGCGCCCGCCGGGCGCAAGTCCGAGCGTCGCGGCATTGCCGGCGACTTCTTCGTCTTCAAGGTCGCTGGCGCTGCCGCCGATCTCGGCGAGCCGCTTGCGCGGGTCGAGGCGCTTGCGCTTGCCGCGAACGATGCGACCCGCTCCATCGGCGTCGCGCTCAGCCCCTGCTCGCTGCCGCAGACTGGCAAGCCGAACTTCACCATCGGCGACGAGGACATGGAAATCGGCATGGGCCTGCACGGCGAGCCCGGCATTCGCCGCCAGAAGCTCGCCCCCGCGGACGCCGTGACCGACGAGCTGATGGACGCCATCCTCGCGGAGCTCGACCTCACGGCCGGTTCCCGCGTCGCCGTTCTCGTCAACGGCCTCGGCGCCACCTCGCAGATCGAGCTCTACGTCATCTTCCGCCGCGTCAGGCAGCGGCTTGATGCGCTCGGCATCGATATCCACGCCTCCTGGGTCGGCGAATATGCGACCTCGCTCGAAATGGCCGGCGCCTCGGTGACGCTGATGAAGCTCGACGACACGCTTCAGGCCCTGCTGGACCACCCCTGCCGCACGCCGGCCCTCGTCGTCGGCGCCTTCGAGAAGAGCGACGTTTCCGCCCGCAGCCGCAAGGCCGTCAAGGCCGCCGAAAGCACGGCGGCCGCACCGGAAAAGCCGCGCGAACTCCTCACCGAGGGCGACGTCACGCCGACGATCTTCCGGGCGATGATGCATACGGTCGGCGAGCAGATCATCGCCGAGAAGAACTGGCTTTCCGAACTCGACGGCGTGATCGGCGACGGCGACCACGGCGTGACGATGGAAATCGGCTGGAAGGCCGTCCAGCACGCGCTGGAGGACACGCAGGCCGACGAGACGATCGAGGGGATCTGCAAGCGCATGGCGAAGGCGTTCCTCGATGCGGTCGGCGCCTCCTCGGGCCCGCTCTATGCCACGGCCTTCCTGCGCGCCGGCACGGCCGTCAGCCACAGGCTCAACCTCGACGGCGCCGGCATGGCCGAATGGCTGGGCGCCGCCTGCCAGGGCATCCGCGACCGCGGCCGGGCCGAGCCGGGCGACAAGACGATGATCGACGCCTGGGCGCCGGCGGTCGAAGCGGCGCAGGAGAGCGCCAAGGGCGGTGGCTCGGCCATCGACGTGCTGCTTGCCGCCCGCGACGGCGGCGAGGCGGGCATGAAGGCGACGGCGGCGCTGGAATCGCGCCGCGGCCGCTCGGCCAAGCTCGGCGCGCGCTCCGTCGGCCATATCGACCCCGGCGCGGCCTCGACCTATGTCACGCTGCGCGCGATGGCGGCCGCCTTGCAGAAGGCGCTTGCCTGACCGGCCTCAGCGCGGGCCCTGCAAAAGGGCCCGCGCCACGCCTTCATTGGTGACCAGCCGGTTGACATAGCCGGCGCGCAGGATCGCCCGGATGATCGGGATCTTGCGGATGCCGCCGGAGACGAGCACCGAAATCGGCTTGAGCTTCAGCTTGTCCGGCGGCAGCGCGATGATCGAATCGTTGAGGAAATGGTCGATCGTCTGGCCGCGCGCGTCCAGGAACCATCCCATGAATTCGCCGACCGCGCCGCGCTTCAGCACCGTGTCGAGATTGTCCTTCACCACGCGGATCTGCGTCAGCGACGTCTCCTGCGCGAGCGCCCCGCAGGAGACGATGCCGATATCGGCGATCTCCGTGCGCGCCAGCACGTCCGTCAGCTCGTCGTTGAGGAGCAGCGCGTTGCGGCTTTCCGGATTGGCGCAGTAGATCGGCGCCGTCAGATAGTGACATTCCACGCCGAGCGCCCGGGCGAAGGCCGTGGCGACCTCGAACGTGTTGGTGGCCGAGCCGCTGGTGACGCCGCCGGTGAGGCCGACGACCCAGCTCTGCGAGCGCGGCCGCGCCCGCAGGCTGCGCACGGCAAAGCTCAAGGTACGGCCCGAGCCGATCCCCACCCCCATGTCGCGCCCTTCGATCAGGTCGCTGGCGAGCGATCCCGCCGCCTCGCCGATGACGCGCTTCTGCTCGATATAGTCGTCGAGGTCCGGCACCACGACGGCATCGACCAGCCCGTAGCGGGCGGAAACCTTCTCGGCGAGCTCGATGCAGTCGGTGAGCGGCAGGCTGACCTTGACCTGCACGCTGCCGGAATCGCGCACCTGGCCGATGATCTTGTTGACCTTCAGCCGCGTGATGTTCATGCGCTGGGCGATTTCCTGCTGGGTCTGCCCGCCGATGAAATAGAGCCACGCGACGCGCGCGCGCTCCAGTTCCTCATCGAAATGTCCCCATTCTTCGCTCATGCAACATGTTCTCCCGGCGTGCGCGTCCTCGATACGTCAATTCGCCTGTCGGGAGCAACTGCTGCTGTCCGCCGCCGTTTCAGTATCCGGCGAGCAGCTCGATCCTGGAGCCGTCGACGAAGCGTTCGAGCCGGAATTCGCGCGGGTCCACGACCGGATTGCGGCCCAGCACGAGATCGGCCATCAGCCGGCCCGCACCGGGGCCGATGCCGAAGCCGTGGCCGGAAAAGCCGGTCGCGATGAAGAAGCCGGGGATTTTCGCCACGCCCGAAATCACCGGGATGGCATCCGGCGTGGCGTCGATATAGCCGGCCCAGCGCTGCGCCACCTTTGCCGAGGCCAGCGCCGGGAAGGCCTTCTGCGCCGAGGCCATGGCCATGTCGGCCAGCTTGCGGCTCGGCTTGGGATCGAGCACGCGGCAATATTCGAACGGGCTCGGCTCGTCGAGGCTCCAGCGGCGCGGCATGCGCGCCTCGTCGAGAAAGCGCCAGCCGGCGCGCAGCATCAGCGCGCGCCATTCGGCCTTCAGCGCCGGCACGAAATCGAGCGCATAGCGGAAGGAGGCCGGCACGATGTCGACGACGTTGCCGATGCCCGAGGCGATGGTGTAGCCGCCGTCCTGCCGCTTGCGGATGGCGAAATCGCCCGCCCACATCGCCTGGTCCGGGCCGCCGTCATGCGGTTCGGTGCGCAGGACCGAGTTCTTCACCTTCAGTTGCGGCAGGTGGATGCCGACATCGAGGCTGCGGGTGAACATCTCCGACCATGCCCCGCCCGCCAGCACCGCCGCGCGGCAGCGGATCGTGCCGCGCTCGGTGACGACCGCCGAGATCGCCCCGCCGGAGGTCTCGATCCCGCGCACGGCGCATTCCGTCAGGATATGCGCGCCGCATTCGCGGGCGCGCTCGGCAATGGCGGGCGCCGCCTTCTGCGGCTCGGCCCTCCCGTCGTCGGCGCAGTAGAGCGCGGCGGGCGGGCGAAGGCGCGATTGCGGGAACATGGCCGAAAATTCCGCGCCCGAGAGCATCCGGCAATCGACGCCGAGCCCGTCGAGATGCTTCAGCCAGGTCTCGTAGCCGGCGCCTTCCCGCTCGTTTTCCGCGTTGAAGAGGATACCCGCCTGCGTGAAGCCGGTGTCGCGCCCGGTCCGCGCGTTCAGCCCACGCCAGATGCGCTGGGCTTCCAGCACCAGCGGGATTTCCCGAGGGTCGCGCTTGGCGACGCGCACCCAGCCCCAGTTGCGGCTGGACTGCTCGTGGCCGATGCTACCTTTCTCGCACACCGCGACGCGCTGGCCGGCCTCGGCAAGCTCCAGCGCCGTCGAGACGCCGATGATGCCGCCGCCGATGACGACGACGTCGACCTCCGCAGGCAGATCGGCATCGCCATGGACGGGTACGACAAAGGGACCGGGCATCGAAAGAATTCCTTGATTGGGTTCGCGGCGGATATCCGCCGCTCGGGAGAGGCAGGCCGGGCGGCTTATCCGCCGGTGCCTTCCTCGATCCTCGGGAGAAACCATGCGAGCAGCCCCGCCAGCGGCAGGAAGGAGCAGAGATGGTAGACCGTCTCCACGCCGTAGCTGTCGGCAAGGATGCCGAGGAGCGCGGCGGCGATGCCGCCGAGGCCGAAGTTGAGGCCGTAGAACAGCCCGCCGATCAGGCCGATGCGGTTCGGCAGAAGCTCGATGGCATAGATCAGGATCGAGGCGAAGGCGCTTGCCATGATCAGGTTGATCATGACCGTCAGCACGCCGGTCCAGAAGAGATCGGCATAGGGCAGGATCAGCGTCAGGGGAAGCGGGCCGAGCACCGAGATCCAGATGATCCGGTAGCGGCCGATCCGGTCGCCGACGATGCCGCCGATCAGCGCGCCCGCCGCCGAGGCCAGGAGGAAGATGAACAGCATCATCTGCGCCGAGGGGATGGAGAGGCCGAACTTCTCCATGAGATAGAAGGTGTAGAAGGAGCGGAAGCTCTCGCCATAGGCATTCTTGGTGAACATCAGCAGCGTCAGAACCACCAGCCCCGCGCCGATCGTCGCGGGGGCATGGCGCACGGTGCCGGTCGCCGTCTTGGCCTTCGCCCGCATCGCCGAGAATTCGGCGCTGATCTGGCGCTGCTTGCTGCCGATCCAGACGAGGAGCCCCATCGCCATCAGCGCCAGCACGGCGAACCAGGCAAGGCTCGGCTGGCCCCAGGGAACGATGATCAACGCGGCGAAGACCGGCCCGAGCGCGCCGCCGGCCTGTCCGCCGACCTGGAAGAGCCCCTGCGCCAGCCCCTGCCGCCCGCCGGCGGCATAGCGCGCCATGCGCGTCGCCTCGGGATGGAAGATCGACGAGCCGATGCCGATCAGGGCCACCGAGACGAGGATCACCGCATAGCTCTGGGCGAAGGCGAGGCTGACCAGCCCCGACAGCGTGAACATCATGCCGACGACCGGGGAATAGGGCGCGGGATGCTTGTCCGTCACCATGCCGATGGCCGGCTGCAGCAGCGAACCGGCGATCTGGAAGGTCATGGTGATCATGCCGATCTGCACGAAGTCGAGCGCATAGGCATCTTTCAGGATCGGATAGGCCGCCGGGATCAGCGATTGCATCAGGTCGTTGAGAAGATGGCTGAAGCCCAGGACGACGAGGACCGCAAGATAGGTCCTCGGCTGCGTGGCGGTGCGGATGGCGACGGTCATATCGGATTCCATGAGCGGCCGGATGCGGCGATGGGTCTGCTGCTGCAGCCGCATCCCCGCATGGCCGTTCTCGAATGAGTGCATTTCCGGCTAGAGCGCGAAGCGGCCCTGCGTTCGAAAATGCGGAGAAGCAAAGAGCTGGAGCGTTTTCGCGATTCGGGAAAAGCGGAAATGCTCCAGGTCTTCTCAGAGCGTGCTGACGTTCTCGGCCTTCGACTTTCCGGTCTTGCGGTCCTGGCCGATGTCATAGCTGACCTTCGTGCCTTCCTGCAGCAGCCCGCCCGGCTGAACGGCCGATACGTGGACGAACACGTCCGGTCCGCCATTGTCTGGAACGATGAAGCCGAAGCCCTTGTCCTGGTTGAAAAACTTAACAGTTCCGGTTGCCATGATATCCTCGTGTGCGAAAAGCCGTCTTTCGGCCGCCGGAGCTTATGCATCGCGAGTGCATGCGGCAACAGCTTATTCGCGCCATATCGGCGGCAATACGGGTCAGGCGGCGGTTTCGAGCTCTTCCGTGAGGCGCGCGAGCATCGCATCGCACCGTGCAAGCTGCCCGGCCGCGATAAATTCGTCCGGCTTGTGGCCCTGTTCCATCGAGCCGGGACCGCAGATCGCCGTGGAGAGGCCGAGCGTCTGGTCGAACAGGCCGCCCTCGGTGCCGAATGCCACCTTCAGCGTGGTCTCGTCGCCGAGCAGGCGGGCGAGGAGGCGGGCTGCGGGCGCGTCCGGCCGGGTGGCAAGGCCCGGATAGCCGGAAACCTCCTCGATCTCGATGTAGGCCATGGGGAAGCGGCCGCGATAGGGCGCCGCGATGGCTTCGGCATCGGCGGCGATGCCGGCGAGGATGTCGGCGGGATCGTCCCCGGCGATGTTGCGGATCTCGAAATCGATCTCGCAGCGGCCCGGCACGATGTTGAGCGCGGTGCCGCCGCGCATCATGCCGGCATGGATGGTGGAATAGGGGATGTCGTAGTCGGCATCGCGCGCGCCGTGCGCCGCCAGCGCATCCTGCCGCGCCTCAAGGGCCTGGATGAAGGCCGCGCCGAGATGGAGGGCGTTGAGGGCCTTCGGGGCGAGGGCGGAATGGCCCTCCTGCCCGTGGCAGCAGGCCCGCAGCGCCCGCTTGCCCTTGTGGCCGGTGGCGATCCGCATCTCCGTCGGCTCGCCGACAATGCACAGCGCCGGCCGCTCCGTCCGTGCCGCCAGCGCCTCGATCATGCCGCGCACGCCGATGCAGCCGATTTCCTCGTCATAGGAAAGGGCAAGATGCAGCGGTCGCTTCAGCGGCCGGCCGGCGGCGATAAGCGCCGCGCGCAGGCTGGCCGCGACGAAGCCCTTCATGTCCGCCGTGCCGCGCCCGAAGAAGCGGCCGTCGCGCTCGGTGAGCGTGAAGGGATCGCTGCTCCAGGCCTGCCCCTCGACCGGCACGACATCCGTATGGCCCGAAAGGACCACGCCGCCGGCCCCTTCCGGCCCGATGGTCGCGAAGAGATTGGCGCGGCTGCCGTCTGGGTGGGAAAATCGCTCGATGCGCGCGCCGGCGGGGCGCAGCAGGCTTTCCACATAGTCGAGCAGCGCGAGGTTGGACATGCGCGAGACGGTGGGCTCGGCGATGAGGCGGGCGAGGATTTCCGGCGTGGAGGGGATCATGGGGGTGCGGTCGTGTGGTTGGGGATGATGGTGCTTTGGGCGTATTGGAGGGTATCACTTTTGTCTTGGGATGGCGCTTGCCCCTCATCCGGCCTGCCGGCCACCTTCTCCCCGCAGGCGGGGAGAAGGGGATATGCCGGACCGGTTTCCCCAACCAATAACCGTGCGTGTGACACGTCCCCTCTCCCCGCTTGCGGGGAGAGGGCTAGGGTGAGGGGCAGCCCCGGGCGCGGCGCAGATTAAACCACCTCTCACAAATCCCCTGGCACGCCATAGCTCGGCGCGCCCGAGGGGTTGAGCGCGCGGGTGACATAGGCATCCATCTCGCCGCGCCAGCGCTCCCACAGGGCGGCGCATTCCTCGATCGGATCGCCCTCGGTCCAGTCGACGCGCAGGTCCGCGACGTTCCAGGAGACCTTGTCGACCATGACGAGGCCCATGGAGTGGACCGGCCCTTCCTCGCCGCCCGCGGCGAGCGCCGCGCGCATGGCGGCGATCAGCCGGTCACCGAGATGCTTTCCGGCCGAGGCCTCGAAAGCCTCCACCATCTTTTGCGGGATTTCGATGCTCGTCAGCATGTTGCCGGCGGCGACGACGTTCGTTCCGCACGCCGTCGCATGGGTGCCGAGGGTTTTCGCGCCGGAATAGGCGGCGGTGCGGCCTTCGGCATCGACCAGCGCCAGCTGGCGGTATTCGATATGCGGGGCTTCAGTGATGAGCCGCGCCAGCGCCGCTTCCGCCGAAAGGCCGCCGGCCATCAGGTCCAGCCCTTTCGGGCCAAGGCGAGGATCGGTGACGTTCTGCGTCGAGACCGCGCCGACGCCGGCGCGCGCATGGGCGCAGCGCGCCGCGACGCTCGGCGAGGAGGAGGAGACGGCGACGCCGAACATGCCGGTGTCGGGGCAGCGGCCGGAGACGGAAAAGGTCATGCCGGCCTCCTTCAGGCTTCGTCGGGAATGACGGCGGTCGCCTCGATCTCGACCAGCCATTCCGGCCGGGCGAGGGCGGAGACGACGAGGCCGGTCGAGACAGGGAAGACGCCCTGAAGGTACTTGCCCATCTCGGTATAGACGGCCTCGCGGTAGCGGATATCGATGAGATAGACGACGACGCGGCAGATATGGCTGAGGTCGGAGCCGGCTTCCTCCAGCAGCATCTTGATGTTTTCCATCGCCTTGCGGGCCTGCGCGCCGGCATCGCCGATATGCAGGCTCTCGCGCGTGTCGAGGTCTTGCGCGATCTGCCCGCGCACGAACACCGTCGTCCCGCGCGCCACCACGGCCTGGCAGAGATCGTTGTTCAGCTTTTGCTCGGGATAGGTTTCCTTCGTGTTGAAGGGGCGGATGCGGGTGTGCACGGGCATGGAGATCTCCTTGATTTCGGGTAGGGCGCTGCGGCTACCCGCGGCGCCAATGTCTTGCTATTGAAGAAGCTGGGTCCAGACGCGGGTCACCAAGTCCTGCGCGGCGGCCGAGCAGGTGCGCGAGAAGGTGATCGGCACGTCCGGATAGAGTTCCGGCGCCGTTTCCTTCGTATTGACGACCTTGTCCGCGATGACCTTCATCGGCGAGGAATGGGAGTAGAAGTTCATCTGCTCCGTGGCGTTCTCCTGCGTTGACATGAACTCGATGAACTTCACCGCGTTGTCGTGGTTCGGCGCATCCTTCGGGATGACATAGCTGTCCATCCAGCCGACGAGGCCTTCCTTGGTCATGGCGAGCTTGACCGGCGAGCCGGTCTTGCGGGCGCGCAGCGAGTCGCCGTCCCACCAGAAATGCGCCGAGACTTCGCCCGACGCGAGGCGGCTTGCGATATTGTCGGAGGAGTAGACCGCGACGGACGGCTTCTGCGCCATCAGCAGGTCCAGCACCTTCTTCATCTCCGCCTGGTCTTCCGAGCAGAAGGGTACGCCGAGATAGAGCTGGGCAGCGCCGATCACCTCGTCGGGATAGGAGAGGAGGGCGATCTTGCCCTTCAGTTCTTCCGCCGGCTCGAAGAAATACTTGAAGCTGTCGGTCGGGCCTTTGTACTGGTCTGTGTTCACCACGAAGCCGGCAGTGCCGTAGGCGAGCGGGATGGAATATTCCTGCTTCTCGTCCCACCACTGGTTACGCCATTTCTCCTCGATGTTCTCATAGGCCTTGAGTTTGTTGGCCTCGAAATTCTCGATGATGCCCTGGTCGATCATCACGCGCAGGAAGTGCTGCGAGGGAGTAGCGATGTCGTAGCCGGAGGAGCCGGCCTGCAGCTTGGTCAAAAGGTCTTCGTTGGAGGTGAAGCTGTCGACATTCACCTTCACGTCGTTCTCCTTGGAGAATTTCGCGATGAGGTCCGGCGAGATGGATTCGGCCCAGGCATAGATGTTGAGTTCGCCGGCGGCCTGCGCGCTCGTGGCGAAGCAGAGGGCGAGAGCGGTGGCGGCAAGGTATTTCTTCATTTTATGTTCCTCTCTTTGATTATCGTTCTGTGATTACGGTTCTGCATTTTCGCGGGCGCCGCGCGCGGCAACGAGTAGCGCGACGGTGGCAAGGACCAGCGATGCCAGGATCAGCAGCGTCGCGATGGCGTTCAGCTCCGGCGAGGTGCCGGCGCGGATCAGCGAGAAGATGTAGACGGGCAGCGTCGTCGAACCGCCGGTCGAAAGCAGGTTCGAGGTGATGAAGTCGTCCATCGAGATGAGGAAGGCGAGCATCGCGCCGGAGAAGACACCGGGGAAGATCAGCGGCAGCGTCACGCGGCGGAAGGTCGTCCAGCGGTCGGCATAGAGGTCGGCGCTCGCCTCCTCGAAGTCCAGCGACATGCCCTGCAGGCGGGCGCGGATCGGCAGAAAGGCAAAGGGCGTGCAGAAGGCGGAATGGGCGATGACGAGCCGCAGCATGCCGTTCTGGATATCGAGCAGCGAGAAGAGAAGGAGCGTGGCGACGGCCAGCACGATTTCCGGCAGCAGCAACGGCAGGTTGACGACGGTCTCGGAAAGTTTGCGGAAGCGCAGGTCCTTGCCGCGGATGATGGCGAGCGCGGCGGAAAGCGCGACGAGGGTGGAGACGACGGTGGCGATGGCCGCGACCGTCAGCGAGGTCTTCAGCGCATTCATCAGCGCGGCATTGTTAAGTGCCGAGCCGTACCATTTCAGCGAGAAGCCGGTCCACACGCCGGCCACGCGGTTTGCGTTGAACGAATAGACGACGATGACCGCGAGCGGCGCATAGAGATAGAGGAAGAAGAAGACGGTGAGCGGGGCAAGGCCCGGATAGCGCTTGACGTCGTGGCGGATGCTCATGGCGTCGCCTCCCGGCGGGCGGCGCGCAGCGCCGTGAAGATCAGGAAGACCATGACGAGGGCCATCAGCGCCATGGCGATGGCCGCGCCGAAGGGCCAGTTGCGGCCGCCGCCGAACTGGAGCTGGATGAGCGAGCCCATCATCATCTGCTTGCCGCCGCCCATCAGGGTCGGCTCCAGCACCGCGCCGAGCGAGGGGACGAAGACGAGGATGGCGCCCGCCGTAAGGCCTGGTGCCGTCAGCGGCAGGATCACCCGGCGCAGCGTCACCCAGCGGTCGCCGTAGAGGTCGTGCGAGGCCTCGATCAGGGTGCCGTCCAGCTTCTCGATGGAGGCGAAGACCGGCAGCACCATCAGGGGCATGGCGGTATAGACCATGGCCGTCAGCGTCGCGCCGTCGTTGAACATGAAGCTCATGCCGGCAGGAAAGCCGAGCGTTTCCAGCAATTTCGGCAAGGTGCCGTCCTTGCCGAGAATGATCATCCAGGCATAGACGCGCAGGATCATCGAGACCCAGAAGGGCAGCGTCACGAGATAGACGAGCGCCGCCTTGCGGCCCGGCGGCTGGCGCGAGATGAAATAGGCGACCGGCACGGCGAAGAGGAGGCAGATCAGCGTCGTCGCGCCGGCGAGCAGGAAGGTGCGGCCGATGATCAGGAGATATTGCGGGGTGAATTCCAGCTCCCCGGTCCAACCCTCGTTGAAGAGGATCTGGCTGTAGCCGGCGACGTTGAAATCCCAGGTGAAACCGCCATAGGCGCCGCGCGTCGCGACCGACACGGCGGCGATGATGAAGATCGGCAGGATCAGCGCGAAGCCCATCAGCAGGCGTGAGGGCAGCAGGCCCCAGAAGGAAAGATCGTGCCAGAAACGGGCGCGGGGCGCGCGCACCGTTTCGGCGGGGATATGGAGGGCGCTGTCCGTCATGCCGCCAGCACCCGCGCGGAGCCCGCGACGAAGCCGACGGGAACCGTCGCACCAAGCGGGATCGTGTCGCCCTTGCGGGAGGCGTTGCGGCGTGAGGCGCGCAGTTCCGTGCCCGCGACGTCGAGCGTGTAATGGGTGTAGCCGCCCATATAGTTCTTGTTGGTGATGCGGCCCTCGAAGGTGATCCCTTCTGCCTGATTGCCGAGATTGATCTTTTCCGGGCGCACGGAGAGCGTCGCGCGGCCCCTGGCGGTCGGGCCGGTTGCCGGCACGGTGATGGAAAGGCCGAAGGGCGTGCGGATGGTCGCCTCGCCGCCGTTGGTTTCCAGCACCTCCACGTCGAGGAAATTTGTCTCGCCGACGAAATCGGCGACGAAGCGGTTCACCGGTTCCTCGTAGATCTCGGCCGGCGTGCCGATCTGCTGCACCTCGCCGCCGCCGAGCACGGCGATGCGGTCGGACATGTCGAGCGCTTCTTCCTGGTCGTGCGTGACGAAGACGAAGGTGATGCCGGTGTCGCGCTGCAGCGTGCGCAGCTCGTCGCGCATCGCCTGCCGCAGTTTCAGGTCGAGGGCGGAGAGCGGCTCGTCGAGCAGCAGCACCTCCGGCTCGGGCGCCAGCGCCCGGGCAAGGGCGATGCGCTGGCGCTGACCGCCGGAGAGCTGGGCGGGCTTGCGCCTGGCCATCGGTCCCATATGCACGCGCTCCAGCATCTCGCCGACGCGCGTCTTGATACGACCCTGCTGCCAGCCGAGGTTTTCGAGGCCGTAGGCGACGTTCTGTTCCAGCGTCATGTGCGGGAAGAGGGCGTAGCTCTGGAAGACTGTGTTGACCCGCCGCTTGTGCGGTGGAATGGAGACCACTTCCTTGCCGTTCAAGAGGATCGAGCCTGCATCCGGGCTTTCGAAGCCGGCGAGCATGCGCAGCAGCGTGGTCTTGCCGCAGCCGGAGGGGCCGAGCATCGTGAAGAACTCGTTGCTGCCGATGTCGAAGCTGACCGATTTCAGCGCCTGATAGGCCCCGAAGTTTTTGGAAACCGACTTCACTTCGATGGCCTTGGGCTCAGTCATGCGTCGTTCCTCACGCCGGTTCGAGCTGGGTGACTTCGCGGCGGAAGGGCAGGGCATCGCCGATATCGGGCGTGTCCAGTTCCCGCGCATAGCGATGGCCGGCATAGGTCGCCCAGGCGATGGGGGCCGGGGCGCTGGCATCGCCGATGATCTTGACCGTCCTGATGCCGGCATCCGCCCAGTCCGCCTGCCGGGCGATAAGATCGTTGTAGAGCGCATCCTCGGCGAGGCGCGAGGCGACCATGACGACGGCGTCGCAGCCGATGGCCGTCTTGCGGCCGGTATAGGTGCAGTTGGTCTCGACCTCGCCGGCGCGGATGGCGGTGACGCCGCGGTTGAGGCGGATGTCGACGCCGAGATCGTCGAGGCGCACATGGATCGCGCCCTGTTCCAGCGTGTTGCGCGTCCAGTCGGAAACATAGGCCGAGGGCGTGACGAGGATGACGTTGGCACCGGCCTTGGCCATCACCTCGGCCATCACGCCGCCCATGTAATAGTGGTCGTCGTCATAGATGACGACGGTCTTGCCGGCGAGATTTTCGGGATGGACCTTCGCCATGACGTCGTCGGGCGTCCAGAGGGTCATGGCGGGGTCGATCGGCATGGGCACGACATGCTGGCGGGCGACGCCGTCGCGCCGCCAGTGCGAGCCGGTGGCGATGGCGACATGCTCGAAGCCGAAGCCCAGCACATCCTCGGCCGTCAGGCGGCTGTCGAAATAGGTCTCGACATTGGTGCGCTGGGAAATCTGGTACTGGCGATAATCGACGACGCGGCCCCAGGCGGAAAGGCCGGGCAGCAGCCGTTCGCGGGCGACGCGGCCGCCGAGCGTCGTGGTCGCCTCGGCCAGCGTCACGTCATAGCCACGCAGCGAGAGGGCGCGGGTGGCTTCGAGGCCGGCGGGGCCGGCGCCGACGACGAGCACGGTCTGGCTCTCGCCCTTTTCGTTCATGCGCTCGGGGTGCCAGCCCTTGCGCCATTCCTCCATGAAGGTCGGGTTCTGCGTGCAGCGGCTGATCGACATGGTCATGTCGCCGGTGATGCACATGTTGCAGCCGATGCATTCGCGGATGTCCTCGATGCGGCCTTCCTCGATCTTCCTCGGCAGGAAGGGATCGGCGATGGAGGGACGGGCGCAGCCGATGAAATCGAGCACGCCCTGGCGGATCATGCGCGCCATCACGTCCGGCGAGGTGAAGCGGCCGACGCCGACGACGGGCTTCGAGGAGAGTTCCCGGATGCCCTTGACCAGCAGCTCCTGCGCGCCTTCCTCCTTGAAGCGCGAGGGACCGGAGCAGTCTTCCCAGGCGCCGTGCGCGAGGTCCCAGAGGTCGGGCAGGTCGGCGTTCATCTCGACGAATTCGCGCACCTCGGCATTGGAGAAGCCGAGCTCGCCGATCGTCTCGTCGAGGCTGACGCGCATGGTGATCGCGGTCGTGTCGCCGACGGCATCGCGGATATCGGCGACGACTTCGCGGGCGAAGCGCGAGCGGTTTTCGAGGCTCCCGCCATATTCGTCGGTGCGCTGGTTGGTGGCGCGCGACAGGAAGTGCTGGAAGATGCCGAAGCCGTGCGCGCCGTAAAGACAGATGAGGTCGAAGCCGGCGACCCTGGAGCGTTTCGCCGCGTTGACGAACCAGCGGCGGAGATTCTTGATATCCGTGAGGTCGAGCGCGCGGGCCTGCACCGGGTCGTTGGTGAAGGTGCGGATCGGCAAGGCAGACGGGGCGAGCGGCACTTCCTTGGTGTAGAAGTTCGGGCCGTTGATGCCGGAATAGGCGAGCTGGATGCCGGCGAGCGCGCCATGCACCTTCATGGCGTCGGACATGCGGCGAAGGCCGGGAATGTCCTTGTCCTCCCACAGGCGCAGCTCGATGAAGGGCGTGATCTCCGAGGTGTGGTGCATCTCGGTCTGCTCGGTGAAGATGACGCCCCAGCCGCCCTCCGACTTGATGCCGCGCATGGCCGCGGCCGCCGAGGGGTCGCGATAGCCGCCGCCATTGCAATGCGGCACCTGGTAGAACCGGTTCTTCGCGACATGCGGGCCGATCGCGAGGGGTTCGAACAGGATATCGTATTTGGCGTCACGCATGGCGGTCCCCGGGTTTTGTGAGGCTATTGGATTGGGCGAAGTGCCTCCGGTAAATGATGCGTTCCGGAAGCATGGATTAGGTTCAGGCTAATCGAGATGCGCGGTGTGAAGGCCGCGCCTTTTCAGTTTTCGCGCGAATAAACGGCGTCTTGCAAAATATCTTTTGATTTCAGTCAATTATGAAGACGGCGGTGCCGGCTTCGGCTTGCGGGAAAAAGCGCAAGCTGGAGCCGGCGCGGCCGATGATCGAAATACGGGCCGGCGCGTGCCGCCGGCCCGGGCAGATGCCTAGTATTTCACCCACACGGTTTTGAGCGCGCAATACTTGTCGAAGCTGTGGATGGAGAGGTCGCGGCCGAAACCGGACTGCTTGACCCCGCCGAAGGGCGTCATGGCGGAGAGCGCATCGACCGTGTTGACGGAGACCGTGCCGGCATTCAGCCGGTCGGAAACCGAGAGCGCGCGCGAAAGGTCCTTCGTCCAGACGGAAGCGGCGAGGCCGTATTCGCTGTCATTGGCGATGCGCAGCGCCTCCTCGTCGCTGTCGAAGGGCGTGATGGCGAGGACAGGGCCGAAGATCTCCTCCCGCGCGATGCGCGCGTCCGGCGCGACCTCGTTGAAGATGGTCGGCTGGATGTAGCAGTCCGAGCCGTCGCGCGTCTCGCGCGTGCCGCCATGGGCAAGGCGCGCCTCCCTGCGGCCGATGTCGATATAGGAGGCGACGCGGTCGGCATGGCTCTTCTCCACCAGCGGGCCCATGCGCGTGGCAAGGTCGAGCGGGTCGCCGAGCGGCCATGCGGCCGTCGCGGCGATCAGCTTCTGCGTGAATTCCTCCTGGACGGAGCGGTGCACGAGGAGGCGGGAATTGGCCGAGCAGACCTCGCCGGAATTGAACAGGATGCCGAAGGCCGCCATCTCGGCCGCCCTGTCGAGATCGGCATCGGCGAAGACGAGGTTCGGCGACTTGCCGCCCGTCTCCAGCCAGACCTGCTTCATGTTGCTTGTCCCCGCATAGGTCATGAAGAGCTTGCCGACCTTGGTCGAGCCGGTGAAGACGAGGGCGTCGACATCGGGATGGAGGCCGAGCGCGCGGCCGGCATCCTCGCCGAAGCCGGGCACGACGTTGAGAACGCCGTCCGGCAGGCCCGCCTCGGAGGCAAGCTCGGCCAGCATGAGGGCGGAGAGCGGCGATTGCTCGGCCGGCTTCAGCACGACGGAATTGCCGGTGGCGAGCGCCGGCGCGAGCTTCCACGTCGCCATGTCGAGCGGGAAGTTCCACGGCACGACGGCGCCGATGACGCCGAGCGGCACGCGGCGGATCATGGCGAGGTCGCCACGCCCGGTGGGGGCGATCTCGTCATAGAGCTTGTCGATGGCCTCGGCATGCCATTCGAAGAAGTGGGCGGAGCCGGGTGCGTCGATGGTCGAGCTGTCGCCGATCGGCTTGCCCATGTCGAGCGTGTCGAGGAGGGCGAGTTCCGGCACGTTCTCGCGGATGAGGGCGGCAAGGCGCAGCAGTACGGCCTTGCGCTCGGCCGGCGACTTGCCGGACCAGCGGCCGTCCTCGAAGGCGCGGCGGGCGGCGGCGACGGCGGCGTCGATATCCTCGGCGGTGCCGCGTGCGACGGCGGTCAGCACCTGCGCATTGGCGGGGTTGACGGTCTCGAACCGGCCGCCCTTCGCCGCATCGCGGAAGCGTCCGTCGATATAGAGGCCGTTGCGGAATTTCAGGCTCGCCGCGCGGGCGCGCCAGTCGATGGTCGTCGTCATGAACTGCCTTTCTTTGCGGGTGGGGTGTCGGCGGAAACCGGCAGGTCCATGCCCATGCCGCGGATCGTCTCGCCGCAGAAGTCGATGAAGCGCCGCACGGTGAGCGCCGGATTGGCATCGGCCATCGAGAGGATGCCCATGCGCATGGGGCGCAGGTTCCCGGTGAGCGGCACGAAGACGAGGCGGCTGCCGTCCGGCGCATAGGTGGAGACCGGGCGGATATTGGCGATGGAGTAGCCGAAGCGGTTGGCGACCATGGCGCGCATGACCGACATGTCGCGCGTGCGCTCCGCCACATGGGGCGTCAGGCCCGCATCGCGGAAGAGCGAGAGGAAATAGGCCGAGGAATGCGGCAGGTCGAGCAGGATCATCGGATGCGGCGCCAGGTCCTCCACCGTCACCTCGCGGCGGCCGGCGAGCGGATGGTCCTCGTCGAGCACCGCATAGGGCGGCAGCACGGCGAGCTCGTGGAAGGTCATGTCGGCGGGAATGTCGAGATCGTAGCTGAGCGCGATGTCGAAGCGCGCCATGCGCAGCCCTTCGAGGATGCGCGCCTGGTCGCGCTCGTACTGGAAGAAGTCGACATCCGGATAGGTATCGGAGAAGGCGCGGCGCAGCGGCGGGATGACGGCCTGCGCGAAGGTGACGAGACAGGCGACATGCAGCGGCCCGCGCACCTGGCCGGTCAGCTCGTTGGAAAGCGCGTTGAGCTTTGCCGCTTCCGAGAGGATCTGCCGCGCCTGCGCGACGAAGCCGTGGCCGGCCTGCGTCAGCGACAGGCCGTGCGCGTGGCGGCGCACGAAGAGGTTGATGCCGAATTCTTTCTCGAGCTGCGAGATCGCCGCCGAGACGGACGGCGCCGAAACGTTCACCCGTTCGGCCGCCTCCGTGACGGAGCCGAATTCCCCGACCGCGACGAGATACTCCAGTTGCCGGAGCGTGAAGCGCAAGGCCATGTCTGTTCCCCTGTTGAGGCCCCAATTAAGGAACAGATTCGCCCGCGCGGAAAGGGTGCGTTCCGTCAGGCTGTGGACGGCGCGCTCGCGCCTCGGGGCGGGGGGACGGTTCATGGCATGCTCGCTTCCTCCTCGCGGGCGGCCGGTGCCTGGCCTTTCAGGAGGCCACGGCGGCGACGCCGGCGTCCTTTCCGCTGCGGTGCTCGGCGATGTAGCCGGCGAGATAATCCGCGTCGTGCCAGCAGCCCCAGATGAAGGAGGAGGCGCGGCGCGACAGCCACGGCAGGCCGACGAAGAAGAGGCCGGGCACCTTCGAGACGCCGCGCTCGTGGACGGGGCGGCCCTTTTCGTCGAGCGCGTCGAGCTTCAGCCAGCCGTAGTCCACCGCATAGCCCGTCGCCCAGACGATGGAGTTGATGCCGGCCTCCTTTAGGTCCAGCGTCAGGATCGGGTCGGTCACGCAGGCAGGATTCGGTTCCCTGTGGCGCGCCTCGGGATCCTCCGGCAGGTCGAGGCCGTGTTCCGCCGCATAGGCGTCGGCGCGGTCGAGCAGGGAGAGATGGTTGGCATCGCCCCGCGCGATGTTCTCCGCAAGGTCGGGCGCGACATGCAGCACGCCGTCCCTGTAGGATTCGGCGCGGCCGAGCAGCGTCATGCCGCGATTGCCGAGGCGGCGGAAGTCGACCGTCTGCCCGCCATAGGCGCCGCTGACGGCGATGGTGACATGCTCGGTGTTCGGCGCCGGCACCTTGAGGTCCCAGATGCCCAGCACCCCGAGCCACCAGCAGAAATCCTTGCCGCGATAGCGGCGCGGCGGCCTGTCGTGCGGGCCGATGGAAAGGTAGACGCGCCGGCCGGCGCGCAGGAGCTCGTCGGCGATCTGCGTGCCGGAGGATCCGGCGCCGATCACCAGCACGGCGCCCTCGGGCAGCTGGCCGGGATTGCGATAGGCGTTGGAATGGATCTGCGTCAGGCCCTTCTCTTGCGGTACCAGCGCCGGCATGACGGGGCGCTGGAAGGCGCCGGTGGCCGAGACGACGTTCCGCGCCTCGATCACGCCGTCGGAGGTCTCGACGCGGAAGGTCTCGCCCTCCTTGCTGACCGACCGAACCTCCACGCCGCAACGGATCGGCGCCTTGATCTTTTCCGCATAGGTCACGAAATAATCCGCCACCTGCTCCTTGGGGGCAAAGGCCTCGCCGTCGAGGCCGGGGAAGGTCATGCCGGGAAAGCGGTCGTGCCAGGCGGGGCCGTTGGCGACGAGGCTGTCCCAGCGGGCGGTGCGCCAGTTCTCGGCGATGCGGGCCTTTTCCAGGACGAGATGGGAAATGCCGCGCCTGCCGAGATGCTCGCTCATCGCGACGCCCGCCTGGCCGGCGCCGATGACGAGCGTGTCCACTTTTTCCACTGCCATGCCGCTTTCCTTTCCTTCCCGGAGCGCCACCTTTGTGACCGGTCCTGCCGATGTGTAAGGGAAGGGAAAAAAAGCGGACATGAGTGTTTGATTCAGCGATGCTTAGGCGGTCGCTAAGCCATGGAATCGCTGCCGCCCAACGAGGGGCGGGATGGAAAAGGCGGCGGATGCCATTTTGGAGCGCGCGTGAGCGGCAAGGTTGGGCTAGATTCGGATTCGCCCTGAAGCCATCGAAGGACGCCGCACCGTGAGCAAGCCGAACTACCGCGACATCGCCCGCCATGCCGGCGTGGGGACGGCGACGGTCGAGCGGGTGCTGAACGGGCGCGGCGGCGTGCGGCCGGACCTCGTCGCCAGGGTGGTGATCGCCGCGCGCGCCCTCAAATATCCGCGCACGCTGCCCGATACCCATCGCGGGCTGCTGCGCATCGAGGTGCTGATGGTGCGGCCGGAGACGACGTTCTACCGGCGGCTTTCCCGGGCCTTCGAGCGCATTGCCGCGACGCTCGATCCGCTGGTGGTCGTCCAGCGCAGCTTCACCGAGGAGATGAAGCCGGAAGCGATCGCAAGGCGCATCCTCTCCACCGAGACGCCTCGGGCGGGCCTCATCCTCGCCGTTCCCAACAGCCCGCTGATCAGCGCGGCGGTGGAGGCGGTGGTCGCCCGGGGCATCCCGGTCGTCCATGTCGTCACGCGCGCCTCGGGCCATACGGGCGAGTTCGTCGGCATCGACAATCATGCGGCGGGCCGCACGGCCGCCTTCTTCATCGCGCGCATGGCGCGGGCGCAAGGGCCGGTCGTCGCCCTCTGTCATCCCATCTATCAGGTGCATCGCGACCGCATCCGCGGCTTCTCCGACTATTTCCTCAGGCATCCCGGCCCCATCGCCTTCGAATGGCTCGGCTTCACCCGCGACGAGGAGCATTTCAGCGCGGAGACGCTGGCGATGGTGCTCGAAAGACACCCCGATCTCGTCGGCCTCTACAATGCGGGCGGGGCGAATGCGGCGCTGATCAGCGTGCTGCAGCGCCACCCGCGCGGGCGCGACATCCTCTTCGTCGGCCATGAGCTGACGGACTACACCCGCACGGCGCTGAGCGAAGGCATCATGGACGTGGTGCTGGACCAGGCGCCGGAGGCGCAGGCCCAGCGCGCCCTCGATCTCGTCCTGCGCCGGATCGGCCTGACCGACATCGAACCGGACCGCAATCCCATCCGCTTCATCACCATCACGGCCGAGGGGCTTTGATCTGATTTGATCAAGGAAGCCTTCGGCGCGCCGCCCTGTTCCTGATATTTTTCAAGTCAGGAGGAGGGCCGGCGGCGCTCTCCCGTCATCCGGCAATTGTGCGGGCGAAAGCCCGAAGGAGAGCGCAATGGACGATCTGAAATACGGCAAGCGCAACAAGCGCGGCGACTGGGCGCCGAACGATCCGGTGGAGACCGCGCCGCTGTTCGCCTTCCCGCCGAAGCTCATGGCGATCCTCAGGTGGTTGCCGCACTATTTCTTCCCCTGGAACGTCATCTTCGCGCTCTCGGCGGTTGCCTACTGGGCCTGGGTGATCCCCCCGGTCGAGACGATGAAGACGCTCGCCATCGGCTGGGCGCTCTGGCTCTATGCGGTGAACGCGGTCTGCGTCTTCCTGTTCTACGGCGCCTTCGAGCTTCACCTCTACGTGCTGAAGCGGCAGGAGAACCGCTTCAAGTACAATGGCAGGTTCCCCTCCGACCAGAAGAACAACGTTTTCTGGTTCGACCGCCAGAACGTCGACAACATGCTGCGCACCTTCCTGTCGGGCGTGACGATCTGGACGGCCATCGAGGTCGCCATGCTCTGGGCCTATGCCAACGGCTATGCGCCCTGGCTGACCTTCGCGGAGAATCCGTGGACGCTGGCGCTGGTCGCGCTCGTCGTGCCGATCATCCACGAGTTCCACTTCTTCTGCATCCACCGGCTCATCCACGTGCCCTTCCTCTACAAATGGGTGCACTCGGTCCACCACAATTCGGTGAACCCGTCGCCGTGGTCGTCGCTGTCCATGCATCCGGTCGAGCATTTCCTCTATCTCGGCACGGCCTTCTATCACCTGATCCTGCCGTCCAACCCGGTGCTGATGCTCTACCAGCTCCACTATGCCGGCTTCGGCGCCATTCCCGGCCATGTCGGCTTCGACAAGGTGGAGGTCGGCGAGGACAAGCTGGTCGATAGCCATTCCTATGCGCATTACCTGCACCACAAGTATTTCGAGGTGAACTACGGCGATGCCCTGATCCCGCTCGATAAGTGGTTCGGCACCTGGCACGACGGCTCGCCGGAGGGCGAGGCCCGCATGCAGGAGCGCTACCGCAGGCGCAAGGAAAAGCTTGCCGCCCGCAAGGCCCGCACCGAAGTCCGGGGAGCCGCAGAATGACCTGGGTATCCGCCTGCAGGATCGACGATATCGAGCAGGAGGGCGCCGTGCGCTTCGACCATGGCGGCCGCACCTATGCGATCTACCGCGGCCCGGACGACAGCGTCTATTGCACGGCGGGCCTGTGCACCCATGAGGCGATCCATCTCGCCGACGGGCTCGTCATGGATTTCGAGGTGGAATGTCCCAAGCATTCCGGCGCCTTCGACTATCGCACCGGCGAGGCCCTCCGCCTTCCCGCCTGCGAGAACCTGAAGACCTATCCCGCCGAGGTGATCGACGGCGAGGTGCGCGTGGCGCTCGCCTGAGTCCACGCATCATCGATCGGGCCCTTCGGGCCTCCGGTGTGCGAGCGGGTGAACCGGCACCCATTGGGAGGAATGACATGAAATCTCTATGCCTGGCGGCCGTTCTGGCCGCCTTGATGGGAAGCGCTGCTTCGGCTGAGACGATCGGCGTCTCGATGCAGAGCTTCGACAACAATTTCCAGACGCTGCTGCGCGAGGGTATCGGCGCCCGCGCCGCCGAGGTGAACGGCGTCAACGTGCAGGTCGAGGACGCGCAGACCGACATCTCCAAGCAGCTCAACCAGGTGAACAACTTCATCGCCGCCGGCGTCGATGCGATCATCATGACGCTGACGGACACCTCCGCCGCCCCCGGCGTCAGCGAGGCGGCGTCCAAGGCCGGCATTCCGCTCGTGTTCCTCAATCTCGAGCCGGAAAACCTCGCCAGTCTTCCCGAAAAGCAGGCCTATGTCGGCTCGAAGGAGACGGATGCCGGGCGGCTTGCCGGGGAGGCGGCCTGTTCGCTGCTGAAGGAGAAGGGCAAGGCGTCGGATGCGCAGGTCTATATCCTGATGGGCGACCTTGCCCATCAGGCCTCGCGCGACCGCACCTCCTCCTTCAAGGACGCCCTGACGGGCGGCGACTGCAAGGCCGTGACGATCGCCGATGAGCAGTCCGCCGCCTGGACGCGCACCAACGCGATGGACCTGACGACGAACTGGATCACCGCCGGCCAGCCCATCGACGTGGTCTTCGCCAACAACGACGAAATGGCCATCGGCGCCATCCAGGCGCTGAAGGCGGCGGGCGTCTCCATGGACGACGTGATCGTCATCGGCATCGACGCCACGCAGGACGGCCTTGCCGCCATGGCGGCCGGCGATCTCGACGCGACCGTGTTCCAGAACGCCAGGGGCCAGTCCGGCAGCGCGCTGGACGCCGCCGTGGCGCTCGCCCGCGGCGAGGCCGTCGACAGGCAGGTCTGGGTGCCCTTCGAGCTCGTCACGCCGAAGAACATGGCGGACTATTCCACGCGGAACTGATCCTCCCCGCCGGTGCGTTTCCGAACGCGCCGGCAACACTTTCCATGGAGAGCCTCATGAACGGGATCGTCATCATCGGCGCGGGCGAAGCCGGCACCCGCGCGGCCTTCGCGCTTCGCGAGGCCGGGTTTTCCGGTCCGGTCACGCTGGCTGGCACGGAGCCGCATCTTCCCTATGAGCGCCCGCCGCTCTCCAAGCCGCTGGACGGCGCCGTCCAGATGAAACCGATCTGCTCGGCCGAGGCTCTCGAAGCCGCCGGCATCGACTATCTTCCCGGCATGCCGGTAGTGCAGATCGACACCGCCCGTCGCCACCTTCTCCTCGGCGACGGGCGGACGCTTGCCTATGACAGGCTGCTCCTTGCGACCGGCGCGCGCCCCCGCCGGCTCGCCTGCCCGGGCGCCGAAGGGGCGCTCGATTTCCGTACCTTCGCGGATGCGGCGGCGATCTTCTCCCGCGCCGAAGCGGCGGCAAGCGTCGCGATCGTCGGCGGCGGGCTGATCGGCATGGAGCTTGCGGCGGTGCTGCGCGGCAAGGGCATCGCCGTCAGCGTCGTCGAGGCGGCGGCAAGGCCCCTCGGCCGCGCCGTGCCCGCGCGCTTTGCCGCGCGGCTGCATGCGCGCCATGCCGAGGAGGGCGTGCGCTTCCACCTCGGGCAAGGGATTGCCGAGATCACGCCCGATGCCGTCTTGCTGGCTGATAGCACGCGGGTTCCGGCCGATATCGTCGTCTCGGCCATCGGCGTCGTGCCGGATACCGGCCTTGCCGAGGCGGCGGGGCTCGCGACCGGCAACGGCATCCTGACGGATGCCTTCCTGCGCACCAGCGATCCGCATGTCTTCGCGGCGGGCGACTGCGCGGCGGTATCCGTGGCCGGCGGCGGCCATGTCCGCTTCGAAAGCTGGCGCAACGCGCGCAGCCAGGCCGAAACCGCCGCGCGCAACATGGCGGGCGCGAGCGAAGCCTTCGCCGCAATCCCGTGGTTCTGGTCCGATCAGTACGATCTCGGCTTGCAGGTCGCGGGCCTGCCCCAGCCGGGGCATGACTGCATCCTGCGGCCGGCCGGGGAGGGGGAGCTGGAATTCTATCTCGACGGCGGTCGTCTCGTGGCCGCCGCCGGCCTCGGGCCGGGCAACAGCCTTGCGAAGGACATCAAGCTCGCCGAGATGCTGATCGCCACCGGCATCAGCCCGGATCCCGCCGCGCTCGCGGACCCCGCCGTGAACCTCAAGGCCCTCCTCAAGAGCGCGCGGGCGGCGTGATGCAGAAACTGCTGTTCTTCCAGTCGCTCTGGGCCATGGAACGCCGGCATACGGACGGCCATGAGCGCAGCCTTGCGGAAAACATCGCGATGATCGCCGAGGCGGGCTTCGACGGCGTCAGCGCGCATTACACGAAGCGCGCGGACGTCAGGGCGCTGGACGAGGCGCTGCGGGGAACCGGCCTTGGTATCGAGGGCGTCTGCTTCCCGCGCACCGTCGAGGACCTGCGCCTGCCGCTGGAACTGGCCGCCGAATATCCGGTGAGGCACGTCAACCTCCAGCCCGATATCCGCCTGCGCCGGGTGGAGGATTGCCTGCCGCTGCTCGACGGCTGGATGGCGCTTGCCGAGCAGGCCGGCATTCCGGTCTTCATCGAGACGCACCGCGACCGGATGACGACGGACCTGTTCTTCACGCTCGATCTGCTCGACCGCCGCCCCGATCTGCCACTTCTCGCCGATCTCTCGCATTTCCTCGTCGGCCGGGAATTCGCCTTTCCGGTCGAGGAGGAGAACCACGCCCTCATCCGGCGCATCCTGGAAAATGCCAAAGCCTTCCACGGCCGCGTCGCCTCGCGCGAGCAGGTGCAGATCGAGATCTCCTTCCCGCATCATCGCCCCTGGCTCGACCTCTTCCTTACCTGGTGGGACGACGGCTTCCGCCACTGGCGCGCCCGTGCAGCCGAGGATGCCGAACTGGTCTTCACCTGCGAACTCGGCCCCAAGCCCTATGCCATCACCGGAAGGGACGGCAACGACACGACGGACCGCTGGGCGGAGGCCTTGATGCTGCGGCAGGAGGTGCGCGCGCTCTGGCGGTAAGGGGAGGCGGCGAGGCCGCCGCCGCTCACGCCTGCTCGGAGGCCCGCTCCAGCGCCTTCAGCATGGTGCGCTCGGCAAGGTTCAGATAGGTCTCCATCTGCGCCGCCGCCTCGTGCGGCCGGTTCTCCTCGAGAAGGGTCACGATGGCGTCGTTCATGTCGACGAAGGGCGCGTGCAGGTGCTCGGGGTCGTTGAGCAGCCCGAAGCAGAGGCGCAGCTCCGCCGAGATGCGCTCGTAGAACTCGTTGAGCCGCACGCTGTCGGAAAGGTCGATGATGGCGGTGTGGAAGATCATGTTGGCGCTGCCGACGCCGAGCCAGTCGCCCTTTTCGCGCTCCTGTTGCGCCCGGCCCACGGCCTCGCGCATCACCCGGATCGCCGGATGCTGGTGCCATGCCTGGCGCAGTGCGCCGCATTCCAGCATGCGCCGCACGCGGTAGATGTCGATGATCGAGGCCATGGAGGGCACGGCGACGAAGACGCCGCGATTGGCCTCGTGCCGCAGCAGCCCATCCTTGGTGAGCAGGCGGAAGGCCTCGCGCAGCGAGTTGCGCGAGACGTCGAAACGCTCGCTGAAGGCCGCCTCCGAAAGGCGCTGGCCGGGCGAGAGCTCGCCCGAGATCAGCAGCGTTCGAATGCGCCGCGCCAGCCGGTCCGCCAGTGGCAGGCCATTACCATCCTCGCTCATGCCATCCTCCCCGTCCCAGGCTTTCAACCGCCGGAACGTGCCCTATTTCAATGCTGGCCTTAGCACGAATGCAGAAGGGACGGTGCGAAATTCGTCGCCAATCCCGCGCTATCTGATTGGTAAAAAGGCAGAAATAAGGAACGATAGGGAATTATTGTTGAACAAAGTTGACATTTTTGTGTAGCAATGCATCATTCCACCATGCGCCACCCGCGAGGGGCGGGTGAAGGAGAGCGGAGAAATCTCATGGAACAGAATGCAGCAGCGCCTGCCGCCACGGGTGTGGTCGCGCAGGGCGTCCACACCGTCAAGTCCCGTCGCGCCGCGCTCATCGCCGCGATCTTCCTGATGGCGACCAGCGCCATCGGCCCCGGCTTCATCACGCAGACGGCCACCTTCACCACGAAGCTCGGCGCCGCCTTCGCCTTCGGCATCCTTGCCTCGATCGTCATCGACTTCGTCGTGCAGCTCAACATCTGGCGCATCGTGACGCTGACGCGCATGCGCGCCTCCGACGTCGCCAATGCCGCCATTCCGGGCTCCGGCTATCTGCTCGCCGTCCTCGTCATCGTCGGCGGCCTGTTCTTCAATATCGGCAATATCGGCGGCACGGGCCTCGGCCTCAACGCCGTCTTCGGTCTCGATCCGAAGATCGGCGGGGCGATCAGCGCGGTCTTCTCCATCGGCATCTTCCTGTCGAAGCGGGCCGGCCTTGCCGTGGACCGCTTCATCGTCTTCGCCGGCATCCTGATGATCGTGCTGACGCTCTACGTCGCCTTCGTCTCCGGCCCGCCGGTGGGTGAGGCGCTCTACCAGACGGTGCTGCCGGCGACGATCGACTTCGCGACGATCACGACGATCGTCGGCGGCACGGTCGGCGGCTACATCACCTATTCCGGCGCGCACCGCCTGCTCGACCGCGGCATGGTCGGCCAGGAGCATCTGCCCGCCGTCAACCGCGCGGCGCTGACCGGCATCGCGGTCACCGGCCTGATGCGCTACGTGCTCTTCCTCGCCATTCTGGGCGTCGTGGCGAGCGGCGTCGTCATCGACACGTCCAGCCAGGTGGCGAACCCGGCCGCACAGGCCTTCCAGGCCGCCGCCGGCGATTTCGGCCTGCGCCTCTTCGGCATCATCTTCTGGGCGGCGGCGATCACCAGCGTCATCGGCGCGGCCTATACGTCGGTGTCCTTCATCACCGTCTTCAAGCACGATGTCAGCGAGCATACGCGCAACATGGCGACGGTGCTGTTCATCGCCGTCTCGCTGGTCTCCTATCTGCTGATGACCACGCCGCCGGCCGCCATGCTGGTCTTCGTCGGCGGTCTCAACGGCCTCATCCTGCCCATCGGCCTGTCCATCTTCCTCTTCGCCGCCTGGAAGCGCGAAGACCTGATGGGCGGCTACCGCTATCCGCGCTGGCTGCTCGTCCTCGGCGTCCTGGTCTGCGCGCTGACGTGGTATATGGGCTACAAGTCGGCCGGCACGATCTTCAGCCTGCTCGGCTGACAAGGGAGGAAATCATGGTAGCGATCGATCTCAACAGCGACCTCGGTGAAAGCTATGGCGCCTGGCGCATGGGCGACGACGCGGCGATGCTCGCCGTCGTCTCCTCCGCCAACATCGCCTGCGGCTTCCATGCCGGCGACCCGGCGGGCATCTACCGCACGGTCAAGGCCGCCGCCGCCAACGGCGTCGTCATCGGCGCCCACGTCTCTTATCCGGACCGCGTCGGCTTCGGCCGGCGCGACCTCGACGCAACACCGGAAGAGCTGATCGCCGACGTGATCTACCAGATCGGCGCGATCAAGGGCGTCGCCGCTGCCGCCGGGACCACGGTGCGCTACGTCAAGCCGCATGGCGCGCTCTACAACCGCATCGCCTATGACGCCAGGCAGGGCCAGGCGGTGATCGATGGCATCAAGGCCGTGGATCCCTCGCTGATCCTGATGGGCCTTGCCAATGCCCCGATCCTCGATCTCGCCCGCCGCTCCGGCCTTGCCGTCGTCGCCGAAGCCTTCGCCGACCGGGCCTATACGCCGAAGGGCGAACTCGTCTCCCGCCGCGAGGCGGGCGCCGTGCTGCACGACGAGAAGACGATCGCCGACCGCATGGTGCAGCTTGCCCGCGAGGGCACGCTGGAGGCCATCGACGGCAGCACGATCCGCGTCGAGGCGCAGTCGATCTGCGTGCATGGCGACAGCCCCGGTGCCGTGGCCATCGCGCAGGAGATCCGCCGTCGCTTCGAGGCCGAAGGCATCGTCATCCGCTCCTTCGCCGACAAGGCGTGAGGGCGCGGCCATGACGATCCCGACCGCCTATCTCGACCATGTCGACGCGTCGAGCGCCCGCAAGGCGCGCGCCACCTACCGCGACGGCCTCGTCGCGCCGACCTCGGGCATCGCACCCGGCTTCACCCAGGCCAACATGATCGTGCTGCCGCGCGACTGGGCTTTCGATTTCCTGCTCTATGCGCAGCGCAATCCGAAGCCCTGTCCGGTGCTCGACGTCTCCGATCCGGGCTCGCCGACGACGCTGCTGGCGCCCGGCGCCGATCTTCGCACGGATCTGCCGCTCTACCGCATCTGGCGGGACGGCAAGCTCGTCGAGGAGACCCCGGACGCGACCGCGGCCTGGGCCGAGCGCGACGACCTCGTCGCCTTCCTGATCGGCTGTTCCTTCACCTTCGAGACGCCGATGGTCGAGGCGGGCATCGAGATCCGTCACATGACGGACAAGTCGAACGTGCCGATGTACCTGACCGACAGGGCCTGCCGGCCGGCCGGGCGGCTCAAGGGCAACATGGTCGTCTCCATGCGCCCGATCCCGGCCGCGCGCGTCGCCGATGCCGCGACGATCTCCGGCCGCTTCCCGGCCGTGCACGGCGCGCCTGTGCATATCGGTGCGCCGGAAGAGCTCGGCATCGCCGACCTCGCCAGGCCCGATTTCGGCGATGCCGTGCGCATCGAGCCGGGCGAGGTGCCGGTCTTCTGGGCCTGTGGCGTCACCCCGCAGGCGGCGGTTATGGCCTCCGGCGTACCCTTCGCCATCACCCATGCGCCGGGCTACATGTTCATCACCGATATCCCCGATTCCGCCTACCACGCATGAGGGCATGATGCGCTTTCTTCCCGTCAGCCTGACCACCATCCTCGTCGAGCTTGCCGATCTCGATGAAACGCTCGCGCTTTTTGCCTCCCTGCAGGCCGATGCCATCGGCGGCATAGAGGAGATGGTGCCGGCGGCGCGCACGCTGATGATCCGCTTCCGCCCGGAAAAGGTGACGTCCGCGGAGCTCGCCGCGCAGATCGCCACCCGCGACCTGTCGGCGAAGATCGCGCCTTCGGAACATCTGGTGGAAATCCCGGTGCGCTATGACGGCGAGGACCTTGCCGACGTCGCCGAGCTGACGGGCCTCAGCGTGGCGGAGGTCATCCGTCGCCACACGGAGAGTGAATTCACCGTTGCCTTCTGCGGCTTCGCGCCGGGCTTCGGCTATCTCGTCGGCGGCGATCCGGTGCTGCACGTGCCGCGCCGCAAGAGCCCGCGCACCCGCATTCCCGCCGGCTCCGTGGCGCTTGCCGGCGCCTTCAGCGGCGTCTACCCGCAGGCAAGCCCCGGCGGCTGGCAGATCATCGGCACGACGCCAGTCAAAATGTGGGACATCGATCGCGATCCCGGCGCGCTGTTCCAGCCCGGCTACCGCGTCCGCTTCTTCGACATGGAGCAGCCGGGCAGGACCGTCAGCATCCCGCAAGCCGCGCCCCGCAAGGAACGCGCCGTCGCACCGGAAGCGCCGCAGTTCAAGGTGCTTGCCGCGCCGATGCCGGCCGTCTTCCAGGACCTCGGCCGCTTCGGTCAGACGGGGCAGGGCGTTTCCGCCTCCGGCGCGCTCGACCGCGCCGCCTTCAATGCCGCCAACCGCATCGTCGGTAATCCGGCGAACACGCCGGTCCTCGAACTCACCCTTGGCGGGTTCTCCTTCGAATGCAATGCGCGCGCCGTGATCGGCCTTGCCGGCGCGGCGTCGGCGGTGACTGTCCGCGATACCGCCGGCCGCAGCCGTGATCTAGCGGCCTATGAGCCCGTCTCGCTGGAGCCCGGCGATGTCGTGACCATCGGCCAGCCGAAGAAGGGCATGCGCGCCTATCTCGCCGTGCGCGGCGGCTTCGACGTTGCCCCGGTTCTCGGCAGCGCCGCGACCGATACGCTCGCCGTTGTCGGCCCCGAGCCGGTTACGGCCGGGACGGTGCTTACGCTTAGCGGCGGGGAGGGGCTCGCCAGCGTTTCCCTAGAAGAGGCCCCGGCCTTTGACCTGCCGTCAGCGGGCGATGTCGTGACGCTCGACGTGGTGCTCGGCCCGCGCACGGACTGGTTCACCGAGAAGGGTATCGAGACGCTGACGAGCCAGCTGTGGCAGGTCACGCCGCAATCGAGCCGCGTGGGCATCCGCCTTGCCGGCGATGTGCCGCTGGAGCGCAGGGACAGCGCGGAATTGCCGAGCGAAGGCACGGCGACGGGAGCTATCCAGGTGCCGCACAGCGGCCAGCCGGTGCTCTTCCTCGCCGACCATCCGCTGACCGGCGGTTATCCCGTTATCGGCGCTGTCGCCGAATATCATCTGGACCTTGCCGGCCAGATCCCCATCAACGCAAAAATCCGTTTCCGCCCGATCGGCCCCTTCGCCGAAATCGCCGCGGCCCGATAGGAGAGTGCCATGAAGAAAGTGCTGATCGCCAATCGCGGCGAGATCGCCGTGCGCATCCTGCGCGCCTGCCGCGACCACGGCCTCCAGTCGGTCGCCGTCTATGCGGACCCGGATGCCGACGCGCTCTTCGTGCGCCTCGCCGACGAGGCCTATGGCCTCGATGGCGTGCGCCCGGCCGAGACCTATCTCGACATCGAAAAGCTGATCGCCATCGCGAAACGCTCCGGCGCGGATGCCGTGCATCCCGGTTACGGCTTCCTCTCCGAGCGGGCGGAATTCGCGAAAGCCGTGCAGGATGCCGGCCTCATCTGGATCGGGCCCGATCCGCATGTGATCGAGGCGCTCGGCGACAAGGTCGAGGCGCGGCGCATCGCCACCAGCGTCGGCGCGCCGCTCGTCGCGGGCAGCGACGGCCCGGTCTCGTCTGCGGCAGAAGTGATCGCCTTTGCCGAACAGCATGGCCTGCCGGTCGCCATCAAGGCGGCGCATGGCGGCGGCGGGCGCGGCATCAAGGTGGCCTGGAAGATGGAGGAGGTCGCCGACCTCTACGAATCCGCCGTGCGCGAGGCGACGGCCGCCTTCGGCCGCGGCGAATGCTTCCTCGAACGCTTCCTCGACCGGCCGCGCCATATCGAGGCGCAGGTGATTGCCGACAGGCACGGCAACGTGCTGGTGCTCGGCACCCGTGACTGCTCGGCGCAGCGCCGCAACCAGAAGCTCATCGAGGAGGCGCCCGCGCCCTTCCTGACGCCGGAGCAGCGCGAGCGCATCCACGCCTCCGCCAAGGCGATCTGCGCCGCCGCCGGCTATTCCGGCGCCGGCACGGTGGAGTTCCTGCTCGGCGCCGACGGCACCATCTCGTTCCTGGAGGTGAACACCCGCCTCCAGGTCGAGCACCCGGTCACCGAGGAGACGACGGGCATCGACCTCGTCATCGAGCAATTCCGGATTGCCGAGGGCAAGCCGCTCGCCGTCACCGAGACGCCGGAACCGCGCGGCCACTCCATCGAGTTCCGCATCAATGCGGAAGACCCCGGCCGCGGCTTCCTTCCGACGCCGGGCGCGATCACCGCCTTCGATCCGCCGTCCGGCCCCGGCGTGCGCCTCGATAGCGGGGTCGTCACTGGTTCCACGATCCCCGGCGTCTTCGATTCGCTGATGGCCAAGCTCATCGTGACAGGCGCGACGCGCGAAGAGGCCCTGCGCCGCGCGCGCCGGGCGCTGCGCGAATTCCGCATCGAGGGCGTTGCGACCGTGCTGCCCTTCCACCGCGCGGCCATCGATACCGATGACTTCATCGGGACGGATGGCTTCAAGGTCCATACCCGCTGGATCGAAACCGACTTCGCCGTCATGCCGGAAGCCGCAGCTCGACCCGAGCCGGTTGCCGATCCCTCGCTGGTCCGCACCCATCTCGAAATCGACGGCAAGCGTGTATCGCTCGCGCTGCCGAGCCTGCTTCTGGCCGGCCTTGGTGCCGCTGGGCAGGGCACGGCATCCGCCGCGAGCGCGGGCAAGCCGGTTGATGACGGCATCGCCGCGCCCGTGTCCGGCACGCTGCAGGCCTTCAAGATTGCCGACGGTGCGACTGTCGCGGAAGGCGATCTCGTCGCGGTGATGGAGGCGATGAAGATGGAAACGCAGGTTCTCGCCCCCAAGTCCGGCCGCCTGCGCCTGCGCGTCAAGGAAGGTGATTACCTTCAGGCAGGCGATACGCTGATGGTGTTCGAGGGCTGACCCGGCCCTCCCACCTGTCCCAAATGGGACATTGACCCGAAAGGGCTGTGCTTGCCTTAATCCCCCCGGATTTTCATTGGGGGGAACATGGTACGCACGCTCACAAGCACGCCCAGGGCCGACGGTTTTCGAGCGCCGGGGGAATTCGAACCCAAGGCCGGCTGCTGGCTGATCTGGCCGGAGCGGCCGGATACCTGGCGGCTCGGCGCCAAGCCGGCGCAGAAGCTTTTCGCGAAGGTCGCCGCGGCGATCGCCGAGAGCGAGCCGGTTACCATCGCCGTCTCCGCCCGCCAGTGGCTCAACGCCCGCGCCATGCTGCCGGAGAGCGTGCGGCTCATCGAAATGACGACGGACGATTCCTGGCTGCGCGACAGCGGCCCGAACTTCGTCGTCAACGACCACGGCGAGGTGCGCGGCGTCGACTGGACCTTCAACGCCTATGGCGGCAATGACGGCGGCCTCTATTCGCCCTGGAACCTCGACGATCTCGCCGCCCGCAAGGTGCTGGAGACCGAGGGCATGGCCCGCTACCGCTCGCCGCTGATCGCCGAGGGCGGCGGCCTGCAATGCGACGGCGAGGGCACGCTGATCACCACGGAACAGTGCCTCCTCAACCGCAACCGCAACGGCCATCTCGGCAAGGCGGCGGTGGAGCAGCAGCTTTGCGACTATCTCGGACTGGAACATGTCATCTGGCTGCCGCGCGGCTTCTGCTTCGACGAGACGGACGGCCATATCGACGACGTCTGCTGCTTCGTGCGGCCCGGCGTGGTGGCGCTCAGCTGGACGGAGGATCGCGACGATCCGCAATACGAGATCGTGCGCGAGGTGGAGGAGGCGTTGCGTTCCGCCCGCGATGCGCGGGGGCGTTCGCTCGAGCTGCACCGCATCTACCATCCCCGACCCATCGAGATGACGGCGGAGGAGGCGGCGGGCGTCGATCAGGTCGACAGCACCTGGGCGCGCCCGGCCGGCAACCGCATCGCCGCCACCTATATCAACTACTATCCCGGCAATTCCGTCGTCGTCGTGCCGCAGTTCGACGACGAGAAGCTGGATCTCGCTGCGAAAGCCAAGCTCGCCGAGCTCTTCCCCGATCACCGCATTGTCGGCATCGACAATTCCCGCGAAATCCTGCTCGGCGGCGGCAATGTCGCCTGCATCACCCTGCCGGTCTATGCCGGCCAGACGAAAGCCTGATGGAGGAAGCCATGCGCAGAACGCTCGTCTCGATCCTCGCCCTTCTCGCCGCTTCGGGCGGCGCGTGGGCGCAGGAGGAAAAGGTCGTCAACGTCTATAACTGGTCGGACTACATCGCGCCCGACACGGCGGAGAAATTCGAGAAGGAGACCGGTATCCGCGTCGTCTACGACGTCTATGACGGCAACGAGGTGCTGGAAACCAAGATGCTGACGGGCGGGTCGGGCTACGATGTCGTCTATCCTTCCGCCTATCCCTTCCTCAAGAACCAGGTGAAGGCCGGCGCCTTCCAGCCGCTCGACAAGGCCAAGCTTTCCAATATCGGCAAGCTCGACCCGCAGGCGCTCTCGCTGATCAAGGGCGCGGACCCGGACAACGCCTATGCCGTGCCCTACATGGCCGTCACCGACGGCATCGGCTACAATATCGAGGCGGTGAAGCAGCGCATGGGCGACGCGCCGGTCGATTCCTTCGCCATGGTCTTCGACCCCGCGATCGTGGAAAAGTTCGCCGATTGCGGCGTGGCGATGATCGATGCGCCGGCCGAGATCATCCCGATGGCGATGAACTATCTCGGCATCGACCCGCATTCGACCAGCCCGGACGACATCGCCAAGGTCGAGGACCTGCTGCTGAAGGTGCGCCCGCACATCCGCTATTTCCATTCCTCGCGCTACATTAACGATCTTGCCAATGGCGACATCTGCGTCGTGCTCGGCTGGTCGGGCGATATCCTTCAGGCCAAGGCCCGGGCGGCCGAGAGCGAGAAGAAGCTGGAGATCGCCTATGCGATCCCGAAGGAAGGCACGCTCATCAACTTCGACACGATGGCGATGCCGAAGGATGCGCCGCACCCGGAAAACGCGCTCGCCTGGATCGACTTCAACATGCGCCCGGACATCGCCGCGGCCAATTCCAGCTATGTCTCCTACGCCAACCCGATCCCGGAATCGCTGCCGCTGATGGACCAGGCGGTGGCGAAGGACCCCGGCGTCTTCCCGCCGGATGACGTGAAGGCCAAGCTCTTCGTGGTGGAATCGAGCGATGCGAAGCTGCTGCGCCTGCAGAACCGCATGTGGACGCACATCGTTTCGGGGCAATAGGCTTGGTGAGGGTTTCCCGCCGATTTGAGGAAAACGGCGCGGCGTTTCCCTTCTCCCCGTTTACGGGGAGAAGGTGGCATCAGCCGGATGAGGGGCCGTCCCAGCCTCGCGCACGGCGGCCATCAGCTCGACCTGGGAATGGAGGCCCAGCTTGCGGTAGACGGTCTTGATGTGGTTGCGCACGGTGCCGGGGGCGATGGCGAGGTCGCGCGAGATCGTCTTGGCGCAGCCGCCGTCGATGAGGAGAAGGGCGATCTGGCGCTCGCGCGGGCTGAGGCCGGCAAGCGACAGCCGGCTTTCGCCGGATGGGCGCCATTGCCGCCAGAGCCGTTCGAGCACGAGGCGGGTGGCGTCGGCCGTCGCCTCGGCGACCGCGAGGTCCTCTGTGCCGAAGGGGCGGGCGCCGCGGCGGCGCAGATAGGTGACGAAGCCGGCGGCGTTGCGGTCGAAGTTGAAGACGCCGGTGATCTCGTCGAAGCTGCCGGAGGGCTCGTAGAAGTCGCGGTAGTAGGCGCTGGTGTGGAAATCGCCCTTGTCGAGCGCGGAGAGCGGCAGCAGGAAATCCTGCCGCGTGCCGGCGAAGAGGCGGAAGAACGGGTCCTGCCGGTACTTGCGGGTATCGTAGTTGCGGTTCCAGTGGTCGGGATCGCGCTCGTAGATGGTGATCGAGGCGCTGTCGCGCAGGTAGAGACCGATATAGACTTGGTCGGAGGCGACGAGATGGCGCGCGCCGGCCGTGAAATGGGCCGAGATCTCCTCGGGCAAGGTGGCGCTGACCGCAGCGGTAATGCCGCTGCTCCAGTGCCGGAGCTGCTCGAAGGTGAGGTCGGGTCGCATGGGGACAGGATAGACGGGGCGGCCGGGAATTCAAGCCGGACGGCCCGGAAGATTGGCAACAGGGAGCGTTAGAGAATGCGCAATGTCACGGTGGCCGCCACGCAGATGGCCTGCATCTGGGACGAGAAGGCCAATATCGAGCGGGCCGAAGGGCTCGTCCGGCAGGCGAAGGAGAAGGGGGCGGACCTGGTGCTGATCCAGGAACTCTTCGCCGCGCCCTATTTCTGCCAGGACCAGATCCACGAATTCTTCGCGCTCGCCCGGCCCTTCGAGGGCAATCCGCTGATCGCGCATTTCGCAAGGCTCGCCGCCGAACTCGGCGTCGTGCTGCCGCTCAGCTATTTCGAGCGCGCCGGCCAGTCCTATTTCAACAGCCTCGCGGTGATCGACGCGGACGGCCGGGTGCTCGGCAATTACCGCAAGAGCCACCTGCCGGACGGGCCGGGCTATATGGAGAAGTTCTATTTCTCGCCCGGCGACACCGGCTTCAAGGTGTGGGACACGCGGGCCGGCCGCATCGGCGTCGGCATCTGCTGGGACCAGTGGTTTCCGGAGGCGGCGCGCTCCATGGCGCTGCAGGGCGCTGAAATCCTGCTCTATCCGACCGCCATCGGTTCCGAGCCGCACGATGCGAGCCTCGATTCCAGCGCGCACTGGCAGCGGGTGATGCAGGGCCATGCCGGGGCGAACCTCATGCCGCTCGTCGCCTCCAACCGCATCGGCACGGAAGAGGGGCGCAACGGCACGAGCATCACCTTCTACGGCTCGTCCTTCATCGCCGATCCCACCGGCGCCAAGGTGGCCGAGGCCGGCCGGACGACGGAGACGGTGCTGACCGCCACCTTCGACCTCGACGCCATCGCCCACCAGCGCCGCTCCTGGGGCGTCTTCCGCGACCGCCGCCCGGAGCTTTACGGCCATCTCGCGACGCTCGACGGCCGCAGGCAAGCATGAAGCAAGGGCACGGCGTCCATGGACGCCGTGCCTTTCTCATCACATGGCGTGGATGTAGCCGAGCGAGACGGCGGCCATCCAGATGGCCATGGCGATCATCATCAGGTTCTCCGTCAGCGAGATGAAGCCGAGCGGCACGTTGCTCGACCCGCCGACGCAGGCGCATTTCAGCTCGCGCCGGTCGATATAGACCGCCTTGAAGACCGAGGCCGCGCCGATGGTGCCGATGAAGAGCGCGACGGGAACCGAAAGCCAGGTGAGCGCGCCCGCCACCATCAGCACCCCGGCGAGCCCTTCGGCATAGGGATAGATATAGCTGTAGGGCACCCAGCGCTTCGCGAGCAGGTCGTAGTTGAGGAACATGGTGGCGAAGCTCTCGACATTCTGGAGCTTCAGCATGGCGAGCGCGACCATCGAGAAGGCGATGAACCATTCCGCCGCGCGCACGGTGAAGGGCGAGCCGCTGACCGCGAAGCTCGCGGCCATCGCCGTCAGCGCCGTCAGGGTGAAGAGCACGGCGACCGGGCGATAGGTGGTCGCCTTGGGGTCGGCGACGGGCTTGCCGAGATGGCGGCGAAGGTCGTCGTAACCGCCGATGCGTTCCCCGTCGATGAAGACCTGCGGGGTGGTCGCGACATCGTGCTCGGCCTTGAAGGCGTCGGTTTCCGCGCGGCTCGTCAGGTGGCGGTCGTCGACTTCGTAGCCCGAGCGGCGCAAGAGGTCCTTCGCCTTGAGGCCGTAGGGGCAGGTGTGGCTGGGCATCACCATGCGGTAGAGGATGGCCTTGCGGCCGGCATTTCGTACCTTGTCCAACATCTCACGTCTCCTGTCTTGTGAAACCGTTGGCAGGACTATAGGTTCCGTACCATGGTACGGAGTCAACACCCTATGGACCTGACGATCGGAAAACTTGCCGCTGCCGCCCATGTCGGCGTCGAGACCGTGCGCTTCTACCAGCGCCGCGGCCTGCTTGCGACGCCGAAGCGCATCGACGGCATCCGCCGCTATGGCGAAGCGGACCTCTCGCGCCTGCGTTTCATCCGGCAGGCGCAGACGGCGGGCTTCACGCTGGAAGAGATCCGCCAGCTTCTCGCCCTCGATGCCGGCGAGGACCGCGCCGCGGCCCGCGAGATGGCCACCAGGCGCCTTGCCGAACTCGACGCACGCATGGAGGACCTGCAGCGCGCCAGGGCCTCGCTGCAGAAGCTCGTCTCGGAATGCGCCGTCGGCAGGACCGGCCCCTGTCCCATCCTGAAATCCTTCGAGGCGTGAGAAGCGGCACGCTTAACCTTCTGTTCGCCTAGTCTCGCAACAGGCGTTTAGGAGTCTCCCGCTAAGGTGCCGGCATGTTGCGGTGCTTCTCGGCGCCGCGTTTCGTGCGCTGGCCGCTCCATCATGGGCCGCCAACGGTCTCCTGAAAGGAGCGCGTTCGGAATGGATGCGAAAACCATATTCACGATGGCGTCGATCATGGTGCTGGCCAACGGGGCCATCCTGACCGCCATGGGACGCGAACTGCCCGCCGGCCTCAGGCCCGCGGCGCGGCAGTGGTGTCTCGGCACGCTGCTGGTGGCGTTCGGATGCATCGTCTTCGCGCTCGGCGGTCCGTTGCCGCGGCCCCTGATGCTGACGGCGGCCAATGCGGGCTTCGCCTTCGGGCTGGCGGCCTATTGCGTGGCGATCCGCCGGTTCCTGCGGCTGCCGGTCGGCGCGTGGCTGTTCCTGCCGGCGCTGGCGGCCTCGTTGGTCGTCGCCTGGTTCTCGGCGGTCATGCCGAACTTCCATGTCCGCATGGCGGTGGTTTCCGTCGTCTGGGTCGGGCTGATGGCGATGTGCGTCAGGGATCTCATGAACAGGGGCCGCGGCGAGGCTTCGCTCGCCCGTTCCATCCTCACCGCCATGTTCGCCGGCGTCGGCCTCTATGCGGCGGCGCGCTGCATGCTCTACCTCTTCGCCGACGTTTCCGAGGGCTTTGCCGTGGAAAGCGGCGGCAACTGGCTGAACGTGCTGTCGGCCCTGCTGATGACCACGCTGCCGGTCATGGGCACCACCGCCTTCCTGCTGATGTGCTCGGACCGGCTGCAGCGCGGTCTGGAGGGGGCCGCCGACACCGACTACCTGACCGGATTGCCGAACCGGCGCAGCCTCGCCCGCGCCGGCGCCGAGGCGTTTCTTTCGGCGCGGCAGGCCGGCGGCGGCCTCTGCCTCGCGGTGTTCGACATCGACAAGTTCAAGGCGATCAACGACACCTATGGCCACGATGCCGGCGACCGTGTGCTCGTCCATGTCGCGAACCGGCTGCGCGCCGGGCTGCGCCCCGCCGACCTGATCGCCCGCACCGGCGGCGAGGAATTCGTCGTCCTCTTCCGCGACCTGGCGGAGGCCGACGGGCTCGCCATCGTCGAGCGGATGCGCGCGGCGGTGGAGAACGGCGGCTTTTCGGCGGATGGCGAAGGGGTCGCCCTGACGGTCTCGGCCGGTCTCGCCGCGCGCGCGGCCCGTGACGAGACCTATGACGACCTCCTGCGCCGGGCCGATGCGGCGCTCTATCGCGCCAAGGCGAACGGCCGCAACCGGGTCGAGGCGGCGCGGCCGGATGGAACAGCGGATGCCCGCCGGGTGCGGACCGCCCCGCCGGCCCTCGCCGCCGAGGAGGCCGCCTCTCTTGCGGCGAACCCGGAGGCCGGGTCCGCTCCGGTTCAGATCTCCAGATAGGACGAGATGATCGCCGCGATGTCGGATTGCGGATCGCTCGTCGTGGCGTCCGCCGTCGGCTCCGTGCTTTCCGTGGACGTTCCGCCCGTGCCCGACGTGCCGCCGGTCACCGTCGTTGCGGCGGGGCCGCGCGGCAGGGCGGCGACCTGCGCCGGGGTCATGGCGGCAAGCTGGGCGGGCGTGAAGGCATTGGCCTGCTCGCTGCTGAGGCCGGCGAGCGCCGCCGTGCTGAGGCCCAGCACCGCATTCGTGCCGAGGGCGACGATATGGTCCGGCGAGAAGGTGGCAAGATCGTCCGCACCGAGCCCGGCCGTCTGCGTCGCCGTCATCGCGCCCGCCTGCTCGACCGTCAGCGCCGCCACCTGGGCCGTGCTCATGGCGTTCACCTGGCTGTAGGTCAGGGCCGCGATCTGGCCGGTGCCGAGGGCCGCGATGCTTTCCGTCGACAGCCCGCTTATCACCGCCGGGGAAAGGCCCTTGATGGCCGAGGGGCTCATCGCCGCCAGTTCCTCGGTCGAGATGGTCTGCATATGCGCCGGCGTCAGGCCGGCTGTTCCGGGCGAGCTGAGGGCGGCGATCTGCGCCATAGAGAAGGCTTCGAGCTGGCCGGGCGAGAGCGCGGCGACCTGGGCGCTGCTGAGACCGGAGATCGCGCCGGTGCCGAGCGCGGCGATCTCGGCATCCGAAAGCGTCGCAAGATAGCTCGGCGGCAGGCCCTTGATGGCGCTGGAGCCGATGGCGGCGAGCTTGCTCGTCGAGAAGGTGTCGAGCGCCTCGCTCGAAAGCCCGCCGAGCGCGGCGGCCGTCAGAGCTGCGACCTGGCTGGCCGAGAGGGATTCGGCCTGCTCGAAGGTAAGGCTCGCGGCCTGCATGCCGGTAAGGCCGGCAATGCCGCTCGGGCTGAGGGCGGCGATCTGGCCGGGCGTCAGCGCCGCGATGTCCGCGACGGCGAGGGCGCCGACCTGCTTGGAGGTGAGCGCGTTGATCTGCGCGGTGGAGAGCGCGGCGATCTGGTTCGGGCTGAGGGCGCTGATCTGGCCCGTCGTCATGCCGCCGATGCCGGCGGGGCTCAGCGCCTCGATCTGCTCCGGCGAGAAGCCGGCGAGGATGGAGGCGGAAAGGCCGGCCATGGCCGCCGAGCCGATCGCCCCGATTTCCGCGGTGGTGAAGAGGGCGATGTCGGCGGCGTCGAAGGCGGCGATCTGGCGTGAGGTGAAGGCGCCGATCTGCGTCGCCGTCAGCGCCTCGACCTGATCGGCGCTGAGCGCGGCGATCTGCTCGCTCGTCATGCCGGAAATGCCGGCCGTGCCGAGGGCGGCGATCTGCGCCGTCGTCAGCGAGGCGATCATGCCGGTCGAAAGGCCGAGAATCCCCCGTGAGCTGATGGCCGCCATGTCCGCGGCCGAGAACTGCGCGAGGTCGTCGGCGCTGAAGGCCGCGATCTGCTGCGAGCTGAGGGCGCCGACCTGCGTGTTGGTGAGCGCTTCGGCCTGCGCCGTGCTGAGGGCCGCGATCTGCGCCGTCGAGAGGGCCGCGACGCCGGCCGTGCTGAGGGCGGCGATCTGCTCGGGCGAGAGGGTGGCGATATTGGCCGTGGTCAGGGCAGCCACCTGCGTCGAGCCCATCGCCGCCATCTGCAGGCTCGTCAGCGCCTCGAACTGGCTCTCGCTGAAGGTGCCGATCTGCGCGCCGGTGAGGCCCGCCGCATTCAGCGCGGCGACCTGGGCGGGGGTGAGCGCGGCGATCGCCGCCGTCGGCAGGCCCGCCACCGCGCGCGAGGTGATCGCGCCGATTTCGGCGGGCGTGAAGGTTTCTAGATTCGCGGGGCTGAAGGCGCCGATCTGCGCCGAACTCAGCGCGGCGATCTGCGTTGCCGTCAGCGCCTCGGCCTGCAGCGGCGAGAGGATGCCGATCTGCGCCGAGGTCAGGCCGGCGATGCCGTCGGCATTGAGCGCGGCGATCTGGGCCGGCGTCAGCGCCGCGATGCCGTCAGCGCGCAGCGCCGCGACCTGCCGGGAGCCGAGCGCGCCGAGCTGCGCCGTGGTCATGGCCTCGATCTGCGTGCCGGAAAGTGCCGCGACCTGGTCGCTCGAAAGCCCGGAAAGGCCGGCGGCGCTCAGCGCCGCGATCTGGCCGGTCGACAGCGAGGCGAGCATGGCGGTCGAAAGGCCCGCGATCGCGCCCGAGCCGATGGCCGCGATGTCCGCGGAGGAGAAGGTGTCGAGCTTGGCCATGTCCAGCGCGGCGATCTGGCGCGAGGAGAAGGCCGCGATCTGCGTCGGCGTCAGCGCCTCGGCCTGCGCGGTGGAGAAGGCGGCGATCTGCTCGGGCGTCAGGCCGGCGATGGCCGCCGCGCTGAGGGCGGCGATCTGCGCCGTCGAGAGCGTCGCGATATAGGCCGGGCCGAGATTGGCGATCTGCCGCGCGTTGAGCGCGCGGACCTGATCGGCCGAAAGCGCATCGAGCTGGTCGCTGGAAAGGGCGGCGATCTGCTTCGTCCCGAGCCCGCCGATGGCCGCGGTGCTGAGCGCGGCGACCTGCCCCGTCGAGAGGGCGGCGATCACCTCGGTCGAAAGGCCGCCGATGGCATCCGAGCCGATGGCGGCGATCTCGCGCGTCGAGAAGGTCGCGATGCCGTCGGATGTGAAGGCGGCGAGCTGCGTGGAGCTGAGCGCGCCGATCTGGCTCGTCGTCAGGGCTTCCGCCTGCGCGAGGCTGAGGGCGGCGATCTGCTTGGTGGTGAGGCCGGCGATGCCGGTGGAGCTGAGGGCGGCGATCTGCGCCGTCGAAAGGGCCGCGAGCGCCTCGGTCGAAAGGCCCGGCAGGGCGCCGGACGAGATGGCGGCCATTTCCTGGGTGGAGAAGGTCGCGATGTCCTCGGGGCTGAGGGCGGCGATCTGCGTCGAGCTCAGCGCCGCGATCTGCGTGCGGGTCAGCGCCTCGGCCTGCGCGGTCGTGAGGGCGGCGAGCTGCTGGGTGGTCATCGCACCCATGGCGGCCGCACTGAAGGCGGCGATCTGGGCGGTGGAGAGCGAGGCGAGCGTCGCCGCCGAAATGCCCTTGATGGCGCTGGCGGTGATCATCGATATGTCCTTCGTGGAGAAGGTCGCGATCTCCGCCGTGCCGAATTCGCCGATCTGGTCGGGATTCAGCGCGCCGACCTGGGCGCTGGTCAGCGCCTCGGCCTGGCTGGTGCTGAGCACGGCAAGCTGCTGCGAGGTGAAGCCGGCGATGCTGCCGGCATTGAGGGCCGCGATCTGCCCGGTCGTGAGGGCGGCGATCTGCGCCGTGCCGAAGGCGGAAATCTGCGAGGAGGTCAGCGCGGCCATCTGCCGTGTGCCGAGCGCGCCGATCTGCGACAGGCTGAGCGCGGCGATCTGGCTCGAGGTGAGGCCGGAAACGCCGGAGGCGCTGAGGGCGGCGAGCTGGGCGTTCGACAGGGCATCGAGGTCGGACGGATTGAGCGCTGCGACCTGGCCGGACGACAGGGCCGCGATCTGCGCGGTGGTCAGTGCAGCGATCTGGTCGGAGCCCAGCGCGCTTATCTGGCCGGAGCGCAGCCCGGAAACGGCCGCCGGGGTGAGGCCGGCGAGCTGTTCGGGGGTGAGCGCCTTCACATCCGTGTCGAGCGCGCCGGCCTGGGCGGCGGTCAGCGCCTTGAGATGGGCGGCGGAAAGCTGGCTGACCTGCAGCGGGCTCAGCGCCTCGATCTGGTCGCTGGTCAGGCCGGTGAAGGCGCTGGTGCTGAGGGCGGCGATCTGCGCCGAGGTCAGCGAGGCGAAGGTGTCCGGGGCGATGCCGGAGACCGCGCCGCGGCTGAGGGCGGCGATCTGGGCGGTCGAGAGCGCGCGGATGTCCTGCGGTTCGAGTGCGCCGATCTGGGCGGAGGTGAAGCCGCCGATCTGCGCCGTCGAGAAGGCCGCGATCTGCGCGCTCGTCAGCGCCTCCATCTGCGAGGCGGTCAGGCCGGAGAGGGTCGTGCGGCTGAGCGCTGCGATCTGCGCGGTGGTGAGCCCGGCGATCGCCGCAGGGCTGAGACCCGCGATGGCCTTGCTGGAGATCGCCGCGAGGTCTTCCGTCGAGAAGGTGGCGAGATCCGCCCCGCTGAGGGCGGAAAGCTGCGCGGAGGTCAGCGACTTGACCTGCTGCGAGGAAAGCGCCTCGATCTGCGCCGTGCTCAGCATCTCGATCTGGTCGGCCGAAAGGCCGCCGATCGCGCCCGTGCCGATGGCGGTGATCTGCCCGGTCGCAAGGGCCCTCAGGAAGGCTTCGCCGAGGCTGGCGATCTGCGCCGCCGTCAGGCCGCCGATCTGGCCGCTCGTGAGCGCGGCGATCTGGGCGGTCGAGAGTTCGGCGAGCGCTGCGCTGCCAAGGCCGTTGATGGACTTGGTGTTGATCGCCGCCATGTCCTCGGTGGAGAAGGTCGCGATGCCCTCCGCGCCGAGCGCCGTGATCTGCTTGGCGTTCATTCCGCGGATCTGGTCGGGCGTGAGCGCCTCGACCTGGCCGGTGCTCAGCGCCGCGATCTGCAGGGTGGAAAGGCGCGCGACGACGCTCGGGCTGAGCGCGGCGACCTGCTCGGGCGACAGGGCGGCGATGGCCGAGGTCGGCAGGCCGGCAATGGCCTTGCTGTTGATCGCCGCGATCTGGGCGGGCGTCATGTCGGCCAGCACGGCCGGGTCGATGGCCGCGATCTGCGCGGCGTTCAGCGCCCCCATCTGCGAGCGAGCAAGCGCCGCGATCTGCTCCGTCTTCATCGCGCTGATCTGCGCCGTGGAAAGACCGGTGAGCGCAAGGGTGCCGAAGGCGCCGATCTGCTCGAGCGAAAGGGCGGCAAGGACGCTGCTGCCGATGCCGGAAACCGCCCTGTTGCTGAGGGCCGCGATATCGGCCGTCGAGAAGGTCGAGAGCGCATCGACGCTCAGCACGGCAAGCTGCGCGGCGGTCAGCGCCTTCACCTGCGTCGGGGTGAGGGCTTCGATCTGGCCGTTGTCGAGGGCGGCGATCTGCGTCGTCTTGAGCGCACCGATCTGGGCGGAGGTCAGCGCCGCGATCTGGCCGGTGGTAAGGGCGGCGAGCGCATCCGGGCCGAGGCCGATGAGCGCGTTGTTGCGGATCGCAGCGATGTCGCTGCTGGAGAAGGTCGAGAGCGTCTCCGGCCTGAAGGCGGCGATCTGCGCCGCGGTCATCACCTTGATCTGGGCGGGCGTGAAGGCCTCGACCTGGCTTTCGTCCAGCGCGGCGATCTGCGCCGGGGTGAGGGCGGCGACCGCCTTCGTGCTGAGCGCGGCGATCTGCGCCGGCGTCATGCCCGAAATGGTATCCGGGCTGAGACCGGCGACCGCGGCCGGCGAGAGGGCCGCGATGTCGGCTGTCGAGAAGGTGGCGATACCGGCCTTGTCGAGGGCGGCGGCCTGGACGGCGGTGAAGCCCTTCATCTGCGTCGGGGTGAAGGCCTCGACCTGCGCCTCGCTCATGGCGCCGATCTGGCTAGCCGTGAGGCCCCGCACCGCCGCGCTGCCGAAGGCGGCGACTTGGCGGGTGGAGAGCGCCACGATGCTGTCGGTCGTGAAGGCGGAGACCTGCAGGGCGGTGAGCGCCGCGATCTGCGCGGTGGAGAGCGCGCCGACCTGCTCGGTGCTGAGGGCGGCGATGGCCGCCGTGCTGAGCCCGGACAGCGATTTCGCCGAAATCGCGGCAAGGCTGTCGGTTGACATGCGCGCGAGGTCGTCGGCGCTGAAGGCGGCGATCTGCGCGGCGCCCATGGCGGCGAGCTGCCTGGATGTGAGCGCGGCGGTCTGGTCGGGCGTGAAGGCGGCGACCTGCGCGACCGAAAGGCTCTGGATGGCCTGCACGCTCAACGCGGCGACCTGCTCTTCGGAAAGCGCCGCGATGGCGTCGGTGCTGAGTCCCGAAAGGGCCTTGGCCGCGATGGCGGCGATGTCCTCGGCCGAGAAGGTGGCAAGGCCGTCGGCGGAGATGGCGCCGAGCTGCTGGGCCGACAGCGCCTTGACCTGCGCGGGCGTCAGCGCCTCGACCTGCCCTTCGGAGAGTGCGCCGATCTGTGCGGTGGAGAAGCCGGTGATGGCGCCGCTGCTCAGCGCCGCGATCTGTTCGGCCGAGAACGCCTTGACCGCCTCCGCGCTCAGCGCCGCGATCTGCGCGGGCTTGAGCAGCGCGATCTGCGCCGTCGTCATCGCGGCGATCTGGTCGGGCGTGAGCGCTCCGGTCTGGTCCGTCGTAAGGCCGGCGACGGCGAGCGGCGCGAGCGCGGCGACCTGCCCGCTGGAGAGCGCCGCCAGCGCCGCGGGGCTGAGGCCCTGCACCGCCTTGTAGCTGATCGCCGCCATGTCCTCGGTCGAGAAGGTCGCAAGGTCCTCCGGGGCGAGGGCCGCAAGCTGCGCGGTGCCCAGCGCCTGGACCTGCGACGGCGTCAGGGCCTCGGCCTGGTCGGCCGAAAGCGCGCCGACCTGCGATGCGGTCAGCACCGCGACCTGGCCCGTCGTCAGGTTCTCGATGGAGGAATGGGTGAGCGCGCCGATCTGGTCGAGCGACAGGCCGATGATGGCGCCCTGCGAGATGGCGCTGATCTGGCCGTCGCTGAGAATGCCGATATCCTCGAGTTCCAGCGCCGCGATCTGCTTGGAGGAGAAGGCGCCGATCTGGCTCGTGGACAGCGAGGCCACGTCCTCGGTCGACCATTGCTGGATCGTCTCCGTCGAAAGCTGCCGGATCTGGCTGAGGCTGAGCGAGGAAACGATCGACGTCATGGCAAAATCCTGGGCAAAGTCCTGAAAGAAGGAAACGAAAACACACGTAAATGCACGATCCGGCAGCCTGCTCGATACAACCGTGAGCTTGCCTGAACCTGTAGGTGTGTCCTCGCCGGCCGGACGTGCCCGCCCGGCCCTTCGCTCCGCCCTTCCGGCGTCCCTCAGGTGGGGAACTGGCGGTAGCATTCCTCGGCGATCTGCTGCAGGACATCGCGGGAAATGTCGCCTGTCACGGCATAGCCGAGGTCCCCGTCGATCCAGTAGAAGGTCTCGATGCCGCTTGCTGACGCGAAGCGGAAGCTCGTCGTGCGATTGTCCCCGTTGCGCCCGACGAGGACGGTCACGCGCCGCCCGGCCTCGTTCTCGTACATGAACATGGCGCCCGGCCTGTCGGCGACGGGAAGGAGGCGGCCGCCGACCAGCCGGAAGCCGATGGATTGCAGGCTCGGCACCTTGAGATCCGGTATGGCGAGCCGCTTGCCGAGCCATGCGGCGAGATGCGCCTCCTCGTCGGCGAAGACCTCCACGGGATGGCGCACCTCGCTCGCATAGATGAGATAGGCGTTGCGCGCCTCCTGCGGCAGCGCGTCCATCGCCGCGACTTGCTGCGGCGGCGCTTCGAAAAGGGGCGGCACGAAATGGCCGGCAAGCCCGCCGAGCACGAAAAGGCCGGCGGCGGCGGCCGCCATGGCGAAGCGGCGGAAGCCTGCCCCTGCCGCCGCCGGCGACGAGACGAGACGGGCATCGGACGGGCGGGAAACGGCATGGCCGGCAAAGGCGTCGCGCAGGCTCTCGTTCTGCGCCTGCCAGTCGGCGACGAGCCGGGCGGCTTCCGGGTCCTCCGCCAGATGATCCTCGACGTGCCGGCGCTCCGCCTCGTCGAGCAGCCCGTCGACATAGGCGTGCAGGTCGGGTTCGCCGATGGGTTGGCGCTCGCTCATCGTGGGCTCCGCAAATGAATGACGTTTTCCTCCTGCAGCCTTTGCCGCAGCATCTGCCGGGCGCGCGAAAGGCGCGACATGACGGTACCGACAGGAATTTCCAGGATCCCGGCGACCTCCTGGTAGGAATGGCCTTCGACGGCGACGAGCATCAGCACCGCCCGCGCCTCCTTCGGCAGGATCTCCAGCGCCTGCACCAGGCGGTTGCGTTCCAGCGGATCGGAAGGTGCGGCGTTCTCGGCGATGGCGTCGGCTTCCTCGATGCCGACGGAAGGCCGCCGCGCGACGGCCCGTTGCGCGTTGAGATGCAGGTTGGTCATGATCCGGTAGGCCCAGGCGCGAATGTTCGCGCCGCGCCATTGCGCGCGGTGGACGAGCGCCTTCTCGACGCAGTCCTGCAAGAGATCCTCGCTCTCCGCGTCGGAGCGCGTCAGGCTGCGCGAATAGCGCCGCAACTGCGGCAGGAGGGCAAGGATCTGCGCCTCGAAGGCAGGGGGCGGGGAGGCGTCGCCTTCCCGCCCGCCGCCATCGGTCATGGCGTGGGGATCACGGCCTTGCGACATTCCAGACGCCGTTCATGCCGTCGCCGGTCGCATCGCCTTCCTTGGTGTCCTTGGCCCAGTAGTAAAGCGGCATGCCGTCCTTCGCCCATTGCTTCGACCCGTCCTTGCGGGTGACGAGCGAATATGCGCCTTCTGCCTTGGCGTTGGAAGCGGCCTTGGCCGGCGGCCAGTTGGCGGCGCATTTGTCGTAGCAGGCGGACTTGCCGTGCTTGTCCTTCTTGAAGGTGTAGAGGGTCATGCCCTTTTCGCCGGCAAGCACCTCGCCCTTGTCGGTCTTCACGGTCTTGAACGGCTCTGCCGCAAAGGCGGTGCCGGCAAGGAGGGCGGCAGCCAGCGGGACGAGAACAAAGAGCTTCATGGTCTTCTCCATCGTTATGACGCGCTTCCGGAGCCGTCCATGCCAAGACACCGGACCCCGCCGGTTTATTCCGTCCCGCGATGGAAAAATGTAAGGACCCGCCGCCGGCTCAATGTCCGGTGATGCCGTCGGCGATGGCGGCGAGCCGCGACGTGTGCTGGAGGCCCGTAAATTCCCGCGCATCCGCCATGCGGTAGAGCTGGTACATGGAATGGACGCCGAGCCAGCGGAAGGGCTCCGGCTCCCATGGGCGCACCATGCGGTTGACCCAGGGAAGGCCGGTGAGTTCCGTTTCGCGCCGGAGCACGAGGTCGGCCAGGGTCCGCCCCGCGAGGTTGGAGGAGGAGACGCCCAGCCCGACATAGCCGCCGGCCCAGCCGATGCCCGTTTCCCGGTCGAAGCCCGCCGTCGTGCACCAGTCGCGCGGCACGCCGAGCACGCCGCACCAGGCATGCTCGATCTTGAGGGATTTCGTCTGCGGCAGGAGGCGAGTGAGGATGGCATGGAGGGCGTCGATGGTCGCCTGCTGCGTCCGGCCGTCGATATCGGTCTTCGATCCGAAGCGGTAGGGAACGCCGCGACCGCCCATGGTGATGCGGCCCTCGCGGGTGCGCTGGGCATAGCAATAGGCATGCGCCGCATCGCCGAGCAGTTCATGGCCTTCCCAGCCGATCTCCCGCCACAGCGCCTCGGGCAGCGGCTCGGTGACGATCTGTGCGCTGTTGAGCGGCAGCCATGTGCGCTCATGGCCCGGCAGGCCGGCGGTGAAACCCTCCGTGGCGCGGATGACGACCGGCGCGCGGACGATGCCGCGCTCCGTCTCGACGCGGCCCTTCGTGAAGCCGGTGACGGCGGTGCCCTCGAAGATGCGGACGCCGAGGCCCTCGACCACGTTGGCAAGGCCGCGCACCAGCTTGGCCGGCTGGACCCGCGCCATGTCGCGGATGACGAAGGCGCCCTCGACGCCGGCGATGCGGATGCGCCGCGCCGCTTCCTCCGCCGAGAGCATCTCCATGCGGTCGGCCGGCATCTCCCAGTCGAGGTAGAACTGATATTCCTCGCGGGCGCGCTCCAGTTGCGGCCTGTTGGTGGCAACGGTGATGTTGTCGACGCGCAGGATATCGGCATCGATGCCCTCGGCCTCAGCGACGCGGATCACCTCGTCCACCGTGCCGGCCATGGCCCGCTGCATGTCGACCACCGCGCCGCGCGTCGCGGTCTTGAGGTACTTTTCCCGCGACCAGCCGAAGCCGCCGGAAAGCCAGCCGCCGTTCCGCCCCGAGCCGCCGAAACCGGCAAATTCGCGCTCGACGACGACGATGTCGAGCGAGGGATCGGCCTTCTTCAGGTAATAGGCGGTCCACAGGCCCGTATAGCCGGCGCCGATGATGCAGACATCGGCCTCGCGGTCGCCGGGAAGGGCGGGACGCCTTTGCGGCACGCCGCCGATATCGGCGTACCAGAAGGATATGTTGCCGTTCGTCGTCACGTCCATATGCGCTGCCTTCGCTTCCGCCGTTCCTGACGTGAAGGCATATTGGCCGGCGGGAGCCTTGGCAATCGCCGGACGAAAAGGGCGCCCCGCGGGGCGCCCTCCGGATGCGGTGTGGAGACCGTTACTGCTGGTCGAGAACCTTCGTCAGGCTGAGGGCCGCGATGGTGCAGATCGCGCCGGAGATCAGGTAGCCGCCGATGAAGATGATGCCGAAGCTGGAGGCGAGACCCAGCGCCACGAGCGGCGCGAAGGCGGCGCCGATCAGCCAGGCGAGGTCCGAGGTCAGCGCCGCGCCGGTATAGCGGTAATACTGCGTGAAGCGCGAGGAGACGGCGCCGGAGGACTGGCCGAAGGTGAGGCCGAGGATGAAGAAGCCGATGAGGATATAGGCATCCTGGCCCTTGCCGCCGGCATCGAGCAGGAACGGCGCGGAGAAGGAGAAGATCGCGATCAGGATCGCACCGGCCATCAGCTGGTTGCGCCGGCCGATCCGGTCGGCGATGACGCCGGAAAGGATGATGCCGACCGCGCCGAAGGCCGCGCCCGCCACCTGCACCCAGAGGAATTCCGCCGCCGACTGGCCGCCCTTGAGCGTGACCCAGCTGAGCGGGAAGATCGTTACGAGATGGAACATCGCGAAGCTGGCGAGCGGCACGAAGGCGCCGAGCACGACGTCGATGGCGTGCTTGCTCAGCATCTCGAAGATCGGCCGGGCCTGCAGCTCCTGCGCCTCCATGGCCGCGCCGAATTCCTTGCTGGCGACGATGCGCAGGCGCGCGAAGAGCGCCACCACGTTGATGGCGAAGGCGACGAAGAAGGGATAGCGCCAGCCCCAGGCGAGGAAGTCCGCCTCCGAGAGATTGCTGACGAAATAGCCGAAGAGGATGCTGGCCAGCGCAAAGCCGATGGGCGCGCCGAGCTGCGGGATCATCGCGTACCAGCCGCGATGGTTGGCCGGGGCGCTGAGGTTCAGCAGCGAGGCGAGGCCGTCCCAGGCGCCGCCGAGCGCAAAACCCTGTCCGAGCCGGAAGAGCGCGAGGAGGGCCACCGCCCAGTAGCCGAGCGTGTCGTATCCCGGCAGGAAGGCGATGGAGGCCGTCGAGCCGCCGAGGATCACCAGCGCCACCGTGAGCTTCGTGCCGCGCCCGTAGTTGCGGTCGATCCACATGAAGACGAAGGAGCCGACCGGGCGGGCGAGGAAGGCGAGGGGGAACAGCGCGAAGGACATCAGCGTCGCCGCCACCGCATTGGGCGCGAAGGGGAAGATGAGCTTCGGGAAGACGAGGATGGAGCCGAGGCCGTAGACGAAGAAGTCGAAGAATTCCGACGTGCGGCCGATCACCACGCCGATGGCGACGCTGCCCGGCGAGAGCGGCTTGTCGTCCTGGTGCATGCGGCGGGCATCCCGCTCCAGACCGGACGATGTGGGATTGATGGCCGAACTCATGAACGCCTCCGCGTGGATTAGGGTCATGTCACTAGAATGTTGATCAATCGGCCTCGAAGATCAAGGACCGGCATGCGTCGCTTTGCTGGTGCCGGAAATTGACAACGGGCATTTCTATTGCGCTAGTACAATCGCGCATCGACAGAAAGCCCCTGATTGTCTACCGTGCTGCGACAGAATGCTGCGCTGCGACGATGGACCTCATTTCCAACCGCCACCGCGCCCGACTATTGCCGACTAGACAGAACGCAAGTTGAGGCCGCAATGCCGAAGCAATTCAGTTTAGCCCGACACTCGATCACTTTGGCTCCCATGCTCGCCATCCTTTCCGGATGCAATATGGTCGTGATGTCTCCTTCCGGCGATATCGCCACGCAGCAAAGGGACCTGATCGTCATCTCGACGGTCCTGATGCTGCTGATCATCGTGCCGGTGATCTTCCTGACCCTCTTCTTCGCCTGGCGCTACCGCCAGTCCAACACGGCGGCCAAGTACGATCCCGAATGGCACCATTCCACGGGCCTCGAGGTCATCATCTGGTCGGCCCCGCTCGCCATCATCATCGCGCTCGGGGCGATCACCTGGGTCAGCACCCACAAGCTCGATCCCTACCGCCCGCTCGACCGGATCGACGCCGCGCGGCCGGTCTCCGAAGAGACGAAGCCGATCACCGTCGAGGTGGTGGCGCTCGACTGGAAGTGGCTGTTCTTCTATCCGGACTACGGCATCGCCACGGTCAACGAGATGGCAGCGCCCGTCGACGTGCCGATCAACTTCAAGCTCACCGCCTCCTCGGTGATGAACTCCTTCTACGTCCCCGCGCTCGCCGGCATGATCTACACGATGCCGGGCATGGAGACGAAGCTGCACGCCGTCATCAACAAGGCCGGCGAATATGACGGCTTCTCGTCCAACTACAGCGGCGACGGCTTCTCCCATATGCGCTTCAAGTTCCACGGGGTGGACCAGGCCGGCTTCGACGCCTGGGTCGCGCAGGTCAAGCAGAACGGCACGGCGCTCAACCGCGACGCCTATCTCAAGCTCGAAAAGCCGAGCTCCAGGGAGCCGGTGCGCTACTACGCCTCCGTCGACGACGGGCTCTATGAGGCCGTGCTCAACATGTGCGTGCGCGAAGGCCAGATGTGCATGAAGGACATGATGCATATCGACATGATGGGCGGCGCGGGCAAGGAGAGCCAGGAGAACCGGGCGAAGCTCCAGCACGACAACCGCCACGCCGCCGGGGAGGGGACCGCCGCGACCTTCCCCGAGACCGGCAATCCCGCGCGCAGCGAGGAGCCGGCCGAGGGCGTCGAGGAGCGGCAGGACAAACCCGCCGCGATGGACCACGACGCGCACCAGTCGCACTAGACCTCATGGCGCCCGCCCCGGCGGCGGGTGCCCAAGGCCCGGACAAGGGCCGCATCTGAAACGATATTGGACGATCCCATGTTCGGTGACACCAGCCTCACGCATTTCCTCTTCGGACGGCTTACCCTGGAGGCGATCCCCTATCACGAGCCTATTCTCGTCGTGACCTTCGCCGTGGTGGCGCTGGGCGGCATCGCGCTCCTCGCGCTCATCACCAAGTTCAGGCTCTGGGGCTATCTCTGGAACGAGTGGTTCACGTCGGTCGATCACAAGAAGATCGGCATCATGTACATCATCCTCGCCATCGTCATGCTGCTGCGCGGTTTTTCCGACGCGATCATGATGCGCATCCAGCAGGCGATCGCCTTCAACGGCAGCGAGGGCTACCTGCCGCCGCATCACTACGACCAGGTCTTCACCGCCCATGGCGTGATCATGATCTTCTTCGTGGCGATGCCCTTCGTCACCGGCTTCATGAACTATGTCGTGCCGCTGCAGATCGGCGCGCGCGACGTCTCCTTCCCCTTCCTCAACAACTTCTCCTTCTGGATGACGACGGCCGGCGCGATCATCATCATGATGTCGCTCTTCGTCGGCGAGTTCGCGCGCACCGGCTGGCTGGCCTATCCGCCGCTGTCGGGCGCGGACTACAGTCCCGGCGTCGGGGTCGACTATTACATATGGGGCCTGCAGGTGGCGGGCGTCGGCACGACGCTGTCCGGCATCAACCTCATCGCGACCATCGTGAAGATGCGCGCGCCGGGCATGACCTTCATGAAGATGCCGATCTTCACCTGGACCTCGCTCTGCACGAACATCCTGATCGTCGCGACCTTCCCGATCCTCACCGCCACGCTCGCGCTGCTCTCGCTCGACCGCTATGTCGGCACGAACTTCTTCACGAACGACCTCGGCGGCAACCCGATGATGTATATCAACCTCATCTGGATCTGGGGCCACCCGGAGGTCTACATTCTCGTCCTGCCGGCCTTCGGCATCTTCTCCGAGGTGGTGGCGACCTTCTGCGGCAAGCGCCTCTTCGGCTATGCCTCGATGGTCTATGCGACCTGCGTGATCATGATCCTCTCCTACCTCGTGTGGCTGCACCACTTCTTCACGATGGGCTCGGGCGCCTCGGTCAACGCCTTCTTCGGCATCACCACCATGATCATCTCGATCCCGACGGGGGCGAAGATGTTCAACTGGCTCTTCACCATGTATCGCGGGCGCATCCGCTACGAGGTGCCGATGCTGTGGACGGTCGGCTTCATGGTGACCTTCGTCATCGGCGGCATGACGGGCGTGATGCTGGCCATCCCGCCGGCCGACTTCGTGCTGCACAATTCGCTGTTCCTCATCGCCCATTTCCACAATGTCATCATCGGCGGCGTGCTGTTCGGGCTGATGGCGGGCGTCGTCTACTGGTTCCCCAAGGCCTTCGGCTACAAGCTCGATCCCTTCTGGGGCAAGATGAGCTTCTGGTTCTGGCAGATCGGCTTCTTCTTCGCCTTCATGCCGCTCTACGTGCTCGGCCTGATGGGCGTCACCCGCCGCGTCAGCCAGTTCGAGGATCCCTCGCTGCAGATCTGGTTCGTCATCGCCGCCTTCGGCGCCGTCCTGATCGCGCTCGGCATCGCCTCCTTCATCGTCCAGCTCGTCGTCAGCTACCTGAGGCGCGACCAGCTGCGCTGCGACAGCGGCGATCCATGGGACGGCCGCACGCTGGAATGGTCGACCTCCTCGCCGCCGCCGGACTACAACTTCGCCTTCACGCCCGTCGTGCACGACCACGACAGCTGGTACGACATGAAGAACCGCGGCTATGTGCGCCCGCTGGAAGGCTTCAGGCCGATCCACATGCCGAAGAACACCGGCACGGGCGTCATCCTCGCCGGGATCAGCACGGTGCTCGCCTTCGCGCTGATCTGGTACATCTGGTGGCTGGCGGCGCTCTCCCTCATCGCGATCGTCGCGGTGTCGATCGCCCATACCTTCAACTACGACCGCGACTTCTTCATCCCCGTCGAGACGGTGACGGCGACCGAGGACGCGCGCACGAAACTGCTGCAAGAACGGACCTGAGCCCATGAGCGCGACCCAAGTCCACGACGCCGGCGAAAAGCCGACCTTCTACCTGACGGAAGAGCACCATCCGGAAAACAGCACCATGCTGGGCTTCTGGCTCTACCTGATGAGCGACTGCCTGATCTTCGCCGTGCTGTTCGCGACGCACGCCGTGCTCGGCCGCAACTATGCCGCCGGTCCGTCGCCCGCCGACCTCTTCGACCTGACGCTCGTCGCGATCAACACGGCGATGCTGCTCTTCTCCTCCATCACCTACGGCTTCGCGATGCTCCAGATGGAGCGCAACGCCAAGATGGAGACCTTGGTCTGGCTCGCCATCACCGGCGTCTTCGGCGCGGCCTTCCTCGGGCTGGAACTCTACGAGTTCTACCACCTGATCCTCGAGGGCGCCGGCCCGACGCGCTCGGCCTTCCTGTCGTCCTTCTTCACGCTGGTCGGCACGCACGGCCTGCACGTTACCTTCGGCATGATCTGGCTGATCACGCTGATGGTGCAGGTCAAGAGGCGCGGCCTCACCCATGAGAACCGCCGCCGGCTGATGTGCCTTTCCATGTTCTGGCACTTCCTCGACGTCATCTGGATCGGCGTCTTCTCCTTCGTCTATCTTCTCGGAGTCCTCGGATGAGCGCGCACCACACCCACGAAAGCGCGGCCGAAGCCCATCACGGGCACAGCCACGGGCACGAGGCCGGCCACGGCTCCTTCAAGGGCTACATGATCGGCTTCCTCCTGTCGGTCGTCCTGACTGCCATTCCCTTCTGGCTGGTCATGGCGGGCGTCATGGAAAGCAAGCTGCTGACGGCCGTCCTCGTCATGGGCATCGGCGTCGTGCAGATCTTCGTGCACATGGTCTACTTCCTGCACATGAACCCGCGCTCGGAAGGCGGCTGGACGCTGATGGCGCTGATCTTCACGCTCATCATCGTCGGCATCGCGCTGGCGGGCTCGCTCTGGGTCATGCACCACCTCAACGCCAACATGATGCCGATGACCCACGAGATGATGAAGAACATGCCATGAGGGTGGCGGTGGGTGTGGGCATGGCCGGGAAGGCCGGAAGCGTCGTCGATACCCCCCTCTGCCCTGCCGGGCATCTCCCCCACAAGGGGGGAGATCGGCAAGACGCGAAAACCTTGCTCAATCGGCAATGCTGGAGAGGGGTGAAACGCTGCCCCATCCAATCTCCCCCCTTGTGGGGGAGATGCCCGGCAGGGCAGAGGGGGGTGCGATAGCACCCGATGTCCGAACCGTCTTCCCGCGCCCGCTTCGTCCTCGCCGCCTTTCTCGTCCTGCTCGTCGCCGTCTTCCTCGCGCTCGGCACCTGGCAGGTGCAACGGCTCTTCTGGAAGCTCGACCTCATCGCCCGCGTCGAAAGCCGCATCCATGCCGATCCGGTCCCGGCGCCGGGACGGGCGGAATGGCCTTCGGTCGACAGGGAGAAGGACGAATACCGCCGCGTCACCGTGACCGGCCTCTTCCAACACGACAGGACGGTGCTGGTCCAGGCGGTGACCGAACGGGGCGCAGGCTTCTGGGTGGTGACGCCGCTCGTCCTTGTCGACGACTCGGCGATCCTGATCAATCGCGGCTTCGTGCCGGCGGACAGGAGCACGCCCGAGGCGCGGCTGGCGGGCGAAATCGCCGCCGGGCCGGTCGTGGTCACCGGGCTTTTGCGCATCACGGAGCCGGGCGGGGCGTTCCTGCGCTCCAACGATCCGGCGGCGGACCGCTGGTTCTCCCGCGACGTCGCGGCCATCGCGGCGGCAAAGGGCCTTGCCGATGTCGCGCCCTATTTCATCGATGCGGATGCGACGCCCAATCCGGGCGGGCTGCCCATCGGCGGCCTCACCGTCGTCGCCTTCCGCAACAGCCACCTCGTCTATGCATTGACCTGGTATGCGCTCGCCGCCATGAGCGCGGCGGCGGTCTGGCGGGTCTGGCGCAGGCGCGTGACATAGGCTGGAAAAAAAGAGCCCCGCACGAAGCGGGGCAGCGAGCGTCACGGTTGGCTCCCGGTGACGCGGGGAAGCTCGCGGGTCACGCGAGTGACCTCCCACTAGGAGTTTGCCCCCGCGCAGGGAAGGTCTGATTCCGCGAATCCGGTACGCTTGTGCAAAAAAATGCGCAAACGGCCGCGTCACCTCCCTGCGTCAGGACATTTCCGCTTTTCTCCGAGCCGCAAAACCGCCTCGCACTTTGCTGGAAATGCTCTCGGCCTCCGTGTCACTTCGCCTTGTCGGCCTTCTTTTCGCCGGCCGGGAAGCGCAGCGCGATGCGCGTGCCTCTCTTCTTCACGGCGGGGCTTTCCGCCTGGATCTTGCCGCCCATCGCCTCGGTGAAGCCGCGGGCGATGGAAAGGCCGAGGCCGGTGCCGGGCGCCCGCCCGTCCGGCTTGCCGCGGCGGTAGAATTTCTCGAAGATGCGGTCGAGTTCCGCAGGGGGAATGCCCTTGCCGAGATCGGTGACGGAGATCAGCACATCCCCGCCGTCGCGCCGCGCATAGACGTTGACCGGCTCCTCGCCGCCATATTTCACCGCATTGTCGAGCAGGTTGAAGAGCACCTGACCGAGCAGCACGCCGTCGCCCTCGATGGGCGGCAGGTCCGGCGCGATGCCCGTTTCGATCACCTTGCCGGGGAAATACTTGCGGGCCCGCTCGACGGCCGTCTGGACGACGTCGGCGACGTCGAGCCGGTCGCTCTTCGGCTTCAGCATGCCGGACTCGATGCGCGTCATGTCGAGAAGGTTCGAAACGAAGCCGCTCAGGCGGCCGCCTTCCTCCTCGATCAGGCGGAGGTCGCCGTCGCGCTCCTCGCGGGGCATCGTCTCGCACTGCTGGCGCAGGTTCGTCGCCACATCGACGATCGTCGCGAGCGGGGTGCGCAGGTCGTGCGAGATGGAGGCGAGCAGCGTCTCCCGGTAGCGCTCGCCCTCCAGCCTGGCGGCCTGTTCCACGCTCTCCTCCGAGAGGCGGGCACGGTCGAGGGCGATGGCGGTCTGGTCGAGGATGGCCGAAAGCGCCCGCTCGGCATTGAGGTCGAGCCGTTCCTCGGTCTGCTCGATGCCGCAGACGCCGACCAGCCCGTGCGGGCCCATCAGCGGGCGGAATTCGAAGCGGCTGTCCGGCAGCGTGCCGGTGCCGGCCCCGGCGGTCTCCTGCTTGTCGCGCGTCCAGCGCGCGGCGGTGAAGTCGGTGGTGTCGAGGTCGGTATCGGGCGGCCAGACGGCGGCGACCCTGAGGTCCCCCTTGTCGGGCAGCAGGAGCACGATGTTGCGCCGAAGGCTCGCCTGGAGCTGCGAGACCGCGACCCAGATCGCGTCGTCCGCCGTCGCGGTGGTCGAGAGCTTGCGCGAGAAGTCGTAGAGCGACTGCAACGCCGTGGCGCGCACCCGCGCCACCTCCGCCTGCTCCTTGATGCGCGAGGCGAAACCGCCGGCGATGATCGCGACGCAGAGGAAGACGACCAGCGCGAAGACCTCGTGCGGCGCGGTGATCGTGAAGGTGTGCAGCGGATCGATGAAGAGGAAGTTGTAGGCGAGCGCCGAGAGGATCGCCGCGATGAAGGCGGAGACATAGCCGCCCAGCACCGCCGAGCCGAGAACGGCGAGCAGGAAGAGCAGCGAGATGTTCGGCAATTCGGCGAAGACATAGACCAGCTTGCCCGCGACGGCGATGGCCGCGGTGAGGCCGATGGCGATGAGGGCCGGCTGGCGATAGGCGGCAAGCCCCGGCAGCGCCATGCGCCGTGGCGCGGGTGGCTTCTCGTCCTTTTCGGGCGTCACGAAATGAATGCCGATGCCGGCGGCCTTGCGCGACAGCGTGTCGGGAAGGGAGCGCGAGAGGAAGCGGGTCCAGCCGCGGTTGCGCTTGGCGCCGATCACGATCTGCGTCGCGTGCTCGCGGCGGGCGAGCTTGAGGATTTCCTCGACGAAATCGTTGCCGACCACCCGGCGCGTCTCCGCGCCGAGCTGCTCGGCGAGGCGGAACAGCGCTTCCATGCGCTGCAGCCGTTCCGTCGTTTCCTCCTCGCGGTCGGCCCGCTCGATGGAAACGACCAGCCACGGCGCGTTGAGCCCGGAGGCAAGGCGGCTCGCGACGCGCACCACCTTCTCGGAAAGCTCATCCGGGCCGACGCAGACGAGCAGCCGCTCGCCGGTGGCCCATGGCCCCTCGATGGCGTGCTGCTTGAGATAGTCGACCATCTGGTTGTCCACCCGGTCGGCCGTGCGGCGAAGGGCAAGCTCGCGCAGTGCCGTGAGGTTGCCGAGGCGGAAGAAGCGGTCGACGGCGCGGCTCGCATTTTCCGGCAGATAGACCTTGCCTTCCTTGAGGCGCTCGATCAGCTCGGTCGGCGGCAGGTCGACCAGAACGATCTCGTCGGCCTTCTTCAGCACGGTATCGGGAACGCGCTCGCGCACCGTGACGCCGGTGATCTGCGCGACGAGGTCGGCGAGGCTTTCGAGATGCTGGATGTTGAGCGACGTCCAGACATCGATGCCGGCCGCGATCAGCTCCTCGATGTCCTGATAACGCTTGGGATGCCGGCTGCCCTCGGGGTTGGAATGAGCAAGCTCGTCGACGAGGACGATGCGCGGATGGCGCGCAAGCGCCCCGTCGACGTCGAATGCCTGGCCGTCCTGCGCGCCTGCAAGGCGCGGCAGCACCTCCAGCCCGTCGAGAAGGGCCGCCGTCTCGCTGCGGCCGTGGGTTTCCGCCAGGCCCACGACGACGTCCACGCCTTCCGCCTTCAGGCGTCCCGCCCGCGTCAGCATGGCGTAGGTCTTGCCGACGCCCGGTGCGGCGCCGAGGAAAACGGTCAGTTTGCCCCGGCGATCACTGTCCGCCGCGGCAGGCGATGCGTCGGGATCCGGTCTGCGACTGTCGTCGCGGTCGATGTCCGTCATTCTCACTCTCGTGTTCGGCGCGGGAAAGGCGCCGGGTTGAGCTGTAGCACGTTCATCCGCGGCTCGCCGATGAATCCGAAAGGCGCCTTCTACACGCTTTTCGATGGGGCTTGCCATATCCGTTTCGCCGGATTGTGCGGGCGGCGCATCGCCCGATGCGAACTGCGCTGTTGACGCGCGCCGCGCGGGGCCTTCTTCTGGCCGCATATCGAATTGCGTGGGGGAATGCATGACCGACCAGAAACGAGTAGCGCTCATCGCCGGGGGAGCCGGCGGCATGGGAGCGGCCATCGCCGCGCGGCTTTCCGCCGACGGCTTCGCGGTCGCCATCGCCGATCTCGAATCGGAGCGCCTGACGGCGACGGTGGAGGCGCTGGGGGCCGGCGGCGGCGAGGCGCTCGCCGTGCCGCTCGACATCCGCAAGGTCGCCGGATGCACTGCTGCGGTCGAGGCCGTCATGGCCTGGCGCGGCCGGCTCGACGTGCTGGTCAATTCCGCCGGCGTCTGGCGCGAGGGCGAGGCGGTGACGATGACGGAGGCGGACTGGGACCTCGTTCTCGACGTCAACCTCAAGGGGGCGTTCTTCCTCATCCAGGCGGCGATCCCGCATCTGGAGAACGGCGCCTCCATCGTCAACATCGCCTCCGATGCCGGGCTGGTCGGCAACAACGGCGCGTCGATCTACTGCGCCTCCAAGGGCGGCCTCGTGCTGCTCACCAAGGCGCTCGCGCTGGAGCTCGCCCCGCGCCGGATCCGCGTCAACGCCGTCTGCCCCGGCGATGTGGCCACGCCCATGATCGAGTTCCAGGCCGAGCGCTATGGCGGGGGCGATCCGGACGGCTACAAGGCGAAGCTTCTGTCGAACTATCCGCAGCAGGCCGCGGCCCGCTTCATCCGGCCGGAGGAGATCGCCCGCATGGTCGCCTTCCTCTGCGAGAAGGATGCCGCCCCCGTCACCGGCGCGGCGCTCTCGATCGATTTCGGCGTGACCGCCGGCTACTGAGGAGAAGGACATGCAGCGCCAGACGGCAATCATCACCGGCGCGGGCGCCGAGGACGGCATCGGCCTTGCCTGCGCCCGCAGCCTTGCGGAAGAGGGCTTCCACGTCCATCTCGTCGCGATCGGCGAGCGGGTCCTCGCCCGCGCGGAGGAACTGCGCCGGGCGGGCTTTCCGGCGACGGGCCACCTCTGCGACCTGACCTCGAGGGCAGCGGTGGAAAGGCTCCGGCAGGAAACCGGCCCCGCTTCGGTGCTCGTCAACAATGCCGGCATGGGCAACCTTGCCCAGCCCGCCCTGCAGCGCGAATTCGTGCAGCTCGAGGAAGAGGACTGGGATCGCGGCATCACCGTCAGCCTCAAGACGGCCTTCCTTGCGACCCGCATCTACCTGCCGGACATGTTGGCGGACGGCTACGGCCGCGTGGTGAACGTCGCCTCCGTGACCGGCCCCTATGTCGCCAATCGCGGCGAGACGGCCTATTCCGCCGCCAAGGCCGGCATGGTCGGCATGACCCATGCGCTGGCGCTGGAGGCGGGGCCGCAGGGCGTCACCATCAATGCCGTCGCGCCGGGCTGGATCGACACCGGCGCCTCGACGGAAGAGGAGCGCCGCGCCGCAAGGGCAACGCCGCTCGGCCGGGCGGGACGGCCCGAGGAGGTCGCGGCCGCCGTCGCCTTCCTCGCCTCGCCGAAGGCGAGCTACATCAACGGCGCGGTCCTCGTCGTCGACGGCGGCAATATCCTGCAGGAGGCCAAAGGCTAGGCTGCATGCTTCATCGCCCGGGCGAGGACCTCGTAGACCCGCGGGTCCTGCATATGGGCGACATTGAAGCGCATGAAGCCGGCCGCGCTCTGCGAGATGCTGAAGACGTTGCCGGGGGCGAGGACCACGCCTTCGGCGACGGCGGCCTGCGCGACCAGCGCCGAATCCAGCCCGTCCGGCAGGCGGCACCAGAGGTTGAAACCGCCGCGCGGCAGGAGCCAGGGTTCGATGCCGAGCCGCTGCAGCCGCTCCACCGTCTCGCGCCGCACCCGCACCAGCCGGCGGCGCAGCTCCTCCATGTGCTTGCGATAGCCGCCGCCCGACAGCATGTGGGCGATGATCTCCGCGGAGATCGGGTTGGGCCCGCCGAAATTGGTGGCGATCTGGAGGTCGACCAGCCCCTCGATCCAGTCCGGCCGCGCCGCGATATAGCCGCAGCGCGCCGAGGCGGAGAGCGTCTTGGAATAGCTGCCGATGCGGATGACGCGGGAAAGCCCGTCGAGCGCGGCAAGCCGGGTCGAGGGCTCCGGCTCGAAATCGGCGACGATCTCGTCCTCCACGATGGCCATGTCGATCGCCCCGGCGGCGTTGAGGAGCCGGTGGGCGACCTGCGGCGAGAGCGTCGCGCCCGTCGGATTGTGGATGGCGGAATTGGTGATGTAGAGCCGCGGCCGCGCGGCGGCGAGCTGCGCCTCGAAGGCGGCGACATCGGGGCCCGAGGTCGTATAGGGCACCCCGACGACACTCACCTGATGGGCCTTCAGCAAAGCCTGGAAATTGAAATAGCAGGGATCGTCGACCAGCACGGTGTCGCCCGGCCGCAACAGGAAGCGGCAGATCAGGTCGAGCGCCTGCGTGCCCGTATTGGTCAGCATCAGGTGGTCCGGTCCCGCCGCGATGCCGTCTTCGGTGAGGCGGCCGAGCAGCAGGCGGCGCAGCGCCGGCGAGCCGCGCGTGCTGCCGTAATAGGCGAGGAAGTCGCTGTCGCTGCGCGCAAGGCTGCGGATGGCGCGGCGCAGCGCCGCGTCCGGCATCCAGTCGGAAGGCAGCCAGCCGCAGCCCGGCTTGAGCACCGCTTCGCCCGCATCGAGCGCCTGCCGGGAGACCCAGAAGGGATCCACCGCCCGCGCCTTCGGGGTTTCCGCCGAAAGTTTCAGCGGCGGCTGGGCGCTGCTCGCGACATAGAAGCCCGAACCCCGCTGCGCCCGGATCAGCCCTTCCGCCGCGAGGCGGTCATAGGCCTCGACGACCGTCGAGGGCGAGACGCCCATCGTCGCGGCGAAGCGCCGGATCGAGGGAAGCCGGTCGCCCGGGGCGAGGGCGCGGCCGGCAATGCGGCCGCGGATCGCCGCCATGACGTCGAGGGTCCGGCTGCCGGCGGAAAGTTCGGTCATTGTATGGCTCTCCATACCAATACAGTTTGCCATAATTGTACGGTTTTGTTCCTGCCGCCGCCAGTCCCCGCGATGTATCGAGAGGGCGAATGCGAGGTATCATGAAAACAGCGACGGACGGTTGGGGCAGCGGGCTGCTCGGGGTCATCATCTTCAGCGGATCGCTGCCGGCGACGCGCATCGCGGTATCCGGCTTTTCGCCGATCTTCCTGACATCGGCGCGGGCGGTCATCGCCGCGCTGCTCGGCGGCGCGCTGCTCTTCGTGCTTCGCCAGCCGAAGCCGTCGCGGGACGATCTCTTCTCGCTCGTCATCATCGCGCTCGGCGTCGTCGTCGGCTTTCCGCTGCTGACGGCGATTGCGCTGCAATATATCACCTCGGCGCATTCGATCGTCTTCATCGGCCTCCTGCCGCTCTCCACCGCCGTTTTCGGCGTGCTGCGCGGCGGGGAGCGGCCGAAGCCGCTCTTCTGGCTGTTTTCCATTCTCGGCAGCGCGACGGTGGTGGGCTTCGCGCTCAATTCCGGCGCGGAGGTCTCGCTTGTCGGCGACCTGCTGATGGTCGCCGCCGTCGTCGTCTGCGGCCTCGGCTATGCGGAGGGCGCGGCGCTGTCGCGCCGGCTGGGCGGCTGGCAGGTCATCTCCTGGGCGCTGGTGCTGTCGCTGCCGGTGATGGTGGTGATCGGGCTCTTCCGGCTTCCCGAAAGCTGGGCCGGCATTGCCGGCGATGCCTGGGCGGGGCTCGCCTATGTCTCGGTCTTCAGCATGCTGATCGGCTTCATCTTCTGGTATCGCGGCCTTGCCCTCGGCGGCATCGCGGCGGTCGGCCAGTTGCAGCTTCTGCAACCCTTCTTCGGCCTGCTCCTCGCCGCCGGCCTGCTACACGAGAAGGTGAGCCCGCTGATGGTCTTCACGACGCTCGCCATCGTGCTCTGCGTGGCCGGCGCGCGAAAGTTCGCCCGCTAGCATGGGCATTGCCATCCCCGCGGCCGGAGCCGCGGGGATGGCGTCATCGGCTTCAGCCGCAACGGGCGGCGAAGGTGGCGGGGCCGATCTCCTTGCCGTTCACGATGAAGACCGAGCCGCCGGGCTGGTCGATCGAGCCGCTGAGGCCGCCGCTCCATGACGGATCGGATTTGCAATCGCGCGGGGTGTTCCTGACGGTGACGCTGCCGGAAAGGTCTTCCGTCGGCCCCATGAAGTAGAGGCCCGCCGTCCTGGCGTTGTCGATCACCACATTCTCGAAGGTGATGTCGGAGACCGGACCGCCCATGAAGCCCCACTCGTCGCCATAGAGGAACATGCCGTAGGTGCCGGCATTGGTGATCGTCACGTTCTTCAGGTCGATGCCGGAGACCGGGTTGAAGAAGATGCCGGCATTGGTGGTGCCGTCGATCTTCAGGCCGTCCACGCTGACATTCGTCGTCTGCGCCTCGTCCGGCAGCGTGGAGGCGGTGACGAGCATCAGGCCGTTGATGCCGCCCTTCAGCGACATGTCGGTGATCCGGACATTCGACGTGCCCTGCAGAACGACGAGGTCCATGTCGCGGTCCTGCTTCGTGTTGTCGATCGTCACCCTGTTCATGGTCACGTCGTCGGCCGCGACGAGGAGGATGCCCTCGCGGCGCGAGCGGGTGATCGTCACATTGTCGATCGTGATGTTGCTGGCAAGGTCGGTGATCACCGGCGGCCAGCCGCTGTCGTCGATCGCGCTGCCGGCGAAGATGCCGTATGTGACGTTGTCGATCGCCGTGTCGCGGACCGTGAGGTTCTTCGTGCCATGGGCGCTGATCGCGGCAAAGGGTGCGCGGTTCGGGTCGCCGACGGCGAATTCGCAGGTCGTGTTGTTGGTGCAGATGTAAAGGTCGTGGATGGCGCTGTTCTCGATCACCGCGCCGTCGACGCGTGTCAGGCGGATGCCGTCCTGCGCGGTTCCCGAAACGTCGACCCGGTGGATGGTGAGGCCGGCCGTGCCGGTGCTGCCGATGCCGGCAAGCCCGCCGGTGACCGAAAGCGTGGAGAGCATGCTGTTCGAGGCCATCGTCACGACGTCCTGCGCCGGATCGTAGCCGGTCAGCGTCGTCGCCGCCCCGCTATTGGTGAAGATGCCGCCGCTCCGGCTCGAAGCGCCGCGCAGCGCCAGCGTTCCCCCACCGCCGAGCAGGGCCTGGCCCTCGCCGAGCATCAGCGAGCCGTCGAGGCCGATATTGCCGTCCGCCAGCACCAGCGCGCCGGTTCCTGCGCCGGCGAGAAGCGCGTTGATGGCCGCGGCATCGCCGCTCGCGCCGGAAATGTTCAGCACGGTATCGACGGTCTGCCCGTTGAAGACGAAGACGGCGTCTTCCAGCGCGCCGCTCGCGGCGACCTCGGTGCGGATGCCCGCATTGCGCCGCACGGCCTGCGTCATGGGGTCGAACGGATCGACCGCTTCGCCCGCCGGCGCGCCGAACGGAATGCGAAGCCGCGCCATCACGCCGCCGGTCAGCTTGTCCTCGTTGTCGTAGGCGGCGCTTGCGCCGAAGGCGAGCGTCGAGCCGGAAGGAAGGCCGGCGACATTGGCGATGGTGAGTTCCGCGCGCAGCTTGGCGCCGAACATGTCGCTGACATTGCGGCCGTCGTACCAGTAGCTTCCGGCGAAGAGCTTCAGCTCGGCGTTTCCGTCCGGCGAGATGCCGGGAACCTTGACGCCGACTTCGGCATCCGCGCCCGTGCGGCCTTCCTCGCGCCCGGCGCGGAACTTCAGCGCGCCGTTGCTGATCACGCCTCGGCCAGCTCCGTCCGCCGCCTTGCTGCCGTGCTGCGGCAGGTAGATGTTGGCGCGGGTCTCGAAGACCGGGCCGAGCGCCTCGGCGCCGAAGGAGAGCTGGTGGAAATCGTTGCCGTAGCTGGAGCTGAGATAGTCGTAATAGCCGTAGACGCCGAACGTCCACTGGCCCGGCGTCCCGAAGCGGTAGCCCGCGCCGAGCGAACCCTGCCGGATGCCGCCTTCGACGAAAGCGCCGCTGAGATCGAGGAAGAACGCCTGGCCATCGTCGCGGCGGAACGGCAGCATGATGCCGAGATTGCCCGCCGCCTCGCCCCCGAGCCAACGGCCTTCGAATTCGGTGAAGCCACGAATATCGGTGGCATGGGCATGCGCGACCCCCACGGCCACCGCTGCTAGCGGCCCGGCTAACCCTTTAACAATGTTCATAAATATCTCCAATTCGACAATCCGCAGCGCGGATGCGATCGGCGATATTATTCATGAGTTAAAGAGTCAACTTTTAAAATATCAAGGCCCGGACGGCATTGACCGCCGCACGGTCCGCCGGTGCCGGAAAGGATTTGGGAGGAGGGGTGCGAAAGGTTGAAAAACCAATCGTTAACCATGTCGCAAAAAGGACGACCGCCCTTCCTGCCGGAAAGGGCGGTCGTTCAAAGGCGACAAAATGGCGCAGTTGCGACATCTGCCCCGCAGGGGCTCAGTTCGCCCTTGCGGGCGGCTCTTCGGGCGGGACCATGACGCCCGCCGCCTGCTCGCAGACTTCCACATGTCGTTCCAGCGCCTGGTTGGAGAGGATGGCGCTGATGGTGGTGATGTCACGTCCCTGGTATTTGGGCATCCGTTGGACTGCCTTCAGTCTTTCCAGAAGCGCGAAACGGGTCATGACATTCTCCTTGAACTTGGATGTTGAAAATGGGGTATCGGCCCCCAATGGAGGCCGGTGGCGAGGTCGCTGTCCTTCGATGGTGCGGGATCGGTGCCCGGCATCCGCCAGATGCACGGGCGCGAGGGGAGGGCGGCCGTTAGGCCGCCTTCTTGGTGGGATCGAATGGGATCTCGATGTCGACGGCAAGCGTGGAGACCTGCGCGCCGCGTTCCATCTTGATGGAAACCTTCTCGTCGTCGACCTGCATGTGCTTGGAAATCGCCTTCAGGATTTCGTCGCGCAGCTTGTTGACGAGATCCGAGTCGCCGGTGGAGGCCCGCTCGTGGGCGAGCAGCACCTGCAGGCGCTCGCGCGCTGCGGGGGCCGACTGGCCGCGGGAGAAGAAACGGAACGGGTTCATGCCGCTTTCCTTCCGAAGATCTTGCCGAGGAAGCTGCGCTTGTCGCCGGGGATGGTGACGGGCAGGGTCTCGCCCTTGAGGCGGCGGGTCGCTTCGAAATAGGCGAGCGCCGGGGCGCTGCGGCCATCGGCGAGCGTCACGGGGGCGCCGACGTTCGACGCGCGCAGCACGTCCATGCTTTCCGGGATGATGCCGAGCAGCGGGATGGAGAGGATTTCCAGCACGTCGTCGACCTTCAGCATGTCGCCGCGCTCGGCACGCACGGCGTCGTAGCGGGTCAGCAGCAGGTGCTTTTCGATGCGCTCGCCGTTCTCCGCCTTCAGCGTCTTGGAATCGAGAAGGCCGATGATGCGGTCCGAGTCGCGGACGGACGAGACTTCCGGATTGGTGACGACGATGGCGACGTCGGCATGGCGCATGGCGAGCGTCGCGCCGCGCTCGATGCCGGCGGGGCTGTCGCAGATCACCCAGTCGAAGGCGTTCTTGAGGGCCGCGATAACCTTTTCGACGCCTTCCGGCGTCAGGTTGTCCTTGTCGCGGGTCTGCGAGGCCGGCAGCAGATAGAGCGATTCCAGGCGCTTGTCGCGGATCAGCGCCTGCGTCAGCTTGGCCTCGCCCTGGATGACGTTGACGAGATCGTAGACGACGCGGCGCTCGGCGCCCATCACGAGGTCGAGATTGCGCAGGCCGACGTCGAAGTCCACGACGACGACCTTCTCGCCGTTCTGCGCCAGCGCGGCGCCGAGGGCCGCCGACGACGTCGTCTTGCCGACGCCGCCCTTGCCCGATGTGACAACGATTACCTTGCCCATATGTCTCTCCAGTCCATTGGATTTCGTCAGCCGAGTGTCGCGGCCTTGATTGTTTCGCCTTCCAGCCAGACCTGCCCGGGCTTGCCCCGCAGCTCCGGCTCCATGTCGTCCGCCGTCTTGTAGAACCCGTCGATGGCGATCAGCTCGGCCTCGAGCTTGCGGCAGAAGATGCGCGCCGAGGCGTTGCCGGTGGACCCCGCCAGCGCCCGGCCGCGCAGGGGGCCGTAGACGTGGATGGAGCCGCCCGCGACGATCTCCGCCCCGGAGGCCACCGAGCCGATGATGGTGACGTCCCCCTCCGGGAAGAAGATCGACTGGCCCGACCGCACCGGCCGCGAGACGACCAGCGACGGCGTCGTCTGGACTGGCGTCGCGGCGACAGGCGCAACATTCCTGACCGGCTCTGCCGCTTCCACGGGCTCCGCAGAGGTCTTTTCCGGCGCCTCGATATCGGCTGCCGGGCGTCCGTCGGTCATGGCCGGCGGCATGTCGGGGCCGAGCAGCGAGGAGCGCGCGCCCTCGATGCCCATGACGCGCACATTGCGCGCATTGAGTTGGTCGACCAGCTCGCGCAGCTCCGCCCGGTCGATATCCAGTCCCTCGACGTCCAGCACCACCGGCCGGCGAAGGAAGAAGCCGGCCGAACGGGCGGCGAGGTCGTCGAGCCGCCGCAGCCAGTCCGCAAAGGGCAGCTCCGGGGTCAGCGCAAGCGCAAGGAAGGACCGCCCCTTGAGGCGGATCGGCCGGGGTTGAGTTAACACGTCAGTCATCTTGGTTAATTTTCGGTAGCTCCGGTGTAGCGGTGAAATGGTTAACAAAAGGTTAATTTGCAGGTCAGGCTGGCGCGAGGCATGCCTTCCCGGCGGCGCGGGCGGGAATATCGCGGGCGAAGGAAACGTGGAGGTAGACGTGCCATATTCTTCGCGCCCGGTGCGGGTGGAAAAGGGGCTTTGCAAGGGGTTTGGGGGCGGCTGATTCGATCTTCGGGTCGGGCCGTTGCAGGGAGCATGGCTCTTCAGGCGTGCTCGCAGGCGGCCGGGCTGTCATATGGGAGGAGGGCAACGTCGCATTCCATATGAGATGGCCATGCGGCTGGAAGCGTGCCGCCGCCCATGTGGAAACGGGGGAAAACGGCCCGGCCCGTTTTCCTTCAGGAAAAGCCGCAGGCAGGCCGAATAAGCGACTTCCCGCACGAAAACGCAGCATCCCCCTTGCCCGCCGAGCCTTGACCTTTCTCGGGCCCGCATCCTATCTCGTCTCCAGACAGTGGCGGAACACGGGATAAAGCACGATGGCAGCCCATATCAGCGGCGCGGGACTGAAGCGGCAGGCGGTGTTCTGGCTCATCGCGCTCGTTTGCTTCGTCCTCTTCCTGCTCGTCTTTTCCGATATCCTGCTGCCCTTCATCGCCGGCATGGCGCTCGCCTATTTCCTCGATCCGGTGGCGGACCGGCTGGAGCGCATCGGCCTGTCCCGCATGATGGCGACAGTGGTGATCCTCATCACCTTCGTCGTGCTCTTCGCGCTGTCGCTGATGATCGTCATCCCGCTGCTGGCGACCCAGGCCGCCGATTTCCTCGAAAAGCTGCCGGGCTACGTCACGCAGCTCCAGGAGCTGGTGGCGAGCTTCAATCCCGACCTCCTGCCCAAATGGATCAGCAGCCAGATGGGCACGATCAAGCAGAGCTTCTCCTCGATCCTCGCCGAGGGCGCGGGCTTCCTGGGCACGGTGTTCAAGCAGCTCTGGAATTCCGGCATGGCGCTGGTCAACATCGTCTCGCTGCTGGTCGTCACCCCCGTCGTCGCCTTCTATCTCCTGCTCGACTGGGACCGCATGATCGCCAAAGTGGATAGCTGGGTGCCGCGCGACTATGTCGACAATGTCCGCCAGATCGCGTCCGAGATGGATGCGGCGATCGCCGGCTTCGTGCGCGGGCAGGGCTCCATCTGCATCATCCTCGGCCTTTACTACGGTATCGGCCTTTCCTTCGCCGGCCTCAATTTTGGCCTGCTGATCGGCCTCTTCGCCGGCCTCATCAGCTTCATTCCCTATGTCGGCTCGCTGGTCGGGCTGGTGCTCGCCATCGGCGTCGCCGTCGTGCAGTTCTGGCCGGATTACTGGATGGTCGTGCTCGTCGCCGTCATCTTCTTCTCCGGCCAGTTCATCGAGGGCAACATCCTCCAGCCGAAGCTGGTCGGCTCGCGCGTCGGGCTGCATCCGGTGTGGCTGATGTTCGCGCTCGTCGCCTTCGGCGCGCTCTTCGGCTTCGTCGGGCTGATGATCGCGGTGCCGGCGGCGGCCGCGGTGGGCGTGCTTGTCCGCTTCGGCCTCAGGCGTTACCTTGACAGCGACCTCTATTACGGCAGCAGCAAGCCCATCCTTCTCGAAGAGAGCACGCCGGAAGACGAGTAGACGGCAAGAGTTCAGAGTACCGAGTAATGTCCATGACGTCGCGCAAGACAGCCGAACAGTTGCCGCTGGCCTTCGGGCACGATCCCGCGACGGGCCGCGACGACCTGCTCGTCGCCGAGCCCGTCGATGCGGCGGTGGCGATGATCGACGCCTGGCCGCATTGGCCGGCGCCCGTCGTCATCATCGCCGGGCCGATCGGCTCGGGCAAGTCGCACCTTGCCGCGATCTGGCGCGAGAAGGCCGGCGCGGCGCTGATCGAGGCCGAGCCGGGCAGGGGGGCGGAAGCGGCGGCCGAGCACGGCCCCGTGCTCATCGAGGATGCCGACCGCAAGGGCTTCGACGACCGCACGCTCTTCCACGTCATCAACAATGTGCGCCAGCACGGCCACACGCTGCTCATCACCAGCCGGCTCTGGCCGATGTCCTGGCCGGTCGACCTGCCGGACCTGCGCTCGCGCCTCAAGGCGGCGACGGTGGTGGAGATCGGCGAGCCGGACGACGAACTGCTCTCCCAGGTCATCGTCAAGCTCTTCGCCGACCGCCAGCTCTTCGTCGACGAGAAGCTGGTGGCCTATATCGTCGCGCGCATGGAGCGCTCGCTGGAGGCCGCGCAGACGCTGGTGGAACGGCTCGACCGCCTCGCGCTCGCCCGCGGCAGCCGCATCACGCGGGCGCTGGCGCAGGAGGTGCTGGGGGAAATGGTGGGCGGGGACTAGGGGCGGACTACCCCCCCTCTGCCCTGCCGGGCATCTCCCCCACAAGGGGGGAGATTGGATGGGGCAGCGTCTCGCCCGTCTTTAACGGTACCGATGAAGCACGGCTCTCGCCTCTTGCCGATCTCCCCCCTTGTGGGGGAGATGCCCGGCAGGGCAGAGGGGGGTGCCACACACGATTGTCCCCCGAATTCCACCGCCCCCGATTGACTGTCACAGTTCTGTCGTCAAACTGCGCTAAGCGCTTCGTGGAAAAGCATAAATCCTTTCCCGTTCGAAGCTGCGTCGAACAGGTGGCCAACCGGGCGGAACATCCAATGGATACAGCGACTTCCGATCTTTCTCAGGAAAAGCCCGCCGAGGGCGCGCGCCCCGATGGCGCTTCCGTCGATATCGAAGCGCTGATGGCGAGCCCCGAGCGCTTCATCAACCGTGAATTCTCCTGGCTCCAGTTCAACCGCCGCGTCCTCGAGGAGACGCTGAACACCGCCCATCCGCTGCTGGAGCGCGTGCGGTTCCTCTCCATCTCGGCCGCCAATCTCGACGAGTTCTTCATGGTGCGCGTCGCCGGCCTTGAAGGGCAGGTGCGCCAGGGCGTCGGCATCCGCAGCCCGGACGGCAAGACCTCGGCCGAGCAGCTCGACGACATCCTCAAGGAGATCGACAATCTCCAGATGGAGCAGCAGGCCTCGCTCGCCGTGCTCCAGCAATATCTCGCCAAGGAAGACATCCTCATCGTCCGCCCGACGGCGCTTTCCAGCGACGACCGGGTCTGGCTGCAGCAGGAATTCATCCAGTCGATCTTCCCGGTGCTGACGCCGCTTTCCATCGACCCGGCGCACCCGTTCCCCTTCATCCCCAACCTCGGCTTCTCCATCGGCCTCCAGCTCGAAAGCACGATGGGCAAGGAGCCGATGACGGCGCTGCTACGCCTGCCCGTCGCGCTCGACCGCTTCATCCGCCTGCCGGACGCCGGCGGCGCGATCCGCTACATCACGCTGGAGGATGCCGTCGGCCTCTTCATCGGCAAGCTCTTCCCGGGCTATATCGTGCGCGGCTCGGGTACGTTCCGCATCATCCGCGACAGCGATATCGAAGTGGAGGAAGAGGCGGAAGACCTCGTGCGCTTCTTCGAGACGGCGCTGAAGCGCCGCCGCCGCGGCTCGGTGATCCGCATCGAGACCGACTCGGAAATGCCGGAATCGCTGCGCCGCTTCGTGGTCGGCGAGCTGAACGTGCCGGACAACCGCGTCGCGGTCCTGCCGGGCCTGCTCGCCCTCAACACGCTGTCGGAGATCGCCAAGGCGCCGCGCGACGACCTGAGGTTCGAGCCCTACAATGCCCGATTTCCCGAACGTGTCCGAGAGCACGCCGGAGACTGCCTCGCCGCCATCCGCGAAAAGGACATGGTCGTCCACCACCCCTACGAAAGCTTCGACGTGGTGGTCCAGTTCCTTCTCCAGGCTGCGCGCGATCCTGACGTCCTGGCGATAAAGCAGACGCTCTACCGCACCTCCAACGACAGCCCCATCGTGCGCGCGCTGATCGACGCCGCCGAGGCCGGCAAGTCCGTGACGGCGCTGGTGGAGCTGAAGGCCCGCTTCGACGAAGAGGCCAACATCCGCTGGGCGCGCGACCTCGAGCGTGCCGGCGTGCAGGTCGTCTTCGGCTTCATCGAACTGAAGACCCATGCCAAGATGTCGATGGTCGTGCGCCGCGAGGAAGGCAAGCTGCGCACCTATTGCCACCTCGGCACGGGCAACTACCATCCGGTCACGGCGAAGATCTATACGGACCTGTCCTTCTTCACCTGCAACCCGACCATCGCCAGCGACATGGCGAACATCTTCAACTTCATCACCGGCTATGGCGAGCCGGAGGCCGGCATGAAACTCGCCTTCTCGCCCTATACGCTGCGCCCGCGCATCCTGCGTCACATCGACGAGGAGATCGCGCATGCGAAGAACGGTGCGCCGGCCGCGATCTGGATGAAGATGAACTCGCTGGTCGATCCCGACATCATCGATGCGCTCTACCGCGCCAGCCAGGCGGGCGTGGAGGTGGACCTCGTCGTGCGCGGCATATGCTGCCTGCGCCCGCAGGTTCCGGGGCTTTCCGACAATATCCGCGTCAAGTCCATCGTCGGCCGCTTCCTCGAACATTCCCGCATCTTCTGCTTCGGCAACGGCCACGGGCTTCCATCGGACAAGGCGCTGGTCTATATAGGCTCGGCGGACATGATGCCGCGCAACCTGGACCGGCGGGTCGAGACACTCGTGCCTCTGATCAACCGGACGGTGCATGAGCAGGTCCTCTCGCAGATCATGCTGGGCAATCTGATCGATAACCAGCAGAGCTACGAGATCCTTGCGGACGGAACGTCCCGGCGCATGGAAGTGCAGCCCGGCGCCGAGCCGTTCAACGCTCAGCACTACTTCATGACCAACCCCAGCCTGTCCGGCCGGGGTGAAGCCCTGAAGTCCTCCGCACCGAAGGCGATCGCGGGCTGGCAAGGCCGGCGCAAGAAGTAACTGGATATGCATGGTCGAATCTGAAGCCCAGGGGCGTCTGCCTGGAATTGCCCCGGTGTCGGTCGTGGATATCGGCTCCAACTCGATTCGCCTGGTGGTCTACGAGGGCATGAGCCGTTCGCCGGCCATTCTCTTCAACGAGAAGGTCATGTGCGGCCTCGGCCGGGGCCTCGCCAAAACGGGCCGCATGGACCAGGCGAGCGTCGACCGGGCGCTGGCAGCTCTCCACCGTTTCAAGGCTCTTTCAAGGCAGGCCCGCGCCTCCACCATGTTCGCGCTGGCGACCGCCGCCGCGCGCGAGGCGGAAAACGGCCCCGATTTCATCCATCAGGCCGAGATGATCCTTGGCCAGAAGGTCCGCGTTCTGACGGGCGAGGAGGAGGCCTATTTCTCCGCCCTCGGCATCGTCAGCGGCTTCCATGACACCGACGGCATCGTCGGCGACCTCGGCGGCGGCTCGCTGGAGCTGATCGATGTGGCCGGCGGCATGATCGGCAAGGGCGTCACCCTGCCGCTCGGCGGCATCCGCCTGTCGGAAGCCTCCGGCGGTTCGCCCGCCCAGGCCCGCATCGTCGCGCGCAAGTATCTTCGCACCGCCAATCTTCTGAAGAATGGCGCGGGCCGCGCCTTCTATGCCGTCGGCGGCACCTGGCGCGCCATCGGCACGCTGAACATGGAGGTGCGCAACTATCCGCTGCACATGATCCAGGGCTACGAGCTCGGCTTTTCCGACGCCATGGATTTCCTGACGGATATCGTCACGGCCAAGGATCCCAAGGACGCGGCCTATGCCACGATCTCCAAGAACCGCCGCAACCTCCTGCCCTTCGGCGCCGTCGCCATGCAGGAGGCCATCGCCATCATGAAGCCCTCGCGGGTCTTCTTCTCCGCGCAGGGCGTGCGCGAGGGCTATCTCTATTCGCTGCTGCCCGAGCGCGAGAAGGCGCGCGATCCGCTGCTCGCCGCCGCCGGCGAGCTTGCCATCCTGCGCGCGCGCTCGCCCGAGCATGCCCGCGAGCTTGCCGAATGGACCGGCCGCATGATGCCGCTCTTCGGCATCACCGAGACGGACGAGGAGCGGCGCTACCGCGAGGCCGCCTGCCTCCTGGCGGATATAAGCTGGCGCGCCCATCCCGATTATCGCGGCCTTCAGGCGCTGAACCTCATCGCGCACGGCACCTTCATCGGCATCACCCATCCCGGCCGCGCCTTCATCGCGCTCACCAACTACTACCGCTTCGAAGGGCTGAACGACGATGCGGTGAGCAGCTCGCTCGCCGCCGTCGCGACGCCGCGCCTGCGCGAGCTGGCCAAGCTCGTCGGCGGACTGCTGCGCGTCGTCTACCTTTTCTCGGCTTCCATGCCCGGCGTCGTGCCGCGCCTTGCCTTCCGCAAGTCGACGCAGGCGGATGTCGACCTCGATCTCGTCGTCCCGCCGGACTATGCCGAACTCGCCGGCGAACGGCTCGAGGGCCGCCTACAGCAGCTTGCCCGCCTGACCGGCAGGAAGCTCGCCTTCAGGTACCTTTAGGTCGCCATGCGGATCGTGTCCTTCCTCGCCGGTTTCCTCTTCGCCGCAAGCGCCATGGCGCAGGACTGGCAGGCGGTCGAGCGGGTGGAGCCCTATACGGTCGAGGGCGCGACGGGCCTTGAGATCTACCGCTCTATCGGCGAGCGCGGCCCGAAGCTCGGCGTCGCCCGCGTCATCGCCCATACCGGCTTCAAGCTCACCTGGACGCGCAAATACGAGCGCAAGGGCAATGCCTGCGTGATCACGGTCAACCGGCCGAAGCTCATCATCACCTACACGCTGCCCAGGCTGAAAACCAAGCTCGTCGAGCCGATGAAGGGCCGCTGGGACACCTTCCTCGCCGGCGTCACCGCGCACGAGAAGGTGCATGGCGACTTCATCCGGGACATGGTGAAGGAGATCGAGGCGATGAGCGTCGGCATGACGGTCGAGAACGACCCGGACTGCCGGAAGATCCGCCCGCAACTGCAGGCCCGCCTCGGCGAACTCTCCAACGCCCAGCGCGCCCGCAGCCGCGATTTCGACCAGGTCGAGATGAGCGAGGGCGGCAACGTGCACCAGTTGATCCTGCGGCTGGTCGATCCGCGGTAGCGGAAATTCTTCTCCCCGGATCGTCACTTGCAGCAAGACGGCGGCGCCTCCTGCCCCTTCTCCCCGCAGGCGGGGAGAAGGAGGATGCGGCCCGCTCTCCGATCATTCGGCCTTCAGGAACTCGCCCACTTCCAGCAGCACGAACTCGTTGTCGTCCGCCTTGTCCAGCGCGCGGCCGGCGGAGAAGGGCAGGTTATTGTCGTTGCCGACGATAATATGCGTGTCGTCCACGCGGTCGACATTCTCGATGGTGACGAAGGGCATGTCGTAGAAGCCTTCGCCGCCGCCCTGGCGCTTCCTGTTGTCGGGGTCGGCGATCTTGAGGAGGTCGATATAGCCGATCTTGCGCACGGCCTTGCCGGCGTTCTCGTCGGTCATGGCGATCTTGTAGATGCGCTTGACCTTCGAGGCGGGGGCGAAGCAATCCGGCTTCGGGTCCTTCGGATCGGCGCAGGCCTTGTCGGCGGTGCCCGCGCCGTTGTCGCGCTCGATCACCAGGGCGGTCGTCGCGTCCAGCATGTTGAAGTCGCCGATCGCCTCGCCGCCTTCTGAAAGCGGATAGAGCCAGCTCCGGCCCGTCCATGCCTTGGAGGCGACGTCGAGCTCGATGATGCGTAGCGCCGGGCGGCCTTCGGCCTGTTCGACGCTCTCGCCGTCGAGCCAGATCGGGCCTTCGAGCAGGCCATAGAGCTTCGCGCCGTCCTTCGACAGGGCAAGGCCCTCATAGCCGCCGGAGCGCTTGAGGTTGAAGGCCGGCATTTTCTTGGAGGGATCGGCCTGCACGGCAAGCGTCGGGTTGTCCGGCGAGGTCACCGGCTTGCCGTCGACTTCGGTGGCGATGACATCCGTCAGCTTGCCGTCGAGGTCGAATTTCAGGATATAGGGGCCGAATTCCTCGCCGATCCAGAAACCGTCCGCCACCGGCTGGATGGATTCGACGTCGAAGTCGCCGCCCGTGAGGTAGCGCGTCGCCGCGCCTTCCATGACGATCGGGAAGGGTGCCTTCCTGTCGGGATCGGAAAGGAAGACGGTCTTGATCGGCTCCATCGTGCCCTTGTCCCAGTCGAAGCGCACATGATGGATCATCAGCATGGCGTCGGTCGAGTTCAGCTTGTTGCCGAAGCCGTTATCCGAGAGCGTCCAGAACGTGCCGTCCTCCATGGCCTTGATGCCGGAGAAGCCCTGCATCGGCTGGCCGTCGAAGGGCAGCGAAAGGCCGGTTTCGCGCACGCCGTCCTTGCCCATGATGCTGCCGAGGGCCTCGGTGCGCTTGCGGTCGGGCGTGGTGAACTTGCCGGAGGTCTTCAGGTAGTCGGCGGCATCGGCCGGCGCGGCGAGGATCGTGTTGGCCGGAAGGATCGCGTGGGCCTTCAGCGTGGCCGGAAATTCCTTGTCCGCGGCGAAGGTTGCGGTGGACGTCAACAGCGCGAGCGCGGCGGTGGCGAAAAGGTGCCTGGTCATGAAAATCCCCATGGGTTTGCAAAACGGGTCGGCGAAGCGACGCCGCTTGATAGGCGTCGCGCATGACCGCGGCTTGACAGTTGGGTATCGCTTTCGTGACCTCTTTGTTTTGCCGCGTTTCCGAACGCAAAACCGCTTCGCACTTTTGCTGGAAATGCTCTAGGGATCAGTTCCGGTGCCCGGCGGCCAGCGCCGCGAAGCGCCCGGGCGTCATGCCGAGCGCCTTCTTGAAGTGCCGGTTGAGATGCGCCTGGTCGGCAAAGCCGCTGGCGAAGGCCGCTTCCGCGATGGTCTCGCCGGCCGTGATCAGCGCTTTCGCCCGCTCCAGCCGCCGCATGACGAGATAGCGGTGCGGGCTGGTGCCGAGGAGCTGGCGGAACTGGCGGGAAAGCGCGAAACGGTCGAGCCCCGTCACCGCCTCCAGCTCCGCGGAGCCGACCTGCCGGGAAAGGTTCCCGCGCAGGAAATCGCAGGCCCGCTGCACTTCCGGCCGCGCCAGCCGCCCCGCTCGTGCCTGCGGTGCCCCGGCATGGTCGAGGAGGGCACTCGCGATCTCCCCGACGATCTCGTCCAGCTTCAGCGGCTCGATCGTCTCGTCCATGCTGCCGATGGCGTCGAGCAGCAGGCCCGCAAGGCGCGGATCGTCGACGACGGGCGCGGCGACGAAGGGCAGCGTCCGCCCGCGCCCGGCCGTCGCCGGCAGGAAGCGCTCCGGCGGGATGTAGATCATGCGGTAGGTGAGGCCTTCCTCGGTGCCCGCGCCGCCGTCATGCAGCTCGTCGGGATGCAGCACGATCACGTTGCCGGGCGGGCTGAAACGCGCCTCGCCGCGATAGCGGAAGGTCTGGATGCCGGCCATGGTGACGCCGAGCGCATAGGTATCGTGCCGGTGCGGCTCGAACCCCTTGCCGCGGAAGCGCGCCTCGATGCGCTCGATGCCGGCAAGCTCCGGCGCGACGACGATGCGGTCCTTCTCCTCGCACGAACGTTCAAGCGGATCGTCGAGCGCGCCTGCTATCGCATTGGCCGCGGAATGGTCCGCGGCCTTTTCCCGGGAGAATACCTGCATGTTCGATACCAAGTTCGCCGTGGTGCTGCGCGAGGATCTGGAGGTGTGGCAGAAGCTCAACGTCACCGCCTTCCTGTCCGGCGGCATCATCGGCCGGAAGCCGGAGCTGATCGGCGAAGCCTACCGCGATGCGCGGGGCAATGTCTACAATGCCCTCAGCGTCCAGCCCGTCATCGTGCTGGCGGCAGACGGCGCGACTCTCGCGAAGATCCACGCCCGCGCGCTGGAGCGCGAGGTGCCGGCCTCCGTCTATATCGAGGAAATGTTCGCCACCGGCCACGACGCCGCCAACCGCGCCGTCTTCGAAAAGTTCGGCCCGGACGACGCAAAAATCGTCGGCATCGCCCTTCACGCCGAGAAGAAAACCGTCGATCGGATCACGAAGGGCGCGAAGCTGCACGCCTAGGCTGGACAAGGAAGTGCACTCGGTGCACTATATCGTTGATTTAGTGCGCCGAGTGCACTATTTTATCGCTGGAATTGGATGTGCCGACACTCTTCATGTTCGGAAACTTGAAGATCCGCATGTTCGCCGACGACCATAACCCGCCGCATTTCCACATCCTGACGCCGGAACATGAAGCGCTGGTGCGGATTGCCGATCTTGCGGTTCTGTCAGGCTCGATCGACCGCCGGTCCTATGATCTGGCGTGCCGCTGGGCCTTGGAAAACAGGGAGTTGCTGGAACGTGAGTGGCGCCGTCTCAATGAACGATGACATCATTTCCGTGGGCCGGCCTTTGCCGCGCATCATGAAAGCCGAGGCGCTTGATGGCCGGCGCGTGCGCGTTGTCTGGCGTGACGGGGCGAGCAAGGTGGTCGATCTCGGCCCGATGCTGGAAAGCCGGCGCATCTTCATCCCGCTTCGGCAGGACGATGCGCTCTTTCGCGTGCTCGCCGTCAGCGAGGAGGGGGATGCGTTGGTCTGGCCGGGGGACGACCTCGAATGCTCGGCGGTCTGGATCGAGGCGCTGCCATCCGACGATTTCGAGAATGCGGATTTCAGGGCGGCAATGGACCAGCTCGGCATGTCGCTGGATGGCATGGCGGCGGCGCTCGAAGTCTCGCGCCGCCTCGTTGCCTCCTACCGCAAGGACAAGCCGATCCCGCGGCATATCGGTCTTGCGACCCGCTACCTTGTCGAGCACGCGCGGCGCAGGGCTTAAAGCTCCACCGCCTCGATCTTGCGGTCGACGAAGCGCAAGGCCACCTTGCCGCCGATGAGGTTGAGGGCGGTCTCGCCGAAGAGGTCGCGGCGCCAGCCGTGGAGGGCGGCGACGTCGGCGGCTTCGCCATCGACGGCGATCTTTTCGAGGTCGTCGGAATTGGCGATGATCTTGGCGGCGACGCCCTGCTTTTCCGCGACGATCTTGAGGAGCACCTTCAGCATCTCGCTGGCGGCGGCCGCGCCCTCCGGCACATGGTTCTGGCGCGGCAGGCGCGGCAGGTCGGCCTTGGGAATGGCGAGCGCCTCGCCGATGGCCTCGAGCAGGGCGGCGCCCGACTGCGAGCGCTCCCAGCCCTTGGGAATGGTGCGAAGGCGCGCGAGCGCCTCGGCATCGGCGGGCTGCTGCTGGGCGATCTCGTAGATCGTGTCGTCCTTGAGGATGCGCGAGCGCGGCACGTTGCGCGCGCGCGCCTCGCGTTCGCGCCAGGCGGCGACCTTCTGCAGGACGGCCAGCTCCATCGGCTTCTTGACGCGCATCTTGAGGCGCCGCCAGGCGTCGTCCGGATGCAGGTCGTAGGTATCGCGCGATTCCAGCACCGCCATTTCCTCGGTCAGCCACAGCGAGCGGCCGGCGCTTTCCAGCTTCTCCTTGAGCGCCAGATAGACGTCGCGCAGGTGCGTCACGTCGGCGAGCGCGTATTCGAGCTGCTTGTCGGTGAGCGGCCGGCGGCTCCAGTCGGTGAAGCGCGAGGACTTGTCGATATGCACGCCCTTGATCTTCTGCACGAGCTGGTCGTAGGAAACGCTGTCGCCGAAGCCGCAGACCATGGCGGCGACCTGCGTGTCGAAGATCGGATGCGGGATCAGCCCGCCGCGGTTGAAGATGATCTCGATGTCCTGCCGGGCGGCGTGGAACACCTTCAGCACGGCGGGGTTCGCCATCAGCTCGAAGAACGGCTGCAGGTCGAGGCCCTTGGCGAGCGGATCGACGATCACCTCGGTCTCGGGACCGGCGAGCTGGATCAGGCAGAGCTCCGGCCAGAACGTCGTCTCCCGCAGGAACTCCGTGTCGATCGTCAGATACTCGGAACGGGCGAGCGTCTCACAGGCGTCGCGAAGGGCTGCGGTTGTCTCGATGATCTGCATAGGCGGCTCTGGCGGGCTTTTCTTGAAATTTTTGATCGGGCAGCTTTAGACGTTCCACCCTTTTGCCACAATCAAAAACTTGCGCCGGAGGCGGCGCGGCAAGACCGGTTACACGCGAAAGGCCCGGATGCAGGCACATCCGGGCCCTTTCGAAGGTCAGCATACGCGGGACTACTTGCAGACCTTAAACTTCCTGATGATGACGTTGCCGTAGTCGTCGTAGGACTTCACCTTCTTGATGAAGCAATGCGGCTTGTGGCCGTAGCCGTAGTAGCCGGCTTGGGAAGGGGCAGCGAAGGAAATGGCGGCGACGGCCGCGATGGCGGCCGAAACGATGATCTTGCGCATGGGTCTCTCCCGATCAGTTCGGACGAGCCTCTCTCGTCCGGTGATCCGAATGTCCCACGGCGCCTCGCCGCCCGCTGTTTCCCCGGAAACAGAAAGGCCGCCCGCGGGGCGGACGGCCTTTCGTTCCGGTCGGGGCAGGGAAGCGTCAGGCGACCGTGGTCTTGACGTCGAGATTGCCGCGGGTGGCGTGGCTGTAGGGGCAGACGACGTGGGCCTTCTTGATGAGGTCTTCCAGCACGGCCTTGTCGACGCCGGGGGCGGAGACTTCGAGCGCCGCCTCGATGCCGAAGCCGCCGCCGTCCTCGCGCGGGCCGATGCCGACCGTCGCGGTGACTTTCGCGTCATCCGGGATCTTCACCTTTTCCTTGCCGGCGACGAATTTCAGCGCGCCGAGGAAGCAGGCGGAATAGCCGACCGCGAAGAGCTTTTCCGGGTTCGCGCCGGACGCGCCGTCGCCGCCGAGTTCCTTCGGCACGGTCAGCGTCACGTCGACGGTGCCGTCTTCCGTTGCGCCATGGCCGGCGCGGCCGCCCGTTGCGGAAGCCTTGGTCCTGTAGAGAATGGGCATGTTTGTCTCCTTCCTGTCGTCGTTGATGATGGCTATTTGATAGCGCAAAACTAGATTGCGCGCAATATGATTTTGCAAATTGCAATTTCGGCCGTTTATGCGAGAATGGCAGCATGAGCGACAAACGTGACGAAGCTGAGACGAACGACATTGCGCCGGGCATGCTGGCCCTCGACCAGCAGCTCTGTTTCGCCGTCTATTCCGCGGCCCATGCGCTCAACCGCACATACAAGCCGCTGCTCGACCCCTATGGCCTCACCTATCCGCAATATATCGCGCTGATGACGCTGTGGGAGGAGGATGGCCGCACGGTCAAGGCGCTCGGCGAGACGCTGGGGCTCGATTCCGGCACGCTCTCGCCGCTGCTCAAGCGCCTGGAGGCGGCGGGCTACATCCACCGCGCCCGCGACAAGGCCGACGAGCGGCAGGTCCTCGTCACCCTCACCGACAAGGGCCGCGCCATGCAGAGCGAGGCTGTCGCCATCCGCATGGCGATCGGCAAGGCGACGGGCTGTTCCATCGAGGCGCTGCAATCGCTTACGGTCGAGCTGCAGGCGCTGGCCGGGCGGCTCGAGGGCACGGACAGGCGCGACGACGCGGCATAGGGGTAGTTTTTCGCCTCTTCACCCTGCAAGGCCTTCGGGTTAAGGTCCGCGCGGCGTCGCAAGCGCCAAGGGGGCAGGGGTGAACGGGCAGGGGTCCTGGCAGAAGGCGAGTGTCGCGGCGGGCCTTTGGTGCGTCGCGGTCGGTGTCGTCATGTTGACGCTGTGGCTCGCCGAGCCGGCGGCGCTCGCCGCGCGCTATCCCGCTCTTTTCGGCATGAAGTTCAATGCGGCGCTCGCCTTCACCGCCATGGGGTCCGCCGTGCTTCTGGCCGGCCGCGGTTTCCGGCGTCTTCCGGCCGCGCTCTTCCTCATGGTCTTCGTCTACGGCGCGCTGGCGCTCGCCCAGCACCTCTTCGGCATCGATGCGGGCATCGACACGCTGCTCGACCGGCCCTTCGTCGATATCGGCACCAGCCGGCCCGGCCGCATCGCGCCCAATACCGCGCTGTGCTTCATGCTGGCAGGCCTTGCCTTCCTGCAACGCGCGCTGCAGGGCAGGAGCGGGATGCTGCAGGTGGCGCTCGGCATGGCCTGCGTCATCATCGCGGCGGCCGCGCTGATCGGCTATGCCATCGCGCTCGATTTCGCCCATGACTGGGTGCGCTATACGCGCATGTCCTTCCAGAGCGCGAGCTGCTTCGTCGCGCTCGGCCTCGTGCTGGTCTTCGTGGGCGCGGAGACGACCGGCTACCACCGGATTGCGCTGGCCGGCGCGCTCGGCCTCGGCACCTATCTCCTGCTGCTCGCCATGACCTATTACGAGCTGGCGCGCTACGAGAAGGCCTTCGGCATCACCTTCTCCAGCAGCGACAACACCGCCCGCTCGACGCTGTCCTCGCTCGTCCTGATTTCCGGCGCGCTCTACAGCGCACTGATCGCCCATCTCTATCTCTCCTCGCGCCGGGCGCGCCGCATGGCCGGCGAGCTTGCCGAAAGCCGCGCCCGCCTTGCCGCCATCATCGACAATGCGGTGGACGGCATCGTCACCATCGACGAGCGCGGCATCGTCCTTTCCGTCAACGCCGCCTGCACGCGCATCTTCGGCTATGCGCCGGAGGAGGTGGTCGGGCGGAACGTGAAGATGCTGATGCCCGAGCCCTATCACGGCGAGCACGACGGCTATCTTTCCAGCTACCGCCGCACCGGCGAGGCGAAGATCATCGGCGTCGGCCGCGAGGTGGAGGGCCGGCGCCGCGACGGCACGGTCTTCCCGCTCGACCTTGCCGTCGCGCGGGTGGAGCTGAACGGCGCGACGATCTACAGCGGCATCGTGCGCGACATTTCCGAGCGCAAGGCGAACGAGCAGGCGCTGATCGAGGCGAATGCCGAGCTGGAGGAATTCGCCTACCGCACCTCGCACGACCTGCGTTCGCCGATCGCCTCCTCGCTCGGCCTGCTCGGCATTTCGCGCGAGATGATGGCGGAGGGCGACATGGCCGGGCTCGGCGAGATGCTCCAGCGCATGGAAGGCAATTTCCGCCGCCTCGACCACCTGATCCAGAACATCATCACCGTCACGCGCACCCGCCTTTTGGAAGAGGAGGATCGGCCGGTGGGCCTGCGCGCGCTCGTTAGCGAGGCGGTCGATGCCCTGTCGCATCTCGACGACGTCCGGCGCATCCGCATCGAAAATCATGTGCCGCCAGAATTGACAATCGTCAGCAAGCCGTCGAAATTCCAGGTCGTCGTCGGCAACATGCTGTCCAACGCGGTCAAATATCACGATCCGAAGGAAGCCGAGCCGGCGATCGATATCCGCGCCTTCCGCTATGCCGGCAGGCTGCGGCTGTCGGTGGAGGACAACGGTCTGGGCGTTCCGCCCGCCAGCCGCCATTTGTTGTTCCAGATGTTCAAACGGCTGCACCCGAACCGTTCCTTCGGCAGCGGGCTCGGCCTCTATATTTTGAAGAAGACCGCGGAATCCCTCGGCGGGACCGCACTTTACGAAGCAAGGGATAAGGGCAGCCGCTTCATCGTGGAACTGCCCGATGGGGAATAGAATGAAGATCACCTCCATTCTCGTCGTCGACGATGACGAGAACGACCAGTTCATCTGCGAATACACGATCCGCAAGTTCGATCCGTCGATCCGCGTCACCAAGGCCTTCGACGGCACGGAGGCGCTGGATGCGCTGCGCGTTGAAACGCCCGACGCCATCATCCTCGACATCAACATGCCGGTCATGAACGGTTTCGAGTTCCTCGACCGCTATGCCGAGGAGTTCGAGGTCCACGCCCCCGTCGTCGCCATGCTCACCAGCTCGCATCTCGGCAAGGACCGCGAGCGCGCCCTGCAATACAGCTTCGTGAAGAGCTATTTCGAAAAGCCCCTGGCGGCCGACCATCTGCGGGTCATGACGGATTTGCTGGAGGGGTGAGGGAAGGAGGGCGGATCTGCGGATGCCACCCCCCTCTGCCCTGCCGGGCATCTCCCCCACACGGGGGGAGATTGGATGGAGCACCGTCTCGCCCATCTCCAGCGTTGCTGATTGAGCAAGGTTTTCGCGTCTTGCCGATCTCCCCCCTTGTGGGGGAGATGCCCGGCAGGGCAGAGGGGGGTATGGCATCCGCCGCCGTTGCATACGATTTCCGCATCCCCCGCCGCTTTCCCTCTCCCTTTCCGCAAAACCTTCGCCATAGTGGCCGCATGTCCACGATTCGCCCGCTGATTCCCCTTCTCGTGACCGCAGGCATCCTGATCGGGGGCAACGGGCTGCAGGGCACGTTCATCGCGCTGCGGGCGTCCGACGAGGGCTTTTCCACCTCCGTCATCGGCTTCGTCGGCGCGGGCTATTCCATCGGCTTCGCCATCGGCTGCATCTATGTGACGCGCGTGCTGCGCGCCATCGGCCATATCCGCACCTTCTCGGCCATGGCGGCCATCGCTTCGGCCTCGGCCATCGCCATGGTGCTGGTCATCGATCCGGTCTTCTGGTTCCTGATGCGCCTCGTCGCCGGCGTCTGCTTCGCCAGCCTCTTCGCCACGGTCGAAAGCTGGCTGAACGCCGCCGTCACCAATGCCAACCGGGCGCGCACGCTCTCCGTCTACCGCCTCGTCGACCTCGGCTCGGTCACGGCGGCGCAATATGTCATTCCCGGCGTCGGCGTCGGCGGCTTCGAGATTTTCGCCATCATCGCCATGGCGCTGTCGCTCTCGCTGGTGCCGATCTCGCTTGCCGACCGCTCCAGCCCCACCGTGCCGGAGGCGATCCGCTTCGATGTGAAGAAGCTCTGGAACATCTCGCCGCTCGCCACCGTCGGCTGCATCGTCGTCGGCCTCACCAATGCGGCCTTCCGCAATCTCGGGCCGATCTACGCCCACGATATCGGCCTGTCGGTGACGGCGATCGCCAGCTTCATGAGCGCCGGCATCGTCGGCGGCGTCGTGCTGCAATATCCGCTCGGCATCTATTCCGACCGGCTCGACCGGCGCCTCGTCATCCTCTTCGCCACGCTCGGCTCGACATTCGCCGCGCTGTACCTCGCCCTCTTCGCCGGCGGCGACGAATGGAAGAACCTCGTCGGCATCTTCGTCTTCGGCGCCTTCGCCATGCCGCTCTATTCGCTGTGCTCGGCCCATGCCAACGATCATGCGGGCGAGGGCGAGCATGCGCTGGTCTCGGCCGGCATGCTGTTCTTCTGGTCCTGCGGGGCGATCATCGGGCCGCTCTTCGCCTCCGTCCTCCTGCAGTTCCTCGGGCCGCAGGCGCTCTTCCTCTATACCGCCGTCGTGCTCGTCGCCTTCATGGCCTATACGGCGCTGCGCATGACCGCGCGCCCCGCCGTGCCGGCCGGGGAGCGGCGCCGCCGCTTCCGCACCCTGCTGCGCACCTCCTTCTTCTTCAATAAGCTCGCCGCGCCCGAGAAGGACCGCAACGGCAAGCATTGAGCCTGCGGCAATCTGGTCGCGGCATGCTTATTGATGAGCGCCGTCCTCAGGTTTAGAAACGGGTCACATACCCGGAGGGACCGCCATGCTGACACGCCGCACGCTGTTGAAGAGCACTCTTGCCGCCGGGGCCTATGCCGGCGGGCTCGGCCTTGCCGGGTATTTCGGCGGCATTGCCAGCGCGAAGGCCGCCATGCCGCTCGTCGCCCGCCGCGCCGAGGCGCTGATCACCGACAAGGGCCCGACGAAGGGCGCCATGACCTATGGCGAGGCGGAGATCCCGCCGGTGCTGCGCATGCGCCGCGGCGAACTCTTCAACCTGCGCCTCGACAACAAACTGGACGAGCCGACGACGATCCACTGGCACGGCCTTCGCATCGACAACCGGATGGACGGCGTGCCCTTCCTCACGCAGCCCTATGTCTATGGCGGCGACGGCTTCGACTATGCCTTCACCCCGCCCGATGCCGGCACCTTCTGGTACCATCCCCATTGCAACACGCTGGAGCAGATGGGCCGCGGCCTTGCCGGCCTCGTCGTCGTGGAGGACGCGGCCGATCCGGTCTTCGACGCCGAGATCGTGCTGAACCTTCGCGACTGGCGGCTCGGTGGCGACGGGCAGTTCATCGCCCAGTTCCGCCCGCGCGATGCCGCCCGCGCCGGCACCTTCGGCACCGTTCGCACCGCCAACTGGCGCCGGGAGCCGCAATATGACGCGCCGGCCGGCGGCCTCGTGCGCCTGCGCCTTGCCGCCACCGACGTCACCCGCATCCTCGCCCTCGTCGTAGAAGGGGCGGAGGCCGAGGTCATCGCCGCCGACGGCAATCCCGTGGCCGAGCGCTTCGCGCTGGACCATCTCCTGGTCGGCCCCGGCCAGCGCCTCGATCTCGTGCTGCGCATGCCGGACGGCGAAGGCGCGGTCGCGGCCCTCAAGGACCTGCGCGGCACGAAGCCGGCCACGCTCGCCACCTTCCGCGCCACCGGCGCCTCGCTGAAGCGGGATATTCGGGACCTGCCGGCGCTGGCCGCCAATCCCATGGCCGAGCCCGATCTGTCCGCCGCCACGCAGCTTCCCTTCATCCTCAGCGCCTCGGCGGAGGAACGGCCGAAGGACGGCATCTGCGGCTCGCTCGGCTATAATTTCTGGGCCATCAACAAGGTGCCGTGGGCGGACGACACGGGCGACCCGACCGCTCCGCTCGCCGAGATGAAGACGGGCCGGACCTATGTCTTCAACGTCGAGAACCCGACGCCGCAGGTCCACCCGCTGCACCTGCACGGCCTCGCCTTCCGGCCGATGAACTCCAACAAGCAGGCCGTCCGCCCGCATTTCACCGATACCTACCTCATCCTGCCGGACGAGAAGGTGCAGCTCGCCCTTGTCGCCGACAATCCCGGCGACTGGGTGTTCCATTGCCATATCATCGAGCATCAGAAGACCGGCATGACGAGCTACGTCCGGGTGGCGTGAGGCCAGATCGCATCTTGTCATGGGAAATATAAAGCCTATATTGTTTCCCATGAAAGGAGATCGCCCCATGCAGCGCAAACCCCTCTTGCAAGCCAATGCCGAAGGCACCGTGCTCACCAAGGCGACCGTGCGCGCGGCGGACGGGCTGGGGCTGACGGCGCGCATCCTCTCGGCGGTCATCGGCGTTTCGGAGGCGACGGTCTCGCGGCTGAAGCGGCAGGACGTGCTGCTGGAGCGCGGCACCAAGCCCTTCGAGCTTGCCGTGCTGCTCGTGCGTCTCTTCCGCTCGCTCGATGCCATCACCGGCGGCGACGAGCGCGTCGCCCGCGCCTGGATGACGGCGGACAACACCGTGCTCGGCGCCCGCCCCGTCGATCGTATCGTCTCCATTGCCGGCCTTGTCGATGTCCTTGCCTATCTGGACGCCCGCCGCGCTCTCGTCTGAGGCGCGGCCTTTCAAGGGCGGCGTCTGGCGGTTCGTCGAGGCGCAGCACCGCGTCTCGACCCTGAAGCTCGTCGATACGCTGGATGAGCAGGCGCTTCTCGAAGACCTGCTGGAAGAGAGCAAGCCGCTCCTGCCGCCCGAATGCGCCGGGCTCGACTATCTGCTGGCCACGCCCTTCCGCTACGGCGCCGTCTATCCGCACGGCTCGCGCTTCCGCCGGGCGGGGCGCACGCTCGGCGTCTACTATGCGGCACTGACGGTGGAGACGGCGCTCGCCGAGATGGCCTTCTACCGCCTGCTGTTCTTTGCCGAATCGCCGGCAACGCCGCTGCCGGGCAACGCCGCCGACTACACCGCCTTCCGCGCTGCCGTCGCGACGCAAAGCGCCATCGACCTCACCCTGCCGCCGCTCGACCGCGACGCCGCGCACTGGACGCACCCGACCGACTACGCCGCCTGCCAGTCGCTGGCCGACGGCGCGCGGCAGGGCGGCATCGCCGCCATCCTCTACCGCTCGGTGCGCGATCCCGCCGCCGGCACCAACATGGCCCTGCTGATAGCCGCCGGCTTCGCCGAACCGCGGCCGGTGGAGCGCCAGACCTGGCGCATCCGCCTCTCCCCCCTCGGCGTGCAGGCCCTCTGCGACCACCCGCCAAGACGCATCGGCTTTTCCCGCGAGGATTTTCGCGGGGACCCACGTATCGGGTGAAGCGGGGCCTTTCCACCTCTCTGCCCAGCGACGCCCGGGCTGCTGACAACCCTTGCCCCGCTCACCGGCGTCATCCTCGGCCTTGTGCCGAGGATCTGCCGACGCGTCGAAAAACCGCGACGGTAGCAGATGCTCGGGACAAGCCCGAGCATGACGAAAGAAAGGGGTGAATTTCGCGAAACCAGTCCCGCTCACGCCAGCATCGCCGTCTCCGCAAAGAAGCCCTCCGGCCCGTCCACCTCGATCAGCTTGCGCTTCTCGATCAGCCAGAAGCGGTTCGCCACCGCCCGCACGAAGGCGCGGTCGTGCGAGACGAAGAGGCAGCTTGCCTCCTGCGCCGTCAGTTCCCGCTCCAGCGCCTCCTGCCCCTCGATGTCGAGATGGTTGGTCGGCTCGTCCAGCAGGTAGAAGTTCGGGTTGGCGAGCCGCAGCACCAGCATGCCGAGCCGCGCCTTCTGCCCGCCGGAAAGCTGCCCGACCGGCCGCCCCTGCATCTCGACGGAAAAGCCCGCGCCGGCGAGCAGGCTGCGCGCCCGCTGGTCGCCCACGTCGAAGCGGTGGATGATCGTGCCATGCGGCGTTTCCCCGTCCGAAAGGTCGGACAGCGCCTGGTCGCCATAGCCGAGCACCAGCGAGGGCGTCGGCCTGATGCCGGGCTCGCCCGCGCCCTCGATCGCCTGCCGCAGCCGCCGCACCAGCCGCGTCTTGCCGGTGCCGTTGAGACCGAGCAGCACGATACGGTCGCCCTGGCAGATGAATTTTTGGCCCGTACGGAAGAGAAGCGTGCCGTCCGGCGTGTCCACCGCCGAATCCTCCAGCGTCACCAGCACCTTGGCATGGGTGCCGCGATTGGCGAGGCGGATCGCGCCGGCCGAACGCTCCAGATGGGCCGGCTTGGCCGCCTCCTCGATCCGCTCGGCCCGGGCCTTGAGCTGCTTGGTCTTGACCACGAGAAGGTCGCTGCCGGAATTGATGCCGATGTTGTTGAGCTTGGCCGCCTGCTGGCGAAGCTGCTGGGCGGTCTTCATGTCCTTCTCGAAGCGCCGCTCCTCCGCCGCGTCCGCCTCGTCCAGCGCTGCACGGGCGCGGGAATAGGGCAGCGCGAAGAGCTGCGAGCGCTCGGGGCGCAGGAAGAGCATGCGGTTCGTCACGGCATCGAGGAAGGCGCGGTCGTGGCTGGAGAGGACGACCGGCATGTCGCGCGGCAGAGTGCCGAGCCAGTTTTCCATCCGGGCGATCTTTTCGAGGTCGAGATGGTTGGTCGGCTCGTCGAGCAGCAGCACGTCCGGCTCGCCGACGCGCACGCGGGCGACGAGCGCGATGCGCTGCCATCCACCGCTCAGCGCCGCCAGCGGCCGCTCGCGCAGCACCTCGGGCACCTCGAGCTCCTCCAGCGTCACATCGGCGCGCCAGCCCTCGCTCTCCTGCTGCTCGGGCGAAAGGGCGTCCAGCACCGCCTCGCGGAAGGTGAGCCTTTCGAGGCCGGCGGGAAGGTTCTGCTCCATATGCCCGATGGTGAGGCCGCGGGCGCGGGTGATCTCGCCCGTCGTCGGCTCGAAGGCGCCGGTGATGCATTTCAGCAGCGTGGATTTGCCGCGCCCGTTGGCGGCGACGAGACCGATGCGGTCGCCGGCGGCGATGGAGAGGTTGAGATTGGCGAAGAGGTCGGTGGACAGCGTGACGCCGAGCGCACGGATATTGATGAGCGACATGGGAATTCTCTGGTCTTCATGACCCTCGCGGCGCGGCGTCAGCCGTCAGGCGCGCGGAAGGGCAGGGGCGTTGATGCGGGCGCAAGGCCGCATCGCCGGATAGGGCAGACCAGAAGAGAAAGTGTGTTCGTTCCGATCAGCCCTGCAAACGCATTTGCAGGGCAAGATCAGGGCCATGTGTGCGATGTGGCAGGAAGCCGAACTTCACGGCACAGCCCTCTCTTTCGTGTTGCGAACGGGGTATGGGTAGCACCGGATGCAGCCATTGGCAACGCCGCCGCCCCTCATCCCGCTGCCGCGACCTTCTCCCCGCAGGCGGGGAGAAGGGGAATGCCGCACCGGTTTCCTGCAAATCGGACGGATGAGAGAAGAACGCGGCAGTCCTACATGTCCCTTCTCCCCGCCTGCGGGGAGAAGGTGCCGGCAGGCGGATGAGGGGCTATCCGGCCGCGCTTACGACCAATCGCCGCCACCACCTCGCAAGCGGCGGGATGCTGCCGGTCTCCCAAAAATCGCGCCGATGAAGCCGGAATGCGGCAGCGCCACAAATCCCTTCTCCCCGCTTGCGGGGAGAAGTTGCCGGCAGGCGGATGAGGGGCCTGCCAGACCTCGCAGCCTACCGCCGCAGGCTCCCCAGAATCCCCCGCACCAGCGCCCGCCCGAGCGAGGAGGCCACCGTGCGGGCGACGGATTTCATCGCCGCTTCCGCCACCGTCTCGCGCTGGTAGCCCGCACGCGGCTTGGCCTGCTTGGGAGCGGCCGGTTCCTCGTCGCCGAAGCCGGGCAGCGTCCAGCGGCTGCCGCCGGAGGGCTGCTGGCTGGCCTGGTCGGCCTCGGCCTGCTGCGCGGCGGCGTCGGCCGCCTTCTTGGCGCGGGCCATCAGGATTTCGTAGGCCGATTCGCGGTCGAAATCCTCGTCGTAGAGGCCGGCGACGGGACTGACCTTCATGATGTCCTGCCGCTCGGCATCGCTGATCGGCCCGAGGCGCGAGGCCGGCGGGCGGACGAGGGTGCGCTCCACCATGGAGGGTGCGCCCTTGCCTTCGAGCGTGGAGACCAGCGCCTCGCCGGTGCCGAGCTGGGTGATGACGGTGGCGCAGTCGAAATCCGGGTTGGGGCGGAATGTGTCGGCGGCGGTCTTCACCGCCTTCTGCTCGCGCGGCGTATAGGCGCGCAGCGCATGCTGCACGCGGTTGCCGAGCTGCGCGAGCACGGTTTCCGGCACGTCGAGCGGGTTCTGCGTGACGAAATAGACGCCGACGCCCTTCGAGCGGATGAGGCGCACCACCTGCTCGACGCGCTCGATCAGCACCTTGGGCGCATCGTTGAAGAGCAGGTGCGCCTCGTCGAAGAAGAAGACGAGCTTCGGCTTTTCCGGATCGCCCACTTCCGGCAGCACCTCGAAGAGCTCGGAGAGCATCCAGAGCAGGAACGTGCCGTAGAGCCGCGGGTTCATCATCAGCTTGTCGGCGGCGAGCACCGAGATCGCGCCGCGCCCGTCATTGGTCGTGCGCATGATGTCGGAAATCTTCAGCGCCGGCTCGCCGAAGAACTGCACGGCGCCCTGCTGCTCGAGGATCAGCAGCTCGCGCTGGATCGAGCCGACGGAGGCCTTTGAGATGAAGCCGAACTGGTTGGAAAGCGCCGAGGCGTTCTCGCCCATATAGTTGAGCAGCGCCTGAAGATCCTTCAGGTCGAGCAGCGGCAGGCCGCCCTGGTCGGCGATCTTGAAGGCGATGTTGATGACGCCTTCCTGCGCGTCCGTCGCGTTCATCAGGCGCGACAGCAGGAGCGGCCCCATCTCGGAGATGGTGGTGCGCACCCGGTGGCCCTTCTCGCCGAAGAGGTCCCAGAAGATCACCGGGAACTCCTGGAAGTCGTAGGGTTCGAGCCCGATCTGCTGGGCGCGCTTTTCCAGGAAGTCCTTGGCCTCGCCCATCGCGCCGATGCCGGAAAGGTCGCCCTTCACGTCGGCGCAGAAGACGGGCACGCCCGCATTGGAAAAACCCTCGGCGAGGATCTGCAGCGTCACGGTCTTGCCGGTGCCGGTCGCGCCGGTGACGAGGCCGTGGCGATTGCCGAACTTCAGCTCCAGATATTCGGGCTTGTTGTTCGTAACGTCCGGCTTGCGGCTGGTGCCGATATAGAGTTTTCCGTCTTGAAGAATGGAATCCGCCACGTTGAAACTCCTTGGGCTGCCGGTTCTGCGATTCGCGGCAAGGCGTCGCCGCGGCGATGTTTTCATTGAATCGTCGTGCTCAGTTTATAAGGATAGTCCGGCAGGCAAACAACACGCTTTCAAGGCCTTGCCATGGCGGGTTCAAGATGGGAAAGCGCGCCGGGCTCGCTTGAGTTTGCCGGCGAATTCATTTACCTTGACGTTAACGTCAATTCCTTCGGAGGATTTTCCATGAACGATCTCGTCTCCCGCGTTGCCGATGCCGTCGGCATCGATGCCGCCCTTGCCGAAAAGGCGATCGGCATGATGCTCGGTTTCCTGCAGCGCGAGGCGGCCGATGGCCCGGTCGCGAAGATGATCGAGGCCATTCCCGGCGCCTCCGACCTCGTCGCCCAGTATAATGGCGAAGGCGAGGGCAAGGGCCTGCTCGGCGGCCTGATGAGCGCCCTCGGCGCCGGTGGCGGCGTCATGGGCCTCGGCCAGCAGCTGATGAGCCAGGGCCTCGGCATGGGCGAAATCACCGGCCTTGCCAAGGAAACCATCGCGGTCGCCCGCGAACATGCCGGCAGCGACGTGGTCGACGAAGTCGTCGCCTCGGTTCCGGGGCTCAGCCAGTTCGTCTGACAAGAATATCCGGCGCCGCGTCCTTTATCGGGCGCGGTGCCATTCCTCGTCCTGCTCAGGGCGCCTCGCGGGAGGGCTTGCTACGGATCAGATCCGGCAGGCGGGCAATGAGAGCGCCGGCAATCATGACATTGATGATGAAGCGGGCAGTGCGGTAAAGCAGCGGCGGCATTTCGATGCAGGCGTCGTAGCCCGGCACCAGATTCACCACCAGCAGCAGGAAGCGATAGAGCGCGGCAGTCCATTCGGCACAGCCATCACCGTTGAAGGTGATTGCGGTGAAGGGCAATAGCAATGCCGCGCTCGCGCAATAGAGACTGGCGATCAGACTGAGCACGACCGGTAGGGCCGATCGGTTGCCCGGCCGGTCTTCGAAGATCGAGGGCAGCGCAAAGCCCTTGCGTCCCATTGCGCGCGGTGCGCCGATGACCCCCTGAAGGCCCAATGCCACCATCGCGATCTGGTAGAGGAGGGTGATCGGCACCAGAACCAGCAGCAACCATGCGCCGTCAGAAAAAGACGCCGGTGCGCCGACGGCTTCCCAGGCAAGAAGGAAGACGATGCAGACGGCGAGCGTGAAGAGAGTGCTGCGCAACGGCCGAAAGCGGTACATGCCGGCGCCGCGGCTGAAAAACACCTGACGAAACAGCATTATCGCTCCCCGAAAAAGGACGAAATGTCCTGATTGCGTAGAAGATAGAGCGCGCCGTAGAGCTCGTAGGTCAACGTCTGGTCCTCATGCCCTTCGTCGGAAATTCTGCGGAGCATGGCTTGGTCGAGGCCGCTCCGCCCCTTGGGTTCGATGATCCAGAAGCCGGGTGGCGGCCGCCAACTGCGCAGCAGGAGCCGCGCGACCTTCTGGAGGCCTGTCTGCTCGGGCGCGCCATATTCCCCCGCCTCGCGAATGCGGCTTGCGCGATAGCTCTCCTCTACGCATGCGCAGACGTCCTCGGCCCGCATCCGATGGAATTTGGTAAGGAAGAAGAATTGCGGCTTGCCCGGTCGCTTGAGTTCGCGCGCGAAGGCATAGGGCACGATCGAGTACTCGTCCGAATCGCGGGCAAAGCCGGTCTCGTACCAGATCTCGCGCCGCATGCCTTCCATAAGGCCGGCGCAGAACTTTTCCGCCGAGGCCTCCGCTGCGGCCTCGGCAATATCGCTCCATTCCAGCACGCCGGAAGAGAAGCAGTGCCAGCCTTCCGGCATCGCACCCAGCCGTTTCTGCGGAAGATCCGGTCGGCTGCCGGTGCCATTTGCCTTGCGGAAGCGGGCAATGATGCGATTGTCCCGGTCCACCGCGACGGTCGCGACACCGATCGTATTTGCCTGGATGCAGTCGTCGAGCGGTTTCAGTCTTCCGTTATCGAGGGTATCGAGTTCCCGGCAGGTGCGCCCCGCCAGCGGGCTGGTGCGTCGCCGCTCCGCGGGTGGCTCGACCGGCCGGTCCGCCAGCATGTTGGTGCCGATCTGGTCGAGATAGGTCGCCTTGGCGATGGAAAGAGCCCCGCCGGGATAGAGATCGCGGCCAAGGCGTACCGTATCGTTGATCTCGTATGCCTCGAGACTTGCGTCGAAGGCGCTGTGGAAATGCGCGAAGCCCGGATTGCCGGCGGTGCCGTCCGCCAGGCGCTTCAACCGGTCGACATGGTTTGCCGCCTGTCGGACGATATGCGGGCGCAGGTCCGGATGCGGCAGCCAGTAGCCGTGCTCGTTGCATTGGTCCTTGTCCACGACAAGCGTCATGGCTGCCAGATCGATCTCGGCCTGCGGCGGTCCGAGCGCACCGAAGCGAACCGGTTGCGGATCATCGTACCAAAAGCGGTCGCGGATCGCCTCGCGGTAGTAGCCGTGGTGCTTCATGAGAAGGGACTGGTTTTCATCCAGGCCGAGCTTCAGGGCGCCATAGTTTTTCATGGTTGAGGTTCCGTTCTAGGGGCGCGATTGCCGCCGCGCCAGAACCAGCGCCGCGGTGAAGATGGCAAGGCCGAGGCCGACCGAGAGCGGCCCGGCTTTCGGCCCGCCGGCCTCCATGATCGCGCCGGTGACGCTGGAGCCCGCGCCGCTGCCCGCCGCATAGGCGAGCGCGAAGGCTGCGCTGCCGGCCACCAGCATCGCGCCGTTGTAGCGCTCGCCCAGCATGGTGAGTGCGCAGGTATAGAGCGAGAAGGTCGCCGTGCCCATCAGCGCGAAGACGGCGAGGATCGCGATTTCCGATTCCATCGACGGCAGGATGAGATAGCTCGCGGCAGCGACCGTCACGGCGCTCAGCGCCACCCGCTCGCGCGGCAGCTTGTCGAGCATCAGGCCGATGAAGGGCTGGGCGATGGCGGTCGGCAGGGCGAGCACCGTCACGCTGACGGCGGCGAAGGCCTGGCTGTAGCCCATCTTCACGAAATAGACTGGCATGGCGGAGATCGCCGCGATATCGGCGAAGCCGAAGACGAAGACCATGCCGACGAGCAGGGGTGCTGCCCGGAAGAAGCGGAAGACGGCACCCGTCGAGGAGGGCTCCGGCACCGTCCGCGTCGAGAACATCAGCATGCCGGTCGCGAAGGCGACGATGGCGAGATAGACCGCCGTCAGCGCGAAACCGAGCCCGCCCTCGCTGCCGAGCAGCGGAATGGCGAGCGGCCCCGCGGCGAAGCCGGCGCACATGCCCGCCCCGTAGGCGCCGGAGATCCGGCCGCGCAGCCGGTCCGGGCAGGCGGCGCTCAGCCAGGCCTCGCCGAGCATGAAGATGAGGCTGGCGAAGAAGCCGAGCAGGAAGCGGGCGCCGAGCCACACGGCGAAGGAGGTGGAGGCGGCGAAGGTGGCAAGGCAGAGCGAGCAGCCGACGAGGCTGGCGATGATCAGCCGGTCGGCCCGCCAGCGCGCGGTGAGGCTGCCGAGCAGCAGCGTCGAGGCGGCAAGCCCGCCGGCGAAGGCGAGCGCGTTGACCCCGATCAGCGCCGGCGAATAGCCGCGCGATTCCAGCGTCAGCGAGATCAGCGGATAGGTGAGCCCCTGCGCCACGGAAAAGGCGGTGACGCCGAGAATGACGGCGGCAATGGCCGGCCAGTCCGGCGCAAAGACGGTCGGGGACGAGGTCTGCATGAAGGGCTCCCAGCCGCTCGCGGCGCGGCACATCACCCATATCCGCCCGGCGGGCCTTTGGGAAGCCGGCCCGAGGGGCGGCGAGGGCATCGCCATAGGGCAAATCGGTCCACATCCGCTTCTCCCCTCGGGGAGAAGGTGCCGGCAGGCGGATGAGGGGACACCGCAGGCGGGATTCATGATGCGCAAAAGCCGGATGGTGAGAAAAGCCTCCGCATCCGACCCTTCGGGTCCCCTTCTCCCCGAGAGGAGAAGGGGATTTTCAAGTAAGGCGTGCCTCTTACGCCGCCTTGTCCCATGCCGGAGCAAGCCCGTCGGGACTGACGATGCGGCCGTCCGGGTGGGCGAGCTTGTGGATGCGCATCATCTCGCCGGGCGTCAGCACGAAGTCGAAGATGGCGAGGTTTTCGGCAAGCCGGCTGTCCGTTGCGGTCTTGGTGAGGGCGACGACGTCCGGCTGCTGCATCAGCCAGCGCAGCGCGACCTGCGCCGCCGACTTGCCGTGCGCTGCGCCGATTTCCTTGAGCACCGGATCGTTCGGGACCTTGCCGTCGGCCATGGCGTAATAGGCGGTCAGCGCCATGCCATAGGTCTCCGCAGCCTCCAGCACCTTCATCTGGTCGAGATAGGGATGGTATTCGACCTGATTGGTGGCAAGCGGCGCAGCGCTGAGGCGCACGGCCTCGGCCATCAGCGCCGTGTTGAAATTGCTGACGCCGATGTGCCTGGCAAGACCCCGCTCGCGCACGGCGTTGAGTTCGCCGATCTGCACCTCGAGCGGCACGGCCTCGTTCGGCCAGTGCAGGAGGAGGAGATCGACATGGTCGGTCTTCAGCTTCTTCAGGCTTTCCTCGACGGAGGCAGCGAAGCGGTCCCTGCCGTAATTGCCGACCCAGACCTTGGTGGTGAGGAAGATGCTGTCGCGGGCGATGCCGGATGTCTGGATGGCCTCGCCGACGGCGGCCTCGTTCTCGTAGATCTGGGCGGTATCGACATGGTTGAAGCCGCTCTGGAGCGCCTTCGGCAGGATCGAAATTACCTCGGCTTCGGGCATGCGGAACGTGCCGAAGCCGAGCTGGGGAATATGGGCGCCATTGGCCCTGACGGTTTTCATGGGTTTTTCTCCTTGTGAGGTTGGTGGCCCGCCGGAGCTCTTTGGAGGAACGCCCCGGCGGTCGAAGGGTTTCAGGCGGGCTGGCAGGCGGCATCCGGCTGGCCGCGCTCGCGCCGGTCGAGCGCGCCGCTGGCAAGGGTCAGGCCGAGCGCGCCGGCAACGAGGATGGCGCCGACCCACGGCGTTGCGCCGAGGCCGAGCGGGGAGGCGACGACCAGGCCGCCGATCCATGCGCCGGCTGCAATCCCGAGGTTGAAGGCGGCGATGTTGAGCGCCGAGGCGACGTCGACGGCGGCCGGGCGGTGGCGCTGCGCCATGGCGACGACATAGAGCTGGAGGCCCGGCACGTTGGCGAAGGACAGGAACCCAAGCGCGGCGAGCGTGACGAGCGCGAGGGCCGGCGAGGGGGCGGTGAAGGTGAAGAGCACCAGCACGGCGGCCTGCAGGGCGAAGAGCACGACGAGCGCCCGGACGGGATCGCGGTCCGCCACCTTGCCGCCGACGACATTGCCGAGCGCGATGGCTGCGCCATAGAGCACCAGCACGAGGCTGACCGTACTTTCGGAAAGGCCGGTGACCTGCTGCAGCAGCGGCGAGAGGAAGGTGAACGTCACGAAGGTGCCGCCATAGCCGAGCGCCGTCATGGCGAAGACGATCAGCAGCCGGCCGGAGCCGAGCACGCGCATCTGTTCCATGAGGCCGGCCGGCTCCTCGCGCTTGAGGTTCGCCGGCAGCAGGAGGGCGATGGCCGCGAAGGCGACGAGGCCAAGGCCGGCCACGGCCCAGAAGGTGGCGCGCCAGCCGAAGGTCTGGCCGATGAAGGTGCCGAGCGGCACGCCGGTGACGATGGCGACCGTCAGCCCCATGAACATCATGGCGATGGCGGAGGCGCGCTTGTCCGGCGCGACGAGATCGGCCGCGATGGTGGCGCCGACGGAGAAGAAGACGCCATGCGCGAAGGCCGACAGCACCCGGCCGGAAAGCAGCATGCCGTAGCTCGGCGCGAGCGCTGCCAGCGCGTTGCCGGCGATGAAGAGGGCCATGAGGCCGAGCAGCAGCGGCTTGCGGCCGAGCTTTCCGGTAAGCGCCGTCAAAACGGGCGCGCCGAAAGTCACGCCGAGCGCATAGACGGAAACGATAAGGCCGGCGAGCGGCAGGGTGATGTGGAGGTCGGAGGCGACGGTCGGCAGCAGGCCGACGATCACGAATTCCGTGGTGCCGATCGCATAGGCCGCGACGGTCAGGGCAAGGAGGGCAAGTGGCATGGTTCAATCCCCGCGCCCGGTGGCCGGGCGTCCTGTTGGTGGGTGATCAGGTTCGGGGCGGAATATGGGGCAGGGCCACTTGCGCGTTAATCGGGAGTAGTGGATAAGCATATGTGAAGTCAATTCACAGGTGGCGCATGGACAACCGGGCTGGCGAAATGGAGGTCTTCGTGCTGGCGGCGGAGCTGAAGAGCTTTTCCGCCGCGGGTCGCAAGCTGCGCCTGTCGCCCTCCGCCGTCAGCAAGCTCGTCACCCGCATCGAGGACCGGCTCGGCGCGCGGCTTCTCGTGCGCACCACGCGCCGGCTGGAATTGACGCCGGAGGGCGAGGTCTATCTCGGCCGGGCGCGGCGCATCCTGTCGGAGATTGCAGAGACGGAGCGGATCGTCGCCGAGGGCGCGAAGGTCGTGCCGCGCGGCCCGCTTCGGGTCAACGCGTCGGTGGGCTTCGGCGAGCGCTACATCCTGCCGCTGCTGCCGGCCTTCCTGGCGCTCTACCCGGAGATCGAGCTGGACCTGACGCTGACGGACGGGGTGATCGACGTGATCGGCGAGCGCACCGACGTCGCCATCCGCTCCGGGCCGCTACGCGACTCCTCGCTGAAGGCGCGCAAGCTGCTGGAAAGCCGCAAGGTCGTCATCGCCTCGCCGGATTATCTCGCAAGGCACGGCACCCCGCAGCACCCCGCCGATCTCGCCGCCCACAATTGCCTGCGCTTCAACTTCCGCCGCAGCATGGACGACTGGCCCTTCCTGTCGGAGGACGGCGCCACCGAGCCCTATGAGATCACGGGCAACATGCTGGTCTCCAGCGGAGCGATCCTGCGCCAGCTCTGCCTCGACGGCCTTGGCATCGGCCGCATCGGCCGCTTCCATGTCGAGCCCGACATCGCCGCCGGCACGCTGGTGCCGGTGCTGGAGGCCTTCAATCCCGGTGATATCGAGATCGTGCACGCCGTCTTCGCCGGCCACGAGCATCTGGCCGCACGCATCCGCGCCTTCATCGATTTTCTCGTGGAGAAGATATGAGGTTCAGGCCTTCACGGCGATGATGAAGAGCCGCGGGAAGCGCAGCAACCTCCGCCCGTCCGCCATCGGCCGGTAGGCCTTGCCGATGCGCGCCTCGTAATCCGCAAGGAAGCCGTCGCGCTCTTGCGCCGGGATGCGGTCGAGATAGGGGCGCAGCCCCGTGCCCTTGACCCATTCGACGATGGCCGCCGCATCCGGCATCGGGTGGTTGTAGGCGGTGTGCCAGACGTCGACACGCGCCGCCTTCGGCCCGAGCGCATCGAAATAGGCGGCGGGGCCGGGCAACGGCTTGCGGCGTGGCGTACCCTCGGCAAAGGCGCTGTGCCAGGGACCGGCCAGCGCGCTTTCCTCCATCAGGAGATGCGAGGGTTCGGAAAGATTGTCCGGCATCTGCACGGCCAGAACGCCGCCGGGGCGAAGGCCGTCCATCAGCCGCGTCATCAGCGCCACATGATCGGGCAGCCACTGGAAGACGGCATTGGCGAAGAGCAGGGCGGCCGGCTCCGGCGGCTGCCATTTGGCAAGGTCGCATTCGACGAAATCCACGCCCGGCAGGCGCTGGCGCGCCGCCTTCAGCATGTCCGCCGCGCTGTCGACGCCGCGCACGCCCCGGCCGGGGAAGCGCCTGACCAGCAGCTCCGTCGAATTGCCGGGGCCGCAGCCGAGGTCATAGACCGTGCCGGCCCTGAGATCGGCGGGCACCTGGGCGAGAAGGTCGGCGGCCGGGCGCGTGCGCTCGTCCTCGAATTTCAGGTACTGCGCGGCGGACCAGGCCATCTTACAGGCTCTCCAGCGAAGGCAGGATCAGGGACGGGCCGAGGTCGAAATATTCGTCCGGCATGTTGGACCGGTTGATCCAGACGGTGCGGAAGCCGAATTTCGTCGCCCCGGCAATGTCCCAGCGGTTGGAGGACTGGAAGGAGACGGCATTCGGATAGAGCCGGTAGTTCGTCGTCACCAGATCGTAGACGGCCGGGGCGGTCTTGTAGGTCTTCAGCGCATCCACCGAGAAGATGTCGTCGATCACGGTGTCGAGCGCCGCATTCTTCACCGCCGAGGCGAGCATGGCGGGCGAGCCGTTGGAAAGGATGGCGATATGCGCGCCGCGCTGCTTCAGCGCCTTCAGGACGGCCGGCACTTCCGGGTAGCAATCGAGCTTCCAGTAGGCGTCGAGCAGTTTTTGCCGCAGAGAGGGATCGACGCCGCCGATGCGCTGGAACGTATAGTCGAGCGCCTGTTCGGTGAGCTGCCAGAAATCCGCATAGGCGCCCATCAGCGCCCGAGTCCAGGAATATTCGAGCTGCTTGGCGCGCCAGATCTCGGAAAAGATCTGGTAGTTCGGCCCCACATCCCCCGCATGACGCCGCACCGCCGCATGCACGTCGAACAGCGTGCCATAGGCGTCGAACACATAGGCGGCATGGGACATGGCTGCGATTCTCCTGCACTCTTGCCGTCGATTGGCGGTTATCGGGCGGCGAATGTCAATTGTTCGTATCGGGTGGGGTACCCCCCTCTGGCCTGCCGGCCATCTCCCCCACAAGGGGGGAGATTGGATGGAGCGACGTTTCGCCTATCTTCAACGTCGCTGATTGAGCGAGGTTCTCACTTCTTGCCGATCTCCCTCCTTGTGGGGGAGATGGCCGGCAGGCCAGAGGGGGGTGAGCCAAGCCCACCACCCTTCAGAACCGCGTAATCACGCTGATCCCCAGATCCGTCGCCCGGTCCATCGCCATCAGCGCCGGCACCGCCTCCTCCAGCCCGATATGCCGGCCGATCAGCTTCTGCGGCGCAAGTTTGCCGCTTTCGATCATCGCCAGCATGGCATCGTAGCGCCAGGCCTGCATGCCGTGGCTGCCATAGATCTCCAGCTCATGGCCGATGACCTGCGCCATGGGGATCTGCGGCGTCGCATGATCGGCCAGCATCAGCCCCACCTGCACATGCCGCCCGCGCCGCCGCAAATTCTTGATGGAATTGAAGCAGGTGACGGGCGAGCCCAGCGCGTCGACGGAGGCATGCGCCCCGCCGCCGGTGATCTCCCGCACCGCCTCGGCGACATCGGTCACCGCGCGGGCATTGATCGCCGCGACCGCGCCCATCTTCTTCGCGAAATCCAGCTTCTCGGGGGAGATGTCGATCGCGATGGGGTTGGCGCCGAGCGCGGCGGCAATCATGATGGCCGAGAGGCCGACGCCCCCGCAGCCATGCACCGCCACCCATTCCCCGCCCGTCACCCGCGCCTGGTCCACCACTGCGCGGAAGGAGGTGGCGAAGCGGCAGCCGAGGCTGGCGGCCGTGGCATAGTCGATGGCTTCCGGCAGGTGCACGAGGTTCTGGTCGGCATGGTCGATGGCGACATATTCGGCGAAGGACCCCCAATGGGTGAAGCCCGGCTGGAACTGTTCTTCGCAAACCTGCTGATTGCCGGAGCGGCACTCGCCGCAATGGCCGCAGCCGGAGACGAAGGGCACGGTCACGCGCTCGCCCTCGCGGAAGCGGGTAACGGCCTTGCCGACCGCCGCCACCGTGCCGGCGAGCTCGTGCCCCGGCACATGCGGCAGCCGGATATCGGGATCGTGACCCATCCAGCCGTGCCAGTCGCTGCGGCAAAGCCCCGTCGCCTCGACCTTGATCACCACGCCGCCGGGCGTCGGCGTCGGATCCGGCAGGACGCGGATATCCGGTTTCGCTTCAAAGGCTTCGTAGTACATCGCGCGCATGGCCGTCTCCCTTTTGCTCTTCTATCGCATGCACCCGGAAGGCCCTCAACCGGGCCATCTATGACAAGACCTGATGCACCCATTCAACATCTTGAATGGACATGCGGCGCGCTCTGGCGGAAGGCAGGGGCGACTTGACCGCTTATCCCGGTCGGGCCTTGATGGGCCAGGGCATTTCCGCTTTTCTCGCGAACCGCGAAACCGCTCCGGCTCTTTGGTTCTTCGCATTGGCGGACGCCGAACCGCTCCGCCCTTTGCCGGAAATGCTCTGGAAGGAGTTTGAAACATGCCAGTCGATACCTCACCGCGCTCCGCCACCTGGACCTTCGTGGACGGCGAATGGATTTCCGGCAACCCGCCGCTCATCGGCCCCACCTCGCATGCCATGTGGCTCGGCTCGACCGTCTTCGACGGCGCGCGCTGGTTCGATGGCATCGCGCCGGACCTCGACCTGCATTGCCGGCGCATCAACCGCTCCGCCGAGGCGCTGGGCCTTGCGGCGACCGTCTCCCCGGAAGAGATCGAGGCGCTTGCCTGGGAAGGCGTCAAGAAATTCGACGGCAGGACGGCGATCTATATCAAGCCGATGTACTGGGCCGAGCACGGCTCGCCGATCAGCGTCGTCGCGCCGGATGCGGGCTCCACCCGCTTCGCGCTCTGCCTGTTCGAAGCCTCGCTGGGCGATCCGAACGCCCGCTCCTCGCTCACCGTCTCGCCCTTCCGCCGCCCGACGGTGGAATGCATGCCGACGGATGCCAAGGCCGGCTGCCTCTACCCGAACAATGCCCGCATGCTGGTGGAGGCCAAGAAGCGTGGCTTCGACAACGCGCTGGTGCGCGACATGCTGGGCAATGTCGCCGAGACCGCCTCGTCCAACATCTTCATGGTGCGCGACGGCGTCGTCTTCACCCCCGCCGCCAACCACACCTTCCTTGCCGGCATCACGCGCAGCCGCGTCATCGGCCTTTTGCGGGACGCGGGCTTCGACGTGGTCGAGACCACGCTCACCCCGGCCGACTTTGCAGCTGCCGACGAGATCTTCACCTCCGGCAACTACTCCAAGGTCGTCCCCGTCACCCGCTTCGAGGACCGCGACCTTCCTCACGGCCCCATCACCGCCAAGGCCCGCGACCTCTACTTCGACTGGGCGCATTCGAACGGCGATGCGTGAATGAAGGGGGCCGGCCTCAGGGCCGGCTTTGACCCTCGGCCCGAGGCCGAGAGTGACGGAGGGGCAGGAGAGGCGACCTCCCCAATAGAGCGGTGCGGCACAGGTAGCGTGCCTTCAATCGCGCGCTCCCTCTCCTCCTGCGTCATCCTCGGGCTTGACCCGAGGATCCACGATCCGCGGCGTCCCGGTAGACGGTCGGCTCAAGCCCGACCATGACGGAGGAGACGTGGTGCCCGGAGGATGTTAGGCAGCGGGAGGAGTGCAGGAAAGTGCAGCTCCCCGATGGGTTCCTATTCCTGCCCCGCCGCATCCTGCGTCGTATTATCCCCCGTCTCGGCCCGTTTTCTGGCCGCCGCCTCGCGCTCGCTTTCCCGCACCACATGCAGGAATTCCGCGGCGATCGGCGGGGAGACTTCCACCGTCTTCTTCTGCTTGTCGTAGATGCAGACATAGGTGATCTGGCTCTTCGATTCCGGCGAAAGCCCCTCGATCGCCGCGATGCCGAAGGATTGCGTGCCGGTCGGCTCGACGAAGACGTTCGGCGTTCCCAGCACCTCCGGCAGGCTGGCAAGGCAGCTTTTCTCCACATCCGCGCGGAATTCCTCCCAGGCATCGGAGGAAGAGGCATGGGCGTCGGCGGCGGCAAGCGAGAGGGCGAGGGCGGAAAAGGGGATGATGCGCATGGAGGGCTCCGGGTTGGCGGGAAGGGCGAAACGCCGCGAATCGGAAAGGGGTTCCGTCCGCCCTTGATCCGGCAGGCGAAACGGGAAGGATTTTGCCGCATGTCAGGAAAATTTGGAAGGCGGGCGGTTGCCTCTTCCGGTTGCCGCTCCTATGTTCCGCTCACGGATTTCCTTCACAAAATTCCGTCGCCAGAGCAATTCCAGCATTGGCCGGGAAACCGGCCCGCCTTCGGAATTGCGGCAAACAAAGAGGAGACACCATCATGGCTTTCGAACTTCCGCCGCTTCCCTACGATTACGACGCGCTCGCGCCCTTCATGTCGCGCGAGACCCTCGAATATCACCACGACAAGCACCACAAGGCCTATGTCGACAACGGCAACAAGCTGGCGGAGGAAGCAGGCCTTGCGAACCTCTCCCTCGAAGAGATCGTCAAGAAGTCCTATGGCACCAACCAAGGCCTCTTCAACAATGCCGGCCAGCACTACAACCACGTCCATTTCTGGAAGTGGATGAAGAAGGGCGGCGGCGGCAAGAGCCTGCCGGGCGCGTTGCAGAAGGCCATCGACAGCGATCTAGGCGGCTATGACAAGTTCAAGGCCGATTTCGTCGCCGCCGGCACCACGCAGTTCGGCTCCGGCTGGGCCTGGCTCTCCGTCAAGGACGGCAAGCTCGCCATCTCCAAGACCCCGAACGGCGAAAACCCGCTGGTCCACGGCGCGGAACCGATCCTCGGCGTCGACGTATGGGAACACTCCTACTACATCGACTACCGCAACGCCCGCCCGAAGTACCTCGAAGCCTTCGTCGACAGCCTGATCAACTGGGATTACGTCCTGGAGCGCTACGAAGCCGCAACGAAGTAAGCCTTCGGCTTATCGGATTTCGAAAACCCCGGTCGGAAACGGCCGGGGTTTTTGTTTGGCGAGCCTTCTTCTCCAGCTGCCGAAAGGAACGGGTTCTTCAATTTCATCCGATGTGTGATATTGTGCTGGCATGTACACAAACCAGTACGGATGGCCACCATGAGCAGCAAGACGATGACGATCCGCGTCAGCACCGACATCAAGGAAAAGCTCGACAGGCTGGCGGCGGACACGCGCCGCAGCCGCTCCTTCCTCGCCGCCGAGGCGGTCTCGGCCTATGTCGCCAGGGAACTGGCGATCGTAGAGGGCATCAGCGAAGGCCTTGAGGACGTTCGCAAGGGGCGGACGGTTTCGCACGAGGAAGCCATGTCCGAACTCGCCTCCGCGATCGATACGGCTGAGCGCGACCGGTCGTGAAGCGTCCCGTCCGATGGTCCCGCGCGGCCCTCGATGACCTGAAGCAGCAGGTCCGCCACATCGCGAAGGACGATCCCGCAGCGGCACGCTCGGTTGCCGCGCGGATCGATGCGGCGGCGGTCCTTTTGGGCGAACGCGCCGTCGGCCGGCCGGGCCGGGTCGGCGGCACCTACGAGAAATCGGTGAGCGGTCTTCCCTATGTTCTCGCCTACTGCATGGAGATGGCCGAGGGGCGGGAGACCCTGTTCATCCTGCGCGTCATCCATACTGCGCGGCAATGGCCGCGCGAGGAATGGCCGGAATAGGGCAATTCCCGCAAAAGTGCATCGCGGCTTTGCGTCCGGAATGCGTGAAACGCTTAGGAACCCGCCGCCGCCCGGTTCTCCGCCCAGCCGGAAATCCAGATCTGCCGCAGCCCGTCGCCTTCGCCGCGGAAATGTCCGCCCGTCGCTTCGCAGGCCTCCACCCGGTCGGCGCGGAAATTGCGGATGGCCCGGCGCAGCTCGCACCAGGCGACGATGTTCGCCGTTTCCGAATAGTAGATGAGCGCGATGGGGCGGATGGTGCGCTCGGTGGCGCGGGCATATTCGTCGCGGTAGTCGATGAGCAGCTTCTCCTCGTCGCGGATCGCCCGGCGCACCGTGGCAAGGTCAATGCCCTCGGGCTGGCGCGGCGCGGTGCCCCAGGCGTGCAGCGCGCGGGCGGAAAGCGTCTGGCGCAGCGGCGGCGGCACGGCGCCGGCGATCTTCTCGCCCACCCTTCTGGCGGCCGCCTTCAGCTCCGCGTCCCCTGTGCGCTCCAGAAGGGCGAGCGCCAGCACCACGGCCTCCGTCTCCTCGATGGTGAACATCAGCGGCGGCAGGTCGAAGCCGGGGCGCAGGATATAGCCGATGCCGCGCTCGCCCTCGACCGGCACGCGCATCGCCTGCAGCGCGGCGATGTCGCGGTAGATCGAGCGCGCCGTCACCTCCAGCCGTTCGGCGATCCCGGCGGCGGTCACCGGCTGGCGGGCGAGCCTGAGAATCTGGATGATCTCGAAGAGCCGGGATGCCTTGCGCATGGTTTTCTCCGTCACAACTGACACATCCCTGTCAGTTGGCTTTCGCTATAGCACGCCTCAAGCGCTTGAAATAAAAGGCAGCATAGGGCTGCGGCGCGGCAAAAGGCAACGGCCAACTGACATGACCTATAGCGAAAACCTCTGGCTCTTCTTCCTGCTCGTCTCCGGCATCGTCATCGTGCCGGGCATGGACATGGTCTTCGTGCTGGCCAGCGCGCTCTCCGGCGGCCGCAGGGCGGGGCTCTCGGCGACCTTCGGCATCATGGCGGGCGGTCTGGTGCACACGCTCTATGCCGCCCTCGGCGTCGGCATGCTGCTGCATTTCGCGCCGAAACTCTTCAACGGGCTGCTGGTGCTGGGCGCGGCCTATGTCGCCTTCATCGGCTGGCAGCTCTTCCGCAGTTCCATCGTCATCGGCGAGGTCGATGGCCTCGAGCGGCGCGGCCTTGCCACGCGCTTCCGCCAGGGCGCGCTGACGAGCCTCATGAACCCCAAGGCCTATCTCTTCATGCTCGCCGTCTTCCCGCAGTTCCTGCGCCCGGAATTCGGGCCGCTCTGGCGCCAGACGCTCGTCATGCTGCTGATGATCTGGGCGACGCAGCTTGCCGTCTATGGCGGCCTCGCATTGGCCGCCGCCAAGAGCCGCGCCGTGCTCGTCGGCAGTCCCGCCGCCACCCGCCTCGTCGGCCGCGCGGCGGGCGTGCTGCTCGTCGTGATCGCCGTGGTCACGGTATGGCGGGGCTGGGGGACGGTTTGAGGCCTTCGGCCGGTGCCGCGGACCGTGCCGCGAACAGGCGCTTCAGCACGACATGCAGGAGAAGGACGACCAATATGGAGGTATAGCCGTCGATCAGGTAGTGCCAGCCGAAGAGCGCCGAGCTCATGAGGATGACGAAGACATAGGCAAAGCCGAGCAGGCCTGCGGTGCGGCTGAATTCCCGCAGGAAGAGGGCGTTCATCATCGTGACGCCGACATGGACGCTCGGGAAGGCGGAAATGCCCGTCCCGAGCCCCGCGACGTCCTGAAGATGGTTCTGCCACAGATAGGTCTGGAAGGCCGCCACGACGCCATTGTCGAGCATCCGCAACTGCGCCGCGAAGCGCGCGGCATCGCCGGTGACGTGCCCGTAGAAGGCGGGACCGGCGGAAAGAAAGAGGCAGGCGAGAAGATTGCCGAGTACCGCCCAGACGAGGGCGAAGCCGAGGCAATAGCGCAGGCGGACAGCGCCCCTTGCGCGCAGCACGATGAAGAAGAGCGGCACGAAGGCGAAGGCCGTCCAGGCGACGGAATAGTTCCATTCGAGGATGGAGAGGATATGCGGATTGCCGAAGAGCGCCATCAGCCGCGGCCCGGGATCGACGCCGCCGAAGAGCAGGGCATCCAGGTCGGCCTGCACGCGGTCGTAGGGAAAGCCGTTCCTCAGGGCCGGCATCATCGTCTTGAACGTCGTGAACGAGCCCATGAAGAGGATGACGGAGCCGAAGACGGCGGCGGCGCCGGCCAGATGGCCGAGCAGCGCGGGCGCCGGCAGCGTCACCCAGGCGAGCGGCGCCTTCGGGTTGCGGAACACGCCGGCAACGAGCTTGCCGAGGAGGAGAATGGCCGGAAGCCCCAGGAAATAGACCGGGCCGAATTGCGCGGCATATTGCAGGTAGGCCGCCGCCGTGAAATCGGCATGCCAGGTGAGGATGCCGACGACCAGCGCCATATGCGCGAGCACGAAGACATGGAACGGCAGCATCTGCCGCAGGTCGGCGGACAAGGTCTTGAGGAATGCGTTCCGCATGCTGGTGGTCCTCGGACCGATACTGTGTCGATGCCCGAGTTGTGCTTATAAAAGATCAAGAAACGTTGAAGATGCGGCCGCCCGTGGCGTTCCGCGCATCGTCGGCATCAAAAAGATTTTACTGTCGTGGATTTTCTAAAATGCAATCATGGCCGCGCATCGCAAATCGGCGGCGCGGCCCCGGCCGGCCGCCAGCAACGGGGAGAACTCCATGAAGTTCAGGACTTTGGCGGCCGCGGCCGCGCTTGCAGTCATCGGCGCGGGCGCTGTCGTGGCGGCGGACGAGCCGCAGGTCGTGCGCCAGCAGATGATGAAGAAGGTGGGCGGGGCCATGGGCGCGCTTTCCGGCATCGCCAAGGGCGAGAAGCCCTATGATGCGGAGGTCGTCAAGGCATCGCTGACCACGATGAGCGAGGTGGCGAAGGCCTTTCCGGAGCAGTTCCCCGTAGGCTCCGAGACCGGCCATGACACGGAAGCCAAGGCGACGATCTGGGAAAAGATGGACGACTTCAAGGCCCATGCCGCCAAGCTCGGCGCGGCCGCCGACACGGCCCTTGCGAGCCTTCCGGCGGACCAGGCGGGTGTCGTCGCGGCGCTCGGCGCGATCGGCCCCAATTGTGGCGGCTGTCATGAGGTCTACCGCGTCAAGAAATGACCGCGGTGGACCGGATCATCCCGAAAGAATGAACACCGTCCCGGTGCCGGGCGCCGGGATGGAACCTTTGTGTTTATGCGCCGCGGCCTCTTTGTCGGAAGGGGCGGGCGCAGGCGGGGAGGACCCATGGCACTCAAAAGACTTCTTGGCGGCGTGGTGCTGCTCGGCGCGATCGGCGCGGGCGCATTTGTCTTCCTGACGGCGCCCGAGCGGCTTCCGGCCGAGGCCTGGGCCGCCGCCGGCGAGCCGGACCTTGCCAATGGGGAGCGCATCTTCCATGCGGGCGGCTGCGTGAGCTGTCACGCGGCGCCGGGCGCGCCGGACGACCAGAAGCTGGTGCTGGCCGGAGGGCTCGCGCTGAAGAGCCCCTTCGGCACCTTCCATGCGCCGAACATCTCGCCGGACGAAACGGCGGGCATCGGGACCTGGACACTGGCGGAATTCGGCGACGCCATGAAGCGCGGCACCGGCCGCGACGGCGAGCACCTCTATCCCTCCTTCCCCTACGCCTCCTATGCGCGCATGACGGTGAAGGACATCGGCGATCTCTACGCCTATCTGAAGACCCTGCCGAAGAGCGGCAATGTCGCGCCGGGGCACGAGCTGCCGTTCCCCTTCAACATCCGCCTCGCGCTCGGCGGCTGGAAGTTTCTCTACCTCAACGAGGCGCCGCGCGTGGCGCTCGCCGATGCCGACGAGACGATCAGGCACGGTCAGTATCTCGTCGAGGGGCCGGGCCATTGCGGCGAATGCCACACCCCGCGCGACATGCTGGGCGGCCTGAAGACCGACCAGTGGCTCGCCGGCGGGCCGAACCCGGAAGGCGAAGGCCGCGTCCCCGATATCACCCCCGTCGAGGGCCGCTTCGGCAGCTGGAGCGCGGGCGATATCGTCAACTACCTCGAAACCGGCTTCACGCCGGAATTCGACAGCGTCGGCGGCGCCATGGTCTCCGTGCAGAAGAACATGGCGCTGCTGCCGAAGGAAGACCGCGAGGCCATCGCCGCCTACCTGAAGGCGATCCCGGCGCGGTGAGGGGTTGGGCGGGAGGCTGGCGGTTCGGGGCGAGGCCTGACGGGGTTTGACGGTTTGGTGGAGCTGGAACGCTCGGTCGGCGGAACGCTCAGGGGGCCGGAACGTTCGGCGGGCCTAATCGTCTCCGGTAGGCCCGACGCCCGGCGGCCTCAACGCCCCGTGAGCCTGAACGCCCGCGGCCTTACGCGAGCTGCATCCTCTCTGCCGCCCTGACGGGACACTCACCTCTCCTTTGTCATCCTCGGGCTTGAGCCAAGGATCCATGAGTCACGGCGCGACCTGAGCTTGGGGCGTGGGTCCTCGGGGCAAGCCCGAGGATGACGATGGAGGGTGGGGTGGGCAGCCTCCTGCCGCCGTGCAGGGCATGGCCGCCACCAAGCCGGAATGCCCCAGGCCGGGTGCCCACGCCGAGATGCCTTCAGGCTGGCGAAATGCCGCCAGGCCGCGACAATGCCGAAAAGTCGGGTGCTGCGGCCATCGGGGCGGGCATTTCCGCGGCGCGGTCGGTCGCTCCTGCGTCGTCCGACATGCGTTCCGCGCCAGCCCTCAATCCTCAGCCCTTCGCCGCCTCATGCTCATCCCCGTACATCGCCAGATAATCCCGCAACTCCGAGGAGCCGAGGCCGATGGCCTCGAGGATTTCGCGGGCGAAGGTGGCGGGTGCCGCGCCGGAGGCGGTGATGACGCCGCGGTCGTTCACGGCCTGCGGCTGGTCGCGGTAATGCGCCGCGCCGCGATAGTCCGGAACGAGCTTGCCGATCTGGCCGGAATAGTTGCCGGTATGCGCCCGCGTATCGAAGAGGCCGAGGCGGGCGAATTCCAGCGTGGCGTCGCAGATCGCCGCCACCGGCTTGCCGGCCTCGACGAAACGCCCGACCGGAGCCGAGAGGTCGGGCGCCGCGCCGGATTGCCATATCGTGCCGCCACACACGACCAGCACGTCGAAATCGGCGGGCATGGCCGCTTCCGCCTTGCCGGCGGATTTGACGGCGAGGCCGCCGAGCGAGGTGACGTCGGCCCCGCCGAGCGTCAGCACCACGGTCTCCGCCCCGCAGTCGCCGCGCGCCGTCGCCATCAGCAGGGCGCATTCCCAGTCCGCGTAGCCTTCCGTCAGCACGATTGCCAGTCGCTTCGCCATGCCGGCCTCCGTCGGTTCAGCCCAATGCCTGGACGTAGCGCATGCCCGTCACCGGGCCGGCGCGGAAGTTCATCTGCTCGTAGAAGCGGTGCGCGCCGAAATTGCCGGTCGCCGCGCTCACCGAGAGGTAGCCGCAGCCGGAGATGCGGGCATGCTCGCGGGCGCGGGAAACGAGATGGCGGCCGATGCCATGGCCGCGATTGTCCTCGCGCACGAAGATCTGGTGCAGCTCCATGCCGCGCACGCCTTCCATGGCGCGGTACATCGGCACCAACAGCGCGTAGCCGATCAGCCGGCCGCCGGCTTCCGCGACGAGGGCGGTGATCCAGGGATGGGTGCCGAAGAGGTCGCGGTCGAGGTCGACGGCGGTGATCTTCGCGGTGTCGCCGTGGCATTCGGCGTGCAGCGCGATCATGTCGAGGATCTGCTGCAGGTCGCCCTGGCGCGCGGCGCGGATGGTCAGCATCGGCGGGCGTTCGACGGCGTGGGGATCGAGCTTGATGACGGTATTCAGCATTTCGGGCTCCTTGGTTTTCGTGCCATCAGGTGCCCTAAAACAACAAAGCCGCCTGATGGCGGCTTGTTGACATGATCGAACAGCCGCTCCTTATCGGAACAGCCAAAAATACGTTGCGGCGATGTGCGTGCTCTTGATCATGGTCGCGATATTCTCCCTTTCGCGCCGTTTGTCAACTGGCTTTCTCATGGGAAAGAGGAAGGATGAAAGCGAAGGCCGGTCAGGCCTTCGCTTCCTCCGTGCCGGCCGCGGATTGCCCTTCCGCGGGGCCGGCCTGCTGGTTGTCGTCGATGCCCAGCCGCTCCTTGATGGCGCGGCGAATCTCCTCCTCGATCGCCTCGCGCTGCTCGGGCGGCAGCGCGGCGAGGCTCTCCTCGGTGAGGCCCATCGATTCGAGCAGCTCCTTGCGCAGGCGCTCGATTGGGTTCATCTTCGAAAGCTCCATGAAATCGGAGAGAAGCCCCTCGCTCTCCCGCTCGGCCTTCTCCTGCTTGTTGACCCACAGCGCATTGGCAAGGCCGGAAGGCATGGCGGCGGAGGTCTCCACCGTCGGGATGTTGCGCTTCCACGCGCCGCCGCCATCGCCCATGCCATTGGAAAGGCTGTCGCCAGCGCCGGCGGCGGGCCGCTGCCGGCCGAGCGCATAGGCGGAAAGCATGCTGCCGTCGATCTTCATGAAAGGCTCCCTCGAATTCCTTGGGGAAACCATTAGCGGTTGCGGCTTTTGCGAGACTTGTCTCAGGTCTCGCTCTCGATGTGCCCGGCGCCGAGGGTGACGACGTGGTCGAGGGGGGCGATCACGCCTTTCCGGTGCGTCACGGCAAGGATCGTCACGTCGCCGGCAAGGCTGCGGATGTGCTGCATGATCTCCGCTTCCGTCGCCTCGTCCAGCGCCGAGCTCGCCTCGTCGAGGAAGAGGAACTGCGGATCGGCATAGAGCGCCCGGGCGATGGCGATGCGCTGGCGCTCGCCGCCGGAGAGCTTCATGCCCCGCTCGCCCACCATGGTCTCGAAACCGTCGGGCAGGGCCTCGACGAAGGCAAGGATCGCCGCCTTCTCCGCCGCGCGCCGCAGCCGCTCCGGGTCCATCGGCCGGCCGAGCGCGATGTTGACGGCGAGCGTGTCGTTGAGCAGCGTCGGCTCCTGCGGCACGATGCCGACGGCGGCGTACCAGTCGCGCTGGGAGACGGCTTCGAGGTCCATGCCGTCGACGGCGATGCGGCCCGAGGCGGGGCTGAGCGATTTGAGGGCGAGGCGCAGCAGCGTTGACTTGCCCGAGCCGGTCTCGCCGACGAGATAGGTGATGCGCCCGCGCGTCGCCGAAAAGCTGATATCCGTGACGCCCCGGCCGTTCTCATGGGCATAGGAGACCTTCTCGAAGGCGAGGCGGCCGTCTCGCGGCAAGAAGCCGCCGGGCGTTACGGCATCCTCTTCCTCCGGTGCGGCCCAGATGCGGGCGAGCGGCAGCAGCGAGGCCCGCGCGCGCACCACGTCGTCCAGCGCATGGCCGATCATCTCGAAGGGCATGTTGAGCTGGAGCAGCAGCATGTTGAAGAGGACGAGGTCGCCGACGCTGAGTTCGCCCGCCCGGTAGCGCGGCAGGAGCAGGAGGAAGGTGACGACGAATTGCAGCGCCAGCCCCGCGCCGAGCACCGCGCTGTAGCCGATGCGGCGGCGGCAGAAGGCGGCCCAGTTGTCGCGCTCCTCGCGGGCCTTGCCGGCAAAGCGCGCCTGCATCCAGCCGTGGCTGCCGAAATGGCGCAGCGTCTCCATCGCCGCCATGGCGTTGCCGACGAATTTTGCGTTCTCCTGCCCGGCCTCGATGGCCGCGTCGAGGAAGCGGCGCGTGCGGTGGTTGGCAAGGGCGGTGAGGGCGACGAAGCCGGTGCCGTAGACGATGACGATCAGCACGACCTCCATGTTGATCGTCGCCCCCAGCATGGCGAGCGCGAGCACGATCTGCGTCGTGCCCGGAATGAAGACGATGAGGCCGAGCTGCATGAGCGTCATCAGCGCGCCCTGTCCGCGCCGCCGCGCGCCTTCGATCTCGGCCGGGTTGTGCTCGACGAAGAAGCCGGCCGTCTTCCTCAGCAGCCGGTCGAACAGGCTGGTGCTGGCGATGAAGCTGAGGTTCTCCGCGCTCATGTAGGAGAGATACTGCACCATGTGCTGCAGTGCAGCCGCGATGCCGATGAGCAGGGCATAGACGACGAGGCCGGCGGCCAGTCCCTCGGCGAGCCGGTCGGCGGCCATTGCGTCGATGAGGCGCGAGAAGAGATAGGGCGCGGCGACGGCGGAAACGGCCGAGAGAAAGACGATGACGGCGACCAGCGCCAGGAGGCCGCGCGAGGCGCGCCCGTAATTGGCAAGGATGATCTTCACCGGCGCGGCGATCAGCCGCCAGTCGTCTTTCATGGCGAATCTCCCGGGGAGGATGGGCAGGGCGGCATAATGGAAAGACCGGCGTCGGGTGGCAACCCAGTACCGGGCTTTCCGTGGTCACGGCAAGGTTGATGCGCTTGCCGCGGCCACTCCTCTGTCCTGCCGGGAATATCCTCACCGGGTAGGCTGTAGCCCATGGAGTACGACGTTGCCGCTCTCACCTTCTCCCCCTCGGGGAGAAGGTGGCCCGTAGGGTCGGATGAGGGGGTGGGGCGGTTTAAAGCCTTATATGTTCGTGTTGGAGAGGCCCCTCATCCCCCTGCCGGGACCTTCTCCCCGCAGGCGGGGAGAAGGGGCAGGATGCGAGGCTTTGCTCAAACAACAGCTTTTGTGGGGAAAACATATGCCCCAAGTCCCTTCGCCCCGCTTGCGGGGAGAAGGTGCCGGCAGGCGGATGAGGGGCGCGCGGCAGCGCCGAATTCCCTGACGAGCAGCCCCTTGTGGAGGAGAAGCCCGGCAGGGCAGACGGGGATGAACCCTCCGCCCCTACGGCAGCGTATAGGCGATCACGTAATCCCCCGGCTTCGTGCCCACCGAGCCGTGGCCGCCGGCGACGATCAGCACATATTGCTTGTCGCCGACCGTGTAGGTCATGGGCGTCGCCTGTCCGCCGGCGGGAAGGCGGGCTTCCCAGAGCTGGCGGCCGGTGGTCACGTCATAGGCGCGCAGGTAATCGTCCACCGCCGCACCGAGGAAGGCGACGCCGCCCTTGGTCATCATCGGGCCGCCGATGCCGGGCACGCCCACCTTGAAGGGCAGCGGCAGCGGCGTCATGTCCATGACCGTGCCGTTCTTGTGCTTCCAGGCGATCTTGCCGGTGGCAAGGTCGGCGCCCGCGACATAGCCCCATGGCGGCGCCTGGCAGGGAATGCCGAGGGGGCCGAGGAACGGACCCATATAGACGCCGTAGGGCGCGCCGTCGTTGCGGTTGAGGCCCTGTTCGGAGCCCTTCTCGTCCTGCCCCTTCGGCGGCACCTGGTCGCGCGGCACGAGGCGGGAGGTGAAGGCGAGGTAGGTCGGCATGCCGAACATCACCTGCCGCTCGGGATCGACCGCGACCGAGCCCCAGTTGAACGTGCCGAAATTGCCGGGATAGACGATGGTACCCTCAAGCGAGGGCGGCGTGTAGCGGCCTTCGTATTTCATCGACAGGAAGTCGATGCGGCACATCATCTGGTCGAACATGGTGATGCCCCACATGTTCTTCTCGGTCAGCGGATCGGGCATGAAGGTGAGGTCGGAGACCGGCTGGGTCGGCGCGGAGAAATCCTCCGGGATCGCGCCGGTCGGGGCGGGCACTTCCTTGACCGGGATGATCGGCTCGCCGGTGCGCCGGTCGAGCACGTAGATGTCGCCCTGCTTGGTCGCGCCGACGAGGGCGGGAACGGTCGCCCCGTCCCGGGTGATGTCGATCAGCGCCGGCTGGGCGGGCACGTCCATGTCCCACAGGTCGTGATGCACCGTCTGGCGCACCCAGCGCAGCGCGCCGGTCTTGATGTCGAGCGCGACGATGGAGGAGGAGAACTTCTCCACATTCTCGCTGCGCCCCATGCCGAGCTGGTCCGGCACCTGGTTGCCGAGCGGGACATAGACGAGGCCGAGCGCCTCGTCATAGCTGAACACCGACCAGGAATTCGGCGAGTTGACGGTGTAGACCTGCCCCTCGGGCAGCGGCGTCGTCACGTCCGGATTGCCGGAATCCCAGTTCCAGACCAGCGCGCCGGAATTGACGTCGAAGGCGCGGATGACGCCCGACTGCTCCTTGGTGGAATAGTTGTCGTTCACCGCCCCGCCGATGATGATCTTGCCGTCGGTGATGACGGGCGGCGAGGTGGAGTAGTAGTAGCCGGCCGGATTGTAGGGCATGCCCTTTTCGAGATGCAGCACGCCGTTCTCGGCAAAGCTCGTGCAGACGTCGCCGGTCTCGGCGTCGAGCGCGATCAGCCGGGCGTCGGAGGTCGGCAGATAGACGCGGGTGGCGCAGGCCGTGCCGGCGGTGGCGGCCGGATCGGCATAGTATGTCACGCCGCGGCAGGTCTGGTGCTGGCGGTCCGGGTTCATGCCGGAATTGGAATCGTATTTCCACTTCTCCTTGCCGCTTGCCGCGTCGAGCGCGATCGCCCAGTTGTGCGGGGTGCACATGTAGAGCGTGTCGCCGACCTTCAGCGGCGTCACCTGGTAGGTGGTCTCGCCAACGTCGTCGGGCAGCTTCACGTCGCCGGTCTGGTACTGCCAGGCGACCTTCAGCGTGGAGACGTTGTCGGCATTGATCTGGTCGAGCGGCGAATAGCGCTGGCCGTATTGCGTGCGGCCGTACTGGTGCCATTCGCCGGCCGGCACGTTGCCGCCGAGCGCGGGCGTCGCATTGGCGATCTCCTTCGGCAGGCTGCCGGCAAGGTCGTGCGGGTCCTGCGTCATCGAGTAGCCGGCGACCGCGATGGCGACGAGGACGGCGATGGCAAGCGGCATCGCCGAGGCGGGGTAGGGCGTGCCGGTGGGGCTCGCAAAACCGAGCGGCCGGCGGATGGCCGGCAGCATTAGCCACAGGCCGATGAGCACGATGACGCCGCCGCGCGGGCCGAGCTGCCACCAGTCGAAGCCGACCTCCCAGACCGCCCAGCCGAGCGAGCCGAGGACGATGAGGGCATAGAGCCAGAGCGCCGCCGCCGAGCGGCGGAAGAGCAAGGCGGCGGTGACGAGGAAGGCAAGGCCGGTGACGAGATAGTAGGGGCTGCCGCCGAGCGACAGCAGCCACCCGCCTCCGCCCGTCAGCACCAGTCCTATGATGGTGAAGAGGACAGCGGTCAGCGTGAGCAACATGATGATCTCCGTGGTTATGCCGGCCGGGGAGATGCCGACATGACGTCCGGCTCAAGGAGGGACGTTTGTGAAACTAGGGCACAAGCGTGACGCTTCAATGCTGCCGCATTTCAAGTTTCGGAGCAATCTGTAGGTGTGTTTTCTCCTATGTGCCGCAGAAGGTTGCTGTCACCTCCTCGCCCGGTTTCGGCGGCTGCGCATAGGCGTCAAAGGCCGGCTGGTCCTCGTAGGGGCGGGCGAGCACGTCGTTGAGCGCTTCGAACAGCGAGAAATCGCCATGATCGACGGCTTCCGTCAGGGCTTCCTCGACCTTGTGGTTGCGCGGGATGAAGGCGGGATTGACCCGGCGCATCGCCGCCGTGCGCGCCTGCGGGGAGGTTGCCTCCCGCGACAATCGCTCGCGCCAGACGGCGAGCCACGGTGCAAGGGCACCCGGATCTTCGAGCAGCGCGCCGAGCGCGGCATCCCCGCCGCTGTCTTCCGCCGCATCCGCCAGCCGGCGGAAGGCCAGCGTATAATCGGCCTTCTGCTCGTAAAGCAGGATGAGGAGGTCGCGGATCAGCGCCTGGTCGCCCTCTTCCTCATGCTCGCCGAGCCCGATCTTGGCGCGGATGACATCTTTCCAGTGCTCCTGGAAGCGCTCCATGAAGCGCCCGACGGCCGCGTTCGCCGCCTCCACCGCCTTGTCCTGGTCCTCGTCGAGGATGGCGAGCATCGCCTCGGCGAGCCGGGCGATGTTCCACTGGCCGATCATCGGCTGGTTGCCGAAGGCATAGCGCCCACCATGATCGATGGAGGAATAGACGGTGCGCGGATCGTAGCGGTCCATGAAGGCGCAGGGGCCGAAATCGATGGTCTCGCCCGAGATCGTCATGTTGTCCGTGTTCATCACGCCATGGATGAAGCCGACGCCGAGCCACTTGGCGATCAGCGCCGCCTGCCGCTCGGCCACCGCGTCGAGCAGCGCGAGATAGGGCTTTTCCGCGCCCTTCAGCTCCGGATAGTGCCGCTCGATGACATGGTCCGCCAGCACGCGCACGTTTTCGGTATCGCCGCGCGCGGCGAAGAACTGGAAGGTGCCGACGCGGATATGGCTCGCGGCGACGCGGGTGAAGACCGCGCCCGGCAGCACCCGGTCGCGATAGACCGGCTGGCCGGTGGAAACGGCCGCGAGCGCCCGCGTCGTCGGGATGCCGAGCGCATACATCGCCTCGCTGATAATATATTCGCGCAGCACCGGCCCGAGCGCCGCCCGCCCGTCGCCGCGGCGCGAATAGGGCGTCTGGCCCGCGCCCTTGAGCTGGATGTCGCGGCGCTTGCCGGTGCGGTCGATCACCTCGCCGAGCAGGATCGCCCGCCCGTCGCCGAGCTGCGGCACGAACTGGCCGAACTGGTGGCCGGCATAGGCCATGGCGAGCGGCAGCGAGCCGGGCAGGGGCGTATTGCCGGAGAAATAGGCCGCGCCGTGCCGCTCCAGCGCATCGGCGTCGAGCCCGAGCTCTTCGGCGAGCGCCCGGTTGAACCGGATCAGCCGCGGCGCCTCGACCGGCGTGGGATCGACCGGCGCGAAGAAGGCGTCCGGCAGCCGCGCATAGCTGTTGTCGAAGGGAATGGGGCGGGTCTTGTCCGCCGCTGCCGTCGTCGTACCGCTCATGATCTCCGTCCCTTGCTGCCTTTCCTATCAGATAGGGTGTCGCGGGGCGGAGCGAAAGGTTTTCGTGTTTTGTCGGAGAATTGCGGTAACGCCCCTGCTTCGCGGGGCCACCCCCTCCGCCTGCCGGCATCTCCCCCACGAGGGGGAGAAAGCAGGAGGCTTGCTCACCGTTCAAAATTGAAGGTCACCGGAACGGCAGTTCAAGTCCCTCCCCTTGTGGGGAGGGATTTAGGGAGGCGCCGCCCTACATCTTCCCCGCCACCTTGATCGCGAAGGCATATTCGAAGGCGATCTCCTCCAGCCGCTGGAAGCGGCCCGAAGCGCCGCCGTGGCCGGCGCCCATATTGGTCTTGAGGAGGATGGGCTCGCTGCCGGTGGTCTTCTCGCGCAGGCGCGCCACCCATTTGGTGGGCTCCCAGTAGGTCACGCGCGGATCGGTGAGGCCGGAAAGGGCGAGGATGGCGGGATAGGGCTTTTGCCCGACATTGTCATAGGGCGAATAGCTCGCCATCAGCTGGTAGAAGTCCTTGCTCTCGATCGGGTTGCCCCATTCGGGCCATTCCGGCGGGGTGAGCGGCAGCGTGTCGTCGAGCATCGTGTTGAGCACGTCGACGAAGGGCACGGCGGCGATGATGCCGCCGAATTTTTCCGGCGCCATGTTGGCGATGGCGCCCATCAGCATGCCGCCGGCCGAGCCGCCTTCGGCGACGATGTTCGCGTAGGACGTGAACTTCTCCTGATTCAGATAGTCCGCCGCGGCGACGAAGTCCTTGAACGTATTGGTCTTCTTGTCCATCTTGCCGTCTTCGTACCAGGCAAAGCCCTTGTCCTTGCCGCCGCGGATATGGGCGATGGCATAGACGAAGCCGCGGTCGACCAGCGACAGGCAATTGGTGTTGAAGGATGCCGGGATGGTGATGCCGTAGGCGCCGTAGCCGTAGAGCAGGCACGGGGCGGAACCGTCGAGCGGCGTGTCCTTGCGGTAGAGCAGGGTGACGGGCACGCTCTCGCCGTCCCATGCGGGGGCGAAGACGCGGCGGGTGACATAGTCGTCAGGGTTGTGGCCGGAGGGGACCTCCTGCGTCTTCAGCAGCCTGCGCTCGCGCGTCGTCATGTCGTAGTCGAAGAGCTGCGAAGGCGTCGTCATCGAGGAATAGGAGAAGCGGATGACGTCGGTGTCGTATTCCGCCGCGCCCGAAAGGCCGAGCGAATAGGCCTCCTCGGCAAACGCGATGGCATGTTCCGCGCCACTCTCGCGCTCGCGCACCACGATGCGCGGCAGGCCCTCGTGGCGCTCCAGCCAGACGAGGTGGCGGGCAAAGGCCATGTGGCTGAGGATCAGCGTGCCGGGGCGGTGCGGCACGACCTCGGTCCAGTTCTCCCGGCCGGGCGCCGTTACCGGCGTCTGCATGATCTTGAAGTCCTTCGCGCCGTCGGCATTGGTGAGGATGTAGAAGACGTCGCCGCCCTCCGTCATCGAATATTCGAGGCCCGTCTGGCGCGGGGTGACGACGACCGGATTGGCCGTCAGGTCCCTGGTCGAGAGGAGGCGGTATTCGCTCGTCTCGTGGTCGTGGATGTCGATATAGATGAAGTCGTCGAGCAGCGACCCGCCGACCGACATGAAGAAGCCAGCGTCCTTCTCCTCGTAGACCAGCCGGTCGTTCTCCTGCCGCTCGCCTAGGATGTGGTGGTAGATCTTCGAGGGGCGGTGGTTCTCGTCGAGCGCGGTGTAGAAGAAGCTCTTCGCATCGGGCGCCCAGACGCCGCCGCCGCCCGAATTGACGATCTCGTCGGCATGGTCCCTGCCGGTCGCAAGGTCGCGCACCTTCAGCGTGAAATATTCCGAGCCCTTGTCATCATAGCCCCAGATGCCGACGGAATGGTCGGTGGAATGGTCGATGCCGGACAGGCGGAAATAATCCTTTCCTTCGGCCTCCCTGTCGCCGTCGAGCAGGACGGTGCGTGTCCCCCCGTCGCGCGGCTCGCGGAAATAGCGCGGCTGCTCGCCGCCGGTGACGAAGGACGTGCCGTAGGCGAAGGGACCGTCCTTGACCGGCACGGAGCTGTCGTCCTCCTTGATGCGCCCGCGCATCTCGGCGAACAGCGTCTTCTGCAGCGCCTCGGTATCGGCCATGGCGGCGGCCATATAGGTGTTCTCGGCCTCCAGATGGGCGCGGATCTCCGGCTGGAGGATGGAGGGATCCTTGAACATCGCCTGCCAGTTCTCGTCGCGGAACCAGGCATAGTCGTCGGTGCGGGTGATGCCGTGGCGGGTGTCGGAAACGGGCTTCCTGGCGGCGACGGGGGCGGCGGGCAGGTTTTTGAAGACGGACAAGGGCTCACTCCGCAAATCGGTAGAAGGGAATGAGACAGATAGAGAGCCCCGTCCACCGCATCAAGCGGCAAGCTCGCGCGCATGCGAAAGCGCCGGAAGGGGCGCGCGGCATGCCGACAGGGGCGCGAAGGGAGGCCCCTTTAGAAAGGGGGCTTTGGTTCCGAAGGGAAAATGGCACCGAGCGCGCCCATCAGCTGGACGGCTCTTTCATCGGTCAGCCTGTAGAAAATCTGCTTGCCTTCCCGGCGCGATTCGACCAGTCCCGCCTCGCGCAGCACGTTGAGCTGCTGGGACAGGGTGGGTTGGTGAACGCAAAGTTCCTCTTCCAGTTCGCTGACAGAGGCTTCTTTCTCGCAGAGTGTACAGACCAGCATAAGTCGGGCCGGGTGGGCCAGTGACTTCAAGAGGCTGGCGACTCTTGCCGCACGAATGGCCCGGGCCCGCGAGGCAGGCATTGCCTCCCGGAACGGGATGATGACCACAGGATACTCCGTACATTAGTAGTCTATTTTATATTATACCATATGTTAACCAAGAGCCAACCCTGTCAGCCCGGCAGGTTGGGCTTGGCCTTGCGTTTTGCGGGGCGCAGCTCGTCGGCGATGGTCATGCCGATGATGGAAAGGGGCAGGGCCAGCATCGCGCCGGCGGCTCCCCACATCCAGGTCCAGAAGATGATGGCGGTGAAGATGATGAAGGCGTTGACCTCCAGCCGCTTTCCCATCACCGCCGGCATGATGAGGTTCTCCATGGTCAGGTGCACCAGGAAGAAGGCGAGCGCCGGCAGGAGGCCCATGGTCAGCGTCTCGTGCGTCAGCAGGCCCGCTACGGCGAGCGAGATCGTCATCAGCGTGACGCCGAGGAACGGCACGAAGCTGGAGATGAAGGCGAAGAGCCCCCACAGCGCCGGCATGGCGAGCCCGCCGCCCCAGGTGATCAGCGCCGTGACGACGCCGAGCGCCGCATAGACCAGCGAGGCCGTGGCGAAATAGTAGCCGAGCGCGCTGTCGATGGCGTTCATGATGCGGATGGTGGTCAGCCGCTGGTTGCGGCGCGGAAAGGCCATGATGATCATCTGCCGCAGCTTCAGCCGCGCCGAGAGGAAGAGCACCAGGGCGGCGAAGAAGATCATGCCCTGCAGAAGGGCAGGCGTCAGGCTGCCCGACACGATGCTGAGCACGCTGCCGGTGTTTTCCAGCACCTTTTCCATCGACATCTGCCCGCTCTCGAACATTTGCGGGCTGATGTTCAGCCAGCCGAAGCGGGAAAAGAGCGGGGTGATGCGATCGTAGGCGCCGCGCACGAGGTCCGGTGCGTTGGCGGCGAGCTGGGCGATCGGATCGGCGAGCATGCCGGCCACGAAGAAGACGCCGAGCCCGAACAGCCCCGCCAGCAGCAGCGCGGTCGGCAGCGGCGGAATGCCGAGGTCGTTCAGCTTTTCCGCCGCCACGCCGAAGATGAGGCCGGTCACGACGGCAAGGCAGAGCGGGGTGAGGATCGGCGCCATGAGATAGACGACGCCCATCGCCATGATGAAGAAAATACCGATGGCCGCCCAGGCGGCGGCGATGTCGAGCCCGTAGCGGCGCGGCTTGCCGGCGGCAGCCTCTCCGTCCGGCTCGATGCTGCCCTGCAGGAGCCGGCGTTCGGCCGGTTTTCCGGATATGTCATGCATGGCGCACCCCTCGATTTCGCGCTACAAACGCGGGTCGCGACGATAAGTTCCAGCAATGACTCATGAAACCTTGGGTAGGTTGCAGCCGGTCGTCAAATAGACATATTGCGCGCTAACCCCGAATTAAGACGTCAGGCATGACGCCAAGAAGAGGAGGCAGAGAGTTGAAACCGCATGCAATCGGGCTCCATATCGCCCTTTGCACTCTTGCGTTCGCACCGCTTTTCGCCGAGCCCGCCATGGCGATAGACACCCGCGTGCGCAACCAGTTGCAGAAGCTGACCCCGGACGAACGGCTGGAGCAGCGCTGCGATATCGAGGCGATGGACGAGATCAGCGGCGCCAGGGCCGGCTTCCGCCCGGACAAGGTGATCGCCTACGCTTTCGGCGACCCCAAGCTCGACGGCACGACCTTCAAGACGAAGGGCGCCGTCTTCCGCAGCAAGGGCGAATGGTATCGCCTGTCCTACAAGTGCGAGGCGAGCTCCGACCGGCTCGACATCCACGCCTTCAAGTACAAGATCGGCGACCAGGTGCCCCATGAGGACTGGGCCGAGCATTATCTCTACGATTGAGATCGTCGGTAACTTTTGAGTGATCGGCCTCTCCCTGCAGGCGGTGAGGCTGTCGTATTCGGCGTCAACGTTGCCCCTCTTCCCTTCTCCCCGCTTGCGGGGAGAAGGTGGCCGGCAGGCCGGATGAGGGGCAGCATACGCGTCTGCCCGCCCGATGGTTCAGGCCGAAAGCCTCAGACCGATCCCCCAGGGATCGACCAGCGAGACCGTGCCGCCCGAGCGGGTGGTGGGAATCGCCAGTTCGTCGAGCTTTTTCGTCGCCGCTTCGAGCTTTGCCGCATCGTTGAAGCGGATCGTGTAGTCCGAAAGACCGGTCATGCCGTCCTCGCGCTTCGGCTGGCCGCGCGAATTCCAGACATTCGCCGCGACATGATGGTGGTATTTGCCGGTGGCGAAGAAGCTCGCGCCCGGATAGCGCGCCATGACGTCGAGGCCGAGCACGTCGCGAAAGAAGGCGTCGGCTTCGGGAATATCGGAGACCTGAAGGTGGATATGGCCGATGACGGTGCCGTTCTCCTGCCCCGTCCAGCCGTCCTTCGGCGCCTCGTCGTAGAGCGCCTGCAGGTCGAGCCGGTGCGTCGCCATCTTCACCGTGCCGTCCGGCACATAGGTCCATTCGGCGCGGTCGCGGTCGCGATAGATTTCGATGCCGTTGCCTTCCGGGTCGTCGAGATAGATCGCCTCGCTGACCAGGTGATCGGACGCGCCGGTCAGCGCCACGTTGTTATGGGCGGCATGGGCGAGCCAGCGGCCGAGTTCCCTGCGGTTCGGCACGAGGAAGGCGGTGTGGAAGAGGCCGGGCGCGTTGCGCGGCGCGCGGGCGGCGTTGCTGCCCGTCGTCAGCGTGAGCAGCGGCCGTTCGCCGACGCCGAGCGTCTCGCCCGAGGCCGATCCGTCGAGCACCGAGAGGCCCATGACCTTCTGGTAGAAGGAAGATACCATCGGCAGGTCGATCACCGTCAGGTGCGAATGGTCGACGAAGGCCGGCATGTCGACGGCGTGGCTGGCATTGTCTGTCATGGATGCGGTCTCCGCGCGAAGGGGCCCGGACTTGCTGGCGGCGATGCCCGCGGCGGCGGCGCCGAGGAATGTCCGTCTGTCGAGGTCCGTCATGATATGATCCCTGTCTCGGTTTCCCTCGGAAACCGTTCTGTCGGGAGGAATATGGCGGAGCCGCAGCGTTCACGAAAGATGGCGTTTCGGCGATTTACTGTCAACGCGGTGTTGACGAAGCGCGACCGGGACTTGATTCCGATCAATGCCGTTCGACAATGGCAATGCCAGTTTCACGCCCATCGAGAAAAGGAGACCCGCATCGTGAAGGACCTGGCGCATTACAAGGACATTCTTCTCACCCGCAAACGCGGGCTTTACGGCCGCCTGAACAGGATCGAGAAGGATCTCGACACGCTCAAGAGCGGCGACAGCGGCGACCGCGCCATCGAGCGCGAGAACGACGAGGTGCTGGAAGAATTCGGCACGACGGGCCTCAAGGAGCTTGAGGCCATCGAGGCCGCCCTCGACCGCATCGCGGCGGGCACCTTCGGCACCTGCGCCAAGTGCGGCGAGCCGATCTCGCCCGCGCGCCTTGCGGCCGTGCCGCATGCTGCCCTGTGCGAGGAATGCATCGCGCGGCAGTGAGGACGGGCTGCATGTCGCGCGGCAAACTTTCGTGATGGCCGCGCGGCGCGGGAAATCTTGCCTGCGAGGCGAAAACGCGAGACGATGGGGGAAGGCTATCGCAGGCAGGACACCCATGGAAATCAAGGGCATCAAATGGGACTATGACCGCTACGAGGTGATCGCCGACGGCATCGTGCATGGCGTCGGGGTGGTCTTCGCGCTGGTGGGCGTCACCGCCCTGATCTTCTACGCCACGGTCTGGGCGACGAGCGGGCAGCTGGCCGCGGCCTGGATCTACGGCATCGGCCTCGTCCTCGCGCTGGCGACGTCCTTCGCCTACAATCTCTGGCCGGTCTCGACGGTGAAGTGGCACCTGCGCCGCTTCGACCATTCGGCGATCTTCGTGCTGATCGCCGCCACCTACACGCCCTTCCTGCAGCGCGGCATCGAGGATCCGTTCCTCGCCGGCATGCTCGTCTTCATCTGGGTAATGGCGGGGGCGGGCGTGGCGCTGAAGTTCCTCTTTCCCGGCCGCTACGACAGGCTGGCGATCCTCATCTATCTCGGCATGGGCTGGAGCGGCGTCTTCGCCGCGGGCCCGCTGCTGACGCATCTTTCCGTCGCCACCCTGACGCTGATCGTCGTCGGGGGCCTGCTCTATTCGGTCGGCGTCATCTTCCATGTCTGGGAGCGCCTGCGCTTCCAGAACGCAATCTGGCACGCCTTCGTCGTCGCGGCCGCGGCCGTCCACTATTCGGCCGTCGTCACCAGCGTCGTTTCCGGCATCTGATCCCGCTTACTGCGCGGCCGGCGCGGCGCCCTGCGCGCTGGAGCAGCCCTCCGCCGCATGCAGCGATTTCACGAGGCGGCCGAGCAGCGGCGATATCTCCGCCTTCATCGCCGCCGGATAATCCAGCACGAAGGAGGAGACGGCATCGTCGCAGAGCCGGACGACGCGGTGATAGAGGATCCGGTCGCCGCGCGTGCCGGAAAGGCTGGCCCAACCGGCCGTCTGCCGGTCATAAGACAGATCCCAGCCGTCCTTGCGGTAGGTCTCCCGCCGCCCGGCGACCTCGTCCTTGAAATCCCCCTCCGCGAGATAATGCCCCCAGACGGCAAGCGTCGCCGCGCCGCGCGCATAGGTCCGCCCGTCGCCATTGTCGGCCTCCTGCACCATCGCGAAGCCCGGCGGGATATCGACGGCGAAGCCGAAGCGCGGATTGGCATAGGGCTCCCAGCCGGCGGCGAGGGCTGCGGCGGGAAGAAGGAGGAGGAAGAGCAAAAGGAAGCGTTGCACGGCGGTCCACTCGTCGATGATGTTCTGCGGGGAACGGATGAGAGCGGGCGTTTCATCGACCTGCCGTTGAAGCAGGCTGGACAGCTTTCCCGCTCCTCCTGTATGGCATGGGCAAAGGCAGGGGGGAACCATGGACATCACGATACGCGACGCCGCGGAGGCCGATCTCCCCGGTATCATGGACATCTACAACGATGCCGTCGCCAACACGACGGCGATCTGGAACGAGGCCGTGGTCGACCTCGAGAACCGCAGGGCGTGGTTTTCCGCCCGCCGCGAGCGCGGCTTTCCGGTCCTCGTCGCGGTTCGCGGCAAGCAGGTGCTCGGCTATGCCTCCTACGGCGACTGGCGCGCCTTCGACGGCTTCCGCCACACCGTGGAGCACTCCGTCTACGTGCAGAAGGATGCGCGCGGCACCGGCACGGGCAAGCGCCTCCTGAAAGCGCTGATCGACCGGGCGGGCTTCAATGGCATCCATGTCATGGTGGGCTGTATCGAGGCGGAGAACACCGCCTCGATCAGGCTGCACGAAAAGCTCGGCTTCCGCGTCGTCGGCCGCTTCAGCGAGGTCGGCATCAAGTTCGGCCGCTGGCTGGACCTGACCTGCATGGAGCTGAAGGTTCCGGCACGCTGATTGGAGCGTCTCCGCTTTTCTCCGAACCGCAAAACCGCTTCGCACTTTTGCTGGAAATGCTCTAGTCCTCGTCGAAGCTGAGCGCCACGCCGTTCATGCAGTAGCGCAGGCCCGTCGGCGGCGGGCCGTCCGGGAAGACGTGGCCGAGATGGGCGTCGCAATCCGCACAGCGGATTTCCGTGCGCGTCATGCCGTAGGAATAGTCGGAATGATCCGTGACCGCGTCCGGCTCGATCGGCTGGTAGAAGCTCGGCCAGCCCGTGCCGGAATTGTACTTCGCCTCGGACCGGTAGAGCGGCCTGTTGCAGCAGATGCAGCGATAGGTGCCCTTCTTGGAAAGGTCGAAGTCGGGGCTGGAGAAGGCGCGCTCGGTGCCGTGCTCGCGCGTGATGCGGAACTGCTCCGGCGTCAGAACCTGCCGCCATTCTTCCTTGGTCTTGTTAACCTTCAACGTCGTCGTGTCGCTCATGGCGTCCTCCTGTCGAGCCATAGATAAGACGGCGATTGTGGCAAGACAATTGGCGCGCGTGGTTGAAATTCACCGCGTTTCCTCCTATCCTCCATATTATTAATAATGGAGGAAATTATGCCTCTCAATATCAAGGACAACGAGGCGCACAGCCTCGCTCGCAAGCTCGCCGCGGCGACCGGCGAGAGCCTGACGCAGGCTGTCAAGATTTCCATCGAGGAGCGTCTGGCGCGTGTGCGCCATGCCCATGCGCCGCAGCTTGCCGATCAACTCGACCGCATCGCTCTCGATTGCGCGAGCCTGCCGGTGCTGGATCCACGCACGCCCGACGAGATTCTCGGCTACGATGAAAGCGGCTTGCCGTGATGATCGTGCTCGACACATCCGCACTCTTCGCCATCCTGACGGACGAACCGGAGCGACGGGTTTTCAACGAAGCGATCGAGCGCGCTCCCGCGCGCCTCCTCAGTGCCGCGACGCTGCTGGAAACGAAGATTGTGCTCTTCGCCCGCTACGGCGCGCCGGGCGTCAATGCGCTCGACGCCTTCCTGCTGCGGGCGGGCATTCGCGTCGCGCCGGTGACGGCCGAACAGGCCGAAATCGCCTTCGACGCCTTCCGGCGCTTCGGACGCGGCACCGGACATGCGGCGCATCTCAATTATGGAGACTGCTTCTCCTATGCATTGGCGCGTGAAAACGCCGCGCCCTTGCTGTTCAAGGGTGGCGATTTCATTCATACCGACGTAGAAACGGCACTCTGATGCTTTGAAGGATAACGACGGGCGAAGCCCGCGGATGGGGAGAGGGGATGACGCCGGACACGATGGGCCTGACTTTCGTTGCCTTCTGTCTGCCGTTTCTCGGCGCGCTGATCGCGCCCGCCCTCACGCGGCTTCTCGGCCACAATGCCGCCTGGCCGCTGGCGCTCGTCCCGCTCGCCGTCTTCCTGCATTTCCTCGGCTTCAACGCGGAGGTCTCGCATGGCGAGGTCATCACCGGCGGCTATGCCTGGGTGCCGTCCTATAATGTCAGCTTCTCCTGGCTGATCGACGGCCTGTCGCTCGCCTTCCTGCTGCTGATCTCCGGCATCGGCACGCTGATCGTGCTCTATGCCGGCGGCTACCTGAAGGGGCATCCGCACCAGGGACGGTTCTTCTCCTTCATCCTGATGTTCATGGGCTCGATGCTCGGCCTCGTCGCCTCCGACAGTTTCCTGATGCTCTTCGTTTTCTGGGAGCTGACCTCGATCACCTCCTTCCTGCTGATCGGCTTCGACCATACGCGGGCAGCCGCGCGCCGCGCGGCGCTGCAGGCGCTGGTCGTCACCGGTGGGGGCGGGCTCTTCCTGCTCGCCGGCCTGCTGCTCATGTGGGACGTCACCGACGTCACGCAGCTCTCGCTGCTGATGTCCTTCGGCGATGAGGTGCGCGCGAGCCCCTTCTACCTGCCGCTGTTCTTCCTCATCCTCGGCGGGGCCTTCACCAAGTCGGCGCAGTTTCCGTTCCATTTCTGGCTGCCGAACGCCATGGAGGCGCCGACGCCGGTTTCGGCCTACCTGCATTCGGCGACCATGGTGAAGGCCGGCATCTATCTCCTGATGCGGCTCAACCCGGTGCTCGGCGACACGCTGGCCTGGGAGACGATCCTGCCGGCCTTCGGCGGCCTGACGCTGCTTGTCGGCAGCGTGCTCGCCATCCGCCAGAGCGACCTCAAGCTGATGCTCGCCTATACGACGGTCGCCTCGCTCGGCCTTCTGGTGCTGCTGACCGGCTTCGGCTCGGAATATGCGGCGGCGGCCGCCGCTCTCTATCTCGTCGCCCATTCGCTCTTCAAGGGCGCGCTCTTCATGGTCGCCGGCATTATCGATCACGAGACCGGCACGCGCGACATCACGAAACTGCGCGGGCTCGCCCGCGCCATGCCCGTCACCTATCTCGCCGCGCTCGTCGCCGCGCTCTCCATGGCGGGCCTGCCGCCCTTCTTCGGCTTCCTCGCCAAGGAGGAAATCTATGTCGCGCTTGCCGGCGGCAATCTCCGCGCCATCGCCTTCACGCTGGCGGCCATTATCGGCAACGGCCTGATGTTCGCCGTCGCCTTCGCCGTGGCGCTGAAGCCCTTCCTCGGCGCGCCCGTCGAAACGCCGAAGAAGCCGCATGAAGGCCCCTTGCTGCTCTGGGCCGGCCCGATGCTGCTGGCGATCAAGGGGCTGACCATCGGCGTCTTCTCCGCCACGGCCCATGCGCTGCTGACCTCGCCGCTCGCCTCGGCCATCGCCGGCAAGCCGGAGGTCGTCACCGTCTCGGCCGTGCCGCATGTCGGCATGCCGCTTCTCCTCTCCGCCGTCACGGTCGCCTTCGGCGTCATCGTCTTCCTGTCGCTCGACAAGGCCCGCGCCGCCGCGGACCGGCTGGTCGAGGATATCGGCTGGGGGCCGGACAGGGGCTTCGATCAGGTGATGGCCGGGCTGGTGCGCGGCGCATCGCTCGTCACGCGCCTCACCCAGCCGGGCCGGATGGAAATCTACATGACCGCGACCTTCGCGGCGGTCGCGCTGGCGCTCTTCGTGCCGCCCGCCGTCTATGGCGAATGGCCGCGCCTGCCGGTCTGGCCGGCCGGCATGCCGTTCCATGAGCTTGCGGTCGTCGTGCTCGCCGTCGTCGGCATCGGCGCGGTGCTGACGGCGAAGAGCCGCCTCACCGCCATCGTCGCGCTCGGCATCCAGGGTTTCTGCGTCGCGCTGCTCTTCCTGCTCTTCGGCGCGCCGGACCTCGCCTTCACCCAGTTCATGATCGAGACGCTCTCCGTCGTCATCCTCGCCCTCGTCATGACGCGCCTCCGGCTGACGCCGCGCGACCACCGGCCGCTGAGGGAGAAGATCCCGGACGCCGCCATCGCCATCGCCTGCGGCCTCGGCTTCGCGCTCTACCTGCTGAAGGTCACGCAGGGCCGCTTCGACACGGCGCTCACCGATTTCTTCAACCTCTATTCCAAGACCATCGCCCACGGCGCCAATGTGGTGAACGTCATCATCGTCGATTTCCGCGGCACGGACACGCTCGGCGAGATCGCCGTCGTCATGGTGACGGGGCTGGCGATCCTGTCGATCATCCGCATCCGCAAGGGCGGCAGGGCGAGGGGGGACGTATGATGCGGCGTTCGTACGTTCCGATGACTTCCCCGCCATCCTTCCTGCAAGGCGGGGAGGTTCGCGCGTTGTGCACCGCGTTGCCACATCTTCCTTCTCCCCGCTTGCGGGGAGAAGGTGCCGGCAGGCGGATGAGGGGCAGGCGGGCAACGCTCCCGCCGCTGCCGAGCTTCATCGATCGGCGCCGCCCCTCATCCCGCTGCCGCGACCTTCTCTCCGCAGGCGGGGAGAAGGGGCTCCCCGTTCCCCGGCTGCGCTCCTGCCTTGGCCGGAAGGCGTTCGGGCACGCCGCCCCCGGAGGCGTTCACCCATGAACACCCTCATCTTCCGCACCGTCGCCCCATTCCTCACCGCCCTCATGGTGCTCTTCTCGATCTTCGTGCTGCTGCGCGGGCACAACGAGCCCGGCGGGGGCTTCATCGGCGGGCTGATTGCGGTGTCGGCGCTGGCGATCTTCGGCATCGCCAATGGCATTTCGGCCGTGCGCCAAGCGCTGTGGTTCCACCCGATGGCGATCTCGGCCTTCGGCCTCTTCATCGCCTGCATCGCCGGCCTGATGTCCATCCTCTTTGCCGTGCCCTTCATGACGGGGCTGTGGATCTATCCCTCGGTGTTCGGCGTCGAGATCCCGCTGTCCAGCGTCATGCTGTTCGATACCGGCGTCTATCTCGTGGTGGTGGGGTCGATTACCTCCATCGCGCTGGCGCTCGAGGCGGGGGATGACGTCTGATGGAAGTGCCCTTCATCCTTCTCGTCGGCCTGTTCTTCGCCGCCGCCGTCTATTTGATGCTGTCGAAGTTCCTGGTGCGCGTGCTGCTCGGCGTCGTGCTGCTCGGCAATGCGGTGAACCTTCTCCTCTTCACCAATGGCCGCATCCTGCGCGAGGTACCGCCGATCATCCCGGCCGGGCATGACGTGCCGGCGACGCTCACCGCCAATCCGCTGCCGCAGGCGCTCATCCTGACGGCCATCGTCATTTCCTTCTCCTTCTTCGCCTTCCTGCTGGTGCTCGTCTACCGCGCCTACCAGGATCTCGGCACCGACAACGGCAACGAGATGCGCCTGGCGGAGCCGGAGGACGAGCCCCTCCCGCCGACCGGCTACTGACAGGAACCGACCCGCCAATGGCCGTGAACCCCGCAGACCTTTCCGCAGCCCTCGTCACGACGCCGGTCGCGACCGCCGACTGGCTGGTCGTGCTGCCGCCCGCCTGGTGCATCCTTGTCGGCGCCGTGCTGCTGATGCTGCGCAAGTCGCTGCATGTGCAGGGCTGGATCGCCGTGCCGGCGCTCGCCGTGCTCGTCGCGCTCGATGCGCTGCTGTTCGCCCATGTCGCGGCGAACGGGCCGGTCACCATGGTCATGGGCCGCTGGCTACCGCCCTTCGGCATCGCCTTTACGGCGGACCTGACGGGCGTGCTCTTCGCGCTTTCCGGCGCGGTGGTGGCGCTGGCCGGCGGCGTCCATGCACTCGCCGATATCGATGGCAGCGGCCGGCGCTACGGCTTCTATCCGTTCCTGCTGCTGCTGATGGCCGGCGTTTCCGGCGCCTTCCTGACAGGCGACATCTTCAACCTCTATGTCTGGTTCGAGGTGCTGCTGATCTCGTCCTTCGGCCTCATCACGCTCGGCTCCGAGCCGCGCCAGATCGACGGCGCGATCAAATACGCCTTCCTCAACCTCATCGCGACGACGCTCTTCCTCATCGCCACCGGCTATCTCTATGGCGTCTTCGGCACGCTCAACATGGCCGACATCGCCGCCAAGGCGGCGGCCGGGCGTGAACACCTGCCGCTGATGACGCTCGCCACGCTCTATCTCCTCGCCTTCGGCATGAAGGCGGCGGCCTTCCCGGTGAATTTCTGGCTGCCGGCCTCCTACCACACGCCGAAGGTCGTCGTTTCCGCGCTCTTCGCCGGCCTTCTCACCAAGGTCGGCATCTATGCGCTGCTGCGCACGCTGGTCATGCTCTTTCCCGTCGAGCGCGAGGCGCTGAGCTTCGTCATCGCGATCATCGCCGTCGCCACCATGCTCGTCGGGGCGCTCGGCGCGCTCGGGCAGAGCGATATCCGCCGCCTTCTCGGCTATGTCGTCATTTCCGGCATCGGCGTCATGCTGGCGGGCCTGTCGCTCGGCAGCCCCGGCGGCATCGGCGGGGCGATCTTCTATGCGCTGCATTCCATGGTGGTCATGACCGCGCTCTACATGGCGGCGGGTCTGGCGGGACGGCTCGCCGGCTCGTTCGACCTCAACCGGCTCGGCGGGCTTTATAGCCGCTCGGCGCTCTTTTCCGCCTTGTCGCTGGTGCTGTTCTTCGCCGTCTCCGGCCTGCCGCCGTTCTCCGGCTTCTGGCCCAAGGTCATGGTGGCCAAGGCCGCCATCGATATCGGCGCCTGGTGGCTGACGGCGGCGATCTTCCTCACCGGCTTCCTGACCACCATCGCGCTCGGCCGCGTCTTCCTCTTCGCCTACTGGCGCCCCGCCGGCGAGGCCCTGCCGGCCATGGCGATCCCTATAAGCGCGCTCCTGCCGCTGGCGGCGCTGACGGCGCTCACCGTCGTCTTCGGCCTCTTCCCCGAGGCGCTGCTCTCGACCGTCCAGCACGCCGCCGAGGGACTTTCCGATCCGCGGGCCTATCTCGGCTCGGTCTTTCCGGGGGTGAACTGACCATGCGGCCGACCGTCACCATCGCGCTCTTCGCCCTCGTCTGGCTCGCCGTTTCCGGCAGCTTCACCGTGCCGAACCTCCTGCTCGGCATCGCCGCCGGCGCGCTGTCCCTGCTGTTGATCCGCGGCCATATCCAGCCGGACGGCCGGCGCCTGCGGCCGCTGAAGATCCTCTCGCTGCTGGCGCTCTTCATCAAGGAACTGGCGCTCTCGGCATGGAAGGTCGCGGTGCTGGTGGCGAGCCCGAAAATGACGCTGAAGCCCGGCATCTTCGCCTTCCCGCTGACGGTCGACCGGGATTTCGAGATCACGCTGCTCGCCAACCTCATCACGCTGACGCCGGGTACGCTCTCCGTCGACGTCTCGGCGGATCGCATGGTGCTCTACGTGCATGCCATCGACTGCTCCGATCCGGCCGGCGCGCGGCGTGACATCGCGAACGGCTTCGAGAGGAAGATCCTGGAGGCTTTCCGCTGATGGACGCGCAAACGATCATCTCCGCCGCTGCCGCGATCGCGCTTCTCCTGATGTGCGCGGCCTTCTTCCTGACGGCCTTCCGCGTCGTCCGGGGGCCGACGCTGCCGGACCGCATCGTCGCGCTCGACATGCTGGTCGCCATCGCCATCGGCTTCATCGCCGTCGTGGCGATCCGCACCGGCTTCAACCTCTATATCGATATCGCCATCGCGCTCGGCCTCGTCGGTTTCCTGGCGACCGTCGCCTTCGCGCGCTTCGTCATGCGCCAGGGCATGGAGGCGGGCGAGGAGAGCGAGGCACTTGCGGAAGGGCGCAAGCGGGAAAAGGCGGGCAAGCGGAGGAAACGCCGATGACGGAGATGATCCTGGCGCTCGTCGTCGCCGTCATGCTGGTGGCGGGCGGCATCTTCACCTTCCTCGCCGCCGTCGGCCTCGTGCGCCTGCCGGACGTCTATACGCGCATGCATGCGGCCTCCAAGGCCGGCACCGTGGGCTCGGGCCTGATGCTGCTTGCGGCGGGCATCCACGCCTTCGACATCGCGATCCTCACCCGGGCGCTCGCCGGCTTCGTCTTCTTCGTGCTGACGGCGCCGGTCGCCGCCCACCTCGTCGCCAAGGCCGCCCATGGCGCGGGCTATCGCCTCGCGCGCGCAACCGTGATGGACGATATGCGCGAGGCAGAGAAGCGCAACGCCAAGAAGCGTTGACATTTGGTTTATAGATCATGGCCGGAATTTGAGTATCCACTGAATTTCAGCGGATAGATTGAAGGCATGAAAGCTCTTTCTGTGCTTTGTCAAAATAATACTGGACAATCAAACCGGGAATGATATTTCAGGCGAAGTAAAGCATTCCGGTTGATTTAGCGCCTGCATCGATTTCCTGTCTAAGTTGAGTTCCTGCCGTAGTCGCGCGAATGCGGTATTGATGACGGCAAGAGAATCGCTGAAAACAGCGGCCGCTGTAGTGAAAAGTTATATTGGCGTAAAATGCCGCTGTTTCGAACGTCATCGTTCGCGCGAGCATCGTTTTGCCACATAATCAGCTCGAAGTAAGGCTTTATCCGGAATTCAGGAACGCGGTCGTCAGCAGCGCTTTCGACTACAACGATATCCGACAGGAGAAAGAAATGACAGAAACAACCCTTGGCGCCGGCTCCAATCTTCTCGTCGAGCTTACTGCCGATATCGTTGCGGCCTATGTCGGCAACCATGTCGTGCCGGTCTCGGAACTGCCGGGCCTGATCGCCGACGTGCATGCGGCGCTCAACAACACCACGCAGCCCGTCGCCACCGTCGAGGCGCCCGTCGCCGCCGAGAAGCCGAAGCCGCCGGTGCCGGTGAAGAAGTCCGTGCAGAACGACTACATCATCTGCCTCGAGGACGGCCAGAAGTTCAAGTCGCTCAAGCGCCACCTGATGACCCATTACGGCATGACCCCGGAAGAATACCGCGAGAAGTGGGACCTGCCGGCCGATTACCCGATGGTCGCCCCCGCCTATGCCGAGGCCCGCTCGCGCCTCGCCAAGGAAATGGGCCTCGGCCAGCGCCGCAAGGCCGGCAAGTAATCCAGCGCGACCTGCTGCCAATTTAAAGGCCGGTGCCGTGAGGCGCCGGCCTGATGCTGTCGGCAAAGTCCCGAAACCTCTCCTTCGTCATGCTCGGGCCTGACCCGAGCATCCACAAACCTCGGACTCAACGCCGGGGATCGCGACGGGAACGAGGGGGCCGATGATCCAGGGCCGGAGCCGCAAGGCTCCGGCCTTTTGCGTTGCGGAGACGCCGGCAAGGCCACGCTTTTCGCACAAGGCTTCGCAAGGGAAAAGGAATATAAGCCTATATCGGGGATGCCTGTCACAAATATATGAAGAAATTCAACGGATGATTGCGCCAGGGTGCTTCATTCATCCTCGCCCATCCTCTAGGGTGTATGAATAAATTCCTATCAACGGAGTGGCCAGTCATGCACCAGTTCATCGTTTCCCAGAGACGGTCGTCCCGAGCGGTTCCACCTTCCGCCGGCCCCGCGCCGGAAGTCAAGGGCGCCGGATCCGGCATGGAGCCGGGCGAGGGGACGCGTGCCGTCCGCCGGACGATGGCCGTGCAGGAGCCGCCGACGGTGCCGGCGCCCGTCGCCTGCCGCATCGTGCGCCAGCTCGTTCTGGAGATGACGGCCCTTGCGGGCGACCGCCCGCTCTGGCGCCGCGACAGCCGCCGCACCACCTGCCATGTGCGCCAGATCGCCATGTATGTCTGCCATGTCGTGCTGCGGCTCTCGCTGTCGGAGATCGGCATGGCCTTCGGCCGCGACCGCACCACGGTCGGCCATGCCTGCAACGTGGTGGAGGATCGCCGCGACGATGCCGCCTTCGACGCCTTCGTCTCGGCCATCGAGCGCGTCGTCCTTTCGGTGTTCGGCCCGGCGGGGATCGGCAGCCATGAGTGACGCGACCGCACGGAAGAATGCCGCCGACCTTGCGAAACTCCTGCGCTTCCTGCTGGCGGCCGGCGAAGCGCGCCTCGAGGGTGAGGGCACGCTCGCCGCTGCCGGCGGCAGGGCGCAGTCCGTCTCCCCCGCGATCCTCGGGGAGGCCCTCAGCCTCGGCCTCGTCCGCCGCGACGGAAACCTGCTGGCGGCGACGCCGGAGGCGCGCGCGCATCTGCGCCGCCGGCTCTGCGAGGCGCAAACGCCCTTCGCCGGCCAGCACCGGGATATCGAGGAGGTCGTGGTGCTGCGTGACGGCGTGCGCGAAAAGGCGCTCGCCAACCGCCTCGAATCGCCGCTGGCGGGCCTTTCACGGCTGAAGGAGAAGTCGGGCGACGCCTACCTTCCGGAAAGCGCGCTCGCCGCTGGCGAGCGGCTGCACGCCGATTTCACCCGCGGCGGCCTCCAGCCGCGCATGACCATGTCCTGGGAGCCGCGCATCGCCGGCCGCCAGAAGGGCGAGGCCGGCGCGTCGCGCGACCTTACCGACACGGCGCTCGCCGCGCGCCTGCGCGTCGCCCGCGCCATCGAGGCGATGGGCCCCGAACTCTCCGGCGTCGCCCTCGACGTCTGCTGCTTCATGAAGGGGCTGGAAACCGTGGAACGCGAACGCCAATGGCCCGCCCGCTCCGCAAAACTCCTCCTGCGCGCCTCCCTGATGGCGCTCGCCCGGCACTATGCCCCGCCGGCCGCCGGCCAGCGGCGGGCGCATGCCTGGGGGGCGGAGGGGTATCGGCCGGAACTGCCGCGCTGAGATTCGCCCCTCGCCCTGACCCTCTCCGTCAGGCAGGGAGAGGGGACGTGCCCCACGCATGGTTATTGGCTAGGGAAAACGGTGCGGCATATCCCCTTCTCCCCGCAAGCGGGGCGAAGGGGATATGTCGAACCGGTTTCCCCAAATGACTACCGCGCGTGGGGCACGTCCCCTCTCCCCGCTTGCGGGGAGAGGGTTAGGGTGAGGGGCAAGCCTCCGCATGACGCCTGTTCCGCCGGGAACAGCGGCCCACATCCGGCCATGGGAAAAGCAAGGCACACAGGCAGCGGCCTGTGCGGACCCCTGGAGAGACCCATGCTGATCGTGCTGCCTGCCCTCGCACTGCTGATTTCGGGAATGTTCGTGCTGATGACGCTGGCCGCGCTTTCGGGCGGGCGGGACGAGGAAGCTGCGGTCCGCGCGCCGGTGCGGCGCCGGGTGTTTTGAAGGGGGCGTCAGCCGGCGGCGCTCTGCCGGCCGGGTCCTGGCAATGCGTCCCGATGCTCCAGCCCTCCGGCCGGGGCAGCGTCGCGGTTGGCGGCCTTCGGCAGGCCGTCGCCATTCGTGTAGCGGTCGGCCCTCTGCCAGCTCTCGACCCGGCGGGTCGCCTCGGCGGGATCGAGCGAGGCGATGAGCGTCTCGGCCCCGCCTTCGGCCAGATGCGGATAGATCGTCCTCAACACGAAGAGGCCATCGGCCTCCGCCACGCCGAGCGCCAGCAGCGTCTCGCCGAGCTGCCGGCCCGAGACATCGAGAAGGATGCGTTCGGAAAGCCACTGGCTGGAGGCGAGCGCATCGGCGAGTGTCACCGCGATCATGCCGACATCGCCCGAGCGCGCGAAGCGCACGAACAGCGCCTGATGGATCTCGCTTGCCGGCACCAGCCGGACGGGCGCCTCGGCGGCGGGCGTCGCCGCGCGCACGAGCGCGCGCAATTCCGCACGGATTTCCTCTTCCCGCTCCAGCCGCGCGGCCTCGCGAAGGGCCTCCGCGCGGTCCTCGCCGGTCCTGCGGCTGGCATGCTCCTGGTGGGTACCGACCAGCGCCTCGATGACGGCGGGCGAAAGATCGTCGCGCCGGCCGATGGCGCGGGCATGGTCGGGGCCGGTGGCGCGCAGGATGTCGAGCAGCGTGCCGTCGGTTATCGTCTTCGAGCCCATCAGGAAGATGGCCGCGATGCTGATCGGCTGATGCGCGATGAACAGGGCGGTTTCCTGCGGCACCTGCGGGCAGCGCGACAAGGCGGCGACGGCCTGCCGGCGCGCTTCATCGCTGGAAGCGGCATAGAGCTGTTCGAAAAGTTCGCCGAACTGGACGAGATCCGACCGCGACGGAAAACGCAGGCTCTCGAAGCTGGAGACCGTGGCCATCAATACGATGTCCTTCGGCCGCCCGGCTTGCGGTCTCTCCAGTTCGCGAAACCTGTCCGCCACGAAACACCTGTCATCCCCGGACCGGCAGCCCCCTGCCGATCCCCATATCACTCATGAAAAGTAGAGGAAAAACCTTAGCGAGCCGTTAACCTTGCCTTTTCGTAAACAATAGCGAATACAAGCAGCTATACTGTCCGGAACCGGGATTTTCCGGGTGCGCCGGCCGATTGGCGCCGGCGTTGCGCGGGCGGCATTCGTTGTTGCCCTGCTTCATGCTAGAGTGATGAAACGACGATGCCGAGCCTGCTGTGGGTTCCGGGGAAAACGGGGACATTCACCGCTTTCACGTATTTAAGGCCATACTAATGCCCAACTTGCCCGTTTTTTCCCGGTCTTGCGCGCACCGCTTTGTCCTGCGTTTTACCCACGGCCGTTTCCCGTGCGGTTTCGGAGTAGCGCTTGAAGAAAGGCCGGCCTTTGCCGGTCCCCTTTCCACCGGGCGCGCATTCAGCGCTACATCTTAACGGGAATTTTAGGAATGACTGATAGACGTCTCGTAAACGGAGACACTCTCATGAAGCCGATCGCCAGCACTGCTCGCATTGCATCCATCGCCCTGGTCGCACTTGCGACGACGACTGCCACGGCAATGGCCGTGTCGGGGACGGGGGCGTTCTACACGGTCGGCAATGACCACGGTGGCATGATCGTCGATTATGCCCTCAAGGCGGCTCAACTCGAACAGACGGGGCAGCCGGTGAAATTCAGCGGCCGCTGCGATTCCGCCTGCACCATCTATCTCGGCCTCAACCAGGAGCAGCTTTGCGTGACGCCCGCCGCGCGCTTCGGCTTCCACCTGCCGTTCGGCAGCTCCTCGCAGGGCAACAGGGTCGCCGCGACCTATCTGCTGAAGAAGTATCCGCGCTGGGTTCTCGGCTGGCTGAGGGACAATGGCGGGCTGAACCGCAATCTCAAGGTCATGCCCTATGAATATGTCAGCCAACATATCAGGCCCTGCGGAACGCAGACCACGGATTTGTAACGGCGGCCGCATCCTGCTGCGCGTGAAAGCGCGCCGCCCGATCTCAATGGAAGACATGATGAAGGCCAAGGGAACAGACGTCCCCTTGGCCTTTTTTGCTGTGGCATTCGAAGCGTAAACAGGACGATTGTAGTCGCTATCCGCGACCGTGACCGCCGTTCCCGTTCCCGTTGCCGTTCCCGTTGCCGTTCCCGTTGCCGTTCCCGTTGCCGTTCCCGTTCCCGTTCCCGTTCCCGTTCCCGTTGCCGTTGCCGTTGCCGTTGCCGTTGCCGTTGCCGTTCCCGTTGCCGTTGCCGTTGCCGTTCCCGTTCCCGTTCCCGTTGCCGTTGCCGTTGCCGTTGCCGTTGCCGTTGCCGTTTCCGTTTCCGTTTCCGTTTCCGTTGCCGTTGCCGTTGCCGTTGCCGTTACCGTTTCCGTTTCCGTTACCGTTTCCGTTACCGTTCCCGTTCCCGTTCCCGTTCCCGTTCCCGTTCCCGTTTCCGTTACCGTTTCCGTTTCCGTTTCCGTTACCGTTCCCGTTCCCGTTCCCATGGCCATCGCCGCCGTTACCATGGCCGCCGCCGTGGCCGTTACCATGGCCGCCGCCGTGGCCGTTACCATGGCCGTTTCCGTGGCCGTTGCCATGACCGCCGCCATGGCCGTTGCCGTCGCCGTCGCCATGACCGCCGCCGTGGCCGTTTCCGTGGCCGTCGCCGTCACCGCCGTGGCCACCATGACCGCCGTGGCCACCATGACCACCGTGACCGCCATGACCACCGTGACCGCCATGACCACCGTGACCGCCATGACCGCCGTGGTGGCCGTGATGGCCACCGTGATGACCATGATGACCGCCGCCGTTACCGCCGCCGTCGCCATCGCCGTCACCATCGTCGCCATTGTTGCCGGGGGTGGCAAGGCGGCCGGCGAATGAACCGCCGCTGCTTTCAGGAAGGGTGACGAAGGTTGTCGCCAAGGCGGTGCAAGCTGTCAGTTCATTGCTGAAACGCCGCTGTACCTGCCGCAATGCGGCCATATCGCCGGAGGCGAGGGCTGCTTCGCAGGCGCTTTCAGCACGGTCCTGCCGTGTTGTCTGAGCGTCGGCATTGAAAGCATAAAGGCCAACGCAGGCCGCAACTGTAGTTGCGGAGAATAGGATTCTACGCGAAAACATGACTAATCCTCTCAGTGTTGCTTGGTAATGAGGAACGCCGCCTTCTATTTCGTGTGGCGTTAACGTTACATTAGCCACCTTTAATGGAAAATTCAATTTCTTAATCAGGAGTTGCTAAAAAGGAAATGGAATTTTTACTATGAAAAAGTCATGAAATATCTTTTGAATTATCTTTTTTACTTTAAATATTGGGGTGCACTTTTTCATGTCTATCTTCGGGCGCGGCGCGCATTATTCCACGTATTTTCCCTTAATATATTAAATTAGAAATATATAATATATAGCAATGTTAACGGGCGGAGAACCGATCCGGCCCATCCGCCACCGAAAAGCTGTGAAGGGGTCTTGATTCAATGTATATCTAAATTAGATTATTGTAATGTTTTTGGATGGAGAGCTGGAGGCGGATGGAAATCGTGCCGGAATCTCGAACGAAAAACGGCGGCTTTCCCGACTCACTACGGTCCCGGACGTGGCCGGGAAGAGGGGTTTTGGCGGGGTCCTGTTCCCTGCGAAACAGCGCGAAGATGCGTTCCTGCTTATTCTTAACAGGCTGTTAACCCGATCACCGCTATTTCTGGGGACATGGATCGGCTCGTCTCTCTTGAAAGACGTGCTATGATTCGACCAGGAAGCGGGATCCGCCCTCGGGCGCGCCGCTTCGGCAGGGAAAGGTGCGATGTTCCGGATACCGGACGGCCGCCAGACACATTCCCGTGAAAGGGAAACTTCTGGTCCCGTATCGCCGTTTTCCACCCGTATGCGACAGGGATGACGATGCGCTCCTGCCGCGTCCGGGTGACGGAACCGGAGGCACCGGCCCGTTCAAACGGGCAGGGTGAGATTTGTAGGAGTACTTCATCCGTCTCGATTCTTCTCTTGGAGGCGAGAATGGCAGACGTGGTACGAATGAGCGAATGGCGCACGCGAATGCCGCGGCGCGAGGCCGCCCGCCCGGAGGCGCCGGCAAAGATCCTTCTCTTTACCGGCGTGCGCTACGAGCGCCTGACGCCGGCCATGATCGCGCCCCGCGGCAAGACCGCAAAGCGCGGCGTCCAGGATACGGCCCGCCGGCCCTGAAGCGGCCCTGGGCTGTCGACGCTCGTCCGCGCCTACTGGTCGGGCGTGAAGGGTTCGCAGCTTGCGTCTGCAAGGAAGCCGTCGGCGGCTTTCCGCCGGCTCTCCGTCGGCACGAAGGTGCGCAGCACCGCATAGCCTTCCTCTCCCCGCATCTCCACGAGGATCGACTGTTCCAGTTCCGGCGGCACCGCCTTGCGGATGCCGATGAGCTGGATGGGCGTCGCGATCAGCGTATCGAGCGCGCCCGAGACCGACGTGCGGTCGTTCATGCTGAAGACCTCGTTGGAGGCCTCGTCATAGACGGCGAGCGACCAGAAGGGCACGTCGCCTTCCGCATAGAGGCGGATCGGGCCGTTCTCGACCGAGAAGGTGCAGACGGAGGTCTCCATCGCCGGGTCGTCGTTGATCGGCGCCAGCGTGTCGCCGGGCTTTTCCGCCAGCTTGTAGAAGCGGTTCGCCTCGCCGAGGCTCTGCACCCGCGTATAGGCGTCGCGGCCGGTGAAGCTCGGCAGCGAGAGGATGATGACGATATGCAGCAGCGCCGCGCCGATCAGGCCGATGGCGATGGCGTAGAGGAAGCTACGCATCGGCGCAGTCCAGCCGCTTGATGCCGGGCATGGCAAGGTCGATGACGCCGGAGCTGCCGGCCGTCGGCGTGTCGAGGAGGGTCATGACGAGCAGGAACGAAGCCCGGCCCTCCGGCACGGCGAGCCAGTTGCCGGGCATGGCGGAGGAGGCGATATCGATCGAGAAGTCGCCGTCGGCGCCGCGCAGCACCGACCAGGCATTGATGCCCGTCGGCAGGTCCGGCCGTGCGCCGGCGAGCGGATTGCCGCGCGCGTCCGTCGCGTGCAGCGTCCACAGGCGGGCCGGCGGGGTGATGCCGGTGATCTCGTAGCGGCAGTTCTCGACCAGGGTGCGGCGATCGCTGTCCGTCGCGGCGGTGAAGACGAGGCCCTCCGCCCCGCCGAGCAGCAGCTTTCCGTCGCGCGCGCGGTGCGCCTTGGCATAGGGATCGGCATCCACGGTCTGCGCCGCCGGAAAGGCCGTCCACGGCCCGAGCGTGATGGCGCCGAAGCCGACCGTTGCCCTGAGGGCATAGATCGAGCTCAGGATGCCGAGGCCGAAGGCGACGGCGAGCGCTGTGGCGATGACGAGGGGCGTGCGGAACAAGACGATCGGACCGTTGGAGTAAGCTGGAGTTTGTCAGGGAAAGTGGACCCCGGTTTTCCCGACAAGACAAACGAAAACAAAAAGCAGTTCCGGCAGAAGTGCGAAGCGGTCTTGCGTCCGGAACTGCGTCGAAACGAAGAGATAGAGCGTTTTTGCGATTCGGAGAAACGCGGAAACGCTCTATCCGTCACTCTGTCCGCTTCACGGAAGCCCCGTCAAGCGCGGCCACGCGGCCATCGGCCTTCAGGGGCGTTGCCTCACCGAGCTGCCGGGCGATGTCCTTCAGGAGCCGGGTGACCTCGGAGGAGAGCGAACGGGGACGAACGAGCGCCGGCAGCGGATTGTCGTCGCTCGGCGCCTTGGCGGTCTCGGTGGCCTTCTTGCCGTCCGGCAGCGGGTTCTCGATGCCGGGAATGGGGCGAAGCTCGATGCCCTGGTGGGCATAGTCCATCAGCCGCTTGAAGGTCATGGCCGGCAGTGAGCCGCCCGTCATGTTGTTGGTCGAGGTATAGTCGTCGTTGCCGAACCAGACGGCGGCCGTGTAGTTGCCGGTGAAGCCGACATACCAGGCGTCGCGATAGGCCTGCGTCGTGCCCGTCTTGCCGCCCGAGACGATGCCGCGGTCGAGCGCGCCGCGCCGCGCGGTGCCGTTGACCGGGATGGTGACGAAGATGCGGTTCATCGAGCTGTTCGCCTGTTCGGAAAGCACCCGCCTTGCCGGCGCCTCGTCGCGGCCGAAATCGTAGAGGATCTTGCCGTCGTAGTTGAGGATCTGGCTGATGCCGTGGCGGCGCGACTGCATGCCGTCGGCGGGAAAGACGCCATAGGCTGTCGCCTGGTCGAGCACGGTCAGCTCCGAGGTGCCGAGCGGCATGGTCTTGTCGGTGCGCAGCGGCGTTTCCACGCCCATTTCCTTGGCCATCTCGGCGATGCGCTTGGTGCCGAGCTTGTCCTTGGCAAGGCGCACCGGCACGGTGTTGATGGATTTCGCCATGGCGGTCATCAGCGTGATGCGGCCGGCATAGCTGCGGCCGTAGTTCTGCGGCGACCAGCCGCCCCAGCTGATCGGCGCGTCGACGATGGTGGTTTCCGGCGTCATGCCGGCCTCCATGGCGGCGGCATAGGTATAGGCCTTGAAGGAGGAACCCGGCTGGCGGAGCGCCCGGGTGGCGCGGTTGAACTGGCTTTCGCCATAGTCGCGCCCGCCCACCATGGCGCGCACCGCCCCGCCGTTCTCCATCATCACCAGCGCGCCCTGCTTGACGCGGTAGCTCTCGCCATACTGGCGAAGGCCGCTCTCGATGGCCTCCTCGGCGGCGGCCTGCAGGCCCATGTCGATGGTCGTTCGCACGATGAGCGAATGCTGGGCGAAGGGTTTGGCGATGCGCTGCACCTCGTCGAAGGCCCAGTCGAGGAAGAAGTCCGGCGCGGTCTTCTCGTTGCGGTCGATGACGCTCGCCGGGTTGCGCCGCGCGGCGATCACCTGGCCCTCGGTCATCAGGCCGCCCTGCACGAGGTTGCTCAGCACCTCGTTGGCGCGGGCGCGCGCCGCCGGCAGGTTGACATGCGGGGCATAGCGGGCGGGCGCCTTGAAGAGGCCGGCCAGCATGGCGGATTCGGCAAGGTTCACATCCGTCACGTTCTTGCCGAAATAGAACTGCGCCGCCGCCGCCACCCCGAAGGTGCCGCCGCCCATATAGGCGCGGTCGAGATAGAGCCGCAGGATCTCCTTCTTGGAAAGGTTCGCCTCCAGCCACAGCGCCAGGAACGCCTCCTTGATCTTGCGCTCGATGGTGCGCTCGTTGGAGAGGAACAGGTTCTTGGCGAGCTGCTGGGTGAGGGTTGAGCCGCCCTGCACGACGCCGCCGGCGCGCGCATTCTCGTTCATGGCGCGGGCAAGGCCGAGGAAGTCGATGCCGAAATGGGTGAAGAAGCGGCGGTCCTCCGTCGCCAGCACCGCCTTGATCAGGTGGTCCGGCAACTCATCGATGGGAACGGAATCCTCGTGGATGATGCCGCGATGGCCGATCTCGTTGCCGTAGCGGTCGAGGAAGGTGACGGCGAAGTCGCTCTGGTTGCGCCAGTCGCCCTTGGTCTCCTCGAAGGCGGGCAGCGCCAGCGCCAGCAGCAGCACGAAGCCGGCGCTTCCGAGGTTCATGCCCTCGCCGGCGACCTCGAAGGCCGCCTTCTTCCAGCCTTTGACGTGGAAGCGGCGGGAGAAGATGGTGATCTCCTCCCAGATTTCCGCCGCGCGGAAGCCGGCGTTCCAGACCGTGGAGTCGATCCAGGAATCGATGCGCAGGAAGATATGCCGCTTGCGGCGGCGGGGCTTTTCGGGCTTCTGGCTGTCGTCTTCCACGATCGCATACCTTGTGACGGGATGGGTGACGGGACGGCCCGCAGCCTGCCCGGGTCTGGTTAACGTCCTGTCACCAGCGGTTTATTCGGGCACGATAACAGCCTTTTGAAGACAACAGAACGGATTTTGCGGGGAAGGGCGCGGGGGCAAGGGCCTTGACCTTTGGCCGCAAGGGGTTCAGGGGTCGGGCATGACGACCAATACTGCGCAAAAGCCCGGCGACCTGCCGTTCTGGAAGACCAAGACGCTTGCCGAGATGAACGACGCGGAGTGGGAGAGCCTGTGCGACGGCTGCGGGCTCTGTTGCCTCAACAAGCTGGAGGACTGGGACACCGGCGAGATCGCCTGGACCTCCATCCGCTGCGTGCTGCTCGACGGGGAGAGCTGTCGCTGCTCGGACTACGAGAACCGGCAGGCGACCGTGCCCGACTGCATCCGCCTGACGGTGGAGAGCGTCGCCAAAATCTCCTGGCTGCCGCCGACCTGCGGCTACCGCCTCATCCGCGACGGCCACGACCTCTACTGGTGGCACCCGCTCGTCTCCGGCGATCCCGATACCGTGCACCAGGCCGGCATCTCCGCGCGCGGGCGCACCGTCAGCGAGGAGGGCATCGATATCGACGACTACGAGGACTACCTCGTGACGTGGCCGCTGGAAGTGGGCGAGGGCAAGTAGCCGCCCCAGGAGCGTTTTCGCTTTTCTCCGGATCGCGAAAGACGCTCCATCTCCTTGTTTCCACGCAATTGCGGACGGGCACTTCTGCCCTAGTGAAGGCTGGCGGCGAGCTTCCTCGGCGCGACATTGCGCCAGGCGGTGCCGATCAGCGCGCGCACCCGTTCGCCGTCCGCATCGTCGAAATAGAGCGAGGTCCAGCCCTTCTGTCCCCAGCCGCCGGGCACCGGCGCGCAGAGGCCGGGATCGGTCTCCAGCACCAGCGATTGCTGGTCCCGCGTGAACTTCAGGACCGCACGGCCGGGCTCGGGCAGGGTCATGAACACCTTCTCGCCCACCCGGAAGTCCCGCTTCCCGAAATGGGCGCTTTCCCGCGCTCCCGGCATGCCGAGCGCCATCGTGATGAGGTCGTCGGATATCATGGCCGAAGGATAGCACCGAACGGTCCCTTGGAAAAGTTTTCGGCCGAAATAGGAAAATAGTCCTTGACGGCGTCACGGTCGTTTGCTAGGGTTATGTCATGGTCGGAAAGGTGCGGGCGGCGGGTTCGCCGGGCTTTCCGGAGGCTGAAGGTTCGGCGATGGCCGCCCGCGGCCGGCCAGGACAGTTCCGCCACGGCGCGTTGCGCCTCGGGATTGTACAGAAACCCTGGTGATGGGGCATGTCCGCTTTCGGAGGGAGGCGGGGTGCCCGGATGAGATTTTGGCAGGCGCTCGTTCCGTTCGGACCGGGCGCCTTTTCATTTTCGGGCCTTGCGATGGAAACGGATATGACGATCGATCCCGACCTTTACGGCATCCTGCCGGAATGGGCGGTCTATGACGGGCTTTCGGCAAAGGGCGCGGGCCTCGAGAGCGGCGCGGCGCCGGTGCTCGACACCAAGGCGGAGGCGCCGGGCGATCCTTTCCTCGACATGCAGGCCATGCTTCTCGAAATGACCAAGGAGCTGCGCGAACGCTTCCAGCGCTTCCAGAGCCAGAAGGTGCTGGCCGAGCGCGACGCGGACGATGCCGGCGACGAGGCCGCGCGCAAGCTGGCCCAGACCGACGCCAAGGCGGCCATCGAGGCCGTCTCGCTGATCGTGCGCACGCTGGAGAAGATCGACAGCCTGCAGCGCACGCTGATCGCCGGTCGCACCGAGGCGGAAGCTGGCGGAGAGGACGACGAGGCCGCGCTGATCGAGGAATTCGACCGGCTCGTGGAAGAGCGCGTGGAGGAGCGGGTGCATGCCGCGAAACAGGAATGGATGCGGGAAGCCGGGGCTGGCGGCGATGCTGCCGCGGCCATGGAAGGCGGGCCGTAGGGAGCGTCTGGCCTGCCGGGCGGCGCGCAAGAAACTGGACAGGACTGTGAAGGCGGCGGCCGCGGGCTTGAGGATGATCGAGGAACGACGGGCGGCACTGGCGGAAGCGGGCGATGCGCTGGAGGCGGGGCTGGGGCGGCGAGGGGCGGTCGATAAAGATTGCCCCTCATCCCCCTGCCGGGACCTTCTCCCCGCAAGCGGGGAGAAGGGGGATGTGGAAGCGCCCCGGTCTCCGGCAAGGATGGATGGGGAGGAAACCCCGGCTCCAGCCCCTTCTCCCCGCTTGCGGGGAGCCCCCGGGAGGGGGATGAGCGACGCGCCTGAGGCGCCCTCGTCTTCCGCCGAACGGCCGGCGCCACGCTCCCTGCACCAGCTCCGCGGCTGGCACTTCACCTGCCGCACCCCACAGACGCCCCCGCCGGGCGACTGGCGGGTCTGGCTTTTGATGGGCGGGCGCGGCTCGGGCAAGACGCGGGCGGGCGCCGAATGGGTGCATGCGCTGGCGCTGGCGCGGCCGGAAAGCCGCATCGCGCTGGTGGCCGAAACGCTGGGCGACGCGCGCGAGGTGATGATCGACGGCGTATCGGGCATCTGCCGCATCGCGCGGCGTTTCCGGCCGGACTTCGAGGCCTCGCGCCGCCGGCTCGTCTGGCCGAACGGGTCCATCGGGCAGATCTTCTCCTCGGAGGATCCGGAAAGCCTGCGCGGGCCGCAGTTCCATTTCGGCTGGTGCGACGAGCTCGGCAAATGGAAGCACGCGCAGGAGACCTGGGACATGCTGCAATTCGGCCTGCGCCTCGGCGACGATCCGCGCGTGCTGGTGACGACGACGCCGCGCCCGGTGCCGCTGCTGCGGGGGCTCGCCGGCGATCCGGCGACGGCGGTGCGGCGCATCGCGACCGCCGACAATGCCAAGAACCTCTCGCCGGGTTTCCTTTCCGCCATGGCCGACCGCTACGGCGGCACGCGGCTCGGGCGGCAGGAGCTCGACGGCGAGCTGATCGCCGACCGCGAGGACGCGCTGTGGACGAGGGCGCGGCTGGAGGCGATCCGCCTGCGCCAGCCGGGGCCGCTGTCGCGCATCGTCGTGGCGGTCGATCCGCCGGCGACGGCGTCAGTGGCTTCCGTCTGCGGCATCGTGGTGGCGGGGCTCGACGGCGAGGGCCGCGCGGTGGTGCTGGCGGACGGATCGGTGACGGGCGCGAGCCCGGCGGGCTGGGCGGGCGCGGTGGTGCGCGCCTTCCGGCGCTTCGACGCCGACCGGGTGGTGGCCGAGGTGAACCAGGGCGGCGACATGGTGACGGCGATGCTGAAGAGCGTCGACGCCAACCTGCCGGTTTCGACGGTGCGGGCGACGCGCGGGAAATTCCTGCGCGCCGAGCCGGTGGCGGCGCTCTACGAGCAGGGGCGCGTCGCCCATGCCGGCGCCTTCGCCGAGCTGGAGGACCAGATGTGCGATTTCGGGCCGGACGGGCTTTCCGCCGGCCGCTCGCCGGATCGGCTCGACGCGCTCGTCTGGGCGCTGACGGCGCTGGTGATCGACCGGCAGGGCGAACCGCGGGTGCGAGGGATCTGACGATGGATATCGACCGCAAGGTCTTCTTCGATACCGTGCGCGGGACGCTCTATGGCGGGCGACTGGCGCGCGGCCAGGTGCGCGGCATGACGGCGCTCCTCGACCGCTTCGAGCGGGGCGGCGAGACGGACGACCGCCGCTTCCTCGCCTATATGCTGGCGACGGCCCATCACGAGACGGGCGGGCGCATGCAGCCGGTGCGCGAGACCTTCGCCGCGAGTGACGCGGCAGCCATCGCGCATCTCGACCGGGCCTTTTCCGAAGGGCGTCTGCCGCAGGTCTCCGCGCCCTATTGGCGGCGGGACGCGGACGGCAAGAGCTGGCTCGGGCGCGGGCTGGTGCAGATCACCCACCGGCGGAATTACGAGCGGCTTTCGGCGCTGACGGGCGTCGACCTCGTCGCGCGGCCGGGGCGGGCGATGGAACTGGCGGTCTCGGTGGAGATTCTCTTCGCGGGCATGTTGCAGGGCACCTTCACGGGGCGGCGGCTGGTGGATCATTTTTTCGGCAGCGGTTCGGACTGGGTGGGCGCGCGGCGGATCGTTAACGGGCTGGACCGGGCGGAGCGGGTTGCCGGGCATGGGCGGGCGTTTTTTGTGGCTTTGGGCGGGTAGGCGCCCCTCATCCGGCTGCCGCCACCTTCTTCCCGCAGGCGGGGAGAAGGGGATTGGGGTCACCCGCTCGCTTGGTAAGCAATGTCGATGGGGAGGAAAACGCTCCCACATGTCCCTTCGCCCCGCTTGCGGGGAGAAGGTGGCGGCAGCCGGATGAGGGGCGATGCCTCCGCCGGCTTTTGTGCTTTTCATAACGACCGAGGACATCATGAAACTGCCATCCTTCCTCAGACGCCGCCAGGAGGCGGCGGAAACCAAGGCGTCGGGCTTCTTCACGCTGACGGCGGAGGGCCGGGCGCACTGGTCGAGCCGGTCCTATGCCTCGCTGTCGCGCGAGGGCTTCATGAAGAACCCGGTGGCGCACCGGGCGGTGCGCATGATCGCCGAGGCGGCGGCTTCGGTGCCCTGGCTCGCCTATGAGGGTGAGGCGGAGCGGCCGGATGATTTTCGCCTGGCGCTGCTGGCCCGGCCGAACGGGCGCATGGCGGGGACGGATTTCTTCGAGACGCTCTACGGGCACCTGCTGCTTTCCGGCAACGCCTTCGTCGAGGGCGTGCAGGTGGGCGAGGAGTTGCGCGAGCTGCATCTGCTGCGGCCCGACCGGATGCGCATCGTCGAGGGGCGGGACGGCTGGCCGGAGGCCTATGAATATCGCACCAGCAACCATGTGCGCCGGCATGCTGCGGGCGAGGGGCAGGCGATCCTGCATCTGAGGCTCTTCCATCCGCTCGACGACCAGCTCGGCTTCGCGCCGCTGGAGGCGGCCTCCATGGCGCTCGACCTCTCCAATGCGGCGGCGGTGTGGAACAAGGCGCTGCTCGACAATTCGGCGCGGCCCTCCGGCGCGCTGGTCTACCAGCCGAAGGAGGGCGGCAACCTTTCGCCCGACCAGTACGACCGGCTGAAGAGCGAACTGGAGGAGGGCTATTCCGGCGCGGCGCGGGCCGGGCGGCCGATGCTGCTGGAGGGCGGGCTCGACTGGAAGGCGATGGGGCTTTCGCCGCGCGAGATGGATTTCGTGGAGGCGAAGAACGGGGCGGCGCGTGACATCGCGCTCGCCTTCGGCGTGCCGCCCATGCTGATCGGCATTCCGGGCGATGCGACCTATGCCAATTACCAGGAGGCCAACCGCGCCTTCTGGCGGCTGACCGTGCTGCCGCTCGTCAGCCGCACGGCGGCGTCCTTCGCGGCGTGGTTCTCCGAGGATGGGGACGGGCTGCGACTGGTGCCGGACCTCGACCAGGTGAGCGGGCTTACGGCGGAACGCTCCGAGCTCTGGGCGCGGGTGGGAACGGCGGGGTTTTTGACCGACGAGGAGAAACGGCGGGCGGTGGGGTATTGAGGGCTGGCGCGTGCCGCTTCACCCCCCTCTGCCCTGCCGGGCATCTCCCCCACAAGGGGGGAGATTGGATGGGGCGCCGTCTCGCCTAACGCCAGCATTGCCGATTGAGCAAGGCTTGTGCCTCTTGCCGATCTCCCCCCTTGTGGGGGAGATGCCCGGCAGGGCAGAGGGGGGTATCGCACCCTCCCAGGCCGACAATTCTGCAGGAAAAGCAGACGCTTGATCTGAAGAAGATGACTCTCTTTCCCGTTTTCCGGATTCCAGCCGTGAAAGCGCTGAATCGGATTTCGAGGAAAGCGCCGTAAGAGATTCGAAAGATTCGAGGATTGCCGGTGCCGGCTCTGCGAGCCGGCGCGCCTTCGGTCGTTACTGCTGGATTTCCATAATAATCTGAGAGGCTTAACAATGGCTGACTTCGGAAACGATGGCGGGCTGTGGACGGCCCGGCTCATCGGCGCGTCCGCGGGCGCGGCCGTCTCGCTCATCTATCTCCTGCCGAGAAGCCGCCGCGAGGCGGGATGCCGCTTCCTCACCGGGCTTGCCTGCGGGCTCGTCTTCGGCGGGCCGGCGGGGCTGTGGATCGCGGTCCGGCTCGGCATCGCGGGCTATCTGGGGCCGGCGGAGGTGCTGCTGACCGGCTCGGCCGCGGCCAGCCTTTCGGCCTGGTGGGGGCTCGGCGTGCTGGCGCGGCTGGCGGAGAAGATGAGGCAGTAGCCGATAGACAACGGGCGGGACGGACCGGCTTTGCCGGGGCCGCCTGATGCCTGCACTTATCCCTTTCCCGACATCGGAGAGACCAATGACAACCGACGACCTGCCGGTCTGGCGGACGAAGAAATATGCCGATCTGACGCTTGCGGGCGTTTCCGGCGACGGGGTGTTTTCCGGCTATGCCAGCCTCTTCGGCGAGGTGGACCTCGGCAAGGATGCGATCGCGCCCGGCGCCTTCGTGCAGTCGCTGCGAAAGCGCGGCGCCTCGGGCGTGCGCATGCTGTTCCAGCACGATCCGGCAGAACCCATCGGCCGCTGGCGCACCATCCGCGAGGACGAGCGCGGGCTTTATGTCGAGGGCGTCTTGTCGCCCGGCGTCGCCCGGGCGCGCGAGGTGCTGCAGCTCATGAAATCGGGGGCGCTCGACGGGTTGTCCATCGGCTTCCAGACGGTGCGCTCCAGGACCGACCGGGGCAGCGGCGTGCGCCGCATCCTGGAGGCGGACCTCTGGGAGATCTCGATCGTCACCTTTCCCATGCTGCCTTCGGCGCGGGTGTCGAACGTGAAGAATGCGCGGTGGTTCCGCGACCGGGAAACGGAGCTCGTGCGCAGCATGCGCCGGGCGGCCCGGATCATGAAACGCTAACAGGAGAGACCAGGCATGACGCAGACGACGAAGACCGCGCCGGAAACCAAGGCCGTGCCGGAAACGATGACCGCCGCCTTCGACGACTTCATGGAGGCCTTCGAGGCCTTCAAGGAGACGAACGACCGCCGGCTCGGCGAGATCGAGCAGAAGCTGACCGCCGACGTGGTGACGCGCGACAAGGTGGACCGCATCAACCGCGCCATGGACGAGCACAAGCGCGTGCTCGACGGGCTGGCGCTGAAGAAGGCCCGCCCGGCGCTGGGCGGTGCCGGCGAGGGCTCGCCCGAGGCGGCCGAGCACAAGGCGGCCTTCTCGGCCTATATGCGCCGGGGCGACGAGAGCGCGCTTCGTGCGCTGGAGGGCAAGGCCATGTCGGTCGGCTCGGCGGCGGACGGCGGCTATCTCGTGCCGCCGGAAACCGATACGGAGATCGGCCGGAGGCTTTCCGCCGCTTCGCCGATCCGGGCGCTGGCGACGGTGCGGCAGGTCTCCGGCGCGGTGCTGAAGAAGCCCTTCGCGACCTCCGGCATGGTCTGCGGCTGGGTGGCGGAGACGGCCTCGCGGCCGCAGACCAACGCGGCGCAGCTCGCCGAGCTCTCCTTCCCGACCATGGAGCTCTACGCCATGCCGGCGGCGACGGCGGCGCTGCTCGACGATGCGGCGGTGGACGTGGAAAGCTGGATCGCCTCGGAAGTGGACATCGTCTTCGGCGAGCAGGAGGGCACGGCCTTCGTCTCCGGCGACGGCACCAACAAGCCGAAGGGGTTCCTCAGCTATACCAATGTCGCCGACAGCGGCTGGAGCTGGGGCAATATCGGCTATATCGCCACGGGCACGGCCGGGGCCTTCAAGGCGAGCGGGCCGTCCGACACGCTGATCGACACGATCTATGCGCTGAAGGCGGGGCACCGGCAGAATGCCAGCTTCGTCATGAACCGCAAGACGCAGAGCGCCATCCGCAAGTTCAAGGATGCCGACGGCAACTATCTCTGGCGCCCGCCGGCAACGCCCGGCCAGGCAGCCTCGCTGATGGGCTTTGCCATCGCCGAGGCCGAGGACATGCCGGACGTCGCGGCCGACAGCGTCTCCATCGCCTTCGGCGATTTCCGCGCCGGCTATCTCGTCGTCGACCGCACGGGCGTTCGCGTGCTGCGCGATCCCTATTCCGCCAAGCCCTACGTGCTGTTCTACACGACCAAGCGCGTCGGCGGCGGGGTGCAGAACTTCGAGGCGATCAAGCTGGTGAAATTCGCGGCGAGCTGAGCCGCGGGCGCAAGCTTCTGCGCTCCCTCTCCCCGCTTGCGGGGAGAAGGGATCGCGGGGCGATGCCTTCCTTTCACAATTTCCCTCGCACCGGCGGGCGTTCCCTGCCGTCGGTGCAGCGGGCGCGGTTTTCCTCCCGGCCGCGCCCGCATTTCCTCCATCGGACAGGATTGCCATGACCATTGCCGAACTCATGCCGCCGGCCGTGGAGCCGGTCACGCTCGCCGAGGTGAAGGCGCATCTGCGCCTCGACACGGACGACGAGGATGCGCTTCTGGCGGCGCTGGTCCGCACGGCGCGCCAATATATGGAGGCCGAGACGGGGCTTTGCCTGATCGTGCGGCTGCTGCGGCTCTATCTCGACGACTGGCCGGAGGGCAGGGTGATTCAGATTGCCAGGGGGCCGGTGCAAGCCATTGAAATGCTGACGGTCTACGACGATTTCGGCGCGCCGGTCGACGTGAATACCGCCGGCTATGTCCTTGATGGCGCGGCGCGGCCGGTTCGGCTCATCCTGCCTGAGCGGCCGGCGACGGCGCGGGCGATGAACGGCATCGAGATCGATTTTACTGCCGGCTTCGGCGAGAGCGGCGCGGATGTGCCGGATACGCTGAAGCGGGCGCTGCTGCTCCATGTCGCCGTGATGTTCGAGCTGCGCGGCGTGCTCGCCGCCGAAGACCAGCCGGGGGCGGTGCCGGAGGGCTACGACCGGCTCGTCGCGCCCTGGCGCCTCAGGAGGCTGTGATGGGTGCGCTCATCGATCCCGGCCGGCTGAATGCCCGCCTCGTTCTGGAGCGGCCGGAGGAAACGCCGGATGGACAGGGCGGCGTGACGGTGGGCTTTGCCACTGTCGCGACGCTCTGGGCGTCCGTCGAGCCTGTCGCCATGCGGGCCGAAGAGGCGGCGGGAACGCTGCCGGTGACGGTGACGCACCGCATCCGGCTGCGCCGGCGCGATGACCTTGCCGGCGGCATGCGGCTGCGCAAGGGCGCGCGGCGCTTCACCATCCGCGCCTTCCGCGATCCCGACGAGACGGGGCGCTACACGCTCTGCGACTGCGAGGAGATCAAGCCATGAGCGCGGCTTCCGCCCTGCAGAAAGCCATTTTCGCCCGTCTTGCCGGCGATGCGGCACTGGTATCGCTTGTCGGCGCGGCCGGCATCACCGACAGGCGGCTTGCCGAACCGGCCGCGCCGCTGCTGGTGATCGCCGGTATCGACAGCACGGACCATTCGACCGCCACGGAGGCGGGCGAGGACCATGTCGTGACGCTGGAGGCTTGGTCCGAGGCGGCGGGGCACCGGGAGGCGCAGGCGGTTGCGGCTGCCGTCCGCGTGGTGCTGCACGATGCGCCGCTGGTGCTGGCCGGCCATCACCTCGTGCTGCTCTTCCATCTCGACACGCGCCTTCGGCGCGACGGCAAGTCCCGCTTCCACCGCGCGGAAATGCGCTTCCGCGCGGTGACGGAGCCGGATGCCTGATATCTCTTTCACGGAAAGGACCTAGCCATGGTGGCACAGAAGGGGCGGGACCTCCTGCTCAAGATCGACAACGGGGCGGGCTTTGCGACGGTCGCGGGGCTGCGCTCGAAGCGCCTGTCCTTCAACGCCGCGCTCGTCGATGTGACGGATGCGGAATCGGCGGGGCGCTGGCGCGAACTGCTCGGCGGGGCGGGCGTGCAGCGCGCGGCGCTCTCCGGCAGCGGCATCTTCAAGGACCAGGCGTCCGATGCGCTGGTGCGTTCGCTGTTCTTCGCCGGCACGATCACCGGCTGGCAGATCGTCATTCCGGATTTCGGCACCGCCGCGGGGCCGTTCCAGATCGCCTCGCTGGAATATTCCGGCGCGCATGACGGCGAGGTGCTGTTCGAGATCGCGCTGGAATCGGCCGGCGCGCTGACCTTCGGGGCGCTCTGATGGGCGCGCGGGCGAACCGGCATCGCGGCGAGATCGAGGCCTGCCTCGACGGCGAGACGCGCGTGCTCTGCCTGACGCTCGGCGCGCTGGCGGAGCTGGAGACGGCCTTTGCCGTCGACAGCCTGACGGGGCTGGCCGAGCGCTTTTCCAGCGGCCGGCTGAAGGCGGAGGATCTCATCCGCATCATCGGCGCGGGTCTTCGCGGCGGTGGCAACCTCTTCAGCGACGAGGACGTGGCGGCGATGGCGGTGGCGGAAGGGCTGGCGGGCTTTGCCCGCATCGCCGCCGAATTGCTGCAGGCGACGTTCGGCGGCGGCGGGCCGGGGCAAAACCCTCCGCCGCCGCATCCGGCCTGAGCGGTGAGACGCCTGCCTTCCCCTGGGAGGCGGTGCTTCATGCCGGGCTCTGCCGGATGCGGCTTCCCGCAAGGGATTTCTGGGCGATGACGCCGCGTGAACTCGGCTTCGCGCTCGGCCTGCTGCGGCCCTCGGCCGGCACGCCCGGCCGGGCGGGGCTCGCGGCGCTGATGCGGGCCTTTCCCGACAAGAAGGAGTGAACCATGGCCGACAGGAACGACACCCCGCTTTCCGCCACGCGGACGGAGGCGGAGGCGCTTTCGACCGTCTTCGACGACCTGGAGGCGCGCTCGCGCTCCTTCGGCTTCGCGCTCACCAATGCGCTGAAGGGTGCGGTGGTGGACGGCAAGGGGCTGGAAAGCGTGCTGCGCGGGCTGGCGCTGCGCATGAGCGACATCGCGCTTTCGGTGGGTATGAAGCCGCTGGAAGGGCTGCTCAGCTCCGGCATTTCAAGCCTGCTCGGCGGCGCGACTCCCTTCGCCAAGGGCGGCGTCGTGTCCTCGCCGACCTATTTCGGCAGCGGCGGCGGGCTCGGGCTGATGGGCGAGGCGGGGGCGGAAGCGATCCTGCCGCTGCGGCGCGGGCCGGACGGGGCGCTGGGCGTCGCGGCGGACGGCGGGGGCGGCGGATCGCGCATCGTCTTCAACGTCACGACGCCGGACGCGGCGAGCTTCCGCAAGTCCGAGGGCCAGATCGCCGCCATGCTGACCCGCGCGGTGGGGCGGGGGCAGCGGAGTTTGTGAGCGGCGCTTGCGGCTTGGGACTGCCCCTCATCCGGCTGCCGCCACCTTCTCCCCGCAGGCGGGGAGAAGGCGCAAGAGGCGGGCGCTTCCCGCCCCGCAACGTTCGTTGGCTGGGGAGGGCGGTGCATCCGTCCCTTCTCCCCGCTCGCGGGGAGAAGGTCGCGGCAGCGGGATGAGGGGCCGTTGCGGCCTATTTCGGAGATATCCACATGGCAGGATTTCATGAGGTGCGGTTTCCGCTGCGGGTGGCGCTCGGCACCAGCGGCGGGCCGGTGCGGCGGACGGACATCGTTAGCCTTTCCAACGGGCGGGAGAACCGCAACCGCCGCTGGCAGGATGCGCGGCGGCGCTACGATGCGGGCTCGGGCGTGCGCTCGGTCGATGACCTTTACGCCGTTCTCGCCTTCTTCGAGGCGCGGGCGGGGCAGTTCTACGGCTTCCGCTTCCGCGATCCGGTGGATCACAAGTCCTGCGAGCCGGGCGCGGCCGTCAGCGCCATGGACCAGTTCCTCGGCACCGCGGACGGGACGACGGCGAAGTTTGAGCTCGTCAAGCGCTATGCGGATGCGGGCGGCGAGACGGTGCGCCGGATCGACAAGCCCGCGACCGGCACGGTGACGGTCGCGGTGGCGGGCAGCCCGGTGCCGGCGGCGGATTATACGGTGGACTACATGGCCGGGACGATCACCTTCAAGCCGGGCAAGGTGCCGCTCACGGGCACGGTGCGGGCGGGCTTCGAATTCGACGTGCCGGTGCGCTTCGATACGGACCGGATCGACATCGACCTCGGGCAGTTCGACGCGGGGCGCATTCCCTCCATCCCGCTCGTGGAGATCAAGCCATGAGGGAGATACCGGAAGGGCTTCAGGCCCATCTCGACGGCGAGGCGACGACGCTCTGCAACGCCTGGCGCGTGACGCGGCGCGACGGCGTGGTGATGGGCTTCACCGATCACGACCGCGATCTTTCCTTCGATGGGCTCGCCTATCTGGCCGCCAGCGGCTTCGAGGCGAGCGAGACGGAGGACGGCAACGGGCTTTCGGCCGAGGGCGGCGACGTCTCGGGCGGCTTTTCCGCCGACGCCATTCGCGCCGAGGACCTTTCGGCGGGGCGCTACGACGGCGCGAAGGTCGAGGTCTTCACGGTCAACTGGCAGGACCCGTCGCAGCGGCTGCTGCTGCGCACCGCAGAGCTTGGCGAGGTGCGGCGCGAGGGCGGGCTTTTCCGGGTGGAGCTTCGGCGGCTGACGCACCGGCTCGACCAGATGCGCGGGCGCATCTATGCGCGGCAGTGCGATGCCGTGTTCGGCGATGCGCGCTGCGGCATGAATCTGATGGCCTACAAAGCGGTGGCGACGGTGACGGCGGTGCGCGACGACATGCATGTCGAGGTCAGCGGCCTTTCCGGCTTTACGGAGCGTTTCTTCCGCTACGGCGTGCTGTCCTTCACCAGCGGCGCGGCGAAGGGGCTTTCGGCCGATGTCGAGGACCATCGCCGGCTGGAGGGCGCGGACGAGCTGACGCTGTGGCTGCCGATGGCGGCGGAGATCGCCGTCGGCGACACGCTGGAAGTGACGGCGGGCTGCGACAAGCGCTTTTCCACCTGCAAGGCGAAATTCGGCAACGGCCTCAATTTCCAGGGTTTTCCGCATATTCCCGGCAGCGATTTCAGCTACGGCTATGCCGACGGCGAGACCGTGCATGACGGGAGCCCGCTCTATGACTGAGGTCTTCCAGGAAAGGATCGTCGCCGTCGCGCGGACCTTCATCGGCACGCCCTACCGACACCAGGGATCGCTGAAGGGCGTCGGCTGCGATTGCCTCGGGCTGATCCGCGGCGTCTGGCGCGAGCTTTACGGCGCGGAGCCGGAAGTGCCGGCGCCCTATGCGCCCGACTGGGCGGAGCGGACGGGCAGGGAGCGGCTGCTGGAGGCGGCCGCGCGCCATTGCGGGGCGGCACTGCCTCTGGCGGACCTGCGCCCCGGCGATCTCATCGTCTTCCGCTGGCGGGACGGCATGGCGGCAAAACACGCCGGCATCGCCGCGCCGGGGGATCGCTTCATCCATGCCTACGAGCAGGCGGCGGTGCTGGAATCGCCGCTCGTTCCCGCCTGGCGCCGGCGCATCGCCGGCGTCTTCCGTTTCCCGGAGACCTTCTGATCCATGGCGACACTTCTCCTCCAGGCCGCCGGCGCGGCGCTCGGCAGCGTGTTCGGTCCCGTCGGCGCCATCGTCGGCCGGGCCGTCGGGGCGCTGGCCGGCTCGGCGGTCGACCGCTCGCTGATGGGCGGCGGGCAGACCCTTTCCGGCCCGCGCCTTGCCGATGCGCGCGTGCCGGGCGCAGAAGAGGGCACGGCGATCAGCCGCGTCTACGGCACGGCGCGCGTCGGCGGCACGCTGATCTGGGCGACGCGCTTCGAGGAGCAGGTGATCGTCCAGCGTCAGGGGGGCAAGGCGAGCGGGCCGCGCACGCAGACCTACCGCTACTTCGCCAATTTCGCGGTCGGCATCTGCGAGGGGCCGATCGCCTCCATCCGCCGCATCTGGGCGGACGGGCGCGAGGTCGACCTTTCGGCGCTCTCGGTGCGCGTTTATACCGGCACGCCGGACCAGCCGCCCGATCCGCTGATCGAGGCCAAGCAGGGGGCGGGGAATGCCCCAGCCTATCGCGGGCTTGCCTATGTCGTGCTGGAGCGCTTTCCGCTCGACGTCTACGGCAACCGTATTCCCATCCTGCATTTCGAGGTGGTCAAGCCCGTCGGCTCGCTGGAGAAGAAGATCCGCGCCGTGACGGTCATTCCCGGCGCGACGGAGCATGGCTACGACCCGCAGCTCGTCACCGAGCGCTTCGCCGCCGGCTCGGCCCGCCACCTCAACCGCAACATGGTGCTCGCCGCAACCGACTGGCACGCGGCGATCAACGACCTGCAGAGCCTCTGCCCGAATCTCGAGCGGGTCGCGCTCGTCGTCTCCTGGTTCGGCACGGACCTTCGGGCAGGGCAGTGCAAGATGGTGCCGGGCGTCGAGGTGCGCACGCGTGGCACGGAGACGCGGGCCTGGCGCGTCGCGGGCGTTTCGCGCGCGGGCGCCTATCTCGTCAGCCGCAACGGCGGGGCGGCGGCCTATGGCGGCACGCCCTCGGATGCGAGCGTCATCGCGGCGATCCGCGACCTCAAGGCGCGCGGGCTGGAGGTCTATCTCTATCCCTTCCTGATGATGGACATACCCGAGGGTAATACCCTGCCGGACCCCTATGGCGGAACCGGGCAGGCGGCCTATCCCTGGCGCGGCCGCATCACCTGCCATCCGCCCTCGGCCGACCGTACGGGCGCGGCGCGCACGCAGGTCGCCGCCTTCCTCGGCAATGCGCAGCGGGCGCATTTTTCCGTCTCGGGCGGAAATATCGTCGCGCCCTCGGGCGACCAGGGCTTCCGGCGGATGATCCTGCATCATGCGCTGCTGGCGGAAGCGGCGGGCGGCGTCGACGGCTTCCTCATCGGCACGGAGATGCGCGGCCTCACCTGCCTGCGCGACGGCGACGGACGCTTTCCCTTCGTCGAGGGGCTCTGCACCCTTGCGGCCGACGTGCGCACGATCCTGCGCGCCGGCACGAAGATCACCTATGCGGCGGACTGGAGCGAGTATTTCGGCTACCAGCCGGCCGACGGCAGCGGCGAAGTGCGTTACCATCTCGATGCGCTCTGGACGCATCCGGCGATCGACGCCGTGGGCATCGACAACTACATGCCGCTTGCCGACTGGCAGGACGGCGACACGCTCGCCGGCAACCCGGACGGCTTCCGCCACGGCGAGGACGTCGCGGGCATGTCCGGCATGATCGCCGGCGGCGAGGGCTTCGACTGGTATTATGCGGACGATGCCGACCGCAAGGCGCGCATCCGCCGGCCGATCAGCGACGGGGCGGCGGGAAAGCCCTGGACCTTCCGCTACAAGGACATTGCCGGCTGGTGGGCGAACCCGCATTACGAGCGCGGGCCGGGCGGGGCGGAACTGCCGACGCCGACCGCCTGGGTGCCGCGTGGCAAGCCCGTCTGGTTCACCGAACTCGGCTGCCCGGCCATCGACAAGGGCGCCAACCAGCCGCAGACCTTCCTCGACCCGAAGAGCGTCGAGAACACGCTGCCGCACCATTCGGGCGGGGCGCGCAGCGATTCCATGCAGCGCCGCTTCCTCGACGCCCATCACGACTGGTGGCAGGGCGCGGGGCCGGAGGCGGGCATGGTCGATCCCGGCCGCATGTTCCTTTGGACCTGGGACGCGCGGCCCTATCCGGCCTTCCCGGAAAACACCGCGCTCTGGGCGGACGGCATCAACTGGCAGCGCGGGCACTGGCTGAACGGCCGGCTCGGTGCGGGCACCGTCGCCGACGTCATCGCCGCCATCCTGACGGATAACGGCTTTGCCGATTTCGACGTTTCGGGCGTGGTGGGCGACCTGCCGGGCCTCGTGCAGGGCGAGCAGGCCTCGGCGCGCGGGCTGATCGAGCCGCTGATGGAGGCCTTCCAGATCGACGCGCTGGAGGCGAACGGCAGGCTCATCTTCCGCTCGCGGCTGAAATCCGCCCTGCCGGCGACCCGTCTCGACGTGCTCGCCGAACGGCCGGACGAGGCGCTCTTCGAGGAGACGCGCGGCCATATCAGCGATCTGGCGGGCGAGGCGATCCTGGACCATTTCGACGAGACGAGCGCCCATCCGCGCGTCACCACGCGCTCCCGCCGCATGGCGGGCGATACGGATCGGGTGCTGCGCATCTCGCTGCCGGCCGTGCTGCATGCGGGCGCGGCGACCACGAGCGTGGAAACCGCGCTGCGCGACCATCGCTCCGGCCAGCGCCGCGTCACCTTCCGCCTGCCGCCGACGGCGCTCGGCTTCACGCCCGGCGACGTGGTGCGGCTGGCGGAGGGGCCTTCCGGGCGCTTCCTCATCACCGGCATCACCGACGGCCTCGTGCGCGAGGTGGAGGCACGTGGGCTGGCGGCTGGCGAGAGCGCGGCCCCGCTGGTGGTCGGCGGCGGCAGCAAGCCGGTCAACGGGGCGGGGCCGGCGGATGCCTTCTCGCCCGTCATCGCCTTTCTCGATTTGCCGATCCTCGGCTCGGGCGAGGCGCAGGATTTCGCCTCGATCGCCGCCTATGCGCGCCCGTGGCGCTCCATGGTCGTCTCCAGCTCGGAAACCAGCGAGGGCTACCGCATCCGCGTCCGCCTCGACCGGCCGGCGCGGATCGGCGAGCTGGCCGAGCCGCTTGGCGCGGGCGTCGTCGGGCGCTTCGACCCGGACCGGGCGATCTTTCTCGACCTGCCCACGGGCGGGCTCTCTTCCGTGGACACGGTGAGCGTGCTGAACGGCGGCAACCGCCTCGCCGTCGAGGGCGCAAACGGCGCGTGGGAGATCGTCGCCTTCCGCACGGCAAGCGAGATCGCGCCGGGCCGCTGGCGGCTGACGGGACTTTTGCGCGCGCTTTGCGGCACGGAGGACGCCATGGTGTCCGGCCATGCCGAAGGGGCGCAGGTCGTGGTGCTCGACGATGCCGTGCGCCCGCTCGGCCTCGACGTGGAGGAGATCGGGCGGCTTTCCAACTGGATCGTCGATGCTGTCGGCGTTTCCGAAGGGCAGGTCGGGCCGTTCGCCTTTGCCGGCGGGCAGCGGGCTTTGACGCCGCTTTCGCCCGTGCACCTTCGCGGCCGGCGCGGGCTCGACGGCGTGGCGCGCTTCTCGTGGATACGGCGCGGGCGGATCGATTCGGATAGCTGGCTCGCCGCCGAAATCCCGCTCGACGAGCCGGCGGAAACCTATCGCCTCGATATCCTTGCGGGCGGAACGGTGCTGCGCAGCGTCGAGACCCCGGTCCCCGCCTACACCTATCCGGCCGCCGACGAGCTGGCCGATTTCGGCGCGCCGCAGGGCTCGCTTTCCATCCGCGTGCGTCAGCTCGGCCGCGCGGTGCCGCTCGGCCTGCCGGCCGAGGCGACACTCATCCTCTAGGAAAGGAAAAGCCATGAACGACGTGAAAGCCTGGTATCGGTCGCGCACCGTCTGGGGCGCACTTGTCGCGATTCTCGCCTCGCTCGCCCATGCCGCCGGGGTCGAGGTGACGGCCGGCGACGAGGCCGAGCTTGCGGATCTCCTCGTCGCGGCGGTGGGCGTGATCGGCGGCCTCGTGGCGCTGATCGGCCGGATTTCGGCGAGCCGGCGCGTGCGCTAGGCGGCATTTCCGACCCCGGCCCGCATTCATTTGCCATTCAGCGTGGATCGTTTATTGCTTGCATCACACTGATCCGCATCTGAAAGTATGTTCATGGCCTCGCCACTTCTCATATCCGCGCTTGCGGCCAGCCTGATGCTCCCGGCGCCCGTCGAAACGGGCGCGCGGCGGGATGTCGTCGCGGTGGGCGGCGATTGCAGCAGCGCGGCCGCGCAGGTGGTGGCCCAGACCGGCGGCGAGCTTCTGTCCGCCAAGCCGGATGGCAATAGCTGCGTGGTGACCGTGCTGGTGCCCGGCAATGGCAATGCCCGCCCGCGCAAGGTGACGGTGCGCGTGCCGATGTAAGGGCCGCCGGGCTATCTTGCCCGGCGATGGAGTTGAGACGGGGACGACGCGATGCGCATTCTGGTGGTCGAGGACGACGTCAATCTGAGCCGGCAGCTCAGCGAGGCGCTGAAGGAGGCGGGCTACGTGGTGGACCAGGCCTTCGATGGCGAGGAAGGCCACTATCTCGGCGATACCGAGCCCTATGACGCCATCATCCTCGATATCGGCCTGCCGGAGATGGACGGCATCACCGTCCTCGAGAAATGGCGCGCCGACGGCAAGGCGATGCCAGTCCTGCTGCTGACTGCCCGCGACCGCTGGAGCGACAAGGTCGCCGGTATCGATGCCGGCGCCGACGACTATGTGGCAAAGCCCTTCCATGTCGAGGAGGTGCTGGCGCGCATCCGCGCCCTCATCCGCCGCGCGGCCGGCCATGCCAGCCCCGACATCGTCTGCGGTCCTGTCCGGCTCGACACCAAGGGCTCCAAGGCGACCGTCAACGGCGAGACGCTGAAGCTCACCTCGCACGAATACCGCCTGCTTTCCTACCTCATGCACCACATGGGCGAGGTCGTCTCGCGCACCGAACTGGTCGAGCACATGTACGACCAGGATTTCGACCGCGATTCCAACACGATCGAAGTCTTCGTCGGGCGCCTGCGCAAGAAGATCGGCGTCGACCTGATCGAGACCGTGCGCGGCCTCGGCTACCGGATGCAAGCGCCGGCCAATGGAAAATAAGGCCAGACGCTCCCGCTCGCTCACCTTCCGCGTCCTCTTCCTCGCCTCCCTCTGGGCCGCGGTGGCGCTCGTCGTCATCGCCGTGGTCATCTCCACGCTCTACAGGCAGAGCGCGGAAAAGAGCTTCCGCGACCTGCTGCGCGCGCAGCTGTACAACGTCATCAATTCGGTCTCGGCGGGCGACAACACCCGGCTTGCCGGCACGCCGCAGCTCGGGGACCTGCGCTTCTTCCAGCCGCAATCCGGCTGGTACTGGATCGTCGAGCCGATCGGCGGGGCGCTGGAGGGCGAGGCGCTAACCTCCTCCTCTCTCGGCACCGGCAGCATCCCGATCCCCGATACCGACAGCATCCCCTTCGACACGCGCTACGAGCGCTTCTACACCACGGTCGATTCCTTCGGGAACGAGGTGGAGGTGGGCGAGACGGAAGTGGTGCTCGACGACGAGGGGCGCACGGCGCGCTTTCGCGTCGTCGGCAATCGCGACGTGCTGGAAGCGGACATCAACGATTTCTCCGGCAGCCTCTATCTGGCGCTCGCCGGCTTCGGCGTCGGCAGCCTTCTCCTCAACGCGGCGGCGATCCTCATCGGCTTGAAGCCCCTCGACCGCGCCCGCAAGGCGCTGGAAAAGATCCGGGCCGGCGAGAGCGAGCAGCTCGACGGCGATTTCCCGAGGGAAATCCTGCCCCTGGCGAGCGAGGTGAACGCGCTGATCGACAGCAACCGGCGCATCGTCGAGCGCGCCCGCATGCAGGTCGGCAATCTCGCCCATTCGCTGAAGACACCCATCGCCGTGCTGCTCAACGAATCGCGCCTCATTGCCGCGCCGCAGGGCGATCTCGTGAAGACGCAGGCCGAGGCCATGCAGGGACAGGTGCAGTCCTACCTCAACCGCGCCCGCATCGCCGCCCAGCGCGAATCGGTGCTGGCCCGCACGGAGGCGCTCCCGGTGCTGGAGCGGCTGGTGCGCGTGATGCGGCGGCTGAATGCCGAGATCCAGTTCCCGCTGGCGGTCGATCCGCCCGGCCTCGTCCTGGCGATGGAGCAGCAGGACGTCGAGGAAACCGTCGGCAATCTCCTCGAAAACGCGGCGCGCTATGCCCGCACGGCGGTTGCCGTCCGCGTCACCCCGGCGCCGGCCGATGTGCGCGGCAACGACGACGGGCGCAAGGGCTGGATCGTGATCGAGGTGGAGGACGACGGTCCGGGCCTCGAACCCGACCAGATTCGCGAGGCGATGAAGCGGGGAAAGCGGCTCGACGAAAGCAAGCCGGGCACCGGCCTCGGCCTTTCCATCGTCAGCGAGATCGCCTCGGAATACCAGGGGACCTTCGGGCTTTCGCGCGGGGCGGGCGGCGGGCTGCTGGCGCGGCTCGTTCTGCCGGCTGTCACAAAGGATGTTGCCTGAGGCGGCGGACAATGCAACAAGGAAAGGGCTCGCGACGATGAGGATCGCGGATGTGGATGGTTATGGCGCGGCTTGCCGCCCCTTGCGTGTAGAGAGACGGTCCCAGCGGATGAAGACGGGTTTGCGCGGCGCCTTTTTCCCCTTGCTTCTGGCAACAGTGACGGTTTCGGGATGCACCACCACATCGGGCGGCAAGGGTATGGCCGGCGGCGTGCTGCCGTCCGGCTCGCGTGGCGCCGCCGTCTATATCACCGCGCTTCAGGGCGGTCTCGTGAGCCGCAATGCGGCGACGCAGCTCTCCAAGGCCGACATGCAGCGGGCGCTCGAGGCGGAATACCGTGCGCTCGAAGCGGCCCCCGGTGGCCAGCCTGTCGTCTGGCAGGGCAAGGGCGTCAGCGGCTCGGTCGTCGCGGCCGCGCCCTATCAGGTCGGCTCGCAGAACTGCCGCCAGTACAGCCATACGCTGACGGTCGAGGGGCGAGACACCACGACCCGCGGGGCCGCCTGCCGCAATGCCGACGGCGCCTGGACGCCGCTTTCCTGAACGCCCGGGCCTGAACAGGCATAAACTTGCGGCGAAACGCCTCAATTTTGCGTCATTGCGCCGGGGGGAATTGGAAACGCACCGGTGTTCCAGTATTTGAACGGTCATGTTCTTCTGGATTCTCGTCGCCATCCTGACGGCCGCCGTCGCCGTCGTCCTGCTCCTGCCGCTGCTGCGCCATCCCGCGGAGGCGGCGGACGATGCCGGCTATGACGTCGAGGTCTATCGCGACCAGCTCGAGGAATTGAAGCGCGACGAGGCGACGGGCCTCATCGGCGTCGGCGAGGCCGAACTTGCCCGCGCGGAGGTCGCGCGCCGGCTGATCGCCGCCCGCAAGGCCGAAGCGAAGGAGCGGGCGCATCCCGCAAGCCGCCGTAACCGGCTGGCGCAGGCTTTCGTCATCGTGCTCCTGCCCGCCATCGGGCTCTGTCTCTACATCGCGACCGGCCGGCCGGACCTTCCGGCCCAGCCGCTCGCCGAGCGCCTCGCCAATCCCGGCAACGATATCGGCATCCTCGTCGCCAAGGCGGAGAACCATCTGGCCCGCAATCCCGAGGACGGGGAGGGCTGGGACCTGCTTGCGCCGATCTATTACCGCAGCGGCAGGATGGAGGATGCGGCGAACGCCTTCTCCGAGGCGATCCGCCTGCTCGGCGAAACGCCCGACCGGCTCGACGGCTATGCGGAGACGCTGATCGCCCTTGCGAACGGCATCGTCACCGCGGATGCGCGCAAGCATCTCGAAGCATCGCTGAAGCTCAATGCCGACAATCCCCGCGCCCGCTACTATCTCGCGCTGGCGCTGGAGCAGGAAGGCAAGCGCGAGGAGGCCCGCGCGGCCTTCGAGGCGATGGCGAAGGACGCGCCGGCCGATGCGCCCTGGCTGCCGCTCGTCAACAAGCATATCGCCGCGACCGCGACGGGTGAGGGCGCCGCCACGGCCGGCCAGCCGGGCAACCCGACGGCCGAGGACGTTGCCGCCGCCGAGGACATGTCGGCGGGCGACCGCCGGCAGATGATCGGCGGCATGGTCGAGGGCCTCGCGGCGAAGCTCCAGGAAAATCCCGACAATTTCGAAGGGTGGATGCGCATCATCCGTTCCTATGTTGTGCTGGATCAAAGGCCGAAGGCCGAGGCGGCGCTAATGACGGCGCTGAAAACCTTCCCGGCGGACAGCGAGAACGGAAGACAGCTTCTCGCGCTGGCGCGGGAACTGTCGATTTCGGTTGAGGGCAGCGGACAATGACACGCAAACAGAAACGTCTGGCGGTGATCGGTGGCGGCGTCGCCTTCCTCGTCGCGGCAGTGCTGCTGGTCATGTTCGCCTTCAGCCAGTCGATCGCCTATTTCTACGTGCCGGGCGACCTCGCCAAGGCGAACCTCGCGCCGGGCACCCGCATCCGTCTCGGCGGCCTCGTGGAGGCCGGAACGGTCAAGCGCGGCGAGGGCTCCACCATAACCTTCACGGTGACCGACACGCTCGCCAACGTGCCGGTGACCTATACCGGCATCCTGCCGGACCTCTTCCGCGAGGGGCAGGGGGTCGTCGCCGAAGGGGCCTTCGGCACGGATGGACTTTTCGTCGCCGACACGGTTCTCGCCAAGCATGACGAGACCTATATGCCCAAGGATGTGGCCGACCGCCTGAAGGCGCAGGGCGTCGAGCTTTCCGGTAAGGAAACGATCAAATGATCATCGAGCTTGGACATTATGCCCTCGTGCTGGCGCTGGCGACGGTCGTCGTCCAGTTCGTCCTGCCGCTGGTCGGTACGCTTCGCAACGACCGCTCGCTGATGGCCGTGGCTCCTGCCGCGGCCCTTGCCGGCTTCATGCTCGTGCTCTTCTCCTTCTCGGTGCTGACCTTCGCCTATGTCGTCTCCGACTTCTCGGTCGCCAACGTCTTCGAGAACTCGCATTCGCTGAAGCCGATGATCTACAAGATTTCCGGCGTCTGGGGGAACCACGAGGGCTCGATGATGCTCTGGCTCCTCATCCTCTCCTTCTTCAGCGCGATGGTCGCGACCTTCGGCGCCAACCTGCCGGAGCGGCTGCGCGCCAACGTGCTGGCGGTGCAGGGGCTGATCTCGGTGGCCTTCGCCCTCTTCATCCTGCTGACGTCCAATCCGTTCCTGCGCCTTTCGCCGGCGCCGCCCGAAGGGCGGGACCTCAATCCGGTGCTGCAGGACATCGGCCTCGCCATCCATCCGCCGCTGCTCTATCTCGGCTATGTCGGCTTTTCCGTCTGCTTCTCCTTCGCCATCGCGGCGCTGATCGACGGGCGCATCGATGCGGCCTGGGCGCGCTGGGTGCGGCCTTGGGCGCTCGCCGCCTGGTCCTTCCTCACGGCCGGCATCGCCATGGGCTCCTACTGGGCCTATTACGAGCTCGGCTGGGGCGGCTGGTGGTTCTGGGACCCGGTGGAGAACGCCTCCTTCATTCCGTGGCTCGCCGGCACGGCACTGCTGCATTCCGCGCTCGTCATGGAAAAGCGCGAGGCGCTGAAGATCTGGACCGTGCTGCTCGCGATCCTCACCTTCTCCATGTCGCTGCTCGGCACCTTCCTCGTGCGCTCGGGCGTGCTGACCTCGGTGCATGCCTTCGCGACCGATCCGACGCGCGGCGTCTTCATCCTCGGCATCCTCGTCTTCTTCATCGGCGGTGCGCTGTCGCTCTTCGCCTTCCGCGCCGCGACGCTCAAGGCCGGCGGCCTCTTCGCGCCGATCTCGCGCGAGGGCGCGCTCGTCCTCAACAATCTTATCCTGACGACAGCGGCGGCGACGGTGCTGACCGGCACGCTCTATCCGCTCGTGCTGGAAGCGCTGACGGGCGAGAAAATCTCCGTCGGCCCGCCCTTCTTCAACCTCACCTTCGGCCTTCTGATGCTGCCGCTGCTGCTGGCCGTGCCCTTCGGGCCGCTGCTCGCCTGGAAGCGGGGCGATATCCTCGCCGCCGGCCAGCGCCTCTTCGCGGCGGTCGGCATCGGCCTCGTCGTGGCGGCGGCGGTCGTCTATGCGCATGACGGCGGCCCGGTGCTCGCCTATTTCGGCCTCGCCATCGGCTTCTACATGATCGCGGGCGCGATCACCGATCTGTGGCTGCGCGCCGGCATCGGCAAGGTGGCCGGCAATGTCGCCTTCCGCCGCTTCATCGGCCTGCCGGGCTCGGCCTTCGGCACGGCGCTCGCGCATATCGGCATCGGCGTCACGGTCGTCGGCATCATCGCGGTCACGGCCTTCGAGACCGAGCACGTGGTGGAGATGAAGCCCGGCGCGCAGGTCGAGGCCGGCGGCTATACCCTGACCTTCGACGGCATGCGCCGCGGGCAGGGGCCGAATTATACGGAAGAAGCCGGCCACTTCACCGTAGCGCGCGGCGGCGTGATCGTCACCGAGATCTGGTCGTCGAAGCGCCTCTATATGGCGCGCCGCATGCCGACGACGGAAGCGGGTATCCGTACCTTCGGCCTCAGCCAGCTCTATGTCTCGCTCGGCGACGCCATGGCCGACGGCGGCATCGTCGTGCGCGTCTGGTGGAAGCCGATGATCCTGTGCATCTGGATCGGCGCGCTGATCATGATGGCGGGCGGCGCGGTCTCGCTCTGCGACCGGCGCCTGCGCGTCGGCGCGCCGCAGAAGGCCCGCAAGGTGAAACCCGTGCTGGAGGCGGCGGAATGATGCGCCGCCTGCTCATCGCCGCCCTCTTCCTGCTTTCCGCTCTCCCGGCCTTCGCCGTCAATCCGGACGAGGTTCTTGCCGATCCGGCGCTGGAGGCGCGCGCCCGCGCCCTTTCGGCCGAGCTGCGCTGCATGGTCTGCCAGAACCAGTCGATCGACGATTCCAATGCGGAACTAGCCCGCGACCTTCGCCTCCTCGTGCGCGAGCGGCTGAAGAACGGCGACAGCGACGAGGCGGTGATCGACTATGTGGTCTCCCGCTACGGCGAATTCGTGCTGCTTAATCCGCGTGTGCGCGGCGAGACGCTGCTGCTGTGGGGCGCGCCGCTGGTGCTCTTCCTCGCTGGCGCGACCGCGATGGTCCTCTTTGTGCGCCGGCGCGGCGGCCAGCCGACGGGCACGCTCCTTTCCGAAGCGGAAAAGGCCGAGCTGGAACGCGCTCTGAAAAACGACTAGCCGAATTCCCAACATTACGAAAAATTCATGCGGCGGATAGTGCCATGTAATGTGCGCCGGCCTATCTCTTTCCCATCGGCTGCCGGGCGCAGCCATGAGAGAAGAGAAAAAAGGTGCAAAGAATGTCCAAGATCTCCGCATTCCGTCCTGGCCTCAAGACCGTGCTGCAGACGACCACCGTCGCCGGGCTTGCGGCCGTCATGCTTGCGACCGGCATTCCCGCGCGCGTCACCGAAAGCCATGCCGAGGCCGTCGCCGTCCAGGCCCCCCAGGTCGCGAGCTTCGCGGATGTCGTTTCGGCCGTCTCCCCCGCAGTGGTTTCCGTCCGCGTCCAGTCCGATGTGAAGCAGGCCAATGACGAGAGCAATTTCAGCTTCAACTTCGGCGGCCGCGGCTTCGACGATCTTCCCGACGATCACCCGCTGAAGCGCTTCTTCCGTGAATTCGGCGGTCAGGACCAGTTCCATGGCGATCGCGGTCCGGATCGCCGCTTCGGCGACCGTCGCGGCCCGAACCGCAAGCCGCATCTGCGCCCGACCGCGCAGGGTTCCGGCTTCTTCATCTCCGAAGACGGCTACATCGTCACCAACAACCACGTCGTCAGCGACGGCTCGGCCTTCACGGTCGTCATGAACGACGGCACCGAACTCAACGCGACGCTCGTCGGCAAGGACAGCCGCACCGACCTCGCCGTGCTGAAGGTCGCCGAGAAGGACAAGCGCAAGTTCACCTATGTCAGCTTCGCCGATGACAGCCAGATCCGCGTCGGCGACTGGGTCGTCGCCGTCGGCAATCCGTTCGGCCTCGGCGGCACGGTGACGGCCGGCATCATCTCGGCCCGCGGCCGCGACATCGGCTCCGGTCCCTATGACGACTACCTCCAGGTGGACGCCGCCGTGAACCGCGGCAATTCGGGCGGCCCGACCTTCAACCTCTCCGGCCAGGTCGTCGGCATCAACACCGCGATCTTCTCGCCCTCCGGCGGCAATGTCGGCATCGCCTTCGCCATTCCGGCTTCCGTCGCCAAGGGCGTCGTCGCCGACCTGATGAAGGACGGCAAGGTCGACCGGGGCTGGCTCGGCGTGCAGATCCAGCCGGTAAGCCGCGACATCGCCGACTCGCTCGGCCTTGCCGATGCCGCCGGCGCGCTCGTCGTCGAGCCGCAGGCCGACTCCCCCGGCGCCAAGGCCGGCATCAAGAAAGGCGACGTGATCACCGCGCTCGACGGTGAACCCGTCAAGGACCCGCGTGACCTTGCCCGCCGCGTCGCCGACATCGCGCCCGGCAAGAAGGTCGATATCTCGGTCTGGCGCGATGGCAAGTCGCAGAATGTGTCGGTCGAGATCGGCACGCTGGCCGGCGAGCAGATCCAGGCCTCGGCGACGCCCGACGAAGCGGCTCCGGCCGAGGAGAACAGCGAGCAGGCGCTCGCCGATCTCGGCATTTCGGTGACGCCGGGCGACGACGGCCTGACGGTCTCCACCGTCGATCCGGACTCCGACGCCAGCGACCGGGGCCTCAAGGAAGGCGACCGCATCACCTCCGTCAACAACCAGACGGTCAAGTCGGCCGACGACGTGATGAAAGTAATCGAGGGCGCCCGCAAGGACGGCCGCACCAAGGCGCTGTTCCAGATCGAGACCAAGGACGGCAGCCGCTTCCTGGCGCTGCCGATCGATCAGGGCTGACCGGCTCCGTTGTTCCCTGCCCACGGCGCCGCGAGATCGAAAGGTTTCGCGGCGCTGCCGTATGGGGGGCGGCTTCTAGCCAAGACCCTCCGAACATGCTGTAAGGTCCCTACGATGAAGATATTGATTGTTGAAGACGATCTGGAGGCGGCGGCCTATCTCTCGAAGGCCTTTCGCGAGGCGGGCATCGTGCTCGATCATGCCAGCGATGGCGAAAGCGGGCTCTTCCTTGCCACCGAGAACACTTATGACGTCCTCGTCATCGATCGCATGCTGCCGCGCCGCGATGGCCTGTCGCTGATCTCGGAGCTGCGCCGCCGCAACATCCACACGCCGGTGCTCATTCTCTCGGCCCTCGGCCAGGTCGACGACCGCGTGACGGGCCTTCGCGCCGGCGGCGACGATTACCTTCCCAAGCCCTATGCCTTCAGCGAGCTTCTGGCGCGTATCGAGGTGCTCGGCCGCCGCAAGGGCACGCCCGAGCAGGACATGGTCTACCGCGTCGGCGACCTCGAGCTCGACCGGCTCTCCCACACCGTCAAGCGCGCCGGCAGGGAAATCCTCCTCCAGCCGCGTGAATTCCGCCTGCTCGAATATCTCATGAAGAATGCCGGGCAGGTGGTGACGCGCACCATGCTGCTCGAAAACGTCTGGGACTATCATTTCGACCCCCAGACCAACGTCATCGACGTCCATGTCTCGCGACTGCGCTCGAAGATCGAGAAGGACTTCGACCAACCGCTGCTGCGCACGGTGCGCGGCGCCGGATACATGATGAAGGACGAGGCGGCAGGCTGACCCCATGAACCGCATGCTCGGCAGGCTGACCGCCCTCTACCGCACCACCGCCGTGCGCCTCTCCGCCGTCTATCTGCTGCTCTTCGCCGCCTGCGCGGCCTTCCTCGTCTTCTACGTCTCCTCCATGTCGGAAGGACTGCTCCAGCAGCAGATGCGCGAGGCGGTGGCGCAGGAGGCCGACCAGATCGAGCGCATCTTCGACAACAACGGCATGAACGGCCTCTTGCGCACGCTGGAGCGCCGCTCCCGCCAGCCCGGCGCGAATCTCTACATCATCGCCAGCCCCACCGGCGAGGTGCTCGCCGGCAATGTCGCCTCCCTCCAGCCCGGCGTGCTCGACACCGAGGGCTGGACGGAGACGCCGTTCCGCTACCAGCGCTACCAAGAGGAGGCGCGTGGCAACAACCGGCCGATGGCCTATGCGCAGGTGATCGTGCTCTCCAACGGCCTTCGCGTGCTGGTCGGCCGCGATCTTGGCGAGCCGGAGAATTTCCGTGTGCTGGTGCGCCAGGCGCTGATGGTGGCGCTCGGCGTCATGGGTGTCGGCGCGCTCGCCATCTGGTACCTGATCGGACGCAACGCGCTGAAGCGCATGGACCGCATGTCGGACGCCAGCCAGCGCATCATGGCCGGCGACCTCTCGCAGCGCCTGCCGACCAGCGGCTCCGGCGACGAGTTCGACCGCCTGTCGGAATCGCTGAACACCATGCTGGGCCGCATCGAGAAGCTGAACGAGGGCCTGAAGCAGGTCTCCGACAACATCGCGCACGATCTCAAGACCCCGCTGACGCGCCTGCGCAACAAGGCGGAGGCCGCGCTTGCCGGCGGCGAAGCGGCGGAGCATCGTACGGCGCTGGAGGAGATGATCGGCGAATCCGACCAGCTCATCCGCACCTTCAACGCGCTCTTGATGATCTCCCGCGTCGAGGCCGGCCAGGCGCCCGCCGAGATGAGCGCCGTCGACATCAGCGAGATCGCCCATGACAGCGCCGAGCTCTACGAGCCCGTCGCGGAGGATTGCGGCCTGCGGCTCGTCACCGAGATTGCCGACGGCATCGAGGTCAAGGGCAATCGCGAGCTGATCGGCCAGGCGCTCGGCAATCTCATCGACAATGCCGTCAAATATGCCGAGGGCAGCGAGGGCGAGCCGGAGATTCGCGTCTCGCTGGCGCGGCGCGAGGCCGACGTCGTCCTTTCCGTCGCCGACAGCGGCCCCGGCGTGCCGGACGACAAGCGCGACGACGTGGTGCAGCGCTTCGTGCGCCTCGACGCGAGCCGCTCCAAGCCGGGCACCGGCCTCGGCCTCTCACTCGTCGGCGCCGTGATGGAGATGCATCACGGCCGGCTGGAGCTCGATGCGACCCATCCGGAGCGGGAAAACAATCGGGGGCTGACCGTCAGGATGGTTTTCCCCATCCTCCCGGACTGATACACCTCGTCGAAACGGCGAGGAGACATCATGAGCGTGACGGAAGCGATGCGGTTTTCCGATCTTTCGGCATCCCCCATCCGGCCCCTGAGCCAGACGGAAGTCAAATCGGTCCTGTCCGACCTCAAGGACTGGGGCAGGGAACACGCCGGCATTGCGAAGCTTCTTGCCGAGGACGGCCCGCTCAAGGATTTCATCGTCGCGGCCTTCACGCTCTCGCCCTATCTGCGCGATACCGCCCGCATCGATCCGGCCCTCCTCGTCCGCGCGCTGGAGGAGCCGATCCTTCCCGCCATCGAGGCCGCCGTCGCCCGCACCCGCAAGGCGTGGGAGCCGGGGGAGGGCGGCGAGGTGACGGAAGCGATGCTGATGACGCGCCTGCGCGTCGCCAAGCGCGAGGTCGCCTTCCTGACGGCGCTCGCCGACCTTGCCCGCATCTTCGACGCCCGCAAGACCACGGCGCTCCTGACCGGGCTTGCGGAAGCGGCGACATCGGCGGCCATCGACCATCTCCTTCTCTCGGCGCATGCGAGCGGCAAGCTGAAGCTGCCCGATCCCGCCCGCCCGAGCGAGAAATCCGGCCTCATCGTGCTCGGCATGGGCAAGCTCGGCGCGGCCGAACTCAACTATTCCTCGGATATCGACCTCGTCGTCTTCTTCGATCCGATGGCGGACGTGGCGGTCGATCCGAGCGAGGCGGTCGAGACCTTTTCGCGCCTCGTGCGCCGGCTGATCCGCATCATGCAGGAGCGCACGGCGGACGGTTATGTCTTCCGCACGGACCTGCGCCTCCGGCCCGATCCCGGCGCGACACCGCTCGCCATCTCCTTCGATTCGGCCATGCTCTATTATGAGGGGCGAGGCCAGAACTGGGAGCGCGCCGCCTTCATCAAGGCCAAGCCCATCGCCGGCGATCTCAAGGCCGGCGAAGCCTTCCTCAAGGGTCTCGTGCCCTTCGTTTTCCGCAAATACCTCGACTATGCGGCGATCGCCGACATCCATTCGATCAAGCGGCAGATCCATGTGCACAAGGGCCATGGCGAGATCGCCGTGAAGGGCCACAACGTCAAGCTCGGCCGCGGCGGCATCCGTGAGATCGAGTTCTTCGTGCAGACCCAGCAGCTCATCGCCGGCGGCCGCGTGCCGGCGCTGCGCCTGCGCGCCACCGAGCCCATGCTGGCCGAGCTTGCGAAAGCCAACTGGATCGACGAGGCGACGGCGCGGGAGCTGACGGACGCCTACTGGTTCCTGCGCGACGTCGAGCATCGCGTGCAGATGGTGCGCGACGAGCAGAGCCACATCCTGCCCGAAACCGAGGCCGAGCTGAAGCGCATCGCCTTCATGATGGGCTTTGCCGACACCGCCGCCTTCTCCGCAAAGCTGGTCGAAGTGCTGAAGACCGTCGAGCGGCGCTATGCGGCGCTCTTCGAGCAGGAGGCGAAGCTCTCCTCAGAGACGGGCAACCTCGTCTTCACCGGCCAGAAGGACGATCCCGATACGCTGGAGACCCTGAAGCGCCTCGGCTTCGAGCGGCCCGCCGACATTTCCCGCACCATCCGCACCTGGCACTACGGCCGCTACCGCGCCACGCAATCCGTCGAGGCGCGTGAGCGGCTGACGGAGCTGACGCCACAGCTGCTGCGCGTCTTCGGCGAGAGCAAGCGGGCGGACGAGGCGCTGCTTCGCTTCGACAGCTTCATCTCCGGCCTGCCGGCGGGCATCCAGCTCTTCTCGCTGCTCGGCAACAACCCGGCGCTGCTCTCCCTCATCGTCAACATCATGTCGTCCGCGCCGAAGCTGGCCGAGGTGATCGCGGCCAAGCCGCATGTCTTCGACGGTATGCTGGACCCTGGCCTCCTCGCGGAACTGCCGACCCGCGCCTATCTTTCCGAACGCATCGAGGGCTTCGTCTCCGGCGCGCGGCACTATGAGGAAATTCTCGATCGCCTTCGCATCATCGCCGCCGAACAGCGTTTTCTCATCGGCATCCGCCTGCTGACTGGCGCGATTACCGGCAAACAGGCCGCCCGCGCCTTCACCCATGTCGCCGACCTCATCGTCGCGGCGGCGCTGAAGGCGGTGCTGGAGGAGATCGAGGCGGCGCACGGCAAATTCCCCGGCGGGCGCGTGGTGCTGGTCGGCATGGGCAAGCTCGGCAGCTTCGAATTGACTGCTGGCTCCGACATCGACCTGATCCTCCTCTACGACCACGAGAGCGACGCCTTCGAATCGGATGGTCCGAAACCCCTCGACAACGTCAAATACTTCACCCGCATCACTCAGCGGCTGATCGCGGCGCTCTCCGCGCCGACGGCCGAGGGGGTGCTCTATGAAGTGGACATGCGCCTGCGCCCCTCCGGCAACAAGGGGCCGGTGGCAACCCGCATCACCTCCTTCGCCAAGTACCAGGCCGAGGAGGCCTGGACCTGGGAGCACATGGCGCTCACCCGCGCCCGGGTTCTCTGCGGCGAGGAGAGCCTGATGACGGAGGCGGAAGGCATCTTCCGTGCCGTGCTCGCCCGCAAGCGCGACACGGCGAAGATCGCCAAGGACGTCGCGGAGATGCGCGATCTCATCGATGAGGAAAAGCCGCCCAGGGACATCTGGGACCTGAAGCTCATCGCAGGCGGGCTGATCGACATCGAATTCATCGCCCAGTTCCTGGCGCTGGTCGCGCCGGCCCGCGGCGCCCCGCAGCCGGAAGAGGTCATGCCGACCGCCGATGCGCTTGCCGTCCTTGGCGCCGGCATGATGGACCCCAACGAACTCGATACGGTGCAGAAGGCGCTGTCTCTCTATACGGAGATCTCGCAGATCGTCCGCCTCTGCGTCGACGGCGGCTTCGACCCTAAGGAAGCCCCCGCCGGCCTCGTCGATCTCGTCTGCCGGGCCGGTGACTGCCCGGACCTGCGCACGCTGGAGGCGGAAATCCGCCGGATATCGAAGGCGGTGCGGAAGATTTTCCAGGGGGTGGTGAAGGGCTGAGGCGTCTCCCTTGCGTTCTCGCCATCCTGTTCTGGACTGGGATGGCATCGGGTGTAAACGTGATTGGCCGCAAGGTTGCTGGCCCTCACCCTAACCCTCTCCCCGCAAGCGGGGAGCGGGGACGTGCCCCACATGAACGCTGATGTTTTGGGAAAGCGGTTCGGCATCTCGCCTTCTCCCTGCAGCCAAGGAGAAGGTGGCCGGCAGGCCGGATGAGGGGCAAGCCACGGTCGAGATCGATTGCCTCAAGCCGCCGCCAAGTGCAACCCCGCCAGCCGTTCCCGGTCAGGGATGCGCACCGAGATGATCGTGCCCTTGCCCTCGACGGAATGGATGCGCATGCCGCCGCCGTGGAGGTGGGCGAGGGAGCGGGAGATGGCAAGGCCAAGGCCCGAGCCGCCCTTGCTCTTGGCGTACTGGCTCTGCACCTGCTCGAAGGGCTGGCCGATCTTCTGGAGGGCGGATTTCGGGATGCCGATGCCGGTATCGGCGATGGTCAGCGTGATCGCGCCGTGGACCTTGCGCGCCCGCACCTCCACCTTGCCGCCCGCATTGGTGAACTTCATGGCGTTCGAGAGCAGGTTCAGCAGGATCTGCTTCATGGCGCGGCGATCCGCGACGGCAAGGAGATTGTCCGGGCAGGTCTGCCGCACGGCGATGTTCTTCTTTTCCGCCTGCAGCATGGTGAGCCGCATGGTCTCCTCGATCAGCGGCGCGAGATCGACCGTCTCGCAGCTGATGCGCATGTGCCCGGCCTCGATCTTCGACATGTCGAGGATGTCGCTGATGACATTGAGCAGGTGCTTGCCGCTCTCGTGGATGTCGCGGGAATATTCGCGGTACTTGTCCGAGCCGATCGGCCCGAACATCTGATTCTGCAGGATTTCCGAGAAGCCGAGGATGGCGTTGAGCGGCGTGCGCAGCTCATGCGACATGTTGGCGAGGAATTCCGACTTGGCGCGGTTGGCCGCCTCGGCGCGCTCCTTCTCCGCCTGGTAGTTGGCATTGGCCAGCGAAAGCTCCGTCTTCTGCCGCTCCAGCGTGGCGCGGGAGGCCGAGAGGTCGCCGATGGTCGCCATCAGCCGGCGTTCGGATTCGCGCAGACGGACCTGATGCCGCTTCATCATGGTGATGTCGGTGCCGACGGAGACGCAGCCGCCGTCTCGGGTGCGCCGCTCGTTGATCTGTAGCCAGCGCTCGTCGGCAAGCTGCACCTCGCTGGTCTGCGAGATGCCGGTGCCGTCCGCATCCGCGATGCGCCGCTCGATGACCGGGCGGGCCGCCGCGGCATGCACCGTCGCGCGCTCCGTGCCGGGCACCAGCACCTCGTCGGGAAGGCCATAGGCCTGCTGGTAATGCGCGTTGCACATGACGAGCCGGTCGTGCTTGTCCCAGAGGACGAAGGCCTCGGAGGTGCATTCGATGGCGTCGGCGAGGCGCTGGTCGGCCTCCTGGTAGCGCTGGGCGAGCCTGTGCTGCTCGGTCACGTCCATGGCGATGCCGATCATGTGCAGCCGGCCGGAGGCCATGCGGATGAGCTGGGCGCGAGCGCGCAGCCAGACGTAATGCCCCTCGGCATGGCGCATGCGGAACACCTGGTCGACCTGCTTGGCCTCGCTGCGGGCGACCGCGCGCGCGACCTGGTAGATGCCGTCGTCATCGGGATGCATCAGGCGCGCGGCATCGCCGAAGGAGAGCACGCTGTCGCGCGCCGGCATGCCGAGCATCTCGTACATGGAGCGCGACCAGAACAGCCGGCGGTTGGTGAGGTCGAAGTCCCACAGGCCGCAGCGGCCGCGGGCGAGCGCCGTCTCCACGCGCAGGTTGGATTCCGCGAAGATCGCATCGGCATCGCGCGCGCGCTTGGCCTGGATGTAGTAGGCATAGAGGATGACGAGCAGGATCGCCGAGATGCCGGCGAAGAGCGTGACGTTCAGCGCCACCTCGTCGCGCCAGAAGAGGGCGAGGTGCCCGAGCGGATTGGCGACGACGATGAAGCCGCCCTTCTTCGGCATCTGCACGAGCGAGGCATAGTATTCCTCGCCGCCGATGCGGGTGTGGAAGACGCCGCCCGCCTCGCCGAAATACTGCGCGGCGGCAAGCTCTGAGGAAAAGCGCGCCAGCGACTGGCCGACGAAGCGCGCGGCCGCCAGCGAAGCGCCGAAGACGCGGCCTTCCTCCTCGACGAAGAGCACGATGCCGCCCGGCTGCATGCGGTCCTGCGGCAGGTTGAGCGAGAGCGCGGCCTCGACGGCCATGCGATCGGAGTTCGCCAGGCTTTCGGCCAGCGTGCCGGAAAAGACCGCGCCGACGGCCATCGCCGTCAGCGAGGTCGTGTCGCGCACGCTCGCATCCATCCGGTCATGCTCGGCGATGATGCCGACCATCCGCGAAATGCCGACCACGAAGAGGAAGGCGATGATCAGGATCGGTATAGACCGTTTCAGCACGGGCTCAGCCCGCGTCAGACGCCGTGCGGCAGGCCCGGCGAAGATCTTCGCCTGCCCCGTCGCCTCGTCTTCCCAGGCCGCCATTCCCGGGAATCTGAGACGAGTCCATCCGCCGGCTGCGCGTCCTCGTTGCGCGTCCGCCATAGTCATAAACCTTGTAACCCTCTCGTGATTCGGCGCGCCGCTCGCCCGAATCTGCCCTAATGAATCAATTGTGATTCGGCTTGTCCATAGAAAAAGGTAAAAGTTTTTTAACCATTTCTCATAGTTGGGAAATTGCACTTGCCGGGCATGGCTTTACGCTTGGCGCGCCCGTCGCGGTCCCGCTTCCGTCTCGCGCCATTCCTTCAGCATCGCGGCGCGGCGGCGGGGAAAGCGCTCCTCCAGCAGCGCGATCGCCGCCATGCGCTCCGTACGGAAATGCCGGTAGCCCTGCCGCCATTCGCACCAGGCGACCAGCATGCGCGTCTCCTCGAAATAGCCGAGCGCGACCGGCCAGACCACGCGTTCGCTGCGCACGCCCGCCGCGTCGCAATAGGACAGAAGGAGCTTGCGCTCCCGGCGGATCGCCGCGCGGATCACGGCAAGGTCGACGATCTCGCCGTCGACGATCCTGCGCGGCCCGACCAGCAGCGCCGTGTTCTCCAGTTCCGCGGCAAGCTCGGCCGGCAGCACGGCGGAAATCTTGGCGAGCGCATCCGTCGCCGCCTTGGTCACGGGCGCATCGGCGAATTTCTGCACCCAGCGGAAGCCGAGCACCAGCGCCTCCAGTTCCCTTTGCGAGAACATGAGCGGCGGCAGCATGAAGCCGGGGCGCAGCACATAACCGACGCCCGGTTCGCCCTCGATATCGGCGCCCTGCGCCTGCAGCGTGGCGATGTCGCGGTAGAGCGTGCGGATGCTGACGCCGAGCTCGCCGGCAAGCGTGGCGCCGCTCACCGGATGGCGATGGCGGCGCAGAAGCTGGAGGAGGGCGAGCAGTCGTTCGGAGCGGGCCATGCGACGATACTGCCATTTTCTGGCAGTGGTGTCGCCTAGGATCGTCCCGTCAAAGCAACGAAAGGACGATCCGCATGATCTCTCCCAATCTCCTGATCCTCTATGTCGGGAACCCGGCGGCAAGCGGCCGCTTCTACGAGCAGCTTTTCGGCCGCGCGCCGATGGCCCAGTCGGCCGGCTTCGTCGCCTTCCGGTTCGAGAACGGCCTCGGTCTCGGCCTGTGGTCGACCAGCTCGCCGGAATTCGTCTCGTCTGGCACCGGCCATCGTTCCGAGATCGCCATCGCCGTCGATGACGATGCGGCGATCAACGCGCTGCATGAAACGTGGAAGGCGGCCGGCGTCGCCATCGAGCAGCCGCCGTTCACGGCCGTCTTCGGCCGCACCTTCGTCGCGCTGGACCCGGATGGCCACCGGATCCGCGTCTGCCCGCCGGACAAGTGAGCCGGGGGCTCAGCCCTTCAGCATGCGTTCCACGATGTCGGAGACGTCGGAGGAGAGCTTTTCGCCCGCGGCGATGGTACGCAATGCGTTGCGGGCGTGGTCGGAGCGCACCTCCTCCAGCGCCCGCCAGGAGCGCATGGAAGTGAGGATGCGCGCGGCGAGCTGCGGGTTCTTGGGGTCGATCTCCAGGATCTGCTCGGCGAGGAACCGGTAGCCCGCGCCGTCCGCCCGGTTGAAGCCGGTCGGGTTGGAGAAGGCGAAGGTGCCGACGAGCGCGCGCACGCGGTTCGGGTTCGCCTTGTTGAAATGCGGGCTCGTCATCAGCGCCTTGACGCGCGCAAGCGCGCCGTCGCCGGGAATGGTCGACTGGATGGAGAACCACTTGTCGATGACCAGCGCGTTGTCGGCAAAGCGGGCGCGGAAGGTCTCCAGCGCCGCCGCCGTTTCCGGCGCATCGGGGAAGCGGTGGGCGAGTACCGTCAGCGCCGCGCTGAGATCCGTCATGTTGTCGGCGTTTGCGAAGGCCTGTGCCGCGCGGGCCGGCGTGCTGTCGGAAACGGCGAGATAGGCGAGCGCCGCGTTGCGCAGCGCGCGCTGGCCGGCGCTTGCCGCATCCGGCGTGAAGGCGCCTTCGGTGCGGTTGGCGTCGAACAGCCTTGCGAAGGCCGCGGGATCGCGGTTCGCGACGAAGGCAAGCACGGCCTCGCGGCCGGCGCGGATGGCGTCCGGGTCGTTGTTGCTGCCGAGCTCGCGGGCGATGTCGGATTCCGACGGCAGGGCCAGCGCCTGCGCGCGGAAGGCCGGCTCCAGCGCCTCGTCGCCGGCAATGGCGATCAGCGTATCGGCGAGAACCGCATTGGTTTCCACCGGTTCGCCTATCCGCGCCTTGCGCGCCGCCTCGACGAGGTTCGGCAGGGCAAGATCGTTCAGCGCCTGCCAGCGGGAGAAGAGGTCGCTATCGTGGCGGGCAATCTGGGCGAGGTCGGCCGGAGCCTGCTCGAAATGCAGGTTGATCGGCGCGGAGAAGCTGCGGTTGAGCGAGACGACCGGGCGCGAGGCGATGCCGGAGAAGGTGACGGTCTGGCGGCGCTCCTTGAGGTGCAGCACGTCGCCGGTCACATCCGCGCCGCTGACGGCGCTCGGCGTGGCTTCCGAGCCGTCAGCCAGCAGCAGGCCGAAGCGCAGCGGAATGTGCATTGGCTCCTTGGTCGCCTGGCCGGGCGTCGGCGGGATCATCTGCTCCAGCGACAGCGTGAATTCGCCCTTCGCCTGGTCGTAGCTGCACGAGACGCTGACGAGCGGCGTGCCGGCCTGGTGATACCAGAGCGAGAACTGCGAAAGGTCGACGCCGTTCGCGTCCTCGAAGCATTTGACGAAGTCCTCGATCGTCGCAGCGTCGCCGTCATGACGCTCGAAATAGAGGTCCATGCCCTTCTTGAAGCCGTCCGGGCCGACGATGGTCGCGATCATGCGCGTGACCTCGGAGCCCTTCTCGTAGACGGTCGTCGTGTAGAAGTTGTTGATCTCGCGGTATTTCGTCGGGCGCACCGGATGGGCGAGGGGGCCTGCATCCTCCGGGAACTGCTCCGACTTCAGGTGCCGCACCTCGGCGATGCGCTTGACGGCGCGCGAGCGCTGGTCGGCGGAGAATTCGTGGTCGCGATAGACCGTCAGGCCTTCCTTGAGGCAGAGCTGGAACCAGTCGCGGCAGGTGACGCGGTTGCCGGTCCAGTTGTGGAAATATTCGTGGGCGATGATCGCCTCGATATTCGCATAGTCCTGGTCGGTCGCGGTTTCCGGGTCGGCCAGCACGTATTTGTCGTTGAAGACGTTGAGCCCCTTGTTCTCCATGGCGCCCATGTTGAAGTCGGAGACGGCGACGATCATGAAGATGTCGAGGTCGTATTCGCGGCCGAACACCTCCTCGTCCCATTTCATCGAGCGCTTCAGCGCATCCATCGCATAGGCCGCGCGCGGCTCCTTGCCGTGCTCGACATAAATCTTCAGCGTCACCTCGCGGCCGGACATCGTCGTGAACGTGTCCTCGACCACGCCGAGATCGCCGGCGACGAGCGCGAAGAGATAGGAGGGTTTCGGATGCGGGTCGAACCAGGCGGCGAAATGCTTGCCCTCGCCGTAGCCCGCGCCGCCGAGGAAATTGCCGTTGGAGAGCAGGAGCGGGCAGCCCGCCTTGTCGGCGATGATGTTGACCGTGTAGACGGCGAGCACGTCCGGCCGGTCGGGGAAATAGGTGATGCGGCGGAAGCCCTCGGCCTCGCACTGCGTGCAATAGACGCCGTTCGTGCGGTAGAGGCCCATGAGCTGGGTATTGGCCTCGGGATTGATCATCGTGGTGATCGTGATCTCGAAGGGCTCGCTCGCCGGCAGGTCGCGGATCGTCAGGCTATCGGGCTTGGCGTCGTAGCGGGCGGCGTCCATCTCCATCTGGTCGAAGAGGAGGCCGGTCATGACCAGCTCGTCGCCGTCGAGGACGAGTGGCGCGGTAAGGTCGGCGCCCTCACGGCGGTGGAAGATCAGGCGGGCCTCGACCTTGGTTTCCGTCGGGTCCAGTTCGAAGGTCAGATCGACGCGCTCGAGAACGAAGTCAGTCTGGCGATAGTCCGCCAGGTGGATGATCTGGCCGTTCTCTGTCCGCATGGATATGTCCTGCTCTATGCCGCCCGGCCCCTCGTGCCTGTGCATGGCGGAAGGGGCGCCGGGACGGTCTGCCCCCAAGTTCAACGAATTGATAGGACGATTGGCTTAACATCTCATTTCCAAGGGAAAGCTGAAATCACAAAATCGTGCCGTCCCGGCACAGCATTTCTTTGGTCCGGTCCGATCAAAATTATCCGCGATGCATCACGAGAATTCATCGTACCCGGCCCGCAATGCGGCTAGACTTGCGATCGTCTGAATCGGTTCTCCGATCATCCTCAGTCCCCGAAGCCACGGCCGGCCCGCCGTGACGAGTTCCCGCATGGACGTCCAGTCTCCCGATCCCATGAAGGGGATTTGCCTGAAGGTCGCCTCGGTGATGACGTTCCTGTGCATGTCGACGCTCATCAAGGCGGCCGGCAAGGACATTCCGGCGGGCCAGATCACCTTCCTGCGCTCCGCCTTCGCCATGGTGCCGATCCTCGTCTTCCTCGGCCTGCACGGGCAGTTGCGCGACGCCTTCCGCACGAAGGACATTTTCGGGCATTTCAAGCGCGGCTTCGTCGGCATCCTCTCCATGGGCTTCGGCTTCTACGGGCTCGTGCACCTGCCCCTGCCGGAATCCATCGCGCTCGGCTATGCGCTGCCGCTCTTCACCGTCATGATCGCCGCCGTCTTCCTCAAGGAGCGGGTCGGCCTCTATCGCTGGACGGCCGTTCTCGTCGGCCTCGTCGGCGTCGCGATCATCAGCTGGCCGCGCCTCACGCTTTTCCGCAGCGGCGGTATGGGCTCGTCGGAGGCGATGGGCGTGCTCGCCATGCTGGCCTTCGGCGTGCTCGGCTCCTGCGCCATGGTGCTGGTGCGCAAGCTGGTGCAGACGGAGCGCACGCCGACCATCGTGATCTATTTCTCGCTCTTCGCCTCGCTCTTCTCGCTCGGCACGCTGCCCTTCGGCTGGATTGCGCTCGGTTGGCAATCGCTCGTCCTGATGGCGCTCGCCGGCTTCTGCGGCGGCATCGCGCAATTGCTGCTGACGTCGAGCTACCGCTATGCCGACGTCTCCACCATCGCGCCCTTCGAATATACGTCCATCGTGCTCGGCCTGGTCATCGGCTACGTCCTGTTCGGCGACGTGCCGACGCGCACCATGCTCCTCGGCACCGCCATCGTCGTCAGCGCCGGCATCTTCGTGATCTTCCGCGAGCACCGGCTCGACCTGAAGCGCCGTGCCGAGCTTCGCCACAAGCTGCCTCAGGGCTGACGCCATTCCGGCGTCGTCGTGTCCTCCACCAGCTCCTCGGGTACCGCATCCGGCTGGAGCGCCGCCGCCGCGGCATCGGCGCCGAGCGGCTGCGCCGCCATGGCCTGGAAATCCGTCTTGGCGACGAGGCCGTCGTTTTCCTCGCGCCGGCTGATGCGCCAGGCGGCATAGGCGCCGTAGAGCAGGAAATAGACGGCGAGCACCGCAAAGAGCGAACCGGGGCCGAAGCGGTCCATGATGGGACCGACCATAATGGGACCGGAGATCGTCCCGACGCCGTAGACGATCATCATGCCGGAGGAGACCTCGACATATTCGTCCGGCTGCGCCCGGTCGTTGGCATGGGCGACATTCAGCGCATAGATCGGGAAGATCACCGAGCCGACGCAGGCGGCGGCGATATAGAGCAGGACCGGCGGCCCGCCGGCCACGAGCGCCATGACGAGGCAGGAGACCGTTCCGACCGCGCCGCAGGCGACCATCACGAGGCGGCGGTCCATCCGGTCGGAGGCCCGGCCGATCGGAATCTGCGAGAGGGAGCTGCCGATGAGCACCGAGGCGAGCAGCGTCGCGCCCTCGGCGGTCGTCAGCCCGCTGCGCTGCGTGAAGACGCCGCCGAGATTGAGCCAGGCGCCGGAAAGCGCGCCGGCGAGGAACGCCCCGACCACGGCGACGGGCGAGCGGCGATAGAGCGTCGGAACGTTGAAGCGCACCTGCGTCGGCGCCGCCGGCAGCGGCGAGGAGGTGAGGGCGGTCGGCAGCAGCGCGACCGAGAAGATGATGCCGCAGAGGATGAAGAGCGTCGTATTGGAGGGATCGCCGAGCGGCACGAGATATTGCCCGCCGATCGTGCCGACCATGGTCGTGATCAGGTAGATGGAGAAGACCGAGCCGCGATTGTCGTTCGTCACCTTCTCGTTCAGCCAGCTTTCGATGATGAGATAGCTGCCGGAAATGGCGAAGCCCGATATGGCGCGGAACAGCATCCAGGCCGGCCAGTCCACGACGAGCGCGCAGAGCAGGATGGCGATGGCAAGCATCGTGATCAGCGCCACGAACACCCGCACATGGCCGACGAGCAGCACGAATTTCGGTGTGACGATGCAGGAGAGCGTGAAGCCGATCGTGTAGCCCGTCGCGATCATCGAGATCGTCTGCGTCGACCAGCCTTCCGCGACCGCGCGCACCGGCACGACATAACTCTGGAGGCCGAAGGCCACCATCATCAGGAGGGTGGACAGCATCAGGCTGAGGATCGGCACGAGGCTCGCCAGCATGGGGGCTCCGGAAAAGGCGGGATGCGTTCGCTTGCGACTGTCGCTCTATTGCGCCGCCCGCGCGCTGTCCACTGCGACAACGGCTGGCGTAAAGAGATTGTCATGAAACGGAGAGGTTGCAGCTTCCCGGAAGGGGCATGCTGAAGAAAACGTCGGGCGAAAAGAAAGGAGGTGAGACATTTGAAAATCCGGCTTACGCCGGTCATCAGGTTCAGGACTTGGCGCTTCACCCTGACGATCAGCCAAGAAACGGGAACCGGGCTTCGGCCCGGTCTCCACCCGAGGAAGGCGTCTCACTTCCTCACGATGGCGATCATATCGCGGCTCAGTTGGGCAGGAAGGCCTTGAGCGGATCGCGGCGCTGCACGGCGTCGCGCGGCAGGGAAGCGAGCACCGAATATTCCCGCGCGGCGTTCACGGCGGCGCGGATATCGGCGATATCGGACATCAGCTTGCGGATCGTGGCCATGGCTTGCTCCTGCGGTCGTCTGGAGAGGGCGCGGACGCGCCCTCGCATTCGCTCAGCGCGTGATGAACTCGGAGAAGAGCTGGGCGGGGCGGTTGATGCGGGCAAAGCCGGCGGCCGTGAGCTGCTCGTTGGCCGGGGCAGCGATGCCGCCGAAGCCGCGGCCGGCGCGGAGGCCGGAATGGCGGAGCGTCTCGAAGCTCGAATGAATGGGCCGAAAACGGGCGGTCATGGGTCGATTCCTTAAATCCTGTCCTCCCGTGTCCTTATATTGCACCGCAACATTGATTTCGCAATGCGACATTCTGCCCGGCAGATATGTGCAATTCGCATGGCTGATGAAATATTTTGTTCATGCTTGAGGCAGATTCGCGGCAAGGCGCTTGAGGGTTGGCAGGAGGTTGCGGCCAAGTCCTTGAAAAGACTGGTTGGCTTTGCTGGTGTCAGCCCTTGAGCCCTGCGCGGAAGGCAAGGAGGTCCTGCCAGGCCAGCCGCTTGCTGATCGGCGCCGTCACGAGATCCTGTGGATGGAGCGTCGCGAAGGCGGGGACCGTGCGGCCGGCAACCTCGATGTCGCGCCATTCCCCGCGCAACTGGTGGATCGTGTCGTTGGAGCGCAGGAGGAAGCGCGCGGCGAAATTGCCGAGGATCAGCAGGTGATTCGGCTCGGCAAGCGCGATCTGCCGTTCGATGAAAGGCCGGCAGATATCGGCTTCGCGCTGCGACGGCGGGCGGTTGCCCGGCGGCCGCCACGGCACGACATTGGTCAGGAGCAGGTCGGCGCGGGCAAGCCCGATGCCGGCGAGCATGCGGTCGAGCATCGCGCCCTGCCGGCCGGAGAAGGGCTGGCCGTCGCGGTCGTCCTCGGCATTCGGCATGGCGCCGATCACCATGACGGAGGGTTTCGCATTGCCCTCGGCAAAGACGAGGCAGCGCGCACTGGTCTTGAGGTTGCAGCCGTTGAAGCCTTCCATCGCGGTGCGCAGCTCGTCCAGCGAACGGGCGCTGGCGGCGGCGAATTCGGCCTCGGATACGGCCTGGCTGTCCGGGATCGAGACATTCGGCATCGGGGCAGGGGTGGCGGGCCGCGCTTGCTCCTGCCGCGCGGGGGCCTGCCGGGCCGGTGCCTGAGCCGCGGGTGCGGCCTCCTGTCGGGGCTGTGCGCCCCGCGCCGCGCGCATCGCCTCGAATTCGGCGATGCGGTCGACCGCCTCTTCCTCCAGCAGCCATTCCACGCCCGCATCCGCATAGAAATGCAGAAGCGAACGGAGCTGTTCGGGATGGAGGTCTCTGGCGGCGTTCATGCGGCGTACCTTAGCGAAGCGATGGGCGGGAGGAAAGCGCCCGCGTCACGCCGCCCACTGCGCGACGTCCTCGCTTTCGCCGATCAGCGCAAGGCCGTGGGCGATGGAAAGCAGCTCGCCGCCCGTCTCGATCTTTTCGGCATCGAAGCGGCGGTTGAAGATGTTCCGCACGGCCGGCACGAAGGAGGTGCCGCCGGTGAGGAACACCTTGTCGACCTCCGCCGGTGCCGTACCGGTCTTTTCCAGCACCTCGTCGAGCGCGCCCTCGATGCGGGCGAGGTCCGGCGCGATCCAGCCTTCGAAATCGGCGCGCTTCACCACCTTGCGGCCGGCGGCGCCGAGCGGGGCGAAGTCGAATTCCGCTTCGTCGGACGAAGAAAGCGCCATCTTGGTCGCGGAGATCGCCTGGTAGAGCGGATAGCCCTCGTCATGCTCGACGAGGTCGATGAAGAGCTCCAGCTTTTCCGGCTCCAGAGCCGAGCGCACCAGTGACTTGAGATCGGTGAATTCGCGCGTCGTCTTGAAGATCGACAACTGGTTCCAGCGCGCGAAATTGGCGTAGTACCCGCTCGGCACCTCCAGCACCTTGTCGAAGCTCCTGAAATGCGTGCCCTTGCCGATCTCGGGCGCCACGAGATGGTCGATCATGCGCGCGTCGAAATGGTCGCCCGCAATGCCGACGCCCGAATGGCCGATGGGCCTTGCCGCCAGCCGGCCCGCCTGCCGCTCGAAGCGGATCAGCGAATAGTCCGTCGTGCCGCCGCCGAAGTCGGCGACCAGCACGGTCGCGTCGCTCTTCAGCGTCTGGGCGAAATAATAGGCGGCTGCGACCGGCTCGAAAACATAGTGGATCTCCGGAAAGCCGAGCCGTGTCAGCGCGGCGTTGTAGCGCTCCAGCGCAAGGTCCGGGTCCGGGCTTGCCCCGGCGAACTGCACCGGCCGGCCGGCGATCACCCGCGAGACGTCCCCCGGCCATTCGTCGCCGGCATAGGCCTTGAGGCGCCGCAGGAAGATTTCCATCAGGTCGTCGAAAGCGTGCCGGCGGGCGAAGATCAACGTGCCCTGGAAGAGGGCGCTGGCCGCAAAAGTCTTGATCGATTGCAGGAAGCGGCAATCGCCGGGATTGTCGATGAACTGGCGGATCGCCGCCTGCCCGGCCTCGACCTTCAGCGCCTGCGCGCCGACGACCGGATCCTTCATGAAGGAAAGCGCTGTGCGCATCGTGTCGGTGACGCCGACGCTGCTTTCGAAGTGCATCGACTGCGTGTCGCTGCCGCCTGTCGCAAACGCCAGAACCGTGTTGGTCGTGCCGAAATCGAGCCCGAGTGCCCGTGCCATCGCCGTGCCCCTTTGTCCGCTGGTATGGGTTGAACCGGAGCGAAGGGCTCCGCGCGCGAAAGGGCGCGTCAGGCGCGCCCCGCAATTTGAGAGCGCGCCAGATCGCACAGGCGGCGGCGGATGGCAAGGGCGGAGGCTGCCCTCAGACCGAATGCGCCGCCCCGCCGTCGCAGCGGACGAGGCTGCCGGTCACGTAGCTTGCCGGCGTGCTGCAGAGGAAGGCGGCGGTCGCGGCGAATTCCTCGACGGTGCCGTAGCGGCGGGCGGGGATCGCCTTTTCCGAGGCCGCGCGCACGTCCTCGACGCTCCTGCCGCTACGCTCGGCCGCGGCGGCATCGAGGCTCTTCAGCCGGTCGGTCATGATGCTTCCCGGCAGCAGCATGTTGCTGGTGATGCCGTATTGCGCGACCTCGCCCGCCAGCGTCTTCGACCAGCCGGCCAGCGCCGGCCGCAGCGTGTTGGAGAGCGCAAGGCCGGGGATCGGCTCGATTACGCCGGAGGAGGCGACGGTGAGGATGCGGCCCCAGCCACGCTCCTTCATGCCCGGCAGCAGGCGGTTGGTGAGCGTGATGATGCGCAGCACCATGGAATTGAAATAGGCGGCGAGCTTCTCCTCGCTCATGTCCTCGGTCGAGCCCGGCGTCGGCCCGCCGGAATTGTTGACGAGGATATCGACGCCGCTGAGCTTTTCGGACACCGCCTTCACCAGCGTCTCGACGAAGCTCTCGTCGCCCAGATCGGCCTGGACCCAGTCCGCCCGGCCGGGGCCTTCCGCGTTGATGGCCTTGCAATTGGCCTCCAGCACTTCGGCGCTGCGGCCGCACAGGAGCACATGCGCGCCCTCGCGGGCGAGCGCGACGGCAATGCCCTTGCCGAGGCCGCGGGAGGAGGCGAGGACGAGGGCGCGTTTGCCCGCGATGGCGAGATCCATGGTGAGGTCCTTCCTTTTGGGTTCAATCGGCGCGGTAGGGCACCTTGCCGGGATTGAACAGGTTCTTCGGGTCGAGCGCGGCCTTGATCGCCTGCGCCAGAGCGCGGCGGGCCGGATTGCCATAGGTGAGATAGGCGCGGCGCTTCTCCGTGCCTACCCCATGCTCGGCGGAAAAGCTGCCGCCGGCTTCCGTGACGCCGGTATAGACGGCATCCTCGATGGCGTCCTTCACGGCCGGGGCCGCCGCGCCCTCGCCGATGACGGAAAGATGCAGGTTGCCGTCGGCGACATGGCCATAGACATAGGCGTCGAAACTCGGATGCACCGCCTTCAACCGGGCGTCGAGGTCCGCGACATAGGCGTCCAGCGCGCCGGGCGGCAGCGATACGTCGTAGGAGGGCGCGGCGGGATGCAGGCGATAGATGAAATCGCTTTCCTCCCGCAGCGCCCAGAAGCGCCGCGCCTGGTCGAGCGAGGCGGCGACGATGCCGCTGGTCAGCCCGTGCTGCTCCCAGAGTCCGGCAAGGCCCTCTTCCAGCGCGGTGCGGGCCTCCGCTTCGCTGGCGGCGGAAACCTCCATCAAGAGGACCGCCGCCGTGCCGTCCTCCAGCCAGTCGAGGTCGAAGCCGCGCTCTCCCGCGCTGTCGAGGAAATAGCGCCGCCACATCAGTTCGGCCCCTTCGAGCTGCAAGGCGGGCAGGGAACGGAAATGGGCGATCACGGCAAGCGCGGAGGCCGCGTCCCTGACGCCGACGAGGGCGGTGGCGCGCATCGGGTTGAAGCTTTCCAGCTTCAGCACCGCGCGGGTGACGAAGCCATAGGCCCCTTCCGAGCCGATGAGCAGCTGCTTGATGTCCGGCCCGGCGCTGACCTTGAGCACGCGCGTCAGGTCGCTGAAAAGGCTGCCGTCCGGCATCACGGCCTCGATGCCGAGCACCTGATGGCGCATCACGCCGTTGCGGAAGGCGAGGATGCCGCCGGCATTGGTGGCGATCATGCCGCCGATGGTGGCGCTGCCGCGCGCGGCAAGGTCGATGCCGGGGGTGAGGCCGAACGCGGCGGTCGCTTCCTGCAGCGCCTGCAGCGTCACGCCCGCGCCGACCGTCACCGTGCGGGCGAGGGGATCGATGCCCTCGATACGATCGAGCCGCGCCGTCGAGAGGATGAGGTCACCCGGCCGGCTGATGCCGCCGCCGACAAGCCCCGTGCGCCCGCCCTGCGGCACGATGGGCACACCGTTCTCCGCGCACCAGCGCACGACCGCTGCCGCCGCCTCCGGTGTCGCCGGCATCGCCATGGCGCCGGCGCCGAAATTGTCCGGATGCTCGCCGGGATGCCGGCCGCCGAGCATGTCGGCTCCGATAAGGTGGAGGTCCCCGCCGAATTCGTTCAAGTCGCGCTGGAGCGATCGGATAATCTCGGACATGGCGCTTCCTCTCGGGCAGGCATTCGGGCTGGCCGAATGCGTAGTCCCGAGGACAAGCGGAATCAAGCGCGTAGCCCATCGGCAGGACCGACAATCGATTGACGTTTACGTTAAAGTAAACAATACTTCGGGCCCATGTCATGAGGTCATGCGCAAATGCGGGGAAAGTCTGTCGCAGAACGGCTCGACAAGATTTACCGTATTTGTCATGACAGGCCGATACGAGGGACTTTCCGCGGCTTTTGAGGGGGCGCGGGTGGAGAGATGAATGAGCGAAGAAATGGAACTCCCCGAACGCGAATCGATGGAATTCGACGTTGTGATCGTCGGTGCGGGCCCGGCCGGCCTTTCGGCGGCGATCCGGTTGAAGCAGGTGAACCCCGATCTGACGGTCGTCGTCCTGGAAAAGGGCTCGGAAGTCGGCGCGCATATCCTGTCGGGCGCGGTCGTCGATCCCATCGGCATCGACCGCCTGCTGCCCGGCTGGCGCGAGGATGAAAGCCATCCCTTCAAGACCGAGGTGACGGACGACCACTTCCTCTTCCTCGGCCCGGCCGGCTCCGTCCGCCTGCCGAACGCCTTCATGCCGCCGCTGATGAACAACCACGGCAACTACATCGTCTCGCTCGGCAATGTCTGTCGCTGGCTGGCGGCCAAGGCGGAGGAGCTTGGCGTCGAGATCTATCCGGGCTTCGCCGCGACCGAAGTGCTCTACAACGACGAAGGCGCGGTGATCGGCGTCGCCACCGGCGACATGGGCATCGAGCGCAATGGCGAGCCCGGCCCGAACTATACCCGTGGCATGGCGCTGCTCGGCAAATACACGCTGATCTCGGAAGGCGTGCGCGGTTCGCTCGCCAAGCAGCTCATCGCGAAGTTCGATCTCCAGAAGGATCGCGAGCCGCAAAAATTCGGCATCGGCCTCAAGGAGCTCTGGCAGGTCAAGCCCGAGAACCACAGGCCCGGCCTCGTGCAGCACTCCTTCGGCTGGCCGCTCGGCATGAAGACTGGCGGCGGCTCGTTCCTGTACCACCTCGAAGACAACATGGTCGCCGTCGGCTTCGTGGTGCACCTCAACTACAAGAACCCCTATCTCTTCCCCTTCGAGGAGTTCCAGCGCTTCAAGACCCATCCGGCGATCCGGGGAACCTTCGAGGGCGGCAAGCGCCTCTCCTATGGCGCACGCGCCATCACCGAGGGCGGCTACCAGTCGGTGCCGAAGCTGTCGTTCCCCGGCGGCGCGCTGATCGGCTGCTCGGCCGGTTTCGTCAACGTGCCGCGCATCAAGGGCAGCCACAATGCGGTGCTGTCGGGCATGCTCGCGGCGGAAAAGCTGGCGGACGCCATCGCCAACGGCCGCGCCAATGACGAGCCGATCGAGATCGAACAGGGCTGGCGCGATAGCGCCATCGGCTCGGACCTCAGGAAGGTGCGCAACGTCAAGCCGCTCTGGTCGAAGTTCGGCACGGCGGTCGGCGTGGCGCTTGGCGGTCTCGACATGTGGACGAACACGCTGCTCGGCTTCTCCTTCTTCGGCACGCTGAAGCACGGCAAGACCGATGCCGCCTCTCTGGAGCCGGCGGCCAAGCACCAGCGGATCGATTATCCCAAGCCCGATGGCGTGCTGACCTTCGATCGTCTCTCCTCGGTGTTCCTGTCGAACACCAACCACGAGGAAGACCAGCCGATCCATCTCCAGGTGAAGAACCCGGAACTGCAGAAGACCTCGGAACTCGACGTCTATGCCGGCCCGTCGACCCGCTACTGTCCTGCGGGCGTCTACGAATGGGTGGAGAAGGACGGCAAGGACGTCTTCGTGATCAACGCGCAGAATTGCGTGCACTGCAAGACTTGCGACATCAAGGACCCGAACCAGAACATCAACTGGGTGCCGCCACAAGGGGGCGAAGGGCCGGTCTATCCCAACATGTAATGTTGGGAGAGGCTGGGCCGCACGGGCCCCCGGAAAAGGAAAGAGCCGGCGAAGGGCCGGTCTATCCTAATATGTGATGCCGGAGCGGCAGCAGACAGAAAGGCCGATGGAGCGATCCACCGGCCTTTCTGTTTCTAGAGCAGCGTCCCGCTGAGGATCACCAGCGCGACGCTGAAATAGATCACCAGTCCGCTGACATCGACCAGCGTGGCGACGAAGGGCGCTGAGGCGCTGGCGGGGTCGAAGCGCAGCCGCTGCAGCAGGAAGGGCAGCATGGAGCCCGCCATCGAGCCGAAGGCGACGATGCCGATCAGCGCGGCGAAGACCGTCAGGCCGATGAGAACCCAGTGCGGCCCGTAGTCGTAGAGGCCGATCTCTTGCCAGAGCGTGATGCGGGCGAAGCCGACGAGGCCGAGCATGGCGCCGAGCGCGATGCCCGTCGGAAGCTCGCGCAGCGCGACCCTCCACCAGTCGGAAAGCTTCAATTCGCCGAGCGCCAGCGCGCGGATGATCAGCGAGGTGGCCTGCGAGCCCGAATTGCCGCCCGAGCTCATGATCAGCGGCACGAACAGCGTCAGCACGATGGCCTTTTCCAGCTCCGCCTCGAAATGCTGCATGGCGCTCGCCGTCAGCATCTCGCCGAGGAACAGTGCGGCGAGCCAGCCGGCGCGCTTGCGGATCATCCCGCCGAGGCCGATCTGCATATAGGGCTTGCCGAGCGCTTCCATGCCGCCGAACTTGTGCGCGTCCTCCGTCGTGTCGGCGATCATCGTGTCGATCACGTCGTCCACGGTGACGATGCCGAGGACGTTGCGCTTGTCGTCGAGCACGGGGATGGCCAGCAGGTTGTGGCTGCGGATCTGCCGGGCGACTTCTTCCTGCGGCGTCAGCGGGGTGACGCTGACGACGCCGGCCTGCCGGGCGACGCTCATGATGCTGGCGGCGGGATCGCCCATGATCAGGCGGCGCAGGGTGACGACCCCGCTGAGCGCGCGGCTTTCCGGCTCCAGAACGTAGATGGCGTAGATGGTCTCGCTCGACTTTTCCACGGCGCGCACGTGGTCCAGCGCCTCGGCGACCGTGATGTCCTCGAGCACGCTGACGAATTCCGGGGTCATCATGGCGCCGGCGGTGCGCTGCGGATAGGCCATGAGATGGGAGACGGCCTGCGCCGTCGCCGGATCGAGCCGGGCGAAGATGGCGGAGCGCCGTGCGCCGTCCTCCATAGCCTGGAAGAGGTCGGCGACCCGGTCGTAGGCGGTGTCCTTGAGGAGCCGCGCGGCATGGTCCGTCGGCAGGGCCGCGACGATGTCGGCCGCTCCGTGCAGTTCGGGCCGGGAGATGACGGCGAGAGCCTTCCCCTCGGGCAGCGTGGCGAGCTGGCGTGCGGCTTCGCGCACGTCGAGCCGGTTGAGCTGCTCGATGCGGTCGGCGATGGTGGGGGCCTTGCGGCCGGTATTCAGAAGGTCGCGTGCGGCGCGGCCGGCGGTTGCGGGGAAACGCTGGATGTTCATGTTGCTCGCCTTTCCGTCGATCGGCCCTTGCGGCCGACCGGGCGAGCTGACGGAAACGTCAGTGCACGATATGCCGCTCGGGCGTCCTCGATCGACTGCTACTGTCGCTTGGCATCGTGATGATGGCTCCGTTGAAATCCGCGCGGGAGGAGTGAAATCCCGCACGTTCGTTTGTGATGTGCCCGTTTCCCGCGAATGTCAAGACGGAGATGGCTGCGGGCGCTGCGGCCTTTCGTCCGTTAACCGGCCATTAACCATACCTCCATAAATCTTTGAGGAATGGCAAATGGTTAGGGGGCCTCATGTCGATCTCACGCCGCGGATTCCTCATCGGCGCGTCTGCATTGCTGGCAGGCTGCGCGACGAACGGCACCAGTGATCGCGCCAACTACGGCGACCGGCTGGACGAGAAGCATCCGCTCCGGGCGATGCCGCTCGACAAGATCAAGCCCGAGCTGCGCCGCCAGGAGGTCGCCTACGATACGCCGCACGCCGCCGGCACCATCGTCGTCGATACGCCGGCGCGCCGCCTCTACTACGTACTCGGCAACGGCCGGGCGATGCGCTACGGCATCGGCGTCGGCCGGCAGGGCTATTCGCTGGCGGGCAGCGCCTATATCGGCCGCAAGGCCGAATGGCCGAGCTGGACGCCGACGCCCAACATGATCCGCCGCGATCCGAAGAAGAACCTGAAATATGCCGCAGGCGTGCCCGGCGGCATCAATAACCCGCTCGGCGCCCGCGCCATCTATCTCTACCAGAACGGTCGCGACACCATGTTCCGCATCCACGGCACCAACCAGCCGTGGTCCATCGGCCAGGCCATGTCGAGCGGCTGCGTGCGCATGCTCAACCATGACGTGATCGATCTCTACGAGCGCGTTCAGGTCAGCGGCCGCGTCTTCGTCATCCAGGGCCGCCGCGAAGCCTGATCTGAGGCGCTTTCGGCGCCCATGTCGCATCGGATCAAGGCCGGCTTCGCGCCGGCCTTTCGTTTGCGGGTTGAAAAAGCTGAATTGTATCATACCATTGCCGCCGGAGCCCCACGCGCGGACAATGTGGGGACGGTTCTGCGAATTTGATGTCGCCATGACGCATCGGGGTCAATTCCAGACGCATTCGTACCGGCATTCGACTTTGTAGCTGCAAAAGTCGAGGATGCGGTATCGCGGATCCAGGAGGGCTTCCGGTCCCTTCGGGAACGTTCCGTGGAGGATTACGGGCCTGGCGGCGGCGGTGCGGCGGGGCTCGGACAGACACAACGACACCGCCGCAAAATGAGGGAACGGATATGAAACATCTTCTTGCTTCCACCTGCCTCGTCGCCGGCCTCATGGCCATGACGGGCGCCGCACGCGCCGAATGCGGCGACGTGACCATCGCCAGCATGAACTGGCAGAGCGCCGAGGTCCTCGCCGCACTCGACAAGTTCATCCTGAACGAAGGCTATGGCTGCAATGCCGAGGTCATCGTCGGCGACACGGTCCCGACCATCACCTCGATGATCGAGAAGGGCGACCCGGATCTCGCGCCGGAAGGCTGGGTGGACCTCCTGCCGGACGTCGTCAAGCGCGGCATCGACGAGGGCAAGCTGGTCGGCGCGGCCGTCGCGCTGTCCGACGGCGCTGTCCAGGGCTGGTGGATTCCGAAATACGTCGCCGATGCCCATCCGGACATCAAGACGATCGACGACGCGCTGAAGCACCCGGAACTGTTCCCGGATCCGGAGGACAAGAGCAAGGGCGCCGTTCATAACGGCCCGCAGGGCTGGGGCGGCACGGTCGTGACCGGCCAGCTCTACAAGGCCTATGGCGGGGAAGCCGCGAACTTCACGCTGATCGATACCGGCTCTGCCGCCGGCCTCGACGGCTCCATCGCCAAGGCCTACGAGCGCAAGGAAGGCTGGGTCGGCTACTACTGGGCCCCGACCGCGCTGCTCGGCAAGTACGACATGGTGAAGCTCGAGCACGGCGTTCCCTATGATGCGGCCGAGTGGAAGCGCTGCAACACGGTTGCCGATTGCCCGGATCCGAAGAAGAACGACTGGCCGAAGGACACCGTCCAGACGCTCGTGACCAAGCCGTTCTCCGAACGCGCCGGCGAAGACGTCATGGCCTATCTCAACAAGCGCGCCTGGACGAACGCCACGGTCAACAAGCTGATGGCCTGGATGACCGACAACCAGGCGAGCGGCGACGACGGCGCCAAGCACTTCCTGGAGGAGAACGAAGCCCTCTGGAAGGACTGGGTCTCGCCGGAAGCGGCCGAAAAGATCAAGGCCGCGCTCTGAGCGACTGAACAATCGGGGCGGCGTGTCGCAGGGCACGCCGCCCTTCTTCTTCGTTTTAGCGCATGTCGTTGGCGCAAATCGCCATGCAATTTCCCGCGGCATGCTTCAGGGTTTGGTTCGCAAGCCGGCACAAGACCGGACGGAACCGGAAGGGGATCGACATGGACTGGTTTACGAAATTTCCGACGATGGACGCGAACTCGCTGCGCGACCTCAAGAAGGCGATCGACGAGGGCTTCCGCGCCTTCACCCGCGCCTATGGCGACAGCATCGAAGGCCTCTTCGAACCGTTGCAGCACTTTCTCATCTGGTCCGAGCGCTTCATGACGAAGACGCCCTGGCCGATCATCCTCCTGCTCATCGCGCTGGTCGCCTGGTTTGCCAGTCGCAACTGGAAGATCGTCGCCGGCAGCATCGCCACGCTCCTCGTGATCGGCTATTTCGACATGTGGGACGACACGATGAAGACGGTCTCGATGATCTTCGTCTGTACCGTCCTCTCCATCGTCATCGGCATACCGATCGGCATTCTCATGTCGCGGTCCGACCGGGTGCAGAACGCCATCAACCCGATCCTCGACGTGATGCAGACCATGCCGAGCTTCGTCTATCTGATTCCCGTGGTCATGCTTCTCGGCATCGGCAAGGTTCCGGGCCTCATCGCGGTCGTCATCTACGCCATTCCGCCGATGATCCGTCTCACCAATCTCGGCATTCGTCTCGTCGACAAGGACGTGCTGGAAGCGGCCGACGCCTTCGGCTCGTCGAGCTGGCAGAAGCTGAAGAACGTGCAGATGCCGCTGGCCCTGCCCACCATCATGGCCGGCATCAACCAGACGATCATGATGGCGCTCGCCATGGTGGTCATCGCCTCGATGATCGGCGTGCAGGGCCTCGGTCAGCCGGTGCTGAAGGCGATCTCCAACCAGTATTTCACGCTCGGCATCTTCAATGGTCTCGCCATCGTCGGCATCGCGATCATCTTCGACCGCGTCAGCCAGGCTTTTGGCGCAAGGTTGCAGAAGCACCGCGAGATCATCCACGGCTGATCCGGGCAGGAAGCAAGGAAAAGGGCGCCCCGGCAAAAGCCGTGGGCGCCCTTTTCGTTTCCGCGTTCGGCGATTACTCCGCCGGGCAGACCGGCGTCGCGGCGCGATCCATCTTTTCCAGCGACAGCGAGAGCAGGAAGACGCCGAAGCCGACAACGGCGGTGGAAGCGCCGACGAAGCCCATCGAGGCGTAGCCGTAGCCGGCGCTGATCGACAGGCCGCCGAAGAATGCGCCGAGCGCATTGGCGACGTTGAAGGCCGAGTGGTTGAGCGCGGCGGCGAGCGTCTGGGCATTGCCAGCGACGTCCATCAGGCGCGTCTGGAGGGCAGGGCCGACGACGAAGCTGCAGCCGATCAGGAAGCAGCAGAGGCCGAGCAGCACCGGATTGTGCGCGGTCAGCGACAGGCTGACGAGCACGAAGAAATAGAGCACCAGCGACCAGCCGATCGTGCGCATCAGCGACATGTCGGCAAGCTTGGCGCCGAAGATGTTGCCGACGATCATGCCGCCGCCGAAGATCGCCATGAAGACCGGCACCATGCCGACATTGAGCCCGGCGACGTCCGTGACGATCGGCGAGATATAGGTGAAGACCGCGAACATGCCGCAGAAGCCGGTCGCCGCGATGCCGAGCGTCAGCCAGACCTGCCTGCGCCCGAGGGCGCTAAGCTCCGTCAGCGCGTTGATGCCCTTGGGCGCCTTGTCGCGCGGCAGGAAGAGGGCGATCAGCGCGACCGTCAGAAGCCCCGTGATGCCGACGGCGATGAACATGAACTGCCAGTCGAACACCTGGCCGAAGAAGGCGGCGAGCGGGGTGCCGATCAGGGTGGCGACCGTGAGCCCGAGCATGACCTTGCCGACCGCCTGCGTGCGCTTGTTGACCGGCACCATCGACGCGGCGACGAGCGCTGCAACGCCGAAATAGGCCCCGTGCGGCAGGCCGGAGAGGAAGCGGAACAGCATGAAGCTCTCGAAGGTCGGCGCGGCGGCGCTGGCAAGGTTGCCGGCGGCGAAGACGCCCATCAGCACCAGCAGCAGGTCGCGGCGGCGGTAGCGCGCGCCGATGACGGCGATGACCGGCGCGCCGACCACCACGCCGAGCGCATAGGCGCTGATCACGTAGCCGGCCTGGGCGGTCGTCACGCCGAAGGTGCCGGCAACGTCCGGCAAGAGGCCCATGATGGCGAACTCGCCGGTGCCGATGCCGAAGCTGCCGACGGCGAGCGCCAGGATGATGAGGGTGACGGTGAGCGCCGGAAGCGGTGGCTGCCCGGAGGAGAGGGCGGCGTTCGGCAGGGGATGTTCGGACACGGGGAGGCTCCGCAGGTATGGCCCACACGGCAAACCGGCGACGAACCCTCACAAGGGCGGCCACTCCTCCTGGCTGCGAATGCGATCTGGTCCGGCCGAAATGGCCTGGATGGGAAAGGGTAAGAATCGATCGGACGGCGTACTCCCGACGCCAGGCGACCGGATTGCACTATATCAAAGTGCCGCGCGCTGCCTACTGCCAATTTTGGCCGAAAATGCAATTGCCGGCGCCGCCGCTTTTCACGAATTGTTGCACTGCCTTTCACCCCCGCCTGTGAATCGCCGCTTTCTCCGTTATCTAATGGAGGACACAGGCGTTCTCGGCCATAAGCGGAGTATGCGAATGAGAGTACAGGCGATTTTCAACAGGGACGGGGGGACGTTCCGCACCACCGACATGGAGGCCTATGCGCGTCATGCGGAAAGGGTCTTCGCGGCGGCAGGGCATCACCTCGACTGTGATATCGTCGAAGGGGCCGATATCGAGATGGCGCTGCACCGCTGCGCCGAGCGCACCGACCTCGACGCGATGCTGGCGGGCGGCGGCGACGGCACGGTGTCGGCGGCGGCCGGCCTTGCCTGGCAGAGCGGAATGCCGCTCGGCATCGTTCCGGCCGGCACGATGAACCTCTTCGCCCGCTCGCTGAAGATCCCGCTCGACATCTGGCAGGCGATCGAGGCGCTGGCCGATGGCGACATCGCCGCCGCCGATATCGGCACGGCCGACGACCGGGCCTTCGTGCACCAGTTTTCCGCCGGTCTGCACGCCCGCATGGTGCGGCTGCGCAACGGGATGACCTACCGTTCCCGGCTCGGCAAGATGGCCGCCAACACCCGCGCGGCCCTCGGCGTCATCTTCAACCCGCCGGAATTCGAGGTGGAGTTCAATGTCGACGGCGTCGAGGAGCACCGCAAGGTCTCGGCGATCAACGTCTCCAACAACCGCTTCGGGGAAAACGGCCTGCTCTATGCCGACGATCTGACGGGTGGCCATCTCGGCTTCTACACCACCAATCCCCTGAAGCCCGCGGGCGTGGCGAAGCTCGCCTTCGACATCCTGCGCGGCAAGCTGCGCGAGAATGCAGACGTCACGGAAATGACCGGCACCGAGGTGGAATTGCACTTTCCCAATGTCGACCGATCGATCAACTGCGTGATCGACGGCGAACTCCTGCCGATGGACCGCGACGTCTCCATCCGCCTCCATCCGGGCGAGCTGAAGGTCATGGTGCCGAAGGTGCAGGCGGAGAACATGGCGACCACCGAGCCGGCCGCCGCCTGAGGTAGTGCGGAAGCTTGCCCCTCACCCTAGCCCTCTCCCCGCAAGCCGGGAGAGGGGACTTGCCCCACGCGACGTTGAGGAGTGAGGAAACCGGTGCGGCATATCTCCTTCGCCCCGCTTGCGGGGAGAAGGTGGCCGGTAGGCCGGATGAGGGGCACCCGCCCCTAACCGTCAAATTCGCGGCAGATAGGTCTGGTAGTCGAAATCCGACACCGTGCGCAGGAAGGTGATCGCCTCCTTGCGCTTCGTATCGCCGTAGAGCTTCTGGTAGGCCGCACCGAAGGCGTCCGCGATGAAGGGCGAGGCGGAGAACTCCTCGACGGCCGTCAGGAAGTCGTGCGTCAGGCGCCTGGCGTCGGCCACGTCCTTGCCCGGCTCCGTCACCGGGCCCGGATCGAGGTCGTTTTCGAGGCCGAGCAGGATGCCGCCGAGGATCGCCGTCAAAAGCAGGTAGGGATTGACGTCCGCGCCCGCCACGCGATGCTCGACGCGTGCCGCCGGGCCGTCCTTGTCCGGGATGCGGATGGCGGTGCCGCGATGGCCGAAGCCCCAGGTAAGGTCAACCGGCGCGAAGGAGCCCGGCTGGAAGCGGCGGTAGGAATTGGCGAAGGGCGCGAAGACGAGCTGCGCGTCGCGCATGGTCTGCAGCATGCCGGCGGTGATGGACTTCAGCTTCGTCGGCTCGCCGCCCTTTGCGTCGAGGATGTTGCGGCCGTCCCTGTCAATGATGCTGCAATGGACATGCAGGCCCGAGCCCGCATGCTCGGCATAGGGCTTGGCCATGCAGGTGGACTTCAGGCCGAAGCGGGGCGCGGCCAGTTCGGCGATGCGCTTGAGATAGATGCAGTCGTCGGCGGCCGCCATGGCGTCCGGCCGGTGCAGCAGGTTGATCTCGAACTGGCCGGGGCCGAATTCGGCGGTCGTCGCATCGGCCGGCAGGTCCATCGTTTTCGCCCAGCTCCGCACGGTCTGGAGATAGCCATCGAGCGCATCCGTCGCGCGCATGTCGTAGAGCTGGAAACCGTTCGGCTCGCCGCGATACATCAGCGCCGCCGGTGGGCGCGGCTTGCCGGTCTCGCGCCAGTCGTCCTCGACCACGTAGAATTCGAGCTCGGTCGCCACGACCGGTGTCAAACCCTTGTCTTCGAAACGCTTCAGCATGCGCCCGAGAATGGCGCGCGGATCCATGAAGGAGGCGCTGCCGTCGAATTCGTGCATGGTAGCGAGCACCTGGCGCGAGCCTTCCGGCGCCCAGGGCATGGCCGCCAGCGAGCGGCGGTCGGGAATGCACAGGCCGTCGGGATCGCCGACGGAAATGGAAAGGCCGGTGATGTCGTCATTGTCGTCGCCCCAGATGTCGAGCGACTGGGTGGAGGAGGGCAGGCGCACGGAACCGTCCCAGATCTTCTTCTCGCCTTCCAGCGGAACCTGCTTGCCGCGCAGGTCCCCGTTCATGCCGACGAGGAGGATTTCGATACGGGCCGGGGCATCGATAGGGGCGTTGGCGCGCGGCGAACCGGCTGCCGTCTTGTCGTTTGTCATGGTGCCTGCTTTTGGTTTGGCGGGAAGCAAGGACAGGAAATTTTGCGTGCGCTCGATCTCTTGCCAAATGCCTGTTGTATGGGCATTTTCGTAGCCCATTCTGTCTCGCCGTTCAATAAGGCGGGGCCTACCCCCAAGGATGTAGTCAAATGTCGAACAGCAGTGCAGCAGCCGCTTCCAACCTCGGTGCCCTCGATGCCGCTCATCATCTTCATCCCTTCTCGGACATGAAGAAGCTGAACGCGACGGGCACGCGCATCATCGAGCGGGGCGAGGGCTCCTATATCTTCGACAATCACGGCAAGCGCTATCTCGACGGCTTCGCCGGTCTCTGGTGCGTCAATATCGGCTATGGCCGCAGGGAGATCGCCGACGCGGTCATGCGCCAGATGAACGAGCTGCCCTATTATAACACCTTCTTCGGCACCACGACGCCGCCGGCCGTGCTGCTCGCCCAGAAGATCACCTCGCATGCCGGCCCGAACATCAACCGCGTCTTTTTCACCGGCTCGGGCTCGGAGGCCAATGACACCTGGTTCCGCATGGCCCGCGTCTACTGGGGCGCCATGGGCAAGCCGACCAAGAAGGCGGTCATCGCCCGCAAGAACGGCTATCACGGTTCGACGGTCGCCGGCGCCTCGCTCGGCGGCATGAAGTGGATGCACGAGCAGGGGGATCTGCCGATCGCCGGCATCCACCATATCGACCAGCCCTTCTGGTACGGCGAGGGCGGCGATCTTTCGTCCGACGAGTTCGGCCTGAAGATGGCCCGCCAGCTGGAAGAGAAGATCGATGAACTCGGCGAGGACAATGTCGCCGCCTTCGTCGCCGAGCCGATCCAGGGCGCGGGCGGCGTCATCGTGCCGCCGGCCACCTACTGGCCGGAGATCGCCCGCATCTGCAAGGCGCGCAACATCCTGCTGGTGACAGACGAGGTGATCTGCGGCTTCGGCCGCACCGGCCACTGGTTCGGCCACCAGCATTTCGGCGTCGAGCCGGACCTCGCGCCCATCGCCAAGGGCCTCTCCTCCGGCTACCTGCCCATCGGCGGCGTCATGGTCTCCGATCGCGTCGGCAACGTCCTGGTCGAGGAAGTGGGCGACTTCAACCACGGTTTCACCTATTCCGGCCACCCGGTCTGCGCGGCCGCGGCGCTGGAGAACCTGCGCATCATCGAGGACGAGAAGCTGGTCGAGCGCGTCCACGACGACATTGGCCCCTACCTCGCCGCCGGCCTCAAGTCGCTGGAGGACCTGCCGATCGTCGGCGAGGTCCAGCAGGTCGGCCTGATGGCCGCCGTCCAGCTCGCCGAGGACAAGGCGACCCGCAAGCGCTTCGAGGACAAGGAAAAAGCCGGCGTCACCGTCCGCAACCATTGCCTGGAAAGCGGCCTGGTCCTGCGCGCCACCGGTGACCGCATGCTCTTCTCCCCGCCGCTCGTCATCACCCATGCCGAGGTCGACCAGATGATCGACATCACGCGCAAGGGGCTGGAACATGCGTGGAAGGTAATGGCGGGCTGAGGAACATACCTCAGGACTGGCGGAAGAGGATTTCCGCCTCCACGGCGCGACTTTGCGGCGCATGACCGGGGCATTGGCTCCGGTCATCGGCCCGGCCCGGATGGACCATCAGCAAAGTATCGTCCGCCCGCGCGTTCAGGAGCCGGGGCAGCCAGCGTGCGACGGCTTCCGGTCTGTCCAGCGCCAGGAAACCGGAAAAATCCGTGTTCGTCTGCCAACCCGCCTTGCGGAAGGTCCTTCCGGCGAGAAGCGCCAGCGCCATGATCAGCGCTACCTTCGGTCCCGCTGAGCGCAGGTTGAGCGCTACGCCGCCGAATGTTCGGGGCAGGGGGACGCGCATCCAGGCGCTGTTTTCCCGCGGCAGGGCTGCCGCGAGCCGGCTCAGGCCGGGAAAGCAGTGGCAGTGCTGGTGCCCGTCATAATAATCGGGAAGAAAGCCGAAGGCGTCGCGAAACGCCTCTGTCTGTCTGCGAAACTCGCTTTTCGCCTGTTGCGGAAGGCGGCCTGTCAGGCAGAGCCCGAGCAGTTCACCGAGCGGCCGATGAAAGTTCCGCCCGGAAAAGCCATGTGTAAGATTGAGATGAAGGCCAACGGCCGCCCCTTTCTCACGCGCATGGCACAGGCGCTGCATGTCCTCCGGATCGATGTCGCCGTCGATCATGACCGAGGTCCCGTCGATCCGCCGCTTTTCGAGGAGATCGAGGATGACCTTGTCATGCCCGCGACCGAGGCCGAAATCGTCCGCGATCAGCATGCGCGCCCGCCCTTGCCGTCACCTGGGCCAGACATAGACCACCGCCGTTTCGACCGGTACCTCGCGGGGGAAGCGCAAGCCGGAGCGCTTGATCGTGAAGGTGGCGTCTTCCGATTGCAGGCCGTTGGCAGCCGCCCAGGCATGTGCCGCCTGCACGCATTCCACGTCGCCTTCGCCGGGAGCATGGAAGGGGCAGGCGATCATGCCGGCTTCGGCCTTCCAGTTCTCGCGCGGCGGATAATAGGACGGCAGGGCGTCCGGCAGCGCCGGCAGCGCCTCGATCGGGGTTGGTGAGAAGAAGGAGATCATCGCGGCGCGGTTGCCGCCGGCCGCCCAGGCAAGGGGCGTGTCATGGCGGGCCTGCCAGTATTCGACGGCGGCGAGCGCCTGTTCCTGGTCCGGCTTGTAGTAGTTCGCATTGGCTTTGTAGCCGTCAATGGCCCCGGCAACGAGGCCGCCGACCAGCATGAGGGGCCAGATGAAGCGGAATGCGGCGATCAGCTTCGGGCCGTTCTCCTCAAGCCGAGCGGGTTCGGCATTGGCGGTAATGTAGAGCATGAAGGCAAAGCCGATCGGGATCGCCCAGGGCGTGGACAGTTCGGCAAGACCGGCAATGGCGAAGCAGAGCGTCACCAGCCAGGGGCCGAGTGTGAGCACGCCGAGGACGAGACGGTCCTTGGGCCACCGCGACAGTTGTACACAGCGGGATGCCAAGGAGCCACGGACAAGAAGAAGCCCGGCCAGTACCAGCGGGATCGGCCAGTAGAAGAGCGGTGCGATCACGAATTTCGCGATGTAGTAGACGGCATTGCCGAGCCCGTCGCCTGCGCCCTGTTCGCTTGCATAGGCAAGGGCGTCCCGATGGCCGAGCAGCCAGAGAAGATGCGGCGTGGTCACGGCGAGAAACACCACGATCGCGATCCACGGCGCCGCCGTCCGCCAGAGCCAGCGCTGGCTCGGCAGGAAGGTGAAGGCGAAGAGCGGCAATATGAGCACGATCGAATAGTATTTGCTGAGCATGGAGAGCCCGGCGAACAGGCCGAAGAGCGCCGCATGAAGCAGTCGCTTTCCGTCCCGCTCCGACGTCGCCTTCACGAAAGCCCATGCCGTCCATGGCCAGGTGGAAAGGCAGATCGCGTTCATGTTGAGCTTGTCGGCGAGGGTCAGATACGGGAAGGCCAGCGCCCCGAGGGCAAGCGCGACGAGCACCTGCATGTCGCTGAGCCTGAGCGCGCGGCCGAGCGCCAGGATGCCGAGCATGGCGACGGCGAGATTGACGGCCGAAAGCAGGTAGAACGAAGCCACGCTCTTGGGGGCCGCCAGGAACCAGATCTTGGCCATCCATGGCAGGAACTGCGGATGCTTGCTCGAGCCGGCCAGCCAGTGTTGCGACCAGGCGTAGACTTCGACCATGTCGCCGTAGCGGTCGAGGCTCGGCTTGGCGATGAGGACCATCGCCCACCAGACGAGGCAGTGGATCAGGACGAACAGTGTCGGCTTGGAGGAGAGGGTCTTGAACATTCAGGAAGAGGCCTCGTTTTGTGCGGACGCCACGGTGTCTGCTGCCGGCGATACCACGCGCTTCTCGGCCAGTATATATGGCGGGCGGCGCTTCGCCTCGAGCACGGTTTTGCCGATATATTCCCCGAGCAGGCCGAGGAAGATCATCTGGATACCGCCGAAGAAGGCGATCAGCGCCAGAACGGAGGCAAGGCCAATGCCGTTCGAGGTGAAGAAGAGCCGTTCCACGATGATGTAGACGCCATAGAGCGCGCTGACGCAGGCGATGAAAAGGCCGGCGAGCGCCATCAGGCGCAGGGGGGCCGTGGTGAAGCTGGTCATCGCGTCGAAGGACATGGCGAGCAGCCGTGCGCCGTTGAAGCTGGAGACGCCGCGCTCGCGGGGCGGCGGAGTGAGCGGCAGGCCGCGCTGGGCAAATCCCACCCAGCCGTAAAGCCCCTTCATGAAGCGCTGGCTTTCCGGCAGCAGGCGCAGGGCATTGGCATAGCGCCGGCTGATCAGCCGGAAGTCGCCCGCATTCTCGGTGATGGAAAAGCGCGCGCCCCGGTTCATGATCCAGTAGAAGCCGCTTGTCAGCTTGGCCTTGAGGAAGCCTTCCGATGCCCGGCGGTCTTCCTTGTAGGTGAAGACGCTGTCGACCGCTTCCGTCTTCCAGACCCGCACGAGATCGAGGAGAAGTTCGGGAGGGTGCTGGAGATCGGCATCCATCATGATGATGGCATCGGCATCGATCGCGGCGTCGATGCCGGCCGAAAGGGCGGCTTCCTTGCCGAAATTCCGGGAGAATTGCAGGAGCGTGGCGCTGTGCCCGGCATAGTCGAGCCCGCCGAGAATGTCGAAGCTTCCGTCGGAGCTGCCGTCGTCGATGAAGACGTAGTGGACGGCGGCGAGTCCGTATTCGAGGCGGATGCGCTCGGAGACCGTGTTCAGCCTGTCGACCAGATGCGGAAGGTTCTCCGCCTCGTTATAGATCGGAACGACGATGGAAAGGCTCTGGCCGGCGGTCATTTGCTTCCTTTCATGAAGACGAGCATCGACGAGGCTGCAAAATTGGCGACGGAAACGATCCCGATGGCCATCGCGACGGCGATGAAGACGGGAAGCCCTGCGGCAATGAACAATTCCAGGACGACGACCCGGAGGGCAAGGACGATCGCCGTCAGCATCATGAACTTGACATAGCGTTTCATCCATCCGGCGCCGGACGTGCGGAAGGTGATCCTGTCGTGATAGAGGAACACGATCGATCCGCTAGCCACCATGGAGGCCGCCAGCGCCAGGGAGGGAGGCGTGCCGAAAAGGCCGTTGGCGCCGAGCGTGACGACATAATCGATGATCGCGCCGATGACCGACCCGCCGCTAAAGATCAGGAAGTTCTTCAGGATGGAAAGGAGCTTCGGAAGATTGGGCATGGCGGACGGATAGCTCGACGAAAGCGTGAGGCAAAACGTGCCGGAATGTCAGAGAACATCCCGGCACGTCCAAACTTCCAGGGTGACTAGACCTTATGAGCCGGCCTGTCCACCGTCCCCTCTACTGGAACGCCGTCTCGAAGAAGCTTCTCAGCTTGCGGGAATGCAGCTTTTCCGTCGGCATGCCGGCGAGTTTTTCCAGCGCCCGGATGCCGATCCTCAGATGCTGGTTGACCTGGGTTCGGTAGAAGGCCGTCGCCATGCCGGGCAGTTTCAGTTCGCCGTGCAGCGGCTTGTCGGAAACGCACAGCAGCGTGCCGTAGGGCACGCGGAAGCGGAAGCCGTTGGCGGCGATGGTCGCCGATTCCATGTCGAGCGCGATGGCGCGCGACTGGGAAAGCCGCTTCACCGGTCCGCGCTGGTCGCGCAGTTCCCAGTTGCGGTTGTCGATGGTCGCGACGGTGCCGGTGCGCATGATGCGCTTGAGATCGTAGCCCTGGAGGCCCGTGACCTCCTCTACCGCGCTTTCGAGCGCCACCTGCACCTCGGCGAGCGCCGGGATCGGCACCCAGACCGGCAGGTCGTCGTCGAGCACGTGGTCCTCGCGCACATAGGCATGGGCGAGCACATAGTCGCCGAGCGTCTGGCTGTTCCTGAGGCCCGCGCAATGGCCGAGCATCAGCCAGGCATGCGGGCGCAGCACGGCGATATGGTCGGTGATCGTCTTGGCGTTGGAGGGGCCGACGCCGATATTGACCAGCGTGATGCCGCCATGGCCCTTCTTCTTGATGTGGTAGGCCGGCATCTGCGGCAGGCGGCCGGGGGTGATGTTGGGCTCCGGCTTGTCGGAACCGGCCGGGGTGATGATGTTGCCGGGCTCGACGAAGGCCGTGTAGCCGTTGCCGCCCTCCGCCATCTGCTGGCGCGCCCATTCGCAGAATTCGTCGACATAGAACTGGTAGTTCGTGAAGAGCACGAAATTCTGGAAATGATTGGCCCTGGTCGCCGTGTAGTGGCTGAGGCGGGCGAGCGAATAATCGACGCGCTGCGCGGTGAAGGGCGCAAGCGGCGAGGGCTCGCCCGGGCCGGGCTCGTAGGCGCCGTTGGCGATCTCGTCGTCGGTATTGGTCAGGTCCGGCGCGTCGAAGAGGTCGCGCAACGGAAGCTCGATGCCTTCGGCGACTTCCGCCTCCACATGGGCCCCTTCGCCGAAGGCGAAGTGCAGCGGGATCGGCGTCGTCGATTCCGAGACGATGACGCGCACCCCGTGATTGCGCATCAGGAGGCCGAGCTGTTCCTTGAGGTAATGCCGGAAGAGTTTCGGCCGGGTGATCGTCGTCGTATAGACGCCGGGCGAGGCGACATAGCCGTAGGACAGGCGGGAATCGACATGGCCAAAGCTCGTCGTCTCGATGCTGACCTGCGGATAGCAGGCGCGGAAACGCGTTTCCGGCGTGCCGGTCCGGCCGAGCGAGACGAAGGCGTCGGTGAGGAATTTCGTATTGCGCTCGTAGAGCGCCTCGAGGGCATCGACGGCGGCGACCGGATCGTCGAAGGAGCGCGGCTCGTAAGGCTCGGGCGTGGCGAAGGAAAGCGGTTTCGGCGAGAAGGTTCGTTTGCTCATGAATCACTATAGTTGTTGTTATTTGACAAGCAAACGACAAGTTCCGCGCGCCCGCAAGCCCCGGGGTAAGGACGCTGCGGCGCCATGCCCATAGCGGCGTGAAAACAGGAGGATAGGGGGGCGGCACCCCTATCGCGGGGCGGCGAGAACGATGCCCGCGCCGACCAGCGCAAGCGTCGCGCCGGCAAGGTCGAAGCGGTCGGGGCGCATGCCCTCGGCAAGCCAGAGCCAGAGCAGCGAGGCGGCGATATAGACGCCGCCATAGGCGGCATAGGCGCGGCCCGCAAAGGCGCTGTCGACCTGCGCCAGCAGCCAGCCGAAAAGGGCGAGCGAGGCCATGCCGGGGATGAGCCACAGGATGGACTTGTCGAGCCGCCACCAGGCCCAGAAGGCGAAGCAGCCGGCGATCTCGGCAAGGGCGGCGGCGGAAAAGACGAGAAGGGATTTCATCCGGTGCTCCGGGCTGGCGGCGAGAGGTCGGCCCGGTTTAGCACGGAACGGCAAAGACGAAGCCTGCCTCAACTCATCGACTGGCGCTGGAGTGTGACGAAAAGCACGAGGCCCGCGCCCTGCTTGGTGATGCCGAGGCCGCCCGCATTGCTCCAGGCGAGCGCCCCGACCGGGGTGATCATCATCGCGCAAAGCGTCAGGATGCGCAGCAGCATGGTCGAGGCGTGGGCGAGGGCGGCGATCATCGGGTTTCGTCCGGCAGGCGAGGTCGGGTCAGAGCGAGGCGCGGCACATGCTCGGCGTGGAGCAGGCGATGAGCTTGCCGGTGCCGTTGTGCGTGCTGCGGCGATAGTCCGTCTCGACGGCGGCGGCCAGCATGATGGCGAAGACGGCCATCAGCAGGGTGATGATCGTGAGGCGGCGTGCGAGGATGTCCATGGTGATGTCCCTCATCCAGATGTTTCGGTGTGGTCGTTTTCGCACCTGCGGACTGAACGGTCCCTGAGAGGCCGGTTCATCTCCCGTTCAGGAAAGGTGTGATTCGGTTTTCGGAAAGGGACGGGACGTCGATGAAGCCTTGAAATCAGCGGCTTGAGCGAAGGCGAGCGGCTGAAATGGACAAGATGCGCCGGTTCAGCCTGCTGACGAACCCCGCCTCACGCACCGCCGTCATCCTCGGCCTTGTGCCGAGGATCTGCCAACGTATCGAGACACGGAGGCGTTTGCAGATGCACGGGACAGGCCCGAGCATGACGGAAGAGAGGTTTCACACTTTATCGGCAGTATGAGCCGGCGCGGTGCGCCGGCTTTAACATGGCTTCAGGAACGTGCGCCGAAAGCCGCGACCTGGCCGTTCACAGCCGCGTCCAGGTCTGCGACTTGCAGAGAACGGCCAGGACGCAGCCCTTCATGCGCAGGGAATTGCCGTTGACGGCGCCGGAGCCGCTATAGGTCTTGTCCGTCTCCGGGTCGGTGATCGAGCCGCTATAGTCGGCGCCCGCGCCGTCGAGCTTGCCGATGCGCTTTCCGGCATGCTTGCCCGTCTTCAGCGTGATGCAGAAGCTGCCGCCGCATTTGGCGATGGCGGCGGTGGCGCCGCTCGGCGTCTTCCAGTTGCCCTCGATCGGTTCGGCGGCCAGCGCGATGCCCGGCGCCGCCAGAAGCGCGGCGGCGACGATCCATGTCCTCGGTTTCATTCTCTTCCTCCTCCGGAATGACGACCGAAAGATATCTTACGGGCACGTAAAGGTAAATATGCCTTTCGCGCGGATTTCAGGCGTCTTGAAGGGGGATAGACCGGCGAAAAAACGCGAGGGTGAAGGATGCGGTCGTTTGCCGTGGTTAGCGAAGGGTTGAAATCGGCGGTTGAACAATCGGTAAAATTTTATGCGAATGCCGCCGTTTCCAGGGGATGCGATGTTTAACGAAAATCCAATTTTACCAAGCGTTTGGATTTTGTTCGTCTCAAATTAAGCATGCATTTTAAGCGCATTTTGAAAGGCCCGCGGCATAGTGGAGCCATAAGACGAGCACGGAAAACCGGGCCGCAAAACTCCGAAGGAAGACCGAGCCGCAGAAGACGGCAGGCGCCTAAGGAGGCCCGAAAAGGGCGACAAAACAGGGCAATACGGCAGTAAACCAAAGAAGACAGGGACAATCGAAATGGCACGCTTTGACTTTCAGACCATCGAAACGGCCGCCACGATGGGCGGCGAGAACCGCGCCGAAATCTTCTGCGACATGGGCCTCATGTATGCGACGGGCCGAGGCCGCGACATCGACCTCGTCCAGGCGCACAAGTGGCTGAACATCGCCGCCATCAAGGGTTGCGACCGCGCCGCCGAGCTGCGCGCCGACCTTGCGGCGACGATGACGAAAAGTGACCTCGTAGAGGCGCTGCGCGCCGCCCGCGAATGGATGACGGTGCATTGAGGGGCGAATAGCGAATAGGGAAGAAAAGACCGCCGAAGCGGCAATCCCTATTCGCTATTTGCTATTCTCTCCAGAACCCGCGGCAATGCCGCCTCCAGCAACGCCATGTCCTCCTGCGTCCCGACGCTGATGCGGATGCATCGGTTGAGGGGCGCGATGCCGGGCATGCGGATGAAGACGCCGTGCTCCATCAGCCCGTCGACGATGGCCTTGGCACGGGTGCCGTCCCGGCCGCAATCGACGGTGACGAAATTGGTGGCGGAGGCGAGCGGCAGAAGCCCGTTGGCCCGGGCGATCCCCGCGATGCGCTCGCGGGATGCCGCGATGCGGGCGATGACATCCGCCAGATAGGCCTGGTCCTTGAGGGCAGCGAGCGCGCCCTGCACCGAAATCCGTGACATGCCGAAATGATTGCGGATCTTGTCGAAGGCCTGCGCGTTGCCGAGCGTGCCGATCGCATAGCCGATGCGCGCGCCGGCAAGGCCGTAGGCCTTGGAGAAGGTGCGCATGCGCAGCACGTTCGGCTGGCCGATCAGCGCGCCGATGGGCGGGATGGTCCCGGCCGGCGCGGTTTCCCCATAGGCTTCGTCGAGGATGAGCAGCGTCGTTTCCGGCAGCGCCCGCGCGAAGGAGACGACGCTGTCGGCATCCCACCAGCTTCCCATCGGATTGTCGGGATTGGCGAAATAGACGAGCGGCGCGTCTTCGCGGCGCACCGCTTCGAGAAGGCCGTCGAGGTCCTCCCGGTCGCCGACGTAGGGCACGGTGACGAGCCGGCCGCCGAAACCGTTCACATGGTAGTTGAAGGTCGGATAGCCGCCGAGCGAGGTGACGACCGGCGTGCCCGGCTCGATGACGAGCCTTGCGATTTCGCCGAGCAGGCCGTCGATGCCGCCGCCGACGGCGATGTTGTCGCGCGAGATGCCGTGGGCAAGGGCCAGCGCCTCGCGCAGCTCGAAATTCTCCGGATCGCTGTACATCCACGTGGTTTCAGCCGCTGCGCGCATCGCCTCCAGCACGGAAGGGGCGGGGCCGAAGCCGCTTTCGTTCGCCCCGATGCGCGCCTTCACGGCAAGGCCGCGATTGCGCTCGATAGCTTCCGGCCCGACGAAGGGAACGGTGGCGGGCAGGGACTGGGCGAGGGCGGTGAAACGGGAGAATGCGGACATGAATGAAGGCGCCTGGTATCGATGAACGGGGGAACCGGCTGCCGGACGGAGAAATGCCCGCCGGAATCGGTCTTCCACGGGCACCCTATCCAATAATGGCGGAAGGTGAAACGCTCAGGTGGCCGCCGAGCCGAGGCCGGCTCTTTCGACGCCCGCCATGTAGCGGCGCTCCTCCTGCTTCGGGCGGGTGTTGCTGACGCCGCCGGTAAAGTAGTCGGAGCGAACGATGGTGTGGAGCAGCTCCTCGTCGATTTCCTTGATGAACTGCACGCCGATGCGGCTGTCGTTGCGATAGACCTCGGCGCAGCCGATGCGCGAGGTGACGCCGACGACGGAGAGATAATAATGCAGCGGAAGGCCGATCGTGGTGGACACGACGAAGCTCGCGCCGCCCTGCGAAATGTCGATGAGCTTGCAGCTTCGCAGCTTCGGCGCCGCGAGGTCGAAGCCGACCGTCATCAGCATGCCCTGCCGGTTCACGGCAAAGCGCTCCCACTTGCGCTCGTAAAGTCCCGCGGTGGAGCGCGGATCGGCACCCAAACTCATTGCCATACTCCCGGTAGGGGGACATCATGTCCTGAAGATGGGCGAAGTGTCGCAGGGGACCGTTTTGTTTCGCTGAAACAAATGCTTAAAAATTTATCGGCCCGGATTTTTGCTGAAGGCCGCTTCAGTCGTCCTGCGCGGGGACCGTCCGGCCGAGCACCAGATTGAGAAAATCCGTGTCGAGGAACATGTTGAAGCGCACGGTCATATCCTCGCCGTCGCGCTTGAATTCCGTGCAGGGGATGCCGTCCCGGATGCCCTGGATCTCCAGATAGAAGTTCTCGGGCAATTCCAGCGCCTTGTTGATCGAGATCGCCGCGCCGGCGCTCGAAATGCTGCGCACGAGGCAGGTATAGCGCTGCGCCGTGCTGAGGTGATGGCCGATCGGGGTGATGAAGCCGGGCTTGTCGAGGCGATACGGGACGAAGCTGCGCTTGGGATGGCGCAGGCGAAGCTGCTCGTGGACGGTTTCGAGGGGCATGGTTCCCTCCCGCTTCTGTTGCCGGGTTTCGACTGTATCGAAACGGGATGGATAAAAGATGAAAACGGCCGCCCGCATTTTAGCGGGCGGCCGCCGGAAACCGTAAAGGTGGGAAAGACTTACTGGAACGCCTGGAGCCCCGTCTGCGCGCGGCCGAGGATCAGTGCGTGGATGTCGTGCGTGCCCTCATAGGTGTTGACAGCTTCGAGGTTCATGACGTGGCGGATGACGCCGTACTCATCGGAGACGCCGTTGCCGCCGTGCATGTCGCGGGAAACGCGGGCGATATCGAGCGCCTTGCCGCAATTGTTGCGCTTCATCAGCGAGATCAACTCGGCCGGGGCGCGGTGCTCGTCGAACAGGCGGCCGAGGCGCAGCGCGCCCTGAAGGCCGAGCGCGATCTCGGTTTCCATGTCGGCCAGCTTCTTCTGGATGAGCTGGGTGGCGGCGAGCGGCTTGCCGAACTGCTTGCGATCAAGCGTGTACTGGCGCGCGGCGTGCCAGCAGAATTCTGCGGCGCCCATGGCGCCCCAGGCGATGCCGTAGCGGGCGCGGTTGAGGCAGCCGAACGGGCCGGCAAGGCCGGCGACTTCCAGCAGCAGGTTTTCTTCGGGAACGAAGACGTCCTGCATCATGATCATGCCGGTGACGGAGGCGCGCAGCGAGAACTTGCCCTCGATCTTCGGCGTCTCGAAGCCCTTCATGCCGCGTTCCAGCACGAAGCCCTTGATCTTGCCGTCATGCGCGTCGGACTTGGCCCAGACGACCGCGACATCGGCGATCGGCGAATTGGTGATCCAGTTCTTGGCGCCCGAGATCAGGTAGCCACCGTCGACCTTCTTGGCGCGGGTGATCATGGAGGAGGGGTCAGAACCATGGTCCGGCTCGGTGAGGCCGAAGCAACCGACCCATTCGCCGGAGGCGAGCTTGGGGAGATACTTCCTGCGGGTCTCTTCCGTGCCGTAGGCGAAGATCGGGTGCATGACGAGGGAGGACTGCACGGACATGGCCGAGCGGTAACCGGAATCGACGCGCTCGACTTCGCGGGCGACGAGGCCGTAGGAGACGTAGTTGGCGCCGACGCCGCCGTATTCCTCGGGGATCGTCGGGCCGAGCAGGCCGAGTTCGCCCATCTCGCTCATGATCTCGCGGTGGAAGATCTCGTGGCGGTTCGCCTCGGTGACGCGCGAGGCCAGCTTGTCCTGGCAATAGGCGCGGGCCGTATCGCGGATCATGCGCTCTTCGTCGGTCAGCTGGTCCTCAAGGAGGAAGGGGTCGGCCCAGTCGAAGGGCGCCATCTTGGCGCGGGCCTGTTCCGGAGTGACGCCGTGGTGCTCGCTCATTGCTTCCATCCTGTCGCGGTTTTGTCGTTGCAGAAGTGCTACATCAGCTTGCCTTCATCCGAAAGGGCGGGAACGAAAGCGAGGGGCGAACGCTTTGGCTATTTATGAATGCCCTCATGAGCCCGGAGAATGAGCCATCCCCCGCAAATTCGCCCCTTCTGCCTTGATCCTGTCCTTCACGAGGCGCATGTAGCCTGACGATGAGCAATTCCACGAAAGAGAGGCCGGGCATGCGAGACCGCTTCAAGAGGTCGGTCGAGCGGCTGCTGCCGACCGAGGCGCGGCTGGGCGACCTGCTCTGGCCCTTCCACCGCACACCCGAGCGCAAGACGCCCGCCACCCGCCGTCGTCCGGCAGGCGGCTCGCCGCTTGTCGAGGTCACGGATTTCGGCAGCAATCCCGGCTGTCTGCGCATGTTCGCGCATATTCCCGAAGGCCTGCCCGCCGGGCGGCCGCTCGTTCTGGTGCTGCACGGCTGCCAGCAGGATGCCGAAAGCTACGACCGTGCCGCCGGCTGGGCGTCGCTCGCAGACGAGCGCGGCTTTGCCGTCGTCTATGCCCAGCAGCGCGAGGCGAACAATCCGCGGCTCTGCTTCACCTGGTTCCGCCCGAGCGAGGTGACGCGCGACCGCGGCGAACTGATGTCGATCCGCCAGATGGTGGCCCATGCCGCCGAACAGGCGGGCAGCGACCCGCAGCGCATCTTCATCACCGGCCTTTCCGCCGGCGGTGCGATGACGGCCGCGATGCTGGCCAACTATCCCGAGCTTTTCGCCGGCGGCGCGATCATCGCGGGTCTTCCCTTCGGCGCGGCGCGCGACGCCACCCGCGCCTTCGACGCCATGAAGGAGGCCCCGGAGCGCACCGCCCGCGAATGGGCCGACCTCGTCCGCAAGATTTCTCCCCGCATCCCCCGCAAGCCCGCCATCTCGATCTGGCACGGCACGGCCGACGAAACCGTCTCCCTTTCCAACGGCCTCGCCCTCGTCGAGCAATGGCGCGACCTCTACCGCCTGCCGAAGGACGCCTTCGTGGAAAAGCGCATGAAGGGCCGCCGCACGCGCATCTGGCCCGACAAGGACGGCAAGCCCCTCGTCACCTTCCACGAGATCGACGGCATGGGCCACGGCACGCCGGTGCTTCCCGGCGAGGGCGGCGGCCATGCGGTATCCGCCGAGCCGTTCATGCTGGAGGCGGGGTTCTCGTCGACGCTGGAGATCGCCAGGGCGTGGGGTTTGACGCGGAAGTGGAAGCGGTAGGCGGCGCTGCGCCATTCTTTTCCATTCGCCCCTCACCCTAACCCTCTCCCCGCAAGCGGAGAGAGGGGACTTGCCCCACGCAGGTCATTGATCGGGAAAAACGGCGCGGCATATCCCTTCTCCCCGCTTGCGGGAAGAAGGGCCGGCAGGCGGATGAGGGGCAACCGGCACCGGCGGCGTGATGTGTTGAACATCGGGCCGCCCCGTTCGAACGGAGGCGGTCAGACAACGGCCTCGCCAGGGCTCACCCCAGCAGCCACTCATGCTCCTTCGCGTTGTGGAACTTCCATACCCGCTTCGGCCCCGCCATCACGTTGAGATAGTAGAGATCGTAGCCGTGGATGGTGGCGCAGGGGTGGTAGCCCTTCGGCACCAGCGTCACGTCGCCGTCCTCCACCGCCACCGCCTCGTCGAGCGAGCGGTCGTCCGTGTAGACGCGCTGGAAGGCGAAGCCCTGCGGCGGGTTGATGCGGTGGTAGTAGGTCTCTTCCAGCAGGCTTTCGTTCGGCAGGTCGTCCCGGTCGTGCTTGTGCGAGGGATAGGACGAGGTGTTGCCGCTCGGGGTGATGACCTCGACCACGAGCAGCGAATGGGCCGAATTATCGTCTTCCGGCATGATGTTGTAGACGTGGCGGACATTCGAGCCCTTGCCGCGCGAAAGCTTCGGATGGGTGCCCGGCGGAATGGCCTTCGCCTCGTGATCGCCGCCGCCCGGTGCCGAGCAGACGGCGAGCTCCAGGTCGGTCTCCGCCGTCACCGACCAGTTGGAATCGGCGGGGATGTAGAGCGCATGCGGCGCCCCCTCGAAGGGGTTCATGCGCTCGCCGAGGACGCCGAAATCCTTGCCGCCCGCGGTCGCCTTGCCCTTGCCGGAGATCCAGACGAGGCAGACCTCGCGGCTTCCCGTTTCCGCCGCGACGATCTCGCCGGGCTTCATGCGGTGCAGGTCGAAGCCGACATAGGTCCAGCCGGCGCTTTCGGGCGTCACATGGCTGACGCGGCCATGGGTGCCGTTCGGTTTTACGAGGAGGTTCGGCATGGGCATGTTCCTTTCATTCGGCGTCCGGCAGGGTTCAGCCCTTCGGGAAACCTTCCGTCTCCACGGTATAACCCGCGGCGGTCATGACGCGCATCAGTTCCTTATGACCGATCTCGGCCATTTTCTGCGGCGGCGCCTTGCGCGGGTCCTGCTCGGCTTCCACGACGAACCAGCCTTCATAGCCGTAATCGGCCAGCTTCTGCACGATGGCGCCGAAATCGAGCGAGCCGTCGCCCGGCACGGTGAAGGCGCCGAGCGCCACCGCGTCGAGGAAGGATTGCCGGCTGCGATCAAGGCCGTCGACCACGGACCGGCGGATGTCCTTCACATGGACGTGGTTGATGCGGGCATGGTGGTTGCCGATGGCGCGCAGCACGTCGCCGCCGGCAAAGGCGAGGTGCCCGGCATCGAGCAGCAGCGGAATGCCTTCGCCGGAGGCCTTCATGAAGGCGTCGAGCTCCGGCTCGGTCTCCACGACGGCGGCCATGTGGTGATGGTAGGAGAGGGGCATGCCCTGTTCCGCGCACCATTCGCCGAATTCTGTGAGCTTGCGGCCATAGGCCTTCATCTCGTCGTCGGAAAGGCGCGGCTTGGTGGCGAGCGGCTTCGAGCGGTCGCCCTGGATGGAACGGCCGACCTCGCCGTAGACGATGCAGGGCGCATCGACGGCCTTGAACAGCTCGATCATCGGCGCGATGCGGTCCTTGTTGGCGGCAAGCTCTTCATCGACCAGCGTGCCCGAGAACCAGCCGCCGCACAGCGTCACATCTGCCGCGCGCAGGATCGGCAGCATCTCCTCGGGCGTGCCGGGGAAGCGGCGGCCCTGTTCCATGCCGGTAAAGCCGGCGCTGCGCGACTGGCGAAGGCACTCCTCAAGCGAGACATCGTCGCTGAGTTCAGGAAGGTCGTCGTTCCACCAGGCGATGGGCGACATGCCGAGTTTGGCTTTCATCTGGATCTCCTTGGGGAAGGCAAACGGCCTTCCGATATCATTATCTCTCTGCCTTTCCTCCTTCATCCTCGGGCTTGATCCGAGGATGAAGGAGAGGAGGAGAGGGGCATTGGCTGTATCCTACCCGAGGCTCTGCGCCGCGCGGGCCTTCACATAGGCCTCGCGCGCCTTGTTGACCTCGGCCCGGGGGCTCACCTCCGGCACGGCGACGTCCCACCAGTGGCCGCCTTCCTGCGTGGTGATCAGCGGATCGGTGTCGATGACGATGACCGAGGTACGGTCGTTCGCCTTGCTTTCCTCGATGGCCGTTTCCAAGTCGGCGATGGAGGAGACCTTGACGGCGACGGCCCCCATGCTTTCGGCATGGGCGCGGAAGTCGATGTCCGGCATGGTCTCGATCATCGCGTCCTTCAGCAGGTTGTTGAAGTTGGCGCCGCCGGTGCCCATCTGCAGGCGGTTGATGCAGCCGTAGCCGCGGTTGTCGAGCACGACGACGGTCAATTTTTTGCCGAGCATGATCGAGGTGGAAAGCTCGGAATTCATCATCATGTAGGAGCCGTCGCCGACCATGACGACGACATCCGCCTCCGGCCGCGCCAGCTTGACGCCGAGCGCCCCGGCGATCTCGTAGCCCATGCAGGAAAAGCCATATTCCATGTGGTAGCCGCCGGGCTTCACCGCCTGCCAGAGCTTGTGCAATTCGCCCGGAAGGCCGCCGGCCGCGCAGACGAGCACGGAATTCGCCCCGCCGATGGTGCGCTGCACCGCGCCGATGACCTGCGCGTCGGAGGGAAGGTCGGCATTGGTCGGCGCGGTCGCCCGGTTCGCCGCCGCCATCCATTCGGCCTTGCGGGCCCTGGCCGAGGCTTCCACGGAGGCCGGGGCCTTCCAGCCGCCGAGCGCTTCGGAAAGCAGCGTCAGCCCCTCGCGGGCGTCGGAAACGAGTGGCTGGCTGTCATGCTTGGTAGCATCGAAGGCGACGGTGTTGAGGCCGATCATCTTCAGCTTCTCATTCTTGAAGAGCGCCCAGGAACCGGTCGTGAAATCCTGCATGCGCGTGCCGACGGCGAGGATGACGTCCGCCTCCTCGGCAAAGGCATTGGCGGCGGAGGTGCCGGTGACGCCGATGGAGCCCATGCAGAGCGGATGGTCGTCCGGGATCGCCGACTTGCCCGCCTGGGTGACGGCGACGGGAATGCCGTGGCGCTCGGCGAATGCCTTCAGTTCGGCGGTTGCCTGCGAATAGAGCACGCCGCCGCCGGCAAGGATCAGCGGCTTTTCCGCTTTCCTCAGCGCCTCGATGGCGGCGGCCAGCTCGTCGCTGTCCGGGCGCGGGCGGCGCTGCGTCCAGACCTTCTCTTCGAAGAGGCTCGCCGGATAGTCGTAGGCTTCCGCCTGCACGTCCTGGCAGAGCGAGAGCGTCACCGGGCCGCAATCGACGGGATCGGTCAACACCTGCATGGCGCGCTTCAGCGCCGGGATGATCTGCTCGGGGCGGGTGATGCGGTCGAAATAGCGCGAGACGCAGCGGAAGGCGTCGTTGACCGAAACGGTGCCGTCGCCGAAATTCTCGATCTGCTGGAGCACCGGGTCGGGAATGCGGTTGGCGAAGACATCGCCGGGCAGGAACAGGACGGGCAGGCGATTGACATGCGCGACGCCGGCGGCCGTCACCATGTTGAGCGCGCCGGGGCCGATGGAGGTCGTGCAGGCCATGAAGCGCTGGCGGAAGCTCGCCTTGGCGAAGGCGACGGCGGCATGCGCCATGCCCTGCTCGTTATGGGCGCGCAGCGTCGGCAGCTCCTCGCGCACCTGGTAGAGCGCCTCGCCCATGCCCGCGACGTTGCCATGGCCGAAAATGGCCCAGACACCGGCGAAGATCGGCACCTTCCTGCCGTCCACGACGGTCATCTGCGCCTTCAGGAAATGCGCGACGGCCTGCGCCATCGTCAGCCGGATCGTCTTTGCCATGGTCTTCCTCCCAAATTCTCTGTCTTACAGTCCGCGCGTGCCGAGCCATGCGTCGGTCAGCGTGCGGAAGCGGCCGGCCATGTCGGCGATGGCCGCCTCGTCGTCCATCCTGCCGGCCATCCAGGCGCGGGCGGCGTCCGCGAAGATCGTGCGGCCGACGGCAAAGCCCTTGACGGCCGGCGCCACCTTCGTCGCCTCGAAGGCCTTGATGAGGTCCTCGGTCGGCGCTTCCAGCCCGAGCAGCACGATGCCGCGGCAATAGGCATCGTTCCGGGCGATCACCGCCTCGATGTTCCGCCATGCCTCCGGGGAGGCCTGCGGCTCCAGCTTCCACCAGTCCGGCTTGATGCCGAGATCGTAGAGCTCCTGCAACGCGGTGGAGATCGTATCGTCCTTGAGCGGCCCGTTCTTGCCGGCGATGATCTCGACCAGCAGCTCACGCCCAACGCGGCGCGCCGCCTCGAAGAGCGTGCGCAGCTTCTCCTGCTGCTCCTGCTTGAGCGCGGCCGGATCGTCGGGATGGTAGAAGCACAGGCACTTGATGCAATGGTCGAGCGGCCATTCCACGAGCTGCGAGCCGATATCCTGGCTGAATTCGAAGCGCAGCGGCTTGGAGCCCGGCAGCTCGACCGGCCGGCCGAGCCAGGAGAAATCCTTGGTGGCGGCGTCGAAGAAGGCGTCGCGCCCGAAGCGCTCGTCGATCAGCATGCCATAGCCCGGCCGTCCCCCGGCCACCCGCGCGGCGGCTTCCACGGTGAGGCGCTTGAATTCAGAAATCTTTTCGTGCGGCACGCCGAGTTCGTCGGCGACGTCGACGAGCTGCATGCGATGGTCGCAGGCGAGCGCCATGAGGAGCGGAATGTCGCCCTGCTTGCGGTTCGTCGCCCAATGGATGTGGTTGATCGCCTCGTCCTTGCGCAGCGCCCGGTGCTTGCTGCCGTTCTTCAGGAAGAATTCCAGCTCCTCCCAGCTCGGATATTCCGGCGAGCAGAGCAGGCGCGAGACGGCGAAGGCGCCGCAGGCATTGGCCCAGGTGGCGGAGGTCGCATGGTCCTCGCCAGTAAGCCAGCCGCGAAGGAAGCCGGACATGAAGGCATCCCCCGCGCCGAGCACGTTATAGACCTCGATGGGAAAGCCCTGGCCCACCACGCCGTCTTCCAGGTCGTCGGAGATCGGGCCGTCATAGACGATGCAGCCCATCGCGCCGCGCTTCAGGACGATTGTGGCGGCGGAGACCGCGCGGATCGCCTTCAGCGAGGCGAGCACGTCGTCCGCGCCCGAGGCGATCATGATCTCCTCCTCGGTGCCGACGATCAGGTCGCAATCCGGCAATACGGATTTCATGATGGCCGAGACGCGGTCGGACTTCACATAGCGCTCGAAACCCTCGGCATGGCCGGCAAGGCCCCAGAGGTTCGGACGATAGTCGATGTCGAAGACGACCTTGCCACCGCTCTCCCTGGCGATGCGGATCGCCTTGCGCTGCGCGGCCTCGGTGTTGGGACGGGAGAAATGCGTGCCGGAAACCAGCACGGCGCGCGAGGAGCGCACGAAGGCCTCGTCCACGTCGCCCTCGTCGAGCGCCATGTCGGCGCAGTCGGTGCGCACGAAGATCATCGGCGAAACGCCCTCGGATTCGATGGCGAGCAGCACGAGCGCCGTCAGGCGCTCCCTGTCTGTCCGGATGCCTTCGACATTGACGCCTTCGCGGGCGGATTGCTCGCGGATGAAGCGGCCCATCTGCTCGTCGCCGACGCGGGTGATGAGCGCGGACCTGAGGCCGAGGCGGGCGGTGCCGATGGCGATATTGGCGGGGCAGCCGCCGACCGATTTCGCGAAGGAGGCCGTGTCTTCCAGGCGCGTGCCGAGCTGCTGGCCGTAGAGGTCGACGGACGAACGGCCGATCGTGATGACGTCCAGCGTCTTCGTCTGGTCGGTATGGGGCATGTCTTCCTCCCGGTCTTGCGGCGCCGTCGTGGATGCGCGGCGGATTTCGGGAAAATGAAACATGAATTCCATTATTCTGTCAATTCGGAATATACATTCCGTTTCTATTCCACAGCATTCCCTTTGGGTGAGCGCTTGAGGCTGCGCCGCCGCTCCGCGATGGCGACCGGCAGCGCCATGGCGAGCGCGATGGAGGCGGAAAGCGAGCGGAAGCCGGCATAATCGGCCTCCGACACTTCGAACCAGTGGGTGGCGGAGGCGGCGAGGGGGGAGAAGACGGAATCGGTGATGGCGACGATGGGCACGCCCCGGGCGGCGAGCTCCTGCGCCTGCGTCAGGCTTTCGGCGGCATAGGGCGCGAAGCTTGCGGCGATCACGGCGTCCCGGGTCGTTGCGAACTGCGTCATTTCGGGATCGATGCCGTTCGGCGAGGCGATGATCTGGTGGCGGATGCCGAGCTTGCCGAAGGCATAGGCGATATGCGCCGTCAGCGGATAGGAGCGCCGCTTGGCGACGAGATAGATGGTCTCCGCCCGGGCGAGCAGGTCGACGGCCTTGGAGAAGGTCTCGCCGTCGATGGTGCCGGCGAGCCGTGCCACCGACTGGCTCGCCGCCGTCAGGAAGCCGGAGAGCAGTTCCGCGTCGCTGTTGGCCGCCGGCCCCGCCTCCAGCGAGAGCATGCGCTCCTCATAGGAAAGCGTCCGGTCGCGCAGGCGTGCGCGAAAGACGTTCTGGAGGTCGGAAAAGCCCTCGTAGCCGAGGTGGTGGGCAAGGCGCACCAGCGTGGAGGGCTGCACGTCGGCCGCCGTTGCGATGCTCGCCGCCGTCCCGAAGGCCATATCGTCCGGGTTGGAAAGCGCATAGGCCGCCACCTGCGCCAGCCGCTTCGGCATGGTCGCCTTGCGCTCGATGATGACGCTGCGCAGGCTGTCGAAATCGCGGGGCACGCGCGTAAGGGCCGCTTCGCTGCTGTTCATGGATCTGTTCTCCTCGTGCGGCCATTCTGCGACAAATGAAATAAATATTCCATATCGTCGGAAAAGATAGTTTTCGTTCCAAATCTTTCCCGCTATGGATGGCGCAAGGCGCGCCCTCAGCGCGAGGTATATCAACTCTTGCGAAACTGCGTAGCGGTTTTGCGAGGGCCGGAGACGATGGAGGATTGTCATGAAGGCCTTGGGTATCGGACTGATCGGCACGGGTTACATGGGCAAGTGCCACGCGCTCGCCTGGAACAATGTCAGCACCGTCTTCGGCGACGTCGAGCGCCCGCGCCTCGTGCATCTCGCCGAGGCCAATGCGGAACTGGCGGCAAGCCGCGCCCGCGAATTCGGCTTCGCCAGATCCACCGCCGACTGGCGCGACCTTCTGTCCGATCCCGAGATCGATGTCATTTCCGTCACCACGCCGAACCAGTTCCATGCCGAGATGGCCATCGCCGCGCTCGAGGCCGGCAAGCATGTCTGGTGCGAGAAGCCGATGGCGCCCGCCTTCGCCGATGCCGAGCGCATGCTCGCCGCCCAGCGCGCCTCCGGCAAGGTGGCCGTCATGGGCTACAATTACATCCAGAACCCGGTGATGCGGCACATCCGCCTGCTGCTCGACGAGGGCCGCATCGGCACGGTCAACCATGTCCGCATCGAGATGGACGAGGACTTCATGGCCGATCCGGACGCACCCTTCTACTGGAAGAGCGAGGCATCCTCCGGCTACGGCGCGCTCGACGATTTCGCGGTGCACCCGCTTTCGCTGCTCTGGAGCCTCTTCGGCCATGTCGAGGCCGTCATCGCCTCGCTGGCCAAACCCTATGCCGAGCGCCCGCTGAAGGAAGGCGGCCGCCGCGCCGTCGAGAATCACGATATCGCCAGCGTCCTGATGCGCCTTCCCGGCGGCATTTCCGGCGTGCTGATGGCCAACCGCTCCGCCTGGGGCCGCAAGGGCCGCATCGCCCTGCAGATCTACGGCTCGAAGGGCTCGATCCTCTACGACCAGGAGCGCATGAACGAGTTCCAGCTCTACACGACCGAAGGCCGCGCCACCGAGCAGGGCTTTTCCACAGTCCTGACCGCGCCGCACCACAGGCCCTATGACCGCTTCATCCCGGCGCCCGGCCACGGCCTCGGTTTCAACGATCTCAAGGTCATCGAATGCCGCGAGCTGATCGCCGCAATCGCCGGCATGGCCTCGCATTCCATTGATTTCAATCATGGTCTGCGCATCGAACAATCCGTGCACGCCATGGCGCGGTCGTTCCGCGAGGGACGCTGGGTGGAGATCGCCTCTGCGTGAGTTTTCGGCGGCCGGGTTCAAAAAAATCCGGCCGGCCACGCATTGAAACGACCAATCCCATACGTAATACTCTCGGCAATAATGCCGGAGGGATAGGCATGTTCAAGCGACTACCGAAACGCTGGGCGCCGGTTTTCCTTGTCTCGATTGCTGTCGTTGTGTTCAACGCGGGCGCCGCAGAGGCCAAACGCGTGGCGCTGCTGATAGGCAATCAGAAATACGAGGAAACCGCACCGCTCAACAATCCTGCGAACGACGTGGAGCTGATGCGCGCCTCGTTCCAGGAAGCGGGCTTTGATTCCGTGAAGACCGTCTTCGATCTCGACCGCGCCGCCATGGTCAAGGCGTTGCGCGATTTCGAGGACGAATCCATCGATGCGGAAATGGCCGTGGTCTACTATTCCGGCCATGCGATGGAGATGAACGGGGTCAATTACCTGATCCCCGTCGACGCGGCGCTGAGGAGCGACCGCGACGTCGAGGACGAGAGCGTCGCCATCGACCGCGTCCAGCGCTCGCTGGAAGGCGCCAAGAAGCTGAAGCTCTTCATTCTCGACGCCTGCCGCAACAATCCCTTCGCCGCCTCCATGACGCGCTCCATCGGCACGCGCGCCGTCAGCCGCGGCCTTGCCCGCGTCGAGCCCGAATCGGCCGACACGCTGATCGCCTTCGCCTCCAAGGCCGGTACGGTGGCGCTGGACGGGGAGGGCAGGAACAGCCCCTTCGCCACGGCGCTCGCGAAATACCTCACGGAGCCGGGCCTCGACGTGCGGATCGCGCTCGGCAAGGTGCGCGACGAGGTGGTGCAGGCGACCAATCGCGAGCAGGAACCCTTCGTCTACGGTTCGCTCGGCGGCGCGCAGATCTTCCTGAATATCAAGGAAGTGAACATCAACATCACCAACAGCGGCAACACGCAGGAAGTCTCGCCGAACGGCCAGTCCGAGGCGGCCGCCGACTGGCAGAACATCCGCGACCTTGCCGACGAGGACCTGATCAACGCCTTCATCGCCAAGCACGGCAAGGACCCGGTCTACAAGATGCTGGCGGAAAAGAAGCTCGCCAGCCTCAAGGAGGCTACCCAGAACGAAGGTCAGGACGCGGCAAGCATCGCCTGGGAGGCGCTGAAGGAATCGACCGACGCGGCCGCCCTGCAACGCTTCATCGAGCGCTATCCGGACAGCCAGCACCGCGGCGACGCCGAACACCTGATCGCCGCGCTGGAGCCCAAGAAGGGCCTCAGCGTCAACCTCGCCGCCAAGGAAACGGCCGCCTCGCGCGATTGCTTCCTCCTGGCCGGCGAGCCGCAGTCGCTGCCCGGCTTCATGGGCGTCAACTTCCTGAAGATCGATGCCAAGCGGGCGCTCACCGCCTGCGCGCAGGCCGTCAACGAGAACCCTTCCGACGGCATGCTGGTGAATCTGCTCGGCCGCTCGCACGATGCCGATCGCAACTATGTCGAGGCGCGGCGCAACTACGAGAAGGCCATCGAGCTCGGCAACATGTACGCGCTCACCAACCTCGCCTGGTTCTCGATCTACGGCACGGATGGGCCGGTCGACGTGGCCAAGGGCCTCTCGATGTTCGAGAAGGCGGCGATCGCCGGCAATTCCTATGCGCAGGCCTCGCTCGGCTGGCTGTACCGGGAAGGCTATGGCGGCACCCGCCAGGACTATAACGAGGCCTTGAAGTGGTACCAGCAGTCCGCCAACCAGGGCTATGCCAATGCCATGGCGACGATGGGCTGGTTCTACCGCGAGGGCCTCGGCGTCTCGCAGGATTATGTCCAGTCGCTTGCCTGGTACCGCAAGGCGGCCGATGCGGGCGATGCCAACGCCATGTCCTCGCTCGGCTGGGCCTACCAGAACGGCCTCGGCACATCGCAGAACTACGGCGAGGCCAAGGTCTGGTACGAAAAGGCCGCCAATATCGGCGACGCCTATTCCATGGCCTCGCTCGCATGGCTCTATGACGTCGGCAACGGCGTGAAGCAGGACTATGTGGAGGCCCGCTACTGGTACGAGAAGGCCGCCAATGCCGGCAGTTCCTATGCCATGGGCAACCTTTCGCGCCTCTACGACCAAGGCCTTGGCACGCCGTCCGACGCGAAGGAGGCTGTCCGCTGGGCCGCCGCCAGCATCGAGAGCGGCGATGCCACCAAGCTGAAGGAGCTGAAGGAGAATCCCGGCAACTTCACCGTCGCCTTCCGCCGGGAAATGCAGGATCTCCTGAAGGAGCGCGGCTACTACAGCGGTGCGTCCGACGGCGAATTCGGCCCGGCCACCATGGCCGCGATCGAAAAGCTGGCAACCGGCCGCAACGACAGCACGCTGTCGAGCGCCGGCACCTCGACCGTCACGACGACGGGCCAGTCGACTGTCGCCCTCAGCGGCTCGGAGGCCGAGCAGTGCTACGAGCTGGCGGGCGAGCCGAATGTCCGTCCGGGCTTCGTCGGCAAGCTCTTCGCGCAGATCGACTATGGCCGGGCTATACCGGTCTGCGAGGCGGCGCTGAGCGCCAACCCCTCGGACAATTCGATTCGCAACATGCTGGGCCGCGCCCATGATGCCGCGCGCAACTATCCGCAGGCGCGCGAGAATTACCAGAAGGCGGCCGATGCGGGGAACCTCTACGCGCTGACCAACCTTGCCTGGTATTCGATCTACGGCACGGACGGCGCTGTCGACATGGGCAAGGGCACGCGCATGTTCGAGCAGGCCGCCAATGCCGGCAATGCCTATGCCCAGGCGTCCCTCGGCTGGCTCTACCGCGAAGGCTACAACGGCACGCGCAAGGACTATGACGAGGCGATCAAGTGGTATCGCAAGGCCGCCGAACAGGGCTATGCCAACGCGCAGGCCACGATGGGCTGGTTCTACCGCGAAGGCCTCGGCACGCCGCGCGACCACAACATCTCGCTCGACTGGTACAAGAAGGGCGCGGAAGGCGGCGACATCAACGCCATGTCCTCGGTCGGCTATGCCTACCAGTCCGGCCTCGGCGTTGCGGTCGATTATGTCGAGGCGCGCAAGTGGTACGAGAAGGCCGCGGCCTTCAACGACTACTATTCCATGGCCTCGCTCGGCTGGCTCTATGACGCCGGCAACGGCGTGAAGCAGGACTATGTCGAAGCCCTGAACTGGTACGAGAAGGCGGCCAACGGTGGCAATACCTATGCCATGGGCAATCTCTCGCGCCTCTACGACCAGGGCCTCGGCACCCGCGCCAATGCCAAGGAGGCCGCCCGCTGGGCTGCTGCCAGCGTGGAGGGCGGCGATCAGGGCAAGCTGCAGGAGCTCAAGGGCTCTCCGGCGAACTTCACGCCGCAGTTCCGCAAGGAGTTCCAACAGATCCTGCGTGACCGCGGCTACTACAACGGCCCCGTCGACGGCGATTTCGGCGCTTCGACGCAGAACGCCATCGACCGCCTCGCCGCCCGCACCTGAGCCGCGCCGGTACACAGAGCAAAGCCGCTGGAAACGACCGTTTCCGGCGGCTTTTCATGTCGAACGGTAACCGCGTAGCGGCTTGCGCGAGCAAGCGACTGCGGACGCCTGGAATATGAAATAAAGGAAAGAGTAGGGGGAACTGGCGGAGAAGAAGGGATTCGAACCCTCGATACCGTTTCCGGTATACTCCCTTAGCAGGGGAGCGCCTTCGACCACTCGGCCACCTCTCCGCTCGCGGTTTCACTATGCGGCATGGACTGAGATTGCAAGGCTTTTTTCGGTTCTTGCGACAATATTCTGAATTTCAACAGCGGAGGCCGACCCGACGAAAAAGAGGGCGCAAGCTATTGTTTCTCGGCCTGTTTCCGCAAGCTTTCCGCAGTGCTTTTTTCCCATCCGTGCGCCGCCCGGGACGCTGACGCTGCGACTGGAAACGAAGCCGGCTTGAAAGCCGAAGATGCTCGCCGCAGCTTGTCATTTTATCTGATTCTCGTGGGTAGTCGGCATCGCCGGCGCCGAATGCAATCCGGCGCCGGCGGAGTAAATCCGGCCGTCAAGCCGTCTTCGTTCGAGCGGCGCGCTCGAGGATCGGCACGCAGATGTCGAGAACGTAACCGCCGATCTCGAGGCATGTTTCGGTGCCGAACGCGTCGCAGACGCGAAGGTATTCCATCGGCTCAGGCTCAGCAGCAACGATAGCGTCGGCGGCCTGTGCACCGGAAACCTCCGCGAACCGCAGCGGAGCCGATAAGAAGACTCGCGGTGTTCACTTCGCCCCCCAGTCAAAGAGCCCTGCGTGGGTTTTGGCGGAGCTGTAATCAAGGTGCCTATATATAGAGTGGGCGTGAGTGAGTGTATGTGCCTTGCGCTTGGCGGAAGGCCGACGTCATGATAGCCCGATGCGTCGCCGTCAACCGGAATAAGGACGCCATGGCCTCCATACCGATGCAACGCAACTCGGCCAATCGATGATTGCTGGCGCGCCGAGTCGGGCGAATCGAACAGGTAAATGACGACAGCGATTCTCTTCCGGTCCGCATGAAAAGGGCGGGGTCGGAGCTGAACCGCCGCGCTAAAAACGCTTCACCGCCACCTTGCGGGGCCGCATTTGCCCGCTTCTCGCCGGGTTTGTGGCATGCCATATGATAGTCGGGCGCCCGCTAAGTGCCCGCTTCATAAGGTGTTTTGTTAAGAATCCATAAACTTTTAGCGATCCTACCTGCCGTTTTGTGTCCTTTGCGCAACAGCGCGGGGCGAAGGCTGACGCAAACCCCCTCTCGTTTCAGTTTGGTGATTGCTTACGGAAACGCGTCTTGTATTTTCAGCTTCGGAAGCAGGGGCGGTTGATCGTCCGCTTCCTGAACTTGGGGATGGGGCAGGGAACGCTGTCCTTCAGCAAAAAACCCAGACCCGTTTGAAACTTTTTGACTGGAGGTCAGAAATGAACATCAAGAGCCTTCTCATCGGCTCCGCTGCGGCTCTCGCAGCAGTTTCCGGCGCACAGGCCGCCGACGCTATCGTTGCTGCCGAACCCGAGCCGATGGAATACGTTCGCGTCTGCGACGCGTTCGGCACCGGCTTCTTCTACATCCCGGGCACCGAAACCTGCCTCAAGATCGGCGGTTACGTTCGTTTCCAGACCGACTTCGGTCGTGGCGAATTCGGCCGTTCTGACTGGAACACCTGGACCCGTGGTCACCTGGCCGTTGAAGCCAAGTCCGACACGGAACTCGGCACGCTCACGAGCGTCATCACCGTTCAGGGTGAAGCTGGCAACTCTGCCTATGGCGACAACGGTCTGCTGGCTCCCGACTTCCGTGTTGACGCGGTCGGCAGCGGCTCTTCGAACCTCTATTTCGATGAAGCCTATATCGAACTCGGTGGCTTCCGTGCCGGTACCTTCCTGAACTGGTGGGATAACGACATGATCGGCGAAACCGAAACGGCGTCGAACGTCACCCGTTTCACCTCGGTTCGCTACGTCTATGACGGCGGTACCTTCCGCGCCGGTCTGGCCGTTGACGAAATTCCGGACTACTATGACTCGGTAGTCGGCACTGAAATCACGCACAACAATGTCGGCGTTTCCGGCATGGTTGCAGCGACCCTCGGTGGCGTGAACTTCGAACTGCTCGGCGCATACGACAACGCTGCTGAAGAAGGCGCAGTCCGCGCTTGGCTCTCGGCTGAAGTCGGTCCGGGCACCTTCGAACTGATGGGCCTCTATGCAAGCGGCCAGAACGCCTACTACGACGCCGCCAAGTGGAGCGTTGCTGCTGACTACTCGTTCAAGGCAACCGACAAGCTGTCGATCACGCCCGGCGCCCAGTACTTCGGCGACTACGAGCTCGTAAAGGGCAACGACGCATGGCGCGTTGGCCTGACGGTCGACTACCAGGTTGTCGAAAACCTCGCTGTCAAGGCAACGGTTAACTACACCGATCCGGACAACGGTGACGACGAAGTTAGCGGCTTCCTGCGTCTGCAGCGCAACTTCTAATCTGATTTCATAATCAGATGAATGACCCGCAGCCTCCCTGAGGCTGCGGGTTTTTCTATTCAGCCTGCTTTTTGGAAAAGGCTGCCTTCTTACGGCCGGTGATTCAGGAAAGCCTGTATCCGCGGAAACAGGCTGCGGTGATGAAGCAGTGGGGCATGACCCTGGCCTTCGGCGGTAGCCGTCTCCAGATTCGGGGCCTTCGCCTTCATGCGCGCCATGGTTTCCGTCGAGAACAGCCTCGAATGTTCTCCCCGCACCACGAACAGGGGCCGTTCCGCCAGAAGAGCGAATTGCGGCCATAGCGTCGGCAGAGGCTGGCTGAAATCCACGGCCTGCAACTGGTCGGCCAGCCGGGGATCGTGATCGGCGGCGATGCGGCCGTTCGTCTCTCTATAGATGGCGTGGGCCATATCGAGCCAATCCGCCCGGGAAAGGGCGGGGAAGGTGGGGCCGTGGATGCGTTTGAGCGCGTCGGCGGCGTCTTCGAAGGTGGCCGGGAAGGCGCGGTTCGCAAGATAGTCGCGAATTTCCTTCAGTCCCTCGGCCTCGATTGCCGGCCCTATGTCGTTGAGGACTGCGGCGTCGATGAGGTCCGGCTGTGTTGCCGCCATGACATGCAGGATGAGGCCACCGCGGGAGGTGCCGACGAAGATCGCGCGCGATATGCCGAGCGCGGCGCATGCGGCGATGACGTCGCGGCATTCGATAACGACATTATAGTTGGCGGCATCGTTATCCCAGGCGGAAAGTCCCCGGCCGCGATAGTCGAGCGCGACGACCCGACGGGGCAAGGTCGCGTCCTGCGAGAGAAGCGTGGCGAATGGGTGGAAATCCCGGGCGTTGCGGCTGAGTCCCGGCAGGCAGATGACGGGGAGGCGTCTTTCCCCTCCCGGCGCGGGCGGGTAGTCGCGAGCATGCAGTTGCAGCCCGTCCGGTGCGGAAAGGAAGTGGCTGGTATCGTTCGTCATGCACAGGCCTCCTGATCTGGAGGCAGACTAGAGCAATTTCGTGCGGCATGCGAAGCCGTTACGCCCGCCCTCGCATGAAAACAAAGAGATAGAGTATTCATGCGGCGAGGCAGAATTTTTGGCGTGCGCCATCGCAAGGCGCGGCCGCCTCAGCGCCCCACGCTTAAATCATGCACGATATCGGCCTTCTGGCCGAGGCGGGTTTTGTAGACCTGGTAATTCTCCATGACGCGCTGCACGTAGCCGCGGGTTTCGGAGAAGGGGATGCGCTCGATCCAGTCGACGACATCGTCGATCGGCTTGCCGCGCGGGTCGCCATAGCGGGCGATCCACTGCGGCACGCGGCGCGGGCCGGCATTGTAGGCGATGAAGGTGAGGACGTAGGAGCCGCCGAACTTGTCGATCTGCTCGCCGAGATAATGCGCGCCGAGCGTCGCATTATAGGCGGGGTCCGTCGTCAGCCGCTCCTTGGAATAGGCAAGGCCGTAGCGCTTGGCGACGCCTTCCGCCGTGCCGGGCATGAGCTGCAGCAGCCCTTGCGCATTGGCGGCGGAGACGGCGGCCGGGTTGAAGGCGCTTTCCTGCCGCGCGATGGCATAGGCGAGCGCCTTGCCGGAGCCGGCTATATTGGCGCCGTCGGGAATGACGCCGATGGGGAAGGCGAGCGCCGCCACATCGATGCCGCGGCCAAAGGCGATCTTGCCGATCTGCAGGGAAAGCTGGTGGTTGCCGTCCTTCTCGGCGTCGGCGGCGAGGAGGGCGAGCTCCCCGGGGCTCATCATCTCGCCCGCGAGCGCCCGGTAGAGGCTGTCGGCCCGCCAGCCATGGCCGGCGGCCTGAAGGCGGGCGATGGCCTGCACGGCCTCGCGCTGGCGGAAGCTTGTGCGCTCCTCCGCCGTCGGCGTCGGATAGGCGACATTCAGCGTCGTGCGGCCGAGCCGCGCGGCGGCAAGCTGGCCGTAGAAGGTGCCGGGAAAGTTCGCGGCCTTGGCGAAATAGTCCTTCGCATCGCCCGGCCCGCCCTTTTCCGCCGCGCGCCCGAGCCAGTACCAGGCGCGGGAGACGGAGATCGGCCTGTCGGAGACCTGCAGGATGCGCTGGAAGTGCTTTGCCGCGATCTTTGTCTCGCCGAGATCGCGCAGCGCATACCAGCCGGCATGGAATTCCGCCTCCACGATATCGGCCGGATCGTCCGCGCCGTGCCGGGCGGCGACGCGATAGGCATCGCGATAGTCGCCGAGATCGGCAAGCCCGCGGCTGACGATGCGCTGCTCGTTCCACCACGCGCCCGGATTGACGAGCCGTGCGGGTTCCTCCGGCATGGCGGAAAAGAGTTTCGCGGCCGCGCGGTAATCTTCCCGGTTCCGCAGGTAGCGGATGCGCAGATAGGTATAGGCCGGGTCCTTCTGCCAGCTCGCATCCACCGCCTTGATGAGGTCGCCGGCATTCCGGCTCTTGCGGATGACGGCCGCCCAGGCGCGGTAGAAGGATTGCGCCTTGCCGAGATCGCCGAAACGTTGCGCCTGGTCGGCGCGGTCGCGGTAAAGCAGCATCTCCATGCGGGCCTTGTGGTCCGCGACGGTAAGAAGCGTGCCGAATTCGCCGAGGATCTGGCTTTCGAGGTCCTTGGTGAGCGCCTCCTTCTGCCAGAAGGCGCGCAGGATTTCGGTCGCCCGGGCCGTCTCGCCGGAGGCGACGAGCGCGCGGGACAGCACGATGGCGCCTTCCGGCGTTTCCGGGCGGGTGGTACCGAAGGCGGCCAGCACGTCGGCGACCGGCGGGTTCTCGCGGGCGAGCGCCCGCTCGGAATGGCCGCGCAGCGCCTTCAGGCCCGGCCAGCCCTTGAGCTCGCGCTGGGCGCTGGCGATTTCAACGGAGGGAACGCCCCGCTGGCCGGAAACGACAATGGCCCAGGTGAGGATATGCCGGTCGAGGCTGCCGGAAGGAAGGCGGTCGCGCGCGGCGATGGCGGCGGCGGGATCGCGGTTGGAAAGCGCGTCGAGCCCGGCGCTGAGATCCGGATTGACCGGCTGCAGGGCCTCGGCGCGCGGAATGGCATTGGTGATCACCTCGGGGGAGGGCATCTGGGCGGCGAAGCCGAGCGGCTTGATCTCCGACACGGCGGAACTGTCCGCCTCGACAGGCGAGGAGTGGAGCGCAAGGGTAGCCGCTCCGGCAAGCAGCAAGGTGCAAAGGGCAAAACCGTTTCTCGAGATCATGCTACGTCCCGGATGCCTGGCAGGCGGCGCATGGACCCTCGCTTTCCGCCTGTTCTCCGACAAACATTAACCCTTCGTTGCCTTAACGAAACCTTAACCGCGCCTCTCACCAATCCGTGAAGGCTGCCGGTTCTCAGGCGACGGATGAAGCAGCGTAACTATTCGTGCGGGCATGCGGATTTCCGCCTTGATCGTACATGAAAACGCCCGTCACGCGCTTGCCGCATCCCTGTCACATGATTATTGTGCGACCGTTTTTAACCACGGAATACGGCCAAAGCATGTATGCCCTTGCGGCGGCTCTGGCCTCAGGAGTTCTCGATGTTCAAGGGATCCATTCCCGCTCTCGTCACCCCGTTCACGGCTGCCGGCGCCGTCGATGAAGACGCCTTTGCCGCGCATGTGGAATGGCAGATCGGCGAAGGCAGCCACGGCCTGGTGCCGGTCGGCACCACCGGCGAATCGCCGACGCTGTCGCATGACGAGCACAAACGGGTGGTGGAACTCTGCATCAAGGTTGCCGCCGGCCGCGTGCCCGTGATCGCCGGCGCCGGCTCCAACAACACCAAGGAAGCGATCGATCTCGCCCAGCACGCCGAAAAGGCGGGCGCGGACGCGATCCTCGTCGTCACGCCCTATTATAACAAGCCGACGCAGAAAGGCCTCTTCGCGCATTTCGCGGCCGTCGCCGAGGCCGTGAAGGTGCCGATCGTCATCTACAACATTCCGGGCCGTTCGGTGATCGACATGACGCCGGAAACGATGGGCGCGCTGCACAAGGCGCACCCCTCGATCATGGGCGTCAAGGATGCGACGGGCAAGATCGAGCGCGTTTCCGAGCAGCGCATCGCTTGCGGCAAGGAGTTCGTCCAGCTTTCGGGCGAGGATGCGACCGCGCTCGGCTTCAACGCCCATGGCGGCGTCGGCTGCATCTCGGTCACGGCCAATGTCGCCCCGCGGCTTTGTGCCGAGTTCCAGAAGGCGACGCTTGCCGGCGACTATGCCAAGGCGCTGGAATACCAGGACCGGCTGATGCCGCTGCACAAGGCGATCTTCATGGAGCCGGGCGTCTGCGGTGCGAAATACGGCCTCTCGCGCGTGCGCGGGATGAACCGCACCGTCCGCTCCCCGCTCGTCTCCTCGCTGGAGCCGGCCACGGAGGCGGCCATCGACGCGGCGCTGCGCCACGCCGGGCTGCTGAACTGATATGGCGACGAAAGCGCGTCCGACAACGATCAAGAAGATTGTCGCGGAGAACCGCAAGGCCCGCTACAACTACGAGATCGTCGATACCTACGAGGCTGGTCTCGTGCTGACCGGCACGGAGGTCAAGTCGCTGCGCGAAGGCAAGGCGAATATCGCCGAATCCTACGCCTCCGACGAGGGCGGCGAAATCTGGCTGATCAATTCCTACCTGCCGGAATACCTGCAGGCGAACCGCTTCAACCACGAGACGCGCCGGCGGCGCAAACTCCTCCTGTCGCGTCGCGAGATCCATCGCCTGCGCGTGGCGATCAACCGCGAGGGCATGACCCTCGTGCCGCTGAAGATCTATTTCAACGACAGCGGCCGGGCCAAGCTCGAACTCGCGCTCGCCAAGGGCAAGAAGCTGCACGACAAGCGCGAGACGGAGAAGGAACGCGACTGGAATCGCCAGAAGGGCCGCCTGCTGCGCGAACGCGGCTGATCCGGCCTTCGGTCTTCCTCAGAACTGGTTGTAGAGCTGGTTGATCACCGACTGGCGGGCGGCGAGCGCAAGCTGCTCGTTGCTCGCGGGCGCCGGCACGTCCGGCGAGGGCGCAGGATTGGCGCTCGGCGCGCGCGCGGTCAGGAACGACGACATCAGGGCGTCGAGATCCGTGCTTTCGATGGCGAGCCGTGCGCTCGGGTTGCGTTCCGCGGCAACGCGCGTGTCAGGCGTCGACTGCGTGGCGGAGACGGTGCTGACGGGCTGGGTCGCAAGCCCCGGCTGGCCGTTCGGCGCATAGAGGAAGGCGAGATCGCCGATCTCTTCCGCCGCATCGGAGGGAGCGGGAACCGTCGTCACCGGCTGCGGGCCGCTCAGTGCGGCCAAGGCTTCCGCTGCGGGGCGGCTTTCGGCGATGCGCGATGCGAGCGCGCTCGATGCGGCCCGGTAGCTGTTGCCCGAAAGCGATACTGCGTCCACCATTTTCCGGAAATCCTGATGCGAAGTGACTGTAGGATTTCGCAATATCAGCAGAGTCTTGCGGAACGTTAACGAGGGGCAGGGGCATTTGAATCAATGTTTAACGAACATTGAATATGGCGGATTTCCGGGTTTACGGAAGAGTATGAAAAGGGAGGGCCGCGTGCGATGGCCCGCTTTATCCGGCTAGCGGCCGCGCCATTCGCCGCGTGTCATCTCGTACCAGACATCGCCGTGCTCGCTGCCGGCAATCGGGTCGGGATAGTCGATATGGTCGGTGCGCGTGTATCTCATGCCCACCTTTTCCATCACGCGGCGCGATCCACGGTTCACCGCCATCGTGGTCGCCACGATCCTGTCATAGCCGCCGTCTTCGAAACCCCAGCCGACGAGGGCGAGGGCGCCTTCCGAGGCCAGTCCCTGTCCCCAGTCCTCCCGGCGCAGGCGATATCCGAGTTCGGCAAGGGCCTCGCCCTCCGGCCAGAGGCAGAACCATCCCACGAAGGCGCCGCTGGTCGTGCGCCGCGCCGTCCAGACATGAGGTTCCGTTCCCTCCGGCATGAGGAATGTCGCGCTCGGATCTGCCCGCGCCCGATCGACGGCGTGGCCGCCATTGAGGAAGCGCATGACCTCGGGGTCGCGTTCGAGGGCGATGAAATCGTCGCGGTCATCCGGGCGGCAGGGGCGGAGCGTCAGCCGCGTCGTCTGCAAGACAGCCATTCTCGTGCATCCCCTCCGCTGACGGCTTGAAGAGGCGGAGCCTGCCGCCTCAGTCCGCGGCGGTTTCCACCGGCTCGGCCGTGCGCTGCGGGCGCTCGGACGGGTCGCGGCCGATCTCGGCCTTCAGCGTGCCGAGGTCGATGAAATAGTCGGCCTGGCGGCGCAGGTCGTCGGCGATCATCGGCGGCTGGGTCTGCATGGTGGAGACGACGGAGACCTTGCGGCCTCTGCGCTGCAGCGCCTCGACGAGCGTGGTGAAGTCGCCGTCGCCGGAGAAGATGACGAGGTGGTCGACCGTCTCGGACTGTTCCATCGCGTCGATGGCCAGCTCGATATCCATGTTGCCCTTGATCTTGCGGCGGCCGAGCGAGTCGGTGAATTCCTTGGCCGGCTTGGTGACGACCTTGTAGCCATTATAGTCGAGCCAGTCGATCAGCGGGCGGATGGAGGAATATTCCTGGTCCTCGATGAGGGCGGTATAGTAATAGGCGCGCAGCAGGTAGCCGCGCTTCTGGAAGGCCTTCAGAAGCTTCCTGTAGTCTATGTCGAAGCCGAGTGTCCTGGACGCCGCATAGAGATTTGCACCGTCGATGAAGAGGGCGATTTTCTCGCGGGGGTCGAACATGTCGCGCAATCCTTTAAATAGAAGTTGAGGAAAAAGGTTGGGTTTCAGCCGGTTTCTGCTTGCCTGGTGCACATTCCGGTTGAATTACCTATTTTTCATATAATATTCATTTAGGGCAGCCGTCGCCGGTTTCCAAGCAAATCTAGGTTGCGCCGTTCAATTTTGTTTCCGGCATCGTTTCAGTAAATTCAATGACTTCCGAATTGGGGAATAGTTCCCGCGCTTTACCCCATTTGTCCGATATTTCGCCCTTCCGCCTCCCCTAGCGGGAGGCATCAATCAGAAGTTATATGGGCAACCTTACGACATGCCCCGCCGGGGGCGCGGGAAGGAAAAACTTGAATTTCCGGCCCGATCCCTGTATCGGGCATGCAAACTCCTGAAATTCTCGATCACAAAGGACAGGCAATGGCCCGTGTCACCGTTGAAGATTGCATTGACAAGGTAGACAACCGCTTCGAGCTGGTTCTTCTTGCAAGCCATCGCGCCCGCCTCATCTCGCAGGGCGCCGCCATCACCATCGACCGCGACAACGACAAGAACCCGGTCGTCGCGCTGCGCGAGATCGCCGACGAAACCCTTTCGCCCGACGACCTCAAGGAAGACCTGATCCACTCGCTGCAGAAGCATGTGGAAGTGGACGAGCCCGAGCCCGATCCGGCAAGCCTCATTGCCGACGATGCGACGACCGCCACCGTCGACGAGGATGAGGACCAGCCGGAAACCATCGCCTTCGACCGCATGTCGGAAGAAGAGCTTCTGGCCGGCATCGAAGGCCTCGTTCCGCCGGAAAAGAGCGACGATTACTGATTTCGGTAACTTACCGAAACCTTTGCTGTTGCGAATGCCGGTGCGCCCCTTTTAAGTTGGGGCGCACTTTTTTTTGCCCTGCGGGAGCGGGGAGAAAGCCGACCGAGGATGATGCGTCAATATGAACTCGTTGAGCGGGTTCAGAAATACAAGCCCGATGCCAACGAAGCCCTGCTGAACAAGGCCTATGTCTATGCCATGCAGAAGCATGGACAGCAGAAGCGGGCGAGCGGCGACCCCTATATCTCGCATCCCCTCGAAGTCGCCGCCATCCTGACGGATATGCGCCTCGACGAATCCACCATCGCGGTGGCCCTGCTGCACGATACGATCGAGGATACCAGCGCCACGCGCGCCGAGATCGACGAACTGTTCGGCGAGGATATCGGCGCGCTGGTCGAGGGCCTCACCAAGATCAAGAAACTCGACCTCGTTTCCAAGAAGGCCAAGCAGGCCGAGAACCTGCGCAAGCTGCTGCTCGCCATTTCCGACGACGTGCGCGTGCTCCTCGTCAAGCTTGCCGACCGCCTGCACAACATGCGCACGCTCGACCACATGTCGCCGGAAAAGCGCGCCCGCATCTCCGAAGAGACGATGGACATCTATGCGCCGCTGGCCGGCCGCATGGGCATGCAGGACATGCGCGAGGAGCTGGAGGACCTGTCCTTCCGCTACATCAACCCGGAGGCCTACGAGACCGTCAGCCGCAAGCTGGAGGAGCTTTCCCGGCGCAACGAGGGCCTGATCCGCAAGATCGAGGAGGAGCTGCGCGAGCTGCTGGTGACGAACGGCCTCGACGAGGCGCTGGTCAAGGGCCGGCAGAAGAAGCCCTATTCGGTCTTCCGCAAGATGCAGTCGAAGTCGCTGTCCTTCGAGCAGCTCTCCGACGTCTATGCCTTCCGCATCCTCGTCGGCGACATTCCCGCCTGCTATGCGGCGCTCGGCATCGTGCACACGCGCTGGCGCGTCGTGCCGGGCCGCTTCAAGGACTATATCTCGACGCCGAAGCAGAACGACTACCAGTCGATCCATACGACCATCGTCGGCCCGTCGCGCCAGCGCATCGAGCTGCAGATCCGCACCAAGCGCATGCACGAGATCGCCGAATACGGTATCGCCGCCCATTCGCTCTACAAGGACAAGGAAGCCGCCGGCGCGGACGAGGTGCGCTCGCCGCGCTCCAACGCCTATGCCATGCTGCGCCGAACCATCGAGGCGCTGGCCGAGGGCGATAATCCGGAAGAGTTCCTGGAGCACACCAAGCTGGAGCTCTTCCAGGACCAGGTCTTCACCTTCACGCCGAAGGGTCAACTTATCACGCTGCCGCGCGGCGCGACGCCCATCGACTTCGCCTATGCGGTGCACACCAATATCGGCGACACCTGCGTCGGCGCCAAGATCAACGGCCGCATCATGCCGCTCGTCACCCGCCTCAACAATGGCGACGAGGTCGAGATCATCCGCTCGGGCATCCAGGTGCCGCCGCCGGCCTGGGAGGAGATCGTCGTTACCGGCAAGGCGCGCGCGGCCATCCGACGCGCGACCCGCGCCGCCGTGCGCAAGCAATATTCCGGCCTCGGCTACCGCATTCTGGAGCGCACCTTCGAGCGCGCCGGAAAGCAGTTCTCCCGCGACGGGCTGAAGCCGGTGCTGCATCGCCTCGGCCAGAAGGAGGTGGAGGACGCCATCGCCTCCGTCGGGCGCGGCGAGCTTTCCTCGCTCGACGTGCTGCGCGCCGTCTTCCCGGATTACCAGGACGAGCGCGTGACGGTGAAGCCGAGCTCGGACGACGGCTGGTTCAACATGCGCAGTGCGGCCGGCATGGTCTTCAAGCTACCGGGCAAGAACAAGGCGGCGCTGGAGCGCGAGGAGGGCGAGGCCGGCCCCGATGCGCTGCCGATCCGCGGCCTTTCCGGCAATGCCGAGGTGCACTTCTCCGCCGGCGGCGCCGTGCCGGGCGACCGCATCGTCGGCATCATGGAGAAGGACAAGGGCATCACCATCTACCCGATCCAGTCGCCGGCGCTGCAGAAGTTCGACGACGAGCCGGAGCGCTGGATCGACGTGCGCTGGGACCTCGACGAGGCGAACAACACCCGCTTCATGGCGCGCATCATGATCAATGCGCTGAACGAGCCGGGCACGCTGGCCGAGGTCACGCAGACCATCGCCACCAGCGACATCAACATCCGCTCCATGTCGATGGCGCGCGTGGCGGCCGACTTCACCGAGGTGCATATCGATCTGGAGGTCTGGGACCTGCGCCAGCTCAACCAACTCATCGGCCAGTTGAAGGAACTGCAGTGCGTTTCGACGATCAATCGTGTCTTCGCGTGACGGTCCCATGCAAAAATGTGGCGACCTGCCTCGATTGAGGCAGGTTTGCCCAAGATTTGACCAGCCGTTATGCGCATTCCGCATGGCTGTATTGGGATAGTGTCGCTGGTGCGAAGGGGCGGGTAAACCTATCTTCTGCGTCGGGAGGTAACCGAACGAGGTTTACCAATGTTGAAGCAGATCAAGAATTTCACCCGCGCCCTGCGCATCCCGAATGCCGACGAGCGCGAGATGGCCTACCTGAACGCCGCCATCGACCGCATCGACCTGGAATACCGCCAGCGTCAGATCGACCGCGGCCTCTTCCGCAGGTCCTACTAAGGCTTCGGCTTGCCGTGTGGCGCAGATCGCTGCGCCACGGCGGCTGCCGCATCCGGCGCCATGACGGCGCCGCCATTGAAATGCCACCAACGGATCGGCTATGTCTGGGCGATGTTGTTCCGACGCCGAAAGAAGGCCTCCTGGCCCGAGCGATTGCGCGAATTCTTCTGGCCGCGCAAGGGGTTCTCGCGTCCCGCGCGCTACCTCGCCAAGCGCATCCTGCGCCTTTCCGCTTCGCCCCATGCGATTGCGGCGGGGGTCGCGGCCGGTACTTTCTCCGCTTTCACGCCGCTGCTCGGCTTCCATGTCATCCTGGCCCTTGCGCTCGCCTACCTGACGGCCGGCAATCTCGTCGCCGCGGCGCTCGCCACGACCATCGCCAATCCGCTGACCATCCCGCTCATCGCCCTTGCGACCTTCCGCGTCGGCGAGGTGCTGCTCGGCATCCGTTCGGGCGAGGCGATCAGCGCGGCCGACCTCTTCCACCGCATGGAACATCTGCAATTTTCCGAGCTCTGGCATCCTGTGCTTGAGCCGATGCTCGTCGGCGCGCTCGTCCTCGGCGGCGGCGCGGCTTTCCTCGCCTATGGCGCAACCCGCCTTGCGGCGCGTTCGGTGGCGGCGCGACGCCATGCCCGCCTCGTGAAGCGCGTGCCCGTCCTTTCCCATGGAGACACTCCCCTATGATCATCGGCATCGGCAGCGACCTCATCGACATCCGCCGGGTGGAGAAGTCGCTGGAGCGCTTCGGCGAACGCTTCACGGAGCGCTGCTTCACCGAGATCGAGCGGGCGAAGTCCGACGGCCGCCGCAACCGCGCGGCCTCCTACGCCAAGCGTTTCGCCGCCAAGGAGGCCTGTTCCAAGGCGCTCGGCACGGGGTTGGCGCAGGGCGTGTTCTGGAAGGACATGGGCGTCGTCAACCTGCCGGGCGGCAAGCCGACCATGCGGCTGACCGGCGGCGCGCTCGAAAAGCTGAAGCAGCTCCTGCCCGAGGGGCACGAGGCGCGCATCCACATCACCATTACCGACGATTTCCCGCTGGCACAGGCATTCGTGATCATCGAGGCGCTGCCGGCCGGAACGTCCGGCTAGCCGGTGTTTCGCCATGTGTCTTTTTGACCGACACGATTTCCAACAGGCAACCTTTCCTCTATAGAGGGCCCCATGTTTGCAAATAAGGACAAGTCCGGCGTGGCAGAGAAGACTGATAAGGCTGAGAGCGGCCTGTGGGAAAACGTCAAGGTCATCATCCAGGCGCTGCTGCTCGCCGTGGTGATCCGCACGGTGCTTTTCCAGCCCTTCACCATTCCTTCGGGCTCGATGATGCCGACGCTGCTCGTCGGCGACTATCTCTTCGTCAACAAGTTCTCCTACGGCTATTCGAAGTATTCGCTGCCGTTCTCGCCGAACCTGTTCTCGGGCCGCATCTTCGCCAGCGAGCCGAAGCGCGGCGACATCGTCGTCTTCCGCTTCCCGCCGAACCCCGACATCGACTATATCAAGCGCCTCGTCGGCCTGCCGGGCGACCATGTGCAGGTCAAGGACAGCGTCCTCTACGTCAACGGCCAGCCCGTGCCGCGCGAGCATAACGGCTTCTTCCGCGCCGACGACCAGTACGACACCGGCGAGGACGTGCCGGTCTTCCGCGAGACCATGGACAACGGCGTTTCCTACGACACGCTGGATACCCGTCCGGGCACCGTCGGCGACAACACGCGCGAGTTCATCGTGCCGGAAGGCCATTATTTCATGATGGGCGACAACCGCGACAACTCGGCCGACAGCCGCTTCGACGTCGGCTTCGTGCCGGCCGAGAACCTGATCGGCCGCGCAAGCCTCATCTTCTTCTCGCTGGGGCACGACACGTCGTTCAGCGAAGTCTGGAAGTGGCCGACCAACCTGCGCTGGGACCGCCTCTTCAAGGTCGTTGAATGAAGGGCGCCATACCGCTGAACGACGCGAACCGGAAAGCCCTCGAAGAGCTGATCGGCTACGTCTTCACCGACAAGGACCGTCTCGACCGGGCGATCACCCATGCCAGCGCCCGGCCCGGCAAGGGCAGCAACTACGAGCGGCTGGAATTCCTCGGCGACCGGGTCCTCGGGCTCTGCGTCGCCGAGATGCTGTTCCGCACCTTTCGAGAGGCGAAGGAGGGCGAGCTTTCCGTCCGCCTCAACCAGCTCGTCAGCGCCGAGAGCTGTGCGGCGGTCTCCGACGACCTCGCCCTTCACCGCTTCATCCGCACCGGCGCGGACGTCAAGAAGCTCACCGGAAAAGCCATGATGAACGTCAGGGCCGATGTGGTAGAGTCGCTGATCGCCGCGATCTATCTCGACGGCGGTCTGGAGGCGGCGCGCGGCTTCATCCTCGCCAACTGGGAGGGCAGGGCCGCCCGGGCGGAAGGTGCGCGGCGCGACGCCAAGACGGAATTGCAGGAATGGGCGCATGCCCGGTTCGGCGTGACGCCGAACTACCGGGTGGACGAGCGCTCCGGACCGGACCACGACCCGCGCTTCACCGTGACGGTGGAGATCAGGGGCGTGAAGCCGGAAACGGGCACTGACCGCTCGAAACGGGCCGCCGAGCAGGTGGCCGCGACGAAGATTCTGGAACGCGAAGGCGTCTGGCCCAAGGGCGGCGCCTGAGGCGATTCCGGCAGGAGCCGTAGGGCTTTGCGCCGGGAGTTGCCTGAAAACACAAGATTGACGGACACCATGACCGAAGAAAACCAGACCCCCGCCGAGACCGGAACGACCGGTGAGGGCGCGACCCGCTCGGGCTTCGTGGCGCTGATCGGCGCGACCAATGCCGGCAAGTCGACCCTCGTCAACCGCCTGGTTGGCGCGAAGGTGTCGATCGTCAGCCACAAGGTGCAGACGACGCGCGCCATCGTGCGCGGCATCGCGATCCACGACAACGCCCAGATCGTCTTCATGGACACGCCCGGTATCTTCAAGCCGCGCCGCCGGCTCGACCGCGCCATGGTCACGACCGCCTGGGGCGGCGCCAAGGATGCTGATTTCATCATGTTCCTGATCGACAGCGAGCGTGGCCTCAAGGGCGATGCCGAGACCATCTTGGAGGGCCTGAAGGAAGTTCGCCAGCCGAAGATCCTCGTCCTCAACAAGGTTGACCGGGTGAAGCCGGAGGACCTGCTGAAGCTGACGGCGGCGGTGAACGAGGTCGTCAAGTTCGAGCGCACCTTCATGATCTCGGCCCTCAACGGCTCGGGCTGCGAGGACGTGATGAACTATCTCGCCGCCGCGCTGCCGGAAGGCCCCTGGTACTATCCGGAAGACCAGATCTCCGACCTGCCCATGCGCCAGCTTGCCGCCGAGATCACCCGCGAAAAGCTGTTCCTGCGCCTGCATCAGGAGCTTCCCTATTCCTCGCATGTCGAGACGGAGAAGTGGGAAGAGCGCAAGGACGGCTCGGTGCGCATCGAGCAGGTCATCTATGTCGAGCGCGACAGCCAGAAGAAGATCGCGCTCGGCAAGAACGGCGAGGCGATCAAGGCGATCTCCATGGCCTCGCGCAAGGAGCTGTCGGACATCCTCGAACAGCCCGTGCACCTCTTCCTGTTCGTGAAGGTGCGCGAGAACTGGGGCGACGACCCGGCCCGTTTCCGCGAAATGGGCCTGGATTTCCCGACGTCCTGATCGGAGCGCATATTGCGGATTTGCCCTAACCTCTCCCCGCGAGCGGGGAGAGGGGCTTGCCCCACGAACGGGCAATGATTCGGGAAAAGGATGCGGCATATCCCTTCTCCCCGCCCGCGGGGAGAAGGTCCCGGCAGGGGGATGAGGGGCAGCCCCCTCGTCATTTTCCAAGAGACCTCACGCCCGAGCGCGCCGCTCCGGCTTCTGCGCGCCCTCGCGCGCCTTGTCGATGAGCCGCTGCATGGCCCAGATGCCGAGATCTTCCAGGGTGAGGGGGCGGCTGATCAGGTAGCCCTGGTAGAGGTCGCAGCCCGCCGCGGCGAGCAGGGTCATCTTCTCGGTCGTATCGATGCCCTCGGCGATCACCGACATGTCCTGCGCGTGGCAGAGCGCGACGAGCGCCCGCAGCGTCGGCAGGGCCGCCGAGCGGGTGAGGCTTTCGACGAGCGCGCGGTCGAGCTTGATGGTCTCGGCCGGATATTCGATGATCTGCTGCACCGAGGTATAGCCCGCCCCGAAATCGTCGATGGAGATGCGGAAGCCGCGGCTGCGCAGGATCTCGATATTGCGGCGCGACTGCTCGCCCAGCTTCACCGCGAAAGTTTCCGTCAGCTCGATCTCGATGAGGCGCGTGTCGACGCCGTGCCGGTCGGCACACTCGCAGAAATGGTCGCTGATCGACTTCGTGTAGAGTTCCGCCGACGAGATGTTGATGCAGAGGATCGTCTCGGCGCCGAAGAGCTTGCGGATCCGGCCATGGTCGGCCATGGCCCGGTCGATCACCCACCAGTCGATCTTGCTGAAGAGGCCGGTGGTCTCCGCGATCGGGATGAACTCGTCCGGCGTCACGCTGCCGAGTGCGGGAGAGGTCCAGCGCAGCAGCGCCTCGCAGCCCGTCACGCGGCCGTGGCCGTCGACGATGGGCATGTAGACGAGATGGAATTCCTCGTCGGGATCGAGGACGCGCAGCTCCTCCTCGATGCGGCGCTGGCGGGTGCGCTTTTCGTGCAGCGAGCGTGAATAGCGGGCCGAGCCGTTCTTGCCCTGCGATTTCGCCTGGTACATGGCCGCATCGGCATTGGCGATCAGCTCCGGCAGGGTACGGGCATCTTCCGGATAGACGGCGATGCCGATGCTCGCCGTCACCGGATAGGCCTTGTCCAGAACCTCGAAGCCTTCCGCAAAGAGCGAGAGGATGTTGTTTGCCATTTCGGTGATCGTGCCGCCGCCCGGCTGACAGCGCAGCATGATGGCGAATTCGTCGCCGGAAAGGCGGGCGAAGAGGCCGTCCGGCAGGCCGCGATCCGCGACGATGCGGGCGACGATGGCCGAGATGCGGTCGGCAAGCGTCTTCAGGAGCTCGTCGCCGATCTTGTGGCCGTGCTTGTCGTTGACGAACTTGAAGTTGTCGACGTCGATGAAGAGCAGCGTGCAGCCGAGGCCGGCTTCCTCGGCCTCTTCCAGAAGCTGCGTGGAGCGGATGTTGAAATATTCGCGGTTGGAAATGCCCGTCAGCGTATCCGTCCAGGAAGCGTTCTGCACGAGGTCGAAGGACTGCATGGAATGGTCGTGCAGCCGTTTGACATTGGCCGAAAGACGGCCGATCTCGCCCACTTCGTCCATTGCCAGGATGCCGCTGCGGCTGCCGGTCATGACGTCTGTAAGCTGGCGGTCGAGCCGCGCGATGGGATTGGTGATGTAGCGCCGCACGAGCAGCAGCACGAGGCCGATGGTGCAGAGACTGAGCGCGATGGCGCCGAGCGCGAGCAGGCTCTTCAGCGTCCCCAGCCGGCTTTCGAGGAACGCGGCGTCGGGCGTCAGGCGGGCGAAGAGCGAGGGGCCGAGCGTCGCGGTGGCCGAGAGCGCACCCTGCGCCAGGAACTGGTGCTGCCCGATCTCGATCGCCGCGCCATATTCCTTTTCGAGCGTGCGCTTCATCTCGAGAAAGGCATTGGGCCGCACGGCGGTCTGCACGAGGATCGCGCTGTCCTTGGCGCTGGCAACCGGCCGGTTGAAGGTCAGCGGGTCGATGAATTCGGAATGCACGATCAGCGGCTCGATGCCGGCCGTGTCGAGATAGGCCCAGGACGAAAGGCGCGGGCTCGCGATGACCTGCCGGGCATGGGCGAGCTGCTGCGGCGTGATCTCGGCGAACGGATCGGCGCTGTCCTCGTAATAATAGTCGACCGTCAGCGGCGGGCGGATGATCGCGACCGAGATGAACTTCTTGCGGTCGTCGGAAAGCGAGGTGATGCTCTGCTGCAGGCGCACGCCGAGCGCCGTGCTGCGATAGCCCGCATCCGGCTCGTTGACGAAGAGGCGCACCGTATCGCCGGCGACCAGCGAATAGATGAGGCTGCGGTTCTGCGTCACCTCGTTCTGGAAGAGCGCGGTGAGCAGGCCCATCTGCTGCCACAGGCGCGCACGCTCCAGCCCGAGGATCGCGGAGCCCTGGACATAGTAGATGAGGGAGGCCGCGAGCACGTAGCCCGAGAGGACGACCGGGAAGATGAGGGCGAGGGCGCGTTTACCGAGCGTCACTGAGTTGGGCCAGACTGCTGATGATGCGGCGGCGGGCCTGGACCGATTGGACGGTCAGTTCCTCCTGAAGCTGGCTTCTGGCCAGGATTTCCGGTGCGGCATAGATTTCGGGATTGGAGCGGATGTCTTGCGGCAGCAGCGCGAGCGCTGCGGTGCTTGCGGTGGGCATGTTGAGCTTGAGGGCGTTGCGCGCGCCGTTCTTCGCATTGCTGATATAGTCGACCAGCCGCAGCGCGTTCGCCTTGTCCCGCGAGCGCTCGCTGACGGTGATGCAGTCGAGCCAGGAGAGCGTGCCTTCCTTCGGCACGGCATAGCGCCAGAGGCCGGGCGCGTTGACCTTGCCGTTCAGCGTGTACTGGTCGCCGCTGTAGCCGAGCGCCATGTAGATGTTCGGCCCCTTGTCGGCGCTCTGGATCGAGGTGATGACGTAGTCGTAGGTCAGCACATAGGGAAGCTGCACCTTCATCAGCTCGAACGCCGCCTTCAACGTTTCGTTGTCGTTGGCATTGACCGACTTGCCGAGCAGCACGAGCGGCGCGACGAAGGCTTCCGCATGGTCGTCGTACATGGCGATGTGGCCGCGCAGGCTTTCCGCCGGCTTCATCAGGTCCGCCCATGAGGAGGGCGCCTCGGTGATCTTGTCGGAACGGTAGAGGATGCCCATCGTGCCCCAGAGATAGGGCACGCCATAGCCGCCGCAACGCTTCGTCCAGCTTTCCTCGAAGTCCTTCAGCGCGGGCACGTTCTTGCGGTCGAGCGCCATGATGATGCCGCGGTTGCCGTAGAGCTTCGCGCCGTTCTCGTTGGTGACGACCACGTCGATATTGCTGTTCGGATCGGCGAGGATCTCGTCGCGGGCATCGCCGCTGTCGTAGAAGATCTGGCGCACCTCGATGCCGGTCTCGACCGTGAAATCAGCGAGGATCTGCTCGTCGATATAGGTTTCCCAGATGAGGAGATTGAGCGTCGCCGCGTGGGCTGGAGCGGCCGCGGCGATGGCCGTCAGAGAGACTGCTGCAAGAAATGCGCCGCGCATGCCGAAGGCCCCGTTGCCGTTACGCAAGGCAGGATAGTCGGCAAGGCTTTATGAAGGGTTACAACCGCCAAGCCCCCTTTTTTGTCCATTCAACCCTGATGCGGCGGCGCAAGGCCGCGCGGCCGGTGATATATTGTGGACGTGGCCCGCCGCGGCAGGCCCGGTGGTTGGCCTGTCGCCATGCGCTCACTATGGTCGCCGCCCGCACCATCACGAGGAGTTCGACATGGCCCCGACACCGCTCAAGATCGCCAACCTGATCGCCGCCGAGATCAAGGCGACCTCCGTGCAGGTCTCCGCCGCCGTGGAGCTGCTGGACGAGGGTGCGACCGTGCCCTTCATCGCGCGCTACCGCAAGGAGGTGACGGGCGGCCTCGACGATACGCAGCTGCGCACGCTCGCCGAGCGGCTGACCTATCTGCGCGAGCTGGAGGCCCGCCGCGCCTCGATCCTCGATTCCATCGCGGGGCAGGGCAAGCTGACGGACGAGCTGGCCGCCAAGATCGCCACGGTCACCACCAAGGCCGAGCTCGAGGACATCTACCTGCCCTACAAGCCCAAGCGCCGCACCAAGGCGGAGATCGCCCGTGAGCGCGGCCTCGGCCCGCTGGCCGAGCAAATCCTTGCCGACCGCGCGCTGGTGCCGGCCGAGCTTGCGGAAAAGTTCCTTTCCGCCGAGGTGCCGGACGTGAAGGCCGCGCTGGAAGGCGCGCGCGACATCGTCGCCGAGCAGTTGACGGAAAATGCCGACCTCCTCAAGCGCCTGCGCGAATACATGAAGGACAACGCCTTCCTGCGCTCCCGCGTCGTGGAGGGCAAGCAGGAGGCCGGCGCCAAGTTCTCCGACTATTTCGACCACACCGAACGCTGGGCGACCGTTCCGGGCCACCGCGCGCTCGCCATGCTGCGCGGCTGGAACGAGGAGTTCCTGTCGGTCGATATCGTCGTCGACCAGGACAGCACCGAGCCGGTCAAGCCCGTCGAGCGCATCATCGCCTCGTTCTATGCCGTCGGCACGAAGCCGGGCGACAAGTGGCTGGCCGAGGTGATCGGCTGGACCTGGCGCGTCAAGCTCTCCATGTCACTCTCGCTCGACCTGATGCGCGAGATGCGCGAGCGCTCGGAAGAGGAGGCGATCCGCGTCTTCGCCCGAAACCTCAAGGACCTGCTGCTCGCCGCGCCCGCCGGCACGCGCGCCACGATGGGTCTCGATCCGGGCATCCGCACCGGCGTCAAGGTCGCCGTGGTCGATAATACCGGTAAGGTGGTCGAGACGACGACGGTCTATCCCTTCCCGCCGAAGAACGACGTGCGCGGCACGCAGGCCGAGCTTGCCTCGCTGATCCGCAAGCACAAGGTCGAGCTGATCGCCATCGGCAACGGCACGGGCAGCCGCGAGACGGAAAAGCTGGTGGCCGATATGCTCGCCCAGCTTCCCGCGCCCAAGCCCACCAAGGTCATCGTCTCGGAGGCCGGCGCTTCGGTCTATTCCGCCTCGGAAACGGCGGCCGCGGAGTTCCCGAATCTCGACGTCTCGCTGCGCGGTGCGGTCTCCATCGCCCGCCGCCTGCAGGATCCGCTGGCCGAACTCGTGAAGATCGAGCCGAAGTCGATCGGCGTCGGCCAGTACCAGCACGATGTCGACCAGGGCAAGCTTTCGCGCTCGCTGGACGCGGTGGTGGAAGATGCGGTGAACGCCGTCGGCGTCGATCTCAACACCGCCTCCGCGCCGCTGCTCGCCCGCGTTTCCGGCCTGGGAAAATCCTCGGCGGAGGCCATCGTCGCGCATCGCGATGCGAACGGCCCCTTCGAGAGCCGCAAGGAGCTGATGAAGGTCTCGCGCCTCGGCGCGCGCACCTTCGAGCAATGCGCCGGCTTCCTGCGCATCCCGAACGGCAAGGAGCCGCTCGATGCCTCCTCCGTGCACCCGGAAGCCTATGGCGTTGCCAAGAAGATCGTCGCGGCCTGCGGGCGAGACCTGCGCGCCCTGATGGGCGACAGCGCGGCGCTGAAGGCGCTCGACCCGAAGGTCTTCGTCGACGAGCGCTTCGGCCTTCCGACCGTCAGGGACATTCTCGCCGAACTCGAAAAGCCCGGCCGCGACCCGCGTCCGGAATTCCGGACCGCGACCTTCGCTGACGGCGTCGACGACATCAAGGACCTCAAGGTCGGCATGCTGCTGGAGGGCACGGTGACGAACGTCGCCGCCTTCGGCGCCTTCGTCGATATCGGCGTGCATCAGGACGGCCTCGTGCACGTCTCCCAGCTCGCCGACCGCTTCGTCAAGGATCCGCATGAGGTGGTGAAGGCCGGTGACGTGGTGAAGGTGCGGGTGACGGAGGTGGACGTGCCACGCAAGCGCATCGGCCTCACCATGCGCAAGGACGGCGGCGCGCCGGCCGCCCGCGACAATGCGCCCCGGAATGACCGCAATGCCGGCATGAAGCCGAAGTTCAGCCAGGCCGCGCCGAAGCAGCAGGCGCCCGCGCAGGGCGCTTTCGGCGCCGCGCTCGCCGAGGCGATGAAACGGAAATAAGGGCAGAAGCCCAAATTTTCCTAATGGCTGACGGCAGAAATCGTCGTTTGTCCTGTCCCTTGCGCTTGGCCATATTCGCGGCGTGGGCGGGCTGAACGGGCCGTCGGCGCAAGGCGCGCCGGTGCCCGAAAGACAGGAAAATACACGATGACGATCACGATTTCACGCCGGCGGGCGATTGCCGGCGCTCTCCTTGCCGTTCCCGCCGTCTCCGCGCTTGCCGGCACCGCGGCGGCGGCCGGGGAGGGAAAACTGGAAAAGCGGCTTGCGGAGCTCGAAGGGCGCCACGAGGGCCGCATCGGCGTTGCCATACATAATCTCGCGACGGGCGCCCGGCTCGGCTACCGCGCCGACGAGCGCTTCCTGATGTGCAGCACCTTCAAGGCGCTGCTGGCAGGCCATATCCTCGCCCGCGTCGACCGCAAGGAGGAAGACCTCGACCGCCGTATCGTGGTGAAGAAATCCGACCTCGTGGACTGGTCCCCGGTGGTGGAGAAGCGCGTTGGCGGCAACGGGATCTCGATTGCCGAACTCTGCGCGGCGACGATCACGCTCAGCGACAATGCCGCCGCCAATCTTCTGCTTGCGGCTTCCGGCGGACCGAAGGCGGTGACGCAGTTCCTGCGCGGCTTCGGCGACGAGGTGACCCGCCTCGACCGCACCGAGCCCAAGCTCAACTACCACGATGCGCCGGACGACGAGCGCGACACGACGACCCCGCTCGCCATGACCGAAACGCTGCGCCGGCTGGTCTTCTCCGACGTGCTTTCGCCATCGTCGAAGGCGCAGCTTGCCGCCTGGCTGGTGATGAACAAGACCGGCGACACGCGGCTGCGCGCCGGCTTCCCGGCGGACTGGATGACCGGCGACAAGACCGGCACGAACGGCGACAAGCAGGGCAATGCCAATGACGTGGCCGTCGCCTGGTCGCCGGACCGCGGCGCGATTGTCGTCACGGCCTTCTGTGAGATCCCAGGCATTTCCGGCGACGAGCGCAATGCCGTCATTGCCGAGATCGGCCGCATCGCCGCCGAGGTCTGATTGTTGGAGGGCGCTGCCGAAGGGCGGCGCCGTCACCCTTCGAGGTCGGCTTGCAGCGCCGAAAGCACGGTCATCGCATGGCCGGCATATTGGCTGATCCAGCGGTCGTGGATCGCCTGGATCGGCAGGGCGTTGAGATGGTTCCAGCGCTCGCGGCCCTCGCGGCGGGGAATGATCAGCTCCGCCTCCTCCAGCACCTTCAGGTGCTGCATGACCGTGCAGCGGTCCATCTCCGGAAACCTTTCGCAGAGCGCGCCCGTTGTCAGCGGCGCATCCCTGATCGCATCCAGCATCTGCCGCCTTTTGCCGTTGGCGAGCGCCTTGAAAACGGCATCCTCTTTCGATTCGCTTGACATGTTATGTTTTTATAACATATTTTGACCGGGTACAAGATCGAGAAGAGGGCGGGTAGCGCCCAAGGAGGACGGCATGACGCTGGAATTTCGCGTGAACGGCCGGATCGGCAAGCCGGTCGCAGAGGTTTTCGATGCTGTGGTCAATCCGAAGAAGCTGAGCGGCTATTTCACCACGATCGGCGGGGCGAGTGCACCGCTGGTCGAAGGCACGACGGTGACATGGTGGGGCATGGCCCCGGTCATCGTCGACAGGGTGGAGAAGGACGCGCTCATCGTCTTCCGCTGGGACGCCATGGTCGACAAGGACGAGGAGCCTTACAAGACGCGTGTCGAGATGCGCTTCAAGCCGCTCGACGACGGCGGCACGATGGTCACCATCGCCGAGACCGGCTGGCGTGAGAACGACCGCGGCCAGAAATCCTCCTACATGAATTGCGAGGGCTGGTCGCAGATGCTCGCCTGCATGAAGGCCTATGTCGAATACGGCATCAACCTGCGCGAGGGCTATTACCCGAGCGAGATGAACGGCGTCGTCACATCCGAGCAGCAGGATTTCACCTGATGCGGAAAGGGCGCTATCGCTGTGAAGCGATAGCGCCCTTTTGAAAGCCGGACTTGACGGTCCCTAGATGGCGGCCGGCGGTACGAAGCCGTTGGCCGCCGCCACCGGCGTTATTTCCTCCGCAGGCGTCTGATGCTGCAGCACGACGACGCGGCTGCCGCTCGGCACGCGGCCGTAGAGGTCGATGATGTCCTGGTTGAAGAGGCGGATGCAGCCGCTCGACACGGCCTTGCCGATCGACCACGGCTCGGACGTGCCGTGGATGCGGAACAGCGTGTCCTTGCCGTCCTTGTAGAGATAGAGCGCGCGCGGCCCGAGCGGATTGGTCAGGCCCGGCTCCATACCGTTCGCCCATTTGAGGTTCCGCTCCGGTTCGCGCTTGATCATGCTCGGTGTCGGCGTCCAGCGCGGCCATTCCGCCTTGCGGCCGATGCGCGCCGCGCCCTCGAATTCCAGTCCCGCCTTGCCGACGCCGATGCCGTAGCGCATCGCCATGCCTTCGCCCTGCACGAGGTAGAGGAAGCGGTTCTGCGTATCGATGACGATCGTGCCGGCCGGCTCCATCGTCTGGTAGGCCACCTGCTGGCGGAAATATTTCGGGTTCACCCGGCTGATGTTCATCGCCGGCAGCGGGAAGCGCTCCTCCGGCTGCGGCCCGTACATGGCGACATGCATCGGGTCCGGCCCCTTCCTCACCGGCTTAGCGGTGGTGACGCAGCCGGCAAGCGTTGCGGCGACGGCGAGAAGGGCGAGGGCGCGGGACACGCACATGAAAGGGCACCTGTATCTGGAACTGCAATGCGGCCTCTTGGCCTTGGCCGGGGTCTATAAAGCCAAAGGCGGCGCCGGCAGGGCGAGAAGAAAGCGAAACTGTGGCAAGGGGTTAGGTGTGGCGATATGGCCACGCACCCGTGCTTGGGATTGCCCCTCATCCGCCTGCCGGCCGTTCTCCTCGGCTGCGGGGAGACGGTAAGGGGCAAGGCAGCATGCGTTGCGCTTGCTCCCGCCCCATCGAGGGCGTAAGGCTTTGCCATGCAATGGAGTGACGAAGCCATCGTTCTGGGCGTGCGGCGCCACGGCGAGACGTCGGTGATCGCCGAGGTGATGACGCGTGGCCGTGGCCGGCATCTCGGCATGGTGCGCGGCGGCCGGTCGCGGACGATGCAGCCGGTGCTCCAGCCGGGCAATTCCGTTGAAGTGACATGGCGCGCGCGGCTCGACGAGCATCTCGGCGAGTTCCGCCTCGAGCCGCTGGAGCTTCGCGCCGGCCGCCTCATGGAGACCGCGACGGCCGTCTACGGCGTGCAGGCCATGGCGGCGCTGCTGCGCTTCCTGCCGGAGCGCGATCCCCATCCCCATCTCTACGAGGCGCTGTCGGTCATCCTCGACCATCTGCACGAGCCGGCCGATGCCGGCGAGCTCTTCATCCGCTTCGAACTCGCCGTACTGAACGACCTCGGCTTCGGCCTCGATCTCCTCGAATGCGTGGCGACCGGCAGCCGCGACGACCTCTGCTACGTCTCGCCGAAATCCGGCCGCGCCGTCTCGCGCGCGGCGGGCGCGCCCTGGGCGGACAAGATGCTGGCGCTTCCCGCCTTCCTCGGCGACGAGAGCCGGCACGCCGCCGATGCCGCCGCGCTCGCCGACGGTTTTCGCCTGACCGCCTTCTTCCTCAACCGCCATGTCTGCGAGCCGCGCGGGCTGGAGCTTGCGAGCGCCCGCGAAGGCTTCGTGCAGGCGGCCTTGAAGGCGCTCGGCCGGCAGGACGGGGAACGCAGGGAGGCGCATGCATGACGGTCGAGATCTATCCGGGGATGACGGTTGCCGGCGTCGGCACGCTGCCGCTCGACGTGGTGGCGCGCGACGGCGGTCTCAAGGTGCTGCGGGCGATGCTTATCGGCGATCTGCCCGCGCCGCCGATGGCAAGGACTCTCGCCTTCAGCATGACCGAGGTGGAGGAGGGGCGCGTCGTCTTCGCCGGCATGCCCTCTGCCGACCATCTCAACCCGCTCGGCACGGTGCATGGCGGCTGGACCGCCACGGTGATGGATTCGGCGCTCGGCTGCGCCGTCTTCTCGACGGTCAGGCCGGGCGAGGCCTATACGACCATCGAGTTCAAGCTGAATCTCGTGCGCCCCGTTCTGCCCGGCATGGGCGAGGTGTTCTGCGAGGGAAGGATCGTCCATCGCGGCCGCACCATCGCCACGTCGGAAGCGTGGCTGCGCGACGGCAAGGGCAAGCTGCTCGCCCACGGCACGGAGACCTGCGCCATCTTCCCCATCGAAAATCTGATGCGCTGAGCGGCGAAGAGATCGCCTGCCTGAAACGTAACTACGTTTGGCGTTTGAGAAAAACCGGGTAGTGTTCCGCCCGGACAGTGCCGCTCTGGAGTCGCAATGCTTGAAATACTCGGCCTCGTCGCCTTTGGCCTGGCGCTCTATACCCTCAATGCCTCGCGCAACAGCGCGCAGAAACTCGGCGATGAGGTGATGCGCCTCCGGCAGGAGGTCGAGGCCCTGAAGGCGGGCGGCGTGCCCCTTGCAGCGGCGGTCTCTGCCGAAGAGACGGCCGAAGCCGCGACGGAAGAGCTGCCCGAGCCGCCGGAGGAGGAGGAGGAGGGCTTCTCCAGCCCCTGGGCGGCGGCGCAGGCGGACGAGGCCGGCAAGGGCCGCTCCATCTTCGGCGGCGATACGCCCACCGTGCCGGCCGATGCCGTGGCCGCAAGCGAGACGGCGGAAGAAGCCGCCGCCGTGCCCGCCGCCGCGCCGGCAAGGCCGAAGGAAAGCTTCGAGAGCCGCATTGGCGCGCGCTGGGCCGTCTGGGTCGGCGGCATCGCGCTCGCGCTCGGCGGCATCTTCATGGTCAAGTATTCCATCGAGGCGGGGCTTTTGAGCCCCGCCGTGCGGCTGTCGCTCGCGGCGCTCTTCGGCCTCGTGCTGATGGCGGCCGGCGAATTCGTGCGCCGCCGCACCCAGCCGCTCATCGCCAACGCCTTCCAGAACGCCATGATCCCCGGCGTGCTGACGGCGGCGGGCGCCATCACGCTCTTCGCCGTGACCTATGTCGCCTATGCCTTCTACGCCTATCTCGGTGCGCCGGCCGCCTTCGTGCTGCTCGCCGTCGTCGCCTTCGCCACCATTGGCCTTTCGCTGCTGCACGGGCAGGCGCTGGCCGGCCTCGGCCTGCTCGCCTCGCTGCTGACGCCCGCGCTGGTCTCGACCAGCGAGCCGAACCCGTGGGGCCTCTTCGGCTTCCTCGGCATCGCCTGGCTTGCCACCTTCGCCGCCTCGCGCATCCGCCGCTGGCAGGTCGTGCCGGCGCTCGCCAATGTCGGCATGGCGCTCTGGGCCTTGCTCTATCTCTCGCAGGCCGACAGGGTCGAGGTGTTGCCGGTGCTGCTGGCCATGCTCGTGCTCGCCCTCGGCCATGGCCTGCTCTGGCCGGGCGGCATCACGGCGGACGAGATGCCCGCGCCGACGGGCGCGTCCTCCGGCGATGCGCTCGACCGTCTCTTCGCCCCGCCCGCCGTCGCGGTGTCGCTGACCGGCGCGCTCGCCATGCTCTTCCCGGCGCTGATGCTCGCCGGCAAGGTGCCTCTCGTCGCCTCCGCCGATTACGGCTTCGTCGCCGTCGTCCTCGCGCTCGCGCTGCTCGGCGCGCTACGCTGCTGGGCGATCTATCCGGCCGTCTTCTCGGCCGTCGGCGCGGTGGCCGGCACCGTGGCGATGTCCGCCATGCCGGTCGGCCTGCTCATCGATACGCTCGGCGTGGTCGCCCCGCCGACGCTCGACGGGACGACCCTGCCGGTTCCCGTCCTCGGGCCGGCTCCCGTCCTCGGCTCGGTGCCGGTCGGCCTGCTGCTGGCGCTTGCCGTCGCCTATGCGGCCGTCGGCCTTGCGGCGGTACGCCTGCGCCTTGCCGGCTCCGGCCTCTTCGCCGCGATCTGGAGCCTGCTCGCGCCGGCCGTGCCGCTGGCGATCCTCGCGATCAGCTTCCTCACCTTCGGCAATCTCTCCTTCGACCTGAAGCACGGCCTTCTCGCCGTCGTCCTCGGCCTCGTCTTCCTCGGCGCGGCCGAGGCGTTCTCGCGCGAAAAGCAGGAGATGGGAGGCGTCTTCGTCCCGCAATGGGCGCTCGCCGCCGGGGGCTTCGCCTTCCTCGTCCTGGCGCTGCACGCGCTGACCGACGGCCTTGCCACCACGCTCGGCATCGCGCTTCTCGGCGCCGCCGCCGTCTTCGCCACGCGCCTTCGCCGCTGGCCGGTGCTGCCCTGGCTGATGGCGGGCGCGGCCCTCGTCGTCGCCGGCCGCATCGCCTGGGAGCCGACCATCGTCGGCGCGGCGAACCTTTCGAAAATGCCGGTCTTCAACCAGCTTCTCGCCGGCTACGGCATTCCGGCCGCGCTGCTCGCGCTGTCGGCCTTCGAGCTGCGCCGCTGGCCGGATCTGCGCATCCGCAATCTCCTCCAGGCGCTCGCCAGCCTCTTCCTGCTGCTGACCGCCGCCATCCTCGTGCGCCACGGCATGAACGGCGGCGTGCTCGACAGCTCCGTGCCGACGCTCGGCGAGCAGGCGATCTACACGCTGCTGGTCATCGGCGCCTCGGCAACCATGATGTCGCTCGATCTCAAGTCGCCGAGCCCGGTCTTCCGCTATGGCTCCATGGCGGTCGGCGGGCTCTCGGTCCTTTCGGTGCTGAGCGCCCATTTCATCGGGCTCAATCCCTATTTCACCGGCGAGCTGCTCGGCAGGTGGCCGTTCTTCGACCTCTTGCTGATCGGCTATCTCATTCCCGGCATCGCCTATGGCGGGCTTGCCTGGTATGCGCGGGATCGCCGGCCGCTGCCCTATGTCATCATGCTGGCGCTCACCGGCGTCGCGCTCGCCTTCGCCTGGGTCACGCTTTCCGTCCGGCGCTACTGGCACGGCGAGGGCATCGCCGACTGGAAGGGTTTCCTCCAGCCGGAGACCTATACCTATTCGGTCGTCTGGCTGCTGCTCGGCGTGGCGCTGCTCGCCGTCGGTTCGAAGTTCGATTCCAAGAGCATCCGCCTTGCCTCCGCCGGCCTCGTGCTGATCGCCGTCGTCAAGGTCTTCCTCATCGACATGTCGAACCTCGAAGGCATCCTGCGGGCGCTCTCCTTCATCGGCCTCGGCGCGGTACTGATCGGCATCGGCCTGTTCTACCAGAAGATCCTCTCGGGAAAGGCCGGGACGGACGAAAAGGTGGAATTGAACGCACCGTCCTGACGGGATAGGTCTCGGGCAGTCTTTTTCGGGGTGCCCATGTCCTTCACCTGCCTCGCCGCTGCCTTCTCGCCCCTCGGGGACCTTGCCGGACGCCTGCTGCCGCAGGCCTTCGCCGCCGATGACGGCTCGCACGACGCCGCCCATCTCATCCGCGTGTGGAAGAGCGCCCGGCGCATCCAGGCGGAGGAGGGCGGGGACCTCCGGCTCCTCGCCGCCGCCGTGCTGCTGCATGATTGCGTGGCGGTGGAGAAGAATTCGCCGCTGCGCCGGCAGGCCTCGCGCCTTGCCGCCGAAAAGGCCGCGGGCCTGCTTGCCGCCGAGGGCTGGAGCGAAGCGGATGTCGCCGCCGTCGCCCATGCCATCCTCACGCACAGCTTCTCCGCCGATATCCCGCCGGAAACGCTGGAGGCGAAAATCCTGCAGGACGCCGACCGGCTGGACGCCATCGGCATGGTCGGCGCGGCGCGCTGCTTCTATATCGCGGGCCGCATGGGCAGCGGCCTCTACGATCCGCTGGATCCGCTCGCCGAGCACCGCCCCCTCGACGACAAGGCCTTCGCCATCGACCATTTCGAGGTGAAGCTCTTCCGGCTGGCAGATGGGTTCCGCACGAAGGCGGGCGCGCGCATGGCCAAGGCCCGCACGGAGCGCCTGCGCGCCATCCGCGACATGCTCCTGGATGAAATCTGAGCGAAAACATGCTTTTGTGCCGCCGGATTGAATCGATCCGGCAAGGCGTTGAATCGAAGTTTCAGGAAAGGTCGTCCCATGAAGGTCGAGGCTCTCAATATCTATCCGCTGAAGAGCGGCCGGGCCATTCCCGTCGAGAGCGCGTCCGTGCGCCTCGACGGCCTTGCCGGCGACCGGCGCTTCATGATCGTCGAGCCGGACGGACGCTGTATCACCCAGCGCGAACTCCAGATGCTCGCCCGCGTCGAGGCGACGCCGGTCGGCGAGAGCCTGCATCTGGAGATGGAGGGCCGCCAGCTCTTCGCGAGCTTCGAGCCGGAAGACCGCCTCGACGTGACGATCTGGGATACGCCCGTCAATGCCGCGGTGGCCGACGAGGCGGTGAACGAGGCGCTGTCGGACTGGTTCGCCCGGCCTGTGAAGCTGGTGCATATGGATGCGGCGGCCCACCGCGCCGAGGGCGAGGAATGGGCCGGAAAGCCGGTGCCGGTGCGTTTTGCGGACGGTTTTCCCGTCCTCGTCACCACGACGGGGTCGCTGGCCGACCTCAACCGCACGCTCGTCGCCAAGGGGCAGGAGCCGGTCGGCATGGACCGCTTCCGCACCAATATCCTCGTCACCTGCGAGGAGCCCTGGCAGGAGGATTTCTGGCAAATCATCGAGATCGGCGGCGTCACCTTCGACCTCGTCAAGCCTTGCGCCCGCTGCATCATGACCACGCAGGACCAGATGACCGGCGAGCGCATCGGCGGCAACCCGATCCAGGGCCTTGCGGAAAAGCGCATGTCGGCCGACCGCCGCGTGCCCGGCGTCCTCTTCGGCTGGAACGCGGTGCCGCGCGGCGAGGGTGACATCCGCCTCGGTGATGCGGTGGAGGTGAAGGGCACGCGCGCCGATCGCTGGCCGCTCAAGGTGCGGGCGTGAATCTCGCCCGCTCTTCCATCAACCCGGTTGATCGTCCGCTCAATTAAATTCGCTTTCGTTCATCGATGGCGGCGCGTAGGGTCCGTCTCCCTGGAGCAATTCCAGCAAAAGTGCGAAGCGGTTTTGCGTCCTGGAATTGCGTGAAGAAAAAGAATTAGAGCGTTTTCGCGATTCGAAGAAAAGCGGAAATGCTCTAATGGAGACCACCATGTCCGCTACCACCGTTACGGCTCCGGCCGCGAGCCGGCCGATGCCCTGGCTCATCATCGTCGCCGGTTCGCTGATCGCCGTGCTGACCTTCGGCCCGCGCTCGGCGATGGGTTTCTTCCAGCTTCCGATGCTGCAGGATACCGGCTGGGACCGCACGACCTTCGGCCTCGCCATGGCCTTGCAGAACCTCGCCTGGGGCGTCAGCCAGCCCTTCTTCGGCGCCATCGCCGACAAGTTCGGCACCTGGCGCGTGCTGCTCGTCTCGGGCCTCGTCTATGCGCTCGGCCTCTTCCTGATGTCGCTCGGCACCTCGCCGCTCTGGCTGCATGTCGGCGGCGGCGTACTGGTCGGGCTCGGCGTCGGGGCCGGCTCCTTCGGCATCCTGCTCTCCGCCTTCGCCCGCAACGTCACGCCGGACCAGCGCTCCATGGCCTTCGGCATCTGCACGGCGGCGGGCTCGGCCGGCATGTTCCTCTTCGCGCCGCTCTCGCAGGGCCTGATCAGCGCCTTCGGCTGGTCCGATAGCCTCGTCTGGCTCGGCGTCATGATGCTTCTCGTGCCGCTCCTCGGTATTCCGCTGCGCGGCAATTCCTCCTCCGGCATCATCGCCGCCAGCGAATACAAGCAGACCATCGGCGAAGCTCTGCGCGAGGCGCTCGGCCACCGCAGCTATCTGCTGCTCACCGCCGGCTTCTTCGTCTGCGGCTATCAGGTCGCCTTCATCACCGCGCATTTCCCGGCCTATCTCGGCGATATCGGCATCGATGCGCGCTATGCGGTGATCGCGCTGGCGCTGATCGGCTTCTTCAACGTCATCGGCTCGCTCGCCGCCGGCTTCATCGGCCAGCGTTACTCGAAGCCCTATTTCCTCGCCTATATCTACCTTGCCCGCTCGGTCGCGGTCTCGGCCTTCATCCTCCTACCGAAGTCGCCGGCCTCCGTCATCATTTTTGCCGTGGTGATGGGCCTGCTCTGGCTCTCCACCGTGCCGCCGACCAACGGCCTCGTCGCCATCATGTTCGGCACGAAGCATCTCGGCCTGCTCGGCGGCATCGTCTTCCTGTCGCACCAGATCGGCTCGTTCCTCGGCGTGTGGATGGGCGGCTATCTCTACGACCATTTCGGCACCTACGATCCGGTATGGTGGCTGGGCGTCGTGCTCGGCATCTTCGCGGCGATCGTGCACTGGCCGATCGAGGAGAAGGGCGTCGCCCGCCCGGCGATGGCCTGATTCGAAACGGTATCGCCGCCCGAAGGAATTCGGGCGGCGCGCCTTGCAAAGCGTCATAAAAGTTTCTAAATCTGAACCACCGGCAATGCCGGTTTTGTTTTACAGCTGTTATGCTCAATATGAGCAAAATGGCGAAGCCGCCGGAAACGGCGGAGGAGGAGGGTTCCATGACCGTTCTGGCCCAGCATGCAGTGGAGGCCGAAGCTGCACGTCCGCTGACCGCCGCGGAGCGCTTCGGCGTCGCCGAGAAACCGGACCTCACCTTCACGCCGGAGATCGCCCGCGAGACCGAGCACCTCTACGAGAAGGTCAAACAGTTCATCCCCGCCTTCGAATGGCCGGTCTACGCGCCCTATGTTGCCGCCATCAACCGGCTGAAGAAGGAGCGCGGCGCGGTCATCCTCGCGCATAACTACCAGACGCCGGAAATCTTCCACTGCGTCGCCGACATCGTCGGCGATTCGCTTCAGCTCGCCCGCGACGCCACCCGGGTCGATGCCGAGATCATCATCCAGTGCGGCGTGCACTTCATGGCCGAGACCTCCAAACTGCTGAACCCGGAAAAGACCGTCCTCATCCCGGATGCGCGCGCCGGTTGCTCGCTGTCGGAATCGATCACCGGCGCGGACGTGCGCCTGCTCAAGCAGCGTTATCCCGGCGTGCCGGTCGTCACCTACGTCAACACCTCGGCCGACGTGAAGGCGGAGACGGATATCTGCTGCACCTCGTCCAACGTTCTTGCCGTCATCGAGAGCTTGGAGAGTGACACCGTCCTCTGCATCCCGGACGAATATCTGGCGATGAACGTCGCCAAGCAGACGAACAAGAAGATCCTCACCTGGAAGGGCCATTGCGAGGTGCACGAGCGCTTCACCCCGCAGGAGCTGCTCGCTTACAAGGAAGCCCATCCCGGCATCGAGATCATCGGCCACCCGGAATGCCACCCGGACGTCATCGCCGTCTGCGACTTCGCCGGATCGACGGCGGGCATGATCAACTATGTGAAGGACAACCATCCCGCGCGCGTGCTGCTCGTCACCGAATGCTCCATGGCCTCCAACATCCAGGCCGAGCTGCCGGGCGTCGATTTCGTGAAGCCCTGCAACCTCTGTCCGCACATGAAGCGCATCACGCTGCCGAAGATCCTCGACAGCCTTGTGAACATGACGGAGGAGGTTCTGGTCGATCCGGCGATCGCCGATCGGGCGCGCCTTGCCGTCGAGCGGATGGTGAACTTGAAGCAGTAACGTGGCTGGCTTTCGGATCGCGGAAGGCAGAGCGCGGACGGTGCGGTTTTCGATCTCCCCCCTTGTGGGGGAGATGCCCGGCAGGGCAGAGGGGGTGAGCCTCCTCGTCAGTGCGGGCCGCCACCCCCCCTCTGTCACTTCGTGACATCTCCCCCACAAGGGGGGAGAACAGTCTGGTGCACGTCGGAGGAAAGACAAATGCCCATGGAAAGTTTCCGCCCGCAATCGTGGAACGGCATCGACGATATCGTCATCGTCGGCGGCGGGCTTGCGGGCCTGTTCTGCGCGCTGAAGCTCGCGCCGCGTCCCGTCACCATCCTCGCCGCCGCGCCCATCGGGCAGGGCGCGTCCTCCGCCTGGGCGCAGGGCGGCATCGCGGCGGCGATGAGCCCCGGCGACACCTTCGACAAGCACGTCGCCGACACGCTGGAAGCGGGCGCCGGCATCGTCGACGAGAAGATGGCGCGCTTCATGGTCTCCGAAGGCCCGGCGCGCATCCACGACCTGCTCGAATACGGCGTGCCCTTCGACCGCGACCTCGAAGGCAAGCTCCTGCTCTCCCGCGAGGCCGCCCATTCCGAGCGCCGTATCGTGCGCGTCAAGGGCGACATGGCCGGCAAGGCCATCATGGAGGCGCTGATCGCGGCCGTCCGCAACACGCCGTCGATCCGCGTGCTGGAAGGCTATGTCGTCGAGGAGCTAGTGCGCGAGGGCCGCTTCATTTCCGGCGTCGTCGCCCGGCCGGATGCCGGGCAGTCGAAGAACCGTGTGCATTTCCCCGCCCGCGCCGTCGTGCTCTGCTCGGGCGGTGTCGGCCATCTCTTCGCCGTCACCACCAATCCGTGGGAGGCCTGCGGCCAGGGCGTCGGCATGGCCGCCCGCGCCGGCGCGATCATCGCCGATCCGGAATTCGTGCAGTTCCACCCGACCGCCATCAATATCGGCCGCGACCCCGCGCCGCTCGCCACCGAGGCGCTGCGCGGCGACGGAGCGCATCTCGTCAATTCCGCCGGCCATCGCTTCATGCTGGATATCCACGCGGACGGCGAATTGGCCCCGCGCGACATCGTCTCGCGCGGCGTCTTCGCCGAAGTGCAGGCCGGCCGCGGTGCCTTTCTCGATTGCACCAAGGCCGTCGGCGCGCATTTCCCCGACATGTTCCCGACGGTCTACGCCTCCTGCAAGGCCGCCGGCATCGATCCGGTCAGCCAGCCGATCCCCGTCGTGCCTGCCGTGCATTATCACATGGGCGGCGTGCTGACGGATGCCGAGGGCCGCACCTCCATCGACGGCCTGTGGGCCGCCGGCGAGGTCACCTCCACCGGCGTCCACGGCGCGAACCGGCTCGCCTCCAACTCGCTGCTCGAGGCCGTCGTCTTCGCCGCCCGCATCGCGGAGAACATCAAGGGCATGCTGCCGGAGCCGAAGATCAACGACTGGGGCAAGAATGCCGGCGAGAGCGACGACCTCGTCACCATCGAGGACAGCCCCGCGCTCACGCGCCTGCGCCATGTCATGAGCGACCAGGCCGGCGTCATCCGCGATCGCGACGGCCTTGCGGCCGCCATCCGCGAGATCGCCACGCTGGAGCGCGAGAACAGCCGCATGCGCTTCCACAATATCGTCACCACGGCAAAGCTCATTGCCGTCGGCGCCTGGCTGCGCGAGGAAAGCCGCGGCGGCCATTTCCGCTCGGATTTCCCCGAGCAGAAGGCGGGCTGGAAGCACCGCACCTTCCTCACGCTCGCCGAGGCCGACAAGGTGGTCGCCGAGCTTTCGCAAACGGCGGCGGCCTGAAGTCGCCTCTTGAGACGCAATGAAACGGGACAAGCAGCCATGACCACCCCCTATCTCCCCGTCCTTTCGCCGCTGATGGTGGAGGAGCAGGTGCGCGCGGCGCTTGGCGAGGATCTCGGCCGGGCCGGCGACATCACCAGCCAGGCGACCATCGCGCCAGACATGACGGCGGCCGCCGAACTGAACATCCGCGAGGACGGCGTCGTCGCCGGCCTCGATCTCGCCCGCGCCGCCTTCCGCCTGATGGATCCCGCCATCCGCTTCGAGGCCTTCGTGAAGGACGGCGACACGCTTTCGCCGGGCACGGTGATCGCCACGGTCTCGGGACCGGCCCGCGCCGTGCTGTCCGCCGAGCGCGTGGCGCTCAACTTCCTCATGCACCTCAGCGGCGTCGCTTCCTACACGGCGCGCTTCGCCCGCGAGATCGCCCACACGCCGGCCAAGGTCTGCTGCACGCGCAAGACCATTCCCGGCCTCCGGGCGCTGGAGAAATACGCCGTGCGCATGGGCGGCGGCTCCTCGCACCGCTACGGGCTCGACGACGCGATCCTCATCAAGGACAACCACATCGCCGTCGCCGGCGGCGTTGCCGGGGCCATCCGCGCCGCACGGGCCTTCGCCGGCCATCTCGTCAAGGTCGAGGTGGAGGTGACGAACCTTGCGGAGTTGGAGGAGGCGCTGGACGCGCAGCCCGACGTGATCCTCCTCGACAATATGGGGCCGGAGCTCCTGCGCCGCGCCGTCGAGATCAACCGTGACAATGCCGGCCTTGCCGATGCCGTCTATGCGGCAGACCCGCGCCGCGTGAAGCTCGAAGCCTCCGGCAACGTGAACCTTTCGACGATCCGCGCCATCGCCGAGACCGGCGTCGACTATATCTCGACGTCCAAGATCACCATGGCCGCCCCGACGCTCGACATCGGCCTCGACGTCGTGCTGCGTTGAGCGCGGGAACACCCCAACGCAGGATGCGTTCCGGTTTCAGGTGAAAACCAACCGGAAGGACGCATCATGAACAAGATCCTTGGGCTCGCCGTCGCGGCGGGCATGCTGGCAGCGCTCGGCGCCCCGGCGCTCGCGCAGCAGGGGAAGAGCACGGCCGAGGCCAATTTCCTCAACCGCGCCGGCACGGAAACCGGCCGCGCGCACCTGACGGCCGGAAACGACGGCGTGCTGTTCGAGGTGGAGATCTCGGGCCTGACGCCACGCAAATGGGTGGCGCTGCATATCCACGATACCGGCGCCTGCGATCCGAGCGGCGGCCACGAATCGGCGGGCGGCCACTTCAACCCGGATGGGAAGGAGCACGGCTTCCTCGCCGCCGACGGCCCGCATGCCGGCGACCTTCCCAACCAGTATGTCGCCGACGACGGTGTGCTGCGCGCGCAGGTCTATTCAACGATGGTGCGCCTCGACGATGCCGAGCGCGGTATTCGCGGCCGCGCGCTGGTCGTCCATGCCGGCTCTGACGATTACCGCACCGGTCCGGCCGGCGGGGCCGGAGACCGGCTCGCCTGCGCCGTCATCAAGTAGCTATTCGGCCGGGGCCGCCTCTGCGGGCGGCTCCGGCAGGCTCTGCCCGAAGGCGATGCGCACGCGGCGGTTCATCTCCCGCGTCGTCCTGAACCATTGCGGCGTCGGCACCCAGTAGCGCAGCGTCAGCGTGGCGGCGTTTTCCGCGAGGCTGTCGACGAAGACCTGCGGCGGCGGCGCCGATTCGATGGTGGGCTCCTCACGCGCGATGGTCAGCAGGCGGTCGATCTCGTCGTCGATGTCCCGGTCGCTCGGGATGGTCACCTGGAGGTCGTGCTTGCGGGTGCGCTCGCGGCTGAAATTGGTGACCGGCGTGTTCCAGAGCGTGGAATTGGGCGCGAGGCGATAAAGGCCGTCGCTCGTCCTCAGCTCCGTGGCGAAGAGGCCGATTTCGGTGATCGTGCCGGTGACGTCCTTGGTCTCGATATATTCGCCGACCCGGAACGGGCGCAGCACCAGCAGCATGATGCCGGCCGCGATGTTCTGCAGCGTGCCCTGCAGCGCAAGGCCGATGGCGAGGCCCGCCGCGCCGAGCGCCGCGATGATCGAGGCCGTCTGCACGCCGAACTGGCCGAGCGCCGTCACGAAGACGAGGATGAGCACGGCATAGCGCAGCACATTGGCGAAGAAATGCGCCAGCGTCATGTCGATGCCCCGCACATGCGAGAGCCCGGAAAGCGCCCAGCGGTGCAGCAGCCGCGACAGGAACCAGCCGAGCAGCAGCAGCAACAGCGCGCCGAGAATGGAGAAGGAATATTGCACGGCGAGCGCGCTCGCCTGCGTCAGCGCTGCTCGCGTCGCGACGATAACGTCGGTTGCCTGTCGTTCCATGAAACCCTTTTCCCACCGTTGATATCGATGGCGAAATGGCAGGGAGGGAAAGAAGTTCCGATTTAGCGCATCCCGACCTTGAGGCCGGGCGCCGGGCGCTCCTCGAAGATGCGGCGGCGGAAGCGGAAGAGGGCGGCAGGCCGGCCACCCGTCGCGCTGGTGGAAGAGCCGGTCGGCTCCACCAGCTCGGCCCCTTCGACGAGCCGGCGGAAGTTCTGCTTGTGCAGATGCCGGCCCGAGATCGCCTCGACGGTCGCCTGAAGCTCGGTCAGCGTGAATTCCGGCGCCATCAGCTCGAAGATGACCGGGCGGTATTTGATCTTGCCGCGCAGCCGCGCCATGGCCGTCGCGAGGATGCGGCGATGGTCGTGGCGCATGGCGATGCCGGGCGAGGGCTGGCCGGCGCGCGCCCAGCCGTCCGTCACCGCCTCCTCGGCAAGGCCGGCCTCGTAGAGAAGCTCGTAGCGCTCCAGCACGCGCTCCTCGTCCCACGGGAAATCGTCGAGGCCGAAGGCGAGGCGGATGCGCGCGCGCGGCGACGGCATCGGGGTGGCGCGGTCGGCATTGGCCGCCTCGCTGCTCCATTGCTTGAGGGCGGGCAGGATCAGCTGGTCGATCACGGCGGGCCGGCCCTGCCGCCAGTCCTCCCAGGGAAGATAGGCATACCAGTCCCGCCAGGCGGCACCGGCTTCCGCCAGCTGCTCGTTCGCCTCGGCGTCCGTGCGCGTCAGCGCGAGATAGCCGACCGAGACCATGTGCGTGCCGGCCTCGTCGGGGGCTTTCTGCCGGCCGCGGTCGCCGAAGGTGTAGAGCTGCTCGATATAGCCGAGCTTCAGCGCTGTTTGCGCCTCCACGCTGGCGCGCAGGCTCGTCTCGAAAGTGCGGTGCTGGTGCGGATCGAAGGGGCCGAAGGGCAGGGCGTCGCGCTTGTGCGCGCCCTCGCCGCCGATGGCGAGGATGGAGGGGCTGCGCCCGGAAATCGCGACGACCGCCGCGTTGAGGCCGATCTCGACCGGGGGGCGGGCGCGGCTTTCCGTCACGGTTCTGCGCCTTCGGGAAGTGCGGAGAAGGAGAACGGGCTCTCGCCGACATAGTCCGCGCCGCGGCCGATGGCCTTCACCGCCGCGACGAGCTTTCCGCCCCGCCCGAGCACATGGTCGCCGATCGCCACCAGCCGCGCATTCGGCGTCGCCTGCGCGGAAGCGCGGCGCAGGCGCTGCGCGAGGTCATGGTCATCCTGGTCCGGCGCCACCGCGAGCGCGGCGATAAGCGCGGCGGCCGGCGAGCGCGAGACGCCCATCATGCAATGGACGAGAAGCGGCGCCTGCCGGTCCCAGCCGCGCGCGAAGCCGACGATCGCCGCCACATGCTCCTCGCCGGGCGCGACGAGATTGCCGGTGCCGGCAAAGGCGATGTCGTTGACGCCGAGGATCATGTGGCGTCCGGCGGAGATCACCGCCGGACGGTGGAAGTCCTGCTTCGGCGCGACGAGGCTCAGCATCTCGCGGCAGCGGTGGCGGACGGCGAGCTCCGCGATCCGGCCGAGCGGGGCGACGACGATCGTGCCCATGCTCACACCGCCGCGGCGAGGGGGCCGCGCTCGCGCTCCAGCGCGTCGAAGCGCTCGCAAAAGCGCCTTTGCGCCTCCACGGCGGGCACCGGCGCGATCTCGATCATGTCGAGCGTGATGCCGCGCGGCGCGCCGAAGAATTTCACGGCCTCGGCATGGGAGAAGCCGGCAAGCTCGGTCGCCTCGAAGAAGGCGGCGACCTGGTCGGCCTTCTTGATCTTCGCCTTCAGGCTCGCGGGCGTCGCCGCCGGCAGGCCGAAGCGCAGGTGCACGGCGGCCTCCAGCCGCTTCTCGACGGTCTTGTAACCGCCGCCGACCACGGCCTTGAAGGGCGAGATCATGTCGCCGATCACATATTCCGGCGCGTCGTGCAGCAGCGCCATCAGGCACTCGCCGGCGTCGCACCGGTTCTGGCGGCGGAAGATCGCCTCGACGGCCAGCGAATGCTGCGCCACCGAAAAGGCATGGTCGCCGTTGGTCTGGCCGTTCCAGCGGGCGACGCGGGCAAGGCCGTGGGCGATGTCGGAAAGCTCGATGTCGAGCGGCGAGGGGTTGAGGAGATCGAGGCGGCGGCCGGACAGCATGCGCTGCCAGGCGCGCGGCTCCGTCTTCGGGCGTGCCGCGCCGCTCATTGCGCCGGCACCTCGGATGCCTGCTCGGGGAAGGTGAGGCCGGTCCATGCCGGGAGCGTGAGGGTGACGGGCGCGCCGTCCGCGGTGATCGGCGTGCCGGCGGCGATGGCGTCGGCCACGCGGTCGATGCGCGCGATGGCAAGGCCGAGTGCGCCGGAGACGCTGCCGAGCGTGCCGACCGGCTTGCCGCCGGCCAGAAGCTCGGTGCCCGTCGCCGGAAGCGGCGCCTCGCCCGTGACGATGACGGGCCGGCGGCGGGCGGTGCCGCGATGTTGCATGCGGGAGACGACCTCCTGCCCGACATAGCACCCCGTGCGGAAGGAAAGCCCGCCGCTGAGATCGAGCAGAACGTCATGCGGGAAGGCGTCGGAAAGGGCGTAATCGCTGCCGGCCTCGGGAAGCCCCGCGGCAATGCGCAGCGCATCGTAGAGCACGGCATCGTCGCTGCCGCCGTCGCTTGCGCGGCGGGAAACGTCGATCCCCGTCTTGGCGAAGCGCACGTCGCGCGGCGCGCCGGCCTCTGCCGCGTCCCAGGAGACCGTCACCGCGTCGCCTTCGGCGGCCGCAAGGTCGACGGCGGCGCGCAGCTTGTACATGGTCAGCCGCTTGAGGAGGCCGTCGCGCTGGTCCTCCGTCGTTTCGATGAGGAAGGCATCCGGGCCGTCGCGGCGGATCAGGAAGTCGAAGAGAATCTTGCCCTGCGGCGTCAGCAGCGCGCCGGGGCGGATTTCATCCTCCCTAAGGTCGGGCAGATTGGTAGTGATCAGGTTCTGCAGGAAGGTTTCGGCATCCTTGCCGGAAATGCGGAGGAAGGCGCGGCCGGAAAGCGTGACGGAAGGCATGGTCGGATCCAGATTTGTCGTGCGCCGGACGAAGCCGGCGCCTGCGGTGCACCATCGCACCCGTTGATGCAGAGGTAGAACGGCTGGGCCGCTTTCGCAAGGTCGCGGCTGTTGCCCGCCGGCGCGATAGCGGTATGAAAGGCGCCCAAGGAGAGACCCGACGATGACCGCCCCGACAACGCCGCTTGCCCATGATGCATGGTCCGCCTGGCATCCGGCCGAACTCGCGCGCCGGCTTGCCGGCGTCCCGCGGCCCTGGTGCGTCGTCGGCGGCTGGGCGCTCGATCTCTGGCACGGCGCCGGGACGCGCCCGCACGAGGATCTGGAGTTCACCCTGCTGCGGCCCGATTTTTCGCTCTTCCGCGCGGCCTTGCCGGATGTCCGCCTTCATGCGGTGGGCGACGGCAAGGTGCGGCCGCTCGCGGAGGGCGAAGCGCCGCCGGCCGACATAGCGCAGGTATGGTGCGAGGACAGGGCGGCACGCCGCTGGCGGGTGGACATGATGCTGGAGGACGGCACGCCGGAGACCTGGATCTACAAGCGCGATCCGTCTATCCGCCGCCCGCGCCGTGAGGCCGTCCGGCGGGGCGCAGGAGGCATCCCCTATCTCGCGCCGGAGATCGTCCTGCTTTTCAAGGCGAAGTACCGACGCGACAAGGACGAGGCCGATTTCGCTCGGGCGCTGCCAAAGCTGGACGCTTCGGCGCGCGACTGGCTGCGGGAATGCCTTGGAGGGGCGCATCCCGGTCACGCATGGCTGGACGCGCTGGAGATTATTCGCCGGTGACGAAGAACTTCCACTGGCCGTCCGGCGTGATGCCGACGCGGTAGAAGTTGTAGCTGCCGAATTCCTGCATGTCGGAATAGTCGCCCGCCGTGACGATGCGCAGCAGCTCCACCTTTTCCGGCGGCGTCAGGCTCGTGAGCGGCTTTTCGGCGAAATAGGGCCAGACATACATCTCGTCCGCCGTGCCCTGGCCGACATGGGCGAAGCCCGTCGCCAGCACGTCGAGCAGGATCGCGAGGATCTCGATGCCGTCGGGATCGCCGGACTGGCCCTTCAGTGTCTCGACCGGCCCGTCCTCGCTTTCGACCATGGAGACCTGCGTCTCGGTCATGCCCTTGCCGAGCAGGGGGCGCAGGCGCTCGATATCGCCGGAAGCGGCGGCCTCGACGATGAGCTGGCGCATGCGGCGCACCGGCTCGGGCGCCTTGTCGATGTCGTAGAGCACCTCGACGGGCGCCTGCGGCTCTTCCGCAGGCTTGTCGGTGGTCGCCGGCGTTTCCTCGGCCGGTTCCGTCACCGCCTTGTCGTTGCGGATCAGTGGGTCCGGCCGCGGCAGTTCGACCGGGGCGGCTTCCTCTTCCTTGACGGCCGGCGCGGCCTTTTCGGCCTCGGCCGGCTTTTCGCCGTCGGCGGCTTTTTGCGGCACCTCGCCCGGCTCGTGCTTCAGCTCGCTGAGGGCGAAGGCCGGGCGCACGGGCGCGAGGAGCGTCGTCGTTGCGAAGAGCACCGACAAGGCGATGACGCTGCTGGAAAGCAGCTTGTTGCCGTCAGCCGACATCTGCATGACCTGTCTTTCCAGCCTATTGCAGGATGCGCTCGGGGGAGAATTCTCCAGCCAGCAGGCGCTCGCGAAGCGAATCGAGCAGCGCTTCCGCGCCCCGCTCGCCATGGACGCGAACCGTCTCGCGCAGGGCGAGCGCAATGGCCGCATCGGCGATGATTTCCGGTTCGATACCATCAGCCATGCCATCGGCCCAGGCCTCGTTCTGGTGTTCCAGAGCGGCCTGCATCTTCTCGTGCACGATCATCTCGTCGATATCGTTGAGAGTAGGTTCCATAGATCGGTCCATGCGAGGCATTCAGTTCTTACTGCACTGTTAACGACCTTAGCAGCCTTTTCCCAAAACGGCACTGGCTGCTGCGAAAACAGGTTAATTAATCCCTAATTTCCGAACCTTGCGGTAATTTCCGTGGCAAGTGTTGCACCTTCGTTACGGTATCTCTCTTCTGCGACAACTGCCGAGTCGGTGCAAGCGGTATAGATGGCGGCAAAGGAGCGGTATCCACGGTTGAATGCGGCGGTCAGCTTTTCCTGCCGCTTCGGCTCCTTGGCCGCTTCCAGCTCGATGATGCGCTGCATGGCGGCGCGCCAGTTGTCCTCCGCCTTGCCGGCGCAAAGATTGCGCAGGTAGTGCACGGCGCCGAGGATTTCCGAAAGCCGCTCCAGCCGCTCGTCATAAGGTGCGGGTTTTTCCTCGACGGGAGCGGCGGCCGGCGTTTCGGTTCCGGCGGCCTGCTTCGCCTTCTGGGCGAGGGCGGGGCCGGCAAGGGCAAGGCTTGCGATCAGGGCGAGGCGAATCACCTTCATGCGGCAGGTCCCAGCCGCTCGGCTTCCAGCCGGGCGATGCATTCGCGCACGCTGTCGGGCGCGGGAAGGCCCGCGATCTCCTCGGCCGTGTACCAGCCGACGCTCGCCGCATCGTCGGCGGCGACGGCGACCGCGCTCCGGTCGGCCTTCACCTTGAAGACGGAAAGGAAGAAGGAGGGGCTGCCGGGGCCGTCCTCGCGGCCCGGCAGGTCGTAGGTCGCGAAAAGCATGGGCTTTTCGGCCTTTATGCCGGTTTCCTCGAGGAGTTCGCGCAGCGCCGTCTCGGCCGGTGTCTCGCCGTCCTCGCCGCGCCCGCCCGGAAAGGCATACATGGCATCCGACGGCGGCTTGCTGCGCAGCACGAGCAGGTAGCGCCCGTCGCGCTCGATGATGGCGGAGGAGGCGGGCTGGGGCATCTTCGACTTCTTCATCGCTGTCCGGTTCGGTTGCGCTTCATTGACCCCTTATAGGCAAAGTGCGATGACGATGCCATGTGTGGACGATATGCATTGCTCGCCAGGACGGACCTCTTGCGGGAATTCCTCGGCATCGTGGATGTGGAGGATCCGCCGGCGCGCTACAACATCGCCCCGACGCAGCCGATCCTCATCGTCGTGGCGGGCGAAAGGCAGGAGCCCGGCAGCAACCTGCCGGAGCGCCGGGCGGTGCTCGTGCGCTGGGGCTTCATGCCCGGCTGGGTGAAGGACCCGCGCGATTTTCCGCTGCTGATCAATGCCCGCTCCGAGACGGCGGTGGGCAAGGCCTCGTTCAAGGCCGCCATGCGCCATCGCCGCATCCTCGTGCCGGCCTCCGGCTTCTTCGAATGGCGGCGGCCGGAGGAGAAGGGCGCGAAGGCGCAGGCCTATTTCATCCGCCCGCGGAAGGGCGAGATCGTCGCCTTCGCCGGCCTGATGGAGACCTGGTCTTCCGCCGATGGCTCGGAGGTCGATACCGGCGCGATCCTGACGACGGCGGCGAATAACGACATTTCCCGCATCCACGACCGCATGCCGGTCGTCATCCGCCCGGAAGATTTTTCCCGCTGGCTCGACTGCAAAGCGCAGGAGCCGCGCGACGTCGCCGACCTCATGAAGCCGATCGATGACGGCTTCTTCGAGGCCATTGCGATTTCCGACAAGGTGAACAAGGTCGCCAATATGGGACCGGACATCCTCGAGCCCGTCGAGGAGGAAGCGCCGATGCCGCAAAAGAACAAGGGCGCACAAGCGCCCCCATCGTCGGATCAGCTATCGCTCTTTTGACTTGGAGCCGCCTATTCGTAGAGCGACTGGAGCACCGGCGGCAAGTCGCGGTCGCGGCGCGCCTCAGTGGCCTTCACCTCCGGCTTGCACTGCGTGGCGGCAACCACGGCGCGCAGGCCGAGCGGCTTGTAGCGCTCCTGCAGGTTGGCATTGGCGGCGGCGGGTTGCGCCGGTTTCTTCTTGGCGATCGACATTCTCACTCTCCTGAAGTTGTCATCAGGCAGCCCCGTCTGGTTCCCCCGGTCGCTACCCCCGATGACCTATGCATTTACCGGACCCTTTCGGCCAAATTCTGCTCAAATCTTGATCGCTCTGCGGCGGAAGGCCCAAATCCACGGTTTCGGTGATCAATAAATATGACCGGCGGACATATCGCACGACGCACCGTGCGCCGGCTGTCACGCAGGTAACAGCTTGGGATAACAGGCCGAACGGGCAGGATTTTCGCGGCCCGGCCTTCACGCCGCTTGACCAAGGCCGCGCGCGGCGCGATAAAGCAGGCCATGAAAACGGTACTCTGCATTCGCCGGAGCATTATTCGCTAGCGCACGCGCTGGCCTGGCCGTTTTCGTCCCCCAAAATCCCCGGATGACAACGACCCGGCCAGCCGGGTGCACGCATTTTGGGAGATTTCCATGGCCGAAAAGCCGGTCCTGTCGCTGTACAACACGCTCACGCGCTCGAAGGAGCCCTTCGCTCCCATCGATCCCGACAACGTGCGCATGTATGTCTGCGGCCCGACGGTCTATGACTTCGCCCATATCGGCAATGCGCGGCCGGTCATCGTCTTCGACGTGCTCTATCGCCTGCTGCGCCATGTCTATGGCGAAGCCCACGTCACCTATGCCCGCAACATCACGGACGTCGACGACAAGATCAACGCCCGGGCGCTGCGCGATTTCGGCGGCGAGATCGAAAGCGGCGCCCTCTCGCTGAACGAGGCGATCCGCCGGGTGACGGAGAAGACGGCGAACCAGTTCCATTCCGATGTCGCCACGCTCGGCGCCATGCCGCCGACGCACGAGCCGCGCGCCACCGAATTCGTGCAGCCGCGCGAGGATGGCAAGGCGGACATGATCACCCTGATTCAACGTCTCATCGAACGCGGCCATGCCTATGAAACCAATGGTGAAGTGCTGTTCGACACCGGATCGATGGCCGATTACGGCCAGCTTTCGAAGCGCAATCTCGACGAGCAGCAGGCCGGCGCCCGCGTCGCCGTCGACGTGCACAAGAAGAATCCCGGCGACTTCGTGCTCTGGAAGCTCTCCTCGCCGGAGGAGCCCGGCTGGGAGAGCCCGTGGGGCCAAGAGGCGTGGAAGGCCGCAGGCCTGACAGGGAAACCAAAGGGCCGGCCCGGCTGGCATATCGAGTGCTCGGCCATGTCGGCGGCCTATCTCGGCGAGGTCTTCGACATTCATGGCGGCGGGCTCGACCTGATCTTCCCGCACCACGAGAACGAGATCGCCCAGTCGCGCTGCGCCCATGGCACGAAGGTCATGGCGAATGTCTGGATGCACAACGGCTTCGTGCAGGTCGAAGGCCGCAAGATGTCGAAATCCGAAGGTAACTTCGTCACGATCTACGAACTGCTGCACGAGGAGAAGTTCGGCGGGCGCAAATGGCCGGGCGAGGTGCTGCGCCTCGCCATGCTGATGACGCATTACCGCGAGCCGATCGACTTCTCCGTCAAGCGGCTGGAGGAGGCCGAGCGCCTTCTTTCCAAGTGGCCCGCCGGCGGCAATCCGGCGGAAGGCCGCGTGGACGAAACGGTGCTGGCGCCGCTCTTCGACGACCTCAACACGGTCGGCGCCGTGCAGGCCCTGCATGCGCTCGCCCAATGCGCCAACAGCGACCCGCTGATGCTGCCCGTCTTCGCCGCCAGTGCCCGGCTTCTCGGCGTGGAGCCGAAGAAGGCCGAGGTCTCGAAGGCGCTGGAGGAGAGCATCGATTCGATCATCCAGCTCCGCCTCGAAATGCTGAAGGCGAAGAACTTCACCGAGGCCGACAGGATTCGCGACGACCTCTCCGCCAAGGGCATCCAGCTGAAAGACGGCAAGGACCCGGCGACGGGCGAACGCGTGACGACGTGGGAGGTGAAGCGTTGAGACAAGCCACCCCCCTCTGTCACTTCGTGACATCTCCCCCACAAGGGGGGAGATCGGGGACTCGTGGCTTCCGCTTCGAAAATCAATTACTGGTTGAGTTCGCGATGAGCGATTATGCTGGCACCCAATCTCCCCCCTTGTGGGGGAGATGTCACGAAGTGACAGAGGGGGGTGCCATGCCGCACGGGAAGGTTTCGAGGCTCAATCGCCTTCGCGCGCGCCGGATGCGCAAGATCCTGACGGATGCCGAGCTCGCCCTCTGGAACGAACTGCGTGCCCATCGTCTCATGGGGCTGAGTTTTCGGCGCCAGATGCCGGTAGCCGGATACATCGTCGATTTCGCCTGCCCAGCCCATCGCATCGTTGTCGAGCTCGATGGATCGCAGCACGCGACGGACACGTCGCTGCGATATGATGCCGACCGGACACGGCGTCTCGAAGCGGATGGCTGGACAGTTTTGCGGTTCTGGAATGACGACGTGCTGAAGGATATGGACAATGTTTGCCGCCATATCCTTGCCGTCGTAGAAGAGCGCCGGAACAGGGAGCCCGCGCCATGACCACCCCCTTCTACACCGGCGGATGCCAGTGCGGTGCCATGCGCTTTCATGTCGAGGGCGCGCTGGGGGATGCGTCGGTCTGTCATTGCCGGATGTGCCAGAAGGCGGGCGGGAACTTCTATCTGCCGCTGGTTTCGGTCAGCGGCGCGAAGCTGACATGGACGCGCGGCGCGCCGAAGCGCTTCCGCTCCTCCAACCACGGCTATCGCGGTTTCTGCGCGGAATGCGGCACGCCGCTGACCTATGAGGCGCCGGACGGCGTGGCGCTGACCATCGCCGCTTTCGACGATCCAGCCGAGATCGCTCCGCGCATCCAGTGGGGCATCGAGGCGAAGCTGCCTTACGTCGACACGATCCGCGACCTGCCGGGCGAGGATACGATGGCCGACCAGGGGGCTGCCGCCTTCCTCGCCGACCTCGTCTCCTACCAGCATCCCGACCACGATACCGACGAATGGCCGCCGGAGCGCGCGCCATGAGCATCTCGCGCATCTATACCGGCGGCTGCCAGTGCGGCGCGGTGCGCTATCGTGTCGAGGGCACGCTCGGCGATCCGCATCTGTGTCATTGCCGCATGTGCCAGAAGGCGGCGGGCAACTATTTCCTGCCGCTCGCCAATGCCCCGCGCGAGCGCTTTTCCATCACGCGCGGCGAGCCGGGCTGGTTCCGGTCGTCGGAGATCGTGCGCCGCGGCTTCTGCCGGGATTGCGGCACGCCGCTCTTCTATGACGGCCTCGCCTCGGCCCATATCAATGTGACGCTTGGCTCGCTCGACGACCCGGACGACGTGCGCCCCATCGCTCAATCCGGCGTCGAATCGCGCGTCGTCTGGTTCCCGCAACTGGCCAGATTGCCGGAGCACGAAAGCAATGAAGGAGAGGGCGGCGAGGCGCGGCATGTGGCGATCCGTGATTCGAACCGCCAGCATCCCGACTACGATACCGACCACTGGCCGCCGGAGGATGCTCCATGAGCGATCCCAGGCCCGAGCTCGGCTTTCCCCGCAAGTGGCTCTATCTCATCGCCGGCAAGCTGATCCTCGTCACGGCCGTCGTGATCGCCGTCGTCGTCTATTCCTCTTATCGCTGAAGGAGCCTGCCATGACCACGGAACAGGAAAAGACAAGGACCGGCGGCTGCCAGTGCGGCGCCGTGCGCTTCCGCATCCACGGCGCGCTCGGCCGCCCGTCGATCTGCCATTGCCGTATGTGCCAGAAGCAGTTCGGCGGCTTCTTCGGCCCGCTCGTCACCGTCGAGGGCGAGGCCGAATGGACGCGCGAGGAGCCGAGCTACTTCCAGTCCTCGGTCAATATCGCGCGCGGCTTCTGCAAGCGCTGCGGCACGCCGCTGACCTACAAGCATCCCGGCGGGCTGGAGATCGCCATCGGCGCTTTCGACGACCGCAGCGACCTCGCTCCGCAGATCCAGGTCAATTACGGTTCGCGCCTGCCCTGGGTGGAGGCGATCTTCTCCGCCCCGGTGCATGACGACCCGGATTACTACAGCCGGCAGGAGACGATCATCTCCTTCCAGCATCCCGATCACGAAACCGAAAACTGGCCTGCCCACGGAATGAAACTATGAGCGAAGCGTTGCGTACCCTCTATCCCGAGATCGAGCCCTATGCCTGCGGCCATCTCGATGTCGGCGACGGGCATGTCATCTACTGGGAGCGGGCCGGCACGCCGGGCGCCAAGCCCGCCGTCTTCCTGCATGGCGGCCCGGGCGGCACGATCTCGCCGAGCCACCGCCGGCTGTTCGATCCGAAGCTCTACGACGTGACGCTGTTCGACCAGCGCGGCTGCGGCCGCTCCACGCCCCATGCGGGGCTCGAAGCCAACACCACCTGGCATCTCGTTTCCGACATGGAGCGGCTGCGCGAGATGGCGGGCGCGGAAAAGTGGCTGGTCTTCGGCGGTTCGTGGGGCTCGACGCTGGCGCTCGCCTATGCCGAGAAGCATCCCGAACGCGTGTCCGAACTCGTGCTGCGCGGCATCTACATGCTCACCAAGGCCGAGCTCGACTGGTACTACCAGTTCGGCGTCTCGGAAATGTTCCCCGACAAGTGGGAGCGCTTCCTCGCGCCCATCCCGCCGGAAGAGCGCCACGAGATGATGCAGGCCTATTACCGCCGCCTGACGGGCGCGGACAATGCGGTGCGCATCGCCGCCGCCAAGGCCTGGAGTCTCTGGGAAGGCGAGACGATCACGCTTCTGCCGGAGCCGTCGACGAGCGACCATTTCGGCGAGGACGAATTCGCCGATGCCTTCGCCCGGCTGGAGACGCATTTCTTCGTCAATGCCGGCTGGCTGGAGGAGGGGCAGCTGCTTCGCGACGCCGACAGGCTGAAGGGCATCCCCGGCATCATCGCCCACGGCCGCTACGACATGCCGTGCCCGGCGAAGAACGCCTGGGCGCTGCACAAGGCCTGGCCGGAATCGGAATTCTACCTCGTCGAAGGAGCGGGCCATGCCTATTCCGAACCCGGCATCCTCGACCGCCTGATTTATGCGACCGACAAGTTTGCCGGTAAAGTTTGAGAGATTACCCCTCATCTTGGCCTTCTCCCCGCTTGCGGGGAGAAGGTGGCGGCAGCCGGATGAGGGGCAGATTTGAAGTACCAGGACCGTTCCCAGGGAGGGAACCGATGAAAGACCGTATCTACCTTTTCGACACCACGCTTCGCGACGGCCAGCAGACGCCCGGCATCGACTTTTCCGTCGAGGACAAGATCGCCATTGCCGGCATGCTGGACGAGTTCGGCCTGGACTATGTCGAGGGCGGCTATCCGGGCGCCAACCCGACCGATACGGCCTTCTTCGCGAAGAAACGCACCGGCCGCGCCAAGTTCGTCGCCTTCGGCATGACGAAGCGCGCGGGCGTTTCCGCCTCCAACGATCCCGGCCTTGCCGCGCTCCTCGATTCGCGGAGCGACGCGATCTGTCTCGTCGCCAAGAGCTGGGACTATCATGTGCGCGTCGCGCTCGGCTGCACCAATGAGGAGAACCTCGAGAGCATCGCCGAATCCGTGAAGGCGGTCGTCGCCTCCGGCCGTGAATCCATGATCGACTGCGAGCACTTCTTCGACGGCTACAAGGCGAATCCCGAATACGCATTGGCTTGCGCGAAAACCGCCTTCGCCTCCGGTGCGCGCTGGGTCGTGCTCTGCGACACCAACGGCGGCACGCAGCCCTCCGAGGTGCAGGCCATCGTGAAGGCGGTGATCGCCGCCGGCGTGCCGGGCGCAAACCTCGGCATCCACGCCCATAACGACACGGGGCAGGCCGTCGCCAATTCGCTGGCCGCCGTCGAGGCGGGTGTGCGGCAGGTGCAGGGCACGCTCAACGGCATCGGCGAGCGCTGCGGTAACGCCAATCTCGTGACGCTCGTGCCGACGCTCGCGCTGAAGGAAGCCTATAGCGGGCGCTTCGAGATCGGCATCGACACGGAGGAGCTGACCGGCCTCACCAAGCTCGCCCACACCTTCGACGAACTCTTGAACCGTTCGCCCGATCATCAGGCGCCCTATGTCGGCGCCTCCGCCTTCGCCACCAAGGCCGGCATCCATGCCTCCGCGCTCCTCAAGGACCCGCGCACCTACGAGCATGTCACGCCGGAAAGCGTCGGCAACCTGCGCAAGGTCATGGTGTCGGACCAGGGCGGCAAGGCGAACTTCATCAACGCCCTGAAGCTGCGCGGCATTTCGGTCGCCAAGGACGATCCGAAGCTCGACCGGCTCATCCAGATCGTCAAGGAGCGCGAGGCGACCGGCTATGCCTATGAGGGCGCGGATGCGAGCTTCGCGCTGCTGGCCTACCGCACGCTCGGCACGGTGCCGGATTTCTTCCATGTCGAGAGCTTCCGCGTGATGGTCGAACGGCGCTATGACGCCAACGGCCAGCTCAAGACCGTGTCGGAAGCCGTGGTGCGGGTGATCGTCGACGGCGAGACCATGATGTCCGTCGCCGAGGGCCACGGCCCGGTCAACGCGCTCGACCTTGCGCTGCGCAAGGACCTCGGCAAGTACCAGGGCGAGATCGCCGACCTGGAGCTGGCGGACTACAAGGTCCGTATCCTCAACGGCGGCACCGGGGCCATCACCCGCGTCCTGATCGAATCGACCGACGCTTCCGGCGCCCGCTGGTGGACGGTCGGCGTCTCCGACAACATCATCGATGCCTCCTTCCAGGCGCTGATGGATTCCATCGTCTACAAGCTGCTGAAGAACCGCGGCGAAGCGGGGCGCGTGGCGGCGGAGTAGTCTTTCCAGCGCATGGCGCCTGCGAAGGCAGGCCGCCATGCGCCCGAGCTTCAGCGCCACTCATCGTCCCTTCACCGGAATGAATTGGTACATTCGCCGGCATTGGAGTAGGACGTCGGAAAATCCGAAAAATCGACGGGAAACGACACCATGGCCGACGCAAACTCCTCCAGCGGCCCTCAGACGGGCGATTCGCCGCGCGGTTTCGCCTTTGCGCTGATAGCCTATGTGCTGTGGGGCTTCCTGCCCTTCTTCATGAAGGCCGTATCCCATATCCCCGCGCCCGAAGTGGTGGCGCACCGCATCGTCTGGTCTGTGCCGCTCGCCGGCCTCGTTCTGGTCTGGCTCGGCCGCACGGCCGATATCAAGGCGGCGCTGCGCTCGCCGCGCATGCTCGCCATGGCGACGCTGACGGCGGTGCTGATCACCATCAACTGGGGCATCTATGTCTGGGCGATCAGCGTCGGCCGCACCATCGAGACGGCGCTCGGCTACTATATCAACCCGCTCTTTTCGATCTTCCTCGGCGCGGTGCTTCTGAAGGAAAAGCCGAGCCCGGCGCAGATGGTGGCGATCGGCCTTGCCGCCTGCGCGGTGGCTATCCTCGCCTTCGATGCCGGCGGGCTGCCGTGGGTGTCGCTCGGCCTCTGCTTCTCCTGGGGCTTCTACGCCTTCTTCCGCAAAACCCTGCCGATCGGCCCGAACCAGGGCTTCTTCCTCGAAGTGCTGCTGCTCAGCGTGCCGGCGCTCGCCTATGTGATCTGGCTGGAAGCGAGCGGCGGGGGCCATTTCGGCGATACCGGCATGGCGGATGTCCTCTGGCTGCTCGCCTGCGGCATCGTCACGGCGATCCCGCTGATGATCTATGCCAACGGCGCGAAGCTCCTGCGCCTGTCGACCATCGGCATCATGCAGTACATCGCCCCGACGATGATCTTCCTCATCGCCGTCTTTGCCTTCGGCGAGCCCTTCGGCACCACCAAGCTCATCGCCTTCGGCTTCATCTGGGCCGCGCTCTTCATCTATTCCGGCGCGATGCTGCGCGGCGCCCGCGCAAAACGCCTCGCGGCGACGGAATTGAAACCGGCGGAATGAACGAAAAAAGCCGGAGGTGAGACCTCCGGCTTTTTTGTTTCCGTCGCTCCCGGCGTCAGAGCTTTGCGATGATCTCGGCTTCGCCCTCGCGGTCGATCTGGCCGGCCCAGTGCTCGACAAGGGCGGAGACGATTTCTTCCGGGTCGTCGATGACGAGCGGCTGGACGAGATGGGCGGTGTGGATGAAGCCCTCATCGGCCATGTGGCGGATGAGCTTCAGCATCGGGTCCCAGAAGCCGCCGATATTGGCGAAGACCATCGGCTTCCTGTGCCGGCCGAGCTGCGCCCAGGTCATCACCTCGACGATCTCCTCCAGCGTGCCGATGCCGCCCGGCAGGGCGACGAAGGCGTCGGCGCGGTCGAACATCTTGTGCTTGCGCTCGTGCATGTCGGGCGTGACGATCAGTTCGCTGAGCTGGCCCAGCGAATGGCGCGTGGCCTCCATATCCACGAGGAATTGCGGTATGATGCCGGTGACGCGCCCGCCATGCGAGAGCACGCCGCTGGCGACGGCTCCCATGATGCCCTTGGTCCCGCCGCCATAGACGAGCTGGAGGTGGTTTTCCGCCATCGCCTTGCCCAGCAGCCTTCCGGCGGTGACATAGGCAGAATCACGGCCCGGCTGGGAGCCGCAGTAAACGCAGACGGATCGAATCGGCATGTTTTGCTCACTCATGCCCCGATTCAGACACCCGCCCGGCGGCCCGTCAAGGATATTGACCGAAAAAGCGTGGGGGCAAGGCCGCCAAAGCCCCCGAAACCTTGTGCAAGGCACTGGGAACCGATAGCAATTTCGGCAGGGGACGCCCCGGGAAACCGGGACAGAGAGAGAGTTGATGATGAAGAACAAGACCGGCCTGGTGGCCTTGATCGTGCTGGCGGCGGCAACGCTGCTCATGGTTTTCTTCGTGCTGCCCAACATGAACAAGGAAAAGCCCGCGCAAACGCCGGTCGCATCGCTTGCCGAAAAGCCGGTCGAGGGCGGCGGCGATACCAGGACGACGGACGGCAAGCAGGCCCGCGCGACGGGTGAGCAGCCCGCGGCCGGCACGGCTTCCAGCGGCGATGCCACTGCCACGGCCGCCGCGACGCAGGAAACCGCCAAGGCCGACGCCACCCCCGCCGAGCCTTCGGCCGATCCCACGGCCGGCTGGGTCACGCCCGCCTTCGATCTCCTGCGTGTCGAGCCGGACGGCTCCACGGTGATCGCCGGCCGCGGCCAGCCGAACACCAGGCTGGAGATCCGCAACGGCGAGACGGTCGTCGCCACGACCGATATCGGCCCCTCGGGCGATTTCGCCGCCGTGTTCGACCAACCGCTCGCCGCCGGCGACTACCAGCTCACGCTGAACACCAAGGACGACAAGGGCGATACGAAGACCTCCGAGGAGGTCGCGACTGTTTCCGTGCCGAAGGACGGCAGCGGCGAGCTGCTCGCCATGGTCTCGAAGCCCGGTGAGGCGAGCCGGCTGATCACGATGCCGGAAGCCGCGCAGAAGGCGGCCGGCGAAGCGGCCGGTACATCCGCCGGTCCGGCGGGCGGCGAAGTCGCATCCGCCGCGGGCGAAGTGCCGCTGGCCACGGGCGGGCAGACCGTGACCGGGGGCGAAGCCGCCGGCGCGCAGCCGACGGGCGAGGGCACCCAGCCCGCCGCCGATACGGATGCCGCCGCGAAGGCGCAGGCGCGCGTTTCGGCCGTGGAGCTGGAAGGCGAGCGTATGTTCGTCGCCGGAACGGCCAGGCCGAACGCACTGGTCCGCATTTATGCCGACGACAAGCTCGTCGGCGAGGCCAAGGCCGATGAAGCGGGCCGCTATGTCATCGATGGCAAGATCGTTCTCTCTGTCGGCCGCCATACGGTTCGCGCCGATGTCATGAATGCCGACGGCAGCAAGGTCGATTTCCGCGCCTCCGTTCCGTTCGACCGGCCGGAAGGCGAGCAGGTCGCAGTGGTCGCGCAGGAAAATGCCGCGACCGATGCCGGCCCGGGCCTCGGCCTCATCGGCGGCGGCACCTTCGACAAGCTGCGCACCGAGGCGGACAAGGCGCTTGCGCTCCTCAAGGGCCTTTACGCCGACGGCCGCGTGCCGAGTGCCGAGGAACTGGCGGCGGCCCGCTCCGCGACGGAGATCGCGCTGAAGTCGCTGGCCGAGTTCAAGCCCGGCGAGGAGGAAGGGGAGGCGGCCCGCCAGATGGCGGCCAAGGCCTCCGCCGCTGCCGCCTCCGCGTTGACCCGCCTTCATGCGTTGCCGCCGGATGCTGCCGCTGTCGGCGAGGCGCTCGGCTCGATCGAGACCGCCGTTGCCGATGCGCTCGCCCCGGCGATCGAGAAGGCCCATGACGCGGCCGGCAACGTGACGGCCGCCGCGGACAACTCCATCGAGGCGCTGGCCGGTCAGGCGACCGCCCTGCAGCAGCAGTTCGTCGCACTCTTCGCCGATGGCAGGAATGCCACGGCGGCGGAGATACAGACGGGCCGCACGGCGCTCGAAAGCGCGCTGATGCGCCTCACCGGCTTCGTGCCGCCGGCCGATACCGCCGCCGACGTCAAGGCCGCCATCGAGGAGCTGAAGGGCTGGGCCGCGACCGCGCTCGACCGCCTTGCCGCCGTGCCTGCCGGCGCGGGCAAGGAAGCCTACCAGCAGGCGCTCGTCGCGCTCGAGGGCATGCCCTCGCTGACCGCCGCCGCCAATGCCGTTGCAACCGCGACGCAGGGCGCCGCCGCCGCGACGGACGGCTCTGCTGCGACCAACGGTGCCACGGCAACCGATGGCGCGGCTGCAGGCGAGGGCGCTTCCACCGCTGCGGGCACCGAAAGCGGTGCGGCATCGGGCGGCCAGGCCGCGGCCTCCACGGGCGGCGAGGCTGTCGCCGGGGAGCCGGAAACGGTCGAGCAGGCGCCGCTCAAGGAGAGCAAGACTTCGGTCATCATCCGCCGCGGCGATACGCTGTGGCAGATCTCCCGCCGCATCTACGGCAAGGGCGTGCGCTACACCACGATCTACCTCGCCAACGAGGACCAGATCGCCAACCCGGACCGCATCATCCCCGGCCAGGTCTTCGGCGTGCCGGACAAGACCATGGAGACCGACGCCGAGGCCGAGAAGATGCACCGCAAGCATATGCGCGGGAATTGACGGCCGTTATTTCCTGCCGGCCGTTGCGAAACGGCCGGCAAGGTCCTATCTCCGCTATGCGGCGCCCCACCGGGCGCCGTATTTCATTCCATGCGCGATTGCGTGAAGACGAAGGCTGAAAGGCGTCGAACGACGCTTTTCACGGGCAGCAAGACGAGAGCGGGCGGTTGGCGTCCGGCGGAGGCCAGCGTGGCGACGACGACGAAAAAGACGGTTTCGGCCGACCACAGCAATCTCCTCCAGACGCTGATGAACCTCTGGCCCTATATGTGGCCCTCCGATCGGCCGGACCTGAAGATGCGCGTGGTCTGGGCATCGGTCTTCCTGCTCGCCTCCAAGATCGTGCTGCTGCTCGTTCCCTATTTCTTCAAATGGGCGACGGATGCACTGAACAACAAGCCCGACGCCGTCGGCCTGCTGCCCGCCTTCCTGCTCGGCGCCGTCATGCTGGTGCTCGCCTATAACGGCGCGCGCATCGTGCAGGCCGGCCTCAACCAGCTTCGTGACGCGCTCTTTGCCAGCGTCGGGCAATATGCCGTGCGCCAGCTCGCCTACCGCACCTTCGTGCACCTGCATCGCCTGTCGCTGCGCTTCCATCTGGAGCGGCGCACCGGCGGCCTGTCGCGCGTCATCGAGCGCGGCACCAAGGGTATCGAGACGATCGTGCGCTTCACGATCCTCAACAGCGTGCCGACCTTCATCGAGTTCCTTTTGACCGCCGCCGTCTTCTGGCGCGGTTATGGCCTGCAATACCTGCTCGTCACCGCCGTCACGGTCTGTCTCTATATCTGGTTCACCGTCCGGGCGAGCGACTGGCGCATTTCCATCCGCCGCGCGATGAACGACAGCGACACGGAGGCCAACACCAAGGCCATCGATTCGCTCCTCAACTTCGAGACGGTGAAGTATTTCGGCAACGAGGAGATGGAGGCCCGCCGCTTCGACCAGTCCATGGAGCGCTACGAGAAATCCGCCACCCAGGTCTGGACCTCGCTCGGCTGGCTCAACTTCGGCCAGGCGCTGATCTTCGGCGTCGGCATGGCGGTGATGATGGCGATGTCCGCGCTTGCCGTGCAGCGCGGCGAGCAGACGGTCGGCGACTTCGTCTTCATCAATGCCATGCTGATCCAGCTGGCCATCCCGCTCAATTTCATCGGCTTCGTCTACCGCGAGATCCGCCAGGGCCTCACCGATATCGAGCAGATGTTCGATCTGCTGGAAGTCGAAGAAGAGGTGCAGGACAGGCCGGGCGCGACGGCGCTTGCCGTCACGGACGGCGCGATCTCCTTCAGGGACGTGCATTTCGCCTACGATCCAGCGCGGCCGATCCTCAAGGGCATCTCCTTCGACGTGCCGGCCGGCAAGACCGTCGCCGTCGTCGGCCCCTCCGGCGCGGGCAAGTCGACGCTCTCGCGCCTGCTCTATCGTTTCTACGACGTGCAGGAGGGGGCGATCACCATCGACGGGCAGGATGTGCGGGATGTCACGCAGAAGAGCCTGCGCAAGGTCATCGGCATGGTGCCGCAGGACACCGTGCTCTTCAACGACACCATCGCCTACAATATCCGCTACGGCCGCCCCGAAGCCTCCGACGAGGAGGTCACGGCCGCCGCCGAAGCCGCGCAGATCGGCCCCTTCATCCGCCACTTGCCGGGCGGCTTCAAGGCGATGGTCGGCGAGCGCGGCCTGAAGCTTTCCGGCGGCGAGAAGCAGCGCGTCGCCATCGCCCGCACGATCCTGAAGAGCCCGCCGATCCTCATCCTCGACGAGGCGACCTCGGCGCTCGACACCCGCACCGAGCAGGAAATCCAGGCGGCGCTCGATGTGGTCTCGAAGAACCGCACCACGCTGGTCATCGCCCACCGCCTCTCCACCGTCATCTCGGCCGACGAGATCATCGTGCTCAAGGACGGCGCGATCGCCGAACGCGGCACGCATGGCGAGCTGATGCAGCGCGACGACGGCCTCTACGCCTCTATGTGGAACCGCCAGCGCGAGGCCGTGCAGGCCGAGGAGCGACTGAAGCAGGTGCGCGAGAGCGACGATCTCGGCATCGTCACGCGCGGCGTGCCGGCGGCGGAGTGATCAGTCGCCGGGGGCTGCAAAGAGGATCAGGTTGCCGTCCGGATCGCGGACGATGACGTTCCTCGCGCCCCACGGCTGCGTCGTCAGCGTCAGGTGGAAGGGCACGCCCTTCGCCTGATAGTCGAGGAAGAGCCGCTCGATGGCCGTCGCGCTGTCGAGCGTGATCGACGCCGACAGCAGTTCCTCGCGCTCCCGCACGTCTCCGGCAAAGACCGGCTCCTCCACGAGCCGCAGGCAGAGCCGTGCCCGGTCCCGCTGCACGACGCCGTAAAAGGGCGGGGCGCCATAGGTGAAGTCCACGGCAAAGCCGAGCTTCTGCGTGTAGAAGGCGAGGGCGGCGGGAAAGTCGGTCACATACAGGACCGGTTCCGCGCCGCTGAGAAGGGGCTGTTTCTCCGTCTCTGCGCTCATGGCTTTGCCTCCCGCAATGATGATGAGTGTCCACTTCCGTCAGCTGCTCTGTCAATGCGGGATACCCCCCTCTGCCCTGCCGGGCATCTCCCCCACAAGGGGGGAGATCGGCAAGAGGCGAGCACTTTGCTCAAATTGCAACGCTGATGGTGGCTTGAAACGGTGCCCCATCCAATCTCCCCCCTTGTGGGGGAGATGCCCGGCAGGGCAGAGGGGGGTATCCCGCCCGGTTTCCCATCGAAACCACATACGCCAGGCCCCGCGTCCGGGGTCTATCCACTGCGCCGCATTGCCCCGGCGGGCTTTTCACGCTAGGTCGATGGCGTGAAATTATCAGGAGACGTCGGAAGATGAGTTTGGTCGATACGATACGCAGCACCCTGGTGCCGATTCATCGGGAGGGCTGGAAGTTCGTGGCGGCCTTCTTCGTCGTGTCGCTGCTTCTCGGTCTCCTCTGGGAGCCGCTGATGTGGATCGGCTTCATCCTGACGGCCTGGTGCGCCTATTTCTTCCGCGATCCCGAGCGCATGACGCCGCAGGACGACGACCTCGTCATCTCGCCGGCAGACGGCCGCGTTTCGGCCATCGCCATGGTGACGCCGCCGGCCGAGCTGGAGCTCGGCGATCAGCCGATGATGCGTATCTCGGTCTTCATGAACGTCTTCAACTGCCATGTGAACCGCGCGCCGATGCGCGGCCGCGTCTCGCGCGTCGCCTATCGCGCCGGCAAGTTCCTCAATGCCGACCTCGACAAGGCGAGCCAGGAGAACGAGCGCAACGGTCTCGTCATCGAAAGCGCCCATGGGCGGATCGGCGTCGTGCAGATCGCCGGCCTCGTCGCCCGCCGCATCCTCTGCTGGACCGCAATGAATGACAGCCTGGAGGCCGGCGAGCGCTTCGGCCTCATCCGCTTCGGCTCGCGGCTCGACGTCTTCCTGCCGGCCGGCGCCGAGCCGCGCGTCAGCGTCGGCCAGACGGCGATCGCCGGGGAGACGGTGCTTGCCGAATTCGGCTCGGCCAAAGGCCCGGTCATCAGCCGTCGCGGCTGAATGATTGACCATTCGTCGCAGCGGCTTATCTAGACTGGAACGGCCGCTGCCAAGGACACGAACAAAGCGATAAGCGATGGACACTCCGTTTCCGCCCTATGAGCCCAATGGCCCGAATGACGAGGCCAGGGGTCCGCGCCTGCGTGAAATCCCGCTGCGCATCATCATTCCGAATGTCATCACGGTTCTCGCCATCTGTGCGGGCCTCACCGGTATCCGGCTCGCCTTCGAGAACCGTTACGAACTCGCCGTCGGCATGGTGCTGCTCGCCGCCTTTCTCGACGGCATCGACGGCCGCGTCGCGCGCCTGCTGAAGGCGACGTCCAAGTTCGGCGGGCAGATGGATTCGCTCGCCGACATCGTCAATTTCGGCGTGGCGCCCGCCCTGGTGCTCTATGTCTTCATTCTCGATCAGGCGCGCTCCTTCGGCTGGATCGCCGCGCTGATCTACGCCATCGCCGCGGGCCTTCGCCTCGCGCGCTTCAATGTCATGGCGGAGCGCGAGACCAAGGCGAAGTGGCAGTCGGAATATTTCGTCGGCGTGCCGGCGCCCGCCGGCGCCATGCTCGTGCTGCTGCCCGTCTATCTTGGTTTCCTCGGCATCGCGCCGAGCCCGCTCTTCGCCTTCCTCGCCTCCGGCTATACGGTGCTGATCGGCTTCCTGCTGGTCAGCCGCCTGCCGGTCTGGTCCGGCAAGTCCGAGGGCAGCCGCATCCGCCGCGATCTCGTCCTGCCGGCGATCCTGCTCGTCGTCATCTATGTCGCGACGCTGATGAGCTTCACCTGGGAGACCATGGTTGTGACGGTCGTCGCCTATCTCGCGACCCTGCCGTTCGGCGCGCGCTCCTGGCAGCGCAAGTACGGCGGCTGGACGACGCCTTCGACCCATGGCGCAAGCGAATTCCCCGAGGAGGCCGACGGCCCCTGAGCCGGCTTCCGCCATCACATCCGCGTGAATCCCTTGAAGCCCTGTCCACACCCCGTGGGCAGGGCTTGATTTTTGCCAGGCGGTCGGGTAGATAGCTATCAAATAGATAGTGAGCTAATAATATTGAGACTAGCAATGAGACTGGCAAGATGAGCACGACCGATCCGCGCGAACGCCTCCTCGACGATCTCTCCCGCGTCCAGCGCAAGATGCGCGCGCTGTTCGACGCCCGCGTGAAGGAGAGGGGGCTGACGCTGCCGCGCGCCCGCGCGCTGCTCATCCTCGGCCGCGGCGTGCAGCTCAACCAGCGGGAACTTGCCGACGAACTCGATATCGAGACGCCGACCCTCGTTCGCCTGCTCGACGGCATGGAAAAGCAGGGCTTCATCGAGCGGCAGGCCGTCGAAGGCGACCGCCGCGCCAAGCAGATCGCCATGACGCCCTACGGCGCCCAGGTGGCGGAGGAGGTGCTGGACCTTGCCAGATCGCTGCGCGCCGACGTGCTGAAGAGCATCCCGGCCGGCGACATGTCCACCACGGTCAAGGTCTTCGCCACTATGGCCGAGAACATCGCAAAGAGCTGTCGGGAGAGCGTCGACGCATGAGCACCGCGCCCGACAACGGGGATCGCGGCGCGGAGGGCGAGCCACCGGAGCCGGTGGAGGCGCCGCCGGCCGCCCCGCCGCCAGCTCCCCCGCCGATGCCGCCCGCGCGCGCCGCCGCCTACATGGCCGCCTCGACGCTGCTGGCCCTCACGCAGGGCTTCGGCATGAACCTCGTGGCCGCCAATATCCCCCAGCTTCAGGGCCCGTTCGGCGCCACCAGCGCCGAGGCGGTCTGGCTGATGGCGGCCTATATGGCGCCCAACGCCTCGCTGTCGATCGCCCTCATCAAGATCCGCAACCAGTACGGCCTGCGCCATTTCGCCGAGCTCGGCATCGCCGTCTTCCTCGTCGTCGCGGCGCTGCACATCTTCATCACCGATCTGCGTTCGGCGATCGTGCTGCGCTTCTTCGCCGGCATCGCCGCCGCGCCGCTTTCCTCGCTCGGCTTCCTCTATATGCTGGAGGCCTTTCCGCCGGCCCGCAAGCTGACGGTCGGCATTTCGCTGGCGCTCACCAATATCAGCCTTGCCCCGCCGCTGACCCGCTTCATCTCGCCGACACTGATCGACCTCGGCGGCGTGCGGGCGCTGCTCCAGCTCGAACTGGCGCTCGCCATGCTCGCCTTCGCGGCGATCTACCTCCTGCCGCTGACGCCGATCCCGCGCGCCAAGGTCATCGAGAAGCGTGACATCGTCAGCTACATCTTCATCGCCATCGGCTTCGGCTCGGGCGCCGTCGTGCTCGTCACCGGACGGATCTATTGGTGGCTGGAGGCGCGGTGGCTCGGCGAGCTGCTGGTGGTCATGATCGCCGCGCTCACCATCGCCGCCGTGCTGGAGCTGAACCGAGAGAAGCCGCTGATCGACCTGCGCTGGCTCGCCAGCCGCGAGGTGCTGCATGTCGGCGCGGTGCTGGTGCTGTTCCGGCTGATGCTGGCCGAGCAGACCGCCGTCGCCAGCAATTTCTTCCAGATCATCGGCCTGCAGAACGACCAGCTGACCGGCCTCTACGGCATCGTGGCGCTCGCCACCGTCGCGGGCGGGCTTGCCTGCGCGGCGATTCTCAAGCCCGGGCGGGAGCCCGGCATCCACATGGCCGCGCTGCTCTTCATCGGCATCGGCGCCTTTCTCGACAGCCATGCGACGAACCTCACGCGGCCCGGGCAGATGTATCTGAGCCAGTCGATGATCGCGGTCGGCGGCAGCCTCTTCATGCCGCCGGCCATCGCCGCCGGCTTCACCATGGCGCTGCGCAAGGGCCCGCAATACATCCTGAGCTTCATCGTCGTCTTCCTGGTGACGCAAAGCCTCGGAGGGCTGGCCGGCTCGGCGCTGTTCGGCTCCTTCATCACGCTGCGCGAGAAGTTCCATTCCAACATGCTCGCCCAGTCGATGACGCTCGCCGACCCGCTGGTCGCAAACCGCGTCTCGCAGCTTTCCGCCGCCTATGGCCGTATCATCACCGACCCCGCCGTGCTCAAGGCGGAGGGCGTCGCGCTGCTCGGCCAGCAGGTGACGCGCGAGGCCAACGTGCTGGCCCACAACGACGCATTCCTCATCATCGCGCTTCTGGCGGTCGGCGCCGCCGTCGCGCTCGTCATTCACTGGCTTTACATCCGCATCAAGGAGGCCGCCGCCCGCCCCGAAGGGCAGGCGGCCGTTGAAGGTTGACCCCGCAATGAAGACATATATCCGCAACACGGCGACCGGCGTCGCCATCCTCCTCGGCATCGCCGGCATCGGCGCCGTTCTCTACGCCTGGCAATTGCCGCCCTTCTCCAGCGATGTCCAGACGACCGACAATGCCTATGTGCGCGGCTACGTCACGCTGATCAGTCCGCAGCTCGCCGGCTATGTCACCGACGTCACGGTCAAGGACTACGAGCCCGTGAAGGCCGGCGCCGTGCTCGCCCGCCTCGACGACCGCATCTACCGCCAGAAGGTGGCGCAGGCCGAGGCGACGCTCGCCAGCCAGAAGGCGGCGCTCGCCAATTCCGAGCAGCAGGAAAACGCCGCCAAGGCGCGCATCGGCGCCAGCGATGCGGCGCTCGCCAGCGCCAGCGCCGCAAAGCGCCGCGCGCAGGAGAACTGGAACCGCATCGAGGAACTGTCCGACAAGGGCATCGCCACCCAGAGCGACCGCGAGCAGAGCCGCACCCAGTTCGATCAGGCCGAGGCCGCCGTCGTGCAGGCCGAAGCCAATCTCGAAGTCACCCGGCAGGACCTCCAGACGATCATCGTCGGCCGCGATTCGCTGCGCGCCGCGGTGGCGGGCGCGGAGGCTTCGGTCGAGCTTGCCAAGATCGACCTTTCCAACACCGTCATCACTGCGCCGCGCGACGGCGCCGTCGGCGAGGTGGGCGTGAAGCTCGGCCAATATGTCGCCGCCGGCACGCAGCTCATGGCCGTCGTGCCGCAGGACACCTGGGTCATCGCCAATTTCAAGGAAACCCAGCTTGCCTATATCAAGCCCGGCCAGAAGGTGAAGGTCAGCGTCGACGCGCTGAAGCACGCCACCCTGACCGGCCATGTCGAGCGCTTCTCGCCGGCCGCCGGCTCGGAATTCAGCGTCATCAAGCCGGACAACGCCACCGGCAACTTCACCAAGATCGCCCAGCGCATCCCCGTCCGCATCGCCATCGACGAGGGGCAGGACCTTGCGAAATATCTCGCGCCGGGGCTTTCGGTGGAGGTGACGACGGTGGTCGGGGAATAGAGAATAGGGAGTAGGGAGTAGGGAGTAGGGAACTGCCCCTCATCCGCCTGCCGGCACCTTCTCCCCGCAAGCGGGGCGAAGACTTATGCCGATCCGGCTTCCAGCAATTCGCAACCGTGTGGATGGCAGAACCGTGCCACGACAATCCTTCTCCCCGCTTGCGGGGAGAAGGTGCCGGCAGGCGGATGAGGGGCTATGCCCGTGCCCGAACTATTCCGGCAGCCGGTAATCCAGCAAACGCCCCTTGCGCATCTCGAAGAGCTTGCCGGTCTCCGTGAAATCCGGCGAGACCAGCGAAAGGATAGCCTTCGCCACCTCGGAAGGGTGCTGCACCGTCGACGGGTCCTCGCCCGGCACGGCCTGCGCGCGCATGGCGGTGCGGGTGGCGCCGGGGTCGAGCGAGGTGATGCGCAGGGCCGTGCGCTGCGTCTCGCCGGCCCAGGTGCGGGCAAGGGCTTCCACGGCGGCCTTGGAGGCGGAGTAGGGGCCCCAGAAGGGCTTGCACTTGTGCGCGGCGCTGGAAGAGAGGATGACGGCGCGGCCGGCGTCCGACTTCAGCAGCAGCGGCTCGAGCGAGCGGATGAGGCGCCAGGTCGCGGTGACGTTGATGGTCATCACCTTCTCGAAGACCTTCGCCTCGACATGGCCGATGGGCGAGATCGTGCCGAGCACGCCGGCATTGGCGACGAGGATGTCGAGCTTGCCCCAGCGTTCGAAGATCGAGCCGCCGAGCTTGTCGATGGCCGCCATGTCGGCAAGGTCGAAGGGCACCAGCGTCGCGCTGCCGCCGGCCTGCTTGATCGCGTCGTCCAGCTCTTCCAGCCCCCCAACGGTGCGGGCGCAGGCGATGACATGCGCGCCCGCCTTCGCCAGTTCGAGGGCGGTGAAATAGCCGATGCCGCGCGAGGCGCCGGTGACCAGCGCGAGGCGGCCCTTCAGGTCGATGCTCATGATGTCTTCAATTATCCGTTGCTTGCCAGAACCGAGACCTTCCGTCCCATCGTCTCGCCTTCCTTGTCAAGGAGGCGCGTCGGATAGTCGCCGGTGAAGTAATGGTCGGTGAACTGCGGCCGGGCCGGGTTGCGGTCCTCGCCGCCGACGGCGCGGTAGAGGCCGTCGATGGAGATGAACTCCAGCGAATCCGCACCGATATACTCCGCCATCGCCTTGACGTCCGTGTACTGGTTGGCGAGCAGCTTGTCGCGATCCGGCGTGTCGATGCCGTAGAAGTCCGGATAGAAGATCATCGGGCTGGCGACGCGGATATGCACTTCCTTTGCGCCGGCATCGCGGATCATCTGCACGATCTTCAGCGACGTCGTGCCGCGCACGATCGAATCGTCGACGAGGATGACGCGCTTGCCGGCGATCATCGCGCGGTTGGCCGAATGCTTCAGCTTCACGCCGAAGGCGCGGATCTGCTGCGTCGGCTCGATGAAGGTGCGCCCGACATAATGGTTGCGGATGATGCCGTATTCGAACGGGATGCCGCTCTCCTGCGCATAGCCGAGTGCCGCTGGCGTGCCGCCGTCCGGCACCGGCACGACGACGTCGCCCTCGACCGGGTGCTCCTTGGCGAGGTTGATGCCCATGTTCTTGCGCGCCACATAGACGCTGCGGCCGCCGACGACGGAATCGGGGCGGGCGAAATAGACATATTCGAAGAGGCAGAGGCGTTCCGGCTGGGCATTGCCCGACTTCTTCGCCTCGATGCTGATCGAGCCATCCGGCTGGATTTCGCAGACGACGATCTCGCCGTTCTCCACGTCGCGGATGTATTTCGCGCCGATGATGTCGAGCGCGCAGGTCTCGGAGGCGAAGATCGGCTTACCATCGAGCTCGCCCATGACGAGCGGGCGGATGCCCGTGGGGTCGCGTGCGGCGATCAGCTTGGTGCGGGTGATGCCGAGCATCGAATAACCGCCTTCCATCTGGCGGATGGCGTCGATGAAGCGGTCGGTGGTGTTGGTGTAGCGCGAGCGGGCGATGAGGTGCAGCACGACTTCCGTGTCGGAGGTCGACTGACAGATCGCGCCGCCGGCAATCAGCTGCCGGCGCAGCGTCAGGCCGTTGGTGAAGTTGCCGTTATGGGCGACGGCGATGCCGCCGACTTCCAGCTCCGCGAAGAGCGGCTGCACGTTGCGCAGCGCCACTTCCCCGGTGGTGGAATAGCGCGTGTGGCCGACGGCGATGTTGCCGGGGAGCTTGGCCAGCGTCACCGGGTTCGTATAGTGGTCGCCTACGAGACCCATGTGCTTTTCGGTGTGGAACTGCTTGCCGTCGAAGGAGACGATGCCCGCCGCTTCCTGGCCGCGATGCTGGAGCGCGTGCAGGCCCAGCGCCGTCAGCGTGGCCGCCTCGGGATGGCCGAGAATGCCGAAGACGCCGCATTCCTCATGAAGCGTATCGCCGTCGAGATCGTCGTCGTGGCGGCCGGGGAACTCAAAATCGCTCATTGCTGCAAGCCTTTGCTCGGGACCGTAGGAGGTTGCGCTGGTACTCGGTGGTTCATCGCCCCGGCGAGGCCCATATGGGTATCGCCGAAAGCATTTGCCACCGAGGCCCGGAAGCGTCAGTGGCGATTGTCTATCCTACCAAAAAATCGGGGAGCCTGCCTTCATCAATTCTCGCGAGCGGCGGCTCCCCTGGTGTTTATCCGTTCGTGGCGGGCGTGTCTTCGGCGGGTGCCGGGCTGGTGCCGCCGCCCGTTGTGCCGTCCGGCTCTTCCGCGCCGCCTTCGCCCTCGGTCTTCTTGCCGCGCAGGCGGTCGAGGATCGTCGCGTCGGCGTCTTCCGGCAGCAGCGCCACGAGGCGCGAGCCGAGATTGTCGAGCAGCGGCTTCGACTTGGCGGTGGTGACCCAGACCGGCTGCTGCTGCGGCGCGACCAGCCAGTTGAAGAACAGCATGGCGACGACGACGAGCAGGATGCCGCGGGCCGCGCCGAACAGGAAGCCGAGCGTGCGGTCCAGCGCACCGATACGGCTGTCGATGATGAAGTCGGCGATGCGCATGGTGATGAAGGAGATCACGATGAGCGCGACGAGGAAGACGGCGCCGGCCGAGCCCGCCAGCGCGACCGTGTCGCTCGTCGTGTAGTTCTTCGCATAGGGAACCAGCACCGGATAGAGGAAGTAGGCGGCCGCGGCGGCGCCCACCCAGCTTGCGACGGAGAGCACTTCGCGCGAGAAGCCGCGCACCATCGCCAGAACGGCGGAGAACAGGGCAACGCCGATGACGATACCGTCGAGAATTGTGATGGGCATGTTCGTCCTACTCCAAACCCGAAATGTCGCCGGGCCCCATGCCCCCATGCGGGGCCAACTTATATGCCCCATGCGGGGCTAGCTTACATGTCCCCGTGCGGGGCTAACTTAGCGGAAGGCGCCGTCGCCGTCCCGGTTCGACACACATGAAGCCATGTTTCCCACAGGGCTTTCTCTTTCGCCGGAGGGCGTCAGACGTCCTCGTCTTCCCGCTTGAGGGCGTTCTTCGATCCGGCAATGCGCGCCACCAGATCCGGCAGGCTTTCGATCTCGCTCCAGCGGCCACCGGCCCCCTTGGGCAGCTCGGCGGAACCGGCGGGCAGCACGGCCTGCGAAAAACCCAGCTTTTCGGCTTCTTTAAGGCGCTGGGCGGTGTGCGCAACCGGACGAATGGCGCCCGACAGGCTGACTTCGCCGAAATAGACGCAATCGGCGGGAAGGGCAAGTCCGGCGAGCGAGGAAACCAGCGCGGAGGCTACCGCGAGGTCCGCCGCTGGCTCCGAGATGCGGTAGCCGCCGGCGACGTTGAGATAGACGTCGTGCTGGCCGAGCCTGACGCCGCAATGGGCCTCCAGCACCGCGAGGATCATCGAGAGCCGCGCCGAATCCCAGCCGACGACGGCCCGGCGCGGCGTGCCGAGCGAGGTGGGCGCGACCAGCGCCTGCACCTCGACCAGCACCGGTCGCGTGCCCTCCATGCCGGCGAAGACGGCCGCGCCCGGCGATTTGGCATTGCGCTCGCCGAGGAAGAGTTCGGACGGGTTGGAGACTTCGCGCAGTCCCCGGTCGGACATTTCGAAGACGCCGATCTCGTCGGTCGGGCCGAAGCGGTTCTTCACCGTGCGCAGGATGCGGTAGTGGTGGCCGCGGTCGCCCTCGAAATAGAGCACGGCGTCGACCATGTGCTCGACGACGCGGGGACCGGCGATCTGGCCTTCCTTGGTGACATGGCCGACCAGCACCATGGCCGCGCCCGTCTGCTTGGCGAAGCGGATCATCGCCTGCACGCCGGTCCTGACCTGCGTCACCGTGCCGGGCGCGGCCTCGGCCGTGTCGCTCCACAGCGTCTGGATCGAATCGATGATGACGAGGTCCGGCCGCTTGCCCTCGCCGACGGTGGCGAGGATGTCCTCTACATTGGTCTCGGCGGCGAGCAGCACGTCCGTCTCGTGCGCGTGCAGGCGCTGGGCGCGAAGGCGCACCTGCGCGACGGCCTCTTCCCCGGAGACATAGATGATGCGGTGTCCCTGCCGCGAGAGGGCGGCGGCGGACTGCATCAGCAGCGTCGACTTGCCGATGCCGGGATCGCCGCCGATCAGCACCGCCGAGCCGCGCACGAAGCCGCCGCCGGTCGCCCGGTCGAGTTCCGCGATGCCGGTGTGGATGCGCGGCGCCTCCTCCGTCTCGCCGGAAAGCGTGGTGAGCGCGACGGGGCGGCCCTTCTTCGGCACCTTGCCGGGGCCGGCGCCGATGCCGCCCATCGGGTCTTCCTCGACCACGGTGTTCCATTCGCCGCAGCCCTCGCATTTCCCGACCCAGCGGGAATGCGCGGTGCCGCAGTTCTGGCAGACGAATTGGGTGCGGGCTTTCGCCATCGGATCTCGCTTCTGATGCTGACGTTGGAATCGCCAGCAAGCCCATAGCACAAAACAGGAACGTGTCCTATTTTTTCACCGTCTCATAGCGTCGTTCGTAGCGGTTGCCGAGGCTGGTGAGGAGCTCGTAGTCGACGGTGCCGGCGGCGCGCGCGACGTCCTGGATCGGCATGGCGCGGCCGAAGAGCTCGATGAAGTCGCCGGCCCGCACGCTGCCGGGCGGCAGGTCGGTGACGTCGAAATGGGTGAGGTCCATGGTGACGCGGCCGATCAGCGGCACGGTACGCCCGTGCAGCACGCCGTTCGCTCCGGCAATGCCGGCCGCGCGCAGCGGAACGCCGGCACCGAGCGTGCGCATGTAGCCGTCCGCATAGCCGATGGCGGCGATGGCGATGCGGCTGTCGCGGGCAAGCGGTGTCGCGCCGTAGCTGACGCTCTCCCCGGCCTTCGCCTCGCGCACCTGGAGGATGCGCGCCTCGGCGGTGACGACCGGTTTCATCGGGTTGTCGACGCCGTTGACGGCGCTGCCGCCATAGAGCGCGATGCCGGGCCGGGTGAGGGTGAAGTGATAGTCCTCGCCGAGAAAAATGCCCGCCGAATTGGCAAGGCTGGCGTCGATGTCGTCGAAGGCCGCGACGACGCTGCGGAACCTTTGCAGCTGCTGGCGGTTGAGCGGATGGGCTGGCTCGTCGGCGCAGGCAAGGTGGCTCAGCAGCATGATCGGCGCGAAACTCGCCGGTCGCGCGGCGTCGCCCGCCAGCGCCAGCGCGTCCTCGACCCGAAGGCCGAGCCGGTTCATGCCGGTATCGACATGCAGCACGCAGGGATGGTCGCACCCTTCGGAAACCGCCGCCATGAAGACGACGAGCTGTTCTTCCGAGACGATGACGGGCACGAGGTCGAATTCGAAGAAGAGGCGTTCCGAGCCGGCCCACATGCCGGAGAGGACGTAGATGCGGACATCCGGCAGGATGGCGCGCAGCGTCGCGCCCTCCGCCGGAGTGGCGACGAAGAAGTCGCGGGCGCCGGCGTGATGGAAGGTCCGGCCGGCATGCTCCAGCCCGATGCCGTAGCCGTCGGCCTTCAGCACGGCCGCCGTGCGCGCCGCGCCGGAGCGCCGCGCCATGGCGCGCCAGTTATCGGCGAGCGCCGAAAGGTCGATCGTCAGGCGGGCATGATCCTCACCGGCGACGGGCAGGGTGGAACGCGCGTGGGAATGGTGTGGGCTCATGGTTCTGAATACAGCCTGTTGACCATGGCGGCAATATGCCGGAGCGCGCCATTGCCGGTGCAAAAGGCGCTCTTTATGGTGCGCCACCAAAAGGGGAAACAGCATGTGGCGCAGAGTGGCAACGACCTTGGGGGCGATCACCTTTGCCTTTCCGGCGTCGGTCGCCGCGGCGCCCCCGCCGACCGACGCTGAAATGCGCGAGGCGCATGCCGTGCTGCTCGGCCTTGCCCAGGACGGGGCGGAACCCGAGCGCGACAAGGGCGCCGATGTCTATTACTCGATCGTCGAAAATCCCGATGCGCCGCGGCTGGTGACGCGGCTTGAAGTCTCCGGCGCGCCCTGCCGGGCGCGGACGATCTCCGCCCTGCAGTTTCCCGACAAATGGGCGACGCTGACCCTCGGCCTCGTCGATCTCGGCCGCGTCACCGCCGCCACGGCCTATGCCTCGGTCGACGACATGATCGCGGAGACCAACCCGCTTCCCCTCGATGCTCCGCGGGCCGAGCAGGTTGTGCTGACGGGCGAGGGGCTATACTGTTCGAGCCGGATGTCGCTTTCCGGAGACGGTACCGCCGCGGACGAGACCTGCGCCGACCGCCTCGATCTGCCGATGACGGACGCGGACCAGAAGGCGCGCGGCAAACGCGCCCTCGCCATCGTCGCGGACTATTGCAAGGCGCCGGCCTTTCAGAAGAAGTGAGGCGGCGAAGGCCCCACGATTTCCCTCAGTGCTCGTACTGGGTGAAGGACGGATCGGCGAGATCGGTGAAGCGGGTGTACTCCGACTGGAAGGCGAGCTTCACCGTGCCGGTGGGTCCGTGACGCTGCTTTGCGATGATGACGTCCGCGGTGCCCTTCACCGCTTCGAACTTCATCTTCCATTCCTCGTATTTCGGGTCGAACTCGTCGCGCGGCTCGAGGTTCTTCACATAGTATTCCTCGCGGAACACGAAGAGCACCACGTCGGCGTCCTGTTCGATGGAGCCCGATTCGCGAAGGTCGGAGAGCTGCGGGCGCTTGTCCTCGCGGCTTTCCACCTGACGGGAGAGCTGGGAGAGGGCGATGATCGGAACATTCAGCTCCTTGCCGAGCGCCTTCAGGCCTGTGGTGATCTGGGTGATCTCCTGCACGCGATTGTCGCTGGACTTGCCCGAGCCGGTCATGAGCTGGATATAGTCCACCACGAGGCAATCGAGGCCGCGCTGGCGCTTCAGGCGGCGGGCGCGGGCGGAAAGCTGGGCAATCGAGATGCCGCCCGTCTGGTCGATATAGAGCGGCACCTTCTGCATCATCTGCGAGCAGGCGACGAGCTTTTCGAAATCGGCCTCGGAAATGTCGCCGCGGCGGATCTTCGAGGAGGAGACTTCCGTCTGTTCCGAAATGATACGGGTGGCGAGCTGTTCGGAGGACATTTCCAGCGAGTAGAAGCCGACGACGCCGCCGTTCCTCGCCTTGAACGAGCCGTCCGCCTGCACTTCCGGCTCATAGGAGGCGGCGATATTGTAGGCGATGTTGGTGGCAAGCGAGGTCTTGCCCATGCCGGGACGACCGGCAAGCACGATAAGGTCCGAGCGCTGCAGGCCGCCCATGCGGCCGTCGAGCGAGTGGATGCCGGTGGAAATGCCCGAGAGCGAGCCGTCGCGCTCGAAGGCCTGGCCGGCCATGTCGATCGCCTGCGCCACCGCGTCGTTGAACGACTGGAAGCCGCCGTCGTAGCGGCCGGTCTCGGCCAGCTCGAAGAGGCGGCGCTCGGCGTCCTCGATCTGGTTCTGAGGCGGCATGTCGAGCGGCGCGTCATAGGCGATGTTGACCATGTCCTCGCCGATGGTGATCAGCGAGCGGCGCAGCGCCAGGTCGTAGATCGCCCGGCCATAGTCTTCCGCGTTGATGATCGTCACGGCCTCGGCGGCAAGACGGGCGAGATATTGCGGGATCGTCAGGTCGCCGACCTTGCCGTCCGCCGGAAGATGGGTCTTCAGCGTGATCGTTGTCGCGATCTTGCCCATGCGGATCGTGTCGCCGGCAAGCTCGTAGATCTTGCGGTGCAGGGGCTCGTGGAAATGGATCGGCTTGAGGAAGTCCGAGACGCGGTAATAGGCGTCGTTGTTGACGAGGATCGCGCCGAGCAGCGCCTGTTCCGCCTCGACGTTGTTCGGCGCCTCGCGGTGATGCGCCTCCGGTGCTTCGCGACCGGCCCCGCTCAACTTGCGCACGGCATCGTTCATCGTCCCGAATCTCCCGTCCCTGTTGCCTGAAGCCCCGTGGTTTGGGTCCTTTGCGCCCGAGGGTCAAGCGGTTCCGGCCGCATGCGCGCCTGCCGCGTCCTTTAGGCCCGGTGTTAGACTTTTCCACAGGCGCGCCGAAGGCGGCAAGCCGGAATCTTCCGGGCCTGCCACCTTCCGGTTTGACTGGGGCGAATCTACAACGATGCCTCCTGCGGAAACTGCCGGGCGCCGCGGCGCTCGCCCTTCGGGTTTGCCTCATGCGCCTTCAGGCAATCCTCGCCGCGCCCGATATATTCGCGGGTCAGCGGCACGGCCTGCTGGTCATGCGCGAGCTGGAGCTGGAAGACCACGAGGTTCTGCCAGCGGAACGCGCTTTCCGAGGCGGCGAGATAGAACTCCCAGATGCGGCAGAACTTCTCGTCGTAGATCGCCTTGGCCTCCTCGCGCCGCGCCATGAAACGCTCGCGCCAGTGCCGCAGCGTCTCGGCATAGTGCAGCCGCAGGATCTCGACATCCGTCACGGCAAGCCCGCTCTTCTCCACCGCCTGCATCACCTCGGAAAGCGCGGGGATATAGCCGCCGGGGAAGATGTACTTCTCGATGAACGGGTTGTTGGCGGTCGGCTGGTCCGTGCGGCCGATCGTGTGCAGCAGCATCACCCCGTCGCGCTTGAGGAGCGAGGCGCTCTTCCTGAAGAAGGTGAGGTAGTTCGGCCGGCCGACATGCTCGAACATGCCGACGGAGACGATGCGGTCGAAGGGTCCTTCCGTGTTGCGATAGTCTTGCAGCAGGAACTTCACCTCGTCGGAAAGGCCGGCATCGCTCGCGCGCTTGACGGCGATGGCGTGCTGCTCGTCGGAGAGCGTGACGCCCGTGACCTTCGCGCCGACCTGGCGGGCGAGATAGAGAGCCATGCCGCCCCAGCCGCAGCCGATGTCGAGCACGTTCTGTCCCGGCCGGTTGATGTTGAGCTTGGCGGAGATGTGGCGCTTCTTGGCGAGTTGCGCATCATCCAGCGTCTGGTCCGGCCGCTCGAAATAGGCGCAGGAATATTGCCGGTCCTGATCGAGGAAGAGGTCGTAGAGCGCGCCGGTGAGATCGTAATGGTGCTGCACGTTCTTGCGCGAGCGCACGATGCTGTTCTTCTCCCGCGCCCAGCGGAAGAGGTAGCGGAAGCGCTCCAGGAAGCGGTTCCAGCCGGTGTCGTAATACTTGAAGTCCGGATTGCCGGTGAAGACCGCCTTGAGCAGCCCGTACATGTCGCCCTGGAGAAGATCGATCTCCCCCGTGCCGTAACAATGGCCGAGGTAATAGGCGGGATCGATGCCGAGCCCCCAGAGGGCCTTCCTGGTATTGATGCGCATGTGGACGGGATTGCCGGTGCCGTCGCCATAGGTTTGGCTCGTTCCGTCGGGGTAGGTGATCGTCAGGTTTCCGGTCTCGATAAGGCGGGAAACGAGAGCCTGTACAATGAATTTCATTCGCTAAACTCCGTCACGCTTAAAATATCTGGCGGAACGGGTCTGGTCGGAAACCGGCCTGGGGAGCGGCCCGACCGCCAATCCAGTCTAACGGAATATAAATATTGATGGAAAAGACGGGATTTCAACCCGTATTTTTTTGCCTCTTCGCAAATAAGACGGGCCGGCAATGCCGGCCCGTCGGAAAAGCGTATCCGCTCGAAACAAATGAGCCGGCGGAAGCCGGCTCATTCGCTGATTATTCTTCGTCGCCGTCCTGGTCGGCTTCCGGATCGAAGAAGTCTTCCGGCTTCAGGGCATCTTCGTCGACGCCGTAGATGGCGTCGGCCGAGGTGAGGCTTTCGCCCTTGGCCTGGCGCTCGGCTTCGTCGGCCGAACGGGCGACGTTGAGCTCGATGGCGATCTCGACTTCGGCGTGCAGGTGCAGGACGACCTTGTGCAGGCCGATCGCCTTGATCGGGGTGTTGAGCTCGACCTGGTTGCGGCCGATGTTGAAGCCTTCGGCGGAGAGGGCTTCGATGATGTCACGGGCAGCGACCGAACCGTAGAGCTGGCCGGTTTCGCCGGCGGAGCGGACCATGACGAAGGACTTGCCGTCGAGTTGTTCGGCAACCTTCTGGGCTTCCGACTTGCGCTCGAGGTTGCGGGCTTCGAGCGTCGAACGCTCGGCTTCGAAGCGCTTCTTGTTGGCTTCGTTGGCGCGCAGCGCCTTGCCGAGCGGCAGCAGGTAGTTGCGGGCAAAGCCGTCGCGGACCTTTACGGTCTCGCCCATCTGGCCGAGCTTGGCGATGCGTTCGAGGAGAATGACGTCCATTTCGAGTTCCTTTCTTGAGTTCAGGTATTCTGGTTTTTCTGGCCCGCCGGGCTGGTGGGCGTCAGCGCTATGGCGCGCCGCGTGTCCATCAGGCCGAGGACCAGGATGGCGAAGACCGGTATCGTGAAGAGCAATACCGAGATATAGGCGAACCACAGGGCAATCAGCCGCCACGGCTTGCCGCGCGTCCTGAAATGCAGGCTCGCGAAGCCGGCGAGCACGAAGCCGGCCCCGAAGGTGCCGCAGACGAGCGCGCCGATGATCGCCGGAACGCCGCCCACGAAGGAGAGGACGAGGCCGGCGAGGAAGATGAAGATCGCATTGCGGTGCATGCGCAGCGTCGAGGGCATGTCCTCGCGCGGGCGCAGGCCCTTGCCGGAAAGGCGCACGATGAAGCTTGCGACATAGTAGGCGGCAAAGAGCAGGAACACCCACAGCGCGCCCTGCACCAGCGGCAGCGCCAGCGCGAAGATCGACTTCATCTGCGCGACGGCGGCCGCATCGGGGTTGTAGAGCGGTTCCTGCGCCTTCAGCGTCTCGATGACGATGTCGACCAGCTTGCCGGCCATCTCGCTGTCGTAGCCGACGATCGCGCCGACGGCGATCATGCCGAGCGTCACCATCACGGCGAGATGGGCGAGGATGTTGGAAAGCGGATACCAGGCGAGCGCGTCTTCCGGGCCGCCGAGTTCGGAGGCGGGGCGGGCGAGATTCGCAAGGTTGCTGAGCCAGCCGGCCGGAATGAGCGTGATGATGACGATCAGCGCGGCGAAATGCGAGGAGACCAGCGCGGAGGCGGTCGCGCCGCCGGCGACGACGGCGATGAAGGCGCTGGCATTGCCCCAGCCGAGGCCGGCGATCAGGATGGGAAGGGCGGACGCGGCATAGAGCACGATGGCGAGCGACGACTGCGCATTCGCGCTCAGCGAAAGCAGAGCGGCGGTCACACCGGCAACGAGGCCGGTCGCAATCGAGGCTGGCGTCAGGTTCTTCACGTCGCTGTCCTGTCCGGTCAGACAGTTAGAGGAGTGCCCGAAAGGACCGGCTCCCCAACATGGGATTTGGCCTTGCCCGTTGAGGGCCGAGGCCGGCGGTTCCGATCCGCGCCCATCGCGGAAGGGAGTGGGGAAGGCGGCTGGGCCGTCTTCCCCGGTATCGTCTCTCCCGGCGCGGCGAAGGCCGGCCGGGAGGAAAGCATGATTACGCTACGACGTAGGGCAGCAGGCCGAGGAAGCGGGCGCGCTTGATCGCCTTGGCGAGTTCGCGCTGCTTCTTCTGGGAAACGGCCGTGATGCGGGACGGAACGATCTTGCCGCGCTCGGAGATGTAACGCGACAGAAGACGGACGTCCTTGTAGTCGATCTTCGGAGCGTTGGCGCCCGAGAAGGGGCAGGTCTTGCGGCGGCGGTGGAACGGACGGCGTGCCGGAGCGGAAGAAATATCAGCCATTGTCTTAGTCTCCTTCTGCTTCGATTACGCTTCGCGGGCCGGACGGTCGCCGTCGCGGCGCGGCGGGCGGTCGCCGAAGTCGCGGCGCGGACGGTCGCCGAAGTCACGGCGCGGGCCGCGGTCGTCGCCATCGCGGCGCGGACGGTCGTCGCGGTCGCGCTTCTGCATCATCGCGGACGGGCCTTCTTCGTGGGCTTCGACGGCGATGGTCATGTAGCGAAGCACGTCTTCGTTGATGCGCATCTGGCGTTCCATCTCGTGGATGGCGGCGGCCGGGGCATCGATGTCCATCAGGGCGTAGTGAGCCTTGCGGTTCTTCTTGATGCGGTAGGTGAGGGACTTGAGGCCCCAGTTCTCGACACGGCCGACCTTGCCGCCGTGTGCTTCGATCACGCCCTTGTACTGTTCGACGAGAGCGTCGACCTGCTGGGCGGACACGTCCTGGCGGGCCAGGAATACATGTTCGTAAAGAGCCATTTGGCTTTGCCTTTCTTGCGTTAAACTACACCCGAAACCGGCGCCAAGCCTCAACGACAGTTCTCAGGGGCGTATAGCCCGAAGCAAGAAAAGCGTATCATCCAGACGGTCGAGAGCGGAGACACGGGAGGCCGGAGCCCTTGGCCCCAAACGGCAGATCTTGCGATATGCCGGCCCTCCGTTCAGCCACCAGCCGGTGACCCGGGTGTTTTGAACAGCGCGCTTATACGCATTTTTCGCGGGAATGCAAGGCCAGCAGGCGCGCTGTCCCGTTCTGCGACGGCCGGGGGAACAAAAACGGACGTGGCGCGTTGTTCAGCCCGACCCAACCAGATGGAGTGACAGACATGCAGGATCCCAACCTTGTCAATCGTCCCCCGGAAGAGAGCGGCCCGACGGTGGTCAATACAACCAACCGCGGCAGCGGAACCGGCGGCTGGGCCGTGGCGGTGATCATCGCTGTCCTCGTCGCCGTGGGCATATTCTATTTCGTCGGCAGCGGAACGCCGGGTGGCGGCGTCGATACGAACGCCAACACCTCGGCCATCGGGACGCAGGAAAGCGCCCCGGCGGGCGGCACGGCGACCGGCGGCGCAACGGGTGGCGCGGAAACCGGCACCCAGCCGCTGAACAGCCAGCCGGCCCAGGGCGGTGGCGCCAATACCACCACCACGCCCTGAGGTCGCCTGTATGGGGCATGAGGAACCCGCCGGAAACGGCGGGTTTCTTTTTGCGCATTACCCCTCGGACCGCACGAAACTCTTTCAGGTTTCCGGATGGGGTTCTTCGCGGCGAACTCGGTTAGCTTCTCCAGCCCGAAGTGGAGGCTTCGGAAAACCCCATAACGCCGGGAGGAGAAGCCATGGCGACCCACCATTCCCGTGCCGCGGCACGGTCCTGCGCGCATATGCGCAATGTAATCGGACATTTCATGGGGGGCGGACGATGAACGCCTATACCCATCCCGAAGTGCCGTCGACGCCGGCGGACGACCTGGTCTTCGCGCTGGAGGACAAGCCGAAGCCGGCGATCGCGCTGCTCGCCGCCATCCAGCACCTGCTCGCCATCATCGTGCCGATCGTCACGCCCGGTCTCCTGATCTGTCAGGCCCTCGGCGTTTCCGCGCGCGACACCAACATGATCGTTTCCATGTCGCTGGTCATTTCCGGCATCGCGACCTTCGTGCAGTGCCGCCGCTTCGGTCCGCTCGGCGCGGGCCTGCTGATCGTGCAGGGCACCAGCTTCAACTTCGTCGGCCCGCTGATCGCCGGCGGCGTGCTGATGGTCAAGCAGGGCACGCCCGTCGAGGCCGTCATGGCGGCGATCTTCGGCGTGGTCATTGCCGGCTCCTTCATCGAGATGGGGCTTTCGCGCGTCCTGCCCTTCGTCAAGAAGCTCATCACCCCGCTCGTCACCGGCATCGTCGTGCTGATGATCGGCCTCACGCTCATCAAGGTCGGCCTCATCAGCATGGGCGGCGGTTTCGGCGCCATGCAGTCGGGCACCTTCGCCAATGGCGAGAACCTGCTCCTGTCCGGCACCGTGCTGGGCCTGATCATCGTGCTGAACCGTATCCCGGTCGTCTGGGTGCGCAGCGCCGCGATCATCATCGCGCTCGGCGCCGGCTACGCGCTTGCCGCCGCCGTCGGCCGCCTCGATTTCGCGGGCGTCCACCAGGCCGCCTGGTTCGAGGTACCGACACCGCTGCATTTCGGGATCGATTTCTCCTGGACGCTCTTTGCGCCCATGGTCGTCATCTATCTTGTGACCTCGCTCGAGGCCATTGGCGACATCACCGCCACCAGCAAGATCTCCCGCGAGCCTGTCGAGGGTCCGGTGTGGATGGAGCGCGTGAAGGGCGGCGTTCTCGTCAACGGCGCGAACTCGCTTCTCGCCGGCATCTTCAACACCTTCCCGAGCTCGGTCTTCGCGCAGAACAACGGCATCATCCAGCTCACCGGCGTCGCCAGCCGCCATGTCGGCGTCTATATCGCCGGCGTGCTGGTGCTGCTCGGCCTGTTCCCGGCAATCGCGGGCGTCATCCAGGCGGTTCCGGAGCCGGTTCTGGGCGGTGCGGTCATCGTCATGTTCGGTGCGGTCGCCGCCTCGGGCATCAACATCCTCGCCGGTCTCCAGCTCGACCGCCGCGCGCTGCTGATCATCTCGATCTCGCTGGCGCTCGGCCTCGGCGTGTCGCAGGTGCCGGAATTCGTCTCGCACATGCCGAATTTCGTGAAGAGCGTGCTGGAATCGGGCGTTGCGACCGGCGGCCTCTGCGCGGTCTTCCTGAACTGGCTGCTGCCGGAAACGCAGGAGCCCAAGCCCATCCATTGACGGCAATCTGGGCGGCCGGGGATCAGCCGCCCAGCTTTTCCTACATCGGCGCGGGATAGAGCCGGTGGATGCGGCGGATGCCGTTCATCAACTCGGCGGAGAGCGCCACGTCCTTCGCCCCGATATCCGTCTTCAATTGCTCCATGGACGTCGCGCCGATGATGACGGAGGCCGTGAAGGGCCGTGTCAGGCAGAAGGCGAGGGCCATCTGGGCGGGATCGAGCCCGTGCTCCCGTGCAAGCTCCACATAGGCGCGCACCGCCGGTTCCTGCAGCGGCTGGTAGCGGCCGCCGAGATCGCCGTTCTTCGTCAGGCGCGAGCCTTCCGGCCGCGCGCCGTCGAGATACTTGCCGGTGAGAAGGCCGGCGGCGAGCGGCGAATAGGCGAGCAACCCGATCTCCTCGTGATGCGAAACCTCCGCGAGGTCGAGATCGTAGGTCCGGTAGAGGAGGTTGTATTCGTTCTGGATCGAGGCGACGCGCGGCAGGCTCTTTTCCCCCGCGAGCTTCAGGAGCTGCATCGTGCCCCAGGCCGTATCGTTGGAAAGGCCGAGCGCCCGCACCTTGCCGGCCTTGACGAGTTCGCCGACCGTTTCGTGGATTTCGAGAAGCTCGGCGGCGACTTTCGCGCGGTCCTGCTTCGAGGGCTCATAGCTCCAGGCGTTGCGGAAATGGTAGTGGCCGCGGTTCGGCCAATGGAGCTGGTAGAGATCGAGATAGTCGGTCTTGAGGCGCGAGAGGCTGTTGTCGATCGCCTCCAGAATGCCCGCGCGGCTCATCGGCGCGCCGCCGCGGATATAGGGACGGCCGGGGCCGGCGACCTTGGAGGCAAGCACGATCCTGTCGCGGTTGCCGCGCGCCTTCATCCAGTTGCCGATGAAGCGTTCCGTGTCGCCATAGGTTTCGGGGGAAAGCGGCGTGGTCGGGTAGAGTTCGGCGGTGTCGATGAAGTTGACGCCCTGCGAGAGCGCATAATCGAGCTGATCCCCGGCGTCCTGTTCGCTGTTCTGCGAGCCCCAGGTCATCGTGCCGAGGCAGATTTCCGACACGCTGATGCCGGTCCGGCCGAGCGGATTGTATTTCATGGGAGGGAAAATCCTTTGGTGGAAACGGCGCGAATGTAGGCAGCTCCCGGCGAAGCGCAAGCCTGAAAGGCGCGATTCCCTGTGTGAAGCGCCCCGGAAAGCCGGGTTGAAGCGGGGCCGCCCGGGCGCCATGCCTTGACTTGCGGGGCCGGAATGTGAATGGAAAAGGAAACATGAGACGGGAGAAACCCCTATGAGCGTAGCATTCACCTTCCCCGGCCAGGGCAGCCAGGCCGTCGGCATGGGCAAGGATCTCGCCGACGCCTTCCCCGAGGCGCGCGCCGTTTTCGCGGAAGTCGACGAGGCCCTCGGCCAGAAGCTTTCCACCATCATGTTCGAAGGGCCCGAGGAAACGCTGACGCTGACCGCCAACGCGCAGCCGGCGCTGATGGCAGTCTCCATCGCCGTCATGCGCGTTCTGGAAGCGCGCGGTCTGTCGCTGAAGGATCAGGTCTCCTATGTCGCCGGCCACTCGCTCGGCGAATATTCGGCGCTCTGTGCCGCCGGCACCTTCTCGCTGGCCGATACCGCGCGCCTGCTGCGCATCCGCGGCAACGCCATGCAGTCGGCCGTTCCGGTCGGCGAGGGCGCCATGGCCGCGATCATCGGTCTGGAACAGGCGGATGTCGAAGCCATCTGCAAGGAAGCCTCCACCGGCGGCGCCTGCCAGATCGCCAACGACAATGGCGGCGGCCAGCTCGTCATCTCCGGCTCCAAGCCGGCCGTGGAAGTCGCCGCCCGGCTCGCGACGGAAAAGGGCGCCAAGCGCGCGCTGATGCTCTCCGTCTCCGCCCCCTTCCACTCCGCCCTGATGGCGCCGGCCGCCGACGCCATGGGCGAGGCGCTCGCCGCTGTGACGGCCAAGGCCCCCGTCGTGCCGGTCATCGCCAATGTCCGCGCCGCGCCGGTGAGCGACCCTGAGGAAATCGTCAGGCTCCTCGTCGAGCAGGTCACGGGCCAGGTCCGCTGGCGCGAGACGGTCGAGTGGTTCGGCAAGAATGACGTGACGACGCTCTACGAAGTCGGCTCCGGCAAGGTGCTGACCGGCCTCGCGCGCCGCATCGACAAGTCCGTCACCGGCATCGCCATCAACACTCCCGCCGATATCGACAGCGCGCTCGCAGCGCTCATCGGCTGATCTCTCTTTAAAGGAACGGAACCATGCTTGATCTTACCGGCCGCAAGGCTCTCGTTACCGGCGCATCCGGCGGCATCGGCGAGGAGATCGCCCGCGTTCTCCACGCCCAGGGCGCCATCGTCGGCCTGCACGGCACCCGCGTCGAGAAGCTGGAAACCCTCGCCAACGACCTTGGCGAGCGGGTCCACATCTTCCCGGCCAACCTTTCCGACCGCGCCGAGGTCAAGGCGCTCGGCGAGAAGGCGGAAGCCGAGCTCGGCGGCGTCGACATCCTCGTCAACAATGCCGGCATCACCAAGGACGGCCTCTTCGTGCGCATGAGCGACGAGGACTGGGATGCCGTTCTCGAAGTGAACCTGACGGCCGTCTTCCGCCTGACGCGCGAGCTGACCCATCCGATGATGCGCCGCCGCTACGGCCGCATCATCAACATCACCTCGGTCGTCGGCGTCACCGGCAATCCGGGCCAGGCGAACTACTGCGCCTCCAAGGCCGGCATGATCGGCTTCACCAAGTCGCTGGCCCAGGAGATCGCGACCCGCAACGTCACCGTCAACTGCGTGGCGCCGGGCTTCATCGAAAGCGCGATGACGGGCAAGCTGAACGACAAGCAGAAGGAAGCGATCATGGGGGCGATCCCGATGAAGCGCATGGGCACCGGCGCGGAAGTCGCGTCAGCCGTCGCTTACCTCGCTTCCTCGGAGGCGTCCTACATGACGGGCCAGACGCTGCACGTGAACGGCGGCATGGCGATGATCTGAAGCTGGCCCAAGCGCCCGGCGAAACAGCATAAATTGCATGTTGACCGCTGGCGCACCGGCTATTTTCACACTTTGCGGCAGGCATAAACCGTGTTAATCGGGCCATGACTGCCAGCAGTCGACCGGCAAAAGCCTGAGCGATCGGGCGATACGCAAAAGGATCGTCGATCCCGCATTGCCGGTTGAAGGGTTTGCCGGATGTGTTCTTGAGGCACATCGGGCGTGTTGAGTGTCCGGTGCCGTGAAAGGCGCCGATCAAAAACAAAGGTCGAGGAATCCGACATGAGCGATATCGCAGAACGCGTAAAGAAAATTGTCATTGATCATCTGGGTGTTGACGCCGATAAGGTCAGCGAAGGCGCAAGCTTCATCGATGATCTTGGCGCGGACTCGCTCGACACCGTCGAACTGGTCATGGCGTTCGAAGAAGAATTCGGCGTCGAGATCCCGGACGATGCCGCTGACTCGATCCTGACGGTCGGCGACGCCGTCAAGTTCATCGAGAAGGCCCAGGCCTGATCTGACTGCCGACGGGCCGCCCTGCGGCGGCCCGTCCCGGTCTCCGTCCGGGAGGCCGCACCTCTCCACGAGGCAATGGATTATAAGAATATAAGGGTGGATCACGGACGATGAGGCGTGTCGTTATCACGGGTACCGGCATGGTATCCCCGCTTGGCTGTGGCACCGAAGTGACCTGGAGCCGGCTTCTGGAGGGCCGCAGCGCCGCCGCCAGGGTAACCGCCTTCGAGGTCGAGGACCTTCCCGCGAAGATCGCCTGCTCCATCCCGCTCGGCGACGGTTCCGACGGCACCTACAATGCCGACCAGTGGATGGAACCCAAGGAACAGCGCAAGGTCGATCCGTTCATCACCTATGCCGTCGCAGCCGCCGACATGGCGCTCGAAGATGCCGGCTGGCATCCGAAGACCGACGAGGACCAGATCGCGACCGGCGTGCTCATCGGCTCCGGCATCGGCGGCCTCGAGGGCATCGTCGAGGCCGGCTACACGCTGCGCGACAAGGGCCCGCGCCGCATCTCGCCCTTCTTCATTCCCGGCCGCCTGATCAACCTCGCCTCCGGCCAGGTTTCGATCAAGCACAAGCTGCGCGGCCCGAACCATTCCGTCGTCACGGCCTGCTCGACCGGCGCGCACGCCATCGGCGATGCCAGCCGCCTGATCGCGCTCGGCGATGCCGACGTCATGGTGGCCGGCGGCGCCGAATCGCCGATCTGCCGCATCTCGCTCGCCGGCTTTGCCGCCTGCAAGGCGCTGTCCACCGCCCGCAACGACGATCCGACCGCCGCTTCGCGTCCCTATGACCGCGACCGCGACGGCTTCGTCATGGGCGAGGGCGCCGGCGTCGTCGTTCTCGAAGAGCTTGAGCACGCCAAGGCGCGCGGCGCCAAGATCTATGCCGAGGTCGTCGGCTATGGCCTTTCGGGCGACGCATTCCACATCACCGCACCGTCCGAGGACGGCGACGGCGCCTTCCGCTGCATGACCATGGCGCTGAAGCGCGCCGGCATTCCGGCCAGCGAAGTCGACTATATCAACGCGCACGGCACCTCCACCATGGCCGACACGATCGAGCTCGGCGCGGTGGAACGGCTCGTCGGCGATGCGGCCTCCCGTATCTCCATGTCGTCCACCAAGTCCGCCATCGGCCACCTTCTGGGTGCCGCCGGTGCCGTCGAGGCGATCTTCACGGCGTTGGCGATCCGTGACAATATCGCGCCGCCGACGCTCAACCTCGACAATCCCGACGTCGAGACGGCGATCGACCTGGTGCCTCACAAGGCCCGCAAGCGCGAGATCAACGTGGCGCTGTCCAACTCGTTCGGCTTCGGCGGAACGAACGCATCGCTGGTTCTCAAGCGCTACGACGCCTGATCCCGTCCGGGACGCAAAGTCGTCCCGGCGCGCCCGCACAACCGAATGAGAAGAGCGGCTTGATCCCGCTTTTGCCGCATTGCTCTGCTGGAAGACGTCGAGCAATGCCCGAACCCATGAGGACAGTCCGTGAGCGACACGAACGATTCCGGCGAGACGCAATTCGGACGCGGCGAGGCCTCCGGCCAGCCCCGCATCATTCCGAAGTCCGCCAATGAGGCCCTGCGCCCCGAGCAGGTGCCCGAACCGCCGAGCCGCCGCCGGTCGCGCAAGGCGCGCAGCCAGGTCGTCATCTTCCTGAATTTCGTCATGACCGTGGTCGTCTTCGCCACGCTCATCGGCGTCGGTATTTTCTATTACGGCATCAAGAGCTATGAGGAAGCCGGTCCCCTGACCGCCAACACGAACTTCATCGTTCGCGGCGGCGCCGGCACCAACGAGATCGCCGCCAACCTCGAACGCAACAACATCATCAGCGACAGCCGCGTTTTCCGCGTGCTCTCTCGCGTCTATCTCGACGGCGAGACACTGAAGGCCGGTGAATACGAGATCAAGGCCGGGGCCTCCATGCGCGAGATCGTCGAGCTGCTGAAATCCGGCAAGTCGATCCTCTACAGCGTCTCCGTGCCGGAAGGCCTGACGGTCAAGCAGGTGTTCAAGCGCCTCACCGAAGATCCGGTGCTGGAAGGCGACCTGCCGGCCGAGCTGCCGCCGGAAGGCTCGCTGATGACGGACACCTACAAGTTCTCGCGCGGCACGAAGCGCGCCGATATCCTGCACCAGATGCTCGATGCGCAGAAGGCGCTGATCGACCAGATCTGGCAGCGCCGCGACGACAATCTGCCGATCACCACCCGCGAGGAATTCGTCACACTCGCCTCCATCGTCGAGAAGGAAACCGGTCGGGCCGACGAGCGCTCGCGCGTGGCCTCGGTGTTCCTCAACCGTCTCGAAAAGGGCATGCGCCTGCAGTCGGACCCGACGATCATCTACGGCATGTTCGGCGGCGAGGGTAAGCCCGCCGACCGCCCGATCTTCCAGTCGGACCTTGAGAAGAAGACGCCGTTCAACACCTATATCATCAAGGGCCTGCCGCCGACGCCGATCGCCAATCCCGGCCGCGCGGCGCTGGAAGCCGTCGCCAATCCCTCGCGCACGGCGGACCTCTACTTCGTCGCCGACGGCACCGGCGGGCATGTCTTCGCCGAGACGCTGGACGAGCACAACCAGAATGTCCGGCGCTGGCGCAAGCTGGAAGCGGAGAAGGCGGCCGACGCTGCCAAGGAAACGCAGGGCGCGACCACCGCCCAGTAAGGGCGGGATTTCGCAAGAGGCCCCGGTTTTCCGGGGCCTCTTCGTATCTGCGCCACCTTTGATGTGGATCGCTGCCGCTTCCGCCCGCTTGCCGGTTTTCAAGGCCGGGAAACTGTTTCACTTTGGATATCCAATACCGGGCACGCTGCGCGTATCCGGCAGGCTCGCCCGAGCGGGCCGCCACTGGAGGCTGACATGACATTGCAATCGATGACCGGCTTTGCGCGGGTCGAGGGAACCAGCGGGCGCACTCGCTGGGCGTGGGAACTGCGTTCGGTGAACGGCAAGGGGCTCGACATGCGCCTGCGCCTGCCGCCCGGCTTCGAGGCGCTGGAAGCGGATGTGCGGCGCCTTGCCGGCGAAGCTTTCTCGCGCGGCAATCTGCAGGTCGGCCTTGCCACCAGCGTCAGCGAAGCGGATATCGAGGCCGTCGTGAACCAGGGCGCGCTGGCCGCCGTCCTGGCCCTGCGCGACCAGCTTGCCGGCACCATCGATCCCGCTCCGATCAAGCTCGATACGCTGCTCTCCGTCCGCGGCATCGTGGACTTCCGCGAGGCGGAGGAGAGCGAGGACGAGCGCGGGGCGCGGGATGGCAACATCCGGGAGGGCTTTGTCGAGGCGGTCCGCCGTCTTGCCGACATGCGGCGCAAGGAAGGAAGCGCGCTCGCCGGCATCCTGCTCGGCCAGGTCGCCCGCATCGAGGCATTGACGGAGGTGGTCGAGGCCGACCCTTCGCGCAGCGTGACGGCAATCGCCGAGCGGCTGGCCGGGCAGGTCGCCATGCTGCTGCAGGGCGCGAGCGCGCTCGACCGAGACCGGCTGCACCAGGAAGCGGCGCTGCTCGCCACCAAGGCGGACCTGCGTGAGGAGATCGACCGGCTGAAGGCCCATGTTGCGGCCGCGCGCGAACTCATCGCCGCAGGCGGCCCCATCGGCCGCAAGCTCGATTTTCTCGCACAGGAATTTAACCGGGAATCGAATACGATCTGTTCCAAGTCGAACGCTGCTGCTGTAACGGCTGCAGGCATCGAACTGAAGGTCGTCATCGACCAGTTCAGGGAACAGGTCCAGAATTTGGAGTAGGCCATGGCCGAACCGTCGAAAGAGATCCATATCGAGCGCCGCGGGCTCATGCTCGTCATCTCCTCGCCGTCGGGCGCGGGCAAGTCGACCATCGCGCGCAACCTGCTGGAAGCCGATCCCGGCCTCAGCCTGTCGGTCAGCGTGACGACGCGCCAGCGCCGCGCCAGCGAGATTGCCGGCCGGCACTATCACTTCATTTCCAAGCGTGAATTCGAACTTCGCCGCGACTCTGATTCTCTGCTCGAATGGGCCGAGGTGCACGGCAATTTCTACGGCACGCCGCGCGAGCCCGTGGAGGAGGCGATGTCCGCCGGCCGCGACATGCTCTTCGACATAGACTGGCAGGGCGCCCAGCAGCTCCAGGAGAAGATGCCGGCCGACGTCGTCTCGATCTTCATCCTGCCGCCGTCGATGACCGAGCTGCAATCGCGCCTGCACCGCCGCGCGGAGGACACGGAAGAGGTCATCCAGACCCGCCTCGCCAATTCCCGCGCCGAGATCGAGCATTGGCGCGAATACGACTACGTCATCCTCAACGACGACCTCTCCGTCGCCTTCGATGCCGTGCAGAGCATCGTGAAAGCCGAGCGCCTGCGCCGCGACCGGCGGCACGGGCTCTTCGATTTCGTGACGAATCTGGTGACGGAAAAGCCGGTTCTCTAACGGGTCAGTGCCGATCGCACGGTTCCCATTTCGGGATAGCCCCTCACCCTAACCCTCTCCCCGCAAGCGGGAGAGGGGATTTGCCCCACGAGCGGTTGCTGATTGGGGAAAACGGCGCGGCATATCCCTTCTCCCCGCTTGCGGGGAGAAGGTGGCCGGCAGGCCGGATGAGGGGCCATGCCCATGCCTCAGAGCGCGTTCGCCAGCCGCACGAACTCTTCCACGCTCAGCGTCTCCGCCCGCCGCTGCGGATCGATCTCCGCCTTTGCCAGCAGCGCTTCGCCCCCGAGCGACTTGACGCTCTGCCGCAGCATCTTGCGGCGCTGGCCGAAGGCCGCATGGGTGACGCGTTCCAAAGCCGCGACATCGCAGGGCAGGGGATTGGCGACCGGCTCCAGATGCACGACGGAAGACGTTACCTTCGGCGGCGGCGTGAAGGCCTGCGGCGGCACGTCGAAGGCCATGCGGGCATCGGTGCGCCATCCGCAGAGCACACCGAGCCGGCCGTAATGGTCGTCGTTCTCTTCGGCGACGATGCGCAGGCCCACCTCGCGCTGGAACATCAGCGTGAGCGACTCCCAGAACGGTGGCCAGCGCTTCGGCAGCAGCCAGTTGACGAGCAGCTGCGTGCCGACATTGTAGGGCAGGTTGGCGATGATGCGCACCGGCTCGCCGGGCGCCAGCGCCTCGAAATCCGTCTTCAGCGCATCGCCCTCGATCACCGTCAGGCGGCCGGGATAGTGTTCCGAGATTTCCGCCAGCGCCGGCAGGCAGCGCGCATCGCGCTCGATGGCAATAACGCGTTTCGCGCCGAGCGCGAGAATGGCGCGCGTCAGGCCACCGGGGCCGGGGCCGACCTCGATCACCGTATGGTTCTCGATGGGGCCGGCGGTGCGGGCGATCTTCTGGGTGAGGTTCAGGTCGAGCAGGAAGTTCTGCCCGAGCGCCTTCTTCGCATCGAGCCCGTGCCGCTGGATGACGTCGCGCAGCGGCGGAAGTCCGTCGAGTGCCGCCATCATGCCGTCTCCCCTGCTGCACGCTCATGCGCGGCAAGCGTATTCGCCAGCCGGAGCGCGGCGAGCAGGCTGTCGGGCCTCGCGACGCCCCTGCCGGCCAGCGCGAAGGCCGTGCCATGGTCCGGCGAGGTGCGGATGAAGGGCAGGCCCAGCGTCGCGTTGACCGAATCGTCGAAGCCGAGCGCCTTGGCGGGGATCAGCGCCTGATCGTGATACATGCAGAGCGCCACGTCATAGCTGGCGCGGGCGGCATCGTGGAACATCGTATCGGCCGGCAGCGGGCCGACGGCGTCGATGCCGGCGGCCTTCAGCCGGTCGACCGCGGGGCGCACGATGGCGTCGTCCTCCAGCCCCAGCGCACCGCCTTCGCCGGCATGGGGATTGAGGCCGGCAATCGCGAGGCGCGGGCGCTCGATGCCGAAGCGGCGGCGAAGGTCCCGCGCGGTGATCGTCGCCGTCTCGACGATCAGGTCCTCGGTAAGGGCGGCGGGGACGTCCTTCAGCGGAATATGGATCGTGACGGGAACGGCGCGCAGCTTCGGGCCCGCCAGCAGCATCACGGGGAGGAGAGCCTCCCGGCCGGTCGCCCTCGCGGCAAGATCGGCAAGGAACTCGGTATGTCCCGGAAAGCCGAAGCCGGCATCATAGAGAACCGCCTTGGCGATCGGGTTCGTCACGACGGCGGAGGTTCGCCCCGCCATGGTAAGATGGACGGCGGTCTCGATCGAGCCTGTTATGGCCGCGGCGTTGCCGGCATCCGGGGCGCCGGGAACGACGGGCGCCCGGCAGTCGCGGGCAAGAACGGGAATGGCCTTCGGGAAGACGGCAGCCGCCGTTTCCGGCTCCGCTGCGGCGATGGTGACGTCGAGGCCGAGCAGGGCGGCCCGCTCACGCAGCACCTTGGCATCGCCGATGAACAGGAAGGCTGGAAGCGAGAGCCGCTCACGGGCGGCCCAAAGGGCAAGGGTGATGTCCGGCCCGATGCCGGCAGGGTCGCCCATGGTGAGCGCCAGCGGAGGTGTGTTGGTCTGCGTCATGGGCCCCCGCCGCGAAAGCGCTTCCGGCATGGTGCGCAGCGATTGCCGCCGGAATGCATGGAGAGATAAGGCAAGGGCATCGAATGATGCCCTTGCGGGTTCGAGAAGCGTCCCGCAGGAGCGCCGGATCAGCGTTCGGTGATCGTCGCCTTCTTGCGCAGTTCGGCGATGTACTTCTTGCTGTTCTCGTCGTTCTCGTTGTTGCCCTTGGAATTGGCGATGTCCTCCGCGCGGAAGACCATCTCGGCGGCGACGTCGTCGTTGACTTCCCGCTTCTTGCAGATCGCCAGATATTCGACGCCGCGTTCGGTGACGCGCGTGCCGGTCGTCTGGCCGGTCGTCTTCTCGATCAGCGGCTTCCAGTCGTCCGGCATCTGGGGCGCGAGGACGCGGCCGAGATCGCGGATCGACACGTCATGCATCGTCGCGGCGAAAGCCTTTGCCTGGTCGCAGCCGGGGAATTTCGAACGGGAGGCTTCCGCCTCCGCCTTGCGCTTGCCGAGGATCGCGTTGCGGCGCTTTTCAGGCACGACGAAAATCACCTGCTTGAGGAAATATTCCGTCGTCACCGGCTTCTTGCCGCCGTTCTCCTGCATGCGCTCGGCAAGCGTCTTGCCGTTGGTCGAACCGCCGAAGCGGGCATTGACCACGCGCGGCCAGCTCATCTGGACGGCGATGAACTGCTTGAAATGCTCCGGTCCGACCCCGGCTTGGTTCAGGATCTTGCCGAGCTGGTCGGGCGACATCTTGTTCGAGGAGGCAAAGCGCGCATAGGCGGCGTCCACTTCCGAGGTGCTGACGGAGGCCCCCGCACGCAAAATCTCTCCGCGCTTCAGTGCTTCCTCGACCAGTTCCTCGCGGGCCTTGCTGCGAAGGTTGCCCTTGGCATGCTGCAGCTTCAGGAAGTTGACGCGGCGTTCGAGATCCCCGGAGGTGATCGGCGTGTTGTTGACGACGGCGACGACCGAGGTAGCTGCCTCGGCAGAACCCATCGGGACAGCGATCGTCACAGCCACTGCAAGCGCAGCGCCCACCATCATGGAACGCACCAGAGATTGTCTGCCCATCATGCCAGTCCCTCTATCCAAATCCATTTCGCCCCGCCGGTCCACGCCACGAAAGCGCATGACGGCAACGGTCTATTGCCCCGGATGCATAATACATACGGCCAAACGATGACAAGAGCGGCAAGCGAACGCTATTCGAAGCCGGTGAGCGTGGAATCCCCCACCCGGATGTCACCGAGGGTACGGAACATCAGGCGCGCGCCGATCGACCAGTCGTTCGCCGTGTTGTCGTCCCTGTCCCGCTCGCGCTCGTAGAAGAGCGAGAAGACGGTGTCCCGGTCGTCGTAGGAAATACCGATCCCGTCGCGTGAGATGACATGGTTGCCGATGTCGTAGGTCAGCGACCCGAAGACGGACCAGTAATCGTGGAACTTGAAGACGGCCTTGCTCTGGAGTTCGCTCGCGCTGTTTTGCAGGCCGTAATCCGGCTGCCCTGCAATGCGCGTATAGACGAATTCCGTCGCGACCTTGGCACCATCGTAACGCAGGGCGGTATCCGAGCGGCGAAGCGAGAAATCGTCCTTGTCGAGACGTGCGCTGGTGGAGAACGAGATGCCGTTCGGCAGGTCGAAGCCCGCCATGCCGACATAATCCGAGCTGTCCGTTTCAAGACCGGAATTCGCGCCGGCATTGACGAGGTCCGGCGTTGCGAAGGAATTCACGCCGCCGAGCTGGAAGGACTGGCCGATGATGCTGCGCAGGAGCACGCCATTGTCGAACGTGCCGGTGTAGCGCAGGCCGATATTGGCCCGGGTGCCGCCCTCGATCCGGTCGAAGCCCGAGAACTTGTCCCGTTCGAAGAGGTTCGTGGCATCGAAGACGAAGCTCTGGGAATCCTCGTTCGGCAGCCTGCCGGCAAGGTCTTCGTTCGGGCGTGCGTAGATCTGCGCGATCGGCTCGAAGAGATGGGTACTGTAATCCGTCGTCGCGAGGATCGGGTAGCGTGCTTCCAGTCCTGCCGTCAGCATCGAACGGGTGGCACTGCTGTCTGATTCGTAGTCTCCGCCGTAGGGGGCGAAGCCGCCGCTCGGGGGCCGCATATCAAGGCGATGGATATCACCGCGCGCGGCCAGCAAAGGCGTCAGGACGAGGCCGCCCGGAACCACGAACTGGCGCTTCCATTCCACTTCGCTCGTCAGGCGGGTCATGCCGCCTTCGAGACCCCGGAAGCGATCCACCCCGCCGAGCGTCGTATAGGTATCGGCGAGATCGCGGTCGATGTTCGTGATGTTCGTCGTCACGCTGAGTTCGCCGCCGAGCACGGACTGCGGCACGATATATTCGTGGTCCAGCGTCTGGGCGATCGCCTGCTGGCGCTCGGCCTTGTTGTCGGAGTCGGCGTCCTGGACATCGAAATAGAAGGCGCGCAGGTCGAAACTGTTGCGGCGGCCAAGGCCGGACAGGTAGCCCTGGTTGACATATGTCTTGTCGTTCAGGCCGTTAAGTTCGTAGGTGCGCGAGAAGTTGTTGTCGGTCTGCGCCATCACGTTCCAGCCGAACGCCCAGCGCGGATTGATCTTGAATTCACCCGTGGAGGCGACCATGCCGCGGAAGCCGTCTTCCAGGCGGTCGCTCGTATTGGCCGTGAAGACGTCCGAGTTCAGCTGCCGGATGCCGGCGGCGCGCAGCGTTATCAGGCCATTATGGAAGCGCTTGCGGAATTCCGCCTCCATCAGGAAGCCCTGATTGGTGAGGACGGTCGGTGACAGCGTCGCGTCCATGTCGGGGGCGATCGCGATATAGTAGGGGGTCGTCACGCCGAAGCCGAGCTTCTGCGCATACTGGAACTTCGGGAAGAGGAAGCCGGTCTTGCGTTTGACGGTATGGTCCGGCACCTCGAGCACCGGAATATAGGCGATCGGCTTGCCGAACATCTCGAAGCGGGCGCGCTCGAGGCGGATCGTTTTGGTGCGGCCGTTCTGCACGATGCGCTCGGCCTTGACCTCCCAGACGCCGCGATGCGTCGGGTCGGTGGCGCAGGGCGTACAGGCGGTATAGACGGCGTGGTTGAGGATCATCTCCTCGTCGTTGACGCGTTCGCCGCTGGTGGCCGCCATCTTGGTGAGGTCGGTGGTCTCGACGCGCAGCGCGTTGACGAAGCCGTTGGCGAAATCGTCCGAAAGGTCCATCTCCTCGCCATAGAGGCGATTGCCGGTCGGTTCGATCAGTTCGATATTGCCGCGGGCTTTCAGCCGGCCCGTCTTCTGGTCGTATTCGACCTCGCGGGCGACGAGATGGTAGCCGCCGTAATTGATCTGTACGGCGCCGCGGGCGACAACCGTCTCGTTGTCCCTGTTGTAGACGAGTTCGTTGGCAGCAAGAACCAGCTTGCTGCCTTCGGGAATCTTCGGCTCCATCGTCCCGATATCGGGCGACTGGGCATATGCGGGCAGGGAGAAGACGGGCATGAGGGCGCACGTGGCCGCACCTGCAAGCAGGGCGGCTTTCAACCACCGATTCTTTTTGCGGTCGCCTGCCGCCACTAGCCGTCCTCCTGATGCAGAAGAATCGTCGCGCCCAAGGACATTGCGACGACCACTGGGAGCCAGGCCGCAACGAACGGAGGAACAACACCGCTGCTTCCGAATGCCTTCACAAGCACGGTGACGACATAAAGCATGAAGCCTGACAGGATTCCACCCAGAATCACCGCACGCGATTGGTTAAACCGACTAAATTTTAACGATACACAGGCCGCGATCAGCGTCATCGCAACCAGGAGAAGCGGCAGCGAAAGCATCGAGTGGAGCTGCGTTTGCATCGCATAGGTCGGGAAGCCGAAGGATCTGGCGGCCTCGATCTTTCGTCCCAGCTCGAAAAACGCAATGTTTTCAGGTTTCTCCAGGCTCTCCTGGACGAATTCCCGTTTCAGGTTGGTACGAAGCTGTACCTCGTCGAGACGAACCGGCAATTCGCCGATGCGAGTCTCGCGGACGTTCTTAAGAAGCCAGTAACCATCTTCCAAAGTGGCCGAGTCGGCGTCCTGCCTGAGGACGATCCCGCCGGCCTGGTCGAAGTGGATGACGGAGACGTTGAGAAGACGCGTGCCGCCGTCGAGCATCGCCTTGGCGCCGATGATCGCCTGGTCCTTGCCGTAAATCTGGCGCAGCCATGGAACGGTGTTTTCGGCCCGTGCATTGGTCGCGCCCCAGGAGGCTTCGAGCTCCTGCGACTTCCTGTTGCCCCAGGCGGCAAGCGGATTGAGCACCAGCACAGCGGCAAGGCCGAACAGGAAGGCGCCGACGATGAAGGGGCGCAGGAACTGCCAGACGGAAATGCCCGCCGCGCGCGTCACCACCAGTTCGTAACGGCGGTTGAGCGAGATCAGCGCGGCCATGCCGGAAAACAGCGCGACGAAGGGCACCGTCTGCATGAGGATCGTCGGGATGCGCAGCGCCGTGACGAGGAGGCCGATCGAGACCGTATAATGCGGCAGCGCGCCGGCGCGGTTCGACATCTCGCTGAAATCGATGATGAAGATCAGCGAGAAGACGCCGAGCAGGAACCACACCGTGGTGGTGATGTAGCGGCGGAAGAAATAGAGGCCGAGCGTGCGAATCATGAGCTGGCGCCCCCGCCGGCGGAGGGCGTACCCGGGCTGATGAACCGCGAAAGCAGCCTTGCGCGCAACGCCGCCAGCCTTTCGCCGAGCGTGGCCGGAATCTCCAGGCTCTTGTTGCGCGCGAGATAGCGGATCGCGAGCCCCCCGGTGACGAGCGGTATGAGATACATGATCACGGTGAAGGCGATCGAGTTCTCGGCATTGTTCGATGCATAGAAACTCGCCCAGCGAATGAAGAGTGCCGTCAGCAGCGCGGTGACCATAGGATGGATGCGCGCTTCACGGTGTGAGCGCGCGTCGCCGCTGACGACGAGCGCGATCAGGCCGAAGACCGCGGGCAGCAACCACTCGGAGAAGCGGCGGTGCAGCTCGGCGGTGAAAGCGCCCGGATTGCGCTTGAAATAGGGGTCTTCCGGGTCGGGGTCGAGAAGGTAGGGCAGGTCCCGGTCCTTCGGCCTTATATTGGCCTGCCCGGCGCTCTGGGTAAGGTCGGCAAGGTCGAAGGCATAGGATTCGAAGCGGATGACCGAGACGTTGCCGTCCGGCAGCTTGCGGTGCACCTCGCCGTCCTTCATCACCAGTGCCGAGCTCTTCTCGTCCACGGCGCCCTCGCGGGCGTAATAGACCATCTCGAAGCGCGGATCGCGCGTATCGGCAACGAAGATGCCGCGCAGGACGCCGCCGTTGCGCCGCTCCGCGACCTGTACATAGAGGCCGTCGGTGATCTTGCGGAAGGTGTTTTCCTGCACGACCGCGGAGAGCATGTCGGCATGGGCCGTCGCGATCATCTTGCGCACGGCCATGCGCGAATAGGGCTCGACGAAATTGTCGACGGCAAAGGAAACGAAGCTCATCGCCACGGCGAGGATCATGATCGGCCGGATGATCGTGACGCGCGAGGCGCCCGCCGAATTCAGCACCGTCAGCTCCGAATCGCCGTTCATCACGGTCAGCGTCTGCGAAACGCCGATGACGAGGGCGAAGGGCAGGATGATCGGAATGACGGACGGCAGGATCAGCGTCGCGAGCTTCACGAAGGCGAAGATCGACTGGCCGCTGTCGGTGACGAGGTTGATGCTGGTCAACGCCTGCGTGACCCAGACGATGCCGAGCAGGGGCAGGAGCGTGGCGACGAACATGAGCGACGCCCGCCGCAGGATATAGCGCTCGATCAGTTTCATCTTTCAGTCCGCACGTCCGACAAGCGGTTCCGGTCCACGCCCAAGGCGCCCGTCAACGGAACTGCAAATGGGCATATAAGCTTTCTTGAGGCTGACGCCATAGCGAAGAGTGTCCGCCCGGATGGAAAATTTCTGGCGAACAAGCATGCTTAACGATCTCTAAACAAGCGGGCGCGTCTTGCCAAGCGCCGCAAAAGCGACAAGGAGTTGATGCGACTGGAGCCGTTCCGGCAGAAGCGCAAGGCGGTTTTGCACGTGGAACGGCAGAAACGAAAGATGGAGCTTCCCGCGATTCGCGGAAAGCCCCGGTGGCCCGCGCGGCTGAAATAAAAGGCCGCAAGGCCATATCGGAGTGAATCATGGCTTTCAAATTCGACATCGGTTTCGCAAAGACGGCGCGCGGGGCGGGTGACCTCGCGATCCTTCTGCAGGTCGCCGGCGGCGAGCCCGCGGCGATCGGCGAGGTCGATCCGGCTGGCGCCGTGGCTCGCGCGGCCGGCGTTGCGAAATTCACCGGCAAGGCGCTGAAGAGCCTCGATGTTCTCGCGCCGCATGGCGCATCGGTCGACCGCATCCTCGTGCTCGGCCTCGGCGAGGCGGAAAAGCTCGTTGCGCATGACTGGCTGAAGCTGGGCGGGGCCGCTGCCGGCAGGATCGGCCGCGCCGAGAAGGTGGCGATCCATCTCGATGCCCCCGGCGTCTCGGTGACGGGGAAGAACGCCGCCGACTTCGCCCTCGGCCTGCAGCTCGGCGCTTACAGCTTCGACCTCTACAAGACGAAGAAGAGCGACGACGACGAGGCGAAGAACGGCAAGGCGGTCAAGGTGACGATCGTCACCGCCGAGGCCGGCGCGGCGAAGAAGGCGAACGACGTCTCCGAAGCCGTTGCCGAAGGCGTCATCCTCGCGCGCAACCTCGTCAACGAGCCGGCCAACGTGCTCGGCCCCGTCGAATTCGCCGACAAGGCCAAGGCGCTCGAAAAGCTCGGCGTCGAGGTGGACATCCTCACCGAGCGCGAAATGAAGAAGCTCGGCATGGCCGCCCTGCTCGGCGTTGCGCAGGGCTCCGTTCGTCCGCCGCGCCTCGCGGTCATGCACTGGAAGGGCGGCAAGGAGAAGGACCGGCCGGTCGCCTTCATCGGCAAGGGCGTCGTCTTCGACACCGGCGGCATTTCCATCAAGCCGGCCGCCGGCATGGAGGACATGAAGGGTGACATGGGCGGCGCTGCCGCCGTCATCGGCCTCATGCACACGCTCGCGGCCCGCAAGGCAAAGGCCAATGTCGTCGGCATCCTCGGCCTCGTGGAAAACATGCCTGACGGCAATGCCCAGCGCCCCGGCGACATCGTCAAGTCGATGTCCGGCCAGACCATTGAGGTCATCAACACCGATGCCGAAGGCCGCCTCGTTCTCTGCGATGCGCTCTGGTACTGCAACGAGACCTTCAAGCCGCAATTCATGGTGAACCTTGCGACGCTGACCGGCGCGATCATGGTCGCGCTCGGCAGCCACCATGCCGGCCTGTTCTCCAACGACGACACGCTCGCCGCGCGCCTCACCGCCGCGGGCCTTTCGACGAACGAGCGCCTCTGGCGCATGCCGCTCGGCCGCGAATACGACAAGATGATCGACAGCAAGTTCGCCGACATGAAGAACACCGGTGGGCGCTATGCCGGCTCGATCACCGCCGCGCAGTTCCTCCAGCGCTTCGTCAAGGACACGCCCTGGGCGCATCTCGATATCGCCGGCACCGCCATGGGTTCGCCGACCGACGAGATCAACCAGTCCTGGGCCTCCGGCTTCGGCGTGCGCCTGCTCGACGAGCTCGTGCGCGCCCATTACGAAGGGTGAGGGAGAGGTGAGCGAAGTCCTCTTCTATCACCTGACGGAATCCAAGCTCGAAGACGCGCTGCCGCCGCTGCTCGACAAGAGTCTGGAGCGCGGCTGGCGCGTCGTCGTGCAGGTGGGCGATGCCGAGCGCCGCGATGCGCTCGACACGCATCTGTGGACCTTCCGCGAGGACAGCTTCCTGCCGCACGGCACCGACGAGCAGGCATTTCCCGAAGAGCAGCCGGTGCTCCTGACGGCAACGCCCGACAACCCGAACGCCGCCACCGTCCGCTTCCTCGTCGCCGGCGCGCCGCCGCCGCCGCTCGACGCCTATGAGCGCGTCATCTTCATGTTCGACGGCTACGATCAGAGCGAGGTGGAAACCGCGCGCGAGCACTGGAAGCGCCTGAAAGGCGAGGGGCACCAGCTAACCTACTGGCAGCAGAACGGCGACGGGCGCTGGATGAAGAAGGCCTGATCCGGCCGCCTTCTCCGAGGCATCGAAGATGGCATCGCGCATCCCCGCGCGATGCGCCTTTCGTCTTGCGCGGATATGATTGTGGGTATATACCCGAGAAATGATCAAGGACATGTGTCACTGCATCGTGCTGCGCAAGGCCTCGCGCCGGGTCTCGTCCTATTACGACGAGGCGCTGGCGCCGCTTGGCGTGAACATCGCGCAGTTCAGCCTGCTCAGGAACATCGACCGCATGGCGCCCGTATCGCTGACCGATCTGGGCATGCGCGTCGAACTCGACCGCTCGACGGTAGGGCGCAATGCCAAGGTGCTGGAGCGCATGGGGCTGGTGGCGATCCGGCCCGGCAAGGACCAGCGCGAGGCGACGCTGGCCGTGACCGACGAGGGACGCGCAATCCTCGGGGCAGGGGCACCGCTATGGGACGGCGTTCAGGCCGATATCGAATCGCGGCTCGGGCCGGGCGGCGCCGAGCAGTTGCGGCAGCTTCTTGCCGCGCTCTGATTTTTTCGACAGGAAATGGGTATCTGCCCGCATTTTTGAGCAGATGCTCCAAACCCGACCGCACCGGCGGCGATCAGGAAAGGGACTTCGACCATGTTCTCCGCAAACCTCGCCAGATGGATGGCCGACCGGAACCTCCACTACGGCTGGGTGGTTGCCGCGACCACCTTCCTCACCATGCTGGCGACCGCCGGGGCCATGGGCTCGGCGGGCGTCATGATCCTGCCCCTGCACGAGGAGTTCGGCTGGGATATCGCCGAGATTTCCTCCGCCATGGCCGTGCGCCTCGTGCTCTTCGGGCTACTCGGTCCCTTCGCCGCCGCCTTCATGAATCATTTCGGCATCCGCCAGGTCGTGACGACCGCACTCGTCCTCATCATGAGCGGCATCGTCGTCTCCTTCTTCATGACCGAGGTCTGGCAGCTTCTGCTGCTCTGGGGCGTGGTGATCGGGGTCGGCACCGGCATGACGGCGCTGGTTCTGGGCGCGACCGTCGCCACCCGCTGGTTCTCGAAGCGCCGGGGCCTCGTCGTCGGCCTGATGACGGCGAGCACAGCGACCGGCCAGCTCGTCTTCCTGCCGCTGCTTGCCGCGCTGACCGAGGCCTATGGCTGGCGCATCGCGCTGACGCTGTCGGTCGCCGTCATCGCCGCCGCCATGTTGTTCGTTCTTCTGCTGATGCGCGATCATCCCGCCGATGTCGGCCTGCCGGCCTATGGCGAGACGGCCATCGTCAAGCCGCCCCGGCAGGATCACAATCTGCGCGCCACCTTGCTTGCACCGCTCATCACCCTGAAAAGCGTTTCCGCCAATCCGGTCTTCTGGGTTCTCTTCGGCACCTTCTTCGTTTGCGGGCTTTCGACCAACGGCCTCATCCAGACCCATTGGATTTCGATCTGCGGTGATTTCGGCATGGCGGCCGTAACCGCCGCAAGCACGCTCGCCGTCATTGGCGTCTTCGATTTCTTCGGCACGGTTTTCGCCGGCTGGCTGTCGGATCGCTACGACAACCGCTTCCTGCTTTTCTGGTTCTACGGGCTGCGTGGCTTCTCGCTGATCTACCTGTCCTTCTCCGGCTTCAGCATGCTGGAACTGTCAGTCTTCGCCGTCTTCTACGGTCTGGACTGGGTCGCGACGGTGCCGCCGACGGTCAAGCTCGCGGCGGAAAATTTCGGTCGCGAAAAGGCGGGACTGGTTTTCGGCTGGGTCTTTGCCGGCCATCAGCTCGGCGCGGCGACGGCCGCCTTCGGCGCGGGCTACCTGAAGAGCGACTACAACACCTACATGCCCGCCTTGCAGATCGCCGGCCTCATGTGCGTGCTGGCCGCGCTCTCGGTGCTGCTGCTCAGGCGGCCGGGGGCAAGCCCGGTCACCGCCGCGGCCTGACGGCCCAACGAAAAAGGCCCGCCGGGAGGCGGGCCTTATCTCAATCGTAGAACGAATCGACGAACTTCCGTCGCCCGAGCATGAACGCATCCGCGACGTGGCGGAGCGGCGCGAGGTCGACGTCGGACTTTCCGGCCTTGATGATCTCGGCGAAGCGCTTGTAGAGCATCGGATATTCCTGCTCCGGCTCCTCGTGCACCAGCTTGCCGTCGATGGAGAGCTTGGCGCCGCCTTCCGACAGCACCATTTCGCCGGCATCCGTCTCAGCGACGATGTCCCAGCTCTGCTTGCCCGTCTGACGCCAGTCGAATTCGGCGGCAAGGTCGAGTCCCTTCGCGTCCGAGAAGGTCATCGAGGCGGCGATGGGGGCGTCGCGGTTTTCCGGGAATTCCAGCGTCGCGGCGGTGATGAAGACCGGGCGCGGCAGGATATGGGTGACGATGGAAAGCGCATTGATGCCCGGATCGAACACGCCGAGGCCGCCCGCCTGCCAGATCCATTCCTGGTTCGGATGCCAGTGGCGCACGTCTTCCTTCCAGATCACCCGCATGGAGCGGATCGTCGTGCCGGCGAGAAATTCCTTCGCGGCCTCGACGGCCGGCGCATAGCGCGAGTGCCAGCTTGCAAAGAGCGAAAGCCCCTTGGCAGCGGCCAGCGCCTCGAGGTCGGCGACCTCGGAAAGCGTTGCGCCCGGCGGCTTTTCGAGGAAGACGTGCTTGCCGGCGGAAAGCGCCTTCTCGGCCGCCTCGTAGCGATATTGCGGCGGCATGCAGAGCGATACGGCGTCGATGGCGGGGACAGCGGCCAGCATCTCGTCGATCGACTTGAAATTGTCGATGCCCTCGACCGTGCCGTGGCGGCTCGCCGCGGCGATCAGTCGGTAGTCGCCGTTTTTCGCGACGGCCGGAAGATGCTGGTCGCGCACGATCTTGCCGACGCCGACGATTGCGAGATTGATCGGGGACATGGCTCCGCCCTCATTTGTATGATGATTTGGCGTTGTTGTAGCAGAACCCTCGGCGGGAGCAAGGCCGCAGCGATGCCTCCCGCTGCCTATCCTTTGTGCAACGGCCTTAAAGCCGCATTCGCCTTTCGTCTAAGACGGCGGCTGAGAGCGGGAAAACCGGGCTTTGTGCTTGAAACGGGCTTTGAAATCGGCACTCTGACTCTGTCTGGCACCAAACAAATAACAAGCCGGGCGGGGAGGAATTGATTATGAAGACGCTGCTGGTCCTCAGCCGGCTCATCGACGCGATCACGGAAAATATCGGAAAGGCCGTTGGCTGGCTGATCCTCGTCGCCGTTCTCGTCAGCGCCGGCAACGCCATCGTGCGAAAGGTGTTCAACACATCGTCCAACGCCTGGCTCGAGGCGCAATGGTACCTCTTCGGCGGGGCCTTCATGCTCGCCGCGGCCTATACGCTGGCGCAGAACGAGCATATCCGCATCGACGTCGTCTACGGCAAGTTCTCGCGCCGGGTGCAGCACTGGATCGACCTTCTCGGTCATCTCCTGTTCCTGATGCCCTTCGTGCTGCTGATGGTCTATTACCTCGTTCCCTATGTCGTGATGTCCTTCCGCTCGGGCGAGGGCTCGTCGAGCGCCGGCGGCCTCATCGTCTGGCCGGCCAAGGCCATCCTGCTCGCCGGCTTCGTGCTGCTCGCCTTCCAGGGCGTATCGGAGATCGTCAAGAAGATCGCCATCATGCGCGGCGACATGGACGATCCGACGCCCTACAACCCCACGCACGCTCCCCTCGAAGACGCCGTTGCCGGGGAGAAGGGCGCATGATCGAGTTCATTGCGGAAAACCTCGCGCCGATCATGTTCGTCTCGCTGATCGTGTTCCTGCTGCTCGGCTATCCGGTGGCATTCGCGCTCGCGGCAAACGGCCTGCTTTTCTTCGTCATCGGCGTGGAGCTCGCGCCGCTCTCCGATTCGATCAACCTCTCCTGGCCGCTGCTGAATGCCATGCCGGAGCGGCTCTGGGGGGTGATGTCGAACGACACGTTGCTGGCCATCCCCTTCTTTACCTTCATGGGGATCGTGCTCGAACGATCCGGCATGGCCGAGGACCTGCTCGACACGATCGGTCAGCTCTTCGGGCCGATCCGCGGCGGCCTTGCCTATGCGGTGATCTTCGTCGGCGCGCTGCTGGCGGCCACCACCGGCGTCGTCGCCGCGTCCGTCATCGCCATGGGCCTCATCTCGCTGCCGATCATGCTGCGCTACGGCTATGACCGGTCCATCGCCTCGGGCGTCATCGCAGCCTCGGGCACGCTCGCCCAGATCATCCCGCCCTCGCTCGTGCTGATCGTGCTTGCCGACCAGCTCGGCCGCTCAGTCGGCGACATGTATGCCGGCGCGCTCATCCCGGGCCTCGTGCTGACCGGGCTCTACATGGGCTACATCCTGCTGATGACCTTCCTGAAGCGGGATTCCATGCCGGCTTTGCCGCTGGAGGCGCGTTCGCTGGGCTCGGGCGTGACGTCGCTGGCCATCGCGCTCGTGGTTGCAGCCGGCTTTGCCTATGCCGCCCATGTCTACCTCGCCCCGACCCATGGCGAGAATGCCGACATCCTCGGCGCGACTGTCGGCGTGATCTTCATCTATATCGTGGCGCTGGCTGACAAGTCGCTCAACATCAACATGATGTCGCGGCTCGCCCAGCAGGTCATCATCGTGCTGATCCCGCCGCTGGCGCTGATCTTCCTTGTGCTCGGCACCATCTTCCTCGGCATCGCGACGCCGACGGAAGGCGGCGCCATGGGCGCGGTCGGCGCGCTGGCCATGGCGGCGGCCAAGGGACGGCTCACCATGGAGGTGGTCCGTTCGGCGCTGACCTCCACCACGCGCCTTTCGGCCTTCGTGCTGTTCATCCTCATCGGCGCGCGCGTCTTCTCGCTCACCTTCTACGGTGTCAACGGGCATCTGTGGGTCGAGCACCTGCTGGTCTCGCTGCCGGGCGGCGAGACGGGCTTCCTGATCGGGGTGAACCTGCTGGTCTTCTTCCTGGCGTTCTTCCTCGATTTCTTCGAGCTCGCCTTCATCATCGTGCCGCTGCTGGCGCCCGCCGCCGACAAGCTCGGCATCGACCTCATCTGGTTCGGCGTGCTGCTCGGCATCAACATGCAGACGAGCTTCATGCACCCGCCTTTCGGCTTCGCGCTGTTCTACCTGCGCTCGGTTGCGGCGAAGGTGCCCTATCTCGACAAGGTGACGGGCAAGCTGACGCAGCCGGTGACGACGGGGCAGATCTATTGGGGCGCGGTGCCCTTCGTCGGCATCCAGATCCTCATGGTCGCGCTCACCATCCTCTTCCCCGGCATGGTCATGCACTACAAGGGCGAGGGGAGCGGCGTCGATCCGGCGACGATCAAGATCGAGGTGCCCGGCTTCGGCACCGGTCTCACGTTACCCGACAACGGCGGCGGTCTCGGCCTTCCCGGCGGCCTGCAGCTTCCGGCCGGCAATCCGCTGGACGGAAGCGGCGGCGAGAAGCCGGCCGAAGGCGGCCAGCCCGGCACGGAGCAGAAGCCCGCCACGGACCTGTCGAGCCCGCCGTCGTTCAATTGAGGGGCTGGGGGAGCCTGCCCCTCATCCCGCTGCCGCGACCTTCTCCCTGCTTGCGAGGAGAAGGTGCCGGCAGGCGGATGAGGGGCATGGCAGGCGCTGCCATCTCCGGCAATATGGCAACAAACGAAAACCCCGGAGCATCGCTGCCCCGGGGTTTTCCGTCTCTGCTTCCGCCAGCCCCTACAGCTTGTTGCTGCGCTGCTGGATCATCATGAAGGTATCGTAGTTGTATTCGGCGATCTGGGCGTTGAGGTAGAACTCGCCGCGGAAGGCCTTGATCGAGTCCCAGATCTTCTTGAAGGTCGGGTTCGAGGCTTCCATCTCTGCATAGACCTCGTTGGACGCGTCGAAGCAGGCCGACAGGATCTCCTGGCTGAACGGGCTGAGCTTCGCGCCGGCGGCGACGAGGCGCTTGATGGCGGCCGGGTTCAGATAGTCGTATTTCTGCAGCATGTCCGCGTCGGTCGCCTGGCAGGCGGTGCGCAGCAGCGACTGGTAGTTCTTCGGCAGGCTCTCGAAGGCCGCCTTGTTGAAGAGGGCATGCACCGTCGGGCCGCCTTCCCACCAGCCGGGATAGTAGTAATAGGGCGCGACCTTGAAGAAGCCGAGCTTCTCGTCGTCATAGGGGCCGACCCATTCGGCCGCGTCGATCGTGCCCTTTTCGAGCGCGGGATAGATGTCGCCGCCGGCGATCTGCTGCGGCACGACGCCGAGCTTTTCGACGACTTTGCCGGCAAAGCCGCCGATGCGCATCTTCAGGCCCTTCATGTCGGCGACGGTCTTGATCTCCTTTCGGAACCAGCCGCCCATCTGCACGCCGGTATTGCCACCCGGAAAGCCGATGAGGCCCTGCGTCGCGAGGAATTCGTTGAAGAGGTCGATGCCGCCGCCATGGTACTGCCAGGCGTTCATGCCGCGCGCGTTGAGCGCGAAGGGCACGGCCGCGCCGAGCGCCCAAACCGGGTCCTTGCCCCAGTAATAGTAGGAAACCGTATGCGCCGCCTCGACCGTGCCGGCCGATGCCGCATCGGCCGCCTGGAGGCCGGGCACGATTTCACCGGCCGCGAAGACCTGGATCTGGAAGTTGCCGTCCGTCGCCTCGGAGACGTATTTGGAAAGGACCTCCGCGCCGCCATAGATCGTGTCGAGCGACTTGGGGAACGACGAGGCGAGGCGCCAGTTGATCTTGGGGCTGCTCTGGGCGATGGCCGGTGCGGCAAGCATCGTGGCGGCAGCGCCCCCGACGCCGGCGACACCGGCTTTGCGGATGAATGAACGACGATCCATGGTTTTCCTCCCAATGACGAGCGGGTCCCATCCCGCTTTCGTGCCATCGGGCGGAAGCTAACCACGGCGGGTTCGGCGTTTCAACCCGGCGAGGAGGGAAGGCGAAAGCCGCGCGCTACGACTTTCGTCTTAGAGGCAGCCTGCACAATCTGCCTGTTTTTCAGGCGTTTCCGGGGAAGGAGCCGGGGCGGCCCTCAGCCCGCCATCGCATCCTCGTACTCGGCGGAGAGCTCCAGCCACTGCTCCTCTGCATCGTTCAGCCTGTCGACGGCCATGGAGCGCAGCTTGGCCTTCTCGGCGGCCTTGGCGGGGCTCTTCTCGTAGAGCATCGGATCCGCAAGCTCGGTGTCAAGAAGTTGAATCTGCTTCTGCAGCTTTGCCGTCAGGGACTCGATTTCGTTGATCTTTTTCTTCAAGGGCGCAAGCTGCGCGCGCCGGTCGGCATTGGCCTTGCGCAGCTCGGCCTTGTTCGCCTCGCCGCCATTGGCGGTCTTGTCCCTGTCGTCTTTCCTGGCGGATTGAACGATGAGGCTGCGATAATCCTCCATGTCGCCATCGAAGGATTTGACGGTGCCGTCATTGACCAGCCAGAGTCGGTCGACGGTCGCCTCGATCAGGTGGCGGTCGTGCGAGATCAGGATGACGGCGCCCTCATAGTCGTTCAGCGCCTCGATCAGCGCGCGGCGGCTGTCGATGTCGAGATGGTTCGTCGGCTCGTCGAGAATAAGCAGGTTCGGCGCGTCGAAGGCGGCAAGGCCCATGAGGAGCCGGGCCTTCTCGCCGCCCGAAAGGTCCTTGGCGGCGGTCGACATCTTTTCCGTCGCAAGCCCCATCTGTGCCACGCGGGCGCGGACCTTGGCCTCCGGCGCTTCCGGCATCAGCCGGCGCACATGCTCGACGGGCGACTGGTCGGGAATGAGGTCGTCGAGCTGGTGCTGCGCGAAGAAGCCGATCTTGAGGTTCGGCGCCTTCTTGATGGCTCCGGCCTCGGCGTCGAGACGTCCCGAGATGAACTTGGCGAAGGTCGACTTGCCGTTGCCGTTCGAGCCGAGCAGCGCGATGCGGTCGTCGTTGTCGATCCTGAGATTGATCTGCTTGAGGATCGGCTTGCCCGGCACATAGCCGACCGCGCCGCCCTCGATGGCGATGATGGGTGAGGCGGGCTGCTTTTCCGGCTCGGGGAAGGTGATGGGCTGGACATGCGTCTCGATCACGGCGGCGACCGTGCCCATGCGCTCCAGCGCCTTGATGCGGCTCTGTGCCTGCCGGGCCTTGGTCGCCTTGGCGCGGAAGCGGTCGATGAAGCTTTGCAGATGTTTTCGCGCGGCGTCGTTCTTGGCCTTCGCCTTCATCTGCAATTCGTCGGCCTCCGCCTTCTGGCGCTCGAACTGGTCGTAGGAGCCGCGGTAGAAGGTGAGCTTCTGCTGGTCGAGATGGACGATGGAATTGACGGCGGTGTTCAGCAGGTCGCGGTCGTGGCTGATGACGATGACGGTGTGCGGATAGCGCTTCACATAGTCTTCCAGCCAGAGCGTGCCTTCGAGGTCGAGATAGTTGGTCGGCTCGTCGAGGAGCAGCAGGTCCGGCTCGGAGAACAGCACGGCCGCGAGCGCCACGCGCATGCGCCAGCCGCCGGAAAAGCTTTTCGCCGGGCGCTGCTGCGCCTCGTGGTCGAAGCCGAGGCCGGCAAGGATGCTGGCGGCGCGCGATTCGGCCGAATGGGCGCCGATATCGGTGAGCCGCGTCTGGATTTCGGCGATGCGGTGCGGGTCGCTCGCCGTCTCGGCTTCCTTGAGGAGGCTGGCGCGCTCCTTGTCGGCGGCGAGCACGATCTCGATCAGCGCTTCGTCCGTGCCCGGCGCTTCCTGCGCCACCTGGCCGATGCGCGCGTTCTTCGGCAGCGAGATGGTGCCGGCCTCCGGGGCGAGGTCGCCGGTGATGATGCGGAACAGCGTGGACTTGCCGGTGCCGTTGCGCCCGACAAGACCCGCCTTCGTGCCGCTCGGCAGCGAAACGGAGGCATTGTCGATGAGAAGACGCCCGGCGACGCGGGCAGTGAGGCCGGAAATCGTGATCATGCCGGCTCTATAGAGCAATTCCCGCGAAAGTGCGAAGCGCTTTTGGCCGGGAAAAACGTCAAAAGGGAAGGTGGCTCAGCCTGCGGCGCCCGCCCGGTAGAGCCGGCCCGCCCGCTCGGACACCTCGGCCGAATAGATGCGCAGCGCAATGCCGCTTTCCCCCGCATAGGCGAGCGCCTGTTCCGCCTGCTCGTAGAGCATGGGGGGCGAGCTTGCCGAATCGCTCAGCGAGACCCCGGCCGTCAGCGTCAGGAAGCCGGCCGGCAATTCGCGGTCCATGAAGGGAAACGGCTTTTCAGCGACCCGCACCGCGATGCGCCGGGCGATGGTGACGGCGATCTCGCGGCTGACATCGCTGAGGAGGAGGCAGAAGAGGTCCGGCCCGGTGCGGGCGACGAAATCGTGCTTCTTCACCGACTGGCGGAAGATGGCGGCAAGCCGCTTCAGCGTCTTTTCCGCCGCGCCCGCCGGATGCGTCTCGGCAAATTCCTTCAGCTGCTCGACGCGGAAGAGGAGAAGCGCGGAGGTGCTTTCGCCGGCCTCTTTCTGGAAGAAGTCCTTCAGGCGGCCGATGAGGGCGGCGTGATTGGCAAGGCCCGTTACCGGATCGTGCGTCAGCGCCGCGCGGCTGACGGAAAGGCCGGAGCGCAGGCCGTCGAGATGGTTCTGGAGGTCGTCGATGCGCGCGGAGGCGGCCCTGTCGGCGCCGAGGATGTCCTGTACCAGCGAGAGCAGGCGCACCGCATCGCCCGAAAAATCCGAAATGCCGAGCACCGGGTCGCGGTTCATGCGTGCGGCGATCTCCTCGAGCTCCAGCACGGCAGCGGCGCGCTGGCGCTGGTTTTCCTCCGTCGTCTTCGAGATTTCCGTGAGCAGGCGCACGGCTTCGCCCGCGGCCTGGCCGGCGGCGAGCACATTGTGGCTCGGCAGCGAATGGCGCAGCGCGATCGAATCGAGAGCCGATTGCTCGGGCGCCTTGCCCAGCGCCGCGATCTCGCGCGAGACGCCCGCATTGCCGTTCAGCGCCTCGAAGAGAAGCTCGTAGTTGCGCGGCAGCGCGGCAATGCCGAGGCTGGCCATGACATGGGCGATGCGCGCCATGATCGGCGGTACGGGGGACTGCGCGTCCTTGGGGGCGGGTTGTGCCTTGCTGGTCATGAAACGCCGTAAGGTAGGCGCGGGCGGCGGTGGCCTGCCCGCTGGGATCTGTCGGCGTAACTATCGGATTGCGCGGTTAATTTTGCGTGTGCTGAACCAAGGATTCGACCGCACTTGACGAATGTCAGGGACGTGGCTGTCCGGCGGGCGATGGGCAGGCGCCCCGCCCGCCACAACCTGCGGACGGTCAGGCCGTGCGCCGGGCGAGCGGGATCACCCGCATCATCTGGCTGATCACCGTCGGGCGCCGCGCATTGTTGGCGCGCAACGTCCTGTTTTGCAATTCCCGCATGGCGGCGGCGTAGCCCTCGGCCCGCGCCTCGTCCAGCGCGACGTCGAATGTCTTCTCGATCACCGGATAGCATTCTTCCGGCAGGTAGGCGTTCGGGGCGTCCGTGCCGTAAACGCGGGCCATCTTGCAAAGCGTACTGCCGAGCAGGGCTGCCCACTCTTCGTTCGTTCTTGCCATTGTATTTCCTCTCTCCGGGCGAGGCGCGTGCCGTTCGGCATTGGCCCCAATGGCAGCGACTATCCCATCACCGATCGCCCGTGCCTGTCACCTGGGTGACAGGGTGGTACAGCCCCCAAATCGGTGTCGAGCGCTTCCATACTCCTCGACTGTATCACTACTGTTGCAGGAACAGGAAGATGCCATTCACCCTAAAATTTATAGGAATTCCGTTCCCTCCGTCCGCAGGAAGTAGATGAGGTCGAGCGACAGGCTCGGCCCGCCGAGCGCCGTCAGCATGGCGTGGCACTGGCCGCGATGATGGGTCTGATGGTTGAAGACATGGGTCAGCGCCGCACGCAGAGAATGAGTGACGACCGAAGGATTGGTGATCGGGCTATAGGTGAAATCCGCTGCGATCCGCTCCTCCGTAAGCGAATCGATGAAGGCGGCGAGCCGGGCGTCTTCCGTCCCCCTCGCGGCCGTAAGGCTTGCCAGGTCCTCGTGCAGGATGGCGTCCAGCCGGCCGGGCGCATCGCCTACCCCGGTGAAGCGCTTCATCCAGATTCGGTCGGCGGCAAGCAGGTGGTTCAGCGTGCCGTGCAGCGAGCCGAAGAAGGCGCCGAGATTCTTGCGATAGTCGGAATCGTCGAGCTTGGCGGTCTCCGCATAGACGAGGCGGTTGGCCCAGCCATTGTAGGCGGCATACATGCGATAGTGGTCGAGCATCGTTGTCTCCGTGGTTTGCCGGACTATAGACCGGCCTGCGATATCGCGCGTGAATGCCATCCATGAAATTATCTGATTTGCGCCGGGTGCCGCGCTGCGCTCCTATGCGGCCGGATCGATCGAGGAGGTTGCCATGACACGACTGCTCTATGCGCTCGCCGGCGCGGACAAGGCCCGCCAGTTTTCGCCCCACGTCTGGAAGACGGTGATGTCGCTCGCCCACAAGGGGCTCGACTACGAGACGGTGCCGGTGGGCTTCACCGATATCCCGGCTATCGAGGACGGCAGCACGGCGACGGTGCCGGTGCTGCGCGACGGTGACCGGCTGGTGCGCGACAGCTTCGACATCGCCGTCTATCTGGACGAGGCCTATCCCGACCGGCCGACCCTGTTCGGCGGGGAGGGCGGCCGGGCGATGGCCCGGTTCATCGAGACCTGGTCGCAGTCGACCCTGCACATGGCCGTCACCCGCATCGCCATCCTCGATATCCACGACATGCTCGGGCCGGTCGACCGGGCCTATTTCCGCCGCAGCCGTGAGGCGCGGCTCGGCGCCTCGCTGGAGGACATCGCCGCCGCCGGCGCGGCGGAGATCGAAGGCTTTGCGAAAAGGCTCCAGCCCCTGCGCAACATGCTGAAGGTGCAGCCCTTCATCGGTGGGGAGGGACCGCTCTTTGCCGACTATATCGTCTTCGGCGCGCTGCAATGGCTGCGCACGACGGCGGGCACGAAGGTGCTGGAGGAAGACGACCCCGTCGCGCTCTGGTTCGCCCGCTGCCTCGACCTTCACGGCGGTGCCGGCCATCGTGTGACGGCTGCATGAAAGTTTGAGGCCAGGACCGGCAAAAGCTGCCACCCTCTTGTTTTGCGGGGCGTTGGCGGCTATGGAACCGCCACTTTCACCGGAAAACCAAGGGAAACGGGAAAATGGCGATTGAACGCACCTTTTCGATGATCAAGCCGGACGCGACGAAGCGCAACCTGACCGGCGCCATCACCAAGATGCTTGAAGATGCGGGCCTCCGCGTCGTTGCTTCCAAGCGCGTCTGGATGAGCCGCCGCGAAGCCGAAGGCTTCTACGCCGTTCACAAGGAACGTCCGTTCTTCGGCGAACTCGTCGAAGGCATGACCTCCGGCCCGACGATCGTCCAGGTTCTCGAAGGCGAGAACGCGATCCTCAAGAACCGCGAAGTCATGGGCGCCACCAACCCGGCCAATGCCGACGAAGGCACCATCCGCAAGACGCACGCCCTGTCGATCGGCGAAAATTCGGTCCACGGCTCCGACGCCCCGGAAACCGCTGCCCAGGAAATCAAGTACTGGTTCTCCGACACCGAAATCGTCGGCTGAATCGGTTTGTCCGGCTGAGGCCGGAAACCTTTGAAATGACTCGGGAACCGGGGCCGCAAGGCTCCGGTTCTTTCGTTTGTCTAGAACGCCGCCCCGCCCGCCAGCGTCACCCTCGGCCTTGAGCCGAGGGGCCATGCCAGTCCGAGCATGACGGAGGAGAGGTTTCAGGGTTCTATCGGCCCTATGGAGCCGTGGCCGAACGGCCGTTTTACTTGGAGCACTTCGCCATTTCGAAATGCGCGGGCGCCTTGCCGTCCTTGAAGACCTCGGGGTTCTTGTCATAGCCGGGGCCGACGACAAGGGCCTTTGCCGGCAGGATGCTCTGGTCGGCGCTCGACGTCACCTGCGTCTCGATCGATTGCAGCGTGCCGCCGTCCGGCCCCACCACCGCGATCGTGACCTTGTAGGGCCGCGCCTTCTTCACGCAGGTCACGTCCGGGCTTTCCAGCACCACCTTCGGCAGGTTGGGAAAGATCCTGCGCTCCAGCGTCAGCGCCGCGCCGCCCGCCGGGTTCTCGAATTCCGCCTTGACGACGGTGCCGTCGGGCAGGGGCGTCATCTGCTCCAGCGTGACGAGATAGGTCGCATAGGCGAGGCGGTAGTTGAAGACGAACATCTTGCCCGTCAGCTTCAAGGGATCGCCGCCCGTCTCGCGCTGGCAGGCGGCGAGCGCAAGGGCAAGCGGCAGCAGGATCGCCAGATATTTCCTCATGGTCGGGCCTCCTCGCGATTGCGGCGGTAATGCCGGCTCGCCTTCGCGCGGTTGCCGCAGACCGCCATGTCGCACCAGGCGCGCGAGCGGTTGCGGCTGCGGTCGAGGAAGAGCCATCCGCAGTTCGGGCAGATCTTCAGTCGCTCCGGCTCCGGCCGGGCGATCAGCAGCAGGGCCGAGTGCGCCGTCGCGGTATCGAGCGCCTGCGGCCTTTCGCCCGAAAGGCGCAGCGTCGCGGCCGCCGCCTCCAGCAGATCGGCGAGCAGCGCCGGCCTTGTGCCGGTCGCCACCTCGGCGCGAAAATGCCGGTCTATCGCCTCGCGAAGCCTGACCAGCCCCTCGCGCGCCTCCGGGGCAACGGGCTCCAGCGGGCCGAGGAGGGCGCGCTCCGCCCCGTGCCGGTTCGCGCCGGCGGCAAAGGCATCCATCACCGCCGGATCGGCGAAACGGTCGATCCGGCGTTCGGGATCGGCGCGCAGCACGACGGAATTGGCGACATCGAGCGCAAGCACGCCACCGGAAAAGCGATGCGGGGTCCAGGAAAAGGTCATGCGATATTCTAACTGGTAAACGCAATTTTACCAGTTATAATTCTGAAAAAATGCGGGAGCCGCCATGGCCTACTTTCTCCAGCAGATCGCCAATGCCGCGCCCGTGGCCGCGCTCTATGCGGCGCTCGCCTTCGGCTATTCCATTGCATTCGCGGTCACGCGCCGGGCGGATGTGGCCTATGGCGCGCTCTTCGCCTTCGCGGCGCAGATGTTCGTGCTCTTCGCGAGTGTCGGCTGGACGCGGCTCTGGCTGGTCCTGCCGGCCGCGCTCGCCTTCGGCGCGGCAGCCGCGTTGCTCTACGGCGTTGGCGCGGGCCTTCTCATCGGGCGCCATGTCATGCGGCCGCTCGCCTTTTCCTCGGACAATACGGTCGTGGTCGCCGCGCTCGGCATCGTGCTTGTGCTGATGGAGACCGCGCGGCTCGCCTCGGATACGAAAAGCCTCTGGCTGCCGCCGCTGCTCGGCACACGCGTCGTGTTCTGGGACAACCCCGGCTTTCCCGTGGTGCTGACCGTCCTGCAGCTCGTCAACACGGCCGCCATGGTGGCCATCGTCGCCATCGGCCATGCCTTCCTCGTCCGCTCGGCCTGGGGCCGGCGCTGGCGGGCGGTGTCGCAGGACCGCGCGGCGGCGGCGCTCTGCGGCGTCGATGCGGGCGCGATATTCCTGACGGCTTATGCCGCGGCGGCGCTGATCGCCAGCATCACCGGCATTCTCGCCGTCTCCTACTATGGAAACATGGATTTCGGCGCCGCCATGGTCTTCGGCGTCAAGGTGCTCTTCATCGCCGCCATCGGCGGGGCAGGGGCTCCGCTCCGCTCCGCGCTCGGCGGGGCCGCGATGGGCCTGGCCGAAACCGTCTGGAGCGCCTATGGCGCGTTTCTCTGGCGGGACCTCGTGATTTTTTCCGGGCTGGTGCTGCTGCTGGTGATCTTCCGGCGGGAGCGGCTGGTGCCGTAGCGGGCGTGCCGCGGGCTGTGGATCCTCGGGTCGAGCCCAAGGATGACGCAAGGCACGACGGCAACCGTCCCGCTAGGTCCACTTCCCCCGCGCCCGGTCGTCGCTCTCCTTGGCATCAACCCAACCGCCTTCGCTTCCGTCGGAAAAGTGCTCCTTCTTCCAGAAGGGCGCGGAGGTCTTCAGGTAATCCATGACGAAGGAGGCGCCGTCGAAGGCGGCGTGGCGGTGCGGGGCGGCGGCGATGACGAGAACGATGTTTTCGCCGGGCGCGATCCTGCCGACGCGGTGGATGGCAGCGATGCCGAGGAGGGAAAAGCGTTCGACGGCCTCATGGCAGATGCGGCCGATCTCGGCTTCCGCCATGCCCGGATAATGCTCCAGTTCCAGCGCGGAAAGCCGTCCGCCCTCGTCACGGCAGAGGCCCGTGAAGGTCACGATGGCGCCCGCCGCTGCCTGTCCACCTGTCAGCCGTGCCGTCTCGGCCGTAATGTCGAAATCGTCCGTCTGGACACGCACGGTAACCGGTGCCGGGGCGCGGCCGGTCACGGCTCAGCCTCCCGTCATCGGCGGGAAGAGGGCGATCTCCCGGGCGCCGGCAATCGGCTCGTCGTGCTCGACATGTTCCTGGTTGATCGCGATGCGGATGACCTTGTCGTGCTCCAGCGCATGGGCATAGTCCTCGCCGAGCGTCTTGAGATAGCGCAGGAGTTCGCCGCCGGTGGTCACGGAGGCCGGCAGGTCGATGTCTTCCTCGCCCTTGCCGATCCGTTCGCGCACCCAGGCGAAGTAGACGAGCCGTGTCATCTCACTCGTCCACGATATGCTTCAGGCCGGCGCGGAAATAGTCGTAGCCGGTATACATGGTGATGGCGGCGGCGACCCAGAGCAGCACGATGCCGATCTCGGTCGTATAGGGCAGCACCTTGTCGCCGGCGGGGCCGGCCAGCAGGAAGCCGATGGCGAGCATCTGGATCGTCGTCTTCCACTTGGCGATGCGCGTCACGGGTACGCTCACCTTGAGGTCGGCGAGATATTCGCGCAGGCCCGAAACGAGGATCTCGCGGCACAGGATGATGATCGCCGCCCAGATCGTCCAGCCGGCGATGGTTCCGTCCGCGGCCATCAGCAGCAGCACCGAGGCGACGAGCAGCTTGTCGGCGATCGGGTCCAGCATGCGGCCGATATTGGACGTCTGGTTCCAGATGCGGGCGAGATAGCCGTCGAGATAGTCGGTGATGGATGCCGCGACGAACAGCCAGAAGGCCGTCCACCGCGCAAAGTCCGACGACTCCAGCCGCCCTTCGATGAAGAAGCAGAGGACGATCAGCGGAACGGCCAGGATGCGGCCGTAGGTGAGGAGGTTCGGGATGCTATATGCGCGGGAAGCCATGGATTCTTCGGTCTCGTCAGTTTACGGCTAGATGAGGTCTTTGTGACAGCAACGTCAACCTTTGTTTCCGGCAATTCTTGGCGAATTTGCGGAGGGCGGCGCAATGCCGCTCCCCGCGGCCCGGTTTCCGGTGAAGAAAACTCCACTTTTCTCCGGATCGGCCCGCCATTTTCGTCGGCACGGGGAAGCTGCGCGCCGGCCGTCAGCCGGCCGCGTCGTCGTGGAAATGGTTGTAGACGAGGCGGGCGACGCTTTCCGAAATGCCGCCGACGGCCATCAGGTCCGCCATCGCGGCACGGGAGACGGCCTTGGCGGTGCCGAAATGCTGGAGCAGGGCGCGCTTGCGCGTCGGGCCGATGCCGGCGATCTCGTCGAGCGGGTTCTTGACCATCTCCTTCTTGCGCCGCGCCCGGTGCGAGCCGATGGCGAAGCGGTGCGCCTCGTCGCGCAGGCGCTGCACGAAATAGAGCACCGGATCGCGCGGCGGCAGCGAGAAGTCGGGGGTGCCCTTCATGAAGAAGCGCTCGCGCCCCGCCTCGCGGTCCGCGCCCTTGGCGACTCCGATGGCGATCACCTGATCCGTGATGCCGAGTTCTTCAAGGATGGCGCGTACCGCGGTCATCTGGCCTTGGCCGCCGTCGATGAGGATCACGTCGGGCCAGGCGGGGAAGGGCAGGTCCGCCGCATCCGCGCTCTGGTCGGCGTTGCGGTCCGGCAGGCCCTCTTCCTTGATGAGGCGGGAGAAGCGCCGGGTCATCACTTCCTTCATCATGCCGAAGTCGTCGCCGGGCGTGATGTCGGTCGATTTGATGTTGAACTTGCGGTACTGGCCCTTCACGAAGCCTTCCGGCCCCGCCACCACCATGCCGCCGACGGCATTGGTGCCCATGATATGCGAGTTGTCGTAGATCTCGATGCGGCGCGGCACGTAAGGCAGCTTGAAGGTCGCGGCGAAGCCTTCGAGCAGACGCGATTGCGAGGCGGTCTCCGCCAGCTTGCGGCCATGCGCCTCGCGGGCATTGGCCACGACATGGTCGACGAGGTCCTTCTTCTCGCCGCGCTGCGGCACGGAGATCGCGACCTTGTGCCCCGAGCGCTCGGAAAGCGCCTGCGAGAGGAGGTCGATCTCCTCGACCGGTTCGGAGAGCAGGATCTGCCGCGGACAGGGCTTGTCGTCGTAGAACTGGGCGAGGAAGGCGTTCAGCACCTCCGCCCCGGTAAGCTGCGGATCGGCCTTGGGAAAATAGGCACGGTTGCCCCAGTTCTGCCCGGTGCGGAAGAAGAAGACCTGGATGCAGGAGACGCCGCCCTCGTGATGGATGGCGAAGACGTCCGCCTCCTCCACGCCGGCCGGGTTGATGCCCTGATGGCTCTGGACGTGGGAAAGCGCCGCCAGCCGGTCGCGATAGACGGCGGCGCGCTCGAAATCGAGGTCCTCGGCGGCCGCGTTCATGGCTTCGGCCATATGGGCCTTCACCTTCTGGCTCTTGCCGGAGAGGAAGTCCTCGGCCTCCTGCACCAGTTCGGCATAGTCCCGGTCGCTGATCTCATGGGTACAGGGACCGGAACAGCGCTTGATCTGGTAGAGCAGGCACGGCCGCGTGCGCGTCTCGAAGACGCTGTCGGTGCAGGTGCGCAAGAGGAAGGCACGCTGCAGCGAGTTGATGGTGCGCCCCACCGCACCCGCCGATGCGAAGGGGCCGAAATAATCGCCCTTGCGGCTGCGCGCGCCGCGATGCTTGAAGATCGCCGGCGCGCGGCTGTCGCCCGTCACGAGGATATAGGGGAAGGACTTGTCGTCGCGCAGCAGCACGTTGAAGCGCGGGCGCAGCCGCTTGATGAGGTTCGCCTCCAGCAGCAGCGCTTCGGTCTCGGTGCGCGTGGTGACGAATTCCATGTTCGCCGTCAGGCGAATCATCTGCGTGATGCGGTTGGAATGGCCGCGGCCCTGCGCGTAGTTGGTGACGCGCTTCTTCAGGCTGCGCGCCTTGCCGACATAGAGCACGTCGCCGTCCGCATTGAACATGCGGTAGACGCCGGGGCTGTTCGGCAGGCGCTTGACGAAGGCCTGGATCAACTCGGCGCCGATGAGGCCCTCCGGCACGTCGCCGCCCTCGTTCCAGTCTATGCCCGGGGTGGCGATGGCGGGCGCGGCGCTGCCTTCGGGCGGGCTTTCCTGAAGCTCGTCGTCCTCGTCGGTCTCGTTTTCGTCATAGAGGATGCCGCCATCCTCCACTTTCCGGCCGTTCATTCCGCTATTCCCCCGACATCGGGTGTTTCCCAGGCGAGATGCTGCCCGCCGTCGAGCGCTATCATTTGCCCCGTAATGGACGGCGTGTCGAACAAAAAGCGAACTGTGCGCCCGAATTCCTCCAGCGAGGGGCCGCGGCGGAGGATCAATCCCTCCACCTGCGCCTGAAAGGCGGCATCGTCCTGGCGCTCGTTCGGCAGGGAGGGGCCGGGGCCGATGGCGTTGACCCGCACCCGCGGCGCAAAGCTCTGCGCCATGGTCCGTGTCGCCATCCAGAGAGCGGACTTGGAGAGCGTATAGGAATAGTAACGCGGCGTCGGATTCCAGACGCGCTGGTCGATGATGTTGACGATCGAGCCCGCATGCCCCTCGGGAAGCTGCCGGGCGAAATCGCGCGCAAGGATCGACGGCGCCTTCACATGGACGGCGAAATGCCGGTCCCACAAGTCGTCGCCGAAGGCCACCACGGTGTCGGGCTTGAACAGCGAGGCATTGTTGACGAGAAGGTCGATCGGGCCGAGAGCGTCGTTGACGCGGTCCATCAGCCGCGCCGTCGCCGCGCCGTCCGCGAGGTCGCATTGCACTGCGGCCGCCCTGATGCCCTGTCCGGCGAGCCCGCGGACCATGTCCTCGGCGTCCTCCAGGGACCTGTTTGCATGGATGGCGACGGCAAAGCCATGTGCCGCGAGATCGTCCACGATGGCCTTGCCGATACGCTTTGCGCCGCCCGTCACGAGGGCCGTTTTCAAGGGCTGCTTCAAGAAAAGTCCGTCCTGCCGATTCATTTGATTAACCGGCCCAAGATATAGACATCTCTGCGCAGGCTTAAACTCCCCCGGAAAATTGGTTGCGGAAAAATTAACCGCAGAGGCGACTTCAAAGTAATTTGAAGTATATTTTACCGTATTCTTCGCTGATTGAAATCGTGGTTAATGAATTACCTGTTGTTCAAAAGTCACATCCAATTTGTGCCGCGTGCCCGCCACAATAATTTCACATTTTGGCTCTTTCATTTCCTCAATCTTTATTCAATTTCACCTCAACCGGGCGGGACTGAATTGGAAATGACGACGCCCGTCAGCCTCCCAGAGAGGGCGTCGTTTAGTAAAGGAGAATAACATGCGTACACTTATCGCTACCCTCATCGCTTCGACCGTTTCGATGGTCGCCTTCCAGGCCGCTCACGCTGCCGACGCCATCGACGAAGTTCCGCAGGCTCCGGCCGCCGAATATTCCGAGCCGGTCGTCAAGAACTGGTCGGGCGCCTATCTCGGTGGCACCGCCACCTGGCAGAACGGCAAGTTCAACGGCCAGGGCAAGAACCGCGCGCACGGCTTCGGCGGCGGCGTCTATGGCGGTTACAACATGCAGAGCGGCCAGATGGTTTACGGCGGTGAAGCCGACCTGAATTACTCGGGCGTGAACAACACGGCTAACGGCTTCAAGGCCAAGCAGGGCGCCAACGGCTCGATCCGCGGCCGCGTCGGCGTCGACCTGAACCCGGTCCTCGTATACGGCACGGCCGGTATCGCGGCTTCGAACGTCAAGGTCAACAACGGCGGTGCCAAGGATGATGCTACTCTGCTCGGCTGGACGGCTGGTGCAGGTGTTGAAGCCTTCGTCACGGACAATGTGACGGCTCGCGTCGAATACCGTTACAGCGACTACGGCAAGAAGTCCTTCAACGGCGCTGGCGTCAAGAGCGGCTTCGAAGACCACAGCATCCGCGTCGGTATGGGCGTGAAGTTCTAAGCCCTGACAGGCTCAGGAATGCGGAAAGGCCGGGCGAAAGCCCGGCCTTTTTGTATTGTGCTTTCAGCCCTTGAACATCGCATAGTCGGGGAAGACGGTCTCGAAGCGGGCGAGATAGCGCTTCAGCTTCGGCCGGCCGCGCTGCCACTTTCCGGCAAAGCGCATCTCGATGTAGCGCAGCATGGCGGCGAGGGCGAAGTGGCCGGCATGCGGTTTCTTGCCGAGGCGCGGCATGTTGGCTTCGAGGTGATCGAGCGCGCGCTCGACCTTCTGCCACTGGCGGTCGATCCAGGGCTGGTGAACCTTGTCCTCCGGCCGCGTGCGGCGTTCGTAGACGATGGAGAGCAGGCTGTCGCAGATGCCGTCGGCGGTCGCCTCCAGCACGTCGACCTCCGTGCGCTTGGCGGCATTGCGCGGATAGAGCGCTCCGCGCGTCTGGCGGTCGATATAGTTCATGATCGCCCGGCTGTCATAGACGGCGAGCCCGTCGTCGGTGAGAAGCGTCGGGATCTTGCCGAGCGGATTGGCGGCCAGCAGCTCGGCCGGATTCGCATTGGTGTCGACGACGACAGCCTCGACCGGAAGGCCGGCATAATGGGCGGCCATGCGCACCTTGGTGGAGTAGGGCGAGGCATCGGAATAGAAGATCTTCATGGGCGTTTCCTGTTCTAGCGGATGGGCGGCTGTTCGATGGACGGGGCGTGGCAGGCGGCACGGTCGACGGCGGGGCAGGTGCGGAAGGCAAGGTCCGCCGTCATGCAGATGCGGACCTCCTCCAGTCGGCCGTCCTCGCAGGTGACGGCGATGCCCTTGGGGTCGAGCCCGGGATTGGCGGCGATGAAGGTGCTTTCCACCGTGTCGGGCGAAAGACGACGGCCGCCTCGGCTCGCCTCGGCCGGAATGCGAATGCGCTCGAAGGCGGCGCGCACCGTGGCGAAATAATCCTTCTGGGAAAGGCCCGAGCAACTGCCGTGCTTGCGCCATTCGTGGCCGACCAGGCCCATCGAGGGGATGATGTCGAGAACGGTGCGCCCGAGGCTTTCCGGCACGCGGTCCGATTCCCGCGTCGGACAATATTCCGGATAGCCGCGCTCGTTCTGTGGCCAGAGCCCGTGCACGATGAAGCCGTTGTTCTCGCCGCGGCGGCACTGCTGCGTTCTGCCGTCGGCATCGTTGTCCGCGCACCAGGTCGGCGACCAGGAGAGCGAGAGGACGTAGAAGTCGAAGCCCTTGCCGAGCGGTGCCTGTGCCCGCTTTTCCGGCGCGGCATGATTCGTCTCGGGCTTGGCCTTCCCGTCCGGCTTTTCCTCGCCGCAGCCGGCGAGCGCGGCCATGCCGGCGAGGAGCAGCGGGACGAGGATGGAAGAGGGCCGCCGCATCATGGCGCGGCCGCGGGCAAGGATGTCATGAAGGTCTCCCGGTTCGGCGCGCGATTGTTGCCGCCGAACGCCAAAGGTCAAGAGGCCTTCGCTTCTCCCGCAAGCCAGAAAGCGCGCGCCGAAGCGAAACGATCCTGCGCCAGCCGCTCCTTGAGGAAGGGCAGCAGCACGTCGAGCTCCTGCTTCAGCGTGAAGGGCGGGTTGACGACGATGAGGCCGGAGCCGGTCAATCCCGTCGTCTCCCGGTCGCTCTTCACGGTAAGCTCGGCGCAGAGCATCTTGGCAATGCCCGTCTCCTTCAGCGCCTTGTGGAAGGCGGCGATCGGCGCGTTCTTCTTCAGCGGATACCACAGGCAATAGACCCCGCCGGCAAAGCGGCGCACGGCCTTTTCCAGCCCGTCGACCAGCCGCTCGTATTCGCCCTCGATCTCGAAGGGCGGATCGACCAGCACGATGCCACGCTTCTCCTTCGGCGGCAGATGCGCGCCAAGCGAAAGCCAGCCGTCGAGATGGGTGACGCGGCTCTGGAAATCGCCGTCGAAGAGGCGATGCAGGGTCTCGTAGTCGTCCGGATGCAGTTCCATGGCCGAAAGCCGGTCCTGCGGACGGAAGAGCATGCGCGCGAGTTTTGGCGAGCCGGGATAATGGGTTAGCCCGCCTTGCGGATTCAGTTCCTGAATGACCTTGAGATAAGGTTCAAGGATGTCGGCGACCGCCGCCGGCATGTCGCCTTCCAGCAGCCGGCCGATGCCGTCGCGCCATTCGCCGGTCTTTTGCGCCTCCTCGCTGGAAAGGTCGTAGAGGCCGATGCCCGCATGGGTATCGAGCACGCGGAAGGCCTTGTCCTTGCCCTGCATATAGGTGACGAGGCGGGCGAGCACGGCATGTTTCAGCACATCCGCGAAATTGCCGGCATGGTAGATGTGGCGGTAGTTCATGGAGCGCTGCCCGGGATTGTCCGCAATGATGCGTCGATGAATTGTTGCGATGGTAGAACGTTTTGCCTTTTGGCCGTTTGCGCTCTGCAATATAGAAAAGCCATGAACGTTGCGACCCCCCATCTCGGAAAACCGCGGATTGGCCATTCGGCCTGCCCGCACGACTGTCCTTCCACCTGCGCGCTCGATATCGAGATCGATGCGGAAGGTCGCATGGGCCGCGTCAGGGGCAGCGCCGACAACAGCTACACGGCCGGCGTCATCTGCGCCAAGGTCGCCCGTTATGCCGAACGCCTCTATCATCCCGATCGGCTGATGAAGCCGCAGGTCCGCAAGGGCGCCAAGGGCAGCGGCGAATGGGCCGACATCTCCTGGGAAGCGGCATTGGACGCCATCGCCGAAGCCTTCGTCAAGGCCGAGCAGGCGCATGGCACCGAGGCGGTCTGGCCCTATTACTACGCCGGCACGATGGGCCTCGTGCAGCGCGATTCCATCGAGCGCCTGCGCCATGCGAAACGCTATTCCGGCTTCTTCGATTCCATCTGCACCAATCCGGCCTGGACGGGCTTCACCATGGGCGCCGGCACGCTGCGCGGTCCCGATCCGCGCGAGATGGCGAAGTCCGACTGCGTGGTGATCTGGGGCACGAACGCCGTCTCCACGCAGGTCAATGTGATGACCCATGCCGTGAAGGCGCGCAAGGAGCGGGGCGCGAAGATCGTCGTCATCGACGTCTACGACAATCCGACGATGAAGCAGGCCGACCTCGCGCTGAAGCTCAAGCCCGGCACCGACGCCGCGCTCGCCTGCGCCGTCATGCATATCGCCTTCCGCGACGGCTATGCCGACCGTGCTTATATGCAGAAATTCGCGGACGATCCGGCCGGCCTCGAGGCCCACCTTTCGACCCGCAATCCGCAATGGGCGGCCGACATCACCGGCCTTGCCGTCGAGGAGATCGAGGCTTTCGCCGCGCTCGTCGGGCAGACGAAGAGAAGCTTCTTCCGTCTCGGCTACGGCTTCACCCGCAGCCGCAACGGCGCGGTCTCCATGCATGCCGCGCTTTCCATCGCCACCGTTCTCGGCTCCTGGCAATATGAGGGCGGCGGCGCGTTCCACAGCAATTCCAGCATCTTCCATCTGCGCAAGGGCGAGCTGACGGGCGCGAAATTCGTCGACCCCGATATCCGCATGCTCGACCAGTCGCAGATCGGCCGCATCCTGACGGGCGATGCCGTCGCGTTGCGCGATCGCGGCCCGGTCACCGCCATGCTGATCCAGAACACCAACCCCGCGAACGTCGCGCCCGAACAGCGCCTCGTGAAGCAGGGCTTTCTGCGCGACGACCTCTTCGTCGCCGTGCACGAGCAGTTCATGACCGATACGGCAAAGCTCGCCGATATCGTTCTGCCCGCCACCATGTTCGTCGAGCATGACGACATCTATCGCGGCGGCGGCCACCAGCACATCCTGCTCGGCCCCAAGCTCGTCGAGCCGCCGGCGACCGTGCGCACCAACCTCTTCGTTATCGAGGAACTGGCAAGGCGCCTCGGCATCGTCGACCTGCCGGGCTTCGGCCTTTCCGAGCAGCAGCACATCACCCGCATGCTGCCCTATTACGAGATGGATTTCGACGGGTTGAAGGAAGAGAAGTGGATCGACTGCCAGCCGGATTTCGAGACGGCGCATTTTTCCAAGGGCTTCGGCTTCCCCGACGGCAGGTTCCGCTTCCGCCCGAACTGGACCAACACGCCGGCTCCCAACAAGCCGCCGAAGGTGCTCGGCGCCTTCGGCCCGCACGAGGCGCTGCCGGCCTTCCCGGACTATGTGACCGTGATCGAGACGGCGGATGCCGACCATCCGTTCCGCCTCGCGACATCGCCCGCCCGTACCTTCCTCAACTCCACCTTCTCGGAAGGCAGGAGCTCGCGCGAGCGGGAAGGGCGGCCGGAGGTGATGATCCACCCCGACGACGCGGCAACGCAGGGCATCGAGCCGGGCGATATCGTGCGCCTCGGCAACCGGCGCGGCGACATCCGCCTGCATGCGAAGGTCACGGGGGAGGCCAAGCCCGGCGTGCTCATCGCCGAAGGCATCTGGCCGAATTCCGCCCATCTCGACGGGGAGGGCATCAACGTGCTGACCGGCGCCGATCCCATCGCGCCCTATGGCGGCGCGGCCTTCCACGACAACCATGTCTGGCTGCGCAAGGCCTGACGCCGAAGGGTATTCCATGTCCGCAGAAAAGCAGTCGTCCGTCCGTATCGTCGAGCAGCAGACGGTCTGGAAGCGTTTCATCCATTTGCGCACCCTCGTTCTCGAACAGACCCGCGCCGACGGACGGGTCGAGTTCCTCGACCGCGAGGTGCACGACCACGGCGCGGCGGCGGCGATCCTCCTCGTCGATCCGGTGCGCCAGACGGTCGTGCTGGTGCGCCAGTTCCGCCCCGGCGCCTTCCTCGGCGGCCACCCGGACGGCTTCCTCCTCGAAATACCTGCCGGCCTTCTTGACGACGACAGCCCGGAAGACGCCATCAGCCGCGAGGCGATGGAGGAAACGGGCTACGCGGTCAGTGACCTGCGCCACGTCTTCGACATGTATCCCAGCCCCGGCACGCTGACGGAGCACGTCTCCTGCTTCGCCGCCCATATCGATAGCGCCAGGCGCGACGGCAAGGGCGGCGGCGTGGACGGCGAGGGCGAGGATATCGAGATCGTCGAAATGCCCATCGACGAGGCCTGCGCCCTGATCGCCAATGGCGGCATCGTCGATTCCAAGACGATCATGATGTTGCAATGGCTGATGTTGAATCGGGAGGCGTTTGCCTGAGACATGGCAAGTGATTCCCTGCGGCTTTGCCCCTCACCCTAACCCTCTCCCCGCAAGCGGGGAGAGGGAACGTGCCCCGCGAAAGGTTCTTGCTTGGGGAAAAGAGGGCGGCATATCCCCTTCGCCCCGCTTGCGGGGAGAAGGTGGCCGGCAGGCCGGATGAGGGGCGGGCACCAAGGCGCTCGCCCGCCAAGCCTTGACAAACGGCCGCCACCATGCGCTTTTCCGCGCGATTTTCTTGGGTAGCTGCGCCGGGACCTTCCCGCGCGGCCTGTCAGCATTTCAGGATACCACGATGCACCGTTACCGCAGCCACACCTGCGCCGCTCTCCGCAAGTCCGATGTCGGTGAGACCGTCCGTCTTTCCGGCTGGGTTCACCGCGTTCGAGATCACGGCGGCGTGCTCTTCATCGACCTGCGCGACCATTACGGCATCACGCAGGTCGTCGCCGATCCCGATTCCCCGGCCTTCAAGAAGGCCGAGACGGTGCGCGGCGAATGGGTGATCCGCATCGACGGCCTCGTCAAGGCGCGCACCGAGGATACGGTCAACAAGGGCATGCCGACCGGCGAGATCGAGCTTTATGCGCAGGAGATCGAAGTCCTGTCGGCCGCCAAGGAACTGCCGCTGCCGGTCTTCGGCGAGCCGGACTACCCGGAAGACGTGCGCCTCAAGTACCGCTTCATCGACCTGCGCCGCGAAACGCTGCACCGGAACATCGTCAAGCGCACGCAGATCATCTCCGCCATGCGCAAGGGTATGGGCGAGGCCGGCTTTGCCGAATACACGACGCCGATCCTCACGGCTTCCTCGCCCGAGGGCGCACGCGACTTCCTCGTGCCGTCGCGCATCCATGAGGGCAAGTTCTTCGCCCTGCCGCAGGCCCCGCAGCAGTACAAGCAGCTGCTGATGGTCGCCGGTTTCGACCGCTACTTCCAGATCGCGCCGTGCTTCCGCGACGAAGACCCGCGCGCCGACCGCCTGCCGGGCGAATTCTACCAGCTCGACGTCGAAATGAGCTTCGTCACGCAGGAAGACGTCTGGCAGACGATGGAGCCGATGATGACGGCCGTCTTCGAGGAGTTTGCCGAAGGCAAGCCCGTCACGAAGGAGTGGCCGCGCATTCCTTACGACGAGGCGATCCGCAAATACGGCTCCGACAAGCCGGACCTGCGCAACCCCATCGTCATGCAGGCCGTCACCGAGCATTTCGCCGGCTCCGGCTTCAAGGTCTTCGCGAACATGATCGCGTCGAACCCGAAGGTCGAAGTCTGGGCGATCCCGGCCAAGACCGGCGGCAGCCGTGCTTTCTGCGACCGCATGAACGCCTGGGCGCAGTCGACCGGTCAGCCCGGCCTCGGCTACATCTTCTGGCGCAAGGAAGCCGACAAGCTGGAGGGTGCAGGCCCGCTCGCCAAGAACATCGGCGAGGAGCGCACGGAAGCCATCCGCACGCAGCTCGGCCTCGATGACGGCGACGCCTGCTTCTTCGTCGCCGGCGACCCGGCCAAGTTCTACAAGTTCGCCGGCGAAGCCCGCACCCGCGCCGGCGAGGAACTGAACCTCGTCGATCGCGACCGCTTCGAAATGTGCTGGATCGTCGACTTCCCGTTCTACGAATACAACGAAGACGAAAAGAAGATCGACTTCGCGCACAACCCCTTCTCGATGCCGCAGGGCGGCCTCGAAGCCTTCGACAGCAAGGATCCGCTGGAACTCAAGGCCTACCAGTACGACGCCGTCTGCAACGGCTTCGAGATCGCCTCGGGCTCGATCCGTAACCAGTCGCCGGAACTGATGGTCAAGGCCTTCGAGAAGGTCGGCCTCAGCCAGGCGGACGTGGAAGAGCGCTTCGGCGGCCTCTACCGCGCCTTCCAGTACGGTGCCCCGCCGCACGGCGGCTGCGCCTTCGGCATCGACCGTGTCGTCATGCTGCTCGTCGGCGCCAAGAATCTGCGCGAAATCTCGCTGTTCCCGATGAACCAGCAGGCGCAGGATCTCCTGATGAATGCTCCGTCGCCGGCAACGCCGACGCAGCTGCGTGAACTGGCACTGCGCGTCGTTCCGTCCAAGAAGGACTGATATCTGGAGGGCGGGAAGGGCCTTGCCGTTCCCGCCGCCCGGAACAGTCGGGCGCTGACGCCGTTCTCCTCCCGTCAACACAGGAGAACGAACATGCGCAACAGGCTTATCCTTGTCTCCGCGGCGGCGCTTCTGTCGCTGTCCGCCTCGGCCTATGCCCAGGATACGGTGATCGTGCAGGAGTCCGACCCGGTGACGACGGAATCGACCGTCGTCATCCCGGGCGAAGTCCGTACCTACGTTCTGGAGCAGGACATTCCCTCTGTGCCCTATGAAGGCGATGTCCTGGTCGGCAAGGTCGTTCCCGATGCGGTGGAAATCCACGCCATCGACGGCCAGCCCGACTACGCCTACACCATCGTCAACGAGCACCGGGTGATCGTGAACCCGCAGACGCGGACCGTCATCCAGGTTCTCGAATAACCCTTCCTTCGGCATGACCGAAAAAGAGAAAGCCCGGAGCGATGCTCCGGGCTTTCGTGTTTCTTGTTCCTGCGCTGTCGCTTACTCGTTGGCCGTAACGGTAACGCCGAGGACCTGCGGGATGGTCTGCGGCGCGCCCATGGCGGCGCCCATGATCATCGGGAACGGCACCGGCTCCTTCGGCTCGGCGCTGATCTTCAGGCTCTTCGGGTCGTCGAGATAGGTGTTGACGGCGGCGGAGATCTGGTTCTGCAGGTCAGGCATGTTGAGCTGCGCGATCATGATCGGAACGAGGCCCTTCAGCGACTGCGCCATCTGGTCGCCCGTCACGCCCTGCTCGCTGCCGGCATAGTCGAGCAGCTTCTTGGTGATCGAGGCGTCGTCGAAGGAGATCGAGGCGCTGTTGAAGGTGAGCTGCTGGACGAGGCCCATCATGGCCATGCCCATCGCGGCGTTCGCTTCGTCCTTGTTCGGGTTGGATTCGGCCGTCTTGAGCGCTTCCTGCATGTTCTTCAGGAAGTCCAGCGTGTAGCCGGAGAAGGCGAGCGTGATGTTGAGGCGGCCGACATCCTTGAAGTCGAAGGCATATTCGTCGACGGCCAGCTTGCCGCTCGCCAGTTCCCAGCTGCCCGACATGCTGACCTTGCCGTCCAGCGAGTGGATGCCGAGCTTGTCGAGCGCGTCCTTGGTCTTGGCGTCCTCGACGCCCGTGAGGTCGGCCTTGAGATCGGACATCGTCGCATCGAATTCGAGGCCGGCGTCATCGTCCATCCGGGTGATGTTCGCTTCCATGCCGGACATGGAGAAGACTTCCTTGCCCTTGGCGGTGACGCTGACCGGGCCGGCCGTCGCCGATTCGTACATCAGCAGCGATTCCAGCGTGCCGGGAACGACCTTGCCGGGAACCGAGACGCCGCTGAGCGCGATGTCCTTGGCCGTGACGATCGTCTCGTCCTCGGTGACGTTGACGTCCTCGAAGGAAACGGTCTCGATCTTGTAGCCGCCGTCGCCGTCTTCCTCGACGCCGTCCATGGTGACGGTGCCGAGCTTGATCGGGGTTTCATTGCCCGTCGCCTTCAGCTCCGCGCCTTCCAGGGTCACGGTGGAGCCGTCGGCGGTCACGTTCGAAGAGCTGATGGATACGCCGCTGGTGGCATAGGTAGCATTCAGCTTGGCCAGCAGGTCCGCACCGTCGAGTGCGAAGGCGGGGCTTGCCAGGGTGGCGAGCGCTGCACCGGCGAGAAGGGCGCGGAAATGGGAGGTGCGCATCATGAATAGGCTCTCTTTCTGGATTTCTTGGACGGCTGCCTTGCCGTTACCGCTCCTATACGGGCGGCGTGGCAAATATATTCATGCCGCGAAGAGTTTCCATGGAATTCTCTGTCGCGGGGAGCAGATTTCGAAGAAGCTTTACAAACTGCTATCCACAGCCCGATGGCCCGGATTCCTTGCCGCGAATCGGCCAAGGGGGTAGTCAAGGCCCATGGGACAAAACACTTTGCCGCCGGATGGCGGAGACGACAATATCGTGCCGGTCGACCTCAAGGCGGCGCTGGAAGAGCGCTACCTTGCCTATGCGCTGTCGACCATCACCCAGCGCGCACTGCCGGATGTCCGCGACGGCCTGAAGCCGGTCCATCGCCGCATCATCCACGCCATGAGCGAAATGGGCCTCAGGTCCAACTCCTCGTTCAAGAAATGCGCGCGTATCGTCGGCGACGTCATCGGTAAGTTCCACCCGCACGGCGACCAGTCGGTCTACGACGCGCTGGTGCGCCTCGCGCAGGATTTCTCGCAGCGTTATCCCATCGTCGACGGGCAGGGCAATTTCGGCAATATCGACGGCGACAACGCCGCCGCCTACCGATACACCGAAGCGCGCATGACCGAGGTCGCGACGCTGCTGCTCGAAGGCATTGACCAGGACGCCGTCGACTTCCGCCCGACCTACAACGAGGAAGACGAAGAACCCATCGTCCTGCCGGGTGCCTTCCCGAATCTTCTCGCGAACGGTTCCTCCGGCATCGCCGTCGGCATGGCGACCTCCATTCCCTCGCACAATGTCCATGAACTGTGCGACGCCGCACTCCACCTCATCCGCAATCCTGATGCGGACGTGGAGAAGCTGGTCGAATTCGTGCAGGGCCCGGACCTGCCGACCGGCGGCATCATCATCGACAGCCGCGAAAGCATCATCGAGGCCTACAAGACGGGCCGCGGCGGTTTCCGCGTGCGCTCGAAATGGGAGACGGAAGACCTCGGTCGCGGCGGCTACCAGATCGTCGTCACCGAAATTCCCTATCAGGTGCAGAAATCGCGCCTGATCGAGAAGATCGCCGAGCTGCTGATCGCCCGCAAGCTTCCGCTTCTGGAGGATATTCGCGACGAATCGGCCGAGGACGTGCGCATCGTGCTGGTGCCGAAGAGCCGCACCGTCGATCCGACGATCCTGATGGAATCGCTCTTCAAGCTTTCCGAGCTGGAAAGCCGCATTCCACTCAACATGAATGTGCTTTCGATGGGGCGCGTGCCGAAGGTCATGGGCCTCAAGGACGTGCTGGTCGAGTGGCTGGCCCACCGGCGCGAAGTCCTGCAGCGCCGTTCGCGCCATCGCCTCGCCGCCATTGAACGTCGCCTGGAAATCCTCGGCGGCTACCTCGTCGCCTATCTCAATCTCGACGAGGTGATCCGCATCATCCGCGAGGAGGACGAGCCGAAGGTTTCCTTGATGGAGACCTTCTCGCTGACGGACGTGCAGGCCGAAGCGATCCTCAACATGCGCCTGCGCTCGCTGCGCAAGCTCGAGGAATTCGAGATCCGCACTGAATTCGATAACCTGTCGAAGGAGAAGGCGGAAATCGAGGCGCTGCTCGCCTCCGACGAGAAGCAATGGCAGACCGTCGCCTGGGAAATCGGCGAGGTCCGCAAGAAATTCGCCAAGGCGACCGAGATCGGCCGCCGCCGCACCCAGTTCGCCAGTGCCCCGCAAGCGGATGTGGAGGCGATCCAGCAGGCCATGATCGAGAAGGAGCCGGTCACGGTCGTCATCTCGGAAAAGGGCTGGATCCGCGCGCTGAAGGGCCATATCGCCGATACGTCCGGCCTCCAGTTCAAGGAAGGCGACGCGCTGAAGGTGGCCTTCCCGGCGCAGACGACGGACAAACTGCTGATCGTCACGACGGGCGGCAAGGTCTTCACGCTCGGCGCCGACAAGCTGCCGGGCGGCCGTGGCCACGGCGAGCCGCTGCGCATCATGGTCGACATGGAGAACGATCAGGACGTCCTGACCGCCTTCGTGCACGATCCGTCCCGCAAGGTCGTCATCGCCTCGCAGGCCGGCAACGGCTTCGTCGTCTCGGAAAGCGAGATGGTCGCCAATACCCGCAAGGGCAAGCAGGTGATGAATGTCGGCATGCCGGACGAGGCCAAGCTCGTCGTGCCCGTGCGCGGCGACCATGTCGCCGTCGTCGGCGAGAACCGCAAGATGCTGGTCTTCCCGCTGGCGCAGCTGCCGGAAATGTCGCGCGGCAAGGGCGTTCGCCTGCAGCGCTACAAGGACGGCGGCGTCTCCGATATCCGCTGCTTCGCGATCGACGAGGGTCTCTCCTGGGACGACAGCGCCGGCCGCAACTTCGTGCGGACGAAGGAAGAGCTTGCCGAATGGCTCGCCGACCGCGCCACCGCCGGCCGTACCGTGCCGAAGGGCTTCCCGCGCAGCGGCAAGTTCAGCGGCTGATCACCCGGCATAGAGGATGCTGACGTCGCGCAGGAAGCGCGTCGCGCCCTCTTCGTCAATCTCGCCGGCCGCGACGGCGAGGACGAAGGTGTAAAGCGTGGCATCATCCGTGGCGATTTCGAAGCCGTTGTCCATCAGGAAGGCCGCAGCCGCGACAATGGCGATGCGCTTGTTGCCATCGACAAATGCGTGGTTCCTCGCCAGCCCGTAGAGATATGCCGCGGCGAGTTCGAGCAGATCCTCGCAGCCATAGAGCGCCTTGTTGACGGGACGGGACAGCGCCGACTCGAATGCATTCTCGTCACGCAGACCTGCGGCTCCGCCGAACCGCTCTATCTGCACGGCGTGCAGTCGTTCCACCAGGCGCCGGTCGAGAAAGAGAAAGCTCATTCGGCAAGCTTCTTGAGCGCGACCTTGTAGCGGTCCATGAACTTCTCGGCATGCTTGAGCTGCCGGTCGAAGTCGCCGTCGGAAGCGGTGAGAATGAGTTTGCCGCCCTCGCTGGTCAGTGTGACCTCATCGCCCGCCTTGACGCCCATGCGGTCCAGCACGTCCTTCGGAATGATGATGCCTTCGGAATTGCCGATCTTGCGGATGGTGATGTTCATGGCCTTGCTCCGTTATAACCAAGTTATAACGTGCGACTGAGCAGATCGCAATCTCATCCGGTGAACGGAAGCCCGGTGGCCGAGTCCGCTGCCTTCGCGGCCCGCACCTTCGACCGCATCTGCCAGAGCGAGTGGGCGAGGAGGGCGAGGATGAGGATGGAGCCGCCGACGAGGGTCTGGGTGGTGGGCGTTTCGGCGAAGACGATCCAGACCCAGATGGGCGCGAGCACCGTTTCCACGAGGTAGAACATGCCCACTTCCGGCGCGGAGAGGTAGCGGGGTCCCGTTGCGAGGCACCAGAAGGCGAGGGGAAGCAGGACGAGGCCGTTGAGGAGAATATAGACGGGGTCCGCGACGACGAGGCCGCCTTCGGGCAGCAGGAACAGGCCGACGATGCCCGACGTGGCGGAGGCGATCAGCGGTACGAAGCCCATGTCGGCGCCGCTGCTGCGGCTGAGCGTCAGGGCGCATGCCAGCATCAGCGCGGAACAGGCGGCCATCGCATCGCCGAAGAGATTGCCGCTGGCAAGGCCCTCGTGCACGATGAGGATGACGCCGAAGACCATGGCCGCCATGGTCAGCAGCGTCGCGTTGGCCGGCCGCTCCCCGAGGAAGATCCAGGAGAGAATGGCGGCGAACATCGATGTGAAGGCGAGGATGAAGACGACATTGGCCGTCGTCGTGTTGAAGACGGCGAGCATGAAGGTCAGCGAGTTGACGCCGTAGAAGAGGGTGATCAGCAGGCCCTTGCGGCCGGGCACGAGCACGGTCTTCCGGCGAAGCACGAAGTTCAGCCCCGCCCACAGGACGAGGGCCATCAGGAAGACGGAGAGGTTCCGCAGCACCAGCATCGACCAGAACTCGCCATGGGCCGAGCGGATCAGCGGGATGTCGAAGGAAAGCGCGAGACCGCCGATGGCGGTGATGAGAAGGCCCTTGCGGTGAAGGGCGGGATCGTTGGCTGAGGACACGGCGGGACCGAATGTGAACTGGAGCGTTTCCAGCCGGAGCGGCGTCGCTTCGGCGTCGGATAATGCGGTTAAAACAAGAATCTAGAATATTTCCGGCGAGCCGGAAATGCACTAGGGAGCGATATCGTCTCCTTCATAGCGCTCCCAGCCGCGCGGCATCAGGTGCTCCTGCGGCAAAAACTTTGTTTTATAGTCCATCTTCCGCGATCCCTTCACCCAGTAGCCGAGATAGACATGCGGCAGGCCGAGCGCCCTGGCGCGGCGGATATGGTCGAGGATCATGAAGGTGCCGAGCGAGCGGTGGGTCAGTTCCGGATTGTAGAAGGAATAGACCATGGAAAGGCCGTCGCCCATGCGGTCGGTCAGCGCCACGGCGAGGAGCTCGCCCTGCGGCCGTTCCTTGAGGCCCGCGCCTTCCTCGCGCACGCGATATTCGATGACCTTGGTGTGGACATGCGTGTCCTCCACCATCATCGCATAGTCGAGTACGGACATGTCCGACATGCCGCCTTTCTGGTGGCGGGCGTCGAGATAGTGGCGGAAGAGCGAATATTGCTCGCTGGAGGGCTCGGCCGGATATTCCCGCGAGACGATGTCGCCATTGGCGGCCAGCACCCGCCGCATGGTGCGTCGCGGCTCGAACTCGTTGACGAGGATGCGCACGGAAATGCAGGCGCGGCAGGATTCGCAGGCCGGACGATAGGCGATGTTCTGCGAACGGCGGAAGCCGCCCTGGGTGAGGAGATCGTTCAGCTCCGGCGCGCGCTCGCCCACGAGGTGGGTGAACACCTTTCTCTCCATCTCCTGCGGCAGATAGGGGCAAGCCGCCGGCGCGGTGAGATAGAATTGCGGAGAGGATGTTGCCTGCGTGTTCATTTGCCGTGAAGCGACTCCGTCGCCATGTGACACTTCTATGCCAATACCATGGCGCAGTTCGGAAAAAGGTCAACTGCCGCAAGGCCCTTCCCCCTGCAATCGCCATGGGGAGGGCCGTTGCGGAGCGATGGGGCCGGTGGCTTGAGGGCGATCCGGCCGGTCAGTAGCGGTCGCGGCGGACCATAACGGTGCCGAGCAGCAGGTCGTGCAGCAGGCGGCCGCGATCGGTGAAGAGGCCGACGAGCACGATGAACGGCGTCAGCAGCGCATTGCCGATCCAGAACAGCACGAGATGGACGATCGCCGTCAGGAAATCGACCGGCCGGCCGTCGACGCGCGCGAGCGCGAGGCCCATGACGTTCATGCCGGCGCTCGCCTGGCTCGGGCCGCCCATCGTCAGGCCGAAATAGAGCATGGCGACGATGACGAAGAGCGAGGGATAAAGGAAGAAGCCGAGGCCGAAGGTCAGGATGCCGAGGAAGAAGACCACCACGGCGGCCGGAATCCAGAGGAGCGCGATGATCGCATAGTCGATCAGGAACGCGAACACCCGGCGCGACAGCACGCCACGATAGGCCTGCCAGTCCGTCGTCGGAACCCGCGTCTCGTTGAAATCAGCGCTCATCTGCCTGTCTCCCGAATGGAACATGCCCTCCATATGGGATGTCGTCGGCGGAAAACAACAGATCGGAACCAATAGGCGATTCCCGAGCTGGCGGTGATAGGACGAACGGGCAAGGCATTTAACGCGCCGATCCGTATTCGAAAGGAAACGATCATGAAACCGTCGGAGAATACTCCGTGGCTCCTCGTCAGTGGTGACCTGCGCAAGGATGTCCCATTCTTTTCCTCGCTGGGCTTTCTGGCGGCGATTCTTCAGTTTGTCGCCTATGACTATTTCGACAAGGCGGACTGGGGCGGTATCCTGCTGCTGGAGCATGTCGCCTTCCATTCCATAGCATTCTCGATCCTGTTTCTGTGGACTGGAAGGCTGATTTTGGAGTGGCAGGGCAACCGGCGCGCAATGGCCTATCTACGGGATATGGTGCACAATGTGGCAACGAGAGCCGTCGGCTTCGCTTCGGTGGCGGCCGCGGTTCTTTTCGGTTTTGCAATCATGCCTGCGATCACCGGCGCCTTCTGGCATGCCGGCATGTTCATGCTTTGCGGCCTTTACTTTGTCTGCCTTGCCGAGGTTGCGGCAAACCCGCTGCCCGGAAAGGGAGACTCGAGGAGCCACCCCTTTGCGATCGGCGTGGTTATCGGGATGCCATTCGCTCTGTCGCGGATTGCGTTGTAGCTTGCGGGGCGCTCAGCCCTTTTTAGCCAGATGCCGCGCCACGTCCATTGCGAAATAGGTGAGGATGCCGTCGCAGCCGGCGCGCTTGAAGGCGAGCAGGGTCTCGAGCATGACGCGCTCGCCGTCGATCCAGCCGTTCAGCGCCGCGGCCTTGATCTGGCTGTACTCGCCCGAGACCTGATAGGCGAAGACCGGCAGGCCGAACGCCTCCTTCATGCGCCAACAGATGTCGAGATAGGGAAGGCCCGGCTTGACCATCATCATATCCGCGCCTTCCTCGACGTCGAGCGCGGCGTCGCGCATCGCCTCGGTGCCGTTGGCGGGGTCGATGTAATAGGTCTTCTTGTCACCCTTCAGCAGGCCGCCGGTGCCGATGGCGTCGCGGTAGGGGCCGTAGAAGGCCGAGGCGAACTTCGTCGCATAGGCCATGATGCCGACATCCTGGTGGCCCGCCGCATCGAGCGCCCGGCGGATCGCGCCGACGCGCCCGTCCATCATCTCGGACGGCGCGATGATGTCGGAGCCGGCATCTGCCTGGATCACGGCGGCCCGGGCGACCAGCTCGACCGTCTCGTCGTTGACGATCACGTCGCCGCGCAGCACGCCGTCATGGCCGTGGCTGGTGAAGGGATCGAGCGCGACGTCGGTAATGACGCCGATGTTCGGCACGGCCTTCTTGATGGCCCGCGTCGCCTCGTTGATGAGGTTGTCGGCCGCAAGGCTGTGCGAGCCCGTCTCGTCGCGCAGGTTCATATCGATGTTGGGGAAGGTGGCGATGGCGGGGATGCCGAGGTCGGCCGCTTCCCTGGCGGCTTCCACCAGCCTGTCGACGCTCATGCGGTTGACGCCGGGCATCGCCGCGACGGGATCGACGACATTCGTGCCCGGCACCACGAAGACCGGCCAGATGAGATCGTCCACCGTCAGGCGATTCTCCTGCACGAGCCGGCGGGTCCAGTCGGCCTTCCGGTTCCGCCGCATGCGGCGGTGGCCGGTGATTTCGTCGACGATGTTCCTGCTGCCGGTCATGATGTCATTTCCTTGCTGGTCCGTTTGGCGCGTCTTATCACGCCGTCCGCGTCAATCAAATCGCGAGCGGGGAGGGGAGTGTGCGGCATATGGCCGTGCATGACGCGTTTTGCAGGCTTTATGCCGGCGGTGCTTGCCCTTACTGTCCCCACCATGGTTGCTGATTCTGCCAAGGGCCCAAGACCGAGCCTGACTGAGACGCTGTTCGCACTGTTCCTGCGGCTGGTGGCGGTGGCCTCGCTGTGGTTCGCGCTGCAGTACTGGGCCATGCTGACGGGCTTCTCCCTTGACGGGAGAGGGCGGTTCGATCTGCTGCCGCCGGCCTGGAAGGCCGCCTCGACGGCGCTTGCCGTGCTCTTCCCCGTCGCGGCCGTCGGCCTCTGGCTGCTCGTCTCCTGGGGGCCGGTGATCTGGCTGATCGCAGCGGCGACGGAAATCACGATGCACGAGGTCTATCCGTCCATCTTCGGCATCAACCGGCTGCTGGTCATCATGCATGTCGCGGTGGCCGTGATGTTCCTGCTTTTCCGCGTCGCGCTCTTCATCCAGCGCCGCCGCCAGGCCCGCACGGTAAGAACTGATTCACCCTGAGACAGGGTCGCTCTCCGGTAAGGCGCTGTTAAGGCTGCGGTTTAAGTAGAATTTTAGATGCATTCGCTAGGTTCTCACTCAAGGCGGGAAAACAAACCACACCGCCAAACAAAACAGTGAGGCAGAGAACCATGAACACCAAGATGAAGCCGCAGCAGGCCCCGGTCGTCGATCCGCAGGAAGATGCGATCCGCAACCTCTATCTGGAATCCCTTCACCTCGTCGAGCGTCTGCACCGTCGCCTGCTCGATGTCATCAAGGACGAATTCGACCGCGCCGGTCGCTCCGACGTCAACGCCGTCCAGGCGCTGCTCCTCTTCAACATCGGCAATTCCGAGCTGACCGCCGGCGAGCTGCGCTCGCGTGGCTACTACCTCGGCTCGAACGTCTCCTATAACGTCAAGAAGCTGGTCGACCTCGGCTTCATCAACCACCAGCGCTCGCGCATCGACCGCCGCTCGGTCCGTATCAGCCTGACGGAAACCGGCCAGGAAGTCGCCGAGACCGTCGCCAAGCTCTACGAGCGCCATATCGGCTCGATCCAGAAGGTCGGCGGCATCGGCGAAGGCGAATTCAACCAGATGAACAAGCTGCTTCAGCGTCTCGACCGCTTCTGGAACGACTCGATCCTCTATCGCCTGTAATCCCCGGGCGTTCTTTTCGACCTCCTCCGAAAGCCGGCCGCGTTCCCTGCGCGTCCGGCTTTTCACGTTTTCGTTTGCGGCCGGCCCGCAGCCTCCGAGACACGAATTGGCCATATTGCTGTGACACCCGGACGATGGGCTCAGGTATGCGCGGGCGGCAGGGCCGGTTTGCGTTTGTTAACCCTGTTCGTGATAGCTGCATCGGGTATGGACCCTTCGGTCCCCCGTGCCGCGTGCACCTCGCCGCTCGATGTGGCGTCTCAGGAGATGGTAGGATAGATGTCTCGCAAAACCGGATTTGATGTGTTCTCGCGCCGCGCATTCCTGCGTTCGGCCGCAACCTTCGGCGCCGCTGCCCTTGCAGCGCCCGCGTTTGCCCAGTCGGCGATGGACGACATTCTGGATGCATCGCGCCGCGGCAACTGGGACGATCAGTTCGACGCCAAGGCCTCGCGCAGCGCCGACGCCGTCGCCTCGAACAATCCGATCCTCGGCCCTGGCGCCGTGCCGAACATCCAGCAGGCGATCGCCGACTACCAGCAGATCGTATCCGCCGGCGGCTGGCCGGAAGTCTCCTCGGCCCAGAAGCTGCAGATCGGCGTGGTCGATCCCGGCGTCCAGACCCTGCGCCAGCGCTTGATGATCTCCGGAGACCTGTCGCGCGAGGCGGGTATCTCCAACGCCTTCGATTCCTATGTCGACGGCGCGGTGAAGCGCTTCCAGGCCCGCCACGGCCTGCCGCAGGACGGCGTGCTCGGCGAATTCTCGCTGAAGGCCATGAACGTGCCGGCGACGACGCGCCTCAACCAGCTCAACACCAACCTTGTGCGCCTGCAGACCATGTCCGGCGATCTCGGCCAGCGCTATGTGATGGTCAACATTCCGGCTGCCTCCGTCGAGGCAGTTGAGGACGGGCGCGTCGTGCTGCGCCATGTCGCCGTCGTCGGCCGCAGCAGCCGCCCGACGCATATCCTCAATTCGAAGATCTACGACGTCACCCTCAATCCCTATTGGACCGCGCCGCGCTCGATCGTCGAGAAGGACATCGTGCCGCTGATGCGCAAGGACCCGACCTACCTCAAGCGCAACAACATCCGCCTGATCGACGGCAGCGGCCGCGAGGTCGCGCCGGAGACAGTGGACTGGTTCGCCGACAAGGCGCCGAACCTGATGTTCCGTCAGGACCCGGGCAAGATCAACGCCATGGCGTCCACCAAGATCAACTTCCACAACACGAACAACGAATACATGCACGACACGCCCCAGCAGGGCCTGTTCAACAAGCTGATGCGCTTCGAATCGTCCGGCTGCGTGCGCGTGCAGAACGTCCGCGACCTCATCACCTGGCTGCTGCGCGACACGCCCGGCTGGTCGCGCCAGCAGATCGAGAAGGTCATCAACGACCGCGTCAACACGCCGATCAAGCTGGCCGTCGAGGTTCCGGTCTATTTCGTCTACATCAGCGCCTGGTCGGCCCGCGACCGTGTCGTGCAGTTCCGCGACGACATCTACCAGATGGACGGCGCCACCGAACTCGCCCTCCAGACCGGCTACGGCATGGAAAAGCCGGCCGGCTCCCCGGACGACGACCTGCTGCCGCAATAAGGCTATTTGTCTGACTTTTCGAAGGCCCCGCTTTCCTCTGGAACGCGGGGCCTTTTTCCTTCCGGCTTTGTGCCGTCTGTCGTTTTTATCCCATAAGACGCGCCGAAATGGCGCAAACCGTGGAGCGGATATTGCCCTTGCCATGCGAGGACGTTAAACACCGTGCCACCCACCCTTAAGGAGCCTCGAGGATGAGCCAGTCTTCCGCCACCGACGTTTTCTTCACGCGTTCCCTTGCCGACACCGATCCGGAGATTTTCGGCTCGATCCAGAAGGAACTCGGTCGCCAGCGCCATGAGATCGAACTGATCGCCTCGGAGAACATCGTCTCGCGCGCCGTGCTCGAAGCCCAGGGCTCGATCATGACGAACAAGTATGCCGAAGGCTATCCGGGCAAGCGCTACTACGGCGGCTGCCAGTTCGTCGACATCGCGGAAGAACTCGCCATCGAGCGCGCCAAGAAGCTGTTCGGCGTCAACTTCGCCAACGTCCAGCCGAATTCCGGCTCGCAGATGAACCAGGCCGTCTTCCTCGCGCTGCTGCAGCCGGGCGACACCTTCATGGGCCTCGATCTCAATTCGGGCGGCCACCTGACGCACGGCTCGCCGGTCAACATGTCCGGCAAGTGGTTCAACGTCGTCTCCTACGGCGTGCGTGAGGGCGACAATCTGCTCGACATGGACGACGTCGCCGAGAAGGCCCGCAAGAACAAGCCGAAGCTCATCATCGCCGGCGGCACCGCCTATTCCCGCATCTGGGACTGGAAGCGCTTCCGCGAGATCGCCGATGAAGTCGGCGCCTATCTGATGGTCGACATGGCGCATATCGCCGGCCTCGTCGCCGGTGGCCAGCATCCGTCGCCGTTCCCGCATTGCCACGTCGCGACCACCACCACGCACAAGTCGCTCCGCGGCCCGCGCGGCGGCGTCGTGCTGACGAACGACGAGGACATCGCCAAGAAGATCAACTCGGCCGTCTTCCCGGGCCTGCAGGGCGGTCCGCTCATGCACATCATCGCCGCCAAGGCCGTCGCCTTCGGCGAGGCGCTGCAGCCGGAATTCAAGGAATACGCCGCGCAGGTCGTCAAGAACGCCAAGACTCTCGCCGAGACGCTGAAGGCCGGAGGCCTCGACATCGTCTCGGGCGGTACCGACAACCACCTGATGCTCGTCGACCTTCGCAAGAAGAACGCGACCGGCAAGCGGGCGGAAGCCGCCCTCGGCCGCGCCTATGTCACCTGCAACAAGAACGGCATCCCGTTCGACCCCGAAAAGCCCTTCGTCACCTCGGGCGTCCGCCTCGGCACGCCGGCCGGCACGACCCGCGGCTTCAAGGAAGCCGAGTTCAAGGAGATCGGCAGCCTGATCGTCGAGGTTCTCGACGGTCTCAAGGTCGCCAATTCCGACGAGGGCAATGCGGCTGTCGAATCCGCCGTCCGGGAAAAGGTCGTCGCGCTGACGGGCCGCTTCCCGATGTATCCCTACATGTAAGCAGGATCAGAGAATGCGCTGCCCCTATTGCGGTTCGGAAGATACGCAGGTGAAGGACTCCCGTCCCGCAGAGGACGGGGCCGCCATTCGCCGCCGGCGCATCTGCCCGGATTGCGGCGGTCGGTTCACGACCTTCGAGCGGGTGCAGCTGCGGGATCTGATGGTCGTCAAGAAGACGGGCCGCAAGGCCCCCTTCGACCGCGACAAGCTGCTGAAATCCTTCGAGATCGCGCTTCGCAAGCGGCCCGTCGACCGGGATCGCATCGAACGCGCGGTCTCGGGCATCGTCCGCCGGCTGGAAAGCTCTGGCGAGACGGAAATCGCCTCGGAAGAAATCGGTCTCCAGGTGCTGGAGGCGCTGAAGGCGCTCGATGACGTGGGCTTCGTGCGCTACGCCTCGGTCTACCGCGATTTCTCCCATGTCGACGACTTCGAGAAGATCCTCGCCGAGGTCGCCGCCAAGATCGCCCGGGATCCGGGCGCCGACGGCTAGATGTCTTCCCAGGCGGAAGATAAGCGCTTCATGGCGGCGGCGATCCGCCTCAGCCGCCGCAACCTTGGCCTGACCTCTACCAATCCCTCCGTCGCCTGCCTGATCGTCAGGGATGGCGTGGTCGTCGGCTCGGCCGTCACCGCGCCGGGCGGCAGGCCGCATGCGGAAACGCAGGCGCTCGCCGAGGCGGGCGCGGCGGCGCGCGGTGCGACAGCCTATGTCACGCTCGAACCCTGCTCCCACCACGGCAAGACGCCGCCGTGCTCCGAGGCGCTGATCGCCGCCGGCATCGCCCGCGTCGTCGTGTCGGTGACGGACCCGGACGAGCGCGTCGCGGGCAGGGGCCTTGCCATGCTGCGCGATGCCGGCATCGCGGTGGAGACCGGCGTTCTGGAGGAAGCGGGCCGGGAGGCCCTTGCCGCCTACCTGAATCGACAGACGAAGAAGCAGCCCTATGTGACTCTGAAACTTGCCGTTTCCGCTGACGGCATGCTCGGCCGGCTGGGGGAGGGACAGGTGGCGATCACCGGCCCCGTCTCGCGCGGCCAGGTGCATGTGCTGCGCGCCGAGACGGACGCGATCCTTATTGGCATCGGCACGGCGCTCGCCGACGATCCGGAACTCACCTGCCGCCTGCCGGGCCTCGAAGCCCGCTCGCCGGTGCGCATCGTGCTCGATCCGCGGCTGGAACTGCCGCCGGCCTCGAAACTGGCGCAGACGGCGCAAACGGTGCCGGTCATCGCCGTGACGGAAAGGGACCGCAGGGACGATCCCGGCTTCCTCGCGCGCCAGGCGGCACTGGAGGCGCTCGGCGTCGAGGTGCTGATCTGCGATCCGCGCAAGCTCGACGCCCTGTTGACGGCGCTGGCGACGCGCGGCATCTCCTCGCTGCTGGTGGAAGGCGGCGCGCGCACGGCCATGTCCTTCCTCGATGCCGGCCTCGTCGGCCGCATTTCGCTCTTTACCGGGCCCGAGGCCATTGGCAAGGACGGGGTCGCATCCCCATTTGTGTCCGGGCGGATGCCGGACGGCTTCTCGCTTCGCCACACGGCGCGCTACGGTGCGGATGTCCTGCAAGAATACGAAAGAGACGATTGATGTTTACCGGCATTGTCACGGATATCGGAACGGTCGAGAAGATCGAGCCCATGAACGAGGGCGTCCGCCTGCGCGTGCGCACCAACTACGATCCCGCAACCATCGACATGGGCGCCTCCATTGCCCATTCGGGCACCTGCCTCACCGTGACGGCACTGCCGGAGGAAGGCGCGAATGCCCGCTGGTTCGAGGTCGAGGCCTGGGAAGAAGCGCTGCGGCTGACGACCATTGGCAGCTGGACGGCCGGCACGCGCATCAATCTCGAACGGTCCCTGAAGATCGGCGACGAACTCGGCGGCCACATCGTCTCCGGCCATGTCGATGGCAAGGCGGAAATCCTCTCGGTCGAGGCGGAGGGCGATGCCACGCGCTTCCGCATCCGCGCGCCGGAAGGGCTGGAGCGCTTCGTCGCCCCGAAGGGCTCCGTCGCGCTCGACGGCACCTCGCTCACCGTCAACGCGGTGGACGGCGCGGTCTTCGACGTGCTCCTTATCCGCCACACGCTGGAGGTCACCACCTGGGGCGAGCGCAAGGCCGGCGATTTCGTCAATTTCGAGGTCGACACCATGGCGCGCTACGCCGCCCGGCTGGCGGAATTCCCTGCGCCGAAGGCGTAGAGAGCTTCTTCCGAAGCAGGCGCATTGGCTCGTCCCCGCCGGTAAAAGGCCGGCGGACGGGCAACAAGGCTGCGTCCGGTTGCATCCGGGCGTGACCGCGGCGTGACAATCTCGAGGTTCGTTGCGAAACGGCACAGGAAATCGGCGGCAAGCCATCTCCGAGGTAACGATATCGATACTTCTGCGCTCCTAGGGTGCGGCATCGGACCTGGGGACGCTCGTGCATGATGCCGGACTATAACACTCTTCTCCTGGCTATCGGGCTGGCGGGCTTTTGCCTTTCCGCCACCCTGTTCGCCACGTGGATGTCCGCCCGGGTCGAGCGCTTCCTGCTCTCCTGGTCCCTCGGCATCGGCTGCATCGTTCCGGCCGTCGTGGTCTACAGCATCTATTTCGACAATCCCGACTTCCGGATCGGATGCCTTGCCTTCGCGCTGCAGTTCCTCGGCTTCGCCTTCATCTATGGCGCGGCCTATCGTTTCCGCACGGGCCGGCGCGGCCGCGGCCGCATCCTCGCCGCCTTCCTCGCGAGTTCGGCCATTGCTCTCCCCTGGCTGGTGGCCGGCTATGACGGCGCGGGCTTCGTCGCGCTCAACCTGTTGATCGCCGCCGCGCTGGTCGCCACGGCCGGCGAATACTGGCGCGGCCGGGACGAGGCGCCGCTACCGCTCACCGGCATGGTCATCCTCTACCTGCTGACGGCGCTGTCCTTCATCCTGTGCGCCGGCGTGCTCATTCACGATGGCCGCATGGTGCTCGGCCATGCGCCCGACAACTGGGCGGAAAACCTCAATCTTGTCGTGGCGATCATGGGCATAAGCGGCATCGGCGCCATGTCGCTGGCGCTCAACCAGTGGCGTGTCGCCCGCAACCACCAGCGCGCCGCCAATACGGATGCGCTGACGGGCCTTCTCAACCGCCGGGCGCTCTTCGACCGCTACGGCGAGGAGACGGTCGGCGCGCACCGGGCGGCCATCGCCTTCGACCTCGACAGCTTCAAATCGGTCAACGACCGCCACGGCCATGCGGCCGGCGATGCGGTGTTGAAGGCCTTCGCTGCGGTGCTGTGCGATGCCTGCGGCGCGGCGGCCTGCGTCGCCCGCCTGGGCGGAGAGGAATTCGTCGTGGTGCTGGACCGCACGCTGCCGCACCGGGCGCAGCACATCGCCGAATGCATCCGCGCCGATTTCGCGGCCAAGCTGATCCCCATCGGCGGGCGCTCCATAAGCTGCACCGTGAGCGCCGGCATCGCCTTCGGCAACGAGGCCTGCGTGAGCTTCGATTCCCTCCTCAGCAACGCCGACAAGGCGCTCTACGAGGCCAAGCGCGGCGGCCGCAACCGCGTGTCGCTCGCCGCCTGAGATCAGGCGCCGGGCTCGTCTTCCCGGTAGCCGACGGTTCCGTCCCCCGAAGGGCCGGCCATCCGGGAAAGGCGGAAAACGCCGCAGGGGGCGGAAAACGCTTGCCAAGCCCCGTCCGTCGTGGTTTGACCGCCGCTTCCGCCCGCAATTGCGTGGCCTGCTTCCAATTTTCAGGTGATTCATGGCCAACACCGATAATCCCCATCTCCTCATCGTCGAGGCCCGTTTCTACGACGACATGGCCGATGCGATGCTCGACGGCGCCAAGCACGCGCTCGACGCGGCCGGCGCGACCTACGACATCGTGACCGTCATGGGCGCGCTCGAAATCCCGGCCGCCATCTCCATGGCGCTCGACGGCATGGAAAATGCCGGCACCTGGTATGACGGCTTCGTCGCGCTCGGCATGGTCATCCGTGGCGAGACCTACCATTTCGACATCGTCGCCAACGAATCCTGCCGCGCGCTGATGGACCTCTCCGTCAGCGAGGCCCTTCCCATCGGCAACGGCATCCTGACGGTCGAGAACGACGAGCAGGGCTGGGCGCGCGCCCGCCGCTCGGAAGGCGACAAGGGCGGTTTTGCGGCCCGCGCGGCGCTGACCATGATCGAGCTGAAGAAGAAACTGGGCGGCGAACAGTGACCACCGAGAAGAACCAGCAGCCGGTGAAACCGGCCAACCAGCGCGGCGCGGCGCGCCTTGCCGCCGTGCAGGCGCTCTACCAGATGGATATCGGCGGCACCGGCGTGCTGGAGATCGTCGCCGAATACGAGGCGCACCGCCTCGGCCAGGAACTCGACGGCGACACCTATCTGAAGGCGGACCCCTCATGGTTCCGCTCCATCGTCTCGGGCGTCGTGCGCGACCAGCGCCAGCTCGATCCGCTGATCGGCGCGGCGCTGCAGGACGACTGGGCGCTGTCGCGCCTCGATTCGACGGTCCGCGCCATCCTGCGCGCCGGCACCTTCGAGCTGCGCGAGCGCAAGGACGTGCCGGTCGCCGTGATCGTCACGGAATATGTCGAGATCGCCAAGGCGTTCTTCGAGGACGAGGAGCCGAAGCTGGTGAACGCGGTTCTCGACCGCATCGCCAGGCAGGTTCGGACGGATACACGCAAGTAAACGGTAGGCACGATGAGCGTCGGCACGGTCGAAGGTCTTGAACGGGAACTGTCGGCCGCGCGCCGCAACGTTTTCCTGCTGATGTTCGCGCAGGCGCTGCTTGCCTCGTCCGGCCCCATCGTCTTTTCCGTCGGCGGCCTTGCCGGCTACAATCTGCTCGGCGCGGACAAGTCGCTGGCGACCGCCCCGCTGACCGGCTTCAATGTCGGCGTGGCGCTCGGCGCCGTGCTCGTCGCCATCGCCGCGCGCCTGCTCGGGCGCGCCTACGGCTTCGTCGTCGGCGCGCTGGTCGGGGCGAGCGGCGGGCTGATCGCGGCCATCGCGCTCTTCCGCGGCGATTTCTGGCTCTTCGCCCTCGGCTTCATGCTCGTCGGCATTTCCAGCGGTTTCGCGCAGAAGATCCGCTTCGCCGCGGCCGATGCCTCGCCCTCGTTCTACAAGCCCCGCGCCATCTCCTGGATCCTCGCCGGCGGCGTCATCTCGGCAATCCTCGGCCCGCAGGTCGTCATCCTCACCAAGGACCTCTTCGAGCCCGTGCTCTTCGCCGGCGCCTTCGTGGCGCTCGCGCCGCTCTGCGGCCTTGCCATCGTCCTGTTCTTCCTGCTGCGCCTGCCCGACCACAAGGCGGCGGGCGCCGCCAGCGGCGCGCCCGTGCGGCCGCTGCGCGAGATCGTGCTGACCCAGCGCTTCCTGACCGGCATGGTCTGCGGCATTTCCTCCTATGCGCTGATGACCTTCATGATGACCGGCGCGCCGCTCGCCATGGTCATCGGCTGCGGCTTCTCGCCGGAAATGGCGACGCTCGGCATCCAGTGGCACGTGCTTGCCATGTTCGCCCCGAGCTTCTTCACCGGCATGCTGATCCAGCGTTTCGGCACGGAAAAGGTGGTCGCCGCCGGCCTCATCATCCTCATGGGCTGCGCCGGGGTCGCGCATATGGGCATCGCGCTGTGGAATTTCTGGGGCGCGCTCATCCTGCTCGGCATCGGCTGGAACTTCGGCTTCATCGGCGCCACCGCCATCGTCGCCTCCAGCTATCGCCCGCACGAGGCCGACAAGGTGCAGGGCTTCCACGACATCATCCTCTTCGGCGCCGTGGCGCTCGCCTCCTTCTCCTCCGGCAAGGTGTTCAACACCTATGGCTGGCAGGCGATCAACCTGATGTTCTGGCCCATCACCGGCGTCAGCCTCGTTCTGGTGCTGCTCCTGCTTTTGCGCACGCGCCGCGCTGCCGTCTAATCGGTTCGCACCGAGCCGCCTCGAAAAATCCGTTTTTTAGAAGCGCTTGCCGCGGTGCAGCGGCTTGACGCAACCGATTCGCAAACGCACTCTGGCCGCGCCGGTTTCCACTTGTGAGGAGGCAAGGGGAGCAGGCGCTTTTCGGCTGCGGGGAGAGGACCCCGGAGCCTCCAAGGAGGACAGAGCGAAATGACCATATTGTTTGGCGTTATCGCATGCGGGTTGCTCTCGGTGGTCTATGCCATCTGGGCGACACAGTCGGTGCTGGCCGCCGACCAGGGGAATGCCCGCATGCAGGAAATTGCAGGTTATATCCGGGAAGGGGCGCAGGCCTATCTCACCCGGCAGTACAAGACCATTGCCATCGTCGGGGTCGTCGTCTTCATCGGCACCTGGCTACTGCTTTCCGCAACGGCCGCCATCGGTTTCCTGATCGGCGCCGTGCTGTCGGGCGTTGCCGGTTTCATCGGCATGCATGTTTCCGTCCGTGCCAATGTGCGCACGGCGCAGGCCGCGTCCGTCAGCCTGTCCTCCGGCCTGGACATCGCCTTCAAGTCGGGCGCGATCACCGGCATGCTGGTGGCGGGTCTCGCGCTTCTCGGCGTCTCCATCTACTACTGGATCCTGACCGGCGTCCTCGGCCAGGAACCGGCCTCGCGCGAGGTCATCGACGCGCTCGTCGCGCTCGGCTTCGGCGCATCGCTGATCTCGATCTTCGCCCGTCTCGGCGGCGGCATCTTCACCAAGGGTGCGGATGTCGGCGGCGACCTCGTCGGCAAGGTCGAGGCCGGCATTCCCGAGGACGACCCGCGCAACCCGGCCACCATCGCCGACAATGTGGGCGACAATGTCGGCGACTGCGCCGGCATGGCCGCCGACCTCTTCGAGACCTATGCGGTGACGGTCGTCGCCACCATGGTCCTCGCGGCGATCTTCTTCGCGGCCACGCCGATCCTCGCGAGCGCGATGATCTATCCGCTCGCCATCTGCGGCGCCTGCATCATCACCTCGATCATCGGTTCCTTCTTCGTCAAGCTCGGCTCGAACGGCTCGATCATGGGCGCCCTCTACAAGGGCCTCATCGTGACGGGCGTGCTTTCGGTCCTCGGCCTTGGGGCCGCGACGTCGCTCACGGTCGGCTGGGGCAGCCTCGGCACTGTGGCGGGCAAGGAGATCACCGGTACGAACCTCTTCATCTGCGGCCTGCTCGGGCTTCTGGTGACGGCGCTCATCGTGGTGATCACCGAATACTATACCGGCACCAACAAGCGCCCGGTGAACTCCATCGCCCAGGCGTCCGTCACCGGCCACGGCACGAACGTCATCCAGGGCCTTGCCGTCTCGCTGGAATCGACGGCGCTGCCGGCGATCGTCATCGTCGGCGGCATCATCGCCACCTACCAGCTCGCCGGCCTCTTCGGCACCGGCATCGCCGTCACCGGCATGCTCGGCATTGCTGGCATGATCGTGGCGCTCGATGCCTTCGGCCCGGTTACGGACAATGCCGGCGGCATCGCCGAAATGTCCCACCTGCCGCCGGAGGTGCGCAAGTCCACCGACGCGCTCGACGCCGTCGGCAACACGACCAAGGCCGTCACCAAGGGCTACGCGATTGGCTCGGCCGGCCTCGGCGCGCTGGTGCTTTTCGCCGCCTACTCGAACGACCTCGCCTATTTCGCGGCGAACGGCGACAAATATCCGTATTTCGCGGATATCGGCACGATCTCCTTCGATCTCTCCAACCCCTACGTGGTGGCCGGTCTCATCTTCGGCGGCCTCATCCCCTACCTCTTCGGCGGTATCGCGATGACCGCCGTCGGCCGGGCGGCGGGTTCCATCGTGGAGGAAGTGCGGCGGCAGTTCCGCGAGAAGGCCGGCATCATGGCCGGCACCGAACGGCCGGATTACGGCCGCGCGGTGGATATCCTGACCAAGGCGGCGATCCGCGAGATGATCATCCCCTCGCTGCTGCCGGTGCTGGCGCCGCTCGTCGTCTATTTCGGCGTGCTGCTCATCTCCGGCTCGAAGGCCTCGGCCTTCGCGGCGCTCGGCGCCTCGCTGCTCGGCGTCATCGTCAACGGCCTGTTCGTGGCGATCTCCATGACCTCCGGCGGCGGCGCATGGGACAATGCCAAGAAGAGCTTCGAGGACGGTTTCGTCGACAAGGACGGCAACCGCCACCTCAAGGGCTCGGAAGCCCACAAGGCCTCCGTCACCGGCGACACGGTCGGCGATCCCTACAAGGACACGGCCGGCCCGGCTGTGAACCCGGCGATCAAGATCACCAATATCGTGGCCTTGCTGTTGCTCGCCGTTCTCGCCTGATCCGGACGGCGATCAAACAAAAACCCGCGGGGAGCGATCCCCGCGGGTTTCTTGTTTCATCCTTCCGGATGGGCGTCAGTTGTTGCCGCCCAGCATGCTCTTCATGACGCTGCCGGGGTTCGCGCCGCCGCGCAGAAGCTGGCCGAGGAAGGTCGTTTCGGCGCCGCCCGTCGGTGTGACGCGGGCGATCATGTCGAAGACCTTGCCGTCCTGCAGGGTGTAGTTCGCGAGGCGCTCCACATTGCCGTCCTTGTCGAAATAGACGGCGAGCACGCTCTGCTCGATGACCTTCGGCTTCATGAAGGCGGCCGCGCGCCTGCGCTTCTGCGAGATGTAGTAGAAGACTTCGTTGTCGAAGGTCGCGGTCGAGGACGGCGTGCCGAGCGAAAGCAGAACCTGCTCGCGCGAGGAGCCGACGGGTGCGAGCGCTAGCGTTTCCTGGTCGACGACATAGCCCTGATAGAGGACTTCGCTGGGGCCCTGGCAGGCCGTCAGAACGGATGCGGAGAGGGTGACGGCAATGGCGGCGTTACGCAACAGCTTCATATTCGCAGAATCTCTCTTCACAACATCCCCGGGACGATGATGGCCGCGCAGCCATTGCAATTCATGCCTGCTTCGGTAAACCAGCTTCGACCGTCATGCAACATGACTTGCGACGGCACCATGGTTTGAATCGGGCAAAACTAGGCTTTATGATGATTTTCGGCCTGTTCGGCAAAAAAAACGGCAACCGGCGCATCGTCGAGAAGCAGTATGCGACCCTGACAAAGGCGGCGCGTCATCCCTATCTCTATGAGAGACTTGACGTTCCTGACACGGTCATGGGGCGCTTCGAGATGCTCTCGGCCATGCTGATCCTTTACTTCCGGCGCACGCGTGTAAGCGCCACGTCGGGCCAGGAGATCGCTCAGGAGATCGTCGACGCCTTCTTCGAGGACGTCGACCATTCGATTCGCGAGCTTGGCGTGGGCGATGTCGGCGTGCCGAAGCGCATGAAGAAATTCGCCGGCATGTTCTACGGCCGGCTGGAATCCTATGCCGCCGCACTCGATGCCGGCGACCGCGCCGCGCTTGCCGAGGCGCTTCGCCGGAACATCCATCCGGCGGCGGGTCTTGAGGCTCCCTCAATGGAGGGACTGGCGGAGTATCTCGTCGCCGTCGAGAAGGCGATGGGGGAGGCCGGTGAAGATGCGATCCGGGCCGGCCTGCTCGAGGTGATCGAGCCCGGCACCGAAGAAAACGCCGCCTGAAGCGGCGAGGGACATGTGATGAAGAAAGACGACGACGCGCCATTCTCCTACCCCGTGAAGGTGGGCCATATCTCGGCCAACCCGGTCGAGGTGACGATCAGCGCCGATGCCGAGGAAAGGGCCGGCCTCGCCGGGCTCTGGTCGGTGCTCGAGGTGAAGGCGCTGTCGGCGACCTTCCAGGTCATGCGCTGGAAGCGCGACGGCGTGCGCCTCAAGGGGCGCGTGACCGCCGATATCGTGCAGGCCTGCGTCGTGACGCTCGACCCGGTCGAATCCCATATCGACGAGCCGGTGGAAGTGGTCTTCGTGCCGGAAGGCTCCAAGCTGGCGCGCCTGCCGGTTTCGTCCGAAACCGGCGAGATGCTGCTCGATCCCGACGGTCCCGATGCGCCGGAAGTCTTCACCGGCGACACCATCGATGCCGGCGTGGTGGCCGCCGAACACGCGGCGCTCGCCATCGATCCCTATCCCCGCAGGGCCGATGTCGCCTTCGGCGACCACATCGAAAGCACGGACAAGGACGACCGCAAACCGTCGCCCTTCGCCGTTCTGAAGGATTGGAAAAAAGACTGAACGGCCCGGCAAGCGCCCGATAATTCAGTTGTGCACCCGGCGAAAAGCGGTATTTTGGCCGAATTCCGCTGTAGTGACCCCTCTGCCGTTGGAACAAGAATCAAGGCTAGTAAGGCAAGACTCGCGTGGTCAGAATATCCGTCGATGTCATGGGTGGCGATTTCGGTCCGAAGGTCGCCATCCCGGGCGCAGCCAAGGCTCTCGAACGACATCCCGAGATCCGCTTCGTACTTTATGGCAATGCCGCCGAATGCGAGCCGCTTCTGGCGCAGCATCCCAAGCTGAAGGCTGCAAGCACTTTCCATCATTGCGACGTCTCCGTCGCCATGGACGAGAAGCCGAGCCAGGCGCTGCGCCGCGGCCGCGGCAAGTCCTCCATGTGGCAGGCGATCGATGCCGTGGCGAAAAACGAGGCCGATGTCGCCGTCTCCGCCGGCAATACCGGCGCGCTGATGGCCATGTCGAAGTTCTGCCTTCGCATGATGGCCAATATCGAGCGCCCGGCCATCGCCGGCATCTGGCCGACCCTGAAGGGCGAGAGCATCGTGCTCGACATCGGCGCGACGATCGGCGCCGATGCGAGCCAGCTCTTCGACTTCGCGTTGATGGGCGGGGCCATGGCGCGCGCGCTGTTCGAGATCGATCGGCCGACGCTTGGCCTCCTCAATGTCGGCGTCGAGGAAATCAAGGGCCAGGAAGAGGTCAAGGCCGCCGGCCAGCTCATCCGCGAGGCCAATTTCGACACGATTGAATATTACGGCTTCGTGGAAGGTGACGATATCGGTCGCGGCACGGTGGACGTGGTGGTCACGGAAGGGTTTTCAGGAAACATCGCCCTGAAGGCGGCGGAAGGCACGGCGCGGCAGATCGCCGAATACCTGCGCGCGGCCATGTCGCGCACCTGGCTTGCCAAGCTCGGCTACATTCTCGCCAAGAGCGCCTTCGACCGCGTGCGCGAGAAGATGGACCCGCGCAAGACGAACGGCGGCGTGTTCCTCGGCCTCAACGGCATCGTCATCAAGAGCCATGGCGGCACGGATGCCGAGGGCTTCGCCGCGGCGGTGGATGTCGGCTACGACATGGTCCGCAACGGCCTCAGGGACAAGATCGAACGGGATTTGCAGAAGTATCACGCGGGCCGGCCTGTCGAAGGCGCCCCGGGCGTGACCGACGAGGTATAGGATGATTCGTTCAGTGGTTCGCGGTTTCGGAACGGCGCTTCCGAAACGGGTGCTCACCAATGCCGAACTGGAAAGCATGGTCGACACGTCCGACGAATGGATCGTGCAGCGCACCGGCATCCGCCAGCGCTACATCGCCGGCGAGGGCGAGACGACCGCTTCGCTCGGCGAGGGCGCTGCCCGCGCCGCGCTGGACAATGCCGGCCTTACCGCCGCCGACATCGACCTGATCATCGTCGCCACCTCCACGCCGGACAACACCTTCCCGGCGACGGCCGTCAACATTCAGAACCGCCTCGGCATGTCCCATGGCTTCGCCTTCGACGTGCAGGCGGTCTGTTCCGGCTTCGTCTATGCCGTGACGACGGCGGACGCCTATATCCGCGGCGGGCTTGCGAAACGCGTCCTCGTCATCGGCGCGGAGACCTTCTCGCGCATCCTCGACTGGACCGACCGCACGACCTGCGTGCTCTTCGGCGACGGCGCCGGCGCCATCGTGCTGGAAGCGCAGGAAGGGGCGGGGACCAATGCGGACCGCGGCGTCCTGTCGACGCAGCTTCGCTCCGACGGCGCGCACCGCGACAAGCTCTTCGTCGACGGCGGCCCGTCCACCACCGGCACGGTCGGCCATCTGCGCATGGAGGGCCGCGAGGTCTTCAAGCATGCGGTCGGCATGATCACGGACGTCATCGTCTCGGCCTTCGACGCCACCGGCTTCACCGCCGACGACGTCGACTGGCTGGTGCCGCACCAGGCCAACAAGCGCATCATCGACGGTTCGGCCAAGAAGCTCGGCATCCCGCTGGAGAAGGTCGTCATCACCGTGGACCAGCACGGCAACACCTCGGCGGCATCGATCCCGCTGGCCCTTGCGGCGGCGGCCGCAGACGGCCGTATCAAGCAGGGTGACCTCGTCCTTCTGGAGGCGATGGGCGGCGGTTTCACCTGGGGTGCGGTGCTGCTTCGCTGGTAAGGTGAGACTGCGCAGCAGGCCCGCTTGACCCGAGGGGGCAAGGACAATACTCTTCCGCCACTTAACCATAGGCTTTCAATAGGAAATCGGTGAGGAGCGATGAGCGGTAAGACGGTGACACGCGCAGATTTGGCCGAATCGGTTTTCCGGAAGGTCGGCCTTTCCAGAACAGAATCCGCGGAGCTTGTCGAAACCGTGATCGACGAGATTTGCAACGCCATCGTGCGGGGCGAGAGCGTGAAGCTCTCCTCCTTCGCGACATTCCAGGTTCGTGACAAGAACGAGCGCATCGGGCGAAACCCGAAGACCGGCGAGGAAGTGCCGATCTCGCCGCGCCGCGTCATGACCTTCAAGGCGTCCAACGTTCTCAAGCAGCGGGTGCTGAAGGCCCATCTCGCGCGCAAGGCGAAGCAGAAGCCCGCTTCTCCCGCGTCCTGAGCGATTTTCCCGCCTGTTGCCGGGCATTAGCAATTTGAAACTTGAATATCGCCCGGCAACCCGCTGAAATGAATACGATTCGGCGGCACGCTTCTCGTGCGCCGGCGTGAGCTTTCATCGAGGGTAGAATGGACAAGAGTCCGGACGCTTTCCGCACCATCAGCGAGGTCGCCGACGATCTCGACCTGCCGCAGCATGTGCTGCGTTTCTGGGAAACGCGCTTCACGCAGATCAAGCCGATGAAGCGCGGCGGCGGGCGGCGCTACTATCGCCCGGAAGACGTCGATCTCCTCAAGGGCATCCGCCATCTGCTCTACGACCACGGCTATACGATCAAGGGCGTGCAGAAGCTGCTCAAGGTCAATGGCAACAAGTTCGTCGCGGCGATCGCCAGCGGCGACCTTGCGACCGTCGAGGCGCTGGCGGCCGCCAGCCACGAGGAGCCGCCCCCGCCGAAGGCCGGCAGCGACGAGGACCAGATCGTCGGCCGTGCCAAGGCTCCGGCCAGCCGCCGCTTCTTCTCCTTCGTCGGCGGCAGCGAGGAGACACCGGAAATCTCGCTCGGCAAGACCAGCGTCGGCAAGGAGGACCGCGCCCTCCTGCAGGAGGCGCTCTACGATCTCCTGGAATGCAAGCGCCTGCTCGACCAGGTCCGCTGAACCGCGGAAATCCCCAAAAAGAAAAAGCCCCGCACTATGGCGGGGCAAAACAAGCGTCACGCTTGGCTCTGTGACGCGGGGGAGTTGCTCGCAAAATGACAAGCGAGCAGGAACAGTCTTAGACTTTGGTCTAATGGCCGGGAAGGTCTGATTTGACGAATCCGGTACGCTTGCGAAAAGAATCCTGTCTTGGAAGCGTCATGCGCTTGCCAAGCTCCGCCGTGAGGACGAAGGCCGCGTACCCGACGCAGGGACGCCGCCGTCCTCGGCAGGAAATTCGAATTGCCGATGACGAAACATCCTGAATTGGCAATTTTGGGCTTGCATCCAAATGCCCGAGACTATAGGGGTTTGCGCGGTCCGGAATGTAGCGCAGCCCGGTAGCGCACTTGACTGGGGGTCAAGGGGTCGTGGGTTCGAATCCCGCCATTCCGACCATTCTCTCCCCTCATAGATTGCATTTGAAGTTCCGCATGGAACTTTACGCGTCTCTTCGCGTTCTCTCGCCGCCGGCTTGTCGTGCCGGGGCTATCTGACGCTTGAGGAGGTTACGCATGGAAAATGCAGGCATCGGCTGGATCGCAGCCATCATCATCGGCGGTATTGCCGGCTGGCTCGCCGAAATGTTCATGAAGAGCAATATGGGCGTGCTGATGAACATCGTTCTCGGCATCGTCGGCGCGGCGGTCGCAAACATCCTGCTGGGGCTGATCGGCGTTTCGCTCGGCGGCTGGCTGGGCTATCTCGTCGCCGGCTTCATCGGCGCCTGCATTCTCATAGCGCTGGCAAGGGCCATCAGGCGATAGATTTACCCGATGGATTATCGAAAGCCGTCTCTCCGGGAGGAGGGGCGGCTTTTTCTTTGAGCGCCTGCCGGGTGTAACGGCGCTCCAGCGCAAGGCAGCCCCATGTGACGCCGAGCAGCAGGTAGAAATGGCGCCAGTGGTCGGTGTCGATGACGAAGCCGATCCCGCTGTGGCCGAGAAGCGTGATGAAGGCGATCATCAGGTAGGGCTGCCATGGCCTGTCGCGCAGCAGCGCCTTGAAGGCGGCCGAGAGCGTCCATCCGACCAGTGTCAGGTAGGTGATGAAGCCGAGCCAGCCATAGGTGGTGAGCGATTTCAGGTAGATGTTGTGCTCGTCTTCGGAGAACATCTTGCCGAAGCGCATCGGTCCGATGCCGAGCGGCTTTTCCATCGCCATCAGGAAGCCGATGCGGTGGCGTTCGAAGCGCCCGAGATGGCCGCCGTCATACTCCTGGACGAGCTGCGTGCGGCTGGAGAAGAGGTTCGAAACCTTGTCGAACTGCAGGGCGACGACCAGCGCGAGGATCATCAGGCCGGCGGCCGAGATGCTGAGGATGAGGATCTTCAGCCGGAAGGCGCCGGTGCGCTCCTTCAGCAGCATGATGAAGACGAGCGCCGCGACGGCGAAGAGATAGAGGCCCCAGGCCGCGCGCGAGAAGGACAGGAAGATGCCGAGCGCCAGGATGAGGACGCCGATCACCTTCAGCGGCGCGCCGAGGATGCGGCCGGCGAGAAGGCCGTGCATCAGGTAGAGCGAGGGGGCGACGAGGAAGGGGCCGAAGACGTTCGGGTCCTGGAAGGCGCCCTTGGCGCGGTCGTAGAGCGTGAACGCCTCCGAGCCCGGGAAGGCATGGAAATAGCCGAGGATGCCGAGCATCGAGGTGATCAGGGCGCTCGCCACCCAGGCGCGGAAGATGAGCTGCAGCCGTGCCGGCTTCGCCTCGACGATCGCGGCGAAGAAGACGCTGGAAATGGCGAGGAACAGCGAGACGGCCATGTACATCGGCCCCTCGGAAAGATCGTCCATCACCGTCAGCGAGAGCATGCCGCCGATATTGAAGACCACGAGAAGGGCGAGAAGCGATCCGACGGTGCGCGAGATGCGCAGCCCCACGAGCGCCCAGAGTCCGATGAGCGCCGCCATGAAGACTTCATAGGGCGCCGGCTCGCTGATGACGAAGCCCGACAGGAACACGCCCAGCGTCACCAGCCCCGAGCCGATAATGCCGACGGCCGCAAGCTGCGGCCGGAAGGAGGGGGCGTGGGGGAGGGCCGCGTCGCTCAATAGGCGTTTTCCGTGTTGAGCAGGCGGAAGGGCGTCAGGAACAGGATCTTCAGGTCGAGCCAGAGCGACCAGTTCTCGATGTAGTAGAGGTCGAACTCCGTGCGGAAGCGGATCTTGTCGTCATGGTCGATCTCGCCGCGCCAGCCGTTGATCTGCGCCCAGCCGGTCACGCCCGGCTTCACGCGGTGGCGGGCGAAATAGCTGTCGACGACATCGACATATTTGCGGTCGTGCGTCTGCGCCTCGACGGCATGCGGACGGGGCCCGACGAGCGAAAGCTCGCCCTTCAGCACGTTGAAGAGCTGCGGCAGCTCGTCGATGGAGGACTTGCGCAGGAAGCGGCCGACACGGGTGACGCGCGGATCGCCCTTGGTGACGGCGGCGCGGGCGGACGGGTCCGAAAGATGCGTGTACATCGAGCGGAACTTGTAGACTTCGATGACCTCGTTGTTGAAGCCGTGGCGCTTCTGCTTGAAGAGGATCGGGCCGGGCGAGGAGAGCTTCACCGCGATGGCCGCGCCGATCAGCACCGGCCAGAGCAGGACGAGCGCGACGACGGAGAAGAAGATGTCGAAGATGCGTTTGGCGACATTGTCCCAGTCGGCGATCGGCTTGTCGAAGATGTCGAGCATCGGCACGGCGCCGATTTGCGAATAGCTGCGCGGGCGGAAGCGAAGGCCTCTCGCATGGGCGGCAAGGCGGATATCCACCGGCAACACCCACAGCTTCTTGAGCAGCGACAGGATGCGCGTCTCGGCCGAGAGCGGCAGCGAGATGATCAGCATGTCGATGCGCGCGAGGCGGGCGAATTCGACGAGTTCGGCGACATTGCCGAGCTTGGGATAGCCGGCGATGATCGAGGGTGAGCGGCGCTCGTCGCGGTCGTCGAAGATGCCGCAGATGCGGATGTCGTTCTCCGGCTGGTATTCCAGCGAGCGGATGAGTTCCTTGGCCGGTTCGCCACCGCCGACGATGACGGCGCGCCGCTCCATCGTGCCGTTGCGGGCCCAGCGGCGGATCGCATAGGCGATCACCTGCCGCTCGAACAGGAGATAGACGGCGCCCGTCGCGAACCAGGCGGCAAACCAGACGCGGGAATACTGGTCGCCCGTCTTGAAGAAGAAGAGGACGAGCGAAATGGAGGCGAAGGCCGCCGCCCAGGCGGCGAGGATGCGCGGCGTCATGCGCAAGGGCGAGCGGAGCGCCGGCACCTGATAGGCATCGGCGAGTTGCAGGAGGAGGACCCCGATGGCCGCGCCCCCCACCAGCACGGCGGCATAGAGCACCGTGATCTCGAAGCCGTCATAGAGCGCATGGATGAAGTAGCCGAGGGCAAGCAGTGCGCCGAATTCGCAAAGGCGCAGCAGCCCGGTGATCATGGCGGGCGAATAGCTGTCGTCGCGGAACTGCTCGGCGATCTGGCGGGCAAGCGAATTGAGCTCGACGCCCTTTTCCTCCGCGCCGCCGGCAGCCGGGCCGGACGCATTTCCCCGGCTTTCGGAGAGCCTGCGTCTCAAACCTTCCGGATCGAAGGATTCGGGCTTCTCGACATGGTTCATGGCATGCACCTTTGGGGCTTTGTGCCGGAAATAGCACGAAGCCCCTAAGAAACGTTTACGGCAGGGCTTCCGCCGACGTTTCGGCAAGCCGCCGGCCGCCGGCCTGGCGGGCGAGAATGTCCCGGTAAAGGGCAAGGATCGAGCTGGACATGGCCGAGGCCGAGAAGGTTTCCTTGAAGGCCGCTGGCTCCGGCATGACCTTGCGCAGCCAGCCGGGATCGCCGATCGCCTGGGCCATCGCCGCCGCCAGGGACTGGGCGTCGCCCGGCTCGGTGAGCGCGATGCTGTCGCGGCCGAGCACTTCCGGTATGCCGCCGACACGGCTTGCGATGACCGGCTTCTGGGCGGCGAGCGCTTCCAGCACGATATAGGGCATCGCCTCGGCGCGTGACGGCACGACCACGTTGCGGGTGAGGGCGAAGGCCTCGCGCGCCTTCATGGCGGGCATCATGACGATGCGCCGGCCGAGGCCGAGCTGCAGCATCATCTGCTTGTATTTTTCCCTGTCCGGCCCGTCGCCGATCATCAGCGCGGAGAGCGGCCGGCCTGCGATGCGCTCGGCCCGCGCGAAGGCGTCGACGAAGACGTCCGGCCCCTTCAGGTCGCGCAGCATGCCGATATAGAGGAAATCCACCGCATCCTCGCGGGGATAGACCCGCTCGAAATCGCGGTCGTGGATGCCGTTGTAGATGCGCGCCGTCTGGATGCGCGGGCGGCCGACGCGGGCGGTATAGGCGTCCTTCTCATAGTCGCAGACGAAGGCGATGGCATCGCCGAAGGGTTCGAGAAGCCGCTCGGCGGTGAGTACCGCGAGCCCCGTCGCCGAGCGCCGGGTGTAGTGCAGGCTGCCGCCATGCGGCGTATAGAGGCGGGCTACGCGATACCTGTTGACCCGCAGGATCGAGCCGATGAGCCGGGCGATGGCGCCACCCTTGGCGCCATGCCCATGCAGGACATCCGGCTGCAAACCTTTTATTTCACGATAACTGTCCCGGATGGCGCCGAGGTCGCGCAGATTGACCGACCGGCTGATCGGCATGCGGACGAGGCCGAGCGAGAGATGGGGGCGGATCTCGTCGAAGAGCTTGTCCTCGAAAGAGCCGCCGGTAAGACTGTCGCAGATGATGCCGACCTCATGGCCCGCCCGCGTGTGGTATTCCGCAAGGTCGCGCACATGGCGGAAGATTCCGCCGACGGGGGACCTGAAACAATGAATGATGCGCAGGGGCCCATCGTCCGCCATGAGAATCAGAACAGTCGTTCGCGCACATAGATCGTATCGCCGGCCAGCACCGGATCGGAGATGGAAACCCTTCCGGTGACGATCTTGCCGTTGATCTTGCGGGTCACGTCGACGTCGCGCTGGTTGGCGCGCGGCGAGAAGCCGCCGGCGACCGCGATGGCGTTCTGGATCGTCATGCCGGCGACGTAGCTGTACTGACCCGCCTGGCCGACCTCGCCCATGAGATAGATGGAGCGGTAGCGATCGACTTCGATGGAAACGTCCGGATCGCGCAGATATCCTTGGCGGAGCTTCGCCGCGATGATGCTTTCCAGCTCCTGGATGGTCTGGCCGCGCGCCGGCACGGCGCCGATGAGCGGGAAGGCCACGTAACCGGCCTGGTCGACCGTATAGGTATTGCTGAGGCCGGTCTGCTCGAAGACGGTGATGCGCAGCCGGTCGCCGCTGTCGAGGCGATAGGGCTGGATCGTCGCCTCGTGGAAGGCCTTGGGGGCGGGGCGATAGCTGCTGCAGCCCGAAACGGCCGGCACGATGAGCGCCAGCGCGAGCAGGATGCCCTTGTTGATCGTAGCGACACGCATTTCGCAGTTCCGTCCCAAATCAGATGTGAGGCCCCGTTATCGTTCCGTTAGGGTTAACGGCTGGTAAAGGCCGCGCGCCTGTCGGTAGCAAAGGCCGTTTTTTCCGGAGAAACGAACAACGCGGGGTAGGGGAAGCGCCGGAAGATTAACTCTTGCGTTACCATGTTTGTTTACCGTGCAGCCAAATCGTCGGGTTTGGAGTTTGTTATGTCGGGCGTTCACGAGAGCCAGCAGGATGTCGATATCGACCTTGGCGGTCTGTTCGGCGCGATCTGGCGCAACCGTATGCGCGTGCTGCTGGCGACCGTCGCCTGCGCGGGCATCGCCTTTGCCGGTGCGAGCCTGATCACGCCCAAATACAAGAGCGAGGCGCGCCTCCTCATCGAAACGCGCGAGCCCGCCTTCACGACGGGGCAGGATCGTGCGCAGGGCGGCGAGCAGCCGGCCTTCGACGAGGCGGGCATCGCCAGCCAGGTGCAGCTCCTCCAGTCGGCCGACCTCATCAAGCAGGTCGCGCGCAACATGAAGCTCTACGAGCTGGAGGAATTCGACACGACGGCGAAGCCCTCGGCGGTTTCCGACGTGCTGGTGCTTCTTGGCCTTCGCAAGAACCCGCTCGACCTGCCGCCGGAAGAGCGCGTCCTCAAGGAATTCACCGAGAAGCTGACCGTCTATCAGGTGGAGCGCTCGCGCGTCATCGCCATCGAGTTCGCCTCGAAGGACCCGCGCCTTGCCGCCGAGATCCCCAACGAAATGGCCAAGGTCTATCTCTCCCTGCAGAGCGGCGCCAAGCTCGACACCAATTCCGAGGCGACGCGCTGGCTGGAGCCGGAAATCGCCAACCTGCGCGAAAAGGTGCGCGAGGCCGAGCAGAAGGTCGCCGAATACCGCTCGCAGTCCGATCTCCTGCCGACGGGCGACAATTCGACCTTCGCGGTGCGCCAGTTGAACGACATCTCCACCGAGCTTGCCCGCGTGCGCGGCGAGCGCGCCAATGCCGAGGCACGGGCCGAAAGCGTGCGTGCCGTTCTGAAGAGCGGCGGGTCGCCGGATACGCTTTCCGACGTCGTCGGCTCGCAGATGATCCAGCGGCTCAAGGAGAGCGAGGCGCAGATCCAGGGGCAGATCTCCGATCTTTCGACTTCGCTGCTGGAGGGACATCCCCGGTTGAAGGGCCTGCGCTCGCAGCTTTCCGGTATCCGCACGCAGATCAAGGCGGAAACGCAGAAGATCCTGTCGAGCCTCGAAAACGAGGCGAAGACGGCGGAGCTGCGCGAAACCCAGCTCACGCAGCAGCTCAACAAGCTGAAGGCTGACACCGCCCGCGCCGGCGAGGACGAGGTTGGCCTCAAGGCGCTGGAGCGCGAGGCTGCCGCCCAGCGCCAGCTTCTCGAGACCTATCTTGCGCGCTACCGCGAGGCGACCTCGCGCACGAGCAACAACGCGACCCCGGCGGATGCCCGCGTCATCTCGGCGGCTGTCGAGCCGACGGAGGTTTCCTTCCCGAAGGTGGTTCCGATCACCGTCGTGGGCGGTGTGGCCGGCTTCGCGCTGAGTTCCATCATCATCCTGCTTGCCGAGCTCTTCAGCGGCCGCGCCCTGAAGCCGACCGCCGCCGCTGCTGCCGCGACGTCCCGGCGCCGCGAGGAGGAAGAAGTGGTTGTGGAGACGCCGGAGCCCGTCGAAACCCTGGAAGAGCCGGTCGTCCATGCGGACCGTGAGGCCTTCCGGGAGCCCGTCGTGCCGGCCCGTTCGCTGCTCTCGGACATGGAACCGGAAGACGAGGACGAGGAGGAGCCGGAGGTTGCGGAAATCGCCGCCGTGGAAACGGAGGATGACGAGGATTATTCCATCGCCGCCGTCGCCGACTATCTGGTCGAGAACGAAATCCCGGTCGCCATCTCCGTCTCGCCGTCCGGCGACCGCGGCTCGGCGGCCACCGTCATGCTTGCCCGCCGCATCGCGCAGGAAAACCGCAAGACACTGATCATCGACCTGACGGGATCGGCCTGCCCGACCCGGCTGATGGCGCAGTCGCAGTTCCTGCCCGGCATCACCGATCTTCTCGTCGGCGATGCCGCCTTCGGCGACATCATCCACGGCGACCGGCTTTCCGACGCCCATATCATCCCGCGCGGCAATGCCAATATCAGGCGCGCCATGCGCGGCATCGACCGTCTCGCGATGGTGGTCGATTCGCTGTCCGACGCCTATGACACGGTGATCGTGGAATGCGGGGCGGCCGAGGTGGAGGGCGTGCGCCGCCTGACGCGTGACCAGCAGATGGATATCATCCTCTCCCTTCCCGGCGCCGACGAGGACGAGGTGGTCGACCTGCTCACCGCCTTCGGCGATGCGGGCTACAGCGAGATCGTGCTGATGACGGGCGAGGCGAAGGAGCCCCCCGGTCACCCGGGCCGCCGGGCCGCCTAATCGGCGGCGGTAGCGGATCCGGCAGGCTCCGCCTTGCCGAAGCGAAGGCGCTGCACGAAGGAATAGATCTGCGGGTTCTGCTTGATGAGCCGCTTGGTGGCGGCCTTGGCGCGGTGCAGGGTCGCCGCGGCCCTGCCGGCCAGCGTTACCGGCCAGAGCAGATCGTGCTGCGCCGTCTCGATCGGGCACCAGGAGCGCTTGTAGAGCTGGTCGCCGATGCCGAAATCGAAAAGCCGCACGCCTTCGCCGCACAGTTTCTCGATGGCGATATGGAACAGGAAGTCGCCGGGGCTGGCATCCGCCGCCACGCTGTCGTCGATCGAGCCGAACTGGCAGATCACATGATCGCCCTTGCGCGAAAGGCCCGTTATGGCCGCGACATGTCCCTCATGCTCGCCCTTGAGGCGTAGGGCGTGGAGCTGGAGGAGATGATTGCCGCCAGCCGCGGGGGCCGAGGCGAGGGCGCGGAAGAAGCTGCGTGTACGCTCCTCGCGGAAGACATCCGGCAGGCCCATCGCCTCGAATCGCGCCGCCTTCTGGCGGAAGAACAGGTCGAGCAGCGCGAGCGCGTCCTCGCCCGGCTCGGCGATGACATGGTCGTAGCCGCCCGTCGCGGCGAGGCGCCGCTCGGAGTTGCGCGCCCGCTTGCGGCGGCGCTTGGCGTTGATCTGCTCCAGCGTCCGTTCGAAGCTGTCGAACACCGCGAGCTGGAACGCCGCGTTCTGGTTGATCACCGAGGGAAGGGCGGCGAAGGGGCTGGCGCGGCCGCGCCATTCCAGCGGCATCTTCTCGAGAAGCAGCAGGTCGCAGGTGCGGGCAAGCTGGCCGCGCATGTCCTCGAGGGCGGGCAGGAGCTGCCGGGGCGAGGAGGTCTCGCGGAACGCCTCGCTGTAAAGGCCGGTATTGATATTGCTGAAATCGGTGGCGATCATCCGGGCGGTACGCAACGGCCCCTGGCGCACGACCTCCAGCGGCAGGATGAATTGCGTGCTTCCGCCGCGAAGGCCTTCGATGATCAATAAGTCATGGCCGTGGGTCTCCACCCAGGCCCGGCACCAGTCGTAGCTCTGGTGGAGGGAGAGGCCGTCTTGCGCTTCGAGCGCGCGCCACGCCGCCTCCAGCGGCTCCATGCGGTCATGCAGGCGAAGCGTGAGCGGCAGGCCCGCATGCAGCACGTCGCCGGCTCCCTCCGTAAGGAGGGCCGCGGGTTCATGCCCGGACGCCTTGATCTGCAGTTGCATCGCCCTCGACCCTTGCCTTGGCCACGCGGCCGCATTGCCGCGCCTTGAGGCTACGCGCAAGGCGTGCGAAAAAGGTTTAAGCCCGCTCCGTGCCGGCGAAATCGGCGGGTGCGGTTATCGATTCCCTAATTCGGCGGGCCCTGCGGCCTATTCGTCGCGCGGCTTTGCCGGCTTTTCCATCCACTTGATGATGAGCATGGCGGGCAGGATCCACAAAAGCCCGGTTACGGCGAAATAGAGAAGGTGGATGTACCACGGCGACTGACCGAGCGTCGCCGAGGCGACGGTCGTCGCGACCAGGGCATAGAAGAGCACGAGGATGATGATCAGGATCGTGCCGATCAGTTTTCTGAGGCGAGGGGGCATTTTCGGTCTTTCAAAAACGGGGGCGGCGGGGCGCGACGGCATGCCGCAAAGGTTCGGGCCTTGTTTTGCACGGGCTGGTCGGGCAAATCAACGCTGGAACCAGTCCAGCCAATGCGCCCGCGCGGTTTTGCGCCGGCGCTTGCTTGAAAAATCCTAAGCGGCAGCCATGCTGCCGTTCAACAGGAGCCGACAGAATGAACGCCACGACCGTCAACGCCTATCGAAGCGGCCATGACAGCGACCGGATCGACCGCAACCGCCGCCAGGTGCGCTGCTGGCTCGCCGTCGTGCTGGTCGCGCTCGCGGTCCTCGTCCTCGTCGGCGGCGCGACGCGGCTGACCGGCTCGGGCCTTTCCATTACAGAATGGAAGCCGATCCACGGCGCCATCCCCCCGCTCACCGCTGCCGAGTGGCAGGAGGAGTTCGAGCTTTACAAGCGCATCCCGCAATATGAGCAGATCAACAAGGGCATGACGGTCGACGAATTCAAGTCGATCTTCTGGTGGGAATGGGCGCACCGGCTGATCGCGCGCTCCATCGGCTTCATCTTCGCCGTGCCGCTCGTGTTCTTCTGGTTCACCGGGCGCATCGAGAAGCGGCTGCGCTGGCCGCTCGCCGGCCTTTTGGCGCTCGGCGGCTTCCAGGGCTTCATCGGCTGGTGGATGGTCTCCTCCGGCCTTGCCGAACGCGTCTCGGTCAGCCAGTACCGGCTGGCGACGCACCTCACCATCGCCTGTCTCATCTTCGCGCTGACGATGTGGATCATGCGCGCGCTCGCGCCGCATAGCGAGGATGCGCCGCCGACCGCCGGCGCGCGCCGGATGGCCGGCATCATCGCCTGCATGGCGATCTTCCAGATCTATCTCGGCGCGCTCGTCGCCGGCCTTCATGCGGGCCTCACCTACAATACATGGCCCTTGATGGACGGCGCGCTGGTGCCAGGCGGCCTCTTCGTGCAGCAGCCCTGGTGGATCAACCTCTTCGAAAACCCGAAGACCGTGCAGTTCGTCCACCGCCTCGGCGCCTATGTGCTCTTCGCGCTTACCCTGATCCATCTGGTCTCGTCGCTGCGCGCCGCACCGGAAACGACGCATGCGCGCCGCGCGCTTCTGCTGTTCGGCCTCGTCTGTCTGCAGGCGACGATCGGCATCCTCACGCTGGTCTGGCAGGTTCCGCTCGTATGGGCGCTCGCCCACCAGGGTGGCGCGCTGATCGTGCTCGGCTTCGCCATCGCGCATTGGCGCGGGTTCTATGGGGAGTTTCCCCGCGAGATCGCGGACGACTGATCCCGCTCAGGCCTGCCCGAGAACGTTGCGGACGGCGGCGGCGACGACGAGTTCGTTGTCGCGCTCCTCTTCGTTGCCGTCCTCCTCATGCCATGCGGCCGACAGGCAGCCATAGGCGAAGGCGTAGCGCAGGATGGTGCGGACATCGCGGCCGAGCGTCTCGGCGAAGATGCCGGCCATTGTGGCGATCCGCTCCTCGTTTCGGGTAAGATCGAAGCGGTCGAGCGGATTGGAGAACATGTTGGCGACGTCGAGCGCCGCATCGCCGATCAGCCCCGCCGGATCGATGATCAGCCAGCCGCGTGGGCCGTGGACGATGTTTTCGTGGTGCAGGTCGCCATGCAGCGGCTTGATATCCCGCTGGTCGGCGATCAGCGCATCGGCAATAGCCGCGGCATCCACATAGGGACTTGCCAGGCTTTCCCTGCGGTCCTGCTCGGCCTTGGTGAACAGGCTTGCAAAATAGCGCGGCAGCGACAGCAGGCTAGCGGGTGGTGGGGTCTGCGAAGGGTGATGATATGCCCGCAGCACCTCTGCGGCGATGCGGGTCGCATCGTCGTCGCCCTGGGTCTCGAGGTGATTACGCAGCGTCGTCTTGCCGGCATGCTCCATCAGCAACATGTCGTCCGAGCGGGCAAGGAGCCTCACACAGCCGATGCCATCCCGCCAGGCGAGGAAATCCGCGCCGCGCAGGCTGTCTTCCAGGACCTTCGGCTTCAGGTGCTTGACGATCGCGCTCGCGCCGTCTGAAAGCGCCACTTCATAGACGCTTCCGGCAGCGGTGTCGGCAATGAGCCGGGCGCTTTCGATCCGCCATTCAGCGGGGAAGGGCGGGTATCCGGCCTTCATCCCTTCAGCATCAGGTCCATGTTCTGGACGGCCGCACCCGATGCGCCCTTGCCGAGATTGTCGAGCAGGGCGACAAGGTTGACATGCGGCGCGCCGGCGGTGCCGAAGACGTAGAGTTTCATGCGGTCCGTATCGGCAAGCTCGACGGCATCGACGCGGGGGAGCGCCGCGCTCTCCTTGAGGTCCACCACCTCGACGATGTCCTGCCCGGCATAGTGGTCGGCAAGCGCCTCGTGGATCGAGCCCAGCGAGGCGTGGCCGTTGAGGTCGGCGAGGTAGAGCGGCACCTGCACGATCATGCCCTGCGCGAACTTGCCGACGGAGGGCGCGAAGAGCGGCGCGCGGGAAAGGAGGCCATGCACCTGCATCTCCGGCACGTGCTTGTGCTTGAGCGGCAGGCCGTAGAGGAAGTGCGGCGAGGCGACATGCTCGGGATGGTCGGCATTCTCCATCTGTGCGATGAGCTGCTTGCCGCCGCCCGTATAGCCGGAGACCGCATTGACCGTGATCGGATAGTCCTCCGGCAGGATGCCGGCGAGGCGGAGCGGGCGGAGGAGGCCGATGGCGCCCGTCGGATAGCAGCCGGGATTGGCGACATAGCGGGCGCCGGCGATCTTCTTCGGCTGCTCGCGGTCCATCTCGGCAAAACCGTATGCCCAGTCCGGATCGACACGGTGCGCGGTCGAGGTGTCGATGATGCGCACCTGGTTGTTGCCGGAAACCATGGCCACGGCTTCCTTCGCCGCGTCATCCGGCAGGCAGAGGATCGCGACGTCGGCGCTGTTCAGGAGGTCTTCGCGCAGCTGTGCATTGCGGCGCTCGGCCTCGGGAATGGAAAGCAGCTCGACATCGCTGCGGCCGGCCATGCGCGTGCGGATCTGCAGGCCCGTCGTGCCGTGTTCGCCATCGATGAAGATCTTCGGTTTCATCTGCTGTCCATCCTGTCAGAGCCTTGCGCAATTCCAGCAAAAGCGTGTTGCGGAATTACGAACATAAGAAGTCGCGGCCGATATAACCCCTCGGCCTGTCGCATTCAATGCCGCGCCGTCAGCGGCGCTCCGCCAGATTCTCGGCATGCAGGCCCAGCATGTACATGGCGATGTTGGAGCCGGCGATGGCGGTGATATCGGCATGGTCGTAGGCGGGGGCCACCTCGACCACATCGGAGCCGACAATGTTGAGGGCGCCGAGCTTGCGCAGGACCGAGAGGATGCGCGCGCTGGACGGGCCGCCGGAGACGGGCGTGCCGGTGCCGGGGGCGAAGGCCGGGTCGAGGCAGTCGATATCGAAGGTGAGATAGGTCGCCCGGTCGCCGACATGGCGGATGATCGTTTCGGCGATCTCGGCGGCGCTCATTTCCTCGACGTCGTAGCCGTAGAGGATGCGGATGCCGCAATCCTCCGGCGCATGGGTGCGGATGCCGATCTGGATGGAGCTTTCGGTATCGATCAGTCCCTCGCGCACGGCGGTGCCGACGAAAGAGCCATGGTCGATGCGGCCCTTTTCGTCCGCCCAGGTATCCTGGTGGGCGTCGAACTGCACGAGGGAGAGGGGGCCGTATTTTTCGGCATGGGCGCGCAGCAGCGGCAGCGTGATGAAATGGTCGCCGCCCAGCGTCAGCATGTAGGCGCCGGATTTCAGGATCTTCTTCGCCTCGCGCTCGATGGTGCCGGGCGTCTTCTGGTGGTTGCCGTAGTCGAGCAGGCAGTCGCCATAGTCGATGACCGCCATGTCCTCGAAGAGGTCGCGCTCGAAGGGATATTGCGGATCGTTGTCCATGATCGCCGAGGCGCGGCGGATGGCCTGCGGCCCGAAGCGCGTGCCGGGACGGTTGGAGGTCGCGGCGTCGAAGGGAATGCCCCAGACAACGGCGTCCACGTCCTTCAGCACCTTCGTATAGCGGCGGCGCATGAAGGAGAGGATGCCGGCATGAGTCGGGTCCGAGGCGGCACTCTTCAGCGTCTTGCCCGTGATGGCGTGGTCGATCGTCTTGTTGGCCATGAAAGTCCCTCCGAAGTCTGGCGGGACGTTCGCCAATCGGCGCCTTCAAGGCAAGAGGACTCTGTGGATTTTGTGTCGCCGAAAACGAAAAGGCCGGGGCGAACCCCGGCCTTTCCTGAAGAACAAGTCTTCCGAGCGATCAACGCTTGGAGAACTGGAACGAACGACGGGCCTTGGCCTTGCCGTACTTCTTGCGTTCGACGACGCGCGAGTCGCGGGTCAGGAAGCCGCCCTTCTTGAGGACCGAGCGCAGGCCCGGCTCGAAGTAGGTCAGCGCCTTGGAGATGCCGTGACGAACGGCACCGGCCTGGCCGGAAAGGCCGCCGCCGGCGACGGTCGCGTCGATGTCGAACTGGCCGTCACGGGCCGCTGCGACGATCGGCTGCTGCAGGATCATCTGCAGGACCGGGCGGGCGAAGTAGGCTTCGAACGACTTGCCGTTGATGGTGATCTTGCCGGAGCCCGGCTTGACCCATACACGGGCAACGGCGTCCTTGCGCTTGCCGGTTGCGTAGGAACGGCCCTGGGCGTCAACCTTCTTGACGTGAACCGGGGCGGAAGCGGCCGGAGCTGCAGCGGCGACGCCGAGGTCCTTGAGCGAGGAGAGGTCGGCCATTATCAGGCGCTCCTTGTGTTCTTGCTGTTCAGCGCGGCGACGTCGAGAGCGACGGGCTGCTGTGCTTCATGCGGGTGGTTGGAGCCGGCGTAGACGCGCAGGTTCTTCATCTGGCGACGGCCGAGCGGGCCGCGCGGAACCATGCGTTCGACAGCCTTCTCGAGGACGCGCTCCGGGAAGCGGCCTTCGATGATCTGGCGAGCCGTGCGCTCCTTGATGCCACCCGGGTAACCGGTGTGCCAGTAGTACTTCTTGTCGGAGTACTTCTTGCCGGTGAAGACGACCTTGTCGGCGTTGATGACGATGACGTTGTCGCCGTCGTCGACGTGGGGCGTGAAGGTTGCCTTGTGCTTGCCGCGCAGGCGGTTAGCAATGAGGGTAGCGAGGCGACCGACAACGAGGCCTTCGGCGTCGATGAGGATCCACTTCTTCTCTACCTCGGCGGGCTTCTGTACGAAGGTTGCCATGGGAGTAGCTCTTTCTTTAGGGTCCCGAGGCCTTGTGGGCGACGGGCGTTTCTTGTTGCTTGGTTTGGCCCCTTGCGGATGCCAAAAATCGAACGCGGCCCGTGGGGACCGCGATCTGGGCGGCTTATAAGCGAGAGCCGATGGGACGTCAAGGGACGCGATCCGGGCGACGTCAAAGATACGGTAATGAAAACAATGACTTATTTATGAGGTATGTAAATACCACAAATTATCGCGGCGGAATCGAATAGGTCGCGGTGGCGTGGGCCACCAGATCGTCGGCATCCTCGTCGAAAATCGAGGCTTCCATGACCGCCAGCCGCTTGCCGAGCTTGAGAAGCCGGCAGGTGCAGGTGAGGGGGCCGGGCTTCGGCTTGCGCAGGAAGTTGATGTTGAGGCTGGTGGTGACCGCGAGCGCCACCGGTCCGATATGGGCGAGCACGGCGCAATAGGCGCCGACATCGGCGAGCGCGAAGAGCGTGGGGCCGGAGACGGTGCCGCCGGGGCGCAGATGCCGCTCGTTGGGCATGAGGCGCATGACGACCGAGCCGGGGGAGACATCCACCACCTCGAACACCTTGCCGTCCGTGTGAAGCTGCGGAAAATCGGTTTCGAGGAAGCGGTTCAGCGCCTCGGGGTCCATGACGGGCGTCAATTCCATGGCATTCTCTCCTATCGCCTGCTTTGAAGACCGATTTTCCGGCTGCTGCAAGCCCTTCCAAAGTCGCGGCAAGCCCTCTCAAAGTCTATGCCTGCGCGCTTGAAACCGGCTGCCGCGCGGCGTAGGACCGGAGGCGGAAACATGAAGGAGGCGATCATGGCGGATGTGGTGTCGTTCAGGAAAGAGGAGCCGACGGGCCTCGTGCGCGTCGAACGCGCGGAGCCGATCCTTCGGATCACGCTCAACAATCCGCCCGCCAATGCCCTCTCCATCGCGGTCATGGAAGCGCTCGGCGAGGCGCTGGATGCCGTCGCCGCCGATGACGCCATCCGCGTCGTCGTGCTCGCCTCGACGGGCAAGGTCTTTTCCGCCGGTCACGACCTCAAGGAGATGACCGCCCACCGCGAGGATGCCGACGACGGCTGCGCCTTCTTCGAGAGGACCATGCGCATGGCGGCGGAGATCATGCTGAAGATCGCCGCGCTGCCGCAGCCGGTGGTCGCCGAGATCGATGGGCTCGCGACGGCGGCCGGCTGCCAGCTCGTTGCGAGCTGCGATCTTGCCATCTGCACCGACACCTCCACCTTCTGCACGCCGGGCGTCAATATCGGCCTCTTCTGCTCGACGCCGATGGTCGCCGTCACCCGCGCGGCGCACCCCAAGCAGGCTATGGAGATGCTGCTGACCGGCGAGACCATCGACGCCTCCACCGCCAAGGACTTCGGCCTCGTCAACCGCATCGTGCCGCAGCAATATCTCCGTCAGGTCGTCGACAAATACGCCGCCGTCATCGCCGCAAAGTCGCCGCAGGCGCTGCGCATCGGCAAGGCCGCCTTCCGCGCGCAGGCCGGATTGCCGGTAGCGGAAGCGTACGATGTCGCGGTGGCGGCGATGGTCGACAACATGCTCGCGGATGACGCGAAGGAGGGCATCGGCGCCTTCCTCGGCAAGCGCATGCCGGAGTGGGACCGGAAGTAGCTAGGCGAGCTTCAGCACCAGCACGCCGCAGGCGATGACCGAGCCGGCGACGTAGCGCCAGATGCCGGCCTTCTCCTTGAGGATGAAGACCGAGATGAGGAGCGCGAAGAGGATGGCGGTCTCGCGGAGCGCCGCCACGGTCGCGACCGGCGCCCGGGTCATTGCCCACAGGGCAAGGCCGTAGGAGGCGATGGAGCCGGCGCCGCCGAGGAGGCCGCGCGCCCAGTTGCGCCGCACATGGTTCCAGACCGGCCGGGTGCCCCGCCGCAGGACTGCCCAGGCGAAGAGCAGCACCGGCGTCGGGAGCGACAGCCAGAGCGTATAGGAGACGGCGTTGCCCGAGACGCGCGCGCCCGCGCCGTCGACGAAGGTATAGCCGGCGATCACCACGGCATTGGCGAACGCATAGGCGATGGCGCGGCGGCTGCCGTGGCGTGCCTCGAGGGCAAGAGTGAGCACGCCCGCCGAGATGACGAGCACGCCGACCATCGCCATGGACGTCAGATGCTCGCCGAGGATCACGCCGCTGGTCATCGCGATCAGAAGGGGCGGCGTGCCGCGCATCAACGGATAGACGAGGCCGATATCGCCGGTGCGGTAGGCGGCGGCCACGAGCTGGAAATAGGCGAATTGCAGGAATGTCGACGTCAGGATGAACGGCCAGGCCGCCGGCTGCGGCATCGGCACCAGCGGGAGGAAAGCAAGGCCGATCACTCCGCCGCCGAGCGAGACCATCGCGGCGTCGAGCGACTTGTCGGTGCCGGATTTGACGAGGGCATTCCAGGTCGCATGCAGGGCCGCGCCGAACAGCACGAGAAAGAGAACGTCTAGCGGCAATCGGGGACCTCGGAAGGGCAGGCGCGCGAAGGGGAGTGCGTCTTCATCTGCCCAAAAGAGGCGGTTTGCAACCGGCAATTTTCAGGAAACCGCACGATCTGTCCCGAATCGGCACAGGGCCCGCGTGCGGGCGGGCAGGGGCACGGTCGCCTTCTTTAAGATTTCGGGCTAGAATGCGGCAGGGACGACGAATGACAGGCAGCCAGTGAGAGACGGTCGCGAACGCCGGAGGAGGCAGCGATGAACCATAATCACTATCCCGACAGCTATATTCGCCACATCCTGAAATCCGTGCACACCATCGCCGTGCTCGGCGCCTCGCCGAACGACGCACGGCCGAGCCATGGCGTCATGGGCTTCCTGCTCGGCAAGGGATACCGCGTCATCCCGGTCAATCCCGGTCACGCCGGCAAGACCATTCTCGGTCAACCCGTTTACGGGCACCTTGCCGACATTCCCGAGCCGATCGACATGGTGGACGTCTTCCGCGCCGCCAGCCAGTTCCAGGCGGTCGTCGACGAGGTGCTGGCCCTTCGCCCGCTTCCGTCGGTGATCTGGGGACAGTTCACCGTGCGCGACGATGCGGCCGCCGCCCGGGCGGAAGCGGCGGGCATCCGGGTCGTCATGGACCGCTGCCCGGTCACGGAATATCCGGTGCTGATGCTCAAGGCGTCCTGAGCGCTCATATTGACTTCACGTTGCGTTACCCCAATTCTCCGCGCAGAAACGGGAAAGCGCCATGAATCACGATTCCTATCCGGACTATTACATCGCCGACATCCTGCGCTCGACGAAGGTGATCGCGCTGGTCGGCGCTTCGCCCAATCCGGAGCGCCCGAGCTATAGGGTCATGGCCTTCCTGCTGCGCAAGGGCTATCGCGTCATTCCCGTCAATCCCGGCCAGGCCGGCAAGGAAATCCTCGGCCAGACCGTCGTCGCGCGCCTTGCCGACATAGCCGAGCCCGTCGACATGGTGGACGTCTTCCGCGCCGCCGATGCGCTACCCTCGGTCGTCGACGAGGTTCTGGCGCTCGCCCCGCTGCCGAAGGCCATATGGGGACAGCTCTCCGTACGGCACGACGAGGCCGCCGCAAAGGCCGAGGCGGCGGGCGTCAAGGTGGTCATGGATCGCTGCCCCGCGATCGAATATCCGCGCCTCGTCGCCTGAGGCCGCGCGGCCGGCGGATCGCCGAAAAATCTTTCTTTGACGGGGCTTTAAGTCTCTGAAATAGTCGCCCCGACTTTAGCCAGGGAGGCCATTTCATGAGCAAGAACAAGCCCGGATTTTCCACGCTCGCCGTCCACGCCGGCGCCCAGCCGGACCCGACCACGGGCGCGCGCGCGACGCCGATCTACCAGACCACCAGCTTTGTCTTCAACGATACGGACCACGCCGCCTCGCTCTTCGGCCTGCAGGCCTTCGGCAACATCTATACCCGCATCATGAACCCGACGCAGGCGGTGCTCGAAGAGCGCGTCGCCGCGCTTGAAGGCGGCACGGCGGCGCTCGCCGTCGCCTCGGGCCATTCCGCCCAGCTCCTCGTCTTCCACACGATCATGCGCCCGGGCGAGAACTTCATCGCCGCCCGCCGGCTCTATGGCGGCTCGATCAATCAGTTCGGCCACGCCTTCAAGTCGTTCGACTGGCATGTGCGCTGGGCCGATCCGGCCGACCTGTCGAGCTTCGAGAGCCAGATCGACGACAAGACCAAGGCGATCTTCATCGAGAGTCTGGCCAATCCCGGCGGCACCTTCGTCGACATCGCCGGCATCGCCGAGATCGCCCATCGCCACGGCCTGCCGCTCATCGTCGACAACACGATGGCGACGCCCTACCTGCTGCGCCCGCTGGAGCACGGCGCCGACATCGTCGTGCATTCGCTGACCAAGTTCATGGGCGGCCACGGCAATTCCATGGGCGGCGTCATCGTCGATGGCGGCACCTTCGACTGGTCGGCCTCCGGCAAGTATCCGGCGCTCTCCGAGCCGCGCCCGGAATATGCCGGCATGGTGCTGCACGCCACCTTCGGCAACTTCGCCTTCGCCATCGCCTGCCGCGTCCTCGGCCTGCGCGACTTCGGCCCGGCCATCTCGCCCTTCAACGCCTTCCAGCTTCTCAACGGTATCGAGACGCTGCCGCTGCGCATGCAGCGTCATTGCGACAACGCGCTCGCCGTCGCCAAGTGGCTGAAGAGCCACGACAAGGTGTCCTGGGTCAACTATGCGGGCCTCGAGACCGACCCTAACTATGCGCTGCAGCAGCGCTATTCTCCGAAGGGCGCGGGCGCCGTCTTCACCTTCGGCCTGAAGGGCGGCTACGAGGCGGGCAAGCGCTTCGTCGAGGGGCTGGAAATGCTCTCGCACCTCGCCAATATCGGCGACACGCGCTCGCTCGTCATCCACCCGGCCTCCACCACCCACCGCCAGCTCAGCGAAGAGCAGCAGGTCGCCGCCGGCGCCGGCCCGGACGTCGTGCGCCTCTCCATCGGCATCGAGGACGTTGCGGACATCATCGCCGACATTGAGCAGGCGCTCGCCAAGGCTTAGAAACCGGGTCGCCCCTCATCCGGCTGCCGCCACCTTCTCCCCGCAAGCGGGGAGAAGGGGATGTTGCACCGCTTTCCCAAAGCAGTAGCTTGCCGAGAATGGAAGCTGTTCGGCATGTTTCCTTCTCCCCGCTTGCGGGGAGAAGGTGGCCGGCAGGCCGGATGAGGGGCGATCACGCACACGAAAAGGGCCGCTATGAGCAAGGCACGTAATTTCGACATTTCCGGCATCGCGCCGGAAGAAGGCCGTCCGGCGGCCGACAGGCTGATTTCCGGCGATCCGGTCTTCACCAGCTGGAACATCGAGGAGGCCGATGGCGGCATCTATTCCGGCATCTGGCAATCGACGCCGGGCAAGTGGCGCATCCAGTACGACGAATGGGAATATTTCCACATCCTCGAAGGCCATTCCATCGTGACCTCCGACGATGGCGAAACCTTCGAGCTCAAGGCCGGCGACCGCCTGATTCTCAGACCCGGCTTCAAGGGAACCTGGGAAGTCGTTGAAACGACTCGCAAGGACTATGTGATCCGGCTTTAGGATCGCGCCGCGCTACCTCCTTCCGGCCTTGCCTATCTCCCGACCGCCACGCCCTCGCGGCGGGGATCGGCGGCGCCCCGGATGCCGCCCTCGGTCAGCTCGATGGCGTGGAGGCCGGAATTCATCTCGCCGGGCTTGATCTCGTAGCCGAGCGCCTTCAGCGGCTCGGCCAGCTTTTCCGCATCCGTGCCCGCCTCGATCTCGTAGGGGCCGAAGCGGTTGATGAGATGGGGCATGGCGACGACGTCGCCGATATCCATGCCCCAGTCGATATAGGCGACGAGCGCCTGTGCCACATAGCCGATGATCTGGCTGCCGCCGGGCGAGCCGATGGCAAGGAGCGGCTTGCCGTCCTTGAGCACGATGGTCGGCGACATCGAGGAGCGTGGGCGCTTGCCCGGCTCGACGCGGTTGGCGATCGGCACGCCCTCGTCATGCGTCTTGAAGGAGAAGTCCGTCAGTTCGTTGTTCAGCAGGAAGCCGCCGGTCATCAGCCGTGAGCCGAAGCCGTTCTCGATGGTCGTCGTCATGGAGACGACATTGCCCGCCTTGTCGACGATGACGAAATGGCTGGTGGAGGGCAGTTCGAGCGCTGCGTCGCGGCCGAAGTTGAAGGCGTGGTCCCATTCCGGCCTGCCGGCCGTCACGGCGTCGTCGCCGAGCGCCTTTTCTCCGTCGAGCAATTTCGCCCGTTCGCCGAGATAGGTCTTGTCGAGAAGGCCCTCGATCGGCGCGGGCACGAAGTCGGTATCGGCGAGGTAACGCTCCCGGTCGGCGAAGGCGAGGCGCTGGGCGTCGCCGATCAGCCGCCAGCTTTCCGGATTGTCCTTGCCGAGCGCCTTGAGGTCGAAGTTCTCCAGCATGCCGAGCATCTCGCCGATGGCGACCGCGCCGGAGGAGGGCGGCCCCATGCCGCAGACGTCGAGCGCCCGGTAGCGGGCGCAGACCGGCCGGCGCTCCTTCACCCGATAGTTGGCGAGATCCTCCAGCGAGAGGACGCCGGCATTCCTGCCGGACATGCGCACCGTATCGACGATCCCCTCGGCGATCGGGCCGCTGTAGAAGGCCTGCGCGCCGCCCTTGGCAATCGTGGCGAGAGTTTCGGCATAGGCGGGGTTCTTCAGCACGGCGCCGGCCTTCAGCGGCGCGCCGTCGGCGCCGAAGAAATAGGAGGCTGTCGCCTCGAAGGTCTTCAGCCGCTCGCCCTCAGCGGCGATGAGGCCGGCAAGGCGCGGCGAGACGGCAAAGCCCTCGCGCGCCAGTGTTTCCGCCGGCGTGAAGAGATCCTTCCACGGCTTGCGGCCCCAGCGGTTGTGCGCCTGCTGCAACAGCATGACGGTGCCGGGCGTGCCGACCGAGCGCCCGCCGACGACGGCATCGAAGAAATCGAGCGGCTGGCCCGTCTTATCGAGGAAGAGCTTCGGGGTCGCTTCCATCGGCGCGGTCTCGCGCCCGTCGAGCGTGACGAGGCGCTTCGCCTCGGCGTCGTAATAGACGAGGAGCGCCCCGCCGCCGAGGCCGGAGGACTGCGGCTCCACGAGGCCGAGCACGGTCTGGACGGCGACCATTGCATCGATGGCGCTGCCGCCCTCGGCAAGAACCTTCTCGCCTGCCGCCGCCGCGAGCGGATGGGCGGCGGCGACCATATGGTCCTTCGCGGTCGCGACGCTCGCCGCGGCAAGGCCGGTCGCCCGTTCGGGGGCGATCGTGTCCGACGCCTGCTGGGCGAAGGCGCCCGTCGCGGTCATGAGAAGCAGCGAAAGGGCTGCGATCGATGGTCTCGTCATGGCTGCCTCCGTCCGGCGGCTGGGGCGATGGGGTGGGGCGGGAGGGATGGCCGGATTCATCCTTCCTTCACCTTGCCTCCGGTTCGGTTGTGGAAATCGCGGTTCCACCTCGCGCCGGTTAACCGCATTCTGGCATAGAGCGCCGCAAAACGCTTGGCCGTCTTGAAGTCGGATACCCTGACACTCTATGTAGGGAAGACGAAACTTGCTGATTCCCAACGTTTGCGAAGGGTTTCAGAGCCACCTGAGATGAAGGATTGATATGAGAAATCCCGTAGATACCGCCATGGCTCTGGTGCCGATGGTCGTCGAGCAGACCAACCGCGGCGAGCGTTCCTACGACATCTATTCGCGCCTCCTCAAGGAGCGCATCATCTTCCTGACGGGTCCCGTCGAAGATCACATCGCAACGCTCGTCTGCGCGCAGCTCCTCTTCCTTGAGGCAGAAAACCCGAAGAAGGAAATCGCGCTCTACATCAATTCGCCGGGCGGCGTCGTGACCTCGGGCATGGCGATTTATGACACGATGCAGTTCATCAAGCCGGCCGTGTCGACGCTCTGCATCGGCCAGGCCGCGTCCATGGGCTCGCTGCTGCTCGCTGCCGGCCACAAGGACATGCGCTTCGCGACGCCGAATGCCCGCATCATGGTTCACCAGCCCTCCGGCGGTTTCCAGGGCCAGGCATCGGATATCGAGCGCCACGCCAAGGACATCCTCAAGATGAAGCGCAAGCTGAACGAGGTCTATGTCAAGCACTGCGGCCGCACCTACGAGGAAGTGGAGCAGACTCTCGATCGCGACCATTTCATGAGTGCGGACGAGGCGAAGGACTGGGGCCTGGTGGATCAGGTCATCACCAGCCGCGCCGAGGCCGAGGGCGGCGAAAGCGCCTGAAATCAAGGTTTTGTGTGCGGATGAGGCATATTGTGACGCATTTGTAATGGTCACGGGCTTTATCCGCACGGCAAACCCGTTAATATTGGCCGTTAATGCTATGTTGATTTGACAGACCTAGCATTCGGTAATTCGGTGGGGCTTCGTTGCCACCGGTTCGGGCGGTGCCCATGCCGGTCAGTACCCCTGGAGCCTTCGAAGGGCGGCGCGAGCGGCCCCCCGAGAAGGTGGTTTGAGTGGTCCGGCCATCTTCCTGAAGATGAACGGCGTGCTGGAAGGAAAGTGATATGAGCAAGGTCAGCGGCAGCAACGGCGGCGACTCCAAGAATACCCTTTACTGCTCCTTCTGCGGCAAGAGCCAGCACGAGGTCCGCAAGCTGATTGCCGGACCGACGGTGTTCATCTGCGATGAATGCGTCGAACTGTGCATGGACATCATCCGCGAGGAGAACAAGACCTCGATGGTGAAATCCCGCGACGGCGTTCCCACGCCCCAGGATATCATCAAGGTCCTCGACGAATACGTCATCGGCCAGCAGCAGGCCAAGCGCATCCTGTCGGTCGCGGTGCACAACCACTACAAGCGCCTGGCGCATGCCGCCAAGGGCTCGGATGTGGAACTGGCGAAGTCGAACATCATGCTGGTCGGCCCCACGGGCTGCGGCAAGACCTACCTCGCCCAGACGCTCGCCCGCATCATCGACGTGCCCTTCACCATGGCCGACGCCACGACGCTGACCGAAGCCGGTTACGTCGGCGAGGACGTGGAGAACATCATCCTCAAGCTCCTGCAGGCGGCCGACTACAATGTCGAGCGCGCGCAGCGCGGCATCGTCTATATCGACGAGGTCGACAAGATCTCGCGCAAGTCCGACAACCCGTCCATAACCCGTGACGTCTCGGGCGAGGGCGTGCAGCAGGCGCTTCTGAAGATCATGGAAGGCACGGTTGCCTCCGTGCCGCCGCAGGGCGGCCGCAAGCATCCGCAGCAGGAATTCCTGCAGGTCGACACGACGAACATCCTGTTCATCTGCGGCGGTGCCTTCGCAGGTCTCGACAAGATCATCTCCGCCCGCGGCGAGAAGACTTCCATCGGCTTCGGCGCGACGGTTCGCTCGCCGGAAGATCGCCGCGTCGGCGAAGTCCTGCGCGACCTGGAGCCGGAGGACCTGGTAAAGTTCGGCCTCATCCCGGAATTCATCGGCCGTCTGCCCGTCCTGGCGACGCTGGAGGACCTCGACGAGGATGCGCTGATCCAGATCCTGTCCGAGCCGAAGAACGCGCTGATCAAGCAGTACCAGCGCCTGTTCGAGATGGAAGACGTCGAGCTGACCTTCCACGAGGACGCGCTGCGCGAGATCGCCCGCAAGGCGATCGTCCGCAAGACCGGCGCCCGCGGCCTTCGCTCGATCATGGAGAAGATCCTGCTCGACACGATGTTCGAGCTGCCGACGCTGGAAGGCGTCCGCGAGGTCGTCATCTCCGACGAGGTGGTCAAGGGCGCGGCCCGTCCGCTCTACATCTACTCGGAGCGCTCCGAGGAGAAGGCGAACGTCTCGGCCTGAACCTCCGGCTCTCCTTGCCAACGATCTGGACCCGCCCACGGCGGGTCTTTTCGTTTGAAAATCACTGGTGATATTTCGTGACTAGCCGCTTCTGCCCATCGAGGGCATGATACGCGACTGATCCGGCGCGCAGGTGAGGCGTTGCGAAACGGCACGCGCCGCGCGAATATGGAAGACTTCGATTCTGTTTCGCGTATGCTCCGGCAATGATTGCCGGGGGAAGGCCGCAAGTTCCGCGACAGCGCGGAAGACTAGACTTCCTTGATGGTTCGTCTGGTTCGGCGCGGGGGTGGGGCACCTCGGCGCCGGGCTTGAAAAAGCGTTAGCCGCACGCCACCTGTGGATGGAAAAGATAGCCGGCCCGGTGTTCCCAGGCACCGAGTGGACCGGTTCCCGGAAACGGGACGTTTGAAAGGAAATGACATGACGAAAAAGACGTCTGCGCCGCACGATTCCACGGCCTTCCCGGTCCTGCCCCTGCGCGACATCGTGGTGTTCCCGCACATGATCGTGCCGCTGTTCGTCGGTCGCGAGAAGTCGATCCGCGCGCTGGAAGAGGTGATGGGCACCGACAAGCAGATCATGCTTGCCACCCAGATCAACGCTTCCGACGACGATCCGGAGACCGACGCCATCTACCGCATCGGCACCGTCGCCAACGTTCTCCAGCTCCTGAAGCTGCCTGACGGTACCGTGAAGGTTCTCGTCGAGGGCCGCGCCCGCGCGGAGATCGACGGCTACACCGAGCGCGAGGAGTTCTACGAGGCGATGGCGCATGTGCTGCCTGAGCCGGACGAGGACCCGGTCGAGATCGAGGCGCTGTCGCGCTCGGTCGTCTCCGAGTTCGAGAACTATGTGAAGCTCAACAAGAAGATTTCGCCGGAAGTCGTCGGCGCCGCGAGCCAGATCGAGGACTACTCGAAGCTCGCCGACACCGTCGCTTCGCACCTCTCCATCAAGATCGTCGAAAAGCAGGAAATGCTCGAGACGACCAGTGTCAAGCTGCGCCTCGAAAAGGCGCTCGGCTTCATGGAAGGCGAGATCTCGGTCCTGCAGGTGGAAAAGCGCATCCGCTCGCGCGTCAAGCGCCAGATGGAGAAGACCCAGCGCGAATACTACCTCAACGAACAGATGAAGGCGATCCAGAAGGAACTCGGCGACGGCGAGGACGGCCGCGACGAGATGGCCGAACTGGAAGAGAAGATCGCCAAGGTCAAGCTCTCCAAGGAGGCCCGTGAGAAGGCGGATGCCGAGCTGAAGAAGCTGCGCCAGATGAGCCCGATGTCGGCGGAAGCCACCGTCGTGCGCAATTATCTCGACTGGCTGACGGGCATTCCGTGGGGCAAGAAGTCGAAGATCAAGACCGACCTGAACGCCGCCGAGAAGATCCTCGACGAGGATCATTTCGGCCTCGACAAGGTCAAGGAGCGCATCGTCGAATATCTCGCCGTGCAGGCCCGCTCGACCAAGATCAAGGGCCCGATCCTGTGCCTCGTCGGTCCTCCGGGCGTCGGCAAGACCTCGCTCGCCAAGTCGATCGCCAAGGCGACCGGCCGCGAATATATCCGCATGGCGCTCGGCGGCGTGCGTGACGAGGCCGAGATCCGCGGTCACCGCCGCACCTATATCGGCTCGATGCCCGGCAAGGTCATCCAGTCGATGAAGAAGGCGAAGAAGTCCAACCCGCTCTTCCTGCTCGACGAGATCGACAAGATGGGCATGGACTTCCGCGGCGACCCGTCTTCGGCCCTGCTCGAGGTGCTGGATCCGGAACAGAACTCGACCTTCATGGATCACTACCTGGAAGTCGAATACGACCTGTCCAACGTCATGTTCGTGACGACGGCGAACACGCTGAACATTCCCGCGCCCCTGATGGACCGCATGGAAGTGATCCGCATCGCCGGCTACACGGAGGAAGAGAAGCTGGAAATCGCCAAGCGGCACCTGCTGCCCAAGGCGATCCGTGACCACGCGCTGCAGCCGAAGGAATTCTCGGTCACCGACGGCGCGCTGATGGCGGTCATCCAGCAGTACACCCGCGAGGCGGGCGTTCGTAACTTCGAGCGTGAACTGATGAAGCTCGCCCGCAAGGCGGTCACCGAGATCATCAAGGGCAAGGCGAAGAAGGTCGAGGTCACGGCTGACAACATCCATGACTTCCTCGGCGTTCCGCGCTTCCGCCACGGCGAAGCCGAGCGTGAGGACCAGGTCGGCGTCGTCACGGGCCTTGCCTGGACGGAAGTCGGCGGCGAGTTGCTCACCATCGAAGGCGTCAGCCTGCCGGGTGGCAAGGGCCGCATGACGGTCACCGGCAACCTGAAGGACGTGATGAAGGAATCGATTTCGGCGGCGGCCTCCTATGTCCGCTCGCGCGCCGTCGATTTCGGCATCGAGCCGCCGCGCTTCGACAAGACGGATATCCACGTGCATGTGCCGGAAGGCGCGACGCCGAAGGACGGTCCGTCGGCCGGTATCGCCATGGCGACCGCCATCGTCTCCATCATGACCGGCATCCCTGTCTCGAAGGATATCGCGATGACGGGCGAAGTGACGCTGCGCGGCCGGGTCCTGCCGATCGGCGGCCTCAAGGAAAAGCTGCTCGCGGCGCTTCGCGGCGGCATCAAGAAGGTGCTGATCCCGGAAGAGAACGCCAAGGACCTGGCGGACATTCCGGACAATGTGAAGAACAGCATGGAGATCGTCCCGGTCTCGCGGATGGGCGAGGTGATCGCGCATGCGCTCACCCGCAAGCCCGAGCCGATCGAGTGGGACGGCACGGTCGAGGCGGCCAAGGTGCCGCCCGTCGAATCGACCGAGGACGGCGCCGGAGCGGTCGCGCACTGAGCCTTCCGCCCGGGGCAATTTGCCCGGCCATGACTGGAAAATGCCAAAAGACCGGCCCTTGGGCCGGTCTTTTTCGTCGAAAAGAGTGTGTAAACCCCGGATTATCAGGCTTTCCGGGCGAAATATTCTTGCGGGGCGAAGGCCGATGCGTATTCTGCCCCCGACTTGTATGAGTCGTTTCAAACCGTAAGAAAGGGGTGGAAACATGAACAAGAATGAACTCGTATCCGCAGTGGCTGAGAAGTCTGGCCTCTCCAAGACGGACGCAGCATCTGCTGTCGACGCCGTTTTCGAGACGATCCAGGGCGAACTCAAGAACGGCGGCGACGTTCGTCTCGTCGGTTTCGGCAATTTCTCCGTGTCGCGTCGTGAAGCTTCGAAGGGCCGCAACCTTTCGACGGGCGCCGAGATCGAAATCCCGGCTCGCAACGTGCCGAAGTTCTCGGCCGGCAAGGGCCTGAAGGACGCCGTCAACGGCTGATCTTCAGCCGCCGTGTGATCTCCGCGTGCAAGCGCGGCCGGTCCTGCGGCAGCTAAACGCTCTCCGCCTTTCGCGCGTCGTCACCGACGCGCGGCGCTGGAGGGCAGAGCGGTTATCCACTCCGCCGCCATCCTGATTTCAGGATCTGGGGTCCGGTTCGTCCGGGCCCCTTTTTATTTGCGCGGAAGGCGCACCCCACCATCTCGATTGTCATCGCGCTGTAACAGGAAAGCCTCAGAACCGCCGGGTTCCTATTGACCGGATTCCGGAGGATTTCATGAAAACCCGTTCGCTCACCGCTGCGCTGGCAGCGGTCCTCGCCGCATCGGTGGCCTCTGCCGCCAGCGCCGAGCCCGTATTCAATCGCATTGCGTCCTTTGCCGTCGCCGATAACCTGCCGGAAGGCGCGGACAAGGCGAAGCCGACCTCGTCCGAAATCATCGCCGCCTCCGAGGACGGCAACACGCTCGTCTATTCCGACAGCCCGAACAAGGCGATCGGCTTCATCGACATCACCGACGCCAGGGCGCCGAAGGCCGGCGGCACCGTCGCCTTCGAAGGCGAACCGACCTCCGTGACCTTTGCGGCTGGCAAGGCGCTGGTCGCCGTCAACACGCGCGAAAGCTATGTGAAGCCTTCCGGCATCCTCGCCCAGGTCGACGTCGCCTCGAAGACGGTCGATGCGACCTGCGATCTCGGCGGCCAGCCGGATTCGATCGCACTCAACAAGGATAAGACGCTCGCCGCGATCGCCATCGAAAACGAGCGCGACGAAGAGGTCAATGACGGCGCCATCCCGCAGATGCCGGCCGGCGATCTGGTTCTTCTCTCGCTGAAGGACGGCGTCGTCGATTGCGGCTCGATCAAGCACGTAGCCCTGACCGGCCTTGCCGAAATCGCCGGGGGGGACCCCGAGCCTGAATTCGTCTCCTTCAACGGTCTCGACGAAGTCGCCGTCACCCTGCAGGAAAACAACCATATCGTCATCGTCGACGGCAAGACGGGCGCGGTGAAAACCCACTTCTCCGCCGGCACCGTCAGCCTCGAAGGCGTCGATACCAAGAAGGACGGTGCGCTGAAGTTCACCGGCAAGGTCGAGGACGTCGCCCGCGAACCCGACGCCGTGAAGTGGCTGGACGACAACCGCCTCGTCGTCGCCAATGAAGGCGACTGGAAGGGCGGCGCCCGCGGCTTCACCATCTTCGACAAGCAGGGCAAGGTTCTCTATGAGAATGGCCCGGCCTTCGAACGCGAGATCGCCAAGATCGGTCACTACCCGGACAAGCGCAACAAGAAGGGCGTCGAGCCGGAAGGCCTGGAAGCCGCGAAATTCGGCGAGGACAACCTGTTCTTCGTGCTGGCCGAGCGCGCCTCCATCGTCGGCGTCTACAAGGACACCGGCGGCGAGCCCGAGCTTCTCCAGCTTCTGCCGTCGGGCATCGCGCCTGAAGGTGCCGTTGCCATTCCGGCCCGCAACCTCCTCGTGACGGCCAACGAGGCCGACCTCGTCGAGGACGGCGGCGCGCGCTCGCATGTCATGATCTATGAACGCGCGGAAGGGGAGGCTGCCTATCCGCAGATCGTCTCCACCGAGAAGGACGGCGAGCTGATCGGCTTCGGCGCGCTTTCCGGCCTTGCCCCGGTCAAGGACAAGCCGGGCATGCTCTATGCCGTCAACGATTCCTTCTACGCTTCCCAGCCGACGATCTTCACGATCGACGCGACGGGCAAGCCGGCGAAGATCGTCGATGCCCTGCGCATCACCCGCAACGGTGCTCCCGCGCAGAAGCTCGACAGCGAAGGCCTGACGCCGGATGGCGAAGGCGGCTTCTGGCTGGCCAACGAAGGCGATGCCGACAAGCTCTATGCCCATGCCATCATCCACGTGAACGCGAAGGGCGAGATCGACAAGGAGATCGCCATTCCTGCCGAGCTGCGCGCCGGCGAAAAGCGCTTCGGCTTCGAAGGTATCACCAGCGTCGGCGAGGGTGACGACACGGTGCTCTGGATGGCAGTGCAGCGCGAATGGGGCGACGACGAGAAGGGCTTCGTGAAGCTCGTCTCCTACAAGCCCTCCGACAAGGAATGGGGCGCTGTCCGCTACCCGCTCGAAAAGACCGAAAGCGGCTGGGTCGGCCTCTCCGAGATCACGGCGAACGGTGATCACGCCTATATCATCGAGCGTGACAACCTGATCGGCCAGGCCGCCAAGCTGAAGAAGCTGTACCGCGTCGCGCTGGCCGACCTGAAGCCGGCCAAGCTCGGCGGTGAACTGCCGGTCGTGAAGAAGGAGGAGGTCCGCGACCTCATTCCCGACCTCAAGGCCACCAACGGCTATGTCGTCGACAAGGTCGAGGGCTTTACGATCGATGCGGCCGGCAACGGCTTCGTCGTGACGGACAATGACGGCGTGGACGATTCGTCCGGCGAAACGCTGTTCTTCGGTATCGGCCCGCTCAACGCCATGTAGGCGGCGGGTCCCGCGTCCTCCTCGTGCGGGGGAGGGCGCGGTTTTCCATGTCCAAACGAAAAGGCCGGGATCCTGCGATCCCGGCCTTTTCCTTTCTCGTTGTCGTTCGGTCTTAGCCGACGACGCGCAATGAAGCCGCGGGCGCCGCCTCGGGCAGCTCGCTTGCGTTCCTGTCTCTTTCCCGTTGCAGCTCTTCGGTCTTGGCGCTGAGGCAGCCGATGATGTCCTTCAGATGCTGCTTCTGATCTTCGGTCAGAGCGTTGAAGATCGCTTCGATCGTCTTGTGCTGCGGCTGCTGGGCGGCCGAAATGACGGTCCGGCCCATATCCGTGATCGAGACGATCTTGGCGCGGCGGTCCTTGGGATCGGGCTCGCGTTTTACGAGCTTGTCGCGTTCCAGGCCATCAATCGCTTCCGTTACCGTACGGGGTGCGAAACCAAGCGCGCAGGCGATATCCGTCGACCGCTGCGGGCCCTGACATTCCAGAAGAAGCAGGAACTTGCTGCGGGCGAGCGAGACGCCTTCGTCCATCATGCACTCATTCACCAGGCGACTCACCTGATGGTAGAGTTTGAACATGCCTTGGGAGATTTCTATCGTGCTACTCATGAGGTGGAATATAGGTATTATGAGGGACCATGTCAAATGATCACGAAGTTTTTCGTTGAATTTGATCATAGATATTGAACGATCCCTGTAAATGCGAACTGTTCGGTAACAGGCGGTTTTTCTTGGCTCTTCTCGGTCTTTTTCGGGGAGGGGCGATTTCTTCCCTGCATAACCCGCCCATAAGGTCGCGGGCGCAGCCGCAAGCATTGACCGGGCGGGTGGCCGGGGCGATGGTCCGGCCATGCCATTCCGCTTCATCCACACGGCCGACCTGCATCTCGATTCGCCGCTCGCCTCGCTGGCGCTGCGCAATGCCGACCTCGGCGACCTCGTGCGCGGGGCGACCCGCAAGGCGCTGGAGCGCATCGTCGACCTTGCCGTCGCCGAGGCGGTGGATGCGGTGATCGTCGCCGGCGATCTCTACGATGGCTCGCAGACCTCCATGGCGACCGCGCTGTTCCTGATGGGCCAGATGCGGCGGCTGGAGGCGGCGGGCATCCGCGTCTATATCATCCGCGGCAACCACGATGCGCAGTCGCAGATCACCCGCGAGTTGACCTTCCCGCCCAATGTCCACGTCTTCGACGGGCGCGGCAAGCCGGTGCGCGCGGGGGCGCTGGAAAATGGCCGCGAGGTCCATGTCCACGGCGTCAGCTTCGCCAATCCGCACGCCCCCGCCTCGCTGCTCCCGACCTTCCGTGCGCCGGTGCCGGATGCGGTCAATATCGGCCTCATGCATACGAGCCTTGCCGGCGCGAGCCGGCACGATCCCTATGCCCCGGTGGGGCTTGCCGATCTTTCGGCGCACGGCTTCGACTACTGGGCGCTCGGCCATATCCACCAGCGGCGCGTCCATCTGGAAAAGCCCTGGATCGTCATGCCCGGCAACCCGCAGGGCCGCGACATCAACGAGAGTGGGCCGAAGGGCGTGACGCTCGCCACCGTCGCCGAGGACGGCTCGATCACCTGCGAGGAGCGCCACGTCGCCGTCGCGGTCTTCGAGCGGCTTTCGCTCGACCTTTCCGGCATCGACGACTGGAACGGCATGCTCGACCGCGCCGAAAGCCTGCTCGGCGCGGCGCGGGCGGCCGCAGGCGGCGCGCATCTCGTCGCCCGCCTTGCCGTGACCGGCGCGACACCGCTGGCCTGGCGCCTGCGCCGCGACGAGGACCTGCTGCTTGCCGAATTGCAGAACCTTGCCGCCTCGCTCGGCGAATGCTGGATCGAGGCGGTGGAGCTTGCCGTTTCCGTACCCGCTGCGGAAGCGGGCGCCGATGCCGGCCCGCTCGCCGAGCTGGCGCGCCTGATGCGCGAGGACGTCGTGGAAAACCATGCCTATCGGGAGGAACTGCGCGAGACGCTGGGCGATCTGCTGCGCCAGCTTCCGCGGGAGGCGCGCAGCCTTCTGGCTACAGACGAGGCGGAGGAGGAGACGCTGCTGTCGGATATCGCCCTTCAGGGCTCGGACGCCGTGCTCGCCCGCCTCGGCGGCGAGAGCGGGGGAGCCTAGCGCATGCGCCTCGACAGACTGGACCTCGTCCGCTACGGCAAGTTCACCGACCGCAGCCTGGATTTCGGCAGCGCGCAGCCGGGCAGGGTCGATTTCCACCTCGTCCACGGCCCCAACGAGGCGGGCAAGTCGACGCTGTTTTCCGCCTATCTCGATCTCCTCTTCGGCATCGAGAAATCGAGCGCCTACGGCTTTCTCCATCCCTATGCGCTGATGCGCATCGGCGGCGCGCTCTCCATCGGCGCGCAACGGCACGAGGCCTATCGCCTCAAGAAGAACCAGGGCTCGCTCGTCACGGCCGACGACCGGGCGTTGCCGGATGGGCTCTTCGCCTCCGTGCTCGGCGGGATGGACCGCAACGCCTATCGCACCATGTTCTCGCTGGACGACGAGAGTATCGAGAAGGGCGGCGAGGATATCCTGAAGAGCGAGGGCGAGCTCGGCTCCATGCTGTTTTCCGCCAGTTCCGGCCTTTCCGACATGGCCTCCGGCCTTGCCGCGCTTAAGGCGGAAGCCGACGACTTCTACCGCCCCTCCGGCCGCAAGCACGGCCTGTCGGTCCTGAAGGCGGAAATCGAGGCGCTGGCCGCCGAGCGCAAGGCGCTCGACGTCGCCGCCCGCGATTATGGCCAGCTCGTCCGCGACCGCGATGCCGCGATCCAGCGCCATGAGGAGGCGACGGCCGCGCGCGGAGAAGCGCGGGCAGCGCTTGCGCAGGCGGAGCGCAGCCTTTCCGCGTTGCCTTACCTTCATCGCCTTCGCGCGTTGCGTGCGGAGCTCGGCGGCTTCGATCTCGGCGACGCGCCGCCGCCCGCCTGGCGCATGCTACTCGGCGAGCTTGCGCGCGAAGAGGCGGAGATCGCCGCGCGGGCCACGCGCGTCGTCGACGAGCGTGAGCGCCATGTGGCGGAGCGCGCCGCGCTTGCCGAAGACCTTGCCATATTCGCCGCCGAGGCCGATATCGCCGCGCTTTCCGGCTCGGCGCTGGAGGCCCGCTTCCGCACCGCCGCCATGGACCTTGCCGCCCGCGAGGCGGACCGGGGCCGCGTCGCCGCGACCATCGCCGCCGGCATCGCCACGCTGGGCCTTTCCGCCGAGGCCGATCCGCTCGAAATCCTGCTGCCCGCCGGCCTTGCCGAACGGCTCGGCTCCCTCCTTTCGCGGCGGGTGGCGCTTGCCGAGCGGTTCGAAGCCGCCGGGCGGGAGCGCGCGGAGGCGGAAAAGACCCTCGCTGCCATCGGCGACGGGGCCGGCAGCGCCTCCGACGCGGAAAGACAGCGCGACGAGGAGGCCCAGTCGGCCCTCGGCGCCATCGTCCGCGCCGCCCGTGCCGGCGATCTGCCCGCCCGCCTGCGCGAGGCCCGGCGCCTTGCCGCGCTGGCACGGCAGGAGGCGGATGGCGCCCTGTCCCGCCTCGCGCCGTGGACGGGCTCCGCGGCTGCGCTGGAAGCCGCCGCCGCTCCGGCAACGGACGAACTGGAGCGCCTGCGCCGGCAATCCGACGCGGCGGCCGATGCTTTGAACCGGCAGCGGGAACAGGTCGCTACGCTGGAGCGCGATGTCGCCGCCGCAAGGGCAACGCTCGATGCGCTTCGCAAGGCGACGGGCGCGGCGGGGGAGGAAGAAGCGGCCTATCTGCGCGCCGCGCGCGACGCGGCCTGGCAGGCGCATCTGGCGAAAATGGACGTGCCGTCCGCCGGGACCTTCGAGGCGGCGATGCGCGAGGACGACCGCGCGACGGAAGCGCGGCTGCGCAATGCCGACCGCCTGTCGGAAATCCGCGTCCTCGAACGCACCGTCGCCGAAGGCGTGGCAAGGCTCGAAACCCTCAGCGCCGAGACGCTGCGGCTGGAACGGCAGAAGGCGGATATCGAGGCGGAAACCTCCGTCCTTGCCGTCCGTCTCGGTCTCGCGCCGCAGACCTCCCTTGCCGATGTTGTTTCCTGGCTCGAACGCCGCGCCGTGACATTGGAGAAACTCGCCGTGCTTGCGCGGCAGGAGACGGAGGCGGCGCTTGTCGCGCGGGAAACGGAAGACGTGTCTTCGCGCCTCTCCGCCCACCTTCCCGAGGGGCTGGCGAAGGATGCGGGCTTCGACGAGACCCTTTTCCTGGCAGAGGACAGGCTGGAGGCGCTGAAGACCGCCCGCACCGAGCGCCTTGCCGCCGCCGAGCGCCTTGCGCGCGCAAAGACGGATGTCGAAGCGCGCGGGAAGGCCATGGATGAGGCCGCAAGCGCATTGGCGGCATGGCAGGAGGTCTGGAACGCGGCGATTGCCGGCACGTGGCTTGCGAGCGGCAGCGTCCCGGCCGATCCGGATCGCCTCTCGACCCTGCTGCCCGCCTTGCAGGCGCTTGCCCAGAATGTCGAGCGGCAGCGCGAACTGGAGCACCGCATCGCGGCCATGCGCCGCGACCAGGAGGATTATGCCGGCCATGCGGCCCGACTTGCCGATCGCCTGGCCGACCGCCTGACGGAACCCTTCGACCCCGCCGATCCTCTGGCGACCGTCGCCGGGCTCGCAAACCGCCTTGCCGCGGCGAAAATGGTCCGCGACCACCGCGAGGCCATCGACAAGGCGCTCGCGCGGCTTGGCGAGGAGGAGAGGGCGCTGGACGAGCGCCGTGCGGTGCTTGCCTCGCGCCAGTCGGATATCTTTGCCTTTCTCGGCTGCGAAAGCCTGGCGGAGGCGGAGATCCTGCTCGAAGCCTACCGCAAGCGCGACGAGGTGCGCAGCCGCGCGGAGGATGCGGCGCGCGATCTTATGCAGCAGATGCGCGCGGAAACGGTCGACGAGGCCGAGGCGCTTCTCGCCGCCGTCGACGAGGACCAGCTTGCCGCCGAGCGGGGTGACCTTTCGGCCCGGCTGGACGAACTGGACCGGGCGGTGCAGGAGCAGCACCTCGCACGGGCGAAGGCCGAGGAGGCGCTCGCCGCCATCGCCGGCAGCGACGCGGCGGCGGCGCTGGAGGAGCGGCGGCGCACCGCGCTGGTCGATCTCGCCGAAAGGTCGCGGCGCTATCTTTCGACGCGCGCGGGCATCATGGCCGCCGAACAGGCTCTTCGCCTTTACCGCGAGCGCCATCGCAGCGCGATGATGGAGCGGGCCTCGCACACCTTCCGCGACATTACCGGCGGCGAATATGCCGGCCTTTCCACGGTGCTGGAGAAGGACAGCGAATTCCTCGTCGTCAATGCCGCCGCGGGCAGCTCGAAGCTTGCGCGGGACCTTTCCAAGGGAACGCGCTTCCAGCTCTATCTCGCCCTGCGCGTCGCCGGCTATCACGAGATCGCCGCAAGCCGCGAGATCGTGCCCTTCATTGCCGACGACATCATGGAAACCTTCGACGACCGGCGGGCGCTGAACGCGCTGCGCGTCATGGGCGGGATGGCAAGAAGCGGGCAGGTGATCTACCTGACTCACCACCAGCACCTGAAGGAGCTTGCGCGGGAAGCCTGCCCGGACGTCACGATCCACGAACTGTGACGGCTGAAACGGCCCGGAAGCGGCCGGAATGGGCGCCGCGAACTTGACTTGCCGGGGGTTAAATGTTTCTTGGCGCACCATCGGCAATGCCCGCGCGGACTGCTTCGCGCGGCGTTCCGCCCGGCAATTCCTCCATCGGGAATTGCGGGAAGGCTAAGGACAGGCATGACGACCGGAACAGGCAAAGAGGCGACGATCTGGGAGCGGGGTTTTGCACCCGTCGGCTTCCTCGTGCTGCTTTTCACGCTGTTCTTCTCGCAGTTTCCCCTTGCGGGCGATGCGGGAACGCCGGGCCATCCACAGCGCGCTGCGGCTGAAGGCGGTGTCGCGCCGTCGCCGCTCTCGCCTGCCGGCGAGGACCTCTGGTTCCCGGCCGGCAGCCATGCGGAACGGCGCGTCGCCAAGGCCAAGACGGGCCTTGCGGACGGCGATTCCGCCGGCAAGGCGCTCCTGCCGACCGCGAGCGCGCTGCTCTATCCCTTTGAAACCGCGTCCGTCGTCGTCTTCCAGGCGGCGGAAGATGCGGCGCCGGCATCGGCCGGCAGTGCTGCCTTCCGCAGCCGCGCGCCTCCGGCTTTTGCCGCCTGAGGCCCCCCGGCGTTAACACGCCGCGCCATTCGATTGAATTCCGATCCCACGGTCGGCGCCGGCCTTTCGGTCGCGCCGTTCCGGCAGTTGAAGTGGAACAACCCCATGAAAACCTCCAAATGGGCATTGTTTGTCTCCGCCGCCATCATCCTCTTCGGGATGCTCGCGGCCGTGCCGAACGTGCTGACGCCTGAGCAGCAGGCGAAATACGGGCACTTCCTGCCCTCCAATCCCGTCACCCTCGGCCTCGACCTGAAGGGCGGCTCGCACCTCGTCCTGGAGGTGGATTCCGCAGCGCTCCGCAAGGCGCGCATGGACGTGCTGCTCAACGATACCCGCGCGATCCTGCGCACCGCCGGCGAGCGCGCCTCGGCCGCCCGCCTCAACGGCACGACGCTGACCGTTACGCTGCCCGACCAGGCGGCGCTCGACAAGGTGCTGCCGGAAGTGCGCAAGCTCGCCGCGCCCACCTCGACGCTCGGCTTCGGCGCCGGCTCGTCGGATATCGATGTCGCGACCAGCGGCCTCCAGATCAACGTTACGCTGACGGAAGCCGGCATCAACGAGCGCATGTCGGCCGCCGTCGAGCAGAGCCTCGAGATCATCCGCCGCCGCGTCGACCAGGTGGGCGTTGCCGAGCCGCTGATCCAGCGTGTCGGCGGCGACCGCATCCTCGTCCAGCTTCCGGGCCTGCAGGACCCGACGCGCCTGCGCCAGCTTCTCGGCTCGACCGCGCAGATGAGCTTCCACATGGTCGACCAGACCGTTGATCCGAACGGCGTCGCCCCGCGCGGCGTAATGATCCTGCCCGGCGCCAACGACGGCCGCAAATATGCGGTCGAGGAGCGCGTGGCGATCTCCGGCGACCGGCTCGCCGACGCCAAGGCCGGCTTCGACCAGCGCTCGAACGAGCCGATCGTCTCGTTCAGCTTCGATTCCACCGGCGCGCGCCAGTTCGCGGAAATCACGCAGGCCAATGTCGGCAAGCCCTTCGCCATCGTCCTCGACGGCAAGGTGCTGACGGCGCCGGTCATCCGCGAGCCGATCATCGGCGGCCAGGGCCAGATCTCGGGCAACTTCAACCCGCAGGAAGCGACCGTCCTCTCGGCACTGCTGCGCTCGGGCGCCCTGCCGGCGCCGCTCACCATCATCGAGGAGCGCACCGTCGGCCCGAATCTCGGTTCGGACTCGATCCGCATGGGCCTTTATACGGGCTTCGCCGGCCTTCTCGCCGTCGTCATCCTCATGCAGGTGCTCTATGGCGCATGGGGCCTCATCGCCAATCTCGGCCTCGTGCTGCACACGATCCTGACGATCGGCGTGCTGGGCCTGCTCGGCTCGACGCTGACCTTGCCCGGCATCGCCGGCATCATCCTCGGCATCGGCATGGCGGTGGACGCCAACATCCTGATCAACGCCCGTATCCGTGAAGAGACCGCGGGTGGGGCAGGGGCCATGAAGGCGCTCGACGTCGGCTTCAACAAGGCCTACGCCACCATCGTCGACGGCAACATGACGACCATGGTCGGCATGATCCTGCTCTTCATGTTCGGCTCGGGCCCGGTGCGCGGCTTCGCCATCACCATGATCATCGGCCTTGCGATCTCGATGTTCACCTCGATCACCTTCGTGCGCTTCCTGATGCGCGAGGCGGTGATCGTGCGCAAGATGAAGAAGATCGATATCCATTCGCTCTTCGGCAAGGTCTGGGAAATCCCGACCTTCTCCTTCATGCGCGGCCGCTACATCGCCATCGCCATGTCGGCCTTCATCTCGACGAGCTCGATCATCCTGTTCTTCACGCCGGGCCTCAACTACGGCATCGACTTCGTCGGCGGCATCCAGGTCGAGGCGACCTCCAAGTCGCCCATCGACCTCGCGACGCTCCGCAAGAAGATGGAGGACCTCAACCTCGGCGAAGTGGCGCTGCAGGAATTCGGCCAGGGCACGTCCGTGCTCGTGCGCGTCCAGCGCCAGCCGGGTGGTGAGGCCGAGCAGACCGCGGCGCTCCAGGAGATCCGCAACGGCGTTGCCGAGATGATCCCGGACGCCAATTTCGAGCGCACGGAAGTGGTCGGCCCGACGGTCAGCACCGAGCTGGCGCGGTCCGGCTTCCTCGCCGTCGGCCTCGGCATGGTGGCGATCCTGATCTACATCTGGTGGCGCTTCGAGTGGCACTTCGCGGTGGGCGCCATCGTGACGCTGATCCTCGACATCACCAAGATGATCGGCTTCTTCTCGCTGATGCAGATCGATTTCAACCTGACGGCCATCGCCGCCGTGCTGACGCTGATCGGCTACTCGGTCAACGACAAGGTCGTGGTGTACGACCGAATGCGCGAGAACCTGCGCAAGTACAAGTCGATGCCGTTCTCCGACCTCATCGACCTGTCGATCAACCAGGTGGTCATGCGATGCATCTTTACCTCGCTCGCCGTGGCGGTCTCGCTGCTGCCCATGGCGATCTGGGGTGGCGACACGGTCAAGCCCTTCGCCTGGCCGATGCTGTTCGGCGTCGTCGTCGCGACGACCTCGTCGATCTATATCGGCGGCCCGATCCTCCTGTTCCTCAGCCGCTGGTGGAAGGATCGCGACACCGCCCGCGCCACCGGCGCAGCCGGCAAGCCGGCTGCGGAAGCGTAAAGCAGAACGGGCGCCCATTGGGCGCCCGTTTCGTTTCAGGGGAAGCGTGCGGGACTGAAGGTCTCGGCCCCGATGCCCTCGCGGGCGAGCGGCTCCGGCACCGGGCTTTCCGTGAGGAGGGCTGCGGCAAGGCTGCCGAGGGCGGGCGAGGTGAGGATGCCGTAACCGCCCTGGCCGGCGAGCCAGAAGAAGGACGGCTCGTCCTGAGCCGGCCCGACGACGGGCAGGCGGTCGGCGGAAAAGCTGCGCATGCCGGCCCAGCTTCGGAAGACGCGGCGCACGCTGAGCGTCGTCGCCTCCTCGACATAATGGGCGGCATAGGCGACGTCGATTTCCTCCGGCTGCACGTCGGCGGGCTCGCAGGGCGTGGCGTCGGCCGGCGAGGCAAGCAGGCGGCCGCCTTCCGGCTTGAAATAGAACGTGTCCTCGATCTCGTTCATTTCCGGCAGGCTGCCCGCATCCACGCCCTCCGGCAGGTCGACCGTGACGGCGGTGCGTCGGTGCGGCACGATGCCGAGGGGCTTGACGCCAGCACGTTCGGCGACCGTATCCGCCCAGCCGCCCGCCGCGTTGACCAGCACGCCGGCGGAAAGGGTTTCGCCATTGGTCTCGATCAGCCACCGGCCGCCGTCCCGTCGGGCGCCGGTGAAGGGACGCCTTTCGAGGACCTGCGCGCCGTTGTGCCGGGCGTGGCGGGCATAGGCCTGCAGGAGCGCGTCCACCTCGATGTCCCAATAGTCCGGGTCGAAATAGGCGGCCGCGACATAGGCCGGGTTCATGATGGGCGCGCGGGCAAGAAGCGCAGCCTCGTCCAGCCACTCGACGGCGACGCCGAGCGCCTTCGTCTGCTCGAAGCGTTCGCGCACCAGCGCAGCCTTGTCCTCGGCGCCGAACAGGATGCTGCCGCGTGCGACGAGAAGCGGCACGGCGGCAAAGCCCTCCGGCGGGCTTATCATGAAGGCATGGCTGGCGCGGGCCAGCGCGTTCACGAGGGGGGCGTTGTCGCGCAGGGTGAATTCGGCGGCCGAGCGGCCGGTGCTGTGGTAGCCGAGCGCTTCCTCCCGCTCCAGCACCACGACGGAGCGGTGCGGGCTCAGGAAATAGGCGAGCGACAGGCCGGCAATGCCGCCGCCGATGATTGCGATGTCGAAAGTCTGCATGGCCGCCTCCGTCTGTTTGTGGAGAAAGGCCTACGAAAGCTGCCGATATTCTTCAAATTTATAGCGCTGAAGGCGGGTATCATCAGGATTGATGTGGCTCGCCCCAGCGCCAGACGGGCACGTCGGCGATATGGGCGAGGAAGGCGCGCTCGGCCGGGTTGAGCGCCGACCCGGGATTGGTGATGCGGAAGGTCTCCGTCACCGGCAGGTCGTCATAGGGCGGCAATTGCCAGAGCTCGCCGGCGGCCAGCGCCGGGTCGGTGAGGTGGGCCGGCAGCATGCCGATGCCGGCATTGGCGACGACGAGGCGCAGCACCTCCTCGACGTTGAAGGCCAGCGCCCGCACCTGCTGGCCGAAGGAGCCGACGGCACGCACCGCCGTCACCGGCCCCATATGCGGCCCGCCGAGCACGTCGGCGAGGAAGCTGACATAGGGCTCGCCGCGCAGATCCTCCAGCCGCGCGTCGCGCCTGCCGAACAGCCGGTGTCCGCGCCCGCAATAAAGCGCATAGCGCTCGAAGCAGAAGGGCACCTTGTCCAGCCCCTCGGGAATGATGCCGTCCGAAAGGCCGAGCGTCGCGACGCCCCGCTCGACCGAGCGGATCACGTCCGTCGTCGTCTCTACCGTCACGCCGACGGTGACGCGCGGATGCAACCGGAAGAAATCGGCGATCGCCCGGTCCCATTCCGGGTTCATGGCATGGCTGACGGCGTGGATGGTGATGTGCCCGGCAATGTCCTCGCCGGAGGGTTCCATCGCCTCCGGCAGGCGCACGATGGCGGTGAAGATGTCGCGGCAGAGCGCATGGAGGCGCTCGCCGGCCTCCGTCAGCTCGAAGCGGCCGGGGCTGCGGTCGATCAGCCGGTGGCCGACCGATTGCTCCAGCCGTTTCAGCGCCATGCTGACGGCCGGCTGTTGCAGCAGCAGCCGGTTCGCCGCCCGCGTGATCGAGCCTTCCTCCACCACGACGACGAAGGTGCGCAGGAGGTTCCAGTCGAGATTGTGGGCGAAGCGTTCGAGGCGGTTGATCGGCATGCGCCTAGCTAGGACGGCGGGGCGGGGGAAGGCAAGGGCTCTTGCCATGCGCGGCCGGGCTGCCCCTCATCCCGCTGCCGCGACCTTCTCCCCGCAAGCGGGGAGAAGGGGAATGGTGCACTGATTTCCCCAAGCAACTCCGGCGGAGAGGAAGGAAAGCGGTTCCGCTTGTTTCCTTCTCCCCGCCTGCGGGGAGAAGGTGGCCGGCAGGCCGGATGAGGGCGCGCTACGCCCCCACGCTTACTTCATCGTATAGATATCGATCGAGAAGTACTTGTCGTTGATCTTCTGATACGTCCCGTCCTCGCGGATGGCCTTCAGCGCGGCATTCAGCTTCTCGCGCAGGTCGTTGTCATCCTGACGCACGGCGATGCCGACGCCTTCGCCGACGAATTTCGGATCGGTGATGGGCTTGCCGATCAACTCGCAGCAGGCCTTGCCGTCGTCGTTCTTGGTGACCCAGTCGAGCAGCGGGATCATGTCGCCGACCTGCAGGTCGAGACGGCCGTTGGCCATGTCGAGGTTCACCTCGTCCTGCGTCGGGTAGAGCTTGATGTCCGCGTCCGGATAGACGGCGGCGGCGTAGTCGGCCTGCGTGGTGCCGGACTGGGCGCCGATGGTCTTGCCCTTCATGCCTTCATTGGTGAAGTCGGTGATGCCGGAATTCTTCGGCGCGGCATGGGTCATGGCGGCAAGATAGTAGGGGTCGGTGAAGGCGACCTGCTTCTTGCGCTCCTCGGTGATGAACATCGAGGCGATGATCATGTCGTATTTCTTGGCGATGAGGCCCGGAATGATGCCGTCCCAGTCCTGGCCGACGACTTCGCATTCGACCTTCATCTTCTCGCAGAGCGCAAGGCCGATCTCCACGTCGAAGCCGCCGAGCTTGCCGGCCGAATCCTGGAAGTTGAAGGGCGGATAGGCGCCCTCCGTGCCGATCTTCAGCGTCTCGGCGGATGCGGCGGCCGAAAGCAGGGTGGAGCTTGCGAGAGCCAGCGCAAGAAGCATTCTTTTCATGGTTGTTCCCCAGTTGTGATTGCGAGCAATGGGGAACGGTAGCGCGGGGCCGCGCATAAACGAAATAGATAGCCATAATGTTGGCTATCATTTCAGTTTATGCGCTTTGCCTGTTTTACCAGCGCTGGTGGACATGCGGTGCGACGAGCCGCTCATAGACCTCGCGCGTCGCTTCCATCACGTTTTCCGGGATGGGCGGCAGGCTCGCAGCGGCGGCATTGGCCTTTGCCTGTTCGCCGTTGCGCGCGCCCGGGATGACCACGCTGACGGCATCCGCCATCAGGATCCAGCGCAGCGCGAAGGCGGCCATGCTCTCGCCGGCCGGCACCAGCGCGCGGATTTCCTCGACGGCTTGCAGGCCCGTCTCGAAAGGCACGCCGGCAAAGGTCTCGCCCACGTCGAAGGCATCGCCGTTACGGTTGAAGTTGCGGTGGTCGTCGGCGGCAAACGCGGTGTCGCGCGTGATCTTGCCGGAGAGCAGGCCGCTTGCCAGCGGCACGCGGGCGATGATCGCGACCTTGCGGCGGGCGGCCTCCTGGAAGAAGAGCCGCGCCGGGCGCTGGCGGAAGATGTTGTAGATGATCTGCACGCTGACGACGCCGGGATATTCGATGGCCTTCAGCGCTTCCTCGACCTTCTCGACGCTGACGCCGTAATCGGCGATCTTGCCGGCGGCCTTGATCTCCTCCAGTGCCTGGAAGACCTCGGGACGGTAATAGACTTCGGTCGGCGGGCAATGGAGCTGCACGAGGTCGAGGCATTCGACGCCGAGATTCTTCAGGCTGCGGTCGATGAAAGCTTCGAGATTGGCCTTGTTGTAGCCGTCGGCGACATGCGGGGAGAGCCGGCGGCCGGCTTTGGTCGCCACCATCGGGCGTTCGCCGCCACGTTCCTTCAGCACGTCGGCAATGATCTTTTCCGAACGGCCGTCGCCATAGACGTCGGCGGTATCGATGAAGGTCATGCCGGCATCGAGCGCGGCGTGAAGGGCGGCGCGGCCATCCGCTTCGCTGACGTCACCCCAGGCGCCTCCGATCTGCCAGGCGCCGAAGCCGATATCCGTGGTGGTGAAGCCCGTACGGCCGAATGTGCGATGTCTCATGAAAATCTCCCGGCAAAAATGCATTTGCCGGGAGGTAACATTCCAGGACGGGACGGACAAGGAACGCCGGTCAGGCCGGCGTGATTTCGACGAGGTAGAAGGCGGCGCTTGCGCCCGCCGGCACCACTTCCGCCTCCTCCGTGCTATCGAGCACGAGGGCGTCGAGTGGCTGGAGGCCGAGGAGGCCATCCGCCGTGGAGACGCCGAGCGGTTCGAGCGCCAGCAGCAGACGCTGGCCCGACGATGCCGGGAGCGCCTTCGCGCCTTCGGCGACGTGGTGCGCGAGGCTGTGCCCGAAAACACCGCGCCGCGTCATCACGTTGAGGTCGGTGATCGGCCCGCCGGGAAGGCGTGCCGTGGTCGGCGCATCGGCCGGGAAGGGGAGCGGTGCGGACTTTGGTGTCAGCAGCCTCTCGCCAAGCCCTTCGATGGACAGTTCCATGCCGTCGCCCGTAAGCACCGCCAGCGTGCGGTCGATGCCGGGAAAGACGGAGAAGGGACCGTCGCTCGCCACGCCCGCCATGCTGACGCGCCAGCCGAAATCCGAAAGGCTTGCGCCTTCCGGATGGACGATCACCTCGACCGTCTCGCCGCCGCCGTTCTTCCACGGCATGCGGCGATGATCGGCGTTGCGGAGCAAGAGGCTCATCAGTTGCCCAGGATGCCCGGCAGGCGCAGGCCCTTTTCACGGGCGCAGTCGAGCGCGATGTCGTAGCCCGCATCGGCGTGGCGCATGACGCCGGTCGCCGGGTCGTTCCACAATACGCGGCCAACGCGCTTGGCGGCTTCATCCGTGCCGTCGCAGCAGATGACGACGCCCGAATGCTGCGAGAAGCCCATGCCGACGCCGCCGCCGTGGTGGAGCGACACCCAGGTCGCGCCGGATGCGGTGTTGAGCAGGGCGTTGAGCAGCGGCCAGTCGGATACGGCGTCCGAGCCATCCTTCATCGATTCCGTCTCGCGGTTCGGCGAGGCGACGGAACCCGAATCGAGGTGGTCGCGACCGATGACGATCGGAGCCTTCAGCTCGCCGTTCTTGACCATCTCGTTGAAGGCGAGGCCGAGGCGGTGGCGGTCGCCGAGGCCGACCCAGCAGATGCGCGCCGGCAGGCCCTGGAAGGCGATGCGGTCCTTCGCCATGTCCAGCCAGTTGTGCAGGTGCTTGTTGTCGGGCAGCAGCTCCTTCACCTTGGCGTCGGTCTTGTAGATGTCTTCCGGATCGCCCGAGAGAGCGGCCCAGCGGAACGGACCGATGCCCTTGCAGAACAGCGGGCGGATATAGGCCGGCACGAAGCCCGGGAATGCGAAGGCGTTTTCGAGGCCTTCTTCCTTGGCGACCTGGCGGATGTTGTTGCCATAGTCGAAGGTCGGGATTCCCATGTCCTGGAAGGCGATCATGGCTTCGACATGCTCGCGCATGGAAGCGCGGGCGGCCTTTTCGACGGCCTTCGGGTCGCTTTCGCGCTTTGCCTTCCACTCGGCCATCGTCCAGCCCTTCGGCAGGTAGCCGTTGATCGGGTCGTGGGCGGAGGTCTGGTCGGTGACCATGTCTGGGCGGATGCCGCGGCGGATCATTTCCGGCAGGATTTCGGCAGCGTTGCCGAGCAGGCCCACGGACTTGGCTTCGCCAGCCTTCGTCCAGCGGTCGATCATCGCCATGGCTTCGTCGAGCGTCTCGGCCTTCTCGTCGATGTAGCGGGTGCGCAGGCGGAAATCGATCGAGTCCGGGTTGCACTCGACGGCAAGGCACGAGGCGCCGGCCATGACCGCGGCGAGCGGCTGGGCGCCGCCCATGCCGCCGAGGCCGCCGGTGAGGACCCACTTGCCCTTGAGGTTGCCGTTATAGTGCTGGCGGCCGGCTTCCACGAAGGTCTCGTAGGTGCCCTGAACGATGCCCTGCGAGCCGATATAGATCCACGAGCCGGCCGTCATCTGGCCGTACATGGCAAGGCCCTTCTTATCCAGCTCGTTGAAGTGATCCCAGGTGGCCCAGTGCGGCACGAGGTTGGAGTTGGCGATGAGAACGCGCGGCGCATCCTTGTGCGTGCGGAAGATGCCGACCGGCTTGCCGGACTGCACGATCAGCGTCTCGTTTTCTTCAAGGTCGCGCAGCGAGGCGACGATCTTGTCGAAATCGGCCCAGGTGCGGGCGGCGCGGCCGATGCCGCCATAGACGACCAGTTCGTGCGGGTTTTCCGCGACGTCGGGATCGAGGTTGTTCATCAGCATGCGCAGCGGCGCTTCGGTCAGCCAGCTCTTGGCGGTGCGTTCGGTGCCGGTGGCGGCGCGGACTTCGCGGATATTGTGGCGGGGATTGTCGGTCATGGCTGGTTCTCCCGGGTCAGCGTGTGAGGGTGGAGGCGAGCGCCTCGATGCGTTGCAGAATGTCTTTCAGGTGAATGCGCAGGCGTGCGGCCTTGTCCGCGTCCAGATCGAAGGGTGGAACCTCCGTGGACAGATGGCTCACCTGGGCGAGCTCCATCTGGATGGCGTGCACGCCGGTTTCCGGCTTGCCGTAATGGCGTGTCGTCCAGCCGCCCTTGAAGCGGCCATTGAGGATGCTGGTATAGCCTTCAGCCTTCGCGCAGACGTCGAACGTCGCCGTTTCGATTTCCTTCGCGCAGGTGCGCCCCATGTCGGTGCCGACGTTGAAATCCGGCAGCCGGCCTTCGAACAGGAAGGGGATCAGCGAGCGGATCGAGTGGCAGTCGTAGAGGATCGCCACGCCGTGGATCGCCTTCACGCGCTCGATCTCGGCGGCGAGGGCCGCGTGGTAGGGCGCATGGAAATTGGCGAGCCGGTAGGCGATGTCGGCCTCGGTCGGCGTTTCGCCGTCCTTCCAGATCGGCTTGCCGTCGAAATCCGTCTCCGGAACGAGGCCCGTCGTGTTCTGGCCGGGATAGAGGCTGACGCCGGCCGGATCCCGATTGGCATCGATGACATAGCGGTGGAACGTGGCGCGCACCGTCGTCACGTCGGGCAGCAGGCCGTCATAGAGACGTTCGATGTGCCAGTCCGTATCCGCGAGGATGCGGCCATTGTCATTCAGGCGCTCCCGTATATCGGCAGGGACATCCGTGCCGGTATGCGGGAAGGCGAGAATGACGGGCGAGGTGCCCTGATGGGTTTCGAAGAGCGCCATGTCAGGCCTCCAGCACCGGCAGGATGCCCTTGGTGACGGAGGCGGCGAGCGCGCCCGAGGAGACGAACGTGCCGGCGGCGGTGAGGTCCGGGGCCATGTAGCGGTCTTCCTCCAGCGTCGGCACGACGGTGCGCAGCGCGGCGACGACCTTCTGCAACTCCGGGCTGGTGGTGAGCGGGGCGCGGAACTCGATGCCCTGGGCGGCCGTCAGCGCCTCGATGCCGATGATGGCGGAGAGGTTTTCCGTCATGCGCAGCAGGCGGCGGGCGCCGTGGCAGGCCATGGAGACATGGTCTTCCTGGTTGGCGGAGGTCGGGGTGGAGTCGACCGAGGCCGGATGCGACATCTGCTTGTTCTCGCTCATCAGCGCGGCCGAGGTGACTTCCGCGATCATGAGGCCCGAATTGAGGCCCGGCTTCTTGGCGAGGAAGGCCGGCAGGCCGAAGGAGAGGGCCGGATCGACCAGCAGCGCGATGCGGCGCTGGGCGATGGCGCCGATCTCGCAGGTCGCGATCGCGATCTGGTCGGCGGCGAAGGCGACCGGCTCGGCATGGAAGTTGCCGCCCGAAACCACGCTGTTGTCCGAAAGGACGAGCGGGTTGTCGGTCACGGCATTGGCTTCGATTTCGAGCGTATGGGCGGCCGAGCGCAGGAGATCGAGGCATGCGCCGTCGACCTGCGGCTGGCAGCGGATGCAATAGGGATCCTGCACGCGCTCGTCGCCGGTGATGTGGCTGTCGCGGATGACGGAGCCGGCCAGCAGCGCGCGAAGCGAGGCGGCCGCATCGATCTGGCCCTTGTGGCCGCGCAGCGTGTGGATGTCCGGATGGAACGGCGCGGAGGAGCCCATGGCGGCGTCGGTGGAGAGCGCGCCGGTGACGAGCGCGGCCTGCGCGGCGCGATGGGCGCGGAAGAGGCCGGCAAGCGCAAGGCCGGTGGAGACCTGCGTGCCGTTGATCAGTGCGAGGCCTTCCTTGGCGGCCAGAACGACCGGCTTCAGGCCGGCCTTTTCGAGGGCCTTGCCACCCGGCATACGGTCGCCGGCATAGATGGCTTCGCCTTCGCCGATCATGACGGCGGTCATGTGGGCGAGGGGAGCGAGGTCGCCCGAGGCGCCGACGGAACCCTGTTCCGGAATGACCGGGATGACGCCCTTGGCCTGCATGGCTTCGAGCAGACGGACGATCTCGATACGCACGCCGGATGCACCGCGGCCGAGCGAGATCAGCTTCAGCGCCATGATGAGGCGCACGATGTTTTCCGCGAGCGGTTTGCCCACGCCGCAGCAGTGCGACAGGATCAGGTTGCGCTGGAGCGTCGCGACATCGGCCGGTGCGATCTTGATGGAGGCGAGTTTGCCGAAGCCGGTATTGATGCCGTAGACCGGCTCGTCGCCGGCGGCGATTTCCGCGATGCGCGCGGCGGCCTTCTGGATGCCGGCGTCGAAGGACGCGTCAAGCTTGGCGGCTTCGCCGGTCCAGTAGATGGTTTCGAGGGTTTTCAGGGGCACGGAGCCCGGATGAAGCGTGATCGTCATGTTTCATTTCCCGATGCAGCGCACAGGCTGCGTATGATGTGATCAGTGTCCGCTGCGGATACGGGCATGCATGGGGTTGAAGCCCATGCGGTAGACCAGTTCCGCCGGCCGGCCGATGTTCCAGAGAACGAAATCGGCCCATTTTCCGGCCTCCAGCGTCCCCACCTCGTCGACCAGCCCAAGCGCGCGAGCGGCTTCGCGCGTCGTGCCGGCGATGCATTCCTCGACGGTCATGCCGAAGAGGGTTGCGGCCATGTTCATGGTGAGGAGGAGGGAGGTGAGCGGCGACGTGCCGGGATTGGCGTCGGTTGCGACCGCCATTTTCACGCCGTGCTTGCGGAAGAGATCGACCGGCGGCCTCTTGGTTTCACGAATGAAGTAGAAGGCACCGGGCAGGATGACGGCGACGGTGCCGGCCTTCGCCATCGCGGCGGCGCCCGCATCGTCGGTATATTCGAGGTGGTCGGCCGAAAGCGCGCCGTAGCTGGCGGCAAGTTCGGCGCCGTGCAGATTGGAAAGCTGGTCGGCATGGAGCTTGACCGGCAGGCCATGCGCCTTCGCGGCCTCGAAGACCTCGGTCATCTCGGCGGTCGAGAAGGCGATGCCCTCGCAGAAGCCGTCCACCGCATCGGCAAGCCCTTCGGCCGCGACGGCCGGCAGCATCTCGGTGACGACCTTCTTTATATAGGCCGTCTTGTCGCCGTTCATTTCCGGCGGCAGCGCGTGGGCGCCGAGGAAGGTGGTGCGCACGGTGACGTCGCGCTCGTCGGCGATGCGGCGGGCCGCGCGCAGCGACTTCAGTTCGTTTTCCGTGTCGAGGCCGTAACCGGACTTCATCTCGACCGTCGTCACGCCTTCGGCGATCAGCGCATCGAGGCGGGGCAGGGTTTCCCGCACCAGATCGTCCTCGCTTGCCGCGCGCAGCGCCTTCACCGAGGAGACAATGCCGCCACCGGCCCGCGCGATCTCCTCATAGGAGGCGCCTGCAAGGCGAAGCTCGAATTCATGGGCGCGGTCGCCGGCATGCACGAGATGGGTGTGGCAGTCGATGAGGCCGGGCGTGATCCAGCGGCCTTCGCAATCGATGCTCTCGGCCTTGGCGAACGTGGCGGGAAGCTCCGCCTCCGGACCCGCAAAGGCGATGCGCCCGTCGACGACGGCGATCGCGCCGTTTTCCACGATGCCGAGGCCGGGCAGGCTTTCGTTGAGCGTCGCGAGCCGGGCATTGCGCCAGACGCGGGCGATGTCGTTTTCCGTTGCCGTCATCGTGATTGCCTCTTCCCTGTGATGGAGATAATGTATATACATAATCACGTCGGACGCAAGAGCCATTTTTCGGATCGGCGTCAGGGGTGCACATCGGGAGAGGAGACCGGCCATGGCCGTCATTCATGCAAGGCAGGCGCTGCTGGCGAGCGGCTGGGCGAACAATGTCCGCATCAGCGTCGAGGGCGGGCGGATCACGGGAATCGAGAGCAGGGCGGCCGCGCCGGGCGACGAGCGCCACGACACCCTTGTCGCCGGCATGCCGAACCTGCACAGCCACGCCTTCCAGCGCGGCATGGCGGGCCTTGCCGAAACGCGCGGCCCCGGCAGCGACAGCTTCTGGAGCTGGCGCAATGTCATGTACCGCTTCGCGCTTTCCATGACGCCTGACGATGTCGAGGCGGTTGCCGCGCAGCTCTATGTGGAAATGCTGGAAGCCGGCTTCACCCGCGTCGGCGAGTTCCATTACCTGCACCACGACAAGGACGGCGGGCATTATGGCGACATCGCCGAAATGGCCGCGCGGATCGCCTCGGCCGCGTCCGAGACCGGCATCGCCCTCTCGCTGCTTCCCGTCTTCTATGCCCATGCCGGCTTCGGCGGCACCGCGCCGGGCGAGGGGCAGCGCCGCTTCATCAACGACCGCGATTCCTATGCCGCCCTTCTGGAGCGCTGCCGCGCCCTGACGGGTTCGTTGCCGGACGGCGTCACGGGTGTCGCCCCGCACAGTCTTCGCGCCGTCACCCCTGACGAGCTGAGCGCCGTCGTCACCATGGCCGGCGACAAGCCGATCCATATCCACATCGCCGAACAGGTGAAGGAAGTGGAGGACAGCATCGCCTGGTCCGGCCGCCGCCCGGTGGAATGGCTGCTTGAGAACCAGAAGGTCGACGGCCGCTGGTGCTTCATCCACGCTACGCACATGACGGATGCCGAAACGCTGGGCATGGCGAAAGCCGGCGCCATCGCCGGCCTCTGCCCGGTAACGGAAGCCAATCTCGGCGACGGCACCTTCCCGGCGCCCGATTTCCTCGCCGCCGGCGGCCGCTACGGCGTCGGTTCCGATTCGAACGTGCTGATCGGCCTGCCGGACGAACTGCGCCAGCTCGAATATTCCCAGCGCCTTTATCATCGCGCCCGCAACGTTCTGGCGGAGCCCGGCGGCTCGATGGGCCGCGCGCTGTTCGACGGCGCGCTTGTCGGCGGCGCGGCGGCGCTCGGCGTGGAAGCCGGTCTTGCCGCGGGCAGGGCGGCTGATTTCGTCAGTATCAAGGCCCGCCACGGCCTCGAACTTGCCGGCGACGGCCTGCTCGACGGCTGGATCTTCGCAAACGGTGCCGAAGTCGATTGCGTCTGGGTGAACGGCCGCAAGCAGGTCGAGGGCGGCCGGCACGTCGCCCGCGAAGCGGTCGGCCGGCGCTTCACCGCGACCATGCGGGCGCTCGCCACGGCCTGAGGCCGTATTGAAAGCCGACCGGGCCTTTCCTATGACTTTCCTGAGACCGGGCGAATCCACGCCCGGAGCGGAGGCGATCATTTCCATCGACGGGGACAGAACAGAGGTCGAGGCCAGGGAGCCTTCGCTGCACCGGCGCATCCTCGATGATGTCGAGGGCAAGATCCTGTCGGGCGAATGGCCGCCGGGCCACCGAATCCCCTTCGAGCACGAGCTGACCGAGCAGTATCAATGCTCGCGCATGACGGTGAACAAGGCGATCACCGAGCTGGTCAAGCGCGGCCTCATCGAGCGCCGCCGCAAATCGGGCAGCTACGTCACCCATCCGCACGCCCAGTCCGCGGTTCTCGAAATCCACGATATCCGGCTTGAAGTCGAATCGCTCGGGCTTCCCTATCGCTACGAGCGCCGCACGCGCCTCGACCGCGCGGCCAAGGCCGCCGACCGCCGGCTGATGGAGCTTTCCGATTCTGCCCGGCTGACGGATATCTCGGCGCTTCACTTCGCCGGCGCGCAGCCCTTCTGCCTGGAAGATCGCCTCATCAACCTCGAAGCCGTGCCAGAGGCCGCCGGAGAGACGTTCGAGGATGTCGCCCCCGGTGCCTGGCTGATCAGCCGCGTCCCCTGGAGCGCCGCCGAGCACCGCATCCGCGCCGTCGGCGCCGATGCCCGCGCCGCCGAACTGCTGGCCATCGCGCCCGGAACGCCCTGCCTCGTCGTGGAGCGCCGCACCTGGAGCGGTGGCCTTTACATTACCCATGTGCGTCTGACCTATCCCGGCGAAAAGCACGAACTCGTCGCCGAATTCGCCCCGACGCATCCCAAGCAGGTCGTCTGAACTCCGAGGGTGGACGGATACCCTCCGCTCTGTCACAAGGGATGCCAGAACGCGACTGCCGATAGTTTTAGATCGGGGTCGGGCGACCGATTGACGTCACGTCGCTGCCGCGAGATCACGCTGGCCGTTCTGATTTCACCATTTCGACCCTGCCGGATCCCGAATCCGGCTAGACGCCCGCAGGATCGCCCGCCATGACCAAGAAGCCCAAACTGGAGCATTCCGAGCTTTCGGGAGAATTCACGGAAGACGGCGTCACCGTGCTCGTCGACATCTCCCGCCCCGCCGGCACGCAGAACGACTGGAAGCTGGAGGTCGTCACCCAGAACGAAGACCTCTTCGAATGGGACGAACCCTTCGCCACCGACCGCGAAGCCTTCGACGAATTCCTGGCCACGATCGCAAGGGACGGCATCCATTCGTTCCTGGAAGACGACGAGGAAGAAGAACCGCCGACAACGCATTGACGAGGAGCTCCGGATCGGCCCGCACAGCCGGGCCGGTTACGGCAGGGAAGGGCAGCGCCAGAACGAAAAAAGCCCCGTTTTTACGGGGCCTGCGTGCGAATTCCGGAGGAAGAATGGTGGGCGATGAGAGCCCTAAATCTCATTTTTTCGCCTTTGTTTTTATTGCCTTTTTCGGGATAAATCCCTCACCTGTTTCAGGGTGAGGGGTTTTTATGTTCCCGATCTGATCCGCGACGATGCGGCTGGCCTCGATCCCGAGCCGCTTGCGGTCGACGCCCTTCGTGTAGATTTCCGCCGTCGAAATGTTCGTCCAGCCGTATTGGGCAAGAAGCTGATGGGTGGCCGCTCCGCCTTCGGCCGCGAGGGTGGCGCTCAGCTTGCGCAGGCCGTGCGCCGACTTCGTGACTCCGGCCTCGGTGCACTTGACGCGGAACCAGTTGCCGAAGCTTTCCTTGACGAAAGGCTTCCCGAGACTGTTCTCGATGAGGTGGAGACCGCGCCGCGGAGTGGTGTTGATCATCTTGAGCAGATCTTCGGATAACTCGACGGTGACACGCGCGCCGGTCTTGGCGGTGTCGATGGTAAGAACGCGGTCCTGAATGTGCTGACGGCCGACGACAACCACGTCGGATCGGCGCAGGCCGGCGAGAAGCATCAGCTCCATAGCCAGGCGCTCGGGCGTGCCAATCTTGTGCGTGGCCCGGAATTTCTTCACGTCGTCGACGGTCCACGCCGGGAAGCCGTCCGTCTTGTAGGCCGGCAGCTCGACGCCGATGGTCGGGTCGGCGGTGACGGCGCGCATTCTCTTTCCCCACCCGAACATGCCGCGCATCACCTTCAGGAAGTTCGCGGCGAGCGCTGGCGTCTCGTGGCGCTTGTCGACGGCTTCCTGAATGACGTCCTGGGTGAAACTGGTGAGCGCCGAGCGCGCGGCGTTCTTCAGCACCTTGTCCATGATCAGGCGCTGCTGTTTCTGCGTGGCGGGGCTGTACCCGGCCCACTTGGCGCTCTCGGTCGTGTAGCGGTCCCAAAGCCACTGTAGCGTGCCCTCGTAGACCTTCGGGACGGGCAGGGGCGCGCCCCCCGTCAGCGCGGCCATATACGCCGCCTTGAAGGTGGGGTCGGTCGGGGCGGGGAGGCGAACGCGCTTCCCTTTCCCAATGCGAAAATAGAAGACCCACTTTCCATGGCGGGTCTTCTGCTTGTGGACGTGAAGGGGAAGTTTCCGGGGCATTCTCGAACCTTCACAGGTCAGGGCGGGAATAGTCAATGCCCTCGTTCTTCGACTGCGCCGGCCGGGGCGCTTCCGTCGGGCAGGCCGGGCTGATCGAAACGACGGCATCGCCGACCTTGATGTCGATACGGCAGCCGGTGGCCTGCGCCACCTCGGCGGCGCGCAGCATGTCGTGCTTGCGGATAAGGGCTGGTGCCGACATGGTCAGTCCTCGCCGCTGGGAGCGCAGACGCGGCTGCTTGCCGTCTTCCGCCGATCGTTCTCCAGAGCCAAATAGAATGCCTTCAGCACTTTTTCGGTCATGGCTATGACCATGCCGGAGACGAAGAACAGCCGGTTGCCATCTTGCGCGTCGAGGAGGTAGCCGCCTGGCGGCGGACTATTTTCGAAATGCCTCCTGATTTCTTCCGTCAGCACATCGGTCATATTGACCGCGTCGCAGATCAGCGGATCAAGGTCGAAGTAATCGATCTCGGGTTCGACAGAGCTCAGGGTCGTCATGCTGAAACCTCCGCGTCATCCAGCTTCTGCCGGGCATCCATGATGACGCGCAGCGCGCCATGCGTGGCGAGCTCCAAGCAGTGCAGCGCTTCGTCGACCTCCACGCCATGAGGCTTGGTCTCCAACGCTGTGATGATGAGCTTGATCGTATTGAGGTGACCAATCGCGTCCAGCAGCTCGGAATTAGCCTCGATGATAGCGTCGTTTTGCTGCTGGCTCATACCACTGCCCTCCCATCGGTGGGGAGCAGCATTGAGGTGAGAAGGGCCTTCACCTCTTCGTCGTTGGCCTCGGTATCCTTGGTCCATTCGAGCAGGAAGCGTGCCTTGCGGTCCTGCTCGGCCGCATTGATGGGCCGGTAGGCGAAAATCTCGAGAACAATGCTGTCCACCACGTTGCAGGCGTCGAACTGCGCCTGCCAGATTTCGCCCGTTGCCGTGCCTGCTTCGATATGACCGTCGGTGATTACGATCTGCTGATCGTGAAGCTTGTCGGCCTCATGCTTCCGCTCGAACAGCGCTTCGAGCTGTGACGGCGAAGGAACGACATCAACGCCGGAGCCAGCCAATTCCCGAACGCGTGCGTCGAACTCCTCAGATCGGAAGCTCTGACCATCGTCGGTATCGGCGATATACATCATCGCCACGTCCTGCGGCGTGTGTGGATCGGCTTTGACGATTTCGTCCTGTAGGACCCGATAGCGCGAGGGTTCTCTTTCGAATTCCTCGTCTGATCTGTCGTCTGGCGGTCCATTCAGGATGGAGAGCCATTCGGCGAACATTTCGGGGATGGAACGGCGTGTGGTCTCGGACATTACGCGCCCTCCCGTACGTTCTCGTTGGTGAGGCCGACCAGGCTGAAGACGTTCGTCATGAATTCGTCTTCGTAATCGTTCACGCCGGCAACGGTATGGACGTAGAGCATCAGAACAAGGTCATGGAGCGTTGCCGGCCGGAGGCTTGAAATCTTCTGTCGAAGATCCTCGCACTGCTGAAGCTTCTGCTTCTCGACCTCTGGCGTGTCTTCGCCGATGATGCTCAAGCGCAGGGCCTGCCATTCCCTGAAAAGGCCGTCGACGGAAGCCTCGTTTCCGACGGGAATGTTGAAGCCCGTCATCACCGCATGGGCTTCCGAGCCGGAAGCGCAGATCGTGACGTAGTCGATGCGAGGGTCGAGGCCGTTCAGCAAGTCGGCGATGCGCCAGGACAGGCGGCGGACTTCATCATGCGGTGTTTCGTTTGTGGGGGCGGGCATAGCTTCGCCGGCTGCCTGAATCGATGTGTTCGGCATTGTGGTGTCCTCAGAGATGAAATCGGGGGAGGCGAGGCGCGCGGGGCGCCGTCAGCCTTGTTTGCGGTACTTGCTGATGGCCGACTGGAGCCGCTTGTGGGCGTTCGCCTCATCACGCTTGGCCTCGGTGAGGAGGTCGTATTCCGCCTCCGTCGCTGCCTTCATGCGCTCCATGTCGTCTGAGCCGGCTTCCATGCGGTCCTTGATGCGGTGCTCTGTCTTCCAGGCATCATAGGCGGCGCGGAGATCCCGCTGCGCCTTCTGGCGCTTCTGCTGGCAGGCTTCGACGGTCAGCGCGCGGTCGGCGATGCCGAGGAGTTCGATGATGGTCTTGGCGGTGGTCATTTCGTACCGCCTTTCACCAGCTTGAACCGGAATTCGATGAGATCGTGTTCGCAGAGCGTCGGCGTCACCTGACGGCACTGCTTGATAAATTCCCTGAAAACCGCGTTGACCTCGCGTTTCCAGTACCCGTAGTTGATCGTCCCGTCGGCATTTTCATGATGATTCCGGACGCCAAACTTCGGGCTGAGGGAATACGGGGACTTGTCCAGAACGATATTGATCACGTCAAAGGACAGACCGGTCATTTTGCGAATGCGTGGCCGCAGATAGGTTACCAGTTCCCCGTTCGGCGGGACGTCATCGAAGATCGTCAGCGTCTGTCGGATTTCTTCGACATCGGCACGAATTTCCGCAATGTCCGCGGCTTGCCGTGCCTCACGCCGCTCGCTGTCAGCGACCATGCGAAAGACCTGGGCGAGAGCTTCCGCCGTGGTCGGGATGGTCGGCTGGACATGCTCCAGCTCGGACAGCTTGTCGACGACACGCTTGCGGAGCTTGATGTCATAGCCGGTGACGAGGGTCATGGCATGTTCGCGGTCGAGAAGGATTTCGACAGTGGCGTTGCCGCTGCGAACGATCTCGAATCCGAGGTCGTACCAATTGGTACCGGGGCCATATCGCTTGATAAGAATTTCGTCCGCCTTCGACCTGATAGTCTCGGAACGCCTTGACGCGCCCTGGTCGCTGATCAGATCCGCGCAATAGAGTTCGACCAGCATACTGCGCGTGTCGCGCAGAACCGTATTGTGCCCTTTTTCGGTCAGGCGTGCGATTTCCTTCGTGGAGATGCGAACGGGTTTACCGCCCCCGCCGGGCATGGTATCGATGAGGGCGTCCATGTTGAGCTCCTACGCTTTCTGGACATTGATGGGGAAAGCCGCCTGCAAGCGGCTCATCATTTCGGAGACGGCGGTGTCTGAGGCTGCAACCTCATTCAGCCGCCGTTTTCACATCTACGGCGTTCAGGCCTTCGCGAACGAGACGGCGGATCACTTCGGATCGCGACCGGATTTTCCGGGCAAATCCCCAATCGTCGATTTCCGAGATCTCTGCTTTCGAAAAGGTGGTCCCGATACGCTGTTCATCGTTTGATCGCGCTTGCAGATCATTCATTGCACGCTTCCTTTCTTAACTGCACTGCATCTGCAATACAGATATCATTAACCAACGAGGAAAGTTCCGCAAGTGCTATTTGCACTGCGCACACATAAAATGTACGGTGTTTGCATTACACGGAGAGTGCAATGGCCGTATCGCTGAAAAAACCCTCGAAAAGTGAAAGCCTTACCATCCGGCTTGATCCGAAAACCCGCTTTATGCTGGAGTTCGTGTCGCGTCTTCGCGGGCAGACAATAACGACGGTAGTTGAGCGCGCCATTAGCGAGGCTGCGAGCCGCGCGGTGATTGAGCAGGGGGAATATGACCCGCCGATATCTTGGCGAGACTACTGGAGCGTAAGCGATGCGGAGCGTGCGCTGAAGCTTGCCACTCTCGCGGACATCCATCCTACGTTTGAGGAGGAGCGACGTCTCGACTTCGCAAGGCGCTGGTGGCAGTTCTTTTTCGTCAGCCAGTACAGCAAGGAGGTTGACCGGCAGCTCGCAGATATCCTTTGGCCGGATATCGATCGGTTCATTCAAATAGAGGAAGACACGCGATCCACGAACGCGATTGCTGCCGGCGACGTCATGGCGGCAACTCTTCGCAACGCCGGCATCGTTCCCCCTCCATGGATGCCTGAGAACGCAGACAATCCTTTTTGACGTCCCAGGCATCACGCCTCCTCCTCGTGCGTGCACCCGCGCGGGGCATCGGCCAGAAGCAGAGACCGGAGGAAAGGCGTAAGAAGCCCGTCCTCAACGTCGGCGCCGTACTCGAACAGATAGTCGAGAAAAGAAGAGCGTTCGCCGACGGTGCCGTCGAGGAGATACCGCAGCTTCGCCTGCACCTCCTCGGGCGACCTGCAGGGCGCCGAGACGAATTCGATGAAGGCCGAGCGCTCATCTGCTGCGATCTTCTCGGCCACGGTCACATCGAGGATGAGGAGCCCGTCGGCATCAAAGGATGCTTCGTCGACGAGGACTGCCGCATGATGAGCGCTGATGAAATCGGAGATGGGGCGGTCCTCGTGCATGTCGGCTCCAGTGGGCAATGTAGTACGTTATGTACTCTCCATTTCCTTGAATGGTCAAGTACGTTTTGTACGAATTCTCCGACTGTCTGATTTTGTCGACTATCGAAGAATCGACTCGACTCCCGCGGTTCGTTCTGGCTTCATAAGAACGAAAGGAGAACAATATGGGCTTGTCGGTACCTGCGGCGACAGCGTCGTTCACACTTCACCTGCGGTGCGACAACTGCATGCGGGAGAGCACGAGAGATATTCGCTTGTCGGTGGGAGAGGGCATTCCTCGCGATGCCGACGAACTAATCGAGAGCGCCGTTCTGGGCGATCTGAAATTCAACTGCCGGCCGTGCGGAAGCGTTATCGCACAGCTCGTCGGCATCGAAGGAGGATATGTCTATGGCTATTGAGAAAGAGGTCCTGGAATTCATCATCGTGCCGCCGTACGCCCGCCGGTCGGAGATTTTCGCGGCGAAGGAGCGGATGGAGGCCTACCTGGGCAATCGCTTCCCAGGCTATAGCTTCAAGATCGCGCGGCTCGGGCCGGTCGGCGACGACGAGGACTTCTGCGTTCTGCCGGTGATGAACTTCATCGACGGGGAGGGTGTGTCGAGGATGTGCAATGAGCCGAAGTCCTGGCTAATTGCAGAGATTGGCGCGGTGTGCAGGGAGTTTGATTGCGGCGGCAGGCGTTCATTCGCGGCCTGAAAGATCGCGTGACGCGTGGCGATTAACCTTGGCTATAAGTGGAGTAAAAATGACTCCACAACCCAAGGAAAAGCTGATTTCTTTGGCCTATGGCAGAAATCCGGCTCCCGCTATCGATTGTTTACGACACCAAAGGAACAACGCCCATTGGCGACGTAATTGCGTCGCTGCAGGCGGCGGAAACGGCGATCGAGGATGCAATCTCGTTATTGCCAAGCCTGATCCCCGGGGTGCATGTCGAAAACAGCGCGATAAATGTGCGGCTCCTGTCGCAGGAAAGCCCTCTTCGAGAGCTGTTCGCGCTGACACTAATCGTTGCGTTTCAAGACGATCTCAAGACGGAAATTCCGCCAATGCTTGAGAAGCTCTTCGATATAACAATCTCGGACCAGTACGACTCCATCGTGACTGTTACGACGATGATCGTGCTGTTCTATGGGGCAGCCTTTCTCAAGGACGCCGCTGTCAAGACTGTCGAAAACGGTGCGCTGCGGCGCCAGGTGGACGAGCTGATTGACCAGATGTCTGAGGCTACTGGTATGAGCCAGGAACGCGTTCGCGCGGTTTTTGAGGCGAAATACAGCAAGCCGGGGCCGGTGAAACGCCTAGCTAAAGCGGTAAAAGGCTTCTTCATCCCTACGCAGCGCGAGGGTGGCGTGCCTGTGATCTTTGATCGTAGCCGAGTGGAGCGCGACGTAATTCGGGAGGTGCCGTATCCGTCGGAGTTCAAGGACAAAGAGGATTTCGAGCGATACACGCCGCACTATGGCGCAACGCTCGAAATACATGCGCAGGACCGAGACAAGATCAATACCGGGTGGGCCGCGGTGCCCGCCGGCATAACCGACAAGCGCCTGCGAATGAAGCTGGTTGAGCCTATCACCGCGACTGACTTGTGGAACCGTGATAGTGTGAAGGCCGACATTATTGTCGTTTCGAAGCTGACCGCTGATGGCTACATCCCGTCGGAAATTCAGATCACTAGGATTCACGACTAGGTCTCGTCAAAACCCCGGCATCTCGTTCATGACCCGACGCACCAGGGCGATGACCTTCACCGTCACACCATCGTCGGCCTCGTGATCCTGTCGGATGACGATCGGCTTATGCTTCGGGTTGGTCGATCGCGGATGGAATTCGGCGCGGTCGGGATAGAGCTCGAGCTGTTTCACCGACCATTCGCGAAAGTGTCCGCTGTCGCGCGTGCGCTCGACGACAACCACCATGCCGGATTTCATCTCGAGCAGATGCTCGACGTCATCATACGCCAGGCACACCAGTCGGTCGCCTTGTAGGATGGGGCGCGGTTTCAGATCGTTCATGCTGTCGCCGGAGCAGTCGAACAGCAACTGGCGGGCGTTTGGGAATAGCTCGTCGCGCGGAATGGCCACCCGCTGCCGCTCTGACTGGTCGAACTCATCAACCTCCCGGAAGGTGCCGGCCTCGGCAATACCGGTGACGATGCCTTCGGTCATGCCGACCCGAGATAGTGAAACCTCATTCGGTGGGCTGGCCGCAGCATCATCATCCGCTGAATTGAACAAGATCCAGCCGGCGGTGACACCAAACAGCTCACCATATTTCTCGGCTGCTTTCTTTGAGATGGCTCGATTGCCATTCTCATGGCTGATCAAGGTGTTCTTGTTTATGTCGCGTGGGAAGGCCCGCGCCGCTTCGCTAGGGCTGGTAAACCCCGCGTTTTTACGGGCCTCCTGAAGTCGAAATCGGGGTTCGTTTTTCATTCGTACAATCTGCCTGATTTTTATCGTACAAGGGGCACGAAGTTCTCTTGCGTTTTTGTCGTACTCTGCGTACGATTAAGGAATGCTTACCACTCCGAAAACGATTGTTGATCTCATCGGCCGCTGGCCGACCGTCCGCGAATTCGCGTCCGATATTGAATGTGGCCTTGAGGCCGCGTTCCAAATGAAAAAACGTAATCGCATCGCTCCGAACCACTGGGCGCGTGTGATTTGCGCCGCTGAAGCTCGTAAGATTTCGGGCATCAACTATGGCTGGCTTGCCGCCCGTTATAGTGATCGGAAGGGGGCGGTGGGCGCCCGGGTCACACCCGAGGCTCGCGCATGACGACGCCCATCAACCTCCAAGCCGACGAAATCACCCGCGCCGCCCAATGGCTCGCCGACATTGACCGCTGGTCCGACGAACCGGCTGACGTCCTCGTCGCGCGCTTCAATCTGAAGGTTTGGGAGGCCCGCAAGGCGGTCGACCGGGCGCGGATGATGAAGCTGTACCGACAGGTGCACGGATGACGCCCCGAGACCGGGAGACGCCCGGATGCCCCAGCCCCGAGACCGGGAGACGCCCGGATGCCCCAGCCTCTCCGTCGGGCGCCGACGCGCGGAACCGCGAGCGGGACGCCTGGGACGACTACCTCGACGCCTTGGGCGAGTTGCGGCGCACCCGGTCGCTTCGTGACGCCTACATCGCCGCCGTTCTCTTCGGCCGATGGCTGGCGATGAGGAGGTAGGCGTGCCTCCTGACTATGTGCCGGACTACCGCCATTGCCTGCTTCCTTACGTGCAGTGGTTTCAAGACGACTTCCTCGGCGGCATCCGGGGGATGAAAGCCATGGAAATTGGAATCTACACCGTGCTGCTCAACGAAATGTACAATCGCGGCGTTGCTCTGGACCAGTCGGACGAGCGTCTGGCGCGCATGTGCGGGACCGACACCCGGACTTTCAGGCACGTTCTGGACATGCTGATCGGGGACGAAAAGATCGTCCGATTGAGCTGCGGCCTATGGAATGTCCGCTGTGAAAATGCGTTTAGCAGTCGCGCAAAAATGCTTGAGCAACAATCTTTCGCGGGAAAAGCATCAGCGAAAAAGCGCAGAAAAAACAAAGAGCCGGTTGAACGACCGTTCAACGAGCGTTCAACCGGCGTTCAACCAATCTCAGAATCTCAGACTTTAATAAAAGAAGAACCTACCGGTTCTTCCAAAAAAAAGGCTTTTCGCCTGCCCGACGACTGGCAACCCGATCACTCGTTCGGGGAGAAAGAGGGCTTCACGGCATCCGAGATCGAGCGAGAAGCCGACAAGTTCCGTGACTACTGGCGCCAGCAGCCAGGCCAGAAGGGCGTCAAGCTCGACTGGACAGCGGCATGGCGGAACTGGATCCGCAAAGCGGCCGATGACCGGAAGGCTCGGAAGGGTGCTGGCAGCCGTAGCGCCCCGCGTGCGGATGAAGACCTGACCAACGATTTCCTCTTCTACGGCGGGAGGCGCTGACATGGCCGACGCCCAGAGCGCCCTTAGCGAGCACGGCATCCGCCTGCGCGATTATCGCGTCGGAAGCCACAAGACGATCTGCCCCGCGTGCAGCAGCAGCCGGCGGAAGAAAAACGATCCTTGCCTCAGCGTGACTATCGAGGCGGACGGCCGCGCCGTCTGGCATTGCCACCATTGCAGCTTCTCCGGCGGCGCTGGTGGCGAAGGCTATCGTCCAGCGCGGGAACGCAGGACTTACCGCAAGCCGGAGCGCCCCGCGCGCCGCGACCGGCCGGATACCTTGCTGGCGTGGTTTGGCAAGCGTGGCCTCTCGGCAGAGACCGTCCAAAGCATGGGCATCTACAAGACCCGCCAGTGGTTCCCGCAGACGAAGCAGGAAGAGGATTGCATCGCGTTCCCCTACGAGTGGGATGGCGAGCTGCGGAACGTGAAGTACCGCACGGCTGACAAGCACTTCCGCCAGGAGAAGGACCCGGAGCCCGTTTTCTTCAACGCGGATTCCATCGGTGCCGGCGAGGACCTGATCATCGCCGAGGGCGAGATCGACGTCATGTCGTTCGTCGAAGCCGGCTTCCATCATGTCGTTTCCCTGCCGAACGGTGCCCCCTCCGGACCGGAGGAAAGTGAAAAGCGCTACGAGCCATTCGGCACTCATTGGGAACTGATCACGAAGGTACGGCGCGTCCTGATCGCAACCGACATGGACGAGCCCGGCGAGCAGTTGGCGCAGGAGATTGCCAAGCGCGTCGGCCGCGATCGCTGCTACCGCGTCAAGATGCCGACGGGCGTCAAGGACGGCAACGAATGCCTGGTCAAGCATGGCGCCGACGAGTTGCGCCGCGCCGTCGACTACGCCGAGCCATGGCCGATTGAAGGCCTGCACGACGTCGAGGAGTTCGCGGTCGGCGTGATGGACCTTTACCACGGCCGAGGGCCCCAGCCGCGGTCAACTGGCTGGCCGGAGCTCGACAAGGCATTCAGGTACATTCCCGGCCAATTCATCGCCGTGACGGGTATCCCGAACCACGGCAAATCGCGCGTGCTGTCGCAGATCATCATCCAGACCGCGCGGCTTCGAGACGAGCGGTGGGCCATTTTCTCCCCGGAGACCGGGCACGAGAACCAGATCGCCGACCTATGCGAAATCTGGGCGGGTAATCCCTTCTACGACGGGCCGACTTTGCGAATGTCGCCCGGCGACGTCCAGAATGCATTGCTGTGGCTTCAAGAGCGGGTTTTCCTGATCGGAACCCTTGAGCATACCCCATCCATCGACTGGCTTCTGGAGCGTGCGCGCGCCGCCATCATCCGGTACGGCGTCACCAACATTGTGCTCGACCCCTACAACGAGATAGAAGCCTCGCGGCCCTCGACACTCACCGAAACCGAATTCGTTTCGCAGTTGATTTCCAAGTGCAAGCGGTTCGGGAAGCTCCACGACTGCACGGTCTGGATGGTTATCCACCCGCGCAAGCTGGGGTCGCCCGTTGATGGGCGCGAGCCAGTGCCGCAGCTCTACGACTTGGCGGGCAGCGCCCACTGGCGCAACAAAGCCGATGCCGGTCTCGTGGTCTATCGCGACTACCAGAAGAGCGTGACCTTCGTCATTTCGCAGAAGATTCGACGACAGCCGATGTGCGGAATGGTCGGCTCCGTGAAGCTTCAGTTTGTCGGCGCCGACCGGCGCTTCGAAGAAATCCCAGACAGCTATCAGCCCCTCGGAAGGGAGGATGACCTATGACAATAGCCAGCATCAGGACCGCGGCCACCGTGGAAATCACCTCTGGCATGATCACCAGCGTCTTCGTCGAGGACGCTGCAGGCCGCCGACGGATGCCGGACGACGTCGGCAAGTTCCATTTCTTCGTCACAGTCGTCGAGGCGGACGGAACTCGCATCTGCATGTGGAGCGGCGAGGATTATGCCGACGCTCGCGTCGAGGCTGGCACGTGCGCCAAGGACTTCGACGGCCACATCTACGATCTTACCGGGAGGGCAGCATGAAACGAAGCGCCGTCCTTAGGCACGTGGGCCTCTTTCACGTCGGTCTCGGCCTAGACATGGCCTTGTGCAGATATGACCCTGTCTATCAGGCGATGTTCGCCATCATGGCGACAGTTGCCATCGTCGGTTCGGAAATCCTGAAGGAGCTTGGCCGATGACGATTGCCGAGCGCAAAGCCCGTGAGGAATACGACCGCCTCAACCCATGGCGCCCGATGAAGGACGCCAAGCCGGACGGCACGATCTGCGAACTGCTGTTCTCCGATATGGTAGGTTGCTTCGATAACGAGCAGCGCCGGCATTACTTCCTCGACGTCTCGGGGGATTGGTTCTGCATCGATCCACCAGAACGTATGTCGAGGATCATCACCAAGATCACGAATTGGCGGCCGGCGTTGGTGAAGCTGACCCCGGAGCGTCGGAACGTCATCAAGCGGCGCTCGGAAAGGCGGTGGCCGTGATCCGCATGCAGCGCTTGGAAGATGGGCGCGACGACCTGCTTTGCCGCAGTGTCGAGGATGGTTTCGCCATTGTTGTCAAAGGCCCCGGAGGGCTGGACGAGGCATGGGCCGGCCAAGTCTTCGAGACGGAGGATGCCGCCAACGTCACCGCGGCGCGGTGCGTGCCGGCCGCGTCCGACATTCGGTCTGCCCGCCGGATTTGGCACTTCGCCGGGCATCCCGGCCGACGTCATCGCTCAACGATCATTTTGGACTGAAGGAACAGGCTTGATGCAGACGAACAACGAGACCGTGACCACTCTTGAGGCCATCGCCGGGCATGCTGTCGTGGTGCCTGACAGCCTTTCCGGCTGGCGAGTGATCGACGACGGCTTCACCACCGACCGATCCTTCGCGGCGATCCGGGCGGCCGGCGTCGAGAAGGCCCGCGTCCTGCCGGCTGTGCAGGAGCGACAGGCGGTGCCGGGCAAGCCGTCCTCCGGGCGGCTCGTCGTCCTCGTCGACTGGCAGGCCCTTCACCTGACGGGCCAGCGGAACGAACCGTGGTATGCGGTGCGCGTCGCGCCCGGCACGCAACGGGTGGCAGCGCAGGCGGCAGATGCGCCCGAGTACCGGAAGGGCGAGACGATCATCGAGCGGAACCTTCGCGAAGAGGGGATTGACGTCTACATGCCGGCTTTCTGGCAGGAGACCCGCACGCATCGAGGGCGGAAGCTGCGGGCGCGGCGATTTCCCTTGCTCGTCGGTTATGCCTTCATCCGGCGCGATCCGGGGCAGGGCTTCCGCGCCGTGACGGATACCGACGGCATCATCGACCTTGTGCGAGTGAACAGGACACCGGTCGCGATCAGCGAGGATGACATCAGGTTCATCATGCTCGAAATGTTCGAGCGTGAGCAGGAATATCGGTATCGGAAGGCCCAGAAGACGGAGGAGGCCCGCTTCAAGCGCAGGCAGACGCTGAACGCCGAGCTCGGGCGCCATCTGCCGAAGGGCCGGGGCCGCACTGTCTCTTTGCGCGTCTATGCCGACGCCTGCATCAACAGCCTGCCGGAAGCGACCCGCTTGCGGATTATGGGAATTGTTTCCGCGATCGATGGGCTTGAGCAGGACAAAAGTCTTGATGATTTCCGCGACACGGTATAAATACCTATGTGGGATGACAAGAAACCTATGCGCCCCTCATGCTTCGCGCTGACAGGCTGCCGGTCCCATAGCCGGAAAATCGCATCCGGCGCGATGGGGGAAATGCGTCCTTTTTTCAATTTCTAAGAGTGTCGGAACGTTTTGCCGCCTTCTCAATTTCTCTCCCGCATTTCATCTTGCAAAGGAGAGACATTATGAAATCGCTGGCTGATATTTTCGAGCACACTCTTCAGGATGTCTACTATGCCGAGAGTGCGATCACGAAGGCTTTGCCGAAGGTCGCGAAGGCTGCGAAGAGTCCAGAACTGAAGAAGGCTGCCGAGGAGCACCTTGCGGAGACCAAGGATCAGATCAAGAAGCTTGAGCAGGTCTTCAAGTCGATTGGCAAGAATGTGTCCGGCGAGAAGTGCGACGCCATCGAGGGCCTGATCAAGGAGGCCGACGGCCTCATGAAGGAAGCCGAGGGCACGGCGCTCGACGCTGGACTGCTCGCCGCTTGCCAGGCTGTCGAGCACTACGAGATCGCACGCTATGGCTCGCTTCGCGAATGGGCCAAGGATCTCGGCCACGACGAGGCGCACAAGCTCCTGAGCGAAATCCTCGACCAGGAGAAGGCGACCAACAACAAGTTGACGAACCTCGCCGTGACGGCGATCAACAAGACGACGGCCGCTAAGAAAGCTGCCTGACCTATTAAGAGGGGAAGCCGCTGCGCCCCGCTCATGTAGGAGCCTTGGCCACTTGAGGGTGACATCGCCAAGGCCCAGCGGCCAAGCCGGGAGGGTAGCCCGGCATTTCACATGAGTGTTGCGGCGTTTGTGCCGCGCTCCCGTGCCGCCAGAACGAAATCGACTGTACGGCCAACTGTCGATAGATCGGTAACCGGCTCTTCGGGGAACGTGATCCAGAATTCGTCTTCGATCAGCATCATGATCTGGGTGACTTCGAGGGAATCGGCTCCCAAGTCTCCCATATAGGACGCATCGTTTTCGAGTTCTTCTTTTGGGACGCCTAATTCCTTCGCAACAATTCTCTTAACGCGGAAGGCGACGTCCGCCCTGCTTACATCGGCAGACATGGAAATGTCCTCGTGGGTTGAAGGCACAAAGGCGTCAACGGTTAATCATGCCTTATTTCGTATTCGGCGGCATTAGCAGTGAGGAGGGGTAGGCCCTTGAGGAGCCCCGCCTTCATTATCCCAAGTGTCGATGCCCGCGTTGCGGTCACGGTGCTGTGAGAGTTTTGATAGCGGATAGTTTTCCGCGCCGATGGTCGCGTTCTTGATAAGGCGAACGATCTTCCGCGCCTCTTCGTTCTCCGATCCGACGCCACCGGCGAGTTTCTCGGTTTCGTAGTTGGCGTCGCTAAGAATTTGGTGAAGAACTGTTTTTTTTAGCTTCGCCGAAGTTCTTGGTGCTCTAAAGGTCAGGATCACCATAGCCATCCCTCCGTGAGAACGTAAACGACTACAACAATACTTGCCGCGAGCGCGATGTGAGAGGCCGTTGTGGTGATTAGATATCGGCTTGGTCGAAGAAGGATTAGGGAAGACATATCGTCCTCCTCTTGTTTGGGGCCAGGGTAGCTAGCCCTCAAACAGCAGCGCCCGTATCAAAGGCTGCTGGAAATCCAATCTTGCGCGCTTCAAACTGCTTTAGCAAGAATTCAAATAAGGTCATTACAGGGCGGTGAAAATGCTACCGGGAGGATCTGGATCGTTGATCCCGACCCCATACGGCGTAGCCGATTGGCGTTTGTATGGCGCCGGAAAGGCTCCATAGTTTCGCCAGCCGAAACAGCCCGCCCCGGTCTGTCATTGTCACCCGTTGGCGGATTTTTCATTTCAAGAGTAGCGATGACGTTCACCATCGACTTGGCTGGTGGCTGCTGCCGCTCGCCGTGACGGTGCTTTCTTATGGCTATGCCGTTTCGAAGTTCACCAGCGGACGCGGGGAGTATAGCTTCCCGGACGTGTGGAATGGCTTCCTGCTGATCATCGCGACTATTCCGGCTCTCATTGCTTGGATTATCTGGGCCCTGCTCGCCTAAGCCGATAGGCTGTACAAGCAGGCAGGCCTTGAATGGCGAACTGCGGCAGGCCCGGCTTAAACAACTCAACCTCCCGCTCGGGACAGCCATAGCTGTTGCCAAGAAGCCGCTCAAGCACGGCCTGAGAGGTTTCGCCGCCACGCACTTTCTCAACAAGCATCGCGGTCGCAGTATCAGCGCGAAACTCTCCATCTGCGGGTGACCCCGCGCTGTACCCTGCGCGAAAAAGAAGTGAGCGAATCATCGTCATATCGGTAGAGGAAACAGTAAATGTGGTATCGGAAGACATGGTGTCATCCTTTCGTTTGGGGCCAGGGTAACCAGCCCTCAAACAGCAGCGCCCGGGATGATGGCTGCCGACGAGCGAACAATGCGCCGCGGGGACTCGATTAGCAACACTTCAATTAAGGTCATTTGGAGCCGCCCCGGCATGGTACTTGTCGTTTTAGGCTTGACTTTCACTTTAGACGCGCTTCACGATAACCCATTTCGAGCATCCCTCTAACTGTATTCGTCCACGGGAGCCTAAAGTCTCCAAGAAGGCGTAAGGTCGATACTGGTGGCAGTATTCGTATTCGTAGCTGATTTGTTCCCAGGAACTGCCCCTTTCAACATGAAAGACGGCGCCACGCTTGTACCCGCGTGAAGCACCCTTCAATTGAACTCGGTGTGCCATCCAACCCCCCCATTGTTAGCCGATGCCCAGTTTGAAAATGCACGGCATGAGAGATTTGCGCAGACTCCTCATAAACGCAACAGGAGCAAGACATGATCGGAATGAAACTGCGCTGCCCCGTTACCAGCATCACCGGCACCGTTGATGCGCAGGCGGTCCAGCCTGACGGTAAGGCGATGGTCCGCATCAACGACCACTGGCTTGAGGTCGAGAACCTGCGTGGCGCCTAAGCGGTACAGGCCAGAGCATCAGGCGCTCTACAAACATCCCGCCTGGCAACCGCTCCGCAAGAGGATATTCCTCCGCGACAACTACACCTGCCAATGGCACGGCTGCGGCAAGCTGCTGATAGGGAAGGGCAAGGAACCGAACGCTCCAGTCGCGCATCACAAGCGAGACCACAAGGGCGACCTCGATCTCTTCCTCAATCCGAACAATCTCATGGCCGTCTGCAACGAATGTCACGATGGCCCGATCCAGCGGCACACGAACCGGGGCTATGTGCCGGGGCACGATGAGGATGGTCGGCCAGTCGATCCCGATCATCCATGGAATCGGAGTGCATCATGAGCGAAGAACTGGAACTGGCGCTGGCGTACTGGCGCACCATGGCACCGCAGCCGAAGGCGCTCGCCTATGTGGCCGCCATAGAGGCGAAGCTGAAGGGTGAAGAGACCGACGCCATCGTCGTGGACCACGAGCTTGCCAACGCCGTCAGCCGTGGCGCGTCCATCGCGCGGGCAAAGGGCATCAAGGTAGACGGTGTCGAGGCGAACAGTCAGAGGGAAGCGGAAGCGCGGCCTGCCGAGACGCCAAAGGCCAAGCGAGGGCGAAAGGCAAAGGTGGTCGAGGCGTGAAACAACGGCCGTGAAACATCAAACCACCCCCTCAAAGTTTAAAAGGGGCCCGATTTTCCCGCATCCGCGTCCCCCCTTCATTTGCACTGAAACCAGTCCCGAAAGAGGGGTAGGGTGGTCAAGATAGTCCAACCGGCATATGGCCGGGTCTTTGCGAACGATGAGGAAGCCGCCGAGCTGGCGAAAATCCTCTGGAAAGAGACCGTCGCCGCTCTCAGGGAACTCGATGCTGTCACGGCTGCCAACCTGGCGCGCGCCGACCGATATGTTCGGGCGAAAGTCGAGTTCGAACGCCTTCATCCGACTGCCTTCGAGCAAGGGCCGGTCCTCAAAGGCGAGGAGGGCGGCGAATATTTCAACTACCGTTGGTCCGCCTGCGAGAAGCTGAACGAGCGGATGCTGAAATTGGAAAAGGCGATGTTCGGTGAGGCAACAGTCAAAGCGGGCAGGGAAAAGCCGGCCGCCGGAAAGGTTGCCGCCGACGAGTTCCTTGGATCCGACAACGGGTTACGCCAATAGGGTCGTCAAGGGAGACATCATCGCAGGCCGGTTCGTCCGCGCTGCATGTCAGCGCCACCTCAACGACCTGAAGGACGGTCACCAGCGAGGGCTGAAATTCGATCTGGAGCAGGCGGGCCGGGCTCTGCGCTTCTTCCCGGCGATGTTCACCGTCACGGCCGGCGAAAAGGTCGGCCAGCCATTCCACCTGCTGGACTGGATGACATTCGTCGTCGGGTCGCTCTTTGGTTGGCGGAATGCCGACGGGACCAGACGCTTCCGGCGCGCATGGATCGAGACAGGGAAAGGACAGGCTAAATCGCCGTTGATGGGCGCGATCGGCGTCTACATGATCGGATTCTGCGGCATCCGCCGAGCCGAAGCGTACGCCATCGCGAACGATAAGGATCAGGCCAAGGTTCTGTTCTCCGACGCCGTCGCGCTGTGCCGGGCGGATATCCCCGGCAAGGACGGCGAGACGTTGGAGAGCCGCGGTACGGTGATCATTCGTGGCGTTGGCGACAACGCCTGGAAGATAGAAGTCCCGTCGATGGAGGCGAAGTTTCTGCCGGTGGCCTCCGGCGATACGATTTCCGGCCCGAAGCCGATCGCGGTTTTCGGTGACGAGATCCACGAGATGAAGACGGACAAGGCGCTCCAATTGTGGGGCGCGGCCGTCGACAAGATGCCCGGCGACCCGCTGATGTTGCTCGGCACCAATACGCCGGCGGTGGACCAGACGGTCGCCACCGATCTTTCGCAGTTCTACCAGCGCGTCGCGGAAGGCGTGATCAAAGACGACGCTGCGTTCTCCTACATCGCGCGTGTCGATGAGGACGACGACCCGTTCAACGACGAATCCTGTTGGGTGAAAGCGCTCCCGGCGCTCGGGATCACCTATCCGATCGACAACGTTCGGCGCCGTGTGGAGACCGCGAAGCATATCGCCTCCGAACGGCTTGCGACGGAAAGGCTGTATTTCGGGAAACCCGTGGGCTCATCGGGGTTTTGGCTACCGGATGAACAGGCCTGGAGGGCGTGTTTGGGGCCAGTTTTTACCGAGGAAGTGAAGGAATTTCCTTGCTTCCTTTCGCTCGACTTGTCGCGCAAGAACGATTTGACCGCGCTTTCGGCGTGCTGGCGAGCACCTGATGACAGGCTGACGCTCAAGACATGGTACTGGACGACCAGCGGTGGTCTTGCCCGGCGCGAGGCGCAGGACGGCATCCCGTACACGGCATTCGCGGCCGACAAGTACGTGACGATCCTTCAAAGCGAGACGATCGATTACACGTTCGTCGCTCAACAGGTCGCGACGCTGCGGGCAGAGTTCAAGGTCGACAGTCTCACGGTCGATCCGGCTTACATCTCGGAGTTCATCAAGGCAGCCGCCGAGGTGGGCCTTCCTGTGTGGCGTTACATGGGGCCAAAGGAGCCCGCCGGCTCTGGCCTCAAGATCGTCACCCATGCACAGGGCACCAAGATCGCCTTCGAGGACCGGCAGCTCTGCATGCCGCACTCCATCAGCCGCATGACGGACAAGATCCTGAAGGGCGAAGTCCTCATCGAGGAAAACAAGCTGACCGACGTTTGCGCATCGAACGTGGTCCTGATCTCTGACGGAATAGGTAACCAGATGTTCGACAAGAACAAGAGCCGCGGCCGCATCGACGGCATGGTCTCGAAGGCTATGGCCGTCGGGGCGTCCAAATCGGACAAGAAGGCCAAGGGCAGCTACATGGCGCGCGGGGTGCGCATGGCATGAGGTGGCCGTCCTTCTTCCAGAAAAAGGACCGGGATCTCAACGGCAACCGGTTCTACCAGGAATACATCATCGAGCGCGAGATCGCCGCGACCGAGAGGCATCTGAAGGTGACGGCGTCGCTCGCCGCCGGCCTGCGGATAGCCGAGGGCGTCGCCGCGATGCCGATCATCACCGGCCTGAAGTCCTACGATGATCTGGGCCGCATGATCCGCCGTCCCGTAATGGAAGGCGAGCTTGCGGAGAGGCTGGGGCAGAAGCCCAACGACTACATGACGCCGGTCGAGTTCGTCGAATGCCTGACGCTGCATGCCGTATTCGACGGTGTCGGCCGGGCCTACATCGACCGTGGTTACAAGAAGCGCATCAAGCGGCTGATCCCGATCGTCGACGGGCAGGTACGCGCGGTCAAGGACCCGGAGACGGCCCGCGTCACCTATACTGGCACCATTCCCGGCATTGGCAGTGTTGACGGCCTGACGCGTGAGGATTTCATCGAGATATCGAACCCGCGATGGGACGACATCGAAGGCCTGGACATCACCAACGAGATCAAGAAGGTTCTCGGCCTCGCGATCACGCTCGAAGAGCGCCAAGTTGATGACGGAAAACAGAAGGCCGTCCGCGGTTACATCACGACCGACCAAACGCTCGGTGACGATGCGGCCAAGGCCGTCGAGGACGCGCTGAAAGATAAGCTTCCCGGTACGCCGATCTTCGACAGCGGCGCCAACTACAAGAGCATCATTCCCACGCAGGCCGATATGAAGCTGCTGGAGACTCGCCGCTTCCTCATCGAGGAGGTGGCGCGCGCCTATGGCATTCATCCGATCTTCCTCGCGCACGACGCGGCCGGGCAATCGTTGACCCGGATCGCGGACGCGATGGACTATCACGTCACGGTGACGCTGCAGCCATGGGCGCGGCGCTGGGAGCACGGCATCGCCTTCTCGATGCTGGAGCCGGATCAATACGTGAACCTCGACGAGACGCAATACTACCGCGGCGACATGAAGACCGTCGGTGAATACGCCGCCAAGGCGCTCGGCAACAACACAGCCTGGGAAACCCAGAACGACATCCGCGCGAAGATGGGCATGAACCCGATCAATGGCGCCGATGATCTTCCGAAACGAAGCGAGGCAGGAAATGGACCTGGAAACCAAGTTCTCCCGGCTTGAGGAGCAGTCGGTCAAGGAGGATGGCACGTTCTCCGGCTATGCCTCGAAATTCCATCTTGTCGACCTCGGCGGCGACATCACCTTGCCGGGAGCGTTCAAGAAGAGCCTCGCGGTTCGCCGGCCCAAGATGCTCTGGGGCCACGACCCGGACCAGCCAATCGGCGTCTGGTCTGTCGTCGAGGAGGATAGCGTCGGCCTGCGGGTCGAAGGCAAGCTCCTCCTCAAGACGGCCAAGGGCCTTGAAGTGCACGCGATGATGCTGGCCGGCGTGGTCGATAGCCTGTCGATCGGATACCTGACGCGCAAGTCGGAAACGCGCGGCGGTAACCGCGAACTGATCGAAGTAGATCTGTTCGAAATCTCGGTGGTGACCTTCCCCATGCTGGAGGCCGCCACCATCGATGCGGTGAAGAGCATCAACGACGTAATTCTGGCGTCGAAGTCCTCCGGCGACTTCGCGCCCCTCAAACGTGCGGTGGAAGGTGCCTTGCGTGACGCAGGCTTCCCGGCATGGCTGGCCAAGGCCCAGGCGGCTCTTGCGCCACAAGCTCTAGGCGATGGACCGCGCGACGCGTCCGCCTCGGAGATCGCGAAGCTGATCAAAGAGAAGTTCAGCTTCACCTAAACCTTCCATCACCACAGGAGTTGAAGATGGACCTTGAGATCAAGGAAGCGCTCGACGCTGCGTCGAAGGAAATCGGCGACAAGCTGAAGGAAGTCACCAAGGAGCAGAAGGCCCTTTCGGAAAAGCTCGCCGAGCTCCAGACAAAGCAGGTGTCCGGCGAGGATATCACCGACATCAAAGGCCGCGTCGAGGACAGCCGCAAGGAACTGACCGAACTCGGCGAGACGGTCACGGACCTGACCAAGAAGCTCAACGCCCGGCGTGACGAAACGAAGTCGCTTGGCCGCATCATCGCGGAGACGAAGGACTTCGCCGCCAAGATGCGCAGCCGCGAACCGGTGGAGATGAAGGACATCACGTCCGCATCGTTCGGCACGGTCACCCTGCCGGCCGGCGTCCGTCGTCAGAACCGCGGGCTTATCGAACCGGTCAACCAGGTGTTGTTCCTGCGCGACGTCATTCCGACGCTTGCAACAACCGCCGCCGTGCTCGAATACCTTCAGGAGACCGGTTACACGAACAACGCCGCAACCGTGGCCGCCGGTGCCCTCAAGCCGCAGTCCGACATCACCTTTGCTGGCAAGACCGCGCCGATGGTCAAGATGGCGCACTGGTTCCGCGTAAACGAGGAAATCCTCGACGACGTCGACGGCATGGAAGGCTACATCAACCAGCGCGGCATCTACGGCCTCCAGCTCAAGGAGGAAGGCGAGGTCATCAACGGCGATGGCACCGCAAACCGCGTCGACGGTCTGATCGCGAACTCCACGGTCTACAATCCGGCCATCGTTCCGGGCATCATCCCTGCGAACGCCATGGACGATATCCGCGTGGCGATCGCCCAGGTCTCGGAAGCCGACCTCGTCGCGACCGCAGTCGTCATGAACCATCTCGACGCCGCGGCGCTCGACCTGGCGAAAGACGAGGACGGCCGCTACCTGCATCCGGCCTTTGCCGGCAATACGGCCTGGGGCCTGCCGGTCGTCCGCACCAAGGGCGTTGCGCAGGGCAAGTTCCTTGTCGGCGGGTTCGTAGGCAACACGATCCTCTGGCAGCGCAAGGGTATCGAGATCCGTCGCTCCACTGAGGATCGCGACAACTTCATCGCCAACAAGGTGACGATCCTCATCGAGGAGCGCATCCAGCTCGAAACCCTCCGGCCGGAAGGTATCGTGTACGGCGATCTGACCGAGCCCACCCCGTAAGCAGCAAGCGAGGGCAAGATGAAGATTGAGCAGTCCGGCGAGCCGGTAGGCGAAGTCCTATCGCTTGCCCTCGCCAAACAGCATTGCCGTGTCCGTCATTCGGACGACGACGTGATACTGCAACACTATGTCGAGGCTGCGGTCGATTGGGTCGAACGCGCCTGCCAGACGGTGTTCCTGGAAACGGAGTTCACCGCGACGGGCACGGATTTCTCCCTGAACTTCAAGGGGTATCCAAACCCCGATATCCAGTCCGTGACCTATTTCGATCCGGTGGGCGTGTCGGGAGCGGTGACGGATTACGAGATCCGCAACGCCGCGCTCTACATCGAGAATTCGCCGGCAATCTCGGAAGCGACGGTCGTGTTCAAGGCTGGCCTCGGCGCTGGCAACATATCGCCGAAGTTGGTGCAGGCGTGCTTGATGCTCGTCGCCAGCTTCTATCTCCATCGCGCCGATGTCACCGCCGATATGACCGGCAGCGTGCCGATGGGCGTCAAGGCGATGGTCGCCATGCACAGGAGCTTCGTATTCGCATGATGGATGCAGGCAGGAAAGATTATCTCGTCGTCTTCGAGAGGCCGGTTAAGGTTCCTGACGGCCACGGCGGCAGGATTGACGGGTGGGGGGACCCGGTGACGGCCGATGCGTCGTTCCGCTTCCTCCGTGGCGGTGAGACGGTGCAGGCCGCGCGCCTTGCAGGACGGCAACCCGTCGTCGTCACGGTCTATGACAACTCGCAGACGAGGGAAGTTCGCACGTCCTGGCGCATGCGGGATCTGCGCTCAGGCGAGGTCTACAACGTTCGATCTGGCCCGGTTCCCACGGATGATCGGCAAGACCTCGAATTCACCGTCGAGAGCGGGGTCGCGGTATGAGCGTGTCGGTCTCGTTTCAGGACCTCGTTCTCGCTCGCCTCCTGGCGACAGCACCCGTGACGGACATCGTCGGTGACCGGATCGTCGACGGCAACGATGACGATCTGTCCTTTCCGAATATCACCTTCGGCCCGTCGGATTTTACGCCTGATGATGTCGATTGCATCCGCGGCCGGGAAGAGACGCTGCTACTCGATTGCTGGACGCGCGATGGCGGCAAGAAGTGGCCGTGCCGCAAGTTGGTGGATGCAGTGAAAGGCGCATTGCACGATACCGATGGCGAACTGGAGACCGGCGCGCTCGTGCTAATGCGTGTCGACCTCGTCCGTGTCATCGACGATCCAGACGGCATCACCACGCATGGCGTCGTTCAGGTGACGGCATTGATTGAGGAATAGCGCCGTGGTCGAAGGTGTAGCGCAGTTCCGCAGGAAGCTCATGGTCACGTTGCCGAAACGCGTCGAGGCCGCGACCCGCGCCGCAATGGAGAAGGGCGCCGAAGAGTTGGTCGCGATGATGAAGCGACTGGTACCGATCGACAGCGGCGACCTGCAGATGTCGATCTCATGGACGTGGGGCGAAGCACCGGAGGGCGCGGCCGTCATTGCCGAAAGCGAGCCAGACAGCCGCGGGCTCAAGATCACCGTTTATGCGGGGAGCCGAGAAGCTTTCTATGCCCGCTGGCAGGAGTTCGGAACCAAAGACATGCCGGCAAACCCGTTTTTCTTTCCGTCGTGGCGAGCACTTCGCAAGCGTATCAGGAGCAGGATCATGCGGGACATGAAGAAGGCGATAAAGGCAGAGTTTCCAGATGGGTGAGATGATGGCCAACATGATCGTTCATTCCGGCGGCACCTATCGCCGGCCGCATTCACGTCTTTCCTTCACCTTTTCACCCGCACCTGGCCCGCAGAGCTGGCCGGAAGATGTCGTTGCCTATGCCGTCAAGCGCGGTCTGGCCGAACGTGTCGTGCCGAAGAACCGCTGCAAGACCGCTGCCCGTAGGGGCGCAAACCGGGGCTGAAGCCCTTCCACCTTCATCGGGGCGATATGCCCTTTCTGGCTGGCACTTCGCCGGCCCCTTTGCCATGGAGAAGAAGATGGCGCGTGCTGTCACCGAGAATTTTCACGAAATGGTCATCGAGATCGAGACCGACACGCCCGGTGTCTGGTCGAAGATTTGCGGCATGACGAGCAACGCCGTGAACCGGACGTCCAACATGGCGACGACCGAGGTGACGGACTGCGACGACGAATCCTTGCCGGCCGCTGTGGAGCGGGCGGTCCAGTCGCAGGAAATCACCCTGTCCGGAACAGGGACCTGGGCGGCGCAGAACCACGGTACCATGATGGACTGGTGGTATTCCGGCGCCACGAAGAACATCCGCGTCGGCCATCTGAAAGCCGTGGCGGGAGACACCGAATACGAGACCGGTCCGGCATATCTCGCCAATCTCAACCATTCGCGAGAGCGCGGGCAGAAGGTGACGGCAGAAATCGAGATCCAGTTCGACGGCCTGCCCGTTCGCACTCCCGCCGTAGCAGGTCCCTGATGCGCGCCGCCGAGGAAATTGTATGGGCCGGTGGCGAGCATAGTTTCCGGCTCGGCATCGGCGAGCTGCGCGCCATCGAGCAGGCCTGCGACGCTGGCGTTTCAGTCGTGCTGTTTCGCCTGCTGGGCAGCCAGTGGAAGGTGGACGACGTCGTGTCGCCGATCCGTCTCGGCCTGGTCGGGGGCGGAATGGCGGAGATCGAGGCGAAAAAGCTGGTCGGGAAAATCACCGGCGAAACCAGCCTTTACGAGCTTTCGGTCACCGCCGCCGATATCCTGCGGCGCTTCATCATGTGGGATGACGGTGATGCGCCGGGGGAGCAGAAGGCGGGGAAGGAAACGCACCGACCCCGCTCCGAAACGGAAAAACCCGATGGTCAAGCTATTATCGGGGTGGAGCTGCAATAGGCTTCACGCCGCGACAGGTCGACGAGATGACAATCTGGGAATTCCTCCATTGCGTCGAGGGTTTCGCCGACTTCCATCGGACGGACGAGCCGACGCCTCCTGCTATGGAAGAGGATAGGTTGGCAGCGCTGGGCATTGATGGATTCTAGTTTAGGACAATGCCGACAGAATTCTCTCGTTAATCAAGGTTCGCGCTTTGCCTGTCTAGCCTTGACGCGTTCAAGGAATTTCCGACGCCTCTCGGCGTTCTCTTCCCTTCGACGAACCTGTGCAGCGTCGTGTTGTTCTTTTTCTTCAGCGGCGAGTTGCTGCAGCCGCTCCTTTGCGCATCGTATGGCGGAAAGCGCTTCATTGCGTTCGGACTTAACTCGATGTTCGTCCGCGATGTATTCTTGATATCTAGCGTACCCATAGTGGCTGCTTACGGCGATCATGCAAAGACAAGCGATCGCCACGAGAATTTTAAGAGCGATGTTCATGGCTCCTCCTCCGAGCCACGATTTTGCACATCGTCACAACAATCTCAAATACAGGACCGTTCTGAATGGCCGCCAATGACGATTCTGCTCGCCTGCTGGTCTCGATCGAGGCCACTCAGCGTCGCTTTGAAAAGCAGCTTGCGGCCATCGCCAAGTCCGGCGCTGACACAGCTAGTGGTATCGAGAGCCGTTTTCGAAAGGCGAACGACAACACTGCGAAGGGCTTCCAGGATGGGGGCAGGAAGGTCGTGCAGTCCCTCGGCGCGCAGCGTGCCGCCGTTTCAAATCTGTCTTTCCAGCTCAATGATATCGCCATGGGGCTTGCCTCCGGCACGTCGCCTTTCACGATCATGGTTCAACAGGGATCGCAGGTCTCGCAGGCGCTGCAGGGCTCCGGGGGCCTCATCGGTGCGGTGAAGACGCTGGGCGGCGCTCTGGCCACGATGGTCAATCCGGTCTCGCTGGCATCATTCGCTCTGATCGGCCTGACCGGCGTTGCCGTTCAATACCTCACGTCGCTAAGCTCTGGTGTCCCTGACGTCGACAAGTATCTGAAGGAACACGAGGAGGTCATCAAGTCGTTTGAGGCCGCGTGGGGCGTCGCAGAAAAGGGTGCTAAGCAATACACAGACGCGGCTCGGCAGATTGAGCTACAGAAGCTGCGCGACGAGTTCGGTAGTACGCAAAAGGCGATTGATGCGCTAGCGGGATCGCTACGGGATGATATCCTCAGCGGTAGGACGGCAAAGATCCTTGATGGCTCAACCAAGAGCGTTTCAGATTTCAGCCGGGCGCTAAAGCTTCTTGAGCAGGACATTCCCGACTTCCGCCAATTCTCGCTTGAAATGGCAAAGATCGAAGGGATGACGGGTTTGCCCGATCCGGTCCGCAAATTGGCTGCCGAACTTCGCCTGTCCGCGCAGGAGTCCATTCCGCTTCAGGAGCATCTGGAGAAGGTGTCCGATCACCTCGGGCTCGTTCGTCTCTCGGGAGATCAGGCCAAGGAAGCCATTGCGGCTTTAACGTCACAGGCGCTTGGCCTTGGAACAGAAGGTGGCGGTGCCATTTCGGCAGTCGCCGGCAAGATCAGAAACGACCTTATTCCCGCGACGACAGCCGCCATTCAACAGCTGGCCGAATTCGCCAAGAACTATCGATCTTTGCAGGAACAGGTCAACAAGACGCCGCTGGGCCAATTGTCTCCAATTTTCTCTGGAGGTGGCCAGTTTCTCAACGAGGACCAGCGAAATTCGTTCAGGGCTGCGGAAGAGCGTTACCGTGTCGCGGGTGAGAGCGCCGCGGCGCAGATGGTCAAGGGCTTCGAAGGGTTCATTTCGACGGCCAAATGGGACGTGAACGCCTATCGCGTAGGCTTTGGGTCCGACACTGTGACGCGGGCCAACGGAGAAATCGAGAAGGTCACGAAGGACACAGTCGTCACGCTTGCCGACGCGCAACGCGACCTTGAGCGTCGCCTTGTGGAATTTCAGGACGGCATTCAGAAGGCGGTTGGGATCGAGACGTGGAAGTCGTTGAACGACGGGCAACAGGCTGCTTTAACGTCAATCGCCTACAATTACGGTGAGTTGCCGAAGCGCATCGTTGACGCCATCAACAATGGGGGCGGACCGGAAGCCGTCGCGCAGGCGATTGCCGCCCTCGGGTCCGATAACAAAGGCATAAATAAGGGCCGCCGGCAGCAAGAAGCCCAGGCCTTCCTCTCGGGCACCGGTTATTCCTTGAAGGATGCGGGCATTGGCAAGCGCTCGCCGATGGACATCTTCAGCGGCGACCTCAAGCAGGTTCAGGCCCGTATCGAGGCGTTGAACGCCGAATACGAGGCGCAGGCCAAGCTGAATCCGTTGGTCAACGACTATGGCTATGCGGTCCAGAAGGCACGCATCGAGCAGCAGCTCCTTGCCGAGGCGCAGCGGGCGGGCGTCGAGCTGACACCGCAACTGCGTGAGCAGATTTCGGGGCTTGCCGAGAACTATGCGAAGGCGACTTCCGCTTCGGAGAAGCTGAAGGAGTCCCAGCAGCGCACCGCCGATGCCGCGCGCGAGCTCGCAGGCTTCGGCAAGGAACTTGTGGGCGGCTTCATCTCCGATCTGCGCAATGGGGTCTCCGCCTCGGAGGCCCTCGCAAACGCGCTCGACAAGGTCGTCGACCGGCTGATCGACATTTCGCTCAACAGCATCTTCGGCGATGGCTCCGGCGGCGCTGGCGGTTTTGGCGACATCTTCAAGATGTTCTTCCATGCCAGGGGCGGGATTGCCGCTCATGGGCGCCCGCAGCCGATCCGCACCTTTGCGGGCGGCGGCATCTCGCGCTCGGCGGCGATCTTCGGCGAGGCCGGGCCGGAGGCGGCCGTTCCACTGCCGGACGGCCGGCGCATTCCCGTCGATCTTCGCATGCCGGCCATCCAGAAGACCTCCGGCGCCGTCGGCGGGTCGGGTGGAGGAACGACCGTCAACATCATCGACAATGCCGGCGTCGAGAAGCAGCAGCAGCGCCGACGGGGCAGCAATGGCGAGGAGATCATCGACGTGATCATCAGTCGCGTGAAGGACGAATTTGCCTCGGGCGGATTTGACAAGTCGATGGGCGGACGCTTCGGCGCGCGCCCGGTGAAGGTGACGCGATGACCGCGGTCTGGCCTGTCACGCTTCCGCCGTGCCCGATCGCCGAACACGAGGAAACGATCGAGAGCCCGAAAGTCACGTTCGAGCCGGAGGTCGGTCCGCCGATCGATCGTCTGCGTGCCTCCGTCTGGACGTCGCAGTTTCCGGCCACCTTCAAGATGACATCGGTCCAGGTGACGACGTTCGAGACATTCGTGCGCGGCACCATCCGAGGCGGAACGTTGCCTTTCACGATCAAGCATCCGCGCACCCGTGCGGATGCCACCGTCAAGATGGTGGGTGACCAGCTTTATACGGTGCGCCGGCATGCCGCGATGCTTTGGCTGGTGAGCTTCAATCTCATGGTTCTGCCTTAGGCGGCCGATTTCACAGACTGGTTGATATCGATGATCGAGCGCGACATTCCACAGTCCGCCCGCCGCGAACTTGAGCGTCAGGAGTCTGCGGAAATCTTCCTCATCTTCCTGACGATCCGTCACCGCTCCCTGCCGGAGCCGGTGCGGGTCGTGTCGGACCCGGCCGATTACATGCTGGACGGCAACCGCTATCAGGGGTTCGAGTTCGAGATATCCCTCCTCTCCGATACCGAGGAGGCGCCGACGGCGCGGCTGACGGTGCAGAACGTGGACCGGCGGATCGGCGAGGCGGTGCGGGATGCAGTCTCGCCGCCCCGGCTCGACATCGAGGTCATCGCCGGTTCGCAGTTCGATATGACGGTGACGCCGCGCGTGCCGTTGGATGGTTCCGTCGAGCGGGTCTATGCGGCCCGTCACCTGTACCTCACCGACGTCGACGGAGATGTCCTGCAACTCACCGGCACGATACGGTCGTGGGACTACACCCAGGAGACCTGGCCGGCGTTGCGGGCGACGCAGAACCGCTTTCCGGGGCTCTATTGGTGATGTCGGCGATGACCTATGTCGGCGTGCCCTTCGTCAGCAAGGGGCGCAACATGGCCGGCGCGGACTGTTGGGGTCTTGTCCGGCTGGTCTATGCCGCCGATCTCGGCATTGACCTTCCGTCTTATGGCGAGATCGACGCGCATGCCTTGATGAAGGTGAGCCGCGAGATCGACGTCGGCAAGGATGATGAAGTCTGGCGCGCTGCGGACCCCGGAGCGTTGCAGGCCTATGACGTCTGCGTGATGCGCCACCATGGATCGCGCCTTGTCTGCCATGTCGGCGTTCTGCTTCCGGTGCGCAACGGTGGCCCGCTCGGCATCCTTCATGTTGAGGAGGCGAGTGCCGCGGTGATCGTCCCGCTCAACCATTTTTCAATCCGCGAACGGGTGGCCTGCTTCCGGCGCCACCGGATGGTGCCTGATGCAGCAGTGTGAAGGTCATGTCCTCGCCGTATGGCGGGAACCGTTCAAGCTCGGCTCGCCGGAGGTTGCTCTCTGGAAACCGGGCGTGACGGTGGCGCAGATCGTCGAGGCGATGGAGTGCCTGCCGACCGACTTCGACGAGCACGGCGCGGTGATGGTCAACGGCGCCGAGGTGCCGCGCGCGCTTTGGCAGCTCGTCAGGCCGAAGGCTTCGACGTCGGAAGTCATCGTTGGGGTCACCTTTCACTATGCGCCGCAGGGTGGCCGCGGCGGTGGCCGCAAGGGCATCTTTGGTCTGGTCGCCGCGCTCGCGCTGTCCTTCGTCACGGCCGGTATCGCTACGGTGGGCATTCCAAGCCTCGGGATTGCCGCCGGCTCCATCGGCGCCAAGATCCTCGCCGCGTCCATCGGTATCGTCGGCTCGCTTGTGATTGGTGCGCTGTCCTCTCCTCCGGTGCGCAGTCAGCAGCAAAACAAGAGCGATGCCATTGAGTTGGAGCCGGCCGGCGTTTCCGGCAATGTACTGGAGCCTAACGCCGCCATTCCGCGCGTCATTGGCACTCGACGCGTGTTTCCTCCCTTCGCCTTTGAGCCGATTGTCGAGTTGATCGGGCAGGACGAGTTTGTCGAGGCGGTGCACGTCCTTGCCGGCCCGCACAAGCTGGAGGATATCCGTCTCGGCGACACGACATGGGATATGTCGAAGGTCGATAGTGACCTCGTGATCGAAACGCGCGAGGGCCTTCCCGGCGAACGTCGGCTTGAGCTGACGCGCCGGCAGGGGCGCACCTATGATCTCAACACCGAAATGTCGGTGCATGGCACGGACGCGGAAGACCTGGCGCTTTTCGCCGCTCCTCTTCCTGTCTGGCACGGCATGGCGACCGCAGACAGCCCTGACGAGGCATGGGTGCACTTCTTCATCGCCGGCCTGACGCGACAGCAGGACCAAGCGCAGAAGCTCCGAATTCCGATCCGCATCCGCATGCGCCGCCGTGGCGATCCTGACTGGCGGTATCTGCCGGAACTGCACTATATGGATGCCACCCAGGCGCAGCGGCGCGTTCAGGTGAAATTCTTCTTCGGCAAGGCATTCGACGGCACCTTGATCCTGCCGCCCACAGGTCGCGGCTTTATCGAGGCGCGTAAGAAGGTGCCGGGCCAGAATGTCCTGCCGCTTGGCGACGATTGGTTCGCCGATGACTATTTCTCGGCCGGGCCCGGAGGGGATATCTATCGCAACGGTACCAATCTTACGACGAACGTGCGCAATGTTCTGCTCTCGGCCGACACGGTTTCGGTCTTCCTTTCTGCAGAGGACTGGCCGGCCGGCATCTACGAGATTGAGATCATCCGGGGCGCAACCATCCGTGACAATCTGTTCAACTCCGATACCTATGTCTACAGCGGCAATATCCTGGACTTCTATGGGGCAACGGCCAGCGGCACCTTGCCGCTGACACGCGAGGGGCTGCTCGACCGGATACAGATCCGCCGCATCGTCTCGATCCGCATGCAGTACCCGGTCAACCAGAAGAATCTTGCCCTTATCGCCCTCAAGGCCCGGAATCGTTCTATCGGCCGTCTGTCGGTGAAGGCCTCGGGCTATGTACGCGATTGGGACGGTACGGGCTGGCACGATCTCATCACGACCCCGAACCCGGCGCCGCACTTCCTCGACGTTCTGACCGGGCCGCTCAACTTCGACCCGGTCCCCGAGGATATCATCGATCTCGACGGCCTTCTTGAATGGCGGCAAGCGTGCATCGACGGGGATTTTACCTGCGATATGGTGGCGGAAGGCGATGGCTTGCAGGATCTCCTGCGCATCATCGCCTCCTGCGGTTACGCCCGACCGTATCAATCCGAATTCTATGGAATCGTTCGGGACTATGACCGATCGGAAGAAGCGCCGGTGCAGGTGTTCTCGCCGCGAAACATGGCGGGCTTTGGCTGGAAGAAGGCCTTTGCCCGGGTGCCGGCCGGTTTCCGTGTGAACTACCGCGACGAGGACGTTGATTACTCCTCGAAACAGATCGTCGTATATCGCAAGGGCGCGGAAGGCACCGATGCGCGCACGGAGCAGGTTTCTTTCGACGGCTTTGTGTCCGAGGCGAAGATCATCAAGCGCGCAAGCTTCGATCTCGCCCAAGCCGAGCACCGCGCGACGTTCTATAGCTGGACCTCGCCGGCCGAGGCCATCGTCTGCCGGCGCGGCTCCCTCATCGCTGTCGGGCACGACATCCTCGCGCGTCACTATGGCTATGGCCGCGTCAAATCGGTGCTGCTCGACGGCACGGGGGACAACGTGATCGGGATCGTCCTCGATACGAGGATCGAGGTAAAGAACGCGCCCGACATGCTGGCTGTCGCCAACATGCTTGCCGTGCCGGATATGCTGGACGTCGGGCTTCACACCGGCATAGCGATCCGTCGCACGGATGGCGCGCTATCCGTCCACGCGCTTTCGAACGCCGCCGGCGAGACGGGCACGCTGATGTTCGAAACGCCGGTTCCGAATGACGAGACGGCCGGCTCTCCGTTCGATGGCGGCCCGCTGATTGCCGAGATCGGGGAGGGTTGCCTTGTGGTGGTCGGCCTGGCGGGGCGCGAGACGAAGCGCCTTATTGTTACCGAAGTCTCCAACGGAAAAGACCTGACGGCGAACATCACCGCCGTCGACGAAGCGCCGCAGATCTGGGCGGCTTGAAAACCCCAAAAACTGAAGGAATGAGAAATGGCGGATCGCAAGCTTCCGACATCCCTTTCGCCTGGGCCGGTAACCGGTCCCGACTATATGGACGCCGTCGCGGCCAAAGTGGGCATGCTCTTTGATTCCATGGCGCTGAAGCCGACTTCGGTTGTGAACAGCGCGAATGACTACACGATCACCGTTGACCCCGTGCTCGACGCGGACGTGGTCGCGGGCATGGGCTTTTTCATCCAGCCGAGCGCAACCAATACCGGGCCTTGCCGGCTTCGGGTCGGGGCGACCAACCCCTATTACGATCTGGTGAAGGCTGGCGGTGAAGCTCTTGCGGCCGGGGACTTCAGCGCCGGTACGGCCTATTATGTGGTCTTCCTCGGCGGAGAATTCCGTATCCTGTCCGTCGCCAGCAATGAGAGCGGTGGCGGTGCGAACATCGACTTCCAACAGTTCGATGTATCGGGGAATTGGACAAAGCCGGAAGGACTGTCCGCAGAAGCAATCGTATTCGTCGAAGTATGGGGCGCTGGCGGCGGCGGCGGTTTAGGCGCATCGGGTGGCGGTTTCGGCGGCGGCGGCTCTTATAATTACAAAATTTTGAGAGCCGCCGACGTTACATCTGTTGTTAGCGTTAGCGTCGGCGCTGGCGGCATAGGTGGTACAGGATCAACTAACGGCGGCAATTCCTCATTCGGCTCTTACGTTGTCGCCTATGGCGGCGGCGGTGGTGGTCAAGGCACATCGTCGGGCGGTGGTGGCGGTGGCCACGGCGGCGGTGGCGGTATGTTTGGTGCCGGTGGGCATGGCGGTAACGCTAACGGAACCACCCCGGGTGCCAATGGTGGTGGCGGGGCCGGAGGCGGAAGAAGTGCCGGTACTGGTAGTTCTGATGGTTGGGATTTCGGCGGTGGCGCTGGAGCTGCCAATAACTTTGCAAATTACGGCGGCGGCGGCGGCGGTATCGGAACGGTCGGCGGTCTTAGCAATTTCGGCGGAAATGGCGGCGGCACCAATACAGCCGGTGAAGTTCCGGGCGGTGGCGGTGGACGCGGGCAGCCGGGCGGCGCAGGCCGTGTGAAAGTGAGGGTGATCGGATGAGGCACGCTGTTATCGAAAACGGTGTCGTCATCAACACCATCCTAGCGCCTGAGGGGTTCGAGATTGAGGGGGCAACGCTCGTCGCATCGGATACAGCCGGAATTGGCGATCTCTACGATGCTCACACCGGCGAGTTTTCCCCGCCGCCGCCGCCGCCGATCACAGTCGACGAGCTCGTGGCTTATGCATCGGACCTGCGCTGGCGGATCGAGACTGGCGGCGCGATCTGGAACGGGGTCCTGGTCCATAGCGACCGTGAGAGCCAATCGAAGATCATCGCCGAGCGCCTGGCCATTTCCGAGGGCGTCAGGGACGATCCGGATGGATGGAAGTTCGCTGACGGCGAATTTCGGCTTCTGAGCAATGCCGAGTTCGTCTCGCTGTCCGATGCGGTGCGACTGCATGTCCGGATGGCGTTCGCCACCGAGGCGGCGGTACAGGCCGGCATCGCGGCCGGCGAAGTTACCACCTTCGCGGCGGTCGATGCCGCTTTCGGGGTCGGCGGCGATGAGTGACGGCCGCTGCACCTTCTGGTTCGATGGCTGGCCGGCATGGCTCGGCGGGACCGGCAGCGAATGGCTGCATTGTTGCCTCGATCACGACGCCGCCTTTGATGCTGGCGTCGTGACGCTCACCACGCATATCAAGCTCTGCGCATGCGTGGCGGCGAGCGCTGGCGGCCCTCTCATGGGGCTGATCATGACCTTCGCGACGGCGGCCTGGTGGGTGCTGACGCGAACGCGGAGCAAGGCGCGGGAATAGCGCCTCACCATCTTCAATCTGGAGAAACATCATGAATCGCACCATTCCTCGTGGCGCGGCGATCCTGCTCGCCTTCATTCGAAAGACTGAAGTCGGCCGGGACGACCGCGCGTCCTATGACGTCATCTACAACAACAAGCAGGACCGTCTGCCGAAACCGCTCACGTCCATGACCTATGGCGACATCATCGACGCCCAGCGTGGGTGGTCGAAGAATTTCGGCTCCAGCGCGGCCGGCGGCTACCAGTGCATGCGGGCAACCCTGATCGACCTCGCCAAGGAAAACCCGTCGATCAGTGGGGACGACGTCTTCACGCCCGCGTTTCAAGATCAGCTCGGCTATGCGCTCCTCCTGCGCCGCGGCTACGAGCTTTTCGTAGCCGGCAAGCTCACCCGCACCGAGTTCGGCAAGAGGCTGGCGCAGGAATGGGCGTCGTTCCCTGTCCTCATCGCCACGCGGGGCAAGCATCGCGACGTGGAGCGCGGCCAGTCCTTCTATGCCGGCGACGGCCTGAACAAGGCGCTGGTGAAGCCGGAGAAGATCGAGGCGGTTCTCGATCAGGTGCTCGCCACCGCGCGCGCCGACGTGGCGGCCGCCAAGCCGAAGCCGGTTATCGTTGAAAAGCCGGTGGTGGCCGATCCGGGCGAGCTGGAGCAGTCGCCCATGAAGTCGAAGACGGTTTGGCAGTGGATCATCACGACCGTCCTCGTGCCGCTGCTTGCCGTCTTTCAGGATTACCGCGTGCAGCTCGCTATCGTCGTCATCGTCGCTCTGTTCGCCGCCTATGCCATCAAACGCCGCTTCGACCTGGCGAAGGCGGTCAAGGAGCTCAAGGCGGAGTTCGAGGCATGATCGGCCTCGTCGACGCCGCCAAGATCGCCGGGGGCTTTGCTCTCGGCGCGCTGCTCGTCGCCCCGGCCGCCCATTACCTCGGCAAGAGGGAAGCGCGGCAGGAGACAGCCGCCATCGCCGCCGTCGAGGCCATCAACCGCATTCAGGAACTGGAGAAGAACAATGCGACCTTTCGCTCTTTGCCGTCTCGTGATCGCTGCCTTGTGCTTATGCGCGATAGCCGGCTGCCAGACGCCGGCTGCGATTAACGGGAGCGGCTACCAGATGGTGCGCTTCTCCGACGCCCAAGCGGCCCGGCTGGCGGCAGACGACACCACGGCCGGGCCGGCGATCAATTCGAACAATCGGCAATGCCAGCAGGACGCGGGGTGCAAGAAATGACTGTGAGCGATCTCCAGTGGCTTATTGGTACGGCGGTGGGCGTGGTCCTCGCCGTCGCCGGCATCGCCATCACGGCCCTGCACGCCGTCAATACCCGCCTCGACAATGTGGTCGAACAGATCAAGGCCGGAGACGACCAGCTCCACGAGCGCGTCAACCGGGTGCGCGACGACATGGCGAACGGCTATGTTCGACGTGTGGATCTCGACAGCCACATGAAGCGCACCGACGACACGCTGAAGGAGATGCGCGACGACCAGAAGGCTATCATGCGGTCGCTTGCCACCTTGGAGGCCAAGCAGGTTTGATCACGCGCACGGACTGAGTGGAGGCCGCTAGTAGAGGAACGTAACGACGATTAAAGACATTATCTGTGTAATCGTGTTAAGCGTACCTATCTAAGCAATGCAGAATCACATCAGCGAACAGGAGGGTTAGATGTACGACGCACGACAAATAGCCAACTGGTTCGTGACGCGCGCTGCGCGTGATGGCCGTCGGCTGTCCATTATGCAGTTGCTAAAGCTTGTGTATATTGCGCACGGCTGGCACCTGGAAATGCGGCGGTCTCCGCTCATCATAAATAAAATTGAGGCTTGGAAGTATGGGCCGGTTATTCCAGATGTATACAACGCCTTCCGTCAGCAAGGCATCGAAGCAGCGATACCGGTTCCCGTAACATCGCTGCCAATGTCGGCGAACGACAACGACCTCTTGGAGCAAATCTACAATGGGTACGGCCGCCTGTCGGCAATGCAGTTGTCAGATTTGACGCACGAACAGAATGGTCCTTGGGATCAGGCTACCCGTAGGTGGGGGTATTTCGCGCCTATCCCCGATGACCTGATTAGACCGCATTATGAAATGAAACGTCGTCAGGCCGCTAATGGTTGAAGAGAGCATTCCGCCGCCAACGGAAGACCTGACGCTGGCGCACGACGCCGTGTCGGAGTTGGAGCGGCGGATTGCGAGACTTGAACTGGAGGGAGACAGCGCCCGCCTCAGTGACGAATCCACGCACCGCGGGCTACTGATTAGCGAAGTGCGGCAGCGTATACGTATGCGTTACACGGCTTTTGGACTTGCGGTTGTGACGATGATTTTTATGGGTGTCACAGTATGGCATACCGTGCACAGTTATTTCTGGGGCTCTTTGATCACGGTTCCGCAGTCCGTCGCGATCGTCATGTTCTTGGCGCCAATTACGTCCATCACTGCGATTACGATAGTGGTCTTGATCGGTGCATTCCGACGCTTCCGGGATGACGACATGGACAATGTCAATGTCACCAGTCTGGCCGGTGAAGCGGTTAAGGCCGCGTTCCCTGGAGGCCGGTGACACTCGTCATGCTCACCTGACAAATACCTCAGGCTCATCCGCCGCCTTCAGGAAAGCCTCTCGCGCGTCGGCCGGCTTCTTCCGTCCCTCCAGCACCGCCAGGCAAGCTTTCTGCGCTTTCATGAAGGCGTGGCCGGATTGCACAGGCCAATCCGTGAGCAGGGCGCGTGCTGCCTCCTCCGTGCTGGTTACGGTGCGGTACTGCCCGAGCCGCTGCGTCTCGAACGTGACCGGCTCATTCCATCTGCCCGGGTCCATCTCAAACCTCACGCTATATAAAGCGCCCCGCGCGAGGCGGGGCAAAAGGCTGAACTAAGTAGAGTGGCGTTTCAGAACGGGCGCGCGCGAAAATTGTTCCGACGGGCGGCGACGCAACAGGGGAGTCGCGCCGCCGAACAAGCCCCCGGACCTGCGCCTTGAAGATTTTGGCTCTCCCAAGGCACCCGCGCCCTTTCGGGCGCCTACAGATGGCATGTTCTGCGATCCGAGGAAAGCCGTCAGCAGATACTCCCTGGAGTGGCTGTCGATACGCGGTGAAAAAAGAGACGAACCTTCCCATAGCCAAGAAGGCTCGCCTCTCCCAAGAGCTCGCTCGGGACCGGAGCGAGATCGCTTCAAACTAGCCTTATGTAATTTTGTTCCATTGGCAGTGAGTGTCGTGGTAGGGTCTGTCTCGGAACAATACCCCGATCAGATTGTTCACAGCCAGTTCGGGGGGGGGGGGGACGCCCCGATCACAGCCATTTTCACTGACCAGAAACGCACCAGCTCTGCTGGTCAAACGGGCGCGTTCGCCCCAACTCGGGCAGGAAGGCATCAAACCCGTGAAGTATGAACCTGACATGCAGATCATGTTCGATGTGGTCGGAAAGAGCGCGCTGGTCGTATTCCGAGGGGCTTCCTACTACCTGAATGGTCCCTATGGCTCTCGCGGGGAGGCCGTTCGCGCCGGAGAAGAACTCTGTCGACGGATGGGCTGGGGCGTAGAGGGAAGCGACGGCGGCCGGAACAAGCCTTAGATAAAGGCCCACGCGAGCCACAAGAGCGCCGCGGTGCAGATGCCAATGAGGAGACAATAACCGATCTGGTGCGTCATGGCAAAGACCCCTCAGTTATTGAGACCCATTTTAATGCTGGCGGTGGAGGAGTCGAGCAAAAATTCGCTCTCGTTTCGCGCCCGATGAACTGGTTGTGTTGAGTAAAGAACTCCAATTATTGCGTGTGAAATGTCATCGTTCATTTATTCGAATTGATTGATGTCACAGCTGAGCTATCGTTTGAGTTGCAGATCGTAACCTTGAGGGGGTTCATCATGGACGCACGGCCCAAACAATCGCTCGTAGCGAGCGAAGGCACAACGGGGAGGAAATCCGGAAGCTACATCACGCAAATGTTGCGTGAACTCAGGTCACAGGCGGAGGCCAGCGATTGGCAACTCGCGTACATGATCGAGATGGCCATGTTGCATTCCGACCAGATAGACTGCGGCATGGTGAAGGCGGAGGTTCGAACAAAAACCCGGTAGGGTAGGACTATTCGGAAAGGCGGCGCGTTCTCGTCACTTCTGACTGCTGACAAGCTCCGGCCGGAGGAGAGCTCTCTAACGCCTGTACCGTGGCAAAATACTCTCTGAGCAGTTTCACGCCTTCTGACGGTTCGAGGCCTTGGCGCATGGCAACGCGCGCAACGCCCATCGCCATCCGCAACTGCGCTTCATCCTTAGTACGATGTGCCATGACGTGCTCTCCAAATCGCGGCGAACGTTGCGTTAGTTTTGTCGGCTTGGCAACTCCGTAAATCCGTCATTAGGAACTCAGGGCCAACAAGAAGCCTGTCGCACGCATCAAGCTCAGTTTTGAACCGGCTCTGTTGTCTCCTCATCACCCTCATCCGCGCGGAGATACCCTTGCCCGATCAACCAATCCTCAGCGATAACCGCAAACGCCTCCTCGCGCGTGAGGTCCTGCTCCAAGGCAAAGCGGTCCAAGGCGTCTTCAATCTCTGGCGCCAGCTTCATTTTCCCCTCCGTTAAATCTACTCGCTGGTCACCTTCGAACTCAGCGCCGATCTTGGTCAGCGCCTTCGTTCAAGCCCGTCAGGAGGGATGCTGGTATTTCCTCCGGGTCCAGGTCGTCAGCCAGCGAGTGCAGACTTTGTCCCATCAGCCAGTCGCGCACGATGAATGCCAACGCCTCGTCACGAGACATATTATTCTGCCTGGCGAACTTCTGAAATGTGCGTTCAATTCCTGGTGAAACATATCCTTGCTCCCGTGGTCCCGGCTCGACCGATTAAAGCAGGTGGCCATCGGCACTACCTTCCCAAGCATCTTCTATTATGTCCATCTGTTTCACTCGCGCTCAAGGTGAGGTCGCCAGCCGCGGGTGAAACCGGCGCCCATCGCTCTGCGGGCTATCGCAAGCTGCCAGCGCAGGTAAGCACAATCGGCGAGGAGCGTGGCGATCGCAGCGCGGGCGTCTCCATCGTGCCAAGCCAGCGCTTCATCGATTTCGTTTTGAGACTCGGGGTTTTGCATTTCGAGCGGGCGCACGTCGTCGTTCTCCTGTGAGATGCCACAGTCGGCGTCAATTTCGGGTCTATGATGGGTGACCGGCAGCGCCGGTTTGTTCTCAATATGTTCCGTTTCGGGGTAGAGTCAACCAATCTGGCGACGGATTCTTGCCCTGAGGGTAATGTTGGAAGGGTGGCCGGAACCTTCACTCCCAATTTCCGTTGTCTCTAAACAAGCTATCGCCGGATAAAAGCCGGCAGGAGTTCAAGGGACATGGCAATGGATTTCAGCGCTGGCCCCGCCAGCGCGGGACTCCGTGCATCTCTGGCTGCGGCTATCGCCTATGATGATATCTGCTCTCAATGCCAGATCGAGATTACCTACACTGCCCAGGCGATCATCCTGAGTGGAAGAGCAACACCTGCCGCGGCTGTTAGGGCGCGGCAGATCATTCGCGATATTGTCGGATCAGCCCCTGTTTGGGATCGGACCATCTCGATATGAAAAAGCCCGCCGGTGAGGGCGGGCTAGCGGCGAGGTTCCGGAAAATCAATGATCGGTAAAGAAAACGTTACCGCTTGCCTTGAATAAGGCAGATCAACCACCGATATGATCCGAGATTTGCATCTGCAAATCAAAAATAGAGCGGCCCGGATGGTGTTAGCGCACCATCCGGGCCTGAAGTACCAACCTTGCGGCAGGCTATGTGATCACATGGTGTCCATGTATTCATTAATTTTTGGATGTCAAGAGTTGCTGGCCTCCGCATAACGACATAACGAAAGGTTTATGTCTTATGGCGGAAATGAAAGTGATGCTTTTCAAGCAGTCCCGTATTCGGGTCGATAGCAATGGCCTCGTGTGTTTGAACGACATTCACCGTGCCGCTGGTTTTTCGAAGAACCAAACCCCCGCAGATTGGATGCGTCTGGACTCCTACGCAAAGGAATATGTCGTCCTTCTAAAGAAAAACACGGGAAAATCCCGCCTTTGGACAAAAGAGGAAACGAAATCAATAGTTTACACTAAGCGTGGCGCGGATGGTGGGACTTGGGCTCACGAAAACCTCGCGCTGGGATATGCGTCATATCTGTCCCCGGGACTTGCAGTCGAAATCCGTGACGTCTTCCTTCGATTCAAGAAGGGGGATGAGACGCTTCACGACGAAATCAGGGAGAACAAGCGGCGCCGAGACGAAGCGTTCGAGAAAAGCCGCGAAATTGGCAAGCGGGTTCGTCGCACCTACACGGACACACTCAACCAGCGTGGTGTTAAGGCTGGCGTGGAGTATGCGAACTGCACCAACGAACTCTACAAGCATCTGCTTGGAGGTACGGCTAAAGAGCTGAAAGTGTCGAAGAAGCTCCATCCCAAGGCGAGCCTGCGTGACCACATGTCGCTTTCCGAACTGGCTTACACGATGGCATCGGAAGCGCTCGCGGTCGAGCGCATCGAGGATCAGGATGCACACGGGTATATAGCGTGCAAGACTGAAACTAGGATTGCAGCGACAACGATCCGTGGCGCAATAGAAAGCGATCGCAAAAACCGGCTGCAGAAACTGGTGTAAATTGGGTTGCGGGGCCTCGGCCCCGCTCATCCCATCAATGCGTCGTCCCCTTACGTCTGGCGATGTGCCTGGCAGAAAGTTCTCCAGGCGATTAAGCGATCCCTGGACTCGCGCGGAACTCCATAGCCGTAATCCAATGCTCATGCTCAGCTGTCCCACATTTCGCACCAATCCCGGTATACCACCAGCCTTCGCTAGGGTCAGGTACGCGCATGCCTGGGTTCTTGTGTTGAGAAATCCAGCCACGGTAGGCGATCGAGAAGGGGCGGCTGGACGAATTGTAGATCAGCGCGGCGCCAAATCGCTTGATGTATCTGCCGTCCGACAAGTTCGGAAGGTTCGGACACGCTACTCCGTTCACGCCTTCCGCTTTCTCATCGATCTCGGGGCCTGCTTGCCTATAGACGCAGTCGTATCGTGTGGAGAACTGGTGGCCTCCGCGGGCTTCGATTCGGAAGTAGTGAAGAGAGTTGCCACCGCCTAGCGATACGAGCGCGCGTCCGTTTATCGAGTCTACCCATTTCTCTGCGGATGTGCCGCTTTCAAAGTAGAATACGCGGTACTCGGGATAGTCGAATATGCTCTTCTCGCGACTGGAAAGTTCATCGTCGCTTATCAAATCTGCATTGTTCGATGTCATAAGCCTTCTCCCGTTGAACTCGGCGAGGTACTACCTACGCCCCACATCCCTTGCTCTTCATGGCATTCTCAATCGCTTGAACCTTCCCTTTAGCCACGGCAACCTGTCCTTCTTTGTCGCCGCCGAATGTGCTCGACATCGGCACGCCGATCAAGAACACGCCGAAGGCATCGCCATTAGCTGCGTCGTGTTGCTGTTTCGAGACCGCGGATAGGGCTGCCTTTTCCTTTGCTAGTTCCGTTTGAAGGGCAGGGCAGGTTTGACCGGTATAGGCGGCCATGGGAATGTCGGCAGGCACGATTGCATCAGGCCGTTTTGCGCAGGAAGTCGCAGCAGCCGCGGCGAGCGCGGCAGCGATGTATTTGAATTTCATTGTATCCCCCAGAATTGCGCTTCGATCAAAGCAGATCGATCTGAGGTTGTCGAGTGGTCGCTGCCTTGTTCCAGGTATCGGTTCAAAGTGGGGCGGAGCATGTGGATGTTATCCGCGGAGAAAGCACGATATCGATCCCGCTTGGACGCCTAGAAGGTCATGCGCATAGCCTCTCGTCGAAACTTAGAGAGGAGAGGAAATGCAAGACAATGTGCGAACTATTACGCCGGTCAGCATAAGTGGGTTGATCCCCGCGGTGCCGTCTACAGGTATGCCGATCTTCGAAATCATCCGGCCAGAACAGCTCTTTGTAGATCCTGCATATCAAAGGGACATCGGTGAGCGAGGCCTAAGGCAAATTCGTAGGATTGTGGAGGGCTTCGATTGGGCGAGGTTCAAGCCACCGATATGTGCATACGCTGATCACGAAGGGCAGACCGTCCTTAAAGTGCTGGATGGCCAGCATACCGCCATTGCTGCAGCCTCAAATCCTCACGTTGAAACTATTCCGGTGATGATCGTTGAGGCTGATGACACGGTAGCCCAAGCGAAAGCTTTCATCGGGCAGAATACTCAAAATCTTGGTGTTACGAGTTTACAACTCCACCAGGCAGCTGTAGCTGCCGGAGACGAGGACGCGCTTACGCTAGAGCTAACGTGCAAGGCGGCGAATGTGAGGCTACTGCGGGCGCCAAATTCTCAGATCAGTGACGGGTCCCGTCAGACCATTGCAGTCAAGCAGATTGAAGGACTGATCGCTCGTCGCGGCAGAATAATGGCGCGGCAGGTTCTTGAAATCATCGCAGACGCCGAGCGAGGCCTGATTACTGCTACTCATATAAAAGCGGTAGAATTCCTGCTGACAGATTCCGAGTTCGCTGGCCATGTGTCCGGCGAGGATATTACCTCGGCGATTATTGACCTCCTCTATACGGCGGAGGAAGACGCGAAACGGTTCGCCGAGACGCATCGGATGCCGCACTGGAAGGCGCTAGCCAACGTCTGGTATCGCAAGTGCAAAAAGAGGCGGGGCACACTTAGAGCTGCATAGCATTTCGGGGCGGTGTAAGCCGCCCCCCACCGTTGCGTCTCCTCCGCTACATCGAAGTGGCGGTGTCTGAGAGGGGTAGCGATTCGTTGAGTTGATCCATCGCTGCGGCCCTATTTTGCTTCTCAAAAGGGTGGGGGAAGCGAAAGAAGTTTCTCAATGGAATCAACGGGCGCTGAAAGAGGGAAGGTGAGGGGTTTGACTATCCCTGAAAAAGCAAAAGGCCCTGTAAAAACAGAGCCTTGCACGAAAAAGCTTGGTGGGCGATGAGAGACTCGAACTCCCGACATCCTCGGTGTAAACGAGGCGCTCTACCAACTGAGCTAATCGCCCGCCGCGTTGGTGGCTGTGATCTATGCGGAACCGGATCGAACCGCAAGAGGCAATCGCAAAGTTTTTTGCATTTTTTTGAACGGCCCCATGAAGATGGGCAAGGGTGTGGAAACATTTCGCGACGCGTCATTCTTTTGTCTTGAAACCTGCTTGACACCCAAACCCGAACCCCGTAGTTAGCCGCTCATCGAACGGCTCAGGTCGCTCGGGACGGATGCTTCGTCATCCGGTCGCTTTCGAGGAATGCGGGTGTAGCTCAGTCGGTTAGAGTGCCGGCCTGTCACGCCGGAGGTCGCGGGTTCGAGCCCCGTCACTCGCGCCACTCGAAGGACCGGACGATCATTCGGGGCCGCAAGGCCACAAAGATGCGCGGGTGTAGCTCAGTCGGTTAGAGTGCCGGCCTGTCACGCCGGAGGTCGCGGGTTCGAGCCCCGTCACTCGCGCCATTTCTTTCCTTTCAGGCCATTGTCGTCGTTTCCTCATGCATCGCATGAGGCACATTTTCGTGGAAATTCTTCCCGTCGCGCCGAATGTTTCTGGCCGCATTCCCGTCTTCGTATAGCTTGCCGAGCGAAGAGAGGGGATTTGCATGCGTAATGTCACCATAGCCTTGACGGGCCTTGCCGCGCTCGTGGCGCTCAGCATCCTGTTCGGTTCGTGGTACACCATCGACCAGGGTGAGCGCGGGGTCATCCTGCGCTACGGCGCCGTCGCGGGCACCGCGGAGCCGGGCCTCGGCTTCAAGCTGCCGCTGATCGATTCGGTCGTGCGGATCTCCGTGCAGTCCAAGGCCGTCGTCTACGAGAAGATGGAGGCCTATAGCCGCGACCAGCAGCCGGCCGATATCCGCCTTTCCGTGAACTACCGCATCCCGGCCGATCGCGTGCAGGACGTCTACGCGACCTATGGCGGCGAGGACGGGCTGATGTCGCGCCTCATCGAGCGCAAGGTCTTCGAGGAAACGAAGACGGTCTTCGGCCGCTTCAATGCGGTGACGGCCATCCAGGAGCGCGGGCGGCTCAATGCGGAGGTGGCGACGGCGATCCAGGAAGGCGTTTCCGGCCCCGTCATCATAGATAGCGTGCAGATCGAGAACATCGACTTCTCCGATGCCTACGAGGCGAGCATCGAGCAGCGCATGCTGGCGGAGGTCGAGGTACAGCGCCTGCGCCAGAACGCCGAGCGCGAGAAGGTGCAGGCGGAGATCACCGTGACGCAGGCGCGGGCCCAGGCCGATGCCCGCCGCGCCGAAGCGCAGGCCCAGGCCGACGCCGTGCGGCTGGCCGCGCAGGCCGAGGCGGAAGCGATCAAGCTGCGCGGGGAGGCGGAAGCCGGCGCCATCAAGCTGCGCGGCGATGCGCTACGCGACAATCCCGGCCTCGTCTCGCTGACGCAGGCGGAAAAATGGGACGGGCAACTGCCGCGCACCATGCTGCCGGGCGGCTCGATCCCCATGCTCAATCTCAATGCGAACTGAGGGAAGGGCGGGGCCGCGGCGGGCTTTTCCGCCGCGGCTGCGGCGAAACGTCCCGCGCTCCGCCTTTCATCGAATCGTAACGATTTAAAAAGGCCCGTCCCCGGCCTTCGGAGCGACAGGGAAAAGAACACAATGATTGCGGCGAAAGCCGGACAAAGCCTTGCGCGGGGACGCTCACTGCGCTAACGACGTGGCGTTGCAACATACTTTATCGGCTTGCAGGTCTTCGACCATCAGGCGTCTCTCCGGCGCCACGAGCAGGCAGGATGGACGCCAATGACTGAACTTCTCGGTTCCTATATCCCGATCGCCATCTTCATCGGTATCGCACTCGTGATCGGCATTGCCTTGCTGGTCGCGCCGTTCGCCGTCGCATACAAGGCCCCCGATTCGGAAAAGCTCTCCGCTTACGAGTGCGGCTTCAATGCGTTCGACGATGCGCGCATGAAATTCGATATCCGCTTCTATCTGGTATCGATCCTCTTCATCATCTTCGACCTGGAAGTCGCCTTCCTCTTCCCCTGGGCCGTTTCGTTCGGCGACATGGGCTGGTTCGGCTTCTGGTCCATGATGGTCTTCCTCGGTGTCCTGACCATCGGCTTCATCTATGAATGGAAGAAGGGAGCACTCGAATGGGAGTAGCTCATACGAACAACACGCTCGTCGCGCCGCAGCCCAAGGGGATCATCGATCCCAACACGGGCAAGCCCGTCGGCAGCAACGACGCCTTCTTCGGCGAGATCAACAACGAGCTCGCCGACAAGGGCTTTCTTGTCACCTCCACGGATGAACTCATCACCTGGGCCCGCACCGGCTCGCTGATGTGGATGACCTTTGGTCTGGCGTGCTGCGCCGTCGAGATGATGCAGCTCTCGATGCCGCGTTACGACGTCGAGCGCTTCGGCTTCGCGCCGCGCGCCTCGCCGCGCCAGTCGGACGTCATGATCGTCGCCGGCACGCTGACCAACAAGATGGCCCCCGCGCTCCGCAAGGTCTACGACCAGATGCCCGAGCCGCGCTACGTCATCTCGATGGGGTCCTGCGCCAATGGCGGTGGCTACTATCACTATTCCTATTCGGTGGTGCGCGGCTGTGACCGCGTGGTGCCGGTCGACATCTATGTACCAGGCTGTCCTCCCACGGCGGAAGCGCTCCTCTACGGCGTGCTCCTGCTGCAGAAGAAGATCCGCCGGACCGGTACGATCGAACGTTAAGGGCAGGGGACTGACACGATGAGCGAAGCCCTCCAGGAGCTTTCCTCCCATATCGGCGAAGCGGCCGGCGGTCTCGTCGCCTCCGCCGATATCGCCTTTGGCGAACTCACCCTGAAGACGGACGGCGCCCGCGTCGTCGAGCTTCTGACCTTCCTGCGCGACGACGTGCAGTGCGGCTTCGTCAACCTCGTCGACATCTGCGGCGTGGACTGGCCGGCCCGCGCCGAGCGCTTCGACGTGGTCTATCACCTCCTGTCGCCGCGCCAGAACCTGCGCATCCGCGTCAAGGTCGCGACCGGCGAGGACCAGCCGGTTCCGTCCGCCTGCCCGGTCTATCCGGGCGCCGACTGGTTCGAGCGCGAAGCCTACGACATGTACGGCATCCTCTTCACCGGCCATCCGGACCTGCGCCGCATCCTCACCGACTACGGTTTCGAGGGGCATCCGCTGCGCAAGGACTTCCCGACGACCGGCTTCGTGGAAGTGCGTTATGACGACGAGGTCAAGCGTGTCGTGTACGAGCCTGTCGAGCTGAAGCAGGAATTCCGCAACTTCGACTTCCTCTCTCCCTGGGAAGGCACGGATTACGTGCTGCCGGGCGACGAGAAGGCGAAGACGAACTGATTTTGGGTCGGGCGACCCGCTAGGGCGCCGGCCTCTGGAGCAAGCGGCATGAACGAGCACAACGTTCGCAACTTCAACATCAACTTCGGCCCGCAGCACCCTGCGGCGCACGGGGTTCTGCGTCTTGTCCTCGAACTCGACGGCGAAATCGTCGAGCGCGTCGACCCGCATATCGGCCTGCTGCATCGCGGCACCGAGAAGCTGATCGAGACGAAGACCTATCTTCAGGCCGTGCCCTATTTCGACCGCCTCGACTACGTGGCGCCGATGAACCAGGAGCATGCCTTCGCGCTCGCCGTCGAGAAGCTGACCGGCACCGAGGTTCCGATCCGTGGCCAGCTCATCCGTGTGCTCTATTCGGAAATCGGCCGTATCCTCTCGCACCTCCTTAACGTCACCACGCAGGCCATGGACGTCGGCGCGCTGACGCCGCCGCTCTGGGGCTTCGAGGAGCGCGAGAAGCTGATGGTGTTCTACGAGCGTGCCTGCGGCGCGCGCATGCACTCGGCCTATATCCGCCCGGGCGGCGTCCACCAGGACCTGCCGCACGAACTGGTGGAAGACATCGGCAAGTGGATCGATCCGTTCCTGAAGACCGTCGACGACATCGACGAGCTCTTGACCGGCAACCGTATCTTCAAGCAGCGCAACGTCGATATCGGCGTCGTGAAGCTGGAAGATTGCTGGGCCTGGGGCTTCTCGGGCGTGATGGTGCGCGGTTCGGGCGCGGCCTGGGACCTGCGTCGCTCGCAGCCCTACGAGTGCTATTCCGACCTCGACTTCGACATTCCGATCGGCAAGAACGGCGACTGCTACGACCGTTACGTCATCCGCATGATCGAAATGCGTGAATCGGCGAAGATCATGCGCCAGTGCGTCGACCGCCTGCTCGGCGACGCCAAGGTCGGCCCGGTCTCCTCCATCGACGGCAAGATGGTTCCGCCGAAGCGCGGCCAGATGAAGCGTTCGATGGAAGCGCTCATCCATCACTTCAAGCTCTACACGGAAGGCTATCATGTGCCGGCCGGTGAAGTGTACGCGGCCGTGGAAGCGCCGAAGGGCGAGTTCGGCGTCTATGTCGTCGCCGACGGCACCAACAAGCCCTATCGCTGCAAGATCCGCGCCCCGGGTTATGCCCACCTGCAGGCCATGGACTTCATCTGTCGCGGCCACCAGCTCGCCGACGTTTCGGCGATCCTGGGTTCCCTCGACATCGTGTTCGGCGAGGTTGACCGCTGATGCCGAACGCAGCCCTTGCCGTGACCGCCGCGATCCCGACTGCCGCCGCCTTCGCTGAGGCCGGTGCTCGGGGTGGTGCGTCCGCAGGCTGTGCTTTCGTATTCCTTCAGAACGACACGCCGGCCCACGCCCGCGCTTTCGCCGACACGGCGGAAATGCGGCGCCGGCAGATTAACTGAGACAAGGCGTTACAGAATGTCCGTTCGTCGACTAGCCGATGACAATGTCCAGCCCGCCAGCTTCGCCTTCTCCAAGGAGAATGCGGCCTGGGCCAAGGCCACGATCAACAAGTATCCGAAGGGCCGCCAGCAATCGGCGGTCATTCCGCTGCTGATGCGGGCGCAGGAGCAGGACGGCTGGGTCACCAAGGCGGCCATCGAATATGTCGCCGACATGCTCGACATGGCCTATATCCGCGTGCTGGAAGTGGCGACCTTCTACACCCAGTTCCAGCTGCTGCCGGTCGGCACGCGCGCCCATGTCCAGGTCTGCGGCACGACGCCCTGCATGCTGCGCGGCGCGGAAGACCTGATCAACGTCTGCAAGAAGCGCATCCACGCCGAGCCCTTCCACCTCAACGAGAGCGGCACGCTTTCCTGGGAAGAGGTCGAGTGTCAGGGCGCTTGCGTGAATGCGCCCATGATCATGATCTTCAAGGACAGCTATGAAGACCTGACGCCGACGCAGCTCGAGCACATCATCGACCGTTTCGACGCCGGCAAGGGCGCCGACGTCACGCCGGGCACGCAGATCGACCGCATCTATTCCGCGCCGGCCGGTGGCCTCACCAGCCTGAACGAACCGGAACCGGCTGCGAAGAAGACCACGACGCGCGCCAAGAAGGTCGACGAGGACAGCGTCAGCGTTCCCCCGTCGAACGCCGCCCGCGCCAAGACGGACGCCGACGAGACCAATCCGAAGCTGAAGACGCCGGCGACCGCCAAGACGGACGCTGCCGCCAACACCAAGGCGAAGGGCGACACGCGTGCCGAAGGCGGCGATGCGAGCGCCAAGCAGCCGATCGCGGCCGCTGTCGGCAAGCCTTCGCTGGAAGACAAGAATCGTCCGGCCGGCATCGAACGCCCGGCAACGCTCGATGACCTCAAGCTCATTTCCGGCGTCGGCCCGAAGATCGAGGGCACGCTGCACGAGCTCGGCATCTTCACCTTCGCGCAAGTCGCGGGATGGAAGAAGGCGGAGCGCGAGTGGGTCGATCTCTATCTGAATTTCAAGGGCCGCATCGAGCGCGACGACTGGGTCAAGCAGGCCAAGGCGCTCGCCAAGGGCGGTGAAGCGGAATACATCCGCGTCTTCGGCAAGAAGCCGCGGTAAAGGGGTGAATCATGCTTAAAGACCAGGATCGCATCTTCACCAATATCTACGGCACCAAGGACAAGTCGCTGAAGGGCGCCATGGCTCGCGGCCATTGGGACGGCACCAAGCAGCTGCTCGAAAAGGGCCGTGACTGGATCATCAACGAGGTCAAGGCCTCGGGCCTGCGCGGTCGTGGCGGCGCCGGCTTCCCGACCGGCCTCAAGTGGTCCTTCATGCCGAAGGAATCCGACGGCCGTCCGCATTACCTCGTCGTCAATGCCGACGAATCCGAGCCCGGCACCTGCAAGGACCGCGATATCCTGCGCCACGATCCGCACACGCTGATCGAAGGCTGCGTCGTCGCCTCCTTCGCCATGGGCGCGCATGCGGCCTATATCTACGTGCGCGGCGAGTTCATCCGCGAGCGTGAAGCGCTCCAGGCTGCCATCGACGAGTGCTACGAGGCCGGCCTGCTCGGCAAGAACAACAAGCTCGGCTACGATATCGACATCTACGTTCACCACGGCGCCGGCGCCTACATCTGCGGTGAAGAGACCGCGCTGCTCGAAAGCCTCGAAGGCAAGAAGGGCCAGCCGCGCCTCAAGCCGCCGTTCCCGGCGAATATGGGCCTCTACGGCTGCCCGACGACCGTCAACAACGTCGAGTCCATCGCCGTCACGCCGACGATCCTGCGCCGCGGCGCAAGCTGGTTCTCCAGCTTCGGCCGCCCGAACAATGTCGGCACCAAGCTGTTCATGATGTCCGGCCACGTCAACAAGCCGTGCACGGTCGAAGAGAGCATGGGCATCTCCTTCCGTGAAATGGTCGAGAAGCACGGCGGCGGCATTCGCGGCGGCTGGGACAACCTGCTCGCCGTCATCCCCGGCGGTGCATCGTGCCCGGTCGTCAAGGCCGAGGACATGATGAACGTCACGCTCGACTTCGACGGCCTGCGCGAGGTGAAGTCCTCCTTCGGCACCGGCGGCATGATCATCATGGATCGCTCGACGGACATCATCAAGGCGATCTGGCGCATCTCGGCCTTCTTCAAGCACGAGAGCTGCGGCCAGTGCACGCCCTGCCGCGAAGGCACGGGCTGGATGATGCGCGTCATGGAGCGCATGGTGCGCGGTAACGCGCAGAAGCGTGAGATCGACATGCTCTTCGACGTGACGAAGCAGATCGAGGGCCACACGATCTGCGCGCTCGGCGACGCCGCGGCCTGGCCGATCCAGGGCCTCATCCGCAACTTCCGCCCCGAAATCGAGGCGCGTATCGACCAGTACACCGCCAATGCCATGGCGCATGGCGCGGTGCTGGAAGCCGCGGAGTAGGACGATGACGAAGCCGGTTGGACAGGATGCGAATGCGACCCATGTCCCGCCGGCTGAAGCTGCCGGCGACGATCCGTTCGGGCTGTCGCCGTGGCTGAAGCAGATGCCGGACATGCCGCTGCATCCGCTGATGGCGCATCCGATGGCGGCGATGGCCGCCACGACCGCGATCGGCTTCGGCATTGCGGGCCAGATGGCCGGGGCGATGCTGGGCGTGATGCAGAGCGCGGCGGAGCGGACGAAGGCAATGCTGGACGAGGCGGCGGAACTCGCCGCCGAGGCCGAAGCCGCGAAAGAGACGGCGGCGCCGGTGAAGGCGAAGCCGGAGCTGCGGGTGGTTCCGAAGACGGAAACGCCAGCGGCGGAACCGAAGGTCAAGGTGGCGCGCGAGAAGAGCGCGACGCCGAAGACGGCGGAAGCCAAACCGGTGCGTAGGGCGCCGGCGGCCAAAGCCGGGAAGGCCGATGACCTGAAGGCGATTTCGGGCATCGGGCCGAAGCTGGAGCAGGTGCTGAACGGCATGGGGCTCAAGCGCTACGCCGACATCGCGGCCCTGACGGACGCGGATGTCGCAAGGATCGAAGCCGAACTCGGTCTCGGCGGGCGCATCGCCCGCGACGGCTGGGTGGAGCAGGCAAGGACGCTGGCGAAGGGCAGGGGCTAGGCCCGCCGGAACCGGCAGATGGAACAAAGGCCGAAGGGAAGGGCGAACGCCCGGAACGGAAGCCGGAGAATGGCGCTGGCAGGACGCGGGATTCCCCGCGTCAGAAGCGGGATTGAGATATGGCAAAGCTGATAGTCGACGGAAAAGAAATTGAAGTCCCGGATCACTTCACGCTGCTTCAGGCGTGCGAGGAGGCGGGTGCCGAAGTTCCGCGCTTCTGTTTCCACGAGCGGCTGTCGGTTGCCGGCAACTGCCGCATGTGCCTCGTCGAGGTGAAGGGCGGCCCGCCGAAGCCGGCTGCTTCCTGCGCCATGGGCGTGCGCGACCTGCGTCCCGGCCCGAACGGCGAGCCGCCGGAAGTCTTCACGACCACGCCGATGGTCAAGAAGGCGCGCGAAGGCGTGATGGAATTCCTGCTCATCAACCACCCGTTGGATTGCCCGATCTGCGACCAGGGCGGCGAATGCGACCTGCAGGACCAGGCGATGGCCTTCGGCATCGACAGTTCGCGCTATGCCGAGAACAAGCGCGCGGTCGAGGACAAGTATATCGGCCCGCTCGTCAAGACGGTCATGAACCGCTGCATCCACTGCACGCGCTGCGTCCGCTTCACGACGGAAGTCGCCGGCATCACCGAGCTCGGCCTGATCGGCCGTGGCGAGGATGCCGAGATCACCACCTATCTCGAGCAGGCGATGACGTCGGAGCTTCAGGGCAACGTGGTCGACCTTTGCCCGGTCGGCGCGCTGACCTCCAAGCCCTTCGCTTTCACGGCCCGCCCGTGGGAACTGAACAAGACGGAATCCATCGACGTCATGGACGCGGTCGGCTCGGCCATCCGCGTCGATACGCGCGGCCGCGAAGTCATGCGCATCCTGCCGCGCGTCAATGAAGAGATCAACGAGGAGTGGATCTCCGACAAGACCCGCTACATCTGGGATGGCCTGAAGACCCAGCGTCTCGACCGCCCCTATGTCCGCAAGGATGGCCGCCTCCAGCCGGCAAGCTGGGCGGAAGCCTTCGGCGCCGTCAAGGCCGCCGTTGCCGGCAAGGCGGGCGACCGCATCGGCGCCATCGCCGGCGACCTCGCCTCCGTCGAGGAAATCTATGCGCTGCGCGAACTGATGACCGCGCTCGGCTCGAAGAATGTCGACTGCCGCCAGGACGGTTCGGTGCTCGATCCGTCGCTCGGCCGTGCCAGCTACCTCTTCAACCCGACCATCGAAGGCATCGAGCAGGCTGACGCGCTGCTCATCGTCGGCTCCAACCCGCGCCTGGAAGCGGCCGTGCTCAACGCCCGCATCCGCAAGCGCTGGCGCATGGACAACTTCCCGATCGGCGTGATCGGCGAAGAGGGCGAACTGCGCTACGGCTACGAATATCTCGGCGCCGGCACGGACACGCTCTCCGGCCTCATTGACGGTTCGGTCAAGTTCGCCGCCAAGCTCAAGAAGGCCGAGCGCCCGATGATCATCGTCGGCCAGGGCGCGCTGTCGCGCGCCGATGGCCTTGCCGTTCTCTCGGCCGTCTCTGCGCTCGCGGAAAAGGTCGGTGCGGTGAAGGCGGACTGGAACGGCCTCGCCGTCCTCCATACGGCGGCCTCGCGCGTCGGCGGCCTCGACCTCGGCTTCGTGCCGGGCGAGGGCGGCAAGACGGCAGCCGACATGCTGACGGGTACGGACGTGCTCTTCCTGCTCGGCGCCGACGAGATGGACTTCTCCAGGAAGACTGCCTTCACGGTCTATATCGGCTCGCACGGCGACAACGCGGCGCATGTCGCCGACGTCATCCTGCCGGGCGCGACCTATACCGAGAAGTCGGGCACCTGGGTCAACACCGAAGGCCGCGTCCAGATGGGCAACCGCGCCGGCTTCGCGCCGGGCGATGCCCGCGAGGACTGGGCGATCCTGCGCGCACTTTCCGACGTGCTCGGCAAGAAGCTGCCCTTCGATTCGCTCGCCGAGCTGCGCGCGAAGCTCTATGCGGCGCATCCGCATTTCGCCGCGATCGACGAGATTGCAGCCGGCGATATCGCCGATCTCTCCGCCCTTGCGAAAAAAGGCGGGACGATGGCGAATTCCGGGTTTGCGTCTCCGGTCAAAGACTTCTATTTGACGAACCCGATAGCGCGCGCCTCCGCGGTCATGGCCGAATGCTCGGCTCTGGCCCGCAACAATTTCAAAGTCGCGGCGGAATGAGCGCGAAGGGATAAAGCATTATGGACGCTTTCATTTCGACCTATGTCTGGCCTGGCGTGATCATCGTGGCCCAGTCGCTCCTGCTTCTGGTGCTGCTCCTGGTCTCCATCGCCTTCATCCTGCTGGCCGACCGCAAGATCTGGGCTGCCGTGCAGCTTCGCCGCGGTCCGAACGTCGTCGGACCCTTCGGCCTGCTGCAGTCCTTCGCCGACCTTCTGAAGTTCGTCTTCAAGGAGCCGGTGATTCCGGCCAGCGCCAACAAGGCGATCTTCCTGCTCGCCCCGCTCGTCTCCGTGACGCTGGCGCTCGCCACCTGGGCGGTCGTGCCGGTCAATGACGGCTGGATGATCGCCAACATCAATGTCGGCATCCTCTACATCTTCGCGATCTCCTCGCTCGAAGTGTACGGCATCATCATGGGCGGCTGGGCTTCGAACTCGAAGTACCCGTTCCTCGGCGCGCTGCGCTCGGCCGCGCAGATGGTGTCCTACGAAGTCTCCATCGGCTTCGTCATCGTCACCGTCCTGCTCTGCGTCGGCTCGCTGAACCTGTCCGACATCGTCAATGCCCAGCATGACGGCCTCGGTACGCGCCTCGGCCTGCCGCCGTCCTTCCTCGACTGGCACTGGCTGGCGCTGTTCCCGATGTTCGTGGTGTTCTTCATCTCGGCGCTCGCCGAGACGAACCGCCCGCCCTTCGACCTTCCCGAAGCCGAATCCGAACTCGTCGCCGGCTTCATGGTCGAATATGGCTCGACCCCGTACATGATGTTCATGCTCGGTGAATATGCCGCCATCTGCCTGATGTGCGCCCTGACGACGATCCTCTTCCTCGGCGGCTGGCTGCCGCCGGTGGACGTCTGGTTCCTCAACTGGGTCCCGGGCATCGTCTGGTTCGTCCTGAAGGCGCTCTTCGTCTTCTTCATGTTCGCGATGGTGAAGGCCTTCGTGCCGCGCTACCGCTACGACCAGCTCATGCGTCTCGGCTGGAAGGTCTTCCTCCCGATCTCGCTCGCCATGGTCGTCATCGTTGCATTCGTGCTGAAGCTCACGGGCTGGTCCGCATGACCGCCCGGGATTTCAGCAGCATTGGAGCTTAAGCATGGCTAGTCTTTCGCAAGCCGTAAATTCGCTGTTCCTCAAGGAATTCGTCGGCGCGTTCTTCCTGTCGATGCGCTACTTCTTCCGCGCCAAGGCGACGGTGAACTATCCCTTCGAGAAGGGCCCGGTCTCCCCGCGCTTCCGCGGCGAGCATGCGCTGCGCCGCTATCCGAACGGCGAGGAACGCTGCATCGCCTGCAAGCTGTGCGAGGCCATCTGTCCTGCCCAGGCCATCACCATCGAGGCGGGTCCCCGCCGCAACGACGGCACGCGCCGCACGGTGCGCTACGACATCGACATGGTGAAGTGCATCTATTGCGGTTTCTGCCAGGAAGCCTGCCCGGTCGACGCCATCGTCGAAGGTCCGAACTTCGAGTTCTCGACCGAGACGCGCGAAGAGCTCTACTACGACAAGCAGAAGCTCCTCGATAATGGCGACCGCTGGGAGCGGGAGATCGCCCGCAACATCGCTATGGACTCGCCTTACCGCTGATATGCAGCGGAAAGGCAAAATGAAAGCACGTGCCTGACGAAGGGTCGTCAGGCTTCGACGGGGGAGGGGGAACCTTCTCCGGGGAAGACGAAAAGGCACCAAAATGGGTCTTCAGGCTCTATTCTTCTATCTGTTCGCCTTCGTGGCGGTGGCGTCCGCCTTCATGGTGATCGCGTCCAGGAACCCGGTCTATTCCGTGCTGTTCCTGATCCTCACCTTCTTCAATTCGGCGGGCCTGTTCCTTTTGACGGGTGCCGAGTTCCTGGCGATGATCCTCCTGGTCGTCTATGTCGGCGCCGTCGCGGTCCTCTTCCTCTTCGTCGTGATGATGCTCGACATCGACTTTGCCGAGCTGCGCGCGGGCGCGCTCGAATATGCCCCGGTCGGTGCGCTGATCGGCATCGTCCTGGCGATCGAGCTGCTGGTGGTCGCCGGCGGCTGGGTCCTGTCGCCGGAGCTTGCCAAGACCGTCTCGATGCCGATCCCGCCGATCGCCGAGCGCACGAACACCGCCGCCCTCGGCGACGTGCTCTATACGCATTACGTCTACTACTTCCAGATCGCCGGCCTCGTGCTGCTGGTCGCGATGATCGGCGCGATCGTGCTGACGTTGCGCCACAAGCCGCACATCAAGCGCCAGAACATCTCGCAGCAGGTCGCCCGCTCGCCGGAAACCGCCGTCGAGGTGGTCAAGGTGAAGCCGGGGCAGGGTATCTGAGGCCGCGCGGACAAGGAAAAGCATCATGGAAATCGGTATTTCCCACTATCTCACCGTCAGCGCCATCCTCTTCATCCTCGGCGTTTTCGGCATCTTCCTGAACCGGAAGAACGTCATCGTCATCCTGATGTCGATCGAGCTCATCCTGCTTTCGGTCAATATCAACATGGTGGCGTTCTCGCACTTCCTGAACGACATCGTCGGCCAGGTCTTCGCGCTGTTCATTCTGACCGTCGCGGCTGCAGAAGCGGCCATCGGTCTTGCAATTCTCGTCGTCTTCTACCGTAACCGCGGTTCGATTGCCGTCGAAGACGTCAATATGATGAAGGGCTGATCGGGTCATGGATACCATCATCAAGGCAATCGTCTTCCTTCCGCTGATCGGCTTCCTGATCGCCGGCCTCGGCGGCAACGCCATCGGCGCCAAGGCGTCCGAATACGTCACGTCCGGCTTCATGATCATCGCGGCCGTCCTGTCCTGGATCGTCTTCTTCGACGTCGCCATGGGCGAGACGGAAATGATCAAGGTGAGCGTGCTGACCTGGATCCGGTCCGGCAGCTTCGATGTCGAATGGGCCTTCCGCGTCGATACGCTGACGGCCGTCATGCTCGTGGTCGTGAACACGGTCTCGACGCTCGTGCATGTCTATTCCATCGGCTACATGCATCACGACCCGCACCGGCCACGCTTCTTCGCCTATCTCTCGCTCTTCACCTTCGCCATGCTCATGCTGGTGACGTCGGACAACCTGCTGCAGATGTTCTTCGGCTGGGAAGGCGTGGGCCTGGCGTCCTACCTGCTGATCGGCTTCTGGTACAAGAAGCCCTCGGCAAGCGCCGCCGCCATGAAGGCCTTCATCGTCAACCGCGTCGGCGACTTCGGCTTCGCGCTCGGCATCTTCTCGGTCTTCGTGCTCTTCGGCTCGATCAACTTCGAGACGATCTTCGCGACCGCCGCGACCTACCTTCCGGCCGAAGGTGCGGCCGATGCGGCAGAGCCCGTCATCAACCTCTTCGGCATGAGCCTCGACAAGTCGCAGGCGCTGACTGCCACCTGCCTGCTGCTCTTCATGGGCGCGATGGGCAAGTCGGCGCAGTTCCTGCTGCACACCTGGCTGCCGGACGCAATGGAAGGCCCGACCCCGGTCTCGGCCCTCATCCATGCCGCCACCATGGTCACCGCCGGCGTCTTCCTCGTCGCCCGCATGTCGCCGATCTTCGAACTCTCGCACAACGCCCTGATGGTCGTGACGCTCATCGGCGCCATCACCGCCTTCTTCGCGGCGACCGTCGGCCTCGTGCAGAACGACATCAAGCGCGTCATCGCCTATTCGACCTGCTCGCAGCTCGGCTACATGTTCGTGGCGCTCGGCATCGGCGCCTATGGCGCGGCCGTCTTCCACCTCTTCACGCACGCCTTCTTCAAGGCTCTCCTGTTCCTCGGCGCCGGCTCGGTCATCCATGCCGTCGACGGCGAGCAGGACATGCGCTACATGGGCGGCCTGAGGAAGCACATCCCGATCACCTTCTGGATGATGACGATCGGCACGCTGGCGCTGACGGGCGTCGGCATTCCCGGCACCGTTATCGGCTTCGCGGGCTTCTTCTCGAAGGATGCGATCATCGAGAGCACCTTCGCCTCGCACAGCCCGATCGCCGGCTTCGCCTTCGTGCTGCTGGTCATCGCCGCGCTCTTCACGAGCTTCTACTCCTGGCGCCTGGCCTTCATGACCTTCTTCGGCAAGCCGCGCGCTTCCGCCGACGTCATGCACCACGTCCACGAGTCGCCGGCCGTCATGCTGGTTCCGCTCTTCATCCTCGGCGCGGGCGCGATCTTCGCCGGCTGGCTCTTCGTGGAATATTTCTACGGCCACCACTACGACGAGTTCTGGCAGGGCGCGCTCTTCACGGGTGCCGAAAACCACCTCGTGCACGAGTTCCACAACGTCCCGCTCTGGGTGAAGTGGAGTCCGTTCGCCGCCATGGCCATCGGCTTCGTCACCGCCTGGTACATGTACATCCGTTCGCCGGAAACCCCGAAGTACCTCGCCGAGCAGCACCGCGGCCTCTACCAGTTCCTGCTCAACAAGTGGTACTTCGACGAGCTCTACGACGCCATCTTCGTCCGTCCGGCGAAGGCGCTCGGCAAGTTCCTCTGGAAGAAGGGTGACGGCACCGTCATCGACGGCTTCGGCCCGAACGGCATCGCCGCCCGCGTCGTCGACGTCACCAACCGCGTCGTCCGCCTCCAGACCGGTTACCTCTATCACTACGCATTCGCGATGCTGCTCGGTATTGCGGCACTCGTCACATGGATGATGCTCGGGAGTTCCCTCTGATGACCGATTGGCCCATTCTTTCAGCGGTCACCTTCCTCCCGCTCGTCGGCGTGGCGCTCCTGCTGCTGACCCGCGAGGACAGCCCGTACGGCCGCCGCAACATCCTGAACGTGGCGCTGCTGACGACGGTCTTCACCTTCGTCCTCTCGCTCTTCATCTGGGTCGGTTTCGATTATTCGAACCCCGGCTTCCAGATGGTCGAGAAGCATGAATGGCTCGGCACCGGCATTTCCTATCATCTCGGCATCGACGGCATCTCCATGCTGTTCGTCATCCTGTCGACCTTCCTGATGCCGTTCTGCGTGCTCGCAAGCTGGAACACCATCGAGAAGCGCCTGAAGGAATACATGATCGCCTTCCTGCTTCTGGAAGTGTTCATGGTCGGCGTCTTCGTCTCGCTCGACATCGTTCTCTTCTACGTCTTCTTCGAAGCGGGCCTCATTCCGATGTTCATCATCATCGGCGTGTGGGGCGGCAAGGATCGCGTCTACGCATCCTACAAGTTCTTCCTCTATACGCTGCTCGGCTCGGTGCTGATGCTGCTCGCCATCATGGCGATGTACTGGCAGGCCGGCACGACGGACATCACGGAACTGCTCGCCTACAACTTCCCGGCCCATATGCAGACCTGGCTATGGCTCGCCTTCTTCGCCTCGTTTGCGGTGAAGATGCCGATGTGGCCGGTCCATACCTGGCTTCCCGACGCGCACGTGCAGGCGCCGACGGCGGGCTCGGTCATCCTGGCCGGCGTCCTCCTGAAGCTCGGCGGCTACGGTTTCATCCGCTTCTCGCTGGCCATGTTCCCGCTCGCCTCCGACTATTTCGCGCCCTTCGTCTTCGCGCTGTCGGTCATCGCCATCATCTACACCTCGCTGGTCGCGATGATGCAGGACGACATCAAGAAGCTGATCGCCTATTCGTCGGTCGCCCACATGGGCTATGTCACCATGGGCATCTTCGCGGCGAACGCACAGGGTCTCCAGGGCGCCATCTTCCAGATGCTCTCGCACGGCATCGTCTCCGGCGCGCTGTTCCTGTGCGTCGGCGTCGTCTACGACCGGCTGCATACCCGCGAGATCTCCGCCTATGGCGGCCTCGTCAACAACATGCCGAAATATGCCGTCGCCTTCATGGTCTTCACCATGGCCAATGTCGGCCTGCCGGGCACCTCGGGCTTCGTCGGCGAAATCATGACCCTGCTCGGCGCCTTCCGCGCCAATACCTGGGTCGCGTTCTTCGCCACGACGGGCGTCATCCTCTCGGCCTCCTACGCGCTGTGGCTCTATCGCCGCGTGATCTTCGGCGCGCTCGAGAAGGAAAGCCTGAAGTCGCTGCTCGACCTGTCGGGCCGCGAGAAGCTGCTGCTTTACCCGCTCGTGATCCTGACGATCTTCTTCGGCGTCTATCCGGCTCCGGTGTTCAATGTGACGGCGGCCTCGGTCGACGCGCTTCTCAACCAATATTCCGCGGCTCTGCAGGCGGCGCAGCAATCCGTTGCGCTCCTGGCGAACTGACGACGGGACCCAAGACATGACTGCTGATACAATCCTTGCCAGCCTTCAGCTCTCGACGCCGGAGATCATCCTCGCCGTCGGCGGCCTGGTCCTGCTGATGATCGGTGTCTTCTCGGGCGAACGGTCGGGAACGACCGTGACCGGGCTCGCCGTCGCGGTTCTCATCATCGCCGGCCTCTGGCTGGTGCTGGCGACGGGCGAGGGGCAGGCCTATGGCGGCGCCTTCGTCTCCGACGCCTTCGCCAAGTTCATGAAGGTGCTGGCGCTGATCGGCTCCATCACCGCCATGGTGATGACCGTCGGCCATGCCCGCTCCGAGCAGCTCGACCGCTTCGAGTTCCCGGTGCTGATCGTGCTCTCGACGCTCGGCATGCTGCTGATGCTCTCGGCCAACAGCCTGCTGTCGCTCTACCTCGCGCTTGAACTCCAGTCTCTCGCCCTCTACGTGGTCGCTGCGATCAACCGCGAGAGCCTGCGCTCGACGGAAGCCGGCCTGAAGTATTTCGTGCTCGGCGCGCTTTCCTCGGGCATGCTGCTCTACGGCATGTCGCTGGTCTACGGCTTCACCGGTCATATCGGCTTCCAGGAGATCGCCGCGGCCCTGACGGCGGAAGGCCGTTCGATCGGCCTCGTCTTCGGCCTCGTGTTCATCCTTGCCGGCCTTGCCTTCAAGATCTCGGCCGTGCCGTTCCACATGTGGACGCCGGACGTCTATGAAGGCGCGCCGACCCCGGTCACGGCCTTCTTCGCGGCCGCCCCGAAGGTCGCCGCCATGGGCATGCTGGTTCGCATCGTCATCGACGCTTTCGAGCCGGTCGTCGCCGACTGGCAGCAGGTCGTGGTCTTTATCTCGATCGCCTCGATGCTTCTCGGCTCGTTCGCCGCCATCGGCCAGCGCAACATCAAGCGCCTGATGGCCTATTCCTCGATCGGCCATATGGGCTACGCGCTCGTCGGCCTTGCCTCCGGCTCCATGGCCGGCGTGCGCGGCGTGGCGCTCTACATGCTCATCTACATGGTCATGACGCTCGGCACCTTCGCCTGCATCCTCGCCATGCGCCGCAAGGAAGGCGGCAATGTCGAGGAGATCAACGATCTGGCGGGCTTGTCCTCGACCAATCCGTTCATGGCGACGGCGATGACGATCATGATGTTCTCGCTGGCCGGCATTCCGCCGCTGGCAGGCTTCTTCGCCAAGTACTTCGTCTTCATGGCGGCCATCGAGGCGCAGCTCTATGCGCTGGCCATCATCGGCGTACTCTCCTCGGTCGTCGGCGCCTACTATTACCTGCGCGTCATCAAGGTGATGTGGTTCGACGATCCGACCGGCGAATTCGCCCGCACCTCGGGCGAACTGAAGCTGGTCTTCGGCCTCGCCGGCCTCTTCGTGCTCGGCTATGTGCTGATCGGCGGGCCGATCGGCAATGCGGCCGAAGCTGCGGCGCGGACCTTCTTTTGAGCGGGTCCGATAGTCCTCGCCGGTTGTCGCTCGACGACTTCCGGCACGAGGCGCTCGCAGAAGTGGGCTCCACCAATACGGAATGCCTGGAGCGCGCCCGAAAGGGCGCGCTTTCCGGTCTCTGGATCACCGCCGGACGGCAGACAGTCGGGCGTGGCAGGCGCGGGCGCGCCTGGTTTTCCGAGCCCGGCAATCTCTATGCCTCGCTGCTCTTGATCGATCCCGCGCCGATGGACCGCCTCGGCTCCCTGCCACTCGCCGTCGCCGTCGCCGTACAGGATGCCGTTCGCCGCATCATGCCGCCCGGCGCGCCCGATGTGCTGGTCAAATGGCCGAATGACATCCTGATCGACCGGCGCAAGGTCTGCGGCATCCTCGTCGAGGGCGAGCCGCTGCCCGACGGCCGCCATGCCCTGGTGATCGGCATTGGCATCAATGTCGCCATCGCGCCGGATGCCGGGCTCTATCCGGTCGCGACGCTGCGCGATTTTGGTGCCTCCGCCGCGCCCGAGGAACTTTTCGCCTGGCTCTTCCAGTCCATGGCGGAAACGCTCTCGCTCTGGAACCGCGGGCGCGGCATCGCGGGCATCATGGAGCGCTGGAAACGGGTCGCCGGCGGCATCGGGGAAAACATAACCGTGAATCTCCCCGACCATTCTATTTCCGGGCGCTTTGCCGGAATTGATGATACAGGTCTCCTGAAACTGGAGACGGATGACGACGGCACGCGCCTGATCGCGGCCGGCGACGTATTTTTTGGATAGGATTTTTTGAACCCGATGGCAAAAGAAGACGAACTGGTGTTCCTGCCGCTTGGCGGCGTCGGCGAAATCGGCATGAACCTCGCGCTCTACGGCTACGGCCCGAAGACGAACCGCCAGTGGATCATGGTCGATTGCGGCGTCACCTTCCCGGGGCCGGACCTGCCGGGCGTCGACCTCGTCCTGCCCGATATCCGCTTCCTCGCCGAGGAGCGCAAGAACCTCAAGGGCATTATCATCACCCACGCCCACGAGGACCACTACGGCGCGCTGAACGAGCTGTGGCCGGGCCTCAACGTGCCGGTCTATGCCTCGCCCTTCACGGCTGGCATGCTGGAAGCCAAGCGCGACTTCGAGCGCAGCCGCGTCGAGATCCCGGTGACGATCTTCAAGCAGGGCGACAGGATCAATCTCGGCCCGTTCGAGATCGAGGCCATCGGCGTCAACCACTCGATCCCCGAGCCCATGTCGCTGGCGATCAAGACGCCGCTCGGCACCGTCGTCCACACGGGCGACTGGAAGATCGACCTCGAACCCTCGCTCGGGCCGCTGACGGACGAGGCGCGCTTCCGCAAGCTCGGTGACGAGGGCGTTCTGGCGCTGATCTGCGACAGCACCAACGCGGTGCGCGACGGCATCTCGCCCTCCGAGCGCGAGGTTTCCGAGAGCCTGACGAAGATCATCGAAAGCGCCGAGGGCAGGGTGGGCATCACCACCTTCTCCTCGAATGTCGGCCGCATCCGCTCCATCGCGCAGGCCGCGGAAGCCGCCGGCCGCGAGGTGCTGCTGCTCGGCAGTTCCATGAAACGCGTGACGGAGGTGGCACGTGACATCGGCCTCATGGAGGGCCTGAAGCCCTTCATCGCCGAGGACGAGTTCGGCTATATCCCGCGCGACAAGGTCGTCGTGATCCTGACGGGCAGCCAGGGCGAGCCGCGCGCCGCGCTGGCCAAGATCGCCCGCGACGAGATGCGCAACGTCGCCTTCACCGCCGGCGACACGATCATCTTCTCCTCGCGCGCCATTCCCGGCAACGAGAAGGCGATCAACGACATCAAGAACGGCCTGATCGAGCAGGGCATCCACATCGTCACCGATTCCGAGGCGCTGGTGCACGTCTCCGGCCATCCGCGCCGCCATGAGCTGCAGCAGATGTACGGCTGGGTGCGCCCGAAGATGGTCGTGCCGGTGCATGGCGAGGCGGCGCATCTGACGGCTCATGCCGAGCTTGCCGAGCAGTCCGGTATCGCCGAGGTGCCGCGGGTGCGCAACGGCGACGTGCTGAAGCTCGCGCCCGGCGCGCCCGAGGTCGTGGACCACGCCCCCTTCGGCCGTATCTTCAAGGACGGCAACCTCATCGGCGATTACGAGGAGATGGGCATCGGCGACCGCCGCAAGCTCGCCTTCGTCGGCCACGTCGCCGTCAGCGTTTTGCTCGACAGCCGCTACGACTTCATGGGCGACCCGGAAGTCGAGCCCTTCGGCCTGCCGCAGTTCGACGACGAGGGCGAGGATATGGGCGACACGCTCTACGACGCCGTGCTCGGCGCCGTCGAAAGCATCCCCCGCGCCCGCCGCAAGGATCTGGAAATGGTGCGCGAGGCCGTGCGCCGCGCCGTGCGTTCGACGGCCAACGAGATCTGGGGCAAGAAGCCCGTCGTGACGGTGTTCCTGACGAAGGTCTGATTGCCGCGCAGCCCTCATCCCGCTGCCGCGACCTTCTCCCCGCAAGCGGGGAGAAGGAGGGTGGGGCGAGGCGTTGCCTCGAACGACGTTGGGTAGACCTGCACGACATCTCCTTCGCCCAGTCTGGCGGGAGGCGATAGGCGGGAAACCGTTGCAACATCCCCTTCTCCCCGCTTGCGGGGAGAAGGAGGCGGCAGCCGGATGAAGGGCGTGCTGCAGACCAATTGCCCCATGGGAGAGACGCGCATGCTCGGAAGGGTCAACCATATCGCCATCGCCGTGCCGGATCTCGCCGCCGCGACCGCGACCTATCGTGACACGCTCGGCGCCACGGTTTCCGCCCCTCAGGCCCTGCCGGAACACGGCGTGACGGTGGTTTTCGTCGAGCTGCCGAACACCAAGGTGGAACTGCTGGAGCCGCTGGGCGAGGGCTCTCCCATCGCCGCCTTCCTGGAAAAGGCGCCTGCCGGCGGCATGCACCACATCTGCTACGAGGTGGACGACATTCTCGCCGCCCGCGACCGGCTGGTGGCGAGCGGCGCGCGCGTGCTCGGCGACGGCACGCCGAAGACCGGCGCGCATGGCAAGCCGGTGCTGTTCCTCCATCCGAAGGATTTCCTCGGCACGCTGGTCGAGCTGGAAGAGGTGTGACAGCACGTCGCGCCGCCCGCCCGTTTGAACTTCTTCGCCGAGAGGCGTAAAAGGGCCGCTGTCACAAGGGACCGACCATGCAGCTGTTTTCCTTCTTCGCCGTCTATTTCGTCGTCTGGTGGATGACGCTCTTCGCCGTCCTGCCCTTCGGTCTGAAGACCCAGGCCGAGGCGAACGAAGTGGTGCCCGGTACGGTGGAAAGCGCTCCCGCGCGCTTTCGCGGCGGCCGTGTCATGCTGCTGAACACCATCGTCTCCGCCATCGTCTACGGCGCCTGGTATATCCTCTCGGTGCGCTTCGGCTACGGCATCGACGCGATCCCGCAATTCTATCCGAGCTACGACTGAGCGGCCGCCACAGGCGTTAACGCATCGTTAGCAGGCCGGAAGCAAGACATTCCGCCACTGCCGGGATAAGAAGAAAAAGTCTTCCGATTGCCCTTCTTCGGATATTGCCGGGAAGTAACCGTCTTACGGGAATGCCCTACCCAGCGTGAAGCGCCTGCGCGCGGTCTTGCCTTACGGTATGTGGGGGAGATCTCCGCAGCGGCCGCCGGTGTGCGGCTTTGACGCATGGACCCGGACGGGAAAGCTGTTAGAGGAGAGGCGCCTTCGGGCGAAAAGCAAAAAAAAACAAGGCTAAAAGCCTTGTTTTACAGGTATCGCGTGATCTTTATCCGTTGTGCGGTGGCAGCGTCTACGCGCGCCAAAGATCTGATCCTCCCAAGACTTGACCGCGAAATTGGCGAGAATTTGTACTTCTTGCCTGTTTTGTGGCCTGAAACTAGCCCAAAGCTTGGGCGTTGTCATCCGCTTTTTTGCATTTTTGCTACAGTGGAATAAAATTTTTCCGTTGACAAGGCACGCGCAATTTCCGTTATTTGCGGCCCCATTTTTTCGCCACATTTCTTTGGGCCGTCCACGACGGTGGACAGTGCTTCGCGCCGATGTCGCCACCCGCCCTGCCGGGTTCCCTTCCTGTGGCGAAGCGTTTATGAACGCATGAAAATCAACGTCATTTTGCCCGATTCCCCGAATAGGGCGGATCAGTCACTCCGGAACCCGATATGCGCCTTTCCCGCTTCTTCCTGCCCATCCTCAAGGAAAACCCCAAGGAAGCCGAGATCGTCTCCCACCGGCTTATGCTGCGTGCGGGCATGATCAAGCAGCAGTCCCAGGGCATCTATACCTGGCTGCCGCTCGGCAAGCGCGTGCTCGACAAGGTCAACGCCATCATCCGCGAGGAGCAGAACCGCTCCGGCGCCGTGGAACTCCTGATGCCGACGCTGCAGTCGGCCGAGCTCTGGCAGGAAAGCGGCCGCTACGACGCCTATGGCAAGGAGATGCTGCGCATCAAGGACCGTCAGGAGCGTCCGATGCTCTACGGCCCGACCAACGAGGAGATGATCACGGACGTCTTCCGCTCGTTCGTGAAGTCCTACAAGGATCTGCCGCTCAATCTCTACCACATCCAGCTCAAGTTCCGCGACGAGATCCGTCCGCGCTTCGGCACCATGCGCTCGCGCGAGTTCCTGATGAAGGACGCCTATTCCTTCGACCTCAACCGCGAAGGCGCCGTGCACGCCTACAACCGCATGTTCGCGGCCTATCTGCGCACCTTCTCGCGCATGGGCCTGCGCGCCATTCCGATGCGCGCCGACACCGGCCCGATCGGCGGCGATCTCAGCCATGAATTCATCATCCTCGCCGATACGGGCGAATCCGAAGTCTTCTGCCACAAGGACTTCCTGAACTTCGACATTCCGGGCGTGGACACCAATTTCGACGACGTCGCGGGCCTGCGCGCCATCTTCGACAAGTGGACCTCGCGCTACGCCGCGACGTCCGAGATGCATGACGCACCCGCCTTCGAGGCGATCCCGGAAGGTGAGCGCCTGTCCGCCCGCGGCATCGAGGTCGGCCACATCTTCTATTTCGGCACGAAATATTCCGAAACCATGGGCGCCAAGGTGCAGGGGCCCGACGGCAAGGAGCATACCGTGCACATGGGCTCCTACGGCATCGGCCCGACGCGCCTCGTGCCGGCGATCATCGAAGCCTCGCATGACGAGAACGGCATCATCTGGCCGAAGGCCGTCGCGCCCTTCGAGGCAATCGTCATCAACATGAAGTCGGGCGACGAAGCCTGCGATGCGGCCTGCGAAAAGATCTACGGCGCGCTGCTGAACGCCGGTGTCGACGTGCTCTACGACGACAAGGACGAGCGCGCGGGCGCCAAGTTCGCCACCGCAGACCTCATCGGCGCGCCGGTGCAGGTCATTGCCGGCCCGCGCGGCGTAGCGAACGGCGAGGTCGAGATCAAGGATCGCAAGACCGGCGAACGCGAGACGCTGACCATCGAGGCAGCCATCAATCGCCTGACGTCCGGCAATTGATGCGGACCGGCGGCAACGGGAGGTAACATGGCTGACGCAGCGAGCGGCGCGCCCGCAACCGAGGCTCAGGTCTTCAGGAAAAACCGCCCGTTCTCCGCTTTCGAGCGGATGGTCGCCTGGCGCTACCTGCGCTCGCGACGCAAGGAAGCCTTCATCTCGGTGATCGCCGGCTTCTCGTTCATCGGCATCATGCTCGGCGTCGCCACCCTCATCATCGTCATGGCGGTGATGAACGGCTTCCGCACCGAGCTGATTTCGCGCATCCTCGGCATCAACGGCCATATGATCGTCCAGCCGATCGACAGCCCGCTGAACGACTATGCCGCACTGGCCGACCGCTTTTCCGCCGTACCGGGCGTGACGATGGCGATCCCGCTCGTCGAAGGCCAGACGCTGGCCTCCGGCACGGCGGGGGCGGGCACCGGCGCACTGGTGCGCGGCGTGCGCGCCGACGACCTTGCGAAGATGAAGGCCGTCTCCGACCATATCAAGGAAGGCGACCTCGTCGGCTTTGCCGCCGGCAGCGGCGTTGCCATCGGCGCGCGCATGGCCGAGCAGCTCGGCCTCAGCGCCGGCGGCCAGATCACGCTCGTCGCGCCCGAGGGCGACGTCACGCCGCTCGGCGTGAACCCGCGCGTCAAGACCTATACCGTCTCCGCCATCTTCGAGATCGGCATGTCGGAATACGACGCCTCGATCATCTACATGCCGCTGGAGGAAGCGCAGCTCTACTTCAATTCCGAAGGCATCGTGCAGTCGATCGAGCTCTTCGTCTCCAACCCGGATGCCGTCGACCAGCTCCGCCAGCCGCTGGAGGCCGCCGCCGGGCGGCAAATCTTCATCACCGACTGGCGACAGCGCAATCGCACCTTCTTTTCGGCGCTGGAGGTCGAGCGCAACGTCATGTTCATGATCCTGACGCTGATCGTGCTCGTCGCCGCGCTCAACATCATCTCCGGCCTCATCATGCTGGTGAAGGACAAAGGCAGCGACATCGCGATCCTGCGCACCATGGGCGCGACATCCGGCGCCATCATGCGCATCTTCTTCATGACGGGGGCGGCCATCGGCACGGTCGGCACGTTTGCCGGCGTCCTGCTCGGCGTCGTCGTCTGCCTCAATGTCGAATCCATCCGCCAGTTCTTCTCGTGGATTTCGGGCACGACGCTGTTCAACCCGGAACTCTATTTCCTCAGCCAGCTGCCGGCCGACATGAATGCCGGCGAGACCGTTTCGGTCGTCGTCATGGCGCTGGCGCTCTCGTTCCTCGCGACGATCTTCCCCGCCTGGCGCGCCTCCAAGCTCGATCCGGTCCAGGCCCTTCGGTACGAATAGGAACAGAACGCATGAACGCGCGCGTGGCTTTGGAACTCAAGGGCATCGAACGGCACTACGGCCAGGGCGAGACCGTGCTGACCATCCTCAAGGGGGCGGACTTCACGCTGCGGAGCGGCGAGACGGTCGCGCTCGTCGCCCCGTCGGGCACCGGCAAGTCGACCCTGCTCCACATCGCCGGCCTTCTCGAAAGGCCCGATGTGGGCGAGGTCCTCGTCAACGGCCATTCCTGCGCCGAGCTTTCCGACGACCAGCGCACGGCGATCCGCCGCGGCGAGATCGGCTTCGTCTACCAGTTCCACCATCTGCTGCCGGAATTTACGGCGCTCGAGAACATTATGATGCCGCAGCTGATCGGCGGTCTCTCCAAGGCGGAGGCGCGCGAGCGCGCCGCCCAGCTTCTCGACTACATGCGCATCGGTCATCGCGCCGACCATCGCCCGTCCGAGCTTTCCGGCGGCGAGCAGCAGCGCGTGGCCATTGCAAGGGCCGTCGCCAATGCTCCGCTCGTCCTTCTCGCCGACGAGCCGACCGGCAACCTCGACCCGGAGACCGCCGGCTATGTCTTCGAGGCGCTGGAAGCGCTCGCCCGCCAGTCGGGCCTTGCCGCGTTGATCGCCACCCACAATCACGAACTGGCCGGCCTCATGGACCGCCGGGTGACGATCGAGGACGGCCTCGTGCGCGAACTGGCCTGACGGCTGTCAGTCCAGCCCGCAGATCGAACGGCCGATCTCGTCCTTCCAGTCCTTCAAAAGCACGAACTGCGCCTTGCCGGCCACCGGCTGGCCATTGCTCTTGCCCTTGCCGGTCAGGACGTTGAGGTCGCACTCGTTCGTGCTGTTCTCGGCGCCTTCCTCCGCGATCGTGTCGTAGGAGGAGAAGGTGTAGCCCGCGACGATGAAGTCGAAATTGCGATAGGCGATGGTGAGCGTCTGGCGCCAGCGGTCGCGGCCGACCGCGTCGTTCTTCGTCGTCAGCGTGAAGGAGCCGTTGGCAAGCGCCGTCAGCTCCGGCTCCTGACCGTAAAGGGTCAAGTTGCCCCAGACGGAATTGGGCAGCGACAGGACCGGCGTCAGGCGCCCCTCCGTCTTCTTTGCGAGCCAGACATAAAGCCCGTTGTCGTCGCCGCCGTCGTCTCCGGGCGTCGCCACCACGGCAAGATCCTGCGCACCATCCTTGTCCCAGTCGCCGCTCGCCATGGCGATGATACGACCGGCCGGAAAATCCGCGGCCGCAACGGCGGCGGGCAGTGTGACCGAGAGAAGTAGGGCGGCAATCCAGGGCTTCATCATGTTTCCTCCATTCGTGGAGGCGACCATAAAGCACGCCGCGAAAGCATGCAGCCGATTTGCGCTCGCCCTATGGGAGAAATCAACAGGAAGTCGCCGCCGCCGGCCGACGTCTGACAGAGCCCTGAAACCCTCTCTTTCGCCATGCGCGGGCTGGGCCCCGGCATTCACAGATTTCCTCGGCCGGAAGGTTTTTCCGGGTGCCTGTGGAAAACCGGTTGACGCATGAACAAAAATAGAACAAACTAAAAACATAAAGGGAAAGGAAGCCAAAATGACCGATTTTCTTCGTGATCTTGCTGCATTCGCCTCCATGGCAATGTTCGTCGCCAGCTTCTCCGTCATTCTTTTCGGCATCTGACGGCGGGCCTTCCGCCATGTGTGCCCGGCGTGGAAACCGGGCGCAAAGCCAAGAACCGTCTGGACGAGACGGGGTCGAATCCGCTTAAGCTTCCCGTCTGACTGAAAGGACGATTGCGATGGCGGACGAGACACCCAGAACGGACGACGGGAAGATCGCGGAGACGCCGCAATTCGTGCATCTGCGCGTGCATTCGGCCTTCTCGCTGCTGGAAGGCGCCCTGCCGATCAAGAAGATCATCGGCAAGGCGACCTCCGACCAGCAACCGGCGATCGCCATCACCGACACGAACAATCTTTTCGCCGCACTCGAATTCTCGCAGAAGGCGGTCGGCGAGGGCATCCAGCCGCTGATCGGCTGCCAGCTCTCCATCGACATGGAAGACGAAGGCGAGGGGGAGCGACGCGGCCCGCAGGCGCATCTCCAGAAGCTGCCGTCCATCGTGGTGCTGGCGGCGAGCGATGCCGGTTATGCGCGCCTCGTCGACCTCGTCAGCCGCGCCTATCTCGGCGGTGAGGGCAACCAGGCGATCCACATCGCCTATCGCTGGCTGGAAGAGGGGACGGAGGGGCTGATCGCCCTTACCGGGGCGCGGGGCGGCCCAGTTGACATGGCTTACCTCGCCGGCCAGCCTGCTGTCGCAGAAGCCCGTCTCGATTCGCTGAAGCGCGTCTTCGGCGACCGGCTCTATATCGAGTTGCAGCGTCACGGGCGCTACGACAGGCAGCACGAGCGGCGCATGGTCGAGCTTGCCTATGCGCGGGACGTGCCGCTGGTTGCGACCAACGAGCCCTTCTTCCCGGCGCCTGACGATTACGATGCCCACGATGCGCTCATGGCCGTGGCGCACAACGCCATGGTGTCGGACGACAACCGCTTCCGCCTGTCGCCGGACCATTACCTCAAGAGCCGCAAGGACATGGCGACGCTCTTCGCCGACCTGCCGGAAGCGCTGGAGAACACGGTGGAGATCGCCCGGCGCTGCTCCTTCGTGCTGAAGACGCGCGGGCCGATCCTGCCGCGCTTCACCGGCGCGACGGCGGACCCGGAGGAGGCCGAGCGCGCCGAGGCGGCGGAACTGCGCCGGCAGGCCGTGGAGGGTCTGGAGAGCCGCATGGCGCTGCTCGGCCTGACGCCCGGCTATAGCGAGGAGGATTATCGCGAGCGGCTGGATTTCGAGCTCGGCGTCATCGAGCGCATGAAGTTCCCCGGCTACTTCCTCATCGTTGCCGACTTCATCAAATGGGCCAAGCAGCACAACATCCCCGTCGGGCCGGGCCGCGGCTCCGGCGCGGGCTCGCTCGTCGCCTATGCGCTGACCATCACCGACGTCGATCCCCTGCGCTTCTCGCTGCTCTTCGAGCGCTTCCTCAACCCGGAACGTGTCTCGATGCCCGACTTCGACATCGACTTCTGCCAGGACCGCCGCGAAGAGGTGATCCGCTACGTGCAGCAGAAATACGGGCGCGAGCAGGTGGCGCAGATCATCACCTTCGGTTCGCTCCAGGCCCGCGCGGCGCTGCGCGACGTCGGCCGCGTGCTCGAAATGCCCTATGGCCAGGTCGACAAGATCTGCAAGCTCGTGCCGAACAATCCGGCCAATCCGACGCCGCTCTACAAGGCGATCGAGGAGGAGCCGAAGCTGCAGGAGGAGGCCGAGAAGGAGCCCGTCGTCGCGCGCCTGCTCGACATCGCCCAGAAGATCGAGGGCCTCTACCGCCACGCCTCGACCCACGCCGCCGGCATCGTGATCGGCGACCGGCCGCTGTCGCAGCTGGTGCCGATGTACCGCGATCCGCGCTCCGACATGCCGGTCACCCAGTTCAACATGAAATGGGTGGAGCAGGCCGGCCTCGTGAAGTTCGACTTCCTCGGCCTCAAGACGCTGACCGTCCTCAAGACCGCCGTCGATTTCATCCGCAAGCGCGGCATCGAGGTGAAGCTGGAAAGCCTGCCGCTCGACGATCCGCCGACCTACGAGATGCTCTCGCGCGGCGAGACGGTCGGCGTGTTCCAGGTGGAAAGCGCGGGCATGCGCAAGGCGCTGATCGGCATGCGGCCGGACTGCATCGAGGACATCATCGCTCTGGTGGCGCTCTACCGCCCCGGCCCGATGGAGAACATCCCGGTCTACAACGCCCGCAAGCACGGCGAGGAGGAGATCGAATCGATCCATCCGATGATCGACCATCTGCTGAAGGAAACGCAGGGCGTCATCGTCTACCAGGAACAGGTGATGCAGATCGCCCAGGTCCTGTCCGGCTACTCGCTCGGCGAGGCCGACCTCCTGCGCCGCGCCATGGGCAAGAAGATCAAGGAGGAGATGGACAAGCAGCGCGCCCGCTTCGTCGACGGTGCGGTGAAGAACGGCGTTTCCAAGCCGCAATCCGACCTGATCTTCGACCTGCTCGCCAAGTTCGCCAACTACGGCTTCAACAAGTCGCACGCCGCCGCCTATGCCATCGTCTCCTACCAGACGGCCTATCTGAAGGCGCATTACCCGGTCGAGTTCCTCGCCGCGTCGATGACCTACGATATGTCCAACACGGACAAGCTGAACGACTTCCGGCAGGATGCCGGGCGGCTCGGCATCGAGGTGGTCCCGCCCTCCGTCCAGACCTCCTTCGCCCATTTCGAGACCGGCGAGAGCCGCATCTATTATGCGCTCGCCGCGATCAAGGGCGTGGGCGAGGCGGCCGTGCAGCACATCGTCGAGGTGCGGGGCGACGCGCCCTTCAGGAGCCTTGAGGATTTCTGCGAGCGCATCGATCCGAAATTCGTCAATCGCCGCGTCTTCGAAAGCCTGATCGTCGCCGGCGCCTTCGATTGCTTCGGCCATGACCGCGCGGCCATGATCGCCGGCCTCGACCGTCTGCTCGGCGCCGCCCAGCGCGCGCAGGAGAACAAGACGAGCGGGCAGGGCGATATCTTCGGCATGGGCGCGGCGACGGGGCCGGAGGTCATCACGCTGCCCGCCTACACGCCTTGGCTGGCCTCGGAGAAGCTGCACCGCGAATTCCAGGTGCTCGGCTTCTACCTCTCCGCCCATCCGCTCGACACCTATGCGCCGATCCTCGCCAAGATGCGCGTGCAGACCTTCGGCGATTTCTCCGCCGCGGTGAAGCGCGGCGCCACAGCCGGCCGGCTCGCGGGCACGGTGACGTCGAAGCAGGAGCGCAAGACGCGCACCGGCAACAAGATGGGCATCGTCGCCTTCTCCGATTCCTCCGGCCAGTTCGAGGCGGTACTGTTCTCCGAAATGCTGAACCAGTATCGCGACCTGCTGGAGGCCGGCAAGTCGCTGGTCATGACGGTGCAGGCGGAAGAACGGCCGGAGGGCATCGGCCTGCGCATCCAGACGCTGCGCTCGCTGGAGGAGGAATCGCTCCAGACCCAGAAGGCGCTGCGCGTCTATGTCCGCGACAGCGGCCCGCTGCGCTCCATCGCCGCCCATCTCAACACGAAGGGCGACGGCCTCGTCTCCTTCATCGTCATCAAGGAAAGCGGCCAGCGCGAGATCGAGGTGGAGCTTAACGAACGCTTCCGCATCTCTCCCGAAATCGCCGCCGCCATGCGCTCGACGCCGGGCGTGCTGGATGTGGAACTCGTTTAAGGAGCGCCTCGGCGGGGCTGGCGGCGTTCGCCTGCCTTATGACAGGGCGCGGCGAAGAAAGTCGTTCAGGCGTTCCACCGCCGGGCTGCGTGATCGCGGGTTTCGCAGGATGCTGATTTCCAGCTCGTCGAGACGCGGCAAGCCCTCGTTGGCTCCGATAATGCGCAGGGAAGGCGGCACGCTGCACAGGGCCAGACCGGCGATGGCAAGGCCGGCCTGCACGACCGCGACAAGGCCCATCAGGCTGGCGCTCGAATAGGTGCACCGGTAGGCGCGGTCTCCTTCGGCGAGGGCTTTGAGGACGTTGATCCGCGCGGTGCAGCCGGGTTCGAACAGCGCGACAGGGAGCGGGTCGTCGTCCCAGGCGATATGGGATGGAGAGGCGACCCAGACGAAGGGCTCCCGCCTCAGGACCTCGACGGGTTGCTCGGCCAGGCGTGTGACGATGGCAAGGTCTATACGCGCGTCCTCTATCGCCTTCGTCAATGCGGTCGTGGGCTCGCACACGAGTTCGACCGTGACCCGCGGATGCTCCGCCGCAAACTGGGCCAGCACCGGCGGCAGCAGGAAGGCCGCGTAGTCGTCCGGAACGCCTAGCCGGACGCGGCCGCTCTCTTCCGGCCGCGTGACGCTTGCCCATGCCTCATCCGACAGCTTCAGGAGCCGCCGGGCATGGACCAGGAAATCCGAGCCGGCCGCGTTGGGAGTGACGGCCTTCGGGCCGCGCACCAGAAGCTGCTTGCCGACGGCCAGTTCCAGCCGCTGCATCTGCATGCTCACGGCCGACTGGCTGCGCCCGATCCGCGGAGCGGCATTGGAGAAGCTGCCCGTTTCGACGACGGCAACGAAGGTTCGCAGCAGATCGATATCCAGAGGGTTTGCCATGGTGCTATCAGCATAACGAATAGTGTTCTCCAAATCTATTCGTTTGATTGAATTGCGCCAAGCCGCAATATGACCTCTCAACCTGTTTGAGAGGCCAGCATGGAAAGAATATCCGACACACGTCTGCCTGCCGCAAAGCTCGTGGCCGCGATGGTGATCGTCGGCACGGTCGGGGCATTTGCGGTCGAGGCCGGACTGGACCCGGTAACGACGGTTTTCTGGCGGTGCGCCTTCGGTGCCGTCTTTCTCGGTGCATGGTGCCTGATACGTGGCTATCTGCCGGACAGGAAGCTCTCGCCGGCCCGGCTGGCGCTGGCTGCGCTCGGCGGTGTTTGCATGGTCCTGAGCTGGATTGCGTTCTTTGCCGGATTCGCGATGACATCGATCGCCACGACGACGATCGTCTACCATATCCAGCCCTTCTTCGTGGTCCTGATCGGCGTGCTGTTCCTCAAGGAGCGGATCACGCTCGACCAGGTCGTCTGGATGGTCGGTGCGTTTATCGGCGTCGTTCTCGCCAGCGGTCTTGTCGTCTCCTCCGGCGCGGTCGACACGACATGGGTGGTCGGGATCGCGCTGACGCTTGGCGCCGCGCTGCTTTATGCGATCGCGACCATTCTCGCGAAAGGCCTCGGGCAGCAACGCCCGGAGGTGACGGCCTTGTGCCAGACCGTTGTCGGCACCATCCTGCTTGCCCCGTTTGCCGATATCTTCCGTTCCATTCCGACAGCGTCCTGGGGATGGCTTCTCGGCATCGGCATCCTGCACACGGGCATTGCCTATGTGCTGATGTATTCGGCCTATCCGAAGCTGTCGACGCCGGTCATCGGCGTGCTGACCTTCATCTATCCGCTGGTCGCGATTCTCATCGACTGGATCGTCTATGGTCACCCGCTCGGGATCGCGCAGGCGCTCGGCATGGTTCTGATCGCCCTCGGAACGCTCGGTGTACGGCTTGGCTGGCGCTTTCCAACCGGCAGAACCTTGCCGGCTTGAGGTCCGGCCCGTTCAGTTGACGACCGTGATCGAGGACTTCTTCTTTTTCTTCTTCTTGCCCTGCACGACCGCGGCATCCGCCTTCTGCACCTTGCGGGTCACGGTGATGAAGTCCGTGCCGTTGCCGGTTTCAGGGCCGAGGCCTGTGTCGGAGATGGAGAGGGACGCGCCTTCGCTGACGAGGCGGGAGATGTGGTTGCGCGTCTCTTCCGGAATATCGAGCCGGTCGAGCGTCCTCGCGATGGCGTCCGGTGCTTCGGCGTCGGCCTCGGTGGTGATGCGGAGGCGCTTCATGGTGGCCTTCGGGAGCTGGTTGTCCATGCTCACGCCGTACCATTCGGCCGTGCCCTTGTCGGCATCGACGTCGCGGGCGAGCAGGAAGTGCGTGCCGAGTGCGATCTCCGGTTCGCGGATGGTGATCGGCTCCTCGATGAGCGGCGCGAATTTCTGGCGCACGAGGATCTGGCCGTTCGGCGGCGTGCCCTTGCCGGCTTTCGCATAGACGGCGGCGAGGAGTTCCGGCGTCACCATGCCGTCCTCCTTGAGCCCTTCGGCGAGCTGGAAGGCGCGGATGGCGACGACCGTCTGCTTGCCGTGGCGCCCGTCGGGCACGCCGGCATCGTAGCCGAGGTCCGTCAGCATTCGCTGGAGGTCGAGCAGCATCTCACGCTCCCCGCGGCGGGTGACGAGGATGCGGATCGGGTCCTGTTCGGTGCGCTCCACGGCCGGGGTGAGGATTTCCGGCTTCGGATCGGTCATCGCCACCTCGACGCTCTTGTCGCCGGCCTCGATGAGCGCGGGGCGCAGGCCCGCATCGGAAAGCAGCGGCGTGTCGGGCACGACGACGGAGGGCCGGAAGAGCGCATCGTGCACGATGCGCTGCGGCGCGACCTCGCCGTCGGTGATCAGCACATGGCCGCCGCGCCGCGTGACGGAAAACAGCGTCTTGGCGAAATCGTTCGGCAGGCGCACGCAGCCATGCGAGGCGGGGTAGGACGGCACGCTGTTGGAGGCATGCAGCGCGATGCCCGACCAGGTGAGCCGCTGCATGAAGGGCATCGGCGCGCTGTCGTAGATGTTGGAGAAATGTGAGCGCTTCTTTTCGAGGATCGAGAAGATGCCGGTCGGCGTCCCGTGGCCGGCCTTGCCGGTGGAGACGCGCGAGGTGGCCACCACCACGCCGCCGTCATAGATCTTCAGTTCCTGGCGGTCCTTCGACACGATGATCTGGAGCGGCCCTTCCAGCGTTCCGCCGAGCACGGTGGTGCAGCTCAGCATCAGGCCCAGAATGCTCATGCCAGTGGCGAGGCGAAACTTCATGTAACCCATCCGTACGCAATACAAACCGGTGGCAAGCCTAGGACATCGGGCTTAAGGAAGGCTTGATGCATGCCATCCCGATGCAGGGAAGGACGCGGATCTGCGGGGATTTATTCGCCGGGATCGCCGGTTTTTCCCGAGGTCTTGACGGTCAACTTTCCGTGAAAGCGCTCCGGGCCCGTCTTGCCGAACGTATAGCCGGTCTCCACGCTCGCCTTGCCGAACTTGTCGCGCAGCGTGTTCATGGCGGCTTCCGCCGCCGCGCGGCGCGTCGCGGCGGGATCGACGAGGTCGGGCGGATCGGCGCGGCCGGGATCGGCAAGGTCGCTGACGCCGATGCCGATCAGGCGGTATTTCGTGCCGTCCGCCTCCTTGCGCAGGAGCTCCATGCCGGTGCGGAAGATCCGGTCGGCGAGCATGGTCGGGTCTTCGAGCTTGCGGTTGCGCGTGCGGCTCTTGAAGTCCGCCGTCTTCAGCTTGAGCACGACGGTCTGGCCGGCAATGCCGGATTTGCGCAGCCGCGTGGCGACCTTCTCGCTCAGCCGGCGCAGATGCGCGGTGAGCTCGTCATAGCGCGAGATGTCGTCGAAGAAGGTGGTCTCGGCCGAAACGCTTTTTGCCGGGTCGTTGGGATGCACTTCGCGGTCGTCCTGCCCGCGCGACAGTTGGAAGAGCCGCTTGCCCATGACGCCGTAGCGGCGCATCAGGTCGGTTTCCTCCATGGTCTGGAGCTGGCCGACGCTGCGGATGCCGTCACGCTCCAGCGTCTCGGCAAAGGCCTTGCCGACGCCCCAGATCAGCCGCACCGGCTTGTCGCGCAGGAAATCCAGCGCCTCGGCCGCGCCGATAATGGAAAAGCCGCGCGGCTTGTTGAGGTCCGAGGCGACCTTGGCGAGGAACTTGCAGTAGGAAAGCCCGACGGAAATGGTGATGCCGACCTCCTTTTCCACGCGCTGGGTAAAGCGCGCCAGCACGCGGGCAGGGGGATCGTCGTGCAGCCGCTCGGTGCCCTTCAGCTCCAGGAAGGCCTCGTCGATGGAAATCGGCTGCACGAGCGGCGTCAGCTCCTGCATCATCGCGCGCACCTCGCGGCCGACCTTGACGTATTTCTCCATGTCCGGCTTGATGACGACGGCGTTCGGGCAGGCTTCCAGCGCCTTGAACATCGGCATGGCCGAGCGCACGCCGTGGATGCGCGCGATGTAGCAGGCGGTGGAGACGACGCCGCGCTTGCCGCCGCCGATGATCACCGGCTTGTCGGCAAGCTCCGGATCGTCGCGCTTTTCGATCGCGGCATAGAAGGCATCGCAGTCGATATGGGCGAGCGTCAGGTCGTAAAGCTCGCCGTGATAGAGGATGCGCGGGCTGCCGCAGGCCCGGCAGCGGCGCAGGCCCGCGGGCTGCCCGGCAAGGCAGTCGCGGCAGAAGCCCGGAAAACGCGTGTCGGCGGTGCTCATGATCTGGAACAAATATTGAACATCGCGACATTAAAGCCTAAATTCGCGAGTCTCAACAGGCAGAGGGGCTGAACGCATGACGATGCACAGGCATGCGCAGGATGGACCACAGGGGCCGGCTTGTCAGAGGTCGCCGCCGCCATGGGGGCCGGACAGGACCGCATGGGCGTGGACGACGGCTTCCGGCTGGGTGCCCGTCGCGGCGCTGAAAGCCATGAGCGTCGGCTCGTGCTCCATGAGGAAAACGACGAGGCCGGCAAGGAAGCCGGGGTCGTTCACCGCGTTGCGGACCTCGCCGGGGGCGACGCCCGTCAGCGCCAGGAAACGCGACAGGAGCTCCGGCTCGCCGGCCAGCCAGCCGAGGATGGAAAGGGCCGTCGCATCCGCGTCTTCACGCGCGGGTGTTTCTTTTTGGCGTTTCATCCTTTTCCTTCGGGAAATTTACCTTTTCATCAACCAAGTGACGCTAACGTGGCTGCGGTCGGGCTGGGGGATTTCGGCTTCGCCGCAACTTATCTATCTCCCGGACGGTTGCAAGGCCGGCGAGAGGAACAGGGACGCACGATGCCCAAGCAGGTCATGATTGTCGAGGACAACGAGCTGAACATGAAGCTCTTCCGGGACCTCATCGAGGCATCCGGCTATGCGACCATCCAGACCCGGAACGGGATGGAAGCCCTCGATCTCGCGCGCAAGCACCGTCCCGACCTGATCCTGATGGACATCCAGCTCCCGGAAGTCTCCGGCCTCGAGGTCACCAAGTGGCTGAAGGAGGACGACGAGCTGCACGTCATCCCCGTGATCGCCGTCACGGCCTTCGCGATGAAGGGCGACGAGGAGCGGATCCGGCAGGGCGGCTGCGAGGCCTATGTCTCCAAGCCGATCTCCGTGCCGAAGTTCATCGAGACCATCAAGACCTATCTCGGGGACGCGTGAGGCCGACATGACAGCGCGCATCCTCGTCGTCGACGATATCCCGGCCAATGTGAAGCTGCTCGAAGCGCGCCTCCTAGCCGAATATTTCGACGTGCTGACGGCCGAGAACGGCTACGAGGCCCTGTCCATCTGCGAAAGCACCCAGGTCGACCTCATTCTCCTCGACATCATGATGCCGGGCATCGACGGCTTCGAGGTCTGCGAGCGGCTGAAGGCCAATCCGCGCACCGCCCATATTCCCGTCGTCATGGTCACGGCGCTCGACCAGCCCTCCGACCGCGTGCGCGGCCTCAAGGCCGGCGCCGACGACTTCCTGACCAAGCCGGTCAACGACCTGCAGCTCATGTCGCGGGTCAAGAGCCTCGTGCGTCTCAAGACGCTGACGGACGAGCTGCGCCTGCGCGCCGCAACGGCCCGCGCGATTTCCCTCGAAGAGGGACTGGACAGCAATCTCGGCGACGAGCCGGGCGACGTCCTGCTCGTCGATGGCCGCGCCACCTCGCAGGAGCGCATCGCCCGCGCGCTGAAGCCCATCGCCGACGTCACCTGCATGTCCGACCCGCAGGCCGCGCTCTTCCAGGCGGCCGAGAGCAATTACGAGCTGGTGATCGTCAACGCCAATTTCGAGGACTACGATCCGCTGCGCCTCTGCTCGCAGCTTCGCTCGCTGGAGCGCACGCGCTTCCTGCCGATCCTGCTGATCGCCGAGCAGGGCGACGACGACATGGTCGTGCGGGCGCTGGATCTCGGCGTCACCGACTATCTGGTGCGCCCGATCGATCCCAACGAGCTGATCGCCCGCAGCCTCACGCAGATCCGCCGCAAGCGCTGCAACGACCGCCTGCGCGCCAGCGTGCGCCAGACCATCGAGCTTGCCGTCACCGACGGTCTGACGGGCCTGCACAACCGCCGCTATCTCGACAACCACATGAAGCTGCTGATCGACCGCGCGACCGCGCGCGGCCGCGCGCTCTCCGTCTGCATGACGGATATCGACCGCTTCAAGCTGGTCAACGACACCTATGGCCACGATGCGGGCGATGCCGTGCTGCGCGAATTCGCCAGCCGCGTGCGCTCCGCCGTGCGCGGCGCGGACCTTGCCTGCCGCTATGGCGGGGAGGAGTTCGTGCTGGTCATGCCCGATACCTCCGCCGAGATGGCGGCGGGCGTCGCCGAGCGCCTGCGGGCGATCGTCGAGCGGGAGCCCTTCCGCATTCCCGGCACGGATGTCTTCCTGCCGATTACCGCCTCCATGGGCATCGCCTCGATCCTGCCGGAAGGGGACAGCCCCGAGGCGCTGGTGAAGCGTGCCGACGCCGCGCTCTACGAGGCCAAGCGCTCGGGCCGCAACCGGGTTGTGGCCGCGGCCGCCTGAGCGGCTTTTCCACAGGGGCATTCACATTTCCGGCATTTATCTTTGATTCCGGGCAGTTGCCGGGCATTCCTGGACGCATGTTAACTTGACGTCTCTCGGCAGGTTTTCGGCCGTATGTCGTACCATTCATTTTTGATGAAGCTAATCAACGGCTTGCAGATTTCGCAATCTGGCCGTGTGAGGGCGGCAGGTTTCCTCGGTTGTGGATTTGCTCGTGCCACGATCGAATCGGCCGCCCGTCGCTGTGTCGCCTTCCATGACGAAACTGCCGCTCGATGGAACAAAACAGGGCCCGGCGGTTAACTATGAGACAAGGACGCGGTCCGCGAGCGTTAAGAATTCGTTGATTTTTTTTCTCTTTCGCGCGATGCTCAACTCATAGGCGGGAAACAAGCCCGCACAACCGGTTACCCCATGATGCTAGGTCCGCCGCATCTCCTGGGTCGTGGGGTCGGTCGGTCAGCTACGACATAAACGGAATCCTCGTGCCGTCGTCGTGCCTGACCGACCCCCGTTTCGACGCCGCTCCCGGAAACGGGGGCGGCGTTTCGATTCGGGCGGTTGCAGGAGGTTGCAGGCGAGGGGGGCAAAAGAAAAGGCGCCGGACGTTTCCGTCCAGCGCCTTTGCGAACCTCAAAGGGCTCCCAGGATCACTTGATCTTGGTTTCCTTGAATTCGACGTGCTTCTTGGCGACCGGGTCGTACTTGGTCTTGGTCATCTTGTCCGTCATCGTACGGCTGTTCTTCGTGGTCACGTAGAAGAAACCGGTGTCGGCCGTCGACAGCAGCTTGATCTTGATGGTGGTAGCCTTGGCCATGGTCGTCCTGCCTTTATGAAAAACGAAGCCGCGGACAGCCATTCTGTTCCACGGCTTTAAATCTGGCCGGAAACTACAAATCGCGCCCGAAAAGTCAAGCCCGTTTCGGCCGGAAAACCATCCGCACCAGAGAAAGTACCAGGTAAAGGCCGAAGAAACCGACGATTGCCCAGGCAAAACCGTCATTGCCGCCGACATCCATCGCCGCGCCGATCGCCTGCGGCCCGACCACCGTGCCGACCGCATAGCAGAAGATGAAGGCGGCATTGGCGGCGGCGAGATCCGCGCCGGTGAGGCGGGAGCCGAGATGGCTGAGGCCGATCGTGTAGAGGCCCGCCACGCAGCCGCCCCACACGAGCAGCACCGCCGCCATCAGCAGCCAGTTGTGCGAGATGACAGGCAGCGAGAGCGCGCCGACGAGGCCGATGGCGGCCATGATCGTCAGGAGGCTCCTGCGGTCCCGCATGCGGTCGGAAAGCATGCCGAGCGGGATCTGGAAGGCCATGTTGCCGATGCCCATGACGGTGAGCAGCAGGGCGGCCTGCGATTCGGTGAAGCCGGCGCGCGTGCCGTAGATCGGCAGCAGCGAGAGCCCGCCCACCTGCACAGCTCCGAAGATGAAGACCGCCGCCGTCGCCGTCGGCACGAGGAGGATGTAGCGCATGAAATGCAGCTCCGGCTTCTCGTCGATGATCGGGCTCTCGCCGCGCGCGATGAAGATGGGAACGGCGGCGAGCAGGATGATCGCGGCCCCGAGCGCGAAGGGCAGCACGCCGTCGCTGCCGATCAGCGAGAAGATGAGGGGGCCGGTGGCAAAGCCGAGCGACAGCACGGTCGCATAGATGCCGAGCACCAGCCCGCGCCGGCGCGGCGGCGCCGCCGCGTTGATCCAGAACTCGGAGAGGATGAAGAGCATGGTCGTCGCGCCGTGGAAGACGAGGCGCAGAGGGAACCAGAGCCAGAAATTCTCGATGTAGTAGAAGCCGAGGCCGCTGACGGCGGCGAGCAGGATTGCGCCGAGCATGGTCGTGGAGGTGCCCCAGTCATGCGCAAGGCGCGTCGTGAAGGGCGCGGCGGCCATGGCGGCGATGCCGGCCATGGCGGAATTGATGCCGATCATCGTGGAGGAGATGCCGCGCTTTTCCATGATGATGGAGAGCAGCGGCAGGCCGAGGCCCATGGCGATGCCGACTGCGGAAATGGCCGCGATGGCTGCAATGAGAGACCGCCGGTGAATGTGCTCCACCGGGCCGGTTGTGCCGGATTGCGGCTGCGTCATATGCAATCGATCCTCAAAGCAGGTCCCGCAGGAAGCGCCCGCGCTGGGTGTAGTACAGCGGTGCGGCTCTCCCGAAGGGTAAAGACTTGTCTTCCTGAATGCTTTTTCGAAGCTCTTCAAGGATCAATACGGTTATGTCGGGCATATCGATGCCCCCGTGATCAAAAATATCGATCCATTGCACGTCTTCCAGCTCGTGGCTGGCGGTCGCGCCGGCCGGATCGATGCCGGCTTCGTCGGTGAAGAACGTGAAAAAGCGGGTATCGAAACGCCGCACCATGCCGGCGGGCGTGATGGCGCGGGCGAGGAAGCGCAGGTTGGAAAGGTCCGGCCGGAAGGGGAGGTCGCCCCCGGCCACGGCGTCCAGCGGGCGGCCGACGGCGATGCCGGCCTCCTCGTAGAGTTCGCGCAGCGCCGCCACGCCGAGGGCGCGCAGGCGCGAATCGGAACATCGCGTGCCCGTCCGCAGTGCAAGCCGCTCGCAGGCGAGCGGGTTCAGCGGACCGGAGACGGGAACCAGGCGGTCCGTCGCATCGCGCCGACCGCCGGGAAAGACATAGACGTCCGGCATGAAGACATGCCGGCTGCTGCGCCGGCCGACCAGTACGCGTATTCCGCCGCCCGACCGATCGAGAAGCAGGATGGAGGCTGCATCGACGGGCCGGACCGCGGTCATGCGGTTCTGTCGCCGTAGGCGGGCGATTCTTCCGCTTCCTCTCGCTTGTCGCCGAAGCCGTGCATCTTCAGCGCCCATTGCAGGCCGATGGCGCCGCCCTTGATGGGCTGCAGCAGGAGGAGGGACAGGATGAGCGTGATCGGTGTCCAGATCGCGAGGTGCTGCCAGGTGCTGAGCGGCCAGATGAGGTCCGTCGCCATGTAGCCGCCGACGACGATATGGCCGACGATGGTGATGACGAGATAAGGCGGCAGGTCGTCGGCGCGCTGGTGCGTGTAGTCCTCGCCGCAGGCGGCGCAATGGTCGACCGGCTTGACGTAGGAGCGGAAAAGCTTGCCGGTGCCGCAGGCCGGGCAGCGGTTCAGCATGCCGCGCTTGATGGCGCGCCCGAGCGGGCGCTCGGCGGGGGTAGTGGCCGGCATGTCGCCGAAATGCTGTGTGCTGCCGTCGGTTTCGTTCGTCTGCATGTCGTGTCTCCTGCCGGCCGCTGTATGGCCTAGCGTTTGCCGTGGGGCGGGCGCGTGCCCGGCTGGCGTCTCGGCGCGCCACCCTTGCGCCGGCCCGACTTGTGGAACGAGCGCACCGCCGTCGGCATCTTGCGTCCCTCGCTGATCACGTCGAACCGGAGCGAACCGGCGAGCGGCACCGCTTCCGCGAGCCTTACACGCACTTCATCCCCGAGACGGTAGCCGAGCCCGGTCTTTTCGCCGGAAAGCGCCTGATGGGCCTCGTCGTAGATGTAGTAGTCGCGTCCGAGCAGGGATATAGGCACGAAACCGTCGGCGCCATACTCCGGCAGGGTGACAAAAAGTCCCGCCTTGGTGACGCCGGAAACACGCCCGTCGAATTCCTCGCCGATGCGCCCGGCAAGGTGGTGGGCGATCAGCCGGTCGACCGTATCGCGCTCGGCCGCCATGGCGCGGCGCTCGAAGGTGGAGATTTCCGCCGCGATATCGTCGAGCACGGCTTCTTCGTCCGGCGTGATGCCGCCTTCGCCGAGGCCGAGCGAGCCGACCAGCGCCCGGTGCACGATCAGGTCTGCATAGCGGCGGATCGGCGAGGTGAAATGGGCGTATTTCATGAGGTTCAGGCCGAAATGGCCGATATTCTCCGGGCTGTAGATCGCCTGGCTCTGCGAGCGCAGCACCATTTCATTGACCATCTGCTCGAACGGCTTGTCCTTGGCCTTGGCGAGGATGCCGTTGAAATGGTTGGAGCGCATGTTGCCGCCCTTGACCAGCGAGATGTCGAGCGTCTGCAGGAACTCGCGCAGCACCTCCTGCTTGGCAAGCGAGGGGGCGTCGTGCACGCGGTAGATGAGGACCTGCTTCTTCTTCTCCAGCGTCTCGGCAGCCGCGACGTTGGCCTGGATCATCATCTCCTCGATGAGCTTGTGCGCATCGAGCCGCGGCGGCACGACGACCCGGTCCACGGTGCCGTCCTCCTTCAGGAGGATCTTGCGCTCCGGCATGTCGAGTTCGAGCGGCTGGCGGCGGTTCCGGCCGACCGTCATGATGCGATAGGCCTGCCAGAGCGGCTTCAGGATCGTTTCGAGGATCGGGCCGGTCTTGTCGTCCGGCGCGCCGTCGATGGCGGCCTGCGCCTGCTGGTAGGAGAGCTTGGCCGCGCTCTTCATCATGATGCGGTGGAAGGTGTGGCTTGCCTTGCGGCCCTCATGCGAGAAGACCATGCGCACGGCGAGGGCCGGGCGGTCGACCCCTTCCTTCAGCGAGCAGAGGTCGTTGGAGATGCGTTCCGGCAGCATCGGCACGACGCGGTCCGGGAAATAGACCGAGTTGCCGCGCTTCAGCGCCTCGCGGTCGAGCGCCGATTTCGGGCGGACATAGTAGCTGACATCGGCGATGGCGACGGTGACGATCACGCCGCCCGGATTGTCGGGCGATGTATCCGGCTCGGCGAAGACCGCGTCGTCATGGTCCTTGGCGTCGGCGGGGTCGATTGTGATGAGCGGGAGGCTGCGCCAGTCCTCGCGATGCGACATGGTGGCGGGGCCTGCGGCCTCCGCCTCGCGGATGACAGCATCGGGGAAGATGTAGGGAATGCCGTGGGCGTGGATGGCGATCATCGAGATCGCCTTTTCCGAGGCGACGGAGCCGACCACGCCCTTGATCTGCGCGCGCGGCAGGCCATAGCGGCCCATGCGCACGACATCGATCTCGACGAGGTCGCCGTCCTTGGCGCCCGCCGTGAATTCCGAGTCGACCTCCATCTCCTCGCCGCGCCGGTCGATGGGCATGATGCGCCCGCCGCCGCCCGCCATGGAGCGGAAGACGCCCATGCCGGAATTCTTCTTCTTGTCGAGGACCTTGATGACGCGGCCCGTATAGGCCGGCCCGCCGCGTTCCTTGGCGGGGAAGATCTTCGCCAGCACCCGGTCGCCGAGCCCGGCCACCGGCGCCTTGTCCTTGCGCGGCCCGCCCGACTGGCGGATCAGCACGGCGGGCGCGACGCCCGCATCGTCGAGCCATTCCGCCGGGCGGCCGATCAGCTCGCCGTCGACGTCGCGCGTGGTGATGTCGAGCACGGTGACGGGGGGCAGGGCGCCCGGCCGCACCAGCGACTTGCGGCGCTTTTCCAGGAGTCCGTCTTCCTCGAAGGATTTCAGCAACGCCTTCAGCTCGACGCGCGCCTCGCCCTTCAGGCCGAAGGCCTTGGCGAGTTCGCGCTTGGAGGCCTGTTCCGGATGCTCGGCAATGAAGCGCAGCAGCACGTCGCGCGGCGGGACGGCGCCGTGGATGATCGGGGCATTGTCGGCAGGCGGCAGGTCACGGCCCGCGCGGCCGGGCCGTCTTTCGTGTCCTGCCCGGCTGCGTGGTTCCTTCGTCATGGCCTCACGCCTTCTTTGCCTTCGCGGCCGCCTTGGGCTTGGCCGCAGCCTTCGCCTTCGGCTTTGCCGTCTTGGTTTCGCCGGCCTTGGCCGTTTTCGTGGTCTTGGCCTTGGCCGGGGCTTTCTTGCCCTTGGCCGGCATCTTGCCGGCCTTGTCGGCGATCAGCACCAGGGCCTCTTCCAGCGTGACGCTGTCGGCAGCCTTGCCCTTGGGCAGGGTGGCGTTGACCTTGCCCCAGTTGACATAGGGCCCGTACTTGCCGTCGCGAACGGTGATGGCGCCACCATCCGGGTGGTCGCCCAGCGTTTTCAGCGCGGCCGGTGCGGAGCGGCCGCGGCCCGGGCCCTTCGACTGCTTGTCGGCGATCACGGTCACGGCGCGGTTGAGGCCGATGGAGAACACGTCCTCGACGGTTTCGAGGTTGGCATAGCTGCCGTCATGCAGCAGGAACGGGCCGTAGCGGCCGATGCCGGCGGAGATCATCTTGCCGGTCTCGGGATGCTGGCCGATGTCGCGCGGCAGCGAGAGCAGGGCAAGCGCCTTCTCGTGGTCGATGCTCGCCGGCGTCCAGCCCTTCGGCAGGCTGGCGCGCTTGGCCTCCTTGCCGTCGCCGCGCTGGACATAGGGCCCGAAGCGGCCGTTGCGCAGCGTGATCTCCTCGCCGGTATGCGGGTCCTTGCCGAGGCTCTGCGGCTCGTTGGAGGCGGCCGCCTCCGCATCCGCGCCGCCATCGGCGGAAAGCTGGCGGGTATAGTTGCATTCCGGATAGTTAGAGCAGCCGACGAAGGCGCCGAACTTGCCGAGCTTGAGCGAAAGCTTGCCGGTGCCGCAGACCTGGCAGATACGCGGATCGCTGCCGTCTTCGCGCTTGGGGAAGACGAGCGGCGCCAGTTCCTCGTTCAGCGCGTCGAGCACGTTGGTGACGCGCAGCTCCTTGGTATCCTCGATCTGGGCGAAGAAGTCCTTCCAGAAGTCGCGGAGAACCTGCTTCCAGTCGAGTTCGCCGGCCGAGATCTTGTCGAGCTTCTCTTCGAGGTCCGCCGTGAAATCGTATTCGACATAGCGGGTGAAGAAGCTTTCGAGGAAGGCGGTGACGAGCCGGCCCTTGGCCTCCGGGATCAGCTTGCGCTTGTCGATGATGATATATTCGCGGTCGCGCAGCGTCGCCAGCGTCGCGGCATAGGTCGACGGACGGCCGATACCGAGCTCTTCCATCTTCTTGATGAGCGAGGCTTCGGAATAGCGCGGCGGCGGCTCGGTGAAGTGCTGCGTGGCGTTCACCTTCTGCTTGTCGAGCTTTTCCTGGGCGTTGATCTCCGGCAGGCGGCCGTCCTCGTCGCCCTCGTCCGGCTGCTCGCCGTCTTCCTTCTGATCCGTATAGGCGGCGATGAAGCCATCGAAGCGGATGACCGAGCCGGTGGCGCGAAGGCCAGCCTTGCGGCCGCCGTTGTCGGCCTCGATCTCGACGGTGGTGCGCTCGATCTCGGCGGAGGCCATCTGGCTGGCGATGCCGCGCTTCCAGACGAGGTCGTAGAGGCGAAGCTGATCGGGGTCGAGATAGCGGCGCACCTGGTCCGGCGTGCGGTCGAAGGAGGTCGGGCGGATTGCCTCGTGGGCTTCCTGGGCGTTCTTGGCCTTGGTGGAGTAGAAGCGGGGCTTTTCCGGCACGTAGCGCGCACCGAACTGCTCGCCGACGGCCTTGCGGGCCGCGTCGATCGCCTCCGGCGCCATCTGCACGCCGTCGGTACGCATATAGGTGATGAGACCGACCGTCTCGCCGCCGATGTCGATGCCCTCATAGAGCCGCTGCGCGACCTGCATGGTGCGCGAGGCCGAGAAGCCGAGCTTGGAGGAGGCGGCCTGCTGGAGCGTGGATGTGGTGAAGGGCGGGGCCGGGTTGCGCTTCGTCGGCTTGGCCTCGACGCTCTCGACGCGGTAGGCCGCGCCGTCGAGCAGGGCCTTGAGGCGGTTCGCCTCCTCGCCGTTGCCGATGGATTTCGCCTGCAGGCGCTTGCCTTCGGCCGAGACGAGGCGCGCCTCGAATTCGTCGCCGCGCGGGGTCTTCAGGAGCGCGGAGAGGTTCCAGTATTCTTCCGAGACGAAGCGCTCGATCTCGGACTCGCGGTCGCAGACGAGGCGCAGCGCGACCGACTGCACGCGGCCGGCCGAGCGGGCGCCCGGCAGCTTGCGCCAGAGCACCGGCGACAGGTTGAAGCCGACGAGATAGTCGAGCGCGCGGCGGGCGAGATAGGCGTCCACCAGCGAAATATCGATGTCGCGCGGGTTGCGCATGGCATCGAGCACGGCCGACTTGGTGATGGCGTTGAAGACGACGCGCTTGACCGGCTTGTCGCCGATCACCTTCTTCTTCTTGAGTACGTCCAGAACGTGCCAGGAAATGGCTTCTCCCTCGCGATCCGGGTCGGTCGCGAGAATGAGGCCGTCGGAGGACTTCATCGCGTCGGCGATGTCCTTGATGCGCTTGGCGGATGCGCTGTCGACTTCCCAGGACATTTCGAAGTCCTCGTCCGGGCGCACGGAGCCGTCCTTGGCCGGCAGGTCGCGCACATGGCCGAAGGAGGCGAGCACCTTGTAGCCGGGGCCGAGATACTTGTTGATCGTCTTGGCCTTGGCGGGCGATTCCACAACTACAACATTCATCGTCATTTCTCTGATACCGGGCGCCGCAGGGTTGGATGCGCGGCGAAAGGGCGTTTATCCGCCGGAAAGTCGTGTCTCGACATGAACAGGGAAAGCGTTCGGGTCAAGAGGTAGGGTTGAAATTAGTCGAATGCAACGAGATGCAACCAATACGAGATTATTGTGGTGTTGCAATTATAAATAATCGTTGTATCGTTTCCTAGGGAGAGGAATTGCAACCTTTCGGTGATTCCGAAACGTAGGCACAACGGGAAAGCCATGAACTCGAAACCCACCAGACCTGCGCTTCCGCCGCATACGGCAGAGGAGAATATCGCCTACAGCCGCCAGATGCTGGGCGAGCTGCGCACCGTCGTGAACAACGAGGGTGCGGACGTCCTGCGCTATTTCATCGAGATGGCCTATATGGAGGCGGGCGATATCCTGGCGGGGTTGCGCCCGCTGTCATTCAAGGTTCAGCGAGACGCCGCCGCCGACATGCCGCTGAAGCCGGCCGGCAAGGTCAAGTTCTAGAAGGACGAGATAGACCGTCGCGGCCGGGATGCCGGTATGGCGGATGATCTCGTCGATCTCGGCGGGCACCTGGCTCAGCGCATCCGCGATACGGTCGCGCTCCCCGTCGCTCGGCGGCAGCCGCAGGCCGGGCGCGAGGTCCTCCGCCGGCTCGCCGGCGCCGGGGCGGGGGGTGAAGAGGTCCGGCTCCGACAGCGGCCGCAGGGCCTCCAGCACATCCTCCGGCGTCGTGGTGATGGTCGCGCCGTCCTTGAGCAGGCCGTTGGTGCCTTCGCAGCGCGGATCGAGCGGCGAGCCGGGCACCGCGAAGACCAGCCGGCCGAAATCGGCCGCGTTGCGCGCCGTGATCAGGGAGCCGGAGCGCACCGCCGCCTCCACGACCACCAGTCCGAGCGCCATGCCGGCGATCAGCCGGTTGCGGCGGGGAAAGTCCCGCGCCCGCGGCTCCCAGCCGAAGGGCATTTCGCTGACGGCAAGGCCCTGTCCGTCCGTCAGCTCCTCCAGCAGGCCGATATTTTCCGGCGGATAGGGCTTGTCGAGCCCGCCGGCCATGGCGGCGATGGTGCCGGTGGAAAGGCTGGCGCGGTGGGCCGCCGTATCGATGCCGCGCGCAAGGCCCGACACGATGACATAGCCGGTGCGCCCGACCTCCCGCGCGACGAGGCTGGCGAACTTGATGCCGGAGATCGAGGCGTTGCGCGCGCCGACGATGCCGACGGCCGGCGCCGCCGTGACCTTGCGGTTGCCCTTGACGGCGAGGAGCGGCGGCGCGCCGTCGATCTGGCGCAGGAGCGGCGGATAGTCCGGCTCGCCGATGCCCACGAAGCCGGCGCCGTGCCGCTCGGCGATCTCCAGCTCCCGTTCCGCCTCGGCCCGGCCGGCGACGCGGATGCTGCGCGAGGCCCCGCCGCGGCGGGAGAGTTCCGGCAGCATTTCCAGCGCCGTCTCGGCGCTGCCGAAATGATTGATGAGCTCGCGGAAGGTAACCGGACCGACATTGTCACTGCGGATCAGCCGCAGCCAGGCGATCCTCTGTCGTTCCGTCAGCGCAATTCCCCTTGTCCTTGCGCTGCGGTCGTCCATGGCTATCCCTTGCTGCCGATCCTGCTTTCGGTGCCGTTCATCAAACGGCCGATATTGGCCCGATGCTTCCACCAGGTGATCACGGTGAGGACGGCGAAGAGCAGCGCCACCTTCTCGTGACCGAGGAACCACAATACAACCGGAGATACGATTGTTGCAACCAGGGCCGAGAGCGACGAATAGCGGGTGAGATAGGCCATGCCGATCCAGACCGCGGCGAAGACCGCCACCATCACCGGCACGAGGCCGAGCAGCACGCCAACATAGGTCGCGACGCCCTTGCCGCCCTTGAAGCCGAGCCAGACGGGAAAGAGATGGCCGAGAAAGGCGGCAAGGCCCGCCGCGATGCCGGCATCGAGCCCCCAGCGCGAGGCGATGGCCGCCGCTGCCGTGCCCTTCAGCGCGTCGAGCAGCAGCGTTGCGGCCGCGAGCTTCTTGTTGCCGGTGCGCAGCACGTTCGTCGCGCCGATATTGCCGGAGCCGATGGCGCGCACGTCGCCGAGCCCCGCCATGCGGGTGAGGATCAGGCCGAAGGGGATAGAGCCGAGAAGATAGCCGAAGGCGAGGGCGGCCAGCGTCGGCAAGGCGCCGAGCTGCCAGGTGAAGATGTCGGACACTGTGTTCTCCCCCGAGACGTCTCTTTCCATGGAACCGCTCTGCCCCTGACCTCCTCCTCACAAGCGGGGAGGCGAATGGAAGCGTTGCGGCAAGTCTCCTTCTCCCCGCCTGCGGGGAGAAGGTGCCCGGCAGGGCGGATGAGGGGCAATTCGCCGCGTCCCGTCAGCCGAGCGAATGCACCCGTTCGCCGGCAACATAGGTGCTAACGGCGCGCCCCGTAAAGCGGGCATCTTCGAACGGCGTGTTCTTCGAGCGCGAAACGAAGCCGTCCTTGACGGCGAGCCACGGCTCGTCCGGATCGATCAGCACGATGTCGGCGCGGGCGCCCGGCGCCAGCGTGCCGGCATCGAGGCCGAAGATCTTTGCCGGGCGTGTCGAGAGCGCATCGATGAGGCGCATCAGCGGAACCTCGCCGCTGTGGTGGAGGCGGAGCGCCGCGGCCAGCATGGTCTCGAGGCCGATGGCGCCGTCCGCGGCATCCGCGAAGGGCAGGCGCTTGGTGTCGACGTCCTGCGGGTCGTGGGAGGAGACGATGATGTCGATCTCGCCCCGAGCAAGCGCATCCACCATCGCCTTGCGGTCGTCCTCGCCGCGCAGGGGCGGGGAGAGCTTGAAGAAGGTGCGGTATTCGCCGATGTCGTTCTCGTTCAAGGTCAGGTGGTTGATCGAGGCGGCGCAGGTGACGTTCGCGCCGCGCTCGCGGGCGATCTTCACGGCCTCCGCCGATTCCGGCACCGAGATCTGTGCGGCATGGTATTTCGCGCGGGTGAGGCCGGCGATGCGCAGGTCCCGTTCGAGCGGGATGAGTTCGGCCTCGCGCGGCGTGCCGGAAAGGCCGAGCCAGCTTGCCAGAAGCCCCTCGTTCATGACGCCGCCGGCGCCCAGGTGCTTGTCGCGCGTCTCCAGCGAAATGACGCTGCCGAATTCGCGGGCATAGGTCATCGCGCGGCGCAGCACCTGCGCATTGTGCATCGGGTTGCGCCCATTGGTGAAGGCGACGGCGCCGGCCGCCTTGAGCAGGCCGAATTCCGTCATCTCCTCGCCGGCGAGATGCTTGGTGAGCGCGGCCGCCGCGTGGATGTTCACCACGGCCTTGTCACGTGCCGTCTTCAGCACGAATTCGACGAGCGCGATGTCGTCGATAACCGGATCGGTGTCCGGCATCATGATGAAGGTGGTGACGCCACCAGCCGCCGCCGCGCGGGAGGCCGATTCGATGGTCTCGCGGTGCTCCGCGCCGGGCTCGCCGACGAAGACCCGGGCGTCGACAAGCCCGGGAGCGGCGATCATGCCGCGCCCGTCGACGATCTCGGCGCCCTCGGGCGCGCCCTGGTTCTGCGCGCCGCTGCCGATGGCGGCAATCCTGCCGTTCTCGATGACGATGGAGCCGGATTCGTCGAGGTTGCGGGAAGGATCGACGATGCGGAGGTTCTTGAGGACGGTGGTGCGGGTCATGCGCGGGCACCCTGGTTCTGCGAGAGGAGAAGCGTTTCCATCACGGCCATGCGGACGGCGACGCCCATCTCGACCTGCTGCTCGATCACGCTCTGCGGTCCGTCGGCGATCTCCGACGCGATCTCGACGCCGCGGTTCATCGGGCCGGGATGCATGACGAGCGCATCCTCCTTCGCCGCCTTCAGCTTCTCGGCATCAAGGCCGAAATAGTGGAAATATTCGCGCACAGAGGGAACGAAGGCGCCGGACATGCGCTCGCGCTGGAGGCGCAGCATCATCACGACATCCGCGTCCTTCAGGCCCTCTTCCATGGAGTGGTAGACCTCTGCGCCCATCTCCGCGATGCCGGAGGGCAGCAACGTCGCCGGGGCGACGACGCGCACCCGCGCGCCCATGGCGTTGAGCAGCAGGATGTTTGAGCGGGCGACCCGCGAGTGCAGCACGTCGCCGCAGATGGCGACGATGATGCGCGAGAGCTTGCCCTTGGCGCGGCGGATGGTCAGCGCGTCGAGAAGGGCCTGCGTCGGGTGCTCGTGCTGGCCGTCGCCGGCATTGACCACCGAGCAGGAGACCTTCTGCGCCAGCAGCGCGGCGGCGCCGGCCGAGGAGTGGCGCACCACCAGCACGTCGGGGTGCATGGCGTTCAGCGTCATCGCCGTGTCGATGAGCGTCTCGCCCTTCTTCACCGAGGAATTGCCGACCGACATGTTCATCACGTCGGCGCCGAGGCGTTTGCCGGCAAGCTCGAAGGAGGATTGCGTGCGGGTGGAGGCCTCGAAGAAGAGATTGATCTGCGTCAGGCCCCGAAGGGTCGACGTCTTCTTCTCCCGCTGGCGGGAGATCTTCACGGCCTCGTCGGCGCGGTCGAGCAGGAGGGTGATTTCCTGCTCGGTCAAACCCTTGATGCCGAGAAGGTGGCGATGCGGAAAGAAGTCCATGGGGGCTCCGCCTCAACTGTCGTGGATACGCGGGGTCTATAGAGCCTCGATCCGGCCCCGGCAAGGCGAAGGGATCAATGCTTTGCGCATTCCCACGCTTTTGTGCGCGCAACCGCGCCTGCGGCCGCAAGGCCCCGTTTCGCACCGCCCCGACTTGGGATAGAACCCGCTCATGACTCGCGACACCGAACAAAAACTTGCCGATCTCAACCAGCCGCCGCTCTGGTCGGGCATCAACGCCTATCGCTCCGACCCGCTGCTGGTCGATGCCACCGATGCCATGCCGAAGGCGCTGCGCGACGAGTTCGACGCGATCGGCCGCTACGTGACCGCGCCGGAGGCGCAGGAGCTCGCCCGCATGGCGAACGAAGGCGTGCCGCAGCTTCGCACGCACGGTCCGCGCGGCGAGCGGCTCGATGTCGTGGATTTCCATCCGGCCTGGCACGCGCTGATGCGCCGCTCCATGGCGAACGGCCTGCATTCCTCGCTCTGGGAAAACGTGCCCGACGAGCAGGGCAGGGCGCACAAGGCGCGCGCCGTGCGCTTCTACCTGACGGCGCAGCTCGAATGCGGCCATCTCTGCCCGCTGACGATGACGAGCGCCTCGGTCGCCGCGCTTTCCGCCTCGCCGCAGGTGCAGCGCGAATGGGGCCGCAAGATCCTGTCGCGCAAATACGATTCCACCAACAAGCCCGCCATGCAGAAGAGCGCCGTCACCATCGGCATGGGCATGACGGAAAAGCAGGGCGGCACGGATGTGCGCGCCAACACCTCGCGTGCCGAGCGCGTCGGCGAGGGCATCTACCGACTGACCGGCCACAAGTGGTTCATGTCCGCGCCGATGAGCGACGGCTTCGTCATGCTGGCGCAGACCCGCGAGGGCATCGGCTGCTTCCTCGTGCCGCGCCTGCTGGAGGACGGCTCCAGCAACGGCCTGCGCTTCCAGCGGTTGAAGGACAAGCTCGGCAACCGCTCCAACGCCTCCTCGGAGGTCGAGTTCTCCGAGACCTTCGGCTTCCTGCTCGGCGCGCCGGATGCCGGTATCCGCACGATCCTCGACATGGTGACGTTGACGCGGCTCGACTGCGCGCTGGCCTCCTCCGGCATCATGCGCGCCTCGCTGGCCGAGGCCGTGCACCATACCCGCGGCCGCCATGTCTTCGGCAAGCCGCTCGTCGCCCAGCCGATCATGACGCGGGTCCTCGCCGACATGGCGCTCGACGTCGCGGCGGCGACCGCGCTTTCCCTGCGCCTTGCCGAAGCCTTCGACAAGGCGCGCGACAGCGCGGAAGACGCCGCCTATGCCCGCATCATGACGCCGGTCACCAAATACTGGTGCTGCAAGATCGCGCCCGCCCTCATCTACGAGGCGATGGAATGCATCGGCGGCAGCGGCTATGTCGAGGAGCGGCCCATCGCCCGGCACTACCGCGAGGCGCCGGTCAACGCGATCTGGGAAGGCTCCGGCAATGTCATGGCGCTCGACCTGATGCGCGTCATCGGCCGGGGCAAGGATCTCTTCGAGATGCTCTTTGCTGGCCTTGCCCGCGATCTCGGCCCGGCAGGCCGCAAGACGGTGGAGGTGCTGCGCGCCTGCCTGTCGCTCTGCGAGCGCGACGAGGGCGCGGCCCGCATGCTCATCGAGCAGCTCGCGCTTGCCGCCGCCGCCGCCGAGCTCTACCGCGCCGGTGCCGGCCGCATCGCCGATGCGTTCCTGGAAACGCGCCTCGCCTCCGGCTGGCGCTCGACCTACGGTATGCTCGATTCGCGCTTCGATTCGGCCTATATCGTCGACCTGCTCTATCCGCCTGCGAGATAAGCCGTCGTCGCCAGCACCATCGGAATGGTGAAGAAGGAGGCGATCGTCTGGAGCGTCGCCACGGCGGCGTAGAAGGGCGCGTCGCCGCCCATCTGCTTTGCCAGCACATAGCCGTTCATGGCGGTCGGCACGCTCGCGCCCATGGCGATGGTGAGAAGCTGCTCGCCGCGCATGCCGAGCGCATAGGCCGCGCCCGTCATGACCAGCGGCATGAAGAGCAGCTTGAGCACGACGGGAAGAAAGACCAGCGGCCGGGGCCGCAGGGCATCCGCGAGCTTCAGCCCGGCCCCCACCATGATGAGCCCGAGGCTGAGCGAGGTATCCGCCACCAGCTCTGCCGTCTGCATCAGCGGCGCATAGATGCGGATGCCGAGAAGGTTCACCGCGACGCCGAGCACCGAGCCGATGATCATCGGATTGGTCAGGATCTTCCGCGCGAAGGTCCCGAGGCTTCGCGTGCCGCCGCCGAAGAGCACCAGCACGCCGATATTGTAGAGGTTGATCGGGATGATGATCAGCGTCGCCACCAGTGCGACGAGCGCGAGGCTCTGCGCGCCATAGAGCTTTTCGGCGATCGCCAGCGCGATGAAGGCGTTCCACCGCGTCGAGGTCTGGAAGACTGAGGTATAGGTCGGCGGCGAAATGCCCGCCGCCCGGAATAGTGGCCAGCAAAGGCCCAGGAGGAGCGCGATGAGGCTGAGCGACCCGATGGAGCCGAGGGCGACGTCGCCCGCCGCCATGCCGGCGAATTCCGCCTTGGCGAGCGTGGTGAAGAGCAGAGAGGGGAACAGCACGAAGAAGCCGAGCTGTTCGAGCCCCGTCCACATGTCGCGGTCGATCAGCCGCCAGCGCTTGAGTAGGGCGCCGAGGACCACGAGCAGGAAGACGGGCAGGATGCTTTCGAAGATGGCGGGCATGGCACCGGATCGGCAGGGAAGGGACCGCTGCTCATTCCACGCCGCGGCCGGCCTTGCAAGGGGCAGGGCCGGGACGCGCCGTGTGGAAATTAACCTTAATGCAGGGTTTCCGTTGCGCGGGGAAGGTTAACGGGCAAAGGTGCTGTTTACTTGGTGTTAACCATGTGAAGCGAGTGCCTGCCATGGCCAGAACGGCCCGCATATCGGTCATGACGACCCTGTTTTCCTTCGCGGCGGTGGATATCGTCGTGCCGCTCCTCGTGCTCGTTGCGGGCGTGGCGGTCAGCGAGATGATCTTTGCAGCCGGCGACCTCTTCGCGATGCGGAGGAGGGCGGCATGAAGTGGTTCCTGATTCTCTGGGCCGGTCCCATTGCGCTGCTTGGAAGCTGGTACGGGCTTTCCTACTACGACATGAATTTCGGCATCTTCATGTTGACGCGCGATGCGCATGACCTCGTCTTCCGCATCTACGGCCATATCCTCGGCATTCCGCCGGAAGACCTGCCGCCGCTCGTGCTGCGTGCCATCGTCTTCGACAGTTTCCTGGTGTTCGGCCTCATCGCCTTCCGCCGCCGCAGGCAGATCGCCGCCTGGTGGCGGGCGCGCCGTCAGGCGTCGGCAGCCCTTGCCAGCGACGAGAGCCTGTCCAGCGCGCCTTGAAGGATGAAGGAGGCGGCGGCCGAATCGATCCGCTCGGCCCGCTTCTTGCGCGAGACGTCCATCTCGATCAGCGTGCGCTCCGCCGCGACCGTCGACAGCCGCTCGTCCCAGAAGACGAAGGGGATGTCGGTCTTGTCGGCCATCGAGCGCACGAAGGCGCGCGTCGCCTGCACGCGCGGGCCGGCGCTGCCGTCCATGTTCATCGGCAGGCCGATGACGAAGGCGACGACCTTCTCCTTCCCGGCAAAGGCGAGCAGCACCTCGGCATCCTGCGTGAACTTCACCCGCTTCAGCACCGGCCGGGGCGTCGCCAGCCGCCGGCCGAGGTCCGAGACGGAAAGGCCGATGGTCTTGGTGCCGAGGTCGAGGCCGGCGATCGGCTGGCCGGGGCCGAGGATCGCCGCCAGTTCTTCGAGGGTGAGCGTCGCCATGAAAAGCCCTCAGCGCTTGCGGACGAATTCGGTGCGCAGCACGAGGCCCCTGATCGCGTCGTGCCGGCAGTCGATCTCTTCCGGATTGTCGGTGAGGCGGATCGATCGGATCACGGTGCCCTGTTTCAGCGTCTGGCCGGCGCCCTTCACCTTCAGGTCCTTGATCAGCACGACCGAATCGCCGTCCGCGAGCACATTGCCGCTGGCATCGTGCACCACGTTCGAGGCGGCCTTTTCGGCTGCGATTTCCGAGGCCGGACGCCATTCGCCGGTGGCTTCGTCATAGATGTAGTCGTCGTCGCTCATGGCGGGGTTCCTTCATTATGGTGTAAGCCGCGCTTATAAGGTTTAAATCACGCTTATAGCGTTCGCGCCGCGGATGGAAACAGCCTTCGCGGTTTCTATATTGCGGGCAGGCACTCAATCGGGAGAACACGTATGAAAATCACCTGGCTCGGCCACTCCGCCTTCCGGATCGAAACGGCGAAGGCCAGAATCCTCATCGACCCGTTCTTCACCGGCAATCCCGCCTTCGACGAATCGACCCGCAAGGACGCCGTCGCAGGCCTCACCCATGTCCTCTTGACCCACGGCCACGGCGACCATGTCGGCGATACGATCAAGATCGCGGCGGAAACCGGCGCGACGGTTCTCGCCAATGCGGACCTTGCCGCCTGGCTCGGCGCGAAGGGCGTGGAGAAGGTCGACATGGGCAATACCGGCGGCACCGTGCATTTCGACGGCTTCTCGACCACCTTCGTCAATGCGCTCCATTCCTCTGCGCAGATCACCGAGGACGGCGTTTCCCATTCGCTCGGCAATGCCAATGGCCTCGTCCTCCATTTCGAGGACGAGCCGACGCTCTACCACATGGGCGACACCGACATCTTCTCCGACATGGCGCTGGTCAATGAGCTGCACCAGCCGGAAATCGGCCTGGTGCCGATCGGCGACCGCTTCACCATGGGCGGTGCCGTGGCCGCGCTCGCCTGCCAGCGCTTCTTCAAGTTCGACACCGTTCTGCCCTGCCACTATGGCTCCTTCGGCATCATCGACCAGACGGCCGACCTCTTCGTGCAGGCGATGGACGGCGCGTCGGCGAAGATCGAGGTGCCGAAGGTCGGCGGCTCGGTATCGCGCTGAGCAGCCGGAAAAGCGGCGAGGGGCTGCAAAGGGGGCATTCCCCCGTTGCGCCCCTTGGGCTTGGTCAGTATAGCGGGTAGGAAATTTCCTGTCGGAGACCATCCATGTCCGTAGATCTAGCCACCGTGAAGCGCGTCGCGCGCCTTGCCCGCATCGCCGTCAGCGAGGAAGAGGCAAGCCGCATGATGGGCGAGCTGAACGGCATCCTCGGCTTCGTCGAGCAGCTTTCCGAGGTGAATGTCGAGGGCGTCGAGCCGATGACATCCGTCACGCCCATGGAGATGCGCAAGCGCGAAGACGTCGTCAACGACGGCAGCAAGGCGGACGATATCGTCGCCAATGCCCCGGCGTCCGACCGCAACTTCTTCCAGGTGCCCAAGGTCGTCGAATAACGCCCTTCGCCGCCAGAGCCGTCCGCTTCCGAAAGTAGTCCTTCCATGACCGAACTCACCCGCCTCACCATTGCCGAAGCCCGCGAAAAGCTCGGCGCCAAGGAGATCACCGCCGTCGAACTGACGGACGCCTATCTCGGCGCGATCGAGGCCGCGAACGGTGCGCTCAACGCCTATGTCACCGTCACGCCGGAAAAGGCGCGCGAGATGGCGAAGGCCTCCGACGCCCGCATAGCCGCCGGCAATTCGGGCGCGCTGGAAGGCATTCCGCTCGGCATCAAGGACCTCTTCGCCACCGAGGGCGTGCACACGCAGGCCTGCAGCCACATCCTCGACGGCTTCAAGCCGAAATACGAATCGACCGTCACGCAGAACCTGTGGAACGACGGCGCCGTCATGCTCGGCAAGCTGAACATGGACGAGTTCGCCATGGGCTCCTCCAACGAGTCTTCCTATTATGGCCCGGTGAAGAACCCGTGGCGCGCGGCCGGCTCCAATGCCGATCTCGTGCCGGGCGGCTCCTCGGGCGGTTCGGCCGCCGCCGTCGCCGCGTTCCTGTGCGCCGGCGCGACCGCCACGGATACCGGCGGCTCGATCCGCCAGCCCGCCGCCTTCACCGGCACGGTCGGCATCAAGCCGACCTACGGCCGCTGCTCGCGCTGGGGCATCGTCGCTTTCGCCTCCTCGCTCGACCAGGCCGGCCCCATCGCCCGCGACGTCCGCGACGCCGCGATCCTCCTGAAATCCATGGCCAGCGTCGACGCCAAGGATACGACCTCGGTCGACCTGCCGGTGCCGGATTACGAAGCCTCGCTCGGCCAGTCGCTGAAGGGCATGCGCATCGGCATTCCGCGCGAATACCGCGTCGACGGCATGCCGGAGGAGATCGAGGCGCTCTGGCAGCAGGGCATCGCCTGGCTGAAGGATGCCGGCGCCGAAGTCGTCGACATCTCCCTGCCGCACACGAAATACGCCCTGCCGGCCTATTACATCGTCGCCCCGGCGGAAGCCTCCTCAAACCTCGCCCGCTACGACGGCGTGCGCTACGGCCTGCGCGTCGACGGCAAGGATATCGTCGACATGTACGAGAAGACCCGTGCGGCCGGCTTCGGCACCGAGGTCAAGCGCCGCATCATGATCGGCACCTATGTGCTCTCGGCCGGCTACTACGACGCCTATTACCTGCAGGCCCAGAAGGTGCGCACGCTCATCAAGCGCGACTTCGAACTGGCCTTCCATGCCGGCGTCGATGCCATTCTGACGCCCGCCACCCCGTCGTCGGCCTTCGGCATCGCCGACGAGGACCTCGCCTCCGATCCGGTGAAGATGTATCTCAACGACATCTTCACGGTGACGGTGAACATGGCGGGCCTGCCGGGCCTTTCCGTTCCCGCCGGTCTCGATCACAAGGGCCTGCCGCTCGGCCTCCAGCTCATCGGCAAGCCCTTCGAGGAGGAAACCCTCTTCAAGACGGCCCATGTCATCGAAAAGGCCGCCGGCCGCTTCGCGCCGACGCGCTGGTGGTAAGGGGGCGTCCGGCCCCTTATCGGCTTCCGCCGCTTCATCATCTCCGTGGATAGCGGTCGGCGTCTCTCGCCAATCGCGCCGCGCGGTGCTTTGATGGCGGCGGAGAGAGCCGCATGATCACCGTTCGCAATGCCCTCGAGGAAGATGTACCGGCGCTGATCGACATCGGCGTCAGGGCCTGGGAACAGGCCGTCACCGGCGTGGCCGACCTCCAGGTGCGGCGCGACCATGCCCGCAATGCCTTCCAGCAATTCCTTGCCGCCCATTGGCTGCGCGCCAGCGTCGCCGAATTCGGCGGCGTCCTTGCGGGCTGGGCCTCGCGCGAGGCGCTGGACGACGAGATCACCGATCTCTGGATCGATCCGCCGCAGCAGCGGAAGGGGCTCGGTTCCGCCCTGCTTGCCGCGATGGAAAACGAGATCGTCGCGGCCGGATTGGAGGCCGCGCGCCTCCAGACGCATGCGCGCAACACCGCGGCCGTCGGCTTCTTCCAGAAGCACGGCTATTCGGTGAGCTGGCTGTCGGTGGATTATTCGCCGCGGCTCGACCGCAACGTCGAATCCATCGGCCTGCGCCGACAGCTCGTCGCGGACGAGCCGATCGGCTACGGGCCGGGCGGTTTTTGAGGGAGGCGGGCTTTCGCCGCGCCTCCCGTCGCTTCACTGTTCGTCGGTCACTGGTTATCCTGCTGCGCGCGCACCAGCTCCAGGCCCCGCTGCGTGATGCGGTAGGGCCTGCCGCCGGAAGACGCGATGCAGCGCCGGCGTTTCAGCTTGCGGAAAAGTTCGAGATCGAGGCCGCCCGCCCGCCAGCCGTCCCGCGTGATGCAGGCGACCGTTACGATCTTGCGGGTGTCGTCGTCTTTTTCGATATCGATCCTGCCGCCCTGGGCGAGCAGGTGGAGGATGCGCTGTTCGGCGCGTGAAATGTCCATTGTTCTGAGAATCCGTGTTCGGCGCGTGAAATGTCCATTGTTCTGAGAATCCGTCCGGCGTTCGAATGAACGCGAAAAAACGTTCCGCCACCGAGGGGTGGCAGGGCTCATCGTTTTTCCGACCCTGCGCGCAAGCTTTCGCGGGCAGGGTCCTCAGCGGGCCTCAGAGCTAGACATCAAAACTCCATTGCGGATGCCCCGAAATAGCCGGGGCATCCGTAAAGGTCAATGCGTGGGCCAGATCAGCGAATGGTGCAGGAAGACACCGGTCTTCACGCCATTGGCCGAGGCGAGCGAAATATTGGCAGCGCCGAGCGCGATGTCGCCGGCGGCATAGAGGCCGGGCAGGGAGGTCTGGCCGGTGTCGTCGGTGTCGAGGATGCTGCCGACGGGCGTCTCCTTCAGCCTCAGGCCGCGGTCGGCCGGAATGGCGCTGCGCACCCGCGCCTCCGGCATGACAAACAGCGCCTTGACCAGCGTCGGAATGCCGGGGCCGGTCTCGACGGCGAGCATGCCGTCAGGGCCATCTGAAATGGCCGTGACGCGGCCCGGCCGTAGCTTCACATTGCGTTTCGCGAGAACGGCAAGGGCCTCCTCGTCCGGCTCCGGCACCTGATTGGTGAAGAGCGTGACATCGCCCCAGTCGGCGACCACCGCCGCGAAGCGCGCGGCCTCCGCCGTGCGTGCGAGCACCCCGACCGGCCCGCCGCCCACTTCATAGCCATGGCAATAGGGGCAATGCAGCACCGTCTTGCCCCAGCGCTCCGCAAGGCCCGGAATGGCGGGCAGCCGGTCCTCGAAACCCGTCGCGAGCAGCACGCGCCGCGCCGCGATCCGCCCGCCGTCGCCGGTGACCACGCAGAAGGCGTCCCTTTCCCCCTCCAGCCCCTCGGCCGGCGCATCACGGAAGGTCACGGTCTCGTAGGCGGCAAGCTGGCGGCGGGCATCGGCAAGGATCTCGCCGCCCGGCCTTCCGTCCTGCGCGAGGAAGCCGTGCGAATGAGCGGCGAAGCGATTGCGCGGCTCGCCGGTGTCGACAATGGTGATGCGGCGGCGGGCGCGGGCGAGCTGCATGGCGGCGGAAAGGCCGGCAAAGCCCCCGCCGATGATGATGGCATCTTCGGTCATGGTTCATCCTTTCTATGGAGCGAGCGGCATCGTTCGGCCGGCCGGTGCCGCCCGTTCGATGCAGGTCTTGGGAATTGGTTGCCTTTAGCCGGTATCGGTCCGGCAGTGTTTCGCCGCCATCCGGAAATCGGCCGCGAGATCGGCCAGCGTCGTGCCGGCGAAGCGCGCCATCAGGATCGCCTCGGCATCCTTCAGCGCGTCGCCGATCACCCGGTTGACGGATTGCTCGATCACGCAGCCCGGCATTTCCGTCGCCGGGCCGATCTGGAAGAGGATCGGCTCGCCGAGCGCATTGTAGATGTCGAGCAGCGAGATTTCGGCGAGCGGCCGGGCGAAATGCCAGCCGCCGCCATGGCCGCGGCCGGACTGCACGATGCCGGCCTCGCGCAGCCCGGCCATGGTGCGCCGGACGACGACGGCATTGGTGTCGAGGCAGAGCGCGAGATCGTCCGAGGTCATCGGCTCCTCGCGCTCGGCCATGTGCATGAGTGCATGGAGCACGGCGGAAAGGCGGCTGTTTCTTTTCATGTAACAATAATAGTTACGAATCTCGCCGCATGTCAACACATGCCGGCGAAAGGGGTATCAGCCGGCACGCAGCATATCGAGGAGACTAGGGCCGAAGATCAGCGCCGCCGGCACGAGCGCCACATGCAGGATGAGGATCGCCATGAGCTGCGTTCGGAACGGCTCCTTGCGCGTCTTGTGCCGCAGCAGCCGCTGGGCGGCGACCGCGCCGAGACTGCCGCCGAGGAAGGCGAACTGCAGCAGCCGCGCTTCGGAAACGCGCCAATGGCCGTCCCGCGCCGCTTTCTTGTCCCACCAGTAGAGGCAAAACGTGATGACGTTGAAGAGAAGGAAGATGACGAAAAGCGTTGTTGTCGTGCCCATGGCATGCTTTTAGCCGATCATCCTTGCGGCTTGGCTAACGAGGGTGGACGGCACCCGCTGAAAACCTTGCGCCGCCTGCCCATATGTTCTACCGAGACAGCACCGAAGACACCACAAAAAGAGCCTGCAATGACCCTCGTCGACGTCCGCACCCCCGATCCGAAACGCTTGATCCCCGGCGCCACCGGCGACTGGGAAGTCATCATCGGCATGGAGGTGCACGCGCAGGTCCTTTCCAATTCCAAGCTCTTCTCCGGCGCATCGACGGAATTCGGCAAGGCGCCGAACGCCAACGTCTCGCTGGTCGATGCCGCCATGCCGGGCATGCTGCCGGTCATCAACGAGGAGTGCGTCAGGCAGGCGGTGCGCACGGGCCTCGGCCTGAAGGCGCAGATCAACCACCGCTCGATCTTCGACCGCAAGAACTACTTCTACCCCGACCTGCCGCAGGGCTACCAGATCTCGCAGTTCAAGGACCCCATCGTCGGTGAGGGCAAGATCGTCATCTCGCTCGGCCCGGACCGCCAGGGCAATTTCGAGGATATCGAGATCGGCATCGAGCGCCTGCATCTGGAGCAGGACGCCGGCAAGTCGATGCACGACCAGCATCCGACCATGTCCTATGTCGACCTCAACCGCTCGGGCGTCGCGCTGATGGAGATCGTCTCCAAGCCGGATATGCGCTCCTCGGACGAGGCCAAGGCCTATATGACGAAGCTGCGCTCCATCGTGCGCTATCTCGGCACCTGCGACGGCAACATGGACGAAGGCTCCATGCGCGCCGACGTCAACGTCTCCGTGCGCCGCCCGGGCGAAGCCTTCGGCACGCGCTGCGAGATCAAGAACGTCAACTCCATCCGCTTCATCGGCCAGGCCATCGAATATGAGGCCCGCCGCCAGATCGGCATTCTGGAGGATGGCGGCAGTATCGACCAGGAAACCCGCCTCTTCGATCCCGGCAAGGGCGAGACGCGCTCCATGCGCTCGAAGGAAGACGCGCACGACTACCGCTATTTCCCCGACCCGGACCTGCTGCCGCTCGAATTCGATAACGAATTCGTCGGCGCGCTGCTTGCCGACCTGCCGGAACTGCCGGATGACAAGAAGATCCGCTTCGTCAAGGATCTCGGCCTTTCGGTCTACGACGCCTCGGTGCTCGTCTCGGAAAAGGCGATCGCCGACTATTACGAGGCCGTGGCCGCCGGCCGCGACGGCAAGATCGCCGCGAACTGGGTCATCAACGACTTGCTGGGCGCCTTGAACAAGGACGGCAAAGCCATTGAAGAGACTCCGGTTTCGCCCGCCCAGCTCGGCGGCATCATCGATCTCATCAAGGACGGCACCATCTCCGGCAAGATCGCCAAGGACCTCTTCGAGATCGTCTGGAACGAGGGCGGCAACCCGGCCGAGATCGTCGAGGCGCGCGGCCTCAAGCAGGTGACCGATACCGGCGCCATCGAGAAGGCCGTCGACGAGATCATCGCCGCGAACCCGGATCAGGTCGAGAAGGTCAAGGCCAAGCCGACGCTCGCCGGCTGGTTCGTCGGCCAGGTCATGAAGGCGACGGGCGGCAAGGCCAATCCGCAGGCCGTGCAGGCGCTGGTCAAGGCCAAGCTCGGCATCGAGGAATAATCCGGTGTTTTTCGTCCGCACGGCCTCCGAGCGCGATCTGGCGAAGGTCAGCGCGCTTCTGGCCGAGACGTGGCATGCGACCTATGACGCGCTCTACGGTGCCGACAAGGTGAGCGAGATCACCGCGCACTGGCATTCCGTGCCGGCGCTCAAGGCCAAGCTGGAACGCAAGGACAGCGAGTTCGTCGTCGCAGACAACGGCAGGGAACTGGCCGGCATGGGCTATGTTGCCATGTCGAAGGACCGGCCGAAGACGGCCTTCCTGCGCCAGCTCTACGTGTTGCCGCGCTATCAGCGCCAGGGCATCGGCCGCGACATGTTCGCCGAGCTCGAAACCTGCTTTCCCGATGCCGAATACATGCGGCTTCATGTCGAGCCGCGCAACGGCGCTGCCATTTCATTCTATGAGCGGCTGGGCTTCGAAAAGATCGGCGAAGCGACGGAAGGCGGCGCGCTGGGACTTCCCGCGCTCGTTCTGGAAAAACGGCTCGACTTCTAGGGCGGTTTCGGCAAGGCGGCCGCCGGCTTTCGTCGGATCGTCCGGGCGTCAGATACACGAAGGCCCGCCGTCCTTTCGGGTGGCGGGCCGCTTCTGCAAAGTAGCGATATTTCGAGATATCAGCGGGTCAGAACAGCGCGGGGCTGATTGTTGTCCGAGTTGAGCAGGACGCTGACGGACGTGCCGGAAGCGAGGTTTGCCGGAACCGGAACGCTGTTCGGCAGGGTGACGGTCTTGCCGTCCTGGAAGGAGATGACGCCGGTGCGGGCATTGTAGTCCTGCACGATGCCGCTGACGGATGCGGCCGAGGCCGAGCCTGCTGCGAGGAGGGCGAGGGCTGCGACGGAGAGAGCGATCGTTTTCATTTTCAGTTTCCTTTTTGCTGTGTTGTGCTTGGGAGGGCTCAGCGGGTCAGAACGGCGCGGGGCTGGTTGTTGTCCGAGTTGAGCAGGACGCTGACGGACGTGCCGGAAGCGAGGTTTGCAGGGACCGGAACGCTGTTCGGCAGGGTCACGGTCTTGCCGTCCTGGAAGGAGATGACGCCGGTGCGGGCATTGTAGTCCTGCACGATGCCGCTGACGGATGCGGCCGAAGCCGAGCCTGCTGCGAGGAGGGCGAGGGCTGCGACGGAGAGAGCGATCGTTTTCATTTTCAGTTTCCTTTTTGCTGTGTTGTGCTTGGGAGGGCTCAGCGGGTCAGAACGGCGCGGGGCTGGTTGTTGTCCGAGTTGAGCAGGACGCTGACGGACGTGCCGGAAGCGAGGTTTGCCGGAACCGGAACGCTGTTCGGCAGGGTGACGGTCTTGCCGTCCTGGAAGGAGATGACGCCGGTGCGGGCATTGTAGTCCTGCACGATGCCGCTGACGGATGCGGCCGATGCCGAGCCTGCTGCGAGAAGAGCGAGGGCGGCGACGGAAAGAGCGATCTTTTTCATGTTAATCACCTTGTTTGCTTCGTTGAGCTTGCCGAAGCGACATGATGTCCGCTTCGATGATTAACATGTAGGGCCCTCATTAAATGGTTACTAGTACAAAAATTATGACCGCTGTGTTCATAAAAAAAGAACGGCATTTCAATTGTTTATCACGAAAACGCGATTGCCCTTGAAAAGCGCTGCAGGCATTCCGACATCTCTCGGCTGCCTGTAAACGACCCGAAGGACGGGCGTCGGCTGCGACGGCGGGCGCGTCGAAAAGGCAGGTGGGAAGCCGTCGGAATCGCTGGACATTTCGGCTATGGCGCGCCATAAGCTGAGGAAATATCAGTCGCGGGCCGCGCTTCCGGCATGGCCCTGCCAAGGACGCCAGCCCATGAACCTTCTCAAGCAGATTTTCACCTGGTGGAACGGTCAGACGATCGGCACCCGTTTCCATACCTGGCGCTTCGGCACCCGGGTCGGCCAGGACGAATTCGGCAACGTCTACTATCAGGGCGGCAAGGATTCCGAAGGCCGCACGCGCCGCTGGGTGATCTATAACGGCTATGCCGACGCCTCCGCCATCCCGGCCGGCTGGCACGGCTGGATGCACCACCGCACCGACGTTTCCCCGGCTGACGAGGAATACAAGGCGCGCGAGTGGCAGAAGTCGCACCGTCCGAATCCGACCGGCACCTCGCAGGCCTATCGTCCGCCGGGCTCGCTTGCCGCTGCCGGCGAGCGTCCGCGCGTGACGGGCGACTACGACGCCTGGACGCCGGGCAACTGATACCGATTTGGCCACATTTCGCCGGTAGCTCGAAGCGACCGGCGGCGGCCGGTTCGGATCGCAGGAGACGGCATCGATGACAGCAGGGTTTTCACGGGCAGGCGCCGCAGGGCGGTTCCTTTCGGTCGCGCTTGCAGCGGCGACCGCAGGTCTCGCCATGGCGCCCGTCGCGGCCAGCGCCGCGCGTATCGAAAACCCCGTCGCCACATTTTCCGGCATCGACAAGATCACCGGCCGCATCACCAGCTTCGACGTCTATATCGGCGAGACCGTGCAGTTCGGCGCGCTCCAGGTGACGCCGAAGGTCTGCTACAGCCGCGACGATACGGAAGCGCAGAAGATCACCTCCTTCGTCGAGGTCGACGAGATCACCCTCGACCGCAAGATTCGCCGCATCTTCACCGGCTGGATGTTCGCTGACAGCCCAGGCCTCAACGCGGTGGAGCACCCCGTCTATGACGTCTGGCTCACCGAGTGCAAGACGAAGTCGGACGTCCCGCCGCCGGATGGCAAGTAGGCCGGGGCCGCTTCGGCCGCATCGCCCCTCATCCGGCCTGCCGGCCACCTTCTCCTTGGCTGCGGGGCGAAGGGATATGCCGCACTGTTTCCAGTTCAACGGACGCTTTCTTGTAGAGCAATGACGGCAATGGAAGTGGGAAACCGGACCCGCAAATTTCCTTCGCCCCGCAGCCAAGGAGAAGGTGGCCGGCAGGCCGGATGAGGGGCGGTCAGAACGGCAGGTGCGGCGAGGCCAGCGCGTTCGCCAGCATGTCCTCATACTCGATCTTCGGCACGTCGATCGCGCCGAACGTCTTGAGGTGCTCCGTGGTGAACTGCGTGTCGAGCAGGCGGAAGCCGTTCGCCTTCAGCCGCTCCACCAGCGCCACGAGGCAAACCTTCGAGGCATCCGTGCGGCGTGAGAACATGCTCTCCCCGAAGAAGGCCGCACCCAGCGAGACGCCATAGAGGCCGCCGACGAGCTGGTCGCCCTCCCATGCCTCCACGCAATGCGCATGGCCCATGCGGTGCAGGGTGCCGTAGAGCGACTTGATCTTGGCGTTGATCCAGGTGGAGGGCCGGTCGGGCGCGGCCTCGGCGCAGGCGGCGACGACAGCGTCGAAGGCGGTATCGAAACGGATGTCGAAGGGGGTCTTGCGGATCGTCTTGGCGAGGCTGCGCGAGACGTGGAATCCGTCGAGGGGGATGACGCCCCGCATATCCGGCTCGACCCAGAAGAGCTCCGGGTCGTCTGCCGAATCGGCCATCGGGAAAAGCCCGATGGAATAGGCGCGCAGCAGCAGTTCCGGGGTGATCTCCGGGTGCTTTCTGCGACGCCCTGCCATCAGAGCCGACGCCCCTCAGGCGTCGGTCTTGCTGGCCAGGTAGTTTTCCAGCCAGTGGATGTCATAGTCGCCGTTGGCGATGTCCTGATTGCCGATCAGGTCCTGGAAGAGCGGCAGCGTCGTCTTGATGCCGTCGATGACGAACTCGTCCAGAACGCGGCGCAGGCGCATCATGCATTCGACGCGGGTGCGGCCATGCACGATCAGCTTGCCGATCAGGCTGTCGTAGTAGGGCGGGATCTTGTAGCCCTGATAGGCGCCCGAATCGACGCGAACACCCAGACCGCCCGGCGCATGGAAATGCGTGATCGTGCCTGGCGAGGGAACGAAGGTACGCGGGTCTTCGGCATTGATACGGCACTCGATGGCATGGCCTGAGAAGACGATGTCTTCCTGGCTGACCGAAAGACCGGCGCCGGAAGCGACGCGGATCTGCTCGTGCACGAGGTCGATGCCGGTGATCGCCTCGGTGATCGGATGCTCCACCTGAAGACGCGTGTTCATCTCGATGAAATAGAACTCGCCGTTCTCGTAGAGGAACTCGACCGTGCCGGCGCCGCGGTATTTCAGCTTCTTCATGGCGTCGGCGCAGATCTGGCCGATCTTCATGCGCTGCTCGACATTGAGGGCAGGGGAATTGGCTTCTTCCCAGACCTTCTGGTGGCGGCGCTGCAGCGAGCAGTCGCGCTCGCCGAGGTGAACCGCGTTGCCCATGCCGTCGCCGACGACCTGGATTTCGATGTGGCGCGGCTTGCCGAGGTACTTTTCCATGTAGACGGCGTCGTTGCCGAAGGCGGCAAGCGCCTCGGAACGAGCGGTCGAGACCGCTTCCTCAAGATCGGCCTCGGTCTTGGCGACCTTCATGCCGCGTCCGCCGCCGCCGGCGGTAGCCTTGATGAGCACAGGGAAGCCGATCTGGCGGGCGACTTCCAGCGCGTTCTCCGGCTTCACCTCGCCGTCGGAGCCGGGAACGACGGGAATGCCGAGTTCCTGCGCCGTCTGCTTGGCGGTGATCTTGTCGCCCATGATGCGGATATGCTCCGCCGTCGGGCCGATGAAGGTGATGCCGTGCGCGTCGAGGATTTCCGCGAACTTGGCGTTTTCCGACAGGAAGCCGTAGCCCGGATGCACGGCGTCTGCGCCGGTGATCTCGCAGGCTGCGACGATCTGGTGGATGTTCAGGTAGCTTTCGCGCGACGGGGGCGGGCCGATGCACACGCTCTCGTCGGCAAGGCGCACATGCATGGCGTCGGCATCGGCCGTCGAATGCACCGCGACCGTGGCGATGCCCAGCTCCTTGCACGCCCGGAGGACGCGAAGGGCGATTTCGCCGCGGTTGGCAATGAGGACTTTGGAGATCATGGGATCCGCCTTATTCGATGACGATCAGCGGTTCGCCATATTCGACCGGGCTTGCATCCGAGACGAGGATTTCGGTGACCTTGCCCGAGCGCGGCGCGGGGATCTGGTTCATCGTCTTCATGGCTTCGATGATGAGGATGGTCTGGCCTTCCTTGACGCTCGCGCCGACCTCGATGAAGGGGCGGGCGCCCGGGGCGGGCGAAAGGTAGGCGGTGCCCACCATCGGCGCGGTCACGGCGTTCTTGTTGCTGCGGGCATCGGCGGGCGCGGCTGCTGCGGCGACCGGTGCGGGCGCTGCGCTGGCGGCAACGGGGGCGGCGATCGGCGCCTGGACATATTGCGGCGTGCCGGCGCGCGAGACGCGGATGCGCAGGTCGTCCTGCTCCACTTCGATCTCCGTCAGGTCCGTCTCGTTGAGGATGTTGGCGAGATCGCGGATCAGAGCCTGATCGATGCCGTGTTTCTTTTCAGCCATGGAAGTGAGCCTCTGGTTCTTCTTATTTCGTGATGGATGACAGCGCATGGAGCGCGAGGACATAGCTATGCGCACCGAAACCGCAGATGACGCCCTTCACGGCGGGCGCAATCATCGATTTGTGGCGGAATTCCTCGCGGGCATGCACGTTGGAAAGGTGCAGTTCGACGACCGGGACCTTCACGGCGCGGATGGCGTCGTGCAGCGCGATCGAGGTGTGGGTATAGGCACCGGCGTTGATGGCGACGCCGGCAGCGACATCGCCGGCCTCATGGATCCAGTCGACCAGATCGCCTTCATGGTTGGACTGGCGGAAATCGACGGCAAAGCCCAGCGTCTCGCCCTCGGCCTTGCAGAGAGCCTCGATATCGGCGAGCGTCTGGCCGCCATAGATACCGGGCTCGCGTTTGCCGAGTGCGTTCAGGTTGGGGCCGTTGAGCACGAAAAGGGGTAAAGCCATTCGCAATTCCGCATGCTGGATAGAGATTTACCTATAGACCGGCGGTTTGCGTGAGGAAAGCCCCAAGGGAAGGGGCTTTGCCGGTCGAAAGGGCGTGTCCACAAGCCAAAGGCTCAACACGGCCAGCATGGCGAGAAAATGGCGCTTACGAGCAGTTCGCCTTGCCGCAGGCGCGGACATTGGCGATCTTTTCCTTCAGGTCATCCACGCCGACCGCGCCGAACACCATTTCCTGGCCGAGCACGTAGGAGGGCGTGCCCGTGATGCCGAGGTCGTTGGCCAGCGAATAGGCCTGGCGCACCGCGTCGTCATGCGGCTTTTCGGTCATGGTCTTGCGGATATCGGCTTCCGGAACGCCCATGCTGGCAGCAAGCGCAATGGCGCTCTCCTCCGTCGCGCGGCCTTCGCCGCCGAGCAAGGCACGGTGGAATTCGCCGTACTTTTCCGGCGCGAGATCGCGGAAGGCGGCGCTCACCTTGTGGGCGGCAAGCGAATCGGGGCCGAGGATCGGCAGTTCCTTGAGGACGAAGCGGATGTTCTTGTCCTCCTTCAGCAGCTCGTCCATGTCGGAGAGGGCGCGCTTGCAGTAGCCGCAATTGTAGTCGAAGAACTCGACGATGGTGACGTCGCCCTTCGGATTGCCGAGCGCGATGTCGTAGGGCGAGGAGAAAATCGCCTTCTCGTTGTCGGTGATGGCGGACTGGGCCTTGGCCTGCTGCTGCGCTTCCTGCTTCTTCTGCAGGGCCTCTTGCACATCGAGCAGGATTTCGGGGTTCTCGACGAGATATTCCTTGATGAACTCGCCCATCTCCTTCTTCTGCGCGTCGTCGAGGGCGAGAGCGGGAAGGGGGGCTGCGACCGCGATGGTGAGAGCGACGGTGGCCGCGAGCTTCGTCTGGAATGTCATGTCTGTCCTGTCCTCGTCCTTGATGCGCCGGAGAAGTGCCATTGGCGGCACCCGCGCGTCAATGCGCTGCGCAGCGCTTTCAACGACCTTATGGCGGGCGGCATGCAAACGATAGGGCAAAAGCGGCGGATTTTCGGCCCTCGCGGGATTGTGAAGGCCGGCATCTTGCGGCAGGAAGGCCGCATCCCACCAACCGGAAGCAAAACCCATGAAACTCTCCCGCCGCGGTGCAGTCGAACCCTTTCACGCCATGGACGTGCTCGCCGAGGCGACGAAGCGCCGCGCGGCCGGCCGGCCGGTGATCTCGATGGCCGTCGGCCAGCCCGTCCACCCCGCGCCGCAGGCCGCCCGCGAGACTGCGCGCCGTGCGCTGGAGATCGGCCGCATCGGTTATACGGACGCGCTGGGCCTTCTTTCGCTGCGGCAGGCCATTGCGGATTTCTACCGGACCCGCCACGGCGTTACGGTCGATCCCGGCCGCATCGCCATCACCACGGGCTCCTCCGCCGGCTTCAACCTCGCCTTCCTCGCGCTGTTCGATGCCGGCGACCGCGTCGCCATCGCGCGGCCCGGCTATCCGGCCTATCGCAACATCCTCGCCGCGCTCGGCATCGAGACGGTGGAGATTGAGGTGAGCGCCGAGAACGGTTTCACGCTGACGCCCGAGGCGCTGGAAGCGGCGGGTCGCATCGACGGCGTGCTGCTGGCCAGCCCGGCCAATCCGACAGGCACGGTGACCGGCCGCGCCAATCTCGCGGCTTTGTCCGCCTATTGCCGGGACAACGGCATCGCCTTCATCTCGGACGAGATCTATCACGGCCTCACCTTCGTCGGCGAAGAGGCGACGGCGCTGGAATTCGGCGAGGAGGCGGTGATCATCAACTCCTTCTCGAAATACTATTGCATGACCGGCTGGCGGATCGGCTGGATGGTGCTGCCGGAAAAGCTGGTACGCCCGGTCGAGCGCATCGCGCAGAGCCTCTACATCTCCGCGCCGGAACTGTCGCAGATCGCGGCGGAAGCCGCGCTCGGCGCGGAGGCGGAACTGAACGTCTATCGCGACGCCTATCGCGTGAACCGCGATTTCCTCGTCGAGCGCCTGCCGCAGCTCGGCTTCTCCATCGCCTCGCCGATGGACGGCGCCTTCTATGCCTATGTCGATGTCAGCCGCTTCACCAATGACAGCATGGCCTTCGCCCGCCGCATGCTGGCCGAGACGGATGTGGCCGCGACGCCCGGCATCGACTTCGATCCGCGCGACGGCCACCACACCATGCGCTTTTCCTATGCCGGCTCCTTCGAGGAGATGAGCGAGGCGGTCGACCGCCTCGCGCGCTGGCTCGCGTGAGGCTGAAAGCGATTCCGCTTCAACGGCTTGCGCCCGCAAGCGGATTCGATCTTTCAGGCACCTGAATCATTTTCTCAGACGCGGTTGATCGACACGCCGCCGTCGACAAGCATCGCCGTGCCGGTCGTGAAGCTGGAGGCCGGCGAGCAGAGGAACAGCGCCGCTTCCGCGATTTCTTCCGGCGCGGCAATGCGCTTGAAGGCGTTGAGGCCGGCGACGAATTGCAGCGCCTCGGGCGTATTGGCCACTTCGCGGCCCATGGGCGTATCCGTCGCGCCGGGCAGCAGCGCATTCACGCGGATACCCTTGCGGCCATATTCCGAGGCGAGCACCTGCACGAGGCCGATGAGGCCGGACTTCGAGGCGGCATAGGCAGCCAGCCCCGGAAAGCCCGCCGTATAGCCGACGAAGGTGGAGGTGAAGACGAGGCTGCCGCCGCCGCGCGCCTCCAGGGCGGGAAGCTGGTACTTCGCGGCCAGGAAGCCGCTCGTCAGGTTGACGTCGAGCACCTTCTGCCATTCCGTCATGGAAAGCGCGGGCAGGGCGCCGACGGGCCCCGTCGTGCCGGCATTGTTGAAGGCGATGTCGAGCCCGCCGAATTCCGTCCGCGCGGCATCGACCAGCGCTTCGTGATGCGCTTCCTCGCTCACATCGCCGGCAATGGCTGCGACCGAACCGCCGGCCGCGCGGATTTCGTCGGCGACCGCTTCCAGCCGTTCGCGTCCGCGCGCCGAAAGCACGACCTTCGCACCCTGCCGGGCGAAAAGCAGCGCGGCGGCCCGGCCGATGCCGGAGCTTGCGCCGGTGATGATGGCGACCTTGTCGTCGAGGCGTGTCATGGGGAACTCCTGTTGGTTCTGGCGACAGCGATGTCGCAGAAGGAGGAGGGCGCAGCCACCCGATTCCCGCGCAAGAAAAAGGCCCGGTTTTCACCGGGCCTCTTCAATTCCGTAATGCAGGCAGCCACTTAGAAGAAGCCGCGGCGTTGCCACCAGCCGCCCTTCTTGGGCTTTTCGGACTCGTCTTCCTGCGCGCCTTCCTTGGCGGTGGAAGACTTCACCACCGGTTCGGAGGCGATGTTGCTGATGTCGCGGTTCGCGCGGACCGGCTTCGCCGGCTCGGCAAGATCGGCGGCGGCCGTCTCGACTTCCGGTTCGACCGGCGTGGCTTCGGCTGCCGGCTCGGCCGGAACCGGCGCGGGCTGCGCCTCGACCTCGCTACGGGCGGCTTCGTCGGCCGGCGTTTCGGCTGCGGCCTTGGCGCGGCTGCGGCGCGCGCGCTTCGGCTTGGCGGGCGCCTCTTCGGCAACCGGCTCGGCCGGCGCTTCCTCGGCGGCGACGTCTACCTCGGCCTCGACAGCGACGGCATCTTCCGACGCGTCCTCGTCGCTTTCGCCATCACCTTCGGCGTCGTCGCCATCGGCTGCTGCTTCCACACCGTCTTCGGGGCGGTTGCGGCGGCCACCGCGCTTGCCGCGGCGGCGGCGCTTGCGGCGCGTCTCGGACGAATCGTCGGCATCGGCCTGTGCGGTTTCCTGGCCGTCGTCGCCTTCCGCCTCGTCATCGTCGAGGACGTCCTCGTCGCCGGCCTGTTCGCCGCCGAAGGAGGCCGTATCGGTGCCTTCGCCATTCTCGCGGCCACGGCCGCGACGGCGGCGGCGGCGCTTGCGCTTGTTGCGGCCGTTCTCGTCGGAGGAGGCGGACGGCGAAGCCTGGCCCGCGGCGGCGGGACGTGCGTCTTCTTCCTCTTCGTCGATCTCGTCCTCGATCACGACGTCGTCTTCTTCCGGCTCCGGCTCGAAATGCAGGAGCTGTTCGATCTTGACCGGGTTCTCGACGGGCTCGCCGCGGTCGATCGCGAAGTGCTGCGCGCCGACATGGGCATCCGCCTCGATGATGATGGCGACGCCGAAGCGGGCCTCATAGTCGATGATCGTGCCGCGCTTGTGGTTGAGCAGGTAGAGCGCGATGTCCGGCGTGGTGCGGACGGTGATGTCGTGCGTCGTGTTCTTGAGGAGATATTCCTCGATGCCGCGCAGGACATGCAGCGCGACCGAGGACTGCGAGCGGATATGGCCCGTGCCGTTGCAGTGCGGGCAGGTCTGCATGGTCGATTCGAGAACCGAGGCGCGGATGCGCTGGCGCGACATTTCGAGCAGGCCGAAATGCGAGATGCGGCCGACCTGGATGCGCGCCCGGTCGTTCTTGAGATGGTCCTTCAGACGCTTCTCGACGGCCCGGTTGTTGCGCTTCTCCTCCATGTCGATGAAGTCGATGACGACGAGGCCGGCAAGGTCGCGCAGGCGAAGCTGGCGCGCCACTTCCTCGGCGGCTTCGAGGTTCGTCTGGAGCGCGGTCTCTTCGATGGAGTGCTCGCGCGTCGAGCGGCCGGAGTTGACGTCGATCGAGACGAGCGCCTCGGTCTGGTTGATGATGATGTAGCCACCGGACTTCAGCGTCACCTGCGGCTGCAGCATGCGGTCGAGCTGGGCTTCGATGCCCGAGCGCGAGAAGATCGGATGCACGTCGCGGTAGGGCTGGACGACCTTCGCGTGGCTCGGCATCAGCATCTTCATGAAGGCTTTCGCTTCGCGGTAGCCTTCCTCGCCGGCAACGACGATCTCGCTGATGTCCTTGTTGTAGAGGTCGCGGATCGAGCGCTTGATGAGCGAGCCTTCCTCATAGACAAGGCAGGGGGCGGTGGAGGCGAGCGTCAGCGTGCGGACGTTCTCCCACAGGCGCATCAGGTATTCGAAGTCGCGCTTGACTTCGACGCGGGTGCGGTTCGCGCCGGCGGTGCGGAGAATCACGCCCATGCCCTGCGGAACCTCGAGGTCGCGGGCGATCTCCTTCAGGCGCTTGCGGTCCTGCAGGTTGGTGATCTTGCGGGAAATGCCGCCGCCGCGCGCCGTGTTCGGCATCAGGACGGAGTAGCGGCCGGCGAGCGACAGGTACGTGGTGAGAGCCGCGCCCTTGTTGCCGCGCTCTTCCTTGGCGACCTGCACGAGCAGGATCTGGCGACGCTTGATGACTTCCTGGATGCGGTACTGCTTGCGCGGCTTGCGCTGCACACGGTCCGGCACCTCTTCCATGGCGTCTTCGGCGCCAACGGATTCGATGACTTCCTTTTCCTCGCCGTTGTGATCGTCGTCATCGTCGTCATCGCGGCGGCGACGGCCGCGCTTGCGCTCGGCCGGCTCGGAGATCTCGTCGGTATCGACGGCCATGGCCATCGCGCCGCCGGGCGTCTCGTCGTCGCTGCCCTCGCTGGGAGCGGCGGCTTCCTCGGCGGCCGGTGCTTCTTCTTCGGTCTTCGTCTTGGCCTTGCGGGTGCGGCGGGGCTTCTTCGGCTTTTCGGCCGGCGCTTCCTCGGCGGCAAGATCGGCGGAGGCTTCGGCGACTTCCGGCTCGGCCGGGGCTTCGGCTACGGTCTCTTCGACGGCCTCAACCTCGGCCGGTGCTTCGCTCTCCTCGGAGGCGCGCGTGCCCGTCTCGATCGGCTCGATATCGTCGTCGCGGCGATGTTCCTCGGCCTCGGCCTTCAGGAGAGCCTGACGGTCGGCGAGGGGGATCTGGTAGTAATCCGGGTGGATTTCGGCGAAGGCCAGGAAGCCGTGGCGGTTGCCGCCGTAATCGACGAAGGCCGCCTGGAGCGACGGTTCGACGCGCGTGACCTTGGCAAGGTAGATATTGCCGCGGATCTGCTTCTTGTGTTCGGATTCGAAGTCGAATTCTTCTATGCGGTTCCCGCGTACGACGACAACCCGCGTCTCCTCAGCGTGAGACGCGTCGATAAGCATTTTCTCTGCCATGTAATTTGAACTCCTCGGCGCAGCCGCAATCCTGGCGGCGAGCCGATCCCTGAAAGGGATGGGCCGGGGGAGGAGAGGGATGCGCCGGATAAGTAAGTTCCCGTCGGGCCCCGGTGAGGGGTAAGCGGACGGAGGGAGGCCGGAACGCATGCGCCCCGATGCCGGTTACCCTCTGATAAAATCCGCCGTGACAACATCAACGTCCAACGAGAATGCCAGTGCCATAGACCTGTTCGGTCCGATGAAATGCCCTTTGGTAAGGGCGTGCGGTGGAAATCCACCTTGACTGTTCCGGCCACCGCCGGTTTACGCGATCTAATCGGCCGGGAAAAAGCAGCGCGACGGCGGATGAAGGCCCGGTTCGGCGCCAAGATCCCGAAGGAGTGGCTGCCTGCTCTAAGCGATTCTATCCCGTCAATTCTTTTTCCCTGATTTTGCTTTTATGGCGGATATGTCACAATGGCAAGGGAAAAGCCAAAAGCGTCATAATCTTGATCGATTTGCCGTGATCTGTGCGTGAACCCGCCGACGGGTGTGCGCGGCAAGCTTCGGTTAACCATATGGGGGCATCTATAGGCCTTGTCCAGCGCCGCATCGCGCGGTTTTCACGCGTTTGAACGGACTGCAGGTGGTGATGCCGAACCTTCCGACAATGAGTTTCTTCCGCCGTGCGGCGGGCGCGCTTGCCGCTGCCCTCTGCCTTGCGATCCTGTCGCCGGCACTTGCCGCACCGGCCTCCGCCGCGCCGCTGCTGGCTTTCGGCGCCCGCATCGCCGGCGATGACGCCCGCACGCGCCTCATCATCGATTTCGACCGCAAGCCGGACTTCAAGGTCCACTATGTCGCCAATCCCTACCGTGTCCTGATCGACCTGCCGGAGACCGATTTCGGCATCAAGGCGGACGAGCTGGAGGCGCGCGGCATCTTCTCCGACATCCGTTACGGCACCATGGCAGAGGGCCGCTCCCGTATCGTGCTGACCGCCTCGCGCCCCGTCGGCGTGGTGCTGGCGGAAGTGCAGGAAGAGCAGGGGGCCGCGAGCTACCGGCTCGTCATCGACACGGCGATCGTCACCGGGGAGGTCTTCCAGGGCCAGATGGAAAAGCAGAGCTGGCAGCCGGCTTCCGCCCCCGCCGGCGAGCAGCCTTCGGTCATTCTGCCGGGCGGCAAGGCGGATGGCCCCTTCGTCATCGCGGTCGATGCCGGCCACGGCGGCATCGACAACGGCGCGCGCGGGGCCAATACAAAGACGGAAGAGAAGAACGTCACGCTGGCCTTCGCCCATCAGCTTGCCGAGGCGCTGAACAAGCTGCCCGGCACACGCGCCATCCTGACGCGCGACAAGGACGAGTTCCTGTCGCTCTCCCAGCGCGTGCAGCTTGCCCGCAGCGAGGGCGCGAATCTCCTCATCTCCATCCATGCCGATACGCTGAAGCAGAAGGATATCCGCGGCGCGACAGTCTACACGATCTCCGACAAGGCCTCCGACAGCCTCGCCGCAAGCCTTGCCGAGCGCGAGAACCTCTCCGACCAGATCGCCGGCATCGCCTTCGTGGACGAGCCGGCCGAGGTGGCCGACATCCTGCTGGACCTCACCCGCCGCGAGACGCAGGCCTTCTCCATCAATCTCGCCGAGAGCGTCGTCGGCAAGTTCAAGGACGAGGTGCTGCTGATCAACAATCCGCACCGCCATGCCGGCTTCCGCGTGCTGACCGCGCCTGACGTGCCTTCGATCCTGCTGGAGCTCGGCTTCCTGTCGAACAAGGAGGACGAGCAATTGCTGGTCGATCCGGCCTGGCAGAAGAAGGTGGCGGGTCTTATCGCCAACGCGGTGGAGGAATACCGGGCGACCGTCGTCGCGAACGGCGGTTAAGCCTGGCCGGCGGATAGCCGAGACGCGGGCGGGCAGGCATGCTACTTTCGCCCGCATGGGCCTGTGCCGGAAAAGTGACAGCGGCCGCCATTGTGCGGTGGCGAAGGCCCGACGCATGCTGTAAGCCCTATTTTCCTCACATTCCGATCGCTAGACGGGATCGGGAAAAATGGGGACGACTCGTCTTCGACAGGCAAGGCGCGGCACAAGAGGCCGGGGCGGCTCGGCCGGGCGGCAGGATCGCCCGATGACATTATAAGACATAAGGCATCGGTAACTGGCTCATGATCAGACTGATTGGATATTTCTTCGGGATTGGCGCCGTGTTCTTTCTCGGCGTGGCGGGGGCGGTCGCCCTCTATCTCGCAAGTGTGGCCAAGGATCTTCCCGATTATGAGGTCTTGAACAATTACGCCCCGCCGGTGACGACCCGCGTTCATGCCGGCAACGGCGCGCTGATGGCCGAATATGCCCGCGAGCGCCGCCTCTACCTGCCGATCCAGGCGATCCCCGACCGCGTGAAGGCTGCCTTCCTCTCGGCGGAAGACAAGAACTTCTACCAGCATCCCGGCGTCGACGTGACCGGCCTCTTCCGCGCGATCGTGGTCAACGTGCAGAACATGGGCTCCGGCCGCCGCCCGGTCGGCGCCTCCACCATCACGCAGCAGGTCGCCAAGAACTTCCTCCTGTCCTCCGACCAGACCATGGACCGCAAGGTCAAGGAGGCGATCCTCTCCTTCCGCATCGAGCAGGCTTATTCCAAGGATCGCATTCTCGAACTCTACCTCAACGAGATCTTCTTCGGCCTGAATTCCTACGGCATCGCCGGCGCGGCGCTCACCTATTTCGACAAGTCCGTCACCGAGCTGACCATCGCCGAGAGCGCCTATCTCGCCTCCCTGCCGAAGGGCCCGTCGAACTACCATCCCTTCCGCCATCCGGACGCCGCGCTGGAGCGCCGCAACTGGGTGATCGACCGCATGGTCGAGAACGGCTACGTCACGCAGAGCGACGGCGCGGAAGCCAAGGCCCAGCCGCTCGGCGTCACGCCGCGCCACCGCGGCACCTATCTCTTCGCCTCCGACTATTTCTCGGAGGAAGTCCGCCGCCAGATCATCGATCGCTACGGCGACAACGCCCTTTATGAAGGCGGCCTTTCGGTCCGCACCTCGCTCGACCCGCGCATCCAGGTCGCGGCCCGCAAGGCGCTGCAGCACGGCCTGCTGAGCTATGACGAGCGCCGCGGCTTCCATGGTCCCGTCAAGACCATCGAGGTCGGCGGCGACTGGGGGCCGGCGCTCGCCAAGGTCGACGCCTTCTCCGACGTGCCGGAATGGAAGCTCGCGGTGGTCCTCGCCGTCGATGACGGCGGCGCCGATATCGGCCTGCAGCCGAGCAAGGAGGCGTCCGGCAAGGTCGTCGCCGAGCGCGTGACCGGCCGCATAGAGGCCAAGAACATGAGCTGGGCCTATCGCTCCGCCAAGGGCGACCGCAAGACGGCGAAGTCCCCGACAGGGGTCCTCGAAGTCGGCGACGTCGTCTATGTCGAGCCGACCGAGACTGGCAATTCCTACCGCCTGCGCCAGCCGCCGAAGGTTCAGGGTGGCCTCGTCGCCATGGATCCGCACACCGGCCGCGTGCTCGCCATGGTCGGCGGCTTCTCCTACGGCCAGTCGGAATTCAACCGCGCGACGCAGGCGATGCGCCAGCCGGGCTCGTCCTTCAAGCCCTTCGTCTACGCCGCCGCGCTCGACAACGGCTATACGCCGGCCTCGGTGATCCTCGACGCGCCCTTCGAGATGGTCTCGGGTGGCCAGGTCTGGCGCCCGCAGAACTACGGCGGCGGCTCGGCCGGCCCCTCGACGCTGCGCCTCGGCATCGAGCGCTCGCGCAACCTGATGACCGTTCGCCTCGCCAATGACATGGGCATGAACCTCGTCGCCGAATATGCCGAGCGCTTCGGCATCTACGACAAGATGCTCCCCGTTCTCGCCATGTCGCTCGGCTCGGGCGAGACGACCGTGATGCGCATGGTCTCGGCCTATGCCGTGCTCGCCAATGGCGGCAAGCAGATCAAGCCTTCGCTGATCGACCGCATCCAGGACCGCTACGGCAAGACGATCTTCCGCCACGAGGAGCGCACCTGCGAGAACTGCAACGCCAGCGATTGGGAAAACCAGGCCGAGCCGGAACTGGTCGATAATCGCGAGCAGGTGCTCGACCCGATGACCGCCTACCAGATCACATCCATGATGGAAGGCGTCGTCACGCGCGGCACCGCAGCCGGCAAGATCAAGCTCGACCGCCCGACGGCCGGCAAGACGGGCACGACCAACGACGAGAAGGACGCCTGGTTCGTCGGCTATACGCCGGACCTCGTGGCCGGCCTCTATATCGGCTTCGACAGCCCGGCTCCGCTCGGCCGCGGCGGCACCGGCGGCTCGCTCTCCGCGCCGATCTTCAACGAATTCATGCAGGCTGCCGTCCAGGGCACTCGCCCGACGAAGTTCATCGTGCCGGAAGGCATGAAGTTCATCGCCGTCAACCGCAAGACCGGCATGCAGGCCTATGAGGGCGACCCGGACACGATCATGGAAGCCTTCAAGCCCGGCACCGGCCCGGCCGATGTCTTCTCCGTCATCGGCGGCGACGAATATGCGACGCCCGACGAGATTCTGAAGAGCTCGCCGCAGGCCAACCAGGCGGTGACGGGCGGCAGCGGCGGCCTGTTCTGATCCAGCCGATCCAGTTGCGAGGGCGGGCGCGGGGCTTTACATCCGCGCCCGCCCTCTCTATTTCGGGGCCACCGAAACCTGAAGCATCGAAGAAACGGACATGCGCGCGGAAATCGAGAATATCGTCGACGAAATCAAGCAGGCCATAAGCCTGCTGAGGAGGCATCTTTGACTGGGATCAGGCGGTAAGACGACTGGACTGGTTGAACAACAAGGCAGAGGATCCCAGCCTCTGGAACGATGCCCAGGAAGCCCAGAAGCTGATGCGCGAGCGCCAGCAGCTTGACGAGGGCATCAACGCCGTGAAGGCCATCGAGCAGCAGCTCCGGGACAATGTCGAGCTGATCGAGCTCGGCGAGGAAGAGGGCGACGCTTCGATCGTCAAGGACGCCGAGGACGCGCTGAAGGTGCTGAAGACCGAGGCCGCGCGCAAGCAGGTCGAGGCCATGCTTTCGGGCGAGGCGGACGGCAACGACACCTATCTCGAAGTGCATTCGGGCGCCGGCGGCACGGAAAGCCAGGACTGGGCGAACATGCTCCTGCGCATGTACACCCGCTGGGCGGAACGCTCCGGCTACAAGGTCGAGCTGCTGGAAATCCACGACGGCGAAGAGGCCGGCATCAAGTCCGCGACCATGCTCGTCAAGGGCCACAATGCCTATGGCTGGCTCAAGACCGAATCGGGCGTGCACCGCCTGGTGCGCATCTCGCCCTACGATAGCAATGCGCGGCGCCACACCTCGTTCTCGTCGATCTGGGTCTACCCGGTCGTCGACGACACGATCAACATCGAGGTGAACGAGAGCGACTGCCGCATCGATACCTACCGTTCGTCGGGCGCCGGCGGCCAGCACGTCAACACGACCGACTCGGCCGTGCGCATCACGCATATCCCGACCGGCATCGTGGTGGCCTGCCAGCAGGAACGCTCGCAGCACAAGAACCGCGCCAAGGCGTGGGACATGCTGCGCGCCCGTCTCTACGAGGCGGAGCTGAAGAAGCGCGAGGACGCCGCCAATGCCGAATCCGCCTCCAAGACGGATATCGGCTGGGGCCACCAGATCCGCTCCTACGTCCTGCAGCCCTACCAGCTCGTCAAGGACCTCAGGACCGGCGTCGAAAGTTCGGCTCCGTCGGATGTGCTCGACGGCAAGATCGACGAGTTCATGGAAGCCGCGCTCGCCCACCGCGTCAATGGCGGTGCGGACGCGGTCGTCGACGACCTGAACTGATATCTGCCGGACATGACATGGAAAACGGGCGCTTCGGCGCCCGTTTTCAGTTCGTCGCGCGCTCGACCTTGATCTCGCCGAGATCGTCGATCAGCACGGTCCAGCTTTCGGGCTCGGCGGCCTTGGGATCGGTCTTCAGGTAGACGGTGGCGAAGAGGCCGGGCTCGGCGGTGATGCCGGAGGAGTTTTCCGGGCGGATGTCGGTCACATAGGGCTTCAGCGCCGAGAATTCCTCGAGGACCGTGGAGGAGGCGATCTTCGGGCCGTCACCGGTCGCCTCGATCTGCTGGAGATGGACCTGCGCCGTGCCGTCCGGCTGGCGCACGGCGGCGAGCTTGTAATAGCCGCGGCGCATCGCACCCTCCGCGGCATCCTCGGCGGGCTCTTCCCAGAAGCCGGTGCTCACGACGAAGGTGACGGTTTCCGGTACGGGCGTCTCGTCCGCGGCGAAGGCGGCGGAGCCGGTGAGGAGGAGGAAGGCGAAGGCGCTGGCGAGCCGGTGCCGTCTCATGGCGAACTCCTGTCCTGATGCTGTCGCACCGTCAGTAATCGAATTGTTCGGCGAGAATCCGGTCGGACCAGGAATGATCCGGATCGGAGAGGATGCGCGCGGAAAGGCCGATCGATTCGGCGATGCGCACCGTCGTCACGGATTTGACCTCGGTATTGTCGGCGACCGCGTTGACCGGGCGCTTTTCCGCCTCCAGTACCTCGATATCCACCGTCACCTTGTTGGGCAGCAGCGCGCCGCGCCAGCGGCGGGGCCGGAAGGCGCTGACGGGCGTCATGGCGAGGAGCGGCGCTTCCAGCGGCAGGATCGGGCCGTGGGCGGAAAGGTTGTAGGCCGTCGAGCCCGCCGGCGTCGCCAGAAGGAGGCCGTCGCAGATCAGCTCCTCCAGCCGCATGCGCCCGTCGATGCTGACGCGCAGCTTGGCGGCCTGGTAGGACTGGCGGAAGAGATACACCTCGTTGATGGCGAGCGCCCGGCGCTCCTGGCCGCTCGCATCGCCGGTCGTCATCTCCAGCGGGCGGAAGGCGTTCTCCACCGCACCGTCGATGCGCCCCGCAAGGTCCTTCGTGTCGAAGCGGTTCATCAGGAAACCGACCGAGCCGCGGTTCATGCCGTAGACGGGCTTGCCGGAATTCATCGTCGTGTGCAGCGTCTGCAGCATGAAGCCGTCGCCGCCGAGCGCCACGATCACGTCGGCCTCTTCCGGGTCCGTATTGCCGTAGATGGCGATCAGCTCGTCGCGCGCTTCCTGTGCTTCGGGGGCCTGCGAGGCCACGAAGGAGAAGGAGGTGAAATTACGCGTCATGCCCTGATCCGCATCCTCGCTGCAAAGCCTCGTCCGGGCGTCGCCCGCTTTCCAAGCCACAGTTCCCTGTGCCCGCGCGATTCTCCCGCAGACGCGCCTCGCACGCCTGCCGGAATTGCCCGGGCCGGCCTTTGTCGCATGCCTTTACGGTATGCGCATCTGAAAAATATGACAGGGATACCGGGGAAGGGTGCCGCCGGCAGGCCGCACTCAGGATTTTCCGCCTGCCTGCGCCTCGAGACGCTTTAGCATGGTCTGTCCAGCAGCAGCGGCCTGGAGCGGATTGGCGAAGGGACCGTTCACCGGATAGGTGACGCCGCGAAAGGTCAACGCGAAGAAATAACGCCCCTTGGCGTCCTTCTCCACTGTGACCTTGGAAACCGGTTCCTTGTCTGCCGCCACGTCCGTTCCTCCGTATGATCGCTCTGCATCATGCCGTCAGCGGCAGCGATTGCAGGGCAGGCGCCCCAAGGCGCCGAGTTCAAGCTACAGACGCCTATAGGACAGGTGAGGGCGCACGGCAATGCGCCGCTGCCGGCGGAGCTGCCTGCCGGACGCGCGATCTCCGGCAGGGGGCGCCCGTTCGCGGCATGTCCCGGAAATCCTAGCCACCCCGGCCGTGTCGCGGGCTGTCGCAACGGCGTGTCATGATCATCGTCGCAATGGCCAGCCGCTCCTCGACGGCATCGCGCTCGGCGATCATCGTGCGCAGCGCTTCCAGCGCGTTTCCGTTGTGAAGCGCGAGGATTTCGGCCGCCTCCTCGCGCCCGGCGGGTGATTGCTGCACGGTCATTGCAGCCGCAGCTCCAACTGCTTCTTGCTCTTCAGCACGTAGAGCGGCTTGGCGACGGCCGCGGCCTTGCGCTGGAGTTCGAGACGGTTCTGCATCTGCCGCTCCCGCAGTGACCGACAGGCTTCCAGGATGGCATTTCCACGTTCGAGCGTATCGTTCCGCATCGTCGTATCCTCCGAATGTTCTTGTTATGTTCTATTTTTCGACAAAGGTCAAGAGACGAGGACGGCAGGGCAATCGGAAGAGAAGGGAGCCTCAAAGCGTGGTGCGAACGAAATGGGCGGCGTCCTGCACGGCCTGCTGTGTGTAGGCGCCACGATTTTGCGTGAAGTCCCAGACGAGGACGCAGGCGAAGACGAAGATGGCGATGACGTATCTCATGGGCACCCCGGGAACGAGAGGAATGCGCTGACGAAACGGTCTGTCCGGACTATGTGGCCGGCCCGTGGCGCATGGTGGGGCCTCCCACGCGCGAAGTCCATTTAATTTTAGATCTTACTAATTGATTGGATGGAAAATGCTTAACGGAAGGAAAACAATCGACCGTGGAACCATCGAGCGGAAATTGATGCAGCCCGGAGGTCGCTACCGTTTCCAGCCCGGAATGCCTGCCGATCCCTTCTTGGCCAGCAGCGAGCCGGAAACTGTGCTGATAGCGCTAGAAGGTGAGCTCCGCAAAGGGTTGAAATCCGCCCGGCTTTGGCTACGCTCGGGAGGGTTGTCAGCGGAGTTGTTCACGCATTGCCGTTCCTTGTTGGAATAGACCGGGATACCCTTCCAGTCTGATTGTCTCAACGGTTGGTTCGGCTGTCCTTTTTGCCGGCTTTGCAGGGGCATATTTTTGGCGTGTGAAGCACGCGGAGCATGTCGTTGCGACGATAGAGGACGTTTGGGAAGAAGCGAGGTCTCGCGGTTCCACCGTGAGCGTCGCGGAACTTTCATTCACGCGACGGACACCCAAGGGAACGAGCGTGGTATGTCGGGTCGTCGTTGGTATTGGCGCAACGAGTTATGGTTACAAGATCGGAGACAAGCTCGATGTTGTTCCCCGGACCGGTACCTGTTCACGGCCCTTCGTTATCGGGCGTGCGGAATAGGGAATCGCGGACATATATTTGAATGCCGCACCGCGAACTGCGGAATTACCTCTAAAATATTGATTTAGAGAAACAAGTGGTGCCCCCACCAGGACTCGAACCCGGGACCCCCTGATTACAAATCAGGTGCTCTACCAACTGAGCTATAAGGGCGCTCTGCGAGGGAGTTAGCATATTCTCCGCCGCTGTAAAGGGCAAAGGGCCGTTTCAGATCGACCAGTCGCCGCCGGAGGCGGCCTGGGGCACGATTTCCTGGCAGCGCTGCATGGAGCGCGGCAGGTTTTCGGCGAGGTGGTCGATGAGGGCGCGCACGGCGGGCAGCATGCCGTGGCGCGAGGTGAAGACGGCGTGGACGGCCGATTCCGCGCTCGTCCAGTCCGGCAGCACCGGCGTCAGCAGGCCCGTGCGAAAACCGCGCTCGACGATCATGTCCGGCAACAGCCCGAGGCCGATCCCCTCGATCGTCGCCCGTTCCAGCACGCTGAAATCCGAGCAGGTCAGCACCGGCGAGTGGGAGACGTCGTGCACCTCGCCGTTTGTGTGGAACAGCGTCCAGATGGCGCGCGGATTGTTCTCCTGCATGGAAAGGGTCGGCACGCGGCCGATCGTGTCGAGGTCGATGGGACCGTGGCGCTCCAGGAAGCGCGGGCTTGCGGCGAGATAACGGCGCGTGCCGCCGAAGCGCCGCACGATCAGCGACTGGTCGGTGTCGTAGCTGTCGCGCACGCGCAGCGCCACGTCGATCCGCTCCTCGATGAGATCGACCGGCCGCCCCGTCGTCAGGATCGAAAGGCGCACCAGCGGATAGCGCTTCATGAAGCCCGGCAGGATATCGGCGACGACGGGCGCAAAGCCGGGCGGCATCGACAGGCGCACCGTGCCCGCAGGCTCGGCCTTCGCGACGGCGACCACGGCCTCGGCCGCCTCGACGCCGGACAGCACCGCCTCGCAGCGCTCGTAGAAGGACTGGCCTATATCGGTGATGGAGAGTTTTCGCGTGGAACGCTCGATGAGCCGCACGCCAAGCTGCTCCTCCAGCGCGGCGATGCGCTTGCTGATCTTCGATTTCGGCACCGACAGGGCATTGGCCGCCGCCGTGAAGCCCTTGTGTCGCACCACGGCGGCGTAAAGCGCGAGATCGTTCAGGTCCTGCATGGCGTTTCTCCGGTCATTGCCCGATTATTGTTTCTCATTTGAAACAGTCAATTGGATTTTTGCTGTCTAATCGCGTGATTGTTTTCGGGGCATATGGGTTACATCGAATTTCAAGCAAAGGTGCTGACCCATGAACGTCCTCCATATCGACTCCGGCATTCTCGGAGACCATTCCGTATCCCGCCGCCTGACCGCTGCCGTCGCCGCTCAGATCGAGGCCGACCAGCCCGGCGCGACCGTCACCTATCGCGACCTCGTCGCCAATCCGCTGCCGCATCTTTCCGGCGCCCACCTGATGGCCGCCAACGCCAAGCCGGAAGAGGTCGACGCGCAGGTCGCCGCGGAGGTCGAGGAGAGCAAGGTCGTGCTGGACGAGTTCCTCGCCGCCGATACCATCGTCCTTGGCGTGCCGATGTACAATTTCTCCCTGCCGAGCCAGCTCAAGGCTTGGATCGACCGCGTCGCCGTTGCCGGCAAGACGTTCCGCTACACGGCGGAAGGCCCGGAAGGCCTTGCCAAGGGCAAGAAGGTCATCATCGTTTCCACCCGCGGCGGTCACTACAGCGCCGGTCCGGCTGCGGTCATGGACCATCAGGAAAGCTACCTGAAGACCGTGCTCGGCTTCTTCGGTATCACGGATATCGAAATCGTTCGCGCCGAGGGCCTGAACCTCAGCGCCGATTCGAAGGTCGAAGCCATTTCGGAAGCCGAGCGCGTCATTTCCGGCCGCGGCAACCTGAGGCTCGCAAGCTAAGAGATACCGGTTTCAACGCAAAGGCCCGCCGGCTTTCACCGGCGGGCCTTTGCGCATTCAGGAATACCGGTTCAGCCGAACAGGTGGCGATGCGAGGCGTAGAGCGCGATGGCGGCCGCATTCGACACGTTGAGCGACTTGATGGCGCCGGGCATGTCGAGGCGGGCGAGGGCCTTGCAGGTCGCGCGCGTCTTCTGCCGCAGGCCCTTGCCCTCCGAGCCCATGACGAGCGCGATGCGCTGGCCGGAAAGCGTGCCCTCCAACGGGGCGGGGCCTTCCGAATCGAGGCCGACGGTCAGGAAGCCGAGCTTGTGCAGCTCTTCCAGCGCATCCGAGAGATTGGTGATCTGGATATAGGGAATGAGCTCCAGCGCGCCGGAGGCGGTTTTCGCCAGCACGCCGGATTCCGTCGGGGAGTGGCGCTGCGTGGTGATGACGGCGCCGGCATTGAAGGCGACGGCCGAGCGCATGATGGCGCCGACATTGTGCGGATCGGTGACCTGATCGAGCACGAGGAGAAGCGGCGAATCCTTCAGCGCCTCCAGCCGGCGCACCGGAAGCGGCCGCGTTTCCAGCATCACGCCCTGGTGGATGGCTTCCGGCCCGAGCACCTTGTCGAGATCGGAGGGAAGCACCGTCTCGACGGGATAGGGCAGGGTGGAGAGGTCCGGCAGCTCCAGCCGCTGGGCGGCGTTCTGGCTGACGGAAAGCTTGATGATCCGGCGCTCGGGATTGTCGAGCGCCGCGCGCACCGTGTGCAGGCCATAGAGGAGGACCTGATCCGGCGCGACGGCCGGCGGCTTCCAGCCTTCGGCCTGCCGGCGGCGGCGGTCGTCCTTCGGCGTTGGGATCTCGCCGCGCTCGCGCCGCTGGTCGCGATGCGCCCGGCGGAGCTTGGCATAATGGGTGTCTTTTGCGGACTTGCCGCCGGTATCGTCTTTACTCATGCCGCTTCTATAATGCATGTCGCGCAAAAGTGTGCAGCGGTTTTGCAAGGCGCGCGAAAAATCGGGCAGGAAGCAATTGCGGGCGCCTGGACGCCCCGCATGGGGACGACGACATTTTTCGCAATTTTTTCCGTGACGTCGTGTTGACAGGATGAATTGTGCCCGTCATATACCGCGCCAGATCGAAGGCGCCGCCGCAAGGCACTGCCGAACGGTCGAGACTGGTCGCTTGATCCCGACGGAATATGGAGGGATGCCCGAGTGGTTAAAGGGGACGGACTGTAAATCCGTTGGCTCAGCCTACGTTGGTTCAAATCCAACTCCCTCCACCATTCCGTTGCTTCGGATCAAGACCCCCGCGGGTATAGCTCAATGGTAGAGCAGCAGCCTTCCAAGCTGAATACGCGGGTTCGATTCCCGCTACCCGCTCCAGATTTTCAGGCATTTGCAGGTTGAGGGCGTCTTTCGGGCACCTCCTGTTGCCCATTCCCTTCTTCCTTCTTCCGGCCGCAAATTCAGGCGTGCAGGATCGACTCGACTCTTTCCCCGATTGGGCTCATGATCCTTGCGAGCGATGGGGGAAGCATCATGAATGTGAAATCCTACGTTGTTGTCGCCGTGGCGGCAGCCCTTGCGGGCTGCGGTCAGACCGCCCAAAAGGAAACGGCGCCCTCGGCGAGCGCCTACACGCTGACGCAGGCGGACGTGAAGGTCGTCGAGACGGGTGTGCGAAGTTCCCTCAAGGATCTGGGATCGGCCAAACTCGACCGGATGAAGGCGACGCGCCGCCCCGATGGCGTGATCAATGTGTGCGGCTATGTCGGCGCCTTCCCCTTCATGGGCGTCCTGACCGTCTCGCCGAAGTCGTCCTTCGCCGTGACCGGGGTCGGCAGCGATGAAGGAAAAGCCGCGCTGACGATGAATTTCTGCCGGAAAGCCGGGATCGAGATCTAGCGGCGGCGATAAGGCCGACTTGAAGACAGGGTTACGGGTACCTTGCCGGCCGAAGGGAGGCGGGGTGCGTCGTCCATTATGTCCTGCCCCATGTCCGAGACGCCGCGCGCCGGCGTTTCGGCATAACGCTTTGCCTTGAAAAAGCGATTCGGCATGCCGATCTAAGGCAAATCCGGCTTTCCCAAGCTCCTTTCCCGCAGTTTTCGCTGTGCATTTAAGGCTTGCGCATTCGTTGCGAAAGCCTTAAACGCCTGCCAAACCGGACGGGCCGGTTAGCCCAACTTTCGTTCAGTAGGAAAAAGACATGGCAAAAGGTAAGTTTGAGCGCAACAAGCCTCACGTAAACATCGGCACGATCGGCCACGTTGACCATGGCAAGACGTCGACGACTGCAGCGATCACGAAGTACTTCGGCGAGTTCAAGGCGTACGACCAGATCGACGCTGCTCCGGAAGAAAAGGCCCGCGGCATCACCATCTCGACGGCACACGTCGAATATGAGACGGCCAACCGTCACTACGCGCACGTCGACTGCCCCGGCCACGCCGACTACGTCAAGAACATGATCACCGGTGCTGCCCAGATGGACGGCGCGATCCTCGTCGTCTCGGCTGCCGACGGCCCGATGCCGCAGACCCGCGAGCACATCCTGCTCGCCCGTCAGGTTGGCGTTCCGGCCATCGTCGTGTTCCTCAACAAGGTCGACCAGGTCGATGACGCCGAGCTTCTCGAGCTCGTCGAGCTGGAAGTTCGCGAACTGCTGTCGTCCTACGAATTCCCGGGCGACGACATTCCGATCGTCAAGGGCTCGGCTCTTGCCGCCCTGGAAGACTCGAACAAGGAAATCGGCGAAGACGCGATCCGCGCCCTGATGGCCGCTGTCGACGACTACATCCCGACCCCGGAACGTCCGATCGACCAGCCCTTCCTGATGCCGATCGAAGACGTGTTCTCGATCTCGGGCCGCGGTACGGTCGTGACCGGTCGCGTCGAGCGCGGCATCGTCAAGGTCGGTGAGGAAATCGAGATCGTCGGCATCCGTCCGACGACGAAGACGACCTGCACGGGCGTTGAAATGTTCCGCAAGCTGCTCGACCAGGGCCAGGCCGGCGACAACATCGGTGCGCTGCTGCGCGGTGTGAACCGTGACGGCGTCGAGCGTGGCCAGATCCTGTGCAAGCCGGGTTCGGTCAAGCCGCACAAGAAGTTCAAGGCCGAAGCCTACATCCTGACGAAGGAAGAAGGCGGCCGTCATACGCCGTTCTTCACGAACTACCGTCCGCAGTTCTACTTCCGCACGACGGACGTCACGGGCATCGTGACGCTTCCGGAAGGCACGGAAATGGTCATGCCGGGCGACAACGTAACGGTTGACGTCGAGCTGATCGTTCCGATCGCGATGGAAGAAAAGCTGCGTTTCGCCATCCGCGAAGGCGGCCGTACCGTCGGCGCCGGCATCGTCGCTTCGATCGTCGAGTAACGATCGGAGACGATGCCGTAAGCTTGCCGACGGCATTAAAGATGTGCAAATGGCGCGCAAGCGCGATTTGCACGTGGCGCCGGCATCGTCGCCTCGATCGTCGAGTAACTTCGGGTCCTTGACCTGATGAGAGCCCCGCGGGAAACCGCGGGGCTTTTTCCGTTTAAAGGTTCTTTTTTAGCCCCCGGGCATAACTCGCCAGTTCTGGGGATGGAGAGGGCAGCCGGGAAAGAGTAGGTTTCCCGCGTCGCTTGAAGCGGCTCGGCCGGCGCGAAGTGCGCCATGGCCCGGCGTCCCCGGATTCTTCAGATTCGCTGTTGTGGAGGCGCCTTTGCATGTGGCGGGCACGAGGCATGCCGCGTGCATCACGGTAACAACGAACAGGCCGTTGCTCCATGAAGGCTCTTGTCCGCGTAGCGCGCGCAGCGCTCGCCGTTTCGACGATTCTCGCGATCCTGCCGGCAGGCCCGGCGGCGGCGGGCGATTCGCTGGTGATCTGGTCGCCGACGAAGGTCTCGCCCTATGCCTACCGGCTGAGGACGGGCGCCAAGACGGCGGCGGGCAATCCGCTGAGCGCCGGCGTCGATTTCTCGGTTAGCGCATCGCCGGGCGGGCGCATCCGCAACACGCGCGATAATGCGCGGCTCTGGGCGGAGATGGCGGGGCAGGGGCGCTCCGGTGCCGAACGTAGCGCGGCGGCCGGCTACAATCCCCTGACGGGGCGCGTGTCGGGCAGGATCGGCGTGACGCGGCGCTGGATGGCGTCGCGCTCCATCGACGTCGTTCTCGCGCCATCCTTCTCCGCGGATGCGGCCGTGCGGCGCGGCGAGCACGGTGCTTTCCGCATGACGCAGCGGGCGGAGATCCAGGCCCTTGCGACGGGGACCGCCTTCATCGCCTCCGGCAGCGCGGCGAGCGGCCGGCAGGATGTCTCAACGGAGCTTTCCGTCGAGCAGCGGCTCTTCGACAACCTCAACCTCGCCGCCTCGGTACGCCGGCAGGAGGCGGAGCTGACGGGTGCGCTGCGCGCGCGGTTCCGCGTGACCTGGTGAAGGTCGGCGGGGAGGGCGGCAGGACGCCTAAGCTGTGAAAAAATCTCGTCTTCGGGCTTGCCAAGTCCGCCCGCGCGCCGTAAAGACGCCATGCCTTGCCGGCGAGAGGCGTTTCGCCCCGATACGGCAAGCACATAGGGGTATAGCTCAGTTGGTAGAGCGGCGGTCTCCAAAACCGCAGGTCGGGGGTTCGAGCCCCTCTGCCCCTGCCATTCCTGCCGGACAGCGCGGACCACTTGCAGCGACGGCAGCGATGGTGCGGCGGTGTTTTCCGCCGAAATTCGCGAAAAGCCCGCTTGCCTCTTGTGAAAAAGGGAATCGGGCTTTATGTAGGGCTAAACAGACACGCGGTGCGTGGGGCTGAGAGTTCAGCTTTACGCGCCGTAATGGCGTGGACATTCAATGGCATCGAAAACGAATCCGATTGCGTTTCTGCAGCAGGTACGCTCCGAGACGGCGAAAGTGACTTGGCCCTCGCGGCGCGAGACGATGATCTCGACCGTCATGGTCTTCGTCATGGTCTTCCTTGCCGCGGTGTTTTTCTTCGCTGCGGACCAGTTGATGGGCTGGCTGGTTGGCCTCGTCCTCGGCGCCGGCGTTGGCGCCTGATCGGTTGGAGATGAACATGGCTTCGCGTTGGTACATCGTCCACGCCTATTCGAATTTCGAGAAGAAGGTCGCTGAGGATATCGAGAACAAGGCCCGCCAGAAGGGTCTCGATCACCTCTTCGAAAAGATCCTCGTGCCGACCGAGAAGGTCGTCGAGGTGCGTCGCGGCCGCAAGGTCGACTCCGAGCGCAAGTTCTTCCCCGGCTACGTGCTGGTGCGGGCGAACCTGACGGACGAGGCGTACCACCTCATCAAGAATACGCCGAAGGTCACGGGCTTCCTCGGTTCCGACAACAAGCCGGTTCCGATCCCGGACAGCGAGGCCGAGCGCATCCTGTCGCAGGTCCAGGACGGCGTCGATCGTCCGAAGCCCTCGGTTTCCTTCGAGATCGGCGAGCAGGTTCGCGTTTCCGACGGTCCGTTCGCTTCGTTCAACGGTATCGTCCAGGACGTCGACGAGGAGCGTTCGCGCCTCAAGGTGGAAGTGTCGATCTTCGGTCGCGCCACCCCGGTCGAGCTGGAATACGCCCAGGTCGAGAAAATCTGATTTCGGCGGCGCTTTCGGGCGCTGCTCGTTCGAAAATCCAATCCTCATTCTGAGGGTTGGTGGCGGAGGTTTCCGCCAATCGCGTGGAAGGGAAGGCGGCCTTTAGCCGGGCGCCCGGACCGCACCACGCAACCGCAGCCGCCGGTCTTCGGGCCGGCATCGAGGGCCGGGCAACCGGCCGCATTCTGAAAGGCAGAGAAAATGGCTAAGAAAGTTGCAGGCCAGCTCAAGCTTCAGGTCAAGGCAGGATCGGCGAACCCGTCCCCGCCGATCGGCCCGGCGCTTGGTCAGCGTGGCATTAACATCATGGAATTCTGCAAGTCGTTCAACGCGGCGACGCAGGAAATGGAAAAGGGTATGCCGATCCCGGTCGTCATCACCTACTACCAGGACAAGTCCTTCACGTTTGTGATGAAGCAGCCGCCGGTGACCTATTTCCTCAAGAAGGAAGCCAAGATCCAGTCCGGCTCGAAGACCCCCGGCAAGGGCGCGTCCATCGGCAAGCTCACCAAGGCTCAGATCAAGTCGATCGCCGAAGCCAAGATGAAGGATCTCAACGCCGCCGATATCGAAGGCGCGATGGCAATGGTCGAGGGCTCTGCCCGCGCCATGGGCCTGGAAGTGGTAGGTTAAGACCATGGCCAAGATTGCAAAGCGTCTCCAGAAGATCCGTGAAGGCATCGACCCGACCAAGCTCGTTGCCCTGTCGGACGCAATCGCTCTCGTCAAGGAGCGTGCCGTCGCCAAGTTCGACGAAACCGTCGAAGTCGCCATGAACCTCGGCGTCGACCCGCGCCACGCTGACCAGATGGTCCGCGGCGTGGTCAACCTGCCGAACGGCACGGGCCGCGACGTTCGCGTCGCCGTCTTCGCTCGCGGTGCCAAGGCCGATGAAGCCAAGGCTGCCGGCGCCGACATCGTCGGTGCGGAAGACCTGCTCGAAATCGTCCAGGGCGGCAAGATCGACTTCGATCGCTGCATCGCGACCCCGGACATGATGCCGCTCGTCGGCCGCCTCGGTAAGGTTCTCGGCCCGCGCGGCATGATGCCGAACCCGAAGGTCGGCACCGTCACCATGGACGTCACGGGCGCCGTCAAGGCATCCAAGGGCGGCGCTGTCGAGTTCCGCGTCGAGAAGGCTGGTATCATCCATGCCGGCATCGGCAAGGCTTCCTTCGACGCCAAGGCTCTGGAAGAGAACATCAAGGCTTTCGCCGACGCCGTCATCAAGGCGAAGCCGGCTGGCGCCAAGGGCAACTACGTCAAGCGCGTTGCCATCTCTTCGACGATGGGCCCGGGCGTGAAGATCGACCCGGCGACCGTCGCCTGATCTATTCCGGTCCGGCTTGCCGGACCGCAACAGAATTCCCGGCCCATCCGGCCGGGGATTTCCGGGGTAACCCGGAACTCCTGTCCGAGATTGCAGGTGGTTAGGCCTTAATCACGTTGCCTGCATGAGACGGGTGAGACCTGGATTTCACTCAGCGTCGGATGACGCGGAATTCGGTTCGAACCTACCTTGCCTGTGTCGCGGCCTTTGGCCGAGCGCGGGGGGACAGGATCCTCGAGCGTCGCTCGGGATCAGCTTTTTGAGATGATCTCTAGCGGCAAAGGCAAACCCGGCAGGGTCCGTGAGAAGTCATGGCCCTGTCTACTGGAGATAGGCAGTGGAAAGAGCGGAAAAACGCGAATTCGTCACGGAGCTGAATGAAGTCTTCAAGGCTTCCGGTTCGGTTGTCGTGGCCCGCTATGCCGGCATCACCGTTGCACAGATGAACGATCTTCGTACGAAGATGCGTGCAGCTGGCGGTACCGTCAAAGTCGCGAAGAACCGCCTGGCCAAAATTGCCCTTCAGGGTACGGAGTCGGAAGGGATGTCTGATCTCTTCCAGGGTCAGACGCTCATTGCATACGCAAATGATCCGATGATCGCTCCGAAGGTAGCCATGGATTTCGCCAAGACCAACGACAAGCTCGTTGTTCTCGGTGGTGCCATGGGTGCGACCACACTCGACGCAGAAGCAGTCAAGTCGCTTGCGACCCTGCCTTCGCTCGACGAGCTTCGTGCAAAGCTCCTGGGCCTCATTGCAGCCCCGGCAACGCGCGTCGCCACGGTCGTTGCAGCACCGGCAAGCCAGCTTGCCCGCGTGTTCGCAGCCTACGCCAAGAAGGACGAAGCCGCGTAAGGCGGTTTTTCGCTGTAAATCAAACAACCCAGTTCGAACCGAACAAAAGGAAATACGAAAATGGCTGATCTCGCAAAGATCGTTGAAGACCTGTCCGCCCTGACCGTCCTGGAAGCCGCTGAGCTTTCCAAGCTTCTCGAAGAGAAGTGGGGCGTTTCGGCTGCAGCTCCCGTAGCTGTTGCTGCTGCTGGCGGCGCTGCTGCTCCGGCTGCTGCCGAAGAAGAAAAGACCGAGTTCGACGTTATCCTCGTTGACGCTGGCGCCAACAAGATCAACGTCATCAAGGAAGTCCGCGGCATCACCGGCCTCGGCCTCAAGGAAGCCAAGGACCTGGTCGAAGGCGCTCCGAAGCCGGTCAAGGAAGCCGTTTCCAAGGCTGAAGCCGCTGACCTCAAGAAGAAGCTTGAGGACGCCGGCGCCAAGGTCGACGTCAAGTAATACCGGAATACGGTGGGAGAGGGTTTCGACCCTCTCCCATTGGTCCTTTCCGCTGAACTGATTACCCAAAAGCCGCAAAAACGGCTTTTGGGTAATGGGTTCTTCAAGAGGATGGTCTTCACCGCAAGATTGGGCAATCCGGCCCGTCAACCGGCAGAAAGACGAGTTTGAACCAACCCATTGGTCGACGGGATCGACTGGCCAGCGAACCCCGTCCGTTGCAGGCCCGGATGCAAATTTGAAGGAGCGACGATGGCTCAGACCCTTTCGTTTAACGGTCGTAGGCGCGTACGCAAGTTTTTTGGTAAAATCCCCGAAGTCGCTGAAATGCCGAACCTCATCGAGGTTCAGAAGGCGTCTTATGATCAATTCCTGATGGTTGAAGAGCCCGCCGGCGGTCGTCCGGACGAGGGCCTTCAGGCCGTTTTCAAGTCGGTTTTCCCGATCACGGACTTCTCCGGCGCTTCCATGCTCGAATTCGTCTCCTACGAATTCGAACAGCCGAAGTTCGACGTCGAGGAATGCCGCCAACGTGACCTGACCTACGCAGCGCCCCTCAAGGTGACGCTGCGCCTCATCGTGTTCGATATCGACGAGGATACGGGCGCCAAGTCGATCAAGGACATCAAGGAACAGAACGTCTACATGGGCGACATGCCGCTCATGACCGACAACGGCACGTTCATCGTCAACGGCACCGAGCGCGTCATCGTTTCCCAGATGCACCGTTCGCCGGGCGTGTTCTTCGACCACGACAAGGGCAAGAGCCATTCTTCCGGCAAGCTGCTCTTCGCCGCCCGCGTCATCCCGTATCGCGGTTCCTGGCTCGACATCGAGTTCGACGCCAAGGACATCGTGCATGCGCGCATCGACCGCCGCCGCAAGATCCCCGTCACGTCGCTGCTCATGGCTCTCGGCATGGACGGCGAAGAAATCCTGTCGACCTTCTACACGAAGTCGCTCTACCAGCGCGACGGCGAAGGCTGGCGCGTGCCGTTCAATCCCGACGCGCTGAAGGGCCAGAAGGCCGTCGCGGACATGATCGACGCCGACACGGGTGAAGTGGTCGTGGAGATCGGCAAGAAGCTGACCCCGCGCCTGCTGCGCTCGCTCTCCGAAAAGGGCCTCAAGGCCCTCAAGGCGACCGACGAAGACCTCTACGGCAACTACCTCGCTGAAGACGTCGTCAACTACAGCACGGGCGAGATCTACCTGGAAGCCGGCGACGAAATCGACGAGAAGACCCTGCCGGTCATCCTGTCGGCCGGTTTCGACGAGATTCCGGTTCTCGACATCGACCACATCAATGTCGGCGCCTACATCCGCAACACGCTTTCGGCAGACAAGAACGAGAACCGTCAGGACGCTCTGTTCGACATCTACCGCGTCATGCGTCCGGGTGAACCGCCGACCATGGATTCGGCCGAAGCCATGTTCAACACGCTGTTCTTCGATGCGGAGCGTTACGACCTCTCCGCCGTCGGCCGCGTGAAGATGAACATGCGCCTCGACCTCGACGTCGCCGACACGGTCCGCACGCTGCGCAAGGAAGACATCCTTGCCGTCGTGAAGATGCTGGTCGAACTGCGCGACGGCAAGGGCGAGATCGACGACATCGACAACCTCGGCAACCGTCGCGTCCGCTCTGTCGGCGAACTGATGGAGAACCAGTACCGTCTCGGCCTGCTCCGCATGGAGCGCGCGATCAAGGAACGCATGTCCTCGATCGAGATCGACACGGTCATGCCGCAGGACCTGATTAACGCGAAGCCTGCAGCCGCAGCCGTTCGTGAATTCTTCGGTTCCTCGCAGCTCTCGCAGTTCATGGACCAGGTGAACCCGCTTTCGGAAATCACCCACAAGCGCCGTCTTTCGGCTCTTGGCCCGGGTGGTCTGACCCGCGAGCGCGCTGGCTTTGAAGTCCGCGACGTTCATCCGACCCATTACGGCCGTATCTGCCCGATCGAAACGCCGGAAGGCCCGAACATCGGTCTGATCAACTCGCTCGCGACCTTCGCCCGCGTCAACAAGTACGGCTTCATCGAAAGCCCGTACCGCAAGATCGTCGACGGCAAGGTCACGACGGACGTGGTCTACCTCTCCGCAATGGAAGAGGCCAAGTACCACGTCGCCCAGGCCAACTCGGTGCTCGAAGCCGACAACTCCTTCGCTGAAGAGTTCGTCGTCTGCCGTCACGCCGGCGAAGTCATGCTCGCCCCGCGCGACCAGATCAACCTCATGGACGTTTCGCCGAAGCAGCTTGTTTCGGTCGCGGCGGCGCTCATTCCGTTCCTCGAGAACGACGACGCCAACCGCGCGCTCATGGGTTCGAACATGCAGCGTCAGGCCGTGCCGCTCCTGCGTGCGGAAGCCCCGTTCGTCGGCACCGGCATGGAGCCGGTCGTCGCCCGTGACTCGGGCGCCGCCATCGCGGCCCGCCGCGGCGGCGTCGTCGATCAGGTCGACGCGACCCGTATCGTTATCCGCGCCACCGAAGACCTCGATCCGTCGAAGTCGGGCGTCGATATCTACCGTCTGCAGAAGTTCCAGCGTTCCAACCAGAACACCTGCGTCAACCAGCGCCCGCTGGTCGCCGTCGGCGACGTTCTGAACAAGGGCGACATCATCGCGGACGGTCCGTCGACCGACCTCGGCGACCTCGCGCTCGGCCGCAACGCGCTCGTCGCGTTCATGCCGTGGAACGGCTACAACTACGAAGACTCGATCCTGATGTCCGAACGCATCGTCTCCGACGACGTGTTCACCTCGATCCATATCGAGGAATTCGAAGTCATGGCCCGCGACACCAAGCTGGGTCCGGAAGAAATCACGCGCGACATTCCGAACGTCTCGGAAGAAGCGCTGAAGAACCTCGACGAAGCCGGTATCGTTTACATCGGCGCAGAGGTTCAGCCGGGCGACATCCTGGTCGGCAAGATCACCCCGAAGGGCGAAAGCCCGATGACGCCGGAAGAAAAGCTCCTGCGCGCCATCTTCGGTGAAAAGGCTTCCGACGTTCGCGACACCTCCATGCGCATGCCGCCCGGCACCTTCGGCACGGTCGTCGAAGTTCGCGTCTTCAACCGCCACGGCGTGGAGAAGGACGAACGCGCGATGGCGATCGAGCGTGAAGAGATCGAGCGTCTTGCGAAGGACCGTGACGACGAGCAGGCGATCCTCGACCGTAACGTTTACGGCCGTCTGATCGACATGCTGCGCGGTCACGTCGCCGTCGCCGGCCCGAAGTCCTTCAAGAAGGGCACCGAGCTGTCGAACGCCGTCGTCTCCGAATATCCCCGCTCGCAGTGGTGGATGTTCGCCGTCGAGGACGAGAAGGTCCAGGGCGAGATCGAAGCCCTCCGCGGCCAGTACGACGAATCCAAGTCGCGCCTTGAACAGCGCTTCATGGACAAGGTCGAGAAGGTCCAGCGCGGCGACGAAATGCCTCCGGGCGTCATGAAGATGGTCAAGGTCTTCGTCGCTGTGAAGCGCAAGATCCAGCCGGGCGACAAGATGGCCGGCCGTCACGGCAACAAGGGCGTCGTCTCGCGCATCCTGCCGATCGAGGACATGCCGTTCCTCGAAGACGGTACGCATGTCGACATCTGCTTGAACCCGCTGGGCGTGCCTTCGCGCATGAACGTCGGCCAGATCCTCGAAACGCACCTCGCATGGGCTTGCGCCGGCATGGGCAAGAAGATCGGCGAGCTGCTCGACGAGTATCGCAAGACCATGGACATCTCGGACCTGAAGCGCGAGCTGACGGAAGTCTACGAGAGCGAAGCCAAGGACGAAGTCGCTCACTTCGACGACGATGCCCTGGTCAAGCTTGCCGAGCAGTCCCGCAAGGGCGTCTCCATCGCAACCCCGGTCTTCGACGGTGCGCACGAGCCCGACGTCGCCGGCATGCTGGAGCGCGCAGGTCTTGCCTCGTCCGGTCAGTCGGTTCTCTACGACGGCCGTACGGGCGAAGCCTTCGACCGCCAGGTCACCGTCGGCTACATGTACATGATCAAGCTGAACCACCTCGTGGACGACAAGATCCACGCCCGTTCGATCGGCCCGTACTCGCTCGTTACCCAGCAGCCGCTGGGCGGCAAGGCGCAGTTCGGCGGCCAGCGCTTCGGGGAAATGGAGGTCTGGGCGCTCGAAGCCTACGGCGCCGCCTACACGCTGCAGGAAATGCTGACCGTGAAGTCGGACGACGTCGCGGGCCGCACCAAGGTGTACGAGGCGATCGTGCGTGGCGACGACACGTTCGAGGCGGGCATTCCGGAGAGCTTCAACGTTCTCGTCAAGGAAATGCGCTCGCTCGGTCTGTCGGTCGAACTCGAGAACTCGAAGGTCGATCCTGCTGCGGAAGCCGGCCAGCTTCCCGACGCGGCGGAATAAGCCTGATGATCCGGTGCGCGCCTCAAGGCGCGCACCGTTACCGCCTCGGCCCGGTCGGGCAGGGGCGGCTCATCCGTTTCAGGCAGTCTTGCGGCACCCGGGTATCGCCGCAATTGACTGCTAAGCAGAGGGCCACTGGCCCACGAAGGAGATAGGCATGAACCAAGAGGTCATGAACCTTTTCAACCCGCAGGTGCCTGCGCAGACGTTCGACTCCATCCGTATTTCGATCGCGTCTCCGGAAAAGATCCTTTCCTGGTCGTATGGCGAGATCAAGAAGCCGGAAACGATCAACTACCGCACGTTCAAGCCGGAACGCGACGGTCTCTTCTGCGCGCGCATCTTTGGCCCGATCAAGGACTACGAGTGCCTGTGCGGCAAGTACAAGCGCATGAAGTACAAGGGCATCATCTGCGAAAAGTGCGGCGTCGAAGTCACGCTGTCGCGCGTTCGCCGCGAGCGCATGGGCCATATCGAGCTCGCCGCGCCCGTCGCCCACATCTGGTTCCTGAAGTCGCTGCCCTCGCGCATCGCCACGCTCCTCGACATGACCCTCAAGGATGTCGAGCGCGTTCTCTATTTCGAGAACTACATCGTGACGGAGCCGGGCCTGACCGCGCTCAAGGAAAACCAGCTTCTTTCCGAAGAAGAATACATGATCGCCGTCGATGAATATGGTGAAGACCAGTTCACGGCGATGATCGGCGCCGAGGCCATCTACGAGATGCTCGCCTCGATGAACCTCGAGAAGATCGCCGGCGACCTTCGTTCTGATCTGGCCGACACCACGTCGGACCTGAAGCAGAAGAAGCTGATGAAGCGCCTGAAGATCGTCGAGAACTTCATGGAATCCGGCAACCGCCCGGAATGGATGATCATGAAGGTCGTTCCGGTGATCCCGCCCGACCTGCGCCCGCTGGTTCCGCTGGACGGCGGCCGCTTCGCGACGTCGGACCTCAACGATCTCTATCGCCGCGTCATCAACCGTAATAACCGTCTGAAGCGCCTCATCGAGCTGCGCGCACCGGGCATCATCATCCGCAACGAGAAGCGCATGCTTCAGGAATCGGTTGACGCCCTGTTCGACAACGGCCGCCGCGGCCGCGTCATCACGGGCGCCAACAAGAGGCCCTTGAAGTCGCTGTCCGACATGCTCAAGGGCAAGCAGGGCCGCTTCCGCCAGAACCTGCTCGGCAAGCGCGTCGACTATTCCGGCCGTTCGGTCATCGTGACGGGTCCGGAACTCAAGCTGCACCAGTGCGGCCTGCCGAAGAAGATGGCGCTCGAGCTGTTCAAGCCGTTCATCTACGCCCGCCTCGACGCGAAGGGTTTCTCCTCGACCGTCAAGCAGGCCAAGAAGCTCGTCGAAAAGGAAAAGCCGGAAGTCTGGGATATCCTCGATGAGGTCATCCGCGAGCATCCGGTTCTCCTGAACCGCGCACCGACGCTGCACCGCCTGGGCATCCAGGCCTTCGAACCGATCCTGGTCGAAGGCAAGGCCATCCAGCTGCACCCGCTCGTCTGCACGGCCTTCAACGCCGACTTCGACGGCGACCAGATGGCCGTCCACGTCCCGCTCTCGCTGGAAGCCCAGCTTGAAGCGCGCGTGCTCATGATGTCGACGAACAACATCCTGCACCCGGCCAACGGCGCACCGATCATCGTTCCCTCGCAGGACATGGTTCTCGGCCTCTACTATCTGTCGATCCAGAACCAGAACGAGCCGGGCGAAGGCATGGCCTTCTCCGACATGGGCGAACTGCACCACGCTCTGGAAAACAAGGTCGTCACGCTGCACGCGAAGATCCGTGGCCGCTACAAGTCGGTCGATGCCGACGGCAAGCCGTACACGAAGATCTACGAGACGACGCCCGGCCGCATGATCATCGGCGAACTGCTGCCGAAGAACGGCAATATCCCGTTCGACATCTGCAACCAGGAAATGACCAAGAAGAACATCTCCAAGATGATCGACACGGTCTACCGCCATTGCGGCCAGAAGGACACGGTCATCTTCTGCGACCGCATCATGCAGCTCGGCTTCAGCCATGCCTGCCGCGCCGGCATCTCGTTCGGCAAGGACGACATGGTCATTCCGGACAGCAAGGTGAAGATCGTCGGTGACACCGAAAACCTGGTCAAGGAATACGAGCAGCAGTACAACGACGGCCTGATCACTCAGGGCGAGAAGTACAACAAGGTCGTCGACGCCTGGGGCAAGGCGACCGAAAAGGTTGCCGAGGACATGATGGCCCGCATCAAGGCCGTCGAGTTCGACCCGGAAACCGGTCGCCAGAAGCCGATGAACGCGATCTACATGATGTCCCACTCGGGCGCCCGCGGTTCTCCGAACCAGATGCGCCAGCTGGGCGGCATGCGCGGCCTCATGGCCAAGCCGTCGGGCGAGATCATCGAAACGCCGATCATCTCGAACTTCAAGGAAGGCCTGACCGTGAACGAGTACTTCAACTCGACGCACGGCGCCCGTAAGGGTCTGGCAGACACCGCCTTGAAGACCGCGAACTCCGGTTACCTGACCCGCCGTCTCGTCGACGTCGCGCAGGATTGCATCGTCACGCATGTCGACTGCGGCACCGACAAGGGCCTCACGATGACGGCGATCGTCGACGCCGGCCAGGTCGTGGCTTCCATCGGCACCCGCGTTCTCGGCCGTACGGCCCTGGACGACATCGATCATCCGGTCACGGGTGAGCGCATCGTCGATGCCGGCAAGATGATCCTCGAGGCCGATGTCGTCGAGATCGAGAAGGCCGGCATCCAGTCGATCCGCATCCGCTCGGCGCTGACCTGCGAAATCCAGACCGGCGTCTGCGGCGTCTGCTACGGTCGCGACCTTGCACGCGGCACGCCCGTCAACATGGGCGAAGCCGTGGGCGTCATCGCGGCTCAGTCGATCGGTGAACCGGGCACCCAGCTCACCATGCGTACCTTCCACCTTGGCGGCACGGCGACCGTGGTCGACCAGTCGTTCCTGGAAGCCTCGTATGAAGGCACGGTGCAGATCAAGAACCGCAACATGCTGCGCAACTCCGACGGCGCACTCGTCGCGATGGGCCGCAACATGGCGATCACCATCCTCGACGAGCGTGGTGTCGAGCGTTCCGCGCAGCGCGTCGCTTACGGTTCGAAGATCTTCGTCGATGACGGCGACAAGGTGAAGCGCGGCCAGCGTCTCGCCGAGTGGGACCCCTACACCCGTCCGATGATGACGGAAGTGGAAGGTACGGTTCACTTCGAAGACGTCGTCGACGGTATCTCGGTTCTGGAAACGACCGACGAATCCACCGGCATCACCAAGCGTTCGGTCATCGACTGGCGCTCGACGCCGCGCGGTACGGACCTGAAGCCGGCCATCGTCATCAAGGACAAGAGCGGCGCTGTCGCCAAGCTGTCCCGTGGTGGTGAAGCCCGCTTCATGCTCTCGGTCGACGCGATCCTTTCGGTCGAGCCGGGCCAGAAGGTCTCCCAGGGTGACGTTCTTGCCCGCTCGCCGCTGGAAAGCGCCAAGACCAAGGACATCACCGGCGGTCTGCCGCGCGTTGCCGAACTGTTCGAGGCCCGTCGTCCGAAGGACCACGCCATCATCGCTGAGATCGATGGTACCGTCCGCTTCGGCCGCGACTACAAGAACAAGCGTCGCGTGATGATCGAGCCGGCGGAAGACGGTGTCGAGCCGGTCGAGTACCTGATCCCGAAGGGCAAGCCCTTCCACCTTCAGGACGGCGACTATATCGAAAAGGGTGACTACATCCTCGACGGTAACCCCGCGCCGCACGACATCCTGGCGATCAAGGGCGTGGAAGCACTCGCTTCCTACCTCGTGAACGAAATCCAGGAAGTCTACCGACTGCAGGGCGTTGTGATCAACGACAAGCACATCGAGGTGATCGTTCGCCAGATGCTGCAGAAGGTCGAGATCACGGATGCCGGCGACTCGACGTACATTGTCGGCGACAACATCGACCGCATCGAGCTGGAAGACGTCAACGACGCCCTGATCGAGGAAGGCAAGAAGCCGGCTTACGGCGAGCCTGTCCTTCTCGGTATCACCAAGGCGTCGCTGCAGACCCCGTCGTTCATCTCGGCCGCTTCGTTCCAGGAGACCACCAAGGTCCTCACGGAAGCTGCGATCGCCGGCAAGACCGATGGCCTGCAGGGCCTCAAGGAGAACGTCATCGTCGGCCGCCTCATCCCGGCCGGTACCGGTGGCACCATGACCCAGATCCGCCGCATCGCGACGGCCCGCGACGAGATGATTCTCGACGAGCGCCGCAAGTCGACCGGCGCTGGCGTCGCGACCCCGATGCTGGCGGACCTCGCCGGCGGCGAAGGCGCCGCAGCCGAGTAAGCGCTGCCGCTCTTTTGACGAATGAAAAGGCCGCCCGAAATATTTCGGGCGGCCTTTTGTTTATGCGCAAGGACAGGCGAGGGCGGTTTGATCTGGCGCAATCGCTCAGTTTGGAGCGGTTCTAAAGTCCATTCGTATCCCAACGAATGGAGGTAGCCATGAAATTCCTGCTGGCGACTGTGGCCGCGACGGTCATCGCGACCGTGGCCTTTGCCGCCGATCCGGTTCCGGCCGATCTGCGCGCGACGGCGCTCGACATCTTCAAGCCCCTGCCGTCGACCTATCCGGCGGTCAACGACAATCCCATCACGAAGGAGAAGATCGACCTCGGCAAGGCTCTGTTCTTCGATCCGCGGCTGTCGGCCTCGGGCGTCTTCTCGTGCAATTCCTGTCACAACCTGGCGACCGGCGGCGACGACAACCTCGAAACGTCGATCGGCCACGGCTGGCAGAAGGGGCCGCGCAACTCGCCGACCGCCCTGAACGCGGTCTTCAACGAGGCGCAGTTCTGGGATGGCCGGGCGGAAGACCTGAAGGCGCAGGCCAAGGGGCCGATCCAGGCCGGAGTCGAGATGGCGAACACGCCGGCCCAGGTCGTCGCGACGCTGAAGTCGATGCCGAAATATGTCGACTGGTTCAAGGCCGCCTTCCCGGGCGAGGCCGATCCCGTGACCTTCGACAACATGGCCAAGGCCATTGAGGCCTTCGAGGCGACGCTGATCACGCCGGCGCCGTTCGACGCCTATCTCAACGGCGACGACGGCGCGATGACCGCGGAGCAGAAGGAGGGGCTCGCGCTCTTCATGGACAAGGGCTGCGCCTCCTGTCACAGCGGCATCAATATCGGCGGTAACGGCTACTATCCGTTCGGCCTGATCGAGAAGCCCGGTTCGGAAGTCCTGCCGGAGAACGACAAGGGCCGCTTCGCGGTGACGGCGACGGCGGACGATTCCTACGTCTTCCGCGCCGCGCCGCTGCGCAACGTCACGCTGACGGCGCCGTACTTCCATTCGGGCAAGGTATGGAACCTGAGGCAGGCCGTGGCCATTATGGGCACCTCGCAACTCGGCGAGGACCTGTCGGAGACGGAAGTCGACCGCATCGTCGCCTTCCTCGGTTCGCTGGAAGGGCGCATGCCTGAAGTGGTCTATCCGGTGCTGCCGGCAGAGACGGGCGATACGCCCCTGCCGAGCGGCGAAGTCAAGTAGGCGACGGGGTGGCGGTCGTCACGCGAAGCGGATGATCGCCACTTCCCCTTCGAGGGCGCCCTTGTAGGCGGAGGCGTGCGGCTCTTCCTCGGGCTCGCCGGTCAGCGTGCCGATCTGGTCGAGGTCTGCCTCGAGGAAGCCTTCCTCCGAAAGCGCGTTCAGCGCCTCGCGTACGGCGGTGTCGTCGTCGGGCGCACGCAGCATGACGTGGATGTCGATGCCCTCGTCGCCCTCGCGCTCATAGGCCTTGCCGATGATGATGAAGACCATCGGCTCCTCGAGCGTGCTGTTGTCGTTGTCGGCGTCTGACGCCATGGCGGGCTCCTTTCGGGATCGGGTTGTGCTCGTTCTATAAAGGGTAGGGCGGCAGGACCCAAACGCAAAATCGCCGCTGCTTCCAAAAGAGCGGAAAGGGAATCGGTGAGCGTCCCGCCGACTCTTTCCGGTTGATTCCGTCTTCATGCTTTCTTAATGTTCGCCTGCGAAGGCTGCCGGGCTCAGGGAGCCGTCGAAACGGCGCAGGGCAGGGGCTTGAAGCCCTGCTTTTCAGGCGGGTCAGCCATCCGCTCCCGGGATTCTTTAGCGCCGCCCCTTGACCTTTCGCCCTTTAGTCAGTATTCCGCACGCCATCAGAGCCTATGTGAGGCTGGCTGGTTCGGAATGACTCGTTCTGAAGTTCGCCTCAAACAGGGCTCGACGCACGTTGAGAACATGAATGCTGCACGCATGACGCGGTTATAGCGCGTCCTCTGCCTAATGAGGTCATCCGCTAGAGGCGGATTGGCCTTTTATTGCGCATGAACACGCGTGTGGCCATGGACTCGCCCGTGAGGGTGACGATTTATCCGCCCGCAAGGGTAACGAGACTAGATTTGCAAGGGATGGTTATATGCCTACCGTAAACCAGTTGATCCGCAAGCCGCGCCAGGCGTCGGTAAAGCGCAACAAGGTTCCTGCTCTGCAGGAAAACCCCCAGAAGCGCGGCGTTTGCACCCGCGTCTACACGACGACCCCGAAGAAGCCGAACTCGGCTCTGCGTAAGGTCGCCAAGATCCGCCTGACCAATGGCTTCGAAGTCATCGGCTACATCCCGGGCGAAGGCCACAACCTGCAGGAACACTCTGTCGTCATGATCCGTGGCGGCCGCGTAAAGGACCTTCCGGGCGTGCGCTACCACATCATCCGCGGCGTTCTCGACACCCAGGGCGTCAAGAACCGCAAGCAGCGCCGCTCCAAGTACGGCGCGAAGCGTCCGAAATAATACAGTAACCGGCGCCATTTCGCTGGTCGGAACCTTTTGAAGAAAGACGAAAAGTATGTCCCGTCGCCATAGAGCAGAAAAGCGCGAGATCAACCCGGACCCGAAGTTCGGCGACCTCGTAGTCACCAAGTTCATGAACGCCATCATGCTGGACGGCAAGAAGTCCGTCGCCGAAACGATCGTTTACGGCGCCTTCGATGTCGTGCAGGGCAAGGCCAAGCAGGATCCGGTGACGGTTTTCCATTCGGCTCTCGACAACGTCGCGCCGCACGTCGAAGTGCGCTCGCGTCGCGTCGGCGGTGCGACCTACCAGGTTCCGGTCGACGTTCGTCCGGAGCGCCGTCAGGCTCTGGCTATCCGCTGGCTGATTGCCGCTGCCCGCAAGCGTAACGAAACGACCATGGTCGAGCGCCTCTCCGGCGAACTCATGGACGCAGCGAACAACCGCGGCAGCGCCGTCAAGAAGCGCGAAGACACGCACAAGATGGCTGACGCCAACCGTGCATTCTCGCACTACCGCTGGTAACCGAAACTAGACGTCTCGAAAGGAGTCCCAGATGGCTCGCGAATATAAAATCGAAGACTACCGCAACTTCGGTATCATGGCGCACATCGACGCCGGCAAGACCACGACGACCGAGCGTATCCTGTACTACACCGGTAAGAACCACAAGATCGGCGAGACCCACGACGGCGCGTCGACGATGGACTGGATGGAGCAGGAGCAGGAGCGCGGCATCACCATCACGTCCGCTGCCACCACGACCTTCTGGAAGGGCCGTGACGGCAAGGCTCGCCGCTTCAACATCATCGACACCCCCGGCCACGTCGACTTCACCATCGAAGTCGAGCGTTCGCTGCGCGTTCTCGACGGCGCCATCGCGCTGCTCGACTCCAACGCCGGCGTTGAGCCGCAGACGGAAACCGTCTGGCGTCAGGCCGAGAAGTATCATGTTCCGCGCATGATCTTCTGCAACAAGATGGACAAGACCGGCGCTGACTTCTACCGCTGCCTTGACATGATCAAGTCGCGCCTCGGTGCGATCCCGGTCGCCATGCAGCTGCCGATCGGCGCCGAGACCGAGTTCAAGGGCGTCATCGACCTGATCGAGATGAACGCTCTCATCTGGCGCGACGAATCGCTCGGCGCACAGTGGGACGTCGTCGAGATCCCGGAAGACCTGAAGGAAAAGGCCGAGGAATACCGCGAGAAGCTCATCGAGACCGTCGTCGAAGTCGACGAAGCCGCGATGGAAGCCTATCTCGAAGGTAACTACCCGGACAACGACAAGATCCGCGAACTCGTTCGCCGCGGCACGATCGACGTGAAGTTCCACCCGGTCTATTGCGGTACCGCGTTCAAGAACAAGGGCGTTCAGCCGCTTCTCGACGCCGTCGTCGACTTCCTGCCGTCGCCGATCGATATCCCGGCGATCAAGGGCATCGACGTGAAGACGGAAGCCGAGATCGAGCGTCACGCCGATGACGCCGAGCCGCTCTCCATGCTCGCGTTCAAGATCATGAACGACCCCTTCGTCGGTTCGCTGACCTTCGCTCGCATCTACTCGGGCAAGCTCGAAAAGGGCACGTCCGTCATGAACACGGTCAAGGACAAGCGCGAGCGCGTCGGCCGTATGCTTCAGATGCACTCCAACTCGCGTGAAGACATCGAAGAAGCCTTCGCAGGCGACATCGTTGCTCTCGCCGGCCTCAAGGACACGACGACGGGCGACACGCTCTGCGATCCGCTCAAGCCGGTCATCCTCGAGCGCATGGAATTCCCGGAACCGGTTATCCAGATCGCCATCGAGCCGAAGACGAAGAACGACCAGGAAAAGATGGGCCTCGCCCTGAACCGCCTGGCCGCCGAAGACCCGTCCTTCCGCGTCAAGACCGACGAAGAGTCCGGCCAGACGATCATCGCAGGCATGGGCGAACTTCACCTCGACATCATCGTCGACCGCATGCGTCGCGAGTTCAAGGTCGAAGCCAATGTCGGCGCTCCGCAGGTTGCTTACCGTGAGACGATCACGCGCAAGACCGAGAAGGACTACACGCACAAGAAGCAGACCGGTGGTACCGGCCAGTTCGCCCGCGTGAAGCTCGTCTTCGAACCGAACCCGGATGGCGAAGATTTCGTCTTCGAATCCAAGATCGTCGGCGGTGCTGTTCCGAAGGAATACATCCCGGGCGTTCAGAAGGGTATCGAAAGCGTTCTGTCTTCGGGTCCGCTCGCAGGCTTCCCGATGCTCGGCGTCAAGGCGACGCTCATCGACGGCGCCTTCCACGACGTCGACTCCTCGGTCCTCGCCTTCGAAATCGCATCGCGTGCCTGCTTCCGTGAAGCATCCCGCGAAGCCGGCGCCCAGCTCCTGGAGCCGATGATGAAGGTCGAAGTCGTGACGCCGGAAGACTATGTCGGCGACGTCATCGGCGACCTGAACTCCCGCCGTGGCCAGATCCAGGGCCAGGAATCGCGCGGCATCGCCGTCGTGATCTCCGCCCATGTGCCGCTGGCGAACATGTTCAAGTACGTCGACAACCTGCGCTCCATGTCGCAGGGCCGCGCCCAGTACTCGATGGTCTTCGACCATTACGCGCCGGTTCCGTCGAACGTCGCACAGGAAATCCAGGCAAAGTACTCCGGTCAGAAGTGACCGGGGTATCCCCCTTAAAGTTTTGAACGAATTTCCCTTCGGGGATCAGGAACGGAGAGCCGGAAATGGCAAAAGGTAAGTTTGAGCGCAACAAGCCTCACGTAAACATCGGCACGATCGGCCACGTTGACCATGGCAAGACGTCGACGACTGCAGCGATCACGAAGTACTTCGGCGAGTTCAAGGCGTACGACCAGATCGACGCTGCTCCGGAAGAAAAGGCCCGCGGCATCACCATCTCGACGGCGCACGTCGAGTATGAGACGGCCAACCGTCACTACGCGCACGTCGACTGCCCCGGCCACGCCGACTACGTCAAGAACATGATCACCGGTGCTGCCCAGATGGACGGCGCGATCCTCGTCGTCTCGGCTGCCGACGGCCCGATGCCGCAGACCCGCGAGCACATCCTGCTCGCCCGTCAGGTCGGCGTTCCGGCGATCGTCGTGTTCCTCAACAAGGTCGACCAGGTCGACGACGCCGAGCTTCTCGAGCTCGTCGAGCTGGAAGTTCGCGAACTGCTGTCGTCCTACGAATTCCCGGGCGACGACATTCCGATCGTCAAGGGCTCGGCTCTTGCCGCCCTGGAAGACTCGAACAAGGAAATCGGCGAAGACGCGATCCGCGCCCTGATGGCCGCTGTCGACGACTACATCCCGACCCCGGAACGTCCGATCGACCAGCCCTTCCTGATGCCGATCGAAGACGTGTTCTCGATCTCGGGCCGTGGTACGGTCGTGACCGGTCGCGTCGAGCGCGGCATCGTCAAGGTCGGTGAGGAAATCGAGATCGTCGGCATCCGTCCGACGACGAAGACGACCTGCACGGGCGTTGAAATGTTCCGCAAGCTGCTCGACCAGGGCCAGGCCGGCGACAACATCGGTGCGCTGCTGCGTGGTGTGAACCGTGACGGCGTCGAGCGTGGCCAGATCCTGTGCAAGCCGGGTTCGGTCAAGCCGCACAAGAAGTTCAAGGCCGAAGCCTACATCCTGACGAAGGAAGAAGGCGGCCGTCATACGCCGTTCTTCACGAACTACCGTCCGCAGTTCTACTTCCGCACGACGGACGTCACGGGCATCGTGACGCTTCCGGAAGGCACGGAAATGGTCATGCCGGGCGACAACGTGACGGTTGACGTCGAGCTGATCGTTCCGATCGCGATGGAAGAAAAGCTGCGCTTCGCTATCCGCGAAGGCGGCCGTACCGTCGGCGCCGGCATCGTCGCCTCGATCGTCGAGTAAGTCTTAAGGCTTCAGGCCGCTGAAATAGGAAGGGCAGGATCGCATCCTGCCCCTCCGGTCTTTGATAATTTAGCGGACTGGCCTTTCGGCATTGTGTTTTCGTGCGCCTTCCTTTATGGGAAGCGCCAGAATCAAAAAAGCGCATTCCCCAAGAGAATCGCGCGGATAACGAACTAAGGAAAAGTCGTATGAACGGCCAGAACATCCGCATCCGCCTCAAGGCGTTTGACCACCGGATCCTTGATGCCTCCACGCGTGAAATCGTGTCGACGGCAAAGCGTACCGGCGCAAGCGTCCGCGGCCCCGTTCCTCTCCCGACCCGTATTGAAAAGTTCACGGTCAACCGTTCGCCCCACGTTGACAAGAAGAGCCGTGAACAGTTCGAGATGCGCACCCACAAGCGCCTGCTCGACATCGTAGATCCGACGCCGCAGACGGTCGATGCTCTTATGAAGCTCGATCTTGCGGCCGGTGTGGACGTAGAGATCAAGCTCTAAGTCCTGGCGCAAGCCGAATAACAAGGAAGGTACGTGGCGAAAGCCGACGTCTTCTAAAAACGGGAAACCCGACGGCCTTCGAGCCCGAGTGGAATCCTTAAACCAAGAGGCATGACGGGACGTCACGATCCCGCCAGGACTTCTAAGAGGATTGAACCATGCGTTCAGGTGTGATTGCACAGAAAGTAGGGATGACTCGCGTCTATAATGACGCAGGTGAGCACATCCCGGTAACAGTATTGCGACTGGACAACGTCCAGGTCGTTGCCCAGCGTACGCAGGACAAGAACGGCTACACGGCTGTTCAGCTCGGCGCCGGCTCTTCCAAGGTGAAGAACACGGCAAAGGCGCTGCGCGGCCAGTTCGCCGCTGCAAGCGTCGAGCCGAAGGCCAAGCTCGTCGAGTTCCGCGTTTCGGAAGACAACCTCATCGAGATCGGCGCGGAACTCACCGCCAGCCATTTCGTCGCCGGCCAGCTCGTCGACGTTACCGGCACCACGATCGGTAAGGGTTTCGCCGGTGCCATGAAGCGCCACAACTTCGGCGGCCTTCGTGCAACGCACGGCGTTTCCGTTTCGCACCGCTCGCACGGTTCGACGGGTAACAACCAGGACCCGGGCAAGGTCTGGAAGGGCAAGCGCATGGCTGGTCACATGGGCCAGACGCGCGTCACCACCCAGAACCTCGAAGTCGTCTCCACCGACGAAGAGCGCGGTCTCATCCTCGTCAAGGGCGCAGTCCCGGGCTCCAAGGGCGCCTGGATCGTCGTTCGTGACGCCGTCAAGTCCGGCACCCCGGCAGACGCTCCGCGTCCGGCCGCCGTGCGCGCCGCAGCCAAGTAAGGGAGCCTGATCATGGATCTCAAAGTCACGACCCTCGACGGGAAGGACGCCGGCAAGGTCTCCCTCTCCGACGCGATCTTCGGCCTCGAGCCGCGCGAAGACATCATTGCCCGCGTCATCCGCTGGCAGCTCGCCAAGAAGCAGCAGGGCACGCACCAGTCGCTGACCCGCGGCGAAGTCGCTCGCACCGGCTCGAAGATGTACAAGCAGAAGGGTACGGGCCGCGCTCGTCACCATTCGGCTCGCGCTCCGCAGTTCCGCGGCGGTGCCAAGGCTCACGGCCCGGTATCCCGCAGCCACGCCCACGACCTGCCCAAGCAGGTTCGCGCGCTCGGCCTGCGTCACGCCCTCTCGGCCAAGATCAAGGCTGACGACGTCATCATCATCGATGATCTCGTTGCTGCAGAAGCAAAGACGAAGGCTCTGGCCGGCGCATTCGCTTCGCTCGGCCTCACCAATGCCCTCTTCATCGGCGGCGCTGAACTTGACGGCAACTTCAAGCTCGCAGCGCGCAACATCCCGAACGTGGATGTCCTGCCGATCCAGGGTATCAATGTTTACGACATTCTGCGCCGCGGCAAGCTCGTGCTCTCCAAGGCTGCTGTAGAAGCCCTCGAGGAGCGGTTCAAATGACGGATCTTCGCCACTACGATGTGATCGTATCTCCTTCGATCACCGAAAAGTCGACGCTGGTATCCGAAAACAACCAGATCGTCTTCAACGTTGCCAAGCGTGCCTCCAAGCCTGAAATCAAGGCTGCGGTCGAAGCACTCTTCGGCGTCAAGGTCACGGCTGTGAACACGCTCGTCCGCAAGGGCAAGGTAAAGCGTTTCCGCGGCTTCGCCGGCCGGCAGGGAGATGTCAAGAAGGCTATCGTCACGCTCGCTGACGGTCAGTCCATCGACGTCTCCACCGGGCTCTAATCGGGCAGTCGGCTAAAAGGGAAACAAGAAAATGGCATTGAAACACTTCAATCCGACCACTCCGAGCCAGCGTCAGCTGGTCATCGTCGACCGGTCGGGCCTTTACAAGGGCAAGCCCGTCAAGGCTCTGACCGAAGGTCTCTCCAAGAGCGGCGGTCGTAACAACCTCGGCCGCATCACCGCCCGCTTCATCGGCGGCGGTCACAAGCGCACCTACCGTCTCATCGACTTCAAGCGTCGCAAGTTCGACGTCGAGGGCACGGTCGAGCGTCTGGAGTACGACCCGAACCGTACGGCGTTCATCGCTCTGGTGAGCTACCCCGACGGCGAGCAGGCCTACATCCTGGCTCCGCAGCGCCTGGCAGCCGGCGACAAGGTCATCGCGTCCGACAAGGCCGTTGACGTCAAGCCCGGCAACACCATGCCGCTGCAGTACATCCCGGTCGGCTCGATCGTTCACAACGTCGAAATGAAGCCGGGCAAGGGCGGCCAGATCGCCCGCTCCGCCGGCACGTTCGTCCAGCTCGTCGGCCGCGACCAGGGCATGGCGATCCTTCGCCTGAACTCGGGCGAACAGCGCCTGGTTCACGCGTCCTGCCTCGCAACGATCGGCGCCGTATCCAACCCGGACCACGGCAACATCAACGACGGCAAGGCCGGTCGCACCCGCTGGCGCGGCAAGACCCCGCATAACCGCGGTGTCGTCATGAACCCGGTCGACCACCCGCACGGCGGTGGTGAAGGCCGCACCTCCGGTGGCCGTCATCCGGTATCCCCGTGGGGCAAGCCGACCAAGGGCAAGCGTACCCGTTCGAACAAGTCCACGGACAAGTTCATCATGCGCTCGCGCCACTTGAAGAAGAAGTAAGAGAGGTAGTCAGGAATGGCTCGTTCAGTATGGAAAGGCCCGTTTGTTGACGGCTATCTTCTCAAGAAGGCTGAGAAGGTTCGTGAAGGCGGTCGCAGCGAAGTAATCAAGATCTGGAGCCGTCGCTCCACGATCCTGCCGCAGTTCGTAGGTCTCACCTTCGGTGTCTACAACGGCAGCAAGCACATCCCGGTGGCCGTCAACGAAGACATGGTCGGCCACAAGTTTGGTGAATTCGCTCCGACGCGGACCTACTACGGTCACGGCGCGGACAAGAAGGCGAAGAGGAAGTAACGATGGGTAAGGCTAAAGCCGAACGTCGGCTGAAGGATAACGAGGCGCAGGCTATCGCGCGCACGATCCGCGTCAGCCCCCAGAAGCTCAACCTGCTTGCTGCGCTCATCCGCGGCAAGAAGGTGGACCGCGCTCTCGCCGAGCTCGAGTTCTCGCGCAAGCGTAGCGCCGAGACGGTCAAGAAGACTCTCGAGTCCGCGATCGCCAACGCAGAAAACAACCACGACCTCGACGTCGATTCGCTGATCGTCGCTGAGGCCTATGTCGGCAAGTCGATTGTCATGAAGCGCTTTGCCGCTCGTGGCCGCGGCCGTGCATCGCGGATCGAGAAGCCTTTCTCGCATCTGACGATCGTCGTCCGTGAAGTCGAAGCCAAAGGGGAGGCCGCATAATGGGCCAGAAGATTAATCCGATCGGTTTCCGCCTCGGCATCAACCGTACCTGGGACAGCCGTTGGTTCGCCGACAACGCCGAATACGGCCAGCTGCTCCACGAAGACCTGAAGATCCGCAAGTTCGTACAGGACGAGCTGAAGCAGGCCGGTATCGCCAAGGTCGTCATCGAGCGCCCGCACAAGAAGTGCCGCGTCACGATCCACTCGGCTCGCCCGGGTCTGATCATCGGCAAGAAGGGCGCGGACATCGAGAAGCTCCGCAAGAAGCTTTCCGAGATGACGAATTCCGAAACGCACCTCAACATCGTTGAAGTGCGCAAGCCGGAAGTCGACGCAACGCTGGTCGCTCAGTCGATCGCCCAGCAGCTCGAGCGCCGCGTGGCCTTCCGCCGTGCGATGAAGCGCGCCGTTCAGTCGGCCATGCGTCTTGGCGCCGAAGGCATCAAGATCACCTGCGCCGGCCGTCTCGGCGGTGCGGAAATCGCCCGTACGGAATGGTACCGCGAAGGTCGCGTTCCGCTTCACACGCTGCGTGCAGACATCGACTACGGTACGGCTGAAGCCGAAACCGCATTCGGCATCTGCGGCATCAAGGTCTGGATCTTCAAGGGCGAAATCCTTGAGCACGACCCGATGGCCTCTGAGCGTCGCGCCAGCGAAAGTGACAGCCAGGGTCCCGCAAGCCGTGAACGCGGCGATCGCGGCGACCGTCGTCGTGAAAACGCGTAACAGTCGCGTTTGGCAGCCAATATCGGAGAAGTAAAAAAATGTTGCAGCCAAAGCGTACCAAGTACCGCAAGCAGTTCAAGGGCCGCATCAAGGGTGTCGCCAAGGGCGGCTCCGAGCTCGCCTTCGGCGAGTTCGGCTTGAAGGCTCAGGAACCGAACCGCGTGAACGCTCGCGAGATCGAAGCGGCTCGCCGCGCGATCACCCGTTACATGAAGCGTGCCGGCCGTGTGTGGATCCGCGTGTTCCCCGACACCCCGGTTACCGCGAAGCCCACGGAAGTCCGCATGGGTAAGGGTAAGGGTTCGGTCGAATACTGGGCAGCCAAGGTCAAGCCCGGCCGTATGATGTTCGAGATCGACGGCGTTTCCGAGGAAATCGCGCGTGAAGCGCTTCGCCTCGGCTCGGCCAAGCTCTCGGTCAAGACGCGCTTCGTACAGCGCATTGCAGAGTAAGGAGCGAGAGCGATGAAAGCCGCAGACGTCCGGGCGCTCAGCGCCGACCAGCTCAACGACGAGCTTGCCAAGCTGAAGAAAGAGCAGTTCAACCTGCGCTTCCAGAAGGCCACCGGCCAGCTTGAAAAGACCTCGCGTATCAACGAAGTCCGTAAGGACATCGCGCGCGTCAAGACCATTGCCCGCCAGAAGGCGGCAGAAGCCAAGGCCTAAGGACCAGAAAAATATGCCGAAACGCATTCTGCAGGGCACCGTAGTCAGCGACAAGAACGACAAGACCGTTGTCGTCCGCGTCGAGCGCCGTTTTGCCCACCCGCTGCTTCAGAAGACCGTTCGCCGGTCGAAGAAGTACAAGGCGCATGACGAGACCAACCAGTACAAGGTCGGCGATGTCGTTTCCATCCAGGAATGTGCACCGATCTCCAAGGACAAGCGCTGGACCGTCGTATCGGCCCAGGCTTAAATCATCGGATTTTGCGCCAGGCCCTTGCGTCTGGCGCGGAAATCTGTATGAAGCAGCGCAAGGACGCTCGGAATCGCGAGCGTTCTTTTGCTTTGAGCGCACGGAAGGTCCGTCGGTTCGCCGAAGGGAAACCACCCTGGCAACACACCATCCCGCGCGAAAACATGAATTTCCATAAGCTGGAACAGGGGGCTAACACCCAACCGGTCCGGTAAAACAAGAAGGCGACCTGACATGATTCAGATGCAGACTAACCTCGACGTCGCGGATAATTCCGGCGCACGTCGTGTCATGTGCATCAAGGTGCTGGGCGGCTCCAAGCGCAAGTACGCTTCGGTCGGCGACATTATCGTCGTCTCGATCAAGGAAGCCATCCCGCGCGGCCGCGTGAAGAAGGGTGACGTGATGAAGGCGGTCGTCGTACGCACCGCCAAGGACATCCGTCGCGCCGACGGCAGCGTCATTCGTTTCGACAGCAACGCCGCTGTCCTGATCGACAACAAGAAAGAGCCGATCGGCACCCGTATCTTCGGACCGGTTCCGCGCGAACTTCGCGCCAAGAACCACATGAAGATCATCTCGCTGGCTCCCGAAGTACTCTAAGGAGCGATGGCTATGCAAAAGATTCGTAAAGGCGACAAGGTCGTCGTACTCACCGGCAAGGACAAGGGCCGTACCGGTGAAGTCGTTCAGGTCATGCCGAAGGAAGACCGTGCGGTCGTCAAGGGTATCAACCTGGTGAAGCGTCACCAGCGCCAGACCCAGACCCAGGAAGCCGGCATCATCACCAAGGAAGCTTCGATCCATCTGTCGAACATCGCGATCGCCGACCCCAAGGACGGCAAGCCGACCCGCGTCGGTTTCAAGGTCGAGGGCGACAAGAAGGTTCGTGTAGCAAAGCGTTCGGGAGTGTCGATCGATGGCTGACACCAAGTATGAGCCGCGCCTCAAGAAGGAATACGTCGAGCGTATCCGCAAGGCGCTTCAGGAGCAGTTCTCCTTCGCCAACGAGATGCAGATTCCGCGTCTCGACAAGATCGTCATCAACATGGGCGTAGGCGAAGCCACGGCGGACTCCAAGAAGCCCACCGTTGCAGCTGCCGACCTCGCAGCGATCTCCGGCCAGAAGCCGGTCATCACGCGCGCCCGCAACTCCATCGCGGGCTTCAAGGTCCGTGAAGGCATGCCGATCGGCGCGAAGGTCACCCTGCGCGGCGCCCGCATGTATGAATTTCTGGATCGCCTCGTGAACATCGCGCTGCCCCGCGTACGCGACTTCCGTGGTCTGAACCCGAAGTCCTTCGATGGCCGTGGCAACTTCGCCATGGGCGTCAAGGAGCACATTGTGTTCCCTGAGATCAACTACGACAAGGTTGATCAGATGTGGGGCATGGACATCATCGTTTGCACGACGGCAAAGACGGACGACGAAGCACGGGCTCTTCTGAAAGAGTTCAACTTCCCGTTCCGCGCCTGACCCGTAACGACAAGCGTAAAGAAGGATAACTGTTATGGCTAAAACCAGCGCAGTAGAAAAGAATAACCGTCGCCGCAAGCTTGTCGCCAGCCAGGCTTCCAAGCGCGCCGCTCTCAAGGCGGTCATCATGAACCAGTCTCTTCCGATCGAAGAGCGCTTCAAGGCAACCCTGAAGCTTGCCGAAATGCCGCGCAATGGCTCCAAGACCCGCATTCGCAACCGTTGCGAAGTCACGGGCCGTCCGCGCGCTTTCTATCGCAAACTCAAGATGTCGCGTATTGCGCTTCGCGAACTGGGCAATCTCGGCAAGGTGCCGGGCATCGTCAAGTCGAGCTGGTAAGGAGACGGGTACATGGCAATGACTGATCCCCTGGGCGATATGCTCACCCGTATCCGCAACGGCGCCGCACGCCGCAAGTCGAGCGTTTCCACGCCGGCTTCCAAGCTGCGCGCTCGCGTTCTGGATGTTCTTCAGGCTGAAGGCTACATCCGCGGATACTCCGAAGTCGAATTCGGCAACGGCAAGGCCGAGCTGAACATCGAACTCAAGTACTACGAAGGCGCATCGGTGATCCGCAAGATCGACCGCGTCTCCAAGCCGGGCCGCCGGGTCTATGTCTCGGTAAAGTCCATTCCGCAGGTCGCGAACGGCCTCGGCATCACCATCCTTTCGACCCCGAAGGGCGTGATGGCCGATCACCAGGCACGCGAACAGAACGTTGGTGGCGAGATTCTTTGCTCTGTCTTCTAAGACAGGGCAGGGATCTCCATAACGAACAGACAGGATAAAACAATGTCTCGTATCGGTAAGAAGCCCGTTCCGGTTCCCGCTGGTGTCACCGCGACCGTCGACGGTCAGAAGGTTACCGCCAAGGGCCCGAAGGGCGAACTGTTCTTCGTCGCCAATGACGAAGTTTCGGTCAAGCTCGAAGACAACGCCGTTGTCGTTCAGCCGGTCAACCAGTCCAAGGATGCGCGTTCGAAGTGGGGCATGTCCCGCACGATGATCGAAGGCATCTTCAAGGGCGTGAAGGACGGTTACGAGCGCAAGCTCGAAATCAACGGCGTCGGCTACCGCGCCTCCATGCAGGGCAAGAACCTGCAGCTGGCCCTCGGTTTCAGCCACGACGTCGTCTACCAGACGCCGGAAGGCATCACGATCGCTGTTCCGAAGCCGACCGAAATCATCGTCACCGGCATCAGCAAGCAGCAGGTCGGCCAGGTCGCTGCGGAAATCCGCGAATACCGTGGCCCCGAGCCCTACAAGGGCAAGGGCGTCAAGTATGCGGAAGAACGCATCGTCCGCAAGGAAGGCAAGAAGAAGTAAGGATCACGCGAAATGGCTAGCACTAAAGAAGCTCTCGTGCGCCGCGCCAACCGCGTGCGCCGTTCCATCAAGGCGGTCGCCAACGGCCGTCCGCGCCTGTCGGTTCATCGCTCGTCGAAGAACATCTACGTACAGGTCATCGACGACGTGGCCGGCAAGACCCTTGCCGCCGCTTCGACGCTCGACACCGATCTGCGTTCGTCGCTGAAGACGGGCGCCGACACGGCAGCAGCCGCTGCCGTCGGCAAGCTCATTGCCGAGCGCGCAGTCAAGGCCGGCGTCAAGGACGTCGTCTTCGACCGTGGCGCCTTCCTCTATCACGGCCGCGTCAAGGCTCTTGCCGACGCAGCCCGTGAAGGTGGTCTGAACTTCTGATCTTCGGTCGGGCGCTCCGGCGCCCGCCGACCAGCTCAGGGTATTGGTCGCTTCCATTCCTGAAATGGAGGCGACTTTCGTCAATCTGCCGATTGCACCCGGAAAAGAAAAAGGAAAAGGACAATGGCACAGGAAAAGCGCGGTCGCGATGACCGCCAGAACCGCGAAGAGCGCGACAGCGAGTTTGTCGATAAGCTCGTCGCGATCAACCGCGTCGCGAAGGTCGTCAAGGGCGGCCGTCGTTTCGGTTTTGCAGCTCTCGTCGTCGTCGGCGACCAGAAGGGCCGCGTAGGCTTCGGCCATGGCAAGGCTCGTGAAGTTCCGGAAGCGATCCGGAAGGCCACCGAAGCCGCCAAGCGCGACCTCATCTTCGTTCCGCTGCGCTCGGGCCGCACGCTGCACCACGACGTGCACGGCCGCCACGGCGCCGGCAAGGTTCTGCTTCGTTCGGCCAAGGCCGGTACCGGTATCATCGCCGGTGGTCCGATGCGCGCCGTCTTCGAAACGCTCGGCGTTCACGATGTCGTCGCCAAGTCGACCGGTTCCTCGAACCCGTACAACATGATCCGTGCGACGTTCGACGCTCTCAAGAGCCAGATGCACCCGAAGGACATCGCAGCTCAGCGCGGCATGAAGTACGCCACGCTGCAGGCTCGTCGTCAGTCGGCTGGCGTTGCTGCTGAAGAATAAGGAGCACTGATCCATGGCTAAGAAAGAAACCGCCAAGAAGACGGTGACTGTCGAGCAGATCGGCAGCCCCATCCGCCGTCCGGCCGTACAGCGCGCAACGCTCGTCGGCCTGGGCCTCAACAAGATGCACCGGGTTCGCACGCTGGAAGACACCCCGTCTGTCCGCGGCATGATCCGTGCCGTCCAGCACCTCGTTCGCGTCGTCGACGAGAAGTGAGGGAGTAGAGATCATGAAGCTTAACGAAATCAAGGACAACGAAGGTTCTTCGAAGGGCCGCAAGCGCCTCGGTCGCGGTATCGGCTCCGGCAAGGGCAAGACCGGTGGTCGCGGTGTCAAGGGTCAGAAGGCTCGTTCGGGCGTCGCCATCAACGGCTTCGAAGGCGGTCAGATGCCCATCTACCGTCGCCTGCCGAAGCGCGGCTTCAACAACATCTTCGCATCCGACTTCGTCATCGTTTCCCTGGACCGCGTCCAGAAGGCAATCGATGCCGGCAAGCTCGATGCCAAGGCGACCGTTGACGCAGCCGCTCTCAAGGCTGCCGGCGTCATCCGCCGCGAAAAGGACGGCGTGCGCATCCTCGCCGACGGCGAACTGAAGGCCAAGGTCGCCTTCGAGGTCGCCGGCGCCTCCAAGCCTGCGGTCGAGAAGATCGAAAAGGCCGGCGGCTCGGTGAAGCTGCTGGCCGCAGCAGCGGAAGCCGCGGAATAATTCGACAAAATAGTCGCCCGGTGTGCTTCACACCGGGCGATTTTGCTCCCATATGTGAGCCTCACAACGACCGTCGGGATTCTCGTCCCCATCGTTATCCGGAATAAAAGCCAGGGTGAGGCCGGGATTGCTTGACAATCCGCGTTTCAACCGGTTTAGGCTCCATCCGCCCGCTTCGCCGCAACGGCGCAGGCAGGCACGACGAATTTCAGCATTGGCGATCGGTCCGGGGAGGGCCGGGCGCGAATGCCAACGGATCAGCCAATCCGGACCTGGCCGGGCGTTACCGCCGCCGGATCGGCTTCGCGGAGAAATGCATGGCTTCGGCAGCGGAACAACTTGCCTCTAACCTCAACTTCTCGACTTTCGCCAAGGCGGAAGACCTGAAGAAGCGCCTCTGGTTCACGCTGGGCGCGCTGATCGTCTATCGGCTCGGCACCCATATTCCCCTGCCGGGCCTCAACGCCGAAGCCTTCGCACAGGCCTTCCGCGGCCAGTCGGGCGGTATTCTCGGCCTCTTCAACATGTTCTCCGGCGGCGCCGTCGAGCGCATGGCGATCTTCGCGCTCGGCATCATGCCGTACATTTCCGCGTCGATCATCGTGCAGCTGATGACTTCGGTCGTTCCCTCGCTGGAGCAGCTGAAGAAGGAAGGCGAGCAGGGCCGCAAGATCATCAACCAGTACACCCGCTACGGCACGGTGCTGCTCGGCACGCTGCAGGCCTACGGCATCGCGGTGGGCCTTGAGAGCGGGGCAGGGCTGGTCAACGATCCGGGCTGGTTCTTCCGCATATCCACCGTCATCTCGCTGCTCGGCGGCACCATGTTCCTGATGTGGCTCGGTGAGCAGATCACCTCGCGCGGCATCGGCAACGGCATTTCGCTGATCATCTTCGCCGGCATCGTGGCGGCCCTGCCGCGCGCCCTCGGCAACACGCTGGAACTCGGCCGGACCGGCCAGCTTTCCATCGGCGTCGTGCTTGCGGTCGTCGTCATGGCGGTCTGCGTCATCGCGCTCATCGTCTTCGTCGAGCGCGCCCAGCGCCGCCTGCTGATCCAGTATCCGAAACGCCAGGTCGGCAACCGCATGTTCCAAGGCGATACCTCGCACCTGCCGCTGAAGCTGAACACCTCGGGCGTCATCCCGGCGATCTTCGCCTCCTCGCTGCTGCTGCTGCCGGCAACGGTCGCGGGCTTCTCGAATACGGCTGCGATGCCGAACTGGGCGACGACGATCATCGCCTCGCTCGGCCACGGCAAGCCGCTCTACATGGTGCTCTACGCCGCCATGATCGCCTTCTTCGCCTTCTTCTACACGGCCATCGTCTTCAATCCGAAGGACACGGCCGACAATCTGAAGAAGCACGGCGGCTTCATTCCGGGCATCCGTCCGGGCGAGCGCACCGCCGAATATATCGACTACGTGCTGACCCGCATCACGGTCGTCGGCGCCATTTACCTGATGTTCGTCTGTATCCTTCCCGAAATCCTGATCGCGCAGACCGGGGTGCCATTCTACCTTGGTGGTACGTCGCTTTTGATTGTTGTCAGCGTGACCCTGGATACTGTAGCACAGATACAGGGCCACCTGATCGCCCAGCAGTATGAGGGGCTGATCAAGAAGTCGAAGCTGCGTGGAGGAAAGAGGGGACGATGAGACTGATTTTTCTGGGACCGCCCGGCGCTGGCAAGGGGACTCAAGCCAAGCTCCTGACGGAAAGGCACGGCATTCCGCAGCTTTCCACGGGTGACATGCTGCGCGCGGCCGTCGCCGCCGGAACGGATGTCGGCAAGCGCGCCAAGGCCGTCATGGATGCCGGCCAGCTCGTCTCCGACGCGATCGTCAACGAGATCGTTTCCGACCGCATCGATTCGCCGGATTGTGCCAAGGGCTTCATCCTCGACGGTTACCCGCGCACGGTTCCCCAGGCGGAAGCCCTCGACGGGATCCTCGCCGGCAAGGGTATCGCGCTCGATGCGGTCATCGAGCTGAAGGTGGACGAAGATGCGCTGGTCAAGCGCATGGAGAATCGCGTAGCCGAAACCATTGCCGCCGGCGGCACGGTTCGCTCCGACGACAATCCGGAAGCCTTCAAGCGTCGCCTCACGGAGTACCGTGAGAAGACCGCGCCGCTGTCGAGCTACTATGCTTCGACGGGCAAGCTTCAGACGGTCGACGGCATGGCCGATGTCGACAAGGTGACCGCGCAGATCGCGGGAATCCTCGAGAACGCCTGATATCAGGTTAAAAAGGACGGCCGGGGAGTTGACTTTTTCGGCCGATTCCCCTTAAGACAGCGCCAACTCGCGACATACCATTGCGATCGGCGCGGATTTCGAAGAACGAAGTCCGGGTACGGTCGTTTTCGACATGTCCCGAACATCAGATTGAGCAGCGGCTTTCGTGGCCGTATCGAATGAAGAAGACCACTTGCCGGATGGCAACTGGAAGCAAGGAGAACAGGCGTGGCACGTATCGCTGGCGTCAACATCCCGACCGCGAAGCGCGTCGTAATCGCGCTCCGTTACATTCACGGGATCGGCCCGAAGTTTGCACAGGAAATCATCGAGAAGGTCGGCATCCCGGCTGATCGTCGCGTGCATCAGCTCACGGACGCAGAAATCCTGCAGATCCGTGAAGCCATCGACCGCGACTACCAGGTCGAAGGCGACCTGCGTCGCGAAACCTCGATGAACATCAAGCGTCTCATGGACCTCGGTTGCTACCGTGGCCTGCGTCACCGTCGTAGCCTCCCGGTTCGCGGCCAGCGCACGCACACCAACGCCCGTACCCGCAAGGGTCCGGCCAAGGCCATCGCAGGCAAGAAGAAGTAATTTCCCGGAAACGGGGAACGGGAGGCTGGCGCTTCGCGCCGGCCTCTTTTGAGTTTCGAGCGGGGTCTTGTCCTTTGTCGGGATCCCGGTCGGTGGAGCTGCTGGTACTACGGCAGTGACGATATCGCCGCAGACCTGAGCCTTCGGGCATGTCTGCAAATACTGTTCAGGGCAGGGTTTCGACCCCGCCCGGTGGAGCCGCTGGAATTACGGCGGTGTCGAGATCAACGAAAGGACTATCCATGGCCAAGGAAGCCGCACGCGTCCGCCGTCGCGAACGCAAGAACATCACCTCGGGTGTTGCTCACGTCAATTCTTCGTTCAACAACACGATGATCACCATCACCGACGCACAGGGCAACGCGATTGCCTGGTCGTCCGCCGGTGCAAAGGGCTTCAAGGGTTCGCGCAAGTCGACCCCGTTCGCTGCCCAGATCGCTGCCGAAGACTGCGCCAAGAAGGCCCAGGAACACGGCATGAAGTCGCTGGAAGTCGAAGTCTGCGGTCCGGGTTCCGGCCGTGAATCGGCTCTGCGCGCCCTCCAGGCTGCCGGCTTCATGATCACGTCCATCCGCGACGTGACCCCGATCCCGCACAACGGTTGCCGTCCGCGCAAGAAGCGCCGCGTCTGATCATCGACTTCAAACAACCGTGGAGGCCATCCGGCTTCCGCGGTACTTCAGGGCTCGGCCGTCACGATTGGATGGTGGCGGCGAACGGAAGGCAAAACACATGATCCAGAAAAACTGGCAGGAACTGATCAAGCCGAACAAGGTGGAATTCACCTCCTCCGGCCGCACCAAGGCAAGCCTTGTTGCCGAGCCGCTGGAGCGTGGCTTCGGCCTGACGCTCGGCAACGCGCTGCGTCGCGTGCTCCTGTCGTCGCTGCGCGGTGCGGCTGTTACCGCCGTGCAGATCGACGGCGTCCTGCACGAGTTCTCCTCCATCCCGGGCGTCCGGGAAGATGTGACGGACATCGTGCTCAACATCAAGGAAATCGCCATCAAGATGGATGGCGACGATTCCAAGCGTATGGTCGTGCGCAAGCAGGGTCCGGGCGTCGTAACGGCGGGTGACATCCAGACGGTCGGCGACATCGAGATCCTGAACCCCGACCACGTCATCTGCACCCTCGACGAGGGCGCGGAAATCCGCATGGAGTTCACGGTCAACAACGGCAAGGGCTATGTCCCGGCCGACCGCAACCGCTCCGAAGACGCACCGATCGGCCTCATCCCGGTCGACAGCCTCTACTCGCCGGTCAAGAAAGTGTCCTACAAGGTGGAAAACACCCGTGAAGGCCAGGTTCTCGACTACGACAAGCTGACGATGACCATCGAGACCGACGGTTCCGTCACGGGCGAAGATGCGATCGCGTTCGCGGCCCGCATTCTTCAGGACCAGCTCTCGGTCTTCGTCAACTTCGACGAACCGCAGAAGGAAGCCGAGGAAGAATCGGTCACGGAACTGGCGTTCAACCCGGCGCTCCTCAAGAAGGTCGACGAACTGGAACTTTCCGTCCGTTCGGCGAACTGCCTGAAGAACGACAACATCGTCTATATCGGCGATCTCATTCAGAAGACCGAAGCCGAAATGCTTCGCACTCCGAATTTTGGTCGCAAGTCGCTCAACGAGATCAAGGAAGTTCTCGCTTCCATGGGCCTGCACCTCGGCATGGAAGTGCCCGCATGGCCGCCGGAGAACATCGAAGATCTCGCCAAGCGCTACGAAGACCAGTACTAAGGCCGCACGCGCCCCTCGGGGCGCGCAAAGCTGGCCTTAGCATCTATGAACTGCGCATGTCCCTTTGTCCCGCAAGGCGGGACGGACATGCGCCACCATCAAACGGCAGGCGACTGCCTGCATGTGAAGGAGAATCGAGATGCGCCACCAGAATTCGGGTCGCAAACTCAACCGTACCGCAAGCCACCGCAAGGCGATGTTCGCCAACATGGCTGCCTCGCTCATCCAGCATGAGCAGATCGTAACGACGCTGCCGAAGGCGAAGGAAATCCGCCCGATCGTCGAGAAGCTCGTCACCCTCGGCAAGCGCGGCGACCTGCACGCCCGTCGCCAGGCGATCTCGCAGATCCGCGACGTTGCTGTCGTTTCGAAGCTCTTCGACGCGATCGCAAGCCGCTACGCTAACCGTAACGGTGGCTACCTGCGCATCATGAAGGCCGGCTTCCGCCACGGCGACAACGCCCCGCTCGCAGTCATCGAGTTCGTCGACCGCGACGTCGATGCCAAGGGCGCTGCCGACAAGGCCCGCGTAGCCGCTGAAGAAGCTGCTGCCGAAGCAGCCTGATCCTTCGGGATACGAAAACAGCAAAAGGCCGGAAGAGCGATCTTCCGGCCTTTTGCTGTTATGCCCTGTTGAATTGCGGCCGTCCGCCCGTCCCGCGCTTCCAGCGATTGAAGGGCGTTCGCACGAGGCGCCAGGCAAGCAGCAGCGCGACGAGGCCGATATAGGTCCACGGCTCCAGACCCACGACCTTGACGGACATGGCGAAGTGCAGCGCGCCTGCGGCGGCAATGATGTAGACGAGCCGGTGCAGCTTCACCCAGCGCGGCCCCAGCCGGCGGATCGACCAATTGTTGGAGGTCAGCGCCAGCGGGATCAGGAACACGAAGGCCGCCATGCCGATGGTGATGAAGGGCCGCTTGGCGATATCGACCAGGATCGCCTGGAAATTCAGGTACTGGTCGAGCACCATATAGGTCAGGAAGTGCATCAGCACATACCAGAAGGCGAGCAGCCCGAGGGCGCGCCGATAGCGGATCCAGTTGATGCCGGCAAGGTCGCGCAGCGGCGTGATTGCGAGCGTGGCGACGAGGAACCGCAGCGCCCAGAGCCCCAGCAGGTGCTCGAATTCCTTCACCGGATTGCCCGGAAGCCCGCCCGTCGCCCCGAGCCAGAAGCCGTAGGCCGCAGGCGCAAGCCCGGCGGCATAGAGCAGCCAGATTGATGCGGTGTGGTACTTGCGGGGCAGGGCGGGCAGCAGAGCCATCAGTAATTGGCCCTGAGGTCCATGCCGGCATAGAGGCTCGCTACCTCGTCCGCATAGCCGTTGAAGGGCAGGGTCGGGCGCCTGTTGGCGCCGAAGAAGCCGCCTTCGCCGATGCGGTTCTCGCTCGCCTGGCTCCAGCGCGGGTGATCGACCTCCGGATTGACGTTGGCGTAGAAACCATATTCCTCGGGTGCGGAAATATTCCAGGTCGAGGGCGGCTGCTTGTCGGTGAGGGTGATCTTCACGATCGACTTGATGCCCTTGAAGCCGTATTTCCACGGCACGACGAGCCGGACCGGCGCGCCGTTCTGGTTCGGCAGCGTCTTGCCGTAGACACCGACGGAGAGGATCGCCAGCGGATGGCGCGCCTCGTCGAGCCTCAGGCCCTCGACATAGGGCCAGGGCAGGGACTGGAAGAAACCGGACTGACCGGGCATCTCCTTCGGCCGGACGACCGTTTCGAAGGCGACGTATTTCGCATCGCCGAGCGGCTCGACCTTGTCGAGGAGTGCTGCGAGCGGAAAACCGACCCAGGGGATCACCATCGACCAGGCTTCCACGCAGCGCATGCGGTAGACCCGGTCCTCGAGCGGCATGGCCAGCAGCTCCTCCAGCCCGAATTCCTTCGGCTTGCCGACGAGGCCGCCGACCTTGATGGTCCAGGGCGTCGGCTTGAATTTCTCCGAATTCGCCTGCGGGTCGCCCTTGCCCATGCCGAATTCATAGAAATTGTTGTAGCTGGTCACGTCCTTTTCCGGCGTCAGCTTCTCGTCGACGGTATAGGCGCTCTTCGACGCCTTCAGCGCTTCGGCGAAGGCGGGCGTTCCGGCGGCTGCCAGCATGCCGCCGGCGGCCGCGGCGAGAAAAGAGCGCCGGTTGAAGAAACAGCTTTCCGGCGTGATCTCGGAGGCATTGATGCGGGGCGGGCGATAGAGGGTCATGGCGGCTCGATCCATTCGGTTGCTTGCCTGATACCTACGTAAAGAACTCCCATGTTGTTTCAACGGCGGGGAAGATTTGCGGCAACCACTTTTTCGTGCGCGCCGCGTGAGCGTCGGCGCATGAAAAGACCTGCGCGGTTTGCCTTTTTTCCTGCGAAATCCTATCTGATCGTGACGTGGAAACGAAGGAGACTCGTCCATGCTGAAAGCCCGCATCCTGCTTGCCGCCCCCGTTGTCATGGCGCTGGCGCTGGTGACACCCGCAACGGCCCAGGAGCGAACCGTGCCCCAATCGCGCACGGAGATGCAGCTCTCCTTCGCGCCGCTCGTCAAGCAGGTCGAGAATGCCGTCGTCAACGTCTATGCCGAGCGCGTCGTCGAGCGCCGCTCGATCTTCGAGGGCGACCCCTTCTTCGAGGAATTCTTCGGCCAGCGCATGCCGAACCGCAGCGAGAAACAGTCCTCCCTCGGCTCGGGCGTCATTGTCGGCGCCAAGGGCTTCGTGGTGACCAACAACCACGTCATCGAGGGCGCGAGCGACATCAAGGTCGCGCTTGCCGACGGCCGCGAATTCGAGAGCACCGTCGTGCTCAAGGACGAGCGCGTCGACCTCGCCGTGCTGAAGATCAAGTCGGATGCCGATTTCGCCACCCTGCCGCTCGGGGACAGCGATGCTGTCCAGGTCGGCGATCTGGTGCTGGCCATCGGCAATCCCTTCGGCGTCGGCCAGACGGTGACGAGCGGCATCGTCTCGGCGCTTGCCCGCAACCAGGTGCGCTCGGGCGATTTCGGCTTCTTCATCCAGACGGACGCCGCGATCAATCCCGGTAATTCCGGCGGCGGCCTCATCAACATGAACGGTGAGCTGATCGGCATCAACACCGCCATCTTCTCGCGCGGCGGCGGCTCGAACGGCGTCGGCTTCGCCATTCCCGCCAATCTCGTGAAGACCTTCGTCGCCAGCGCCGAGAACGGCAACGCCACCTTCGATCGCCCCTTCATCGGCGCGACTTTCGATCCGGTGACCTCGGAAGTTGCCGACGCCCTCGGTCTCGACCGCGCCCGTGGCGCGCTCATTTCGCAGGTCCAGCCCGGCAGTCCGGCGGAAAAGGCCGGCATGAAGGCCGGACAGGTCGTCACCGCCGTCAACGGCATCCCGGTCGAGCATCCCGATGCGCTGGGCTATCGCCTCACCACCGTCGGCATCGGCGGCACGGCCCGCATCACCGTCATCGCCGACGGCAAGGAGCAGGAGCTGACGCTTTCCCTCGACCGCGCGCCCGAGACGACGCCGCGTGACGAGCGGCTGATCGAGGGCCGCAATCCCTTCTCCGGCGCGGTCGTCGCGAACCTCTCGCCGCGCGTCGCCGAGGAGCTGCGCATGCCGACCAACAAGACGACCACCGGCGTGGTGATCACCGAGATCAACCGCGGCTCGCCCGCCGCGCGCATCGGACTTCAGCCGCGCGACATCGTCATCGAGCTGAACGGCACGCCCGTCACCACCACCGAGAAGCTCGCCGCGCTCGTCGGCGAGGATCCGTCCATCTGGCGCGTCGAGATCGAGCGCGACGGCCAGCGCATCCGCCAGTTCTTCCGATGAGCGACCTCTTCGCCCCGCGTGAACCGGAGGAAATGGCGGCAAAACGGCCCCTGGCCGACCGCCTGCGCCCCCGCACGCTGGGCGAGGTCTCCGGTCAGGAGCACCTGACCGGTCCGGATGGTGTGCTCTCGCGCATGATCGAGGCGGGTTCGCTCGGCTCGATGATCTTCTGGGGCCCGCCGGGCACCGGCAAGACGACGGTCGCGCGCCTGCTTTCCGGCGAGACGGGCCTTGCCTTCGAGCAGATCTCGGCGATCTTCTCCGGCGTCGCCGATCTCAAGAAGGTCTTCGAGGCCGCGCGCCTGCGCCGCATGGGCGGCCGCCAGACCCTGCTTTTCGTCGACGAGATCCATCGCTTCAACCGCGCCCAGCAGGACAGTTTCCTGCCGGTCATGGAGGACGGCACCATCGTGCTTGTCGGCGCGACGACGGAAAACCCGTCCTTCGAGCTCAATGCCGCTCTTCTCTCGCGCGCCCGCGTTCTGACCTTCAAGCCGCATGACGAGCAGAGCCTGGAAGAGCTGCTGAAGCGCGCCGAGGCCATCGAGGAAAAGCCGTTGCCGCTCGACGGAGAGGCACGCGCCTCGCTGCTGCGCATGGCCGACGGCGACGGGCGGGCGGTGCTGACGCTGGCCGAGGAAGTGTGGCGGGCGGCGCGCTCCGGCGAGGCCTTCGGCCAGGACGATCTCTTCCGCATCGTCCAGCGCCGCGCGCCGGTCTACGACAAGTCGCAGGACGGCCACTACAACCTCATCTCCGCCCTGCACAAGGCCGTGCGCGGCTCGGACCCCGATGCGGCGCTCTACTATCTCACCCGCATGTTGGATGCTGGCGAGGACCCGCTGTTCCTCTGCCGCCGCATGGTGCGCATGGCGGTGGAGGATATCGGTCTTGCCGATCCGCAGGCGCTCGTCGTCTGCAATGCGGCGAAGGACGCCTACGATTTCCTTGGCTCGCCGGAAGGCGAGCTGGCGCTGGCGCAGGCCTGTATCTATCTCGCCACCGCCCCGAAATCCAACGCCGTCTACACCGCCTACAAGTCCGCCATGCGCGCGGCGAAGGAAAACGGCTCCCTGCTGCCGCCCAAGCACATCCTCAACGCCCCGACCAAGCTGATGAAGGGCGAGGGCTATGGCGAAGGCTACCGCTACGACCATGACGAGCCGGAGGCCTTTTCCGGTCAGGATTATTTCCCGGAGAAGATGGGCCGCCGCACCTTCTACGATCCGCCGGAGCGCGGCTTCGAGCGGGAGCTGCGCAAGCGGCTGGAATGGTGGGCGAAGCTGCGCCGGGAGAAGGCCGGGAACGGCTAGGACAGATCGCCATTCAGTCCAGCAGGCCTGCAACTTTTGGGCTTCCGGTGCTCACGTACGGAAAGTACGCTGCGCTCCGGATCCCGGAAAAGCACCATTTTCGGCTCAGCCTGAACTGAATGTCGATCGGCCCTAGGCGGCGCCGAAGCGGGGCGCCGGCTTTTGCGGCGCCTGCGGCGCCAGCTTGATCGAGGATTCCGCCTTGCCGGGAAGGCCCTCCATGTCCACCACCACATGCCAGTGGCCGCTTTGCGGGATCTTCAGCCGGATCGGCGATTGCTTTGCAACGCCGCCGAGGAACTTGTGCTGGCGAGCATTCCTGAAAAGATCGAAATTGGCATGGCTCATCAGGCGCACATTGGCGACGGCCGAAAGCGTGATCTCGATCACCGTGCCGCTGCGCTGCATGTCGAGGTCGTAATGCGTATAGGAAAAGCTGTGCGCCATGGATCGCCCGGATATCTGGGATAGCGCAGATATGATGGCATGCGCCGGTTAACGTTCCCTTCTCGCAGGCGATGCGGCTCCCTGGCAATAGTGACGCATATTCAAACGGTTGTCCTGGAAAGCGGATTCAAATCGGCAGCGACTTGATTCAAAGTCGCAGGCGCGTTGGATGAGAATGCCGATGTCAAAGAGCCGTCATTGCGAAAGCGAATCTAACACGGTGGCCGAGGCCGGGGAGATTGGCGGGCGAAATCTCCGCAAAGGGCGAAGCCCGGATGCGGAGAGGTGCATCCGGGCTTCGCCGCGCCCGTGAGGCCGTCTGCCGGCGGGGCACGGCCGATCGACCCATATCGGCGGCTCGCTCGGTGGCAGACGCGGACGCGTTTTGCGCGGATGGCCAGAGCCATCCGGTAGCGGAAATGTCGCATGGGCTGGATTGGCGCGCTGTTTCCCGCGGAACAGCTCAGAGCGTTTCCGTCCAGGCCTTCACCGTCTTCGCCATGGTGGCGAGGTGGTCGGCGGCGGAGAAGCCGGAAATGCTCTTGCGGGGCTTGAGGTCATGGTCGCCGTCCTCGAGCCACAGGAAGCGGATGCGCTCCGGCAGGCCATAGGCCGGAACCTCCTCGCTCGTGCCGAAGGGATCGCGCGTTCCCTGGCAGATCAGCGTCGGCACGCGAAGCGCCGTCAGATGCGCGGTGCGAAGCTGCGCCGGCTTTTCCGGCGGGTGGAAGGGATAGCCGAGGCAGAGGAGGCCGGCGATGCGGCCTTCGGCGTAAAGCCCGTCCGCCACCATGCTGGCGACGCGCCCGCCCATCGACTTGCCGCCGATGACGAGCTTGCCCTTGGTGCCGAGCTCGGTGACGGCGGCGCAAAATTCCGGGTTCAGGGTCTCGGCCTTCGGCGGCGGCCTGCGGCTGCCCTCCGTGCGCCGCGCCGCCATGTAGGAGAACTCGAAGCGGGCGACGCGCAGGCCCTCGGCCGCCAGCGCCGTCGCCGCCGCATTCATCGCCGGCGAATCCATCGGCGCGCCGCTGCCATGGGCAAGCAGCAGAGTGGCGGGCGCATCCTGCGGGCCGGTGAAGAGGAAGGGCAGGCTCATGCGGCCATCTTACTTCGCGTGGTCCCTGACGTCGCCGGGCGCGATCGGGTCGCTGGCCGGAAAGGTCTCCTCCAGCGCTTCTTCCAGATAGTCGTCCTGCTCGGCCTTGAGGCTCTTTTCCTTCTGGCGGGCCTGTTCCTTTTCCAGCGAAGCCTTGGGGCTGTCCTTTTCCGTCGCCATGGTCATCTCCTTCGGTCGTGTTCACAGGATAGCGTGTTTTGCGGCGGGGGCGAAGGGTTGGCAGCGAAAGTGCCCTAGCTCTCCGGCAGTGAAAGCTCGGCGATGACCGGCAGGTGGTTCGAGCCGAAGGCCGGGCCGATGCGATGCGCCCGCACGGAAATATCCGGCGATACGACGATATGGTCGATCGAGGCGCCGATATAGGCGAGGGCGTCGAGCTTCATGCTGAAGCGCGTCACCGGCTGCAGCCAGCCGCCCGCGGTGGAGGCCAGGCCGGCCTGTCGCAGGAAGCCGCGGAAGAACGGCGACCAGGTGGGCGTGTTCCAGTCGCCGGCGACGATGACCGGCCCCTTTTCGAGATCGCCCTTTACCGCATCGGCGGCGGCGGAAAGATAGGCGTTGCGGTCGCGCCACTGCCAGGGCCGGCGCGGCGTTTCGGGATGGAAGGCGTAGAGGAAGAGCGGTTTTCCGCCGAGGTCTAGCTCGAGACGCAGCGGCTGCTTGTAGGCGCGCTCCTCGGTGAAGGCGCGCTTCAGCTCGGTCTCGGCGCGGATCGGCAGGCGGGAAAAGACCTTCAGGCTGTCGCGTGCGCGGCTTTCCGCGCTGCTCTGGTAAGGGTAGAGCCCGGCGGCCGAAAGCGCCTCGTCCCAGGCGCGGGTCGTTTCCTCCAGAACCACGATGTCGGGCTTTTCCCGGCGCAGGATCTCGATGAAGCCGGCGGGCCCCTCGACATTTCCGACGAACAGATTGGCCGTGAGGACCTTGAGCCCTCCGCCGCCGTCGCGGGCGGGGCGGGCGGTCGGCACGTCGAAGGCGGGAATGAGCGCGACGCCGATGCCGAGCAGCGCCATCGCGATCGCCTTCAGCCGCCGCGTCACCAGGGCGCCGACGAGGAAGAGGGCGCCGATGGTCACCACATAGGGCCAGGCGAAGGTGAGGAGATCGACGAGCCAGAACCGGTCGGCGGCAAGCACCACGACGCTGACGGCGAAGAGATAGGCGATGACGCCCGGCAGGATGAGGACGCGATAGGCAAGGGCGACCAGCCCCCGGCGCGGCGTTGTCTGCATCGACTGTTCCTTCTGCATCACGGGATTCGGTTCAGGTCGATTCCCGTAACGGGAGGTTTGCATGTACCGTGTGCATGCCGAGGCTGCAATGCATTGCGGTGTGGCGGGAAAGTTGCCTGCCGCAGTTCGTCGGTTTCGGCCGGGTTTGCCGCTGCCATCGGCCGGGGGCGGGAAAATGGGCGCGTATTTGCCAGAAAGGTAAGGGCGTTCCGTGCCGCGTGAACCCTCGGCCTTGAGCCGTGAGTGGCATTGAAACGGAAAACCCGGGGATCGCTCCCCGGGTTTTCGTTTATCAGGTCGGCCCTGGCCGCTTAGCTGCAGCCGCTCGTCGCGCCGCAGGTGTCGCACTTCTCGCAGGTGCCGTTGCGCACCATGGTGAAGTTCTGGCACTCGGAGCACATGTTGCCGGTGTAGCCCTGCGCGATGGAGCGCATGCGGCGTTCGGCTTCCAGCTTCTTGGCTTCGGCCTTGGCGCTGGCGGCTTCGGCGGCGGCCTTGTCGGAGAAGAGGGCGGTCACGCTTTCGGGCGCTTCGTCCGCCACTTCTTCGGCGATCTCCTCGGCCAATTCGGCGGCGCGCTCCTCGTAGTCGCGCTTGAAGGCGACGATTTCAGAGGTGGCGACGGCGGTTGCCGGCTCCAGCTTGCGGGCGGCGCTGCCGGCAAAGGAGGTGACGTTGCCGGTCGAGGCTGCCTTGGCGGGCGCGGCGGTGGCTGCACCCTTCGGCTCGGAAAGCGAGCGCTCGCTCTGTCCGCCCTGGACGAGGGTCGGCTTGTGGCCGCGCGTCCAGCCGGTCGAGATCAGGTTCGTCTTGCCTTCCTGGATGCCCTTGCCGAGCGCCGTGTTGCCGAAGTCGGACGTGTCGACATGGGCAAGGTCGTGGCGGCCGAGATAGGAGACGGCAAGCTCGCGGAAGACGTAGTCGAGGATCGACGTGGCGTTCTTGATCGCGTCGTTGCCGATGACCATGCCGGCCGGCTCGAACTTGGTGAAGGTGAAGGCCTCCACATATTCTTCGAGCGGCACGCCGTACTGCAGGCCGAGCGAGATGGCGATGGCGAAGTTGTTCATCATCGCACGGAAGGCGGCGCCTTCCTTGTGCATGTCGATGAAGATCTCGCCGAGGCGGCCGTCGCCGAATTCGCCGGTACGCAGGTAGACCTTGTGCCCGCCGATGACGGCCTTCTGGGTGTAGCCCTGGCGGCGGTTCGGCAGCTTCTCGCGGTCGCGCACCAGGCGCTCGACGATCCGCTCGACGATCTTTTCCGTGACCTGCACGGCCTGGGCGGCGGCGGGTGCGGCGACCAGCGCCTCGACGGCGTCGTCCTCGTCCTCCTCATCCTCGATCAGCGAGGCGTTGAGCGGCTGCGAAAGCTTGGAGCCGTCGCGGTAAAGGGCGTTGGCCTTCAGCGCGAGCTTCCAGGAGAGCATGTAGGCGTTCTTGCAATCCTCGACGGTCGCCTCGTTCGGCATGTTGATCGTCTTGGAAATGGCGCCCGAGATGAACGGCTGGGCCGCCGCCATCATGCGGATATGGCTTTCGACCGAAAGGTAGCGCTTGCCGATCTTGCCGCACGGGTTGGCACAATCGAAGACCGGCAGGTGCTCGGCCTTGAGGAAGGGTGCGCCTTCCAGCGTCATCGCGCCGCAAACGTGGATGTTCGCCGCCTCGATGTCCTTCCTCGTGAAGCCGACATGCTCCAGCAGGTTGAAGGACATGTCCGAAAGCTGCTCGTCCGTGACCTTCAGCGTCTCCTTCAGGAAGTCGGCGCCGAGCGTCCACTGGTTGAAGGCGAACTTGATGTCGAAGGCGGACTTGAGGCCGGAATTGACGGCTTCGATCTTCTCGTCGGTGAAGCCCTTGGCCTTCAGCGTCGACGGGTTGATGGCCGGCGCCTGGTTCATGTTGCCATGGCCGACGGCATAGGCCTCGATCTCGGCGATCTGGCTTTCCGAATAGCCGAGCGTGCGCAGCGCTTCCGGCACGGCGCGGTTGATGATCTTGAAGTAGCCGCCGCCGGCGAGCTTCTTGAACTTCACCAGGGCGAAGTCGGGCTCGATGCCGGTCGTGTCGCAGTCCATGACGAGGCCGATCGTGCCGGTCGGCGCGATGACGGTCGTCTGGGCGTTGCGGTAGCCGTGCTTCTCGCCGAGCGCCACGGCCTTGTCCCAGGCCGCGGTGGCATGGGCGACCAGGGCCGGATCGGAGCATTCGTCATGGATGAGGGCGACCGGGTTGACCGACAGCGCCTCATAGCCCGCCGTCTCGCCATAGGCGGCGCGGCGGTGGTTACGCATGACGCGCAGCATGTTGTCGCGGTTCGGCGCAAAGCCCGGGAACGGGCCGAGCTCGCCGGCCATCTCGGCCGAGGTCGCATAGGCGACGCCCGTCATGATGGCGGTCAGCGCACCGGCGATGGCGCGGCCTTCTGCCGAATCATACGGGATGCCCGAGGACATCAGCAGGCCGCCGATATTGGCATAGCCGAGGCCGAGCGTGCGGTATTCGTAGGAGAGCTCGGCGATCTGGCGCGAGGGGAACTGCGCCATCATGACCGAGACTTCGAGCACGATGGTCCACAGGCGCACGGCATGTTCGTAGTCGGCGATGTTGATCTTCTTCGTCGCGGCGTCCTTGAACTGCAGGAGGTTCAGCGAGGCGAGGTTGCAGGCCGTGTCGTCGAGGAACATGTATTCCGAGCACGGGTTCGACGCGCGGATGGGGCCGGCAGCCGGGCAGGTGTGCCAGTCGTTCATCGTCGTGTTGAAGTGCAGGCCCGGATCGGCCGACGCCCAGGCGGCGTAGGAGATCGATTCCCACAGGTCGCGCGCCTTCAGCGTCTTCATGACCTTGCCGTCCTTGCGGGCGGTCAGGTGCCATTCCCCGTCATTCTCGACGGCGCGCAGGAAGTCGTCCTTCAGCGAGACGGAGTTGTTGGAGTTCTGGCCGGAAACGGTGAGATAGGCTTCCGAATCCCAGTCCGTGTCATAGGTCTTGAACTCGATGTCCTTGTAGCCCTGCCTGGCGAACTGGACGACGCGCTTGATGTAGTTTTCCGGAACCTGGCTCTTCTTGGCGGCGCGGATCTCGCGCTTGAGGGCCGGGTTCTCGGCGGGGTCGTAGCAGCGCTCGCCTTCGGCCGAGCAATTGACGCAGGCCTTCATGATGGCCTTGAGGTGGCCGGCGACGATCTTCGAGCCGGTGACGAGCGCCGCCACCTTCTGCTCTTCCTTGACCTTCCAGTTGATGTAGTCCTCGATATCCGGATGGTCGATGTCGACCACGACCATCTTGGCCGCGCGGCGCGTCGTGCCGCCCGACTTGATGGCGCCGGCCGCGCGGTCGCCGATCTTCAGGAAGCTCATCAGGCCGGAGGAGCGGCCGCCGCCCGAAAGCTTTTCGCCTTCGCCGCGCAGATGCGAGAAGTTGGAGCCGGTGCCGGAGCCGTATTTGAAGAGGCGCGCTTCACGCACCCACAGGTCCATGATGCCGTTCTCGTTGACGAGATCGTCCTCTACGGACTGGATGAAGCAGGCATGCGGCTGGGGATGCTCGTAGGCCGACCTGGACTTGGTCAGCTTGCCGGTGAAGGGGTCGACATAGAAATGTCCCTGGCCGGGACCGTCGATGCCATAGGCCCAGTGCAGGCCCGTGTTGAACCACTGCGGCGAGTTCGGGGCGACGCGCTGCGTGGCGAGCATATAGGCGAGTTCGTCCTTGAAGGCGGCAGCGTCTTCCTCGGAAGCGAAATACTTGCCCTTCCAGCCCCAGTAGGTCCAGGTGCCGGCAAGACGGTCGAAGACCTGGCGGGCATCGGTTTCAGAACCGAAGCGCTCGTTTTCCGGCAGCGCCTTCAGGGCTTCGGTATCGGGCACGGAGCGCCACAGGAAGGAGGGAACATCGTTCTCCTCGACCTTCTTCAGCCGCGCCGGCACGCCGGCCTTGCGGAAGTATTTCTGCGCGAGGATGTCGGCGGCGACCTGGGAGAACTGCGCCGGCACGTCGATATCGGCCAGGCGGAAGACGATGGAGCCGTCCGGGTTCTTGATCTCGCTGGTGGCCTTGCGGAATTCGATCTCCGCATAGGCCGACTGACCAGGTTTTGTGAAGCGACGTTCTATGCGCATTTCCGTTGTCCTCTGCTGCCGCATCCTGTCCTTGAAAACAGGGCGCAATTAACCCCGTCCGGCCGCAATGCCCTTGCAGCCAGCCCCGATCTTCCAATCCTTGCGGGAAACCCGATCGATCTCGGATGTCCTGTATCTTGTGCTGAGTTTGGCTGCAAACACTAAATATAGTATTAACAGATAGTTTATTCCAGACCCTGCGGGCGCGAAGGCGCATCAAAAAACCGGGCGCGGAAGCACCCTTGCGGTGAGCGGATCATCCGCCCCGCCGCATGCGCAGGAAACGCGATTTCGTGATGGGAACCGACCTCGTAACTTTACGGTCCAGTCGCCGCCGCAACTTGGAATTCATTAACCTCATCAGCCCGATTCTCGTCAAGGGCTGGTTTGTGAATGAAGTTTGAACTCTATATCTTGTGCCTGTGGGCTGTGGAAAATGGGGACATCGCGCAAGGCCTGAAAAATCAGCAGGTTCCGGCCGAAAGGTGAGGCGGCGTGACATGCCTCTGTGGAAAAGCAAAAAAAATCATGGGTGAAAAGAAGGGATTTTTCGACATCCCGACATCAGGGAATAGTCATCCCCGAAGAGTTGTGATCCGTGGATAAAGTGATTCTCCCTGTCGTCAACCCGACTCGCTGGCGGCCCTTTTTAGCGGCCGCAAGGCTGCAGCTTCCCGGGCGGAAACGCCCGGAAAACGACTGGAAAAGGCGAGGACTCTGGCGCGAAAGAAACACCGGCGCACAGGGCAGGCGAGACGCCGCCGCTATCAGCCGCGGCTGCCCTTGGCGATCGGCTCCTGGTAGGTGAAGCCCATGTCCCAGGGGAAATAGATCCAGGTGTCCTGGCTGACTTCGGTGACGAAGGTGTCGACCAGCGGACGGCCCTTGGGCTTGGCGTAGACGGCGGCGAAATGCGCCTTTGGCAGCATGGCGCGGACCTGCGCGGCGGTCTTGCCGGTATCCGTCAGGTCGTCGACGATGAGAATGCCTTCGCCGCCCTGCTCGGTGAGCTCCGGCGAGATTCCCTTGAGGACGTGCATGTCGCCCTGCGAGACATAGTCGTGGTAGGAGGCGACGCAGACCGTCTCGATCAGGCGGATGTTCAGTTCGCGCGAGATGACCGCCGCCGGCACGAGGCCGCCGCGGGTGATGCAGACGATCGCCTTCCATTCGCGGTCGCCGTCCGCCAGCCGCCAGGCGAGCGCGCGCGCGTCGCGGTGAAACTGATCCCAGGAAACGGGGAAGGCTTTGTCGGGCAGCGACATGACGGGCTCCTGATAGGCGGAAAAAAAGAAGATTCCTTCTCTCTAATGCAAGTCGCCGCTCAAGGAAATCGCCGCCCGGCCATGCAGGCCGGGCGATCCACAGCCAAGTCCGCCTCAGCGGGACATCAGCACCGGCACGCGGGCGTGGCGCATCATGGCGCTGGTGACGCCGCCGAAGAGGCGCTGGCGCAGCCGCGAATGGCTGTAGGCGCCCATGACGATGAGGCCTGCGCCGATCTCCGTCGCACGGTGGTTGACGGTCTCGGCGACGGAATGCCGCTCCGATCCGCGCGAGGCGACGGTGGTCTTGATGCCGTGCCGGGCGAGCGTCGCCGCAAGTTCGGCGCCGCAGAACTCGCGCGACTGCATGGAGTTTTCCGGCGGATCGACGGTGAAGATCTCGACCTCCTTCGCCGCCGTCAGGAAGGGCAGGGCGTCGAAGGCGGCGCGCGCCGATTCCTTCGAGCCGTTCCAGGCGAGCAGCACCCGGTCGATCGGTTCGGGACCGGCCGGCGCATTGGAGACGAGGTAGACCGGGCGCCCGCTCTCGTAGAGCAGGTCTTCGATATCCTCCTGCGCCGGGCCGTCGGCGTCCGGGTCGAACTGCCCGGCGATGACGATGTCGGCGCCGCGCGCGCTGTCGATGACGCCGGCCGAGGCATAGCCGGCGGTGCCGGTGAAGAGGCGCCATTCATAGGAGATGTCGTCGCGCTCGCAGCGCGAGCGGAAGGCCTGCTCGACCTCGCGCGATTGCCGGCGGGCGCGTTCCTGCAGGTCGAGGACGGCGCTCGGGTCGGGATATTCCATGGGCGCGATCAACGTGACCACGACCGGTGATTCCGCGTGAATGCCGACGACATGCCCGCCGGTGCGGCGCGCGAGTGCAAGCGCGTGGTCCGTCACCTTGCCGGCATCCTCCGCGGCGCTCAGCACCGCCACGATGGTCTTGTAGCTCATTTCGGCCTCCTGTCTGGTCCACACGAACCTTGCGCCTGCCGAAACGCCATAACCTTGATCGGGATCAAACGCCCGCCTTGGCCGCGGCGATTTCTGCAATCATCGCAAGTATATCACGTTCGGCCGCAAGCGCCGGAGATTCCTCGCGGCTGCGGATGACGATTTCCGTCGAGAAGCGGTTTTCCGAAAAGCGCGGATAGGAGCCGATGCTGGTCTCCGGGTGGTTCTTCTGGATCTCGGCGAGTGCGCTGCCGATATCGCCCTCGCCGAAGGGCGAGGCGACGGAACGCTGGAGCATGGGCCGCCCACCCTCGAGCTTCGGCACGACGGTGCCGAGCATCGCGGTGAAGACCTGCGGCACGCCGGCCATCACATAGACATTGCCGATATGGAAGCCCGGCGCCGTGGAAACGGCATTCTCGATATGGACGGAGCCCTCGGGCATGCGCGCCATGCGCTTGCGGGCCTCGTTGAACTCGACGCCGCGCCGCGCATACATCGCGCCGAGCAGTTCCATCGCGAGCGGATCATGCAGGCACGGCACGCCGAACGCCTTGGAAACGGCATCCGCGGTGATGTCGTCATGGGTCGGGCCGATGCCGCCGGAGGTGAAGACATAGGTATGGCGCGCGCGCAGCGCATTCAGCGCCTCGACGATCGCGTCTTCGTCGTCGCCGACGATGCGCACTTCCTTGAGGTCGATGCCGGCGAGGAAGAGCATGTCGGCGAGCTGGCCGATATTCTTGTCCTTGGTGCGCCCGGAAAGGAGTTCGTCGCCGATGGCGAGCATGGCGGCGGTGGCGGCGGGGCTGGAACTCATAGGCGCTCTCTGGACTTCGGACAATATTGCCGACCGATGCGGCGGCATTGTCAATGGAGGGTGAACAGTCTGTCGACCGGGCAGCTTCTGGGTGGCCGCCACCTTGAAGTGCTACATCCAAGCCGACGCCGCGATCAAGCGGAAAGGCATCGCAAGACAGGAGACGACAATGGCGAAAGTTCTGGTTCTTTACTATTCGGCCTACGGGCACATCGAAGCCATGGCCTATGCTGCGGCAGAAGGCGCGAAGTCGGCCGGTGCCGACGTGACCGTCAAGCGCGTTCCGGAACTGGTTCCGGAAGAGGTTGCCAAGGCTTCCTACTACAAGATGGACCAGAAGGCCGAGATCGCCACCGTGGCCGAGCTCGAAAACTACGACGCCATCATCGTCGGCGCCGGCACGCGCTTCGGCACGGTCGCCTCGCAGATGCGCAATTTCTGGGACCAGACCGGCGGCCTGTGGGCGCAGGGCAAGCTGGTCGGCAAGGTCGGCTCGGTCTTCACCTCCTCGGCGACCCAGCACGGCGGCCAGGAATCCACCATCCTCGGCTTCATCCCCACGCTGCTGCACCACGGTCTTGCCGTCGTCGGCCTGCCCTATGCCTTCCAGGGCCAGATGGGCGTCGATGCCGTCAAGGGCGGCTCGCCCTACGGCGCCTCGACGATCACCGACGGCGACGGCTCGCGCCAACCTTCGGAAGTCGAACTCGAAGCCGCCCGCTTCCAGGGCGCGCATGTCGCCAAGATCGCGGCAAAGCTTTCGGCCTGACGTTCTCCTGAAACGTCACTGAAAAAGAGGGTGCGGCCAGCGTCAGGGGCCGCACCCTTTTTGTTTGCCGTGATTCCGGAAGAATGCTGGTGCGGGCGGCGGGGATCGAACCCGCACAGCCAAGGCCGAGGGATTTTAAGTCCCTTGCGTCTACCAGTTTCGCCACGCCCGCTTCCCGCGCGTTTTCGATTGCCGGGGCGAAGCAGTCAAGAGCGCGAGGCATAAAACATTTCCTACAGGCATATCCGAGTTGGCTTCCCTTGCGGATGTCAGCCTTCAAAGGGCGGTTGCAGGGAAAATTCACGAATATGCATTCTAAAGTTGCTTTATTATTGAATTGCAACTGAAATAAATATAACTTTAAGGTGCTGAAATGGAGGGGGTTATGAAATCAAAAATTGCATTCTGCCTCGCCATGTTTGTTGGAGGCACCGCTCATGCAGGGTCAATTTGCATTGATGGGAGTTTCATTTTCAGGGGGGATACGCGGGTCATAAACATCTACGACGAGGTGTGCAGGACGGATAAAGGAAACTTCACCGTCATTGGGGGCCAATACACGCGCGGCATAGATGTCTGCTTCAGCGATTCAGGCTATGCCACCGTAATATACAGGAATGTTACGAATAACGGACCTTCGGTGCGGGCTGCATGGCTCAAGAATGACGATTGTATCAAACCATAGGAGAGAAAAATGCATCGAAAAATGCCTGCAATTCTTCTGGTGTCTGCAATATCTCTGGTCTTTCCAGCCGTCTCGTCCGCACAGGTGCTCGGTGGAGTAGCGGGAACTGCCGCGAAGGACGTTGAAGTGACGTGCGGAAGTTGCTGCTCGGTACGCAATATCGGCTCGAGGCTGGTGGAGGCACGGTTGGCATTGGCGCTCGGTGCCAGCGCGACGCTTCGCGTGGGGCCGGGCCAGAGCTCGACATGGATGAGTGGCGGCAGCTGCTTTTCCAGTGGTTTCGGCGTATTCGCCAACTATGTCGACTGAGCAGCGGCTCAGGGGATAGATCGAAACAGGGCTGCCGCGATAGCGACAGCCCTCATTTCTTCGCCGTCAGCCCGAAACCGCGTTCACCGCGAAGTAGAACAGCGCCGAGATCGCTGCCGCCGAGGGCAGGGTGACGATCCAGGCGATGACGATGTTGCCGGCGATGCCCCAGCGGACGGCCGAGACGCGGCGGGCGGCGCCGACGCCGATGATGGCGCCGGTGATCGTGTGGGTCGTGGAGACCGGAATGCCGAGCCATGTCGCGGCGAAGAGGGTGATCGCGCCGCCGGTTTCGGCGCAGAAGCCCTGCATCGGGTTGAGGCGAGTGATCTTCGAGCCCATCGTGTGCACGATGCGCCAGCCGCCCATCAGCGTGCCGAGCGCCATGGCGGACTGGCAGGTGATCACCACCCAGAAGGGCACGTAGAAGTCGCCGCCGAGATAGCCCTGCGAATAGAGCAGCACGGCGATGATGCCCATGGTCTTCTGCGCGTCGTTGCCGCCGTGGCCGAGCGAATAGAGCGAGGCGGACAGGAACTGCATGACGCGGAAGGTGCGGTCGACGGCAAAGGGCGTCTGGCGCACGAATATCCACGAGACGATCAGGATGAGGATCAGCGCCAGGAAGAAGCCGATGGCCGGCGACAGGAAGATGGCGCTCGCCGTCTTGATGAGCCCGCTCCACACGACGGCGTCGAAGCCGGTCTTGGCGAGGCCCGCGCCGACGAGGCCGCCGATCAGCGCATGCGAGGAGCTCGACGGGATGCCGAAGACCCAGGTGACGACGTTCCAGATGATCGCCCCCATCAGCGCCGAGAAGATGACCAGCGGGCTGACGATGGAGGGATCGATGATGCCCTTGCCCAGCGTCTCGGCGACATGCAGGCCGAAGAACAGGAAGGCGATGAAGTTGAAGAAGGCTGCCCACAGGACGGCGTATTGCGGGCGCAGCACGCGGGTGGAGACGATCGTGGCGATGGAATTCGCCGCGTCGTGCAGGCCGTTCAGGAAATCGAAGACGAGCGCGATGCCGACGAGGCCGACCAGCAGCGGAAGGGCGAGCGTGGCGTCCATCAGACGTTCTCGATCACGATACCGCTGATTTCATTGGCGACGTCCTCGAAGCGGTCGACGACCTTCTCGAGTTCCCCGTAGATCTCGCTGCCGATGATATAGGCCATCGGATCGGTCTTGCCGAATTCCTTGAAGAGGTCCTTCAGGCCGCGGTCGTGCAATTCGTCGGAGCGGCCCTCGACGCGGGTGATCTCTTCCGCGATGGTGCCGAGGCGGCCGGCATGCACGCCGATCTTGTCGAGCAGCGGGATCGCCTCGGCGATGAGATGGGCGGCCTTGACGACGGTCTCGCCCATTTCCTGCATGCCGGGCTGGAAGCTCGTCTGCTCGTAGAGGCGGATGGTCTTGACCGTCTTGTGCATCATGTCGATGGCATCGTCCATCGACTGGATCAGGTCCTTGATGTCGCCGCGGTCGAAGGGCGTGATGAAGCTGCGGCGCACCGCTTGCAGAACTTCATGGGTGATCTCGTCGGCCTGGTTTTCCAGTTCGACGATCCGGTCGCAGTGCTTTTCCATGTCCGGGCCGCCGGCAAGCAGCGTGCGGAGCGATTCGGCGGCGCCGACGACAGTGCGGGAATGCTGCTCGAAGAGATCGAAGAAACGGTCTTCGCGCGGCATGAGTTTGCGAAACAGCGAAAGCATGGATGCCCCTTACATGGCTGGGGTTGTCATGCGGCTGTCATAATTGACCGTCAACGCGCTGGAAAGCGTTGATTCGGCCTTGTCACAATTTCTCTTGCACTGCGGTAAACGGGACGCGCACCCGCTCAGGGCACGATCTTGAAGGGTTGCTCGCTGATGGCGACCGCGCCGCTGGCGCTGTCGCGGAAGCGGTAGCGCAGCACGTAATCGCCGGCCGGCGGGCTCGTGAGATTGAGCGTCAGCTTGGCGAAGACTTCCTGGTTGCGCACGCTGCCCTTGAAGTCGAAGGAGCCGAAGGCCTTCTGCTCGGCAAGTTTCGTCCCTTTGGGATCGAGCAGTTCGAGGTCGACGGTGAAATGCGATTCCAGGAGGCCACCATCGGCGGCGCGCCAGGTGAGGCCGACCGGCTCGACATAGGAGATCAGCGCCTCGCCCGCCTTGAAGCTGGAATCGGGCCGGGTGGCATACATGCCATAGCCCTGCGGCGGCGCGGCGACGAAGATCGCCTTGCCGATGGAGAAGGGGAGCGTCGCGGCAAACGCGCCATAGGCGTCGCGGATCGTGTTGTGCGCGCCGACCGTATCGCCGGCGGCGGCCTGCTCCTCCGCCTTCTTCGCGGCGTCCGCGAGGGGGCCGGCAAGCGCGAGCGTCGGCGCGAGCGCGGCGACAAAGGTCAAACGCATCAGGGACTTCCACACGGACATTCAGTCTTCCTCCAGCCGGATTGCGGGCAGGATGCGAAGAAGCGCGGCAACAGTCAAGGATGCCGGCGCTTTGTCCGGGGCTCTCGTCAGCTCTTCCAGAAGAGCGGTGTCAGGATGACCAGCACGGTGAGGATTTCGAGACGCCCGAGCAGCATGAGGAAGGAGAGCACGTAGAGCGCCGCGTCGTGGAACACCGTGAAGGAGCCGGCGGGGCCGATCTCCGGCGTGACGCCCGGTCCCACGTTGGAAAGCGAGGTCGCCGCCGCCGAGACGGCGGTCAGCACGTCGTAGCCCATCAGGCCGAGCAGGATCGCTCCGATGGCGGAGATCGCGACATAGGTGATGAAGAACAGGAAGACGTTGCGCTGCAGGTCGGCATCGACCGTCATCGAGCCGTAGCGCACGGCATGGATGCCGTCGGGATAGATGAGGCGGTAGAGGCCGGTGCGGATGGAGTTGAAGAGGATGATGAGGCGGTAGGCCTTGAGGCCGCCCGCCGTCGAGCCCGAACAGCCGCCGAGGAAGGTGGCGACGAAGGCGAGCGCCACGATGAAGTGGCCCCATCTCGTATAGTCGTCGCTGGCAAAGCCCGTCGTCGAGATGATCGAGGAGACGGTGAAGAAGGAATGGGCCAGCGCCTCGTGGAAATTGACCCCGTTCTGCAGGCGCAGATAGATGCTGGCCGCGACGGAGAAGAGCACGAGATAGCCGAGGAAGACGCGGATCTGCGGGTCACGCCAGGCATCGAGCCGCTGGCGCACGACGAAGAGGATCAGCACCGAGAAGGGCAGGCTGCTCAGCGTCATGAAGAAAGTGCCGGCCCACAGCAGCGGCAGGCTCTTGTAGTAGCCGAAGGAGGCGTCGTGAGTCGAAAGCCCGCCTGTCGCGACCGTCGACATGGCGTGGTTCACCGCGTCGAAGCGGCTCATGCCGAGCGCCGCATAGGTGACGGCGCAGATGATGGTGATCGCGACATAGATGGCGAGGAAGGCGCGGGTGTAGCTGGCGATGCGGGCGAAGGGCTTGTCGGCGGTGTCGGACGATTCGAGCTTGAAGAACGACATGCCGCCGACGCGCAGATACGGCATGATGAAGAGGCCGAGCGCCAGGATCCCGACGCCGCCGAGCCAGTGCAGCAGCGAGCGCCACATCAGGATGCCGGGCGGGGCGTTGTCGAGGCCGACGATGACGGTCGAGCCGGTCGTGCTGATCGCCGAGACCGATTCGAAGAGGGCCTGCGCGAAGGTCAGCTTCATCGAGGAAAGCCACAGCGGGATCGCGCCGATGAAGCAGCCCGAGATCCACAGCATGTTGACGACGAGGAAGCCCATGCGCTTGTTGAAGGGCGGCGGGCCGGCGCGGGTCGCCGCCGCCGTCGCCAGCGACAGGCCGCCGGTCATGAAGGCCGAAAGCAGGAATATCTCCCAGTCCCGATGGCCGTAATAGATGTCGATGAAGGCCGGAATCAGCATCGCCACGGAAAGGTAGATGCCGCTGATGGCTGCGATATGGATGGCGGACCGGAAAATCGTGGCGTTCAACGGTGGTCGTCCTGCATGCCGGCTGGGCTCAAGGTCTGGTCTCGAAAGGCCGCGCGGCCGGGGCGGGCCGTGCCCGTCGCTGCGATAGGCAACTTTTTGTTTTCCGCGTCGTTTTTTTGCCGAAAACCGCTGTCCACTCTTCTGCACGATGCTATAGCCTTTGCATTGTCCAAACTCAAGGATGGCATCGAACGGCATGAAACCGGACGTCGACGCAGCCTGCGAAGCTTTGCGCGGGCTCTTTCCCGAAACACCGCTCCAGCTCAACGAACATCTTTCCGCCCGCTACGGCGCGGAAATCTACCTGAAGCGCGAGGACCTCTCGCCGGTGCGCTCCTACAAGATTCGGGGCGCCTTCAACTTCTTCCGCAAGGTCCTGGCGAAGCCGGACGGCGCGCGCAGCTTCGTCTGCGCCTCGGCCGGCAATCATGCGCAGGGCTTCGCTTTCGTCTGCAAGCATTTCGGCGTGCCGGGCGTGGTCTTCATGCCGGTGACGACGCCGCAGCAGAAGATCGACAAGACGCGCATCTTCGGCGGCGAGTTCGTGACGATCAGGCTGGTCGGCGACTTCTTCGACCAGTGCTACAAGGCCGCCCGTGACCATGCGGAAGCGACCGGCGCGCAGATGGTGCCGCCCTTCGACCATGCGGACATCATCGAGGGGCAGGCGACCGTTGCGGCGGAAATCCTCGCCCAGCTCGGCGAGGGCAAGCTGCCGGATATCGTCGCCCTTCCGGTCGGCGGCGGCGGCCTCGCCTCGGGCGTCACCGGCTATCTCGAAGGCACGATCGGCCCGTCGAGCTTCGTCTTCTGCGAGCCGGCCGGCGCGCCGAGCCTGAAGCGAAGCCTCGAAAGCGGCACGGTGGTGACGCTCGACCAAGTGGACAATTTCGTCGACGGCGCTGCGGTCGGGCAGATCGGTGCGCTCAATTTCGCCGCGCTCAGCCGCTTCTCCGCCGACCAGGTCATGCTGCTTTCGGAAAACGCGATCTGCGTGACGATGATCGACATGCTGAATGTCGAGGGCGTGGTGCTGGAGCCGGCCGGCGCGCTGTCGCTGACGGCGCTGGAGGCGCTCGGCCGCGAGGCGCTGGCGGGCAAGACGGTCGTCGCCGTCGTCTCCGGCGGCAATTTCGACTTCGAGCGCCTGCCGGACGTCAAGGAGCGCGCCATGCGCCATGCGGGACTGAAGAAATACTTCATCCTGCGCCTTGCCCAGCGTCCGGGCGCGCTGCGCGATTTCCTCAACCTGCTCGGCCCGGACGACGACATCGCCCGCTTCGAGTATCTCAAGAAGTCCGCCCGCAACTTCGGCTCGATCCTTATCGGCATCGAGACGAAGGCGCCGGAGAACTTCGTCGCGCTGCGCAAGGCCTTCGATACTGCGGGCATGCGCTACCAGGACATCACCGAGAACGAGATTCTCGCAAACCTCATCATCTAAGGAAACGGGAGCCGGCGGCGCGTTCCTCTTGGAGCGCGCTTCCGCCTGTGCTAGCAATCGGCCATGGCATCGTTCTTTTCAAAACTCTTCGGTCGCGGCGGCGACTCGGCTACTCCGGCGAAGGTCGCCGAGGAAACCGAGGCCTATAACGACCTTCTCCTCGTCGCGGCCCCCATTGCGGAGGGCGGCCAGTTCCGTCTTGCCGGCCGCATAGAAAAGCGGGACGGCGAGCGCGTGCTGGTGCGCACCTTCATCCGCGCCGACCTGTTTTCCTCGCGGGACGATACGGTCGCCTCGACCTTCCGCAAGGCAAGGCAGATCGCCGACCAGCATGGTTCCTCGCTTTTCGGCGATGGCGAGGAGAGCCGGCCGGTCTGATCCGGGCGGACAGTCACAAATAAATCATACAAAATGACGCGAACGCGCTGGAGAACCGGCGCGATTGCCTGTATCCGCAGGAAACGACTTGTTGTGACTCTCCCGCTATACTGGCGGGGAAAGTCGAAAATCTGCGGATTGCCCATGGGAACTGAAAACCTGATCCTGCTTCTCATCGAGGCCGGGTTTTATTTCGTCTTCATGGTGGGCCTTCTGCACCTGCGCCACCAGATCGGCATCGGCGTCTTCGTCGCGGCACTCGGGGTGATGCACTTTCTCGAGACCTATCTTGCGGCGGTCTTCTATATCGAACTGCCCTTCGGCGTCATCTCGCCCGGATCCTCGGTTCTTTTCTCCGGCAAGCTGATGATGATTCTCCTTCTTTACGTGAAGGAGGACGCCGCGGTCGTGCGCGCGCCGATCTACGGCCTGCTCGCCGGCAACTTCCTGACGGTCGGTCTCGGCTTCTTCCTGCGCCATCACCAGACGGTGGGGGCGGTGCCCGGCCGCGTCGCCGACCTTGCCTTCATCGACGAGATGGGCTGGCTGATGCTGCTTGGCACGACGCTGCTCTATCTCGATTCGCTCGGCATCATCCTGCTCTACGAGCGGCTGGGGCGAGTGTTCAAGAAGAGCACGGCCACGCGCTTCTTCGTGTCAGGCGTCATCGTGCTGACATTCGACCAGGTGGGCTTCTACGCGGCGCTGCATTTTCTCAATAACGCGCCGATCGAGGTGTTCTGGGGCGGCTGGATCGCCAAGATGATGGCGGCCTGCGCCTATGCGGTCATGATGACGGTCTATCTGCATTATTCGCGCATCTCGGCCATTCCGGTCTCGCCGCGGCCGATTTCCGACATCTTTGCCGACCTGACCTTCCGCGAGCGCTACGAGGACCTGCTCGATCGCTCGGGCCGCGATGCGCTGACCGGCGTCTACGACCGCAGCCGGCTGGAATTCGAGGCGCCGCGCCTGCTTTCCGCCATGCTGGCGGCCGGCAAGCCGATGGCGCTGATGATCATCGATGCCGATCACTTCAAGGACGTCAACGACCGGTTCGGCCATCTTGCCGGCGACGAGGTGCTGAAGACCGTCGCAACCTGCCTGCAGCGGGCGATGCGCGGCAATGACAAGGTCTTCCGCTTCGGCGGCGAGGAATTCGTCATCCTGTCGGAGGACATCACGCCGGATGTCGGGACGGACCGTGCCGAGGCCCTGCGCCGCATGGTGGAGGACGAGGTCCGCCGGCCGGACGGCATATCCGTGACGGTCAGCATCGGCGTCGCCAACAGCTACAGCGACGGCACCACGCTGAACGCTCTTCTCTCGGCGGCCGATGCGCGGCTCTATGCCGCCAAGAATGCCGGCCGGAACCGGGTGATCTCCACCGCCGCGCTCGCAGCCTCGTCCGGCCTCGAAGCCTGAGGTTTCCGACCCGCTTTCCGTCACAAAAGGTTCATGAAGGCTTCCTATAGGAGCAGGCGGCGCCATGGCTTGATTGCGCATGGCGCCTCCCGACGGCAACGGCCTTTCACCTCCCTCATCGACGGATATTGCTCATGTTCGACGACCATCATCTGAACCGCATCAAGGCGGAGATCGCCGACAGCTTCGACGAGGAGCTGGAAATGCAGATCGAGGAGGAGCGGCTGGACGACCTCATCGCCGAGGGCATGTCCGAGGCGCCCGTCCAGACGCTGGAGCGCCGCATCTATTTCCGCGAGCTGTTCCGCCTCCAGCACGAGCTGGTGAAACTGCAGGACTGGGTGCACCACAAGAAGCTGAAGGTCGTGGTCCTGTTCGAGGGCCGCGATTCGGCCGGCAAGGGCGGCGCCATCAAGCGCGTCACCCAGCGCCTCAATCCGCGCGTCTGCCGCGTCGTCGCCCTGCCGGCGCCGACCGAGCGCGAGCGCCATCAATGGTATTTCCAGCGCTACGTGCCGCACCTGCCGTCGGCCGGTGAAATGGTGCTCTTCGACCGCTCCTGGTACAACCGCGCCGGTGTCGAGCGCGTCATGGGCTTCTGCACGCCGGACGAGCTGGAGGAATTCTTCCGCTCGGTGCCGGAATTCGAGCGCATGCTCGTGCGCTCCGGCATCGTGCTCGTCAAATACTGGTTCTCGATCACCGACGAGGAGCAGGAATTCCGCTTCCGCATGCGCATCCACGATCCGCTGAAGCAGTGGAAACTCTCCCCGATGGACCTCGAAAGCCGCGTCCACTGGGAGGACTATACCAAGGCGAAGGAAGAGATGCTGGAACGCACCCATATTCCTGAAGCGCCCTGGTGGATCGTCGAGGCCGTTGACAAGAAGAAGGCGCGCCTCAACTGCATCGCCCATCTCCTGACGCAGATCCCCTACGAGGACGTGCCGAAGGCGGCCATCGAACTGCCGGAGCGCGTGCGCCACGACGACTATATCCGGCATGAGCCGCCGGACGAAATGTACGTGCCGGACGTCTACTGACGCCGGATCTTCCCTTGAACCTGCTGGACCAGAGGGAAAGAGGACTGACGCCGGGGCTCGTCGGCGCCTACCGGGCCGGTCCCGGCGGCCCGGTCGTGCCGGTCGCGCCGTCGGAGCTCGATGCGGCGCTTGCCGCCGAGGACGGTTGGGTGTGGCTGCATGTCGATCTCGTCGACCAGCGCATGCAGGGCTGGCTGGCGGCGAGGTGCCGGCTGCCCGCCGCGGCGCGCGCCATCCTCGAGGGCAATGACGAAAGCCTCGTCCTCGGCTGCGAGGCGGGAACGACCCACGGCGTCGTCGCCGATCTCCAGCAGGACATGGAACGCACCTCCACCACCATCGGCCGGCTGCACTTCGCCCTGACCGAGCGCCTGCTCGTCACCGGCCGCCGCCATCCCGTCGAAGCGGTGAACCGCGTGCGCCGCGCTTTCGCCGACGGGTTCTGCCCGGCGACCGCCTATGAGGTCTTCGAGGCCATCGTCACCGCCTTCTGCAAGAACACGGCCATCCGCCTTAAGGAGGCGGCGGCGCTTCTCGACGCCGTGGAAGACCGGCTGGTGACGGAACGCCTCAGCGACGAACGCCGCAGCCTCAAGGAAGTGCGCCGCCTCGCGGTGTCGCTGCACCGGCCCGTCGCCGGCATGGTGGCGCTGTTCGAGGAGGAGGACCGGGAGGATTGGACGCTTTCCGAGCATGCCCATGCGGTGCTCGGGCGCCTCTCCATGCGGCTGGAACGGCTCGACCGCGAAATCGTGATGGTCAACGACCGGGCAAGGCTGCTTCAGGAGGAAATGGCGGCGGAGCTCGCGGACGAATCCAACCGGAGCCTGAGGGCCATGGCCATCATGAGCGCGCTGCTTCTGCCCGGCACGCTGGTCGTCGGCGTCTTCGGCATGAATACCGGCGGCCTTCCGCTCAGCGAAGGCAGCTCCGGCTTCTTCTGGGCGATGATGCTCGGCATCGCCGCGACCGCACTGTTCTACTGGCTCTTGCGCCGCGCGGGCATCAGCCTGCGGTTTTGACTGCGCAATCCCGGACGCAAAACCGCTTCACACTTTTGCCGGGATTGCTCAAACCCCGACATTCGGCCGGTCGATGATCTCGCGCAGCGCGAAGCTGGAATTGATCTTCACCACATGGGGCAGGGCGGAGAGCCAGTCGCGGTGGATGCGCTCGTAGTCCTCGAGGTCCTTGGCGGCGACGCGCAGTATGTAGTCGTATTCGCCCGACATCAGGTAGCAGACCAGCACGTTCGGACAGAGTTTCACCGCCGCCTCGAATTCCGCCAGCGTCTTGGCGAACTGGCCGGAGAGCGAGATATGCACGATGGCGATCATCTTGTAGTCGAGCGCCTTGGGCGAGACGCGGGCATGGTATCCGTTGATGATGCCGGACTTTTCCAGGATATCCAGACGACGCGAACAGGCCGATGGCGAGAGCCCGACGCGCTCGGCAAGCTCGGCATTGGAGATTCGCCCGTTCTGCTGAACTGCCTTCAGGATCGCAGCATCGATAGCATCCCGTTGCGCCATTCGAATTTTCTCCGAAAATTCCGCTGATATTCGAAGAATATTCGAAAGGAGGCCGTTTCGCCAAGGGGCTTTGCAAGGACATTGCACGCATCCTCTGCTTCCATGATGTCCCCGCCGAACGCGGCGGCAACAACGGGAACATCACTGGGAAAGGAACGCGCATGCGTGTCGGTTGTCCGAAGGAAATCAAGAATCATGAATATCGGGTCGGTCTGACGCCCGGTGCCGTGCGGGAATACGTCGCCCACGGTCACGAGGTGATCGTCGAGACCAGGGCCGGCGCCGGCATCGGCGCAGACGATGACGCCTATCGCGCCGCCGGCGCGAAGATCGTGCCCACTGCCGCGGACATTTTCCAGAAGTCCGACATGGTGGTGAAGGTCAAGGAACCGCAGCCCGCCGAATGGGCGCAGCTCCGCGACGGACAAATTCTCTACACCTACCTCCACCTCGCTCCCGACCCGGAACAGACCAAGGGCCTCCTCGGCTCGGGCGTCACCGCCATCGCCTATGAGACGGTGACGGACGACCGCGGCGGCCTGCCGCTGCTCGCGCCGATGTCGGAAGTCGCCGGGCGCCTCTCCATCCAGGCCGGCGCCACGGCGCTGCAGAAGGCCAATGGCGGGCGCGGCATCCTGCTCGGCGGCGTGCCGGGCGTGCCTCCGGCCAAGGTCGCCATCGTCGGCGGCGGCGTCGTCGGACTGCATGCGGCGAAGATGGCGGCCGGCCTCGGCGCGGATGTCGCGATCCTCGACCGCTCGATCCCGCGCCTTCGCCAGCTCGACGATCTCTTCGGCGGCCGCGTCCATACGCGCTACTCGACCATCGACGCGCTGGAGGAGGAGGTCTTCTCCGCCGATCTCGTCATCGGCGCCGTGCTCATCCCCGGTGCCGCCGCGCCGAAGCTCGTCACCCGCGAAATGCTCTCGGGCATGAAGAAGGGCGCGGTCATCGTCGACGTTGCCATCGACCAGGGCGGCTGCTTCGAGACGTCCCACGCGACGACCCATTCCGACCCGACCTTCGAGGTCGACGGCGTGGTGCACTATTGCGTCGCCAACATGCCGGGCGCCGTGCCGGTCACGTCGGCCCACGCCCTCAACAACGCGACCCTCCACTACGGCCTCCAGCTCGCCGACAAGGGCCTGAAGGCCATTGCCGAGGACCGGCACCTGCGCGCCGGCCTCAACGTGCACAAGGGCCGCGTGACGAATCGCGCTGTCGCGGAAGCGCTCGGCTACGAGTCCTTCGCGCCGGAGGCGGTGTTGAACGTGGCTTGAGGGTATCGGCGGAAGGGCCCGGAAGGTCCGGGCCCGACCTGCCGGAACATCCGCCCCACACGCCGCGTCATCCTCGGGCTAGACCCGAGGGTCCACGCGTCAACCGGAGCAGGGATGGTCGGGTCGAGCCCGGCCATGACGAAGGAGGGGTGAGAGGCTTTGTCAATCGCCTGCGAGGCCCGGAGCGATCCGGGCCTTTCTCATACGCGCTCCACGCGGCACTGGTAGCAATTGTTGCGGGCCGAGCGGATGTGCAGGTAGGCGACATCCTCGCGCGCAAGCAAAGTTTCCGCGTAGGCCGGAATATCGGCATTCGGCACCACGGCGCCGGTGCCGTAGAGGATGCGGTTTTCCGCCGAATAGCCCCGCACGATATAATCGCGGCTCGTCAGCATCGGCGGCATCGCTTCCGACGGTTCATGGGCCTTGCACGGTCCGGCGTGGATGAAGACCGGCCCGGTTTCGGCATAGGGCTGGAGAGCCGGGAAGGGGCGGTGGGCGAGGGTGAGATAGGGCACTCCGGCGCCGACGAGCCGCAGGCAATGCCGGCAGGGCACGCCGTCGCCGTCGGACACATGGCGCTCGGGCGTCATGCTATAGGCATCAGGGCCGCCGCTCCAGTAGATGTTCGCAGTTTCGGTGGGCATGGGCAGGAAGCGAATGGTCATGGTGGTGCTCTCCGTTTGATGCGGAGAGCATCCATACAATCCCGCCGGCCCGACACCCGTTTCCTGCCCGGAATCGAAACCGCCGGCGCGAGGCCGGCGGTGAGAATGGGCGGTCGGGCGATCAGCGCACGAATTCGTCGATGCGGCGGAGCGTGACGCGGCGGTTGCGCCATTCCTCGCGCTCGGTCGGCACCAGCAGGTATTCCTCGCCATAGCCGACGGTTTCCAGCGCGCGGGAGGGCAGGCCGAATTCGCGCACCAGCACCCATTTCAGCGAATCTGCGCGGCGCTCGGAGAGGATCTGGTTGGACGAGGCCGAGCCGACGGCATCCGTGTGGCCCTCGATGAGGAAGACGGCGCGGCGGCGGCGACGCAGGATCTGCTCCATGGCGCGGGCGATCTGGCGCACCTTGCGATATTCCGAGCGCGGGATTTCGGCCGAGGCGAACTCGAAATTGATCGACTGGATATCGATGGACGGCGCGGCGCGGCGCAGGTCCGCGCGGCGCTTGAACTCGCGCACGGTCACGCGTTCGTCCTCGCGCATGCGGCGGGCGGGCGCGGCGTCGAGGCGGCGCAGGATCATGTCCTCGGACGGCGTTTCCTGTGCCAGGGCAAGGCCCGAGAAGGCCGGCGCGGCGAGGGTTGCGGCAAACGCGGTCAGAAAGGCGCGGCGTTGCATGGACGGTGTCTCCTTCGGTTTCGTCTTTCGGGCGGAAAGTGCCACGGATGACCTGAAGGAAAGATGAACCGGCCGGTTAGGCACCGTTCAGGGTGATTAACGCCGCTCGGCCGGCATCAGACAGTCGCGCTTGGCGAGTGCCAGAAGCTCGGCATCGGAAAGCGGCGTGACCTCCGCCTCCATCGTGCCGACCGGCGAGAAGCCGAACATCTGGTAGAGCTGCAGGGCGCGCGGATGGTCGAGGCTGTTGGTGGTGACGACGACCCGCTTCGGCCCGAGCGCCCAGGCGGCGTACAGCGTCTGGAGCAGGAACCATTTGCCGATGCCGTGCCCCAGCGCCCGCTCGAAGAGGCCGAAATGGGAGAGCTCGACCGTGTCGTCGTCGATCCGCAGCAGCTCGAAGAAGCCGGCCGGCGCGCCGTCGACATAGAGCACGCTCACGCTGTTGCGCTTGTCGTGCAGCGTGGCGGCCAGCGTCCCGTCGTCCATGCGCAGCCGGTCGACCCAGTGCCAGCGGCTACCCACCTGCCGGTAGAGGAAGCGGTAGAAGGCGAGCGGAATGTCCGGCGCGCCGAGGATGGCCGTCTGCACGTTGACCGGCACCGGCAGGCTCTGCTTCGGCGGCGCGGTCATTTCGAGCGCGGTGATGGTGACGGATATCGGCGCGGACTGGGCCTTCTTCGCCATGGTCAGTCCTTGCCGGTGACAGCGGGCCCGGTGACGACGGGCGTATCCTCTCGCCCGCCCCATTCCGTCCACGAGCCGTCATAGAGCGTGTTTTCCTCGTGACCGAGCGAATGCAGCGCCAGCGTGATGATCGCCGCGGTGATGCCGGAGCCGCAGCTCGTGACGACCGGCCTGGAGAGATCGATGCCCGACGCCTCGAAATGCCGGCGGAGGCTGGCGAGATCCTTGAATTTCCCGCCCTCGGAGAAGGTGCCGGAGGGCATGCTCCTTGCACCCGGCATATGGCCGGAGCGCATGCCGGCGCGGGGCTCCGCTTCCTCGCCGGTGAAGCGGCCGGCGCCGCGCGCATCGGCGATCTGCTTCGAGCCGGTCGAGACGATGCCGCGCATTTCCTCGAAGGAGGTCACGGCATAGGGATTGAAATTGGTATGGAAGGTGGCGGGTGCGGGCTCCGGCAGGTCGGTCTCCAGCGGCCGTCCTTCCTTCTTCCAGCCGTCGATGCCGCCGTCCATGACGAAGACGTTCTTCGCGCCCATCGTGCGGAACAGCCACCAGACGCGCGGCGCGGTGAAGATGCCGGGGCCGTCGTAGACGACGATCGTGTCCGTATCGGAAATGCCGAGCTTGCCGACTTCGGCCGCGAAGACGTCCGGCGCGGGAACCATATGCGGCAGGCTGCTGGAATGAACGGCGATGACGTCCTGGTCGAAGAAGACCGCGCCGGGAATGTGCCCGCCAGCATATTCGGCCGCGCCGTTGCGGTTCTGCGCGGGAAGATACCAGGAGGCGTCGACGATACGGAATTCCGGCGCGCCGAGCTGCTTTTCCACCCAATCCGCCGAAACGACGAACCTGCTCTTTTCGTTGGACATGTTTCTCTCCCTTCAGGCTTCGGAGGCCGGCGCGCCGAAGCGGATGCGGAACCGGCGGTTCTCCTTGCCCTTCTTCTCTATCTTGGCGATGTGGATCGCGCCCACTTCCTGCGTTTCGGAAACATGGGTGCCGCCGCAGGGCTGGCTGTCGACGGCGGAATTCTCGCCGATGCAGACGAGGCTGACGCGGCCGAGGCCCATGGGCGGACGCACGTTCTTGGATTTGACTATGCCGGGATTGGCCGCCAGCTCCGCGTCGGTGATCCACTGGACGAAGATCGGGTGGTTCTCCTCGACCAGCTTCATCAGCTTCGCCGTCACCTCGTCCTTGTCGATGGTCTCCGTCATGTCGAAGTCGACGCGGCTGTCCTCCTCGCCGACGGCAGCGCCCGTGATGGGGTAGGGGCAGACGACGGAAAGGAGATGGCAGGCCGTGTGCATGCGCATCAGCCGGTAGCGGCGCGCCCAGTCGATATGGGCGACGACCGTCTCGCCGACGATGGGCGGTGCCTCGCCTTCCAGCGGCCGGTGGATGATGATCTCCTTGGTCGCGCCCGTCACCGCCGGGCCGAGCGCGATGCGGCTGCCGTCGGCGCGCTCCAGGAAGCCCGTGTCGCCGGGCTGGCCGCCCGACGTCGCGTAGAAACAGGTCTGGTCCAGCTCGATGCCGCCGTCCTCGTGCACCGCCGTCACCACCGCCTCGTTCGTCGAAAGATAGAAATCGTCGCGGAAGAGGGCGGTGGTGGGAAGGGACATGATACCTATTCGACCGGCTGGTAGGGGACCTTGATCCCCGATTTCGCCTTCAGCCAGCCTGGAACCGGCAGGCCCTTCGAATCGAGGAAGTCCGGGTTGAAGAGTTTGGACTGATAGCGGTTAGCATAGTCGCAGAGGATCGTCACGATCGTGTGGCCGGGGCCGAGGTCCTTCGCAAGGCGGATCGCCCCCGCGATGTTGATGCCCGAGGAGCCGCCGACGGCGATGCCCTCGTTCTCGATGAGGTCGAAGACCAGCGGAACGGCCTCCGAATCCGGGATGTTGTAGGAATAGTCCGGCGTAAAACCTTCGAGATTGGCGGTGATGCGGCCCTGGCCGATACCTTCGGTGATCGAGCTGCCGGAGGATTTCAATTCACCGTGCTCATAAAAGTTATGGAGCGCTGCGCCATCCGGATCGGCAAGGGCGATCTTGATATTGGGATTCCTGGCGCGAAGGCCGGCCGCGACGCCGGCAAGCGTCCCGCCCGAGCCGACGGCGGAGACGAAGCCGTCCACCTTGCCGTTCGTGTCGCGCCAGATTTCCGGCGCGGTCGTCTCGATATGGGCGTCGCGGTTGGCGACATTGTCGAACTGGTTTGCCCAGATCGCGCCGTTCGGCTCGGTTTGAGCAAGCTGCTCGGCGAGGCGGCCGGAAAGCTTCACATAGTTGTTCGGGTTCTTGTAGGGGACGGCGGGAACCTCGACGAGCTCGGCGCCGAGTAGGCGCAGCGCGTCCTTCTTCTCCTGGCTCTGCGTCTCGGGAATGACGATGACGGTGCGATAGCCGAGCGCCTGCGCCACCAGCGCAAGGCCGATGCCGGTATTGCCCGCCGTGCCCTCGACGATGACGCCGCCGGGCCGCAGCGCGCCCGAGCGCTCCGCCGCGCGGATGATGGAGAGGGCGGCGCGGTCCTTCACCGACTGGCCGGGATTGAGGAATTCCGCCTTGCCGAGGATCTCGCAGCCCGTCGCTTCCGAGGCGCCCTTGAGGCGGATCAGCGGCGTGTTGCCGATTGCATCAAGAACGGACGGAAGAATGGACATGGGAAATCGAGCCTCGCGCGTTGCAAATCCGGATTGGTGTCGTCTTTTCGGCCGCTGCGGCCGGCTTTGCAAGGAATGGTGTTCCTGTCAGGCGGAGATTGCTAGGGATTTTTTCTTCCGGCAGGGGCTTCCTGCCGCAGGCCGGCCGAAAGCGCGCGGGCTTTAACGTCCTGTTAGCAAACATGGTTAATTTTGCGTCTATCGGCGAGCGGCGGAACGGAAAGGCCTGCCGCCCGTTTGAGACGACACTGGAGGTACCACGATGCTTTTCGGACTTTTTCAGGCCACCCCTACCGACGACGATGACATCGCCACCGGCACCTATGCGGACGGGGTGATGGGAACGCCGCTGAGCGATCCCTCCGCCCGCCCGCGCGAGCGCAGCCAGGCCTTCCGTCGCACGGCCCACGAGCGCGACTACGGCGCCGCGCGCACCGCTGGCCAGACCGGCGCCGGCCTCGTGCCCTGACCGTATCGCACGCCGGGAACAAAGCGCGGCCCGGCGTGTTTCTCTTCCGCTTTGCACGGAGGAGCCCGCCATGACCCATCACATCGACAATCGTCAGTTCAGCCTGCGGCAGACCCGCCACGTTCTCGATGTGCTCGAGCATTGCCGCAAGAACGGGCTCGACAAGGCAGAAGAACGCAAGCTCCTCCTCCTCTTCGGCCGCTTCGCCACCCGTCACGAATTGCAGATGAACACGAAGCGCCCGCCGGCAAGCCGGCACTAGCGATTTCCAGATCGATAAAGATGAAAGAGGGGTTGCCGAGCGGCGGCCCTTTTGCGTGCGCGGCGCTGAAAAGCAGAAGGGCCGCGCTATTCAGCGCAGCCCTTCTAGAAACTGGCTCCCCGGGCCGGATTCGAACCGGCGACCTGTCGATTAACAGTCGAATGCTCTACCGCTGAGCTACCAGGGATCATCCGCTCGCTGCGGAGTGAGCGCGTAATACAAATGCCTGATCGATTTGCCAAGCGCTTTTTGACAAAAAAATGCATCGGACTTGATTGATTGTGGAGAAGTCTCCAACTGGGAAGAGGAAGAGCCCTGGAAAACCGGGCTTTGCAGCGAAACGGGCAGGGAATGGCGGCAAAGAAAACCAAGACGCATTTCGGGATAGACCCGCGCACCCGGGAGATCGTGGTCGGCGCCTTCCGCATGAAACTGCCGGAATCGCGCTGGCTGCGCACCACGATCGGCGTCCTTCTCGTCTGCGGCGGCCTGCTCGGCTTTCTGCCGGTGCTCGGTTTCTGGATGGTTCCGCTCGGCCTGCTGGTGCTTTCGCACGATTCCCACTTCGTGCGCCGCCAGCGCCGCCGCCTTGCCGTGTGGTGGGCAAGCCGCAAGGCCCGGCGCAATACGCGCTGAACGCCGTTGCCTCCGGCCGGCGGACCTGCTCTAACCCGTTGAATATCTGCGGGTGAGGGGAATTGCATGGAATTGCTTTTGAAGGGTGTCGCGATCGGGGTCGGCGCGACGGTGCTGATGGACGCCTGGGCTGTCGTCCTGTGGAAGGTCTTCCGCCAGGGGCGGCCGAACTGGGCGCCGGTCGGCCGATGGTTCTGGCATTTGAAGAACGGAACCGTCTTTCATGACGATATCGGCAAGGCCGAGCCCTATGCCGGCGAACTGGCGCTCGGCTGGATCGGCCACTATGCCGTCGGCATTCTCTATGGGGTCATTCTGGCTTTGGTCATGGGGGCAGGCTGGTTCGCGGCGCCCACCTTCCTGCCGGCATGGATTCTCGGCATCGTGACCGTCGGTGCCGGCTGGTTCCTGCTGCAGCCCGGCCTCGGCATCGGCGTCGCCGCCTCGAAACTGCCGAATGCCAATACGGTGCGGGCGCTCAATCTCGTCGCGCACACGGTCTTCGCCCTTGGGCTTTACGGCACGGCGCTGCTTCTTCGCTGATTGCTGGGCAAGGAAAAACGCCACCGCGGCGAAGGCTGCGGTGGCGTTTTGTTCTTAACGGGCGGCTGCGACGCCGAGGATGAGGCCGGTGGCGACGCTCATCAGGAGGTAGCTGTTGTCCACCTTCACCCACTGCTGGCCGCGGGCGGGCTTGCGCAGGCCGTAGCGGTGGTAGTCACGAACCGGCGGACGGCGCTTCCAGTCGGAATAACGTTCGCCCTTACGCCAGTTGTGGCGCTTCTTGTATTGCTGCTTCTTGTCCCAGGAGGAGGAGTGGCCGGGCTTGCGGTCGTGCCCGCCATACTGCTGGGCCTGCGCCATCGGCGCGGCGGCAAAGGAAAGGGCGACGGCGGCGAGAAGGGTGCGGGTGAAGATTTTCATCGTTGGGCTCCTTGTTGTCGGTGAGAGGACCCTATGTCCGGATCGATGAACGAAAACTGAATGAAAGATTACAATGCTGTAATGAAAACAGTCCCTTAACGCCTGTGGCAATTTGAAGGCAGGCCCGCTGCCTCACGCGGATACGCGCGGCAGCGGAGCGGTTTCGATGGGGAAGGCCCGGTCGTAGGCGATGTTGAAGACGAAGGCATAGACCAGGTAGAAGGCAACCACCGATATATCGAGCAGCAGCGCCGTGAGGAGGCTGATGCCGAGATACCACGCGATGAACGGGATGAGGAGGACGATCAGTCCGGCCTCGAAAAGCCCTGTGTGAAGCACGCGGATCGCCATCGTCTTCTGCACGCTGCCGCGAAGGCGCAGCATGGTCCTGTCGAAGGCCAGGTTGAAGACGAAGTTCCAGATGGTCGCCGCCGTGGCGGAGACGATCCCGATCACGCCCATATGGCTCATCGGCTGGTCGAACAGCAGAGCCGCGCCCGGCGTGAAGATCGCAAGGCCGATGAGTTCGAACAAGACCGCGTGACGGACCCGGTCGCTGAAGCTGCGCATTTCATGTCCTCGTTCGTTGTTGCGCTTACTTCTATCTGATATTCGTGGATGGAAAAGTTAGATACCATCTGGAATACGGATAGATGACCGTCTCACTCGACCAGCTCGACGCCTTTGTCGCTGCCGCCGAACAGGGTTCGTTCTCCGCCGCCGCCCGGCATTTGCGCAAGGCGCAGTCGGCGGTGAGCCTGCTGGTCTCCTCGCTGGAGGACGATATCGGCGTAAAACTCTTCAGCCGCGCCACGCGCAATCCGACGCTTACGGAGGCGGGCAGGCGCCTGCTCCCCGAGGCAAGGCTCATCCTCGACCGCCGCGAGCACCTGATCGGCGTGGCGCGCAGCTTCGAGGAGCATGTCGAAACGCGCCTGGCCGTGGCGGTCGACGAATTCTATCCCGAGCCGGCCATCGGCGCGCTTTTTGCCGCCTTCGCGCGGCGCTTTCCCCATGTCGAGCTCGAATTGCTCTTTCCCTCCACCCGCGATGTCGCCGGGCTCGTTCTGGAGGGCAAGGTCGATCTCGGCGTGATGTGGCGGGAAGACGACCTGCCGCCGACGCTCGGCTTCCACACCATCGGCTGGGTACCGCTTCTTCTCGTCTGCGGCCGCAACCACCCGCTGGCGGATGGCGCCGTGACCTGGGAGGAGCTTCGCCGCCACCGCCAGATCATGGTGGCCAAACGCAGCGACGGCGCGGAGACCCATCGGCTGCGCGTTGCCGCGGAAGTCTGGTGGGTCGAGAGCCATTGGGTGATCCTGCAGATTCTGCACCGGGGGATCGGCTGGGCGCTGATCCCCGCGCATATTCTCGGCAATTCGCCGCTCGCCACGGAACTCGCGACGCCGCCGCTCCAGTTCGACGAAGGGGCGCATCCGGTTGCGCTCGAACTCATCTGGAACAAGCAGCGCCCCGCGGGGCCCGCGGCCAAATGGCTGCGCGAGCAGTTCGCGGCGCTCGAAATCCAGATCGACGATGGAGAAGAAATTCCGAAGGGCCCCGACATCTTCACCGTCCTGTGACCGTTCTGGCGCGGTCGGTCACGAATCGTTAGCCATAAGGCCAGCGTTTTAGGAACCGTTGAAATTCTCACGAATTCCATCCCTGCAAGAGCGGAGGCGTGAGGAAGATGAGTCAGCGGTTCGACGAACTCTATATCCGGCGATGCGAGCACCAGCAGATCATCGCCTTCTACAAGAAGCTTGTCGTGCAGATGTACCGCAAGCTGAAGGAGATGCAGGCGGGAAACGAAGCCGCGAGCGGGGTCGACATCCCGGCCGTCGGTTCGGCACCGCCGAGCGCTTTTGCCGCCGGGCAGGCGCCCAATGTGGTCCGCGTGGATTTTCACCGGCGCGCAAAGGCGGTGCCGGGCCTGAAGGGCTGAACGGCAGGGCATGAGGAGGAGGGCGGGCGTATCCCCGGCCGCCGCAGGAAGCCGGCTTGCGTCCTGCCTGACCGACCGGATACTCTGAAGCTGCGCCGCCGCCGCCCGTCAGTGGGCAGGGCCAGCGCGCTTGAATGAATTGTCGAAAGGGCATCGAATATCCATGAATACCAGCGAACCCGACACGTTGAGCGGAACGTATTTCACCGCTGACAATCCGGATGGCAGTTATGGCAGCGGTCAGGTGGTTCGGCTGGCCGCACCGGGCGTCTATCTCGTCCGCTACGAGGGTACGGAAGTGACGCTGCCCCTCGAACTCGTTTCCCTCGACGAGATGCTGGAAGCCACGAGCGAGGGCTTCAAGGTGTGGCGCTTCTTCGACACGATCGAGGACAGGGAAAAATGGATGGAATGGCTCGACGCCCCCTCCAAGCCGCGCGTCATCTCTCTCGTCCGGCCGACGAACGAGCCGGAATAGGCGGTCGAAGCCGCGCCGGCATTCTGCCGCCAGCCTTTCCGGACTGTCTTCCGCGGCAAGCCTGCCGAATATGAACGAAACCATTCCCCATTTCCCTTCTCCCCGGCGGGGAGAAGGGAAGGGTGGTCACGTCGAACTGCGTATCCGCAAGCCCTGTCGAGACATGGGCCCTCGACACAACGCACGGTTCGAATATTAGTAATCTATCAAATGATAAGGATTCGGTGTAATATCCCGCGCACGTCGATGGGGCGCTGTTCGAGTCGGGGGAACGTCATGCCGCAGCTTTCTCGCTTATTCTTCAAGACAGCCATCGTCTTTCTGATCGTGGGCATCGCCATGGGCCTGCAGATGGCGATCTCCGGCAATCACAATGTCATTGCCGCCCATACCCATGCAAACCTTCTCGGCTGGGTGACGATGGCCCTGTTCGGCACCTATTATGCCTTCAATCCGGCCAAGGCCGAGACGCGTTTCGCGCATCTGCAGTATCTGATCTACACGGCCGGCATAGCCGTGCTCGCGCCTTCGCTCTACGTCCTCTATCTCGGCTACGACGCGGCCGAGCCGGTGGCGGCGGTCAGTTCGCTGGTGGTCTTCGTCGGCGTACTGATGTTCGCGGCGGTGGTCTATGGCAAGGAGCCGAAGTCGACCGTTCTCCCCAAGCGAACGCTTGCCTGATTTTTTGAGGGCTCGCCGGGCGTGAGTTGCCCACTCCCGAAAATCGAAAGTCGATTCAATTGCTTGAGCGTCGATTTGAAGAGAGAGTGGAGGCCTCGCCCGGAATCGAACCGGGGTGCAAGGATTTGCAGTCCTCTGCGTAACCACTCCGCCACGAGGCCGTCCGTTTGCTATAAAGCGAGTGGTGCCGGGCGTTTAGAACGAATTTAGACAGGGTGCAAGAGGCATTCATGCCGAATGCCAAGCTTTTTTTGGAAGCGGCGGAAGGCGCGCCGTAAAGCGCGCCGTTCCGGGTCATTGCGCCGATGCGCCTTCGAGGCCGACAAGGGCGATCTTGGCATAGCCGGCGCCGCGCAAGAGGTTCATCACGTCCATGACGCTGCCGTAGTCGACGGCCTTGTCGGCGCGCAGCAGGATGCGCGCATCCTTGTTGCCTTCCGTCACGGCGTCGATCTCGGGGCCGAAATTGTCGCGCGCGATCTCGCCGTTGCCGATGGAGACCGTGAGGTCCTTCTTCAGCGTCATGAAGACCGGCTTGTCCTCGCGCGGCGTCGGCTGGGCGACAGAGGAGGGCAGGTCGACATTGATGTCGACGGTGGCGAGCGGGGCGGCCACCATGAAGATGATGAGCAGCACCAGCATGACGTCGATGAATGGCGTCACGTTGATTTCGCTGTTCTCCTCGAGGTCGTCGCCGCCTTCCCTGATCTTGCTGGCCATGGCGTTACCCGACCTTCACGAAGGAGGTGGCGCTGCGCTGCGCGGGCTGGCGCTGGGCACGGCGCATGTCGAGGTCGCGGCTCGCAAGGCGCTCGATGGCGGCTGAGGCGTCGGCAAGCTGCTGGCGGTAGCCGGTGATGGCGCGGGCGAGGAAGTTGTAGATCACGACGGCCGGGATGGCGGCGACGAGGCCGATGGCAGTCGCCAGCAGCGCCTCGGCGATGCCGGGCGCGACGATGGCGAGGTTCGTGGTCTGCGCCTTCGAGATGCCGATGAACGAGTTCATGATGCCCCAGACCGTGCCGAAGAGGCCGACGAAGGGCGCCGTGGAGCCGATGGTGGCCAGAAGCCCGGTGCCCTTGGCGATGCGGCGGCCGGCATGCACTTCCATGCGGGCGAGGCGGGAGGCGATGCGCTCCTTCACGCCGCCGTCGGAGACGTGATCGAGCACGGGCTCGGAAGCCTCCATCTCCTCGCGGGCGGCGCGGGTCATGCGCGCGGCGACGCCGCGGTTGCGGCCGAGCGCCTGTTCGCCGTCCTCCAGCCCGCGGGCGGCAATGAGCTGGCGCACGGCGCTGCGGGCCGAGCGCTGGGCGGCACCGAGCTCGGCGAGCTTGACGAGCAGCACGGTCCAGGTCACGACCGAGGCGAAGGCAAGACCCGTCATCACGCCCTTGACGACGATATCGGCCGCCATGAACATGCCCCAGGGTGAAAGGTCGTGCGGCAGGCCGGCCTGGCGGGCGCCTTCCGCGTCGTCGACGACGTCGAGCTCGGTCGCGTCCTCGTCGTCCTGCGCGGCGTCGGCCCCGGTTCCGGCCGCCTGGTTCGGCGTGGTGTTCTCCACCGCTGCCGGCCGGGACGTCGTGTCCGTCGTGGTGGTCGTCGTCGTGGCGCCGGTGGATTGTCCGGCATCCGTCTGGGCCGACGGCGTCTCCTGGCTCTGTGCCGAAACGGCGTGCGGCATGGCGAGTGCCATCAGGATGATCGCGAAGTGCAGTCGAGACCGTTTGAGCACGGCGTATTCCTCTTGCATGTCTCAATTCAAGCGAAGCCCGCTCCGGGAATCGGGCGGGCGCGGCCGGTGAGGGCCGCTAAAACCTGAGTGCTCAATACGACATTATGCATATGGCAGGCAATAATATGTTGAGTAATTTATTCATGATAAGGTCAGGTTGGCGAAGGGTGCTGTTTTTGCGCCGAGCGGCCCGCTGCCTATGGACACCCGCCCCGAAACCGCACTATGAGAATTGCAACGCATCCGGCGCGGGCCGGGCCTTTGCGCCGGTCTTCGCCGTTCATTCTTAAGGGCCAGAGATGATTGACTACAATGCAGCGCGCACGAAGATGGTGGACAACCAGATCCGTACGACGGATGTGACGTCGCACGAGGTGCTCGACGCCTTCCTCACCGTGCCGCGGGAAGAGTTCGTGCCGGCGGCGGCAAGGCCGCTCGCCTATATCGACAACGACATCCAGCTTGCGCCCGGCCGTTATCTCATGGAGCCGTCGCCGCTCGCAAAGCTGATCCAGCTTGCAGATATCGCGGCGGCCGACGTCGTGCTGGAAGTCGGCTGCGGCACCGGCTACGCCTCGGCCGTCCTTTCCAGGCTCGGCAGCTCCGTCGTCGCGCTGGAAAGCGATGCGGACCTTGCCGCGACGGCAACGGAAACGCTCGCCCGCCTCGGCTTCGACAATGTCGCGGTGGTGACCGGCGACCTGGAAGCCGGCTATGCGCCGGAAGCGCCCTATGACGTGATCTTCGTGCACGGCGCCGTCGAATATGTCACCGAGCCGCTTTTCGCCCAGCTGCGTGACGGCGGTCGCCTCGTCGTCGTCGAGGGCTACGGCAACGCCTCGCAGGCACGCCTCTATATCAAGGAAAGCGGCCGGGTTGCCGAGCGCAACGTCTTCAACACCGCCGTCAAGCCGCTTCCCGGCTTCCGCAAGGCGAAGGAATTCGTCTTCTGAGCTTTCCCGAAAGGGACGGATATCGAAAGGCCCGCCGCTCGTCCGGCGGGCCTTTGTTTTTTTGCGGGGCCGGCCCGGGCCTTGGCAGGCCAAACAAATCTGTGCATCACTTATAACACTTGATTCGCAGCGATTTAGTTCGCCGCCGAACTCGCCTAGGGTCTTCGGCATGTCCGGCACGCCTCCTGCGGCAGGTCGCGGACGCCGCAGAGAACGGGGATAGAAATGGCTCAGCCGAATGTAGCGCGTGAACCGTCCATGGATGAAATCCTGGCGTCCATCCGCAAGATCATCGAGAACAACGAAGCGCAGCCGGACCTGGCCCACGATGCCGGCGAGGACGACGGCTTCGACATCACCACCGAGAGCCATTCGAGCCTGCTGGACAGCCCCGTCGTGGTCGACCGCTTCCATGCCGAGGAGCAGCATTCCGCCATCGTCCAGCCGATCCATCGGCCGGAGCAGGGCGCGCAGCCGGCCATGTCGCTGGCCGATGTCGCCGCGCGCGTGCGCGCCGCCTCAGAGCGCCATGTCGCCGCTAACCGCGAGACGGCCGAAACCCTGCCGATCGAGCCGGTCCCGGCCATCGCCCGCGAGCAGAATCCGCTGATGACCGCGCGCATGGCCGCGACGGCAAGCCATGATGCGCCTGCGCCGCAGCCTGCCGAGAAGATCGAGCCGGTTGAGGAACGCATCGAGGCCTTCGCCCCGGCGGTGGAGATTCACACCGAGGACGCAGCACCCGGCCGGGATATCGCCGCGCTCGTGTCGCCGGCCGTCGGCGAGCGTGTCGCCCAGTCCTTCGGCGCGCTGGCGGAAGCCCTCGATGCCGGCCCGCGCCGCTCCTTCGACGAGATCGCCGAGGAGATGCTGCGCCCGATGCTGCAGGAATGGCTCGACGACAACCTGCCGACCCTCGTGGAGCGGCTGGTGCGCGAGGAGATCGAGCGGGTGGCGCGCGGCCCCCGCCGCTGATCGCCGCCGCTTTTCTTCACCGAAAAGACGATTTGAGCCGCGCCGAACCCCCGGCGCGGCTTTTCTTCTGATATTGTTGACTTCATGCCGGCCATCCGGTTTACAAAACCCACCGACAAACAGCAGGCCACGCACGAAAATGCTTGAAAAGAACTATGATTCCGCAGCGGTCGAGCCGCGAATTGCCAAGATGTGGGAAGATGCGGATGCTTTCCGCGCCGGCGAGGGCGCAAAGCCCGGCGCCGAGACCTTCACCATCGTGATTCCGCCGCCGAACGTGACGGGCTCGCTGCATATGGGCCATGCCCTCAACAACACGCTGCAGGACATCATGGTCCGCTTCGAGCGCATGCGCGGCAAGGACGTGTTGTGGCAGCCGGGCATGGACCATGCCGGCATCGCGACCCAGATGGTCGTCGAGCGCAAGCTCGCCGCCGAGAAGCTTCCGGGCCGCCGCGAGATGGGCCGCGAGGCCTTCGTCGAGAAGGTCTGGGAGTGGAAGGCGGAATCGGGCGGCCTGATCTTCAACCAGCTGAAGCGCCTCGGCGCGTCCTGCGACTGGTCGCGCGAGCGCTTCACCATGGACGAGGGGCTTTCCGCCGCCGTCCTGGAAGTCTTCGTCTCGCTCTACAAGGAAGGCCTGATCTATCGCGGCAAGCGACTGGTCAACTGGGACCCGAAATTCGAGACGGCGATTTCCGACCTCGAGGTCGAGAACCGGGAAGTCGACGGCCATATGTGGCACTTCAAGTATCCGCTGGCCGGCGGCGCCACCTATACCTATGTCGAGAAGGACGCCGACGGCAACGTCGTCTTCCAGGAAGAGCGCGACTACATTTCCATCGCCACCACCCGTCCCGAGACGATGCTGGGCGACGGCGCGGTCGCCGTCCATCCGTCCGACGAGCGCTATGCGCCCATCGTCGGCAAGCTCTGCGAGATTCCGGTCGGCCCCAAGGAGCACCGCCGCCTGATCCCGATCATCACCGACGAATATCCGGAGAAGGATTTCGGCTCCGGTGCGGTGAAGATCACCGGCGCGCACGACTTCAACGACTATCAGGTCGCCCGCCGCAACAATATCCCGCTCTACCGGCTGATGGACACGCAGGCTTCCATGCGTGCCGACGGCGAGCCCTATGCTGTCTATGCGGCGCAGGCGCTGGAGATCGCCAAGTCCGGCGACGTTCCGAGCGAGGCGGAAGTCGACGACATCAATCTCGTCCCGGACGAATATCGCGGCCTCGACCGCTACGAGGCGCGCAAGCGCATCGTCGAGGCGATCAATGCTGAAGGCCTTGCCGTCACCGTCAAGGACGCCGAGGGCAACGACGTCCCTTATGTCGAGAACAAGAAGGTCATGCAGCCCTTCGGCGACCGTTCCGGCGTCGTCATCGAGCCAATGCTGACCGATCAGTGGTTCGCCGATGCCGCGACGCTGGCCAAGCCCGCCATCGCCTCCGTCCGCGAGGGCCGCACCAACTTCGTTCCGAAGAACTGGGAAAAGACCTATTTCGAGTGGATGGAGAACATCGAGCCCTGGTGCATCTCCCGCCAGCTCTGGTGGGGTCACCAGATTCCGGCCTGGTACGGCCCGGACGGTCAGGTCTTCGTCGAAAAGACCGAGGAAGAGGCACTGCACGCCGCCATCCAGCACTACATCGCCCATGAAGGCCCGTGGAAGGCCTGGGTCGAGGAGAAGCTGGAGAATTTTGCGCCGGGCGAGATCCTGACGCGTGACGAGGACGTGCTCGACACCTGGTTCTCCTCCGCGCTCTGGCCGTTCTCGACGCTCGGCTGGCCGGAGCAGACGAAGGAACTGGAGAAATATTACCAGACCGACGTTCTCGTCACCGGTTTCGACATCATCTTCTTCTGGGTCGCCCGCATGATGATGATGGGCCTGCACTTCATGAAGGACGAGTTCGGCAACCCGGTCGAGCCGTTCCACACCGTCTATGTCCACGCGCTGGTGCGCGACAAGAACGGGCAGAAGATGTCGAAGTCCAAGGGCAACGTCATCGACCCGCTCGAGCTGATCGACGAATACGGTGCGGACGCGCTGCGCTTCACGCTGGCCATCATGGCCGCGCAGGGCCGCGACGTGAAGCTCGACCCGGCGCGCATTGCCGGTTACCGCAACTTCGGCACCAAGCTGTGGAACGCCACGCGCTTTGCCGAGATGAACGGCGTGAAGACCGATCCGCATTTCGTGCCGGAAACGGCCTCGCTGACGATCAATCGCTGGATCCTGACGGAGCTTGCCCGCACGGCGCGCGACGTTACCGAGGCAATCGAGACCTACCGCTTCAACGACGCGGCCGGCACGCTCTACCGCTTCATCTGGAACCAGTTCTGCGATTGGTATCTGGAACTGCTGAAGCCCGTCTTCAGTGGCGAGGACGAAGCGGCCAAGGCGGAATCGCAGGCTTGCGCGGCCTATGTGCTGGAGGAGACCTACAAGCTCCTGCACCCGTTCATGCCCTTCATGACGGAAGAGCTCTGGGCGCACACGGCGGGCGAGGGCGTAACGCGCGAGAGCATGATCTGCCATGCCGAATGGCCGGCGCCCGCCTATGCGGACGAGGCGGCAGCCGACGAGATCAACTGGCTGGTCGATCTCGTCTCCGGCATCCGCTCGGTCCGCGCCGAGATGAACGTGCCGCCGAGCGCAACGGCGCCGCTGGTCGTCGTCGGCGCCGGCGCGCTGACCAAGGCGCGGCTCGCCACGCATGACTCGGCCATCCGCCGTCTCGCCCGCGTGGAGGACATCCGCCTCGAGGAGGCGGCGCCCAAGGGCGCGGCCCAGATCGTCGTCGGCGAGGCGACCGTCTGCCTGCCGCTCGGCAAACTGATCGACCTGGCCGCCGAAAAGGCCCGCCTGGAAAAGGCGATCGACAAGGCGAAGGCCGAAGCCGGTCGCATTCAGGGCAAGCTCTCGAACGAGAAGTTCGTCGCCAATGCCAAGCCCGAAGTGGTCGAGGCCGAGCGCGAGCGCTTCACCGAGCTGGAGCAGCAGCTTGCCAGCCTTTCCGTGGCTTTGACGCGCGTCAGCGAAGCAGGCTGATTCTACAGCCCGTCGTTGCAAAACCCTGAAAAACCGCGCCGTTCACACGGCGCGGTTTTTTCGTTCAGGGGTCGCGGATGCAAATTCCCCGATGTGTCCGAAAAGTGACATGCTGAAGTGGCGTTGAAACGTTCATCTATATTTTAGCGATTTTTAAATGATTCTTGGAACATTATTTCGAAGCCTCGAATTGCTGAGGGGCTTCAAAAAAATCTTACGTAATTTTGCGAGCGGCATATGAGAATCACAGGCAAAAACTGGGATTTGCCAAGCCCGCACTCCTCTTCGATAGTCAGCTGCGAAATGGCGGTGGAGAGGCCGTCAGGGACATTTGGGGGAGCATGGATGATCGGTAAGATCTTCAAGAATGGAATTCTCGCCGCCGTGGCGCTGGCCGCGCTGGCAAGCACGGCCGAAGCCGGCGGCTACAGCCGCGGCGAGGCCGACACCGACATCCTGTTCGAAAGCGGCGACTTCATCTTCCGCGCCGGCGCGACCTACGTTTCCCCGCGCCGGACGTTCAAGACGACGGGCGGGACAGCGAACCATGACGGGGTCTATTCGAACGATTACTGGATTCCGAGCGTTGCCGCAAAAATTGGAATTTCAGAGAATTTCGCGTGTGCACTGACCTATACTCAACCGTTTGGCGCGGATGCGACTTATGGGCCTGACGCGCGGTCAAAAATTGCGGACCCAAGTAAACGGTACAGCGACAAAGGCTTTGAAACGAACGAGTTTGGTACGACTTGCGATGTGAAGCTCGATGTCGGTGCCGGAAAGTTGCATCTTCTTGGTGGCGTATTCATTCAAGATTTTACATATGATGCGACTGCTGAAAGTCCTGCGCCGGCCCTACTGAATGCCAAGCTACATATAGAAGATAACGCCGCGTACGGATACAGAATTGGCGCCGCATATGAGATTACGGAATACGCTCTGCGCGTATCGCTGATGTATCGCTCGCAGGTCAAGCACCAATCGGATGAGGGATATCTAGATGTTTCAGATTCTGTCTTGCCGCCGCTGCCTGTTGGCTCTTATTCAGCATCCGGCTACGGGACGATGCCTCAGTCTTTGAAGCTTTCGGCTCAGACCGGCGTCGCTCCTGGTTGGCTCGTCTATGGTTCGGCTAAGTGGACCGACTGGAGCGTTCTGGATGCACTCAACTACAGAATTGGTGGAAGCGATAAGAAAGACGTTTACAATTGGAAAGACGGTTGGACCGTTCAAGCTGGTGTTGCCCATGTGTTCAATGAAAAGCTGACCGGTACGATCAATTTGACGTGGGACAGTGGCGTCAGCACGGGCGCTGATATCCACGAAGATTCAGTCACGCTCGGCGCCGGCGTTCTGGCTAAAGTTGGCCCTGGCGATTTGCGCTTTGGGGCGGGCGTTACCCACATGTCGACTGGAAGTCAGTCGACAACCCAAGGCGCTGCGTTCAATGCCACCGGCGGCGGCGGCTGGGCCTATGGCGTGACGGGGTCTTACAAGATCTCGTTCTGAACCGGCGGTTTTCGATCCGGAATCGGGCTCGGCGTCATAGCCGGGCCCTTTTTCTTGGTTAATGTTCCGTTGCTGCCGGTCACCTCTCATGGGGAAACCGTAGCGACCTCTGAAAATATGTGACGGAATCGCAACACATTTTTTTCCAGAGTTTGCTACACCCATGGGCAAGCGACGAAATGTCCATTTCCCGCCACAAACGGGGCGCAGCGATAGGGGCATGTAGACGCGTGGAACCGCGCCAAGGGAAACCATGAGCCAGCCGATGTCATTGTCGCCGAAACTGCCGGGAAGCCGCACGAGACCCGTGCATTTCCGGTTCGGCACGGACAGGAAGGCGAGGCGCGGAATTGTTGAAGTGATGCCCAAGTCCGAGTTGTTGCCGATGAAAGTACTGGTAATGGGCCTTTGCCTCTCGCTGTCCTCCTGGGTGGCGCCACAGGCCCTCGCATTCGACCCCCAGGCCGGCGTCAGCAAGGAAAGCGGCCCCTTCGACCTCTTCAAATTCGGTTTCTTCTCCTACAAGGAAGGTCGCAAGGGCGACGCCGTCGAGGCCTACCGCTACGCGGCGGAAAAGGGCCATACCGGTTCGCGCTGGGCGCTCGCCAACATGTATGCCGACGGCGACGGCGTGCCGGAGAACGACCTCGAAGCCTTCAAGATCTACAGCGAGATCGCGCAGGCCGGCGTCGAGCCGGGCTCGGAAGACACCGGCTATTTCGCCAATGCGCTGATCGCGCTTGCCAGCTACTACCGCCGCGGCATTCCCGACAGTCCGGTCAAGATCGACCTCTCGCAGGCGCGCCAGCTCTATTTCCAGGCGGCTTCCGCCTTCGGCATTCCGGAAGCGCAGTTCCAGCTCGGCCGCATGATGCTGACGGGCGAGGGCGGTTCGGTCAGCGTCCATCAGGCCAAGAAATGGCTGAACCGCGCCCGCAACAACGGCCATGCCGGCGCCATGGGCCTCTTCGGCAACATCATCTTCCAGGAAGGCGATACCGCCCGCGGCCTTGCCATGATGACCGCGGCCCTCGACCATTGTCTGCCCAAGGACTGTGCCTGGCTGCAGGCCAATCAGGAAGAGGCCTTCTCCGTCGCAAGCGAGGAGGACCGCCGCAAGGGCGTCGCGCTCGCGCAGAGCATCCGCTTCAATCCCAACGAATAAGCGCGCCTCGCCGCGAAAAGCTAGGCGGCAAAATCCAGCAGCGCCACGACCGGCACGTGGTCGGACGGCTTTTCCCAGTTGCGCACATGCTTTTCGACGGCCGTCGAGATGAGGCGGTCCGAGGCTTCCGCCGACAGCATGAGATGATCGATGCGGATGCCGAAATTCTTCGGCCAGCATCCGCCTTGGTAATCCCAGAACGTATAGAGCGGCACGCCGTCGGACGTGGCGCGCACCGCATCGGTGAGGCCGAGGTTTTCCAGCCGCCGGAAGGCCTGCCGGGTTGCGGGCAGGTAGAGGGCGTCCCGCTCCCAGACCTTGACGTCCCAGCAATCGTGCGGCTCGGGAATGACATTGTAGTCGCCGGCAAGCACCAGCGGCTCCTCCAGCGCCAGCCGGTTCTCGGCAAAGGCGACGAGCCGGTCCATCCAGGCGAGCTTGTAGGGATATTTCACCGGATCGTCCGCCGGATTGCCGTTCGGCAGGTAGATCGAGCAGACGCGGATCGCGCGGCCTTCGACGGAGAACACGCCTTCGATGAAGCGCGCCTGTTCGTCGCCGTCGCCGCCGGGAAGGCCGCGGTTCACCTCGTCGGGGCGGATTTTCGAGAGGAGAGCGACGCCGTTGAAACCCTTCTGGCCATGCGTCTCGACGTGATAGCCGAGCGCTTCGATCTCGCTACGCGGAAAGCTCTCGTCGACGGTCTTGATTTCCTGCAGCGCGACGATGTCCGGGGCCGATTCCCTGAGCCAGGCGAGGAGGTTGTCGATGCGTGCCCGCACGCCGTTGATGTTCCAGGTGGCAATCTTGATCGGCATGCGGGTTCCTGTTGGGTTGGTTTAGATCGAGAAACTGGTGCCGCAGCCGCAGCTTGCGACGGCGTTCGGGTTCTTGATCTGGAAGGACTGGCCGAGCAGGTTGTCGACGAAGTCGATCTCGGATCCGTCCATGTAGACGAGGGAAAGCTGGTCGATCAGCACTTTCGCATCGTCCTTTTCGAGCACCAGGTCGTCATCCTGCTGGTCCTCGACAAGGTCGAACTTGTAGGAAAAGCCGGAGCAGCCGCCGCCTTCGACGGAAACGCGCAGCGCCTGCTTTTCCGGCGACGAGCCGAGGATCGAGGCGATGCGCCGTGCCGCGGCGTCGGATAGGGTTACGAGCTTGTCGGTCATGTCTGCCTCCTGCCGGGGTCAAGATCCGGAGAGAATCGCTTGTCTCACACGGCCGGCAAATGGGATGCCGAACGGTCCTGCTGTCACACGATGCCTGAAGCAAATCTCTGAAAAGACTTGTCTTTCAAGCGCAGCTTGCAGCCGGACTTGCCGCTATGCACACTATAGGTATGAAGGCATTGAGGTCGCGTCAATGGGCGGCGTGAATGCAGGTGACGAATGACGTTTGACAGATATGCGCTCGGTTTCGGCGCGGGACAGCGCGCCATCTACGCTTCCGACCCCTGGGCGACCCGCGGGCGGCTCTTTCCCGAGCCGGAAAGCCCGACGCGCTCGGATTTCCAGCGCGACCGCGACCGCATCGTCCACACCACCGCCTTTCGCCGCCTCAAGCACAAGACGCAGGTCTTCATCGCCGCCGACGGCGACCACTATCGCACCCGGCTGACCCACACGATCGAGGTCGCGCAGATCGCCCGCGCGCTGGCCCGCGCCCTGAAGCTCGACGAGGACCTCGCCGAAGGCGTCGCGCTGGTGCACGATTTCGGCCACACGCCCTTCGGCCATACCGGCGAGGATGCGCTGCACGAGGTGCTGGAACCCTTCGGCGGTTTCGACCACAATGCCCAGTCGCTGCGCATCGTCACCAAGCTGGAGCGCCGCTATGCCGATTTCGACGGCCTCAACCTCACCTGGGAAAGCCTCGAAGGCCTCGTCAAGCACAACGGCCCGCTGATCGGCCCGACAGGGGAGTGCACGCATGGCGACGACGTGCCGCGCCCGATCCTCGAATATTGCGCCGTGCACGATCTGGAGCTTTCGAGCTTCGCCAGTCTGGAGGCGCAGGTGGCGGCGATTGCCGACGACATCGCCTACAACACCCATGATATCGACGACGGTCTGCGCTCCGGCTATCTCGAATTCGAGATGCTGGAGGAGGTGCCGTTCCTCGCGCGGCTGATGAAGGAAGTGCACGACCGTTATCCGGGGCTGGAAGAACCGCGCTTCACCCACGAGATCATGCGCCGCCAGATCACCGCCATGGTGGAGGACGTCATCGGCTACGCCCAGCAGGCGATTCACGACGAGCGCCCTGAAAGCGCCGACGACGTGCGCAAGGCCCATCGCTGCCTCGCGACCTTCTCCGAGGAGATGGCGGTGACGGACCGGCAGATCAAGAAACTGCTGTTCTCCCGCATCTACCGCCACCCGGAAGTGATGCGCGTGCGCGCCAACGCCGCCTCGATCCTGACGGACCTCTACCACGCCTATATGGACGACCCGCAGCTCATGCAGGGGCATTATTGGGTGGACCGTATCGCGACCATGCCGGAATCGGCCCGTGCCCGTCATGTCGGCGATTATCTCGCCGGAATGACCGACAATTACGCGATAGACACGCACCGGCGGCTGTTTGACCATACCCCGGAATTGCGATAGTCACCCGCCCACCTGAACTTCTTCGCAGGCCTGGCCCCCGCAGGGCGCCGCTGCGCGTGGATGGACGAGATGAACCTTTTTACTGATTTCGACAGCAGAATCAAAACCGTGCTCGAAGGTCTCGAGATCGTGTGCGAAAAGCGATCCGAGCTCGATTTCGGTCGAATCAGCGTCGAACCGCCGCGCGACCAGAGCCATGGCGATGTCGCGACCAATGCGGCGATGGTTCTTGCCAAGCCGCTCGGCCTCAATCCGCGGGCGCTCGCCGACCTCATCGTCGCCGAGCTGAAGAACGATCCCGAGGTCGCCGATGTCAGCGTGGCGGGCCCGGGCTTCATCAACGTCCGCCTTTCCGTTCCCTACTGGCAGAAGCTGCTTGCCGCCGTGATCGCGGCCGGCACGGATTACGGCCGCGGTTCGCTCGGCGCCGGCCGCAAGGTCAATGTCGAATATGTCTCGGCCAATCCCACGGGGCCGATGCATGTCGGCCATTGCCGTGGCGCGGTGGTGGGCGATGCGCTTGCCAACCTGCTCGGCTTTGCCGGCTATGACGTCACCAAGGAATATTACATCAACGACGCCGGCTCGCAGATCGACGTGCTGGCGCGCTCGGCCTTCCTGCGGTACCGCGAGGCGCTGGGCGAGGCGATCGGCGAAATTCCGTCGGGCCTCTATCCGGGCGACTATCTGGTTCCCGTCGGTGAGGCGCTGGCTGCCGAGCACGGTACGTCGCTGCGCGCCATGCCCGAGCATCAGTGGATGCCGATCGTCAAGGAAAAGACCATCGCGATGATGATGGCGATGATCCGCGAGGACCTCGCAGCCCTCAACGTGCATCACGATGTCTTCTTCTCGGAGCGTTCGCTGCATGCCGGAAACGGCGCGCCGATCCGCACCGCCATCAACGATCTCACCTTCAAGGGTCATGTCTACAAGGGCGTGCTGCCGCCGCCGAAGGGGCAGCTTCCGGAAGACTGGGAAGACCGCGAGCAGACGCTCTTCCGCTCGACGGAAGTTGGCGACGATATCGACCGCCCGCTGATCAAGTCGGATGGTTCCTATACTTACTTCGCCGCCGACGTTGCCTACTTCAAGGACAAGTTCGATCGCGGTTTCGAAGAGATGATCTATGTGCTCGGCGCCGACCATGGCGGCTACGTCAAGCGTCTGGAGGCCGTCGCTCGCGCCGTCTCCGAAGGTAAGGCCAAGCTGACCGTGCTGCTGTGCCAGCTCGTCAAGCTCTACCGTAACGGCGAGCCGGTGAAGATGTCGAAGCGTTCGGGCGATTTCGTCACGCTGCGTGACGTGGTCGAGGAAGTCGGCCGCGATTCGGTGCGCTTCATGATGCTCTACCGCAAGAACAGCGAGCCGCTCGACTTCGACTTCGCCAAGGTGACGGAGCAGTCCAAGGACAATCCGGTCTTCTATGTGCAGTATGCCCATGCTCGTTGCATGTCGGTGTTCCGGCAGGCCGCCGAAGCTTTCCCGGGTCTCGATATAGCCTCGCTCGATCTGGCCGGCGCGATCGCCGGAAACATCTCGGATTCCAGTGAGTTGCAGCTTCTCGCCAAGCTGGCGGAATATCCCCGCGTGGTCGAAGGCGCAGCACTTGCGCAGGAGCCCCACCGCATCGCGTTTTATCTCTATGATCTTGCCAGCGCGTTCCATGCGCACTGGAACAAAGGTAAGGAACAGCCGGAATTACGGTTTGTTAACGATAAAAATAGAGAATTGAGTATCGCCAGACTTGGGCTGGTGCACGCTGTCGCGTCTGTTCTTAAGTCGGGCCTGTCCATTACAGGCACCGCAGCACCGGATGAAATGCGATAACGTCACCATTTGCCCACAATAAGCTGGCAAACGCGTCTTTGTAGCTTGTGAGTGGGAAGCAGTATGGCAGACAAGAACTTCGCGCGAAGCGGAACCGCTGACACGGATCTCTTGGCAGAAGATGATCCGTTGAGCGAGCTTGCCCGCCTCGTCAACTTCGAGCCGCATCCTGTGCAGGGTGTCAGCAAAACCTTCCCCGACGCCGCCCAGGCGGCGCCGCGGCATGAAAATCCCGTCCTCGCCCTTGAGGACGAGCTTCTGCGCGCCTTCGAGCAATATGACGCGCCGACGCCCGTCGCCGATCCGGTCCCCGCCGCCCAGCCGGTGGTGCGCCATGTCGAGCCCGTGTTCGAAGAGCCGGCCCCCGCCATGGAAGACCGCGCCTCGTTTATCGACGAGGTGCCGAGCCGGGACTTTGCCGCCAGTGAGCCCTATTATCGCGAACCGGCCTTCGATAGACCCGTCGAGCCTTCCTTCGCGGAAGAGCCCCTTGCCGTCGAGCAGCCCGTCGAGCCGGAACCGCAGTTCGCCGAAGATCCGGCACTGTCTCTCGCCGATGAGTTGGAGACCTATGTCCACGAGGTTCCGACCGTCGAGGCCGAGGCGACGACCCATACCGCCCATGCCTTCGCCGACCGCTTCGAGCCGCGCTTCGAAGAGCCGGCCCGCCAGGAACCTGCCTATCATGAGCCGGCCGCCGAACCGCAATTGTCCGAATTCTCTCCTGTCGAGGATCGCCAGCCGGAATTCCTCGGCCTGCAGCCGCTGACGGCGGACGAGGGCTCTGCCGGGCTCGATCTGGAGCGTGAGCTGGAACTGTCGATCGGCGACAGCTTTGCCGATGAGCCCCCGTACGAGCCGGAGACCGCTTTCATCGAACCCCTGCCGGTCGCCACCCATGTCGAGCCCGTCTTCGACAGCCGGATGCCGGTCGATCCCGTGATCGAGCAGGCCGAGCCGTTCCATGCCGAGCCGGCGGCCTATGCCGGCGAGGAGCCGCATTTCGTCGCCGAAATGCCGTTCGAGACGCGTGAGGACCGCGCCCGCGCGGCGGCTGCGGCCGAGGCGCAATGGCAGGTCGATGACGTCGAGCCGGTTTTCCAGGCGCCCGCCTATCAGGTGGAATCCGTGGCGACGTCCGGCAATTACGATGGTGACGCGCTGCTCGCCGAAATCGAGCGTTTCCCCATGCCGGAAGCCCGCTCGCCGCTGTCCGCGGAAACGGCCGCGGCCGGCGCCGCCGTTATCGCCGCTGCCGCCGCGCGCAGCAATACGCCGGCGAATATTTCGGCCATTTTCGGCCGCGCCACGCCGACTGTGCATCGCGATCCCGTCGCCGAGACGGTGGCGACCCCCTTCGTCGAGCCTGTGAAGGCCCCGGTCCAGGCTGTCGAGACGCCCGTCTTCGAGGCACGCCGTGAGCCGGCCGCCGTCCCGACGCCGGTTGCCTCCGAGCCCGAACTCGATTTCGAGAACATGGAATTCGACCTCTCGGATATCGATCTCGATATCTCCGATTTTTCGCTGGACGAGGAGCCGGTGAAGCCGGTGGCCAAGCCCGCCGAAGTGAAGGTAGAGGTTGCAAGGCCGGCACCGGTCGAGACGCCCGTCCGGCGCGAGCCCGTCGTCGCGGTGCCCGTCTCCACCTTCACCAAGCCGCAGCCGGTGACCGCCGAGTTGAGCGACGGCACGCTGCCCTTCGATCCGTCGATGATCGCCGAGACCGACGAGGGCGTTTCCCCCGTCACCGAGCTCGACGTGCCGCAGCTTCCCGTCGTGGAGAAGGAAAAGCCGCCGGTCTTCCAGCCGGACTACGATTTCGACATCGACGCGGAAATGGCGCAGCTCTTCAACGAGCCGGCCAAGACCCATGCCGAGGAGAACAAGGCGAGCGTCGCCGCCGCGACGGCCCAGCCGGCGACGCAGATCAACGACGTCGACGATTTCGAGCGCGCGCTGGAGGAAGACTTCCGCCGCTCGCTCAACCAGCCGGAGCGTATGGCGATCCCGGTCGATCCCGGCCAGGCGACGGCGCTCTATTCCGGCGACGGCTATGACGAGGAGACCGCCCGTCCGCGCCGCGGCATGCTGATCGCCGCCTCCATCGCCGGCCTTCTTCTGGTCGGCGGCGGCGCCGTCTACGCCTGGTCGGCCCTCACGGGCGGATCGGTCGGCGGCTCGGGCGAGCCGCGCGTCATCCTTGCCGACAAGGACCCGATCAAGGTCGTGCCCGAGGAAAGGGGCGGCAAGACCGTTCCCAACCAGGACAAGGCCGTCTACGACCGCGTTGCCGGCGATACGACGAGCCGGCCGCAGCAGGAACAGCTCGTCACCTCGACGGAAGAGCCGGTCGACGTCGTCCAGCGCACGCTGACGCCGGAAGCCCTGCCGATGGACGGCCCGGAGGACGGCACCGATACGGCGGCGGCCGATGATGAGAACCGCCTGCTGCCGGGCGTCGACGAGCCGGAAACGGCGAACGCCGAGACCGGCAACAAGCCGCTCGTCTCGCCGCGCAAGGTCAAGACCATGATCGTCAAGCCGGACGGCACGCTCGTCGCCCGCGAGGATACGGTCGCCGACACGGACCTCGACGCCAAGGCGACGGCCACCACCGGCGGCGCTTCGGGCGAGGCTTCCGCATCGGCCAACGCGACGCTCGACGGAGACGCCTCGCTGCGCGCCGAGCAGGCCGCATCCGACTCCAAGCCGCGCTCGGCGCTTGCCGAAGTCGCCAATGCACAGGTCGACGACACGGCGCCGGTGCGCACGGTCAAGACGACCACGGTCGGCGCGACGGACACGAACGCGACGGCCGGCAACACGCCGCTCCCCGAAACGCGCCCGGTCGATCAGCCGGTCAATGTCGTCGGCACCGTCACCGAGAACGGCAACGTCTCCGGTACGCAGACCGCTTCGGCGACGCAGACCCAGCAGGCCGTCGAACAGACCCAGGTCGCACCCGGCAGCTACGTCATCCAGATCGCTTCGCTTCCCTCCGAGGCCGAGGCACAGAAGACCTACAAGTCGCTGTCCTCGAAATTCGGCAGCGTCATCGGCGGTCGCGGCATGGATATCAAGAAGGCGGAAATCCCCAACAAGGGTACCTTCTACCGCCTCCGCATTCCGGCCGGCTCGCGTGAAGACGCGAACGCCCTCTGCAGCCGCTACAAGAGCGCGGGCGGCAGCTGCCTCGTCACCCGCTGAGGCGGGCTGATATCCTGAAGGGGCGCGGACATGGTTCGCGCCCCTTCGATTCCCGCGGGCGGCCGACGCCTGTCTCCTCCTCGAAAATTCCAAGATTGCGGACATGAGCGAATCGAAATCCTTCATTTCGGGCTGCAAGGGCCTGAGCCTCACCGCCGACGAAAAGGCCTTCTTCCGCAACGAGCGCCCCTGGGGCTTCATCCTCTTCGGCCGCAATATCGGCGAGCCGGCGCAGGTGGCGGACCTGACGGCCGAGATGCGCGAGAGCATCGGCGGCGGAGCCGACATCCCGGTGCTCATCGACCAGGAGGGCGGGCGCGTCCAGCGCATCAAGCCGCCGCATGTCCAGCAATATCCGAATGCCGCCGCACTCGGCGCCATCTACCGGGCGGACGAGGCGCGGGGCCTGCGCGCCGCCTGGCTGATGTCGCGTCTGCATGCCTTCGATCTTCTGCGCCTCGGCATCAATGTCGATTGCCTGCCGGTGCTCGACGTCGCCGTGCCGGGCGTGCACGACGTCATCGGCAACCGCGCCTACGGGCAGGAGCCGGAGATCGTCTCGGCGATGGGCAAGGCGGCGGCGGAAGGCCTCAAGGCCGGCGGCCTGCTGCCGATCATGAAGCACATGCCGGGCCACGGCCGCACCATGGTCGATTCGCACCACGACCTGCCGGTCGTCCATGCGGGCCGCAAGGAGCTGGAGGCCTGTGACTTCGTGCCCTTCCAGCGCATGAAGGACGAGCTGATGGCGATGTCGGCCCATATCGTCTTCACCGCCATCGATGGCGACAATCCGGCGACCACTTCGGCAAAGGTGGTGGAGGAGATCATCCGCGGCCATATCGGCTTCGACGGCCTCCTGATGTCCGATGACGTCTCGATGAACGCCCTTCGCGGCGATATTGCCGAAAGAAGCAGGGGAATCATCGCCGCCGGCCTCGACATGGTGTTGCATTGCCATGGCATCATGGACGAAATGGTTGCGGTGACCGAAAACGTTCCCGCCCTTGCCGGTGACAGCCTGCGGCGGGCGAATGCGGTACGCGCAGGCTTCCCGATGCCCGACGGGGCGGACGAACAGGCGCTGCGCGAGGAATTCAACGCCATGATCGCGGTCGCCTGACGACCGCGGCGGGCCACGGGAGGCCCACGGGAGGCAGCGTGCAGGCAACGGGGTCGAAGCCGCCGAGGAAAGGTCGCGGCGCGGATGCGCCGATGGACGACCTTTGGCAGGACGACGCCGGGGGGCGGGGGCTTTCGGAGGAAAGCCTCGTCGTCGATCTCGCCGGCTTCGAAGGCCCGCTCGACCTCCTGCTCCATCTCGCCCGCACGCAGAAGGTGGACCTCACCCGCATTTCCGTGCTGGCGCTGGCCGAGCAATATCTCGTCTTCATCGACAAGGCGCGCAGGATCCGCATCGAGCTTGCCGCCGACTATCTCGTCATGGCTGCATGGCTGGCCTACCTGAAGTCCCGCCTGCTTATTCCCAGGCAGGCGAAGGACGAAGGGCCCTCGGGCGAGGAGATGGCGGCAAGCCTTGCCTTCCGCCTCAAGCGCCTCGAAGCCATGCGCGATGCCGCGACCCGGCTCATCAACCGCAATCGCCTCGGCCGCGACGTCTTCGCCCGCGGCATGCCGGAGCATATCCCGACCGGCCGGCGCTCGGCCTTCGAGGCGACGCTCTACGATCTGCTCAATGCCTATGCGTCGCTGCGCCAGCGCCACGCCATCACTCAGGTCACCATCGAAAAGCGCGCCGTCTGGTCGCTCTCCGATGCGCGCGAGATACTGTCGGTGCTGATCGGCGGTTTCGATGACGACTGGACGGCGCTCGATCATTTCATGCTGCGCTACCTGACCGATCCGGCCGAGCGCACCACCGCCATTGCCAGCGCCTTCGCCGCGACGCTGGAGCTGGTGAGGGAAGGGCGCCTGGAGCTTCGCCAGGACGGCGTGTTCCAGCCGGTCTATCTTCGCCGCGGCCCGAAAGCCGGCGAAACCGAGGACGATGAAGGAGGCCCCGGGCGTGAGTGAAGAGGAGAACGGCGCATCGCCGGAGGCCGAGGGCGGCACGATCGTCGATCCGCGCCGGCTGCACGAGGCGGCGAGGATCGCCGAGGCGCTGGTCTTCGCGTCCTCGAGCCCCGTGCCGGAGGCCTATATCGCCGACCGGCTGCCGGGCGGCGTGGATGTGCTGCATGTCATGCGCGAACTGAAGGCGCTCTATGCCGGGCGCGGCGTCAATCTCGTGGCGGTGGACGATGCCTGGGCCTTCCGCACCGCGCCGGATTTGTCTTTCGTCATCCGCACCGACGAGACGGAGGTGCGCAAATTGTCGCGTGCCGCGCTCGAAGTGCTGTCGATCATCGCCTATCACCAGCCGGTGACGCGCGCCGAGATCGAGGATATTCGCGGCGTGCAGACCTCCAAGGGCACGCTCGACGTTCTGATGGAAGCCGGCTGGGTGCGTTTTCGCGGCCGCCGCCGCTCTCCGGGCCGCCCGGTGACCTTCGGCACGACGCGGGATTTTCTCGATCATTTCGGCCTGGAAGAGCTGCGTGACCTGCCGGGATTGGAGGAATTGAAGGGCGCGGGCCTGCTTTCCGGCCGCATTCCGTCGAATTTCCAGGTGCCGCTGCCACTTGGCGAGGACGAGTTGGCGGAGGACGAGGACCCGATCACCCAGCTCGACCTCGAGGAGCTCGGTCTCCTCGCGCCGGGCGGGAAGGAAGAGGAATAGGCGAGGCGAGGGCGAGGATCCGCGTGCAGGAAAGAAATGCCGCCGGATTGCGCCACGTCACGGTTTCGGCTAACCAGCGCGACATACTGGTATTTGAAAAAGACGGCTGAACGTCTTAAATCGGGGTTCAGGTTTCTAAGGGAGTTACGGGAATGGGTTCTTTCAGCATCTGGCATTGGCTGATCGTTCTGGTGGTTGTGCTGCTGCTGTTCGGCCGCGGCAAGATTCCGGAACTCATGGGCGACGTCGCCAAGGGTATCAAGAATTTCAAGCAGGGCATGTCCGACGACGAAAAGGACAGCGCCGACCAGTCGAAGACGGTCGAGCACAAGGCTGACGAAGCCAAGTGACCGCTATTCGGCTGCGGATGACGGTCTGCGGCTTCTAAGGACAATATCCTATGCTTGATGTCGGCTGGACCGAGATACTCGTCATCGCCATCGTTCTGATCATCGTGGTGGGTCCGAAGGACCTGCCGCAGATGCTGCGGACGTTCGGCCGCATGGTGTCCAAGATGCGCGGCATGGCGAGCGATTTCCGCCAGCAGTTCGACGAGGCCCTGCGCGAGGCCGATCTCGACGATGTCAGGAAGACGATCGGCGAGGCGCAGAAGCTGAATCCGTTGAACTCCATCCGCGACGCGGTCAACCCGCTGCGGCAGATGGGCAACGAGATCAAGTCCGATCTCCAGAAGACGGTGAACTCCTCCTCGACGTCGACACCGGCGTCCAGCCCGGCCGCAAGCATCTCCGATACGCCGGCCGCCGTCCCGTCGGAGGCGGGCAAGCCCGCCTCCGCCGAGCCGGTCGCGGCAGCCCCGCTGAAGACGGGCCCGACCGCCAGGACGGCAAAGAAGAAGCCCGCCGAGGCGGCCGTTAAGACGGCCAGGCCGCGCAAGGCGCCGGCCAAGGCCGAAGGCGAGGTGAAGCCCGCTGCCAAGGCTGCCAGCAAGGCCGCGACCGCCAAGGCTCCGGCCACGCGGAAAGCAGCTGCCAAGCCGAAGACGACGAAGACCAAGAAGGGCGACGCATGAGCGGCGACATCGACGACAAGCCCCAGCCGCTCATCGAGCATCTGATCGAGCTTCGCCGCCGCCTGCTCTGGGCGGTCGGCGCGTTCTTCATCGCCTTCCTCGTCTGCTTCTATTTCGCCAAGCAGCTCTTCAACCTGCTCGTCCTGCCCTTCAAATGGGCGGTGGAATGGGCGGGGCTGACCCATCGCAATGTCGAGCTGATCTACACGGCGCCGCAGGAATTCTTCTTCACGCAGATCAAGGTCGCCATGTTCGGCGCGCTGGTCATCGCCTTTCCGGTGATCGCCCAGCAGATCTACAAGTTCGTCGCGCCCGGCCTCTACAAGAACGAGCGCGCGGCCTTCCTGCCGTTCCTGATCGCTTCGCCCATCCTCTTCCTCATCGGCGCGGCGCTCGTCTATTTCTTCTTCACGCCCATGGTCATGTGGTTCTTCCTTGCCATGGAGCAGGGCGGCGGCGAGGGGCAGGTCTCGATCCAGCTCCTTCCGAAGGTTTCCGAATATCTCGGCCTGATCATGTCGCTGATCTTCGCCTTCGGCCTCGTCTTCCAGCTGCCGGTCATCTCGTCGCTCCTAGTGCGCGCGGGCTTCATCGATACGCAGGCGCTGGTCAGCAAGCGCAAATACGCGATCGTCATCGCCTTCATCGTGGCCGCGGTGCTGACGCCGCCCGATCCGGTTTCCCAGATCGGTCTTGCGCTGCCGGCCATCCTTCTCTACGAGATTTCCATCTACACGGCCCGACTCATCGAACGGCAGCGGGCGCGCGCCTCGGAAGCGCAGAATGCGGAAAACGAGGTCGCTGCAACACCGGGCGAGGCCGATTGAGGTCTCGCCTGCGGCGTTGCCGCAGGGTCGCTGCCGGGCGCCGTCGGGTTTCATCCACGGAAAAAGCCTGGAACGACGATGCTTGATATCAAATGGATCCGCGACAACGCCGACGCTCTCGATGCCGCCCTGGCGAAGCGCGGCGCGAGCCCCCTTGCCAGAACGCTGATCGACCTCGACGAGAAGCGCCGCAGCGTCATCCAGACGGCGCAGGACATGCAGTCGCGCCGCAACGCCGCCTCCAAGGAGATCGGCGCGGCGATGGCGAGCAAGAACGCCGAGCTTGCCGAAAAGCTGAAGGCGGAAGTCTCTGCCATCAAGGACCAGCTTCCCACCGCCGAGGAGGAAGAGCGCCAGGTCACCGCCGAGCTCAACGATGCGCTCGCGCGCATTCCCAACATCCCGCTCGACGATGTGCCGGTCGGCAGCGACGAGAAGGACAATGCCGAGACGCGCCGCTGGGGCGACAAGCCCGGCTGGAGCCACAAGCCCCTCGAACATTACGAGATCGGCGAAGCGCTCGGCTGGATGGATTTCGAGGCGGCCGCCCGCATCGCCGGCTCGCGCTTCACCGTGCTCAAGGGCCAGCTCGCGCGCCTCGAACGGGCGCTCGGCCAGTTCATGATCGACATGCACACGCAGGAGCACGGCTATACGGAAGTTCACGCGCCGCTCCTCGTGCGCGACGACGCCATGTTCGGCACCGGCCAGCTTCCGAAATTCTCCGAAGATCTCTTCCGCACCACGGACGGCCGCTGGCTGATCCCGACCGCGGAAGTCTCGCTCACCAATCTCGTGCGCGAGGAAATCCTCGACCAGGAAAAGCTGCCGCTGCGCTTCACCGCGCTGACGCCGTGCTTCCGCTCGGAAGCGGGCTCGGCCGGCCGCGACACGCGCGGCATGCTGCGCCAGCACCAGTTCATGAAGTGCGAGATGGTCTCGATCACCGATGCGGACAGCTCGATCGACGAGCTGGAGCGCATGACGGCCTGCGCCGAAGAGGTGCTGAAGCGCCTCGGCCTGCATTACCGCGTCATGACGCTGTGCACCGGCGACATGGGCTTCGGTGCCCGCAAGACCTATGACCTCGAAGTCTGGCTGCCGGGGCAGGACACGTTCCGCGAAATCTCGTCCTGCTCGGTCTGCGGCGATTTCCAGGCGCGCCGCATGAATGCCCGCTACCGCGGCAAGGACGAGAAGGCGACGCGCTTCGTCCATACGCTGAACGGCTCGGGCACGGCGGTCGGCCGCGCGCTGATCGCGGTGGTGGAAAATTACCTCAATGCCGACGGCTCGGTGACTGTGCCGGAGGCCCTGCTGCCCTATATGGGCGGTCTCAGGAAGATCGAGAAGGCCGCCTGAGGCGGGAGACGGAATGCGCATCCTTCTGACCAATGACGACGGTATCCATGCCGAGGGCCTTGCGGTCCTCGAGCGCATCGCACGCGAGCTGACGGACGACGTCTGGGTCGTCGCGCCCGAGACCGACCAGAGCGGCCTTGCCCATTCGCTGACGCTCTCCGAGCCGCTGCGCCTGCGCAAGATCGACGACAAGCGCTACGCGCTGCGCGGCACGCCGACGGACTGCGTCATCATGGGCGTGCGCGAAGTGCTCGACGAGAAGCCCGACCTCGTGCTGTCCGGCGTCAATGCCGGCGCCAACATGGCCGACGACGTCACCTATTCCGGCACCATCGCCGGCGCCATCGAGGGCACGTTGCAGGGCATCAAGTCCATGGCGCTGAGCCAGGCCTATAACCATGCCGGCGGCCGCGTCGTGCCGTGGGAAGTGGCGGAAAGCTTCGCGCCCAACCTCATCCGCCAGCTTATGGATGTGGAGCTGCCGGACTGGACCTTCTTCAACCTCAACTTCCCCAACTGCGCCCCCAAGGAGCTGCAGGGCGTCGAGGTGACCAGCCAGGGCAAGCTCGATTTCGGCCTGACGATCGACGAGCGTGCCGACGGCCGGGGCTTTCCCTATTACTGGCTGCGCTTCGGCGAACGGAAGGGCGATTTCCGTGCCGGCACGGACATTCATGCGCTGAAGAACCACAAGATCTCGGTGACGCCGCTGAAACTCGACCTCACGGACTATACCGTGCTGGATCGCGTGAAGCGCGCGCTCGGCGGAAAGGGCGACGATTGAACACGGGGCGGGTGATCGAGAAGGAGGGTTTTGCCGCGCTGGCCCTGCGTCTGCGCGGTGAGGGCATCAATAATCTCGACCTCCTGACGGCCGTCGAACAGACGCCGCGCACGCTTTTCGTGCCGCCGCAATTCGCGGGCGAGGCCTATTCGAGCCGCCTCCTGCCGCTCGATTGCGGCTCCTTCATCGAAGGCATCGACCTTGCGGTCCGCCTGCTCCATCTCCTGAACCTCAAGGCCGGCCAGCGCGTGCTGGAACTCGGCACCGGCAGCGGCTTCACCGCCGCTGTGATGGGGCGCCTGACGGAACGCGTACTGACCATCGACCGTTACCGCACGCTTGTCACCAATGCACAGCAGTCCATCGAAAAGGCCGGCGTGCGCAACGTCATCGTGCGCCAGGCCGACGGCAGCAACGGCATGCCGGGCGAGGGCACCTTCGACCGCATCCTCGTCACCGCCGCCTTTCCCGCCCTGCCGCGCTTCTTCGCCGAACAGCTCGTCTCGGGCGGCATGCTGATCGCGCCCGTCATGGTCAGCGATACCGAGTGCCGCATGCTCAAGCTGGTCAAGACCGGCAGCCGCTTCGACCGTGAGGACCTCTTCGCGGTGCCCTATCTGCCCATCGTTCCGCAGATGGCGCAGGCGCTCTAAGCCCCGTTTTCCAGCCCATTATCCGAGCCCGGCAGACCTTTGCCCGCTGAGTCCCGCGCCGTTTTCGCCGAAATTCCGGCGGGAGCGCGCCATGGCGCGTCTGCGCTGTCGGGAATCCCGCCGAAAATTCAGTGCGTTAACCTTTCGTTAATAAACGCAAGCCTCGCGCAAGCTTCGGGGCGTAGCCCGGAAACGAAGCAGAAGGTTCCACGCAGAACGCCGGTTTCCCAGTTGGTTCGGCCGTTCCAATGGAGAGGGAAATGTACGTCTCGAACAGGATCGCCAGCGGCTCGACCGGCGACAGCCTCGCATATCTTGCGACGAAGGCTGCCGGGAATGCCGTCGAGGAGAATGCCGAGGCCGCCTCCACCGCGCAGCTTGCGGGCGGCAGCTACGACCCGTCCGCCCATGTCGGCCTGTCGGTCGATGCGCTGCTGGTGCTGAGCGTCGCCAAGGAAGAGGCGACTTACAGTCAGCCCGCCCTTACCGAGGCCGAGCGCGACAATCTCGACACGACGGACCTCGAAAAGCGCGAATACGCCGCCTATGGCCATTTCCTCGACGAGGGCGACCGCAAGGCCTATTACCGCGCCTATATCGAATATTTCGACAGCATGCCGTCGCAGGACCAGCGAAGCCCCCGCTATGCCGGCACCCGCGAGCCCGCGGTCTCGGCCCTGCGCGCCATCGCCTATAACGAGAGCGCGCTCGACATGACCGCGCCCGATGCCGCGCTGAAGAATGTCGGGGAGGGGGCCGAACCCGATATCCGCCGCGCGACGCCCATCGCGTCGATCTTCCATCCGAGCCAGGGCGACTTCGAGAATGCCGCGCGCATCGTCGGCCGCATCTCGCGCGCCGACAGCATGTACGCGACCGGTTTCTGAACGGAACGACCGCGCTTTTGCCATGGTGCGCCGGCACCATGGTTATCAATTCACCAAAAACCCGTTGCGACTGCTCCGGCTTTAACCGGGCAGTAACTCTAACGCGCTTTAATCGGTCTACATCAAAGTAGCGTACCGATTGGGTTAGTCTCATGCGTAAGAGTGTATCGCCGAGTTTTGGTAGGACCGCGACCCGCCTGATGGCGGCGGCCCTGCTGGCAAGCGTCGCGACCGGGTGCAGCTCGGACGCAAGCCGCTTCGGCGGCCTCTTCTCCAGCTCCGGTCAGGATAACATGACCACGAGTTCGGTTCCGCGTCGCACGCTGTTCGGCGGCGGTGGCGATAATCCCGTTCCGCGCGGCGATATCGGCAACGGCGGCCAGCAATATGCCTCCGGCGGCCAGATGGGCTCGCGGGGCGAGGCGCTGAACCAGCCGTTCCCCGACCAGGGCAACATCTCCTACGATCCGATCAATACGGCCACGACCAGCGGCTCCGGCACGCGTTACGCCACGACGCCGATGAGCGTGCAGCGCGGCGAGCTGAGCGATCCGACCGCCGGCCGTTCGGCCGAACGTCAGGCCTCGCTCGGCCAGGACCTGCCGCGCGCCAAGGCAAAGCCCGTCGATACGCTCACCACGGCGACGACGAAGGGTAAGAGCAACTGGTCGACGAACAATGCGCCGGTCGTCATGCTGCGCCAGGGCGAGAGCGTGAAGACGCTCGCCAACCGCTACGGCGTGCCGGAAAAGGAAATCCTCGCCGCCAACGGCCTGAAGCGCGCCTCCGATGCCGAGCCCGGCCAGCGGATCGTCATCCCGACCTTCAACACGACGGCAAGCGTTGCCAAGGCTTCGACCGACAGCACGCTCAAGGTCGACAACAGGCTGCCGTCGCCCGAGCGCAAGAACGGCGAGAATGTCGCGATCCTGCCGGGCACCACCACCCGTGACAAGGTGAAGTCGGAAAGCGGCCAGACCAATTCCAACCGCGCCGATGCCACTGAGGGCAACGGCAAGGGCGGCTACGAGGTCCAGCCGGGCGATTCGCTCGCCAAGATCGCGCGCAGCAACGGCGTCTCCGTCGAGGCGCTGAAGAAGGCGAACGGCATGCAGACGGCCTCCATCCGCATCGGCCAGAAGCTGGTCATTCCGGCCGGCGGTGCTGCCGCGGAAACCGTGACGGACAAGACCGTGACCGCATCGGTTCCGGTCGCCAAGAAGATCGAGGCGGCCGAGAAGAAGCCGGAAGCCTACAAGGCGCCGGTGAAGACGGTTTCGGTCACCGAGGCGACGGAGAAGTCCGACGTGACGGATGCCGCGCCCGAATCGACCGGCATCGGCAAGTATCGCTGGCCGGTGCGCGGCGCGGTCATCGCCGGCTACGGCGCCAATGTTGACGGCAACCGCAATGATGGCATCGACATCTCCGTTCCGGAAGGCACGCCCATCAAGGCCGCCGAAAACGGCGTGGTCATCTATGCCGGCAGCAGCCTGAAGGAACTCGGCAACGCGGTCCTCGTGCGCCACGACGACGGCACGGTCACGGTCTACGGCCATGCCGGCGACCTGAACGTTCAGCGCGGCCAGAAGATCCAGCGCGGCCAGACGGTCGCCACCTCCGGCATGAGCGGCAACGCCACCCGACCGAAGGTTCATTTCGAGGTGCGCAAGAACGCCACCCCGGTCAACCCGATGACCTTCCTGGAATAGTCCGTTCCGGATCACAAAAAAGGATGCAAAGGCCCGGCTTGCCGGGCCTTTCCTGTTTCCGGCCTACTTGGTGAGCGACTTGCCGAGGCGGCCGGCGACGTCCTGGACATATTGCCAGGCGACACGGCCGGAGCGCGAGCCGCGCGTGGTCGCCCATTCGAGCGCCTCGGCGTGGAGCTGCTCCTTCGGCAGGTCGAGCTCGAAATGGCCGGCATAGCCGTCGATCATCTCGATATATTCGGCCTGGCTGCACTTGTAGAAGCCGAGCCACAGGCCGAATCGGTCGGAGAGCGAGACTTTCTCCTCCACGGCCTCGGAGGGATTGATCGCGGTCGACTGCTCGTTCTCGATCATGTTGCGGGGCAGGAGGTGCCGCCGGTTCGAGGTCGCATAGAGCAGAACATTGTCCGGCCGGCCTTCCACGCCGCCGTCGAGCGCCGCCTTCAGCGACTTGTAGGACGTGTCGTCATGGTCGAACGACAGGTCGTCGCAGAAGATGATGACGGGGAAGGGCGTTTCCTTCAGCACCTCGAGCAGCGTCGGCAGCGTGGCGATGTCCTCGCGGTGCACCTCGATCAGCTTCAGGCCGCTGCCCGTTTCCTGCGCGGCAAGCGCATGCACGGATTTCACCAGCGACGACTTGCCCATGCCGCGCGCGCCCCAGAGCAGCACGTTGTTGGCCGGCAGGCCGCGCGCGAAGCGCACCGTGTTGTCCACCAGGATGTCGCGCACATGGTCGACGCCGCGGATGAGATCGATGTCGATGCGGTTCGGCCGCTTGACCGGCTGCGCGTGAAGGCGGGCGGGCGCCCAGACGAAGACGTCGGCGGCATTCCAGTCGTTGACGACCGGGGCGGGGCCGGCGAGGCGTTCCAGTGCGGCGTTGATGCGGCCCATTTCGGCCAGCAGCAGCTTGACGTGATCTTCCTGCAATGTCTCTCTCCTGATGGTTCATTGCCGGGTAGCATGCGCCGGCGGGGCGCGAAAAGGGGGAAAGTGCTTGAAAACCGAGAGCTTCCCGGTCTCGTGTGTTGCATTCAATGCCCGCTTGCCTATATTCCGGCAACCGAAATGGCCCCTCCGGCCGCGCAAAATCAAGATTTCAAGGAGTAGCTGATGTTCATTACCGAGGCCTTCGCCCAGACGGCGGCACCCGGCGCGGCAGGGGGCGGTGCAGACATCCTCATGTCGATCCTGCCGTTCCTGCTGATCTTCGTGGTGATGTATTTCCTCATCATCCGTCCGCAGCGCGCATCCATGAAGCGTCGCGAAGAGCTCCTGAAGAACATCCGCCGCGGCGACCAGGTCGTCACCGGCGGCGGCATCGTCGGCAAGGTCACCAAGGTCGTCGACGACAGCGAGCTTGAAGTCGAAGTCGCCGAAGGCGTGCGCCTGCGTGTCGTGCGCAGCGGCATCAGCGAAGTTCGCGTCAAGGGCGAACCCGTCAAGGAATGACTTGGCCTGCCGCGCGGCCGGGGATAACCTCGGCCTTGCGGCCCGACTGGTTTTCAGCCGGCACTGCCGCCGGACCTTAGTCGAGATCGCGATGCAGCAATCCGCCCGCTGGAAGACCTTACTGCTCTGGCTCGTCCTCGTGGCGAGCCTTCTTGTCATCCTCCCCAGTGTGTTGCCGGCACGCATGGCGGCCGGGCTTCCCGGCTGGCTCACGGCCCACCGCCTGACGCCGGGCCTCGATCTCACCGGCGGCTCCCGCCTGGTGCTCGACGTTTCCCGCGAGGATATCGCCGCCGAGCGCCTGCGCACCGCCATCGAGACGGTCGGCAACGGGCTTCGCGCAGCCGGCATCCCCTATGGCGATCTCAACGGCGCGGACGACGCGATCGACGTGACCGTGACGGCGCCGGACCGCGTGGATGCTGCGCGCCAGACCCTGACAGGCCTCGATCTCGGCACGCTCAGCGAGCCGGAAGCCGGCCATTTCCGTATTACGCAGTCCGTCTCCGTCATCGACGACGCGGTCGCCGCTGCCTCGCTCGGCGCGGTCGATGCCGTGCGCCGGCGGGTCGAAAGCCTTCACATTCCGTCGCTTCTCGTCACGCGCGGCGAGCGCGGTCGCATCGTCGTCTCGATGCCGGGGCTGACCGATCCGCAGCGCGTGAAGGACATGCTGGCGACGGTTGGCCGGCTTTCCGCCCGCATCGTTGACGACAGCATGCCGGTCAACGACGCCATCGAGAACGGCCCGCCGGCCGGTTCCGAAGTGCTCTATTCCACCGGCGAGCCGCCGGTCGGCTATCTTCTGAAGCGGGATGATCTCTTCACGGCGGTAGACGTCGCATCCGCGCAGCCCGCCGCCAATGGCGAGCCCTTCGTCGAGTTTGTCCTGAAGGCCGATGCGGCGGATCGCCTTGCCGCCTTCACCCGCGACAACAGCGGGCGCACCATCGCCATCCTGCTCGACGGCCAGGTGATCTCCACCTCGCAGATTCAAGGCGCCATCAACGATGGCGTCGGGCGGCTTTCCGGCGACTTCGATGCCGAAGGAGCGGCCAATATCGCGCGCATCGTGGCGAGCGGCCCGCTGCCCGCCCAGTTGACCATCCTGGAGGAACGCTCGATCGAGCCCGCGCTCGGTACGACGTCCCTTGGCACCGTGGCGCTCGCGCTTGCCGTTGCCGTTGCCGCCGTCGTCGCCTTCATGACGTTCTTCTACGGCGTGCTCGGTGTCATCGCCTCGCTGTCGCTGTTCTTCAACGTCCTCGTGACCTTCGCGGTCCTCGCGCTGGTCGGGGCTCCCATCTCGCTCTCCATGATCGCCGGCATCGTGCTGACCGTCGGCCTCGCGGTCGATGCGAGCGTGCTGATCTTCGAGCGTATCCGCGAGGAGAGCACGCGCGGCCGCTCGCTGCGCGATGCGGTCACCGTCGGCTTCGGCCGCGCCCGCACGACGGTCCTCGACGCGTCTGCTACCATGCTGATCGCCGTCGCGGTGCTCTTCGTGCTGTCGGCGGCTCCCGTCCGGGCCTTCGCGCTCGCCGTCGGCGTCGGGCTGCTGGCGACGCTCTTCACGACCTTCACGCTGACCTATGGGCTGGTGCGAGCCTGGCTCGGCCGCAGCCATCCGACGCATCTGCCCAAGGGCGTGCGCAGCGGTCTCTTCGACCGACTCAACCTGCGCTTCATGGCCGTGCGCAACGTGATCTTCCTGGGAACGGGAGCGGTCTCGCTGATCATTGCCGGCCTGCTGATCATGGACGAACTGCGCCTCGGCATCGATTTCACCGGCGGCGCGGCCGTCGAAATCCAGGCGAAGTCCGGCCCGGCCGATACGTTCGACATCTCCGCCCGGCTCACCGACGCGGGCGTTGCGGTGCAGAGCGTCGACACGCCCCTCGATCCCCGCCGCGCGCTCGTGCGCCTGACATCGCAGGGCGAGGGCGAGAATGCCGAGCAGACTTCGGTCCTGGTCGCCCGCGGCGAGCTTGAGGACGACTACGACTTCCGCCGTGTCGAGGTGGTGGGGCCGGCGATTTCCGGCGAACTGATCGACACCGCGACGCTCGGCTTCGTGGCGGGGCTCGTGGCGCTCGTCGCCTATATCTGGATCCGCTTCGAGTGGCACTTCGCCATCGGCGCGGTGATCGCGCTGGCGCATGACGTGTTCTTCACGCTCGGCTTCCTGGCGGTCGCCGATATCGAGTTCAACATCAGCGCCGTGGCCGCGCTCCTGACGGTCGCCGGCTATTCGCTGAACGACACGATGGTCGTCTACGACCGGATTCGCGAGAACCTCCGGCACTTCAAGCGCATGCCGCTGCCGCTCATCATCGACGATGCGATCAACCGCACGCTGTCGCGGACGGTGCTGACCTCCGCGACGACGCTGATCGCGCTTGCCGCACTCGCCTTCTTCGGCGGCGAGGCGATACGCACTTTCGCGCTGACGCTGCTCTTCGGGGTGGCAATCGGCACCATTTCCTCTATCTACATTGCCGGACCGATCCTCATTCTGTTCCGTCTCCGCCCGGAGCGCTATCGCCCCGGCAAGGGGGGCGCCGGACCGGTCACGGAAGCGACGGGAGCCAATGGCTAAGGGCATCGAAATCCGGGAGGCGCATTTCCCCGGGCGTGCGCCGATCGACGCATATGGCAATGGCGGCTTCCGCTTTGCCGACATGTCGCATCGCGGCTCCATCCTCTGCCTGCCCTCGGGCATTCACGGCTGGGACAAGACCGAAGAGACGCCGCTGACGCTGGCCGATCTCGAGCGCGTGCTGGACGAGGCGGGCGAGATCGAGGTGCTGCTCGTCGGCACCGGCAAGGAAATCCGCCCGCTTTCGCAGGAAATCAAGGCGGCGCTGCGCGAGCGCCGGATCAGCTCCGACCCGATGAGCACCGGCGCGGCCGTGCGCACGTTCAACGTCATGCTGGCCGAGAGCCGGGCGGTTGCCGCCGCGCTCATCGCCGTGTGAGCCGAAGGCGGTTTGCGGACGTGACCGACAAGAGACAAGACGATTATGCCCATTGCCTGGCGGCGCTTCGCGACACCGATCGCGACCGCTATCTCGCCTGCCTGCTGGCTCCGCCGGAAAAGCGCGGAAGCCTTGCCGCGCTCTATGCCTTCAACGCCGAGATCGCGCGCGTGCGCGACGTGGTGCGCGAGGCGCTGCCCGGCGAAATCCGCCTGCAATGGTGGCGCGATCTCCTGGAAGGCGGGGCCGAGGGCGACGCCATGGCCAATCCGCTCGCCGCGGCGCTGGTGGCCTGCGTCAAGGAACACAGCCTGCCGGTCGCCGTGCTGACGGACATGATCGAGGCGCGCATCTTCGATCTCTACAACGACCCGATGGAAAGCCGCGCCTCGCTGGAAGGCTATGCCGGCGAGACCGCATCAGCGCTGATCCAGCTCGCAAGCCTTATCCTCGATCCGCAGAACGCGCCGAAATCGGCGGAAGCGGCCGGCCATGCCGGCGTGGCGCAAACGATCGCCGGCATTCTGCTCATGCTGCCGATCCATCGCCGGCGCGGGCAGGTCTATCTGCCGGCCGATCTCCTGGCCGCGACCGGCCTGACGCCGGAGGCTCTTCTGGCCGGCAGCGACAAGGCCGCCGCCGGCCGCGCGGTGGAAGCCTTCGTCGGCCTTGGCCGCGACCACCTCGCCGAGGCGCGGGCGGCAAACGGCGTGTCGCCCGCCAATCGCCCGGCCTTTTTGCCGGTCGCGCTCGTTTCGCCTATACTGGCGGCGGCGGAAAAGGCAGGCGCCGCAGCGCTCGACCGTTCCCTCCAGCCGCCCCAGTGGCGCCGGCAATGGTGGATGTGGCGGGCCCTGCGCCGCGGGCCGTTCTGAACGGTGCCTGACGGACGCAAAACTGGCGCAAGCCTTGTAGGCTACAGCGACGAAACGTTTTCCGTGGAGGAGTGGAGTCGATGCTCTGGACCGTCACCATCGTCTGCCTGCTGCTGGCGGGCCTGATCTTCCGTCAGCGTTTCCGCAAGCGCAACGAAGAGCCGGAAATGGCCGGGGAGAATGCTGGCCTCGCGATCCTGGAATTCGGCCGCGCCTTTCCGGGCGAGGCGATCCGCGAGGTGATCACCACCGCCAATGGCCGCACGGTCTTCCTGAGGCTGCATGACGGCAAGGCGGGCTGCATGCACGCGCATGGCCACCACTATTCCTGCCACCTGATCGAGCCGGGCACCGTGCGCGTTGCCAGCGCCGGGCCGAAGCGCCTGACGATCGAGTTTGCCAACGCCGCCTTCGAGGGCGGCCTGTTCGAATTCCGCGACGAGAAGCAGGCCGCCGAGGTTTCGCTCTGGATGCTCGGCAGCTTCATGCCGGGCATCGTTGCGCAGGACAACCGGACGGCCGGACAGCCGACCTAGTCTCTTCCAGTCAGCGCCCGAGCCAGCGGGCGCAGTCTTCCAGCGCCCGGGCCGCCGTCGCCTGCTTCTTGGCGAGCGCCTTGTCCTTGCCGCGGAAACGTTTCATGCCTTCCGGTCTCGTCACCGCTCCCGGCTCCAGCGGCGGGAACAGGCCGAAATTGACGTTCATCGGCTGGAAGGAGCGTTTGCCCGGCTCGTCGTCGGAGACGATGTGGCCGCCGGTGATATGGTTCAGCAGCGCGCCGAAGGCCGTCGTTTCCGGCGGCAGCGACGGCGTTTCGCCGCGGCGCTCGGCGGAGGCGAAGCGGCCGGCCAGAAGACCGATGCTGGCGCTTTCCACATAGCCCTCGCAGCCGGTGATCTGCCCGGCAAAGCGCAGGCCCGGCCGGCCCTTCAGCGCCAGCGAAGGATCGAGCAGCGTCGGCGAGTTGATGTAGGTATTGCGGTGCAGGCCGCCGAGGCGGGCGAAGTCCGCATTTTCCAGGCCCGGAATGAGACGGAAGATCTCGGCCTGCGCGCCGTATTTCAGCTTCGTCTGGAAGCCGACCATGTTGTAGAGCGTGCCGAGCGCATTGTCCTGGCGCAATTGCACGACGGCATAGGCCTTGACGGTCGGGTTATGCGCATTGGTGAGCCCCATGGGCTTCATCGGGCCGTGGCGCAGCGTCTCGCGGCCGCGCTCCGCCATCACCTCGATCGGCAGGCAGCCATCGAAATAGGGCGTGCCTTCCCATTCCTTGAAGCCGGTCGTGTCGCCGGCGATCAGCGCGTCGATGAAGGCATTGTACTGCGCCTCGTCCATCGGGCAGTTGATATAGTCTTTGCCCGTGCCGCCCGGGCCGACCTTGTCGTAGCGCGACTGGTACCAGCAGATATCCATGTCGATGCTGTGCGTATGGATGATCGGCGCGATGGCGTCGAAGAAGGCCAGCGAATCGGCGCCGGTGCGCGCCTGGATGGCCTCGGCGAGCGAGGGCGCGGTGAGGGGGCCTGTGGCGATGATCGCCTGGTCCCAGTCCTCCGGCGGCAGGCCCGTCACTTCCTCGCGCGTGATGGTGATCAGCGGGTGGCTTTCGAGCGCGGCCGTCACGGCGGCGGAAAAGCCCTCGCGGTCGACGGCAAGCGCCCCGCCGGCCGGCACCTGGTTGGCATCGGCCGAGCGCATGATCAGCGAGCCGGCAAGCCGCATCTCCGCATGCAGAACGCCGACGGCATTGCTGGTCGCATCGTCCGAGCGGAAGGAATTGGAGCAGACGAGCTCGGCAAGGCCGTCCGTCTTGTGGGCGTCCGTGCCGCGCACGCCGCGCATTTCATGCAGGATGACGGGAACGCCGGTTTCGGCGATCTGCCAGGCGGCTTCGGAGCCGGCGAGGCCGCCGCCGATGACATGGATGGGGCTGAAGGAAGAGGTCTTTGTCATGGGCGGTTCGTTACCATGGCGGCCGGCGCATTCCAAGGAAAAGCGCCAGCCGCCTTTGGCATGAGCCCGGAATCAAAAACGGCACCATGCGGTGCCGTTTGAAGCGTTCCTCGCGCGTCGCCGTTTCCGGCCGCAGCGGCGGAAACCAGCGATGCTTAGCGGAACGAACGCGAAGCGATGTCGCGGATGTCGTAGCGGGTCAGGCCGATGTCCGAGAGCGTGTGGTTCGACAGGTTGCCGAGTTCGTTCAGGGTGCGGCGGTAGGAAATCCAGTTCTTTGCAATGCGGATCGGGTTCATGGTCTCTTCCTCGAAGTGTGGCCCGGGAGGTCTGTCTCACCGGTTCGTGACGCCTATATAGGCGACATCCCTGTCAATGTGCAGTGCAAAGAAAATGCAGCTGCTATGCATTTGTGCAATAAGACGGCCACGGAAGAGGCATTTGACGGACCTGCATGCGGAAGAGGCGAAAAGCGCGCCATTTCAGACAAATAGCAATTTCTGCAGCCGTGAGGTCGGGCCGCTTCTCTTGTCGCGAATGAGAAAAAGCGACATTGTGCGGCGCAAAAAGACGTGCAAAGCAAAACGCCCTCCGGCGGGAAGCCGAAGGGCGTTCGAAATGAGATCCGGATGGATCGGCCGGCTTAGTTGGCGGCCTTGCGTGCGATATACGGGATATCGCTGCGGCCGATGCCGAGGTCACGAAGTTCGCGGTCCGTCATGCGGCCGAGTTCGTTGACGGTCTGACGGTACTTGCGCCAGTTGTTGAAAGAGCGTGCCAGGTTCATGTCTTTACCCCTTTCTGGGCTTCCTGCTGGGCGGCCGCTCGTCCTTGGCGCCGCCCCGATCTGATGAAATGGAATATACGCTGCATTGCCGAAATGAACAGCGCTGGAATAGCACGGCACCTATGCGTTTCATGCATGTCAAGCGGAAATTTCGGCCAAATTCTGGCTAAATTCCGGGCTCGCGCCACAAAGGTAAACGAAGCTATGCGCTGAGCTGTGAGTGCAGTGCAAAAAAGCAACGCCCGCCGGGGGAGGAGGTCCGGCGGGCGTTGCTGGTCTCGATTGGCAGCTTGGGAGGAGGAGAGGCCGCCAATCCTGTCGGGGACGTTGGGAGGAGGAGATCGTCGCCCGACCGATGAGGACTATATAGATCCGGCCATCGCGGCGCGGTAGGGCCCGGTTGGAATGGCACCCATGCACGCGGCGCATGCATTGCGCAAGGATTGGGCAGATGCCTCGAACGTGCGGGCTGGCCCCAACGATTTTTCTGGAAAATGCCGCTGCTCCGGCCGCTCGCCATGCGCAGGGCGCAAAAATAACGCCCGCTGGGGGAGGAGATCCAGCGGGCGTCATAATAATGATTGGCAACTGGGAGGAGGAGTGTTGCCAATCGTATCGGAGGGACGCTGGGAGGAGGAGTGCGTCGCTCCGAATTCCTGTCGAACTCCGTTTCCGGAGTATCGGGTCCGAGGCTTCATGCCGGGCGTTCGACCAGTCCGCCCCCGTCCATCCGTCGCCTCGAAGGCGCCTGATTTTCGGTCTGGATCATCTCTGATCCGATGTCTGCACTATAGCTGCGATTCCCGATTTTGTGCAGTGCAATATGGGCATGGATGATATGCGCCAGCTGCATGTCGTCGGTCGCAAGCCGAAGGGCTTTCTGTTGCTAAATCTGCCATGGATTTCTTTATGTCCGGTTAACCGTGAAGGGCGGACTTCGCGTCGCAGGTGAAAGATCGCCGGTCTTTCGGATTTTCACTGCGATTGCGAATTTCTGCCGGCCCTATATCGTTTCTCAGGCACAGGAATGGAAATTCGAAGAGCGAAGGGAACGGTGAGCGGATGTATAGGGGCAGGCTCGAGCGCGATCTCAAACACTGGACGGCGCAGGGCCTGATCGACGCCGCGACCGCCGGCAGCCTGCTTCGCGAATACGATTCCCGCGAAAGCGCCTTCAGTCTCGGCCGTGTGCTGATGATCATCGCGGCCCTTCTCGTTTCCGCCGCCGTGCTTCTGCTCGTCGCCGCCAACTGGGAGGCGATTCCCCGCCTTGTCCGCCTCGTCGGCATCGTGGCGGTGATCTGGGGGGCCTATCTTGCCGGCGGCCTCCTGATCCTTCGCGGGGCGGAGCGGTTCGCCGGGGCCTTCCTGATCCTTGGCACGCTCGCCTTCGGCGGCGCGATTGCGCTGGTCGGGCAGATGTATCACCTGTCCGGCGATGCGTTCCAGGCGGCGCTCGTCTGGTTCGCCGGCGCGGTGGTTACCGCCGTGCTTTTCCGCTCCGGCGCCGTCGCGGCCGTCGCCGGCTTCCTCGCCTTTGTCGTGGCGGGGGCCGACTGGACGCAATCCTATAGTGTCGACGATACCGTGCTGCTCTGGCTGATGCCGCTGATGGCCGTGATCGTCATCCTGCTCGTGCGCTATACGGGCGCCGACCGCGTCCGTCATCTTGCCTATCTGCTGCTCCTCGTCTGGCTCGCTTATCTCTATGGAGAGAACGAGACGCCGGCGGCCGCCATCGCGATTGCCGCTTTCGGCGCGGTCGCCTATCTCGCCGCCGCCTTGCCGCAGTCGCCGCTTCACGCGCTTGCCCGCAGCGCCGGTGCCGCGCCCGCCTTTTATGCCTATCTCGTGCTGCTGCTTGGCCTTCTCGCGCTGCATTCCGAATTCGACAGCGTGGAGCAGCGGCTTTTCGTCGGCATCGTCACGCTCGGCGCTGCCATTCTCGGTATCGCGCTCTCCGGCAAGGAGAACGGCGCGGTGCGCTATCTCGGCTATGTCGTCTTCGCCGCCGAGACACTGTATCTTGCATCCGAGACGATCGGCTCGATCATCGGCACGTCCGGATTCTTCCTTGTCGCGGGGTTCGTCGTCGCCCTCATCGCCTGGGCGGTGATCGCGCTGGAACGTCGCCTTTCCCACGCCGGCACGAAGGCGGAGGCCTGACCATGACCGAATCCCGCTTCTTCCGCCTCCCGCCGCTCGTTGCCGCCATCGTCGCCGCCGCGCTGCAGACGGCCGTCATCGGCTATGTGGTCGAGAGCCGCGCCTCCATCCTGCGCAACGGCGCGGATATCCGCCTGAAGACCATGCCGGTCGATCCGCGCGATCTTCTGCGCGGCGACTATGTGACGCTTTCTTATCCCATCTCGACCATCCCGAAATCGATCGTCACCGGCGCCGTTCCGCAAAGCGGCGCGCGCGTGCGTCTCGACGTCCGCGTCAGACCCGGCGCCGACGGGCTCTGGGCGGCGACGGAGGCGAGTTTCGCCGGCCTCGCTCCGCAGGAAGGCAGCGTCGTGCTGCGCACGCAGCCCTTCGAGATCTACTCGTCCGTCGATGGCGAGCTTCCCGATACGCTCTTCGTCCAGTACGGCATCGAGCGTTATTATGTCCCGGAGGGCGAGGGCAGGGCGCTGGAGAGCGCCCGCAACGCGGAGGAACTCGAGATCGAGGCGCGCGTGGCAAAGGACGGAACGCCGCAGATCGCCCGGCTGATCCTGAAGGGCGAGCCGGTCTACGACGAGCCGCTCTATTGAGACGAGAAGGGCCGGGACAGCGGCTTTTCGGCCACATTTTTCCTTTGATCCGCGGAAAACGGGTGATATAGAGACGCCGCGCTCGGAAGGCGCCACGGGAGCGGCCTTGCCCCCTGTGGCAAGACGGTTTCTGAGACGCGGGTATGGTGAAATTGGTAGACACGCCAGATTTAGGTTCTGGTGCCGCAAGGCGTGGGAGTTCAAGTCTCTCTACCCGCACCAGAGCCACCAGACGTGGAAATGGAGGTTTCCGCGTCCTGTGGAGCATTAGAGCGCCATTTTGCTTGCCAAAAGGCCACCGAATTCAGTAAAGCCACTGCCGGCAAATGGACCGGCGGGGTGCTCGCCATAACCGGAAGGCCGGTTTGAGCACCGCCAACTCGAAATGAAGGTTTGAACATGCAGGTTATCGAAACGCTCGCTGAAGGGCTGAAGCGCGAAATCAAGGTCGTCATCCCGGCCAAGGACATGGAAGCTCAGATGAACGAGCGTCTTGAAGACGTGAAGGGCCGTGTCCGCATCAACGGCTTCCGTCCGGGCAAGGTACCGTTCGCACATCTCAAGAAGATGTACGGCAAGTCCGTCATGGCCGAGCTGGTCAACGAGATCGTCCGCGACCGTCCATCCGCGATTCTCTCCGAGCGCGGCGAAAAGTCCGCCACGCAGCCGGAAGTCGCGATGACCGAAGACCAGGCCGAAGCGGAAAAGATCCTCAACGGCGAAGCCGATTTCGAGTTCACGCTGTCCTACGAAGTCATCCCGGCCATCGCGCTGAAGGATAATTCGGGCATCGCCGTCACGCGCGAAGTCGTCGACATCGACGCCAAGGAAGTCGACGAGCAGATCCTCAAGATCGCCGAAAGCGCCCGTTCCTACGAGACGAAGAAGGGCAAGGCCGCCGACGGCGACCGCGTCACCATCGACTATCTCGGCAAGGTCGACGGCGTTGCCTTCGACGGCGGCAAGGACGAAGACGCAGAACTCGTCCTCGGCTCCAACCGCTTCATCCCGGGCTTCGAAGAGCAGCTCGTCGGCCTGAAGGCTGGCGACGAGAAGGTCATCACCGTCACCTTCCCGGCTGACTACCCGGCCGCGAACCTTGCCGGCAAGGAAGCCACCTTCGACATCAACGTCAAGGAAGTCGCTGCCGCCGCCGCCATCGAGATCAACGACGAACTCGCTTCCAAGCTCGGCCTCGAATCGGCCGACAAGCTGCGCGAGATCGTCCGCGGCCAGATCGAAAGCCAGTACGGCTCGGTCACCCGCCAGAAGGTCAAGCGTCAGATCCTCGACCAGCTCGACGAGATGTACAAGTTCGACACACCGGAACGCCTGGTCGACGCCGAGTTCGAGAACATCTGGCGCCAGATCAACACGGACCTCGCTCAGTCGGGCAAGACCTTCGCTGACGAAGACACGACGGAAGAAGCCGCTCGCGAGGAATATCGCAAGCTCGCCGAACGCCGCGTCCGCCTCGGCCTCGTCCTCTCGGAAATCGGCGAAAAGGCCGGTGTTCAGGTCTCGGACGAAGAGATGCAGCAGTCGCTCTTCCAGCAGCTTCGCCAGTTCCCGGGCCAGGAAAAGCAGATCCTCGAATACTTCCAGAAGACCCCCGGCGCCGCCGCTTCGCTGCGCGCCCCGATCTTCGAAGAGAAGGTCGTCGATCACCTGCTCGGCGAGATCAAGGTAACGGACAAGACCGTTTCCAAGGACGAGCTGATGGCTGACGACGAAGAGGGTTCCGAAAAGGAAGCCAAGAAGGCCGCGCCGAAGAAGAAGGCTGCCGCCAAGGCCGAAGCTGCGGAAGGCGAGGAAGCCGCTCCGAAGAAGAAGGCCCCGGCCAAGAAGAAGGCCGCCGAAGGCGACGCCGAGTAATCGGCTCCATCCCATCGCATACGGAAAGGCCGCCCATCGGGCGGCCTTTTTGCTTCGGGTAACATAAAATCCCGATCAGCCCTTCGCCGCCTGGAGCTGGCGATGCATCTCCTCGTCGTCGAGGGCGGTTGCCTTGATATGGGCGGGGCGGTCCTTCAGGCGGTCCCAATAGGCCCTGAATTCCGGCCGGTCTTCCAGCGAGCCGAATTGCAGGCCCCAGCTGATATGTGAGCCGACATAGACGTCAGCGGCCGTGAACGTGTCGCCGGCAATGTAGGGATGGCGGGTGACCGCGAAGGAGAGGGTATCCAGCGCCGTCCCGTAGCTGCCGCAGCCGAGGGCGCGCTGGCGCTCCTGCGGCACCTCCATGCCGAAGGCCTTGAGCGAGACGGCCGTTTCGAGCGGCCCGGCCGCGAAGAACAGCCAGCGGTAATAGTCGCCGCGCCGGTCCGTCGGCGGAGCGAGCCCGGCTTCCGGGAAGGCATCCGCCATATAGGCGCAGATCGCGGCGGCTTCAGTGACGATCGTCTCGCCGTGGCGGATGGCGGGCACCTTGCCCATGGGATTGACCGCAAGATAGTCCGGCGCCTTGATCGAACCCTCGAAGGTCAGCCACTCGACGCGGTAGGGCGCGCCGGCCTCCTCCAGCATCCAGCGGGCGATGCGCCCGCGCGACATGGGGTTGCTGTAGAGTACCAGTTCCTCGGCCATGATAGTCTCCTCTGCATGCGGTGTGCGGGAGAATAGGGCCGGAGGAGAGGCGTGCAAGTCTGGGCAAAGAAAAAGCCCGGCGCTGGGGCCGGGCTTTTCTCTATCGGTTGGCTCAGGCGGCCATGGCCTTGCGAAGGTTCTCGTCGATCTTGTCGAGGAAGCCGGTGGTGGAGAGCCACGGCTGATCGGGGCCGATGAGGAGCGCGAGGTCCTTGGTCATGAAGCCGGCTTCGACCGTGTCGACGCAGACGCGTTCCAGCGTCTCGGAGAACCTGGCGAGCTCCGCATTGCCGTCGAGCTTGGCGCGGTGGGCGAGGCCACGGGTCCAGGCGAAGATCGAGGCGATGGAGTTGGTCGAGGTTTCCTCGCCCTTCTGGTGCTGGCGGTAGTGGCGCGTCACCGTGCCGTGCGCAGCTTCCGCCTCGACCGTCTTGCCGTCCGGCGTCATCAGGACCGAGGTCATCAGGCCGAGCGAGCCGAAGCCCTGGGCCACGATGTCGGACTGCACGTCGCCGTCGTAGTTCTTGCAGGCCCAGACATAGCCGCCGGACCACTTGAGCGCCGAGGCGACCATGTCGTCGATCAGGCGATGCTCGTACCAGAGCTTGGCTTCCTTGAACTTGTCGGCGAATTCGGCGTCGAAGACCTGCTGGAAGATATCCTTGAAGCGGCCGTCATAGACCTTGAGGATGGTGTTCTTGGTGGAGAGATACACCGGCACCTTGCGCTGCAGGCCGTAGTTGAACGACGCGCGGGCGAATTCGGTGATCGAATCGTCGAGGTTGTACATGCCCATGGCGACGCCGGCGGACGGCGCGTCATAGACCTCGTATTCGATCTCCTTGCCGTCCTCGCCGATGAACTTCATCATCAGCTTGCCCTTGCCGGGGAACTTGAAGTCGGTGGCGCGGTACTGGTCGCCGAAGGCGTGGCGGCCGACGATGATCGGCTTGGTCCAGCCGGGAACGAGGCGCGGCACGTTCTTGCAGATGATCGGCTCGCGGAAGATGACGCCGCCGAGGATGTTGCGGATCGTGCCGTTCGGCGACTTCCACATCTTCTTCAGCTTGAATTCCTCGACGCGGGCTTCGTCCGGCGTGATGGTGGCGCACTTGACGCCGACGCCGTGCTTCTTGATGGCGTTGGCCGCGTCGATCGTCACCTGGTCGTCGGTGGCGTCGCGGTTCTCCATGCCGAGGTCGTAATATTCGAGGTCGATATCAAGGTAGGGGTGGATCAGCTTGTCCTTGATGAACTGCCAGATGATGCGCGTCATCTCGTCGCCGTCGAGCTCGACGACGGGATTGGCGACCTTGATCTTTGCCATGGGAACCTCGTGTTTTCTGAGGGGCTGGGCGCCCCGGATCGTGGACTTGAAAGAACCGCTTGGCCCTATAGCACTCGCGGCCGGGAAGGCAAAGCCGACCAATGGATGAGGCGGTTTATTTTCGCGGGCGGGCGGAATAAGTTTTGCCACGATTCCGTCTCAGGAAGGTCTGCCCGCGGTGGGCTGCCCGGGCCTTCCGCCACCAATGGAGAATGCGATGTCGCGTTTCGGTCTGGCTGCGCTTGCCCTTCTGCTTCCCCTGTCCGCCGAGGCGGCCGATTTCAAGGCGCCGGTCGCCGAAATCATGTCCGCGGCGACCAGCAACTGGCAGGATACGGGAACGGACAACGACAATCCGGCACCCTATACGGATTATTTCAGCGAGGATTTCCTGACGCGCCTCTACAGCAAGGATTTCGTTGCGAAATACCGGGAAGCCGCGAAATACCCCGCCTATGAGGACGGCGGCTCGCCCTTCGACTACGATCCCATCATCGGCGCACAGGACGGCTGCGCCCTCAAGGATGTCGTGACGACCGAAGGCCAGCCGGCGAACGGCGCGGAAGACGTCACCGTCACCTTCGACAACAGCCATTGCTTCGGCGAGCGCGCCTCCGACTGGCAGCCGGAGAAGCTGGTCTTCAAGGTGGTCGAGGAGGACGGCCGGGCCGTCATCGACGATATCGAGCGCACCAGCTTCGAGGAGGGCGCTTCCTTGAAGAAGGAACTCCAGCAGATCGCCGAGGAAGGACCGAACGGCGGGGCCGGCAGCGCCGCCGAAAATCCGGACTGAGTGCCGCGCGTACTTTTCATTTCGGGCCGCTTGTGTCAGTGAGACCCCGAATTTCTGGAGCATTTCCAGCAAAAGCGTGCAGCGGTTTTGCATTTGGAAATGCGGCAAAACAAAAAGGTAGAGCGTTTTCGCGATTCTGAAAAAAGCGAAAATGCTCTGGGGATATTTGGGTATGGCAGGCACGAACAGCGAACGCACGCTGATCGCCGAAGGACCGGCGATCATCCTCGTTCATCCGCAACTGGGCGAGAACATCGGCATGGTAGCGCGCGCCATGGCGAATTTCGGGCTGGCGGAACTGCGACTTGTCAACCCGCGCGACGGCTGGCCGAGCGAGAAGGCGATCTCCGCCGCCAGCAAGGCAGACCACGTCATCGAGGCCGCCAAGGTCTATCCCTCGCTGGAGGAGGCCGTCTCCGACCTCGAATTCGTCTATGCCACCACGGCGCGCGACCGCTACGGCTACAAGGAGGTCCGCTCGCCGGTCGTCGCCGCGGACGACCTGCGCACGCGCTTCCGGGCCGGGCAGAAGACCGGCATCCTCTTCGGCCGCGAGCGCACGGGCCTTACCAACGAGGAGATCGCGCTCGCCGATGAGCTGGTGACCTTCCCGGTCAATCCGGCCTTCGCTTCGCTCAACCTCGCCCAGGCCGTGCTCCTCATGAGCTACGAGTGGATGAAGAGCGGCCTTGCCTCCGTCGAGGACACGCCCTTCGACGCGCTGCCGCAGCGCCCCGCCAAGAAGGAAGAACTGCAGGGCCTCTTCGATCACGTGGAAGAGACGCTGGATGCGCGCGGCTACTTCCGCCCTGCCGAAAAAAAGCCCAAACTGGTGGAGAACCTGCGCGCCATCCTGACGCGTCCTTCTTTCACCGGCACGGAGATCCAGGTCTTGCGCGGCATCGTTTCCTGCCTCGATCGCTTTACGCGGGAATCGCCGCGCGGCGCGACCAATCCCAACCGCACCCGCAACCGCCGGCCCAAGGTGCCCCGTGACAGCGAATAGAACAGTTCCAGAAAAAGTGGGAACCGGTTTTTCGTCCGGAAATGTGATCGAACAGGGCGCGAAACCCATCCTGATGTTCGACAGCGGTATCGGCGGCCTCACCGTGCTGCGCGAGGCGCGCGTGCTGATGCCGGAGCGGCATTTCACCTATGTCGCCGACGATGCGGGCTTTCCCTATGGCGGCTGGGAAGAGCCGGCGCTGAAGGCGCATATCGTCGAGCTCTTCGGCAAGCTCCTGAACGAGCACGACCCGGAAGTCTGCGTCATTGCCTGCAACACCGCCTTCACGCTCGTCGGCGCGGACCTGCGCGCCGCCTTTCCGCACATGCCCTTCGTCGGCACCGTTCCGGCCATCAAGCCCGCCGCCGAGCGCACGCGCTCCGGTCTCGTCTCGGTGCTCGCGACACCCGGCACGGTCAAGCGCGCCTATACGCGCGACCTCATCCAGTCCTTTGCCAGCCAGTGCGACGTCCGCCTCGTCGGCTCGGAAAATCTCGCCCGCATGGCCGAGGCCTATATCCGCGGCGAAAGCCTTTCCGACCAGGCGGTGCGCAGCGAGATCATTCCCTGCTTCGTCGACGAGATGGGCCGCAAGACCGATATCGTCGTGCTCGCCTGCACGCATTATCCCTTCATGGCGAACCTCTTCCGCAAGCTCGCCCCCTGGCCGGTCGACTGGCTCGACCCCGCCGAGGCGATCGCCCGCCAGACCCGCCGCCTCGTCCCGCCGCTGGAAACTGTCGCGCCCGGCGAGGACATTGCCGTCTTCACCTCCTGCCGGCCGGATTTCGCGACGTGCCGGCTGATGCAGGGTTTCGGGCTGCGCGTCGTCTGACGCGGCATTCCTGTGGGTTTTTCAAAAGCCGGGCGCGACGGGCGTTGATTTCGTGTTAGGGCTTGCCGGCCCTCCGCAGGCGGCCGGGCGAATCGGATTTTTCAGGAACGAGGAACGGGATGAAGGTCGGCATCGACATGGGAACGGTGCAGGGCGGCGCACCGGCCAGGCTCGATATCGAGGAACTGCTGGCGACGCGCCTGCTCGTGCAGGGTAATTCGGGTTCGGGCAAGTCGCATCTCCTGCGCCGCCTGCTCGAACAGTCCGCGCAATGGGTGCAGCAGGTCATCATCGATCCCGAGGGCGATTTCGTCACGCTCTCCGACCGCTTCGGTCATGTGGTGGTCGATGGCGAGCGCACGGAGGCGGAGCTTGTCGGCATCGCCACCCGAATCCGCCAGCATCGCGTGTCCTGCGTGCTCTCGCTGGAGGGCCTTGAAGCCGACGAGCAGATGCGCGCGGCCGGCATCTTCCTCAACGCGCTGTTCGATGCGGATCGCGACTACTGGTATCCGGTGCTCGTGGTCGTCGACGAGGCGCAGCTCTTCGCCCCCGCTGTCAGCGGCGAAGTCTCCGAAGAAGCGCGCAAACTCTCGCTCGGCGCGATGACGAACCTGATGTGCCGTGGCCGCAAGCGCGGGCTTGCCGGCGTCATCGCCACGCAGCGCCTCGCCAAGCTCGCCAAGAACGTCGCGGCCGAAGCCTCCAACTTCCTGATGGGGCGCACCTTCCTCGACATCGACATGGCGCGCGCCGCCGACCTCCTCGGCCTCGACCGGCGGCAGGCGGAAATGTTCCGCGACCTGCCGCGCGGCTCCTTCGTCGCGCTCGGCCCGGCGCTGTCGCGCCGCCCACTGCCGGTGGCGATCGGCACCGTCGAGACATCTGCCCGCTCCACCAGCCCCAAGCTGATGCCCCTGCCGGATGCGCCGCAGGACGTGGAAGACCTGATCTTCACGCCGGACCCGGAAGAATTCACGCGTCCCCTCGTGCGCCGCCCGCCGCCCGCGCCGCGCCCGACGACGGATATCCTCGCCGAGCTCTCCCGCGCGCGGCCGGAGCCGGTGCAGACGGAGGCGAAGGCCCCCGCGCCGGAGATTTCCGCCGAGGAGCGCGAAAGCCTGCTCGATCAGGCGCTCGCCGAAATCCTCGCCAACCCCGAGGCTGCTTTCCGCGCCGATGCCGAGCTGTTCCAGGATTTCCTTGTGCGTTGCCGCATCCGCCGCGTGCCCGGCGCGCCGCTCTCGCTGCCGGCCTTCCGGCGTAAGATGGCGGTTGCGCGCTCCGGCGTCGATGCGGAGACGGCGGCGACGGAGGTGTGGGGCAGGGCGCTCGATCTTTCCCGCAGCGTCACCGAGGATCTGCAGGGTGTGTTCCTGCTCGTCGCGCAAGCGGCGGTGCGCGGGCTTGCCTGCCCCTCGGATGCGCGGATCGCGCGCGCCTACGGCACCCATTCGGCCCGCCGCGCGCGCCGTCTGCTCGGCTATTTCGAGGAGCAGGGGCTGGTGGTCGTGCACAGCGACCTCGCCGGCCACCGCATCGTCGCCTTCCCGGACCTCGGCTGCGAGACGCTGCCGGGCGACGCCAACGGGCCGGACCTTGCGGATTCTCACCGCGATGCCGCCGAATAGTCGGATTTCCGGGCTTTCCGCGTTGACATCTTCCTGAAACCCGCCTAATGACCCCGCCAACGCCGGGCAGAAATGTCCGGTGTTTCATTTGACATGTCCCGTGGATTCTCCGGTCGCGATCGTGAGAAACCTGTCGGAACCCGAAAAAGGTTCAGAGGAGGGCGTGTTTCCTTCAGCCGGTCCGGCAACGGAACGGCATAACAAGAACCAGAGGAAATGCGATGAGCAAGCGCGCTGCATCCAAGTACAAAATCGACCGCCGTATGGGCGAAAACATCTGGGGCCGTCCGAAGTCCCCGGTCAACCGCCGCGAATACGGCCCGGGCCAGCACGGCCAGCGCCGCAAGTCCAAGCTTTCGGACTTCGGTGTTCAGCTCCGCGCCAAGCAGAAGCTGAAGGGCTACTATGGCGATATCCGCGAGAAGCAGTTCCGCGCGATCTTCGCCGAAGCCGAACGCCGCAAGGGCGACACCCCGGAAAACCTGATCGGCCTGCTCGAATCGCGCCTCGACGCGATCGTCTACCGCGCCAAGTTCGTTCCGACGGTCTTCGCTGCCCGTCAGTTCGTCAACCATGGCCACGTCAAGGTCAACGGCGTCCGCGTCAACATCGGTTCCTACCGCTGCAAGCCGGGCGACGTCATCGAAGTCAAGGAAAAGTCCAAGCAGCTGGTTTCGGTTCTCGAATCCGTTGGCCTGGCTGAACGTGACGTTCCGGACTACATCGAAGCCGACCACAACAAGATGACCGCGACCTTCGTTCGCGTTCCGGTTCTCTCCGACGTTCCGTACGCGGTCGTCATGGAACCGCACCTGGTCGTCGAATTCTACTCGCGTTAATTCGCGAGAGACGCCTTGCGCAATCTGGAAAAGCCGCCAAGAGATTGGCGGCTTTTTCTTTTGGGGGTACCCGCGTGACAGACCTTCAGGCTATCGTCGAGGAAATCCATGCGAGCCTGTCGCCGCGGCGCGGCGAGGGCAAGGTGGCCGACTATATTCCGCAGCTTGCCCATGTGGACCCTCAGAAATTCGGCATGGCCGTCGTCACGGTCGATGGCGAAACCCATCTTGCCGGCGACGCGGACGAGGCCTTTTCCATCCAGAGCATCTCAAAGGTCTTCACCCTGACGCTGGCGCTCGGCAAGCATGGCGAGGGTATCTGGAAGCGCGTCGGGCGCGAGCCCTCCGGCTCGGCCTTCAATTCCATCGTCCAGCTCGAACAGGAAGCCGGCATCCCGCGCAATCCCTTCATCAATGCCGGAGCCATCGCCATCACCGATCTCGTGCTCGCCGGCCACACGCCGAAGGAGGCGATCGGCGAGGTCGTGCGCTTCCTGCGCTATCTGGCGGACGAGGAGGACATCACCATCGACCAGGCGGTGGCGCGCTCGGAGCAGGCGACGGGCTTCCGCAATTTCGCGCTCGCCAATTTCATGCGCTCCTTCGGCAAGCTGGACCATGCGGCCGAACTGGTGCTCGGCGTCTATTTCCATCAATGCGCGCTGGCGATGAGCTGCCGGCAGCTGGCGCGGGCAGGGCTGTTCCTCGCCAACAGCGGCACCAATCCGCTGACCGGCCACCGGGTCGTCTCGCATCTTCGGGCACGGCGCATCAACGCCCTGATGCTGACCTGCGGCCATTATGACGGCTCGGGCGATTTCGCCTATCGCGTCGGCCTGCCGGGCAAGAGCGGCGTCGGCGGTGGCATTCTCGCCGTTGCGCCCGGAAAGGCCTCGGTCGCGGTCTGGTCGCCGGGCCTCAACGAGAACGGCAATTCGCTGCTCGGCTCGCTGGCGCTGGAAATGCTGGCGGCGCGCACCGGCTGGTCCGTCTTCGGGGCTTGATTGTGCCGGCCGTTCGGGGCATTGCAGGCGCATGACCCTTGCCCTTGCCGAAATCGAAGACGATGCACCGGAGGATGGCCGCCATCCGCTCTTTGCCGATGCGCCGTCAAGCGTCTCCTTCAACAAGCTGCGCAAGCGCCTGCTCCGCCAGGTGCGGCAGGCGATGGACGACTTCGCCATGCTGAAGGGCCAGAAGCGCTGGCTCGTCGGCCTTTCCGGCGGCAAGGACAGCTACGGCCTGCTGGCGCTCCTCATGGACCTCCAATGGCGCGGCCTGCTGCCCGTCGAACTGATCGCCTGCAACCTCGACCAGGGCCAGCCGAACTTTCCCAAGCACATCCTGCCGGAATACCTGAAATCCATCGGCATGAAGCACCGCATCGAATATCGCGACACCTATTCCATCGTGAAGGAGAAGGTGCCGACGGGAGCGACCTATTGCTCGCTCTGCTCGCGGCTGCGGCGCGGCAACCTCTATCGCATTGCCCGGGAGGAGGGCTGCGACGCGCTGGTGCTCGGCCACCATCGCGAGGATATCCTCGAGACCTTCTTCATGAACTTCTTCCATGGCGGGCGGCTCGCCGCCATGCCGCCGAAGCTCTTGAACGACGAGGGCGATCTGATGGTGCTGCGCCCGCTCGCCTATGCTGCGGAGGACGATCTTGCGAAATTCGCCGCCGCCATGCGCTTCCCGATCATTCCCTGCGATCTCTGCGGCTCGCAGGACGGTCTCCAGCGCAATGCGATGAAGGCGATGCTGGCGGATATCGAGACGCGCATGCCGGGCCGCAAGGACGCCATGCTGCGGGCGCTGGGCCACACCAACCCGTCCCATCTCCTCGATCCGAAGCTTTTCGATTTCTCCTCCCTGGAAACGGTAAGACAAAATGACGATTGACATCAATGCGCTGGCGCTCGTGCTCGCGCAGGCGGCCGAGGCCGAAATCCGCCCGCGCTTCCGCGCCCTCGGCAAGGGCGACATCCGCACCAAGGCGGACGCCAACGACCTCGTGACGGAAGCCGACGAGGCGGCCGAGCGCTTCATCAAGCGCGAGGTGACGGCGCAGTTTCCGGACGTGCTGTTCGTCGGCGAGGAATCGGTCGCGGCCGATCCGGCGCTGCTGGGCAAGCTTGCGGATGCAGAGCTCGCCATCGTCGTCGATCCGATCGACGGCACCTTCAATTTCGCGGCCGGCGTGCCGCTCTTCGGCGTCATGGCGGCGATCGTTTCCGGCGGCGAGACGGTGGGCGGCATCATCTACGATCCGATGGGCGACGATTTCGTGATGGCGGAAAAGGGCAGCGGTGCCTGGCAGACGGGCGATCATCGCCCGGCGGTCCGGCTGAAGACGCGCGGTGCCGCGCCGCTGGAGGCGATGACCGGCATGGCCTCCACCAGCTTCCTCGACCGCGCGCGCCGGGCGCGCGTCCTGTCGAACCTCGCCAAGGTCGCCTTCGTTTCCAACTATCGCTGCGCCGCGCACGAATACCGCACCTTCGCGGGCGGCAACCTGCATTACCTTATGTACAACAAGCTGATGCCCTGGGATCATCTCGCCGGCACGCTGATCGCCCAGGAGGCCGGCGCCTATGCCGCCCGCTTCGACGGCTCGGCCTACAGGCCCCATCACGTCGAGGGCGGCCTGCTGCTGGCGCCGGACAGGGAAAGCTGGGAGATGCTTCGCCGCGAGGTCTTCGTCGACTGAGCGGAGCGCATTGAATGAAAAGGCCCGGCTGCATCCGCAGCCGGGCCTTTTGTTTGCCTTCAAACCTTGCCTCCCGTCATCCTCGGGCGCGATCCAAGGATCCACGCCGCGAAGAGGAGGGTAGGCTGGGAAGCGGAGCGGAACTGCATGCAGCCCCGCCGCCTTCTCAAACCGGCTTGTTATGCGGCTGGAACAGCTTCCCGTGCTCGGCGATCAGCACGAAGATGAGGCCGATCACCGAGAGGGTGAAGAAGCCGATGACCAGCGGCAGCGAGGTGCCGTTGAAGGACTGGCCGATGATCGCACCGATCACCGTGCCGCCGGCCGTGCCCATGAAGCCGAGCACCGAGGAGGCCGTGCCGGCGACGTGGCCGAGCGGCTCCATGGCGAGCGAGTTGAAGTTCGAGCCGATCCAGCCGAACTGGAACATCGTCAGCGCGAAGATCACGATGAAGATCGCAAACGGCAGATGCGTCGGCCAGAGCAGCGTCAGGACGAGCCAGATCGTGTTCACGGTCAGGAAGCCGAGCAGCGCGCCATGCGACAGGCGCCGCATGCCGAAGCGCCCGACGAGCCGCGAATTGACGAAGGACGACAGCGCCATGAAGGCGGCGACGCCCGCGAAGGCGAGCGGGAACCACACGCCGAGCCCGTAGATGCCGACATAGATCTGCTGCGCCGAGTTGATGAAGCCGAAGAGCCCGCCGAAGATGAAGGTGCTCGCTAGCGTGTAGCAGAGCGCCACGCGGTCGGTGAGAACGATGCGGAAGCCGCCGAGTATCGAGCGCGCCGTGAAGGGGCGCACGTCCTCGGGATGCAGCGTCTCCGGCAGGCGGATATACATCCACGTGCCGACGACCACGGTCATGACCGCCATGAAGATGAAGATCAGGTGCCATTCGCCGAAAAGCATGACGACCTGGCCCGTGCCTGGCGCCATGACCGGAACGACCATGAACACCATCATGATGAGCGACATGACCTCCGCCATCGCGCGCCCGCCGAAGACGTCGCGGACGATGGAGACGGTGATGACGCGCGTGGCGGCCGAGCCGATGCCCTGGATGAAGCGCAGCGCCAGCAGCGCGGCGAAGCTCGGCACGAGGATCGCGAAGAGCGACGACACGGCATAGATGGCAAGGCCGAAGAGCATCGGCTTGCGCCGGCCGAAACGGTCGGAGATCGGGCCGTAGAAGAGCTGCGCGCAGGCAAAGCCGATCAGGTAGGCCGAGATGACATATTGCCGGTGGTTCTCGTTCTCGACGCCGAGGCTGGCGCCGATCTCCTGGAGACCGGGCAGCATGATGTCGATGGCGAGCGCGTTGAGCGCCATCAGGAGGGCCATCAGTGCGATGAATTCTACTTTGCCCATGCCTTTCAGGCGCTGGGCCGATTCAGGGGAAAGTCCAGACATATCAATTTATTCCATGAAAGAGATAAGGCGCCGCTGGATGCGGCGCCTTTTGAAAAGCTTGCCGGCGAAAGATCGGAAAGGCGTCAGGCGGCGCCCTTGACGGCGATGCCCTGGCCCTGAAGATGGGTCTGCAACTCGCCCGACTGGAACATCTCGCGCACGATGTCGCAACCGCCGACGAACTCACCCTTCACGTAAAGCTGCGGGATGGTCGGCCAGTTGGAATAGTCCTTGATGCCCTGGCGGATGTCGGCGTCGGCGAGCACGTTGATGCCCTTGTAGTCGACACCCACATAGTCGAGGATCTGCACGACCTGGCCGGAGAACCCGCACTGGGGGAATTCCGGCGTGCCCTTCATGAACAGGACGACGTCGTTGGTCTTCACTTCATTGTCGATGAAATCGTGGATGCCGCTCATTTCAATATTCCCTGGCAAATCGGCTTCAAGGGCCGATGCGATGAACCGTTCGCCCTAGATAACAATCTCGTGTGACAATTGCCAGAAGCGCCCGGGAAAAAACGCCGGGGGCTGCCTTACGATCCGCAGGGTGTTGCGCGTTCGCCGCGCCTTTGCCCGGTCGGTCGAGGCTAGCGGTTGCGCTGGGGGCTGCGGCTTGCCGCCGTCCTGCGGCGGCTCACCTGCTTGCGGGCGCGCGGCGCCGGCTTCTTCTCCGGCTTCAGCACAGCTTCGATCACATCGGCGAGAAGGCCGCCCGAGGCCTTCCTGCGGCGCGTGCGGCGGGTCGAAGCCGACCGCACGCCGGTCTTCTTCAGCACCTCCTTGAGGGCTGCGTCCACCACGCCGCTGACGAGGTCCTTGATCAGGTCGGCCACGGCCGGATCAGTCCGGCGCGGAGGTCTGGAGGGCGAGGGCATGCAGCACACCGCCCATATTGCCCTTCAGCGCTTCGTAGACCATCTGGTGCTGCTGCACGCGGCTCTTGCCGCGGAAGCTTTCCGCCACCACTTCGGCCGCATAGTGGTCGCCGTCGCCGGCAAGGTCGCGGATCGTCACCTTGGCGTCCGGAATGCCTTGCTTGATGAGGGTTTCGATGTCGCCGGCGCTCATTGCCACAGTGAAGTCTCCGATTCCGTTATTGCCCATGCAGGATAGTGGCGAACATCCGGAAAGGTCAATCGCAGAGGTCGTCCATCCCGGCTTCTACAAAAGCGGTCGCTCGCGGCTGCGGCCAGGCTGTGCATCGCAGCCCGCCGCAAAAGGAAACGGGCCCATCGTTCCGCCGGAACCATGAGCCCGCAAAATCACCTGGCGTCGATGCCCGCCGATCAGGCGACTTCGCCGTCCATGAATGCCGGGAACCAGCCTTCGTGGGCCGTTTTCAGGCTGGCGACCGGCAGCGACAGGAGGTCGCCGACGGAAAGCGCATCGCCGCCGACCGTGCCGAGGCGGCGGAACGGCACGCCCGCGCCTTCCGCATTGGCACAGACGAAGTTGGCGAGATCGGCCGGTACGGCGATGACGTAGCGGGCCTGGTCTTCGCCGAAGAGCAGCGCATGGGTCGGGCCGTTCGCCTCGGAAAGGTCGATCCTGGCGCCCTTGCCGGAGGACATCGCCATTTCCGCCAGCGCGACGGCAAGGCCGCCCGAGGAGATGTCGTGGCAGGCCGTGACCTGGCCATTGCGGATGGCCGAGCGCACGAAGTCGCCGTTGCGGCGTTCCGCATAGAGGTCGACTTCCGGAGCCGGGCCGTCGACGATGCCGAGCACGTCGCGGAGATAGACGGACTGGCCGAGATGGCTGCCGTCGACGCCGATGAGGAGGAGGTGGTCGCCATCCTTCGCGCCGCCGATCTTGGCCATGACGGACCAGTCGGGCAGCAGGCCGACGCCGGCGATGGTCGGGGTCGGCAGGATCGCGATGCCGTTCGTCTCGTTGTAGAGCGAGACGTTGCCGGAGACGATGGGGAAGTCGAGCGCGCGGCAGGCTTCGCCGATGCCCTCGATGGCCTTGACGAACTGGCCCATGATCTCGGGCTTTTCCGGGTTGCCGAAGTTCAGGTTATCGGTAGAGGCGAGCGGCTCGGCGCCGGTCGCGGTGATGTTGCGCCAGCACTCGGCGACGGCCTGCTTGCCGCCCTCGAACGGATCGGCCTCGACATAGCGCGGGGTCACGTCGGAGGAGAAGGCGAGCGCCTTGGTGGCATGGCCCTCGACGCGCACGACGCCGGCGTCGCCGCCCGGGATCTGCAGCGAATTGCCCTGGATCAGCGTGTCGTACTGCTCGTAGACCCAGCGGCGGCTCGACTGGTTCGGCGAACCGACGAGCTTGAGGAGGGCCTGTCCGTAGTCGTTCGGCTCGGCGACCAGATTGGCCGGCAGCGGGGCGGGCTTGCCCGGCTCGCGCCAGGGGCGGTCGTATTCCGGCGCTTCGTCGCCGAGCTGCTTGATCGGCAGGTTGGCGACTTCCTCGCCCTGGTGCAGGATGCGGAAGCGCAGGTCGTCCGTCGTATAGCCGACAATGGCGAAGTCGAGGCCCCACTTGACGAAGATCGCCTTGGCGACCTCTTCCTTGGCGGGTTCGAGCACCATGAGCATGCGCTCCTGGCTTTCCGACAGCATCATCTCATAGGCGGTCATCTGCTCTTCGCGCACCGGAACCAGATCGAGGTTCAATTCGATGCCGAGGTCACCCTTGGCGCCCATCTCGACGGCCGAGCAGGTGAGGCCGGCCGCGCCCATGTCCTGGATGGCGATGACGGCGCCGGTCTGCATCAGCTCGAGGCAGGCTTCCAGCAGGCACTTTTCGGTGAAGGGGTCGCCGACCTGGACGGTCGGGCGCTTCTCCTCGATGGATTCGTCGAATTCGGCCGAGGCCATGGTCGCGCCGCCGACGCCGTCGCGGCCGGTCTTGGCGCCGAGATAGACGACCGGCAGGCCGACGCCCTTGGCTTCGGACAGGAAGATCGCGTTGGACTTGGCAAGGCCGGCGGCAAAGGCGTTGACGAGGATGTTGCCGTTGTAGCGGGCGTCGAATTCCACTTCGCCGCCGACGGTCGGCACGCCGAAGGAGTTGCCGTAGCCGCCGACGCCGGCGACGACGCCCGAGACGAGGTGGCGGGTCTTCGGATGGTCCGGCTCGCCGAAGCGCAGCGCGTTCATCGCCGCGACCGGGCGTGCGCCCATGGTGAAGACGTCGCGCAGGATGCCGCCGACGCCGGTCGCCGCGCCCTGGTAAGGCTCGATATAGGACGGGTGGTTGTGGCTCTCCATCTTGAAGACCACGCAGTCGCCGTCGTCGATGTCGACCACGCCGGCATTCTCGCCCGGGCCCTGGATGACGCGCGGACCCTTGGTCGGCAGCGTGCGAAGCCAGCGCTTGGAGGACTTGTACGAGCAGTGCTCGTTCCACATGGCCGAGAAGATGCCGAGTTCGGTGAAGGTCGGCTCGCGGCCGATCAGCGAGAGGATGCGGTCGTATTCATCCGGCTTCAGCCCGTGGGCGGCAATCAGCTCCGGGGTGATCGGGCGGGTGTTCGAAATGGTCATCGTCGCTCGTCTTGTCGGTGGAGGGCAGGATTGCGGTCTCTTTACCCCATGCTGCTCTGCAGCGCGACAGGAAAATGACCGCCAACCACATGAGAAAGCGGCTTTCAGGCCGGGCTGTCGTAGCCCGTCGGACCATGGGCGAGCAGGCGGCGCAGCCGCGTCAGGCCGGTGACGACGTCCTCGCGGTTCTCCGGCGAGGAAAGGCCGATGCGCACCCGGTAGAAGGTCTTTTCGGTGCGGCCGGCCTTGAACTCGTCCTCGTCGTCGATGAGGATATCCTCGTCGAAGGCCGCCTGCCGGAAGGTGCCGGCGAGCCAGGGATCGGGCAGCTTCAGCCAGAGGAACGGCACGCGCGGGTGCGAGTTGAAATCGAGCCCGGCGAAGATGTCCCGTGCATGGGTCTCGCGGGCGCCGACTTCCTCGGCCACCCTGCCGCGGATGGTGTCCGCCATGCCGCTCAGCACCAGCCGCGCACCGAGTTCGGCAAGCAGATAGGGCAGGCCGCCGCTGACCATCTTGTGAGCGATGCGCACGCGCTGGGCAAGATGCGGTGGGCAGGCGATCCAGCCGCCGCGCACCCCGGCCGCGACGCTCTTCGACAGGCCGCCGACGAGGAAGGTGCGGTCCGGCGCGATTTCCGCCAGCAGCGGAATGCCGGTGTCCGCCGTCGCGCCGTAGAGATTGTCCTCCACGAGGAAGACATTGTGCCGCCTGGCAATGGCGGCAATGGCGCGGCGGCGCTCCTCCGGCATGGTGGCGAGGGTCGGGTTCTGCGCCGAAGACATCAGGAAGGCGAGCTTGGGATGTTGCTGCAGGCAGACGCGCTCGAAATCTTCGGGAATGACCCCCTCGGCATCCGACTCGACGAGCGCGGTCTGGCGGCCGAGGAGGGCGGTGCCGCGGCTGATCTGCGAATAGGTGACGTGCTCGAAGGCGATGCGGTCGCCGGGCGAGGTGATGACCGAAACCGCGGCGATGACCGCCGCATGCGCGCCCAGCGTCGGCACGATGCTGTCGAGGCTCGGCTGCCAGTCGCCCTGTCTCAGCCAGCGCTGGCCGGCTTCCAGCCAATGCTGCGGGAAGTTGCGGGTGTAGCTGGCGATCTCGTTCGGCTGCTCGCGGCAGATGGCGGAAAGGATATCGGTGATGACGGCCGACTGGCCGACATCCGTCGCCGCCGTCGTGTCGAAGCGCAGCTTGCCCGGCGGGGCATTGGCGGCGCGCGTGCCGGAAAGCCGTGCGCTGACCGTGTCGATCGGCGCCGGCTCGTCCTCCGCGCCCGTGCCGAGCACATAGGTTCCGCGCCCGACCTCGCCGCTGACGAGGCCGCGCTCGCGCACCATGCTATAGGCGCGACTGATCGTGCCGATCGTCACGCCGACGTCATAGGCGAGGTTGCGCTGTGGCGGCAGCTTGCTGCCGGCGGCGAGCGCCCCGGTATTGATCGCCTGCTCGATCTGGTCGGCGATGCGGACATAGAGCGGCCCGTCGGAGGCCTGGAGATCGGGTAGCCAATTTGTCATGGTGGCAATTCTTATATTGCACCGTTTTGTGAGTCAATTCATCTCTGTCTTTGCCGATTGTCACTATTCCCGGTGACATTTCAGGAGATTCGGTGATGGCAATTGAGACATTTTACGCTGGCACGGAGCTAAAGTCGCGCGGCGCGTTCCGCGTGATCCTTCGTCGCGCATGGCGCGTCTATCGGGCATGGCGTATCAAGCGGCACACGCGTTATGCGCTGCTGGAACTGACGGACGAGCAGCTTCGCGATGTCGGGCTCACCCGCAGCGAAGCCCGGCGCGAGGCCGGAAAGTCCTATTTCTGGGATTGATCCCGTCAGCAGCCCTTGCCGCCGCCGGCCCAGCGCTTGACGTCGGTCGTGATGCGCGGACCGACGGTTTCGCCCATCAGCGGGCCGAACGCGTCGAGCTTGGCGGGGCTTCCTTCAGCCTGCACGACGAGCAGCGGCCGGGCTTCCGGCGAATTGCGGTGGACGACCAAGATGCGCGGGCGGCCGGAGAAGGAATTCAGCTCCGGCGCGAGGCGATAGGCCTTGAAGGCCGGATCGCCAGACTTGAACCAGCAGCTATTCGCGCCGAGCGCGACCCGCTCCATCATCGGAAGGGCGCGATTGTCGGCCTTCGGCGCCGGGGCCTTCGCCTGGCAGCTGGCCATGGCCGCAGCGGCGACGAGCGGCAGGAGGAGCTTGGCGGAGAGGAGAGGGCGCATGGAAGACCTTTCGGGAGCGAACATGCGCCTTGATAGCAAGGGCCGGTTAAGAGAGGCTGACGAAACCGTATGAAGCCGGCGGATCGGGGCTTTTAGGCGCCCGTGTCCGGCAGGTTTCGTCAGGTTGCCTCAGGCCGCGATGACGTCGAGAACCGATGCGAAGAGCCCACGGCCGTCGGAACCGCCATGGGCGGCCTCGATGAGGTTTTCCGGATGCGGCATCAGGCCGAGCACGTTGCCCTTTTCGTTCATCACACCGGCAATGTCGTTGATCGAACCGTTCGGGTTGGTGCCTTCGGCATAGCGGAAGACGACCTGGCCGTTACCTTCGACCTTGGTGAGCGTCTCGGCGTCGGCGAAATAGTTGCCGTCATGGTGGGCGACCGGGCAGCGGATGATCTGGCCCTTGTCGTAGGCGCGGGTGAAGTCGGTGTCAGCGTTGGCGACTTCCAGCTTCACTTCGCGGCAGACGAATTTCAGCGAGGCGTTGCGCATCAGCGCGCCCGGCAGGAGGCCCGCTTCGAGCAGGATCTGGAAGCCGTTGCATACGCCCAGCACCTTCACGCCGGCCTCGGCCTTCGCCTTGATGGCCTGCATGATCGGCATGCGGGCGGCGATGGCGCCGCAGCGAAGATAGTCGCCGTAGGAGAAGCCGCCCGGAATGACGATGAGGTCGACATCCGGCAGGTCCGTTTCGGTCTGCCAGACGGTCACCGGCGCCTTGCCGGAAATCTTGGTCAGCGCAGCGATCATGTCGCGGTCGCGGTTGAGGCCGGGGAGTTGGACGACGGCGGATTTCATGGGTGTGCTTCAAACCTTGCCTGGGCCTCGGCGAGTTCACGCAGTTCGAGGCGGTTTTCGATACGGTCGAGACGCTGGTCCACGCGGTCCAGGCGCGAATAGATGTGATGAACGTCTTGCTGCACTGTCACGAGCGCTCCCCGCATCGTGATCATCTCACTGCGAAGATCGGAAAGCCCGGTATCCAGTTTGTCCATTCGGGAATGGATGCTTTTCAGCACTTCGTACAGCAGCTCGTTCGTCACTTCTGCCACTCTTCATCTCCCTTCAACCGTCAGGCGAGGGCGATAGTATAGTTCTCGATTACCGTGTTGGCCAGAAGCTTGTCGCACATGGCCTTGAGGTCGGCTTCGGCCTTGGCGCGGTCTGCGGTCTGGAGCTCCAGGTCGAAGACCTTGCCTTGGCGGACCTGGCCGACGCCGTCGAAGCCGAGGCTGCCGAGGGCGCCTTCGATGGCCTTGCCCTGCGGGTCGAGAACACCGTTCTTGAGCGTAACCGTTACGCGTGCCTTGATCATGTCTTTCGTTCCATCCTTGGGAGACGTGTTACTTCACCAGAACCGGGCCGGTGCCGCGCACGGGCTCGTTCTCGTTGATGATGCCGAGGCGGCGGGCCACTTCCTGGTAGGCTTCCACGAGGCCGCCCATGTCGCGGCGGAAACGGTCCTTGTCCATCTTCTCCTGGGTGGCGATGTCCCAGAGGCGGCAGCTGTCGGGCGAGATCTCGTCGGCGATGATGATGCGCATCATGTCGCCCTCGTAGAGGCGGCCGCATTCGATCTTGAAGTCGACGAGCTGGATGCCGACGCCGAGGAAGAGGCCGGAGAGGAAGTCGTTGACGCGAATGGCGAGCGCCATGATGTCGTCGAGTTCCTGGGGGCTTGCCCAGCCGAAGGCCGTGATATGCTCCTCGGAGACCATCGGGTCCTCCAGGGCATCGGCCTTGAAGTAGAATTCGATGATCGAGCGCGGCAGGACGGTGCCTTCCTCGATGCCGAGGCGCTTGGAGAGCGAGCCGGCGGCGACGTTGCGCACGACGACCTCGAGCGGGATGATCTCGACTTCCTTGATCAACTGCTCGCGCATGTTGAGGCGGCGAATGAAATGGGTGGGAATGCCCATCTTGTTCAGCTGCGTGAAGAGGTACTCGGAAATCCGGTTGTTGAGCACGCCTTTGCCGTCGATGACATCGTGCTTCTTCTTGTTGAAGGCGGTCGCATCGTCCTTGAAGAACTGGATCAGCGTGCCCGGCTCCGGACCCTCATAGAGAATCTTGGCCTTGCCCTCGTAGATACGGCGGCGACGGTTCATGGAGTTTTCTCTTTGTTGGCGCGATTGGGCCGCGCAGGTGTCTTTCTTTCGGGCTCCCATAAACGAAATGCCGCGGTTTCACAATCGCCGAGACGCCCGATCCCCCGTTTTCCGGCCTTTGCCGGGGGATGCGGAAGCTCCTCTTGTATATCGGCCGGGGTTTTGATTTATGATCGTCAGGCCTCACGGGTCAGAAAATCTACGGGAGACACATATGAGCGGCATACAAGATCGGGAAAAGGCCTTCGAGGCCAAGTTTGCACTGGACGAGGAACTTCGCTTCAAGGCCGAAGCGCGCCGCAACAAGCTCGTCGGCCTGTGGGCTGCCGGCCTGCTCGGCAAGACCGGCGAAGCGGCGGAAGCCTATGCCAAAGAAGTCGTGGCCGCGGACTTCGAGGAAGTCGGCCACGAGGATGTCGTGCGCAAGGTCAAGGCCGATTTCGACGCGGCCGGCGTTGCCCGCACCGAAGATGAAATCCGCGTGCAGATGATCGAGCTTCTGGCGGTCGCCATTTCGCAACTCGAAGCGAACTGAACGGCGCTCGCGCGTTTTCGAAAGCCGTCCGGCATGCCGGGCGGCTTTTGCGTTTCCTGAGTATTTCCAGCAAAAGCGCGAAGCGGTTTAGCGTCCGGAAACGCTCTGGCGGGTGACGGCGCGGCGGACCTCGTTCTGCAGGTCGCGCGCGGAGCCGGCATTCGCGCGCCATTCCTGGCGCTCCACGAAGGCGGGGAGCGCCGATGCCGGCATCGGGCGGGCGAGGGCGTAGCCCTGCAGAATATCGCAGCCGAGGTCGCGCATGACGGCGACATGGGCGGCCGTCTCGACGCCTTCGGCCACCACCTCGATATTCAGCGAGCGGCCGATCTCGATGATGGTGCCGACGAGCTTGCGCTGGCCGGGCGAGCGAGCGACCGGCTTGACGAGTTGCCGGTCGATCTTCAGGCGCCGCGGACGCAGCTTCATCAGGCTGATGATGGAGGCGTGTCCCGTGCCGAAGTCGTCGATCTCGATATCGATGCCGAGCCTGCGCATCTCGGCGAGGTTTTCCAGCACCGTGCGGTCGCAGTCATCGAGGAAGATCGATTCCAGAAGCTCGAATGACAGCGATTTTGGAGGGATGTCCAGCATCTGCAACGAGCGGGCGAGCTCCGGGTCGTGCAGGCGCTTGGAGGAAACGTTCGCCGAGATCTTGCCGATGCCGAGCCCCATGGACTGCCATTCCGCGAAATCGGCAAGCGACCGTTCCAGCACGATGCGGTCGATCATCGCCACGCAGTCGAGATCCTCGGCGATCTTCAGGAAGGTATCCGGCGTAAGGATGCCGCGCGTCGGATGATCCCAGCGGGCCAGCGTCTCGACGCCGGTCATGTCCAGCGTGCGGGCCGAGAATTGCGGCTGGTACCAGGGAAGGAAGCGGCGCTGCTCGATGCCGGAGAGGATATCGTCGGCCGTCTGCTTCTTGACGATGATCTGTGCCTGGAAATCGCTGGTGAAGAACTCGTGCCGGCTGCGGCCGCGGTTCTTGGCGCGGTAGAGCGCAAGGTCGGCATTGACGAGGAGTTGCTTGGCGTCGACGGCCGCGCCCGACTGGCTGGCGATGCCGACGCTGGCGCCGAAGCGGCAGATATGGCCGTTGAAGGTGACGGGCTTGCGCATCGCCTCGACGATCGCCTCGGCAAGCACTGCGAGGTTCCGCCCGGATGAGGCGCTGGAAAGGAAGACGAATTCGTCACCGCCGATCCGCGCGACGAAGTCGCCGTCTCCCTTCAGTTCGCCCAGTACCTTCGCGGCGTGTATGAGCATTTCGTCACCGGCAAGGTGGCCGAGCGTGTCGTTGATTTCCTTGAAGCGGTCGAGGTCGATATGCAGCACGGCAAGCCGGCTGCCGGACCGGCGTGCGGCCTCCGCCGCCTCCTCGATGGCCGCATCCAGGTAGCGCCGGTTCGGAAGCCCGGTCAGGTGGTCGTGCAGGGCGGTGTATTCGATGCGGGCCCGCGCCGCTTCCAGCTCGTCGTTATGGGCTTCGGCAAGCTCCTTGGCGTGCTTCAACTCCTCCTGCAGCAGCACGTCGTCGGTCACGTCCCAGTTCGCGCCGATGAGGCGCGGGACGCCGGTGCCGTCGAGATAGGGGGCGGCCCGCCCGCGGATGTGGCGGATCTCGCCGTCGCCGCGGATGATGCGGAACTCGTTGGAGAAATCCCGGCTGTGGAAGATACCGTCGCGCACCTTGGCGGTGGCCTTGCGCTTGTCCCCGGGATGCACAGCGCGCTCCCAGGTGGTGCCGTCCGGGGCCTCGGTGAGCCCGTACATCTCGATCATCCGGTCGTCCCAGCGCACTTCACCCGTGCGCAGATTGACCTCGAAAACGCCGATGCGCGAAACGTCGAGCGCCAGCTCCAGCCGGCGGGACATCTGGGCGAGGCGCTCTTCCGCCTCCTTGCGTTCGGTGATGTCCGTGTCGGTGCCGGCAATGCGGCTCGGTTTGCCGTCGTCATCGTATTCGACCACCGCGCCACGGCTTTCGATCCAGATCCAGCGCCCGTCCTTGTGCTTCTCGCGATAGCTGAAGACGTTGAACGGCGCTTCGCCGCTCTCCTGCCTTGCGATCTGCGCGAGCACATGGGGCCTGTCGTCGGGATGGACGGAATCGATCCACGCATCGAGGTTTCCCTCGATCGGGTCGTCCGGCTGAAGGCCGCGGATCGTGCGCCACTGGCGGGAATAGAACAGGTCGCCGCGGGCGAAATCATGGTCCCAGACGCCCTGTCCGGCGGATTCGAGCGCGTGGTTCCAGCGGCTTTCCCGCTCGGCCAGTTCCAGCGCGTTGCGTTTGCGCTCGTCGATGTCGACGATCTGGACGATCAGGGCCGGCGGAGCATCTTCGCCGGGATTGACTGGCGGTGCGATGAAGGAGGCCAGAACCCAGAATTCCGCGCCATCCGCGCGCTGGAGGCGGATTTCCCATGGCGACTGCTCGGCCATCGGCGCGCGCATGGCGAGCGGCAGAATGGCGCGGTCCTTGGGCGAGACGGCAGCCTTGAAGGTCGTGAGTGCGGAGAAGGAGGCAATGCCGAGCGCCCTGAGCAGCACGGCATTCGCATCCACGATGCGGCCTTCGCCATCGAGCGCGGCGAAGCCGAAACCGGAACGGTCGAACAGGCGGCGGTAGAACGATTCGTGCTCCGCTTCCCGCATGGCAATGGAGGTCGAACCGGAAGGTTTGGCCATAAACGCGGCGCCTGCAATGAACTCAACAGCCGGCAGCGTGCAGGATTTCTATGAAATTCCTCTTAATGATGAAATGAGGGTCCCGGCCGGTCAGGCCGGCGCCTTGAGACGGCTGAGGAACTGGGCGAAGACCATCGTTCCCTCCGGCCAGGGGCCGTGGCCGGATTCCGCGTTGATATGGCCGGATTCGCCGGCGTCGAGCAGAAGCGAACCCCAGGCGGCGGCAATGTCGTCGGCGTGTTCGTAGGTGCCGAACGGATCGTTGCGGCTGGCGACGACGAGCGAGGGGAAGGGCAGCGGATCGCGCGGATAGGGCCCGAAGCTCATGAAGTGCTTCGGCCGGATATCGGGATTGGCGACATCGGGCGGCGCGACGAGGAAGGCGCCGACGACCTTGTCGCCGAGATGCGGCACGGCATGGATGGCGCTGGCGACGCCGAGCGAATGGGCGACGATGACGACGGGCTTCGTGGCCGCCGCGACGTCCTCGACCACGCGCTGCACCCAGTCCTCGCGCACGGGCTTTGCCCATTCGGCCTGTTCCACGCGGCGCGCCGTCGAGAGTTTCGATTGCCAGCGGCTCTGCCAGTGGTCGGGGCCGGAATTGCTGTATCCGGGGACGATGAGGATATCTGCTTCCGAGACTTTCATGCGCCCGGATGTGCGTTCACGAAGTGCTGAAGTCAAGGGGGCGGGACAAATCGGCCCTCCGGGTGTATGATTCGCGGTCTTCAATGCCAGTCACGGCCTGCCGTGGTGGCGGACGATTGCCCTCCACTTGGTGCGCCATTGACGGTTTCCAACCGGCAAGGAGGAGTATCATGGCGAGCTTTCATGTCATGGCCGGCCCCGGCGAGATGGTCGCCCATCCGGCAATCCGGCGGATCGGCCTCACCGATATCCGGGATGCGCTCATGCGCGGCTTCGACGATTTTCGCGCCAAGCCGTCGCATTACGTCTTCCTCAGTCTCATCTATCCGATCTGCGGCGTGGTGCTCGTCACCTGGAGTTCCGGGGCCAACATGCTGCCGCTGATCTTTCCGCTGGTGGCGGGCTTCGCGCTGCTCGGGCCGTTCTTCGCCATCGGCCTCTACGAGATCAGCCGTCGGCGCGAGCGGGGCATGGATGCGTCCTGGCTGCATGCGCTGGAGGTTCGCCATTCGCCGGCCCTGCCGTCGATCCTCGCCCTGGGTGCGATGCTGATGGTGCTGTTCGTGGCATGGCTCGTCTTCGCGCAGATGCTCTATACCAGCCTCTACGGGCCGGAGCCGCCGCAATCGCTGGCGCTGTTCCTCGCCTCCGTCTTCGATTCCGAGAACGGGCTGCTCCTGATGCTGGCCGGCAATGCCATCGGTTTCTGCTTCGCGCTGGTCGTGCTGGCGACCACCGTCATCGCCTTCCCGATGCTGCTCGATCGGGACGTCGGGGCCGTCGCCGCCGTCGAGACGTCGCTGCGCGCGACGCTGGTCAATCCCGTGCCGATCGCCTGCTGGGGCCTGATCGTCGCGGCGCTGTTGATCATTGGCTCGATCCCGCTCTTCGTCGGGCTTGCCGTGATCATGCCGATCCTCGGCCATGCCACCTGGCATCTCTACAGGAAGATTGTCGTCGACGAGGGATAGGGAAACGTTTCGCGGGCGGAAGCGCCAGGAGGAGAGTGCAAGACCGCCCGCCAGAGGGGAGCGATGGCGCCATTGGCGCCATCGCCTTTTCAGACCTCAGACCGTGCCGAAGACGCGGCGGAAGATCGTGTCGACATGCTTGGTGTGGTAGCCGAGGTCGAACTTTTCGCGGATCGCCTCTTCGGAAAGGGCGGCGCGCACTTCACCGTCCGCCAGAAGCTCCTCGAGGAAGTCCTTGCCCTGTTCCCACACCTTCATGGCGTTGCGCTGCACGAGGCGGTAGGCATCCTCGCGGGAGACGCCGGCTTGCGTAAGGGCAAGCAGGACGCGCTGCGAGTGAACGAGGCCGCGGAACTTGTTGAGATTCTTCAGCATGTTCTCCGGGTAGATCACCAGCTTCTCGATGACGCCGGCAAGGCGGTTCAGCGCGAAGTCAAGGGTGATCGTCGTGTCCGGGCCGATGCCGCGCTCGACGCTGGAATGGGAAATGTCGCGCTCGTGCCACAGCGCCACGTTCTCCATGGCGGGCGTGACGGCCATGCGCACGAGGCGGGCAAGGCCCGTCAGGTTCTCGGTCAGCACCGGGTTGCGCTTGTGCGGCATGGCGGAGGAGCCCTTCTGGCCCGGCGAGAAGAACTCTTCGGCTTCCAGGACTTCCGTGCGCTGCATGTGGCGGATTTCGATGGCGACGTTCTCGATGGACGAGGCGATGACGCCGAGCGTGGCGAAGAACATGGCATGGCGGTCGCGCGGAATGACCTGCGTGGAGACAGGCTCCGGCACGAGGCCAAGCTTGGCGCAGACGTGTTCTTCGACGCGCGGATCGATATTGGCGAAGGTGCCGACGGCGCCGGAGATCGCGCCGGTGGCGATTTCCGCGCGGGCGGCGACGAGGCGGGCGCGGTTGCGGTCCATCTCGGCATAGAAGCGGGCGAGCGTCAGGCCCATCGTCGTCGGCTCGGCATGGATGCCGTGGCTGCGGCCGATGCGGATCGTGTCCTTGTGCTCGAAGGCGCGGGCCTTGAGGGCCGCGAGCACGCGGTCCATGTCGGCAAGCAGGATATCGGCGGCGCGCACGAGCTGGATGTTGAAGGTTGTGTCGAGCACGTCCGAAGACGTCATGCCCTGGTGCACGAAGCGGCTGTCCGGGCCGACGAACTCGGCAAGATGCGTCAGGAAGGCGATGACGTCATGCTTGGTGACGGCCTCGATCTCGTCGATGCGGGCGACGTCGAATTCGGCCTTGCCGCCCTTTTCCCAGATGGTCTCCGCGGCGGATTTCGGGATGACGCCGAGCTCGGCCAGCGCGTCGCAGGCATAGGCCTCGATCTCGAACCAGATGCGGAACTTCGTTTCGGGCGACCAGATGGCGACCATGTCCGGTCGGGAATAGCGAGGGATCATCGGCTCTAGACTTTCCTTGGGAGGGTGGGAATTGCCGCCGCTTTAGCAAAGATGGCCGGCAAGCTCAACGCATGGCGGCCCTACGGGCGGAAGGGCACCGCGATCCAGCGGCCGTCCGCGCCCTCGAAGCCGAAGCTGCGCACCAGCACGAGCGCGACATGGACCGGTTTCACATTGAACGCGTTGAAGGTGACCGTGCCGGATATCTGGTAGGAGAAGGCGCAGTTTCGGCTCTCGGGCACTCGCTTGTCCTCGTGCACCAGCGTATCGGCGACGGCCCCGTCGTTCTTGACGAGCTTGAGGCGGAAGCCCTTGATGCCGTCCGGCGCGATGTCGCGGCACCGGTCCGTCATGTCGAGGGCGATGTCCTCGATGGCGAGAGCAAAGGCGCCGCCGACCGTCGGTTCGACGGCGTGCTGGAGATATTCGATGCGCTTCGTATCGACATTGCCTTCCCCCATCGGGTTGAAGGCGGCGAGCACGCCGGGATTGGCCAGCACGTCGTACCGGTCGGCGAGCGCCTTCGCCTTGTCGCGGCTTTCCGCCCGCGCCTTGGCGATGCCGGCCGCTTCGTCGTCGATGCGCACGCGGATCGGCGTGCCCGGGAGATAAGAGTCCTTCTCAGTGTCGATGAAGTAGACATTGGAATAGGGAAAGCCTGAGCCATCCTGAACGCCGAATTCCTCGAAGGCGTAGACCTTGCCGTCCGGCGAGAAGCCGAGGGACTGGAAGGTGGAAAAATCGCCCGCCTGGGCGCCCGCCGCCGAAAGGCAAGCCGCAAGGACGATGGCCGCTCTTCCCGAGATCGTCACGCCCGCGCACCCTCCGCATTGCCGCGCAGGGTGTCGACCGTCTTGCGATAGGCCTCGACATGGCCGCCGCCGAAGATGGCGGAGCCGGCGACGAAGACATTGGCGCCGGCCGAGGCCGGCAGCGCGATCGTATCGACAGTGATGCCGCCGTCGACCTGCAACTCGATCGGCCGCTCGCCGATCATGGCGCGCACACGGCGGATCTTCTCTTCCATCGCCGGAATGAACTTCTGGCCGCCGAAGCCGGGATTGACGGTCATCACGAGGACGAGGTCGATCTTGTCGAGGAGATAGTCGAGCACGCTTTCGGGCGTCGCCGGGTTGATCGCCACGCCCGCGCGCTTGCCGAGCGCCCGGATCGCCTGAAGCGAGCGGTCGAGATGCGGGCCGGCCTCGGCGTGGACCGTGATGCCGTCGCAGCCCGCCTTGGCGAAGGCTTCGAGATAGGGATCGGCGGGGGCGATCATCAGGTGGCAGTCGAAAAAGGCGTCGGTATGCGGGCGCAGCGCCTTGATGACGTCGGGGCCGAAGGAGATGTTCGGCACGAAATGGCCGTCCATGATGTCGAGATGGATCCAGTCCGCCCCGGCCGCGACGACGTCGCGCACTTCCTGCCCCAGCTTGGCGTAGTCGGCGGCGAGGATGGAAGGCGCGATCCGGATGGGAAGGGTCATGTCAGGCTCCTGGGCGAGAAATCTGGCGTCGCCATACCATTCCCGGCAGGGCCGAACAACGGGCGAATTACCGTGCGGCCCAAGTCGCCATCACGTCGCCCGGCATCGCCGCCGCGTCGTGCACGCCGCGCGCTATGGCGCGGGCCATGGTGGAGGCGGCCGCGGCGCAGAGGTCGATGAAATCCTCCGCCGCCGGTGCGCGGCCGCTCCTGCCGGTCGCGAGAGCGAAGACGAGATCGCCGTCGAGCGGTGTATGCGCCGGCCAGAGCGCGCGGGCAAAGCCGTCATGGGCGGCAATGGCGAGGCGCTTGGCCTCCGCCTTCGTCAGCACCGCATCCGTGGCGATGACGGCGATGGTGGTGTTCTCCACGCCCGCCGGCCGTGGCGACAGTTTCGTGCGCGGGATGCGCGCATCGGCGGGGAACGGGGCGGGGAGGCCGAGCCCGCCGAACTCGCCGTCCTCCTCGAAGGGCGCCGCCCAGAAATGCCGGGTGTCGCCGACGGTGGCCGAGCCGAGCGCATTGACCGCCACCAGCGCGCCGACCGTGACGCCGTTCTCCAGCATGCTGGAGGCCGAGCCGAGTCCACCCTTGAAGGTCGCGGTCAGGGCGCCGGTGCCGGCCCCGGCGCTGCCGGTCTCGAACGTTCCGGCGGCATTGGCGAGTGCCTGGTAGCCGAGTTCGCGATAGGGCGGGTAGCGGCCCCAGTCCTTGTCGCCGCCGTTCATGAGGTCGAAGAGGATGGCGGCGGGGACGATGGGCACGCGATGGGGACCGACGGCAAAGCCGCGTCCCGCCTCGCGCAGGCCTGCCTGCACGCCCGAGGCGGCATCGAGGCCGAAGGCCGAGCCGCCGGACAGCACCAGCGCATCGACCGTCTGGACCGTGTTGTGCGGCTCCAGGAGATCCGTCTCGCGCGTGCCCGGCGCGCCGCCGAGCACCTGCACAGCCGCCGTCGCGGGCTCTTCGCAGAGCACGACCGTGACGCCGGAGCGAAGGACATGGTCGGTGGCGTTGCCGACCGTGAGGCCCGCAACGTCGGTGATGAGGTTTCGCGGGCCGGGCGTCATCACTCGCTCTCCGCCGCCTTGTCCACCGGCACGAAGGCGCCGGCGCGCCAGACGAGCAGACGGTAGGGATTTTCCTTCAATTCGTGATCGGCACCGAAGGCGACCGTGCCGATGGCCGTCGCGAAGCTGCCCTTGGCAAGCTTCTGCGTGAGGTCGCCGCCCCCGGCGGCAGCTGTCGCCAGTACCGTGACGGCGGCGTGGGCGGGCAGCACATAGCCTTCCGCGACGATATCCTTTTCCGCCATCGCCGCGGCGACCGGCGCGCCCTCCGGCAGGGACCCGTAGTCGGGCAGGGCGATGGCCTCCACGCCATCCGTCATCGGCACGACGGGATCGGCGCCGACCAGCGCCTCGCCGCCGAGGAGCGCGAGCGGCTTCTTCTCGGCTTTCGCATCGCGTGCGATGACGGCGACGTCCGTGCGGTCGCCGCCGACGAAGACATGGGTGGCGCCGGTCTTGGCGAGGCGGCGGACGAGCGCGAGCTGTTGCTCCTGAGCCGGACGATAGGTATCGACGAAGGTCGCCTTCATGCCGACCTCCTCCAGCCGCAGCCGCACGGCCTCGACAAGCTCGCGGGCATGGATCGTGCCGTCGTCGATGAGGGCGAAGGATTCGGCCTTCCAGTCGCGGGTGATGATCTCCACCGCCTTGTCCGCTTCCGCCTTCGGGCCGGGGGCGAGGCGGAAGAGCGGCCATTTCTTCTTCAGCGCATCCTCCATGAGGATGCCGGAGCGCACGGAAAGCGTGACGGCCGGCACATTCGCCTCGGCGAGCGCGGGCAGCGAGGCGGCAAGCCCCTCCGAGCAGAGGAAGCCGACGGCGGCGGTCGCATCGGCCGCTAGGATTGCCTTGGCGATGCCGGCACCGTCCGTCTCGTCGCAGGCTTCCGCAATCTCGACGACCGTGTCGCCGTTCGCCTCGGCGGCAAAGCGCGCGCCGTCGCGGACCTGCTGGCCGAGAATGGCGAGCGGCCCGTCCTTCGGCGCGACGACGGCGAAGGTGAGGCCCGCGGCGGCTGCCGGCGCGGCGGCAAGCACGGACGCTGCGAAGAGGCTGGCAAGGGCGGCGGTCTTCATTCTCAATCCATGGATCGCGATCCCGCCCTTTGTAAGGATCGGGCCCCGGGCGTCAAAGGGAATTATCGTTCCGGGATCCGCTTTGTCTCTGGTGGGACAGGAATTTTCGGCCCCGGGGGTTACATTTTTCTTCACTTTCGCCATGTATCTCATGTGTCAAAGGAGAATGCCGTGTTGGACAGGTTGGTGGTGGATTCGTCACTCTACAGGGATGCCATGAGCCGCTATGCCGGCCATGTGCAGATCGTGACGACCGCGCATGAAGGCGAGAAACGCGGCGTGACCATCACCGCCGCTTGCTCGGTATCGGACAATCCGCCGATGCTGCTCGCCTGCGTCAACGCTTCCAACCCCAAGAACGCGATCTTCGAGAAGAGCGGCCGCTTCGCGCTGAACACGCTTTCCGCCGACCAGATCGAGCTTGCCAATGCCTTTTCCGGCCGCGATCCCTCGCTGACCTCCGAACAGCGCTTCGCCATGGGCAACTGGCAGGAACTGGTGACGGGCGCGCCGGTTCTGAAGGACGCGCTCGCCGCCTTCGATTGCCGGGTCGTCGAGTTCAAGGTGATGGCCACCCATATGGTGCTCATCGGAGAGGTGATGGGCGTCTCCTTCGGTGAGCACAAACCGGCGCTTCTCTATATGGACCGGGGCTACCGCGCGCTATAAGTTCATCCTCCGGAATGGAGGAACGACGTGCCCTATCGACGCGGACAGATCCCGCAATGCATCGACGAAACCGTGGAGATGCTGGCGGCGGGGAACTACCTTGCCGGCCGTTCGCTGGCGACCGTACTGTTCCTCTCGCTGCGCATGAAGCGGCCGCTCTTCCTCGAAGGCGAGGCCGGCGTCGGCAAGACGGAGATCGCCAAGGTTCTGGCCTCCGCCCTCGACCGGCCGCTGATCCGCCTGCAATGCTACGAGGGGCTCGACATCTCCTCGGCGGTCTATGAGTGGAACTATCCGGCGCAGATGCTGGAAATCCGCCTTGCCGAAGCCTCCGGCACCACCGACCGCGGCCGCATCGAGGCCGATATCTTCTCCGAGCGCTATCTGATCCGCCGCCCGGTGCTCCAGGCCCTGTCCTCGCCGGACGGCCGCGCGCCCGTCTTTCTCATCGACGAGCTCGACCGCACCGATGAGGCCTTCGAGGCCTTTTTGCTGGAAGTGCTGTCGGATTTCCAGGTGACGGTGCCGGAGCTCGGCACGATCCGCGCCGCCGAACCGCCCATCGTCATCATCACGACGAACCGCACGCGCGAGGTGCACGACGCGCTGAAGCGGCGCTGTCTCTATCACTGGGTCGATTATCCCGACGCCGCGCAGGAGCTGGAGATCATCCGCCGCAAGGTGCCGGGCTGCAATGCCACGCTCTCACAGCAGGTCGTCGCCTATGTCCAGAGGCTGCGCGGGCTCGACCTGTTCAAGAATCCCGGCGTTGCCGAGACCATCGACTGGGCGACGGCGCTCACCGAGCTCGACCGGATGGCGCTGGACCCGGAAACGGTTTCCGACACGCTGGGAACGCTGCTGAAATACCAGGACGATATCGCCCGCATCGAGGGCGCGGAGGGCCGCAAGCTGCTCGACGACGTGAAGGCCGGTCTGGCGGCGGCGGGTTGAGCGATGGCAAGGGCGGTGGGCAACGGAAATTCGGGCACTGCCGGTGAAGGGCGGCTCGCCGACAATATCGTGCATTTCGCCCGCGTGCTGCGCAAGGCCGGCCTTCGCCTCGGCCCGGCGGCGGTGACAGACGCCATCGAGGCGGTGGAGGCCATCGGCATCGGCGAGCGCGAGGAATTCTACACCGCGCTCCACGCGACGCTCGTCAAGCGCCACGAGGACGACGCGGTTTTCGACGAGGCATTCCGCCTGTTCTGGCGCTCGCGCGATCTCGTCGGCAAGATGATCGCGCTGATGTCGCCCGTCGTGACCCGGCACGAGGAGCGGGAAAAACGCAAGGCCGGGGAAACCCGCGTTTCGGACGCCTTGTTCGGCGGGCAGGAGGACCGGCGCAGGGAGCGCGACGAGCCGGATATCGAGCTCGACGCCCGCTTCACCGCCTCGGGCAGCGAACTTCTGCGCAGGACGGATTTCGCGCAGATGACGTCCGCCGAGCTTGCGGCGGCGAAACGGGCGATTTCCGATCTCGTCCTGCCGATGGACGAGGTGCGCACCCGCCGCTTCCGCCGCAGCACCCGTCCCGTCGCCATCGACGCCCGCGCCACCATGCGCCATGCCATGCGCACCGGCGGCGCTCTGATCCTGCCGCGCCACCGCGAGCCGAAGACGGTGCATCCGCCGCTCGTCGTGCTCGCCGACATTTCCGGCTCGATGAGTCAGTACACGCGCATCTTCCTGCATTTCCTGCATGCGCTCGGCGAGACCCGCCGGGTCCACGCCTTCCTGTTCGGCACGCGGCTCAGCAATGTCACGCGCCAGATGCGCCACCGCGATCCCGACCTTGCCGTGGAGGCGTGCAGCCAGTCGGTGAACGACTGGTCCGGCGGCACGCGCATCGGCGAGACACTGAAGGACTTCAACCGGCTCTGGTCGCGCCGCGTGCTGGGGCAGGGCGCCGTCGTGCTGCTCATCACCGACGGGCTGGAGCGCGAGGGCATCGAACTGCTCGAAAAGGAAATGGACCGCTTGCACCGTTCCTGTCGGCAGCTCATCTGGCTCAACCCGCTCCTGCGTTTCGAAGGGTTCGAGGCACGGGCGCGCGGGGTGCGGGCGATGCTGCCGCATGTGGACGAATTGCGCCCGGTGCACAATCTGGAGGCCATGGCGGATCTGGTGGCAGCGCTTTCGGGCATGGTGCGGCGCGGCGCCGGCGATCCGCGCCGTTTCCTGCCCGCGGCGTGAGAGAATGAGGGAGGAGGAAAGAATGGACGCGAAGGATGTGCTCGATCCGCTGACGATCGCGGAACGCTGGATGGATGACGGGCGCATGGTGGCGCTCGCGACCGTGGTCGAGACCTGGGGCTCGGCCCCGCGCCCCGTCGGCAGCCATCTCGTCATCGACGGTGAGGGCAATTTCCACGGCTCCGTCTCCGGCGGCTGCGTGGAGGGCGCGGTCATCGGCGAGGCGATGGAGGTGATAGGCGACGGCGAGCCGCGCATGCTGGAATTCGGCGTTGCCGACGAGACCGCGTGGCGCGTCGGCCTTTCCTGCGGCGGACGCATCCGCGTCTATGTGGAGCGGGTGGGCTGATGGATCCCTATCTCCTGCGCAAGCTGAACAAGGAACGCGCCGCGCGCCGCGCCGTCATCCACCTGACGGATCTCGGCGACGGGCGCGACCGGGTGATCCGCGAGGGCGATCCCGTCGCCGGGCCGCTCGGCGAGGCCGTTACTGCCGCCTTCCGCTCCGGCAGGTCAGGCGTAGCGGAGGCGGAGGAGCGGAAATTCTTCCTCAATGTCCACTTGCCGCCCGCCCGCATCGTCGTCATCGGTGCGGTCCATATCAGCCAGGCGCTGGCGCAAATGGCGAAGGTCACCGGCTTCGACGTCCTGATCATCGATCCGCGCACCGCTTTCGCCACGGAGGAACGCTTTGCCGGCATCGATCTCGTCGCGGACTGGCCGGAGGATGTGCTGAAGACCGGTCCGCTCGACGCCTATACGGCGCTCGTCGCCGTCACGCACGATCCGAAGATCGACGATTTTCCGCTGTCGCAGGCCCTTTCCACCGGCTGCTTCTATGTCGGCGCCCTCGGCAGCCGGAAGACCCACGCCAAGCGCGTCGAGCGGCTGAAAGCGCTGGGACACAGCGAGGCGGAAATCGCGACGATCTCGGCGCCCATCGGCCTCGATATCGGCGCAGCGAGCCCGGCGGAGATCGCCGTCGCAATCCTCGCCGACATCGTCGCACATCTGCGCCGCCGCCCGTTGCGCGAGGCCACGCCATGATCTTCGGAGAAGTGCCGGTCGGGGAAGCGGTCGGCGCGCGGCTGGCGCATGGCGTGCGCGCGGAGGGCCTGTCGCTGCACAAGGGGCGCATCCTGACGGAGGAGGACCGCGCGGCGCTGGCCGGGGCGGGGATTTCGACCGTCATCGCCGTGCGGCTTGAGCCGGGCGATATCGGCGAGGACGAGGCGGCGGCGCTGATCGCCGCAGCCATCCCGCCGGATCATCTTGCCTTCACGCCGCCGGCGACCGGCCGCATCAATCTCCATGCGCAGGCAAACGGCCTTTTCGTTGCCGACCGTGCGGCGGTCGACCGCTTCAACCGCATCGATCCGGCGATCACGCTCGCCACCCTGCCGGATCACGTCAGCGTCGCGGCCGGCGACATGGTGGCGACGGTCAAGATCATTCCGCTCGCGGTGCCCGGCGCGCTCGTCCACGCGGCCGCGGCCGTCCTTGCGTCGAGCCGGGCGCTGGAGGTGAAGCCCTTCGCGGCGCATCGGGTCGGCGTCGTCGCGACGGAGCTGCCGTCCCTCAAGCCCTCGGTGATGGACAAGACGCGCCGGCTTTTCGAGCAACGCCTCTCTCCCTCCGGCAGCCGGCTGACCGACGAGGTGCGCGTGCCGCACCGGGCCGATGCGGTGGCCGATGCCATTCGCCGCGCGGCGCCGGAAAACGATGTCGTCGTCGTTTTCGGCGCCTCGGCGGTGACTGATGCCAATGACGTGATCCCCGCCGCGATCCGCGCGGCCGGCGGCGTGGTCGAGCATGTCGGCATGCCTGTCGATCCCGGCAATCTCCTCGTTCTCGGGCGCATCGGGTCGGTGCCGGTGCTCGGCGCGCCGGGTTGCGCGCGCAGCCCGAAGGAGAACGGTTTCGACTGGGTGCTTGCCCGCATCTTCGCCGGCGAAAAGCCCGGCCCGCAGGAAATCACCGGCATGGGCGTCGGCGGGCTTCTGGCCGAGATTCCCAGCCGGCCCCAGCCGCGCGATATCCGCATGCCCGAGCGCCCGCTCTCCGTCGCCGCGCTCGTGCTGGCGGCGGGCCGCGCCAGCCGCATGCAGGGCAGCCACAAGCTGCTCGCCGCCTTCGAAGGCAAGGCGCTCGTCCGCCGCTCGGCGGAGGCGGCGCTTGCGGCAAGGCCATCGCGCGTGCTCGTGGTGACGGGGCACCGGGCGGAGGAGATCGAGGCGGAGCTTGCGGGCCTCAGGATCGATATCGTCCGCAATCCCGATCATGCGCAGGGCATGTCGACCTCGCTGCGCGCCGGCGTCTCCGCGCTCGGTCCGGGCTGCGACGGCGTCGTGGTGATGCTGGCCGACATGCCGCATGTCACGGGCTCGGATGTGCGCCGCCTGCTCGACGCTTTCGCGGCGGCCGGCGGCCATGCCATCGTGCGGGCGGTGTCGGGCGGCAAGCGCGGCAATCCCGTCGTGCTGCCGCGCGCCACCTTCGCCGCCATCCTGCAACTCGAAGGCGATGTCGGCGCCCGCCATATCGTCGAGAGCGCCGGGCTCGATGTGGTGGATGTTGAGATCGGCGCGGCGGCGCATGTCGACGTCGACACGCCGGAGGCGGTGGTCGCGGCGGGCGGTATTCTGAGGGATTAGCGATGGATCGGGATGAGATCGAGGAAATGTTCCAGGCGCTCGGGCCGGTGACGATCCGGCGCATGTTCGGCGGCAAGGGCATCTACCATGCGGGCCGTATCCTGGCGCTGGAGGTGGATGGCGAGATCCTCCTGAAGGCGGATGCGGAAAGCGGGCCGGATTTCGAAGCCGCCGGCAGCCGACAATGGTCCTACGAGGGCAGGAGCGGCAAGCCGGTGAAGATGCCTTACTGGTCGATCCCGGACGAGGCCCTCGACGATCCGGACGAGATGGCCGTCTGGGTGCGCCGGGCCTACGAGGCGGCGTTGCGGGCGAAATGACGCGCGCCGAGCGCCTTGACGGCATCGGCGGCGAAGCGCGAGAGCGGCGAGGGCAGGGCATCGAGCGGGAACCAGCCGAATTCCGGCAGCTTCTCCGGCTCCATGACGCGCGCCTCGCCCGCGAAATCCTCGGTCACATAGATGAGCGAAACCCAGTGCTGGCGCTCGTCCGCGATGATCTGCTCGGAAAGGCAGAGGAACTCGACGGCGCCGATGGAAAGGCCGGATTCCTCCTCGGCCTCGCGGCGGGCGCTGTCGACGGCGCGCTCCATGTGGTCGACCTTGCCCCCGACGATGTTCCACGAGCCGGCTTCCGGCGCACGCAGGCGGCGATAGAGCAAAAGCTTGCCCTCACGCAAAACAGCCAGGCCACAACCGAGGCCCGGCATGTCGATGCCTGGAATGGACATGGAGCGGATCAGGCCTTGCCGGCGATCAGCATGAAGGCCGGAACCTCGTCGCCGAAGCCGAGCGGCGTCGGGCCGTCATCCTCGTCGCGGCGATAGCGGTTGCGGCGATCGCGGCTGTCGTCGTTGGCCGGACGCGGCGCGGCGTGGTTTGCGGACCGCGGATTGCGGGCGGAATTCTGCGGCCGCCCTTCCGCCTTGCGTTCAGCTTTCACGGCTTCCACCTTCTCTTCGGTCTCGCTGGTCTCGATGCGGGTTTCCGCCGCACGGCTTTCGCCCTTGCGACCGCGGGAACGATCGCGGTCGCGGTCACGACCGCCGCGATCGCGGCCGCCGCGGGGGCGTTCGCGCTCTTCGCTCTCGGCCTGCTGCGGCAGGTCCTCGATGCCGCCGTTCAGCCATTCGACCTTCTGATCGATCAGCTTTTCGATGGCATCGACGAATTTTCCGTCGCGCTTGGATACCAGGGTGAAGGCGGCGCCCGAGCGGCCGGCACGGCCGGTGCGGCCGATGCGGTGGACATAGTCCTCGGCATGGATCGGTACGTCGAAGTTGAAGACGTGGCTCACGTCCGGAATGTCGAGGCCGCGGGCGGCGACGTCGGATGCCACGAGGAGCGTGAGCTTGTTTTCCTTGAAATTGGCCAGCATCGTCGTGCGGGCCCGCTGGTCCATGTCGCCATGCAGCGCGCCGACGGAGAAGCCGTGGCGGTCGAGCGAGCGGAAGAGATCGGCGACGTCGACCTTGCGGTTGCAGAAGATGATGGCGTTCTTCAGGTCGTCCTGCGCGCGGATGAGGTCGCGCAGCGTGGCGCGCTTCTCGTAATCCTTGCCGTGCGTGGCGACGAGGCGCTGCGTCACGGTCTTGGCGGTGGAGGAGGGCGGCGCCACCTCGATCCGCTCCGGGTTCTGCAGGAAGCGGTCGGCCAGCTTCTGGATTTCCGGCGGCATGGTGGCCGAGAAGAAGAGGGTCTGGCGGGTGAAGGGGATGAGCTTGGCGATGCGCTCGATATCCGGGATGAAGCCCATGTCGAGCATGCGGTCGGCTTCGTCGATGACGAGGATTTCCACGCCGGTCATCAGCAGCTTGCCGCGCTCGGTATGATCGAGCAGGCGGCCGGGGGTGCAGATCAGGACGTCCGCGCCGCGCTCCAGCTTGCGGTCCTGCTCATCGAAGGAGACGCCGCCGATGAGCAGCGCCACGTTGAGCTTGTGATTCTTGCCGTACTTTTCGAAGTTCTCAGCGACCTGCGCGGCAAGCTCGCGCGTCGGTTCGAGGATGAGCGTGCGCGGCATGCGGGCACGGGCGCGGCCCTTTTCGAGCAGCGTCAGCATCGGAAGGACGAAGGAGGCGGTCTTGCCGGTGCCCGTCTGGGCAATGCCGAGAATGTCGCGCCGCGCGAGCGCCGGCGGGATGGCGCCGGCCTGGATGGGAGTCGGGATCGTATATCCCGCATCCGTGACGGCGGACAGGACTTTCGGGCTCAGGCCAAGATCAGCAAAAGTGGTCAAAGGGAAAACAGTTTCCGTTCCGGTTCTTGCGAACGCTATGGGTTTCAGCGGCGCAATAGCCGCAAGGATGCAGCGCACATATGCCGAAAGTGCCGGAAAGTCAAGGAAATCAGCGAATTTGGTAAATCCGCGAGTGATTTGAAGCCGATGGCAGACAATTTTGTCATACCGAAGCGCCCGGGCTTGCGCTACGTCAATCCATGTAGGTCGTCAGCTTCATGCCTGCGGTGAGGAAGCGCATCGGGTCGACGGCCTTGCCGTTGCGCCGCACTTCATAGTGCACATGCGGGCCGGTGGAACGCCCCGTCGTGCCGGAAAGGCCGACCGGATCGGAGGCTTCCACGTGGTCGCCGATCTTGACGAGCACGCGGGAAAGGTGCGCGTAGCGGGTCGTCAGGCCATTGCCGTGGTCGATCTCCACCATGTTGCCGTAGCCGCCCGTGCGGCCGGCCACCGTGACCGTGCCGGCGCCTGTGCAATGGACCTCGGTGCCCGTCGCGGCGCGAAAGTCTATTCCGGCATGAAGGGCGAGGCGGCCGAGGAATGGATCGGTACGGTTGCCGAAGCGGCTGGTGATGTTGCTGCCGGGCGCGGGATTGCCGAAGGGTAGCTTGCGCGCGGTGCGGCGGGCGGCGTCGAGCCGGTCCAGCGCGGTGTCGAGATCGCTGATCGATTCCTCGAAGGCATCGCCCGGGCTCATCGGTTCGACGAAGGGACCGCCGATGGCCGTGTCGGCGGACGCGTCCGTCGGGATGCCTTCGGCAATGTCGAAGCCGGTGCGGCGCAGGATCTTCTGGATGGCGTCAGCCGTTTCCGAGGCGCCGGCCGTGAGCGACTGGATGCGACCGAGCTGTTCGTGCTCGAGATCCTTCAGCGACAGCGTGACCTTCGAGAACATGCGGTCGGCGTGGTCGGCGACCGATTCGCCCGTGGAAGCATAGGCGAGCTGCGTCGTCTTCTGTGGCGTAATGCCCATGATGGCCTCGATCGCGCCGGCCGCATCGGCGCGGCGTCCGTCCGTCATCGGCTTCTCGCCGGGCAGGGGCACCGTTTCGCCGCCATCGACGCCGCTGCTTTCGGCGCGGCTCAGCAGGGCGTCAAGCTTGCCGTGGCGCTCGGACAGCGCGAGCTGCTGCTGCATCAGTTTCTCGACCTTCTCCTCCACGACCTGCTGATCGAGGAGCTGGCGGCTGGTGACGCGGTCGACCTGGGCGCGGAGGGCGGAAATGCGGTCCTCGTAGTCGTGCTGCATGCGGGCCTGGCGCGCCATGGTGGCGCCGATCAGGTCGTCGCGCAGGACGAGATAGGAGGTGGCGGCGAGATAGCCGACGGTGAACATGCCGGCAAAGCAGAGCGTCACGGCGGCCATCCAGGGGCGGATGGTCATGTGGCGGATCTTGTCGCCGCTCGCCAGGATCACGACATGCTGCTGCGCGCGTTTTCCGAAGACACGGTTTTCAGGACGCTCCGCCACCTAAAACTCCCCGGCCGATTCTCATGGTTCTCGTGCGAGGAATTACACATTGTTAGGGTTAATAAAGCCTTTCCAGGACGGCTTTTCCGCCCGGAATATCAGCTTTGGCTGACGGAAACGAGCGCCCGGTAGAAGGACGGCGTCAATCCCGCCTCGGCGCGGGCTATATCGTTGAAGGGCGGCTTCAGGGGGCTGCGGAAATTCAGGCGGACAAGCTCCTTGAAGGCAGCGGCCGGGTCCTTCTTCTCGCGGGCGCAGAGGAAGCGGAACCATTTGGCCCCGACGGCCACATGGCCTTTCTCATCGTTGTAGATGATGTCGAGGATGTCGGCGCTGGCGTTGTCGCCCGTCTCGCGCATCTTCGCCTGCAGGGTCGGCGTCACGTCGAGGCCGCGCGCCTCCAGGATGAGCGGCACCACGGCAAGGCGAGCCGTCAGATCGTTGCGCGTGTCGTGCGCGGCCTGCCAGAGCCCGTCATGGGCGGGGAGATCGCCATAGTCCGCGCCGAGCTCGCGCAGGCGATCGCGCACGAGCCGGAAATGCTTGGCCTCCTCGAACGCAACTTGCATCCAGCCGTCGAAGAAGGAATGCGGAACCCGCTCCGTCGTGAAGCGGGCGACGATGTCGAGCGCGAGGTCCACGGCGTTGAGCTCGATATGGGCGAGGGCATGGAGAAGGGCGATGCGGCCTTTCAGCGTGTGCAGCGAGCGCTTCTCCATATGTTTGGGCGGAATGAGCTCCGGCTTTGCCGGGCGACCCGGCCGAAGCGGCAGCGCAGGATCGCGCGGCGAGCGCATCGAAAGCGTGCGGGCGAACCAGCGCCTGGCGGTCTCCTGTGCCAGCGCCGTCTTCAGGTCGAGGTCGGCCGCAAGGATTGCCGCCGTCGCCCCGCCACGCAGGCTCTCGATATACGGAAGGTCTGTCATTCCAGCGCCCTGTTTCCGGTTCTTAAAGTTTTCTGGCAGCGTCGAGCACCGCCTCGACATGACCCTTGACCTTCACCTTCGACCAGATATCCGCGATCCTGCCGTCGGCATCGACGAGCACCGTCGTGCGCTCGACGCCCATATAGGTGCGGCCATACATGCTCTTTTCCTTCCACACGCCGTAGGCCTCCAGCGTCTCATGGCTCTCGTCGGAGGCGAGCGGCACGGCGAGGGCGTGCTTCTGGACGAACCGGTCGTGCTTCTTCACCGGATCGGGCGAAAGGCCGATAAGCCCGACGCCCGCCGCATCGAAATCGGCTTTTGCGGCGGTGAAATCCTTCGCTTCCATCGTGCAGCCTTCCGTGTCGTCCTTCGGATAGAAGAACAGCACGACCGGGCGGCCGCGGAATTCGGAAAGCGAGATTGTACCGCCACCGTCGCGCGGAAGGGCGAAATCCGGCGCGTCGGCGCCTCGGACCAGTTCTGCCATGGGATTTCCTTTCTTTGGCCGGCTTTTTGAGTCAGGGACACGGCTTCCCGCATATATAGTGACAGGCAGAATCGTCCAGCGGTGAGCGGGCGATGCGCGGCAATTCCATGGGATAACGCGGCGCAGAGGGGCAAAGGAAACAGACGCGAGATGGGAGAAATCCGCGGCGAGAAAGTCGTGTTCCGGAAGCAGGACATCGTTCCGCTGCATGAATTGCCGTCCGCGCAGGCGCATGAGCCCATCCTCCTGCATGCCGTCGAGACGAGCCGTACGGGTATTCTCTGCCGCATCGCCGCGACGGCCGTCGCGCTCGTGCTGTTCCTCGGCGCGGTCGTCATCGGCCTCGTCGAGATGGGAATTTTCGACAATGCGCTGAATGCTCGCGCCGTCACGGCGCTCAATCAGGCGCTCGGGCCGCGCTACCGGGCTTCTGTCGATCATACGGTCGTGCGGCTTGCGGGTCTCAACGGCTTCGCGCTGAAGGCGGAGAACGCGCGCATCATCGAGGTCGAATCGGGCAAGGAGTTGGCGACCACCGAATCCGTCGGCATCGTGCTCGATCCCTGGGCGCTTGCCACGGGCCATGTCGCGGTCTCGCGTCTCGATGTGGACGGCGCGATGTTCAACGCGGCGCTCTTGCCGAAGAGCAAGCCGCTCGACCTTGCCGCGCTGCGCATTTCCGATGTGCCGGACTATCTCAAGACCACCTTCGAACGGCTGGACGGCATCAATCGCCTGATCGACGTCAACGCGATGCAGGCCGTCAGCATTTCCGAACTCGGTGCGACCTTCGCGGGGCCGAACGGCAAGCCCGTGGTGCTTTCCGTCGCCAGCCTGCGGTTTTCCCGCGACGATGCCGGCGTGATGTCCATCGAGGGAGCCTTCGAGCTGCAGGGCAAGGAGGGGGAGATCGACCTGAAGGCGGCGACGGGCAACGGGGCCGTGCAGGGGCTCGACGGGGCGATCCGCAATATCGCGCTCGGCGACTTCTTCCTCAGCCACAGCCCGGACGGCGAGGTGCATGCCGGCCTCGATACGACGGTGGATCTTGCCGTCCATGCGCGCCGCGAGAGCGAACAGGCAAAGCCGCAGCTGACGCTGGGCGTGAAGCTTGCCGCCGGCGCGATCTACGGCGACGGCGTCGCCGCCGAGCTGCGGCCGTCCACCGTGCAGGCGACCTACAATTTCGACAAGGGGGCCATCGAGCTCGCCTCGTCGGATGCCGGCGTCGGGCTCTCGCACTTTCCCTTCACGGGTGGCCTGATCGATCTCGACCGCGTATCCGACAAGCCGGACAAGGGCTTTGCCATCGACCTCGTCTTCAGCAATGCGATCAGCCGTCCGGTCGATTCCAGCGAGGCGCCGATCCGCTTCGACGCCAAGGTAAGCGGCGCCTATCTGCCGGCGGCCAGGAAGCTGCAGTTCGACGAGATGGCCGTTTCGAGCGACAAGGGCAATGTCGCCGGCTCGCTCGCGATGCGCTTTTCCGACCGCGAGCCGGAGGTGAGTTTCGTGATGATCGCCAGCGAGCTTCAATCCGCGGCGGTCAAGCAGTTCTGGCCCTTCTGGATGGGCAAGATTGCGCGCAGCTGGGTTCTGAAGAACATCTACGGCGGCACCATCACGAATGGCCGCATCGAGTTCTATCTTGCCGAAGGTCGCCCGCGCGAGCCGGGCGTGCCGATGCATCTCGACGCGAACGAATTGAAGATCGATTTCGACATCGAAGGCGCCCGCATGAATATCGCGGGCGATATTCCGCCGCTGCGCGATACGTCCGGCAAATTCCGCCTGCGCGGCCCACGCACGGAAATCTCCATTACCGGCGGCACGGCCTATTTCCCCTCGGGGCGCACGGTGGCGCTGACCGGCGGCACCTTCGTGCTGCCGGACAATTACACCAAGCCGCTGATGGCGGACATGGACATCGACGTTTCCGGCGATGCCGACGCCATCGCCGAACTCGTGACCTACAAGCCGATCCGCGCGCTGCCGGCGACCGGCTTTGCGCCGGAGGATTTCAGCGGTCACGTGAAGGCCAAGGTGAAGGCGCATTTCGGGGTCGTTTCCGCGCACAATCCGCCGCCGCCGCAATGGACCGCGGCCCTGACCCTCGACGATGTGGACGTGCGCAAGCCGATCGCCGGGCGCAACGTCACGGGACTGCATGGCCTGCTCGCCATCGATCCCACGGTGGCCAGTCTCGATGCGAAAGCCGATATCGACGGCGTTCCGCTCAATCTCGAACTGGTCGAGCCGGTCGACAAGAAGGCGGGCATCGCGCGCAAGACGGTTCTGACCGGGACGCTCGGCAACAAGGAACGGCGCAAGCTGCTGCCGGGGCTCGACGACGTGATCGAGGGCAATATCGCTGTCCGGCTCGAACAGGAGGGCGACGGTCCGCGCCAGGTCGAGGCTGATGTCGGCGCTGCCGCGATCTCCATTCCCTGGCTCGGCTGGACGAAGGGCGCAGGCATCGGCGGCAAGGTGACGTTGACCGCGAATACAGACGACAAGGTGACACGGATTTCCGGTTTCCGCTTTGCCGGCGACGGTTTCAGCGTTTCGGGCGATCTCGCGTTTCACGGCACGACGCTGGATTCGGCGAACTTCTCCACTGTCCGCCTGTCCGCCGACGACCGGTTCAGCCTGAAGGTCGACCGCGCCAAGTCCGGCTATCAGGTGCGTGCCGATGGCGAGGCCGCGGACCTGCGCCAGGTGCTGGCGCGGCTGAAGAATCCGGGTGGTGGCAGCGACAGCGGGGACAAGCAGAATATCAGCGTGGAGGCCAATCTCTCGCGGGTGGTGGGCTTCAATGGTGAGACCCTTTCCGGTGTCAATTTCCGCTATGCGACGGCGGGCGATCGCATTTCAGCGGTCGATCTCTCCGCCGTGACGGAGAGCGGTGCGCCGGTGGTGGTGAAGCTCGCCAATAACGGCGCCATCGATATCATCCAGTTGACGAGTGGCGACGCCGGCGCGGTCGCGCGCTTCGCAGATATCTACGGCCACCTGCGCGGCGGTCTTTTGAACGTGCGGCTGAGCCAGCGGACCAATGGCGGCTGGGCGGGCTCGGTCGACATCCGCAATTTCGCGCTCGTCGGCGAGGAGCGGCTGCGCTCGCTCGTCTCCACCCCGGCCGGCGAGAACGGCCGCAGCCTGAACGACGCCGTGCGCCGCGAGATCGACGTCAGCGCGGTGAAATTCTCGCGCGGCTTCGCGCAGGTGCGCATCGGCGGCGGTACGCTCGCCCTCGACAACGGCGTGGTGCGCGGCGAAACGGTGGGCGCGACCTTCCAGGGAACCGTACGCGACGCCAACGGCCGGATCGACATGACCGGCACCTTCATGCCGGCCTATGGCCTCAACCGGCTGTTCGCCGAACTGCCGCTGATCGGCATCATCCTCGGCAACGGCAACGACCGCGGCCTGATCGGCATTACCTTCAAGCTCTCCGGCGCCTTCGACAAGCCGAACCTAATCATCAACCCGCTCTCGATCATTGCGCCGGGCGTCTTCCGCAACATCTTCGAGTTCCAATGAAAAAGGCCGCCCGGAGGCGGCCTTGATGGTGAGGTGTTCCGGCCGCTCAGGCCGGGCGGACGAGAATGTGCTTCTTCTTGCCGAGCGAAAGCTTGATCACGCCGTCGGCGGAAACGTCCGTCGTGCCGATGACGCGGCGCTCGTCCGATACGGCCGTGTCGTTGATGCGCACGCCGCCGCCCTGGACATGGCGGCGCGCTTCGCCGTTGGAGGCGGCAAGCCCGGCCTTGACGACGAGCGTCAGCAGGCCGATGCCGGCTTCCAGTTCACCGGCCGCGACGTCGATCGACGGCAGGTTTTCCGCGATCGCGCCTTCCTCGAAGGTCTTGCGCGCGGTCTCGGCGGCCTGTTCGGCGGCCTGCCGGCCATGCAGCATCGCCGTCACTTCCGTCGCGAGGATCTTCTTCACCTCGTTGATCTCGGCGCCGCCGAGCGCGGAAAGGCGGGCGATTTCGTCCATCGGCAGCGTCGTGTAGAGCTTCAGGAAGCGCGGAACGTCCGCATCTTCCGTGTTGCGCCAGTACTGCCAGAAATCATAGGCCGAGAGCATTTCCGGGTTCAGCCATACGGCGCCGGAGAGCGACTTGCCCATCTTGGCGCCGGACGCGGTGGTCAGCAGCGGCGAGGTGAGGGCGTAGAGCTGCGGCGTGCCCATGCGGTGGCCGAGGTCGATGCCGTTGACGATGTTGCCCCACTGGTCGGAGCCTCCCATCTGCAGGCGCACGTCGTAGCGCTTGTTCAGTTCCACGAAGTCGTAGGCCTGCAGGATCATGTAGTTGAATTCGAGGAAGGACAGCGACTGCTCGCGTTCGAGGCGCATCTTCACGCTGTCGAAGGAGAGCATCCGGTTGACCGAGAAATGCCGGCCGACATCGCGCAGGAATTCGAGATAGTTGATGCCGAGCAGCCAGTCGGCATTGTTGATCATCAGCGCGTCCTTCGGGCCGTCTCCATAGGTCAGGTAGTTGGAGAAGACCTTCTTGATACCGGCGATGTTGGTGCTCAGCGTTTCCGGCGTCAGGAGCTGGCGCGCCTCGTCCTTGAAGGAGGGGTCGCCCACCATGCCGGTGCCGCCGCCCATCAGCGAGATCGGGCGGTGGCCGGTCTTCTGGAACCAGTGCAGCATCATGATCTGGATGAGCCCGCCGGCGTGGAGACTCGGCGCCGTCGGATCGAAGCCGATATAGGCCGTCACGGTTTCCTTGGCGAGAAGATCGTCGAGGCCGGTTTCATCGGAAATCTGGTGGATGAAACCGCGCTCTTTCAGCGTGCGAAGGAAATCGGATTTGAATTCGGACATGGCCTGTCTCTCTGGTGGGATTGTTTCGGCGGGGCGTTTATCACCTTTATGTGGATTTATCACTTCAAAATCACCTTTATGTGGATTTATCGCATCAAAGTGAGGCTGGAGACGATTGGATGAAGGACATGCGGACGGCGATCGGTTTGATGAGCGGCACGAGCCTCGATGGCATCGACGTGGCGCTGCTGCGCACGGACGGTGAGGCTGTAGTCGAGCGCGGACCGTCGATGGGGCGTTCCTACGACGTGGCCTTCCGCCGCCGGCTGCAAGGCGCGCTGGAGACAGCCAAGATGATCGGCGAGCGCGGCGAGCGGCCGGGCGATCTGGCCGAGATCGAGCGCGAACTGACCCTTCGCCATGCCGAGGCGGTGCGCGCCTTCCTTGCCGAGAACGATCTGCGGCCGGATGACGTCGACGTTATAGGCTTCCACGGCCAGACCGTGCTGCACCGGCCGAATCAGGGCCTCACCGTGCAGCTCGGCGACGGCGACCTGCTGGCCCGCGAGACCGGCATCGACGTGGTCTACGACATGCGGGCGAACGACATGGCGCATGGCGGGCAGGGTGCGCCGCTGATCCCGGCCTATCATGCCGCGCTTGCCGCAGGCCTTTCCCGCGCCAGCGGCGAGGCTGTGGTCTTCGTCAATATCGGCGGCATTTCCAACATCACCTTCGTCGGCAGCGGCAGCGAGATCGTCGCCTATGACAGCGGGCCGGGCAATACGCTGATCGACCAGTGGGTGGAGGCCCATGCCGGCATTCCCTACGACCAGGGCGGCATGATCGCCTCGGAGGGCAGGGTGGACGCCGGTCTTGCCGAGCGCTACCTCGGCCACGCCTTCTTCACCGACATGGTGCGCCGCTCGCTCGACCGCAACGATTTCCGCCCGCCGCAAGGCGCGGAGGCGAGCCTCGAGGACGGTGCGCGCACGCTGGCGCATGTCACCGCCGCCGCCATCCTGCGCTCCGCCCGCCATCTGCCGGAGCGGCCGAAGCTCTATGTCGTCTGTGGCGGCGGGCGGCTCAATCCGGTCATCATGGATGACCTTGCAGCGCTTGCCGGGTCGGAGGGCGCCGCGGTCGTGGCCGCGGAGGCGGTCGATCTCAACGGCGACAGCATGGAGGCGGAGGCCTGGGCCTATCTCGCCGTGCGCTCGCTGCGCGGGCTGCCGCTCACCTTCCCGGGAACGACGGGCGTGACGGCGCCGGTGACGGGCGGCCTGTTGCGGAAAGCAGCCCCTTCCGATTAACGCTTTTTTCGTCGCCGTTCTCTAGCATCCGTCCGATCGTACCGGGGCGTTTCCGCACGGCGCGACATCGGTTCTTGTATAAGGTGGCCAATGAGTGGCGCAGGTTTCCTGCTGACGGTGAACTTCCTCATCGCGCAGTGTTTCTGCATGTTTTTCCTGGCGGTTTCCGCCCGCAGCCGCAATCGGGCCGCCGCCCGCTGGTTTGCCGGCTGCTTTGCCGTCGCGTCTCTCTCGACCGTCTTCGAACTGCTCGTCGCCTATGTTCCCCCGGCGAAACCCTGGGCGATCCTTGCCTTCGCCTCGATGCTGGGCGGCATGTTCATGCTGCGCGTCGGCATCGGCCAGCTTTATGGCCTGAAGACCAGCCGGCTCGGGCTTGCCGCGCTCTTTGCCGCCTTCGTCGCGGTCGACTGTTTCATCTACGATCTGCCGCGCGGCACGCTGCAGCACGCGCTGCCCTACCAGACGCCCTTTGCGGTGGCGCTCGGCCTCAGCGCCTTCGCGGCCTGGCGCGCGCGGGAGAAAACCTTCGTCGACCGGGCGCTTGTCATATTGCTGGCCGTCACCAGCGCGCATTTTCTCCTCAAGGCTTTTGCCGCCGTTCTTGCTGGATCGGGCAATACGGCGAAGGACTACCTCGCCAGCCAGTTCGCGCTCGTGTCGCAGAGCATGGGCGCGGTGCTCATCGTCGCCGTCGGCCTCATGCTGCTCTGCGTGCTCGTGCTGGAGATCGTCGCGGACGAAAAGGTCAATGCGGAGATCGACCCGCTTTCGGGCCTGCTCAATCGCCGCGGCTTCGACAACCGGGTCGATGCGCTGATTGCGGGCCCGGGGCCGCACAGCATCGTGCTCTGCGACCTCGATCACTTCAAGGCGGTAAACGATACCCATGGCCACCAGGGCGGTGACGCGGCCATTCGCGCTTTCGGCGAAATGCTCAGCGCAGCGGCGCCCAAGGGCGCGCTTGCCGCGCGCATCGGCGGGGAGGAGTTCCTCATGTTCCTGCCGCGCACCGGCAAGGAGGCCGCCTTGCTCTTTGCCCATGCGCTGCGGGCGACGCGGGCCGTCTCGCCCATTCCGGGCCTTCCGGCCGGAATAAGGGTGACGTCCAGCTTCGGTGTTGCCGAAATCGGCGACCGGGAGCCCTTCCGGTTCGCCATGCGCCGGGCCGATGACGCGCTCTACGCCGCCAAGAATGCCGGCCGCGACTGTGTGCGCGAGGCCGAGCCGCCGGCCGTCGTGCTGGAAGTCGTCAAGCGGGCGAACTGACGATAAAGAAAAAGCCCGGAGGCGGGGCCTCCGGGCTCGATGACTTTGGCTTGCGGCCGATCAGCGGATGCGCTTGGCGGCCGGCTCCGGCGTCAGTTCGCCGGCAAGACGACGGTCGAGATAGTCCTCGCATTCCGCCATCAGCGTCTCGGTCTGGCCGTTGAAGAAGTGATTGGCGCCCGGCACGGTCTTGTGCGTGATCAGGATACCCTTCTGCGCCTTCAGCTTTTCGACGAGCCCGTTGACGTCCTTCTCCGGTGCGACCTTGTCGGCTTCACCATTGATGATCAGGCCGGACGACGGGCAGGGCGCCAGGAACGAGAAGTCGTAGGTGTTGGGCTGCGGCGCGATCGACATGAAGCCTTCGATTTCCGGGCGGCGCATCAGGAGCTGCATGCCGATCCAGGCGCCGAAGGAATAGCCGGCGACCCAGCAGCTCTTGGAATCGGGATGAAGGCTCTGCACCCAGTCAAGCGCCGAGGCGGCGTCGGAGAGTTCGCCCGCGCCGTGGTCGAATTCGCCCTGGCTGCGGCCGATGCCGCGGAAGTTGAAGCGGAGTGTCGTGAAACCGCGCTTCTGGAACATGTAGAAGAGCTGGTAGACGATCTGGTTGTTCATGGTGCCGCCGAACTGCGGATGCGGGTGCAGCACGATGGCGATCGGGGCGTTCTTCTGCTTGGACGGCTGGTAACGGCCCTCGAGGCGACCGGCGGGTCCGTTGAAGATGATTTCGGGCATTCTTACTCCGGCACATTCGCGTTCTGAAACGGATTCTTGTCAAGTCAAGTCTTGACGAAAGCACTCAGCTTTTCTAGAACCTAGTTTAGAACTGTTCGAAACTGTTTGGACGCATCTGGCGCCATGAGTTTGGTGTCATAAGGCAAGCCCGGCGGAAATTTCAAGAAAAATGCACGCCGCCTTGAACTTGCCGGACACGCACGGATAACGAATGACGAAGACTGAGCGCACATATCTCGACTGGAACGCCACCGCGCCCTTGCTGGCCGCGGCGCGTGAGGCCGTGATCGCCGCGCTCGACACGGTCGGCAATCCGTCTTCCGTGCACGGCGAGGGCCGGGCGCTGCGCATGCTGGTGGAAGCCGCGCGCCGCGACGTTGCCGCGCTCGTCAATACAGCGCCTGCCCATGTGATTTTCACGAGCGGCGCGACCGAGGCGGCGAACCTTGTCCTGACGCCCGATTACCGCATGGGTCGCACGCCGCTTGCCATCGGTCATCTCTATGTGTCCGAGATCGAGCATCCGGCGGTCCGCGAGGGCGGGCGCTTTCAGCGGGAGAACGTAACGACCGTTCCGGTCACGCGCGCCGGTGTGGTGGATCTGGAAGCGCTCGAAACACTGCTCCAGAATCATGACAAGGCCCGGGGTCTGCCGATGGTTGCCGTCATGCTCGCCAACAACGAGACGGGCATCGTCCAGCCGGTGAAGGCTGCCGCGGAAATCGTGCGCCGCCATGGAGGTCTCCTCGTCGTTGATGCGGTGCAGGCCGTCGGCCGCATGCCGGTCGATATCGAGGCGCTGGATGCCGATTTCCTCATCGTCTCCTCGCACAAGCTCGGCGGTCCCAAGGGCGCCGGCGCGCTCATCTCGCGCGGCGAGGTGCTGATGCCCGCGCCGCTCATCCGCGGTGGCGGGCAGGAGAAGGGGCATCGTTCCGGCACGGAGAACCCGGCCGCGCTTGCGGGCTTTGCCGCCGCGGCGCGTGCGGCGACCGCCGACATGGTTGAGCGCAATGCCCGGATCACCGGTCTGCGCGACGCGCTGGAGGCGGGCATGCGGCTTGCGGCCAATGACGTGATCATCCACGGCGCGGACGGTGAGCGCGTCGCCAATACGTCCTTCTTCAGCCTGCCGGGTCTCAAGTCCGAAACGGGGCAGATCGCCTTCGACCTCGAAGGCATTGCGCTTTCGGCAGGTTCCGCCTGCTCGTCCGGCAAGGTCGGCCAGAGCCATGTGCTGACGGCCATGGGCTTCGACGCCGCGCTCGGCGGACTTCGCGTCTCGCTCGGGCCGGGATCGGCGCAGGCGGATGTGGATCGGTTTCTGGCCGCTTTCTCGCGCGTCGTCTCGCGGCGCCGCGTGACGGGGAACGCGGCCTGAAGGAATCTTGCGGAAACGCGAGTTTTCGCTTGCCAAAGGGTGGGAAAAGCCGCCTTTGGCGCTTACATAACCGGCGGCTGACCGCCACCCGTTAACAAGCTGCCGGACCTTGTCTCCGGCGAGATTGGAGAACGATATGCCTGCGGTGCAGGAAACGATCGATCAGGTCCGTCAGATTGACGTCGACCAGTACAAATACGGCTTCGAGACGAAGATCGAAATGGACAAGGCCCCGAAGGGTCTTTCCGAGGACATCATCCGCTTCATCTCCGCCAAGAAGGACGAGCCGGACTGGATGCTCGAATGGCGCCTCGACGCCTATCGCCGCTGGCTGACCATGGAAGAGCCCACCTGGGCGCGCGTCGATTATCCCAAGATCGACTTCAACGACCTCCACTACTATGCCGCTCCGAAGAACCAGAGCGGCCCGAAGTCGCTCGACGAGGTCGATCCCGAGCTGCTGAAGACCTACGAAAAGCTGGGCATTCCGCTGCGCGAGCAGGAAATCCTCGCCGGCGTCGAAAAGTCCAAGATCGCCGTCGATGCCGTCTTCGATTCCGTGTCTGTTGTCACGACTTTCAAGGAAGAGCTGAAGAAGGCCGGCGTGATCTTCATGTCGATCTCGGAAGCCATCCGCGAACATCCCGAACTCGTGAAGAAATATCTCGGCTCCGTCGTTCCGGCGACCGACAATTTCTATGCCACGCTGAACACGGCCGTGTTCACCGACGGTTCCTTCGTCTTCGTGCCGAAGGGCGTTCGCTGCCCGATGGAACTGTCGACCTACTTCCGTATCAACGAGAAGAACACCGGCCAGTTCGAGCGTACGCTGATCATCGCGGAAGAGGGCGCTTACGTGTCCTACCTCGAAGGCTGCACCGCGCCGCAGCGTGACGAGAACCAGCTTCATGCCGCTGTGGTCGAACTCGTCGCGCTCGACGATGCCGAGATCAAGTATTCCACCGTCCAGAACTGGTATCCGGGCGACAAGGAAGGCAAGGGCGGCATCTACAACTTCGTGACGAAGCGCGGCGATTGCCGCGGCAAGAACTCGAAGATTTCGTGGACGCAGGTGGAAACCGGCTCGGCCATCACCTGGAAGTATCCGTCCTGCATCCTGCGCGGCGATGGTTCGCGCGGCGAGTTCTACTCGATCGCCGTTTCCAACGGCCATCAGCAGATCGATAGTGGCACGAAGATGATCCATCTCGGCAAGAACACGTCGAGCCGCATCGTCTCCAAGGGCATTTCCGCGGGCTTCTCCAACAACACCTATCGCGGCCAGGTTTCGGCCCACCGCAAGGCGGAGAACGCGCGTAACTTCACCCAGTGCGACTCGCTGCTGATCGGCGACAAGTGCGGTGCGCATACCGTGCCCTATATCGAGGCGAAGAATGCCACGGCCCAGTTCGAGCACGAGGCGACCACCTCGAAGATCTCCGAGGACCAGCTGTTCTACTGCCTGCAGCGCGGCATCCCGACCGAAGCGGCGATCGCACTGATCGTCAACGGCTTCGTCAAGGAAGTCATCCAGGAACTGCCGATGGAATTCGCCGTCGAGGCACAGAAGCTGATCGGCATCTCGCTGGAAGGCTCGGTCGGCTGACCTTCGCCCATTGATCATCCGGGCGCGCGCAAGACGCGCGCCGCCAAACGAATTCGTCCGAAAAGGATATGTCCATGCTTGAAATCAAGAACCTGCACGCCCGCATCGCCGAAGACGGCACCGAGATCATCCGCGGCCTGAACCTCACCGTGAAGGCCGGCGAAGTTGCCGCTATCATGGGCCCGAACGGCTCCGGCAAGTCGACGCTTTCCTACATCCTCTCCGGCCGCGAGGACTATGAGGTTACCGAGGGCGACATCCTCTATAACGGCGAGAGCATTCTCGAACTCGACCCGGCCGAGCGTGCTTCCAAGGGTATCTTCCTTGCTTTCCAGTACCCGGTCGAAATCCCGGGCGTCGCCACCATGCAGTTCCTCAAGGTCGCGATGAACGAGCAGCGCAAGGCGCGCGGCGAAGACGAGCTGACGACGCCGGACTTCATGCGCCGCGTCAAGGAAGCCGCTGCCGAACTGAAGATCGCACCGGAAATGCTGCGTCGTCCGCTGAACGTCGGTTTCTCCGGCGGTGAGAAGAAGCGCGCCGAAATCCTGCAGATGTCGCTGCTGGAGCCGAAGCTGTGCGTTCTCGACGAGACCGATTCCGGCCTCGACATCGACGCCCTGAAGATCGTCGCCGACGGCGTCAACGCGCTCCGTTCGCCGGATCGCGCCGTCATCGTCATCACGCACTACCAGCGCCTGCTCGACTACATCGTGCCGGATACGGTCCACGTTCTCTACAAGGGCCAGGTCATCAAGTCCGGCGACAAGACGCTGGCGCACGAGCTGGAAGCGAACGGCTATGCCGACATCATCGGTGCTGCCGCCTGACGGCACGGTGAAGGAGTGATCCCATGAACATGCAGACAGGCATGAAGCTTTCGGTCGCCGAGACCGCGCTTTGCGAAGCTTATGACAACGCCATCGGCGAACTGCCGGGCGACGGCGCGGTTCTGGCCGCCCGTGACACGCTGATCAGCGACTTCAAGGCCGCCGGCCTTCCGACGCGCCGCGTGGAAGCCTGGCACTATACGGACCTCAAGGCGCTCCTGCGCGCCGTTCCGGCCTTCGACCCGGCGGCTTCGGTCGCCAAGGTCGGCCCGCTGGTCGAGGGTTCGTCCGTGGTTTCGGTCGCAAACGGCCTTGCCGACGCCCGCGCGACGGCCGAGGGTGTGACGGTGCGGACTTTCAAGGACGCGCTGGTGGACGGCACCGCGGCTGCAGGGCTTGCCGCCCGTGACGGCGACGATGCCATCGGCCGCATCAACGGCGCCTTCGTGCGCGACGGTTTCGTGCTCGATCTGGCTGACGGTACCGAGCTGGAAGCCCCGCTCGAAATCCAGACGATCCAGAACGCCGGCCAGACGCATACGCGTTTCCCGGCAACCTTGGGCGCCAATACGAAGGCGACTGTCATCGAGCGCCATGTCGCCGGCGGCGAGAACGCTGCCTTCGTGACGACGGTCAGCGACATCACGCTTGCCGACGGCGCGGAGATCACCTGGATCATCCTGCAGGCGCAGGGCGTGGCGGATACCCATCTCGGCCAGATCCGCATCACGCTCGGCACCGACGCGAAGCTTCGCCTTTACGTGGTCAATGCCGGCGGCAAGCTCGTCCGGCAGGAAATCCATGTGGTCGTTTCGGGCGAGGGATCGGACCTGACGCTGCGCGGCATCAACCTGCTTGGCGGCGAGACGCACACTGACGTGACCTTCACGGTCGGCCATGACGTGCCGAACACGACGTCGAGCGAAGTCATCCGCAACGTGATCTTCGATCGCGCCCGCGGCGTCTTCCAGGGCCAGATCCGCGTTGCGCCGGATGCCCAGAAGACCGACGCCAAGATGTCGTGCAACACGCTGTTGCTCTCCGACGAAGCCGACTTCTCCGCCAAGCCGGAGCTGGAAATCTTCGCCGACGACGTGCAGTGCGGCCACGGCGCGACCGTGATCGATATCGACCACACGCAGCTCTATTACCTGATGGCGCGCGGCATCCCGGAAAACAAGGCGCGCGCCATGCTGGTCAACGCCTTCGTCGCCGAGATCGTCGAGGAGCTGGAAGACGAGCCGCTGGTCGAAGCGCTGGAAGGCATCATCGCCGCCTGGCTGGAAAAGCACGCCTAGTTTAGGACGATCGAGATGGAACACGCACCCGCACTGGCCTACGACGTCGAGGCGATCCGCAAGGATTTCCCCATCCTGTCGAAAACGGTCTATGGCAAGCCGCTGGTCTATCTCGACAACGGCGCTTCGGCACAGAAGCCGCAGGTGGTGATCGACGCGGTCGCACATGCCTATTCCAACGAATATGCAAACGTGCACCGCGGCCTCCATTTCCTGTCGAATGCCGCCACGGACGCCTATGAGGCGGCGCGCGAAAAAGTGCGCCGTTTCCTGAATGCGTCTTCGGTCGACGAGATCGTCTTCACGAAATCCTCGACCGAGGCGATCAACACGGTCGCCTATGGCTACGGCATGCCCAAGATCGGCGAGGGCGACGAGATCGTCCTTTCGATCATGGAACATCACTCCAACATCGTGCCGTGGCATTTCATTCGTGAGCGGCAGGGGGCCAAGCTCGTCTGGGCGCCGGTCGATGAGACGGGCGCGTTCCAGATCGAAGAGTTCGAGAAGTGCCTGACGGAGCGCACGAAGCTCATCGCCATCACGCATATGTCGAATGCGCTCGGCACCATCGTTCCGGTCAAGGAAGTCTGCCGCATCGCCCGCGAGCGCGGCATTCCGGTTCTGGTGGACGGCTCACAGGGCGCGGTGCACATGCCGGTCGACGTGCGCGACATCGATTGCGATTGGTACGTGATGACCGGCCACAAGCTCTACGGCCCCTCGGGCATCGGCGTTCTCTACGGCAAGATGGATCGCCTGAAAGAGATGCGCCCGTTCCAGGGCGGCGGCGAGATGATCGTCGACGTGAGCGAGGATATCGTCACCTACAACGATCCGCCGCACCGCTTCGAGGCCGGCACGCCGCCCATCGTGCAGGCGATCGGTCTCGGCTATGCGCTTGATTACATGGAAAAGATCGGCCGTGCGGCGATCTCCGCCCATGAAGCCGATCTGCGCGACTATGCCCATGAGCGGCTTTCGGCGATCAATTCGCTGCGCATCTTCGGCACCGCGCCGGGCAAGGGTTCCATCTTCTCCTTCGAGCTGGAAGGCATCCATGCCCATGACGTGTCGATGGTGATCGACCGGGCAGGGGTCGCGGTGCGCGCCGGCACCCATTGCGCCCAGCCGCTCTTGAAACGCTTCGGCGTTACCTCCACATGCCGGGCATCGTTCGGCCTCTACAATACGCGTGCAGAGGTCGATGCATTGGCCGATGCGCTCGACCATGCCCGCAAGTTCTTTGCCTAGGAGCAGGCCCATGTCCCTCGACGCAACGGAAGACAAGATCGACGTCCGCGACGGCATCGTTCACTCGGCGATCCCGGCCGACGAACTGGCCCGTCTCAGCGACGACGTCATTTCCGCCCTGAAGACGGTCTATGACCCGGAAATCCCGGCCGATATCTTCGAGCTCGGTCTGATCTACAAGATCGATATCGAAGACGACCGCATGGTCAAGATCGACATGACGCTGACAGCGCCCGGCTGCCCCGTGGCCGGCGAGATGCCGGGCTGGGTCGAGAACGCCGTCGGCGCCGTGGAAGGCGTGTCCGGCGTCGAGGTCAAGATGACCTTCGATCCGCCGTGGACGCCGGACCGCATGTCGGAAGAGGCGCAGGTTGCGGTCGGCTGGTATTGATCGCTTAACCGCCGATCACTAGATTCAGATTCGGAAACCATCGGGCCTTGAACCCGTTAGGTCGAAGGAGATTATGCCCATGGCCTTTGCAGTCATGACACTGACCGATGCGGCGGCAAACCGCGTCAACGCGATCGTCGACAATGCCGGTGGCGATGCCAAGGGCATCCGCGTCGGTATCAAGAAGGGCGGTTGCGCCGGAATGGAATATTCCGTCGACCTCGTGACCGAACCCAATGCCAAGGACGACCTGATCGAGCTGAACGGTGCCCGCGTCTGGATCGCGCCGGAAGCCGTGCTCTATCTTCTCGGCACGCAGATGGATTTCGAGGTGACGACCCTGCGCTCGGGCTTCACCTTCCACAATCCCAACCAGACATCCGCCTGCGGCTGCGGCGAATCGGTCGAGCTGAAGCCTGCCGATCTCGCAGCGCTCGCCGCCGCCGGCCAACCGACCGTTCGCGTCTGACTGGCAGGCCGACGACTGCGAATCCTTGCAGCTTCCCTTCACGGACGGTTTTGCCTAGTCTCCGACGCGCGGCATGAGAGGCTCGTGCCGCCGTGATCGCCAGGAGGGGCGCGAGCGATGACCGGCTTTGCCGCGGCACTTTACGAAAACCTGCCGTTTCCCGTCCTGATCGTGGATGCCGGGGCCTGCGTCGTCTCGCACAACGAGGCCGCGGCCCGCGCCTTCGGCTGGAATCGCGACGGCCGCAGGCCCGATGCTGCCGCCGTTATCGATGGGGCGAACCCCGCCACACTGCTTGCCCGTCATGCCGCGGAAGGGCGTGAGAACGCCCATGCCTTCGCCTTCCGCCACGAGAACGGCTCGCTGTTCGAAGCGACGGCCCATGTCATTCCTTTGCCGGACGAAGCGGACGGCGCGGCGCGCTACGCGCTCCTCCTGCGCAGCCTCCTCAGCGGCGGCAGCCATGGCGAGCAGGTCCTGCTCGGCCAGCGTATCGCTGCCGCGCTCGACACCATGACCGAGGGCTTCGCGATCTTCGATCCGGCGGAGCGGCTGGTGATGTTCAACCGCTCCTACAAGGAGCGCTGCGCGAGCGCGCGGGATGCCGTGCGTGTCGGCGCGACGATGGAAAGCATCGTGCGCGCCAATATCCGCGCCGGAATGTACCCCGGCATCGAGGAGGGAACGCCGGGCGCCGAGGCCCTGGTGCGTGAGCGCCTTGAAAAACACCGGGATGCCGGCGGTGGCGGCGCCGTCTTCGAATTCGGCAAGGGGCGCTGGATCCGCGGCGAAAGCCATGTCGCCGAGACCGGCGATATCGTCGCCATGCGCATCGACATATCGGAGCTGAAGCGCACCGAGGCGGCGCTGGAGGAGAAGCGGCGCGAATATCTCTCCCTGCTGCAGATCCTGCCCGACATGATCTTGCGCTTCGACAGGAACCTGACCGTCCGCTTCGCCAACGACAAATATGCCGCCCATATGGGCTCGACCACCGACGCGCTGATCGGCCGGTATCTTCCCGAGGTTGCCTGCGCGCCGGAACAGACGGCCGTGCTGATGGATATCGCCGCCTATACGCGGGACGCACCCGTGAAGACGCTGGAAATCTGCATCGATCACGAAGGCCAGCCGATGTGGATGCTGTGGACGGCCGTCGCGATCTTCGATGGGGAAGGCGTCAGCGAGGTGGTCAGCGTCGGCCGCGACATCACCGAGGCCAAGCGCCAGCAGCAGCGGGTGGAGGCGCAGACGAACGAGCTGCGCCGCAAGAACGAGGCGCTCGACCAGTTCACCGCCACCGTCTCGCACGACCTGAAAGCGCCGCTGCGTCATCTCTCGATGTTCGCCGAGATGATCTCGGAGGACGTGCATCGCGGCGAGTTCGCCGAACTGCCGGCCTATACCGATCATGTGCGCAAGAGCTCCGCGCGCATGCGGCGCATCATCGACAGCCTGTTGGAATTCTCGCAGATCGCCTACCGCATCGCCGCGCCGAAGCCGGTCTCGCTCTCCGGCGTGGTGGGCGATGCGCTGGCGCTGCTGGAGGGCCATGTGGAGGAGAGCGGCGGACGGGTGGAGGTCGAGCCGTTGCCGGAGATCATGGGTGATCCCGAGCTCCTAAAGCGCCTTGCGCAGAATCTCATCGGCAACGCGCTGAAATACCGCCGCCCCGACAAGGCGCCGTCGGTTCGCATCTATGCAAGGCAGCGGCCCGATGGGATCGACCTTGTCGTGGAGGATGACGGGATCGGCATCGACCCGCAGCATGTCGGGCGCATTTTCGAAGTTTTCCAGAGGCTTCACCGCGACGAGACGGTCTATCAGGGCACCGGCGTCGGGCTCGCACTGGCGCGGCGGATCGTCGAGAGTCACAACGGCGTCATAGCGCTTGACACGAGCTATGCTCCCGGCGCACGCTTCATCGTGACGTTTCCGCAACCCGTGAAATCGAAGGGGAGCGAACAGTGGGAGGTTCGGCCAGAAAGCTGATCGTCGTCGATGACGATCCGGTGGACGTGCGCTTCGTCATGCGCGCCTTCAGCGATGCCGGAAGCCCGGTCGAGATCACCCATGCCGCCGATGCCGAGGCCGCCAGCGACCGGCTCGATGCGGAAGCCTTCGACTATATCCTGCTCGACATCAACATGCCTGGCATCAGCGGCATGGAACTTCTCAAGCGCCTGCGCGGCCGGCCGCGCACGGCGGTGACGCCCGTCATCATGCTTTCCTCGTCGTCGAACACCGCTGACGTCAGCCGCGCCTATGAGAACGGCGCGAACGCCTATGCCGTCAAACCCTCGACGCTGAGCGGCTACCGCGAGTTCGCCGAGGGCTTCACTCGCTTCTGGGTCGACGTCGCCGTCGCACCCTGATCCAATCCCTGCCCGCAATGGAAAACCCCGGCCGATGGCATCGGCCGGGGTTCGTTCGATGTCGACGCCGCTTCCTCTCGAACGTCATGGTCGGATCAGGCCCGACCATGACGAAGGAGACGTGAGCGGACCTGAGACAGGTCGGGATTTACTCGGCCGCTTCCGCGTAATCCTCCAGCGGCGGGCAGGAGCAGACGAGGTTGCGGTCGCCGTAGACATTGTCCACGCGGTTGACCGGCGACCAGTACTTGTCGACCCGGAAGGCGCCCGGCGGGTAGCAGGCCTGTTCGCGCGAATAGGGGCGATCCCATTCGCCGACAAGGTCTTCCACCGTATGCGGCGCGTTCTTCAGCGGGTTGTTGACCGGGTCCATGCGGCCTTCCTCGATGGCGCGCGCTTCCTCGCGGATCGCCAGCATCGCCTCGCAGAAGCGGTCGATCTCGGCCTTGGTCTCCGATTCCGTCGGCTCGATCATCAGCGTGCCGGCGACCGGCCAGCTCATGGTCGGGGCGTGGAAGCCGCTGTCGATCAGGCGCTTGGCGACGTCGTCGACGGTGACGCCGGCGCTTTCGGCGAGCGGGCGCGTGTCGATGATGCATTCATGCGCCACGCGGCCCTTCGCGGACTTGTAGAGCACGTCATAGGCGCCCTTGAGCCGGGCGGCGATGTAGTTGGCGTTGAGGATCGCCACCTTCGTCGCCTGCGTCAGCCCTTCGCCGCCCATCATCAGGCAGTAGCTCCAGGAGATCGGCAGGATGGAGGCCGAGCCGAAGGGCGCCGCCGAGACGGCGCCGGATTCGGCGGTCGTCGGGTTTGCCGGCAGGAAGGGCGCAAGATGCGCCTTGACGCCGATCGGTCCCATGCCGGGACCGCCGCCGCCATGCGGGATGCAGAACGTCTTGTGGAGGTTCAGGTGCGAGACGTCACCGCCGATATCGCCGGGACGGGCAAGACCGACCATGGCGTTCATATTGGCGCCGTCGATGTAGACCTGTCCGCCGTGCCTGTGCACGATCTCGCAGACCTCGCGCACGTTCTCCTCGAAGACGCCGTGCGTGGAGGGGTAGGTGATCATGCAGCACGAGAGGCTTTCCGCGTACTGCTCTGCTTTCGCGCGGAAATCCTCCATGTCGATGTCGCCGTTGTCCGACACTTTCACGACGACGACCCGCATGCCGGCCATCTGTGCGGAGGCGGGGTTGGTGCCGTGCGCGGAGGTCGGGATCAGGCAGACGTCGCGATGGGTGTTACCGTTGGCGAGGTGGTAGGCGCGGATCGTCAGGAGGCCGGCATATTCGCCCTGCGCGCCGGAATTCGGCTGCATGGAGACGGAGTCATAGCCGGTGATGTCGCAGAGCTTCTGCGACAGGTCTTCGATCAGGTGCCGGTAGCCCAGCGCCTGGTCGGCGGGAACGAAGGGGTGGATCTCCGAAAATTCCGGCCAGGTGATCGGCAGCATCTCCGCCGTGGCGTTGAGCTTCATCGTGCAGGAGCCGAGCGGGATCATGGCGCGGTCGAGCGCGAGGTCCCGGTCGGAGAGCCGGCGGATGTAGCGCACCATCTCGCTTTCGGCGCGGTTCATGTGGAAGATCGGATGCGTCAGGTATTCGCTGGTGCGCAGCAGGTCGCTCGGCAGGCGGTAGTCCGGCTCGAAGGCCGATACCTCGAAATCGCCGCCAAAGGCGCGCCAGACGGATTCCAGCGTGATCGGCCGCGAGCGTTCATCGAGGCTGATGCCGATGCGGTCGTCGCCGATCCTGCGCAGGTTCACGCCTTCCGCGACCGCCGTCTTCAGGATGATGCCCTGCAGCTTGCCGACATGGACGGTGATCGTGTCGAAGAACACCTCCGGCTCGACGGTATAGCCGAGCTTTTCGAGACCCTTGGCAAGAAGCACGGTCTTCTGGTGCACGCTCTGGGCAATCGCCTTCAGGCCCTGCGGACCGTGGAAGACGGCATACATCGAGGCCATGACGGCGAGCAGCACCTGCGCGGTGCAGATGTTCGACGTCGCCTTCTCGCGGCGGATGTGCTGCTCGCGCGTCTGGAGCGACAGACGATAGGCGCGGTTGCCGCGCGCGTCGATGGAGACGCCGACGAGGCGGCCGGGCATGGAGCGCTTGTAGGCGTCCTTGACGGCCATATAGGCCGCATGCGGGCCGCCATAGCCGACCGGCACGCCGAAGCGCTGGGTGCAGCCGATGGCGATATCCGCATCCATGTCGCCGGGCGACTTGAGGAGCGCGAGCGCCAGCGGATCGGCCGCCATGACGGCGATGGCGCCGGTCTGGTGCAGGCGGGCGATGAGGCCGGTGAAGTCACGCACATGGCCGTAGGTGCCGGGATACTGGAAGATCGCGCCGAAGACGTCGACCGGATCGAGATCGGTGAAGGGATCGCCGACGACGATGCTCCAGCCGAGCGGCTCGGAGCGGGTCTTCAGCAGCGCGATCGTCTGCGGATGGCAATTCTCGTCGACGAAGAAGGCGGTCGCCTTGGATTTCGCCACGCGCTGCGCCATGGCCATCGCCTCGGCGGCGGCGGTCGCCTCGTCGAGCAGCGAGGCATTGGCGACGTCGAGGCCCGTCAGGTCGCAGACCATGGTCTGGTAATTGATGAGCGCTTCGAGACGCCCCTGGCTGATTTCCGGCTGGTACGGCGTATAGGCCGTGTACCAGGCGGGGTTCTCCAGGATATTGCGCTGGATGACCGGCGGCGTGATTGTGCCGTAATAGCCCTGGCCGATCAGCGAGACGAGCTTCCTGTTGCGGTTCGCGGTCTCGCGCAGCTTGTCGAGCGCCTCGCGCTCGGTCATCGGCGCGCCCCATTCGAGCGGCTTGGTCTGGCGGATCGATTTCGGCACGGTGTCGTCGATCAGCGCGTCGAGGCTCGGATAGCCGATCACCTTCAGCATCGCCTCCATCTCCTTCGGCGAAGGGCCGATATGGCGACGGTTGGCGAAGTCGTAGGGCTGGTAATCGGTAAAGGCGAAATCCTTGGGCAGGTTCATCAGCCGACAAGCTCCTTGTAGGCGGCTTCATCCATCAGCGCATCCGCATCGGCCGGGTTGGCGAGCTTCAGCTTGAAGAACCAGCCGGCGCCCTGCGGGTCGCTGTTGACGAGGGAAGGATCGGCCGTGATGGCCTCGTTGACTTCGACGATCTCGCCGTCGAGCGGACAATAGACGTCGGAAGCAGCCTTCACGGATTCGACCGTGGATGCATCGCCGCCCTTGGAGAAGGTCGCGCCGACTTCCGGCAGTTCGACGAAGACGAGGTCGCCGAGCTGTTCGGCCGCATGCGTCGTGATGCCGACGGTGGCAACGCCGCCTTCGATCTTCAGCCACTCGTGTTCTTCGGTGAATTTCAGCATGTGTGTTCCTCTCAATGAAGTTGTAGTTGGCGGCTGTTGTCAGCGTTTGAAGGTGTTCTTGACGAAGGGCATGGCCGATACGGTGACCGGCAGGAATTTTCCGCGCACGCCTGCATAAAGCTGCGTGCCGGGGGCGATGGCGGATTTGGTGACGTAGCCCATGGCGACCGGGCCATCGACATTCGGGCCGAAGCCGCCCGAGGTGACCGTGCCGACGACGTCCGCGCCCTCTGGGTCTGTCGCCAGTACCGCGCCGGCGCGCACGGGCGCACGGCCTTCGGGCTTCAGGCCGACACGACGGCGGCCGGCGCCGTTTTCGAGCTGGTCGAGAATGACGGAAGCGCCGGGGAAGCCGCCTTCGCGCTCGCCGCCCTTGCGGCGAACCTTCTGCATGGCCCATTCGAGCCCGGCCTCCACCGGCGTCGTGCCGGTGTCGATGTCGTTACCATAGAGGCAGAGCCCGGCCTCGAGGCGCAGCGAATCGCGGGCGCCAAGGCCGATCGGCAGCACGTCCGGATGGTCGAGCAGGCGGCGACAGACAGATTCCGCAAGGTCGGCCGGGATGGAAATCTCGAAACCGTCCTCGCCGGTATAGCCCGAGCGCGAGACGATGCAGTCGGCATCGTGCAGGTCGCAGGCGCGCACGTCCATGAAGCGCATGGAGGAGACGTCGGCCCACAGTTCCGCAAGCACTGCCTCGGCATGGGGGCCTTGAAGCGCAACTAACGCGCGGTCGTCGTGCAGCGTCAATTCGCAAGCCTCGCCGATCTTCGCCTGCATATGGGCGAAATCCGCATCCTTGCAGGCCGCGTTGACGACGACGTAGAAATGGTCGCCGCGGTTGGCGACCATCAGGTCGTCGAGGATGCCGCCTTCGTCATTGGTGAAGAGCGCATAGCGCTGGCGGCCTTCGCCAAGGCCGACGATATCGACCGGCACCAGCGTTTCGAGCGCCCGGGCCGCATCGGCATTGTCGCCGGAGCGGGCGCGCACGGTGACCTGGCCCATGTGGGACACGTCGAAAAGGCCGGCGGCGGTGCGGGTGTGCAGGTGTTCCTTCATCACGCCGGCCGCATATTGCACCGGCATCTCGTAACCGGCGAACGGCACCATGCGGGCGCCGAGCGAAAGGTTCAGCGCGTGAAGCGGGGTTTTCTTGAGTTCAGACGTTCCGTCCAAAAGGCGCCCTCCAGTCCTTGGGCGCCCCTGTTGCGTCGGGCGCCGGCTCATAAATCCAGGCGCATATGCGCCGTTCTCCTGAGCCCCCTCTGTCCCTTCGCCTGAGATTGTTATCCCTTCGGCGAGCGCTCTCGCGCTTCTCTCCAGAGTTCCGACGGCACCTTGCTGGTCCTTTTGCCTGAGAGTTTCCGGGGCGGTTGCTCCTTCGGCACCGGCCATCCCCTGAGGGGCGGCCGGTTTCTCCCAGCGAGGTCGGCTCCAGATAACGACCTTGCCCGCGCTTTGGCAAGAGGCGGCGTCGCTGCCGAGCAAATTTTTGTCGTAGGCTCCGACGGGCAAGAAAAAGGCCCCGGGGTGGGGCCTGAGAGGATGGAGAATATGTTTCCGGAGAGATCAGACCGCTTCGGCCGGGAGCGGCTCGCCATTCTCGTCGTAGTGGCGCTGCACCTCGGCGACCGTGAGCTGCGGCGTGCTGACCGGGGCGGTGAGGAGGGCGAGGGCAAGCGCCGGAGGCTGGATGACGTTAAGCATGGCGAGCGTGCGCGCATCGCCGTGGACCTTGGCATCCTCGCTCCAGTGATGGATGCGCTGCTCGAAGAGCGTGCCCGTACGGGTCTGCATCTTCATGCCCTGCGAGGCGTAGGCGGCGGTGGTTGGCGAGACTGTCACGATCTGGGTCATGGCGTTTCAACGTGGTTGGTCGATTGACCGAATCTAGCAGTTGCGCCTTTCTCATATGTAAAACGCCATGGTTGCATTTTCATCGAGTTTTAACGATCTGTACGAAATTCGGGCGGCCTTGCCTTTGCCGTGAAAATTCCGTCATAAGGGACGCAAGGATGCCGCCGGAATCGGCGGCTCGCGTGGTCCGGGCGCAGGCGTGCCCGACACGGCACCAGGACGACAAGCATGCCGCCGATGGCGCGGGAGGACCGATGAAGCCGATTTTCGTGCAATTGCAATGCGCTCCGGGCAAGACTTACGAGGTCGCCGATGCGCTTTACGCTACGGAACTCATCTCGGAGCTCTATTCCACCAGCGGCGACTACGATCTCCTCCTGAAGATCTATGTCGACAGCGAGGAGGACATCGGCAAGTTCATCAACGATCACGTCGCCTCCATTCCCGGCATCGTGCGTTCGCTGACGACGCTGACCTTCCGCGCTTTCTAGGCTGTTTCCCTCCGGGCCTTCTTGCGCTAAGAGCGGCGCAACGAAAGAAGGCGAAGATGGCAGGCATCGAACACAAGCAGGTGGACAACGACGAGGCGGGCATGCGCCTCGACCGGTGGTTCAAGGTCCACTATCCGGGCCTCGGCTTCGGTCCGCTCCAGAAGTTGCTGCGCTCCGGCCAGGTGCGCGTCGACGGCGGCCGCGCCAAGAGCGATACGCGCCTGCAGCCGGGCCAGACCGTGCGCATCCCGCCGATGGACATCGACGCCAAGGGCGTCAAGGCCGGCCCCATCGCCGGGCGCGACCTCAAGCATTCTCCCGATGGCGAGCTGCTCGCCCGCATGCTGCTGCATGAGGACGACAAGGTCTTCGTGCTCAACAAGCCGGCCGGCATCGCCGTGCAGGGCGGCTCGGGCGTCACGCGGCATATCGACAAGATGCTGGAGGCCTGGACGAGCCAGAAGGGCGAGAAGCCGCGCCTCGTGCACCGCCTCGACCGCGACACGTCGGGCGTCCTCGTCATCGCCCGCACGCGCGGCGCGGCGCAGAAGCTGACCGCCGCCTTTCGCGAGCGCGACACCAAGAAGACCTACTGGTCCGTGGTCAAGGGCGTGCCGAAGAAGCGGGAGGACAAGATCTCCACGTGGCTCGTCAAGGAGCAGACGCCGGACGGCGACCGCATGCGCATCGCCAGGCACGGCGAGGATGGCGCCGATCACGCCGTTTCCTTCTACCGCGTGGTAGAGCAGGCCGGGCAGAATTTCGCCTGGCTGGAGATGGAGCCCTATACCGGCCGCACACACCAGCTTCGCGTCCATGCGGCTCATATCGGCCACCCGATCCTCGGCGACCCGAAATATTTCGATGCGGACACCAACTGGAACTTCCCGGGTGGCGTGCAGAACCGCCTGCACCTCCATGCCCGCCACATCGACATTCCGCATCCCTCCGGCGGGCGCCTGCGCGTCACCGCGCCGCTGCCGCCGCACATGGTGCAGACCTGGAACCTCTTCGGCTTCGACCAGAGCGCGGCGGACGGGGAAGACGACTGATGCGGCTCGTTCTTTTCGATTGCGACGGCACGCTGGTCGACAGCGTGAAGCTGATCCACGAGGTGATGGCGCGCACCTTCGTCGATTTCGGTCATGCCCGGCCGGACGTCTCCGAGACCAAGGCGATCATCGGCCTGACGCTCGACATCGCGATCGCCCGCATGCAGGGCAAGCCGCATGTCGACGACGAGGCGCTGGCGATGACCGCGCATTACAAGGCGATCTTTACCGGCGTGCGCGCCGAGGCGGGCTTCCAGGAGCCGCTGTTTCCCGGCATCGCCGAGATGATGGCGCGGCTGGAGCGGGAGGACGCGCTTCTCCTCGGCGCCGTCACCGGCAAGTCGCGCCGCGGTCTCGACCTCATCCGCGCCACGCATGGCTTCGAAAAGACCTTCTTCGTCTCGCGCACGGCGGATGACTGCCCCTCCAAGCCGCACCCCGCCATGGTGACGGAATGCTGCGGCGAAGCGGGCATTGATGCGGCCGATACGGTTGTCATCGGCGATGCGATTTACGATATGCAGATGGCGAAGGCGGCCGGCGCCAAGGCGATCGGCGTTTCCTGGGGCTATGCCTCCGTGCCCGAACTGGTCGAGGCCGGCGCGGATCACATCCTGCGTACGCCCGCAGACCTTCTCGAATGGCTGGAGATTTCCGATGCGTGACATTCTGAGCGACCTTTCCGATGCGATGAGCGATCCCGATCCGGTTCGCCGCGCGCAGATCCAGATGAAGCGGCCGCTGCCGAAGCGGTTCTACAAGGAGGTCTCGACCGACAGCACGGACGAGGGCCACCGCATCCTGCTCGACGGCCGCCCCGTGCGCACGCCCGGCAAGAAGCTGCTCGCCGTGCCGGCCCCCGCCATCGCCGAGCGCCTGCGCGCCGAATGGGACGGGCAGGGCGAGGAGGTCGACCCCGCGAAGATGCCGGTGACGCGCCTTATCAACACGGCCGTCGACGGCGTCGCGGACAATCTCGACGCCGTCTTCGAGGAGATCGTGCGCTTCGCCGGCACGGACATGCTCTGCTACCGCGCGGATTCGCCGGCCGGCCTCGTCGAGCGTCAGCGCGATGGCTGGGACCCGATCCTCCGCTGGGCGGCGGACGCCAGGGGCGCGCGCTTCATCCTCGTCGAGGGCGTGATGCACCAGGAACAGCCGGCACCGACCATCGCCGCCTTCTCGGACGCTCTGTCCGCCTGGCGCGACCCGCTGGCGCTTGCCTGCCTGCATACCGTGACGACGCTGACGGGCTCGGCGCTTCTTGCGCTGGCGCTCGCCGAAGGCGTGATCGATGCCGACCGGGTATGGTCGCTCGCCCATATCGACGAGGACTGGCAGATCGAGCAATGGGGCACCGACGAGGAAGCCTTCCGCCGCCGCGAATTGCGGCGCGGGGAGATGGATGTCGCCGCCGCCGTGCTTGCCGATATCCCGCGCTGATCCTTCCCTAAGACCATCTATGTAGGGCGATCCCCTTCAAGCCCCCGGTTCCGCATGCTAATCCGTTGTCACAAACGGGAGGAACCGAGGGATCATGAAGGAAATTCTCCACGAGCTCGAAGTCCGGCGCGAGCGCGCCCGCATGGGCGGCGGACAGGCGCGTATCGATGCGCAACACAAGCGCGGCAAGCTGACGGCCCGCGAACGCATCGAGGTCTTTCTCGACGAGGGCTCGTTCGAGGAGTTCGACATGTTCGTCGAGCATCGCTCGACGGATTTCGGCATGGAGAAGAGCAAGATCGCCGGCGACGGCGTCGTCACCGGCTGGGGCACGGTCAACGGCCGCACCGTCTTCGTCTTCGCCAAGGATTTCACCGTCTTCGGCGGCTCGCTGTCCGAAACCCATGCCCAGAAGATCATGAAGGTGCAGGACATGGCGCTCAAGAACCGAGCGCCGATCGTCGGCCTCTACGATGCGGGCGGCGCGCGCATCCAGGAGGGCGTGGCCGCGCTCGGCGGCTATGCCGAGGTGTTCCAGCGCAACGTGCTCGCCTCCGGCGTCATCCCGCAGATCTCGGTGATCATGGGGCCCTGCGCCGGCGGCGACGTCTATTCGCCGGCCATGACCGACTTCATCTTCATGGTGCGCGACACGTCCTACATGTTCGTGACCGGTCCCGACGTCGTGAAGACGGTGACCAACGAGACGGTGACGGCGGAAGAGCTCGGCGGCGCCTCCGTCCACACGACGAAATCCTCGATTGCCGACGGCGCCTACGACAACGACGTCGATGCACTCCTGCAGGTGCGCCGGCTCATCGACTTCCTGCCGCAGTCCAACACCTCGCCCGTGCCGGAGATCGAGTGCTTCCAGTCGGTCGAGGCGGTGGACGATTCGCTCGACACGCTCGTGCCGGCCAATGCCAACAAGCCCTACGACATCAAGGAACTGATCGCCAAGACTGTCGACGAGGGCGATTTCTTCGAGATACAGGAAAGCTTCGCCCGCAATATCGTCTGCGGTTTCGGCCGCATCGAGGGCGCGACGGTCGGTTTCGTCGCCAACCAGCCGATGGTGCTGGCTGGCGTCCTCGATTCGGATGCCAGCCGCAAGGCGGCGCGCTTCGTGCGCTTCTGCGACTGCTTCAGCATCCCGGTCGTCACCTTCGTCGACGTGCCGGGCTTCCTGCCCGGAACGGCGCAGGAATATGGCGGCCTCATCAAGCACGGCGCCAAGCTGCTCTTCGCCTTCGCCGAGGCGACCGTGCCGAAGGTGACGCTCATCACGCGCAAGGCCTATGGCGGCGCCTATGACGTCATGGCGTCGAAGCACCTGCGCGGCGATATCAATTATGCCTGGCCGACGGCGCAGATCGCCGTGATGGGCGCCAAGGGCGCGGTCGAGATCATCTTCCGCAAGGACATCGAGGATCCCGAAAAGATCGCCGCGCATACGAAGATGTACGAGGATCGCTTCCTCTCGCCCTTCGTGGCGGCCGAGCGCGGCTATATCGACGAGGTGATCATGCCGCATTCGACGCGCAAGCGCATCGCCCGGGCGCTACGGCTGCTGCGGAACAAGGATCTGGAAAATCCGTGGAAGAAGCACGATAACATTCCACTTTGAACCGAAAGGGAGTGCATCGCATGTTCGACCGTTTGTCCGCCTGGCGGCCGCAGGCGCTGGCCGCGCTTCGCATCATGACCGCTCTGCTCCTCATCGAGCACGGCACGCAGAAGTTCTTCAATTTTCCGCCCGCCGAGCAGCCGTTCGGCGATCTCATGAACCTGATCGGCCTTGCCGGTATTCTCGAGGTGGTCGGCGGTATCCTCATCCTTGTGGGGCTTTTCACCCGGCCGGTGGCCTTCGTGCTCTGCGGCTTCACGGCGGTCGCCTATTTCATGGCCCATGCGCCGCAGAGCTTCTTCCCGGTGAACAATCGCGGTGACGCCGCGATCCTCTTCTGCTTCGTCTTCCTCTACCTGACAGTCGCGGGACCTGGGGCCTTCGCGCTCGACAACCGCCGGGGTTAGGCGACGAATTTCAGGCCGAGGATGCCGGTGATGATGAGGGCGATGCAGCCGAGGCGCATGGCCGTTGCCGGCTCGGCAAAGAGGACGATGCCGAGAATGACCGTGCCGACCGTGCCGATGCCGGTCCAGATGGCATAGGCCGTGCCCATGGGCAGCGTCTTCACGGCAAGGCCGAGCAGCACGATGCTGACGAGCATGGAAGCGGCGGTCAGGACGGTGGGGACGAACCGCGTGAAGCCGTCGGTGTATTTGAGACCGATGGCCCAGCCGATTTCGAAGAGACCTGCAAGGGTAAGAAGGATCCAGGGCATTGTGCCTACTCCGTTTCAAAGGAGCGAGGCCGTCCCCGCGTTTGTGACCGAATCTTTCCGGCGGTAGCCGTCTACCGGCGCGGAATATTGCCTATCGATGCGGGGAGGGCAAGGGCAGGGGCGGCATGTCAGCCATGCGCCCCCGCCATGTCTGTGTCAGCCGAGTCGCTCGGCGTGCCACTTCAGGTGATCGTCCATGAAGGTCGAGATGAAGTAGTAGGAATGGTCGTAGCGCTCGTGCATGCGCAGCGTCAGCTTGATGTCCGTATCCTTGACCGCTTCCTCGAAGAGCCAGGGCCGCAGGCCGTTTTCCAGGAAGCCGTCCGCCTTGCCCTGGTCGATCAGGAATTCCGGGAAGCGGGCGCCGTCGGCCACCAGCGCGCAGGCGTCGTATTCCCGCCATTTCGCCTTGTCGGCGCCGAGATACTTCTCGAAGGCCGGGGCCGACCAGTCGGCGGTGGAGGGCTCGACGATCGGTGCGAAGGCCGAGCAGCTCTTGAAGCGGTCGGGGTGCTTCAGCGCGATCGTCATGGCGCCGTGCCCGCCCATCGAATGGCCGAAGATGCCCTGGCGGCTCATGTCCATACGGAAATGCTGGCTGAGGAAGTTCGGCAGCTCCTCCGTGACGTAGCTGTACATCCGGAAGTTCTCGGCCCAGGGCTCCTCGGTGGCGTCGAGATAGAAGCCGGCGCCCTTGCCCATCTGCCAGTTGGTCATCTCGTCCGGCACGTCGTTGCCGCGCGGGCTGGTGTCGGGGCAGACGATGATGAGGCCGAGCTCGGCGGCCATGCGGCGATATTCGCCCTTTTCCATCACATTGGCATGGGTGCAGGTGAGGCCGGAGAGATACCAGAGCACCGGACGCGGCTCGTGGATCGCCTGCGGCGGCACGAAGACGGCAAAGGTCATCTCGCCTTTGCAGGCTTCCGAATCATGGGTGAAGACGCCCTGCATGCCGCCGAAGGCCGTGTTCTGGGAAAGCACTTTCATGGAAAACTCCGATCGGTTTCAGGAGGCGAGCGCCACGGCCGCGTTGACGGCGGCGGCGACCAGCACCGTGTTGAAGAAGAACGAGACGACGGCATGCAGCAGGTTGACCTTGCGCATCGCCGTGGAGGTGATCGCGGTATCCGAGGTCTGCGCCGTCATGCCGATGACGAAGGCGAAATAGAGGAAATCATAGGCGCCGGGCTCGCTGTCGCCGGGAAAATCGAGGCCGCGCCCGGTCTCCCCGCCCGTCTTGGCACTGCCCGGCCGCCAGTACACATGGGCGTAATGAAGGGCTGCCATGGTATGGATGGTGAGCCAGCCGAGCGCGACCGAGGCGAAGGCCAGCGCCAGTTCGGTGCCGGTGGCCGGCTTGCGATTGAGGACGACGAAGAGCGAGCCGATCGAGACGGCGACCGTGGCGAAGGTCACGGCGAAGATGATGGCGACCGGCTCGTCGGCATCCGTCGCATAGTGCTCGAGATAGCGCGCCGTCAGGCGCGGCAGACGCCAGGCCGTGAGCAGGAGATAGCAGAGGAAGAAGCACGTCGCCGCGGCGGCGATGGCGAAATCCGGCTTCAGCCAGAGGGCCGCCGCAAGGCCGAGCGCGGCAGCGCCGATGCCGGCATAGAAGGGCACGTGACGGCCATAGACCTTGGGTCCGGGTTTTGCCGTCATGATGGCGACCCCGTGCGCGCGTTCTTCGCCCGGCGGCAGAGACGGTCGAGCGTTTCGAGGAAGGCGGAGCGGTCGCGCGGCGAAAAGGCGGCGTTGTAGCCCTTGCTCTCACCGGTCTCGCGAAGATGCGCGCCGAGGTCGCGCATCGCGCTCGCCATGCCTATATTCGATTTGTCGAAGAGCCGGCCGGTCGGGCCGGTGACATGCGCGCCCTTGGCGACGGTGCGCCCCGCCAGCGGCACGTCGGCCGTAATGACGATATCGCCTTCCTGCACATTTTCCGCGATCCAGTCGTCCGCCGCGTCGAAGGCGCCGGAAACGATGACGTTGCGCACCATTGGATCGCGCGACGGCCGCAGCCCCGAATTGGCGACGAAGGTCACCGGCAGCCCATGCCGCTCCGCTACCTTGAGGATTTCCGGCTTCACCGGGCAGGCATCCGCGTCGACATAGATGGTGGGCAGATCCTCGCTCATGCGGTCGTTCTTTCCTTGGACACGGGGCTCCGCCGTCGGTCAGGCGCGTTGCGCAACGCCTGCGCCGGCCCGGCGCATGTCGATATGCGGGATGCCGTCCTCCACATATTCCTCCGATGTCGGAGAAAAGCCGAGGGAACGGTAGAACTGCTGCAGATAGCTCTGCGCGGACAGCTCGATCGGCGTACCGGGAAAATGGGCCTCGCAGGCGCGGATCGCTTCCTGCATGAGGACCTCGCCGAGCCTTTTGCCGCGATGATCCGGCGAAACGAGGACGCGGCCGATGCGTGGCGCGGCGTTCTCGGGACGCCAGATCCGGGCATAGGCGGCGGTTTCGCCGTCGATCAGCAGGCGAAGATGGAGGGCGTCCGCATCCTTGCCGTCCAGCTCCGGATAGGGACAGGCCTGCTCGACGACGAAGACGTCGACGCGCAGTTTCAGCAGGGCATAAAGCTCGGCGGCGGAGAACGTTTCCATTCTCCGCACGTCGACGCTATAGGCGGCTGCCGGCATCAGTATACCACGACGCCGCGGATGGACTCGCCGGAATGCATCAGCTCGAAGCCCTTGTTGATGTCTTCCAGCGGCATGGTGTGGGTGATCATCGGGTCGATCTGGATCTTGCCGTCCATGTACCAGTCGACGATCTTCGGCACGTCCGTGCGACCGCGCGCGCCGCCGAAGGCCGTGCCCATCCACTGACGGCCGGTGACGAGCTGGAACGGACGGGTGGAGATTTCCTGCCCCGCGCCGGCAACGCCGATGATGACCGACTTGCCCCAGCCGCGATGGGCCGATTCCAGCGCCTGACGCATCACCTTCGTGTTGCCCGTGCAGTCGAACGTGTAGTCCGCGCCGCCGATCAGGTCGCCGTTGCGCTTCGTCATGTTGACGAGGTACGGCACGATGTCCTCGCCGACTTCCTTCGGATTGACGAAGTGCGTCATGCCGAATTTTTCGCCCCATTCCTTGCGGTCAGGGTTGATGTCGACGCCGATGATCATGTCCGCGCCGGCAAGGCGCAGGCCCTGCAGCACATTGAGGCCGATGCCGCCGAGGCCGAAGACCACGGCCGTCGAGCCGATCTCGACCTTGGCCGTGTTGATGACCGCACCGATGCCAGTCGTCACGCCGCAGCCGATGTAGCAGATCTTGTCGAAGGGCGCGTCCGGATTGACCTTGGCGACGGCGATCTCGGGCAGGACCGTGTAGTTCGCGAAAGTCGAGCAGCCCATATAGTGGTGGATCTTGTCCTTGCCGATGGAGAAGCGGGACGTGCCGTCCGGCATCAGGCCCTGGCCCTGCGTCGAACGGATGGCGGTGCACAGGTTCGTCTTGCGGGAGAGACAGGAATAGCACTCGCGGCATTCCGGCGTGTAGAGCGGAATGACGTGGTCGCCCTTCTTGACCGAGGTGACGCCCGGGCCGACATCGACGACGATACCCGCACCCTCATGGCCGAGGATCGCGGGGAAGAGGCCTTCCGGGTCGGCGCCCGACAGCGTGAAATCGTCGGTATGGCAGATGCCCGTCGCCTTCACCTCGATAAGCACTTCGCCGGCGCGCGGGCCCTCGAGCTGCACGGTCATGATTTCAAGCGGTTTTCCGGCCTGAACGGCAACGGCGGCGCGTACGTCCATGTTCGTCTCCCTTATGCGGATTCTGTGTCGGGCCGACCATTGCAGAGCCGGTCCGGCGTCTCAAGTGCGGCGAATGTAAAAAAGTCAGCCTTGATCTTTTTTGATCAATCTTGCGACCTCGGTTTCGAGCGCGGCGAGAGCCTTGCCCGTCCTGTCGAAAAGCTGACGCACCTCGCCGAGCTGGTGCATGAGCTGTTCGACGGGATTATCGTCCATGGGGACGGCCGGCGCCGTGCCGACACCGGCGACGAGCCAGGCGGGGGAGACGGCAAGCAGGCCGGCCAGCATGGAAAGCGCCCGGCTGTCCGGCTCCGACCGGTCGCGCTCCCAGCCGGTGACCGTCTCTTCCGGCAGGCCGAGCCGCGCTGCGATGATCTCGATGGAAAGGCCGAGCGCATCGCGCGCCCGCCAGAGGCGCCCGCCGAGCGTATCGCTGTCGTTGCGGACGAGAGGGAAGGGGATCGTATTGTTTTCGCCGGGAAAGGTCATCACGGCCTCCATTGTCTCGCCCGTGAGCTTACAGGCAAGAGGGGATGGCCCTCTACCTCAATTGCGCCGCTTTGCGCCGCCCGCGCGAAGAGAGATTTCCGCATTGCCAGCCGGCCGAAAACCGCTATGCAGAGGCGAGCAAGGGAGATGCGCATGAACGCCACAGCCGGCAGCACCACCGATCAAGAGGGCGGCAGCACCATGCAGGGCGTCGTGCTGATGGCCGTCGCCATGCTGATGCTGCCGTGCATGGACGCCATCGCCAAATACATGGCGACCTTTGCCGGCATGTCACCGGGGCAGGTGACGTTCTACCGGTTCTTCTTCCAGGTCGTCTGCACGATCCCGCTGATCTTCACCGCGCAGGGCAGCGCCATGCTGCGGCCGAAGCGCCCGTGGCTGAACCTCTTGCGCGGCGCGATCCACGGCGCAGCGAGCCTGTTCTTCTTCGCGGCGGTCAAATACATGCCGCTGGCAGACGTCTTCGCGATCTATTTCGTCGAGCCCTTCATCCTGACGGCGATGTCGGCCGCGTTCCTCGGCGAGCGGGTGGGCTGGCGGCGGTGGCTCGCCATCATCGTCGGCTTCGGCGGCGCGCTTATCGTCATCCAGCCGAGCTTCATTCTCTTCGGCTGGACGGCGCTGCTGCCGGTTGCCTGCGCCTTCCTCTATTCCGTCTACCTCTTCATGAACCGCGCCATCGGCAATGCCGATTCTCCCGTCACCATGCAGACGATCGCCGGCTTTGGCGGCATGGTGTTCATGGGAGCGGCGGTGTTCGCCGGCGATATGGCCGGTGTTGCCGACTTCGCGCCCTCGCTGCCGCAGTCGCTCTTCACCCTCGTGCTGCTCCTCATCCTCGGCGCGCTGTCCGGCTATGCGCATATCCTGGTGGTGCGCGCCTTCCGCATGGCGCCGCTCTCGCTGCTGGCGCCGTTCCAGTATTTCGAGATCATTTCGGCGACCATTCTCGGCTATGCGATCTTCGGGGATTTCCCGACGCCGTCCAAATGGCTCGGCATCGGCATCATCGTCTCCTCGGGCCTCTTCATCATCTGGCGCGAGCACAAGAACCGCAAGGCGAACGCCGACATCGCCTTCGACTAAAGTGCGCTCCATCCTGCCGTTGTACGGGCGTGCCGTTTATGGCTAAAACTCCGATGCAGACTGCCGGGAGGAAAGCATGTTCAAGAAGATCCTGATTGCCAATCGCGGCGAGATCGCCTGCCGCGTGATCAAGACGGCACGCAGGATGGGCATCGCCACCGTCGCCGTCTATTCCGATGCGGACCGCGACGCGCTGCATGTGGAGATGGCCGACGAGGCCGTGCATATCGGCCCGGCGCCTGCTGCGGAAAGCTACCTCGTCGCCGGGAAGATCATCGCCGCCTGCAAGGAGACGGGCGCCGAGGCCGTGCATCCGGGTTACGGGTTCCTGTCCGAGCGGGCGAGCTTCTGCGAGGCGCTGGAGGCGGAGGGCATCGTCTTCATCGGCCCCAAGCCGAAGGCGATCCGCGCCATGGGCGACAAGATCGAATCGAAGAAATTCGCCAATGCGGCGAAGGTCTCGACCGTTCCGGGTTTCCTCGGCGTCATCGAGGATGCGGGCCATGCCGAGCGCATCGCCGGCGAGATCGGCTATCCGGTGATGATCAAGGCCTCGGCCGGCGGCGGCGGCAAGGGCATGCGCATCGCCTGGAGCGAGGCGGAGGTGCGCGACGGTTTCGAGCGGGCCCGCTCGGAGGCGAAGAGCTCCTTCGGCGACGACCGCGTCTTCATCGAGAAATACATCGTCGATCCGCGCCATATCGAGATTCAGGTTCTCGCCGACGCCCATGGCAACGCGCTCTATCTCGGCGAGCGCGAATGCTCGATCCAGCGGCGGAACCAGAAGGTCGTGGAAGAGGCGCCGTCGCCCTTCCTCGACGAGGCGACGCGGCGCGCCATGGGCGAGCAATCGGTGGCGCTCGCAAGGGCGGTGGACTACCAGAGCGCCGGCACGGTGGAATTCATCGTCGACCGCGAGCGCAACTTCTATTTCCTCGAAATGAACACCCGCCTGCAGGTCGAGCATCCCGTGACGGAGCTGGTGACCGGCATTGACCTCGTCGAGCAGATGATCCGCGTCGCGGCCGGCGAGAAACTGGCGCTGGCGCAGGCCGATATAAAGCTGAACGGCTGGGCCGTCGAAAGCCGCCTTTATGCCGAGGATCCCTATCGCAACTTCCTGCCGTCCATCGGCCGGCTGACGCGCTACCGCCCGCCGGCGGAGGGCCGGAGCGGCGATACGGTCGTGCGCAACGATACCGGCGTCTATGAGGGCGCCGAGATTTCCATGTATTACGACCCCATGGTCGCCAAGCTCTGCACCTTCGCGCCGACGCGCCTTCAGGCCATCGATGCGATGAGCGATGCGCTGGACGGTTTCGTGGTCGACGGTATCGAGCACAATGTCCCGTTCCTCGCCGCGCTGATGCGCCATCCGCGCTGGCGGGAAGGGCGGCTGTCCACCGGCTTCATCGCCGAGGAATATCCGGAAGGCTTCGCCCCCATGGAGCCGACGGCCGAGGAGGCCGGCATTCTGGCGCGGGTCGCGCTTTCCGCCCATCTCGTCGATGCCGAGCGGCGGTCGCATCACCTCGACCGGCTCCGCCCGGCCACCGGGCAGAACAAGGACTGGGTGGTGAAGATCGGCGATGCCTATCATGCACTCACGGCGGACGACGCCGTGCGGAGCGACTGGCTGCCGGGCGAGGCGGTCTGGCGCGGCGCGGTCGACGGACGCGGCGTGACCGCGCAGCTTCGCCCGTTCCTCAATGGCATGCGCATCGACTGGCAGGGGCTTTCCGTGCGCACGCGCGTCTTCACGCCGCGGCTTGCCGAACTCGATGCGCTGATGCCGGTCAAGCTGCCGCCGGATACCTCGAAGATGCTGCTCTGCCCGATGCCGGGCCTCGTCGTCTCGATTGCCGTCAGCGAGGGGCAGGAGGTCAAGGCGGGCGAGACGCTGGCCGTGGTCGAGGCCATGAAGATGGAAAACGTGCTGCGCGCCGAGCGCGACCTGACGGTCGGTTCGATCAAGGCAAAGCCCGGCGAGAGCCTCGCCGTCGACGCCGTGATCATGGAATTCGCCTGAGACCGGGACCGGTCAGGCCTGCGGACGGCTTTCGGACGGACAGTCCGCCTCGTTGGCGGTGGGGCCGAAGACGCGCTCGAAGGAGTCGCGGATGCGGACATCCACATCGCTCATCATCACCGGAAGGCCGAGATCCACGAGGCTCGTGACCCCGTAGCCGCGGATGCCGCAGGGCACGATGCCGGAAAAATGCTCGAGATCGGGATCGACGTTGAGCGAGAAGCCGTGGAAGCTTACCCAGCGGCGCAGGCGGATGCCGATGGCGGCGATCTTGTCCTCGGCGGGCGAGCCGTCCGGCAGCGGCGGACGCTCCGGCCGGCGCACCCAGACGCCGACGCGATCCTCGCGCCGCTCGCCGCGGATGTTCATGGAATCGAGCGCATCGATCACCACCGCCTCCAGCGCTGCCACGAAGGCGCGCACGTCCTGCCGGCGGCGCTTCAGGTCGAGCATCACATAGACGACCCGCTGGCCGGGGCCATGATAGGTATATTCGCCGCCGCGGCCCGTGGAAAACACCGGGAACCGGTCCGGCGCCACGAGGTCGTCCGCAACGGCGCTGGTGCCGGCGGTATAGAGCGGCGGGTGCTCGACCAGCCAGACGAGCTCGTCGGCCTCGCCGCGGGCGATGGCCGCGGCCTCGTTTTCCATGGTCTCGACGGCGACGTCATAGGGAACGAGCTCGCTTGCGATGCGCCAGCGCACCGGCGGCGAGCCGGGGAGCGCGAGAAGGGAGATGGAAATGTCCTGACGCTGCATGATGGCCGTCCTTTTGCTTTCCGTTGTGCCAGATATAGGGGCGATCATGCAAGGATTTCAGGGGTTTCCGGGCTTTCCCACAGGTCGTGTTGAAATTGTTTCGCTTTCCGTCATTTTTCTTGTCGCGCGGCCTTGTGCACCCCAAATCCTTTTGCTACATGCACCCCCGTCGCCGCAAGACGACACCTACCACGATGCGGTCGTGGCGGAATTGGTAGACGCGCAGCGTTGAGGTCGCTGTGGGGCAACCCGTGGAAGTTCGAGTCTTCTCGACCGCACCAAAAGAACCCGGCCTAGTGCCGGGTTTTTTGTTTTTGCGGTGCCTTGTGTACGGCCGGGGAGGTTTGGGGAATGCGCTTTCTTGTCCTTTGCCCGCTGCTTCTGCTGGCCTCCTGCATGCCGCACATTCCCGAGCATGTTCTCGATGCCGAATGGTGCCGGAACATGGAGGCGGCGAAGGCCGATGCCGACGAGCGGGGACGGCGGAACCTCTCGACCGCCATGAAGAAGCATCGTTGCGAGGCGAAGCTCGCGGTCGATGCACGCGGTGACTGAGCGGGTGTCGCCTTTCCAAAAAGAAACCCGCCTTTCGGCGGGCCCCTTGTTCAAGCCGTTCGCGATCAGTTCATCGACGACCACTGCTGGCGGACTTCGTCGGCATCCTTGTTCAGGTGAACATGGGCGTCGACATGGTCCACCCAGTCGAGCGGAATGAGGTGGTGCTGACCATCGCTGGAATCGCTCTTGGTGAGCTTGATGCGGCTGTCGCCTTCCATGTGGTCGACCGTGCCGACATGGCGGCCGTCGGCTGCCTTGACTTCCATATGTTCGCGAATCTGGGTTGCTGCGACCATCGGGTTTCTCCTTTCGGGTTGGGGTGCTTCCTCAACGCCGAAGGCCGCGGCTGGTTCCCTATTCGCCTGCCTTGCGGAATTTCTTGACGATCCGCTCCCGCTTGAGGCGCGACAGGCGGTCGATCCAGAAAATGCCGTCGAGCTGGTCGATCTCGTGCTGGAGACAGACGGCGAGAAGGCCGTCGGCTTCCTCCGAATGCGTCTTTCCCGCGAGATCCTGGTAGGTGAGGCGGATGCGGGCAGGGCGCTCCACCTCGTCCGTGACGCCCGGCATCGAGACGCTGCCTTCCGCATGGCGCTGAAGTTCGGGTGAGAACCACGTCACAGCCGGGTTCACATAGACGCGCTGCGAGGCGGGGCCGTCCAGCTCGATGACCGTCAGCCGCTCGAGGATGCCGACATGCGCCGCCGTGATGCCGATGCCGGGCGCCGCGCGCATCGTCGCCGCCAGATCGGCCGCGCATTCGGCAAGGCGCGCGTCGAAGGCTTCGACCGGCTTGCAGGGAAGGCGCAGCCGCGGATCGGGAAAGCGCAGGATGGGAAGGATCGCCATGGACGGCTCCGGCTGATGGATCGGACAGGCTTTCCTAGCGCGTTTGTAGCGGGCGGAAAACGCCGCCGAGCCAAATCGTTCGATTTGCGTGAAATTGCAACAGGTTGCGAATTTTTCGCATCGACCCCGCTTTTGCCGCTCCTCGGCGATGGACCGGCCGCGCGCTTTGGGTTAGCAGAAAACAGGCAAGGCCCTGAAAGACGGCGTCTTGCGAGGAACCCTGCAAGCAATCCCTGTCGTTATCCGCCCGCGCCGCGTGCCGGGCCTGACGAGCCCGATACAAGGAGCGGCCCGATGGAAGACACCGGCGACGACGACCGTATCCATGAGGGCCAGGCAGAGCACAGTACCTTCGATGGTGAGGACATCTATGCCGAGGACGGCTCCGTCCGTTCGGATTTCCTCATGCATGTCGGCGCGGCCATCGCCGACCGCGATCTTCTGTTCCTGCGCCGCCATGTCGCACGGCTGCACGAATCGGAAATGGGCGACCTTCTGGAGGCGATCCAGCCGGAGCAGCGCCGCCAGCTCGTCTCGCTGCTCGGCGCCGACTTCGACCTTGCCGCGCTGACGGAAGTCGACGAGGCGATCCGCCTCGACATCGTCGAGCACCTGCCGAACGAGCAGATCGCCGCCGCCCTCGGCGAGATGGATTCGGACGACGCCGTCTACATCCTGGAAGACCTCGACCAGGAGGACCAGGACGAGATCCTCGCCAAGCTGCCGTTCACCGAACGGATTCGCCTGCGCCGCTCTCTGGACTATCCGGAAAGCACGGCTGGCCGGCGCATGCAGACCGAGTTCGTCGCCGTGCCGCCCTTCTGGACGGTCGGGCAGACGATCGACTACCTGCGCGAGGATGCCGACCTGCCGGAAAGCTTCTCGCAGATCTTCGTCATCGACCCGACCTTCCGCCTTCTCGGCGCCATCGATCTCGACCGCATCCTGCGCATGCCGCGCGGCACGAAGATCGAAGCCATCATGCGGGAAACGAACCATCCGATCCCGGCGGAGATGGACCAGGAAGAGGCGGCCCAGCTCTTCGAGCAATACGACCTTCTCTCCGCCGCCGTCGTCGACGAGAACGGCCGGCTCGTCGGCGTGCTCACCATCGACGACGTGGTCGACGTCATCCAGGAAGAAGCGGAGGAGGACTTGATGCGCCTCGGCGGCGTCGGCGACGAAGAACTCTCCGACACCACCATCGAGACGGTTCGCTCGCGCGCGCCGTGGCTGCTCGTCAATCTCCTGACCGCCTTCCTTGCCGCTTCCGTGATCTCGCTGTTCGAGGGGACCATCGAGGAGATCGTGGCGCTCGCCGTGCTGATGCCGATCGTCGCCGGCATGGGCGGCAATGCGGGATCGCAAACCATGACCGTGACCGTGCGGGCGCTCGCCACCCGCAATCTCGACATTCACAACGCCTGGCGTGTCGTGCGCCGCGAAGCCGGCGTCGGCCTGCTGCATGGCGTCGCCTTCGGCGTGATGATCGGCCTCGTTGCCGGGGTCTGGTTCCACGACGCCAATATCGGTGGCGTGATCGCCGCGGCCATGCTGATCAACATGACGGCGGCGGCGCTCGCCGGCATCGCCATTCCGCTCTTCCTCGACCGGGCAGGGGCCGACCCGGCGGTGTCGTCGGCCGTCTTCGTCACGGCCGTCACCGACATCGTCGGCTTCCTCGCGTTTCTCGGCCTTGCGACCTGGTGGTTCGCCATCCGCTAGGGAAAAATTGACTTATACGTAAAAGTCAATAGAATGCGCCGGTAGAAGAGATCGGAGCAGGCGTGGACAAGTTTTATAGCATAACCGAGCTGACGCGCGAATTCGGGGTTTCCACCCGCACCCTGCGCTTCTACGAGGACGAGGGGCTGATCAACCCCGAGCGCCGGGGCCGCACGCGTCTTTTCCGTCCGGCGGACCGCCGCCTCATCCAGGAAATCCTGCGCGGGCGCCGCATCGGCTTCACCATCGCGGAAATCCGCGACATCATCCGCGTCTACAAGGACCCGCCGGGCGAGGTCGGCCAGCTCGAGATGCTGATGAACAAGGTCAATGAGAAGCGCGAAGAGTTGCGCCAGAAGCGCCGCGACATCGAGGAGACGCTGGCCGAACTCGACAATGTCGAGGAAGCCTGTCTCACGCGCCTTGCCGAGATCGGCGTCGGTACCTGAAGGGCCAGCCGCTCAGATCCAGCGCGCCGTGCCGTTGCAATAGCGTTCGAAATCGATGCCGAAGCGCGAGAGGAGATGCAGCTCCTCTCGGCGGATTGCGACGAGACTCGTCACGGCCGCGGCGACGATGGCCGTCACGATGCACCACGGATTGAGCAGGGCGAGGCCGATTCCGGCGGTCGTCAACGTATAGCCGAGATAGATGGGATTGCGCGTGAAGCGATAGGGCCCGGACGTGACCAGATAGGTCGAGCAGCGGTTCGGCAGGATGGTCGTGTGGCAGTCGAGCAGCGTGCGCATCGCCCACACGTCCAGCACCACGGCCGCGACCACGAACAGGCCGCCGCCCACCCACGCATACCACATGTTCGTCTCCGCGACCTCCAGCGGAAAATACGCCTGGAGCAGGAAGGCCGCCGCTATGGCCGCGCCGTAGATCAGCGGCGGCCAGGGAAAGGCGAGTGGCTTCATGCGATAGGCGTTCATGATCCTACTCCTGGGGCTCGCTCCTCGCATCGGCATCCGCCGTGCATTGCGAGGAGATCGTTGCAATGCGTTGGTCCGTAATATCGATTGCGCCGCGGTTCAGGTCGGCGAAGAGGTTCTCGCCCATCAGCCTGTCCAGCGTGCAGCCGCAGAAGCTCTGGCAGAAGCCGGCGTCGCGCTCGTTGATGCAGGCGCGCATGCAGCTCTTCGTGTAGCTGACGGTCGGGTCGGCCGCGGGAGCGGGCATGACCAGCGAGAAGCCGTAGACCAGCGCGATCAGCACCGGCTGATGGATAAGGTAGATGGCGAGACTGTGGCGGCCGGCCTGCTCCAGCAGGGTTTTCCACCGGCTTCTGGACGCATTGCCGAAACCGGCCAGCCGCTCGGGCAGCGCGCTTGCGACGAAGAGCCGGGCGGCCGCGATGCCGAGCAGCACGGGGGCGAGCCAGGGCAGCAGCGGCACATAGTCGTTGGAGCGCGGCGGCGTGACGGAAAGGCCAACCCACCAGAGCGCCGGATGATCGAAGATGGGCACACGAAGATAAAGCGGTGCGGCGGCGACGGCCGCGGCGGCCAGCAGGGTCACGGCGACCGGCAGGCGCAGGAAGAGAAGCCCTATCAGGCTTGCCGCCGCGATTGCGTGCAGGATGCCGAAGAAGATGAAGGTCTGCGGGAAGGCAAACCAGGTGGCGACCGTGATCGCCGCCGCCGCCAGCACGATCTTGCCGAGCCGCATGAAGTAAGGCTTCAGCCGGAAGCCGCGCTGGTGGCCGAGGACGAGGCTGAAGCCGACGAGGAAGAGGAAGCTGCCGGCGATCAGCCGCGCATAGAGACGCCAGCCGCCGGTGGTGGCCGTTTCCGGCTCGATATAGCCGAAGAAGCCGAGATCCCAGGTGAAATGGTAGCTCGCCATGGCGATCAGCGCGACGCCGCGGGCCTGGTCGATGAGCGGAATGCGCGGCAGGCGGCGCGTGGCGCCGCCGTCCCCTTCCACATTGCCGTCAATCACCGTCGTCGTCATGGTTCGGGGTCGCTGCATTGCTCTGGTCCATGGGAATATGCCACGCCAAGCTTGCGCCGGGCGGATGGCCGAAAGGAGGCCGGGGAAGGGATCAGTCGAGGCGTTCGAGCACGCCGAGGCGCGCCTCGGAGTAGAACTGCCGGCGGACGAGCACGACGATGATGCCCATCGTCGTCAGGATGAAGAGATAGGGGCTGACGAACCAGCCGAGATAGCCGATCGACAGGAAGATCGCACGCAGCCCCTTGTTGAAGTGCTTGGCGGCCAGGATGTTCATGCGGATGACCTTGTCGGCGGCAAGGTCGGCGCCGGCCGGGTCCTTGTGGATGTCGCCGCTCATCGGCATCGCGCCGAGCAGGATGGTGCAGTAGTTGAAGAGGCGATAGGACCAGCCGAACTTGAAGAAGGCATAGCCGAAGATGATGGCAAGCCCGCCGACCTTCATCTCGAAGCCGGAGCGGCTGCCTCGGAATACTTCCGGCAGGTCGTTGAAAAGGCTGAACACCTTGTCCGTCGCCCCGAGCAGCGCGAAGCAGCTGCCGAGCGCCAGAAGCGAGGTGGAGGCGAAGAAGGCCGTGCCGTTCTGCAGGCCGGCCATGATCTGCGTGTCGATCATGCGCAGGTCTCGGTGCATGGCGTTGCGAATCCAGATCGCGCGCTGCGAGCTCATCGCCCGCGTCAGGCTCACGCGGTCGAACAGCTTCGCCCGGTCGGTAAGCCAGGAATACCCGACCCACAGGACGATGAAGACGGCAAGGGCGGCGATATCCGGACTGGTCATGCCTGGGTTTGTGCCATGGATTCGGCATTTTGCAAGGGGCCGGCGCCGCAGCCCGAAGCCCGTTCAGACTTGCGGCGGAAAGGCGGCGGCAAGCGCGCCGGGCTTGCCGCCCGCAACTGTCTGATTTTGCGACAGGTCATGCGCGCCGTGCAGGTCACCCATGAAGCATTCGCCTTGGTTTCGCCATTTTTCGCGATTGCGGTTTCATGAATTCTTCATTAAACAGAGCCCATGCAGCGCCGATCACGGCTGCTGCGCCGGCATGTTCCATCGGGGAAATCATGGAAAGCACAGTTCAGAAATCCTGCTGGGGCGTGACCGCCCGGGCAGTTCTCGGTTTTGGCGCGGTTCTGGTCATCGCCTATCTTTTCGGCGGCATCTGAAAATACCCGGCCACAGCCCTTACATTAACAGCGCGTTCCCTCGGGACGCGCTGTTTTTGTTTCCCGGCATGTCGCGTTGGTAAAACCCGATGTCGGGAGATCGCCATGGGCGCGGTCCGTGATAACGTAGCTTTGCGGATCAAAGCATGCAGCCTGCCGCGGCAAGGAGAAGTCCGGGAATGTTTCTTTCGGTTTTTGATGTCTTCAAGATCGGTATCGGTCCGTCGAGCTCGCACACGATGGGGCCGATGTCGGCGGCGAACCGTTTTCTCGACCTGATCCTGTCGAATGACTGGCCGCGCCCCGCCGGCGCGCATGTCGCCGCCATCCGCATGAGCCTGCACGGTTCGCTCGCCTATACCGGCGTCGGCCACGGTTCGGACCGCGCGGTGATCCTCGGCCTGATGGGCGAGCGGCCCGATTCCGTCGATCCCGACCGGATGGATGCGATCGTCGAGGAAGTCGAGCGCACCGGGCGCATAACGCCGCCCGGCCATCCCGGCTATGCCTTCCAGCCGAAGAACGATCTGATCTTCGACAAGAAGAACCCGCTGCCCGGCCATGCCAACGGCATGACCTTCTCCGCCTATGACCGCGACGACCGGCTGCTCCTGAAACGCATCTACTATTCCGTCGGCGGCGGTTTCGTCGTCACCGATACCGAGCTCGAACAGATGCGCACTGCCAAGGCGCGCTCCAGCGACAGGAAGGTGCCGTTCCCCTTTGCCTCGGCGAAGCAGATGCTGGAAATGGCCGAGCGCTCCGGCATGACGATCGCGCAGATGAAGCGCGCGAACGAGGAAGCCACCATGTCGCGCGAGGAGCTGAATGCCGGCCTCGACCGCATCTGGGAGGCGATGAAGAGCTGCATCGACCGCGGCCTCAAGAACGAGGGCATCATGCCGGGCGGGCTGAAGGTCCGCCGCCGCGCCCGCTCGATCCATGACAAGCTGCAGGAGGAGTGGCGCTCGAACAAGGCCAACCCGCTGCTCGCCAACGACTGGCTCTCGGTCTACGCCATGGCCGTCAACGAGGAGAATGCCGCGGGCGGCCGCGTCGTCACCTCGCCGACCAACGGCGCTGCCGGCGTCGTGCCCGCCACGATCCGCTACTACCTGCATTTCCATGAGGACGCCGATCAGGACGGCATCCGCGACTACCTGCTGACGGCCGCCGCCGTCGGCGGCATCATCAAGCACAATGCCTCGATCTCCGGCGCGGAAGTCGGCTGTCAGGGTGAAGTGGGCTCTGCTTCCGCCATGGCCGCCGCCGGCCTTGCCGCCGTCATGGGCGGCACGCCCGAGCAGGTGGAGAATGCCGCCGAAATCGCGCTGGAGCACCATCTCGGCATGACCTGCGACCCCATCGCCGGCCTCGTCCAGGTGCCCTGCATCGAGCGCAACGCGCTCGGCGCGGTCAAGGCGGTGACGGCCGCCTCGCTCGCCATCAAGGGCGACGGCCAGCATTTCGTGCCGCTCGACGCCTGCATCGAGACGATGCGCCAGACCGGCGTCGACATGAACGAGAAGTACAAGGAAACCTCCACCGGCGGCCTCGCCGTCAATGTGGTGGAGTGCTGAGCGAAGGCCCTTGCCTGTGGAGTGCGACACGGCGGCCCCTTGACCGGGCCGCCGCAAGGGCGTTCAAAGGGGCATGGCCCTTCATCTCATCAAACTCTGTGTCGGCGCGGACTCGATCGAGGACCTGCGCGAATGGGTGTCCGAACGTTCGCTGATCGCGATGGCGGCGGGCATGGAGCCCCATTCCAGCCATATCACCCGCATGATCCCCAAGCGTGACCGGGAACTGCTCGATGGCGGTTCGCTCTACTGGGTGATCAAGGGACAGGTGCAGGCGCGCCAGCAATTGCTGGACATCAAGACCTTCACGGATGTCGACGGGATTTCGCGCTGCGAGCTCGTGCTCGGGCCGGAAGTCGTCGAAACCGCGCTCCAGCCGCGCCGCGCCTTTCAGGGGTGGCGCTACCTTACCGAAGAGGATGCCCCGCGCGACCTGACGAATATGGGCGAGGGCACTGCCGACCTGCCGATGGAACTTCGCCGGGAGCTTGCCGAACTCGGCCTTCTCTGACGATCCTCAGCGAAGGCGCAGGCGAACCGGGTGGCGGTGCTCGCTGACGCCGACATGGAGATGGATCCCGGCAACCGGCTGGCCCGAGCGCCAGGCGCGGGCGCCGTGGGCGAGCAGCATGCCGACGAGATCCTTCGTCCGGTTGCGTGAACGGCCGAGCCCGATATCCGCGATCCGCATCGCCGCCTCGTGCAGCGGATGGAGCGTTCCCTTCAGCGAGCGGCGCTTTTCGTCGCGCGCTGCGAGTGGGACATCGAAGAGGTTCTCGTTCATCGCCATGATCTGCCTCGTACGCATTACCTTATCGAGGATGGCACAGCCGTCGTGACGGCCTGCCTGCCTTCCCCCCGCAGCCTCCGGTACGCAATACCTTTCCGGCGGCCGTTGCGGGTGCAAGGCGGTATTTCAGGGACCGCGCCGCATTTGGCACGGTCCGATCGCGTTACTGCTGGCTTGCCCAGCAGGCGAAGCCCTTGCGCTTCAGGACCTTGCAGGCGGCCGTCGCGCGGTCCTGGTTGTCGAAGCCGCCGAAGCGGGCGCGGTAGAGCTGTTCGCTGCCGCTGTTGACGGCGACCGTGAAGGGCTTTGCGCTGGAGAGCGCCTTGCCGCCCTGGTCCTGGGCCTTGGACAGAAGCTTCTGCGCCTGGCCGCGGTCCGGCGTCGCACCGATCTGGATCACCCAGCCCGAGGGCGTGGTTTCGGCGACGGCGGAGGTGGTCAGATTATCGACATTGCCGCCGGTGTCGCCCTGTTCCGTCAGGTCTTCCTGCGGAACGGCGGCTTCACGCTGCAGTTTCAGGGTTGCGGCGAGCGCACGCTTGCCGACGACCTGCGAGCTGTCGGCCGATGCGGCATAGGCCGTTTCGAGATGACTTTCGGTGTAGCGATAGGACGGGACCGGGCCGTTTTCCGGCAGGTCGAGGCCGCGACCGGAGACAGATGCGGTGGTCGCATTGCTTGCGACTTCGGCGCTGAGCGTCGGGGCATCCTTGGTCTGGGCGATCAGATCGCCGCCGCCGCGGCGCGAGGCCTTCGGCATGTAGGTGGCGATCAGCTTGCGCATCTGCTGGTCGCGGGCACCGCCCGAGCGGCCACCCATGACGACGCCGACGACGCTGCGGCCATCGGCGACGGCCGAGGTCACGAGGTTGTAGCCGGAAGCGCGGGTATAGCCGGTCTTGATGCCGTCGACGCCGCGAACGCTGCCCAACAGGCGGTTGTGGCCGTTGATGACCTGCTTGCCGAGGCGGAAGCTGCGAACGGAGAAATAGGAATAATACTGCGGGAAGTGCTGGCGCAGCGCGATACCGAGGCGGGCCTGGTCACGCGCGGTGGTGACCTGCGCCGTATTCGGAAGGCCGTTGGCATTGCGATAGACGGTGCGCGTCATGCCGAGCGCGCGGGCCTTCTGCGTCATGATGCGGGTGAAGCGCTCTTCCGAGCCGCCGAGGAATTCGGCCAGCGCCGTCGAAGCGTCGTTCGCCGAGCGCGTGATGAGGCCGAGGATGGCCTGTTCGACGGTGATGGACTTGCCGGTCCCGACGCCGAGCTTTGTCGGCGGCTCGCTGGCGGCATTCTTGGAGAAGGGGACGCGCGAATCGAGGCGGATCTTGCCGGCTTCCAGCGCCTCGAAGGTGAGGTAGAGCGTCATCATCTTGGTGAGCGATGCCGGATAGCGCAGCTCGTCCGCATCCTCGCTATAGAGTACCTTGCCCGTCTTGGCGTCGATGACGATGCCCGAGTATTTCGGATTTGCGGCGGCCGGGGTCGCGAAGGCGAGGGTGGCGACCGTGCCGATCATCACCAGACCTTTCGCCGCATTGGCAATCGCCTGGAAAGAGCGGGGGAGAAAATCGAGGAATACGGAACGGGACACTACGTTACTCTTCATTCTCGGATTGCATATGCCGTCCGCTTGCGAGCTGCCGCGACGACCGTTTGAGGCACAATAGCCACACAGCGTTACCAATCGGTTTATGATGAATTATTGGTTTCACAGGTTGGCCGTGTTTTATCGGGTGCGAGTGGTCGAGGCAGGGCGGCCGTTTTCGACGAGGGATGCGGCGAGATAATCGCGTACGCGCGCCTCCATCGCCTGCCACTGCGGCAAAAGTCTGCTCGAAAAACGGTAAAGCACAGAAAGATCGCGGCCGATGTGGATATCGCGCTGGCAATCCGCGCTGGTCGATTGCGATTCGTCCGCCGGCATCATGCAGCGCACCGCATAGTCGGAGCCGTCGGGCAGCGTCCCGGTGAAGAATACCTCGCCGCCATAGCCGGAATTCTCCCGCAGCGGCTGCATCGTCAGGCCGGCCGGACCGGGTTCCGTCCGGTCGTCGAACAGGTGGCTGTAGATTGGCGCCAGCCGGCCGGACATGTCGCGCGACATGGTGCTTTGCGAAAGATTGAGGAAAATCAGGCTCTCGGGCCGCGTCGCATCGTTGAAGCGGATGCGCTCGGCGTTGGAATAGCCATTCATCTCCGGCCAGGTGAGGTAGAGATCGACGCGCTCCGTGCGGCCCGGCCGGCGCTGCTCCTCGAAGCGGATCGTATTGGCGGGAAGGCGGATCTGGTCCTGGCCGATCACGACGTCCACGGCCTCAGCGCTTTCGGTATGGCCGGCAAGCGCGATGCGCTCGCCCAATGCGCGGCCGGCGACGCTGATGGCGAGCGTCAGCCCGGCGAGAACCGCGACGCCGACGGTCAGGCGCGTCAGCAGGCGATTGGAGATGAGCGGGGCATGGTCCTCGTTGCCGGTTGCCGTCGCAGCCATGTCGCCTCGCGCTCCTTCGACCCGTCTATTGCGGGACACCTGGGCGGAGGGTCTGCCAACATGGTTAATTTTCGGTTGAGGATTTGGGCGGACATGCCCTCAAAAAGGGAGCGGCCGGTTCCGGGACAGGAGAACCGGCCGCAGGGCCAAGGTCGGGGACGGGGATTGGGGGACTGACCGGGCCCTTTCTGTTGCCCGGCGAAGCCGCCGGGCAGTCTCTTCGCGCGCCCTCGGGCGCCGGTCCTTACCTGACGCTACCGACAGCTTCGGCGCGGCCGTCCTGCAGCTTGACCCACTTGCCGGCATTGGCCGACGACTGGCGCTTGAGGAAGCGGTATTCGGTCTCCGACCAGAGCAGGACCTTGTTGCGCATGTTGTCGAGCACGAAGTCGCCGCGGTCGGTGCGCACGGTCAGGACCGCGTGGCCTTCGCCGTTCGGCTGGAGGACGACGGTGATCAGGAGGTTCGCGGGCGAGATGCCGGCTTCCATCAGGCGCTTGCGCTTGATGAGGACATAGTCCTCGCAGTCGGCGGCATATTCCGGATAGGCCCACTTCTCCTCGACGCCGTAGATTTCCATGTCGGTCATCGGCGCGAATTCGGTGTTGGCGGCGTAGTTGACGTTGAGGATCGTCTTCCAGTTTTCCTGCGTCAGCTTGAGCGGGCCGTCGTCGCGGCCGTTCGGGCCGCATTCGCTGGCATTGACCTTGCAGAATTCATAGTGGCCGATCGGCTGGTTGGTCGCGCCTGCAAGCGGCGTGTTGGCCGGCAGCGCCATGGCGGCCTGTGCCGCAACCAGGGAAAGGAGGAATGCAAACGTCCCTGTCTTGATGATTTTTGTCATTGCTATGTCCCCGTTCGATGAGGCGACAATGACAGGTATGTTTTGAGCTTGCGCGAAAAGCCGAAGTAGAACTTAGTTCAAATCAAGATCGCATAAGCATAAAACAAGAATAGAATTTGAGATTGATTTGAACTGTATTTGAAGCGAATTTGATTAAAATTGTAGCGAATACGCTCGCGGTTGCGGGCTTTCATTTTCCGCCATGCTATTGATTCATAATTGTTTTTCGATTTAATCGGGCGATATTGGGCTAGGCTCGGCTTATTGGAAGCCGGAATTTCCACGCGGATGAGTGCTGGCACAACGTCGTCGTCGGATATCATGCGTACTCGCATCGCTGCATTTTTCCCGATGATGGACTCGCGCGGCAGATTTTTTTTGATTTTCTTTTTCGAGAATGTGTCTCGATCCGGGCTGAAACAGCAAAGGGCCCCGCAGGGCCCTTTTTGAAACAATATCGGCTTTCGGCTGTGCCGGAATGCTACAGGAATGCCGTGAGGGCTTCCCGCGACTGGACGGACGAGAACTCGATGGCGACGCCTTCCTGGAAGTGGCGCACGACGCGCCCCTTCATGTTGCCGAGCTGGACAGGCGTGCCGAGGGCAGGGCGGACGTCGATATCGACGGCGGCGCCCGAAAGCGAAAGGTCGATGATGCGGCAGGGATAGCGCCGGCCGTCGTCGAGCGTCAGGTCCGTGCGTGTATTGCGCGGCGTGAGGCGGTCGTGGCGGCGGTCTTCCGGCAGGCCGAGCTCGTGCCGGTTGGCGATCCAGGTGAGCTGGGCCGCGAGCTTTTCCCGCTTGCGGTCCGTCGCGTTCAACTGGATGACGAAGCCGTCTTCGCGAAGGATCGCGACGGAGCCCTCGATGCGGCCGACATGGTCGATATAGGCGATGATGCGCTCGCCCATCCGCGGGCGCGCGCTGCAGACGAAGCTGGCGTCGCCCGGCGACATGTCGAGGGCGGTGCAGTCGAATTCGTCATGGCTGGCTAGCATCAGGCGGCCGGGCAGGTTCACCGAGACGCGCTGGAAGTTGCGCTGGTCGGGTTGCGCTGCTCTGGTTGCCGGCGATGCTTGCTGGAAAGAGTACATGAGCGCGCGTGCCTGATCGTCCTATCTCTTTCCAACCCTTAACCTTTCGGGGTTAACAGAAGGTTTGCCGGAGCGGGAAAATGTCGCCTCGGGTTGTGGTTTCAACAACCTTTGGGCGATGTTGGTTGCGTTTCCGCCAATCCGCCGTCCTTCCGCCCGCCTTCGAAAATGCGCAGGTGCATGACCCGGCTGATCTTCTGGCCGAAGCCGGCCGGTCGCATGGCCATGACGGATGTCGGCATGGGGATCGGCGGGCGGCTGCCGGCCAGATCGTCCTTGCGCGCCGGGTCGATGACCGAAAGCGCATCGAGCGTGGCATAGCGGAAGGCCGAGAGCGGCTGGCGTTGGCCGGGCAGGGGGGCGAAGGTGCCGATGATGCGGTCGGCCGTCCGGCCGGCGGTCGCAAGTGGCAGCAGCACGATTTCCGCCTCGGTATTTTCCAGCGCGCCGTCGACGAGCCGGATCCGCATGATCGCGGGCACGGCCTCGGCCATGACGTTTTCCGCCATGCGGGCCACGCGGCTGCGCTGGTCCGGGGCGAACAGCGCGTCGAAATCCATGCCCTTCAGCTCGCGGGCGAACTGGGCGCACATGCGCGTGCCGGCGAGGCGAAAGCGCGGCGCATGCAGTCGTCCATACTCCAGCATGAAGACATCCGGCAGGATCGCCGCGATGTCGGCGGGTTCGATGGTGCTCCGCAATGGCACGGCGCGCTCGCCGCGCTGGCGCGTCCAGTAATCGTAAAGCGTGGTTGCAGCTCTGGTATGCATGCTCGTTCTTCCGTCTGCTCTGTCCCGCTACGGCACGCCGGAGGCGGTGCAGGGGGCATTTGTGAGAGACTGTGCGAGTTTCGTGCCAGACGGATATTAAGGTTAACGATTGGTTTCCATTGCGCGGCCGGCCGGCTTGGGAGAACATCCGGCATCCCTTCACGAGGGAATGGTTTACTGCACATCTGTTTCGCCCCGGGGATTGGGGGCACCGGCCGTCGGCGAAAGCTGCACGGCCTTTCTTTTCTCGATATAAGCACGAATCGATTTTTGAGTTGGGTGGTTCGGTCATGAGTAACGACGGCATCGAAGTGCAGGGTGACGGGTTCGAGGCCCGCAAGCGGGAGCCGGCGTTCAACCTGCCCGGAAGCCTCGTCTTCGTTCTCGGGCTGCTGACGCTCGTCCATCTGGTGCGCACCTATGTCCTTTCGCCGTCGGCCGACGAATACGTGCTGCTGGAATTCGCCTTCATCCCGGGGCGCTATGCCGTTCCGTTCTCCGAATGGGACCTGAGCTGGCTGTGGAGCCCGGTCACCTATTCGCTGCTGCATGGCGGCTGGGAGCATCTGATCTTCAATGCGTTCTGGATGGTCGCCTTCGGGGCGCCCGTCGTGCGGCGCATCGGCACCGTGCGGTTCTTCCTCTTCTGGTGCCTTTCGGCCATCGCGGCCGTCGCCTTCCACACGGCCTTGCACTGGGGCGCGATGATCCTCGTCGTGGGTGCCTCCGGCGTCGTGTCGGGCCTGATGGGCGCAGCGGCGCGCTTCGTCTTTTCGCCGAGCGGGCGCGTCAGCCGGCAATTTGCCCATCTCAACCGCCGACTCACCATCCCCGAAGCACTCTCCAACCGGTCCGTGCTGGTCTTTTCCGGTATCTGGTTCCTCACGAACTTCCTGATCGGCTTCGGCCAGATCTTCGGTTCTGTGGCCGCCGGCGGGGCGGTGGCGTGGGAAGCGCATATCGGCGGCTTCCTGTTCGGCTTCCTGTTCTTCCCGATCTTCGACGTTTCCGTGGCCGAGAGCCGGCGGGATTAACGATAGTCTATTAGCCGTCTTGCAATCGCCTCTTTCGTGGCGCACCATAACATTGTTCCGGTTCGCACATGCACACCGGAACAGGGTAGCATCCGCAAGGAGGAAGGGATGCCGCCCCGTACTGGCAGGGCATCCCTGCGCGGATGTCCCGCCTCTCAGCGTCATGATGCACACGGGAGGTACGCATGTATGTAAGGACTATACTGGACGAAAAAGGCCGCAACGTCGTAACCGGCGGCCCGCAGCTCACCGTAAGGCAGGCTGCCGTCTATCTGCATGAAAATCATATCGGCGCCATCGTCATCGTGGATCGAAATGACCGCATCGCGGGCATTCTGACCGAGCGCGATATCGTGGCCGCCATCGCCCGCAGCGGCGGCGAATGCCTGGACAAGCCCATTTCCTCCATCATGTGGGGCAATGTCCATCGTTGCGGCGAAAACCAGACGGTCGAGGAGCTCATGGAAATGATGAGCACGTTGCGCGCCCGCCACATTCCCGTGGAAAAGGACGGCCGCCTCGTCGGCATCATCTCGATCGGCGACGTGGTGAAATCCCACATCCGCGCGATCCAGCACGAAGCCGAAGCCATCAAGGCCTATATCGCAAGCTGATACGGCACCGAACGGGTTCGGGCGGAACGATTTCCATCGCTCCGCCCGCCGCCCATTTCGTCTTTCCCGTGCAAGAACCGGTCGATTTTCCCAGAAAGCCCGCATTCAGCGAGCCATCACCACTTCCAGCATCCGCTTGATCTCGAAAATCCGCGCCTTGCCCTCAAGGTAGCCGCGTTCGATGGATTCACCGGCGCGATGGAATTCCGAAAGGCCGATATCGGCCAGCTTGGGATGCAGCGCGAGGTCCGGCGGATCGCCGGCAAGGCGCGCGCGGGAAATCCGGTCCTGGATGATGTTGAAGGACTGCACCATGACGCTCGTCAGCCCCAGCCGGGCGGCGCTGTCCTCCTGCTTCTGTTCTTCGATCTTCTGCGGGCCCGCGCTGTGCTTGATCACGGCCGAGCGGCCGTAGAGGTCGTAGTTGAGGTTGACGGCGACGACCAGAAGCTCCTCATGCGCCCGGCAGACGGAAACGGGCACCGGGTTCACCAGGGCGCCATCCACCAGCGTGCGGTTGTTGCACTTGATCGGCTCGAAGATGCCGGGCAGGGCATAGGACGCGCGCAATGCCGTGATCAGCGAGCCGCTGTTGATCCAGACTTCGTGGCCGCTGTTGACCTCCGTCGCCACCGCGACGAAGGGCCGGTCGAGATCCTCGATCGACAGGTTCTCGATATGCTCCTGCATGCGCCTGGTCAGCCGCATGCCGCCGAAGAGGCCGGAGCCGCGAATGGTGAAATCGAGGAGGCTCGCAATGCGGCGCATGGTGAGCGAGCGGGCGAAGGCCTCCAGCTCATCGAGCTTGCCGGCCAGATAACAGCCGCCGACGAGGGCGCCGATGGAGGTGCCGGCGATCATGCCCACCTCGATGCCTTCTTCCTCCAGCGCCCGGAGCACGCCGATATGGGCCCAGCCGCGGGCGGCGCCGCCGCCGAGGGCAAGGGCGATCTTCGGCTTGCGCGGCGGCGCCGGCGCGGGAATGTGGGAAACGTCGTTCATGGAAGGTCCGCCGGGATCCGAGGCATCCGCCGTTACGAGGCTACGATTGAAACTCCAGTTCAACATTCCGGACCTCCGTTCCCTAAAGGAATTCGCGGTAAAGCAAACGGTTCCGCCAATTGGCTGCCCTCGGGAGCACAATAAATGGCAGAATAGTTGCAATCTGTGACGCGGGGAACTTTCGGGACAAAAAATCCCGGAAAGAGCACTTTTCTCGAGGCGGAAGATGGGGGCCTGCCCCGGATACCGCTACCCCTTTTAGGGTGGCGTCGGAAACCTTTCGAAGCGCATGCGAGCGATGGGGTTCCATATCCTGATCCGCATGGCGGGGATAAGGTCCGCCATGCTTGGATTAGGCGACCCGACAGGTTGCCAAATGGTAAATCCGTGCCGGAACGGGACGCTATTCGCAGAGATGCTTAATTTTTGCTGTAGACGGTCGCCGGGTCGAATTGCGGCTCGCCGCCGGTGATCGTCAGCACCGCGCCGTCCGGGCCGCCCGAGACCGTGCGGTAGAAGCAGGAGCGGCGACCGGTATGGCAGGTGGCGTCGTGGCCGGCGACGGAGACCTTCAGCCAGACGGCGTCCTGGTCGCAGTCGGTCCTGAGTTCCACGACGGTCTGAAGGTTGCCGGAGGTCTCGCCCTTTTTCCAGAGTGAATTGCGCGAGCGGCTCCAGTAATGCGCGATGCCGGTCTCGATGGTGAGCGCCAGCGCTTCGGCATTCATGTGGGCGACCATCAGCAGTTCGCCGTCCTTCGCATCCGTCACGACGGCGGTCACGAGGCCGTTGCCGTCGAAGCGGGGGGTGAAGGACGGGCCTGTCTCCAGCTCGGCCTTGTCCCTGGAGGGGGCTTGAAAGGTGATCGGCATGGCGGTCGGCTCCGTCGGGCGGAGCCGGCTGTCGCCTAGCTCCGGATCATTGTCATGAACCGGACCTGTTCGGCCGGCTCGGTCTTGAAGGCACCGGTAAAGGTGGTGGTGAGCGTTGTCGAGCCCTGTTTCTGGATGCCGCGCATGGCCATGCACATATGCTCGGCCTCGATCATCACGGCGACGCCCCGCGGGTTCAGCGTTTCGTCGATGGATTTGGCGATCTGCGCCGTCATCGTCTCCTGCGTCTGCAGGCGGCGACCGAATATCTCCACCACGCGGGCGATCTTGGAAAGACCCAGCACCCGGCCGTTCGGCAGATAGGCGACATGCGCCTTGCCGATGATCGGCACCATATGGTGCTCGCAATGCGAGAAGAACGGAATGTCCTTCACCAGCACCATGTCGTCATAGCCGGCGACCTCCTCGAAGGTGCGGCCGAGCACATCCTCGGCGGCAAGGTCGTAGCCGGAAAAGAGTTCGCGATAGGCTTTCGCGACGCGCTTGGGCGTGTCGAGCAGGCCCTCGCGCTGCGGATCGTCGCCGGCCCAGCGAAGCAGAACGCGAACGGCGTCTTCCGCCTCTTTCTGCGTGGGGCGACCAGCATCATCCTCGACGCGGGGAAAATTGGTGACTATGGCGTCCATGGACCCATTGACCTTTCTGCAGGTTACCTGACGTGTTTATCGGACTCGCCACTGGCCATTCGCCTAACCCTGCAGGCTTGGGTTCCGTTGGCGGGCTCCGGGGCTTTCGGGTCATCGCTTATCAGTGCGATCGACCGTCCGGCACGGTTTCCCAAACAACAGGTGATGGTTCGACACTTGTAAAACCCTCACCCCAATACGAGTTATCATATAGTATCGAACAACCACTGCGAAAGAGGCCTGAGGCGACACGCCGTGCTTTTTTCCCGACGAGGCCGGAATAATCTCCTCGGATCATTGAAGATTCCGCAAAAAGCGCGGAAAACAGGGCCATGATGGACGATATCTATAACAGCCGTATCCTCGAATTCGCCGGCAACATCCCGCGCATCGGCACCCTGCCGGATGCGGACGCCGAGGCCGGCGCCCATTCCAAGCTCTGCGGCTCGCGCGTGAAGGTCTATCTGAAACTCGACGGCGATACCGTCAGCGATTTCGCCCACGAGGTGAAGGCCTGCGCGCTCGGCCAGGCGTCGTCCTCGGTCATGGCGCGCCATGTGATCGGCGCGACGGTGGCGGAAATCCGCAAGGCGCGCGAGGACATGCTCGCCATGCTGAAGGCCGACGGCGAGGGACCGACCGGCCGCTTCGAGGACATGCGTTTCCTCAAGCCCGTCAAGGATTACAAGGCCCGCCACGCCTCCACCATGCTGACCTTCGACGCCGTGGTCGACGCCATCGGCCAGATCGAGGCGAAGCGGCTGGAAAAGGCCGGGTGAGGGCGGTGTTTGCCGCCTGCCCCTCATCCCGCTGCCGCGACCTTCTCCCCGCGAGCGTGGAGAGGGGAAATGCCGCACCGTTTTCCCTTCAAGCCGCACGGTCGATGGAGCACCGGATGCTCCCGCGAGTCCCTTCTCTCCGCTTGCGGGGAGAAGGTGCCGGCAGGCGGGCGAGGGGCATCCTTCCCCCGGGCCGCAAAGCTCATGTGTAACGCTCCCGACTGCCACCACGCTCCCGAACGGCCGCGCCCCAAGGGCCGCAACTGGAACGGCCCGTTCCGCAAGACGCCGGGGCGGCTGTTCGGCATGGCCTTCATCCGCCTTTACCAGCTCACACTCTCCGGTTTCATCGGCAATTCCTGCCGCCACCTGCCGACCTGCTCGGAATACGGCTACGAGGCCGTCGCGCGCCATGGCCTGTGGCGCGGCGGGTTCATGACGCTCTTCCGCGTCGCCCGCTGTGGTCCCGGCGGCACGCATGGCTTCGATCCCGTACCGGAGACGCTGAAAGCGCGCCTTGCCTGGTGGGCGCCATGGCGGCTGTGGCGCGTCTCGAAGGCGGAGCGCGGCTGAGCGGTGGAAACCTATGTCGCCCTCCTGCATTCCATCGTGCTTACGCCCGGGAAAAGGGTGGTGATGGCGGACCTCAAGGCGATGGCCGAAGGCCTCGGCTTGCGCAACGCCCGCACGCTGGTCGCCACCGGCAATCTCATCTTCGACGGCGAGGCCGCGCCGCTCGCCGAAATCGAGGCGCGGCTGGAAGCGGGGTTTCGCGCCCGCTTCGGCAAGCATGTCGACATCATCGCCCGCACCGCCGAAGGCTGGAAGCGCCTTGCCGCCGGCAATCCGTTCCCTGAAGGCAACGGCGCCGACGTCGTGGTGCGCGCCATGCGCGCGCCGCTCGACGGGAAAGCGCTGGCAAGGCTCGAAAGCCACGCGACACCCGGCATCCGCCTTGCCCTTTCGCACGGCGACCTCTGGATCGATTTCGCCGCGAAACCGAGCGAAACGAAGCTGCTTGCGCACCTGACGACGAAGAAGCTCGGCATCGGCACGCTGCGCAACGCCAACACGGTCAACGGCCTTTGCGCGCTACTGGCCCGATAGGCGGCGCGAGCGCGGTCTCCCATCCCACGGGCACCGTGGGGTCGTCGTCCAGCGCCTCCGCTTCCTCTTCCCACCTGTCCAGGTCCTCCTGGCTGTAGCCGGCGGTGAGCCATTCCCGGTGCTGGCGTTCTTCGAGTTCCCGCGACGCGCAGTTGATCGCGGATTGCGTGGCATTGTCCATCACGCAGGGCGGAAACTGCTTGTAATGGGTGGTGGCGATCTCCTCCGCCGGCCAGCAGCCGGTGCAGCGCTTTGCCCGACGGCATTTCGGCAGGCGGCAGGCAAGGTGAAGGCCGGCAAAGGTGGCCGCCTGACGAAAATACGGCTGGAGACGCTGCGTGCGCCTCTGGTGCCGCTTGTCCTTGAAAAGTTCCTGACCGTAAGACATCGCGCGCTCCTTTCCGCGTCGACCTTCTCCATCGGCGGGCGCGCCAAAACCGCCCGCATGGCGATCCACCGGGTTTTCGAAACTGTCCGGAGAACCGCGCGAAAGCGTTGCCTCTCTGGTGTATGGATGGTGGCTTCGCTTTCGCGCGGCCCAGGCGTTCTTCGGAGGCGGTCCGGCCTCCTTCAGGCGGGGAGCTGCTTCGCTGCACGCTGCCTCCGCATGAACCTTGTCCGAAAACCGCTTTCGCGGCTTTGGCGGGCATGCATCGGCCAGCGCTTGCATGGCGGACCCAAACCGACCCCGCAAGACCCGGGGAAGGGGGAAGCCTGTTGCGACGGAAGCTTTCGCCCCGCAGCGCTCCTCGCCTCTTCCGCCCCTGCCGTACGTTTCGGCAGAACACGAAAGCGCCTCCTCCCGCCCGCATCGACACGTTACGCGATCCGTCCGGCGGCGGAAGGAGGTTCAGGATAAGGGAGGTTTTGGGGGCGGGGAAAATTTGGGCGCTGATTTTTTTGAGGGGAAACTTTTGCGTGTGCGGCAACCATTGCGGCTATCGCAGAACTTGGTATTTTGCGACGTTGCGAAAGTCACAAAAATAAGTGTCGTTTTAATCGGGAGTTCCGCGACAGGCACTTTGAGCCCTAAGCGGTCATTCGTTTTGCTTCGAAAGTAAAAATCTCATCCTCCGGCTGCGGCGCGCGTGCATGCTGATAATTGCCTGACACCTGCACATCCACAAAACCGGCGGCCTGTAGGGCCAACCGGAACTCATGGACACCCCACCAACGCAGTTTGAACAATTCCAACTCGGTCTCTATCAGCGCCCCATTGTGCCAGCGGTCATAGCGACTGTGAGAAAGCGTCGTTTGCGCGAGATAGTTGGTCTCCACCCGGTTGTCGGTCAAGGTCAGCAGGTCACCACCTTCGGTGGTCCAGCTCCGAATGGGACCAGGGGGAGCAAGTATGCTGCCAATCGGGTCGAGGTCGATGATCAATCGCCCCTCGGGGGCTAGGTGATCATAAAAGCGCTTCAAAACTGCGGCTGCGGCAACTTCATCGGCGATGAGCTGAAATGATCCAGCCGGAACGATGATAGCGGCGAAGCTCTTGTCGTAGGAGAATTCCTCGAAGGTCTGCAGGGTCAAATCCACTGAAAGATTCCGCTCCCGGCACTCATCCCGGCAGTAATTCAGCATCTCCTCAGAGGCATCGAAACCTTCGATCTGGAAGCCTTCCTGCAGCAGTGGCACGAAAATCCGGCCATTGCCCACTGCGGGCTCAAGGATGGGACCATGGCATTGTGCCAGACGATTCCGATAATATTCCAGATCTCCAAAGGACCGACCGACCGGCTTATCGAGACTGTAAACCCAGGATGAGAGTGCCCCATATCGATTGTCTCGCATGCTATTCAAACCTCCATTGATCACCTCGAAATCTATCTTCTTGACGCTTGAAACGTATGGGTCAAGTCAGAGAGCATCTGAACAAGTTCGCCAACAATGGAGCTGGGCATTCAGATGTCGCCGAGTAGCATCGAGCGTAGCCCAACGACAGTTTCGTCCGCATAGCAGACCGGTTGTCGCGAAAATCCTAAGTTTCGCGGCGAAATCGGCGGCGTTGAATTTCTAGCGGATTTTCTGTCGCAAAACTCGCTCGCAAATATCATGGTTTTACGACGGATTTTCGCGACAGTGTCGCGTTGGCTCAGGGCTAGAGCCGGCGTTGTCTCGCAACCTCTTCCAATTCCCCCGTTTTCCCCCTATATCGCACACGCTACATGCCGGAATCCCGGCCTTTTCACTCGCATACCACCCGCATTCGTTGGCGGGACTGGATAGGAGATTTTTGAATGTCTGCACCTGTTTCCCTGACTTTTCCCGATGGTTCCGTCCGCGAATATCCCGCGGGCTCGACCGGGCGTGACGTGGCCGAGGCGATTTCCAAGTCGCTGGCCAAGAAGGCGGTCGCGATTGCGCTCGATGGCGAGCTGCGCGATCTCTCCGATCCCGTTTCCAACGGGCGGATCGAGATCGTCACCCGCGAGGACGACCGCGCGCTGGAACTGATCCGCCACGACGCCGCCCATGTGATGGCAGAGGCCGTGCAGGAGCTGTGGCCCGGCACGCAGGTGACCATCGGCCCGGTCATCGACAACGGCTTCTACTACGACTTCGCCAAGGACGAGCCCTTCACGCCCGACGATCTGCCGAAGATCGAAAAGCGCATGAAGGAGATCATCCAGCGCAACAAGCCCTTCACCAAGGAAGTCTGGTCGCGCGACAAGGCCAAGGAGGTCTTCTCCTCCAAGGGCGAGAAGTACAAGGTCGAGCTGGTCGATGCGATCCCCGAGGGGCAGGACCTCAAGATCTACTACCAGGGCGACTGGTTCGACCTGTGTCGCGGCCCGCACATGGCCGCCACCGGCCAGATCGGCACGGCCTTCAAGCTGATGAAGGTCGCGGGCGCCTATTGGCGCGGCGATTCGAACAATCCGATGCTGACGCGCATCTACGGCACCGCCTGGCGCACGCAGGAGGAGCTTGACACCTATCTCAATATCCTCGCCGAAGCCGAGAAGCGCGACCATCGTCGCCTCGGCCGCGAAATGGACCTGTTCCATTTCCAGGAGGAAGGGCCGGGCGTCGTCTTCTGGCACGGCAAGGGTTGGCGCATGTTCCAGACGCTCGTCGCCTATATGCGCCGCCGTCTCGCCGGCACCTATGAAGAGGTGAACGCGCCGCAGGTGCTCGACAAGTCGCTGTGGGAAACCTCGGGGCACTGGGGCTGGTACCGCGACAACATGTTCAAGGTGACCGTCGCCGGCGACGAGACCGACGACGAGCGCATCTTCGCGCTGAAGCCGATGAACTGCCCGGGCCATGTGCAGATCTTCAAGCACGGCTTGAAGTCCTATCGAGAACTGCCCGTCCGCCTTGCTGAATTCGGCAACGTGCATCGCTATGAGCCTTCCGGCGCGCTGCACGGGCTGATGCGCGTGCGCGGCTTCACGCAGGACGACGCGCATGTCTTCTGCACCGACGAGCAGATGGCGGCCGAATGCCTGCGCATCAACGACCTGATCCTCTCGGTCTACAAGGACTTCGGCTTCGAGGAGATCACCATCAAGCTCTCCACCCGGCCGGACAAGCGCGTCGGCTCGGACGAGCTCTGGGATCGCGCCGAGAGCGTGATGAAGCAGGTGCTCGACACGATCCAGCAGCAGTCGAACAACATCAAGACCGGCATCCTGCCGGGCGAGGGCGCGTTCTACGGGCCGAAGTTCGAATATACGCTGAAGGACGCCATCGGCCGCGAATGGCAGTGCGGCACCACGCAGGTTGACTTCAACCTGCCGGAACGCTTCGGCGCCTTCTACATCGACCAGGCCTCGGAAAAGCGCCAGCCGGTGATGATCCACCGCGCTATCTGCGGTTCGATGGAGCGCTTCCTCGGCATCCTCATCGAGAACTTCGCAGGGCATATGCCACTGTGGATCGCGCCGATGCAGGTGGTCGTGGCGACCATCACCTCGGAGGCGGACGACTATGCCCGCGAGGTGGCCGACAAGCTGCGCGAGGCGGGCCTGACCGTCGAGACCGATCTTCGCAACGAGAAGATCAACTACAAGGTCCGCGAGCATTCGGTGACCAAGGTCCCGGTCATCATCGTCTGCGGCAAGCGCGAGGCGGAGGAACGCTCCGTCAACATCCGCCGCCTCGGTTCGCAGAACCAGACGGCGATGTCGCTCGACGAGGCGATCGAAGCCCTGTCGCTGGAAGCGATGCCGCCGGACCTGAAGCGCAAGCTCGGCAAGGCTTGAGGCGAGGGGCGCTTGTCCCTCATCCGCCTGCCGGCACCTTCTCCCCGCAAGCGGGGAGAAGGGACTTGTGGCAAGGCGATGCAACATCTTCCTTCTCCCCGCTTGCGGGGAGAAGGTCGCGGCAGCGGGATGAGCGGCTTTTCCGCCTAGTCCACCACGTCCTCGGCGGCGGCCTTCTGGTCGTTCGCCTTTTCGTCGAGCAGCACCTCGACATCGGTGTTCACGCCGGCTTTCACCTGGAAATCACGCTGGTAGATCCTGTTCTTGTTGCGGGCGACGGCGATGTAGCTGCCTTCCGCCAGAACGAGCGTCGGGAACGCGCCGACGCTTTCGGAGACCGTGTCGCCGGAGGAGGTGAGGATCGACCAGGCGGTATCCGCGATGGCCTCGCCGCCCGGCTCGGAGACGAGCTTCAGCGTCAGCTTGGCGGCGCGGTGCTGGATGGTGGCGCGCGTCAGCTTGCCGGCTTCCACCTGGATATCCGCGCGGATGACGGCGTTGACGTCGCCATAGTCGGAAACGACGTGATAGGTGCCCGCATTGAGCCGCACGACGGAATTCGGCTTCACGTCGTCCATCACGAGGTTGCGCTCGCCATCCTCGCGCACTTCGGCGGAATAGATCGCAAAGCTCAACTCCTTCGGCGGAATGCGCACATCCGCGCCGGAAACGGCGTTCAACATGATGCCGCCGGCATCGAGCACCATGACCTGCTTGTCGACGGAGCCCTGTTCGGGCACCACGAGCTTCTTCGTCGCGCCGGCCCGGCCGAAGGCGACATTGACGAAATATTCCCCGGGAACGAGGTGGAAGGCGGCCGTGCCGCCCTCGGAGGTGGCGAGCAGCGGCAGCTTGCCGTCGGCGGCCGGAATGGGCGAGAAGACGCGCCAGGTCAGGCCATGCTGCATCGGCTGGCCGTCCTTGGTCAGCAGCGCCTCGCAGGTGACGTCACGCAGGTTCGCCGGCGTTGCCTCGCCGGTGACGACGGGGTTGAAGGACATCAGCTTGCTGCCCTTCAGCGGCGTCGGGATCTGCGAAAAGCTCTCGAGCGAATCCTGCGCGCGTGCCGTTACGAAAGAGGCGGCAAGGCTCGCGAAGGCGATGCCTGCGGCGGCGACGGGATGGATTCGCATGCGCATGGGAACGGTTGACTTCCTGACTGTAAGGCTCCACTTGAAGGCCCGGCAAATGGCATTTTCAAGGCCGCGCCGGCGGCACGATATTGGAACTCCCCCGCAATGAAAACCGAAATAAAGCTGATCGATTATCTTTCGACCCGCCGGTCGATCCCCGCCTTCCAGATGAGCGCGCCCGGCCCCTCGAAAAGCGAGGTGGAGGAGATGCTGAAGCTCGCCTCGCGCGTGCCGGACCACGGCAAGCTCGCACCCTGGCGCTTCATCGTCTATCGCGGCGAGGACCGCCGGCGGATCAGCGAGGCGCTGGCGAAGATCGCGTTCGCCGACAAGCCGGACCTTTCGGAAGAAATGGTGAAGGTGGAGAACACGCGGCTCACCCGCGCGCCGGTGGTGATCGCCGTCGTCAGCCGCGCGGCGCCGCATTTCAAGATCCCGGAATGGGAGCAGGTCATGTCGGCCGGCGCCGTCTGCCTCAACCTCGTGATGGCGGCGAATGCGCATGGCTTCGCCTCGAACTGGCTGACGGAATGGTATGCCTTCGACGAGCGCGCCTATCCCATCCTCGGCGTCGAGCCGGGCGAGAAGGTCGCCGGCTTCATCCATATCGGCACGCCCACCGTTCCGCCGACCGAGCGTCCGCGGCCGGAGCTCGCCGAAATCGTCACATGGGTCGGCGATGACGCCTGACGCGCTGTTCTACGAGACCGGGGCGAACGCCCACGGCCTGAAGCACGATCCCTTCAAGGCGATCGTCGCGCCGCGCCCGATCGGCTGGATCGGCACGAAGGCGGCGGACGGGCGGCGCAACCTGTCGCCCTATTCGTTCTTCAATGCGGTGAGCGACAGGCCGAAGCTCGTGATGTTCTCCTCCAGCGGCCACAAGGACAGCGTGACGAATATCGAGGCGACCGGCGTCTTCACCTGCTCGCTGGCCAGCCGGCATCTCGCCGCGGAGATGAATGCAAGCTCGGTCGCCGTGCCCCATGGCGTCGACGAATTCGATATCGCGAAACTGACGCCGGTGGCCGGCCGGCTCGTCGATGCGCCCTATGTCGGCGAGGCGCATGCGGCGCTCGAATGCCGGGCGACGCAGATCCTGCGGCCGCTCGGCCTCGACGGGCGCGAATCGGACAACTGGGTGGTATTCGGTGAGGTCGTCGGCATCCATATAAGCCGGGAAATCCTGAAAGACGGCATGATCGACATGGCCGTCGCCCGGCCGCTCGGGCGGATGGGCTACATGGATTATTGCGACGGCGGGGCGGATGTCTTCGCCATGACGCGGCCGAAGGCCGGGTGAGGCAGAAATCCTCAGGTCGAACTTACGGCTGCAGCGCGACAAGACCGGATTCGCTTGAAAACCGTCGCCACGCGGCGCCGGTAGCGAAGGAGAGGTGAGGGACCTCGTGTTCAATAAAGGCGGCCGGAAGAACCGGCCGCCTTTTTGTCATCAATCGACCAGCGCCACGGCGATTTCCGCCGCAAGCCGCGCATTGTTTTCCACCAGCGCGATGTTCGTCTTCAGGCTGCGGCCGTCCGTCAGGTGGAAGAGGTTGTCGAGCAGGTACGGCGTCACGGCCTTGCCGGCGATCTCGTCGCGTTCGGCATTGTCGATCGCGCGGGCGATGTAGATTTCCATTTCGTCGCGCGGGATTTCGTCGGCTGCCGGAACGGGATTGGCGATCAGCATGCCGCCGTCGATGCCGAGCTGGTCGCGCACCTTCTGGAAGTTGGCGATGGCCGCGGGGCTGTTCAGCGTCAGCGGGCTGTTGAGGCCCGAATCGCGCGACCAGAAGGCCGGGAAGGTCGGGCTGTCATAGGTCACGACCGGCACGCCGCGCGTTTCCAGAACCTCCAGCGTCTTCGGAATGTCGAGAATCGCCTTGGCGCCGGCGCAGACGACGATGACGCCGGTGCGGCCCAGCTCTTCCAGGTCGGCGGAGATGTCGAAGGTTTCTTCCGCGCCGCGGTGGACGCCGCCGATGCCGCCGGTGGCGAAGACCTTGATGCCGGCGCGCGCCGCGCCGATCATGGTGGCGGCGACGGTGGTGGCGCCGGTGCGGCGCTCGGCGATCGCGAAGGCGATGTCGGCGCGCGAGACCTTCAGTGCACCCTTGGTCTGCGAGAGCGCTTCGAGTTCGGCGTCTTCGAGGCCGATATGCAGCACGCCGTCGATGACGGCGATGGTGGCGGGCACGGCGCCCTGTTCACGGATGATGCGCTCGACGCTGCGGGCCATGTCGAGATTGCCCGGATAGGGCATGCCGTGCGTGATGATCGTCGATTCGAGGGCGACGATGGGCGCGCCGCGTTCCTTCGCGGCGGCCACTTCGGCCGAGTAGCGCATGGGCAGGAGAGGGGATACGGGTCTGGTCATGCTGTTTTCCTTGAGAGTCCTGGGAGGAATCTTGCTCTGGATTTCGAGCAAAAAAGTCTCATGACAGGATTTCAGCCTCCGGCACAAGAGAAAGTGCGCCCGAAAGGGTGGCCTGCGACATTTCTTCGGCCACCGCCAGAGGAGAGCGCACGGTGATCGCCGCCGCCGCAACCCCGTGGCGCAGCGCCTCGCCGACCGTCGCGCCGCCCGTCCATGCGCTGAGGAAGCCGGAGGCGAGCGAATCGCCGGCGCCGGTCACGTCGCCGAGAGCCGGGATATCCGGCGGAATGACGAGGGCCGCGCCTTTTTCGTCGAAGGCGATCACCCCCCTGCCGCCGCGCGTGACGACGCCTGCGGAAAGCCCGGCGGCGCGCAGCGCCTTCGGCCAGTCGGCGGGGTTTTCCGGCGTCTCGCCCGTCAGCGTGCGGGCTTCCGCCTCGTTCATGAAGAGGAAGGCGAGGGCGGAAAGGCTGCCCTGGAACCGCACCACCTTGGCCGGGGAAATGGCGATGCCGGCGACCGGAACGCCCGACGCCTTGGCTGCCTCGACCATGGCGGCCAGCGTCTCGCCCGGCAGGTTTGCATCGGTGAGGATGAGCGCGGCCGTGTCGATCGCCTCGCGCATCGCGCGCTGCTGAAGGCGGCGCGGCGAGAACAGCCGGTAGAGCTCCATGTCGGCCAGCGCGATGACGAGGTTGCCGTCACGCTCGATGATGGCGGTGTAGCTCGGCGTCGCGCGGTCGAGGAAAATGAAGGGCGTATCCTCCACGCCGGCCGCGGCCGCAGCGGCGGCAACGATGTCGCCGTCGGAATCGCCGCCGCGCGGCGAAACGAGCCGCACCTTGTGGCCGAGCCGGGAAAGGTTGCGCGCCGCATTGAAGGCGCCGCCGCCCGCTTCCACGAACCATGCGCCCGGATTGCTTGCGCCCGGCGCCGTTTCGCCGGCGATGCGTCCGCGCCTGTCCACATGGGCGCCGCCCATCACCAGTATCGTCCTGTCCGTCATGGTCTTCCTTCGCATCCCCGCCGATTCGCCCGCATGGAGCCTGATCGGCCGTGGTATCCTGTCTCGTCTTTCGTGCCGTTCGCCCGCTGAAACGAAAATAGAACACGCTCTCGATTTCCAAAGTCATTCAATGAGATGAATGGGTCTTGCGAAACGAGAACAAAAAGTGTACATAGCTTTCATCGGCGGCTTCGTTGCCTGTCTTGCTTCAATAACCTAAAGGTGGACCAAATGGCACAGAACACTTTGCGGCTCGTAGAGGATAAAACAGTGGATAAAAGCAAGGCACTCGAAGCGGCTCTCTCTCAGATCGAGCGCTCCTTCGGCAAGGGCTCCATCATGAAGCTCGGCGGAAAGGACAGCGTCATCGAGGTCGAGACGGTTTCGACGGGCTCTCTCAGCCTCGACGTCGCGCTCGGCATCGGCGGCCTGCCGAAGGGCCGCATCATCGAGATCTACGGTCCGGAAAGCTCGGGCAAGACGACCTTGGCGCTCCAGACCATTGCCGAATCCCAGAAGAAGGGCGGCATCTGCGCCTTCGTCGACGCCGAACACGCGCTCGACCCGGTCTATGCCCGCAAGCTCGGCGTCGATCTGGAAAACCTGCTGATCTCGCAGCCCGACACCGGTGAACAGGCGCTTGAGATCACCGACACGCTGGTACGCTCTGGCGCCATCGACGTGCTGGTCGTCGACTCGGTCGCCGCGCTCACGCCGCGCGCCGAAATCGAGGGCGAAATGGGCGAAAGCCTGCCGGGCCTCCAGGCCCGCCTGATGAGCCAGGCGCTGCGCAAGCTGACCGCCTCCATCTCCAAGTCCAACACGATGGTCATCTTCATCAACCAGATCCGCATGAAGATCGGCGTCGTCTACGGCTCGCCGGAAGTGACGACTGGCGGCAACGCGCTGAAGTTCTATGCTTCCGTCCGCCTCGACATCCGCCGCATCGGCGCGGTCAAGGAGCGCGACGAGGTCATCGGCAACCAGACCCGCGTCAAGGTCGTCAAGAACAAGATGGCCCCGCCCTTCAAGCAGGTCGAATTCGACATCATGTATGGCGAGGGCGTCTCCAAGACGGGCGAGCTCATCGACCTCGGCGTCAAGGCCGGCATCGTCGAGAAGTCCGGCGCCTGGTTCTCCTATAACAGCCAGCGTCTCGGCCAGGGCCGCGAGAACGCCAAGACGTTCCTGCGCGACAATCCGGATCTTGCCCGCGAGATCGAGATGACGCTGCGCCAGAATGCCGGCCTGATCGCCGACCGCTTCCTGGAAAACGGCGGTCCGGACCCGAACGACGGCGACGACGGCGAGCCCTGATCGCTCCGGCGCCGCGCGCGCCCGTGCATGACGCGGATCGGTCTGCGATTGCGCCCCATGCGGAACGATAATCCGGAAACCGGCCTCTTCTTCGTGAAAGGCCGGTTTTTTGGTGTCTGGACAGGGAAGGGTGCGGGCGATAAAAGCCATCAATTCTCGCGCGCGCCCGCGGTTTACGGCCTTTCCCGGGAAAGGCGGCCGGCGTGTGCAGTTTCGACGGAACTGGCGGATGGAGAGCCTCGCAAGGGGCTTCCGGCGGGCACTCCGGCCGGCGGGGCGGTTTCGCGTCTGCCGAATATGACATTGGGTGGATGATGCGCAGCCTGCGGGGCAGGCGGCGCCAAGATGAAGGACGCGACATGAGCGGCGTGAATGAGATCCGGTCGACTTTCCTCGACTATTTCCGCAGGGAAGGCCACGAGGTCGTCTCGTCGAGCCCGCTCGTGCCGCGCAACGACCCGACCCTGATGTTCACCAATGCCGGCATGGTGCAGTTCAAGAACGTCTTCACCGGCCTGGAGTCGCGTCCCTATTCCACGGCGGTCACCGCGCAGAAATGCGTGCGCGCCGGCGGCAAGCACAACGACCTCGACAATGTCGGCTATACCGCGCGCCACCACACCTTCTTCGAGATGCTCGGCAACTTCTCCTTCGGCGACTACTTCAAGGAGCGCGCCATCGAGCTTGCCTGGAACCTGATCACGAAGGAATTCGGCATCGACAAGAGCCGGCTGCTCGTCACCGTCTACCACACGGACGATCAGGCCTTCGACCTGTGGAAGAAGATCGCCGGCTTTTCCGACGACCGCATCATCCGCATCCCGACCAGCGACAATTTCTGGGCGATGGGCGATACCGGTCCGTGCGGCCCCTGTTCGGAGATTTTCTACGACCATGGCGATCATATCTGGGGCGGCCCGCCCGGCTCGCCGGAAGAGGATGGCGACCGCTTCATCGAGATCTGGAACCTCGTCTTCATGCAGTTCGAGCAGATCACGAAGGACGAGCGCCTCGACCTGCCGCGTCCGTCCATCGACACCGGCATGGGCCTGGAGCGCATCGCCGCGCTGCTGCAGGGCAAGCATGACAACTACGATATCGACCTCTTCCGTGCACTGATCGACGCCTCCGTCGAGGCGACCGGCGTTCCGGCGGAAGGCGAGGCTCGCGCCAGCCACCGCGTCATCGCCGACCACCTGCGCTCCTCCGCCTTCCTGATCGCCGACGGCGTCTTGCCGGCCAAGGACGGTCGCGGCTATGTGCTGCGCCGTATCATGCGCCGCGCCATGCGTCACGCGCAGCTTCTCGGCGCGAAAGAACCGCTGATGTGGAAGCTGCTGCCGACGCTGGTCAGCGAGATGGGCCGCGCCTATCCGGAGCTGCAGCGCGCCGAAGCGCTGATCTCCGAGACGCTGAAGCTGGAGGAAACCCGTTTCCGCACCACGCTGGAGCGCGGCCTCAACCTTCTCTCCGACGCCACCAACACGCTGCACAAGGGCGACATGCTGGACGGCGAGACCGCCTTCAAGCTTTATGACACCTATGGCTTCCCGCTCGATCTGACGCAGGACGCGTTGCGCGCTCGCGAGATCGGTGTCGATCTTTCCGGCTTCACGGACGCCATGGAGCGCCAGAAGGCAGAGGCCCGCTCGCATTGGGCTGGTTCGGGCGACAAGGCGACGGAAACGATCTGGTTCGAGCTGAAGGAAAAGTTCGGTGCGAGCGAATTCCTCGGCTATGACACCGAGGCCGCCGAGGGCGTCGTCCAGGCGATCGTGCGCGACGGCAAGGCGGTCGAAACCGCCAATGCCGGCGAGCAGGTACAGCTCGTCATCAACCAGACGCCGTTCTACGGCGAATCCGGTGGCCAGATGGGCGATACCGGCACGATCTCCGCCGACAACGCCAAGCTCACCGTTTCGGATACCCAGAAGAAGGGCGAAGGCCTCTTCGTGCATGTCGCGACCGTCACCGAAGGCACGATCAAGGTCGGCGACGCCGTGGCGCTCACGGTCGATCACGCCCGCCGCTCGCGGCTGCGCGCCAACCATTCGGCAACGCACCTCCTGCACGAGGCGCTGCGCGAAGTGCTCGGTACCCATGTCGCCCAGAAGGGCTCGCTGGTCGCGCCGGAGCGCCTGCGCTTCGACGTCTCGCATCCCAAGCCCATGACGGCCGAGGAACTGCGCGTCATCGAGGACATGGCGAACGAGATCATCGTGCAGAATTCGCCGGTCACCACCCGTCTGATGACGGTGGACGACGCGATCGCCGAGGGCGCCATGGCGCTGTTCGGCGAGAAATACGGCGATGAGGTCCGCGTCGTCTCCATGGGCACCGGCATTCGCGGCGCCAAGGCCAACCGGCCCTATTCGGTCGAGCTGTGCGGCGGAACGCATGTCTCCTCCACGGGCGAGATCGGCCTCGTGCGCATCCTTTCCGACAGTGCCGTCGGCTCGGGCGTGCGCCGTCTGGAAGCGCTGACCGGGGAATCTGCCCGCGCCTATCTCGCCGAGCAGGACGAGCGCGTGAAGGCGCTCGCCAATGCGCTCAAGGCCCAGCCGGGCGAGGTTCTCTCCCGCGTCGAGGCGCTGGTCGACGAACGCCGCAAGCTGGAGCGCGAACTGACGGAAGCCAAAAAGAAGCTGGCGCTCTCCGGCGGCACGGCCGGTGGCGACGACGGCGTGCGCGAGGTTGCCGGCGTGAAATATCTCGGCAAGGTGGTCACCGGCGTCGAGCCGAAGGACCTCAAGAGCCTTGCGGACGAGGGCAAGAAGAGCCTCGGCTCGGGCGTCGTCACCTTCGTGGGCGTCTCGCCCGACGGCAAGGCGAGCGCCGTGGTCGCCGTGACGGAAGATCTCACCGGCCGCTTCAGCGCCGTCGATCTCGTTCGCCGCGCCTCCGAGGCGCTGGGCGGCAAGGGCGGCGGCGGCCGTCCGGACATGGCGCAGGCCGGCGGGCCGGATGGTGCCAGGGCGACCGATGCGGTCGAGGCCGTCGCCGCGGCGCTGGCCGGCTAAGCGTTCCTTTTTACTCCACAATTCATCGAGCGGCGGGTCCTGGCCCGCCGTTTCGTTTGCGAAGTCTTCAAGGTTTGCACCTAGCATTCCGGCGTGTGGAGTGCCCATATTGATTGAAGACGTCATCAGCATCTCGACCTTGATGATCTGCACCTTCCTGTCGACCATGGTCGTCGGGATTTTCATGCTGCAGGTCTGGCTCACCGACCGGCGCCATGCGGCGGCCGGCTACTGGTGCCTGTCCATGTGGGTGGGCTCGGCCTGCACGCTGCTCTTCGCGTTGCGGCCCATCGGCCTGCCGGTCCTGACCGTCGGCCTCGGCAATGCGTTCGCCGCCTTCGGCTACGCCTTCATGTGGGCCGGTTTCCGGGTCTTCGACCGCCGGTCCGCCAGTCTTCTGATCGTGCTGGCCGGGCCGCTGCTCTGGAGCATCGCTTATCTCGGTTTCGATGCGGTGGCGAGCAATGTCAATAACCGCATCATCCTGTCTTCGATCATCATCGCCGCCTATTCGGGCGCCATCGGCATCGATATCTGGCGCGGCCGCAAGGTCGAGCGGCTGCCGACCCGATCCATCGCCGCGCTTTTCTTCGTGACGCATGGCATGATCTACTTCCTGCGCGTGCCGCTGGCGATCTTCTTCCCGGCGCCGCTCGCCGACGGGACGGCGCATTCGGCCTGGTTCGCCATCTTCTCGCTGGAGCTCTTCGCCCATACGATCCTTGCGGCCGTCGCCATGCTGGTGCTGATCAAGGAGCGCGGCGAGGCGATCTATCGCCAGGCCTCGCGCACGGATGCGCTGACCGGCATCGCCAATCGCGGCTCGTTCCTCGAGGATGTGCGGGTACACCTTTCCGGCAAGGGCGAGGGCACGCTGATGATCTTCGACCTCGACCGGTTCAAGGCGATCAACGATACCTATGGCCATGTCGCGGGCGATGCGGTGCTGAAGCGCTTTTCCGCCCGGGTTTCCTCCTGTCTGGACGAGGCCATGCTGTTCTGCCGGTTCGGTGGCGAGGAATTCGCGCTCTTTGCGCCCGGGCAGGGCGCCGAACGGGTGGAGCCCTTCGCCGAAACGCTCCGCCGCGAGATCGCCGCCATGTCGGTGACCTGCGAGGGGCGCGAGATCGGCGTTTCGGTCAGCATCGGCCTTGCCGACGTGGCGGCCTTCGGCGCGGATTTCGACCGCCTGCATTCGGCGGCCGACAGCGCGCTCTATGCCGCCAAGGAAGCCGGCCGCAACCGCGTGATGCTCGCCCGGCCCGGTGGAAACCTCACCGCGCTTGCGGAACGCATGCGGATTTCTCCCGAGCAGGGCGGTATTTCCGTAGCCGGCTAACTTTACGCCGGCCTGCTTGCGATTTCCGCCAGAGCGGCATTGGCTGTCGCCGTATAGGTGACGCGCGGGGCGTGCAGCTCATGGGCCTCCAGCAGCCGCCGCATGTCCGGTTTCAACCCGGCGATGAAGACACGGACGCCCGCGCGGTCGGCCTTGCGCACCAGCCCCTCGATGACGCTGGCGGCGGTGGAATCGAGCAGCGGCACGTCGGTGCAGTCGAGCACGAAATTGCGCCGCTGGTCGGCGATGCGGTCGAGCACGGAGCCGACGCTGGCGGCCGCGCCGAAGAAGAACACGCCGCTGATGCGATAGACGACCGTATCCGGATCGTCCGCGACGACCGGCCGCTCGGGCAGGCCGCTGTCCTCGCCGGCCTCCTCGATGGCGCGCACGAGGCGCGGCACGGTTTCCTCCCGGATATCCACCGCCTTGCCCATGCGGTCGATGAAGAGTACGGCGCCGAGCAGGAACCCGACGACGATGCCTTCGGTGAGATCGCGGAAGACGACGAGGAGGAAGGTCACGACGAGCACCGCCGCGTCGCCGCGCGAGGAGCGGAAGAGGGCGCCGATAGCTGGGCGCTCGACCATGTTGAAGGAGACGACGGCGAGCACGCCGGCAAGGGCGGCGAGCGGAATGTAGCTGGCGAGCGGCGCGGCGACGAGCATGAAGATCAGCAGGAAGAGGGCGTGCAGCATGCCGGAGACCGGGCTGGTGGCGCCGGAGCGGACATTCGTCGCCGTGCGGGCGATGGTGCCGGTCACGCAGATGCCGCCGAAGAGCGCCGAGCCGACATTGGCGAAGCCCTGTGCGACGAGCTCCATGCTGGAGCGATGCCGCCGGCCCGTCATGCCGTCGGCGACGACGGCGGAGAGCAGCGATTCGATCGCGCCGAGCAAAGCGAAGGCGACCGCATCGGGCAGCACCGCGACGACGAGGTCGGGCGAGAAGGAGGGCAGCGCCGGCACGGGCAGGCTGCGCGGGATGCCGCCGAAGCGGGTGCCGATAGTGTCCGCCGGCAGGGCGAGGAGCGCGGTCGCGGCCGAGGCGACGGCGACAGCGATGAGAAGGTTCGGCCAGGAGGGGCGGAAGCGGCGCAGAAGCAGGATGACCGCGATGGTAAGCCCCGCAACGCCGAAGGCGGCGGGGTTGAAGGTGGGGCGGGCGGCCCAGAGCGCGGCGAGCTTCTCGATGATCGGCCCCGGCTCGCGGCCTTCGAGCTTCAGCCCCAGGAGCTCGCCGATCTGGCTGGAGAAGATGATGATGGCGATGCCGGCCGTGAAGCCCACCGTCACCGGATAGGGGATGAACTTGATGTATTTGCCGAGCCGGAGATAGCCGGCGATGGCCAGCATGATGCCGGCGAGGAAGGTGGCGAGCAGCAGGCCCTCGACCCCGTGCCGGGCGGCGGTTGCCGAGACCAGCACGATGAAGGCGCCCGCCGGTCCACCCACCTGGAAGCGGCTGCCGCCGAGCGCGGAGACGAGGAAGCCGCCGACGATGGCGGTGTAGAGGCCGCGGTCGGGCGTGACGCCCGAGGCGATGGCGATCGCCATGGAAAGCGGCAGGGCGACGATCGCCACGGTCAGGCCGGCAAGCGCATCGGTGCGCAGACGCGCGGGGCTGTAGCCCTCCGCGAAAACGCTGGCGAGCTTCGGCATCAATGTATCGGTCATGGGAGCCTCGAAAGGCCGGTGATGGGGGAAAGGGCCGGCGAGGGCATCTCACGCCGAGTCGCCCGATTTTGCAATGACGGAAGGCAAGGCTATGCGAAAATTGCAAGGCAGGAGAGAAGCGCAGGATTTGTGAAATTACCTCGTGCTTGGTTCAATGCGTCCCGGCGAGAGGAAAAGGCATGAGCGAGAACGAGATCTGGGCGGCCTATGAAAAACGCCTGCTGCGGGTGTCCGCCTATATCCACGAACATCTGGACGAGGACCTGGACCTCGACCGGCTCTCCGAGATCGCCTGCCTTTCCGCCCATCACTGGCACCGCGTCTACCGGGCCGTGCACAACGAGACGCTGGCGGCGACCGTGCGCCGGCTGCGTCTCCATCGTGCGGCGGGTGATCTGGTGCGCAGCGAGCGCTCCGTCCGGGACATCGCCGTGCGATGGGGCTATCCCAACCTACAATCCTTCACGCGCACCTTCGCGGCCGCCTATGGCATGCCGCCGGCGCGCTACCGCAGGGAGGGGTCCCATCGCGCCTATGCCCCCGAAAGCGACGAGGAGTCTTCGCGCATGTTCGACGTCACCATCCGTACCCTTGCCGGGCAGCCGCTGCTCGCCGTTCCCCATGCCGGATCCTATATGGGCATCGGCAAGGCCTTCGAGGCGCTTTACGGCACGCTCTTTTCCCGCAACCTCTTCCGGCCGGACATGCGCATGATCGGCGTCTTCTTCGACGATCCCGATCTGGTGGCGGAGGAGAAACTGCGCTCCTTCGCCTGCGTCACCGCCGACGAGAACATCCCCGCCGAGCCGCCCCTGACGCGGCGCGTTCTGGCGGGCGGCGACTATGCCGTGCTGCGCCATCAGGGGCCCTATACGAATATGGGCGCGGCGTATCGGTGGCTCTACGGCACATGGCTGCCCGGCTCCGGCCGCTCGATCCGCGACGAGGTGATGTTCGAGCTATATCTCAACAATCCCCGCGAGGTGCCGCCGAACGAGTTGCTGACGGAAATCTGCCTGCCGCTACAGCCGGTTGCCGTCTAGCTTGGGATGTGCTCGGGTCGTTCCCAAAGCGGCCCGACCGTCAATCGACAGTCAGCAGCAGCGCCCTGTGGTCGGAAACCTCCGGTGCCTCCACCACGGTGAAATCCGCGACAGGCACGGCCGCATTCACCAGCATGTAGTCCGCGTGGCGACCGGGCTTGGTGTAGTGCGACGTGCGCGTGTCGGTGAAGCCGCGAGTCGTGACGAGATCGGTGAGGCCGAGGCGCGAGAGGGTTTGGAAGGTGCGGCTTTCGGGAAGAACGTTGAAATCGCCGCAGAGGATAAGACCTTCTTCCCGCCGATGAAGGCGCTGGATGAGGGCCGTGAGGGCTTCGGCCTGCTTAGCGCGGCTCGCCGTGTCGCCCTTGCCGTCGATCTCGCGAAGCCCGTGAAACTGCACGACGGAAAGCGCGCGGTCCGCCTTGTAGTCGTAAAGCCGGAAGGCATGGGCATTGCGGGCGCGGGGATGGGCGCCGAAACCGTGCGGAGAGAAGGCGCCGTGCACGAAATCGAGCGCCTGGCCGATGACGGCGATGTCCTGCCGGATGAAGGTGGCGAGGCCGAATTCCTGATGGCAGGGGCGGTCGCCATCCATCAGCTCACCGCGGGCTGTCGGGGCGAAGAAGCCGTCGTGGCCGGGCAGGACGGCGGCGATCTCGCGGTAGAGATTGGCGCGCTGCTGAAGCTCCACAGCGCCGTCGCGATAGGTCAGCCATTCGGAACGGGCGGCGACGGCGCGCGGCACCTCCTGCAGGCAATAGATATCGGCGTCGACGGCGGCGAGATAGTCGAAGAGCGGCGCATGCAGCATCCCGCCCCAGACATTCAGCGACAGGATCCTCATGCGCGCCGCTCCTTCCCGGCTGATGGTCAGCCGGTCTGCGACAGGTCGCCCATGCGGTTCCAGGCGTCGAGGCCGGCGATCTTGTAGGCTTCGGCGAGCGTCGGATAGTTGAAGGTGTTCTCGACGAAATATTCGACGGTGCCCTTCAGGTTCAAGACGGCTTGGCCGATATGGACGAGTTCGGTGGCGTTCTCGCCGACGATATGCACGCCGAGCAGGCGGCGGGTCTTCAGCGAGAAGATCATCTTCAGCAGGCCGGAATCGAGGCCCATGATGTGGCCGCGCGAGGTCTCGCGGAAGCGCGCCATGCCGCATTCATAGGGAATGCCGCGCTCCTTCACCTCTTCCTCGGTGAGGCCGCAGGTGGAGATTTCCGGCACGGCATAGATGCCGTAGGGGAAATATTTCGGCGGCTCCTTGGCAATCGCCCCGACGGCGACGCGGGCGGCGATGCGGCCCTGTTCCATCGAGGTCGAGGCAAGGCTCGGGAAGCCGACGACGTCGCCGGCGGCGTAGATGTGCGGCACTTCGGTCTGGAAGGTTTCCGGGTTCACGCTGAGGCGCCCGCGCGAGTCGGCGGTAAGGCCGGCGGCGGCAAGGTTCAGGCTGTCCGTCGCTCCGACGCGGCCGGCGGCGTAGAGCACCATGTCGCAGGTGACGTGGCGGCCGTTGTCCAGCGTGATCTCGCATTTGCCGTTGGCAAGCTTTTCCACCTTGTCGGCCTTCTGGCCGAGGATGAGCTTCATGTTGCGGTCGCGGAGCTGGTAGATGAAGTCCTCGACGATTTCCCGGTCGATGAAATCGAGGATCGTCGGCTTCGGGTCGATCACCGTCACCTGCGTGTCGAGCGCGGAAAAGATCGTCGCATATTCGATGCCGATGACGCCCGCGCCGATGACGGCCATCGAGCGCGGCAGCTCCTTGATGTCGAGCAGCTCGTCGCTGTCGAGCACGCTCTCGCTGTCGAAGGGGATGCTGTCGGGGCGGAAGGGCTTGGTGCCGACGGCGAGCATGATGCTCTTGCCGCTGACATGCATGGTTTCGCCGTCGTCCTTGACGATCTCCATGGTCTCGGGCGTCAGGAACTTCGCCTTGCCGCGGATATGCTGCACGCGATTGCGGGCGAACTGGTGTTCCAGCACCTCCACCTCGTGGTCGAGCGTGATGAGCAGGCGGCGGCGCAGGTCATCGGCGCTGATTTCCTGCTTCACGCGGTAGGCGCGGCCGTAGAAGCCGCGCTCGCGCCAGCCGGAAAGGTTGAGCGCCGTTTCGCGCAGCGTCTTCGACGGGATCGTGCCGGTATGCACCGACACGCCACCGACGCGCTTGCCCTGTTCGATGACGAGCACCTTGCGTCCGAGCTTTGCTGCCTGGATGGCGCCGCGGCGGCCTGCGGGGCCGCTGCCCACGACGACGAGATCGTATTCCTGCATGTGTGATTGTCCCAGTCTTCTGCGGCAGAGAATCGTATTGCGTTGCAGCAATTTTCTCCGCCGAGCAATTTCGGTCAACCGAATGTGGCATCAAACCGTTTCAAACGGATGAAGGCGCGCTCACCGGTTTCCCATATCGCGCGCCCGAAGCCGCTTCGGAACTACATGAGCCGCAGCCCCTTGAGGCTGGCGTGGCCGTCCTTGCCGATGATGATGTGGTCATGCACCGTGATGCCGAGCGGCCGGGCGGTTTCCACGATGGTCTTCGTCATATCGATATCCGCCCGCGACGGGGTCGGGTCACCGGAAGGATGGTTGTGGACCAGAATAATGGCCGTTGCCGAAAGTTCCAGGGCGCGGCGCACCACTTCGCGCGGATAGACCGGCGTATGGTCGACCGTGCCGTGGCCCTGCACCTCGTCGGCGATCAGCGTGTTGCGCTTGTCGAGGAAGAGGATGCGGAACTGCTCGCGCGGCTCGTGCGCCATGGCGGCGTGGCAATACTGGATGACCGACGACCAGGAGGCGAGCACCGTCTTGTTGCGGATCTCGCTCTTCAGCGTGCGCTGGGCGACGGCGGAGACGAGCTTGAGGTCCAATGCCACCGCCTCGCCGATACCCTTGACCTCCTGCAGCAGCGCGGGCGTCGCGCCGAAGACGCCGGACAGCGTGCCGAAACGATCGAGCAGGGCCTTGGCCACCGGCTTGGTGTCGCGGCGGGGGATCAGGCGGAAGAGCAGCAGCTCCAGGATCTCGTAATCGGCGAGTGCCGTGTCGCCATTGTCGCGGAAGCGGGTGCGCAGGCGCTCGCGGTGGCCATGATAGTGCTTGTCCTCCACGGCGGCGGAGATCGGCTTGGCGGGCGCGGCGCGGGCAGGGCGCTCGTAGAAGTGCCCGCGCTCGTCGCTGGGGCCGAAAAGATCGTCGACGCTCGCCGGATCGTCCGCCGTGAAGATGGAGGGCGAAATGTCCGTGCGGCCGCGCGATCCCGTCATGGGCGGCCTATGCGGGAAGGCCGGGGCGGTCGAGGCCGCCGGGCGACAGCGTGAAGATCTCGCAGCCGTCGGCCGTCACGCCGACCGTGTGCTCGTACTGCGCCGAGAGGGAGCGGTCGCGCGTGACCGCCGTCCAGCCGTCGGACAGCACCTTCACATGCGGGCGGCCGAGATTGATCATCGGCTCTATGGTGAAGATCATGCCTTCCTTCATTTCCGGGCCTTCATTGGCGCGGCCGTAATGCAGGATGTTCGGGGCGTCGTGGAAGAGCCGGCCGACGCCGTGGCCGCAGAAGTCGCGCACGACGGAGCAGCGCTCGGCTTCCGCATAGGTCTGGATGGCCTCGCCGATGGCGCCGGTGCGCGCGCCGGGCCGCACGGCGGCGATGCCGCGCATCAGGCATTCATGGGTGACTTCGAGCAGCCGCTCGGCGGCGCGCTTGATCTCGCCGACTGGGTACATGCGGCTCGAATCGCCGTGCCAGCCGTCGAGGATGTAGGTGACGTCGATATTGACGATGTCGCCCTCGCGCAGCGGCTTGTCGTTCGGGATGCCGTGGCAGACGACGTGGTTGATCGAGGTGCAGGTGGACCTGGTGTAGCCGCGGTAGTTGAGCGTCGCAGGCAGGGCGCCGTGATCCATGCCGAATTCGAAGACGAAGCGATCGATGACGTCGGTGGCGACACCCGGCTTGACCAGCGGATAGAGCTCGTCGAGGCAGCGGGCCGTGAGCTGGCAGGCCTTGCGCATGCCGGCAAAGGCGTCCGCGTCGTAGAGGCGGATCACGCCCGTGTTCTTCAGCGGCGCGGAGGTCGCGTCGATATAGGTCACCATGGTCGAACTTTCACTCGTCTTTGTCGTACCGTCATAAAACAGCGACACCGGGTTCGTCCATGGCGATCGATGCCACAGGCCGGATTTGCCCGGGTGTAACGGCACATTTGACCGCATAGGCCTCGACGCCGCGCGAAAGCGCGCGGCGGAAGCCGCCGGCATAGGTGGGGTCGAGGTCGGCGCAGATGCGGAAGAGATCGCAGTCCTCGCGCTGGATGAGATAGAGCATGACGGCGCGGAAGCCGGCCTCGGCCATGTCGCCCAGCTCTTCGAGGTGCTTTGCGCCGCGCGCCGTCACCGTATCGGGAAACTCGGCAAGGCCGGGCGTGCGGCGGAAATGCACGTTCTTCACCTCGACATAGGCCGGCGGGCGGGCATCGCCGGAAAGCAGGATGTCGATGCGCGAGTTGCGGCCGTATTTCCTTTCCCGCTCCAGCACCGGATAGCTGCCGAGATCGGCGACGAGGCCGGCAAGGATGGCTTCCTCCGCCAGCCGATTCGGCAGGCCCGTATTGACGCCGACGACGGTGTCGTCCGCTTCCACCAGTTCGAGGCGGTGGCGGTGCTTGCGCGTCGGGCTGTCGCTTTCCGACATCCAGATGCGCGAGCCCGGCGCCGTCAGCCCGCGCATCGAGCCGGTATTGGGGCAGGAGCCGGTGATCGCCGTCCCGTCGTCGAGGATGGCGTCGAAGAGGAAGCGCTTGTAGCGCTGCACGAGCGTGCCGGAAACGAGCGGCGGATCGAATTTCATGGGATGTACTTCACAAGGCGTCAGGCACGCACGCGCACATAGGAACCGGGGGCCTCCTCGATGGAGTTCATGGTGCCGCCGGTCTTGCGGGCCGGCACCATGCGGTCGTCCTCGGCCTTGATCCATTCGTGCCAGTGCGGCCACCAGGAGCCGGGGGTCTCCTCGGCCTTCTTCACCCAGTCCTCGAATTCGCCCTTGACCGGACCGCCGGTCCAGAACTGGTATTTCATCTTGTCGGGCGGATTGACGACGCCGGCGATATGGCCGGAGCCGGCCATGACATAGGTGACCTTGCCGCCGAAATACTTGCTGCCCACGAAGACCGATTTCGCCGGGGCGATATGGTCCTCCTTGGTGGCGAGGTTGTAGATCGGGATCTTAACGTCCTTCAGCGAAACCTTCTCGCCGGCCAGCACCATCTCGCCCTTGGAGAGGGTGTTGTTGAGATAGCAATTCCTCAGGTAGAACGAATGGTTGGCGGCGGGCATTCGCGTGGAATCTGAATTCCAGTAGAGAAGATCGAAGGGCATCGGCTCCTGGCCCTTCAGGTAATTGTTGACGAAATAGGGCCAGATCAGCTCGGAGGCGCGCAGCATGTTGAAGGCGGTCGCCATCTTGGAGCCGTCGAGATAGCCCGTGGCCTTCATGCCGCGCTCGATGGCGTCGATCTGGTCCTCGTCGGCGAAGACCTTGAGGTCGCCGGCAAAGGTGAAATCGACCTGGGTGGTGAAGAGCGTCGCGGTGCGGATGCGTTTATCGCCTTCCCGAGCATGCAGCGCGAGCGTCGCGGCGAGCAGCGTGCCGCCGACGCAGTAGCCGATGGCATTGACCTCGTCCTCGCCGGTCGCTTGGCTGATCGTGTCCAGCGCGAAGCCGACGCCTTCGCGGGCATAGGCTTCCCAATCCTTGCCCGCATGGCGCTCGTCCGGGTTCACCCAGGAGATGACGAAGACCGTATGGCCCTGGTCGACCGCCCATTTGATGAAGGATTTCGCCGGGTTGAGGTCGAGGATGTAGAACTTGTTGATCCACGGCGGGCAGATGAGGAGCGGGCGCTTCAGCACCTTGTCCGTCGTCGCGTCGTACTGGATGACCTGGCACACGTCGCTCTGCGCCAGCACTTTGCCCGGCGTCAGCGCCATGTTCTCGCCGATGGCGAACTTGCTGGTATCCGTCTGGCGCAGCTTGAGATCGCCCCGGCCGGCGGCGATATCCTCGGCCAGCATCTTCATGCCGCGCACGAGGTTCGCCCCATTGGTGGCGACCGTCTCGCGGTAGAGCTGCGGATTGGTGGTGATGAAGTTGGAAGGGGAGATCGCGCTGGCGATCTGCTTCACGTAGAAGCCGGCCTTGTGGCGGGTGTGCTCGTCGAGCCCCTCGGCATCGGCCACCAGCTTTTCCGCCCAGTCGGAGGTCACGAAATAGACCTGCCGCAGGAAATCGAAGAACGGGTTCTTTACCCAGTCCTCGTCGGAAAAGCGCTTGTCCTTGGCGTGCGGATCGGGCGCTTCCTCGACCTCGTTGCCGCCGAGCTTGCTGAGCGTGCGCGACCAGATGCCGAAATAGCTGCCGAGCAGCATGGTCTGGGCGTCGAGCGTGCGGCGCGGATCCGCCAGCCAGTATTCGGAGACTTTGGAGAGCGTCTTGACCATGTCGACCATCGGCTCGGCGACGGCGTCGACCTTCTCGCCGGTTTCGCGCGGGGCGAGCCAGGCGGAGGCGGCCTTGCCGAGCTGCTCGACGGTGCGGGCGAAGTTGACCGTCAGCGCCTCGGGATCCTTGACGATATAGGGCTCTATCGCGGCGGGATCGAAAGGCTGGAAACCGGGCTTGTCGCCGGCCGCATCGCGCCCGCCCGCTTTGCTGTCCTCGGCCATCGCTCCCTCCCGATTTTATTGTTACTTTTGTATTTTTACATTCTCTGCGAAACAGATTACAAGGGCCTCGAAGCCTTTCGCGGCAATATCCGGAACCGGCCGTTTCGACAGGAGCATACAGCCTCATGGCGTTCGAATTCAGGCGCTTCAGCGCCGTCCTTCTCATGGCCGCCATGCCGGCCGCGCTCGCCGCCTGCGCCTCGTCGGAAGCGCCCGCGACGGTGAATGCCGGCGCGAACCGCGCGGCCGTCTATCCCGACATCACCGCCATCGTGCGCGGCGAGACGCAGCAGATGAGCGACGAGGAAGCGGCCAATTACCAGGCGAGCCTGATGGCGCTTGCGCATCGCCGCAAGGCGGGTACGATCTCGGAAGCCGAATATCGTCGGCAGCTCGCCGAATTGCAGGCGCTGCGCGACAACCACGGCAAGGCGACGCTGGCCGAAATCGAAGGCACGAAATAGCGCTTGCCTTTCGTGCCGTTTGGCAGCAAAGCGAAAGACGGCCTTTTGGCCGCCGGCGCGGGCGGAGCGCCTTCATTTCGAACGCTTTCGCCCTTATCCGGTCACTTGAAACGCGCGGAGTTTTGTGTCGTCCGGCAGGGTCCGGAGGGGCTCCGCGCTCAACGGGGTTAGAGATGGAAGAGTTTCACAAGGTCCGGCGTCTGCCGCCATATGTTTTCGAACAGGTCAACCGTTTGAAAGCAAGCGCGCGAGCGGGCGGCGCCGACATCATCGACCTTGGCATGGGCAACCCCGACCTGCCGACCCCCAAGGCCATCGTCGACAAGCTCTGCGAGGTGGTCCAGGACCCGCGCACGCACCGCTATTCCTCGTCCAAGGGCATTCCCGGCCTTCGCCGCGCGCAGGCCGCCTATTACGCCCGCCGCTTCGGCGTGAAGCTGAACCCGGAGACGCAGGTCGTCGCGACGCTCGGCTCCAAGGAAGGCTTCGCCAACATGGCGCAGGCGATCACCGCGCCGGGCGACGTCATCCTCTGCCCGAACCCGACCTATCCGATCCACGCCTTCGGCTTCCTGATGACCGGCGGCGTCATCCGCTCCATTCCGGTCGAGCCGGACGAGAGCTTCTTCCCGCCGCTCGAGCGCGCCGTGCGCCACTCGATCCCCAAGCCGCTCGCGCTGATCATCAACTATCCGTCGAACCCGACGGCGCAGGTCGCCACGCTCGATTTCTACAAGGACGTCATCGCCTTTGCGAAGAAGCACGACATCATCGTGCTCTCCGACCTTGCCTATTCGGAAATCTACTTCGACGACACGCCGCCGCCGTCCGTGCTGGAAGTGCCGGGCGCCATCGACATCACCGTCGAATTCACCTCCATGTCGAAGACCTTCTCCATGCCCGGCTGGCGCATGGGCTTCGCCGTCGGTAACGAGCGCCTGATCGCCGCGCTGACCCGCGTGAAGTCCTATCTCGACTACGGCGCCTTCACGCCGATCCAGGTGGCCGCGACCCATGCGCTGAACGGCGACGGCTCGGACATCGCGGAAGTGCGCAACGTCTACAAGCGCCGCCGCGACGTGATGGTCGAGACCTTCGGCAAGGCCGGCTTCGAGGTTCCGCCGCCGGCGGCGACCATGTTCGCCTGGGCGAAGATCCCGGAAAAGTTCCGCCATCTCGGCTCGCTGGAATTCTCCAAGCTGCTCGTCGAGAAGGCGGATGTCGCCGTCGCTCCCGGCGTCGGCTTCGGGGAGCTCGGCGACGATTACGTCCGCCTCGCACTGGTCGAGAACGAGCACCGCATCCGCCAGGCTGCGCGCAATATCAAGAAGTTCCTTTCCACGGCCGACGAGACGATGCACAACGTCATCTCGCTGAACGCCCATCGCTAATGAAATCCGCCCTCCGCGCTTCTAGCGGAGGGCTTTTCCAGAACTCATAGGACATGACCATGGCTGATGCCCTGAAGATCGGCATTGCGGGCTTGGGGACCGTTGGTGCCTCGCTCGCGAAGATTCTCGTCGAACGCAGGGACATGCTTGAGACGACATGCGGCCGCCCGATCGAGATCGCCGCCGTCACGGCGCGCAGCAAGGGCCGCGATCGCGGCGTCGATCTCTCCGCTGCCGAATGGTTCGACGATCCGGTCGCGCTCGCCCGCGAGGCGAAGATCGACGTCTTCGTGGAACTGATGGGCGGGGCGGGCGATCCGGCGCTTGCCGCCGTCAAGGCGGCGCTGTCGCGCGGCGTCCATGTCGTGACGGCCAACAAGGCGCTGCTCGCCGCCCATGGCGTCGAGCTTGCCGGCCTCGCCGAGAAGCACGGCTCGCTCCTCAACTACGAGGCGGCGGTCGCCGGCGGCATCCCGGTCATCAAGGCGCTGCGCGAATCCCTGACCGGCAACACGATTTCCCGCGTCTACGGCATCATGAACGGCACCTGCAACTACATCCTGACCAAGATGGAGAAGGAAGGCCTGTCCTTCGAGGCGTGCCTCAAGGAAGCCCAGCGCCTCGGCTATGCCGAAGCCGATCCCGCCTTCGACATCGAGGGCAACGATACGGCGCACAAGCTGTCGATCCTGACGACGCTCGCCTTCGGCACGAGGATTTCGGCCGACGACATCTATCTCGAAGGCATCACAAATATCTCCATCGACGATATCCGCGCCGCCGCCGATCTCGGCTATCGCATCAAGCTGCTCGGCGTCGCGCAGAAGACCGATACGGGCGTCGAGCAGCGCGTGCATCCGACAATGGTACCGCTCGACAGCGTCATCGCGCAGGTCGACGGCGTGACGAACGCCGTCGCCATTGAATCGGACATTCTCGGCGAGCTGCTGATGGTCGGCCCCGGCGCGGGCGGCAATGCCACGGCTTCGGCCGTGCTCGGCGATATCGCCGACATCGCCAAGAGCCGCCCCGGCGCGCAGACCGTGCCGGCGCTCGGCCGCCCGGCCGCCGCACTCGCCCCCTACAAGCGCGCGCAGATCCGCAAGCACCACGGCGGCTATTTCATCCGCCTCTCGGTGGAGGACCGCACGGGCGTCTTCGCCAGCATCGCGCGGCACATGGCGGAGAACGGCATCTCGCTGGAATCGATCGTGCAGCGCGCGCAGTCGACGGCCGAATCGACCGATCCGAAGACGATCATCCTCGTCACCCACGCGACGATGGAGGATTCCGTCCGCAAGGCCGTCGCTTCCATCAAGAGCGAGGGCTATCTTGTCGGCGAGCCGCAGGTGATCCGCATCGAGCGGCCGAAGACGGCTTGATTTTCGCTGCCCGCATCTCGGTGCGGATCAGCCCCTCACCCTAACCCTCTCCCCGCAAGCGGGGAGAGGGGACTTGCCCCACGCAACGTTGGAGAGTTGAGGAAAACGGTGCGGCACTTTTCCTTCTTCCGCAGCCAAGGAGAAGGTGGCCGGCAGGCCGGATGAGGGGCCGGCCTGCCGATGCAGGAGGGGTAACACGACCGGAGCCGCCATGAGCATGTTGGAAAACGCAGATCCCGTCAGCCGGGCCTTTCTCGGCGTCGAGCGCTCGGCGACCGGGCAGCGCTGGGTGGCGCGGCTCGACCAGGCGGGGGAGAACCGCGCGCTGGCGATGAGCCAGACGCACGGCCTGCCGGACCTCATCTCCCGCGTCCTCTCCGGACGGGGCATTCCCTTCGAGAATGCGCTGGAATTCCTCGATCCGACGCTGCGCCGGCTGATGCCCGAGCCTTATAGCCTGATGGACTGCGAGGTCGCGACGGAGCGGCTGGCGCGCGCCATCGAGCGCGGCGAGCGCGTCGCGATCTTCGGCGACTACGATGTCGACGGGGCCTCCTCCTCGGCATTGCTCTACCGCTTCCTGACGCATTTCGGCGTGCCGGCGGAAATCTACATTCCCGACCGCATCTTCGAGGGCTACGGCCCGAACCCGAACGCCATCGGCCAGCTCATTGACCGGGGCGCGCAGTTGATCGTCACCGTCGACTGCGGCTCGACGAGCCACGAATCGCTCGCCGTCGCGCGGGAACGCGGCATCGACGTCGTCGTCATCGACCACCATCAGGTCGGCGAGACGCTGCCGCCGGCTCTGGCGCTCGTCAATCCGAACCGGGAGGACGATCTGTCGGGGCAGGGGCATCTATCCGCCGCCGGCGTCGTCTTCCTCGTGCTGGTGGCTCTGCAGCGGTTCCTGCGCCAGAAGGGCGATACGCGGGCGGGGAGCTTCGATCTCCTCTCCATGCTCGATCTGGTGGCGCTTTCCACGGTCTGCGACGTCGTTCCGTTGAAGGGGCTGAACCGCGCCTATGTGGTCAAGGGCCTCGTCGCCGCGCGCCATCTCGGCAATGCCGGCCTGACGGCGCTGCTCAAGCAGGCGGGCATCGGCGGGCCGGTGACGCCCTATCATCTCGGCTTCCTCGTCGGCCCGCGCATCAATGCCGGCGGGCGCATCGGCGATGCCGCCCTCGGCAGCCGCCTCCTGACCATCGACGAGCCGGGCGAGGCCGAGCGCATCGCAAAGCAGCTCGACGAGCTCAACCGCGAACGCCAGGCCATGGAGGCCGCCATGCTGGCCGAGGCGGAAGCCGAAGCGCAGGCGGAATACGGCACGGGCGAAAACGCTTCGGTGATCCTGACAGCCCGCGAGGGTTGGCATCCCGGCGTCGTCGGCCTGCTCGCCTCGCGGCTGAAGGACCGCTTCCGCCGCCCGGCCTTCGCCATCGCCTTCGATCCTTCCGGCAAGGGCACTGGCTCCGGCCGCTCGATCAGCGGCTTCGATCTCGGCCGCATGGTGCGTGCTGCCGTGGAGGAGGGCATCCTCGTCAAGGGCGGCGGCCATGCCATGGCGGCGGGCCTGACGGTGGAGCGGGAAAAGCTCGGCCGCTTGCGCAGCTTCTTCGAGGAGCGCGCCCAGCGCACCGTGCCCGACCTCGTCGCCTCGGAAACCCTGAAGATCGACGGCGCGCTCAGCGCCAGCGGCGCCACGCTCGCGCTGGCCGACCAGCTCGAGCAGGCCGGCCCCTATGGTTCCGGCCATCCGCAGCCGATCTTCGCGCTGCCGGCGCACCGCATCCGCGACGTGCGCCCCGTCGGCGTCAATCACCTGCGCGTCAGCCTGGAAGGCCCTGACGGCGGACGGCTGGACGCCATGGCCTTCCGTGCGGCGGAAGCCGATCTCGGGCTTTTCCTGATGAAGGAGCGCGGGCAGGCGGTGCATTTCGCCGGCACGCTTTCCGCCGATAGCTGGCAGGGCAGCCGGCGCATCCAGTTCCGCGTGATCGACGCGGCAAAGGCGTTCTGACGGTGCAGTCTCGATAGCAATGTCGGGGAGGGACCGTGGCACGCCCTAGGGGAGTCGAACCCCTCTTTCCAGAATGAAAATCTGGCGTCCTAACCGATAGACGAAGGGCGCGTGCGGTGGGCGTCTTCTAGTCGGGGGTGTGGATTCGCGCAAGCCCTAAATGCAGGAAATTTCAGTTTTTTCCCAGCCGTGAAAGCAGGCGCGCGGGAGCGCTCGAAGGCATGATTTCAACGATGATGGGAGAGGGACCCGTGGCACGCCCTAGGGGAGTCGAACCCCTCTTTCCAGAATGAAAATCTGGCGTCCTAACCGATAGACGAAGGGCGCGTGCGGTGGGCGTCTTCTAGTCGGGACGCGGCGGATGCGCAAGACGAAAAATCGCGTTCGGCGCAACTTTTTCAACAGCGAAGCGAAGGGCTCCGGCGCGCTAAAAACAGGTGACTTCAAGGGGAGGGACCGTGGCACGCCCTAGGGGAGTCGAACCCCTCTTTCCAGAATGAAAATCTGGCGTCCTAACCGATAGACGAAGGGCGCGTGCGGTGGGCGTCTTATAGAAGGGCGTTTTTTATTCCGCAAGCGGGAAAAGGCGCTCGTGACAAAAAAATGAAAAGCCGCCCGGAAGGCGGCTTTGCGAAGGTAAAAGGGCTTTGATCCCGGGGGCTTAGCCCCATGTTCTATTTCCGTGCGCGGCAGCGCCAGTTCCAGTCGCGCTCGGGGCCGATGTCGATATGCACGGATTCGGTGTGGCAATAGGTGCCGACGCCGCCGCGGCCAGGCATGCTGCGGAGATATTCGGCCAGCTCCCACTTGCTGACGCCCGAAATCTGGATGTCGGCCGCCTCGCAGCGCGTGTGCAGCGACTGCTTCTCCCGATTGGGCTTCACGTCGCGAAGGCCGGAGGTGACGATGATGGGCTTGTCGTAATGCTTTTCGATCGTCTTCAGCACCTGCAGCAGTTCCGGCTTGAAGCAGCCGGTCTTCACCTTCTCGGTCTGCAGCCACAGGCCGTTCGGCGCAAGGCGTGCGAGACCGGCGATGGAAGCCACTTCCTTGAATTGCGGCGCATCGTCCTCGACCTCGTCCGATTCGGAATGATCCGTCGAGAACATGGAATTCGCCGTGGCGACCCCGGGCAGGACGCCAAGGGACGCTTTCTGGGTGGCGCCTGCGCTGTCGCGGTTGAGCACGCGGCGCTGCTGCTGCGTTGCAAGGCCGTCGCCGCCGTCGTTCGCCGTTGCCTTGTCGGCAAAGAGCGAGGCGACCGTCACCCGCTTGTTCTGGCCGTTCTGGGCGTTATCCGGCAGCGCGGCAAGCGCCTTTTCGGCGGCATTCACCCTTGCCGGCTCCTCGACGAGTGCGGCGCGGGCCGAAGTCGGGATCGGTATGTTCTCCGGCATGGCGTCGCTTTCGCCGAGCATGGCGACTTCCTCGCCGCCGGCGGTATTGAGCTGCGGCATGTCCTCGACGGGCAGGCGCCCTGTCTTGCCGGCGCCCTGCGCCGTGCCGGCGCTTGCAAAGAGGCCGCCGTTGGAGGTGTTCGTGGCCTGCGCCGCATAGGCCGTGCCGACCGGCGCCTGGCCGCCATTGGAATAGATGCTGGCCTTGCCCGCATCCAGATTGGCCGGCTGCATGACGGCGCCCGCCATGTCGCGGCCCGCTTCACCCTGGCCCTGTTGATCGACGGCCGCGGTGGCTTGGGAGCCCTGCGCCGCGCCTTCGGCGGCGATGACCGGCGTGGTGGTCTCTTCCCCGCTTGCGGCGGCTGTTTCTTCCTTGTCCTGCGCGGTCGTGTTGTCGGCGCGCAGATCGGTGGAGACTGCGGATACGCAGCCCGAGAGCGTGGCAACCGAGACGGCCAGCAGCAATCCATACCGCAGCGTCTTCAGGCTCGGCCACTTTCCTTGCATGGTCTGCAAAGGCTTTCCCCCGCTTTCGACGTTCATGCCCCGGTCTTGCCGACGGTGGGGCCATTTCTTCAGACAGTCGCAACCGCAATCGAAAAGGCCAGGGGGCCATGCTGCGGTTGCCGCGATGTATCGCCCGGCCATTGCAGGAAGACCGGAACGATGAAGCCGTGAAACGCAGAACGGGAGCAATCCGGCCAGAAAACGGCCAAACGCCCCCTCACGCTGGCGATCGACCGGAACGGCAAGAAGCTTCCGGTCAAATACGGCAAAACGATGGTTCGTCGTCGAAGGTTTAGGACGCAAGCTTTGCCCGGAGCTTGCGTCCGGGACGAATTACCAGGCGCCCGTATTGCCCATCGAGGCCCAGGGCTCGGCCGGGGCGAGGCTTGCGCCCTTCTGCAGGATCTCGATGGAAATGCCGTCGGGCGAGCGCACGAAGGCCATGTGGCCGTCGCGCGGCGGGCGGTTGATGGTGACGCCATTGTCCATCAGCTTCTGGCAGAAGGCGTAGATATCGTCGACCTCGTAGGCGAGGTGGCCGAAATTGCGACCGCCCGTATAGTCCTCGCTGTCCCAGTTATAGGTCAGTTCCAGGCAGGGCGCGGCGTTCTCGCGCGCCGTGGCGAGGTCGCCGGACGCCGCCAGGAAGATCAGCGTGAAGCGGCCCTTCTCGTTCTCGATCCGGCGCACTTCCTCAAGGCCGAAGAGCGTGCAGTAGAAATGCAGGGACTTGTCGACGTCTTTGACGCGGACCATCGTGTGAAGATAACGCATTGCAATGTCCTTCAAATTGGAATCGCTGAAAGGTTAGGGTTTTGTCAGCCTCGGGCAAGCCTTGCAGCCTATCAAGGGAGCCGGCAAAACTTTCAAAGGGGCTTGCGCATTCGCATCGGGACAATGTTATTCTGGTTCTCAAGAATCAGTTAACCGTAACTCATGTGACGCGTAAACGAGGGGCTGGCAGGTCATGGCGGACAGGATGTCTTCAAAGGAAATCACGATGCGTGATGACCAGGGCAGCGACGCCGTCGACCTGATCGAGATCACCGGCGTTATCAAGTGGTTCGACGTCGCCAAGGGATTCGGCTTCATCGTGCCGGACAACGGCATGCAGGACGTGCTGCTGCACGTCACGTGCCTGCGCCGTGATGGCTACCAGACGGTTCTCGAAGGCACGCGCGTCGTTGCGCTCATCCACAAGCGCGACCGCGGCTACCAGGCCTTCCGCATCCTTTCCATGGACCAGACCACCGCCGTGCATCCCTCGCAGCTGCCGCCGGTGAAGACCCATGTGCAGGTCACGCCTTCGAGCGGGCTGGAGCGCGTGCTGGTCAAGTGGTTCAACCGCACCAAGGGCTTCGGCTTCCTGACGCGCGGCGAGGGCACGGAAGACATCTTCATCCACATGGAGACCCTGCGGCGCTTCGGCCTCACCGAGCTGCGCCCCGGCCAGGTCGTGCTGGTGCGCTTCGGCGACGGCGAGAAGGGCCTGATGGCCGCGGAGATCCATCCCGACATTCCGGTTCCGGGCAACAGGGCACATTGATGGCTGTCTTTTCACGGATTTTGGACGTCACACGTCTGGCAAGCGCCTTCATGGCGCTTTTTCTTTGCCTTGCATCCGTCGCCGGCGCGGGCGAGAAATTCGATACCCAGCCGCTGACCATCGTCACGAAGAACGGCAAGAGCCATGCCTTCACGGTGGAACTGGCCGTGACGCCCCGCCAGCGCGAGCAGGGATTGATGAACCGCCGCGAAATGGCGCCGGACCACGGCATGCTTTTCGCCTTCGGCGAGACGCGCCAGGTCTTCATGTGGATGAAGAACACCTACCTGCCGCTCGACATGCTGTTCATCGGCAAGGACGGCAAGGTCCGCTCCATCAAGGAGAACGCCAGGCCGCTCGACGAATCGATCATCGATTCGAAGGGCCCGATCGACTATGTGCTGGAACTGAACGGCGGCACCGTCAAACGCCTCGGCATCCGCACCGGCAACCGCGTGCAGAACGCGCTGATGGAAAAGCTGCGCAAGGGATAAGGCCCGCAGCCAAAACGGACTTCCCCGATCAGGGCTGAAAAACTCGCCCTTTACTGTTGCGGCGGCGGCGCGATCCGTGTATCTCCCCATCGCCGGAACGGACGGAGTGTAGCGCAGTCTGGTAGCGCATCTGGTTTGGGACCAGAGGGTCGGGAGTTCGAATCTCTCCACTCCGACCACCGGCAAAAGCCAAGGAAACAGGCGTTTCTCCGAGGCTTGTCCATTCCCCGTATTATATCCTGTGAAAGTTCCGTGATTTGCGAACGGGTCGCCGTGATGGCGGTGCCGGGAGCTGCGCGCGCAACCCGGCAAAAGCCCTTGACTCTCCACGGACCTGCGGCCATTGCTCGGACGCTTCGTCGGCGGGTGCCGCAGGTGGAGCGCAGGAGTTTAACGAGAATGAACGGGCGCCACCAGGTTCGGGCTCTTCGAGCCGGTGCGTGGCGGGCGTTTCGGTGGTAAATGCATGTCCAGTCATTTCCCCTTTACGGAATCTGGGCTATGCATGGCCGGGCGCACGTCGGAGCGTGCCCTTATGCGAGAATTCTGGAGCCGTTTCGATGACCGCGAAGATCTATCGTCCCGCCAAGACCGCCATGCAGTCGGGCAAGGCCAAGACTAATCTCTGGGTTCTGGAGTTCGATGCCGAAAAGCCGCGGACGATCGATCCGATCATGGGTTATACGAGCTCTGGCGACATGTACCAGCAGGTCAAGCTGACATTCGAAACCTGTGAGGAAGCGATTGCCTATGCCACGCGCAACGGCATCGAATACCGCGTGATCGAGCCGAAGGAAGCGACCCGCAAGCGCGTTGCCTATCCGGACAACTTCCGCTTCAACCGCATGCAGCCCTGGACCCACTGAGGTCCCGACGGCCCCTTAGCTCAACTGGATAGAGCAACTGCCTTCTAAGCAGTAGGTCGCAGGTTCGAGTCCTGCAGGGGTCGCCAAATATGCAAGTAAAATCAACGATTTCCGGCAACTTTTGATGCGCTTCCTGCGGAGGCCCACCAATAGGCGGGTTTCGCGATATACCCTGCATAATCTACCCCTAATTTTCTTTTCCACCCTCGGCTTTATCGCTACAGTTGCGTTCTGGCCCAAAGCATCGGGCCGTCGCGAGGGAGGGAAAGTGAATGCGAATGGGTCGATTTCTTGGTATGCTGGCATTGGGACTGCTGGGATCGGCAGGCCTTTGCATCGCGGATGAAATGCCCGCTTTCTGGGCGAAGTCGATGACGAACGATCCGGCGACCAATTCCTATCTCGCCCGCACCGCCAAGCCCCTGCCGGACCATGACGCCGAGACGATGCGGATCGTTACGCTCGTGAAAGTGCTCGGAAAGGAATGCCGGGGCGCTTCGGTCAACAAGAAGGCGTTGAAGGCCTTCATGAAGAGCGCGAACTACGCCGGTATCAAAGGGAAATCCTACGATAACGCGGTCTTTCTCACGCAGCACAGCCTGAAATATTTCGACTACCGGATGCTCGCGCATCTGTGCGCGGGAAGCGACTATCTTTTCGGCCCGCAGGGGCACCTTGCCGCCGGTTTGATCAAGACGGGCAAGGGAAAACCCCGGACCAGCTACGATCCGAGGAATCCCTATCTGCGCATTCAGGTCGGCAAGTCGTAGCGGCTTCGGGTATCACGGCCCTGCCGGCGCTTCCTTGAGTTCGCAGGCGGCGGTGCCGATCGTCATCGTGTTGCCGCGCCAGTCGACGTTGCCGCCGAGCCAGGCGCGCAGCCAGATGGCGGGCATCATCATGTCGCGCAGCATCATCGCGGGAAGCGACCAGAGCGAGAGGCGCCAGCCCTTGGCGAGCGCGAGGCCGGCTTCCGGCAGGTAGATGCCGGCGAGCACCAGCAGAAGGGCGGGCGTCAGCGGGGTTCCGGCAAGGAGGGCGGCGGCGAGTGCGAGAAGGAGCGGCGGCAGGATGCCGAGCAGGATCTCCGGCGCGAAGAAGCCGGGGAAAGTGACGCGGCGAAGGCGCGACCAGCGGCTCTGACGCGACCAGATCTCGCGGCCGGTGCGGTGCCCGAGCGGCTGCTCGAAGGGCGAGGAGACGAGGTGCACCTTGAAACCAAGCCGGTTCACCAGCTTCGTCGAGGCGGCATCCTCGGCGATCTCGGCATTCAGCGCGTGGATGCCGCCGTTCTCGTCCAGCATCGGCTTGTACCAGAGCATGCTTTTTCCCTGGGCGAAGCCGAAGCCAAGCGCCTCGCCGGCATATTGCCAGCGCGCCTGCTGGGTGTTGAGGAACATGCATTCCACCTCGGCCCAGAAGCCGTCCGGGCGCGAGCCGAGCGGCGTCGAGCAGACGACGCCGGTGTCACTGCGCCAGGCGGCCATGAGGTGCTGGATATAATCCGGTGGCATCAGCACGTTCGAATCGGCAAGGATGACCCAGTCGTGACGCGCGGCCTGCCAGCCCTTGACGCAATTGTTGAGCTTGGGATTGGCGCCGATGCGGTCGTCGCCGACGAGGATGCGGGCCTCGACATCCGGGTGGGCGGCTGCCGTCCGTTCGATTTCGGGAACGATGGGATCGTTGCCGTGGGCGACACAGAAGAGAAGCTCGTATTTCGGCCAGGTAAGGCGGAAGGCGCGGTCCAGCGTCTCCGCCGAGAAATTCTCGATGCCGCGCACGGGAACGACGATGGAGACCGGCGGTTTCTTGCGAACCTCCGGCGGCGGCGCGCCGGCCGGGTCCAGCCGTCTTCCGGCGACGAGGATGCTCGCAAGGTTGGTCGCAACGAGGGCGCCCGAGGCAAGGGCGAGGGCCTGAGCCATGTCCATTCACGCAAACTCCGATGGGCGCCGGCCCTCAACGGGCGGCTGCCGGGGTGCATTCACGCGGGAAGAGACAGCACTGTCACATGACAGGCGAATGACGGGGCGTCCGGCCTCGTCTATTCCGGCGGCAGGCGGTTGCGCACGACGGTCACCGTGCAGGGCGCATGGGCGGCGACGCCGCCGGAAACGCTGCCGAGCATGGAGCGCATGGCCGATTCGGCGCGCGCGCCCATGACGATGTGGTCGACGTAGTTTTCGCGGGCATATTCGAGAATGGCATCGGCGGGCGAGACGGCCTCCAGCACATGGAAGGTGATTCCCCCGCCGGGCGCCGGCAGGTCGGTCGACCAGTTGCGAAGCTGCACGAGGCGCAGGACATGCTTGTTGCGGCCTTCCTCGTCCAGCGAGGTGTCTATGGCGATGCGGTTGATCTTCAGCACGTTGATGCAGGCGATGCGGGCATCCGGCGTGTTCTCGATGATGCGGGCAACGGTCTTGCGGATGGCTTCGGCAAGGTCCGGTGTCTCGCCTGCAAGGTCGATGGCGACGGCAACGATGGGGGCGCTCGCAAGCTGGGCCTCCGCCGTCCGGGGCCTCGCGGCCTCGATGGGCACGGGATTGAAGCGGCGGCGCAGCACCATGCCGAGCGGATCGCGCTTCATCTTCTCCGCCCGCGCCGTCAGCTTGACGGAAGAAAGATCCTGAAGGTCGAGGGCGAGCTGGGCGGCGCTCGGATATCGCCAGGCGGGGTTCACCTCCAGGCATCGCAGGATGATTTCCTGCAAGGCGGGCGGGATGGCGGCGTTGCGGGCGCGCGGCGGCAGCGGATCGCGCCATAGCCGGCGCTTCAGGCCCTTCAGTCGCTGCGGATCGCCGAAGGGGCGCTCGCCGGTCGCGAAGAAATAGAGCATGACGCCGAGCGCGAAGAGATCGCTGCGGAAATCGCTGCGCGTGCCGAGCACCTGCTCGGGCGCCATGTAGGGCGCGGTGCCGTAGGGCAGGCGGAATTGCTCGTCCATCAGGTCCGGCAGGTGGATGTGGCGGGCGAGGCCGTAGTCGATGAGCACGGCCTCGCCGGTCTCGCGGAACATGACGTTGGAGGGCTTCAGGTCGAGATGGACGACATGCTGGCGATGCAGCGAATCGAGCGCCACCGCCACCTTGGCGCCGATGGCGGCCACCTCTTCCGGCGGCAGCGGCAGGCGTTCGAGCAGCGGATAGAGCGAGGTGCCGGGCAGGCGCTCCATGACGATATAGGGGAGCGTCGCGAAATCGCCGTTCGCGACGAAGCGCGGCACATGCGGGCCGGAAAGGCGCGGCAGGATCATCTGCTCCATCTCGAAGCCGACGATCGCCGCCGGATCGTCACCCTCGCCGATGACCGGCACCTTCATCAGGATCGGGAAGTCGATATCCGGCCGGCTGACCTTCCAGATGCGCGCCATGCCGCCATTATGGGCGATATCCTCGATGACGAAGCCGTCGATCACGTCGCCGGGTTTCAGCCTTGCCTTGACCATCTAGCGTCCCCGCAGCAGGCGGTCGGCGAGCGCGGCCGGAAGGCCCGCCGCGCGGATCTTGTCGGCCGCCTTTTCCACGTCGTAGGCAGCGCGCATGAAGCGGAGCTCCGCGCTCTCGGTATCGTAGAGTGCGAATGCGGCGGCCGGGTTGCCGTCGCGCGGCTGGCCGACCGAGCCCATGACGGCAAGCCAGCGGCGCTGCGGCAGGAGCGGCACCGGCGTCGCGGCGACGGGGGCAAAATACGTGACCTTGCCGCCCGGCGCGGTGCAGTAGAGCGCCGGCTTGTGCACATGGCCGCAGAAGCTGACGCGCGCTTCGCAGGCGACGAGGTGCTGGCCGGCATCGCTGGCGTCGAGCACATAGTTCCAGTCGGCCGGCGCGCTGGCATCGGCATGGACGAAGAGACAGTCGCCCTCGCGTGCCTTGAAGGGCAGGGCGGCGAGAAAGGCGCGGGTGGCGCCGCCAAGCTGGCGGCGCGTCCATTCGAGCGCCAGCGTCGCCGTGGCATTCATCGAGACGGAAGGATTGCCGACCGCGTCGTCGTGGTTGCCGCGCAGCACGATGGCGCCGCCCGCGGCAAGCCGCATCGCCTGTTCCGAGCACCATTCGGGATCCGCGCCATAGCCGACGATATCGCCGAGCAGCACGAAGCGCTCCGCCCCGGCCGCTTCCGCGGCCGCCAGCACGGCCTCGAAGGCTTCGCGGTTGGCGTGGATATCGGAAAGGATGGCGAGCAGCATGGCGGTCCGGTCTTTCAAGGTCGATGACGAGCATAACGCGCCTTGCCGGCCGCAACCATTCGACGGAAGGGGAATATCGCCCGCGCGGACTGGCGTTTCGTCAGGAATCGCGGGCGCGGAAGGCGAAAAGATCGGCATCCGCATCGCCATGGCCGGCAATATCGGCGGCGACGATCTCGGCCGCGATCTGGCTGAAGGTGATGCCGTTGCCGCCGAAACCCATCACGGCGAAGACGTTCGGCAGGCCGGGAACGCGGCCGATGAGCGGCAGGCCGGTGCGGGTGGTGCCGAAGGGGGCGGCCCAGACATGGTCTGGCTGCGGCAGGGAAAGGCCGAGCAGGGCCTCGACCTTGCGGTGGATCGTCTTCGCCTTATGCCGAAGCTTTTGCGGCGAGGCATAGGCGTCTTCGCTCTCCTCGTCCTCGCCGCCCGCGATCAGCCGGCCGTCGCGGGAGCTGCGCAGATAGAGATAGGGATCGGCGCCCTCCCAGACGATGCAGTGCTTCAGCCAGTCGGGCAGCACCGTGCCGGGCGGCGTCGAGAGCGCCCAGGTGGAGACGATGGCATGATCCCGGTCGGCGACCGCTTCGAGGAATTCGTAGCCGGAGCAGAAGACGGCGTGCCGCGCCGAGAGGATCCTGCCTTCTTCCGTGGCGAGGAACACGCCGTCCGCTGTGGCGCGCATGTCGGTGATCTCCAGCGGGCTGACGATCTCCACGCCGCACGCGGCGGCGGCCCGCAGGATGCCGGCCGCCATCTGCGCCGGATTGGCGGAGGCCGAGATATCGCTGAGAAGTGCGCCGGTGCGCTGGATGGAGAAGCGCTCGGCGAGGGTGGCGGCATCGAGGAAATCCGCTGCGATGCCTGCCGCGCTGCGGGTGTCCAGTTCGTTTTGCAAGGCCCGCCGGCCATAGGCATCGCCGGCAAGGAAGAGTGTCTTCTTGCGCTCGAAGCCGCAGGATATGCCTGTGTCCGCAACGATCCGCGTCAACTGTTCCACGGCGCGGGCGGAGCGCCACCAGGCGCGCCGGGCCTTTTCCTCGCCGATCATGCCGGCGAGCCTGTGCAGGGGGACGTCGATTTCGTGCTGGATCATCGCCGTGCTGGCGAGCGTGCTGCCATGGACGGGCTGCCGGCGGTCTACGACGAGCACGGACCGCTTGCCATCGGCGAGCGCATGGGCCGCGAGGGCGCCCGAAATGCCGGCGCCGACGACGATGCAGTCGTAGTCCGTCCGCGATGGCTTGCCGCGCACGCGCAGGGTAATGCGCGGCGAGTCGGCCCAGAGGGGATGGGATTCATGCAGGTCGCGCTGGCGCGTGATGTCGCGGGATTTCGGAATGGCGCCCCTCCATGCGAAAAGTCTTCCCAAACGGGCAAGGCGCGGAAAAGTTCCGGCCGGCCGCAGCGCAAGGTGGTGGTGCTTGCATTGCGGGCCGAAAGCATGCAAAGCACGGGGCGCCTGAAACACGACCGGATTTTGCCATGACCGTGAGTTCGAGAACGCCCCGCCCGATCGACCATCTGGTGCTGCCGGTGTCCGAGCTTGGAATTGCCCGCGAGCGCCTGACGCAGCTCGGCTTCACTGTCGCCAAGGACGCGCGCCATCCGTTCGGCACGGAAAACTGTTGCGTCTTCCTTTCCGACGGCAGTTATCTGGAGCCGCTCGGCATCGCCAACCGCGAGGAATGCGAGGAAGCGGCGCGCAGCGGCAATACGTTCATCGCCCGCGACCAGGCGTTCCGCTTCCGCCGCGGGCAGGAGGGCTTTTCCGGCATCGCCATGGCGACAGGCGATGCTTGGGACGATGACCGGCGCTACCGGTCGGCGGGGATTTCCGGCGGCGAGATCCTGGAGTTTTCCCGCGACATGCTGCTGCCGGACGGCACGTCCGCGACCGGCAGCTTCCGCCTTGCCTTCGCCGCCGACCTGCGCAGCCCCGATTTCTTCTTCTTCGCTTCTCAGCGCATCCTGCCGCTGCCCTCCGACCGCAAGGCGCTGGAAACGCACGGCAACGGCGTCGTGGCGCTCGCCGAGGTCGTGCTGTCAGAACAGAACCCGACGGACTTCCAGTATCTCGTGCAGGAAGCCGCCGACGAGCGCGAGATCGAGGCCATGTCCTTCGGCATGTCGGTCGATACGCCGCGCGGCCGCATCACCGTGCTGAACGATGCCGGCCTCGAAGGGTTCTACGGCATTGCGCCGGTCGCCGGCGCGGACCGTGGCCTCAAGGGGCAGGCGGTCGTCTTCAGAGTTTCCAGCCTGTCCGATTGTCGCCGCCTGCTGGCGCAGCGCGGCGTCGCCTTCCGCGAGCGGGACAACCGCCTTCTGGTGCCGCCGGCACCGGGTCAGGGCGTCCTCTTCGTCTTTGGAGAATGAGATGAAAACCAATTCCACCGTCATCGTCGGCGAAGGCACCAGGAAGGTCACCTTCGCCCAGGACAAGCGCTTCTCGCTGATCGCCGGCCCCTGCCAGATGGAAAGCCGCGACCATGCCTACATGATCGCCGGCACGCTCGTCGAACTCTGCGACAAGCTCGGCATCGGCCTCGTCTACAAGTCGTCCTTCGACAAGGCGAACCGCACCTCGCTTTCCGGCAAGCGCGGCATCGGGCTTGAAAAGGCGATGGAGATCTTCGCCGACCTCAAGAAGGATTTCGGCTTCCCGGTCCTGACCGATATCCACACGGAAGAGCAATGCGCCGTCGTCGCCAAGACGGTGGACATCCTGCAGATCCCCGCCTTCCTGTCGCGCCAGACGGACCTTCTCGTCGCCGCCGCCAGGACCGGTCGCACGATCAACGTCAAGAAGGGCCAGTTCCTCGCGCCCTGGGACATGAAGAACGTGCTGGCGAAGTTCACCGAGAGCGGCAATCCGAACGTGCTGCTTTGCGAGCGGGGCGCGTCCTTCGGCTATAACACGCTCGTCTCCGACATGCGCTCGCTGCCCATCATGGCCGCCCTCGGCGCGCCCGTCGTGTTCGACGCCACCCATTCGGTGCAGCAGCCGGGCGGGCAGGGCGGTTCGACCGGCGGCCAGCGCGAATTCGTCGAGACGCTGGCGCGCGCCGCCGTCGCCGTCGGCATTGCCGGCCTCTTCGTCGAGACGCACGAGGACCCGGACAATGCGCCTTCCGACGGGCCGAATATGGTGCACCTCAAGGACATGCCGCGGCTGCTGGAAAAGCTGCTCGCCTTCGACGCCATCGCCAAGGCCTGAGATTTCAAACGGATGACACGAAGACGTGCCATCCGTTTTTCGGCGCCATCGTGCCATTGTAATTTCCGAATGGTCGATTAAAAGTGGATTTTAATCGATTTACGAACCCCGAAACAGGACGATATCCATGACTGCTATCATCGACATCATCGGCCGCGAGATTCTCGACAGCCGCGGCAATCCCACCGTCGAAGTGGACGTGCACCTCGAAGATGGCAGTTTCGGCCGCGCGGCCGTTCCCTCGGGCGCCTCGACCGGCGCGCATGAGGCCGTCGAACTGCGCGACGGCGGCAAGCGCTACCTCGGCAAGGGCGTCGAGAGCGCCGTCGCCGCCGTCAACGGCGAGATCTTCGAAGCCATCGGCGGCCTCGATGCGGAAGACCAGATCCAGATCGACCAGACGATGATCGAGCTCGACGGCACGCCGAACAAGGCCCGCCTCGGCGCCAACGCCATCCTCGGCGTCTCGCTCGCCGTCGCCAAGGCCGCCGCGGAAGCCGCCAACCTGCCGCTCTACCGCTATGTCGGCGGCCCGAACGCCCGTGTCCTGCCGGTGCCGATGATGAACATCATCAACGGCGGCGCGCATGCCGACAACCCGATCGACTTCCAGGAATTCATGATCGTGCCTGTCGGCGCGGAAACGATCCGTGACGCCGTGCGCATGGGCTCGGAAGTCTTCCACACGCTGAAGAAGCAGCTCGCCGCCGACGGCCACAACACCAATGTCGGCGACGAAGGCGGCTTCGCGCCGGGTCTCGCTTCGGCGCCCGCCGCGCTCGACTTCATCATGAAGTCCATCGAGAAGGCCGGCTATCGTCCGGGCGAGGACATGTTCATCGCGCTCGACTGCGCTTCGACCGAGTTCTTCAAGGACGGCAAGTATGTCCTGGAAGGCGAAGGCCGCACGCTGGAGCCCGGTGCCATGGCCGATTACCTCGCGGAACTCGCGGCCAAGTATCCGATCTTCTCCATCGAGGACGGCATGGCGGAAGACGACTGGGACGGCTGGAAGCTCCTGACCGACAAGATCGGCAAGAAGGTGCAGCTCGTCGGCGACGACCTCTTCGTCACCAACTCCGCGCGCCTTCGCGACGGCATCAAGATGGGCGTCGCCAACTCGATCCTCGTCAAGGTCAACCAGATCGGCTCGCTCTCCGAGACGCTCGACGCCGTCGAGACCGCGCACAAGGCGAGCTACACCGCCGTCATGTCGCATCGCTCGGGCGAGACGGAAGACTCCACCATCGCCGACCTCGCCGTCGCCACCAACTGCGGTCAGATCAAGACTGGCTCGCTGGCCCGCTCCGACCGTACCGCCAAGTATAACCAGCTCATCCGCATCGAGGAGCAGCTTGGCGCGCAGGCACGGTTCGCAGGCCGCAGCATCCTGCGCGGCTGATCGGAAAAACAGTTTATCCGAAATGATGAAACCCGCGTCGCGAGACGCGGGTTTTGTTTTTTTAGGGCTGGGGAGGCGTGCGGTTTTTTGCCTAGTCAGCCTTCTTTCTTTGACCTGTCCGGCTGTGGCGCGTGGCATTGTCCTTGGGGCAGGTCCCGAGAATGACGGCGGCAAAGGGCGAGGCTGCGGCGAAGGATTGGGCTCCTGGTCCATCCGTCGATGTATGGTGTCGCGTCGGGTGATGCGGCATGGCGTGCCGCTGCTTCAGCCGGCGGCTTTTCTTCTGTCGTCATCCTCGGGCTCGACCGGGGATGACACGGCGCCCAACCTCGCTTCGTTATAGCGCCACGAGGGAGCGCGCACCCGTCACATGCTTCCCTGCCGCCGCGCCCGTCATGGTCAATGATCGGTTAACCCCTTGGTGCTAGTGTACAATCCGTACTGCGTATCGGGGCACTTGCATGTGGACCAAACATCACAAGAAGCGGAAGTTCGGCCGGCTTACTCTGCCGGTAATTACGGTCGCATTCCTTTCCTATTTCGGTTACCATTCCGTCCATGGCGATCTCGGCCTCAGGGGAATGGAGGAGTTTGAGCGGCAGAGAGTGGAGCGCCAGGCGCGTCTCGACGTGCTCGTGCGCCAGCGCCAGATCCTGGAAAAAGAGGTCGCCCTGATGAGCGACGGCTCGCTCGAGCGGGACATGCTCGACGAAAAAGCGCGCTCGTATCTGAACATGTCGCGCGCCGACGAAATCGTCATTTTCCACTGAAAATGTCGATTAACCGAAATCTGGTTAATCGTAAATCAGCCTTATTATTCAGAGGCTTGTTCAGAATATAAGCCATGCAATTATGGCATTGCTGCGGCCGGATTTCTCCCCTATGGTTTTCGCCAAGAAGGCAAACATAGGGAGGAACGAATGGCTCCGCGCAAAAACGCGTCCACGTCCAGCCGCAAGCCTGCGGCAAAGCCTGCGAAGAAAGATTTCCTCGGCGGCACCATCGCCGACTTCTCCAAGGAAGACGACCTCAAGGCCTATCGCGAGATGCTGCTAATCCGGCGTTTCGAGGAAAAGGCCGGCCAGCTCTACGGCATGGGCTTCATCGGCGGCTTCTGTCACCTTTATATCGGCCAGGAAGCCGTCGTCGTCGGCATGCAGCTCGCGCTGAAGGAAGGTGACCAGGTCATCACCGGCTATCGCGACCACGGCCACATGCTGGCCTGCGGCATGAGTGCGCGGGGCGTAATGGCGGAACTGACCGGACGCCGCGGCGGCCTTTCCAAGGGCAAGGGCGGCTCCATGCACATGTTCTCCAAGGAGAAGCATTTCTACGGCGGCCACGGCATCGTCGGTGCCCAGGTCTCGCTCGGCACGGGCCTCGCGTTCGCCAACCGCTACCGCGGCAACGACAACGTCTCGCTTGCCTATTTCGGTGACGGCGCGGCCAACCAGGGCCAGGTCTACGAAAGCTTCAACATGGCGGCGCTCTGGAAGCTGCCGGTGATCTACGTGATCGAGAACAACCGCTACGCCATGGGCACGGCCGTCTCGCGCGCCTCCGCCCAGACCGACTTCTCGCATCGCGGCGCTTCCTTCAACATTCCCGGCTTCCAGGTGGACGGCATGGATGTGCGCGCCGTGAAGGCCGCCGCCGACGAGGCGGTCGAGCATTGCCGCGCCGGCAAGGGCCCGGTCATCCTCGAAATGCAGACCTACCGCTATCGCGGCCACTCCATGTCCGACCCGGCGAAGTACCGCTCGAAGGACGAGGTGCAGAAGATGCGCTCGGAGCACGACCCGATCGAGCAGGTGCGCGCGCGCCTTCTCGAAAAGGGCTGGGCCAGCGAGGACGATCTCAAGCAGATCGACAAGGACGTCCGTGACATCGTCGCCGACAGCGCCGATTTCGCGCAGTCCGATCCGGAGCCGGATGTATCCGAACTCTACACCGACATCCTGCTGTAATCCGGGGAGGGATACCTATGCCAATCGAAATTCTCATGCCCGCCCTGTCTCCGACGATGGAAGAGGGCACGCTGTCCAAGTGGGTCAAGAACGAGGGCGACACCGTCAAGTCTGGTGACGTCATCGCCGAGATCGAAACCGACAAGGCCACGATGGAAGTCGAGGCCGTCGACGAAGGCGTGATCGGCAAGATCCTGATCGCCGCCGGCACCGAGGGCGTCAAGGTCAATACGGCCATCGCCGTGCTGCTGCAGGACGGCGAAAGCGCCGATGCCGTCGCCGCGCCGAAGGCTGCCGCCGCCGAAAAGCCGGCCGAAGCCGCCGCACCTGCGCCTGCTCCTGCTGCCGCAGCGCCGGTTCCGGCCGCGCCGAAGGGCGAGATCGCCGCCGATCCGGATATCCCGGCCGGCACCGAAATGGTGATGACGACGGTGCGTGAAGCGCTGCGCGACGCCATGGCGGAAGAAATGCGCCGCGACGAGGACGTCTTCGTCATGGGTGAGGAAGTCGCCGAATACCAGGGCGCCTACAAGATCACGCAGGGCCTGCTCCAGGAATTCGGCGCCCGCCGCGTCATCGATACGCCGATCACCGAGCACGGCTTTGCCGGCGTCGGCGTCGGCGCGGCGATGACGGGTCTCAAGCCCGTCGTCGAGTTCATGACCTTCAACTTCGCCATGCAGGCGATCGACCAGATCATCAACTCCGCGGCCAAGACGCTCTACATGTCGGGCGGCCAGATGGGCGCGCCGATGGTCTTCCGCGGCCCGAACGGCGCGGCGGCCCGCGTCGCTGCCCAGCACTCGCAGTGCTATGCGGCCTGGTACAGCCACATCCCGGGCCTCAAGGTCGTCATGCCCTACACGGCAGCCGACGCCAAGGGCCTGCTCAAGGCCGCCATCCGCGATCCGAACCCGGTCATCTTCCTTGAGAACGAAATCCTCTACGGCCAGAGCTTCGAAGTGCCGAAGATGGACGATTTCGTCCTGCCGATCGGCAAGGCCCGCATCCACAAGAAGGGCAACGACGTCACCGTCGTCTCCTTCGGCATCGGCATGACCTATGCGCTGAAGGCGATCGCGGAACTGGAGAAGGACGGCATCGACGTCGAGCTGATCGACCTTCGCACCATCCGCCCGATGGACCTGCCGACCGTCATCGAATCGGTCAAGAAGACGGGCCGCCTCGTCACCGTGGAAGAGGGCTATCCGCAGTCTTCCGTCGGCACCGAGATCGCGACCCGCGTCATGCAGCAGGCCTTCGACTATCTCGACGCGCCGATCCTGACGATCGCCGGCAAGGACGTCCCGATGCCCTATGCCGCGAACCTCGAGAAGCTGGCGCTGCCGAACGTCGATGAAGTCGTCCAGGCGGTGAAGGCCGTCTGCTACAAGTAAGGGGAGGGCTGGGATATGCCGATCAACATCACGATGCCGGCCCTTTCGCCCACCATGGAGGAGGGCAATCTCGCCAAGTGGCTCGTCAAGGAAGGCGACACCGTCAAGTCCGGTGACGTCATCGCCGAGATCGAGACCGACAAGGCGACGATGGAAGTCGAAGCCGTCGACGAGGGCACGGTCGCCAGGATCGTCGTTCCGGCCGGCACGGAAGGCGTAAAGGTCAACAGCCTGATCGCCATCCTCGCCGCCGATGGCGAGGACGTGGCTGCTGCCGCTGCCGGCGGCGGCTCCGCCCCGAAGGCCGAGGCCAAGGCCGAGGCGCCGAAGGAAGCGGAACAGCCAGCTCCGGCACCCGCTGCCGCAGTAGCACCGGCTCCGGCCGCGACGGCTTCCGCAGGGCCCGCGCCAGCGAAGGACGGCAACCGCGTGTTCTCCTCGCCGCTCGCCCGCCGCCTTGCCAAGGAAGCCGGCATCGACATCGCGTCGGTTTCCGGTTCCGGCCCGCATGGCCGCGTCGTGAAGGGTGACGTCGAGAAGGCCGTCGCCTCCGGCGGCGCAAAGCCCGCCGCAGCCGCCGCCCCGGCCGCCGCCGCTTCCGCGGCCCCTGCCGCTGCGCCGAAGGGCATGTCCGAGGATGCCGTGCTCAAGCTCTTCGAGCCGGGCTCCTACGAGCTCGTGCCGCATGACGGCATGCGCAAGACCATCGCCAAGCGCCTGCAGGAATCCAAGCAGACGATCCCGCACTTCTACGTGTCGGTCGACGTGGAGCTCGACGCGCTGCTCGCGCTGCGGGCCCAGCTCAACGACAGCGCGCCGCGCAAGGAAGACAAGCCGGCCTACAAGCTCTCGGTCAACGACATGGTGATCAAGGCCATGGCGCTTGCGCTGCGCGACGTGCCGGACGCCAACGTCTCCTGGACCGATACGAACATGGTCAAGCACAAGCATGCGGATGTCGGCGTCGCCGTCTCCATCCCGGGCGGCCTGATCACCCCGATCATCCGCAGCGCCGAGCTGAAGACGCTCTCCGCCATCTCCAACGAGATGAAGGACCTCGGCAAGCGCGCCAAGGAACGCAAGCTGAAGCCCGAGGAATACCAGGGCGGCACGACCGCGGTCTCCAACATGGGCATGATGGGCGTGAAGAACTTCGCCGCCGTCGTCAACCCGCCGCATGCGACGATCCTGGCGGTCGGCGCGGGCGAGGAGCGGGTCGTGGTCAAGAAGGGCGAAATGGTGATCGTCAACGCGATGACCGTCACGCTCTCCACCGACCATCGCTGCGTCGACGGCGCGCTCGGGGCCGAGCTTCTCGGCGCCTTCAAGCGCTATATCGAGAACCCGATGGGGATGCTCGTCTGATAGCGGAGTGCGGCCATGAAGACGGTTCTCTGCTACGGCGATAGCCTGACCTGGGGTTACAACGCGGAAACGCTCGACCGGCATTCCTTCGAGGATCGCTGGCCGAGCGTGCTCGCCAAGGCTCTGGGGCCCGAGGTCACCGTGATCGCGGAAGGTCTTAACGGCCGCACCACCGCCTATGACGACCATATGGCGGACTGCGACCGCAACGGCGCGCGCATCCTGCCGACCATCCTGCACAGCCACGATCCGATCGACCTCGTCATCATCCTGCTCGGCACCAACGACATGAAGCCGGCCGTCTGCGGAACGGCGTTCGGTGCGGTGCAGGGCGTGGAGCGGCTGGTGTCGCTGGTGCGCCATCATGCCTGGTCGTTCAATGCGGAGGAGAGCCCGGAAGTACTGATCGTCTCGCCGCCGCCGCTTTGCGAGACCGCGAACACCGCTTTTGCCGCGATGTTCGCCGGCGGCGTGGAGCAATCGGCCATGCTGGCGACGCTCTATTCGGACCTTGCGGACGAGATCGGCTGCGGCTTCTTCGACGCGGGTTCCGTGGCCGGGACGACGCCGCTCGACGGCGTGCATCTCGATGCGAAGAACACGCGGGCGATCGGTAAGGGCCTCGAGCCGATCGTGCGCATGATGCTCGGGCTTTGACCGGGATCAAGGAGTGAAGGCGCGGGAAAGCTAGGCTGTCACCATCAACCCCGGTTAAGGAGATGGACATGCCGAACACCCCGCACCAACTGGCAGAGGAATTTCCGGAGCACGTTGCCGCGATCCGCCATCTTCGCGAGATCGACGGCCACTTCCACCGGATTTGCGAGGAATACCAGACGGTGAATCTCGCCATTCACCGTGCCGAGACTGACATCGAGCCGGTCGACGACTTCCACATGGCCGACATGCGGAAGATGCGGATGCGGCTCAAGGACGAAATCTACGGGATGCTCATCCGGCCGGAAAAGGTCGAGGACATTCCCTGAGGAACGGGCTTCCCGCTCCTCGTCATGCCGCGCCGGGGCGACCCTCCGGCCGCGGCGCATGCGAACAACAGAGGAGTGGAAGCGCTCATGTCGAATGCCTACGACGTCATCGTTATCGGTTCGGGTCCGGGCGGCTACATCGCCGCGATCCGCGCCGCGCAATTGGGCCTGAAGACGGCCATCGTGGAGCGCGAGCACCTCGCCGGCATCTGCTCCAACTGGGGCTGCATCCCGACCAAGGCGCTGCTGCGCTCGGCCGAGATCTTCCATTACGCCCAGCATCCGGGCGATTACGGCATCAAGGTCGAAGGCTCGGTGACGCCGGACCTCAAGGCCATCGTCGCCCGCTCGCGCGGCATCGCCCAGCGCATGAACGGCGGCGTCGGCTTCCTGATGAAGAAGAACAAGGTCGACGTCATCTGGGGCGAGGCCAAGCTGACCAAGCCCGGCGAGATCGTCGTTTCCAAGACGACCAAGGCGATCCAGCAGCCGCAGGCGCCGGTTCCGAAGAACGTCCTTCCCGAAGGCACCTACACCGCCAAGCATATCGTCATCGCCACCGGCGCCCGCCCGCGCGCCCTGCCGGGCATCGAGCCGGACGGCAAGCTGATCTGGACCTATTTCGAGGCGATGAAGCCGGAGGAAATGCCGAAGTCGCTGCTCGTCATGGGCTCGGGCGCCATCGGCATCGAATTCGCTTCCTTCTACCGCACGCTCGGCGTCGATGTGACGGTAGTCGAAGTGATGAAGAGCGTCATGCCGGTCGAGGACGTCGAGATCTCGGCGCTCGCCAAGAAGCAGTTCGAGAAGCAGGGCATGAAGATCCATCTGGAGGCCAAGGTCGCCAAGGTGGAAAAGGGCGCCAACTCCGTCACCGCCCATGTCGAGATGAAGGACGGCAAGATCGAGAAGATCACCGCCGACCGCATGATCTCGGCCGTCGGCGTGCAGGCCAATATCGAGAATATCGGCCTCGAGGCGATCGGCGTGAAGACCGACCGCGGCTTCATCGCCATCGACGGCTACGGCAAGACCAACGTTCCCGGCATCTACGCCATCGGTGACGTTGCCGGCCCGCCGATGCTCGCCCACAAGGCCGAGCACGAGGCTGTCATCTGCATCGAGAAGATCGCCGGCCTGCCGAACGTCCATCCGATGGACAAGTCCAAGATCCCGGGCTGCACCTATTGCCACCCGCAGGTCGCCTCCGTCGGCCTCACGGAAGCCAAGGCCAAGGAACAGGGCCGCGATATCCGCGTCGGCCGCTTCACCTTCGCCGGCAACGGCAAGGCCGTGGCGCTCGGCGAGGACCAGGGCATGGTTAAGACGGTCTTCGACAAGAAGACCGGCGAACTGCTCGGCGCGCATATGGTGGGCGCTGAAGTGACGGAAATGATCCAGGGCTTCGTCGTCGCCATGAACCTCGAGACGACCGAGGAAGAACTGATGCACACGATCTTCCCGCATCCGACGATCTCGGAAACGATGAAGGAAAGCGTGCTCGACGCCTATGGACGTGCACTGAACGCTTGAACGTGCTAAAGCCCGCCTCCACATGAGGCGGGCTTTCGAATTTCGGTCCGCAAGACGGGCGCAGAAGCCCGCTAGGAAGTGGATAGACATGGTCACCATTCTCGACCGCACCAATCCTGATCCGAACGCCCCGCGCGTTCGCCACCCGGAAAAGGCCCACCGGCCGGATACCGAGGTGCTGCGCAAGCCGGAATGGATCCGCGTCAAGGCGCCGGTCTCCAAGGGCTATCAGGAAACGCGCGATCTCGTGCGCTCGCACAAGCTGGTAACGGTCTGCGAGGAAGCGGGCTGCCCGAATATCGGCGAGTGCTGGGATAAGAAGCACGCGACCTTCATGATCATGGGCGAGATCTGTACCCGCGCCTGCGCCTTCTGCAACGTGGCGACGGGCAAGCCCAATGCACTCGACATGGCGGAGCCGGAAAACGTCGCCAAGGCCGTCAAGCAGATGGGCCTGTCGCATGTCGTCATCACGTCCGTCGACCGCGACGATCTGGAAGACGGCGGCGCTGAGCATTTCGAGAAGGTGATCTGGGCGATCCGCGCGGCGTCCCCCGCAACGACCATCGAGATCCTGACGCCGGACTTCCTCAAGAAGCCGGGTGCGCTGGAGCGCGTCGTCGCCGCCAAGCCCGACGTCTTCAACCACAACATGGAGACCGTGCCGGGCAATTACCTGACGGTTCGCCCCGGCGCGCGCTACTTCCACTCCGTCCGCCTGTTGCAGCGCGTGAAGGAACTGGACCCGACCATGTTCACCAAGTCGGGCATCATGGTGGGCCTTGGCGAGGAGCGCAACGAAGTGCTTCAGCTCATGGACGACCTGCGCACCGCCGATGTCGACTTCCTGACCATCGGCCAGTATCTCCAGCCGACGCGAAAGCACCACAAGGTGGAAAAGTTCGTCACGCCGGAAGAGTTCAAGTCCTACGAGACCGTCGCCTATACCAAGGGCTTCCTGATGGTCTCCTCCAGCCCGCTGACGCGCTCCTCGCACCATGCCGGTGACGACTTCGCCCGCCTGCGCACCGCGCGCGAGAAAAAACTTCTCGCCGCCGCGGAATAGACTTTTCCGCCGGTCTCCTTTAAGCCCCGCCGTCCTGCCCGACGGCGGGGTTTTCATTTCGGAGGCGGCGATGACGATCACGATCGAGGAAGCGGCGGAGCGGTTGAAGACCGCGGAGCGCGTGCTGGTGATCGGCTGTTCGGGCAGCGGCAAGAGCACGCTGGCGCTGAGGCTCGCCGGCCGGCTCGGCCTGCCTTACGTCTCGATGGACCGGGAGATATTCTGGCTGCCGGGCTGGCAGACGCGCCCGCGCGCCGAGGCGCTGGCGCGTCTTCAGGGGATCGTCGCAGGCGAGCGCTGGATCATCGACGGCACCAGCCCCGGCACCCTGCCGCTGCGCCTGCCGCGCACCCATCTGGTACTATGGCTTCGCCCGCCGCGCCTGATGTCGCTTTACGGCGTGATTTCGCGCTGGCTGCGCTATCGCGGGCGCTCGCGGCCGGAAATGGCCGACGATTGTCCGGAGAAGATCGACCGTGAATTCCTTGCCTATGTCTGGAATTTCGAGAAGACGGAAAGTCCCGAGATCGAGGAGAATCTTGCGGCATTTGGACCCGAAGTGCCGGTTTGCGTGTTGAAATCGCGGCGCGAGAACAACCGGCTACTTGCAAGACTTGCCGCGGTTCATTAGCTCTCGGCCATGCCCCAGTTCGAAACCCGCAGACCCGTTCCCCATACGCCCGAGCAGATGTACGACCTCGTCGCCGATGTCGAGCGCTACCCGGAATTCCTGCCCCTCTGCGAGGGGCTGGCGGTGCGTTCGCGCAAGGAGCGGGACGGCAAGGAGCTGCTGATCGCGGACATGACGGTCGGCTACAAGGCGATCCGCGAGACCTTTACGACGCAGGTGCTGCTGAACCGGGCCGAGCGGGCCATCGACGTGAAATATATCGATGGGCCTTTCCGCTATCTCGACAACCGCTGGCGCTTCGAGCCGACGCCGGACGGCGGCTGTTCGGTGCATTTCTTCATCGACTACGAGTTCAAGAGCCGCATCCTCGGCGCGCTGATGGGCTCGATGTTCGACCGCGCCTTCCGCATGTTCACCGACGCCTTCGAGAAGCGTGCAGCGGCGATCTATGGCGATCCGTCAATCGGCTGACAATTCGACCAGCATTTCAAGGGCCGTGCGGATCGTCGCGAGCCGCACGGCGCTACGGCCGATATCGCCGTAACGCATTTCCCGATGCAGCGTTTCGCGGCCTTTGCGCGCGGCGGCAAGATGGACGAGGCCGACCGGTTTTTCGTCCGTGCCGCCGCCGGGGCCGGCAATGCCGGTGACGGCGACCGAGATGTCCGCGTTCGAATGCCGAATGGCGCCTTCCGCCATCTCCAGCGCTGTCGGGCGCGAGACGGCGCCATGCGCTTTCAGCGTTTCGGCCGAAACGCCGATCATCTGCTGCTTCGCCGCGTTGGAATAGGTGACGAAGCCGCGGTCGAAGGCGTTGGACGAGCCGGCGATCTCGGTGAGTGCGCCGGCAATGAGGCCCGCCGTGCAGGATTCGGCGGTCGCGATCATCAGCCCGCGCGCGGAAAAATCGGTGACGATGCGCCGCGCGGTCTTCTCGATGTCCTCCGGCCAGATGCTCATGCCTCGCTCCCCCTGTAGACCACGGTGGCCGTGGCGATCGCGGCGATGCCTTCGCGCCGCCCGACGAAGCCGATCTTCTCGTTCGTCGTCGCCTTCACCGAGCAGCGATCCTGCGAAATGCCGAGGAATTCCGCAAGGTTCCGCCGCATCGCCTCGCGGTGCGGGCCGACCTTCGGCGCCTCGGCGATCAGCGAGACGTCGGCATTCATGATCGTGCCGCCGTTGGCGCGCACGATGGCCGCCGCATGTTCGAGGAAGATGCGCGAGGCGGCGCCCTTCCATTGCGGATCGGACGGCGGGAAATGGTCGCCGATATCGCCGGCGCCGCAGGTGGCGAGCAGGGCATCCGTCAGGGCGTGCAGCGCGACATCCGCGTCGGAATGACCGGAAAGCCTCTGGTCGTGCGGGATGAAGAGGCCGCAGAGTGTTACGCCGTCGCCTTCGACGAGCTGGTGCACGTCATAGCCGTTACCGGTGCGCACGTCGGGCAATCCATGGGAAAGGCGCTGGTCGGCCATGGCGATATCCTTCTGTAGCGTGAGCTTGACGTTGCCGGCACTGCCTTCGACGAGATGCACGCGCACCCCGGCCCATTCGGCAATGGACGCATCGTCGGTGAAATCTGTGCGGCCGGAGGCGCTTGCGCGGCGATGGGCTTCCAGGATGGTCTGGAAGTGGAAGGACTGCGGCGTCTGCGCCGCGAAAAGGCCGGAGCGGGAGACCGTTTCGGCGACATTGCCGTTGGCATCCGCGCGCTTCAGCGTGTCCGCGACCGCGACGGCGGGCAGGACGGCGCGCGCGCCGTGATGGAAGGCGGTAAGCGTGCGCTCCAGGATAGCGGGCTCGACGAAGGGGCGCACGGCATCCTGGATCAGCACATGGCTGACCTCGTCTACGGCCAGCGCTTCGAGACCGGCAAGCACGGACTGCTGGCGCGTCTGGCCGCCATGGACGACCGTCAGGCGGTCGCCGGCGGGCTGGGCGGCGGCGCGGGCGGTTTCGAACAGTACCTCGTCATCGGGATGAATCACGACGACGATACGCTTGGCATGCGGCCAATTGACAAAGAGATCGAGCGTATGGGAGATGACCGGCCTTCCGCCGATGCGGCGGTATTGCTTGGGGCCTTCGGCATGGCTGCCCGCCCGCTCGCCGCGCCCGGCGGCAACGATCACAACACCGCAGGATAGCGCATTTTCCGCCAGCATCTCGGTTCCACACCTCCGTTTCAAAGCGTTCGGGGTGGTTTAGCCGGAAGGATGCGGCAATGCCAGCGCCGCGCGGAAAATTGCGTCCGGGCGTGATTGCGGCTTGGCAAGAACGAGAATAGTGGCTAAAAATAGTGCAAAAACATGACCTGCTTGAAAGATAAGCAATTGGCGATCCCCCAACTTTCCGCACCGCTGGCGATCGGTTCGCAGACCCTGCGCAACCGTGTGGTGCTGGCGCCGATGTCCGGTGTCACGGACCTGCCGTTCCGCGATCTCGCCTGGCGTTTTGGCGCGGGGCTGGTGGTTACGGAGATGGTGGCGAGCCGCGAGCTGGCGCTGAACGCGCGGGAAAGCTGGTCGCGCATCCGCAATTGCGGCATCCGCCCGCATATGGTGCAGCTCGCCGGGCGCGAGGCGCACTGGATGGCGGAGGCGGCGCGCATCGCGGAAGGCGAGGGTGCCGACATTATCGACATCAATATGGGCTGCCCGGCCAAGAAGGTGATCGGCGGCTATTCCGGATCCGCGCTGATGCGCGATCCCGACCATGCGCTCGGCCTGATCGAGGCGACTGTCGACGCCGTGAAGGTGCCGGTCACGGTGAAGATGCGGCTCGGCTGGGACCATGATTCGCTGAACGCCCCGCATATCGCGGCCCGCGCCCAGGCGGCGGGCGCGGCGATGATCACCGTGCACGGGCGCACGCGCATGCAGTTCTATGAGGGCAGGGCCGACTGGGATGCGATCCGCGCCGTGCGCGATGTCCTCTCCATTCCGCTCATTGCCAATGGCGATGTCGATACGGCCGAGGACGCGCTGGAAATCCTCCGCCGCTCCGGGGCGGATGCTGTGATGGTCGGCCGCTCCGCGCAGGGCCGGCCCTGGCATCCGGCGGTGCTGGCGGGGGCATGCGGGCACCCCTCCGCGGAGGAGGTTTCGACGCTCGCGGTCGAGCACTACCGCATGATGCTCGATTTCTACGGCATCGAGGCGGGCCTGCGTCATGCGCGAAAACATGTCGGCTGGTATCTGGAGCGTTTCGCACCCGGTCTGCCCGGCGCGGCGAAGGCCGAGATCATGACGGCGCGCGACAGCGATCTCGTCGCCGGACGGCTGGCCGAGGCCCTGCTTTCGGCCGGGACAGCGAAGCTCGGAGAGGCCGCATGACCGGCAAGCCGGCAGATCCCAATGCGGCACGCGCGCCCGAGCTTGCGCTCGCCGTGCTCAACGCCATCCAGAACCCGGTGATCCTCGTCGATGCAGGCGGGCTGATCGCCTTCGCCAATTGGGAGGCCGAATCCTTCTTCGGGGCGAGCGCGAGCCATCTCGCGCGCCACGACATCTCGGCCTTCATTCCCTTCGGCAGTCCGCTCCTGACGCTGATCGACCAGGTGCGCGAGCGCAAGGCGCCGGTCAGCGAATACCGGGTAGACCTCAGCTCCCCGCGTCTTGGCGCGGAAAAGCTCGTCGATATCTATGTGGCGCCGGTCACCACCGATCCGGGCTCCGTGGTCGTGGTGATCCAGGAGCGTTCGATGGCGGACAAGATCGACCGTCAGCTCACCCACCGCGCCGCCGCCCGCTCCGTGACGGGCCTTGCCTCGATGCTGGCGCATGAAATCAAGAATCCGCTCTCGGGCATCCGCGGCGCGGCGCAGCTTCTGGAAACCTCCGTCATCGACGAGGACCGGGCGCTGACGCGGCTCATCTGCGACGAGACCGACCGCATCGTCTCGCTGGTCGACCGCATGGAGGTCTTCTCCGACGAGCGCCCGGTCGATCGCGTGCCCGTCAACATCCATTCCGTGCTCGACCATGTGAAAGCCGTCGCGAAAGCCGGCTTTGCGCGCAATATCAAGATCAGCGAGCTCTACGACCCCTCGCTGCCGCCGGTCTATGCCAATCGCGACCAGCTCGTGCAGGTGTTCCTCAACCTCATCAAGAACGCCTCGGAAGCCATAGGCGACCGGCCGGACGGAGAGATACTGCTCACCACCGCCTACCGGCCGGGCATCCGGCTCTCCGTCGCTGGTACGCGGGAGAAGATTTCGCTGCCGCTGGAGTTCTGCGTGCACGACAACGGGCCGGGCGTGCCGGCCGACCTGCTGCCGCATCTCTTCGATCCCTTCATCACCACCAAGACCAACGGCTCCGGCCTCGGCCTCGCCTTGGTCGCCAAGATCATCGGCGGCCATGGCGGCATCGTCGAATGCGACAGCCAGGGCGCCCGAACCACTTTCCGCGTGCTGATGCCGGCCTCCCGCGGCGTCAGTGAAGACGACGACTATCCCAAGACCAAAGGACATGATTGATGACAGGCGCCACAGTCCTCGTTGCCGATGACGATGCCGCGATCCGCACCGTGCTCAACCAGGCCTTGAGCCGCGCGGGTTATGACGTGAGGATCACCTCCAATGCAGCGACCCTGTGGCGCTGGATCGCCGCCGGCGAGGGCGACATCGTCGTGACCGACGTCGTCATGCCGGACGAGAACGCCTTCGACCTGCTGCCGCGCATCAAGAAGGCGCGGCCCGACTTGCCGGTGCTCGTCATGAGCGCGCAGAACACCTTCATGACGGCGATCAAGGCCTCGGAAAAGGGCGCCTACGACTACCTGCCGAAACCCTTCGACCTCACCGAACTGATCGCCATCATCGGCCGGGCGCTCTCCGAACCGAAGCGCAAGCCGGCCCGCCTCGACGACGACGCGCAGGACGGCATGCCGCTCGTCGGCCGCTCGGCGGCCATGCAGGAGATCTACCGCGTGCTCGCCCGCCTGATGCAGACGGACCTGACGCTGATGATCACCGGCGAATCGGGTACCGGCAAGGAACTTGTCGCCCGCGCGTTGCACGACTACGGCAAGCGCCGGAACGGCCCCTTCGTCGCCATCAATATGGCGGCGATCCCGCGCGACCTCATCGAATCGGAGCTCTTCGGCCACGAGAAGGGCGCCTTCACCGGCGCGCAGACCCGCTCCACCGGCCGTTTCGAGCAGGCCGAGGGCGGCACGCTCTTCCTCGACGAGATCGGCGACATGCCGATGGACGCGCAGACCCGGCTTCTGCGCGTTCTCCAGCAGGGCGAATACACCACCGTCGGCGGCCGCACGCCGATCCGCACCGATGTCCGCATCGTCGCCGCGACCAACAAGGACCTGAAGCAGTCGATCAACCAGGGCCTTTTCCGCGAAGACCTCTATTACCGCCTCAACGTCGTGCCGCTGCGCCTGCCGCCGCTGCGCGACCGGGCGGAGGACATTCCCGATCTCGTGCGCCATTTCGTGCAGCAGGCGGAGAAGGAGGGGCTGGATGCCAAGCGCTTCGACCAGGAGGCGCTGGAGCTGATGAAGGCGCATCCATGGCCAGGCAACGTGCGCGAACTGGAAAACGTCGTGCGCCGGCTGACCGCGCTCTATCCGCAGGACATCATCACCCGCGAGATCATCGAGGCAGAGCTGCGCGCCGACATTCCCGACAGCCCCATCGAAAAGGCGGTGCCGCGCAGCGGATCGCTGTCGATCTCGCAGGCCGTGGAAGAGAACATGCGGCAGTATTTCGCAAGTTTCGGCGACAGCCTGCCGCCATCGGGCCTCTATGAGCGCGTGCTGGCCGAGATGGAGTATCCGCTGATTCTTGCCGCGCTCACCGCCACCCGTGGCAACCAGATCAAGGCTGCCGACCTCCTCGGCCTCAACCGCAACACGCTGCGCAAGAAAATTCGCGAACTGGGTGTATCTGTGTATAGAAGTTCCCGTTCCGCTTGACTTGCCGCCAAGGGGCGTTGCATTTTGGCCACAATCTGTTGCTTGAGGGTAACAGAGGGGTTTGCGGCCGAATAGGCCCGCATGCCCGGCCGTCGGAACCGTGGGCGCGTGGCACCCGGTTCTACGCGGCCGGCGCCATCCCGGAAAACAAGATAGAACGCCGGTGCGCCAAAAGTGCACGGCCGGGGAGCGATGCGGCAGATGACGGAAGGCGTGAGCCTGCTTTCGGAAGGACAGGAAAACGGGGCGGTCGCCGACCGGCGCGCCTCCTTCGCCTTGCCGGGGCTTCTCCTGGCCGGCGGCGCGCTCGTCGCCGCGACGATCTCGCTGTTCATCCTGCTCGGCCTGACGCCGATCAAGCCGGAAGCCAACGTCGTCATCGCCTCGGCGTCGGTCAACGCGCTCTTCGTCGTCGGCCTGATGTTCCTGATCGGCCGCGAGATCCTGCGGCTGCTGCGCGCCCGCAGCCGCGGCCGTGCCGCCGCGCGGCTTCACGTGCGCATCGTCGCGCTGTTCTCGATCGTGGCGATCACGCCCGCCGTGCTCGTCGCCATCTTCGCGTCCATCACGCTCGATGTCGGCCTCGACCGGTGGTTTTCCATCCGCACCCAGTCGATCGTCAGCTCGTCGCTGAACGTGGCGCAGGCCTATGTGCTGGAAAATGCCAGCTATCTGCAAGGCCAGACGGTCTCCATGGCCAACGACCTCGACCGCAACCGCCAGCTCTACAGCCTCGACCGCACCGGCTTCATCGAGCTGATGACGCGGCAGGCGCGCGGGCGCGGGATGCTCGGCGCCTTCCTGATGCGCGCCGACGGATCGACTATCCTGCAGGCCAATATCCAGACCGAAAATCCCTTGCCGCCGATCCCCGAGGACGCGCTGAGAGCCTCCGCCGCAGGCCAGCCGACGCTCATCCCGCCGGGCGCGACGAACCTCGTCGGCGCGATCATCAAGCTGGAAAACATACCGGACGCCTTCCTCTACACGATCCGCACGGTCGATCCCGAGGTGATGCGCTCGATGCGGCTGATGGAGGAGAACACCGCCGAATACCGCGCACTCGAGGCCGGGCGCACGACGCTGCAGATCGCCTTCGGTGTGCTCTATATCGGCTTCGCGCTGATCGTGCTTCTCGCCGCCATCTGGACCGCCATCGCGGTGGCCGACCGTATCGTGCGGCCGATCCGCCAGTTGATCGGCGCGGCCGACAGCGTCGCCTCCGGCAATCTCGACGTCAGCGTGCCGGTGCGCGTCGCCGATGGCGACGTCGGTAATCTCTCGCGCACCTTCAACAAGATGATCGCCGAGATTCGTGCGCAGCAGGACCAGATCCTCGACGCGAAGGACGAGGTCGACCATCGCCGGCGCTTCATCGAGGCGGTGCTGTCGGGCGTGACGGCCGCCGTCATCGGCGTCGAGGGCGATGGCCGCGTGACCATCGCCAATCTTTCCGCGGAAATCCTGCTCGGCCGGCAGGTGAACGACCTGATCGGCCAGCCGCTTGCCGAGGTGGCGCCGGAGATCGCCGCCGTGCTGGCGGAAGGATCGCACCGCCACCGCAACGATTACCGCCGGCAGGTCAACATCATGCACGGCGGCAAGGAGCGGACGCTGAACGTGCAGGTGACGCGCGAAGAGGCCAAGGACGCGCAGGAATCCTACGTCGTCACCATCGACGACATCACGGACCTCGTCATCGCTCAGCGCTCGACCGCCTGGGCGGACGTGGCGCGCCGCATCGCCCACGAGATCAAGAACCCGCTGACGCCTATCCAGCTTTCCGCCGAACGCATCCGCCGCCGCTACGGCAAGCAGATCGACCAGGAGGACCGCGCGGTCTTCGACCAGTGTACGGACACCATCGTGCGTCAGGTCGAGGACATCGGCCGCATGGTGGACGAATTCTCCGCCTTCGCGCGCATGCCGAAGCCGACCAAGGAACGCTCGGACCTGCGCGGCATCCTCAAGGATGCGGTGTTCCTGCGCGAGATGGGCAACAACCACGTCGCCTTCCACAAGGACCTCGGCGAGGTCCCGCTGACCGGATTGTTCGATGCGCGCATGCTCGGCCAGGCCTTCGGCAATCTCATCAAGAATGCGGTGGAGGCCATCGAGGCGCTGCCGCCGGATGCCTCGCGCGACGAGCGCAAGATCCTCGTGCGTGCCCGGCCGGACGATGCGGGTCGCCGCTTCGTCGTCGATGTCGTCGACAACGGGAAGGGCCTGCCGACCGAGAACCGGCACCGTATTCTCGAACCCTATATGACGATGCGTGAGAAGGGCACGGGGCTCGGCCTCGCAATCGTCAAGAAGATCATCGAAGACCATGGTGGGCAGCTCGAGCTGCACGATGCGCCTGCGGACTTCGACCACGGCCATGGGGCGATGATCCGCGTGATCCTGCCCTACGAGGAAACGGTGGCCGCCGATGCGGATAATAAGAGCAAGGAAATGAGCCATGGCGTCTGATATTCTCGTAGTGGACGACGAAGAGGACATCCGCGAGATCGTCTCCGGCATTCTTTCGGACGAGGGGCACGAGACGCGCACTGCCTTCGACAGCGACAGCGCGCTTGCCGCCATCAGCGACCGCGTGCCGCGCCTCGTCTTCCTCGATATCTGGATGCAGGGCAGCAAGCTCGACGGCCTCGCGCTGCTCGACGAGATCAAGAGCCGCTACCCGGACCTGCCGGTCGTGATGATCTCCGGCCACGGCAATATCGAGACGGCCGTCTCGGCAATCCGCCGCGGCGCCTACGATTTCATCGAGAAGCCCTTCAAGGCTGACCGGCTGATCCTGATCGCCGAGCGGGCGCTGGAGAATTCCAAGCTGCGCCGCGAGGTGACGGAGCTGAAGAAGCGCTCCGGCGATCCGGCCGAGCTGATCGGCACCTCCGTCGCCGTCTCGCAGCTTCGCCAGAATATCGAGAAGGTTTCCCCGACCAATAGCCGCATCATGATCCTCGGCCCCTCAGGCTCCGGCAAGGAGCTGGTGGCGCGGATGATCCACCGCAAGTCGAGCCGCGCGAACGGCCCGTTCGTCGTGCTGAACGCGGCGGCCATCACGCCGGAGCGCATGGAGATCGCGCTGTTCGGCACGGAGGGCACGCCCGGCCAGCCGCGCCGCACCGGCGCGCTGGAGGAGGCCCATGGCGGCATCCTCTATCTCGACGAGATCGGCGAGATGCCGCGCGAGACGCAGAACAAGATCCTGCGCGTGCTCGTCGACCAGCAGTTCGAGCGCGTCGGCGGCTCCAAGCGGGTGAAGGTCGATGTGCGCATCATCTCCTCCACCGCCTACAATCTCGAAAGCCTGATCGCCGAGGGCGGCTTCCGGGAAGACCTCTACCATCGCCTCGCGGTGGTGCCGGTGCGCGTGCCGCCGCTTGCCGAGCGGCGTGAGGACATTCCCTTCCTCGTCGACATGTTCATGCGCCAGGTCAGCGAGCAGGCCGGCATCCGGGCACGCAAGATCGGCGACGATGCGCTCGCCGTGCTCCAGGCGCACGACTGGCCGGGCAATATCCGCCAGCTCCGCAACAATATCGAGCGGCTGATGATCCTCGCCCGCAGCGATGGTCCCGATACGCCGATCACCGCCGACATGCTGCCGACGGAAGTGGGCGACATGCTGCCGAAGATCTCGACCCAGGGCGACCAGCACATCATGACGCTGCCGCTGCGCGAGGCGCGCGAAATGTTCGAGCGGGACTATCTCATCGCCCAGATCAACCGTTTCGGCGGCAACATCTCCCGCACGGCCGAATTCGTCGGCATGGAACGCTCCGCGCTCCATCGCAAACTGAAGTCGCTTGGCGTATAAGGCCCTCGGGGATTTGAGGGATTCGACGTCATGAAGGTCATCATCTGCGGCGCCGGACGCGTCGGCTACGGTATCGCAGAACGGTTGTCCGAAGAGGGTAACGACGTCTCGGTGATCGACAATCAGCCCTCGCTGATAGCGGCCATCACCGAGACGCTCGACGTCAGCGGCGTCGTCGGCCACGGCGCGCATCCCGAGGTGCTGGCGAAGGCCGGCGCCGACCAGGCGGACATGATCATCGCCGTGACGCTGTTCGACGAGATCAACATGGTCGCCTGCCAGGTGGCGCATTCGCTCTTCAACGTGCCGACCAAGATTGCCCGCATTCGCTCGCAGAACTATCTGGCGCCGGAATATTCCGATCTCTTCTCGCGCGAGAACATGCCCATCGACGTCACCATCTCGCCCGAGGTGGAGGTGGGCAAGATGGTGCTGCGGCGCATCTCCTTCCCCGGTGCGACGGATGTCGTGCGCTTCGCCGACGACCGCATCGTCATGGTGGCCATCGAGTGCATGGAGGATTGTCCGGTCGTCGAGACGCCGCTGAAACAGCTCAGCGAGCTTTTCCCGGACCTCAACGCCACCGTCACCGGCATCTATTCCAACGGCAGGCTCTTCGTTCCCAATTCCTCCGACCAGCTCCATTCCGGCGATCTCGCCTATGTGGTCTGCGACAAGGGGCATGTGCGGCGCACGCTCGCGCTCTTCGGCCACGAGGAGCAGGAGGCCGCCCGCATCGTCATCGCCGGCGGCGGTAATATCGGCTATTTCGTCGCCAAGGCCATCGAGGATTACCAGCCGAAGACGCGGCTCAAGATCATCGAGAGCGACCGCGAGCGCGCCGTCGCGGTCGCCGACAAGCTGCGCAATGCCGTCGTGCTGCACGGCTCGGCGCTCGACCAGCGGATGCTGCTGCAAGCCGATATCCAGGATGCGGACCTGATCGTCGCGCTCACCAACAACGACCAGATCAACATTCTCGGCAGCGTCATGGCCAAGCGTCTCGGCTGCAAGCAGAACCTAGTCCTGATCAACGATCCTGCCTATGAGGATTTCACCAAGACCCTCGGCATCGACGCGCATATCAATCCGCGCGCCGTCACGATCTCCGGCATCCTGCAACATGTCCGCAAGGGCCGCATCCGCGCGGTCTATGCCGTTCAGAAGGGCTCGGCCGAGGTGATCGAGGCCGAGGCGCTGGAAACCTCGCCGCTGGTCGGCCGCCCGCTGCGCGAGATCGAGCTGCCGCCGGGCATCCGCATTGGTGCGGTCTATCGCGACCAGACGGTGATCCGCCCGGATGGTAACACCAAGATCAAAGCGAAGGACCGGGTCGTGCTCTTCGCCGCGGCGGCGGCCGTGCGCCATGTCGAGCAGCTCTTTCGCGTCAGCATCCAGTATTTCTAGGATTTCCCATGCCCCGTTTCGCCTATGTCAACGGCCGCTACGTTCGCCATGCCGATGCCGCCGTGCATATCGACGACCGCGGCTTCCTCTTCGCCGATGCCGTCTACGAGGTCTGCCAGATACGGCATGGCTTCATCGTGGACCTGACGCGCCATCTCGACCGGCTCGACCGCTCGCTGGGTGAAATCCGCATCCGCCCGCCGATGCCACGCGCCGCGCTGGTCGGAATCATGAAGGAAGTGCTTCGCCGCAACCGCGTGACCGACGGCATGGTCTATCTCCAGGTGACGCGCGGCACGGCCCGCCGTGACCATGTCTTCCCGTCGCCGGAGGTGCGGGCCTCGCTCGTCGTCACCGCGAAAGCCCTGAGCGCAGCGGCAGGTGCCGAGAAATATGCGGCCGGCATCAAGGCGGTGACCGTTCCGGACAATCGCTGGGAGCGGGTGGACATCAAGACGGTCGGCCTCTTGCCGAACGTACTTGCCCGCCAGCAGGCGAAGGAGGCGGGCGCGCAGGAAGCGATCTTCGTCGATGCCGAGGGCAATGTGACGGAGGGTGGTGCGACGAACCTGTGGATCGTCGACAAGGCGGGCCGGCTCGTGACGCGCCCGGCCGACCGCGCGATCCTGCGCGGCATCACCCGCACGACGCTGATGGACGTTGCCGCAAAACTCGGCATTGCGGTGGAGGAGCGGCGCTTTTCCGTCGCGGAAATGCTGGAAGCGCGGGAAGTCTTCGTCACCGGCGCGACGACGATCTGCCTGCCGGTCGTCGCCATCGACGGCCACGCCATCGCCAACGGCCATCCCGGCCTGACCGCGCAGAAACTTCGGGACGCTTTTTTCGCCGTTGCGGAGAAGACCGCGATTTGATACCAAACCCGACGGTCCGGGAGTTTCTTCCGGGCCTGGGGACATTTATTTTCAGTCAATCCGGTCTTGAGGGCCGGCAATCAGAAAGAAGCGGCGCCATGGCGGAACGTTCTCAGAACCTTCAGGATCTTTTCCTTAACACCGTTCGCAAGCAAAAAATTTCCCTGACGATCTTCCTCATCAACGGGGTCAAGCTGACCGGGGTTGTCACCTCCTTCGACAACTTCTGTGTGCTGCTTCGTCGCGACGGCCACTCGCAGCTCGTCTACAAGCACGCGATCTCCACCATCATGCCCGGCCAGCCGCTGCAGATGTTCGAGACCGAGGAAAGCGGCTCCTGACAGGACCCAAGAACATTAGCAAATCCGATACAAGCAAGGACTCCATCGTCCCGGAAGCCGAAAAGCACCGGGACGACATGCGTGCCGTCGTCATCGTGCCGGTGCTGAAGGCCGCGCGCGCCAAGCCTGACCCGGCAGCCCCCGCGCCGCGATCCGACGAGGCGCGTCTGGAAGAGGCGATTGGCCTTGCCCGCGCCATCGACCTCACCGTCGCCTTCTCGGCCATCGTGCCCGTCAGCCAGCCGAAGCCCGGCACGCTGCTCGGCAGCGGCAAGATAGAGGAGATCAAGGCGGCGCTCGACGAGCACGATGCCGGCCTCGTCATCGTCGACCATCCCCTGACGCCCGTGCAGCAGCGCAATCTCGAGAAGGAATGGAACGCCAAGGTCATCGACCGAACCGGCCTCATTCTCGAAATCTTCGGCCGCCGGGCCTCCACCAAGGAAGGCACGCTTCAGGTCGAGCTCGCCCATCTCAACTACCAGCGCGGTCGTCTCGTGCGGAGCTGGACCCACCTCGAGCGCCAGCGCGGCGGCGCGGGCTTCATGGGCGGCCCGGGCGAAACGCAGATCGAGGCCGACCGCCGCCTCTTGCAGGACAAGATCGTCAAGCTGGAGCGCGAGCTGGAGCAGGTGCGCCGCACCCGCCAGCTTCACCGCTCCAAGCGCAAGAAGGTGCCGCATCCCATCGTCGCGCTCGTCGGCTATACCAATGCCGGCAAGTCGACGCTGTTCAACCGCATCACCGGGGCAGGGGTGCTGGCCGAGGACATGCTCTTCGCCACGCTCGACCCGACCTTGCGCCGCATGAAGCTGCCGCAGGGCCGCACCGTCATCCTCTCCGATACGGTGGGCTTCATCTCCGACCTGCCGACCCACCTCGTCGCCGCCTTCCGCGCGACGCTGGAAGAGGTGCTGGAGGCGGACCTGATCCTGCATGTGCGCGACATGTCCGACCCGGACAACGGCGCGCAGTCGTCCGACGTGCTGCGCATTCTCGCCGATCTCGGCATCGACGAGAAGGACGGCGCAGAACGCATCCTCGAAGTCTGGAACAAGATCGACCGGCTGGAGCCGGAGGCGCGCGAGGCGCTGGTGCAGAAGGCGGAAAGCCAGCCCAACGTCATCGCCGTTTCGGCGATTTCCGGCGAGGGTGTCGACAGGCTGCTGGCCGAGATCAACCAGCGCCTTTCCGGCGTACTGGTCGATCGGGACGTCGTGGTGCCCGTGATGCAGTTGCAGCTTCTGCCGTGGATCTACGATCATTCCATCGTCGATGCCCGCGAGGACCTTGAGGACGGCAATGTGCGGCTGGAACTGCGGCTGACGGAAACGGAAGCCGCGGAGCTCGACCGCCGGCTCGGTATCGGCGGCAAGCCGGTGCGGGAAGATTGGGAGCGCTGACGCCGGCGCGTCCGGTCGTGAAATAGCCCCTCATCCCGCTGCCGCGACCTTCTCCCCGAAAGCGGGGAGAAGGGAGATGTGGAGAGGTCCCGTTCTCTTGCTGGCGCTGGTAGTTCGGGAAACCGGACCGGCATAGGCCTTCGCCCCGCTTGCGGGGAGAAGGTGCCGGCAGGCAGATGAGGGGCGGCCCCGGCCTATTTCGCCAATTGTCGCTCGATCCCCTTCGCCGCCTGCCACAACTCTTCCATCCGCTCCAGCGTCGCCTTTTCGAGGCTTTCGCCATTGGCCGCAAGGCTGTCCTCGATATGCGAGAACCGGTTGCGGAACTTGGTGTTGGTGCCACGCAGCGCCATTTCCGGGTCGGCGCCGACATGGCGGCCGATATTGACCAGCGCGAAGATCAGGTCGCCGAGCTCGTCGGCAACGGCTTTCTTGTCGTCGTCGCGAAGGGCCTCGCGCAATTCGCCGATCTCCTCCTCGATCTTGTCGAGGATCGGTGCGGGCTCCGACCAGTCGAAGCCGACCTTCGCCGCGCGCTCCTGGAGCTTCAGCGCCTCGACGAGCGCCGGGAACGAGCGCTGCACCGAGCCGAGATGGCCGCGCAACGGATCCTCCGGCAGGCCACGCTTGGCGCGGCGCTCCTTGCGCTCGCGTTTCTCCGCCTGCTTGATCTCGTCCCATTGCAGCTTCACCGCCTCGGGCGTGTCGGCATCCGAGCGGGCGAAGACATGCGGATGGCGGCGGATCATCTTGCGGGTCACGGCCTCGACCACGCTGCCGAAATCGAATTCGCCGCGCTCCTCGGCCATGCGCCCATGGAAGACGACCTGGAGCAGAAGGTCGCCCAGCTCCTCGCAGAGGTCGTCCATGTCGTTCCGCTCGATGGCGTCGGCGACCTCGTAGGCTTCCTCGATCGTGTAGGGCTTGATCGTCTCGAAGGTCTGGACGACGTCCCAGGGGCAGCCGGTCTCGGGCTGGCGCAGGGCGGCCATGATTTCGATCAGACGGTCGATGTCGCGGCTCGGCTGCATGGCGACCCTCAGTTCAGCGGAATGGTGTTGCCGGCCTTGCCGGACTGGTAGCACTCGGAAAGCGCGTCATAGGCGGCGCGGATCTCGGCGTCCTGCCTCTTGAGATCGACTTTCGCCGCTTCGTCAGAGGTGGCGATGAGGTCGGCGATGGCGGCTGAATGCCAGAAGGCGTTGGTCTTCGCATAGCCGCCGGCATCGAGCCGGAAGACCTCCTTGAGGATGCGCAGGTCATGCGGGATCGCGAAGCTGTCGCGCGAATCCTCATGGCTGAAGAAATAGTAGAAATTGTCGAAGCCGGCCCAGGTGATGGCCGAAAGGCACATGGAGCAGGGCTCGTGCGTCGAGAGGAAGACGTAGTCCTTCGTGTCCGGCTTTTCGACGCGCTCGTAAAGGCGCTTCAGCGTGTGCACTTCGCCATGCCAGAGCGGATTTTCCGTCTCGTTGTTCGTTTCGGCGATGACCAGCGAGAGATCGGATTTTCGCAGGACCGCCGCGCCGAACACCTTGTTGCCGGCGCGAACGCCCTGACGCGTCAGCGGCAGGATGTCGAATTCGATGACGTCGAGGAGGCGCTTTACGAGCGTAGCCTGGTCCATGATGGGAATCCCGATTGGCTTTCCCGGCATCCTTAGCGGTCGCGAGCGCGGACAGGCAAGGGCGGCCGGTGACTTATGCTCAAAATGCGGGGCCTGTGAGTAAAACAATACGCCCCTCCAAGGCCATTGGAATTTCTGTTTCTTTTGTTGCTGGCCGATTTTCGCGATATTGCGCACACTTCAACCGGACCCGACCATGACCGAAGCACAGGCCAAGCTCTCGACATTCCCGGCGTTCTTCCGCGTCAGCGGCAGGACGGTCGTCGTCGTGGGCGAGGGCGACGAGGCTTTCGCCAAGACCCGCCTGCTTTTCAATACGGATGCCCGGATCGTCGTTCTGGCCGAGGCGCCGGAGGCCGATTTCGCCCGCTTCATCGCCGAGAAGGGCCTCGATCTCGTCCGTGCTCCCTTCTCGAAGGACGCCATCGCGGATGCGACGCTCGTCTTCGCCGCGACCGGCGATGCGGGTGCTGACCGCGCCATCGCCACAGCCGCCCGCGAACTGCACATCCCGGTCAATGCCGTGGACCAGCCCGACTATTGCGATTTCTTCACGCCGGCGCTCGTCAACCGCGCGCCTGTCGCCGTCGCCATCGGCACGGAGGGCGCTGGTCCCGTCCTCGCGCAGATGATCCGCGCGCAGGTCGACCAGCTTCTTTCGCCCTCGCTCGGCCGCCTTGCCAGCCTTGCCGACAGCTACCGCGAAGCCGTCGACCGCGTGCTGCCGCGTGGCGTCACCCGCCGCGTCTTCTGGCGCCGCTTCTTCCAGGGCGCCGTCGCCGATGCCGTCGACAATGGCGATATCGAGCTCGCCCGCCGCTCCGCAAACGCGCTGCTGAATTCGCAGGACAGGGCCGCCGGCCATGTCTGGCTCGTCGGCGCCGGTCCGGGCGCGGAAGACCTGCTGACGCTGCGCGCCCAGCGCGTGATGATGAATGCCGATGTCATCGTCTTCGATGCGCTCGTGCCGCAGGCCATCGTCGACATGGGTCGGCGCGATGCCGAGCGCCTGTCGGTCGGCAAGCGCAAGGGCTGCCATTCCAAGTCGCAGGAAGAGATCAACGACCTCCTGGTCGAGCTCGGCAAGGCAGGCAAGCGCGTCGTGCGCCTGAAGTCCGGCGATCCACTGGTCTATGGCCGTGCCGGCGAGGAAATGGCCGCGCTCCGCCAGGCCGGCGTCACTTACGAGGTCGTGCCGGGCATCACCTCGGCCTTCGCGGCCGCCGCCGATTTCGAGCTGCCGCTGACGCTGCGCGGCGTTGCCTCCTCGCTCGTCTTCACCACCGGTCACGATCTGATGGGCGCCGTGCTGCCGGACTGGGCGCGGCTTGCCATTTCCGGCGCCACCGTCGCCGTCTATATGGGCCGCACGGTCGCCGCTTCCGTCGCTGCGCGGCTGATGGATGCCGGCCTTCCGGCCGACACGACCGTCGCCGTCGTGGAGAATGCCAGCCGCCGCGAGAAGCGGCTGCTGCACGGCACGCTCAAGGACCTTCCGGGCCTCGAGCATCGCGACGAGCTTTCCGGCCCGGTCATGGTGATCATCGGCGAAGCCGTCGCCGGCGCCAATTTCGAACATTCCGAACCGCTCGCCGCCCGCGATCCGGTTCGCGCCACAGCAGCACTGGGAGCATGACATGGCCGACAAGGTTCTGACAGCCAATCGCCTTTCCGACGGCATCTCCGTCTGGCTCGACGCCGCCGGCACCTGGAACGAACAGCTCCAGGCCGCCTTCGTCGCGCGCCACAAGGAGGCCGTCGAGGCGCTGGAAGCCACCGGCAAGCAGGCCTTCGCCGACAACAAGGTGGTCGACGTGAACGTGGTCGACGTCGAGGAGGTCGACGGCGTGCTGCGCCCGCTGCGCATGCGCGAGCGCATCCGCGCGCAGGGCCCGACCATCGCCTATGCCGCCGGCTATGTCGGCCTCGCCGCCACGGCCGCCTGAGGATATTGCATGTACCGTTACGACGAATTCGATCACGCCTTTGTCTCCGGCCGCGTGGAACAGTTCCGCGACCAGGTCGCGCGCCGCCTTTCCGGCGAGCTGGCCGAGGATGCGTTCAAGCCGCTGCGCCTGATGAACGGCGTCTATCTCCAGCTTCACGCCTATATGCTGCGCGTCGCCATTCCCTACGGCACGCTGAATTCGCGCCAGATGCGCATGCTGGCCCATATCGCCCGCAAATATGACCGCGGCTACGGCCATTTCACCACGCGCCAGAACATCCAGTACAACTGGCCGAAGCTTTCCGAGCTGCCCGATGCGCTGGCCGAGCTCGCGACGGTCGAGATGCACGCGCTGCAGACCTCCGGCAACTGCATCCGCAACGTCACGGCCGATCATTTCGCGGGCGCCGCGGCCGACGAGGTCGCCGATCCGCGGCCCTATGCGGAGATCCTGCGCCAGTGGTCCTCCGTCCATCCGGAATTCTCCTTCCTGCCACGCAAGTTCAAGATCGCCGTCACCGGCGCCGAGCGCGACCGCGCGGCCATCCAGGTGCATGATATCGGCCTGCATCTGAAGAAGAACGAGAAGGGCGAGATCGGCTTTGCCGTCTATGTCGGCGGCGGGCAGGGCCGCACGCCGCTGGTCGCCAAGAAGATCCGCGACTTCCTGCCGGAAGAGGACCTTCTGTCCTACACGACCGCGATCATGCGCGTTTACAACCTCCACGGTCGCCGCGACAACAAGTACAAGGCGCGCATCAAGATCCTCGTGCACGAGACCGGCGCGGAAGAACTGGCGCGGCAGGTGGAAGTCGAGTTCGCCGAGCTCAAGGACACCGAGCTGAAGTTGCCCGAGCAGGACGTCGCCGCCATTTCCGCCTATTTCGCGCCGCCGGAGCTTGCGCCCCGCGCCGAAGGCTGGGCAAGCCTTGCCCAGTGGAAGAAGGCCGACCCGGATTTCGCCCGCTGGGTGCATCAGAACGTGCAGCCGCACAAGCATCCCGACTACGGCATGGTGACGATCTCGCTGAAGCCCATCGGCGGCATTCCGGGCGATGCGACCGATGCGCAGATGGAGGCCGTCGCCGACATCGCCGCGGAATATGCCTTCGACGAGATCCGCGTCAGCCACGAGCAGAACCTCATCCTGCCGCATGTCGCGCTGGCCGATCTCGAAGCCGTCTACCGCGGCCTCGTCGCGGCCGGTCTCGCAACGGCCAATGCGGGCCTCATCACCGATATCATCGCCTGTCCGGGGCTGGACTACTGCGCGCTGGCCAATGCCCGCTCGATCCCGGTCGCGCAGGAGATTTCCACCCGCTTCGGCGCGCCGGAACGGCAGGCCGAGATCGGCGAGCTGAAGATCAAGATCTCCGGCTGCATCAATGCCTGCGGCCATCACCATGTCGGCCATATCGGCCTTCTGGGCGTGGAAAAGAAGGGCGAGGAGCTCTACCAGATCACGCTCGGCGGCTCGGGCGACGAGAACACGTCGATCGGCGAGATCATCGGCCGCGGCTTCGAGCCGGAGAAGGTGACGGATGCCATCGAGGTGATCGTCGATACCTATCTCGGCCTTCGCCTCGATCCGTCTGAAATCTTCCTCGACGCCTATCGCCGTGTTGGGCCGCAGCCTTTCAAGGATGCGCTCTACGGCGGCAAGACGGCCGAAGCGGCCTGAGGAGGACGGTCATGACGAAAATCTGGAACGAAGCCGGTTTCCTGGCGGACGATCCTTGGGTCGTCGAAACGGAGGAGACCAAGGCCGGTTCGAATGAGAAGGCGATCCTCGGCCTCGACGCCTTCCTCGCGAAGGTCGCGGAGAGCGACGAGAAGGACCTCGGCGTGCTGATCAATCCGGCCGACGACGTGCGCAGGCTGGAAGGGCATCAGGGCCGGCTGGCGCTGGTCGCGGTCGCGTTCCCGGCCTTCAGCGACGGGCGCGCCTTCAGCCACGCCTCGCTGCTGCGCTCGCGGCTCGGCTTCACGGGCGAGGTGAGGGCGGTCGGCGACGTGCTGATCGACCAGATCCCGCTGATGCTTCGCTGCGGCATCGACAGCTTTGCCGTCAGCAATGCGACGGCGCTGAAGCGGCTTGCGGAAAACCGCCTGCCAGGCATCGACAACCATTACCAGCCGGCCGCGCGCCCTTCGCAGGACGTCGGTTCCTACAGCTGGCGCCGCCGGGCCTGACATCGGGGCCGGCGAATGGCCGCAATCGTGGTATAGTCTTGAGCAAGATCAAGGACAACGGCCGCGCGCCGCGCGAAAAGAGGCAGGCGGCAAACTATTGCGCGGCCAATCGGCGCATTGGAACGGAATACCTTCCTTTGCCGCTCAAGATGTAATATCTGCCTATCGTCAATTTTTTCCGACGCAAGCCAGGATCGATCCCGAAATGAACGCACCTGCCAAGACCGAAGATTTCGTGCCCGCCATTCCCGCCGGCGTATTCGCCGAGACGGTGACGAGCGTGCAGCACTATACGGATCGCCTGTTCCGCTTCCGCATGACGCGCCCGGAAAGCTTCCGCTTCCGCTCCGGCGAATTCGCGATGATCGGCCTGATGGTCGGCGACAAGCCGGTCTACCGCGCCTATTCCATCGCAAGCCCCGCCTGGGACGAGGAGCTGGAATTCTTCTCGATCAAGGTGCCGGACGGCCCGCTGACCTCGCATCTCCAGCAGATCAAGCCCGGCGACACCGTGTTGATGCGCAAGAAGCCGACCGGCACGCTCGTCCTCGATGCGCTGACGCCCGGCAAGCGGCTCTACATGTTCTCCACCGGCACCGGCATCGCGCCCTTCGCGAGCCTTATCCGCGATCCGGAAACCTACGAGAAGTTCGACGAGGTCATCCTCACGCATACCTGCCGTGAAGTCGCTGAGCTCAAATACGGCTTCGACCTCGTCGAGGAAATCCGCAACCACGAATTCCTCGCCGAAGTCGTCGGCGACAAGCTGCGCCACTATGCGACGGTGACGCGCGAGGATTATCCGTTCCAGGGCCGCATCACGGACCTCATTTCCAACGGCAAGATGTTCGCCGATCTCGGCGTGCCGCGTTTCGATCCGGCGATCGACCGCGGCATGATCTGCGGCTCCGCCGCGATGCTGAAGGAAACCAAGTCGCTGCTGGAGCAGGCCGGCCTTACCGAGGGCGCCAACAGCAAGCCCGCCGAATTCGTGATCGAGCGCGCCTTCGTCGACTGAGCGAAGGGCTGGTTCTTCGGAAAGGGCGCCTTCGGGCGCCTTTTTTGTGAACGCTTTTCCGTCAGTCGGACAGGTGATCCAGCAAGTCCGTCATAGCGGACGCCGCGGCCGGGCCGTCGCCGTTGCGGATGGCGCGGATGACCTTGACGTGCAGGTCTACCGAGCGGTCCATGTGCCGATGATCGGCGCGGGCGAACCACAGGCGGCGCGAATGGGTCTGGAGCGAGGCGAGGGCGGAGGTCAGGAAGCGGTTGGGGCAGGCCGCCTCCATGATCTCGTCGAACGCCTTGTCGGCCGCCAGGAAGCCTTCCATGTCGGAGCGGATGGAGCAGGCGGTCATCTCCTGCGCGCAGGCGACGAGTTGCTCGCGGTGCTCTTCGCCGGCATGGCGTGCGACGAGGTCGGCGGCAAGGGGTTCCAGCTGCCGGCGCGTCGTCATCACTTCCTCATGATCCTCGGGGCGGATCGCGGTGATCTGCAGGCCGGCGCGGGGGCGCACGGCGATCAGCCCCTGCCATTCCAGCTTCTGGATCGCCTCGCGCACCGGCGTGCGGCCATGACCGGCAAGCTCGATGAGCTCTCTTTCCGTGACGAGCGAGCCGGGCTTCAGCTTGAGCGTGACGATGAGCCCTTCGAGGGCGAGATAGGCGAGGTGGGCCTGCGATGCCGCGGTTTCCGTCATTCCGTTGTCCCGGTTGATATATCACATGGTGGCATGTCGCAAAATGAATGGCAAGGCGACTGATATATCACGAGCGTTGCGGCGATGGGTTGGCGCGAGGCCCGGAAGTATCCGGGTAGAGGCGGGATTCGCCTGTCGTCCAGACCTCTCCGGGCGCGAGATGGCTTGCCGCTGGCTTAAAGGAAAACCGGCCAAGTCCATTTCTATGTGCCTTGTTCCGTTGTCATATTAGGTTTTCCCCAGCCGTTTCGCGGAGCAGCCCGAAAGCCCCCGAATAAAGCCGCCGGCCCGCCCGTCGATAGGAGGATTGCGGTTGACGAATGTCATGGGCCTTGCCAGCATGCCCGCCACTCGGACCGTCCAGTTGCATTGTGGGGGCATAGGTTGACTGCGGGTTCCATCATCGCGACGATCCTGATCGTTCTCGCCGGCCTTCTCGCCGTGCCGGCCGTCAGCCATACCAATGCGGGCACCACCTTCTCCCTGATGGCCTCCTCCATGGCCTTCGTCGCCATGGGCATCGCGCAGTTCATGGCGACGCGTCCGCCCTTCATCGAGCGGCTCTTCGGCGGCCTCGACCGCATCTACCAGTTCCACCGCAAGATCGGTATTGCGGTGCTCTGTCTTATCCTCGTGCACTATTTCGTGGCGCCGGATTTCCAGGGGCTCTCGCTGACGGGTGATCTCAACAAGCTCGCCAAGACGGCGGGCGAGTGGGCTTTCTACGGTTTCGTCTTCCTGCTCGTCCTCTCCATCGTGAAGGTCGTTCCAAAGACGCGCTTCCAGATTCCCTACCAGTACTGGCGCTTCACGCACCGGCTCATCGGCCTGCTCTTCGTGCTGGTCGCCTTCCACCAGATGTTCATCAAGCGCCCCTATGACGGCACGGCGCTGCTGGCGACCTATCTCAACCTCTTCGCCCTCCTCGGCGTGGTCAGCTATGCCTATACGCAATTGTTGCCCTGGCTCCGCACGCGCAGATACGAGGTGGTCGACGTTCACCGTCACGACGGCGCGACGATCATCACGGCGCGGCCGACCGGCCGCAAGCTTCGGGCCTTGCCCGGTCAGTTCGGCTTCTTCCGGGTCAACAAGTCCGGTCTTCGCGAGCCGCATCCCTTCACCATCGCCGGCATCGAGGACGACGGCACCGTCCGCTTCGCCATCAAGCCGCTCGGCGATTATACCAAGGCGCTGCGGGAGGCGGTGGCGGTGGGGGATCCGCTGACGCTTGAGGGCGGATACGGCCATTTCAACCACAGGCGCGGCGGCAAGAAGCAGATCTGGCTTGCCGGCGGCATCGGCGTCACACCGTTCCTCGCCATGGCGAGCCGGCTGAAGGGCGACGAGGGGCAGGACATCCACATGGTCTACTGCGTGCGCGACGGCGCGGAAGCCATCGGCGTCGACACCTTCAGGGCGCAGGCGGAAAAGCTCGGCAATTTCAGCTTCGTGCTGCACAACTCGACGACCGACGGCCGTTTCGACGCTTCCAAGCTCGTCGCCGGCACCAGCATGGACCCGGCGGAGGCGGACCTCTGGTTCTGCGGCCCGCCGCCCCTGCGCATGGCCATCGAGAAGGGATTGAGGGAACTCGGCAAGCCGCCGCGCCGCGTCGAGTTCGAACGTTTCGAATTCCGTTGAGGATTTCCAGCCGGCGAGCCGGCGTTCTGGAGCGAAGGGAACAAGCCATGCGCGTGTTCAGCAAGTCATTCATCCGGCCCGGCGCGCGGCTTTTCGCGGCGCTCGGCCTTGCCGTGGCGGTTCTCTGTCCAGCCGGGGCCTTCGCCATCGACCAGTTCGCGCCGGACGCCTACGGCAGCTATCAGGCGAATGTCGAGAACGGCAAGATCATGTTCAGCGCCGCCGGCTGCGGCGCCTGCCACGGCTCCGGCGACAATACCGAATTGCTTTCCGGCGGCATGGAGATGCAGACGGCGATCGGCAAGTTTTTCGCGCCGAACATCTCCGCCCATCCGAACGGCATCGGCGGCTGGTCGAATGCGGACTTCCTCAACGCCGTGATGGTCGGCCTCAAGAAGGACGGCGACAACCTTTATCCGGTCATGCCCTACACGTCCTATGGCGGCATGAAGCCGGAGGACGTCCTGGACATCAAGGCCTATATCGAGACGCTGCCGCAATCGGATGCCGCCTCGAAGGAACACGAAATCGCCTTCCCCTTCAGCCGCCAGACGACGATCACGCTCTGGAAGCGCAGCCATTTCGTCGTGCAGGCCTACCAGAAGCGCGAAGAGACGCAGATGGAGCGCGGCCGCTACCTCGTCGAGAATGTCGGCGGCTGCGGCGATTGCCATACGCCGCGCACGACCACCTATGGCCTCGACCTTGCCCGCGCCTACGAGGGCGAGAAAGGCCTGACCGGCGCCGTCGCGCCGGATATCACCAAGGCGCGCATGGCCGGCCTTGCCTCCCATGAGGTCTTCACCAAGGGGTTGATCGGGGAGGGCAAGAAGCTCTCGGGCTCGCCGCTTTCCGATCCGGTCATGCGCCGCATCGCCGAGGGCCTTTCCACCCTTTCCGATGAGGACAGGCAGGCGATGTACGCCTTCCTCGCCGACCGCGAAGTCAAGGTGACGCCGGTCGAGACGAGCCCGACGCCGGTGTGCAGCGAGGCGACGGCGGAAAGCGCGCTCGGCGCCGGCGGGGGCAGCACGGAATTCGCCTCGGCGGCCGATGCCTTCATCGGCAAATATTGCCGCAACTGCCATGGGCCGGGCGAAAGCTCGCAGGGCTCGTTCCCCTCGGGCGAACTGGGCTCGATTGCCGCGAACCCGGCCTTCGTCACGCCCGGCGACGCCTCCAAGTCCCTGCTTTATACGAGTGTCACCAGCGGCCGCATGCCGCTCGGCAAGCGCCCCTCGGATGCCGAGGTGCAGGGCCTTGCCGACTGGATCAATTCGCTGAGCAAGTCGGCGATCCCGACCGCGGTTTCGGCGACGAAGACCGAGCGCTCCCGGCCGATGCTGAAATATCTCGATTTCGTCGATCTGGCGCTGCGCGACATTTCCAAGGTGGATGCGCACGACCAGCCGTTCATGCGTTATTTCAGCTATCGCGACCAGTATAACGGCATGATGAGTTGCGAGACGCACGAGACCTTCCTCAAGCGCATGAAGGTGCTCGCCGGCGGCTTCAAGAAGCTTCTCAATTCGCTGTCCTACGGGCCGGAACTCGTCGTTCCTGAGGAGGTGGAGGGCTCCGACGGCCTTCTGGTGCGCATCGACCTGCGCGATCTCGAATGGAGCCAGGAAGACTACGATTTCCTGGTCAACGAATATTTCTACGGCGTCGATCCGGCCAGCAACGCCTCGCTGCAGGCGCTGGCCAAGGCGACGGAAACGCAACTTCCCATCATGCGGATCGACTGGTTCATGAGCAACGGCGCCCGGCCGAAGGTCTATAACCGTCTCATGAAGCTGCCGACCAACATCATCGAGCTGGAGCAGCGCTTCGGCGTCAACGTCGCGCAGAACATCGAGCGCCGCCGCGTCGTCCGCGCCGGCTTCGCCGACGGTTCCTCCGGGGTTTCCGACCATAACCGCATGCTGGAGCGGCACGACATGCCCTTCGGCGGCTACTATTGGAAGTCCTACGATTTTGCCGGCGACGTCGGCCGGCAGGTGCTCAAGCGTTTCCCGGCCGGGCCGGACGGTATCCGCCTGAAAGCCGGCCTGCTGCCCTTCGAGCACGATGGCGGTGAAATGATCTTCTCGCTGCCGAACGGCATGCAGGGATATTACCTGTCGACCAACAAGGGCGACCAGCTCGATGTCGGCCCGGCGAAGATCGTGTCCTTCCGCAAACGGCCGATCGGCAAGGGCGTCGAGATCATCAATGCCCGCTCGTGCTTCGATTGCCATTTCGACGGCATCCTGTCGAAGCGCGACCAGCTGCGCGAGCATATCGAGACCTCCACGCTGTTCTCCAGGGACCAACAGGACGAGCTGCTCGCCCTTTATGTGCCGCAGGAGGAGCTGAACGAGGTCTACAAGCGTGATACCGACCGCTTCGTCTCCGCGCTCGACCGCCTCGGCATCACCGAGGCGACGGCCGGCGGCGGCAAGACCAGCCTCAAGGCGCCCGGCGGGGCGGAGATCTTCACCTACTTCGCCGACAAGTACGAGGACGAGCTGAACTTCGAGCAGCTTGCCGCCGAGTTCGACATGACGCCCGAGCAGTTCGCCTCCGACATCCGCCGTCTGACGGATGCCGGCGCGTTGCGCATCGGCCTCGACTGGGTCGCGACGCTGGAGGCGGGGGCCACCGTTCCGCGCGTCGAGCTGGAGGAGCAATATGCCTTCATGCTTCAGCCGCTTCTGCAGCTCGAACCGTTGAAGCGCGGCGTCAACCACGACGCGGTCGCCGTCGATACCGCCACCCACCAGCAGCCGGATCAGGCAACCGGCGACGATCAGTATCAGGCGGCGACGAACACCGCCCACGCCGTTCCGGCCTACAAGCAGGACGACAAGGCGCAGGCCGACAAGGTGAAGCTCGCCCTGCATGTGCCGTCGACGAGCGCGAAGGTCGGGGATTACCTCAGCTTCGAGCTCAGCACGAACCACGACTGCGAGCTCCAGGTGGTCTATGTGGAGGATACCGGCAATGTCGAGATCATCCCGGACGTGATGATCGGCGACACGACGCTCCGTCCCGGCGAGCGGCGTGTCATTCCGCAACCCGGCAGCGGCAACCTGACCTTCGATTCGCCGTCGCCCGGCGAGACGATGATCGCCGTTTGCAAGATCGGCGGCCTCGGCGACCAGAAGCTCACGGCGGAAAAGGCCAAGCAGATCGTTGCGGGCTCCAGGCAGCCGACCACGCGCGGCCTTGCCATCAACCTTGCCAAGCAGGCCGAACAGGACAACGGTGCGAGCGGCCTGCAGATGGTGACGTTCGAAATCCAATGATAGCAAGGGCAGGGGCCTCCGGCCCCTGCCTGCCGATTCGACGAGGACATGAGGGGACTGGACGGACCATGCTGATGCGATACCGGGAGCATTTTCGCATTTCTTCGGCGCGCCAAGGCGGTCCTGCCCCCGGTCTCGCACGGGCACCGTTGCGGGCCTTCATCGCGATCGCGCTTGCGACGACCGCTTTCGTCCTTGCGGATACGGCGCCGGCATCGGCGTCCTGCGAGGCGTTCAACGGCGTCGTCGATGCCTTCAATGCCGGTGACGAGCAGAAGGCGTTTGCCGCCGCCGAGACGGCGGGTACGGCCAATTGCAGCGCCAACGAGCGCACGCTCGTCGGCCGCGTCGCCGCGCTGACCGCCTTCAACCGCATCGCCGCCGATGTCGGCAATGGCGGCAAGCTTGCCGATCACCGGCAGGTGCTGGAGGAACTGAAGGAGAAATATGGCGGCCCCTGGCAGGTTTATGACGCGCTCGGCGACCTTGCCCGTGAGCGCAAGGATTACGAGGAGGCCGCGCGGCTCTACCAGATCGCGCTGGAGGACGGCTCCAACAAGACGCTGACGCCGGACTGGATGGCGCCCGACGAGGCGTATATCCTGCGCCTCGACCGGCTTGCAGGCGAAATGCGCCTTGCCGCCCCGCGCCCGGTCAAGCTCTCCATGCGCGGCGGCTGCAAGATCGCGTTCCGCGGGGTCACGATCAAGAAAAAGTCGACGCCGGTGCGCTACGTGTTCGGCACGGCGGATTTCACGCCGGAGGGCGTCGAGGCGGCGAAGGACCTCGCCGAGTGCCTGAAGGCCGTCAAGCCGGCCGCCATCAAGCTCATCGGCCACACCGACCCGGTCGGCACCGCGGAGGCCAACTACAAGCTTTCGCTGGCGCGCGCCGAAACGCTGAAGACCTACCTTTACGATGCCGGCTATGCCGGCACGATCACGACCGTCGGCAAGGGCGAGGACGAGCCCTTCAAGCCGGACGATGCCAGCGCCTATGACACGGAGACGCTGAACCAGCTGCACCGCCGGGTCGAGGTGGATCTCGAATGAGGGCGCTGCTGCCGCGCCTCCTGGCGCTTTCCCTCACCGCTGCCTTTCCGGGCGCCGCCCTCGCGGCGCAGACCTACGGGCTCGTTGTCGGCGTCGACCAGTATCCGAACGATGTCAGCCTCGACGGCGCGGTGCGCGACGCGGAGGACGTCTACCGCTCGATGAGCGCCGCGGGCTTCAAGGTCGTGAAATTCACCAATTCCGAGGCGCGCAAGGACGATATCCGCAAGGCCTGGACGGACATGGTGGCCGAGGCGGCGGTGGGCGACACCATCATCTTCACCTATGCCGGCCACGGCGCGCAGATGCCGGAACTCATCGCGGGCGACGAGGCGGACGGGCTCGACGAATTCCTCCAGCTTCCGGGCTTCGACCGCAACCGCTACGAGGAGACCTCCAGGGAGATCATCGTCGACAACGAGATGAATGCCTGGTTCGCGGAGGCGGAAGGCAAGGGCGTGCATGTGCTCTTCGTCTCCGACAGCTGCTTTTCCGGCGGCATGAGCCGCTCCATCAAGGGCAAGTCGCGCCTTGCGCCCGCCGTGAAGGTCAAGCTCGCCGCGCCCTCGCAGGAGGCGATCGACGGTGCCAATCTCAAGGAAATCGACTTCAAGCAGGTGACGGTGCTCGCCGCGTCGCTGGAGAGCCAGCCGACGCCGGAGGTCATCATCGACGGCGAACCGCGCGGCGCGCTGAGCTGGAGCTTCGCCCGCGCGGTGGAGGGCAGCGCCGACCGCAACGGCGACGGCATCATCACCCGCATCGAACTGGAGGACTATGTCTTCTCGAATGTGAAGAACCGCTCGGAAGCGCTGCAGGTGCCGAATTTCACGCCGCAGGTGGCGCGCTCGGAGAGCGAGGTCGTCGTGCGCCTCACGCGCGGCCTTCCCGGCAATGGCGAGGCCGCCGGCGACAATCCGACGCCGCACGCCTTCAAACCGGCGCGGGAGCTCGGCTGGACTGGCAAGATCGCCCTTGAGATCGACGGCGATGCCGAAAAGCCGGAGAACACGGACGGCACGGGCACGCCCTTCCGCTGGGATGTCGCCAATGGCGTCTTCTATACGCCGAACGGCGATGTCGCCGCGGAAAATATCGGTCCGGACCGCATCCAGGCGGTGGTCGGCAAGTTCGTGCTGCTCGATTTCCTGAAGGCCATGGCCAGCCAGAATCCCGGATCCGTCTCCCTGAGGCCGACGCGGGATATCTATGCCGCCGGCGATCGCCTGCGCTTCGACGCCCCGGCCGGGCGCTATCCCAACATGCTGGTCTTCAACCTCGCCAATACGGGCGAGGTGCAGTTCCTCGACATGCAGGCGGCGGGAACGGCGAGTTCCGAGTTCAAGCTGACCGATGTCGAGGTGGTCAAGCCCTTCGGCGCCGATCACCTCATCACGATCTGGACCGCCGAGCCGGTGGACGCCATCGGCGCGGTGCTCGCCGACCGCAACGTGACCGCCGCCGCCTTGCTCCAGGCGCTGATGACGCGCCTCGACGGCAAGGAGGCGAGCGTCGCCATCCAACCCCTTTACACGCGGGAAGCGCTCTGATGATCCGGTATGCCGCAGCCCTTCTGCTTTCGCTCGGTCTTGGCTCCATGGCCTCCGCCGCCGACCGCGCGCTGATCGTCGGGATCGGCACCTATGCCAACCTGCCGGAAAAGATGTTCCTCGAAGGGCCGAAGAACGACGCGCCGCTGATCGAGACGCTGCTGAAGGAAAAGCTCGGCTATCCGGCCGATTCGATCCGCGTCCTGCGGGACCAGGATGCCAGCCGGGCCGCGATCCTCGCCAGCATCGACGACTGGCTGGTCAACGGCACGCAGCCGGGGGACCGCGTCTATTTCTATTTTTCGGGCCACGGCCTGCAGGTGAAGGACGTGAGCGGCGACGAGGAGGACGGGCTCGACGAGGCGCTTTCCACCTATGACATCGCCGCCGGCGACGGCGACTGGACCAATGTGATTCTCGACGACGAGATCGATGCGATGCTGGCGAAGCTCAAGGATCGCGCCGTCACCATCGTCATCGATGCCTGCCACTCCGGCACCATCTCCCGCTCGCTCTCGACGGAGGTCGCCGAGGCGATGGAAAGCGCGCGCTTCCTGCCGCGCCCGCATGCAAAGCCAGGCGAAGCGGTGAAGACACGCGGCCTGCGCATCGATGTCGCCGTGGTCGACAAGCCGGAGACCGCCAGGCAGAACGGCGTGGAAGCGTGGAGCGCCGCCTCGCCCTATCAGGTCGCCTGGGACGATACCCGCCTGCCGCCGGAGGAGAGGCACGGCGTCTTCACGCTCTCCTATGTCAACGGCCACGAGACCGCCGCCGCCGACAGCAATGGCAACGGCATCGTCTCCAATGCCGAATTGCTGGAATATGTGAAGAAGCAGTCTCAGTCCTATTGCGCCGCGCAGTCGGAATGCCAGGGCCTAGACCCCCAGCTCGAGGTGAATTACGCGCTGCTCGGCGCCAGCGCCGTCGCGCCGGCAGATGCCGGCGGGCAGGCGCAGCAGGCGGGCGGCGAGACAGCGCAGCAGCCGACGACCGATTACGGCAAGGTCGAGGAGGTGAAGGTCGAGAACACCCAGCAGACGGCCTATGTCGCCGCCGACCCGGTCGAGGCCGTCGGCGATATCCTCGGCAAGGCCGAGACCGGCGACGTCCAGGTGGCGCTCTCCTCGGACTATCTGAAGACGGGGGACGCCTTCCGCATCACGGTGACGAGCGCCACGAGCGGGCTCCTCATCCTCTACGACGTCGACAAGGACGGCAAGGCGACGCAGATATTCCCCAACGAGGCGGCCCGCAAGATCACGCCGCTGACCGCCAACATGCCGCTCACCATTCCAGACGACTATTACGGCTTCGATTTCGAGGCCGACGGGCCGGGCGAAAACGTCCTTGTCGCCATCGTCATCGCCGACGACGTCGATCTCACCAAGGTCGCCCCGAACGACTATGGCCTGACGAAGGAACTCGACGCCCGCACCACCATCGCCGATATAGCCGGCACGCTGAAGCAGACCTGGACGCGCGACACGGAGAACCGCAGCGTAAACTGGTCGCTGGGACTGCTGAAATATACAGTCCACTAGGAAGTCGATCGCTTCGCTGGCGGTATATGCTCCTGATGACAAATCAGGCGGCATTTTTCGGGACGCGGAAACCAGGTGAAAGTGGTGAGCGCGCAGGGATTCGAACCCTGGACCTACTGATTAAAAGTCAGTTGCTCTACCGGCTGAGCTACGCGCTCCCAAGCGGAGCGAATGCGCTCCTCGGAAGTGCGCGGAACATATGCAGGCGGGTTTGCCGGGTCAACCCAGAAAATGTGGCGAAAAACAGCTTTTGCTGCATTTCGCCGCGTTCTCCAAAAGGTGATTGGCAGGAGCGGGGCGCGGCGGCTATCAGAGGCGCAAACGGAGATGCGGGCGGGCCGGTTGCGGTCTGGAGCCGCTTTCTCCGGCCGTGGTGGAGTAGCCCCTTGTCGATTGCCGATATTTCCCTTCTGAGCGCGCTTCTTGCCGGGGCGCTGTCCTTCCTGTCGCCCTGCGTGCTGCCGCTCGTGCCGCCCTATCTGTGCTATATGGCGGGCATTTCGGTGGACCAGTTCCGCGGCAGCGAGGCGGTGGCGGTGCGGCGCGATACGCGGGGCGCTGTGCTGCTGGCGGCCTTCTTCTTCACGCTGGGCTTTGCGACGGTGTTCGTCGCGCTCGGCGCCGGGGCCTCGACGATCGGCATGGTGCTGCGCAAGCATCTCGACGTGCTCGCCCAGATCGGCGGCGTCATCATCATCCTGATGGGCCTGCATTTCCTCGGCGTGCTGCGCATCGGGCTCTTTGCCCGCGAGGCGCGCTTCCAGGGCGGTGGCAAGCCGGCGACGGCCTCCGGCGCCTATATAATGGGCCTTGCCTTCGCCTTCGGCTGGACGCCCTGCATCGGTCCGGTGCTGGGGGCGATCCTCGGAATCGCCGCGGCGCGCGAGACCGTCGGCGACGGTGCGGTGCTGCTGGCCGTCTATTCGCTCGGCCTTGCCATTCCGTTCTGGATCGCGGCCGGCTTTTCCGGCGCCTTCATGCGCTTCCTCGTGCGCTTCCGCCGCCATCTCGGCACGGTGGAGAAGATCATGGGCGGGCTGCTGGTCCTCACCGGCCTTGCCTTCATCTTCGGCTATGTCAGCGCCGTTGCGATCTGGTTCCAGCAAACGTTTCCCATTCTCTCGCAAATCGGCTAGTCGGAAACATCATCCTCGGCAAGCGGAAGCAGACCTTAGCCCATGGCGGATATCATCGGACTGGTCCTGCCGTTCTTCGGCATGATTCTCCTCGGCTACGTGGTCGCGAAGATCACGAAGCAGCCGGTCGAGGCGCTCGGCTGGCTCAATACCTTCATTATCTACATCGCGCTGCCGGCCCTGTTCTTCAAGCTGGTGGCGAAGACGCCGATCGAGCAATTGACCCGCGTCGATTTCATCGTCGCCGATGTCGGGGCGACCTATCTCGTCTTCTGCCTGATCTTCGCCCTGGGGCTGTGGCTGCGCCGCGCGAGTGTCGGCGAGGCGACCATGCAGGGGCTTGCCGCGGCCTATGGCAATATCGGCTATATGGGGCCCGGTCTTGCGCTGCTCGCCTTCGGCGAGCCGGCGGCGGTGCCCGTGGCGCTCGTCTTCTGCTTCGAGAACATGCTGCATTTCATGGTGGCGCCCGCTTTGATGGCGCTTGCCGGCGGCGAGAAGCGGCCGGCCCATCAGGTCGTCGGCGGTATCCTCCACAAGATCGTCACGCATCCGTTCATCATCGCGACGGCAGCCGGTTTCGCCGCCGCCTTTGCCGGTTTCGAGCCGCCGCAATCCCTGCAGCGGCTGATCGATTACCTGGCGCAGGCGGCCGCGCCCTGCGCGCTCTTCGCCATGGGCGTCACGCTGGCGCTGCGACCGTTGAAGCGCGTGCCGGTGGAGATCGGCTATATCGTGCCGGCAAAGCTCCTGCTGCTGCCGGTCGTCATGTATCTGGTGCTCGGCCTTGCCGGCAATTTCGATCCGGTCTGGGTCTATACGGCCGTGCTGCTCGCGGCGCTGCCGACCGCGACGAATGTCTTCGTCATCGGCCAGCAATATGGCGTGTGGCAGGAGAGGGCGTCGGCGACGATCCTCATCACGACGGTTCTTTCCGTCGCGACGGTGACGATCGTGCTCTACCTCATCAAGTCAGGCCTGCTTCCGGGCGACCCGTTCCCTTAGGCCCTCGCGAAAGGCCTTCAGCGAGCCGAGCGGTTCGATGCCCTCGCGCATGACGATGCTGCGCAGCGGCCCGAGGGCGGACAGCAGGTGCAGGCCGGCGGACCGCAGGAATTGCACGGGCAGGAAATCGGAAAGCAGCGAGCGGTTGAGGAGATCGACGCTGAGCGTGCGCGAGCGGATGTCGGCCTGGCGTCTGCGGTCGAAGCGCTCGCCAAGCGCAAAATAGTTCGCCGGCTCACTATCGCCGATCAGCTCCTTGAGCGCCATGATGTCGCGCAGGCTGAGGTTGAGCCCCTGCGCGCCGATCGGCGGGAAGGCATGGGCGGCCTCGCCGAGCAGCACGAAGCGTCCCTTGCCGAAATGGTCGGCCGTCATGCCGGAGAGCGGGAAGCTCTGGGCGCCGGCTTCGACGGTGACCTTGCCGAGCATGGACTGCATGCGCTCTTCCACCGCCTGGCCGAGGTCGGAAACGGGCAGGTCCCGCAGCCGCGCCGCTTCCTTCGGCGGCAGGACCCAGACGAGGCTGGAGCGCCGGCCGGGCAGGGGGACCTGCGTGAAGGGGCCGCTTTCCGTGTGGAATTCCGTCGAGACATTGCCGTGCGGCCGCTCATGCGCAAAGTTCAGCACCAGCGCGGATTGTGGATAGGACCAGGCACGAACGCCGATGCCGGCGCTGTCGCGGATGCGCGACTTCTTGCCGTCCGCACCGACGACCAGCGCGGCGAGGACACGCTCGCCATCGTCCAGCACCAGCTCCACGCCGTTCTCGAAGCTGTTGGCGGCCGTCACGCCGTTTTCCAGCCGCGCGATATTGCCCTGCGCCGCGATGCGCTCGTCCAGTACCTTGAGGAAGGGGAGATTGGGAATATTGTAGCCGAACGCATCGAGCCCCACCTCGCCGGAGCGGAAGGCGACCGGCGGCGCGCGCAGGAGCCGTGTCGTGCCGTCGAGGATCTGCATGGTCTCGAGCGCGGCGGCGTGCGGGGCGATCGCATCCCAAAGCGCGAGCGTCTTCAGGAAGGCGATGGACTGGTCCATGAGCGCTGTCGTGCGGCCGTCCGCAACGCGGGTCGGCGGGGCAATCAGCGCGACGGTGCGGCCCGAATCGGAAAGCGCGAGGGCCGCGAGGCTGCCGGCAAGGCCCGCGCCGACGATCGCGATATCGAATTGTCTCATGACCGACCTCCGGAATGGGAAACGTTTCCCACAGATTTGCGATGCTTGTAGCGGGCAAGAGTAGGGCCGCAAAGAGGCAATTTCCATGGGATGAATCCGCGCAGGGCCGGATACGCACCGGCGGGCCGCGGATTTTCACTGGCGATGGCCGGCAATCAATGCATATTACGGCAAGACACGAAGAGGGCGCGTTCGGCGGATCGCGGCCGGGAAAAAGCCCCAAGGGATGGACGGCGAACCGCAATGAAATTCTTCAACTACAAGCGCGTGCCCTATGCGGAAATCCGCGCCTTTTCCGTCCATATCCTGACGGCGTCCGGCTCGTTTCTCGCCTTTCTCGGCGTCGTGGCCGCGGCCGAGCACCGTTTCGTCGACATGTTCTGGTGGCTCGGCCTTGCGCTCCTCGTCGACGGCATCGACGGGCCCATCGCGCGCAAGGTGCGCGTCAAGGAAGTGCTGCCGAACTGGTCCGGCGATACGCTGGACAATGTCATCGACTACGTGACCTACGTATTGCTGCCGGCCTTCGCGCTCTACCAGAGCGGCATGATCGGCGAGCCGTGGTCCTTCGTCGCGGCCGGCGCCATCGTGGTGTCGAGCGCCATCTACTATGCCGACATGGGCATGAAGACGGACGAGTATTTCTTCTCGGGCTTCCCGGTCGTGTGGAACATGGTGGTCTTCACGCTCTTCGTCATACAGGCGAGCGAGGTGACGGCGTCCGTCGTCGTCTTCGTTTCTGTCTTCCTTACCTTCATGCCGATCAATTTCCTGCATCCGGTGCGCGTCCAGCGGCTGCGGCCGCTCAATCTGGCGATCTTCTTCCTCTGGTCGTTCCTCGGCATCTATGCGCTGCTCCTGCATTTCGCATCGCCGGCCTGGGTGGTCTGGGGCGTGGTCGGCACCGGTCTCTATCTCTATGTCATCGGCGGCGTGCTGCAGGTCTTTCCCAGCCTCGGCCGGCGCTAGAGCATTTTCGCTTTTCTCCGAATCACGAAAACGCTCTAACTCATTGTTTTGTCGCATTTCCGGACGCAAAACCGCTTCGCACTTTTGCTGGAAATGCTCTAGAACCCGGAGGAGCATGACATGACCAAGGCGATCGTCGTTCGCAGTCTCGGCGGGCCGGACGTCCTGAAACTCGAAGACGCGCCGCTCGGCCCGCCGGGTCCGGGCGAGGTGCAGATCCGGCAGGCGGCCATCGGCCTCAACTTCATCGACGTCTATTTCCGCACCGGCCTCTATAAGGCCGACCTGCCGTTCATTCCCGGTAAGGAAGGGGCGGGAACGGTGACGGCGGTCGGCGAAGGCGTGACGGATTTTACCGTAGGCGACCGCGTCGCCTATGCCTCGGCGGACGGCGCCTACGCGGCCGAGCGCAATGTCGCGACGAAGCACCTGGTGAAGGTGCCGGAGGGCATTTCCCTGGAAACTGCCGCCGCCATGATGCTGAAGGGCATGACGGGGCAGTATCTGTTACTCCAGACTTACCCTGTGAAGCCCGGCAGCGTGATCCTGTTCCATGCGGCGGCGGGCGGCGTCGGCCTCATCGCCGGCCAGTGGGCAAAGGCGCTCGGCGCGACGGTGATCGGCACGGCCGGATCGCAGGCGAAGATCGATCTTGCGCTGGCGCACGGCTACGACCACGTCATCGATTACGGCAGGGAGGATTTCGCGGCCCGCGTGCGGGAGCTGACCGATGGGGCCGGCGTCGATGTCGTCTACGATTCCGTCGGCAAGGACACGTTCCCGAAATCGCTGGACTGTCTCAAGCCGCGCGGCCTCTTCGTCAGCTTCGGCAATTCCTCCGGCCCGGTCGATGCATTCAATATGGGGCTTCTCGCCCAGAAGGGCTCGCTCTTCGCCACCCGCCCGACGCTCTTCCATTACATCGCGACACGCGCGGCGCTCGATGCATGTGCAAATTCGCTCTTTGATGTTGTGCGCAGCAACAAAGTGCGTATCAATATTCATCAGACTTATTCGCTGGCGGACGCGGGACGCGCCCACACGGATCTGGAATCAAGAAAAACGAGTGGAACGACATTGCTCATTCCCTGAAAACGACCTGAAGAGGCGCGGGGAACGGGATTGCAGGAAAGAGGGGCATAGTGTCAGCCGTTGGAGCGTCTGGGGGCCGTCCGTTGCTGGCTGTCCGCAGCCTGACAAAGCTATTCGGTTCGTTTGCCGCCTGTAACGGCATCGACCTCGATATCCAGCCCGGCGAAATCCATGCCCTTCTGGGCGAGAACGGCGCCGGCAAGTCCACCCTGGTCAAGATGCTGTTCGGCGTCCTGGCGCCAACCAGCGGCGAGATTCTGTGGAAGGGCGAATCCGTCCGCATTCCAAGCCCCGGCGCGGCCCGCCGCCTCGGCATCGGCATGGTCTTCCAGCATTTCTCGCTGTTCGAGGCGCTGACGGTCGCCGAGAACATCGCGCTGTCGCTGAGCCCCGGCATCTCGCTCTCGAAGGTGGCCGAGGAAGCCTCGCGCCTTTCCCATCTCTACGGCCTGCCGCTCGATCCGAAGGCCCATGTCGCCGACCTTTCCGTCGGCGAGCGCCAGCGCATCGAGATCGTGCGCGCGCTGCTGCAGAACCCGGAACTCATCATCCTCGACGAGCCGACCTCGGTGCTGACGCCGCAGGAGGCCGACCGCCTGTTCGAAACGCTCGCCAAGCTGAAGGCCGAGGGCCGCTCGGTCCTCTATATCAGCCACAGGCTCGAGGAGGTGCAGCGCATCTGCGACCGCGCCACCGTTCTTCGCCACGGCAAGGTCACCGGCGCCTGCGACCCGCGCAAGGAGACGCCCGCTTCGCTCGCCCGCATGATGGTCGGCAGCGATGTCGCCTCCGTCAGCGCGGCGGGAACGAATGCCAAGGGCGACGTGCTGCTCGAGGCAAGGCATCTCAGCGTTCCGGCGCGCACGCCCTTCGCCGTCGCGCTGAAGAACGTCTGTCTCAAGGTGCGTGGCGGCGAGGTGTTGGCCATCGCGGGCGTCGCCGGCAACGGGCAGGGCGAGCTTTTCGATGCGCTCTCCGGCGAATATCCGGTCGCCGATGCGTCAGCCGTCTCGGTCCGCGGCAGGGCCGCCGGCAATCTCGGCATCACCGCCCGCCGCCTGATGGGCGCCGGCTTCGTGCCCGAGGAGCGCCATGGCCATGCCGCCGTGCCGGGCCTGCCGCTTTCCGACAACCTCGTTCTGGCGCGCAACCAGTCGGATCGCCGAACGTTCCTTTCCGGCGGCATCCTCGGCATCATCCGCCGCGCCGTCGTGCACATCGCCTCGCGGCGCATTTCCGAGACGATGGACGTGCGCAAGAGCGGCGAGGACCCGGCCGCCGGCTCGCTTTCCGGCGGCAACCTGCAGAAATACATCGTCGGCCGCGAGCTCGACCGCCAGCCGGCCGTGCTGATCGTCAACCAGCCGACCTGGGGCGTCGATGCGGGGGCGGCAAGCCGCATCCGGCAGGCGCTCGTGGACCTTGCGAAATCGGGCTCGGCGGTGCTGGTGATCAGCCAGGACCTCGATGAGATCTTCGAGGTGGCGACGGAGATCGCCGTCATCAGCGAGGGGCGGCTTTCCGATGCCTATCCGGCCCGCGAGCTGACGCGCGAAAAGATCGGCCTCCTGATGGGCGGCATGTACGGCAAGACCGAGGGCGAGGAGGCGGCTCATGCGCATTGAACTCGAAAAGCGCGCCAATCCCTCGACATTCTATTCCATCCTCTCGCCTTTCCTGGCGCTTGGCCTGACGGTCATCGCCGGCGGCATCATGTTCGCGCTGCTCGGCAAGAGCCCGGGCTCGGCGCTCTACAGCTTCTTCATCGAGCCGCTGCTCGACGTCTGGTCGCTGCACGAGATCGCCATCAAGGCCGCGCCGCTGATCCTGATCGGCGTCGGCCTTTCCGTCTGCTACCGCTCGAACAACTGGAACATCGGCGCCGAGGGGCAGTTCATCGCCGGAGCGATTGCCGGCTCCATCGTGCCGGTCGTCTTTCACGACTGGCATTCCTCGCTCGTCCTGCCGCTGATGCTGATCTTCGGCATGGTCGGCGGCGCGCTCTATGCCGGCGTGCCCGCCTTCCTCAAGGCACATATGAACACCAACGAGATCCTGACGAGCTTGATGCTGGTCTATATCGCCCAGCTCTTCCTCGACTGGCTCGTGCGCGGCCCCTGGCGCAGTCCCGATGCCTACAACTTCCCGGTGACGCGCGATTTCGCGCCGGAGGCGATCCTTCCCGAGCTCGTTTCCTCCGGTCGGGCCAATCTCGGCTTCGCCTTCGCCATCATCGCCGCCGTCGCGCTGTGGGTGATGATGCGCTACACGCTGAAGGGCTTCGAGATCACCGTGCTCGGCCAGTCGGAGCGGGCAGGGCGCTTTGCCGGCTTCTCGTCAAAGCGCATGATCTGGTTCTCCATGCTGCTGTCCGGCGCGCTCGCCGGCCTTGCGGGCATTTCCGAGGTCAGCGGCACCATCGGCAAATTGCAGCCGATCATCTCGCCCGGCTATGGCTTCACGGCGATCATCGTCGCCTTCCTCGGACGCCTCAATCCGCTCGGCATCATCGCGGCGGGCCTGTTCCTGGCGCTCACCTATGTCGGCGGCGAGGCTGTGCAACTGACGCTCACCGTCTCCGACAAGGTCACGCGCGTCTTCCAGGGGCTGCTGCTCTTCTTCGTGCTCTCCTGCGACACGCTCATCCAGTACAAGATCCGGCTGGTCTTCTCCCGCCTTACCCGTGGAAACGAGGGAGCGCTCTGATGGGCATGATCGAGGCCATCCTCCTGACCGTGATCACCGCGGCAACGCCGCTCGTGCTCGCCTCCATCGGCGAGCTCGTCACGGAGCGCACCGGCGTGCTCAATCTCGGCGTCGAGGGCATGATGGTGATGGGGGCGGCCATCGCCTTCGCCGCCACGCAGGTCACCGGCTCGCCCTATATCGGCATTCTCGCCGGCATTGCCGGCGGGGCGCTGTTCTCGCTGCTCTTCGGCTTCCTGACGCTGACGCTCGTCGCCAACCAGGTGGCGACCGGCCTTGCGCTCACCATCCTGGGCCTTGGCGTTTCCGGCCAGATCGGCGAGCCCTATGTCGGCATGTCGGGCGCCAAGCTCGAGCCGATCGCGATCCCGCTGCTCGCCGACATTCCCTTCATCGGCCCGCTGCTCTTCAAGCAGGACATCATCTTCTACCTGTCGATCGCCATCGTCATCGGCGTCAACTGGTTCCTGTTCAAGAGCCGCGCGGGCCTGAAGGTCCGGGCGATCGGCGACAACCATGCCTCCGCCCATGCGCTCGGCATCCATGTCATCCGCACGCGCTATCTCGCCGTGATGTTCGGCGGCGCCTGCGCGGGCCTTGCCGGCGCGCAGCTCTCGCTGGTCTATACGCCGCAATGGGTGGAGAACATGTCGGCCGGGCGCGGCTGGATCGCGCTGGCGCTGGTCGTCTTCGCCTCGTGGAGGCCCTGGCGGGTGCTGCTCGGCGGCTATCTCTTCGGCGCGGTGTCGATCAGCCAGTTGCATGCGCAGGCCTTCGGCATCGGCATTCCGTCGCAGTTCCTGTCGGCTCTTCCCTATGCCGCCACTGTTATCGTACTAATCCTGATATCGCACAACCGGCGCATGACGCTGATCAACACGCCTGCCTCGCTCGGCAAGCCGTTCGTGCCGGATCGGTGACGAGAACAAGAAGACGGGAAACAACCACTCCAACCCTCAGAGGATAAAATGAAGAAAATCATTCTCGCTCTCGCAACGTCGGCCGCCGTTCTCGGCTTCGCCGTCGCCGCCAGCGCCCAGGACAAGACGAAGATCTGCTTCATCTATGTCGGCTCCAAGACGGACGGCGGCTACTCCGAAGGCCACGACCGCGGCCGCCAGGAACTCGAGAAGGAGATGGGCGACAAGATCGAGACCGCCTTCCTCGAAAACGTGCCGGAAGGCCCGGATGCTGAACGCGCCGTCGAGCGCATGGCGCGCTCGGGCTGCGCGCTCGTCTTCACCACGTCCTTCGGCTTCATGGATGCGACGATCAAGGTCGCGCAGAAGTTCCCGGACGTGAAGTTCGAGCACGCGACCGGCTTCAAGAGCGCGGAAAACGTCGGCACCTACAATGCCCGCTTCTATGAAGGCCGCTACATCCAGGGCGTGATCGCCGCCAAGATGTCCAAGAAGGGCGTCGCCGGCTACATCGCCTCCTTCCCGATCCCGGAAGTCGTGATGGGCATCAACGCCTTCATGCTTGGCGCGCAGTCCGTCAACCCGGACTTCAAGGTCAAGGTCGTCTGGGCCAATACCTGGGCCGACCCGGGCAAGGAAGCCGATGCCGCCAAGGCGCTCGCCGACCAGGGCGTCGACATCCTGACGCAGCACACCGACTCCACCGCGCCGATGCAGGTCGCCGCCGAGCGCGGCATCCACGCCTTCGGCCAGGCCTCCGACATGATCGCGGCCGGCCCGAACACCCAGCTCACCGCCATCGTCGACACCTGGGGCGCCTATTACGTCAAGCGCACCAAGGCGGTTCTCGACGGCACCTGGAAGTCCGAGCAGATCTGGGACGGCCTGAAGGACGGCATTCTCACCATGGCGCCCTATACCAACATGCCGGACGACGTGAAGAAGGCCGCGGAAGACGTCGAGGCGAAGATCCGCTCCGGCGAGCTGCACCCCTTCACCGGCCCGGTCAAGAAGCAGGACGGCTCCGAGTGGCTGGCCGCTGGCCAGGTTTCGGACGACGGCACGCTGCTCGGCATGAACTTCTACGTCGCCGGCGTCGACGACAAGCTGCCGCAGTAAGCGGCAACGCACCGACCAAAGGAAAGGCGCCCCTTGCGGGCGCCTTTTCCGTTTGTGCCCGCGAAAGTCCTATCTCCTTGTTTGTGCGCAATTCCGCGCGCAAAACCGCTTCGCACTTTTGCTGGAATTGCTCTATACCTGCCGGATGGTTCCGCGGAAGAAGGGGTTCTTCGGAACGGAGGAGGGGAAGGTTCTTGCGCAAGGGTTTGCTTGAAACGGTCATCAGCGGGATGAACACGCGCACCAGTCATGCGCAGGTGGTCAACGAGCTGGGCCGGGCCATCATCGCGGGCGAATACCCCGTCGGGGCGACGTTGCCGGGCGATGCCGAGCTTGCCGCTCGCTTCAAGGTTTCGCGTACGGTGCTGCGCGAGGCGATGAAGACGCTGGCCGCCAAGGGCCTCATCGTGCCGCGTGCGCGCATCGGCACGCGCGTGACGCCGAACACGCAATGGAACCTTTTCGACAGCGATATCCTCACCTGGTACTTCGCCGTCGGCATCAACGAGGACTTCCTGCTGCACCTTTCGGAAGTGCGCCTTGCCTTCGAGCCGCATGCCGCCGCGCTTGCCGCCCGCCATGCCACGGAAGCCGATATCAGCCAGATGATGCGGCTCGCCGTCGCCATGGGCGATTCGGAGCATACTGCCGAAACGCTCGCCATGGCGGACCTGAAATTCCACCTCTCGGTTCTGGAAGCCTCGCGCAACCCGTTCCTGCGCACCGTGGGCAGCCTGATCGAAGCGGCGCTCGTCGGCGCCTTCAAGCTCAGCTCCCCCGCCGCCGACCGCGGCAAGAGGGGGGATGTGGCGGCAACGCATATCCGCATCGTCGAGGAGATCGACCGGCGGGACGAGGAGGGTGCGCGCCGGGCGATGGAGAATGTCATCCGCGTCGGCCGCGAGCGTGTCGTTCAAGCCCTGCGCGAGGGGCAGCAGGTAGCCGGATAGCGGCGATCGAAGTCCTGGTCGGCAGCGTTGCGTGGAGCAACGCGCCTTTCGTTTGATAATGTAAGAGGACAGGTGGATTTCCGCCCCGCAGGCGCAAGGCGGAACCGGCTTAGTCGTCGTTGCTGGCGTTGAGGTCTTCCGGGCGCTTGCCTTCGTCGGCGGTGTGGCCGGCAACCTGTGCGGCTCCCATTGCCTGGTAGAGGTTGAAGAGCGCTTCGCTGGCGCGTGCCGCGAGACGGAACCATTCGCTGTTGCCGGCAATCGCCGGATGCTGAAGCAGCTGGTCGTCGACGAGGTCGAGCACGATGGAGGCCGTGTGTACCGCCTCGTGGAAGCCGAAGGAGCCGGAGGCGTAGTGTGCCATCAGCTCGGGCGGTGTCATTGCGCGCTCTTCCGCAAGGATGTCGAGCTGTTTCAGGCGCTCGTCCTCAAGTTCGATGTCGGTGCTTTCCAGCATGATCGTCTCCTGCGTCAAAGATAGTCGAAGCGTATGCGGCGGCGAATCAGGAGAAGCGACCGGTCTGGCTGAATGCGGTAGGTTTCGATCACCTGCCGGCCACGATCGTCATAGAACCGGTGATCGAACGTGCTGCCGATGGGCGATTTCGTCAGCTTCGTGCGCGGCTGGTGGCCGCCATAAGTGATGCTTCCGGGAATGGGCTCGATGCCAGGGCCATCCGCGATGGTGCAGGCGGTGAGGGCAAGGGCGGTCATAAGGGGCAGGGCGATACGGAACATGGAAGAATCCTCCACGCGCATTCTAGCAGATTGCGCGCCATGCGAAACGGGCGGCCGAAGCCGCCCGTCGTTCGCGTCAGCCTTGCGGCGTCAGCGTTACGGAAGTACCGGTTGCCGCGAGGTTGAGGCCGATCTGTCCGCTGACGCTGATCGTCTGCAGATGGATCGAGCCGGAAGTGCCGCCGATGAGCACATTGGTGCCGATCCCGACACCGACCGTCGCTTCCGCCGTGGCGCCCTGGTAGAGGCCACCGAGCGAGCCCTGGTGATAGCCGGCGGTCGGGGCGAACACGGCCCAGATGATGCGGCCCTGCGTCGTGAAGCCGAGGTCCACGCCCATCTTGCGGATGACGCCGCTATAGGTGTCGTGCTCGCCGTTCGTCGCCTTGAATACGCAATCGACGCTCTTGGCGGAGCCCAGCACATAACCGACGCCGCCGCCGACATCGCAGGTCAGCATGCCGATTTTCACCCCGTCGCGTGCGCCGGGATCGACATAGGCGGGGGCTTCCTCGCGAATGACCATGTCCGCCGCGCCGGCCGTCGTCGCGAAAACCTGCGCAAGGGTCAACGCCAGGGCAGTTCCAAGCTTTTTGTTCATCTGTGCACTCCTTCTAACTGGCACGATAATGGCGAATCCGGTGCATTGGTTCCCGGTTGCCCGTCATCTCATGGCCAAGATCGTGGCGGAGTGTGGGCACGCGAAGGGCCGCCAACAGCAACTTAAGCGCCAGCGACTTTTCGGTTACACCTGGTTTATCGTCGGCAGGTGCGAGATTACCTCGTTGCGGCTCTGCTCGTCGAGGGGAGCGATGTGATCGTTCCAGAACGCCTCGGCCAGCCGGCTTTCATGCTCCCACTTGCGGGTGCTGAGAAGATTGTCGTCGATCTTGGCGAGCCGCCCGCCGCCCAGGCGAAGATATTCAGCGGCAAGCTTTGCGGTGGATGTCCGTTCCATGGCCGGCCTCCTGTGGTGCGTAGGCGAAACCGGCAGGCCGCCCGATTGTTCCGGGCAACAAAAAAGGCCGGGGCGAAAACGCACCGACCTTCCTCATCATCACCTGTTCACCCGTGCCAGTACATCCGTGGTCAAAAGCATCAGGCGATGGCGGCGATTGCGAGCGGCAGAAACGTTCCAGCGCTCATCAGCAATGCCGTTGACCGTGATATAGGAGGCCAATGTGTCGAAAACAAGGGCGGTTCGGCAAAAGCAGAAATTTCGCTGCCGGGGCCCACGTGCTAGCCGCAGCTAAGCTTCATTTCGCGCGCATGGACAGGTTTATCGAAGCGGACCTCGATCAGGCTGCCGGTCGCCTTCGCCTCATACATCGCCCTGTCGGCATTATCGAGGAAGGCGCTGAAGCCCATATCGTGCGTGGCTTGCGCTATGCCGATGGCCGCGCCGACCTGAATGGGCTCACCATCGATCTGCATGAGATCCGCTATCCGTGCCGCGAGGCCGAGGTACCGCGCGAGCGTGATCGGTCGAGCGGAACTGAACGAGGAAACGACGGCAAATTCGTCGCCGCCCAGCCGGGCGACGAAATCGCCATCGGCGCTCCATTCGCGTATCCGTCGGGCAACCTCCTTCAACACACGGTCGCCGATGGAATGGCCGAACCTGTCGTTCACCTGCTTGAAGCGGTTCAGGTCTATATAAGCGAGCGACAGGCGGCGTTCGTCGGAGGTCACGGAAAGGGCTTCGACAAGATGGGCCTCGAAGGAGGCCCGGTTGTGAAGGCCCGTCATCGCGTCGGTCCGGGCGGCATGGAGGATAGCGTTCTCCAGCGCCTTGCGCTCCGAATTGTCGATCACGATCTCGATGTCCAGGCTTTCGCCGGCAATCCTTCGGCGCTGCGCGGTGATCAGCGTCGGGAAGATCTGCCCGTCGCTTCTCAGCATCTCCACTTCCGTGAGGTCGTAGAAGCCCTGCGTTTCGAGGAGATGCATCCGCTCGAGCCTGGCGGGATGATCTATCGGGTAGGGAAGATCGATGGCGAGCGGCTTTTCCGCCAGTTCCTCCCAGGAACGGCCGACCAGCCGCAGATATGCCGGATTGACCTTGATGTAGCGGGAGTTGAAGTCGGTCGTCGAAATCGAGAACGGAACAGGGGAAACGTCGAACAGGTCGCGCAATGCCGAGTTGAGAACGTCTTCGGAAATCATGGCCCCTCTAAGCACGGCGCGCGGCCGGCCTCCCTGTCGCATGGCGCAGACGATAGGGGCGTCTGCCTTAAGATTCGTTGAATCCCGGGACCTTGCCAAGACAACCTCACGATGCAGCCTTCGTCACCTTCACCAGATCGCCGGGGCGGTCGCGGCGGAGCAAGTTGACGCGCCAAGCAAAGCTGCTAAAAAGCCGCATCGCTCGAGGGGCGGCAATGCCTTTCATCAACGGAAGAGTGGCCGAGCGGTTTAAGGCACCGGTCTTGAAAACCGGCGTAGGCGAGAGTCTACCGTGGGTTCGAATCCCACCTCTTCCGCCATCCTTCCATTCTCATCAAGATCAGCGGGCGTGGTCCGTCATTTCGGGCGGGATCAGGGATCCGTCGTCCTGCCGTGCTGTCGGTTGTTCCGTTTCGATGAGGAGCACGCTGACGACGAGGGCCGCGAGGGCGCCGAGGAGGAAGAGGAAGAGCAGGCCTGACTTGTCCATGACCCGACTGTAACGCGCAATGCGATGAAAAATGGGCCACAGGCGCGGGTGATGCCGGATTTCGCGAGGCAATACGAAATCCGGCATCCCGGCAATGTCAGGCGGCCGCCTTCTTCTTTCGCAGGGAAAGGAAGGTCAGGGCTCCGGCGGCAAGTCCGTAGAGGCCCCATTTGAACGGCAGGATGTCAGCCGTCTCGCTGCGGATCGGCAGGACGGTGACGGTGCCAGGCGAGGATTCGTAGCCGGCTTTGCCTTCCGCCTTGGCGGCGGCGATCTGTTCGGGCGAGACGACCCATTCGGCACCCTTCCATGTGTCATAGGCCATGACGCCGCCACCGACGACGATGGCTGCAAGGGCGGAGGCGATCAGGTTTCTGGTATTCGACATCTTTGATTTTCCTGCTGATTCCGTCGGCCGCAAGATAGGCAGGGGGCCTGGGGGAGACAAGCGGGCGGGCGGGTTGGCCGGTGGACAAGCGCTTCGGCCCAGGGCATGGCTCACCCGCCGGAGGCCGGCATCGCGCCCGCCGTGCCGCGATGGCACAGGACGTAAAACGCCATATAACTTTTCCCGACTTGTTGCGGACGCATTGTGGCCCTAGAGTTTAACGGCACCGGAAAGCGATACTGCCGGCTCGGTGCCAAGCAAGGGGAGGCCGCAATGGACGTGCTTCGAGACCCCACGCATATCGGCATGTTTGAACCGCAGGACCTCGATATCCTGAAAGGCGTATTCACCCGCCTGACCGCCTCGGGCAGCCTTCGCCTCGACGAGGCCGGGGCGCGTTCCCTGGCACGCTCGATCATCACGCTCTATCGTCATGGCGTGCGCGATCCCGATCGGCTTTTCGATGTCCTCCAGGTCGAGGCGACCTGACGAAATGCAGAGCCGGCGCTCGCCAGGTCCGGCGGGCGCCTTAACCATGCATAAACCATAACTTATCAATCTTCGCGCCCATTGCGGCGTTCATTCGCAATTTCGCCATCTTACTGGCATGATTAACACACTGTTATTTACTGAATGGCATTGACGGCCGACTTGCAGGGGCAAGGCAGTTGGCTGACACACTGTCGGGGACAATAGCGGCGTGGGACATAATAACTTGAAGAAGAGTGCGAACCGTCTTGGCCAAGGCCTTCGGTTCATCGCAATTCCGCTGGTCTGCGCAGGCCTTGCCGCCTGTGCGACGACGGCTCAAGCTCCCAAGAAGAAGGTCCGCAGCAAGGAATTCTTCTCCGAATCCGAATACGGCGTGAAGGCGAGCCCCCGTATCGTCGAGGATGGCCAGCCCGTGCCGAAGGGCGGCGGGCGCTACCAGCTCGGCAAGGCCTATCAGGTCCGCGGCAAGTGGTATCAGCCGAAGGAAGAGATGGGCTACAGCAAGACCGGTCTTGCTTCCTGGTACGGTTCGGCCTTCCACGGCCGCAAGACGGCGAACGGCGAGGTCTACGACCGCTACCACCTTTCCGCCGCCCATCCGACATTCCCGCTGCCGAGCTATGCCCGCGTCACCAATCTCGAAAACGGCACGTCGGTCATCGTGCGCGTCAACGACCGCGGCCCGTTCCACGAAAACCGCCTGATCGACGTCTCGTCCAAGACGGCCGACCTCCTCGACATGAAGCGCACCGGCACGGCCAAGGTGCGCGTGCAATATGTCGGCAAGGCGCCGCTCGAGGGCAACGACATGCCCTATCTCATGGCCTCCTACGTGCAGAAGGGATCGCGCATTCCGGCGGTCGATCCGGGCGGCCAGATCGCGACCGGCGTCATGGTGGCTTCCGCCGATACGCGTGCGATGCCTTCGACAGGCGAAGATACGTTCTCCATGCCGGAGCAGAGCGCGATGACGGCGCTCAACAAGACCGCGCCGCAGGCCATTCCGTTCCAGGTCATGGAGCAGGAATTCGTGCTCCTGCCCGAAATCGGCCCGGTGCCGATCGAGCGGCCGGATTTCGTTCCGCAGCTTTCCGGCGGCAGCTACGCGGCCGCCTATGCGGATGAGCGGGTGCGGGATGCCTCCGGCGCCTTCGACGCCATCCTCACGCTCGACGGCCAGTTGACGCCGCTTTCCGCGCTCGCCGACAACGCGGGTTGAGGATAGGGCGTGACGGGCGGCGTGGCGCCTTCTTCCCGCAAAGCCGTTTGCGCAACGCGTCCGGCTGTGGGAGTGTGACGGCACCCGGAGTCGCCATGCATCGCCGCCTTTCTGCTTGCTTCATTCTCTTCCTGTCCCTGCTGACGGTTGCGCACGCCCAGTCCCCGGCGCCGCAGGCGCAGGCCGGCTTCGACGTCAAGGCAAGACAGGTCTACATGATCGAGGCGGAGACCGGCACGGTGCTTTTCGCCCGGGCGGAAGACGAGGTCGTTCCTGCGGCCTCCCTTGCCAAGCTCATGACCATGGCGAGCGTCTTCAAGGCGCTGTCGGCCGGCGAGATCACGCTCGATACGCAATATCCTGTCACGGAACATGCCTGGCGGACCGGCGGCGCGCCGTCGCGCACCTCCACCATGTTCGCGGCGCTGAAATCCAGCGTGCGCGTCGAGGATCTCGTGCGCGGCGTCACCGTCCAGTTCGCGAACGATGCCTGCATCATTCTGGGCGAGGGCATTGCGGGTTCGGAAACCGCCTTCGTCGAGCGGATGAATACGGAGGCGAGGGCGCTCGGGCTGGAAAAATCCGCCTTCGCCAATGCCACCGGCCTGCCGGATCCCGGCAACAAGGTGACGATGCGCGAGATGGTGCTGCTCGCCCGGCATCTCGAAACGGCCTATCCGGCCTATATGCATTACTATCTCGAACCGGAATTCGAGTGGAACAAGATCAAGCAGCGCAACCGCAATCCTCTCCTGGCGCTCAATATCGGCGTGACCGGCTTCGTCACCGGCTTTTCGGAGGAGGGCGGCTATTCCATCGTCGCCGCCGTCAACCGTGACGGCAAGCACCTGCTGCTGGCGATGGGCGGCATGGAAAGCGACAAGGTGCGCACGGAGGAATCCCGCCGCATCATCGAATGGGCGCTGGCGACCTTCGAGCGGCGCACGCTGTTCAAGGAGGGCGAGACGATCGCCGATGCGAGCGTCTATGGCGGCAGCGCCTCGACCGTGCCGCTCGTCGCGGGCGACGAGGTCGACGTGTTCCTGCCCAAGGATAATTCTCAGCGGCTCGTCGCCCGCGTCGTCTATAACTGGCCGGTGCGCGCGCCGGTGGAGCCCGGACAGGACGTCGGCACGCTGAAAATCTGGAACGACAAGCAGCTCCTGCGCGAGGTGCCGGTGAAGACCGCCGGGACGGTGACCGTCGGCACCTTGCGCTCGCGCGCGCTGGATGCGCTGATCGAACTGTTCTTCTTCTGGATTTGACGGGGCGGGGCAGGGTGAAAAGCGTTTCGTCCGCCGGAAACATGGGTTAGTAGTGGTCCGACTCGCCTCCGCCTCACCGGAAAATGTCAAATGGCCGCCGCGGCGGCCGCTGGAACGGAACTAGGATTTGTCTGCCGCACCCGGTTTGTTTGTCACGTTCGAAGGCGGCGAAGGCGCCGGAAAGTCGACGCAGATACGGCTTCTGGCGAATGCCTTGCGCGAGCGCGGGCTGACCGTGCTCATGACGCGCGAGCCCGGCGGCTCGAAGGGCGCGGAGGCGGTGCGCCACGTGCTGCTGTCCGGCGCGGCCGAACCCTACGGCATCCGCATGGAGGCGATCCTCTTCGCCGCGGCGCGCAGCGACCATGTCGAGCAGGTCATCCGCCCGGCGCTTGCTGCGGGCACCGTCGTCCTCTGCGACCGCTTCATGGACTCCTCCCGCGTCTACCAGGGCATAACCGGCAATCTGGAGCAATCCTTCGTCGAGACGCTCGAGCGGGTGGCGATCAACGGCGTCGTGCCGGACTGCACGATCATCTTCGATCTTCCCGCCTCCATCGGCCTCGAACGTGCCCGCAAGCGCGCCGCCGGGCCGGACGAGCAGCCCGACCGCTTCGAGAAGGAAGAGCTGGAGACCCACGAGAAGCGCCGCGAGGCCTTCCTCGACATCGCCGAGCGCGAGCCGCTGCGCTGCCGCGTGGTCGATGCCACCAAGGCGCAGGAGACGATTGCCGCGGAAGTGCTCGCCATCGTCGAGCCGCTGCTGCCGATCAATGCGCATGGCCATCCGGAGCATGTCTCGTGAGCGAGGAGCGTCCCGGCATCCTCGATGGCGCGGTGCATCCCGCCGAGCAGACGAAGCTCTTCGGCCATGCCGAGGCGGCGGCGTTCCTGGCGCGCTCCTATCGCTCCGGCAAGGGCCATCACGCGATCCTCATCGAGGGGCAGGAGGGCATCGGCAAGGCGACGCTCGCCTTCCGCTTCGCCAACCATGTGCTGCACCATCCGGAACCGGCGGACGCGCCCGAAACGATGGCCGACCCGTCGCCTGCGTCGCCCATCACCCGCCAGCTCGCCGCCGGCGCCTCGCACAATCTGCTGCATCTTACCCGCCCGGTCGATGAGAAGACCGGCAAGGTGAAATCCGCCATCACCGTCGACGAGGTGCGCAAGGCCGGAAAGTTCCTGGCGCAGACGTCCGGCACGGGCAACTGGCGCATCGTCATTATCGACCCGGCGGACGACCTCAACCGCAACGCTGCCAACGCCATCCTGAAGATCCTCGAAGAGCCGCCGAAGCGTTCGCTCTTCCTCGTCCTGACCCACGCGCCCGGCAAGCTGCTGCCGACCATCCGCTCGCGCTGCCTGCCGCTGTCGCTGTCTCCGCTGTCGGAGAGCGATCTCGCCGCCGCACTGGAAAGCCTCGGCGCGGCGCCGTCCGGCGCTCGGGCAGGGGAGGTGCTGTCCGCCGCCCACGGCAGCGTCTCCGAAGCGCTGAAGCTCGTGAACTACGGCGGCTTCGACATCGTGGAAGCCTTCCGCGCCATCGTCGCGGCGCCGGGCGAGCCGCCACGCCGCGACGTGCACAGGCTCGCCGACGTGCTGTCGGCCAAGGACAGCGACACGGTCTTCTCCTTCTTCTGCCAGCACGTCTCGGACTTCGTCACAGATGCGGCCCGCAGCGCGGCGCTTTCCGGCGACATCGCCCGCGCCGACCGGCTTGCCCACCTTTCCTCGCAGCTCGGCGAGCGCATCACCATCGCGCAGGCCTACAATCTCGATCGCAAGCAGACGATCATCACCGTCCTCGACGACATCCGCGCCGCGCTCTAGTTCAAAGCGGAAACTTGCTGTTTCCCTCTGCGTCCGCATGGTCTAATACCTTGCGGCATTGCACAACCGAAGACAGAACGCACCCCAGATGACCGACACGTCCCGCTTCTACATCACCACCGCCATTTCCTATCCGAACGGCAAGCCGCATATCGGCCATGCCTATGAGCTGATCGCGACGGATGCCATGGCGCGCTACCAGCGGCTCGACGGGCGCGACGTCTTCTTCCTGACGGGCACGGACGAGCACGGCCAGAAGATGCAGCAGACGGCGCGCAAGGAAGGCATTTCGCCGCGCGAGCTGGCGGATAGGAATTCAAAAGAATTCAAGGATATGGCCGTTCTTCTTAATGCGTCTAACGATGATTTCATCCGCACGACCGAAGAGCGCCACTACGAGGCCTGCGCCGAGATTTGGCGCCGCATGGCCGCCAATGGCGATATCTACAAGGGCGGTTATGCCGGCTGGTATTCCGTTCGCGACGAAGCCTATTACCAGGAAAACGAGACCGAGAAGCGCGACGACGGTGTTCGCTACGGCCCGCAGGGCACGCCCGTCGAATGGGTGGAGGAGGAGAGCTACTTCTTCCGCCTTTCCGCCTATCAGGAAAAGCTCCTGAAGCACTACGAGGACAACCCGGATTTCATCGGCCCGGCCGAGCGCCGCAACGAGGTGATCTCCTTCGTCAAGTCCGGCCTCAAGGACCTCTCCGTCTCGCGCACGACCTTCGACTGGGGCATTCCGGTTCCGGACGACCCGGCGCATGTCATGTATGTGTGGGTCGACGCGTTGACAAACTACATTACCGCAACCGGCTATCTCACTGATCCGCAAGGCGATCGTGCGAAATACTGGCCGGCGAACATCCACATCATCGGCAAGGATATCATCCGCTTCCATGCCGTCTACTGGCCGGCCTTCCTGATGTCCGCCGGCCTGCCGCTGCCCGGACGCGTCTTCGCCCACGGCTTCCTGCTCAACAAGGGCGAGAAGATGTCGAAGTCGCTCGGCAACGTGGTCGATCCGGTCAATCTGGTGAACCATTTCGGCCTCGACCAGATCCGCTATTTCTTCCTGCGCGAGGTCTCCTTCGGCCAGGACGGCAGCTATAGCGAGGAGGGGATCGCGACGCGCATCAACTCCGACCTCGCCAACGGCATCGGCAACCTTGCAAGCCGCTCGCTGTCGATGATCGTCAAGAACTGCGACGGCAAGGTGCCGGAATGCGGGGAGCTGTCCGAGGCGGACCGGGCGATGCTCGCCTCCGTCGACGCGCTGCACGCCGTCACCCGCGAGGAGATGGGCAAGCAGCAGATTCACAGGGCGCTGGCCGCGATCATCGCCGTCGTCTCGGAAGCCGACCGCTATTTCGCCGGCGAGGCGCCCTGGGCGCTGAAGAAGACCGACCCCGTCCGCATGGGCACCGTGCTCTATGTGACGGCGGAAGTCGTGCGCCAGATCGCGATCCTGCTGCAGCCCTTCATGCCGAAGTCCGGCCGCAAGCTGCTCGACCTCGTCGCCGCGCCCGTCGACAAGCGCGACTTCGCGGCGCTCGGCGAGGCCGGCCGTCTCGTCAGCGGCACGCCGCTGGAAGCGCCGACGCCGGTCTTCCCGCGCTACGTCGCCCCAGAGGCGTGAGACCGAGATGCTGATCGACACCCACTGCCATCTGGATTTTCCCGACTTCGAGGCGGAGCGCGACGATATCGTCGCGCGGGCGCACGCGGCCGGCGTGAAGCAAATGATCACGATCTCGACCCGGGTGCGCAAATTCCCGACGATCTTGGCGATCGCCGAAAAGTATCCGTCGGTCTTCTGCTCGGTGGGCACGCATCCGCACAATGCGGACGAGGAGCTGGACATTCCTGTTTCGGAGCTGGTCGAGCTGTCGAACCATCCGCGCGTGGTGGCGATCGGCGAGGCGGGGCTCGATTACTATTACGACAATGCGCCGCGCGATGCACAGGCCATCGGCCTGCGCAATCATATCGCAGCCGCCCGGCAAACGGGCCTGCCGCTCGTCATCCACAGCCGCTCGGCCGACGAGGACATGGCGGCGATCCTGACCGAGGAAACGGGGAAGGGGGCCTTCCCCTTCCTGCTGCATTGCTTCTCCTCCGGCGCCGAGCTGGCGCGCGTCGGTGTCGAGCTTGGCGGCTACGTTTCCTTCTCCGGCATCCTGACCTTCCCGAAATCGGAAGAGCTGCGCGAGATCGCCAGGACCGTGCCGCTGGAGCGCATGCTGGTGGAAACGGACGCGCCCTATCTCGCGCCAAAGCCGTTCCGCGGCAAGCGCAACGAGCCGGCCTATACGGCCCACACGGCGGCGGTACTGGCCGATACAGTCGGTGTCAGCACGGAAGAGATCGCCCGCATCACCACGGAAAACGCCTTCCGCATCTTCTCGAAGATGCCGCGGGTGTAGCCGTGGCCTATATGCGTCGCTTCACCATTCTCGGCTGCGGCTCGTCTCCCGGCGTGCCGCGCATCACCGGTGACTGGGGCGCCTGCGATCCCGCCAATCCGAAGAACCGCCGCACCCGCGCCGCTTTCCTCGTCGAGCAGATCGGCCCGGAGGGCAAGACGACCGTCGTCATCGACACGGGGCCGGATTTCCGCACGCAGATGATTTCGGCCGGCGTCGAGAGCATCGACGCCGTGCTCTATACCCACGCCCATGCCGACCATATCCACGGTATCGACGATATTCGCGGCTTCGTGCTGCAAAATCACCGGCAGGTGCCGATCTGGGCCGATGTCGAGACGATGGACCGCATCCGAGAAGGCTTCGGTTATTGCCTCAGGACGCCGCTCGGCAGCATGTATCCGCCCATCGTTACGGAGAACCTGATCGACCCGATGGATGCGCCGGTGACCATCGAAGGGGCAGGGGGCGCGATCACGTTTCAGCCCCTCCTCCAGGTGCATGGCTCGATCCATTCGCTCGGCTTCCGCATCGGCGATGTCGCCTATTGCAGCGACATCAGCGACTTTCCGGACGAGACTCTACCGCATCTTGCCGGTCTCGACATGCTGGTGATCGACGCGCTGCAATACCGCTTCCATTCGAGCCACCTGTCCATCGGCCAGGCGCTGGAATGGATCGAGCGGCTGAAGCCGGCCCGGGCGATCCTGACGCATATGCATGTGCCGCTCGATTACGACACGGTTCAAAAGGAAACGCCGGCCCATGTGGAGCCGGCGTATGATGGCCTCAGCTTCGAGGTCTCGCTTTCCGACGATCAGGCGAAATAGGGTGCCAGATTCTTGCGGATGCGGTCGAGGACCGTGGCGCCGGAAAGGTCGGGCATGAAGGTCTTTCCGGTAATCTGTTCAAAGGCTTGGATGTAAACCTTCGAGGTCTGCTCGACGAGTTCGCGCGGGATTTCCGGGATCGGGTCCTTGTACGGGTCGCAGCGTTCGGTGACCCAGGTGCGCACGAAATCCTTGTCGAAGCTGGCCGGCCGGCCGCCCTTGGCGAAGCTTTCCTCGTAGCTGTCGGCGATCCAGTAGCGGCTCGAATCCGGTGTGTGGATCTCGTCTGCCAGAACGATGCGGCCGTCCTTGTCCGTGCCGAATTCGTATTTCGTATCGACGAGGATCAGGCCGCGCTCGGCCGCGCGGGCCTGTCCGCGCGCGAAGAGCGAAAGCGCATAGCGCGAGACGGTTTCCCATTGTTCGGCCGTCAGCAGGCCCTGGGCAAGGATTTCCTCGCCGGAAAGCGGCTCGTCGTGGCCCCCGTCGAAGGCCTTGCTGGTGGGCGTGATGATCGGCTGGGGAAGCTTTTCGTTGTCCCTGAGGCCGTCCGGCAGCGTGATGCCGTACATCTGGCGCTCGCCCTTGCGGTATTTCGTCAGGATCGACGTGCTGGTGGTGCCGGCGAGATAGCCGCGCACGACGACCTCGACCGGCAGGATGTCGAGCCGCGTGCCGATGACGACATTCGGATCCGGATAGGCCAGGACATGGTTCGGGCAGATATCGGCGGTTTCCTCGAACCAGTAGCGCGCCGTCTGTGTCAGCACCTGGCCCTTGAAGGGAATGGATGTCAGGATGACGTCGAAGGCGCTGAGCCGGTCCGTCGCGATGATGATGCGGCTGCCGTCCGGCAGGTCGTAGTTCTCGCGAACCTTGCCCTTGTAGCGGTTCGGCAGTTCCGGGATATGGGCGTCGGAGAGAATGCGCAAATCGCTCATCGTGGCAGGGCTTTCGCTGTTGGTTCCGTCTGCCGTTTCGCTTAAGGCCGGGAAAGCATTCCGGTCAAGGCGAAAACCGGGTTTCCAGCGCTTTCGGGGTATTCAGGCGTATCTTTTAGTTCCATAACCTATCTTATGCGACTTTTATATGGGGCTAGGTGGGCAAGGACGAAGCGCCCTGCATGCCGGCATTTTCGGCGCTATGAGCTTTACCGCCCTCCGCTTTGACGAACCTGTTCTTCCGATGCACCTCGCCTGCGGCGGCGCTCTGGAGTACCATCCGCGCTGTCGCTTTGCCTTGCCGGAGAACGGGACAATGTACATCGACGCCTATCTGATACCGGTCGCCATCGACAAGCTTGCTGCCTACGAGGCTTTCTCGCGGAAGGTCGCCGACGTCTATCGGGAATACGGCGCGACTCGCATCGTCGATTTCCGGCTCGATCCAGAGACGCCCGGCGGCGAGGAATTCCATGCGGATGGCGCGCGGGATGCGCTTGCCGCTGCCGGCCCCTTGCGGGACTTCATCCTCGCCGCCGATGCACGGCCCGGCGAAACGGTCATTCTCGCCTGGACCGAATGGCCCAGCAAGGACGCCCGCGATAGCGGATTGCGAAAGGCACTGGCAGATTCCCGCATCCAGCCGGAGCCCGGTGAAGGCCTGGTCTTCGAAGGCCGCCGTCTCGTGGCCGGAAGCTTCGCGCCGCTTCGGGAGATGTTATCGCCATGAAGCTCTCTGCCGCCATGTTCCTCGGTCTATCATTGCCCATGCTCACGGCTTCCCCCGCATGGGCGGAAGAGCCGATCGACACGGTGCAAAGCATCATCCAGAGCCAGATCGCGGCGTTCCTGAACCACGATGCGAAGAGCGCCTATGCCTTCGCCTCACCCTCCGTCCGCGACCGGTTTCCGACCGAGGACGCCTTCTTCGACATGGTGAAGAAGAACTATGCGCCGGTCTTCCGGCCGGGCCATGTCGCCTTCGGCCGCTCGAAGGTGCAGGGCGATACGGTGGTGCAGGAAGTGCTGATTTCGGGGCCGGGCGGCAAGGACTGGACGGCCTTCTACCAACTCGTGAAGCAGCCCGACGGCAGCTACAAGATCAACGGCGTGCACATGGTGCATGCGGCGCCGGGGCCTGAAATCTAGACCTGCGTCTCAGAGAGGGGCGAGATCGCCCCTCGCCCAGTTCTCCTGGGTTTCCGCCATGAAATCGGCGAAACGCCCCTCCTCTATCGCCTTGCGAATGCCGGCCATAAGGTCCTGATAATAGGAAAGATTGTTCCAGGTCAGCAGCATGCCGCCGAGCGACTCGTTGGCGCGGATGAGGTGGTGCAGATAGGCGCGCGAATAGTCGCGGGCGGCCGGGCAGCTCGATTCCTCGTCCAGCGGGCGCATGTCCTCGGCGTGGCGGGCGTTTCGCAGGTTGATGCGGCCGCGGCGGGTGAAGGCAAGGCCGTGGCGGCCCGAACGGGTCGGCATCACGCAGTCGAACATGTCGATGCCGCGGGCGACGGATTTCAGCATGTCGTCCGGCGTGCCGACGCCCATCAGGTAGCGCGGCTTCTCGAAGGGCATGTGCGGGACGGTCGTGTCGATCATGTCGAGCATGACCTCCTGCGGCTCGCCCACGGCAAGGCCGCCGATGGCGTAGCCCTTGAGGTTCAGCTCGGCCAGCGCCTGCGCGGACCGCACGCGCAGATGCGGGATGTCGCCGCCCTGCACGATGCCGAACATCGCCTTGCCCGGCTGGTCGCCGAAGGCCACCTTGCAGCGCTCGGCCCAGCGCAGCGACATTTCCATGGCGCGCTCGATTTCCTTCGGCGATGCCGGCAGCGCCACGCATTCGTCGAGCTGCATCTGGATATCGCTGTCGAGCAGGCCCTGGATTTCGATGGAGCGCTCCGGCGACATGTGGTGCAGCGCGCCGTCGACATGGCTCTTGAAGGTGACGCCCTGCTCGTCGAGCTTGCGCAGGCCCGAGAGCGACATAACCTGGAAGCCGCCAGAATCGGTGAGGATCGGGTGCGGCCAGCGGATCAGCTCGTGCAGGCCGCCGAGCCGCGCGACGCGCTCCGGGCCGGGCCGCAGCATCAGGTGATAGGTGTTGCCGAGGATGATGTCGGCGCCGAGTTCGCGCACCTGGTCGAGATACATCGCCTTGACCGTGCCCACCGTGCCGACGGGCATGAAGGCCGGCGTGCGGATGGTGCCGCGCGGCATGGAGACCTCGCCGCGGCGGGCCTTGCCATCGGTGGCGAGAAGTTTGAACTGGAAGGTCTCGGTCATCGGTCGTCCCGAAAAAGCAGGCTGGAGTCGCCGTAGGAATAGAAGCGGTAGCCGGTCGAAATCGCATGGCCATAGGCACCACGCATCGTCTCCAGGCCGGAAAAGGCCGAAACGAGCATGAAGAGCGTCGACTTCGGCAGGTGGAAATTGGTCATCAGGATATCGGCCGTGCGGAAGCGGTAGCCGGGCGTGATGAAGATACCCGTCGCGCCGGACCAGGGCCTGATTGTGCCGTCTTCGCCGGCAGCGCTTTCGAGGAGGCGCAGCGATGTCGTGCCGACGGAGACGATGCGCCCGCCCCTCGCCCGGACTGCATTGAGGGCGGCGGCGGTCTCTTCCGAGACATAGCCGATCTCCTCGTGCATGACATGGTCCGTCGTATCGTCCGCCTTGACCGGCAGGAAGGTCCCGGCGCCGACATGCAGCGTCACGAAATGCCGCTCCACGCCGAGCGCGTCGAGCTTTTCGAAGAGGGTGTCGGTGAAGTGCAGCCCGGCCGTGGGCGCGGCGACGGCGCCCTCCTCCCTGGCATAGATCGTCTGGTAATCCTTGCGGTCCGCTTCGTCGTCGGCGCGCCTGGAGGCGATATAGGGCGGCAGCGGGATATGGCCGACCGTGGCGATGGCGCGGTCGAGCTCAGGACCCGATGCGTCGAAATGCAGGGTGACCTCGCCGCCCTCGCCTTTCTCCTCGACGGTTGCCGACAGGTTCTCCGCCGCGCCGAAGGTGATGCGGTCGCCAAGCTTGATGCGCTTGCCCGGCTTGGCGAAGGCCTTCCAGCGGTCGCCGGCAATGCGCATGTGCAGCGTCGCGGAGACCTTCTGGCCGCCCGCCCCTGCCCGGTGGCGGGTGCCTTCGAGCTGGGCGGGAATGACGCGCGTATCGTTGAAGACCAGCGCATCGCCCGGGCGCAGCAGCGACGGCAGGTCGCCGATGGTGCGGTCCTCATAGGGCATGTCGGCGCCGGGCCGCACGACGAGCAGCCTTGCCGCTTCGCGCGGGGTCACCGGGCGAAGCGCGATGTTCTCCTCCGGCAGGTCGAAATCGAAAAGGTCGACGCGCATGGCGGGCCTCAGAGGAAGCGGATCATCAGCGCCCCGGCGACAAGCAGGAGGGCGCCGGCGATGCGGCCGACGGAGATTTCACGAACGGCCATGCCGAGGAAGCCGATACGGTCGAGCAGGATGCCCGCGAGAAGCTGGCCGGAGACGGCGAAGGCCATGACGGCGGCCGCGCCGATGCGCGGCGTCAGGTAGATCGCGGTGGTGACATAGACGGTGCCAAGCGCGCCGCCGGCGACATAGAGCCAGAGGTCCGGCCCGCGCCAGTCGGGCGCCCGCCCCTCGAAGGAGGTGGTGGCGAGCATCACGATGCCGAGGATGATCGCCCCGGAGAGAAACGAGACGCAGGCTGCCGCGACCGGCATGCTGAGACCGCGTCCGAGCAGGGCGTTGACGGGAGCCTGGATTGCGATGCACGCGCCGGCCGCAATGCCGAGCAGCGCCCAGAGGAAAGCGGTCATATCGACTTGTCTCTTGAAAAGCGCACAAAGAAAAACCGCGCCCGCCGGGGCGAGCGCGGTCGAAAACGACGGCTTTCTATCAGGCTGCCACGTCGGCGGCAACCTTCATGGAGACGATCGAGTCGGGATCGCGCACCGGCTCGCCGCGCTTGATCTTGTCGATGTTTTCCATGCCTTCGATGACTTGGCCCCAGACGGAATACTGCTTGTTCAGCCAGGGCGCGTCCGTGAAGCAGATGAAGAACTGCGAGTTGGCGGAGTTCGGCATCTGGCTGCGCGCCATGGAGCAGGTGCCGCGCACATGGCTCATGTTGGAGAATTCGGCCTTGAGGTCCGGCTTTTCCGAGCCGCCCATGCCGGCGCGGGCCGGGTTGAAGTCGGCGCCGCCCTGCTTGCCGAACTTCACGTCGCCCGTCTGGGCCATGAAGTCCTCGATCACGCGGTGGAAGACGACGCCGTCATAGGCGCCTTCGCGCGCCAGTTCCTTGACGCGTGCGACGTGGCCCGGTGCGAGATCCGGAAGAAGCTGGATGACCACCTTTCCCTTCGTGGTCTCCATGATGATGGTGTTTTCCGGATCCTTGATCTCGGCCATAGTCTTTCTCCTTCTAAAGCCTGTTGCGCAGAAGTGGGGCGCCGCATCGCGATTGCAACATGCGGCCAGTCATAAAGTGGCTTACTTGCCGACGGTGACCTTGATCATCCGGTCGGGGTCGGTCACCGAACCGTTATTGGCATCGTCGCCGCGCTTGATCTTGTCGACGTTCTCCATGCCCGAAACCACCTTGCCGACGACCGTGTACTGGCCGTTGAGGAAGTCGCCCGGCGCGAACATGATGAAGAACTGGGAATTCGCCGAGTTCGGGTCCTGAGCGCGGGCCATGCCGACCGTGCCGCGCTCGAAGGGAATGTCTGAGAATTCGGCCGGAAGGTCCGGCAGGCTGGAGCCGCCCGTGCCGGCCGCCTGCGGCTGGTAGCCGTTCTCCATGTCGCCATACTGCACGTCGCCGGTCTGCGCCATGAAGCCCTCGATCACGCGGTGGAAGGCGACATTGTCGTATTCGCCGCCGGCGGCGAGCGCCTTGATGCGCTCGGCATGCTTCGGCGCCTTGTCGTTCAGCTCGATGACGACCGGGCCATCCTTGAGCTGGATCGTGATGAAATCGGCGGCCTGGGCAACGAAGGCGCCGGTTGCGGTCGCAAGGAACAGGGCTCCTGCAAAGGCGTGACGGAGGATGTTCATGATAGCTCCCTTGAGGGGTTCAGGATGATTGTACTCAGCCCTTTCGAAGGGCTTTGAGGGCCGCAAGGACGGGCGCCGGAACGAAGGCGCCGACATCGCCGCCCATGGCCGCGATCTGGCGGACCAATGTGGCGGTAATGGGCCGCGAGGCAACGCCCGCCGGCAGAAAGATCGTCTGCACATCGGGCGCCAATTGCCGGTTCATGCCGGCCATCTGCATCTCGTAATCGAGGTCCGTCCCGTCGCGCAGGCCCCGGATGAGGAGATGCGCCTTGTGGGTGCGCGCGGCATCCACGACCAGGTTAGCGAAGGAGACGACGCTGACGTCCCCTGCCCGCTCCGGCAAGGCCTCGGCGATGGACTGGCGGATGAGGTCGGCGCGCTCCTCGAACGAGAAGAGCGGTACCTTGCCGGGATGGATGCCGATGGCGACGATGACCCTCGGCGCCACGTTCAGCGCCTGGACCAGCACGTCGATGTGGCCGTTGGTGATCGGATCGAAGGAGCCAGGGTAGAAGGCGACTGTCATCGGCGGGGTTCCGTTTGCCGCCTTTTGTCACGGACCGCCTCTTTCCGCAAGGTCGCGGCACGCGCTGTCCCCTGTTGAAGAACATGAACCGCGCATGAACGGGCCGTTCAAGACCATTTCAGGCGCCGCATGTCTAAATGACAGCATAGGGGGCGGGAACAATATGCGCGGTGGCGCATTTTACCGGCCGAACCCAACGGAACAAGTAACGCGTTTCCTTAGGCTGGAAGGAACACGAAAATGGCACTCGCTCTACTTTGCATGACCATGTTCATCGCGCTGACCGCAGCAACGATCCATGCGCTGCGGGAAGAGGATCGCCCGGCAGCGCCCAAGGTCGCCGGCCGCGGCAAGTGGCTGCGCTGAGGCGTTTCCCATGGCCGCGATCAGCATCCTTTCCATTGTCTTCATCAGCACGGTCTTCACGATGGACTTTGCCCGCACGATTTTTGAGATCAAGCGTGAGCGCGCAGTCCTGAAGGCCGTCCGGCTGAGAACGAAAGCAGGCGGCTTCGGCGTCTGAGAGCGCCCCCTTGCCGCCGTCAAAGCGGGCAGTCTTCCCTCCGGGCTGCCCGCTCCAAATGAAAAGCCGGACGGTCGTTCCCTGCCCGTCCGGCTTTTTCATGTCCTGAATTTGGGCGAGGACTATTCCTCGCCGCCCTCCACAGCATCCCCGGCTTCGATATCGCCTTCTCCGGCGACGTCCTCGGCATCCTCGTCGCCTTCCGGCTCGCTGATGCGCTCGACCGAGACCACCTTCTCATCCTTGGCGGTGGAGAAGATCGTGACGCCCTTCGTCGCGCGGCTGGCGATGCGGATACCGTCGACCGGCACGCGGATAAGCTGGCCGCCGTCGGAGACGAGCATGAGCTGGTCCTTCTCCTCGACCGGGAAGGCGGCGACCAGTTCGCCGATCTCGCCCGTCTTGGAGGTGTCGGTGGCGCGGATGCCCTTGCCGCCGCGGCCGGAGGTGCGGAAATCGTAGGAGGACGAGCGCTTGCCGTAGCCCTTCTGCGAGACCGTCAGCACGAACTGCTCCTGGCTGCCCAACTCCAGATATCGCTCGTCGGAGAGATCGCCGACTTCGCCGACCTCCTCGCCGACCAGCGCGATATCCTCCTCGTCGACGCCGCTGGCGCGGCGTTCGGCGGCGGAGCGCTTGAGATAGGCGGCCCGCTCCCACGGCTCGGCGTCGACATGGCCGACGATCGCCATCGAGATGATGCGGTCGCCATTGCCCAGCGTGATGCCGCGTACACCGACCGAGTTGCGGCCGGCGAAGACGCGCACGTCATCGACCGGGAAGCGGATGCACTGGCCGAGCGCCGTCGTCAGCAGCACGTCGTCCCGCTCCGTGCAGGTCTCGACGTTGAGGATCTCGTCGCCCTCTTCCTCGAGCTTCATCGCGATCTTGCCGTTGCGGTTGACCTGGACGAAGTCCGACAGCTTGTTGCGGCGGACCGTGCCGCGCGTCGTCGAGAACATGACGTCGAGGTTTTCCCACGTCGTCTCGTCCTCAGGCAGCGGCATGATGGTCGTGATGCGCTCGCCGGGCTCGATGGGCAGCATGTTGATGAGGGCCTTGCCCTTCGATTGCGGCGTACCGATCGGCAGGCGCCAGACCTTTTCCTTGTAGACGATGCCGCGCGAGGAGAAGAACAGCACCGGCGTATGCGTGTTGGCGACGAAGAGGCGGGTTGCGAAATCCTCGTCCTTCATGGCCATGCCGGAGCGGCCCTTGCCGCCGCGGCGCTGCGCGCGATAGGTCGCGAGCGGCACGCGCTTGACGTAGCCGGCATGCGACACCGTCACGACCATGTCCTCGCGGGCGATCAGGTCCTCGTCGTCCATATCGGGACCGCCCTCGGCGATCTCGGTACGGCGCGGCGTGCCGAACTCGTCGCGCACGGCGGCGAGCTCTTCCTTGACGATGTTCATCATGCGCAGGCGCGAGGAGAGGATATCGAGATAGTCCTTGATCTCCTCGCCGATCTTGTTGAGTTCCTCGTCGATCTCGTCGCGGCCGAGCGCCGTGAGGCGGGCAAGGCGCAGCTCGAGGATGGCGCGGGCCTGTTCCTCTGAGAGATTGTAGGTGAGGTCCTCGTTGATGCGGTGGCGCGGATCGTCGATGAGGCGGATCAGCGCGTCGACGTCCTTGGCCGGCCAGCGGCGCTCCATCAACTGTTCGCGCGCCGTCTGCGGATCGGGCGCGCGGCGGATGAGGTTGATCACTTCGTCGATGTTGGCGACGGCGATGGCAAGACCCACCAAGACGTGGGCGCGATCGCGCGCCTTGCGCAGCAGATACTTCGTGCGGCGGCTGACGACTTCCTCGCGGAAGGCGACGAAGGCGCGCAGCATGTCGAGCAGCGTCATCTGCTCCGGCTTGCCGCCGTTCAGCGCCACCATGTTGCAGCCGAAGGAAGTCTGCAGCGGCGTGTAGCGGTAGAGCTGGTTCAGGATGACATCGGCATTGGCGTCGCGCTTCAACTCGATGACGACGCGGTAGCCCTGGCGGTCGGATTCGTCGCGCAGGTCCGAGATGCCTTCGATGCGCTTGTCGCGCACCAGTTCGGCCATCTTCTCGATCATCGTCGCCTTGTTCACCTGGTAGGGAACTTCCGTGATGATGATCTGCTCGCGGTCGCCGCGCATCGGCTCGATATGGGCACGGCCGCGCATGACGACCGAACCTCGGCCGGTCTCATAGGCCTGGCGGATACCGGCGCGGCCGAGGATCAGCGCGCCCGTCGGGAAGTCCGGCCCCGGGATGTGCTGCATCAGGTCGAGCAGCTCGATCGCCGGATTGTCGATCAGCGCGATACAGCCGTTGATGACTTCCGAGAGGTTGTGCGGCGGGATGTTCGTCGCCATGCCGACGGCGATGCCGCCGGCGCCGTTGACAAGCAGGTTCGGGAACTTGGCGGGAACGACGACGGGCTCGCTCATCGTGCCGTCGTAGTTGTCGCGGAAGTTGACCGTTTCCTTGTCCAGGTCGTCCAGCAGGGAATGGGCGGCCTTTTCGAGACGGCATTCCGTGTAGCGCTGCGCTGCCGGCGGGTCGCCGTCGATGGAGCCGAAGTTGCCCTGGCCGTCGATCAGCGGCAGGCGGAGCGACCAGTCCTGCGCCATGCGCGCCAAGGCGTCATAGATCGCGGCGTCGCCGTGCGGATGGTATTTACCCATCACGTCACCGGTCACGCGGGCCGACTTGACGTATTTCTTGTTCCAGTCGACGCCCATCTCGCTCATCGAGTAGAGGATGCGCCGGTGCACGGGCTTCAGGCCGTCGCGCACATCGGGAAGCGCACGGGACACGATCACGCTCATCGCGTAATCGAGATAGGAGCGCTGCATTTCCTCGATGATGGAGATCGGCTCAATGCCGGGAGGGTTCTTGCCGCCGGGTGTCGATTGTTCTGTCAATTTCGGTCACGATCTTTGTTCAGAATCAGTGCTGATTTTATAGCCTACCGGCACCCGAAGCGCCAATTTCGCCAAGGGTTTTGAACAGGCTTTTCCCAGAAAATCCGCCAATTTGCGCATTTTCGTGGCCGCCCTTCCCTAATGCGCCGCCCTCGCCTAACAATGCGGGCACAAGGCCGTCGAAACGGCCGTTCAAGGCGAGGGGAACGCCGCAATGCTGAACATCGATCTTCTGGTCAATGCCGTCACGACGCTGCTCGTGACCCTCGACCCGCCGGGCCTTGCGCCGATCTTCCTGGGGCTGACCGTCGGCATGACGCGACCGCAGCGCAAGCAGGTGGCGCTGCGCGGCTCGCTGATCGCCTTCTGCATCCTCGCCGTCTTCGCCCTGACGGGCGCCGGCGTGCTCTCGCTGCTCGGCATCTCCATCGGCGCCTTCCGCATCGCCGGCGGCCTGCTGCTGTTCTGGATCGCCTTCGAGATGATCTTCGAGCGCCGCAACGAGCGGAAGGAAAAAACCAGCGAGGTGGCGATCACCCGCGATCACATCCACAATATCGCGGTCTTCCCGCTCGCCCTGCCCCTCATCGCCGGTCCCGGCGCGATCTCCGCGACGATCCTCCTCTCCGGCTCATTCCCCTCCGTCCTGGAGCGCACCGCCCTCATCGGCGTCCTCGCGCTCTGCCTCGTCGTCCTCTTCCTCTCGCTGGTCATCGCCGAGCGCATCGACCGCTTCCTCGGCAATACCGGCCGCGCGATCCTGACGCGCCTGCTCGGCGTGATCCTCGCCGCGTTGGCGGTGCAGTTCGTGGTGGATGGGGTGAAATCGGTATTCATCGGCTGACGCGGCCCGAAGGTCGAATGTGCCGCTCGCGATAGCGGGCCGCCGCCGTTCCCAAAGCCTTCTTCAAAGAAAAAGGCCGGCGCTCAGGCCGGCCTTTCGTTGTTCCCGTTCTCAGAACGGAATGTCGTCATCCATGTCGCGGGCCATGGAGCCGCCGCCACCCGAGCGGCTGCCGCTGCCGCCACCGCCAGAGGCCGGGCGCGAACCGTAGTCGTCATAGCTCGGCGCGCCGCCGCCGTAATTGCTGCTGCCACCGAAATCACCGCCGCCGCGGCGCTCGCCGCCGCCCTCTCCGCGACCGTCGAGCATGGTCAGCGTGGAGTTGAAGCCCTGCAGCACGATCTCCGTCGAATAACGGTCGTTGCCGGTCTGGTCCTGCCACTTGCGGGTCTGCAGCGCGCCCTCGATATAGAGCTTGGCGCCCTTCTTCACATATTGCTCGACGACCTTGCACAGGCCTTCGTTGAAGACGACGACATTGTGCCATTCGGTCTTCTCGCGGCGTTCGCCGCTATTGCGGTCGCGCCAGGTCTCGGAGGTGGCGATGCGCAGGTTGGCGATCGGCCGACCGTCCTGCGTCCGGCGGATTTCCGGGTCAGCCCCGACATTCCCGATCAAGATCACCTTGTTGACGCTACCAGCCATGCCCGTACTTCCCGTTGTCGCGCCGGACGAAAGGCGCCGGCATCATTATCACTACACGAATGCGGCATCTTATCGGCTGCAGCGCGCCAGCGCCGCCCCGTGCAAGCGATAATCCACAGATCAATTGCGAAAATTCGTTCTTTTTTTGTTCTAATAATTCCCTACACTCTTGTCAACCGAATCGGAAACGGGCACGGAATCTTCTGACCGCGCATGGACAGGCTCCAACCAATGCCTACATAGGGGCCGACCCCTTCTGCAATGCGCAACGACCTTCTGACGCTGGATACCATGAGCGAACTCAAGACAATTTCCATTCGCGGCGCACGCGAACACAATCTCAAGGGCATCGACCTCGATCTGCCCCGCAACAAGCTGATCGTGATGACCGGTCTTTCGGGTTCGGGCAAATCGTCGCTCGCCTTCGACACGATCTATGCCGAGGGCCAGCGCCGTTATGTGGAGAGCCTTTCGGCTTACGCACGCCAGTTCCTGGAGATGATGCAGAAGCCGGACGTCGACCAGATCGACGGCCTGTCGCCCGCCATCTCCATCGAGCAGAAGACGACGTCGAAGAACCCACGCTCGACCGTCGGCACGGTCACCGAAATCTACGACTACATGCGCCTGCTCTTCGCGCGCGTCGGCGTGCCCTATTCGCCGGCGACAGGGCTGCCGATCGAGAGCCAGACGGTCAGCCAGATGGTCGACCGCGTGCTGGAATTCGGCGAAGGCACGCGCCTCTATATCCTCGCGCCCGTCGTGCGCGGCCGCAAGGGCGAGTACAAGAAGGAACTCGCCGAGCTGATGAAGAAGGGTTTTCAGCGCGTCAAGGTGGACGGCCAGTTCTACGAGATCGCCGACGTTCCCGCGCTCGACAAGAAGTACAAGCACGATATTGACGTCGTGGTCGACCGCGTCGTCGTGCGCCCGGACCTCGCCTCGCGCCTTGCGGACAGTCTTGAGACCTGCCTCAAGCTCGCCGAGGGCCTTGCCATCGCCGAATTCGCCGACAAGCCGCTGCCGGTCGAGGAAACGGCGGCCGGCGGTTCGGCCAACAAATCGCTGAACGAGACGCACGAGCGCGTGCTGTTCTCCGAAAAGTTCGCCTGCCCGGTCTCCGGCTTCACCATCCCGGAAATCGAGCCGCGGCTCTTCTCGTTCAACAACCCCTTCGGCGCCTGCCCGACCTGCGACGGCCTCGGCAGCCAGCAGAAGATCGATCCGGACCTGATCGTGCCGGAAAGCGAGCGCACGCTACGCGATGGCGCCATCGCGCCCTGGGCCAAGTCCTCTTCGCCCTATTACAACCAGACGCTGGAAGCGCTCGGCGCGGCCTATGGTTTCAAGCTCTCCAATCGCTGGTCGGAACTGTCGCAGGAGGCACAGAGCGCCATCCTCAACGGCACCAGGGAGAAGATCGAGTTCAACTACAAGGACGGCGCGCGCTCCTACAAGACGGTGAAGACCTTCGAGGGCATCGTGCCGAACCTCGAGCGCCGGTGGAAGGAAACGGATTCGGCCTGGTCGCGCGAGGAGATCGAGCGCTACATGTCCGCCGCCCCCTGCCCGGCCTGCAACGGCTATCGCCTGAAGCCCGAGGCGCTGGCGGTGAAGATCAACAAGCTGCATATCGGCGAGACGACGGAAATGTCGATCCGCGTGGCGCGCGACTGGTTCGAGGCGCTGCCGGAGCATCTCAACGCCAAGCAGAACGAGATCGCCGTCCGCATCCTCAAGGAGATCCGCGAGCGCCTGCGCTTCCTCAACGATGTCGGCCTCGAATATCTCTCGCTGTCGCGCAATTCCGGCACGCTGTCGGGCGGCGAAAGCCAGCGCATCCGCCTCGCCTCGCAGATCGGTTCCGGCCTGACGGGCGTGCTCTACGTGCTGGACGAGCCGTCCATCGGCCTCCACCAGCGCGACAATGCGCGCCTCCTCGAAACGCTGCGGCACCTTCGCGACATCGGCAACACGGTGATCGTCGTGGAGCATGACGAGGACGCGATCCTGACGGCGGATTATGTGGTCGATATCGGCCCCGCCGCCGGTATCCACGGCGGCGAGGTGATCGCGCAGGGCACGCCCGACGAAGTCATCGCCAACCCTGCGTCCCTCACCGGCAAGTATCTCTCCGGCGAGCTTTCCGTGGCGGTGCCCGCCGAGCGCCGCAAGCCGAAGAAGAAAAAAGAAATCAAGGTCGTCGGAGCGAAAGCTAACAATCTGAAGAATGTCACCGCTTCGATCCCGCTCGGCGTCTTCACGGCCGTCACGGGCGTTTCCGGCGGCGGCAAGTCGACCTTCCTGATCGAGACGCTCTACAAGTCCGCCGCCCGCCGCGTCATGGGCGCGCGCGAAATCCCGGCCGAGCACGAGCGCATCGACGGCTTCGAATATATCGACAAGGTCATCGATATCGACCAGTCGCCCATCGGCCGCACGCCGCGCTCGAACCCGGCGACCTATACCGGCGCCTTCACGCCGATCCGTGACTGGTTCGCCGGCCTTCCCGAAGCGAAGGCGCGCGGCTACCAGCCGGGCCGCTTCTCCTTCAACGTCAAGGGCGGGCGCTGCGAGGCCTGCCAGGGCGACGGCGTCATCAAGATCGAGATGCACTTCCTGCCCGACGTCTACGTCACCTGCGACGTTTGCCACGGCAAGCGCTACAACCGCGAGACGCTCGACGTGACCTTCAAGGGCAAGTCGATCGCCGACGTGCTGGACATGACCGTCGAGGAAGGCGTCGAGTTCTTCGCCGCCGTTCCCGCCGTGCGCGACAAGCTCACGACGCTGAACCAGGTCGGTCTCGGCTATATCAAGGTCGGCCAGCAGGCGAACACCCTGTCGGGCGGCGAGGCGCAGCGCGTCAAGCTCGCCAAGGAACTGTCCAAGCGCTCGACCGGCCGCACGCTCTATATCCTCGACGAGCCGACGACCGGCCTGCATTTCCATGACGTGGCGAAGCTGCTGGAAGTGCTGCACGAACTGGTCAACCAGGGCAATTCGGTCGTCGTCATCGAGCACAATCTGGAGGTCATCAAGACCGCAGACTGGATCATCGACTTCGGCCCCGAGGGCGGCGACGGCGGCGGTGAGGTGATCGCGGAAGGCACGCCCGAGGATGTGGTCAAGGTCGAGCGTTCCTATACCGGCCACTTCCTGAAAGAGTTGTTGGAGCGTCGGCCGATGAAGCGGGTGGCGGCGGAATAATCACACGGGAGGAGACCATGAGCACATCCGGCACCATCAGAACCGGCATCGGCGGCTGGACCTTCGAGCCGTGGGAGGGAACCTTCTATCCGGAGAAGCTACCGAAGAAGCGGCAGCTCGAATTCGCCAGCCGCGAATTGTCGGCCATCGAGGTGAACGGCACCTATTACGGCTCGCAGAAGCCGGAGACCTTCGCCAAATGGGCCTCCGAGGTGCCGGACGGCTTCATCTTCTCGCTCAAGGCGAGCCGCTTCACGACGAACCGGAAGGTCCTCGCCGATGGCGGCGAATCCGTCGAGAAATTCCTGACACAGGGGATTGCCGAACTCGGCGACCATCTCGGCCCGATCCTCTGGCAGTTTCCGCCGACGAAGAAATTCGAACCGGAGGATTTCGAGGGGTTCCTGAAGCTGCTGCCGGAAAAGCTGGACGGGCTCAGGCTCAAGCATGCGCTCGAAGTGCGCCATGACAGCTTCAAGGTGCCGGAATTCGCCGCGCTTGCCCGCAAGCACAATATGGCGATCGTCTATGCGCAGCATGAGGACTATCCCGAGATCGCCGACGTAACGGCGGACTTCGTCTATGCCCGCCTGCAGCGTGGCTCGGACGACATCGAGACCTGCTATCCAGCAAAGGCGCTGGACGAATGGGCGGGACGGCTCAAGGACTGGGCCGGCGGCGGCGAACCATCCGACCTGCCGAAGGTCGATCCCGAGACGACGCCCGCCGGCAAGGCCCGCGACGTCTTCGCCTTCTTCATTACCTCCGGCAAGGTCAACGCGCCGAACGGCGCGCGCGAACTGAAGAAGCGGACCGGCTGAGAAAAAGTTCGAGTCCTCTCGACAGAATCGAAACGTTCATGCCGTGGGCCAGGGCGGGATGGCCTCTGGAAGATCCTCCGCCGTCAGCCCCTCGCCCGCGATGTTTCCGGCCTCGCCGTGGCGCCAGACGGCACTGGCCGCGGCCTCGAAGGCGGGCATGCGCTGCGCCAGATGCGCGCCGGCGATGCCCGCCAGCACATCGCCCGAGCCGGCGGTGGCGAGCCAGGGCGGCGCATTCTCGTTGACGAGCGCGCGGCCGTCGGGCGCGGCGATCACCGTATCGGCGCCCTTAAGGATCACGGCCGCATGGCTTCGGGCGGCCGCCTTCTGCGCGCGATCGATCTTGGAAAGCGTCCCGTCGCCGGCGAGGTCGGGAAAGAGCCGCGCGAATTCCCCGTCATGCGGCGTCAGCACCAGCCGCGTCTCCCCGCCGGCGAAAAGCTTAAAGAGCGCCTCCGGCGCATCGCGGAAGGCGCTGATACCGTCGGCGTCGAGCACGAGGCGGCGGCCTTTTGCGGCGATCATGCTGGCATAGGCCCTTGCCTTCCCGGCATCTCCGAAGCCGGGTCCGAGGACGAAGGTTTTGAGGCGCTCGTCCTTGAGCAAAGTGGCGAGGTCGGCCTCCCCGTCCACGCCTTTCAGCATCACGCCGGTCAGATGGGCGGCATTGGCGGAAAGCGAGTCCGTGGGAGAAAGCACGGTGACGAGGCCGGCCCCGGCACGAAGGCCGGCCGCCGCGGAAAGCCGTGCCGCGCCGGTGGCGGTGGCCGGGCCGGAGAAGACGGCGAGATGGCCGCGGACATATTTGTGCGTTGCCCCAGTCTGCCGCGGTTCGGCAAGCCGCCAGACATCCGGTGTGTTCACCCGGACATGGCCCGCATGGCCGGCGAGGATACGGCCGGGAATGCCGATGTCGAAAACCTCCACGTCGCCGGAGAGCGTCCTGCCGGGCAGGAGCAGGTGGCCCGGCTTGCGGCACATGAAGGTGACGGTCGCGACGGCCTCGAAGGCCACGCCCCTCACCTCTCCCGTCCGCCCGTCGATACCGGACGGCAGGTCCACCGCAAGGACCGGCAGCGCATGCCGGCGCACGGCCTCGACGACCTGCACGGCCTCGTCCGGCAGGTCGCGCGACAGGCCTGCGCCGAACAGCGCATCGACGACCACGTCGCCCGGGCGCGGCCCATATTCCGCAAGCGCCCTCGGTGCGGCGCCGCAATGCCGCAAGGCAATGGCCGCGTCGCCCCTGAGCGCGGATGGATCACCGAGGGCGTAGACGGCGACCTCCGCGCCGGCCGCCTTGAGCGCCCGCGCGGCGACATATCCGTCACCGCCATTGTTGCCGGGGCCGCAGAGCGCGACGAAGCGGAGCGCTCCGGGAAAGCGCCGCAGCGCCGCCGCCGCGACCGCCTGCCCGGCCCGCTCCATCAGGCCGTAGCTCGCAAGGCCCGATGCCGCGGCGGCGGCATCGATGCGGCCCATGTCCCTGGGCGTGATGATCAAGGTGTCTATTTCCTGGTGCATGCCCCACCATGCCTGCAAAGACGCCGCCGGGGCAAGGTCGTCGGCCATCTTCGCCAAAAGCCTGAATTTTATGCATCTGCATATTCGATATGCTCAAATTTGCAGCTTTCTCAGGCAGCGTTGCCCGGCACTCCGCCTCCTTCGGCCATCCGGAAAGCAAAGAGACAATTTTTAGGCAGGAACCCCTAGCCCTTTTGCCCGGAAAGCCGCATCATCGCCGCGTGAGGACGAGCGGGATGGTGAAAGAAACGGATTTCCTCCGGTCTGGCATGCATCCTGCTTCGACTTGGCATGCTACATGCATTCGGAGTGAGCAGCGGGCGCCGTCCTGCTGCGCAAACGGGAGAAGCGGAGAGACATCTTCTCATGAAAAAGATCGAAGCGATCATCAAGCCCTTCAAACTCGATGAGGTGAAGGAGGCCCTCCAGGAAGTCGGCCTCCAGGGCATCACCGTCACCGAGGCGAAGGGTTTTGGGCGCCAGAAGGGCCATACGGAACTCTACCGTGGCGCCGAATACGTCGTCGACTTCCTGCCCAAGGTGAAGGTCGAGGTCGTCCTGGCGGACGAGAATGCGGAAGCCGTGATCGAGGCGATCCGCAACGCGGCCCAGACCGGCCGCATCGGCGACGGCAAGATCTTTGTCTCCAACGTCGAAGAAGTCATCCGCATCCGTACCGGCGAAACCGGCATCGACGCCATCTGATCCCGCCTCGCCTTCCGGCCAAGGCTTTCCATCTCGTCATCTCACACAGGAACCAACACATGACGACTGCCAATGACATCCTCAAGCAAATCAAGGAAAACGACGTAAAGTTCGTCGACCTGCGCTACACGGACCCCCGTGGCAAGCTGCACCACATCACGATGGACGTCAGCTGCGTCGATGAGGACATGTTCGCCGACGGCGTCATGTTCGACGGCTCCTCGATCGGCGGCTGGAAGGCCATCAACGAGTCCGACATGGTGATGATGCCCGATCCGGCGACCGCGCATATGGACCCGTTCTTCGCGCAGTCCACCATGGTCATCTTCTGCGACATCCTCGAGCCGGTCTCGGGCGAAGCCTATAACCGCGACCCGCGCGGCACCGCCAAGAAGGCCGAAGCCTTCCTCAAGGCCTCTGGCATCGGCGACACCGTCTATGCCGGCCCGGAGCCGGAATTCTTCGTCTTCGACGACGTCAAGTACAAGGCCGATCCGTACAATACCGGCTTCAAGCTCGACAGCTCGGAACTGCCCTCCAACGACGACACCGCCTACGAAACCGGCAATCTCGGCCATCGTCCGCGCGTCAAGGGCGGCTACCTGCCGGTCCCGCCGGTCGACAGCTGCCAGGACATGCGCTCCGAAATGCTGACGGTCCTCACCGAAATGGGCGTCACCGTCGAAAAGCAGCACCATGAAGTGGCTGCCGCCCAGCACGAACTCGGCGTCAAGTTCGACACGCTGGTTCGCAGCGCCGACAAGGTGCAGATCTACAAATACGCTGTGCATCAGGTCGCCAATGCCTATGGCAAGACGGCAACCTTCATGCCGAAGCCGATCTTCGGCGACAACGGCTCGGGCATGCACGTCCACCTGTCGATCTGGAAGGACTCGAAGCCGACCTTCGCCGGCGACGAATATGCCGGTCTTTCCGAGAGCTGCCTCTACTTCATCGGCGGCATCATCAAGCATGCCAAGGCCATCAACGCCTTCACCAACCCGACGACGAACTCCTACAAGCGTCTCGTCCCGGGCTATGAGGCTCCGGTCCTGCTCGCCTATTCGGCCCGCAACCGCTCGGCTTCCTGCCGCATTCCGTTCGGCACGGGTCCGAAGTCCAAGCGCGTCGAAATCCGCTTCCCCGACCCGCTCGGCAACCCCTATCTCGGCTTCGCGGCCATGCTGATGGCCGGCCTCGACGGCATCAAGAACAAGATCCATCCCGGCAAGGCCATGGACAAGGACCTCTACGACCTGCCGCCGAAGGAACTGAAGAAGATCCCGACCGTCTGCGGCTCGCTCCGCGAGGCCCTCGAAAACCTCGACAAGGACCGCAAGTTCCTGACCGCCGGCGGCGTGTTCGACGACGACCAGATCGATTCCTACATCGAGCTGAAGATGGCGGAAGTCATGCGCTTCGAAATGACCCCGCACCCGGTCGAGTTCGACATGTACTACTCCGCCTGATCGGCGGCATTCCCTCCCGCCTTCGGGCGGGAGGTGCTCCATATGGGAAACCCGGCCATCGGCCGGGTTTTTTGTTGCCGGCAGTGTAGCGTGCCGGTCAGGTCGCGGGATTCTCGGGCTCGACCCGAGGATTCAAGCCGGGCACTCGGCCAGCGACAGGAACACCCTCTCGTAGCGTTACTGCTGCAGCCGCTGCTTGAGGAGGTTCAGATATTCCTCGTTCGAGTCATCCGCGCCGCTTCCCGCCTTTTCGGCCGGGGCCTTGCAGGAGGGCTTGTAGTCCATCGCCATGCCGGCCTTGACACAGACGCCCACCTGCCAGCCGGGCGGCAGGGCGGTGAGGTCCACCGTCTTCCATTTCGGATGGCCAGTGGCCTTCAGCTTGTCGAGACCCGTGAGGATGAGGCTGGAGAAATCCGAGACCGTCTTGCAGCTGTCGCGGTGATAGGCATTGCGCTTGACGTCGTAGTCATAGGTCATCATCACGGCCTTCACCGCGACGAGATCGACCGGCTGGTCCTGGAACGAATAGGTGCCGGCCTCGATCCGCGACGGCGTATAGGTGGCGAGCAGCGGCGCTTCGGTGATCGGCAGAAGGTGGAATTTCGCCTTGTCGATCGTATTGCCGGCAAAGAGCGCGGCGGGCGCGCCCGCGACGTAGAAGAAGGCATCGATCTCGCCGGAGAGCAGCTTGGGCAGCGCATCGTCCGGGTTGATGTCGATGCGCTCGCCGGGCTTTACCTGCAGGATGTCCATGATCAGCGTCGCCGTCAGGAAGGTGCCGCTGTCCTTCTTGCCGACGGCGATCTTCTTGCCGGCGAGGTCCTTCATGCCGGCAATGTCCTTGCGGGCGAGGACATGGATCTCCTCGTTGTAGAGCGGGAACATGATGCGCACGCCCTTCACCGCCTTCTGCACCTCCGGGTCGTTCGCCTCGAAGGTCTTCAGATATTCGAGGACGTCGCTCTGCACGATGCCGAACTGGGTGTTGCGGCGGTTGCGCACGCCGACGAAGTTTTCCAGCGAGCCGGCGCTTTCGACCACGTTCAGCTTCAGGCCGCATTCGGCGCCGAGCGCGGCGATGTCGTGGCCGATCTTGATATAGGTGCCCTGCGGGCCGCCGGTCATGATGTTGCGCTCGATCCCCTCGGCCGATGCGGTGCCGACGGAAAGTGCAAGGCCGAGTGCGGCCGCAAGAACAGATCGCTTCATCGAAATCCCTCCCTTGGGCAATTCCGGAGAAAGCGCCGCGGCTTTGCATCGGGAATCGCGGAAATACAGGCCGGCGGCAAGGCCGCCATGGAAACTAGCAGTCGCTGTCGAGATCGCGCATCAGGTTGCGAAGCGTCAGCACCGGCACGCGCTTGAAGACGCCGCCGAGCGAATTGGTGACGCACTCGCCGGAAACCAGCGTGCGTTCCAGCTGGTCACGCTGCGTGCCGGTGAGACGATCGAGACCGGGAGCGTCGCGCATCGCATCGGCCACGAGCGACGCATCGCGCGGATTTCGGCTATCGGCCGGCTTCGCATTGTTGCGCGCCGGATCGTCTCCGACATTCCCGGGACCATCCTGCTGCACTGAACGCGCTGCCGCCTCCAGCGCGCCGATCCGTGCCGTGAGCGTACCGTTGCTGGCCTTGAGGTCGGCAATTTCCCTATCCCTGTCAGCGATCTCCTTGCGCAATGCAGGCAGGTCCTTCGCCCGCATGGTCTCTGCGGCGCGCTGTGCCTCGTCGAGCTGCCGGCGCAGCGTGGCGGCCTCTGCCGCGAGACGCTTCACCTCGGCGCTCTGCGCGCCCGCCTGCGCGCCACGGGCCTGGTCCAGGGCCTTTTCCAGCCGCGCGATCTGGTCGGCGCTAAGGGAGAGTTGGCGCTCGCGCTCCTGCAGGGCGTTCTCGGCCTTCGTCTTCGAGGCTTCCGCATCCGCGGCGCGGCGGGAGGCGCGTTGCAGATCGCGCTTCAGCCCCGGGATGACTTCCTGCGTCAGCCGCGCATTTTCCGCAACGGCAGCGTTATCGGAGCTCCCTATGCCGTTGCGAAGGGCCTCCATCTGCTGCTTGAGGGTACGGTTCTCGTCCGCGAGGGCTTGAGACCGCTGGCTGCCGTCCTCGACCTGCGCGGTGCGGGCGTCGAGCTCGCTTGCAAGCTCGGCGATGCGCTGGTCCCGCTGCTCGATCTCGCCGGCCGGAACGGCGCCGCTCATCATCCGCAGGCCGCCGTAACCGGCTGCCGCGCCCAGCGCCAGGCTGACCACGGAGGCGAACAGGATGCCGCCCGCCCCGGAGCCGCCGCCTGCCGTCGTTCCGTTGCCGCTCCTGCCCCACTGGTTGTTCATGCCGTCCGATCCGCCTGAAACATCTTTTCCCGAGGTACGCCGAAACCGCCGGAGGTGCAAGCGCCGAGGGGGAAGGCGCCCGGCAGCGGAACTATTGATGTTTCAGCGAAATTACCCAAATATAAGTGGAAAGGTAGGTACGCCATGAAGATGCGTGACGCAAAATTTGCCATCGGCGACGTGGTCCGCCACCGGGTCTTCCCGTTCCGCGGCGTGATCTTCGACGTCGATCCCGAATTCGCCAATACCGAAGAATGGTGGAACTCCATCCCGGCCGAGATACGGCCTTCGAAGGATCAGCCCTTCTACCATCTCTTCGCGGAGAACGACGACACGGAATATGTCGCCTATGTCTCCGAGCAGAACCTCGTCGCCGACGACAGCGGCCAGCCGATCCGCCACCCGCAGGTCCGCGCGCTGATGGATGTAGACAAGGGCCATTACCGCTGGAAGGAGCAGAGCAGCCTCTTCCACTGACCGGCGGACCCCGATGGCAGGCAATAAAAAACCCGGCCGATGGCCGGGTTTTTCGTATCTGGCTATAAGGCCGCTTACTGGCTCTTGGCGGCCTTCTGGGCGTCTTCGAGCTTCTTGCGGGCTTCCTCGGCCTTCTTCTGCATTTCTTCCTGCAGCAGGCGCTGGCGCTCTTCGAGCTGCGACTGTTCGATCGGCTCGCCGTCGAAGACGCCGGTGAAGCCTTCGAGCGAGATCTTGATCGGATTCGGCGCGCGCTGGAAGTTGACCGAGGTCAGAACCAGTTCGCCGCCCTTCTTGAGGCTTGCGAGGACCTGGTCGGTGAGCGGCACTTCGGCCACGCACTTGTCGGGCATGCAGATGGCGTAGTCGAGCTTCTGGGCCTTGCCGCCGTCGATCTGCATCTGCACGCCGACGGGAATGAGACGGGCGCTCGGAACCGAGACCTGCATGATCTTGCGGTTGGCCTTGCCGGTGACGGTGATGAGGCCGACGGCGGTGATGAGCTGGCCGCTGGTGGCGGTCAGAAGGTTCTGCACGATGCAGACGTCGTTGTCTTCCTGCTTGGTGCAGACCTTGAACCAGCCCTTCGGCGGAGCGGCCTGCTGCGCGAGCGATGCCGACGGAGCCGCCGCGAGTGCGACCGAGGCGGCAAAGGCGGAAAGCACGGTCCGCTTGATGAGATTCGATGTGAAGATCATGACGAATTCGGTCTCCTGAAAATCGGTGCCGGAGCGACAGCGCCCCTCCGCAAGCCCCTCTCGGGCATTTGGTCAGCCGTGCGCTCTCCTGTCGGCGAAATGAGGCATTTGCATGACCCGCTTCGGCGTAACCTGTTACAATGGGCCGCGCCGGATATCCAGCCTTTCCTTGCGAAAATCCCGCGTTGCTTCTATTTCCGCCTCGCCACGGTGCCGTCCTGTTTCTGGCGGCTATAATGCACGAGAATCATCCGGACCGACGAGGAGATACGCTTGCGTCCCTTTCTGATGGCCTTCGCCGCCTGCCTGTTCGGCCTGCCGGCCACGCTGGGCCACGCAGCCCCGGTGCACGGCATCGCCATGCACGGTGATCCGGCCCTGCCGCCCGACTACAAGCACTTCGGCTATGTCAATCCGGACGTAAAGAAGGGCGGGCGCATCGCCTATGGCGTGGTCGGCACGTTCGACAATCTCAATCCCTTCATCCTGAAGAGCATGCGCACCACCGCGCGCGGCATGTGGGATCCGGAATTCGGCAATCTCGTCTACGAATCACTGATGCAGCGCTCGCGCGACGAGGCCTTCACCATGTACGGCCTCATCGCCGAAACGGCGGAATGGGACGACGACCGCACCTTCATCCAGTTCAACCTCAATCCCAGGGCGCGCTGGGCCGACGGCGTGCCGATCACGCCGGAAGACGTCATCTTCAGCTTCGAGTTGCTGCGCGACAAGGGCCGCACGCCCTTCAGCCTCCGGCTCGACGGGGTCGAGAAAGTCGAGAAGGTCGGCGAGCGCGGCGTGCGCTTCACCTTCAACGACAAGGCCGACCGCGAGACGCCCCTCTTGATCGCCGGCTATTCGCCGATTCTGCCGAAGCACGCCATCGACGTCGAGACGTTCGACCGCACGTCCCTCGCCTTCCCGCTCGGTTCCGGCCCCTATAAGGTGAAGGAGGTCAAGCCCGGCGAGAAGATCGTCTATGCCCGCGACCCGAACTATTGGGCAAAGGATCTTCCCTCGAAAGTCGGCTTCGACAATTACGACGAGATCTCCATCGAGTATTTCCTGCAGGACAACTCGCTTTTCGAGGCGTTCAAGAAGGGCGAGATCGACCTCTACCAGGAGGGTAACCCGACGAAGTGGACGCGCGGCTACGATTTCCCGGCCGCCCTCTCCGGCGCGGTCGTCAAGGACGCCATCAAGCCGAAGACGCCCTCGGGCATGTTCGGCTTCGTCTTCAACACCCGCCGGCCGCTCTTCCAGAACCGCGACCTGCGCAAGGGGCTTACACTGGTCTTCGATTTCGAATGGGTGAACCGCAGCCTCTTCGAGAACGCCTACAAGCGCACGCAGAGCTACTGGCAGAATTCCGAGCTGAGCTCGATGGGAGTTGCGGCCGATGCGCGTGAGCGTGAGATCGCAGGCCCCGCGTTGTCGCGCATCGACGCGGATATTCTCGACGGCACGCATCTGCTGCCCACGACCGATGCGTCGGGCCGCGACCGCAAGGTGCTGCGCCAGGCGATGGATTCCTTCGAGAAGGCCGGCTACGCCATCAAAGGCGGGCAGATGGTCGATGGCGCGGGCAAGCCGCTGACCTTCGAGATCATGACGCAGAACGCGGACCAGGAGAAGCTGGCGCTCGCCTATCAGCGCTTCCTCACCGCGCTCGGCGTGAAGGCGACGATCCGCACGGTGGACGATTCGCAGTACCAGAGCCGGACGCAGACCTTCGACTATGACGTCATCGTCAAGGCGTTCCCCTCCTCGCTCTCGCCGGGGCGGGACCAGATCAGCTACTGGAGCTCGACCATGCGCGACCGGCCCGGCAGCTCCAACTTCGCCGGCCTCGCCGATCCCGACGTCGACCGCATCCTCGATGCCATCCTGACCGCACGCACGGCGGAGGATTTCCGCTCGGCCGTGCGCCTGCACGACAGGATGCTCCTTTCGGGCTACTATGTCGTGCCGCTCTACCATCTCGGCGAACAGTGGGTCGCGCATTCGAAGCATATCGCCCGGCCGCAGGCGGTTCCGCTCTACGGTTTCCAGTTCCCGACATGGTGGGACGAGCGGGCGCAGTAAAGGGGTTATCCCCAGAACTCGGGTTACCTCGAGGTAACCTGTTGAAAGGCGCAGCACGCCGGCCTATCTCGGCGTCCTGTCCGGAATGTCCCGGCATCTCGAAAGGAAAACCGGATGGAAGCCATTACGATCGATGTCGTCTCGGACGTCGTCTGCCCCTGGTGCTATCTGGGCAAGAAGCGGCTCGACAAGGCGATCGACACCGTGAAGGACGAGCTTGCCGTCGCGGTGACGTTCCGGCCCTACCAGCTCAATCCCGACATGCCGCCGGAAGGCGTCGACCACAAGAAGCATCTCGCCGAAAAGCTCGGCGGCACTGACGCCGTCAACCGCGCGCATGAAATGCTGGCGGGGCTGGGCGAAGCGGACGGCATCGAGTTCGACTTCCCGGCCGTCAAGATCAGCCCCAACACGCTCGACGCGCACCGCCTGCTGCGCTGGGCGATGATCGAGGGCCCGGAGGTCCAGAACCGCGTCGCCCTCGCCCTCTTCAAGGCCTATTTCGAGGAAGGCCGCAATGTCGGCGACCGCGCCGTGCTGCTCGAGATCGCGGAAGCGTCGGGCATGGACCGCGCCGTCGTCTCCGCCCTCTTCTCCGCCGGCGCGGACGTCGATTCCGTCAAGGAGGAGATCGGCATGGCCCGCGACATGGGCGTGACGGGCGTGCCCTGCTTCATCATCGACAACAAATATGCCGTGATGGGCGCGCAATCCGTCGACGTGCTGACCGACGCCTTCCGCGAGATCGCGGCGATGAAGGCGCAAGAGCGCATCGGGAAGAACTGAGCGGTTTATTCGCTCGCTGCAAGAACGGAGGGGCGGGCCCTGATCCGCTCCCACCATGCCTGAATGGACGGGAATTCGCGAATGAGCGCGGCGCCCTCCGGCGCTTCCACGAACAGGCCGAACATCGGAGCGGCATGAAAATCGGCCAATGACGGCTCCGGCCCGGAGAGCCAGTTTTCCACTCCCAGCAAGTTCGAAAGCGCTCCCAGGAAGAGGCGTGCCTTTTCAAGGCCGCCGGCAATGCGCGCTTCGTCTACCGCGTCGGCCCCGGATGCTTCCATCCGCTGCACGTAGACATCCCACACCATCGGCAGATAGGCGTAATTGTCCAGCATCGCGACGATCTGGTTCATGCGCGCGCGATCACGAAGAGCGCTCGGTTGCAGCGGCGGTCCGGAAAATGCCTCATCCACGTAGCGGGTTATCGCGCTTGTTTCGTAGAGGGCGAACCCGTCGTGCTCGAAGGCGGGGATACGGCCGAAGGGGTGGCGCGCAAGATACTCCGGCGGCACGCCCTCGTCTGCAAACACGTCCACCGGCACGAGATTGTAAGGCACTCCCTTTTCATGGAGTGCGATGCGCACGATCCGAACGTAGACGCTGCAGCTCGCGCCGTAGACCGTGACCGATGGATGCATTTCCGGCATTTCGCAATCCTCTCGGCCCCGATTCTTCGGTCAGTTGCCCTGTTTTGCCAGCCCCGCAAGCTGCGTCATCACTTGCGCCGCGCCCGTCAGGCGCCTTTCCGGCGTCGGGTAGTCGCGGGCGAGGAAGAGGCTCTGGTCCGGCCTGATCTTGACCAGTGCGCCCTGCCTGGCGATGTAGCCGACCAGTGCCGTCGGGTTCGGGAATTCCTTGTTGCGGAACTGCACGACGACGCCCTTCGGGCCGGCATCGAGCTTCTCGACATTGGCCACGCGGCAAAGCGACTTGATATAGACGATCTTCAGGAGATGCTGGACCTCAATGGGCAGCGGGCCGAAGCGGTCGATCAGTTCCGCGCCGAAGGCGTCAATGTCGCCAAGCTCGGTGATCTCGCCGAGGCGGCGGTAGAGGCCGAGGCGCAGGTGCAAGTCCGGCACATAGTCGTCCGGGATCATGACCGGCGTGCCGACGGAAATCTGCGGCGACCAGCCGCTGTCGGCGACTTCCTCGTCGCCCTTGATTTCGGCAACGGCCTCTTCGAGCATCTGCTGGTAGAGTTCGAAGCCGACTTCCTTGATATGGCCGGACTGTTCCTCGCCAAGCAGGTTGCCCGCTCCGCGGATGTCGAGGTCGTGGCTGGCGAGCTGGAAGCCGGCGCCGAGCGTGTCGAGCGACTGCAGCACCTTGAGGCGGCGTTCGGCGGTGCCCGTCAGCGTGCGGTTGACCGGCAGGGTCAACAGCGCGAAGGCGCGGACCTTCGACCGGCCGACGCGGCCACGGAGCTGGTAGAGCTGGGCGAGGCCGAACATGTCGGCGCGATGAATGATCATCGTGTTCGCCGTCGGCACGTCGAGGCCCGATTCGACGATGGTGGTCGAGAGCAGCACGTCGTAGCGCCCCTCGTAGAAGGCGTTCATGATGTCTTCGAGTTCGGTCGCCGGCATCTGGCCGTGCGCGACGGCGACCTTCAATTCCGGCACGTCCTGGCGCAGGAAATCGTGGATTTCCGAGAGGTCGCTGAGGCGCGGGCAGACATAGAAACTCTGGCCGCCGCGATAATGCTCGCGCATCAGCGTTTCGCGGATGACGAGCGGGTCGAAGGGCGAGATGAAGGTGCGCACCGCCATGCGGTCGACCGGCGGGGTGGTAATGAGCGAAAGTTCGCGCACGCCTGTCATGGCGAGCTGGAGGGTACGCGGGATGGGCGTCGCCGAGAGCGTCAGCACGTGCACGTCGCTCTTCAGCTCCTTCAGCCGCTCCTTGTGCTTCACGCCGAAATGCTGCTCCTCGTCGATGATGAGGAGGCCGAGATTGGCGAACTTGATCGACGAGCCGAGCAACGCGTGGGTGCCGACGACGATATCCGTCTTGCCCTCGGTCAGTTCCTTCTTCGTCAGCGCCAGCTCCTTCGAGCCGACGAGGCGGGAGGCCTGCTGCACGCGGATCGGCAGGCCACGGAAGCGCTCGGAGAAGGTCTTGAAATGCTGCCGGGCGAGCAGCGTCGTCGGCACGACGACGGCGACCTGAACGCCGTTCATCGCCGCGATGAAGGCGGCGCGCAGCGCCACCTCCGTCTTGCCGAAGCCGACGTCGCCGCAGACGAGCCGGTCCATCGGCCGGCCCGCGCCGAGATCTTCGCGCACGGCGTCGATGGCGTTCGCCTGGTCGTCCGTCTCGTCATAGGGGAAGCGGGCGGCGAATTCGTCGTAGACGCCATCCGGCGCGGCTAGTACCGGCGCATGGCGCACGAGGCGCGCGGCGGCGATCTGGATGAGGCCGCTCGCCATGTCGAGCAGGCGCTTCTTGAGCTTGGCCTTGCGTGCCTGCCAGGCGACGCCGCCCAGCTTGTCGAGTAGCGCGTCGGTGCCCTCGCCGCCATAGCGCGAGAGGAGGTCGATGTTCTCTACGGGCAGGAAGAGTTTCGCGTCGTCCGCATAGACGAGTTCGAGACAGGCATGCGGCGCGCCGGCGGCCTCGATGGTGCGCAGGCCGACGAAGCGGCCGATGCCGTGCTCGGCGTGGACGACGATGGAGCCTTCGTCGAGACCGGCGACCTCGGTGATGAAATCCGCGCCGCGCTTACGGCGCTTGGCGCGGCGCACCATGCGGTCGCCGAGGATGTCCTGCTCGCCGATGACGACGATATCGCCCGCCTCGAATCCGCTTTCGAGGCTGAGCACGGCAGAACCCGCCTCGCCCGGCTTCAGCTTGCGGATATCGCTGAATTTCTCGACCGGTACGACATTGCCGAGACCGTGTTCGGCAAGCACCTGCAGGAGGCGGTCGAGCGAGCCTTCCGACCAGCCCGTTACCAGCACTTTCGCACCGGAGGCCCGCTTGTCTGCGATGTGTTTGACCGCCTGGTCGAAGACGTTGACGCGCGCGCCGTCGGCATCCTCGCTGCCGGCCGGCCGCGCCCAGCGCGCGCCGGGCCGCGCCGCGATGGTCTCGACATGACGTGCTTCGCCCTCATGCTCGTTGAAGGGCGAGAGGCGGATGGCGTCTCGTTCGTCGAGTTCGCGGGCGAAGCGCTCGGCGTCGAGATAGAGAAGGCCCGGCGGTACGGGCTTGTAGGGCGTCGCCTGCGCCACCTGCCCCTTGCCGGGCGTCGCGGAGGCGAGGCGCGCGTCGTAATAGTCGCGCACGAGACGGGAGCGCTCGACGGCCGCCTCACGTACCGTATGGTCCGTGACGATACGGAAGCCTTGCAGGTAATCGAAGGCGGTTTCCAGCTCGCCGTAGAACAGCGGCAGCCAGTGCTCCATGCCGGCATAGCGCCGGCCTTCGGAAACGGCCTGATAGAGCGCGTCGTCGCGCGTCGCCGCGCCGAAGGACGAGAGATACTGCTTGCGGAAATGCGAGATCGTCTCCGGCGTCAGCGTCACCTCGCTCATCGGGTTGAGGTCGAGGGAGCGGGCCTGTCCGGTCGTGCGCTGGCTGGCCGGGTCGAAGGAGCGGATCGATTCCAGCGTGTCGCCGAAGAAATCGAGGCGCAGCGGCTCCATGCTGCCGGGCACGAAGACGTCGAGAATGCCGCCGCGCACGGCGAATTCGCCGACCTCGCGCACGGTCGCCACGCGCTCGAAGCCATTGCGCTCCAGCCGCGCGGCGATATCGTCCATGCGGATCTGGTTGCCGGGCTTTGCCGAGAAGGCGAGGCTTTCGATGGTCGGCCGCGGCGCCGTCTTCTGCAGCATGGCGTTGACGGTGACGAGCACGATGGCCGCATGCGGCTTCTTCTGATGGGCGATCAGCGCCGAGAGCGCCGAAAGCCGGCGCGCGGAGACTTCGGCGCTCGGCGAAACGCGGTCATAGGGCAAACAGTCCCAGCCGGGCAGTGTCAGAACCGGAATGTCGGGCGCGACGAAGCCGAGCATCTGTTCCAGATCGGAAATGCGCTGGCCGTCCGACAGCACATAGGCGACCGGGCCGGTCTTGCGGGCGAGATCGGCGAGGATCAGCGGTTCCACGCCGGAGGGCACGGCGCCGATGGTCATCGGCCGGCCGGCGCCGGCAATGCGTTCGGGAGAAAATCCGGGGATCATGCGCGGTCGTCTTTGAAGAGCGGCGAAAAATGGGGGCGGTAGGCGGCGATGCGCGGGAAGAGGCCGCGCCGGAATTCGTCCGGCACGGGCTTCTCGCCGGTCACCCATTTCACGAGGTCGTTGTCTTCCTCGGCCATGATGCGTTCCAGCTCGTCCAGCTCGGCTTCTGAGAGCGTGGCGATCTCGGCATCGGCGAAGGCGCCGAGCACCAGGTCCATCTCGCGGATGCCCCGGTGCCAGCAGCGAAAGAGGATGCGCTTGCGGCGCGGGTCGATCTCGGCGCTCGAGCGTGTCGTTCCCGTCATGATCGTCCTCGCATTCCAACCCGCAATGTTGCTATTCGCAATTCCGAACGGAAAACCGCCTGCACTTTTCCTGGAATTGCTTTGTCGGCGTTTCTATAAACCGGCAAAAGCCGCTTGTCAGCCTTGCCAAAGGCATGATCTCCGGCGATTTTGCCGGCCATGAGACCTGCCCTGCTCGATCCGCTCTTCGCTCCCCTCTCCTCGCTTCCCGGCATCGGCCCGAAGCTGGGAGACCTCTACGCGCGCCTCTTCGGGCAGGAGAGCGTCGAGGATTGCCGGGTCGTCGATCTCGTCTTCCATTTTCCGCATTCGATCGTCGACCGGCGCAACCAGCCGGGCATTGCGAACGCGCCGCCCGGCGTCATCGTCACCATCACTGGCCGCGTCGACCGCCACCAGCCGCCGCCGGGCCGGTCCAACCAGCCGTACCGCGTGTTCCTGCACGACGAGACGGGGGAACTGGCGCTGACCTTCTTCCGGGTCAAGGGCAACTGGCTGGAAAAGGCGCTGCCCATCGACGAGACGGTGGTGGTGAGCGGCAAGGTCGACTGGTTCAACGGCCGTCCTTCCATGGTGCATCCCGACTACATGGCGCGGCTCGGCGAAGCCGACAGCGTGCCGCTGGTCGAGCCGGTGCACGGTCTCACGGCGGGTCTCACATCGCGCGTGCTGCGCAAGTCGGTGGAAGCGGCGCTTGCCCGCGTGCCGCACCTGCCGGAATGGATCGACGCCACGCTGATGCAGCGGCAGGGTTTCTCCTCGGCCTTCGACGCCTTCCATCGTATGCACGATCCGCGCGACGAAACAGACCTCGACCCGCAGGCCCCCGCCCGTCGACGCCTTGCCTATGACGAGTTCCTCGCGGGCCAGATCTCGCTCGCCCTCGTGCGCCAGCGCCTGCGCAAGGTTGCCGGCCGGCCGGTGAACGCCACGGGCGCACTGAGCCGCCCAGTCATCGACGCCCTGCCCTTTTCGCTGACCAACAGCCAGCAGACGGCCATTGCCGAAGTGCTGAAGGACATGGCCGGCGAGCAGCGCATGCTGCGCCTGCTCCAGGGCGATGTCGGCGCGGGCAAGACGGCGGTGGCGCTGATGGCGATGCTGGCCGCCGTCGAATCCGGCGGACAGGCCGTGCTGATGGCTCCGACGGAAATCCTCGCCCGCCAGCATTTTGCGACGCTCGCCCGCATGGCCGCTCCGGCCGGCGTCACCATCGACGTTCTCACCGGCCGCACCAAGGGCCGCGAGCGCGACGCCATCCTCGAACGCATCGCCTCCGGCGAGACGCAGATCGTCATCGGTACCCATGCGCTCTTCCAGGATAATGTCGCCTACAAGGATCTCGTGCTCGCCGTAGTGGACGAGCAGCACCGTTTCGGCGTGCACCAGCGCCTGCGGCTGACGGCCAAGGGCATTTCACCCCACATGCTCGTCATGACCGCGACGCCCATTCCGCGCACCCTCGTCCTTGCTGCCTTCGGCGACATGGACGTCTCCAAGCTCACGGAAAAGCCCGCCGGCCGCAAGCCGATCCAGACCGTCGTCGTGCCGCAGGAGCGTGTGGGCGATATCGTCGACCGCCTGCGCGCCGCGCTTGCCGAGGGCAAGAAGGCCTACTGGATCTGCCCGCTGGTGGAGGAAACCGAAGAAAGCGAGCTAATGTCCGTCGAGGAGCGGCATGCGACGCTTACAAGCATCTTCGGCCCCGCCGCAGGTCTCGTGCACGGCCGCATGAGCGGGCCGGAGAAGGATGCCGCTATGCTCGCCTTCAAAAGCGGTGAGACACGGCTGCTGGTCGCGACGACCGTCGTGGAAGTCGGCGTCGACGTGCCGGATGCCTCCATCATGGTGATCGAGCACGCCGAGCGCTTTGGCCTTGCCCAGCTCCATCAGTTGCGCGGTCGTGTCGGACGCGGCGAAGAAGCGTCGAGCTGCATCCTGCTCTACAAGGGACCGCTCAGCGAGAACGGCCGGGCGCGGCTTTCGATCCTGCGCGAGACGGAGGACGGTTTCCGCATCGCGGAGGAGGATCTGAAGCTGCGCGGCGAAGGCGAGCTTCTCGGCACAAGGCAGTCCGGCACGCCGGGCTTCCTCGTCGCCAGCCTCGAGGCGCATGGCGATCTTCTGGAGATCGCCCGCAAGGACGCCGCCTATCTTCTCGAACGCGACCCGGACCTGACGAGCGAGCGCGGCGAAGCGATCCGCACCCTGCTCTATCTCTACCGCCGCGACGAGGCGATCCGGTTCCTGCGCGCCGGCTGACGCCCACGCAAACGTGATTTCGCCGAGAGCGCGCGTGAAGGCATACTCTCCTTTGCATCAGCGAAAGAGGAGAAATGCCATGAAGACAGTTCTCGCAGTCGCAGTCATGCTTGGCCTTTCGGCATCCGCGGCCCTTGCGGATTGCGCCTGGCACAACAAGGTCTCGGCGGAAGCCAAGGTCGACAAGACGATCACGACCGCAAGCGTCACCACGACGGAAAAGCAGTCCCGCCTTCCGGCAGACGCGGACCTGATCCTTCCGAACGACCAGAAGAAGCCTGTCGTCGAGGAATAATGCGTTTCGAGCCGTCTCGCCTTTCGGGGCGGCTCGCCCTTATCCCTTCTTGCGGGCTTTCGCCTTGGCCTTGCGCTGTTCCTCGCTTTCGAGGAGCTGCAGCGTCTTTTCCGGCGGCGTGACGAGCCCGACCGAGATGATCAGCTTGGCGGCATCCTCGGCGCTCATGTCGAGCGGCACGAGCTTTTCCCGCGGAACGTAGACGAGGAAGCCGGCGGTCGGGAACGGCGTCGGCGGCAGGAAGCAGGCGACCATGTCCTTGCCCATGGACTTGAACTTCGTCGCGATCTCGCCGCGCGCATCCGTCGCCACGAAGACGACGGACCAGAGGCCGGCGCTCGGATATTCGATCATCGCCGCCTTGTTGAAGGAATTACCTTTGTCCTTCAGCACCGTCTCGAAGATCTGCTTCAAACTTTTGTGCACCGTACGCACCAGTGGCGTGCGGTTGAAGAGCGAATCGCCGAACTCGACGATGGTGCGGCCGATCAGGTTCTTGCCGAGGAAGCCGATGAGCGTGATCAGCACCAGCGCGATCAGCAGGCCGAAGCCGGGAATGGCGAATTGCAGGTAGCTTTCCGGGTTGTAGCGCGCCGGAATATAGGGCTTCACCCAGCTATCGGCCCAGCGGATGAAGGTCCAGGTCAGCCAGATGGTGATGGCGATCGGCGCGCAGATGACGAGGCCGGTCAGGAAATTGTTGCGCAGCCGCATGGCGAGCGACTGTCTCGGAACGAGGTCGGTCATCTGATGTCCAGCGTAAGGCGGGCGTGGGAGGGCGCTCAGCCGTAGAAACCCGGATGATAGGAAACGGTTCCCTCGCCGTAAACCGGGGAAAACGCCACACGCATGAAATACTCCGGCGGCACCCCGTGGAGCGTCAGCCTCGGATCCGGTTCGAAGCCGAAACGGCCGTAATAGGCGGGATCGCCGAGCAGCACGCAGCCCGCCGCACCGAGCGCTTCCAGACGCGCGAGCCCCTCACGCACCAGCCTGCTGCCGATCCCCCCGCCCTGCCGGGAGGGATCGACCGATATCGGCCCGAGCCCGTACCAGCCCCCACTGCCGTCGGACACCGAAACCGGGGAGAACGCGACATGGCCGACGACGGCCCCGCCCTCCTCCGCCACCAACGAAAGCGTCAGGGCGCCGGCCGCGCGCAGGCGGTCTATGATCAGTTGCTCCGTGCCGTCGGCATGGGGCGCGGTCCTGAAGGCCCTTTCCGTCAGCGCGCGGATGGCATCGATATCGCCGTCACGCTCCGGCCGGAGGATCATTCGACCGTGACCGACTTGGCGAGATTGCGCGGCTGGTCGACGTCCGTGCCCATGAAGACGGCGGTGTGGTAGGCGAGAAGCTGGATCGGCAGCGAGTAGATCATCGGCGAGATGATCTCGTTGACGTCTGGCAGCACGATCGTCGCCATGGTCGGCAGCTTGGAGGCGGCCGCACCCTTCTCGTCGGTGATGAAGACGATCCGGCCGCCGCGAGCCGCCACTTCCTGCATGTTCGAGACGGTCTTCTCGAAGAAGCGGTCGTGCGGGGCGATGACGATGACCGGCATGTTCTCGTCGATCAGTGCGATGGGGCCATGCTTCAGCTCGCCGGCGGCATAGCCCTCGGCGTGGATATAGGAGATTTCCTTGAGCTTCAGCGCACCTTCCATGGCGAGCGGATAGCTGGTGCCGCGGCCGAGATAGAGCACGTCCTTGCACTTGGAGAGGTCGCGCGAAAGCTGCTCGATGGCGGGCTGGATGGTGTTGAGCACGCTCGCCATGATGCGCGGCATCTCGGCAAGGTGGCGCACCAGCTCCTTCTCCTCGGCTTCACTGATCGTGCCGCGCGCCCGGCCCGCGCCGATGGCGAGTGCCGCGAGGACGGCGAGCTGGCAGGTGAAGGCCTTGGTGGAGGCGACGCCGATCTCGGGACCGGCAAGGATCGGGAAGACGGCATCCGATTCGCGGGCGATGGTCGATTCCTTCGCATTGACCACTGCACCGATCTTCAGGCCGTTCTCCTTGCAGTAGCGCAGCGAGGCGAGCGTATCGGCCGTCTCGCCGGACTGCGAGATGAACAGCGCGGCGGAGGCCGGGTTCAGCGGGATCTCGCGGTAGCGGAACTCGGAGGCGACGTCGATCTCGACCGGCAGGCGGGCATAGCGCTCGAACCAGTACTTGCCGACGAGGCCGGCGAGATAGGCCGTGCCGCAGGCCGAAATGGCAAGGCTCGGCACCTTCGCGAAGTCGATGCCGCCGGCGACCGGGCGCACCGTATGCGCGAGGAAATCGACATAGTGGCTGAGCGCATGGGAAATCGCCTCCGGCTGCTCATGGATTTCCTTTTCCATGAAGTGCCGATGGTTGCCCTTGTCGATGAGATAAGCGGCGGCCGAGGAAACCTGCTTCGGCCGCTCCACACGGTTGCCGTCCATATCGAAGATGAAGGCGCCGTCGCGGCCGATCACCGCCCAGTCGCCGTCGACAAGATAGCTGATCTCGCTGGTGAAGGGCGCGAGCGCGATGGCGTCGGAGCCGAGGAACATCTCGCCCCGGCCATGGCCGATGGCGAGCGGCGGGCCGCTGCGCGCGGCCATGATGGTCGAAGGGTCGTCCTCGAAGATCACGGCAAGGGCGTAAGCCCCGGTAACGCGCCGCAGCATGGCATGCATCGCCTCGCGGCGACCGAGCCCCTCGCGGCGGAACTTCGCGACAAGCTGTGCGACGACTTCGGTGTCCGTCTGCGTGGTGAAGGTCGCGCCGCCGGCGATCAGCTCGTCCTTGATCTCGGAGAAATTCTCGATGATGCCATTGTGCACGACGGCGACGCCATCGACGAAATGCGGATGGGCATTGCCTTCCGTCGGTGCGCCATGCGTCGCCCAGCGGGTGTGAGCGATGCCGATGGTACCGGCCAGCGGCTCTTCCGAAAGGCGTTTTTCGAGGTTGAACAGCTTGCCCTCAGCGCGGCGGCGGGCAAGCCTGCCGTCGACGACGGTGGCGACGCCGGCGGAATCATAGCCCCGATATTCGAGGCGCTTCAGGGCATCGACAAGCCGACCGGCGACAGGCTGGTTTCCGACGATACCGACAATTCCGCACATTGCGCGCTCCAATCTCTATCCGACGCATTTCATTGCGTTCTTTTCGTAGAGTTTTTTTCCTGCGGCGCAACACGGCCGCGCTCACTTTCGATTGCAATCGTTAACGTGGGCGCGCCCAATCGGCGAATTACGTCGCCGCCTTCTTTTTCGCGTCCTTGAGCGCCTTGTTGCGCTCGCGGATGAGGACGGCCCTGCCCTCCTTGTTTTCCTGCCGCGCCCGGCCGAAGGCCACGGCATCGTCCGGCACGTCCGCGGTGACCACGCTGCCGGAGGCGACATAGGCCCCGTTGCCGATGGAAACCGGGGCGACGAGCGACGAATTGGAACCGATGAAGGCATCCGTGCCGATGCGCGTCACATGCTTGTTGATGCCGTCGTAATTGCAGGTGATGGTGCCGGCGCCGATATTCGTGCGCGCGCCGATGAAGGCATCGCCGATATAGGTGAGATGGTTGACCTTGGCGCCCGCCCCGATCTCCGCCTTCTTCACCTCGCAGAAATTGCCGACCTTCGCGCCCTCGCCGAGATTGGCGCCCGGCCGCAGGCGCGCATAGGGGCCGACCTCGGCCCCGGCCGCGACATGCGCGCCCTCGATATGCGAGAAGGAATGGATGAGAGCGCCGCTTTCGACGCTCACGCCCGGCCCGAAGACCACGTTCGGCTCGATGGTCACGTCGCGGCCGATCTTCGTGTCATAGGCGAGGAACACCGTTTCCGGCGCGATCATCGACACGCCGTCGAGCATCATCTCGTGGCGGCGGCGCTGCTGCCAGAGGCGTTCGATCACCGCCAACTCGGCGCGCGTGTTGCAGCCGGTCAGCTCTTCCTCGGGCGCTTCCACGGCGATTGCCCGGCCGCCGGCCGCACGCACCACCTCGACGATATCGGTGAGATAGTATTCGCCCTTGGCATTGCTGTTGCCGATGCGGCCGATCAGGTCGAGCGCCTTGCGCCCGTCGATGGCCATCAGGCCGCCGTTGCAATAGGTGATCGCGCGTTCGGCCTCGCTCGCGTCCTTGTGCTCGCGGATGGCCAGAAGCTCGCCGTTCCCGACGATCAGGCGACCGTACCCGGTCGGATCGGCCGTCTCGAAGCCGATCACGACGACATCCGCGCCATTGGCAAGCCCGTCCCGCGCGGCGACCAGCGGTGCCTCGGTGATGAGCGGCGTGTCGCCGAAGACGACGAGCACATCGTCGTAGCCCCTGGCGATCGCCTCGCGCGCCGCGAGCACGGCATGGGCGGTGCCGAGCCGTTCGGTCTGGATATGGACGGAGCTGCTGACCGCCTCGTTCCGGGCGGCGATCTCGACCTTTTCCGCATCGCGCCCGAGCACCAGCGCGATATCGCCAATGCCGGCCTTTGCCAGTGCATCAACGACATGCGCGATCATCGGCCGGCCGGCGACCGGATGCAGCACCTTGGACTGCGCGGACTTCATCCGCGTGCTTTCGCCGGCGGCCAGGATGACGGCCAGGCAGTTGCGCTTCGTCCGGTCTGCGGTCATGGGAATCCCTCGTTCACCCGTATTCGACGCCGTTCCTTAGCAAAAAGGTACAGCGGGAGACAAAGGGATTCCTCCGCACTTCAGTTCGCGTTGCTGCGCAGGCGGCTTTCCGTGAGCTGGCCGCTCTCGTCGAGGATCGGATAGGCGACGGAGACGAGATGCGCGTTGACGCGCTTCAAGTCGCGCAGCATGTCGAGATGCAGCGAGCTCGTCTGGAGGCTGTCGAGCCGGCCGTCGCGCAGCCGTTCGAGGTGGCGCTCGGACGACTGCTTCTCCATGCGCCGCACATCGACCTTCACTTCCATCAACTGGCGGGCAAGGCCCGTGTCGCGCGTGACGAAGATCGTCTGGGCGATGCGCAGGTTCTCGATGGTCAGGTTGAAGAGGTTGGCGAGCTCCTTGTAGCCGTCCTCGGAGAATTTCAGCCCGTTGACGATCTTCTTGCGCACCTGCTCCTGCAATCCCTTCTCGATGATGTCGCCGACATGCTCGAGATTGATGGCATAGTCGATGATGATGATCGAGCGCGCCGCGCTCTCGCCGCTGACACCCTGCCGGCCGAGCCGCGAAAGATAGATCTTCACCTCCTGCTGCAGGGCATCGACCTGGTGCTCAAGCTCGCCGACGTCCTTCAGCGGCGCAAGGTTGTTCTCGTTGAAGGCGCGCATGGTGCGGATGAGCATGGCCTCGATGAGGTCGCCGACGCGCAGCACCTCGCGCGTCGCGCCGGACAGCGCGACGACCGGGGTCGAGAGCGCCGAATCGTCGAGGTATTTCGGTCCGGTATCTTCCGGCTTCTCCTCCGGCACCAGCTTTTCCATGAGGCGCGACAGCGGGCTGGAGAGCGGCCAGAACACCAGCGCGACAACGATGTTGAAGGCAAGGTGCACATCGACCGGCAGCTTGGTCGCCGGAAGCGGCAGCGCCGCCAGGAGACCCGCGACCTGCCCGGCGAAGGGCAGTACGACCAGACAGCCGATGCCGCGCACGAGGAGGTTGCCGAGCGTCACGCGCCGGGCGGAGGCGGCCGCCTTGAGCGTCGCGATGACCGGCGGCACGGCCCCGCCGAGATTGGCGCCGAGCACGAGGATCACCGTCAGCGCCGGCGACAGGATGCCCATCGCCGCCAGCGACAGGATGAGCACGACCACCGCGAGGCTGGAGGAGGAGATGATGGCGAGCACGGTGGAGAAGGCGAGCGCGGCGGGCCATGCATCGCCCAGCAGCGTCAGGAAGGCGGCGAGCGCCGGCGACTGGCGCATCGGTTCCGTCGCGAGGCTGAGGAGATGCAGCGAAAGCAGCATCAGGCCGATGCCGACGAGGGCCGAGCCGAGCCCCTGCCGCGCCGAGGAGCCGGACGATTTGTAGAACACGACACCGACGAGGATGATCAGCGGCGAGATCGATTCGATGCCGGTCGCCACCAGCCAGGCGGTGACGGCGGTGCCGATATTGGCGCCGAGCAGCACGATCTGCGCCATGCGGGCCCGCACGAGGTTCTTTTCCACGAAGGAGGCGATCATCAGCGCCGTCGCCGTCGAGCTCTGCAGCGCGACGGTGGCGACGAAACCGGCGAAGAAGGAGCGGAACGGCCCGCGCGTGCCGAGCGCCAGCCCGGATCGCAACTTGACGCCGAAGGCCCGCGTCATGCCGTCCTTGACCAGCGCGAGGCCGAAAAGCAGCAGCGCGACCGCGCCGAAAAGGTTGATCATGACGATCGTGGATTCCACGTCTGCACTCCTTCCTGCAAGGGCCAGCGCGCTGACTCACTGCAGCGATCCTGTATCCGACCACGAATTCTCAAATTATGACAGGGGAATTCAGCCGGAATATGCCAATAATTTCAGAAATTTTTGATTTGCCGGCAAACAAAATCGGCGATGCCTGACCGATTTGCGGCATCGCGCATTTTGCCCGGCATTCACCCCATCATTCCGCATGTTCCGCGGACTTCAATTCCCGCAAACTTTCCGTTAAGAGACGATCTCCGGCCGCATGGCCGCCGCTATGAGGAAGTTTAGACGATGCTCGACGCCCTGAGACACGCCGCCCAGACCTGGGTGGCAAAAGCCCTGATGATCGTTCTGGTCGGTTCGTTCGCTGTCTGGGGTGTTTCGAACACGATCGTCACCGGCGGTTCGAACGCCGTCGTCACCGTCGGCGACGTCAAAGTCTCGCCCACCGACTTCCGCCTCGCCTACGAGCGCCAGGTCGCCACCATGTCGCAGCGCTTCGGCATGCGGCTGAATGCCGAGCAGGCCCGCGCCTTCGGCGTCGAGAATCAGGTCTTCGCCGAACTCGTCGCCGGCGCCTCGCTCGACCAGCTTTCGCGCGACATGAATCTCGGCCTGTCCGAAGGCCGCCTCGCCCGCCTGATCGCCGACGACCCGGCCTTCCGCGGCGTCAACGGCCAGTTCGACCGCACGGCCTTCTCCGCCATCCTGCGCAATGCGGGCCTGCGCGAGAACGACTATATCAGCAACCGCAGCCAGGTCGCCATCCGCACCCAGGTCGTGGAAGCCGTCTCCGACGGCTACAAGGCACCCGACGTGCTGACCAATGCGCTGCGCCAGTACCGCAACGAAGCGCGCACCATCGACTACCTGCTGCTCAGCAACGCCAATATCGATCCCGTGAAGGCACCCGGCGACGACGTGCTCGCCCCCTGGTTCGAGCAGAACAAGGCGAAGTACCGCGCGCCGGAATACCGCAAGTTCGTCTATGTCTCGCTGGAGCCGAAGGACATCGCGGATGCCTCCACCATCACCGATGACGCGCTGAAGGCCGAATACGAGCGCGTCAAGGAGAAATACCGCACGCCCGCCACGCGCACCGTCGAGCAGCTGACCTTCAAGGATCGCGCCGGCGCCGATGCCGCCGCCGTCAAGCTCGCCTCCGGCACGACCTTCGACGCGCTCGTCGCGGAGGAAGGCAAGACCGCCGCCGACGTCCTGCTCGGCGATTTCACCAAGGCGAACATGCCGGACCAGAAGCTGGCGGACCCCGCCTTCGCCGTGGCCGAGAACGGCGGCACGACGCCGGTGATCGACGGCACCTTCGGCCCCATCATCCTGCGCGTGACCAATATCCGCCCGGAAACGATGAAGACCTTCGATGACGTCAAGGAAGAACTGCGCAGCGAGCTTGCCCTTTCGGAAGCCGCCGACGGCATCCTCACCGTTCATGATCGTCTCGAGGACAGCCGCGCGGACGGCCTCACCCTCGAGGAAGCCGCGGCCAAGAACAACCTGAAGGCCGTGACCGTCGAGGCCGCCGACGCCCAAGGCAACGACCAGAAGGGCGACGAGATCGCCGGACTGCCGGAAGAATCCTCCCTGCTCGGCGAGGTCTTCAAGACGGATGTCGGCATGGAGACCCAGCCGATCAATGTCGGCCGCGAAGGCTATGCCTGGTTCGAGGTGCTCGACGTGATCCCGGAACGCGACCGCACGCTCGACGAGGTGCGCGAGCGCGTCGTCGCCGACTGGACGGCCGAGCAGCAGCGCCAGACTCTCGCCAAAAAGGCCGAGGAACTGGCCGAGCGCGTGCGCAAGGGCGGCGATCTTGCCGCCATCGCCGCCGAGCTCGGCATGGTCGTCGAAAACAAGGTAGGCCTTCATCGCGGCGCGCAGGATCCGGTGCTGAGCCCGGCGGCAGTCGCTGCCGCCTTTGCAGGTCCGCTCGGCCAGGTCGCCGCCGCGCCCGGCGTCGATGGCGAGGGCCAGATCCTGCTGAAGGTCACCGAGGTGAACGCCGACGCCGCGACCGACGCGCTATCGAACGACGAGCAGCAGATCGTCGCCGTCGCCCGCACCAGCGGCGACGACATCCTCGACCAGATGGTCAGCTCGCTGCAATCGGCCTACGGCGTCTCCATCAACCGCACGCTCGCCGAGCAGAGCATCGCGCGATAAGGCAGAAAGGCACCGCATGTCCGATCTGAAACCCTATATCGCCAAGGTCGCCACTGGCGCCACGCTCGATCGCGAGGAGGCGCGCGGCGCCTTCGAGATCATAATGTCGGGCGCAGCCACGCCCTCGCAGATCGGCGGCTTCCTGATGGCACTGCGCGTGCGCGGCGAGACCGTGGACGAGATCTACGGCGCCGTCGGCTCCATGCGCGCCCGCATGCTGCCGGTCGACGTGCCGGCCGACGCCATCGACATCGTCGGCACGGGCGGCGACGGCGCGGGTACCTACAATATCTCGACGCTCGCGGCGATCATCGTCGCGGGTGCCGGCGTTCCCGTCGCCAAGCACGGAAACCGGGCGCTCAGCTCCAAGTCGGGTACCGCGGACGCCCTCTCCTGCCTCGGCGTGAAGCTTGATATCGGCCCGGCCGAGATCGCCCGTTGCGTGCACGATGCCGGCCTCGGCTTCATGTTCGCCCAGCTGCATCATTCGGCGATGAAGCATGTCGGTCCCTCGCGCGTCGAGCTCGGCACGCGCACCATCTTCAACCTGCTCGGCCCGCTCTCCAATCCGGGTGGCGTCAAGCGCCAGCTCCTCGGCGTCTTCTCGCCGCAATGGCTGGTGCCGATCGCCGAGGTGATGCGCGATCTCGGCTCGGAAAGCATCTGGGTCGTGCATGGCGAAGGCCTCGACGAGATCACCACGACCGGCACCACGCAGGTTGCCGCCCTCGAAAACGGCAGGATCCGCACCTTCGAGCTGACGCCCGCCGATTTCGGCCTTTCGCAGGTCAAGCTCGACGACCTTCGCGGCGGGGACGGCATGCACAATGCCGCCGCCCTCCTCTCGGTGCTCGGCGGCGCGCACATGCCCTACCGGGACATCTCGCTCGCCAATGCCGCCGCTTCGCTGGTCATTGCCGGCAAGGCGGAGACGCTGGCGGAGGGCATGAAGCTCGCCACGCAATCGCTGGAAAGCGGCCGCGCCAGCGCCGCACTGGAACGCCTCGTCGCGGTTTCCAACGAGGGACAGGCGGAGTAGGATTGGCCATGACCGACATCCTCAAGAAGATCGAAGCCTACAAGCTGGAAGAGATCGCCGCCGCCAAGGCGCGCGTCGCCCCCGCCGAGCTTCGCGCCCGCATCCGCGACCAGGAGCCGCCGCGCGGCTTCTTCGCCAGCCTCAGGGACCGGAAGGCGGAAGGCCGCTTCGGCCTCATCGCCGAGATCAAGAAGGCAAGCCCCTCCAAGGGCCTCATCCGGCCGGATTTCGATCCGCCGGCGCTCGCCAGGGCATACGAGGCGGGCGGCGCGGCCTGTCTCTCCGTGCTCACCGACACGCCAAGCTTTGAGGGCGCCCCGGAATTCCTGACGGCCGCCCGCCAGGCCTGCGCCCTGCCGGCGCTGCGCAAGGATTTCATGTTCGACAGCTACCAGGTGCTGGAAGCGCGCGCCTGGGGCGCGGACTGCATCCTCATCATCATGGCCTCGCTCAGCGACGATGCCGCGAAGATGCTGGAGGACGCCGCCTTCTCGCTCGGCATGGACGTCCTGATCGAGGTGCATGACGAAGCGGAGATGGAGCGCGCGCTGAAGCTGAAGTCCAAGCTCGTCGGCGTCAACAACCGGAACCTGCGCACCTTCGAGGTGGATCTCGCCGTTTCGGAGAAACTCGCCGGCATGGTGCCGGACGACCGGCTGCTCGTCGGCGAAAGCGGCATATTCACCCATGCCGATTGCGAACGCCTCGGCAAGGTCGGCATCTCCACCTTCCTCGTCGGCGAAAGCCTGATGCGCAAGGACGACGTGACCGCCGCCACCCGCGAGTTGCTGACCGGCAAGGCCGGCATGCTGGCGGCCGAATGATGGCCGGGGACGGCCGGACGCTCACCCATATCGACGCCTCCGGCGAGGCCAACATGGTGGATGTCGGCGACAAGGCCGAGACGGTGCGCGTCGCCGTCGCCGAAGGCTTCGTGCGCATGGCGCCGGCCACCCTCGACCTCATCCTCAAGGGTGACGCGAAGAAGGGCGACGTTATCGGCACGGCGCGCCTTGCCGGCATCATGGCCGCCAAGCAGACGTCGAACCTCATTCCCCTCTGCCACCCGCTGATGCTGACAAAGGTCGCCGTGGACATTCGCGAGGACCGCACGCTGCCGGGCCTGCGCGTCGAGGCCATGGCGAAGCTTACCGGCCGCACGGGTGTCGAGATGGAGGCGCTGACGGCCGTCAGCGTCGCCTGCCTCACCATCTACGACATGGCCAAGGCCGCCGACCGGGAGATGGAGATCGGCGGCGTGCGCCTGCGCGAAAAATCCGGCGGGCGCTCGGGCGATTACAAACGCGGAGACGCCTGATGTCCCTCCTGCCCGTTTCCGATGCCCTCGACCGCCTGCTTTCCGCGGCAAGGCCCGTGCAACGGACGAAGACGGTGCGCCTGCACGAGGCTGCGGGCCGTGTGCTCGCCGAGGATGTCGCCGCCCGCCTCACCCAACCACCCTTCGACAATTCCGCCATGGACGGCTATGCCGTCCGCCATGAGGACATCGCGGAACTCGGTTCCGTCCTCAAGGTCGTCGGCACCTCCGCCGCCGGCCATGCCTTCGAGGGGACGGCAGGTCCGGGCGAGGCCGTGCGCATCTTCACCGGCGCGCCCTTGCCCGCCTTCGCCGACACGGTTCTCCTGCAGGAAGACGCGGAACGGCTGGAAGACGGCCGTATCCGCACCACCTTCCTCACGCCGAAGGGCCGCCACATCCGTCCGCGGGGCCAGGATTTCTTCGAGGGCGATATCGTGCTGCGCGCCGGCGGCGTGCTCGATCCCGGCCGCCTGACCGTCGCCGCCGCGATGAACCATGCAACGCTCGCCGTCTATGCCCGCCCGCGCATCGCGGTCCTGGCGACCGGCGACGAGCTCGTGCCGCCCGGCGCATCCCCCGGCGCAAGCCAGATCATCGCCTCCAACACCTATGGCGTCTCGGCCATCGCCCGCGAGGCCGGCGCGGAGATCATCGATCTCGGCATCGTTGGCGACGACAAGCAGGCTATCCTCGAAGCGGTGCGCAATGCCCTGTCGCTCGACATCGACGTGCTGGTGACGCTGGGCGGTGCCTCCGTCGGCGATTTCGACCTCGTCCAGCCGGTGCTCGGCGAGGCCGGCATGGAGCTCGACTTCTGGCGCATCGCCATGCGGCCCGGAAAGCCGCTGATGGTCGGCCGGCTCGGCCCGGTCCAGTTCGTCGGACTGCCCGGCAATCCCGTCTCCAGCATGGTCTGCTCGCTGCTCTTCCTGGAGCCGCTGGTCCGCCGCCTCGCCCACCTGCCGCCGAAGAGCCGCCTGCACAAGGCGATCGCCGCCGTGCCGCTCCGCGAGAACGACCACCGGCAGGACTATGTCCGCGCCCGCATCGCCCGCGGCCCGGCCGGCGAACTCCTCGTCACGCCCTTCGACAAGCAGGATTCCTCGATGATGAAGATCTTCGCCGAATCCGAGGGGCTGCTGATCCGTGCGCCGCACGCGCCCGCCGCGGACGCCGGCACCCCCTGCGACGTCCTTCTCCTGCGCGAGCCTGCCGCCTGAGCGGCATTATTGTTTCAGCGGCCCCTTGCGGAACACATATGGAACAGATAGTGTCTGTTCTGGATTTGTTTCACGATTCTCGATGGGGATGCCATGCTGACGCGCAAACAACAGGAACTCCTGCTGTTCATCCATGAGCGTATGAAGGAATCGGGCATTCCGCCGTCCTTCGACGAGATGAAGGATGCGCTGGACCTTGCTTCCAAGTCCGGCATCCACCGTCTCATCACGGCGCTTGAGGAGCGCGGCTTCATCCGCCGCCTGCCGAACCGGGCGCGCGCGCTCGAGGTCATCAAGCTGCCGGAAGCCTATTCGCCGAGCCTCCAGCCCCGGCGCGGCTTTTCCCCCGCCGTCATCGAGGGCAGCCGCGGCAAGCAGCCCGCGCCGGCCGCCGCCCCGCCACAGCGCACCGCGCCGCAAGCCGATATGGCCTCTTCCGTCTCGGTGCCCGTCATGGGCCGCATCGCCGCCGGCGTGCCGATCTCCGCCATCCAGAACAACACGCATGACGTCACCGTCCCGGCCGAGATGATCGGCAGCGGCGATCACTATGCGCTGGAGGTGAAGGGCGATTCGATGATCGAGGCAGGCATCCTCGACGGCGACACGGTCATCATCCGCAGCACCACCAGCGCCAATCCGGGCGAGATCATCGTGGCGCTGGTCGACGACGAGGAGGCGACGTTGAAGCGCTTCCGCCGCAAGGGCGCCTCCATCGCGCTCGAAGCCGCCAATCCCGCCTACGAGACCCGCATCTTCGGCCCCGACCGCGTCAAGGTCCAGGGCAAGCTGGTCGGCCTTATTCGCCGCTATCACTGAGCGGCGTGTCCGTTTCGAAACGGTCGGTGCGCCAGTCGTAGGTGCGGTGCCGGGACCAGGGGCGGTCGAGCGTTTCGACGGCTCCCGTGAACTCCGCATCGCCGAGCGCCTGGGAGACGGAATCCGTCGCCGGCCTGATTTCGAGGGCACCGGTCCTTCTCAGGTGCCGCGCGGTGACGAGCCTTGCGCCGGAGCGACAGGCATCGAGCCGGAGGGCGAAGGGCACGACGACGAGGTCGGCCCCGTCGCAGGCAAGGCCCAGGAAAGCGGTGTCCTCCAGCGTGACGATCCGCCAGCCGCTCGGTGAGACGGCGGCGCAGAAAGCCTTCCTTTCGCAGACGAAGCCGTTTTTCCGTTCGGCTGTCTCCAGCGCCGCGATCAGGGCGGCTTCCGCCTTCCCGCGGTCGGCCTTCCGGCGCGGGCGCTTTTGTGGTGACGTATCGGCCGGTTCTTCTTTCACCTGTTCGATCGTCAGGCCGGCCGTCGTCCGCATGTCCGGCTTCACGAGCTCGCCGAGCCGGAGTGCCCTTCGCCACTGGTCGTAGATGAAGCCCGGCGGGCGCGTGCGGTTCGCCGCCACCTTGCCGTCACTGAGGAAGGCGACGAGACGGCCGTCCTCCGATACCAGCACCTCCGGGTGCTGGCGTCCCTCCGGCCAGCAGGCGACGCCGATCCCGATGAGGACGAGCGCCGTTCCGGCATGGCGCAGCCGCGTGCGCAGGATGCAGAGCAGGCCGCCGCCGACACCGATCAGCAGGAAGGCGAGCGGCGGGATGCGGCCGATGACGATCTCCCCTTCCCAGCCGGCCACCCATTTCGACAGCGCGATCATCCAGTCGATGCCCTTGCCCATGATGGCGAAGGGAATGGCGTCGAGCCCGAAGGGCATGAGCAGCACCGCCATCATGCCGAACGGCATGACGATGGCGCTGATCACCGGCATGGCGAGCAGGTTTCCGGCCAGCCCGTAGGCGGGAATGCGATGGAAATGACCGATGGAATAGATCAGCGTGGAAAGGCTGCCGATCATCGAGGAGAGAAGCAGCCCGCCGAGGAAACGCCCGACCGAACCGCCGAAGAGCTGGAACGGCCTTCCCCGGCTCTCACGCCGGACCGGTCGCTCGCGCCAGGACGCATAGCCCGCGACGAGGCCGAGCGTTGCCGCATAGGACATCTGGAAACCCGGATTGGTGACGGCCGAGGGCGTCACCGCCAGGATGAGGATCGCCGAGATCGCCACATTGCGCAGGCTGATCGCCGAGCGGCCGAAAAGCACGGCGATGAGCATCACGCAGATCATGATCCACGAGCGAACCGCCGAGATGGCGCCGCCGGAGACGAGGATATAGAGCGTCACCATGACAAGCGCCCCGACGGCGGCGATCTTCTTTGCCGGATAGCGCTCGGCAAAGCCCGGAACGAGCGCCATCGCCATGCGCGCGCCGACGAGGAAGGTGCCAGCCGCGAGCACCATGTTGAGGCCGGAAATGGCGAGCACATGGGCAAGCCCGGCCTGCCGCAGCGCCTCCACCGTATCCGGGCTGATCGCCCGCTGCTCGGCCGTCACCAGCGCCGCGGCGATCGCCCCCGCGTCGCCGCCGATGCGGCCCCGAATGTGCTCGGTCAGGTTGTCCCGCCAGATCGCGATCTCCTGCAGGATCCTGACGTCCCATCCGGCCTCGCCGCCCGCCACGGCGACCGGCGCGCGATAGAAATAGCCGACGGCGCCGTTGCCGGCGAAATAGGCATCGAAGGCGAAATCGTTGAGGCCAACAAGCGCCGGCCCCGACGGAGGGCTGATGCGCCCCCGCCCCTCGATGCCGCTGCCGATCGGGACCGGTGCATGCTTCATCCGCGCCAGCATGGTCACGACGCCGGGCGCGCGCTTCAACGCCGGATCGCGGGTGGCTTCGACCGCGATGCGATAGCGGATCGCGCCGCGCTCGTCGCTCTCGCGCGACAGCACCCGGCCGACGACGTCCGTCGTCACCGGCGCATCCAGCATGACGGTGTCGAGCCGGGCGCTTTCGATGGCCGCGAAGAGCATGCCTGCGGGGATGAGGAAGGCGGCCGCGGCGGCGAGCGCCGCCCAATCCTCCCGATGCCGCAGTCGCCAGGCGGGCCAGATCGTGACGCAGGCCGAAAGGACCATGGCATGCAGCGGCGGATCGGCGGCGGCCACATACCAGAGCGCCGCCCCTATCCCGAGAAAGACGGGAACGAAGAGGAAGAAGTGCCCATAGGCCCGCTCGGTGGCGAAGGCTTCCGTGACGGCCCGCTCGCCGCCCAGTTCCACCAGAAACCGGTGCATCTTCCGGAAGAAGGAAGCAAGCCGCAGACGAAGGCGTGGCCTTTCCGCCACCGGTACCGGCAAGGCGCCGTCGTCGATGGCCATGCGAAAGGCGTAGGCCTCCGGCGTCTCCTTCCGTTCCGCGACTTTCCCCTCGGCCATGGCATCGGCCCCGCTTCCCCTGGCCCATCATGCAATCGAACAGGGAAATCTTCAATCGGCAGTAGGCTTGCCAAATGCTAAGCAAGACAGAAAGGATGCCCCCTCCATAATCTGAAAAGCACCCTCAAAAGTTGCTTGCAACTTCATGGAAAGGGTAGATATTGCGTTGCCGGAAAGCCTGTTTCCGCAATGCACAATTTGCCTTTCGTCGTGCTTGGCAGAGGCGGTGGAATGGGCTAGCAAAACGAGCATGTTCATGGGTCGGCACGGACCTCGTGCCACCATTGGAAACAACGGAGGATCGTTATGACAGGAACAAGCGCGGATGTATCGGTCGGTGGCAAGTCAGTTGAGTTGCCCACCCGATCCGGTACGATCGGCCCCGATGTGATCGACATCGGCACGCTGTACAAGAATACCGGTACCTTCACCTACGACCCCGGCTTCACTTCCACCGCATCCTGCGAATCGAAGATCACCTATATCGACGGTGACGAAGGCGTGCTGCTGCACCGCGGCTACCCGATCGAGCAACTCGCCGAGCACGGCGACTTTCTCGAAGTCTGCTACCTGCTGCTCTACGGCGAACTGCCGACCAAGGCGCAGAAGGACGATTTCGACTATCGCGTCACGCACCACACCATGGTGCACGAGCAGATGTCGAAGTTCTTCACCGGCTTCCGCCGTGATGCCCACCCGATGGCCGTCATGTGCGGCGTCGTCGGCGCGCTCTCGGCCTTCTACCACGACTCGACCGACATCACCGATCCGCACCAGCGCATGGTCGCTTCGCTGCGCATGATCGCCAAGATGCCGACCATCGCCGCCATGGCCTTCAAGTACCATATCGGCCAGCCCTTCGTTTACCCGAAGAACGACCTCGATTATGCGTCGAACTTCCTGCGCATGTGCTTTGCCGTTCCGTGCGAGGAATACACCGCGAACCCGGTTCTCTCGCGCGCGATGGACCGCATCTTCATCCTGCACGCCGACCACGAGCAGAACGCCTCGACCTCGACCGTTCGCCTCGCCGGCTCTTCGGGCGCCAATCCCTTCGCCTGTATCGCGGCCGGCATCGCCTGCCTCTGGGGCCCGGCCCATGGCGGCGCGAACGAAGCGGCGCTCAACATGCTGGCCGAAATCGGCTCCGTGGATCGCATCCCGGAATATATCGCCAAGGCCAAGGACAAGAACGACCCGTTCCGCCTGATGGGCTTCGGCCACCGCGTCTACAAGAACTACGACCCGCGCGCCCGCATCATGCAGAAGACGACGCACGAGGTTCTCGGCGAGCTCGGCATCAAGGACGACCCGATGCTGGAAGTCGCGATGGAACTCGAGCGCATCGCGCTGACGGACGACTACTTCGTCGAGAAGAAGCTCTATCCGAACATCGACTTCTATTCCGGCATCACGCTGAAGGCGCTCGGCTTCCCCACCACCATGTTCACGGTGCTCTTCGCCCTCGCCCGCACGGTCGGCTGGATCGCCCAGTGGAACGAGATGATCGAGGACCCGGAACAGCGCATCGGCCGTCCGCGCCAGCTCTATATCGGCGAACCCAAGCGCGACTACGTGCCGGTCTCCAAGCGCTGATCGCAGCGAAAGCCAGACAAAAAAAGCCCGGTCAGTTTCGACCGGGCTTTTTTGTTGCGAGAAGATCGAGGATCACCGCCGCTCCGGTCTCTCCGGGCGGCCGCTCCGTCTGCATGCGCGCGTGGACGAGGTCGTAGCCCTCCAGCATGGCGCGCCGCTCCGTCGTGTCGGCCGAAAGCCGCTCGAACCAGCGCGTCAGGACGCCGGGGCGCACCTGCTCGTTGAGATATTCCGGCACGACGGCATAGTCGGCGATGAGGTTGGGAATGGCGGCCGTCCAGACCTTCACCCTGCGCAGGAAGATATTGGCGATCCAGTCGAAGCGGTAGGTGGAGACGACCGGCACGCGGGCGAGCGCGAGCTCCAGGATGACCGTTCCCGACGCGGCGATCGCCGCATCGGCGTCGGCGAAGGCCTGCCACTTCTCTTCCGTGGTGATGGTGATCTGCGGCGGGTTCGGCCAGTCCGCCGTCAGGCGCCGGACCAGCGCTTCCTGCCGCGGCACGGTGGGCAGGAGAAAGCGCATGCCGGCGTTCCGCGCCGAAAGCTCCGCCGCCATCTGCCCGAAGACCGGCAGCAGCCGGCTGATCTCCGTGCTGCGCGAGCCGGGCAGCAACAGGCAGGTCTTCCCGCCGGCCTCGCCGGTACTCCGCCCAAGGCGCGCCGCGCGCACCCGCTGGATATCCGCGTCGGCGATCAGCCGGTGGCCGACATAGGTGGTTACCGGGCCGCCGAGCCGCTCCATCGCCGCCGGCTCGAAAGGCAGCAGCGCCAGCACGCGGTCGACATAGGCGCGCATGCGCGGTGCCCGCTCTTCCTTCCAAGCCCAGACGCTGGGGCAGACGTAGTTGACCACCGGAAGATCCGGCAAGGCCTTGCGCACGCGCCGTGCGACACGATGGGTGAAATCCGGGCTGTCGATGATGACGAGCAGATCCGGCCGGGCTGCGACAAGCGCGTCCGCCGTCTGGCGGATGCGGCGCAGCAGCGACGGCAGGCGCTTCAGCACCTGCGAAATGCCCATTATGGAGAGTTCGGAGAAATCGAACAGCGACTTTAGCCCCTGCCGCTCCAGCGCCTCCCCGCCGACGCCGACGAGCTCGATCCTGCCGTCATGGGCCATGCGCAGCGCCGCGATCAGGTCGCCGCCGAGAAGGTCTCCGGAGACTTCCCCGGCGATGATGCCGACCTTGATCGTTTCTGCGGTCATTGCCTTCACTCCGATCTTTCCGGAAGGATTCCCGTCACGAAGAGACCGCCGGCATCCGCCTCCGCGACAAGCGCCTCGCGCTCCAGGATCAGCGAGCGGCCCGCCTCGACGGCGATGCCAGCAAGCCCGGCCTCCTTCGCCCGCCGCAGCGTTTCGAGGCCGATCGACGGCAGGTCGGCCCTCAGATCCTGCCCCGGCTTGCAGAGCTTGACGAGAACGCCCCTGCGGCGCTGCGAAATGCGGCCGGCGGCGCGAAGCTGCGCCACGCGCTCCAGCATGCCGTCCGTGCCCTCGGCGCCTTCCAGGGCCACCACGCGGCCACCGACGGCGACGGCGCCCTGCCCCACGTCGAGCCGGCCAAGCGCCAGAGCGGCCATGGCCGCAGCCGTGATGTCCGCCTCGGCCGCCGCATCCGGTGTAATGCCGCCGAGCGGCCCCTCGCTGCCGAGAAGGTCCGGCACGATTTCATGCGCACCGACGACCCGCACCCCTTCCGACTCGATCAGCCGGATGACCATCTTCAGAACGGCGTCGTCGCCGCCCTTCAGCAGCGTGCGGACGACGGACGGCACGGCGAGCAGCGCCTTGAAGGGCGCATGGATATCGCGCCATTCCGGCCGGCGGCGCACCCAGCCCGACAGCACGGCGCGGCCGATCCCCTGCCGGCGAAAGGCATTGCCGATGCCGGCATAGTTCCCGATGGAAATCACCTCATGGTCGAAGCCCGACCAGTCCTCGCCCGATTCGTTGGTAAGAGCGAGGATATAGGGACTTTCCCCCCGCGCGCGGGCCGCATCCGCGACATAGCGCGGCAGCATGCCGCCGCCGGCGATGATGGCCAGCCGGTCGCGCGCTTCGGGCCGGCTCTCAGCCATGCCGGTCAGCCCTTGCCCCGGTTGGGAGAAGAAAGCGCGCGGTCGCTTTCGGCCGCGATGAAATCGAGGATCTGCATGACGGGAACGCTGTTCGCGTATTCATCGCGGATGGCCGCCGCATTGACGCGGATGGAGCCCTCGCCCTCGAAAATCTGCTTGAAGGCGCGGCGGACCTCGTGGATCGTCGCCTTTTCCATGCCCGCACGCGCCATGCCGACGACATTGAGGCCGCCCAGAATTCCGGGATTGCCGTTCAGCATGCCATAGGGGATGACGTCGTAGGACACGGCCGAAAGGCCACCGATGAAGGCCTGGCGGCCGATGCGGGTGAACTGGTGCACCGCCGAGCCGCCGCCGAGGATGACCCGATCCTCGACCTTCACATGGCCCGCAAGCATGACGTTGTTCGACAGGATGATGTGGTCGCCGAGAATGCAGTCATGCGCGACATGCGAATTGGCGAGAAAGAGATTGTGATTGCCGACGATCGTTTTACCGCCGCCTTCGGTCGTGCCGGCATTCATCGTCACGCCTTCGCGGATCACGCACATCTCGCCCACATCGAGCGTTGTCTCCGCGCCGTCGTGATGCACGCTCTGCGGATCGCCGCCGATGACGGCATTGGGGAAGATGCGCGTGCCGCGACCGATAACGGTGCGTCCCGTCACCACCACATGCGTCAGAAGCTCCACATCATCCTTGAGAACGACCTTGGGCCCGACATGGCAGAAGGGACCGACGACGACGTTCTCACCGATGACCGCTCCGTCCTCGATGACGGAGAGCGGATGGATCTTCGCACTGGCGGCAATCATTTTCAGGCATCTTCCTTTTTCACGATCATCGCGCCGATATCAGCTTCGGCGGCAAGTTGCCCGTCAACTTTTGCGTCGCAGTGAAACTTCCAGATATTGCCGCGCTGCTTCTGCTTGGTGACGTGGAATTCCACGCGGTCCCCCGGCACGACCGGCTTGCGGAAGCGGGCATTGTCGATCGTCATGAAGTAGACGAGGTTCGAGCCGGTACCGGCCTTGCGCGCGCAGATCGCGCCGGCCGTCTGGGCCATGCCCTCGACGAGCAGCACGCCCGGCATGATCGGATGGTCGGGGAAATGGCCCATGAAATGCGGCTCGTTCACCGTGACATTCTTGATGCCGACAGCCGAATCATCCCCATCGATCTCGATGATCTTGTCGACCATCAGAAAAGGATAGCGATGGGGAAGAAGCTTCAGGATCTCGCGCAGGTCGGCCACGCCGAGCGTTGTCTTGGTCTCGTCACTCATCCTTGCCACCCTTCTTCTTTTCACGAGCGCCCTTTTCACGGGCATTGGCACGCATGGCCATCTCCGCCACGTCGCGCAGGAAATCGCGCATGGGACGCGCGGGAATGCCGCCATATTTCTCGCCAGGAGGGATATCGCCCACCACGCCGCTCATCGCGGCGATCTGCACGCCGTCGCCGATGTTGATATGGCCGTTGATGCCGGAAGCACCGCCGATCATGACGCCGTCGCCGATCCGCGTGCTGCCGGCGATGCCGACCTTGCTGACGATGCCGCAATGCCGGCCGATGCGCACATTGTGACCGACCTGGACCTGGTTGTCGATCTTGGTGCCCTCGCCGATCACCGTATCGTCCATCGTGCCGCGGTCGATCGTCGTGTTCGCGCCGATTTCGACATGGTCCTGGATGATGACGCGGCCGATCTGAACGATCTTGATCATGCCCGGCTTGAGGCCCGGCGCGTAGCCGAAGCCGTCCTGACCGATGCGGGCGCCCGGATGGATGATGACATTGTTGCCGACGAGCGCGCACTGGAGTGTCGCGCCGGCGGCAATCGTACAGTTGCGACCGATCCTGACGCCCGGCCCGATGATGACCCCCGGTCCGATCTGCGTGCCCTCGCCGATCTCCGCCCCCTTGCCGATTACCGCCATGGGCTCGACCGTCACATCGGCTTCAAGCCGCGCCGTCGAATCGACATAGGCGCCGGCGGCAACGCCGCTCGCAGACGAGGTCATCGGCTCCGGACGCATGGCGACCGGATGCAGCAGTTCGCCGGCAATGGCGAAGGCGGTATGCGGGCGCGGGGAAACCAGAACGGCAATATGCGCCGGTATCAGCGATACCAGCGCGCGATCACAAAGAATCGCCGTCGCCTCGCTCGTCTCCAGCTCGGCGCGCATCTTGCGGGAAAGAATATAGCAGAGATCGCCGCCCTTCGCCCGGCCGACGGGCGACACGCTGCGGACGACACGGTCGGCATGCGCAGCATCGGCAAGCTCCGCCCCAAGCGCTACCGCCAGGTCTCCCAGACGAATGCCGTCATGGGGCGGAAAGAACCAGTTATGCTCCATCGTGGCACTCCAGAACGTTCATGTTCTCACGGTTCTGGACGCGATACGTCAGAACTGGGTCGCGATGCCGAACTTGAAGCGCTGGACCTCGTCGAAATCTTCCTTCTTGATCGGAACTGCATAGTCGAAACGCAGCGGGCCGAACGGCGAAGCCCAGATGATACTAGCGCCGACGGAAGCGCGAAGGCTCATGTCGGTACCCTTGACCGCATCGGCAGCAACAGTGTTCGTCTTGTTGCCATAGAGCGTACCGGCATCCGCGAAGAACGCACCCCGGAAGCCCGCATCACGCGGAACCATTGGCAGCGGGAAGGACGCCTCGGCGGAAGCGGTGAAGTAAGTCGTGCCGCCGAGTGCGTCGCCTGTGGCAGTCGCCCGCGGGCCGATGCCATTGGATTCGAAGCCGCGCAATTCCGAGGCCGACAGGTTGAACTGGTCGAATACGTTCAGGCTGCCACCGCTGCCCGTGCCCCATACATGGCCACCACTAACCGCAAGCGATCCGACGACATCGGCATCCTCTAGGATCGTGTGGAAATAACGCGCCCTGCCGGAAATCTTGTAGAAATCAGAATCCCCGCCGAGACCGGCAAATTCCTGTGTAACCTGTGCGAAGATACCGTCACGCGGCAATGTACGATCATCGATGGTGTCGAAGGTCAGAGAGTGCGAGACCGAAGAGCGGACCCAAGGACCATTAGTAACCGCATCCTTATAAGGGGTTGCGATCTTCGCCAGATCAGAAGAGCTGTAATCCAGCTTCGCATAATTATACTTGAATGTCGTCGACAGGTCTTCCGTGATGGGCGCCGTCACACGCAGGGTAAAGCCCTGCGTATCAACATTATAGTAGTCTTCGCTCCTGTCTTCGTTCTTGAAGACATCAAAGCCCGCAGCAAGACGGTAGCCGAGGAAATACGGCTCGGTAAAGGACAGGCTGTAGTCACGCGAATCGGCACCGCCGCCGGCCGCAACGCGAATATATTGGCCACGACCGAGGAAGTTCTTTTCTTCGATGGAGGCTTCGAGCTTGAAGCCGCCCTTGCTGCCCGTCTCGTAACCGGCACCAACGCCGAACGAGCCGGTCGACTGGTCCTGAACATCGACGATCAGGACAACGCGGTCGGCTTCGCTGCCGGGCGCCGTGGTGACGTTGACGGAGGAGAAGTAGCCGAGAGCCTCGAGGCGGCGCTTGGCGCGCGTGACGACTTCCTGGTTGAAGGCGTCGCCTTCACCGATATCGAACTCGCGGCGGATGACGTAGTCGCGCGTGCGGGTGTTGCCGCGGATCTCGATGCGCTCGACATAGGCGCGCTCGCCCTGGTCGACAAGATAGTCGACGGCGATCGTGCCGTTGCCGAGGTCGCGGTTACCGCGCGGCGTGACGCGGGCGAACGGGTAGCCCTTCGCGGCGACGCGCTGTGAAATTTCGGACATCGTGTCCTGGACGTCCTTGGCGCGGTAGACCTTGCCCGGACGGGATTCGATGAGACCCTTCAGCTCGTCGGAGTCGAGGCCTTCGACCGTCGATTCGACGTTCACGTCGCCGAAGTTGTAGCGCTGACCTTCCTCGACCGTGAAGGTCACGACGTATTCGTTCGACGCTTCATCGAGAACGGCTTCCGAGGAAACGACACGGAAGTCGGCATAGCCGTTGTTGAAGTAAAACTGGCGCAGCGCCTCTTCGTCGGCGCGCAGCTTCTCCTGGCTGTAGACGTCCTTGCGGGTCAGGAACGACAGGAAGTTCGACTTCTTGGTCAGGATGACGGAACGCAGGCGGCCATTGCTGTAGGCCTGATTGCCGACGAAATTGATTTGCGAGATCTTCGTGCGATCACCTTCGTCGACGACGAAGGCAAGGTTCACGCGGCCATTGCCGAGCGGATAGGTCTGCGTCGTGACGGTGGCATCGCTGCGGCCGATCGCGGCATAGGCATCGCGGATCGCCTGCTTGTCGGCTTCGATCGTCGTCTCGTTGTACGGGCCGAGCGAGCGCGAGCGGATGACGCCCTGCAGCTTGTCGTCCTTGATCTTGCGGTTGCCGTTGATGACGACTTCGTTGATCAGCTGGTTCTCGTTGACGACCACGACGAGCGTGCCGCCGGAAACCGAGATCCGAACATCCGAGAAGTAGCCGGTCGCATAGAGGCGGCGCACCGAGTCGTCGATGTCGGCATTGGAGAAGGCCTTGCCGGGCTTGATCGCAAGGTTTGCCTTGACCGTCTCGGCGCTGACGCGATCGGCACCCTGGACCTGAATGTTCCGGACGACGGCCGCCTGGGCAGCAGTGGCAGAAACCAGCGTAGCAACAGAGCCGCCCGTGACAACCAGACTCGCCGACAGTGCAACGGCAGACACGGCGTTCAAGAAGTTTGAACCAGCTTTCATCTTCACAACTTACCTTCGTTTTATCGCCCGGCAGGCATGCCCGATTCCGGACACGTTTGCCGTTTTAACCGCTTTTGCCATACAAGCAAGGTCACGCGTTAATTTCTGTTTACTTCAATTCAAACCGTGGCCCGAAGGCCACTAAATGCTTTTGAACACGGTAAACAGACCGTTAGCGCGACTGCCTCTACGATGCGGCTCCCCTTGATTCCAGTCCCGTCCGGCGGCGCCGGCTCCTCAGCCGAGCAGCATGGATATGTCGTTCCAGGTCGCAAAGACCATCAGCATGAGCACCAGCGCCATGCCGATGCGGAATGCTATCTCCTGCGCCCCGGGGCCGACAGGCCTGCCTCGGACAGCCTCCACCGCATAGAACATCAGGTGGCCGCCATCAAGTACCGGCACGGGCATCAGGTTCAAAAGTCCAATGGAAACAGAGAGAACCGCGGCCAGCTGCAGCAATGCGGCAACACCGAGCGTCGCCATCTGGCCGGAAGCCTGCGCCACGCGGATCGGCCCGCCGAGCTGATCGGCCTTCATGCGCCCCGTCACGAGGTTCGAGATGTAGTCGAACGTGCCCGTCACGATATGCCAGCTCTGCACGACGCCCTGCCCGACCGCCTCGATCGGCCCGTACTCCACGATCCGGAAATTGCCGGCTTCCTGGTTGGTGACGATGCCGATCAGGCCCAGCTCGACCTTGTTGCCGAACTGGTCGGTGATCTCGGTGCGCTTGGGCACCATCGGCAGGTCGATATCCGCGCCGGCGCGCCGCACGGTGACGGTGATCTTCAGCTCGGGACGCACGCTGACATAGCGGCGGACGTCGTCGAAGGTGGTGACCGGCATTCCGTCCAGCGCGACGAGAAGGTCGCCGGGCTGCACGCCCGCCTCCGCCGCCGCGCTGTCGGGACGGACTTCCGCGACGACCGGGTCGGCGACCTGGCGGCCGTAGATGGCGAACATCACCGCGAAGATGGCGATGGCGAGAACGAAATTGGCGATCGGGCCGGCGGCGACGGTTACCGCCCTTTTCCACAGGGCCGCGCCGAGGAACGTGCGCTTTCGCACCTCCTCCGGCAGGCCGGCGACGGACTTGTAATCGGGAATCGATGCCGGATCGTCGTCGCCGAGGAACTTCACATAGCCGCCGAGCGGAATGGCAGAGAGCTTCCAGCGCGTGCCGTGCCGGTCGGTGAAGCCGAGGAGCTCCGGCCCGAAGCCCACGGAAAAGGCGGTGATGCCGATGCCCGACCAGCGGCCGGCAAGATAGTGCCCCATCTCGTGCACGAAGACGATCAGCGTCAGCACGAGCAGGAACGGAACGATATAGCCCGTCAAGAAACCAAGGGAGCCAGCCAGCATTTCCATTGTTCCAGTCCCAAGTCCCTGGCCGTTACGGGCCGAAAAGAATGACGCCCGCCGGCGTGTTCGCGGCGCTCGAAACGATGGCATCGCCGAGCGCAATGAGGAACGCGGCGAAGCAGGCGAAAACAAGGCCGTCGACCCGGTCCATGACGCCGCCATGTCCCGGAATGAGGCGGCTCGAGTCCTTCACGCCGAAGCGGCGCTTGATGAAGGATTCGAAGAGGTCGCCGATCTGGCTGAAGACCGAAAGCACCAGCGCGATGACCGGCACCCAGAGCCCGTCCAGCGAGAAGAAGGCCATATGCAGCAACGTGCCGGCGATTACGGCCGAAATCGCCCCGCCGATGGCGCCCGACCAGGTCTTGCCCGGTGAGATCGATGGCGCGAGCTTCGGCCCGCCGATGGCCCGGCCGACGAAATAGGCAAGGATATCCGTCGCCCACACGACGGCGAAGATGAAGAGCATCGCCGCAAAACCGTGCGCGGTATCGCCGCGGATCGCGGCGAGAGAGATCACCGTAAGGCCGGAATAGGCGACGCCGCCCGCGAGCCAGTTGCTTCCCTGACTTGCCAGCGCATAGACGATCGCGAGCACGGCCGCCCCAAGAAGCACCGGCAGCGCCAGCTCATCGAAGGCGAAGACGACAAGCGCGGCGACAAGCGCGACGGAGAGCCAGCCGAAGGCGTTGGCGCGGAAATCCCTTTCGGCGAGCCGCGTCATCGTCGACCATTCGTAGTAGACGAGAAGCCCGATGGCGGCCGCCAGCACGCGGAAGGCAAGCCCGCCGAGCCAGGTTGCAGCGAGCACGACGATGGCAAGGACGATGCCGGAAAGGATGCGCAGGCGCAGTTCACTCTGCATCAGGAACCTACTGCAAGGGTGGCGGCAGGCTGGAGCCCGCCGAACCGGCGCTCCCGCATGGCATAGCGGGAAAGCGCGGCGATGAAGGTCTCGCGCGAAAAATCGGGCCAGAATTCGGGAACGAACATGAGCTCGGCATAGGCGGCCTGCCAGAGCAGGAAATTCGACAGCCGCTCCTCCCCGCTGGTGCGGATGACGAGGTCGGGATCGGGAATGCCGACGGTATCGAGGGAGGCGCCGATGCGTTCGGGCGTGATCGCCGCCGCATCGAGCCGGCCGGCCGCGACCTCGCCGGCAAGGCGCTGCACGGCGCGGGCAATCTCGTCGCGCGCACCGTAGTTGAAGGCGATCACCAGCGTGATGCCGGTATTGGCGCGTGTGGTCTCCTCCGCCTCCAGGAGAAGCGGCAGGATATCACCGGAAAGGTTCGTCCGGTCGCCGATGACGCGGATGCGCACATTCTGCTTGTGCAGGGTGGCAAGGTCACGCCGGATGAAGGTCTTCAGCAGGCCCATGAGGTCGGAAACCTCGCTTTGCGGACGGCTCCAGTTCTCCGAGGAGAAGGCGAAGAGCGTGAGATAGGAAATGCCGCATTCCGCCGCCGTCTTCACGGCCTCGCGCACGGCTTCCACGCCCTTGCGATGCCCCATGGCGCGCGGCAGGCCGCGCGCATTCGCCCAGCGTCCGTTGCCATCCATGATGATGGCGACGTGTGCCGGTACGGTGCTGGGCGAAAGCTGGTTCATGGGCAATCCGGTGAAAAGAAACGAATGCAGGTGGCCCGCGGCCTTATACCTGCATGATTTCCTTTTCCTTCTCGGCAAGCAAGCGATCGACGTCCAAAATCACCTCGTCCGTCATTTTCTGCACCTTTTCCGACTGGCTGCGGCTCATATCCTGGCCGATATCGCCATCCTTTTCGGCTTTCTTGAGGTCGTCCATGCCGTCGCGACGGACGTGACGGATCGCGACCTTGGCCTTCTCGGCATAGTCATGCGCGACCTTGACGAGCGACTTGCGGCGCTCTTCGTTGAGTTCGGGCAGCGGAATGCGCAGGTTCTGGCCGTCGATGATCGGATTGAGGCCGAGATTGGATTCGCGGATGCCACGCTCGACGGCGCCGACCATGCCCTTGTCCCAGACGGAGACCGACAGCATGCGGGGCTCGGGAACGGAGATGTTGGCGACCTGGTTCAGCGGCACGCGCGAACCATAGGCTTCGACCTGCACCGGATCGAGCACGTTGGCCGAGGCGCGGCCGGTGCGCAGCGACGCGATGTCGTTCTTGAACGCGCTGATCGCACCGTCCATGCGGCGCTTCAGTTCTTTGAGGTCAATACCTTCACTCATCGGAATACTCCCGTTTTCAGTCGTGGCTGCACGCCATGGGCGTGCTCGCCTCCAGAATCAGTTGTCGGTTACGATGGTACCGCGTCCGCCACCGGTCAATATTTCGGCAAAACCGCCCTTTTCATGGATGGAGAAGACGATGATCGGAATGGAGTTTTCACGCGCCAGCGCAACGGCGGCAACGTCCATGACGGCAAGGCCCTTTTCCAGCACTTCGCTATGCGTCAGGCGGTCGAAGCGCGTGGCGGTCGGGTCCTTCTTCGGATCGGCGGAATAGATGCCGTCGACCTGCGTACCCTTGAAGATGGCTTCGGCGCCCATTTCGGCGGCGCGGAGCGCTGCGGCCGAGTCGGTCGTGAAGAACGGGTTGCCCGTGCCGCCGGCGAAGATCACCACGCGTCCGAGGGAGAGGTGATAGAGCGTCGCGCGCTGCGAGAAGCTCTCGCAGATTTCCGGCATGGCAATGGCCGAGAGGACGACGGTGTCGATATCGAGCTTGCGCAGCGATGTCGCCAGCGCCAGCGCGTTGATGACGGTCGCCAGCATGCCCATGTGGTCACCGGTGACGCGGTCGCCGCCCTTGGAAGCAACGGCAACGCCGCGGAAGATATTGCCCCCGCCGACGACGACGCCGACCTCGACGCCGAGCGCGCGGGCCTCGGCGATGTCGGAGGCGATGCGGTCGGCGACGGCGACGTCGATGCCGAAGCCCTGCGATCCCATCAGCGCCTCGCCGGAGGCTTTCAGCAGAACACGTTTGTAGATTGGCTTGGCAGTCATTGTCGCTCCTGAACTCGTGCGCCTGCTCGCCCGATCCGGCCGCCGGGCGGAAACCGAGGGAGGGTCCGCGCAGGGCAGCCTTGGCCGCAGAGAAATTTCGGGGCAGGCATTTCGGCAAGCCGGATACACGAAGGGCGCCGCGTTGTCACGCGGCGCCCTCACCTTTTCCCAAACGGGATTAAGGAAATCAGCCCTTGGCGGCAGCTGCGACTTCGGCGGCGAAGTCCGACTCTTCCTTCTCGACGCCTTCGCCGAGCAGGAGGCGGGCCATGCCCGTGACTTCGATCGGCGCGCCGACGGTCTTTTCAGCTTCCTTGACGGCAGCGCCGACCGTGAGGTCGGGGTTCATGACGAAGGCCTGCGACAGCAGGGCGACTTCCTCGAAGAACTTGCGCATGCGGCCTTCGACCATCTTCTCGATGATGTTGTCCGGCTTGCCGGAAGCGCGGGACTGCTCGATGAAGACGTTGCGTTCGCGTTCGGCAACGGCGGCATCGACTTCCTCGGCGCGGATGGCGAGCGGAGCCGTTGCAGCAATGTGCATGGCGACCTGGCGGCCGATGGCGTTCAGGGCTTCCTTGTCGCCGGTCGACTTCAGCGCGACGAGAACGCCGAGCTTGCCGAGGCCGTCAGCGGCGGCATTGTGGATGTAGGTCGCGACGACGCCGTCTTCGACCGACAGGGCAGCCGAGCGGCGCAGGTTCATGTTCTCGCCGATGGTGGCGACGGCGTCCTTGATGGTGTCGGTAACCGACTTGCCGGTTGCCGGGTAGATGGCAGCGCCAACGGCTTCGACGGTGCCGTCGGTGCCGAGCGCAACGTCGGCAACGCCGCGAACCATGCCCTGGAAGGCATCGTTGCGGGCGACGAAGTCGGTCTCGGAGTTGACTTCGACGACGACGGCCTTGGTGCCGGCGCTTGCAACGCCGATGAGGCCTTCGGCAGCCGTGCGGCCCGACTTCTTGTCGGCCTTGGCGATGCCCTTGGCGCGCAGCCAGTCGATTGCCGCTTCGATGTCGCCGTTGTTCTCAGCCAGCGCCTTCTTGCAGTCCATCATGCCTGCGCCGGACTTTTCGCGCAGTTCCTTCACCAGTGCAGCGGTGATTTCAGCCATTGTGAGCCTCTTGTCGGTTCTTGTTGCGTGTCGCCGGAAAACCTCGGCGAACTCAAGGTTTTGGGAACGAATGTACCCGGAAATATGACAGGGTGATGAAGATCACCGCCGGCCTGCCGCGTGACCGCGACCCGATGGATCGGCGCGGACAGGCCCTTCAAACAGGCCGAGGCCAGGGATCGTCTCTCTGGCCTCGGTCGAACAGGAAAGCGGGAGCGAAAGGCTTCGCTCCGCCCTTGGCCTTAAGCTTCGGCTTCGAGAGCCGGCTCGACCGGAGCTTCGGCGGAGGCGCCGAGGTCACGGCCCGAAGCGCCCTGCTGGCGAGCGATGCCGTCGATGGCAGCGCGGGCGATCAGGTCGCAGTAGAGGGCGATGGCGCGCGAGGCGTCGTCGTTGCCGGGGATCGGGAAGTCGATCGGGTCCGGGTCGCAGTTCGAGTCGATGATGGCGACGACCGGGATGCCGAGACGCTTGGCTTCCTGGATCGCGATCGATTCCTTGTTGGTGTCGATGATGAACATCAGGTCCGGGGTGCCGCCCATGTCGCGGATACCGCCGAGAGCCTTTTCAAGCTTCTCGCGCTCGCGCTCGAGGGTCAGGCGTTCCTTCTTGGAATAGCCGGAGCCTTCCGAGGACAGGATCTCGTCGAGCTTGCGCAGGCGCTGGATCGAGTTGGAGATCGTCTTCCAGTTCGTCAGCATGCCGCCGAGCCAGCGGGAGTTGACGTAGTACTGGGCCGAACGCTTGGCAGCATCGGCGATGATCTCGGATGCCTGGCGCTTCGTGCCGACGAAGAGAACGCGGCCGCCGCCGGCTACCGTGTCGGACACGACCTGAAGGGCGCGCGACAGCAGCGGAACGGTCTGTGCCAGGTCGATGATGTGAACGTTGTTGCGGTCGCCGAAGATGTACGGCTTCATCTTCGGGTTCCAGCGGTGGGTCTGGTGGCCGAAGTGAACGCCGGCTTCCAGAAGCTGGCGCATAGAGAAATCGGGCAATGCCATGCCTAGTTATCCTTTTCCGGTTGAACCTCCGCAAGGCGAACAGCACTTCCTTCGGAAATGCCACCGGGCGGAAAGGCCCGGATTTCTCCCGGACGATCCCATGCCTCACGTGTGGAATGAGCGGCCCTTTAACCGCAGTTTCCCGGCAAATCAAGGGCCGCGAGGTAAAAAAGACACTTCCTGCGCGGTTTCGCCCCTCATCCGCCTGCCGGCACCTTCTCCCCGCAAGCGGGGAGAAGGAGATATGTCTCACCCGTTTCGCCGAACGATTCCCATTGGTGGGACAAGTCCCCTCTCCCCGTTTGCGGGGAGAGGGTGAGGGTGAGGGGCAACCTAGCGTCGCCGGCCTTACTTGCACTCCTGCTGCTTGAACAGCTCCAGCTTTGCGAGCTTGCCGGTCAGCGAGAACTCGCCGTAATCCATGGTGAGGTCGCGCGTGATGCCGTTCTCGTAGAGCTTGAAGGACATGCGGTAGACAGGCAGCGCATCGCCCTCGCTGGTGTCGTTGTAATAGGCGATGGAGACCGGCCAGAAAGCCTGCTTGGCGAAGACGCCCGCCTTGTCGGCATCCGGGTCACCGGCCTTCGGCATTTCCTTCTTGCCCACGACGGAGGTGGTCATCAGCGTCTTGTCGCCCGAATCCGAACCGTCGTAGATGCGCGATTCGAAGAAGTGCTCGCCTTTCCTCGCATGCGCGATCACCTCCACCATGTGCTCGGTCGGAAAGCGGCTGGCGGCGAGCTCCAGCTTCCTGGCGTCCGGCGCGGTCAGGTCGACGCTGACGCCCTTCTTGTCCTCGCGCGCCGTGCCGCGCACTTCCTTGTCCAGCTTCTCGTCGGTGAAGGAGCGAGTGAGGAAGCGGAAGCTGCCGTTCTTCAGGTCCTCATAGGTGGTCGTCTGCTGGTCGGTGAGCCGCGTCTCGTCGCCGGTATTGACCTGCGTGACGAAGCGGAAGCTCACCGTATAGCCGTCGCAGGGGCTGCCGTTGAACTCGTAGACCATGCGGCCATACATGCCGGCGATGCCCGAGCGCTCGGTCGCATCCTTGAGCTGGAGGTCGTAGACGGCGCGGTGCGGCGCAAGCCCGCTCGCCGGATTGGCAAGCGCGTCGGTAATGCCGCTGCCGGCGAAGCATGCCCCGGCTGTGAGCGCCGCGACAAAGGCTGAACGAAACATCCGTTTCCTCCTGTTGAAACCGACGGCGATGTTATAAGAACTCTTCCGGCAAAAGCGAGGCAATATCCACGCCTTGCCATATTCATTTCCCACAGTGCGGCATACCCCGCCGCAACGCCCCTCAAGAGCCCGGAACGGAGACCGCAATGTCCGCTGAAATCGAAAACCGCGTCAAGGAACTGGGCTACGACATCCCCGTTGCGGCGGCGCCCGCGGCCAACTACGTGCCCTTCGTCATCAGCGGCAATATGCTCCACATTTCCGGCCAGTTGCCGATGCTGGGCGGCAAGCTCGCCCATACCGGCCATCTCGGCAGGAATGTCGACGTCCCGGCCGGCCAGAAGGCCGCGGAACTGTGCGCCCTCGGCCTCCTCGCCCAGGCCAAGGCCGCGCTCGGCGATCTCTCGCGCATCAGGCGCATCGTCAAGATCAACGGCTTCGTCGCCTCCGCGCCCGACTTCATCGAGCAGCACCTCGTCATCAACGGCGCGTCCAACTTCCTCGTCGGCGCGCTCGGCGATGCCGGCAAGCATGCCCGCGCCGCCGTCGGCATGGCCTCCCTCCCCCTCAACGCCGCCGTCGAGATCGACGCGATCATGGAAATCGCCTGATGTCCAAGTTCAACTGGCTGACCGAACGGCCCATCGCCCATCGCGGCTACCACGACCTCAACCGGAACGTCTGGGAAAACACGCTCTCGGCCTTCGCCCGCGCCGCCGATGCCGGCTTTTCCATCGAATGCGACCTGCAATATTCGGCCGATGCCATTCCGGTCGTCTTCCATGACGACAACCTCAAGCGCCTCTGCGGCATCGACGGCGACGTGCGCCAGCGCACCGCCGCCGAGCTCGGCCTGCTGACCATCGGCGGCACCGCGGACCGCATCCCGACGCTCCGCCAGCTCCTCGACCTCGTCAAGGGCCGCGTGCCCATCGTGCTGGAGCTGAAGGGCCGCAAGGGCGACGACGACGGCTTCGCCATGGCCGTGCTCGATGCCATCGAGGACTACGAAGGCCCCATCGCCCTGATGAGCTTCGACCAATGGCTGCTGCAGGACCTCAAGGCGATCGGTACCAACCGGCCCGTCGGCCTGACGGCGGAAGGCCAGCGCCCGGAGAATTTCGCCGTGCACGAGGAGGCAATGCAGCTCGGACTCGACTTCATCTCCTATTACTACGGCCACCTGCCGAACGCCTTCATCAGCCGCCAGCGCGACCTCGGCGTGAAGATCATCACCTGGACCGTGCACGACGACGAGGCGCGCACGATCACGGCCAACAACGCGGACCAGATGACCTTCGAGGGCTTCGATCCGCGCGAGCCGCTGACCGCCTGACATGACGGAGGCGGTGCGCATCCGTGTCGAAACGAGCTTCGCCGATATCCCGGCGGAGGACTGGGCGCGCCTTGCCGGCGCCTCCAGGGGCGATGCGCGCGAACCTTACAATCCCTTCGTCAGCCATGCCTTCCTGTCTTCGCTGGAAGAATCGGGCTGTGCCGTTGCCGAGACCGGCTGGCTCGGCCAGCACCTGCTGCTGGAGGGTGAGGACGGCGCGTTGCGGGGCGCCCTGCCCGTCTATCTCAAGAGCCACAGCCAGGGCGAATATGTTTTCGACCACGGCTGGGCCGACGCCTTCGAGCGCGCCGGCGGGCGCTACTATCCGAAGCTCCAGGCCGCCATTCCCTTCACGCCCGCAACCGGTCCCCGCCTGCTTCATCGCACGGGTGAACCCGTCGTGGAAACGCAGGCAGCGCTCGCCGAGGGCCTGAAGGAGCTGACCCGGCGGCATGGGGTCTCCTCCGCCCATGCGACTTTCGTGCCGGAGATGGAAATGCCGGTCTTCGAGGCCGCAGGCTATTTGCACCGCACCGACCAGCAGTTCCATTTCATCAATGCCGGCTACGGCGCCTATGAGGATTTCCTCGAAACGCTTGCCTCCCGCAAGCGCAAGGCGCTGAAGAAGGAGCGCCGGGCGGCACTGGAGCACGGCATCGAGATCGACTGGCTGACCGGCAGCGACCTTACCGAAAGCGTCTGGGACCAGTTCTTCGCCTTCTACATGGACACCGGCAGCCGCAAGTGGGGCCGGCCCTATCTCAACCGCCGCTTCTACAGCCTGATCGGCGAGCGCATGGCGGACGACATCCTCCTCGTCATGGCACGGCGCGAGGGCCGCTACATCGCCGGCGCGATCAACTTCATCGGCGGCGAAACGCTCTTCGGCCGCCACTGGGGCTGCATCGAGGATCATCCCTTCCTGCATTTCGAGGTCTGCTACCACCAGGCCATCGACTTCGCGATCGAGAAGCGGCTCACGCGCGTCGAGGCCGGCGCGCAGGGCGAGCACAAGCTGGCGCGCGGCTACCTGCCCGTCACCACCCATTCGGCCCATTACATCGCCCATGCCGGCCTTCGCCGCGCCATCGCCGACTATCTCGAACGCGAGCGGCAAGATGTCGAGATGATGGGCGACTATCTTGCCGAACACGGCCCCTTCCGCCGCGGCGAAAACCACGACGACACCGACTGACCTGACCGGGAGACACGCATGACCGCCTACGACCCCAACAACATTTTCGCGAAGATCCTGCGCGGCGAGATCCCCTCGCACCGCGTCTACGAGGACGAGCACGCCCTCGCCTTCATGGATGTCATGCCGCAGGCCAACGGCCACACGCTCGTCATCCCCAAGACGCCCTCGCGCAACATCCTCGATGCGGACCCGCAGACCCTCGCCCGCCTCATGCCGGTGGTGCAGAAGGTGGCTGTCGCCGTAAAGGAGGCGTTCGAGGCGGACGGCGTGACAGTCATCCAGTTCAACGAGCCGGCCGCCGGCCAGACCGTCTATCACCTGCATTTCCACGTCATCCCGCGCATCGAGGGCCTGCCGCTCAAGCCCCATTCCGGCACGATGGAAGATCAGGGCGTGCTGGCCGCCAATGCGGAAAAGCTGCGCAACGCGCTGACGTGACCGCCCGCGCCGTCAGGCGCCGAGAAGTGCGAGCCCCGCGGCCAGGAAGGCCATGGCCGCGGCAATGCCGAGGATCTGCCGGAAGCGGCCGCCGAGGAAGAATGCGGCCGCACCGAAGGCCACCGCGCCCAGCCGCAGCCAGAGCGGCGAGCTCGTGAGCGTACCGGTCGGAAAGAAGATCATCTTGGCGATGACGGCCGCCACCAGCGCCGTCGCCACCGCCCGCACCCAGTTCAAAAGCTCCGAACGCTCGTCGATGCGGTTGCCGACGAGAACGCCGGCCCAGCGCCAGAAATCGGTCGCGAGCCAGCCAGCGACGGCGATGTAGACATAGGGCCAATATCCCTCGAAACTCATCGGAGCGCCTCCCGCCGGCGCAGCATGCGCTCGCCCCACCATGCCAGCGTGCCGCCGACGATGCCGGCAAGCAGGATGTCGTACTCCGGCGCAATTACCGCGAAGAGCCAGCCGAACGCAAGACCGATGCCGAGCGCCCAGTAGATCACGCGATGGCGCGCGGAAATCCAGATCGAGGTGAGGAAATAGACCGGCGTCAGGAAGAACAGACAGCCGGAGACGAGCGGAGGAAATTCCGACACGGCGCCATAGACGAGGCCAACGAGCACGATATTGGTCGTGGTCAGCGTTATGCCGAAGCCGGCGAAGAAGGCGAGCCGGCCGGCGCGCGGCACGTCGCGCACCCTCTCCATCGCAAAGACCCAGGCCGTGATGGCGACGAAATGGGAAACGAGCAGCAGAAGCCAGGTCGGCGTGCGGCTGGTGCGGATCTCCGGCACCAGCGAGGCCACCATCGGCATCATGCGCACGGAGGAGAGCGTGACGGCGATGAAGGCCGTCGCGATATGCGCGCCGGACAGCATCGAGCCGACGAGGATGACCTTGGCTGGCAGCGCCCAGATGATGCCCGTCATGAACATCACCTGCCCGACCGGGATCTTCGCCTCCGCCGTGAAGGCGGCGAAGCCGACGAAGGAGAGCATCAGGATGACGGCCGGCAGGCTGAAAAGGCCGCGCATGCCGAGAAGGAACCAGTGCATCTGGGATTGAGGTTCTGCCCCGGCGGTCATTCGAATCTCTTGCTGCAAAAAGAAAGCCGGGCAGTTTCCTGCCCGGCCGGTACGATTTGTAAAGCCGTTATTTCTTGCGCGGAACCTTCGGAACCGTGCCGGACTTGCGCGGCGGCTCGTCCTTCGGCTCCGTGGCCTTGGCCTCTGCCGCCTTCTTGGGCGAGCGCGCCTTGGCCGGCGCTGCCTCGGCGGCGACGGTTTCCTTCGCCTTGCGCGGCTTTGCCTTCTTGGCGGCGGCCTCCTCGATCTCGGCCTTCGGCTTGATCGGCGCGGTCTCCGGCACGGCGTCGAGGATCAGGCCCTTCGACCCGTCTTCCTTGGTACCGACGGAGACGCGGACGACGCCGCCCTTCTTGAGCTTGCCGAAGAGGATTTCGTCGGCGAGCTTCTTCTTGATGTTCTCCTGGATGACGCGCGCCAGCGGACGGGCGCCCATCTTCTCGTCGTAACCCTTCTCTGCCAGCCAGGCGATCGCCTCGGACTGAAGGTCGAAGGTGACGTTGCGCTCGGCAAGCTGGGTTTCCAGCTGCATGACGAACTTCTGCACGACCTGATGGATGACCGGCGTCGGCAGCGAGCCGAACGGGATGATCGCATCGAGGCGGTTGCGGAATTCCGGCGTGAACAGGCGGTTGATCGCCTCCATGTCCTCGCCCTCGCGCTTGGACGAGCCGAAGCCGATAGCGGCCTTGGCCATGTCCGATGCGCCAGCATTGGTCGTCATGATCAGGATGACGTTGCGGAAGTCGATCTTCTTGCCGTTATGATCGGTCAGCGAGCCGTGGTCCATGACCTGCAACAGGATGTTGTAGAGGTCCGGATGCGCCTTCTCGATCTCGTCGAGCAGCAGCACGCAATGCGGATGCTGGTCGACGCCGTCGGTCAAAAGGCCACCCTGGTCGAAGCCGACATAGCCGGGAGGTGCGCCGAGCAGGCGCGAGACCGTGTGCCGCTCCATGTATTCCGACATGTCGAAGCGCAGGAGTTCGACGCCGAGCGAGCTTGCAAGCTGCTTGGCGACTTCCGTCTTGCCGACGCCCGTGGGGCCGGAGAACAGGTAGCAGCCGATCGGCTTGTTCGGCTCGCGAAGGCCGGCACGCGACAGCTTGATTGCCGAGGCCAGCGCCTCGATGGCGAGGTCCTGGCCGTAGACGACCGAGCGCAGTTCCTTCTCGAGGTTGGCGAGCACCTGCTCGTCGTCCTTCGAGACGGTCTTCGGCGGAATGCGGGCCATGGTGGCGATCGTCGCTTCGATCTCCTTCTCGGTGATCAGCTTGCGGCGTTTTCCGGCGGGCAGCAGCATCTGGGCCGCGCCGGTCTCGTCGATCACGTCGATCGCCTTGTCCGGCAGCTTGCGGTCGTTGATGTAGCGGGCCGAAAGCTCGACGGCCGTCTTGATCGCCTCGTTGGAATAGCGAAGCTTGTGATATTCCTCGAAATAGGGCTTGAGGCCCTTCATGATCTCGATCGTGTCGTCGATGGTCGGCTCGTTCACGTCGATCTTCTGGAAGCGGCGGACAAGAGCCCGGTCCTTCTCGAAGAACTGGCGGTATTCCTTGTAGGTCGTCGAGCCGATGCAGCGGATCGCGCCGGAGGAGAGCGCCGGCTTCAGGAGGTTGGACGCATCCATCGCGCCGCCGGAGGTTGCCCCTGCGCCGATGACGGTGTGGATCTCGTCGATGAACAGCACGGCGCCCGGATACTCTTCGAGTTCCTTGACGACCTGCTTCAGGCGCTCCTCGAAGTCGCCGCGATAGCGCGTGCCGGCAAGCAGCGTGCCCATGTCGAGCGAGAAGATCGTCGCGTCGGCCAGCGCTTCCGGCACCTTGCCCTCGACGATGCGCTTGGCGAGGCCCTCGGCGATGGCCGTCTTGCCGACGCCGGGATCGCCCACATAGAGCGGGTTGTTCTTGGAGCGGCGGCAGAGCACCTGGATCGTGCGGTTGACCTCGGCATGACGGCCGATCAGCGGGTCGATCTTGCCGTTCTTCGCCTTCTCGTTGAGGTTCACGCAATAGGCCGTGAGGGCGTCCTGCTTCTTGGCGGACTCCTCCTGCTCATTACCACCCCGCTGCTGCTTCGGCTCGCTGTCGGCCTCCTCGCTGCCGCGGACCGTCCGCTGCTCGGTGGAGCCGGGCCGCTTGCCGATGCCGTGCGAGATGAAATTGACGGCGTCGTAGCGCGTCATCTCCTGCTCCTGCAGGAAATAGGCGGCATGGCTCTCGCGCTCGGCGAAGATCGCGACGAGCACATTGGCGCCGGTCACTTCCTCGCGGCCGGACGACTGGACATGGATCACCGCGCGCTGGATGACGCGCTGGAAGCCGGAGGTCGGCTTGGAATCCTCCTCGTAGCCCGTCACGAGGTTGGCGAGGTCATGGTCGACATAGTCGGTGACGGTCTTGCGCAGGACATCGAGATTGACGTCGCAGGCGCCCATCACGGCGGCAGCGTCCGCGTCGTCGATCAGCGCGAGCAGAAGGTGTTCGAGCGTCGCATATTCGTGATGGCGCTCGTTCGCGTAGGTCAGTGCCTGATGGAGGGCCTTTTCAAGGCTGGCAGAAAATGTTGGCACGTTCGTTCCTCATTTCTTTTCCATGACACATTGCAGCGGGTGCTGGTGCTGGCGGGAGAAATCCATCACCTGTGTCACTTTGGTTTCGGCAACCTCGTAGGTGAACACGCCACACTCGCCTACGCCGTGATTGTGCACATGCAGCATGATCCGCGTGGCCGCTTCCCGGTCCTTCTGGAAGAAACGCTCCAGAATGTGGATCACGAACTCCATGGGAGTATAATCATCGTTCAGCAGCAGGACGCGGTAGAGGCTCGGCTTCTTGGTCTTTGGCTTCGTGCGGGTAATGACCGAGGTGCTGCGACCGGGAGTGTCGCCGCCCTCATCGCCATCCTGCATCCGAACCCGTCTCACTTCCATGCGTGTTCATTCCCTTGATTACAGTCGCTTGCTTCGGTGCGTTCGCCCGAGGCTGCCATCTGGAACTGTTATCTAATGTCTCGACACACGATTGTAAGACCCCTGCTTCGCACTGCAATCATAATCGCCGGCCATCCGAAGGAAATAGCGAAATTTGGCTCCGCTGCGTCAGCCTCGCGCAATCCCGGAACGCGGAAAGGCCGGCCGCGGTTGCCCGCAGCCGGCCCGTAAACGCTATGCGCGTAAGACTTTACCGGTCGATCAGGCCGCGACGGCAGCCTTGGCAGCGGCGGTCGCCTTGGCAACCGGCGCCTCGTAGGGCTTGTAGGCGCCCTTGGCGAGATCGGCATACATTTCGCCGAGCTTGGTGGCTTCGGCGACGAAGCCTTCGTAGGAGGACTTCACAAAGGCGGTCTGCAGTTCGAGAGCGGCTTCGACGCTCTTGACGCCGCTGAGCTTCTCGAAGTGAGCGAGGCCGTCCTCGAAGGACTTCTTGGAATAGTCCGCGGTTTCGGTTGCGATGGCCTGCATGCCCTTGGCAACGGTCGTGTAGCTCTTGACGATCGTGTCAACCGCTTCCTTGTTCTTCTTGCTTGCCTCGTCGAAATTGAACATCGAAGTCTCCTTTGGATCCCGGTGAGTGGCCTGGAAACTATATGCAGCGCACAAAAAAGTCAATATCGATGCTGCAATGCAATATTCCATAAGCAAAGCAAGATGTTGCGCGATAGGTATGATCATTGCGCTTCGCAAACGGCGATTTTGTCGCAAAACGATCATGAAATGGGCCGGCAGCGCCCCAAACGAAAAAGCCCGGCGCCAAGGGCGGCCGGGCCTTTGTCACTGCGAAACTTCCGACGGATCAGAGGTCGATGTCGAGGATCGCCATGGAAAAGTTGTAGGACAGTTCCCCGTCCTCGTCGTCGCGGAAGATAACGCCCAGGAATTCGTCGGCGAGGTAGACTTCGGCGGATTCATCCTTGCGCGGGCGGGCCTTCACGACGATCTCCTTGTTGAGATTGCGCTTGAAGTAGGCCTCGAGCTTCCTGATTTCTTCCGGCTTCACGATATGTCTCCGTAACGGTTGATTTGCCGCGCTTCTCGCACCTGCCCTCTGGCCTGTAAACCCACGAAAACGACTTTTCCCGCCCTGCCGCCTTCAGGCAACACGGATGAAAACCGCGTCGCAGGGCATCCGGGTCCGGTCACAGATCGTAGTCGAAGGCGGCGAGGAGCTGGTCCATGGCGCGCGACGGCTCGTTGCAGCCAGCCTCGCCGATGACCCTGGCCGGCACGCCCGCGACCGTCGATTTCGGCGGCACGGCCTTCAGCACCACGGAACCGGCCGCGATGCGCGAGCAACGGCCGATATGGATATTGCCGAGGATTTTTGCGCCCGCCCCGATCATCACGCCGTCGCCGATCTTCGGATGGCGGTCGCCGCCCTCCTTGCCGGTGCCGCCGAGCGTGACGTTGTGGAGGATCGAGACGTTATCGCCGATGACCGCCGTCTCGCCGACGACGAGGCCCGTCGCATGGTCGAGGAAGAAGCCCTTGCCGATGCGCGCGGCCGGATTGATGTCCGTCTGGAAGACGCTGGAGGAGCGGCTCTGCACATAGAGCGAGAGGTCGCGCCGGCCCTTTTCATGCAGCCAGTGCGCCAGGCGATGGGTCTGGATGGCGTGGAAGCCCTTGAAGTAGAGCACCGCGTCGAGGAAGCGCAGGCAGGCCGGGTCGCGGTCGTAGACGGCCTGGATGTCGACGCGCAGGATGCTGCCCCATTCCGGCCAGTCCTCGAGCATCTCGTCGAAGATCTGGTGAAGGAGGTTGGCCTGCAGGTCCGGATGATCGAGGCGCTCACAGACGCGGTGGATCACGCTTTCCTCGAGCGAGCGGTGGTTCAGCACCGTCGAATAGAGGAAGGCCGCCAGCAGCGGCTCGGCCTGGGCGGCCACGCGCGCTTCCTCGCGCAGGCTGTCCCAGATCGGATCCATGGCCTTGAGCTTCTCGCCGGCCCTCAGTTCGTTCGTCGCGACCATCGCCGCACTCCTTGGTGTCGTTCCGCCCGAATATAGTGCAAAGCATGCCCAAGCGGAATGGCCGCCCGCAGGTTGTCGTGAACGGCCATCTCAGCGGCCGCCGATCTCCGCGTAGAAATCGAGGACGGCGCGCTTGAACACCTTGTCGCCGACGGCGAGCATGTGGTCGCGGCCGGGGATGTCGAGCGCGCGGGCATCCGGCATCAGCGCGGCGAGCGGCTCGGGCGCGCCGGCAATGTCGTCCTTCGTGCCGACGCCGATCAGCGCCGGCATGTCTATGCGCGCCATATCCTCAACCGTCAGGAGGTCGCGCGAGGTCATGATGCAGGCGGCGAGCGCCTGACGGTCGGATTTCGTCTGGTCGGCGAAGGCGCGGAACATGCGGCCGCGCTCATGCGTCACCACGTCGAGAGAGGGGGCCAGCAGCGCATCCGCGATGGGGTCCCAGTCGCCAACGCCCTCCACCATGCCGATGCCGAGCCCGCCGAAGACCACGGAGCGCACTCGGTCCGGATGGGCCAGCGCCAGGAAGGCGGTGAGGCGCGCGCCCATGGAATAGCCGAAGACATGCGCCTCGGAAATGCCGAGATGGTCGAGGAGCGCCGCGGCATCGCCCGCCATCAGCGGGGGCGTGTAGAGCGCCGGATCGTGCGGCTTGTCGCTTGCGCCATGGCCGCGATTGTCGATGGCGATCACCCGGTAGCCGGCATCGCCCAGCGTCTTCAGCCAGCCGGGAAACACCCAGTTGACATTCGCGCTGGAGGCAAAGCCGTGGATCAGCAGCACCGGATACCCCGACGGATCGCCCTCGTCGAAGAAGGCAAGCTCAAGGCCGTCATGGGTGAAGCGGGAAAAGGGCGGGTTGTCGAGGTTCATCGCGGTCCGTCTTTCGTTTCTGTCCACGCTCATAATGCCGATCGGCCGCAAGGAAAACGGCGGCTGCGGATTTCTCCTCCGGCGCGACGGTTTTGCATCTACACATTTAAGCCGAAGGCGACTATGGTCCGCGCCAGAAAAGACGCATTTCCACGGAGCATCACATGGCTGGGCACAGCATTCCCCATTTCCAGAACGACGGCGGCCACCGCACGATCGAGATCGGCGTGAAGGAATTCATGTGCGTCGGCGCTTCCGTGCCCTACGACCATCCGCACGTCTTCCTCGACATGGGCGACGACAACGAGAAGGTCTGCCCCTACTGCTCGACGCTCTACCGCTACAACCCGGCGCTGAAGGCCACCCAGACCGATCCGGTCGGCTGCACCTTCACCAACCAGGTGGCGGCGTGACGGCCGGAAGGCCGGCACTCCCATGTCTTCCGTCAAATCCGTAACGATCGTCGGCGCCGGCATTGCCGGCCTGACGACGGCCCTTGCGCTCGCCCGCAAGGGCATCGCCTCGCATGTCCTCGAACAGGCCCCCGCGCTTGCGGAGGTCGGCGCCGGTTTGCAGCTCTCGCCGAATGCCTCGCGCATCCTCGCCGATCTCGGCCTTCTCGATGCGCTGCGCGCCCGCTGGACCGAGCCGGACCATATTCTCCTCTCCTCCGGCCTCTCGCTTGCGCCCCTCGCCTCCGTTCCCGCCGGCGCGGCAGCCGAGAGCCGCTGGGGCGCGCCCTATGGCGTCCTGCACCGCGCCTCATTGCAAAAGGTCCTCATCGAGGCCGTTCGCGCCGAACCGCTGTGCACGCTGACGATCGACGAGCATATCGCAAATGCCGAGGCCGCTCTTTCGCTGGCTCCGGCGGATGTCCTGATCGCGGCGGACGGCGTCTGGTCGCGCCTGCGGAGCGCGGTGCCGGGCGCCCTGCCCGCCCGCTATTCCGGCAATGTCGCCTGGCGCTTCCTCGTGCCCTATGAAGCCGCGCCGGCCTTTCTCGATCCGCGCACGGTCGCGGCCTTCCTCGGGCCGAATGCCCATCTCGTCGCCTATCCGCTCGCCGAAACAGGCGTCTTCAACATCGTCGCGATCCACGCCCAGCCGGACGCGCCGGCCGAGGGCTGGTTGCGCAAGGGCGATGCGCGGACGCGCGGCCGCCTGCTGGATGCCTTCAAGGGCTGGCACCCGGATATCCGCAGCCTCCTGCCGGATGCGCAGGATCCGCTCGTCTGGCCGCTCTTCGGCTGCCCGGACGGCGCATGGACGGATGGCGGGAAAACGGTGCTGATCGGCGATGCCGCCCATGCGATGACGCCCTTCGCGGCGCAGGGCGCGGCGATGGCGATCGAGGATGCCGCCTTGCTCGCGGAAAGGCTGGCAACCGCCACGGATATCGGAGCGGCCCTCGGCGGCTTCGAGAAGACCCGCCGTGTGCGCGTCGCCCGCGTGCGCAGCCGCGGCGCGTTCAACCGCTTCGCCTATCATGCTCGCGGCCCGGTCGCGCTCGCACGCAACATTGTCCTGTCGCTGCGCAAGCCGGAAAGCCTCGCGGCGGATTTCGACTGGCTTTACGGATATCGCACGCCGGAGTGAAAGAGCCCCTCATCCGCCTGCCGGCACCTTCTCCCCGCAAGCGGGGAGAAGGGACTTTGCCGCACTGGTTTCCCGTTCGCCGGAACCGGTTTCCTGAAGTGCTATGATCAAGATTGGCGAGGCATCACATCCTCTCCTTCTCCCCGCTTGCGGGGAGAAGGTGCCGGCAGGCGGATGAGGGGCAACCCCGCCTACTCAACCAAAACTACCTATACCGCCCGCGCCGCGGCCAGCCCGCGCTCGATATCCGCCTTGATATCCTTCACGTCCTCCAGGCCGATCTGCAACCGCAGCACCGGCCCCTCCTCCGGCCCCTTGGCCACCCGGCGGTCGCCAAGATACACATACACGGCAAGGCATTCGAAACCTCCCCAGGAATAGCCGAGGCCGAAAATGCCGAGCGCATCGAGGAAGGCATGGGCCTTGGCCTTGTAGCGCTCCGGCGAGCCGCCCTTCAGCACGATGGAGAAGATGCCGCTCGCCCCCTTGAAGTCGCGCTTCCAGAGATCATGGCCCGGGAAGCTCGGCAGCGCCGGATGCAGAACGCGCGAAACGTCGTCGACGCCCTCCAGCCAGCGGGCGAGCTCCAGCGCGCTTTCCTGGTGCCGCTCCAGCCGCACGCCCATGGTGCGAAGGCCGCGCAGCACCTGGTAGGCATCGTCCGGCGAGGCGCAGGTGCCGAGCGTGATCTGGGTCTCGTGCAACTGCTCCCAATGGGCGGCATTGGCCGAGACGGTGCCGAACAGCACGTCCGAATGCCCGGCCGGATATTTCGTCGCCGCATGGATGGAAACATCCACGCCGAAATCGAGCGGGCGGAAATAGAGCGGCGTCGCCCAGGTATTGTCCATCGTCACGACCGCGCCGTGCTTGTGGGCGGCGGCGGCGATGGCCGGAATATCCTGCATCTCGAAGGTGTTGGAGCCCGGCGCCTCGGTATGCACCAGCCTCGTGTTCGGCCGGATCAGCGCCTCGATGCCCGCGCCGATCATCGGATCGTAATACTCCACCGCCACGCCGAGGCGCTTCAGCATCGTGTCGCAGAAATGGCGGGTCGGGTGATAGACCGAATCGACGATGAGCGCGTGGTCGCCGGCAGAAAGATAGGCGAGGAACGGCACGGTGACGGCGGCAAGGCCCGAGGGCACGAGAATCGTTCCGGCCGATCCTTCCAGTTCGTCGATCGCCGCACAGAGCGCATCGGTCGTCGGCGTGCCGCGGGTGCCGTAGGTGTATTTCTGCCCGCGGTTTTCCATGGTCGCGGCATTCGGGAAGAGCACGGTCGAGGCGTGGACCACTGGCGGATTGACGAAACCGTGAAACTCGGCCGGGTCGTTTCCGGCATGGGCAAGGCGGGTGTTCACGCCGGCGCCGGCGAGGATTTCGTCTCTGTTTTTCATGGGTTCGGTCCGGGAATTGCGAGAAATGTGGAGGCGCCGACTTTTCGCCAGAGGACCTCTGAGGTCAACCCCAATACGAAAGGATAAAGACGCGAAAACCCGCCCGTGAAGGCCGATTGCGTGATTTTTTGAGCGATTTACTGCACAAATCCACGCTTTTCCGCCCAAAATTCCGCCATTCGGCGGCAAAATCGGAATCGTGGCCGGAAAATGGCGACCCTCCCTTGACCCTGCGTCGTTTTGAGCATGAGATAAGCAACCTCGCACCGGGAGGGTAGCGAGTTCCGCAGGCGTGCCCTTTGAGGGAAGAGGGGCCTGCGGATAAAACAAGACAACAGAAAAAGGTTGTAAAAAATGGCAAAAAAAATCGTGACGGCGCTCGTCGGCGCCGCCGTACTGGGGCTTGGCGCAACGGCATCTCAGGCTGACACGCTTTCCGACGTGAAGGCCAAGGGCTTCGTCCAGTGCGGCGTGAACGGCTCGAATCTCGCCGGTTTCGGCGCGCAGGATTCGGCGGGCAACTGGTCCGGTCTCGACGTCGATCTCTGCAAGGCCGTGGCCGCCGCCGTCTTCGGCGATGCCACGAAGGTGAAGTACACGCCCCTCTCGGCCAAGGACCGATTCCCGGCCCTGCAGTCCGGCGAAGTCGATATCCTTTCCCGCAACACCACCTGGAGCATCAGCCGCGATACGCAGCTCGGCTTCGATTTCCGCGCAGTCAACTACTATGACGGCCAGGGCTTCATGGTGAAGAAGGAACTCGGCGTGAAGTCCGCGCTGGAGCTGTCCGGCGCATCCGTCTGCGTGCAGTCCGGCACGACCACCGAACTCAACCTTGCCGACTATTTCCGTGCCAACAACATGGATTTCAAGCCGGTCGTCTTCGAAGCGCAGGATGAGGCGGACGCCGCCTACAATGCCGGCCGCTGCGATGCCTACACGACCGACGCCTCGGGTCTCTACTCGATCCGCCTGAAGATGACCAATCCGGACGACCACATGGTCCTGCCGGAAATCATCTCCAAGGAGCCGCTCGGCCCGGCCGTCCGCCAGAACGATTCCAAGTGGTTCGACATCGTGACCTGGTCGCACTACGCGATGGTGGCCGCCGAGGAATTCGGCATCACGCAGGCCAATGTCGAAGAGATGAAGAAGTCCGAAAACCCGGACATCAAGCGCTTCCTCGGTGAAGAAGCCGACAGCACCATCGGCGCCGACCTCGGCGTGCCGAAGGACTGGGCCGTGCAGATCATCAAGGCTGTCGGCAATTACGGCGAATCCTTCGAGCGCAATATCGGCGAAGGCTCCCCGCTCAAGATCGCCCGCGGCCTGAACGGGCTGTGGACGAAGGGCGGCCTGCAGTACGCTCCGCCGATCCGCTAACCGGATCGACCGCATCGGGAGGGCAGCAAACTGCCCTCCCCTTTAATGAAACGCCCGGAAAACAGGGCGAAAACAACGTCAGGGGAAATGCATGGCTCTTGCGGATGCCCGAACAGGGTCCGGCGAACCGCCGAAGGTATCTCTACTCTACAATCCAGCGCTGAGAAGCGTCGTCTATCAGATCGTGACGTTCGTGATAATCGTCGCCGCCGTCTGGTATGCGTGGCACAACGTCATCCAGAACCTCGCCCGCGCCAACATGTCGGCGGGCTTCGGCTTCCTCAACAGCCGCGCCGGCTTCGACATCGCGCAGACACTGATCGCCTATTCCAGCGATTCCACCTATTTCCGCGCGCTGCAGGTCGGCCTCATCAACACGCTCGTCATCGCCGCCGCCGGTATCGTCACCGCGACGATCGTCGGCCTTCTCGTCGGCATCGGGCGCCTGTCGCACAACTGGCTGATCGCCAGGCTCTGCACGGTCTATGTGGAAATCTTCCGCAACATCCCGCCACTGCTGGTCATCTTCTTCTGGTATCTTGGCGTTCTCGCCCTGCTGCCGTCGATCCGCAGCATCTTCCAGCATGTGCAGGAAAACCCCGACGCCGCATTCTTCATCTCGAACCGCGGCATCTATATGCCCGCGCCGGTCTTCGGCGAAGGTTTCGGGATCGTGTTCGGCGCCTTCCTCCTTGGCATCGTCGCGGCGATCGCTTTCACGATCTGGGCGAATGCGCGCCAGCGCGCCACGGGCAAGCGCCCGCCGGTGCTCTGGGTCAATCTCGGCCTGATCGTGCTCCTGCCGCTCGTCGTGCATATGCTGATGGGCATGCCGCTCTCGCTCGACTATCCGGTCCCCGGCTCCTTCAACATGAAGGGCGGCATGGTGATCGGGCCGGAATTCCTGGCGCTCTATCTCGCGCTCTCGCTCTACACGGCCTCGTTCATCGCCGAAATCGTGCGCGCCGGCATTCGCGGCGTGTCGAAGGGCCAGTCGGAGGCGTCCTATGCGCTCGGCCTTCGTGCCGGGCAGGCAACGCGGCTCGTCGTGCTGCCGCAGGCGCTGCGGATCATCATCCCGCCGCTCACCTCGCAATATCTCAACCTCATCAAGAACTCCTCGCTCGCGGTGGCTGTCGGTTATGCCGACCTCGTCGCGGTCGGCGGCACCATCCTCAACCAGTCCGGCAAGTCGATCGAGATCATCTCGATCTGGATGCTGATCTATGTCTCGATCAGCCTCATCACCTCGCTGTTCATGAACTGGTTCAACGCCAAGATGGCCCTGGTGGAGCGCTGAGATGACCGAGACCACGACCTATGTCCGCGAGCGGTTCCTCGAAGCGGAAAAGCCGCCGGCCTCCGAGGCGTCGGCCTTCGCCTGGATCCGCAACAACCTGTTCGCCTCGTGGAAGGACAGCATCCTGTCCATCCTCGCCATCACGGCGATCCTCTACTACGTGCCGAAGGCGCTCAACTGGCTGTTCGTCTCCGCCGTCTGGACCGGGGCGGACCGCACGGTCTGCCTCACCACCGACCAGGGCGGCCAGTTGCCGACCGGCTGGAGCGGCGCCTGCTGGGCCTATGTGAACGACCGCTTCGTGCAGTTCATGTTCGGCTCCTATCCCCGCGACGAGCTGTGGCGGCCGCTCCTGGTGGTCGCGCTGTTCGTGGCGCTGCTCGTGCCGTTCCTGATGCCGAAGGTGCCGCGCAAGGGACTGAACGCTCTCCTGCTGCTCATCGCCTTCCCGCTCGTTTCCTTCTTCCTGCTGCTCGGTGGCTCGTTCGGCCTGCGGCATGTGGAGACGTCGCTGTGGGGCGGGCTGATGGTGACGCTCATCCTCTCCTTCGTCGGCATCGTCGTCTCGCTGCCGGCGGGCATCCTGCTGGCGCTCGGGCGGCGCTCGCGCATGCCGGTGATGAAGACGGTCAGCGTCGTCTTCATCGAGCTGATCCGCGGCGTGCCGCTGATCACCGTCCTCTTCATGGCGAGCGTGCTGCTGCCGCTCTTCCTGACGCCGGGCAACAATATCGACAAGTTCCTGCGTGCCCTCGTCGGCGTGTCGATCTTCGCGTCCGCCTATATGGCGGAGGTTATTCGCGGTGGTCTTCAAGCCATTCCGAAAGGACAATATGAAGCGGCCGACGCTCTTGGTCTAAACTACTTCCACAAAATGACCTTCGTCGTGCTACCGCAGGCCATCAAACTCGTGATACCGGGCATCGTGAATACCTTCATCGGCATGTTCAAGGATACGTCCCTCGTCACGATCATCTCGATGTACGACCTGCTGGGCATCGTGAAGGCGAGTTTTGGGGATTCGGGCTGGATCACCCCCGTCACGCCGCTGACGGGCCTGATCTTCGCCGGCTTCGTGTTCTGGATTTTCTGCTTCGGCATGTCGCGCTACTCGGCCTTCGTGGAACGCCGGCTCGACACGAGCCACAAAAGATAACTGAGAGGAAACAACAATGGCTAACCAGGCCCAGGCGCAAAAGATGGAAGTGTCCGCAACGGACGTCGCCGTCGAGATCACCAACATGAACAAGTGGTACGGCGACTTCCACGTTCTGCGCGACATCAATCTGAAGGTCATGAAGGGCGAGCGCATCGTCATCGCCGGTCCGTCCGGTTCAGGCAAGTCGACGATGATCCGCTGCATCAACCGTCTCGAAGAGCACCAGAAGGGCCAGATCGTCGTCGACGGCATCGAGCTGACCAACGACCTGAAGAAGATCGACGAGGTACGCCGCGAGGTCGGCATGGTGTTCCAGCACTTCAACCTCTTCCCGCATCTGACGATCCTGGAAAACTGCACGCTGGCGCCGATCTGGGTGCGCAAGATGCCGAAGAAGGACGCCGAGGAAGTGGCGATGCACTACCTCAAGCGCGTCAAGATCCCGGAGCAGGCGCACAAATATCCCGGCCAGCTCTCGGGCGGCCAGCAGCAGCGCGTGGCGATCGCCCGCTCGCTGTGCATGAAGCCGAAGATCATGCTGTTCGACGAGCCGACCTCGGCACTCGATCCGGAAATGGTCAAGGAAGTGCTCGACACGATGGTGTCGCTGGCTGAAGAGGGCATGACCATGCTGTGCGTGACGCATGAAATGGGCTTTGCCCGCCAGGTCGCCAACCGGGTCATCTTCATGGACCAGGGCCAGATCGTCGAGCAGAACTCGCCGGCCGAGTTCTTCGACAATCCCCAGCACGAGCGCACCAAGCTCTTCCTCAGCCAGATTCTGCACTAGGATCGGCGGCGAGACAGAAAAGGCGGGCCTCAGGTCCGCCTTTTTGTTTGGAGTGAGTGCGCGCCGTGCGGCGTGGATCCTCGGGCTCGACCCGAGGACCCGCGCGACAAACACTTCCGTACCCGCATCACCCCTTCACCCGAACCTCCGCCCGCAGCTTCAGCGGGCTCGCGCCGAAATGATTGCGGAAGGCGCGGGAAAAGGCGGAGAGGCTGTCGAAGCCGCTGCGCAGCGCCACCTCCTGCATCGATAGCGGCGTGTCGCGCACGAGGCGCTGCGCGGCCGTCAGCCGCAGACGCAGGTAATATTTCCCCGGCCCGATGCCGAGCCCGCCCGCAAACAGCGTCTCCAGCTTGCGCGTCGAGAAGCCGAGCCGGCGCGCCAGCGCCGCGATGGTCAGCGGCCGGTCGATGGTGCGCTCCATCAGGCGGATGGCGGCGGCGAGGTCCGGCTGGTGTTCGGCAAGCCGGCCGAGCGAGACGAGCGGCTGGGCGTCCGTCGCGGCATGGGTCTCGTCATAGACGAAGACGCTCGCCACATCGAGCGCGACGGCCGAGCCGAAGCGCTCGCGCACCAGATGCAGCATCATGTCGAAGGTCGGCGAGGCGCCGCCCGAGGTCCAGAGCGGCCCGTCGGTGACGAAGCGGTCCGCCCGCACGTTGAGGGCCGGAAAGGCGGCGGCGAAATCCTCCAGCTCCTCCCAATGCGCCGTCGCGTCGCGCCCGTCCAGGAGGCCCGACCGCGCCAGCAGCCAGCAGCCCGATTCGATGCCCGCGACGATGCCGAACCGGCGCGTCACCTTCTTGAGCCGACTAATGAAGCTGCGATTCGCGTGACGATCCTGGTTGAAGCCGGCGATGACGAGCAGCGCGTCGCCGCTCATGGCGTCGTCGAAGCTGCCGTCGACGCGGATTTCCACGCCGCAGGTGAGCACCACCGGCTTGCCGCCGGGCGACAAGATCGTCCAGCGGAACACCGGTTCCGGCATCACGCGGTTGGCCGCGCGCATGGGATCGAGCACGGAGGCGAGCGACATGATCGACGACTCCGGCAAAAGAAGGATGGTCACGTCGAGCGGCCCCTGCCGCGGCGCTTGCCTGCTCATGTGGAAATTGTCAAAAAAGCTGCGCTTTATGTCAATCGGGAAAAAGGCGTTCGGGCATGATCGGCCTCACAGGAGATCTGGAGATGCAGCCGGATTGCGGCGAAAGCCCCTGTACCCCGAACACCCTGATCCGCAAACTTACCGGAACGGGTTGGCGAGCCGAAAGGCGGACCAGCCCGTTTTTTTTGACATTTTGCGCAAAAACCATCTGCGCGTGCGGCAGAAATGGAACCGAATCCGGCCTGAGGACGTTCTGGCGCCAAACAAGCAGGAAAGGTTATCCCATGCTGAAGATGAAGTCCGGCCTTGCCGCCGGCGCCCTCTCGGTCGCCGTCGCCCTCACCTCCTTCGTGCCTGCCCAGGCGGTCACTTTTCCTCAGGTTCCCGTCCCCTCGTCCTCCGCGGTGGAACAGGTACAGTACCGTCACCAGCGCCGCTGGCACGGCCATCGCGGGTATAACCATTATCGCCCGGGCTACCGACGCCATTCGGACGGCTGGTGGTATCCGCTGGCCGCCTTCGGCCTCGGTGCTGCCATCGGCGGCGCGGTCGCCAATCAGCCGCGCGCCAGCGGAAGCGCTCATGTGAACTGGTGCGCCAATCGCTACCGCACGTACCGGGCCTATGACAACACGTTCCAGCCGAACAACGGCCCGCGCAAGCAGTGCTTCTCGCCCTATTCGCGCTGAGTGCCCTGAAATGCAAAAAGCCCGGCGAAAATGCCGGGCTTTTCGTTTGAACGCTGTTCTCAGACGAGGCGGCTCTGTTCCAGCGCCGCTTCCACGAAGCTTGCGAAGAGCGGATGCGGATCGAGCGGCCGGCTCTTCAGTTCCGGGTGATACTGCACGCCGATGAACCACGGATGGTCGGCATATTCGACCGTCTCCGGCAGAAGGCCGTCCGGCGACATGCCGGAGAAGACGAGGCCGCAGCCTTCCAGCTTGCCCTTATAGTCGACATTCACCTCGTAGCGATGGCGGTGACGCTCGGAAATGTCCGTCGAGCCGTAGATGTCGGCGATCTTCGTGCCGCCCTTGAGCGAGGCGCGGTAGGCGCCGAGGCGCATCGTACCGCCGAGATCGCCGGAAGCGGAGCGCTTCTCCAGGTCGTTGCCCTTCACCCATTCGGTCATCAGGCCGACGACCGGCTCGGCCGTCTTGCCGAACTCGGTGGAGGATGCCTTCTCGATGCCGGCGAGATTGCGCGCCGCCTCGACCACGGCCATCTGCATGCCGAAGCAGATGCCGAAATAGGGCACCTTGCGCTCGCGGGCGAAGCGCGCCGCATTGATCTTGCCTTCCGAGCCGCGCTCGCCGAAACCGCCGGGAACGAGGATGCCGTGCACCTTCTCGAGGTAAGGCGCCGGGTCTTCCTTCTCGAAGACTTCCGATTCGATCCACTCGAGCTTGACCTTGACGTGATTGGCGATGCCGCCGTGATAGAGCGCCTCGATCAGCGACTTGTAGGCGTCCTTGAGGCCGGTGTACTTGCCGACGATGGCGATGGTCACCTCGCCTTCCGGCGTCTTGATGCGGTCGGAAACCTTCTGCCAGGCCTCAAGGCGGGGCTTGGGCGCCGGCTCTATGCCGAAGGCGGCCAGGACCTCGTCGTCGAGGCCTTCCTTGTGATAGGCGAGTGGCACGTCGTAGATCGACGCGACGTCGAGCGCCTGGATCACGGCGGTCGGGCGCACGTTGCAGAACAGCGAGAGCTTCTTGCGTTCGGCTTCCGGGATTTCGCGGTCGGCGCGCACCAGCAGGATATCCGGGTGGATGCCCATGGCCTGCAGCTCCTTGACGGAATGCTGCGTCGGCTTGGTCTTCAGCTCGCCGGCGGCCGGGATATAGGGCATCAGCGTCAGGTGGACATAGACGGCGGTGCCGCGCGGCAGGTCGTTGCCGAGCTGGCGGATCGCCTCCATGAAGGGCATGGCCTCGATGTCGCCCACCGTGCCGCCGATCTCGCAGAGCACGAAGTCGTAGTCGTCGTTGCCTTCGGTGACGAAGTTCTTGATCTCGTTGGTGACGTGCGGAATGACCTGCACGGTCGCGCCGAGATAGTCGCCGCGGCGTTCCTTGTCGATGATGTTCTTGTAGATGCGGCCGGTGGTGATGTTGTCGGTCTTGGTGGCCGAGCGGCCGGTGAAGCGCTCGTAGTGGCCGAGGTCGAGGTCGGTCTCCGCGCCATCGTCGGTGACGAACACCTCGCCGTGCTGCGTCGGGCTCATGGTGCCCGGGTCGACATTGAGATAGGGGTCCAGCTTCCTGAGGCGCACGCGGTAACCGCGGGCCTGAAGGAGAGCTCCGAGTGCAGCGGCCGCGATGCCTTTTCCGAGGGAAGAAACCACGCCGCCAGTGATGAATACATATCGCGCCATGGGAGTCACCGGATACCTTTTCAAAATCGATTCCGCTACCGAAAAATCACCTTGGGCGTGATTTCGGAAGTCGCAATCGGCGTTTTACACAGAAGAAGGCCGGTTGGTTTGCGCCAACCGGCCGGTTTGTTTTCGCTTTTGCGGCTTACTGGCCGCTCGGGACGCCGGCGTTGCCGCCCTCGCCCGTGGCGGCACCCGTGCCGGTGCCCGTCGTCGGGGTCGACGAGTTGCCCGTTCCGGTGGCCGCGCCGCCTTCGCTCGGAACGGTCTGCGTACCGGTCGTCGCAGGGGTCTGGTTCGTGTTGTTCTGGGTGCCCTGGTTCTGCTGGGCGCCGCCGAGCGCGTCGAGAACGCCGCCCGTGCCGGTCGTGCCCGGAATGCGGTCGAGAATGTCCGTCGGCTGCGTCTCGTAGCGGGCGAGGATGCCCATGCCGATCGCCAGAACGAAGAACAGCGTCGCGAGGATCGCGGTCGTGCGCGTCAGCGCATTGGCCGTGCCACGGGCGGACATGAAACCGGAGCCGCCGCCGATGCCGAGGCCGCCGCCTTCAGACCGCTGGATCAGCACGACGCCGATCAGCGCGACGACGACCATGAGATAGATGACGAGCAAGATGGTCTGCATGTTTTCCAAGATCCCGGCCAGACGGCCAAATTTCAGGTTTGCGGCTCAATATACCAAGCCGCGCGGCATTCCAAGCCCTTCCCGTCGTTCCGCCCGCCGTTTTGCGGGCCGGCGGACGGGCCTCAGGCCGTCAGCGCTTCATATGCGCGGTAAATGGCAAGGAAGTCGTCCGATTTCAAGCTCGCCCCGCCGATCAGCGCGCCGTCGACATTGGCGACGCCCATCAGTTCCTTCGCATTGCCCGGCTTGACCGAGCCGCCATAGAGAATGCGCATCTTCGCGCCCTCGCCGGCAAAGCGCGCGGTCAGCTCGGCGCGCATGAAGGCATGAGCCTCCTCCACGTCCGCCGCCGTCGGCGTCAGGCCCGTGCCGATGGCCCAGACCGGCTCATAGGCGATCACGGTGTTTGTCGCCGTCGCGCCGTCCGGCACGGAGGTGACAAGCTGGGTCTTGAGCACGTCCAGCGTCTTGCCGGCCTTGCGCTCGTCGCCGGTCTCGCCGATGCAGACGATGGCGACGAGTTCGTTCTGGTGGGCGATCTCGGCCTTGGCGCGCACCAGCGCGTCGCTTTCCTCATGGTCCGTGCGGCGTTCGGAATGGCCGACGATGACATGGGTGCCGAAGCAGTCGGCGATCATCTCGGCCGAGATGTCGCCGGTATGCGCGCCGGAAGCCTTTTCATGGCAATCCTGCGCGCCGATCTGGAGCGGGCTGTCGTCGCAGAGCGCAGTCGCGACGTAGAGCAGGGTCGCCGGTGGGCAGATCAGCGTTTCCACCTTCTGCGAGAGCGGCCCCTTCACGCCTTCGGCCATCGCCTTGATCTGGTCGAGCGATGCGCGCGTGCCGTTCATCTTCCAGTTTCCGGCGACGAGCGGTGTAACGTCCGGTGTCATGAGCATCCCCTCCATAAAGCGTTGGCATGGGGCGTAGCAAATCGGGGCCGCCAAGAAAAGGTGCGTTCTGCCGCGCGCGGGCTTGAATATTCCGCGTTCGTGAAACGTAATGGAGCAAGGCCGAGATCGATCGATGCAGGATGGACGAGGCGCATGCTTCCTTCACGACGCCGCATAGCCGTCGCCATGGCCGTGCTCCTGCTTGCCGGCGGCGCGGCGGCACAGGACGGCCCGGCGCAGACGCGCGGCCTGATGCCGATAAAATCCCCCGTCGGCCGCGTGACGGCCGAGGAGACGCTGGCTTCGCGCGAAGTCAGCGCACGGCGCGTCGCGCTCGTCGTCGGCATGTCCGCCTATACCTCCATCTCGCCGCTGCGCAACACCGAGGCCGATGCCCGCGCGGTCGGCGCCATGCTCGAAAGGCTCGGCTTCACGGTCGATCTTGCGATCGACGTGCCGCTCGCGCAGATGAAGGAGACGATCGCCGCCTTCTCGCGCAAGTCCGAAACGGCGGATATCGCCATGGTCTACTATGCCGGCCATGGCGTCGAGGCGGCGGGCGAGAACTACCTCATTCCCGTCGACATCCATGTCGACGATCCGGGGAAGATCCCCGAGCAGGCGGTCAGCCTGCGCTCGGTGCTCGCCAGCGTCGCCAGGGCCCGCAAGCTGCGCATCGTCATTCTCGATTCCTGCCGCAACAATCCCTTCCCCACCTCCTACGACCTCGCCGCGACGGCCGGCATGGCCGGCGCCTCGGCGACGGGCGACGGGCTCGCCGCGCCCGATCCCGCGCAGGGCATGCTCGTCGTCTATGCCGCGGAGGGCGGCAAGGTGGCGCTCGACGGCGAAGGCGAGCACAGCCCCTTCACCAGCGCCATCCTCGAAAGCCTGCCGCGTCCCGATGTCGAGATCGGCCTCGTCTTCCGACAGGTCCGCGACAGGGTGATGAGCCTGACGGCCAACCGCCAGCAGCCGCATTTCTACGGCTCGCTCTCGGGCGCGCCCTTCTTCCTCGCCGGCGAGGACGCGAAGGTCGCCAATATCGTAGACAAGGCCGGCCAGTGGCAGGCGCTGAAGCCGGATCAGGCGGCGCAGCTCGCAAGCCTTGCCGAGGAAGGCAACACCCGCGCGATGATCGGCCTCGGCTATATGGCGCTCTCGCCGGATTCGGCGAAGTTCCAGCCGTCCGAGGCCTTCAGGCTCTTCGGCAAGGCGGCGGAGGCCGGCGATGCGGAGGCCATGTTCGAACTCGGCAAGCTTCATGAAAAGGGCATCGGCACGCCGCAGAACGTGCCCGAGGCGCTGAAACTCTACCGCAGATCCGCCGATCTCGGCTTTGCCGATGCCATCAATGATCTCGGCTTCCTCTATTACCAGGGAACGGAAGGCCTGCCGCGCGATCCGAAGAAGGCGGTCGAGCTCTTCATCAGGGCGGCGGACCTGCGCCATCCGCAGGCCATGTTCAACGTCGCCGCCCTAATCGACGACGGCGTCATTCCCGGCAAAACGCCCGAGGATGCCGCGGCCTATCTCTACCAGGCGCTGCGCGCCGGCGTCGACGACGTGCTGGCGCAGCTCACCAACCGCCCGACCATGTTCAAGCCGGAAACCCGGCGCGCCCTGCAGGCCGAACTCCGGCGCAACAGGTTCTATACCGGCGCGATAGACGGCGATCTCGGCGCGGGCACCCAGCGCAGCATGCGCATGGCCTTCGGGCAGACACAGTAGCGGGAGGCGGAAGGACGATGGGAAAGCCTGAAACGGTGCGCACGCTCGCAGCGGCCTTCCTTGCAACGACGCTCGCCCTCGGCTCCATGCCGGAGGCCTACGGACAGGCAGCCCCGGCGCCGGGCGGCGGCACAACCACGGGAATCGCCACAGGGTCGGGCGGCGGCCTCATGGATACGCCGACGCCGACCGACTACCTCACCCGCTCCATCGTCAGGAACATCAACGCCGCCAGCGCCGAATGCGCAGCCTATGAGCCGGTCTACCGCATCGATTGCCTGCGCCAGCGCCTCCTCGACATCGCCCGGCGCATCCCGAAGGGCAAGGCCTATGACGAGGCCCGGCAGATCGTCCAGCGCGCCGCCGGCCGGCTCGGGCGCATCCAGGCCGCCAATCTCGACGCAAAGGCTCCGCGCATGCGCTCGCGCGGCAATGCGCGCATGAAGGAGACGAAGACCTATACAGCCATCCGCAAGCGCAATCTCGAAAAGGCGATGGAGGCGGCCCGGCAGGTCATCGAGGAGGCGCAGACGCAGCTCCTGCGCGCCTCGGAAAATTCGGAGAAGCGCGCCAGCCACTACCGCGACATCGCCGCCGCCGTCGGCTCGACCAAGGTCCTGCTGCGCTCGATCTGAGCGGGAACGCTTACTGCGCGAAGATCCAGTTCAGCGTCTCGCGCCAGTCGGTCATGCGCACCGGCGTGCCGTGGCCTCCGGTCTGGAACAGCACGAAGCGCGTCGGAATGCCGGCCTTCAGCAATTTGCGGAAGACGGCGATCTGGTCGTTGGCCGCATAGACACTGTCGCTGTCGCCATGGGTGAAGAAGACCGGCAGCTTCGCCTTGAAGGCCGGGGTCTTGGCATAGTCGCCATCCGCCGCCCCGCCCATCAGCACCATGCCGGAAAGGCTCCTGACCGCCGTCGCATCGCGCACCACGCGGGCGCAGATGAAGCTGCCCATCGAGGCGCAGGCGAGGATGACGGGCCTGTCCGGCGAAAGCGCCTTGGCGCGCAGGATCAGGCCGGAGATGCGCGCCGCGCCCGCATCGTCGAAGGAGGGCACGCTCGGCGCGTAGTAGACGCCACCGTTCTGCACGGCGAGGTTCTTGATGCGGTTGAAATTGCCGCCGAAGTTCCAGTCGTTGTTGCCGAGCCGACGGTCGCCGCCCCGGCCGTGGATGAAGATGACGGTGAAGGAGGCGCCCTCGCCCTTGCCGGTCATCGCCACGTCGATCGGCCCGGCGGGCGTATCCACCGTCAGGTTCTGCTGCGCCTTCTTCACCGCCGTCGAGACATAGGCCGATCTGACGCGCCGCTCGGGCACCTGGTCGCGGCCGTTGATGTCGCGCATTTCCTGGTAGTCGACGACGCGGAGCGCGCCGTTATCCGTCGTCTCGACCACGGCGGGATAGCCGAAGAGCTCGTCCTTCCAGGGCTTGAGCGTCAGCGCGGCGGCACTGTCGGCCGTAAAACCGGCGAAGAGCGCGGCCAGAATCAGCCGGCGGAGAGAATGAACTGTGGACTGACGCATGAAGTGAGGCTCCCCTGGGCTGGCGATACTTGCCATCCGTCCGCGCGCAAAGCAATCCTCGCCCGGCGGTTGGCGCGTCCGGACATCGCGAAAACCCACGGAATCTGGCAGAGTCGCCAGTGATTCGCCGACGACCTCATCCTTGCCGGCCCCGATCCCCATGGATCGGCGGGAAGAACCGGCAAACGGAACAAACTCTGAACGGCCCATGCAAGACGACAATAACGACCTTTTCGCCAACATGCCTTCCGAGCCCGCCCGGCAGCCCGCCGCGGCGGAGGAAAAGCCCGTGCCCACGCCCGCTCCGGCCCCCGCCGCCGAAAGCGCGCCGGCGCCCGCCGCCCCGACCGAAGGCTCCGGCGGCTACGACGCCTCTGCCATCCGCGTGCTGGAGGGCCTCGAGCCCGTGCGCATGCGCCCCGGCATGTATATCGGCGGCACGGACGAAAAGGCGCTGCACCATCTCTTCGCCGAAGTCATCGACAACTCGATGGACGAGGCCGTCGCGGGCCATGCCAATTTCATCGAGGTCAATCTCGATGCGGACGGCTGCCTGACCGTCACCGACAACGGCCGCGGCATCCCGGTCGAGAACCATCCGCAGATGCCCGGCAAGTCGACGCTGGAGGTCATCCTCACCGTGCTCCATGCCGGCGGCAAGTTCGACGGCAAGGCCTACGAGACCTCGGGCGGCCTGCACGGCGTCGGCGTCTCGGTGGTCAATGCGCTGTCCGACCTCCTCGAAGTCGAGGTCGCGCGCAACCGCAAGCTCTACCGCCAGCGCTTTTCGCGCGGCAAGCCGCTCGGGCCGCTGGAAGACCTCGGCGACGTGCACAACCGTCGTGGCACGCGGGTGCGCTTCCATCCCGACCCGGAGATCTTCGGCGCGCATGCCCGTTTCGATCCCGGCCGCGTCTTCCGCATGGCCCGTTCCAAGGCCTATCTCTTCGGCGGCGTGGAAATCCGCTGGAGCTGCGATCCCTCGCTGCTGCCGGAAGGCTCCGAGACGCCGGAAAAGGCCGTCTTCCACTTCCCCGGCGGGCTGAAGGACTACCTGCAGGCGACGCTCGGCAAGGATTACACCGTCACCCGCGAGATCTTCGCCGGCAAGAGCGAGAAGTCGGGCGGCCACGGCTCGCTGGAATGGGCCGTCACCTGGTACGGCGGCGATTCGCTGATCCATTCCTATTGCAACACCATCCCGACGGCCGACGGCGGCACGCACGAGGCGGGCCTGCGCATCGCCCTCACCAAGGGCCTGAAGAACTACGCCGAGCTGACGCAGAACAAGCGCGCGGCCGCCATCACCACCGACGACGTGATGATCTCGGCGGTCGGCATGCTCTCGGTCTTCATCCGCGAGCCGGAATTCGTCGGCCAGACCAAGGACAAGCTCGCCACCGTCGAGGCCCAGCGCATCGTCGAGAACGCGCTGCGCGACCCCTTCGACCATTACCTTGCCGACAATCCCGCCGAAGCCGCCAAGCTGCTCGAATGGGTGATTGAGCGCGCGGAAGAGCGCATGCGCCGCCGCAAGGAAAAGGAAGTGAGCCGCAAGACGGCCGTGCGCAAGCTGCGCCTTCCCGGCAAGCTCGCCGACTGCTCGCAGAGCTCGGCCGACGGTGCCGAACTCTTCATCGTCGAGGGCGATTCGGCCGGCGGCTCGGCCAAGCAGGCGCGCAACCGCGCCAACCAGGCCATCCTTCCGCTCCGCGGCAAGATTCTCAACGTCGCCAGCGCCGGGCGGGAAAAGCTCGGCGCCAACCAGCAGATTTCCGATCTGGTGCAGGCGCTCGGCTGCGGCACGCGCTCGAAGTATCGCGACGAGGACCTGCGCTACGAGCGCGTCATCGTCATGACCGACGCCGACGTCGACGGCGCGCATATCGCCTCGCTGCTCATCACCTTCTTCTACCAGGAGATGCCAGACCTCATCCGCGGCGGGCACCTCTATCTCGCCGTTCCGCCGCTCTACCGCATCAGCCAGGGCGGCAAGACGCTCTATGCGCGCGACGACGCGCACCGCGAGGAACTGATGCGCACGGAATTCAACGGGCGCGGCAAGGTGGAGATCGGCCGCTTCAAGGGCCTCGGCGAGATGCTGCCGGCGCAGCTCAAGGAAACGACGATGGACCCGTCCAAGCGCACGCTCCTGAAGGTGGCGATCGACGACGTCGATTTCGAAGGCACGCGCACGGCGGTGGACGACCTGATGGGCACCAAGCCGGAGGCCCGCTTCCGCTTCATCCAGGAGCGCGCCGTCTTCGCCGACAACCTCGATATCTGAGGCCTTGCCGCCATATTTTCGCGGCAATGCCGGCCTCTAACCGGGGCCATCCAACGCGGAAAGGACGGCCATGAAAGCTGCGCTCATCGTCATGACGATCATGGGCTGCGACGACAGCGCGACCCAGTGCCACTATATCGATACGGTCGACCGGAGCTGGCAGACCGTGGCGCTTTGCGACGCACAGGCCGAGACCTATATCAACCGGCATCAGGACAAGAACTATCCCGTCATCGTCGCCGTCTGCGAGACCTCGGGCGACCGCATGACGGCCGAGGTGACAGTGCCCGATCCGAAGCCGGCCGAGCCGGCGACGGGCATGGAAGCCCCTGCCCCCGTCGAAACAGAACAGGCGCGGCAGGGCCTTGCCGCCCGCACGCTCGCCTTCGTGAAAAAAGCCATCCCCGACGCCGCCTCCCTGAAGGCCGCCGTCACCACGCCGGTCCGCTATGCGGAAGGCGGTTATTCCTGGGTCGTGAAGCGCTTCGCCGATTGATCGGCAGCAGGTTGCTACGCCGCTTCCCGCGTCGCGATGAGCGCGTAGCTTCGCGCCGTCTGGCGCTGCTCGGCAATGGCCAGCCGTTCCACCAGTTCCAGCATGGACTGGCAGGAGGCGTTGCCCGTGGCGCGGGCGCGGGCCAGCAGCCTCTCGCAGACCGAGAGCAGGCCGTCGCCGCCCTTCGCCTCGCTGCGCCAGAGCATCGTCGCCTCGGCAAAGAGCGCGCTGATATCGCGGCCGAGGCCGGCCGTTTCGTAAAGCGCGCGCACAGCCGCCTCGCGGCCGTCGGAAAGGATCGAGCGGACGCGCCGTTCCGCCTGCCCCGAAAGATTGGTGATGGCCGCCGCGAAGAACTCGACGCGGCCGGTGCACAGCGCATGCATGAGGAAGACCGGCGTCAGGCGGCCGGCGATGCGCAGATGCTCGACGAGCGCCGGCATTTCGGCCGCTCCCACTTCGGCGGCCATGCCGATCGTCGCGACGTCGCAGGCCTCGCGCGTGATGCGCTCCACCCGGCTTGTGCCGACGGCGGCTTGGATCAGACCGAAGCCGGCAAGCGCCGAGCCGATCTTCTCGACCAGCGCATGGCGGGCATCGCTCGGCAGGTCCGTCCGGTCGAGCAGGAGCGCGCGGATTTCCGCATCGTGCCCGAGCCGGTCGGCGATGCGCGCCAAGCTGCGGCGGGAGATCGCCGCGCCCTCGTTTTCGAGAAGCGCCAGTATATCCGGCGCCGCACCGACTTCCGCAAGCGCCGCCGAAACCGGCCGCGAGACGATGGCGCGGTGTGCGATCAGCGTGCGCGTCATGTCGCCGCCCTTTGCCGCAAGATCGACCAGATCGGCATCCGTCAGCACGGGCGAACAAAGGATGACATGCGCGGCGATTTCCGGCTGGTCTTCCGCCAGCGGCAGAACGACGGCGCGCGGCGCGTCCTCGCTCTCGGCAAGGGCCTCCGCCAGCGCGAGCCGCACCTTCGGCGCCGGATCGTCGAGCAGGAAGATCATCGCCATCTCCGCCGCATGCCGGTCGTCCGGCGCGATGCGCGAGCGGCTATAGGCCCGCGCCAGCACGCTGGCGGCCTTCGCCCTGTCGGCTGCCCGCGCGGTCTCGACCCAACGGAGAAATGCATGAACGATCAATGGACGCCCCAAACGCCTGTAAACGCTACGGGGACCACGTTATCGCCAAAGTGTTTAAGATTGGTTCACCATATCCATTAACCGGACGGTGATCCGCTGCCTCGTCGTTGGAGATTGGACAAAATCTTGCCGGCCGCGGATCGAAGACGACGATCATGTCCATGCCGATGCCGTGTGCACGGTCTTGCCCTCGCTTGCGGTGCGGGCGAAAGCTTGGAACCGTCCAGGGGCCGACTCGAAGGCTTTCTTCAGGCGTCCAGCATTTCCCGCACGGCTTCGGCGAGCTGCTTCAGCGAGAACGGCTTCGGCAGGAAGCCGAACTTGGCGTCGGCGGGCAGGTTGCGGGCGAAGGCGTCCTCGGCGTAGCCGGAAACGAAGATGAACTTCATGTCCGGATAGGATTTGCGTAGTTCCCGCAACAGCGACGGGCCGTCCATTTCCGGCATGACGACATCGGAGACGACGATGTCGACCGCGCCGTTCAGCTCTTCCATGATGTCGAGCGCCTCGACACCCGAGCCCGCCTCATGCACCGTGTAACCGCGCGTTTCCAGCATGCGCTTGCCGCCGCGGCGCACCGCCTCCTCGTCCTCGACGAGAAGGACGACGGCCGAGCCGCCGGTGAGGTCGCGCGGTTCCTTTTCCGGCGCCTGCACGACGGCCGCGGGCTGCTGCTCGCCGGCCTGCGCGGTCGCGGCGGTCTCGGCAGCCGGCACGGCCTCTTCGGTATGGCGCGGCATGAGGATGCGGAAGGTCGTGCCCTTGCCGACTTCGGAATCGAGATAGATGTAGCCGCCGGACTGCTTGACGATCCCATAGACCATCGAGAGGCCGAGGCCGGTGCCCTTGCCGACTTCCTTGGTGGTGAAGAAGGGCTCGAAGATCTTGTCGATGATCTCGGGCGGAATGCCGGTGCCCTGGTCGGCGACCTCGACTTCCACATAGTCGCCGGGCGGCAGGTCGCGCAGGTTTCGTGCCGCGGCCTCCTCGGCCTCGACATTGCGCGTGCGGAAGGTGATCGTGCCGCCTTCCGGCATGGCGTCGCGCGCATTGACGGCAAGGTTGATCAATACCTGTTCGAACTGGCCGAGATCCGTCTTCACCGGCCACAGGTCCCGGCCGTATTCGACGTCGATCTTGACATTGGTGCCGGTCATCCGGTCGACGAGCATGCGCAGGTCGCCGATGACGTCCGTGAGGTTCAGGACGGTCGGCCGCATCGTCTGCTTGCGCGAGAAAGCGAGGAGCTGGCGCACCAGCACGGCGGCGCGGTTGGCGTTGCGCTTGATCTCCATGAGATCGGCGAAGCTCGCATCGGACGGGCGCGCGGAAAGCAGCAGGTGGTCGGAGGACAGCAGGATCGCCGTCAGAACGTTGTTGAAGTCGTGCGCGATGCCTCCGGCGAGCGTGCCGACCGCATTCATCTTCTGCGTCTGCGCCATCTGGGTCTCGAGCGCCTTCTGCTCGGTGATCTCGACGGCATAGACGATGGCGGCCTCTTCCGGCGCCTCGTCGCTCTGGTCGATAACGGCGTTCACATAGAAGCGGAAATGCCTTCCGTCGTCGCCGGGATGCAGCGAATCGAGCGGCGGAATGTCGCCCTGCCGGTCCCTTGCCGCATCGAGCGCCGATTGCAGACGCAGGCGGTCCGTCTCGTGCACGATGGTCTCGAGCTTGGCGCCGCGGTCGATATCGTCACGCGAGACGACGCCGGAGAAAAGCTTGAGGAAGGGCGCATTGGTGCGCAGGATGCGCCCGTCGCCGTCCACCGAGGCGATGGCCATCGGCGTGTTGTTGAAGAAGCGCGTGAAGCGCATCGAGGCGATGGAGGCGGACTGGTCGTTCTGGCTCCCCTCTTCGCGCGCCAGCACGATGGTGCGGCTCTCGCCCGGCGCGCCGTCGCGCATGGAGGAGACGCGGTGCACGATGCGCACCGGCAGGCTCTGGCCGTTGGTCTTGCGCAGGTCGAGGTCGAGCGTCTCGGTACGCTTGAGGCCCGGCTCGGCCTGCACGGACTGGATGAGCGCTAGCCCCTCGCCCGCCACCACGTCGGCGATGGAAAGCGAGCCCGGATGGAACTTCGTCAGGTCGATGCCGAGCCATTCGGCGAGCGTGGCGTTGAGATAGACGATCTCGCCCTTGCGGCCGGCGGAGAAGAAGCCGGCCGGCGCGTGGTCGAGATAATCGATGGCGTTCTGCAATTCCTTGAAGAAGCGCTCCTGATCGTCCCGCTCGGAGGTGATGTCGGAGATCTGCCAGATATAGAGCGGCTGGCGAGCATTGCCGGAATTCGGCAGGACGCGCGCCTTGAGGCGATACCAATGGGCGCCGGAACCGTTGGTGGAAGACGGGTTGAGCGCCTTCTGGACGCGGAACTCCTCCGCCCCTTCCTTGCCCTCGTGCAGGCCGTTCGTCAGGCGGTAGACGGCCTCGGTGGCGTCGCGGTTGCGCGACAGCAGCGTTTCCAGCGTCTGCACTTCCGCCTCGCCCTTCGCCCCCGTCAGCGCCCCATAGGCGGCGTTGGCATAGACGATGCGGCCCTTTCGGTCGGTGACGACCGTGCCGTCCGGATGCGAATCGACGAAGGCGCGCGCAAGCCCGTCCGAACCGTTCGCCTGCGGCATGATCTCGATGAAGCCGATCAGCGCGGAAACCACGAAGAAGATGCCGGCCATGGCGAGCACGCCGAGGACGCCGAGCACGATCTCGTTGTCGAGCTGGTTCTTGAAGAGGATGAAGGCCCCGGCGGACGCCGCCAGGACAACCGCGAGCAGCACGATGCGCAGCACCACCGCCGGCCGCAGGCCGCGGTCCACGATCGGCACATTGTCCTCGCCCGGCCGCTTCATCGTCGTCATCAATCCCTCGTCTGCAGCTGTCCGGCCTTGCGCTGTGGCCGGACCCGATGCCAGAATCATGTTTATCCGCCCGAGGGAAGCGCAAAAAGCCGCCCGGGGGAAGCAAGGCGGCGAATTCACAGGGAATATTCGAGGTCTTACCCTCGCAATTTCCGCATGCTGCCATAGTTGGGCGGCGATGACAGCGGCAATAGGTGCTGGACAAGCGGCGTGCCGCGCTTGTACGAGCCCGTAAAAAGCCGTCAAATGCTGTCAGTTTGACGAAGCAACCCGTCCACCGAGGAGTGACTGCGCCATGCCCCAGGAGATCCTAGCAGAGAACGGCATGAAATTCGCCATTGCCGTGGCGGTGGTGCTGCTCGGCCTTCTCTGCCTCGCGCTGGTGCTGTGGATCATCCGCGGCCGGCCCTCCTCGCCGTTCATTCGCGGCGGACGCAACCGGACGCCGCGCCTTGCCGTGCTGGACGCCGCTGCGATCGATACGCGCCGCCGCCTCGTGCTGGTGCGCCGCGACGATGTCGAGCATCTCGTCATGATCGGCGGCCCGACGGATATCGTCATCGAATCCCGCATCGTCTCCACCGCTGCCGAAACGGCCCCGGCCGTGGAAAAGCCGGTCGAGAAGGCCCAGCGCGCCGAGCCCTCGCCCGCCGCGCAGGAGGCAATCGCCAAGACTGCCGAGACCCCGCTCGCCGCCCGCTCCGCCACGGCGGGCGTGGCCGCCGGAACCGTTCCCCTCGCCGCCGAGCGCCGGCCGGCCGCGCTGCCGGAAGGCGTCTCGGCCATGAGCAAGGTACTCTATTCCGGCGACGAGGATGCCGCTGTCCGCGCCCTGCCCGCGCGCCCGGTCCAACAGCCGGCCGCCGTCACTCAGCAGGCGCAGACCGGCACGCAGCAGCGCGCGCCCGAGCGCCGCGTCGAGGAGATGCTGGAGCAGAATCGCCAGCGCGTGCTGTCGCCGCAGACGGCTGCAACCACGGCGCAGGCCACGGTCGCCCAGCCCGTGCAGCGCCCCGTCACCAGCGCGGCGATCACCAACCCGACGGCGAGCGCCGCCGACAATCCGGCACTGGTGAGCGAATTCGAAAAGATCCTCGAAGCGGAAATGGCGAACAATGCCGCTGCCGCGGCGGCCATTCCGGCCCGGACCGTCACCCAGCCGACGACCAATCCCACGCAGACCGCGGCGATGATCGGCCAGGGCCAGTCCGCCGCCAAGAGCCGCGAGGAGACGGAAGCGGAAATGGCCCGCCTGCTCGGCGAGATCGCCGCGAACCGCAAGGCCTGATCTTCCGGCCCGACTAGGGAATCGAGGCGTGAAGGATCACGCCTCCGGCGCGTGACAAACCGCTTCGATATTGTGCCCGTCGGGAACGATGACGAATGCCGCGTAATAGTTCGCGTGGTAGCGGGGACGCAGGCCCGGCGCGCCATTATCCTTGCCGCCTGCTTCCAGAGCGGCACGGTGGAAGGCATCCACCTGCTCCCGGCGCTCGGCGACGAATGCAAGGTGAAGATGCGCCGGCTTCTCCTCTGTCCGGTAAAGACACAGCGACACCTTGCCGTCAGAACTCATCTCGACGCCATAGGCCGGCGTTCCTTCCGAGACGACGGCCACGCCGAGCGGCGCGAGCGCCTTGAGAAAGAAGGCCTTGCTCGCCTCATAGTCGCTGACGCCGAATTTCACATGATCGAACATGGTTCCTCCTGAAGCCCGGACAACGCTGGCTAGGGTTCGAAAACCGGAAACCAAAAAGCCGCCGGGATATCCGCGGCGGCTTTTGGCAGTCTTCCCGATGTCACGCGGTCCGAAAACCGCCCGCACCGGACAATGTCCGATGTTCGATCCTTGCCGGCGCGGCCTGCGAGCCTCCTCGGACCCGCAGGAAACGCCTACTCGTCGCGATACACCTTCTCCCGACGCTCATGGCGCTCCTGCGCCTCGATCGACAGCGTTGCGATCGGGCGGGCGTCGAGACGCTTGAGGCCGATCGGTTCGCCGGTTTCCTCGCAATAGCCGTAGGTGCCTTCGTCGAGACGCTGGAGCGCCGCATCGATCTTGGAGATCAGCTTGCGCTGGCGGTCGCGAGCGCGAAGTTCGATGGCACGGTCGGTTTCCGAGGATGCCCGGTCCGCGAGGTCCGGGTGGTTGGCGCTTTCTTCCGCCAGATGATCGAGGGTTTCGCGCGCTTCGCGCAGGATATCGTTTTTCCAGGCGTTCAACTTCGCTCGAAAGTAGGCGCGCTGGTTTGCATTCATGAATTCCTCGCCCTCATCGAGGACGAAATTGCTAAGATCGATCTTCTCACTCAACGCGATTCTCCTGAAGAACATCTCAAGGCGCGCTGTATATCCCCACGGGTAACGCGATTCAAGCCTGCCGGGACTTACCCACGGTTTTCGCGCGTGCCTCTATTTTAAACCCTGCCAGACTAATATTTCATCAAGATTACAACGGGATGGGGAAAACGTCCCCGAATCGGCCCCAAATTTGCTTGCCGCTTCACACGAAAAGGTGTCCCCAGAATGGGCCAAGCGCCATCCCTGCCGTGAATTTAAGCACAGAATTCTTGCCATGCCGGCAACGGCGCAAAACCGGTTGATCTTTCCGGCAAGGAAAGACATGAAGTCTGAAGACGGCATCGATCATGCCGCAGGCGGATGGAGGACAGACTTGGCATCTCTCGGCACGCCGGCCTTCCGGCTCTATATCCTTCGCCACGCCCGCGCCGCTTGGGCCCAGCCCGGCCAGTCGGATTTCGACCGGGCGCTCGACGACGACGGCTTCGCCGAAGCCGAGGTGATCGCCGAGGAAGCGGCCGATCAGGGCTACCGGCCGGACCTCATCATCTCCTCGACCGCCGTGCGCTGCCGCCAGACGGCGGAACCGTTCCATCGCGCCGTCAGCGAGGAGCTTTCCATAGACTATGTCGACTCGCTCTATTCCGGCACGATCGACGCCTATGCAGAGCTCGCCTTCGCGAACCGGCGGGAAAGCGCCGTGATGGTCGTCGGCCACAATCCGATGATCGAGGAATTCTTCCATCGCCTCGTCGGCAAGGAGATCGCCGAGACCGCCGCGCCCTTCGGCTACCCGACGGCGGGCCTCGCCATCCTCGATTTCGACCGGCGCCCGACGGAAGAGGATTACACGGGCGCCTGCCTTGCCGGCTTCATGGCGCCGCGTCCGGCCCATTGACGAAACGGCGTCGCCTCTTTTCCTGCCGGATTTCGTTTCCTATATCGCCCTCGATGCTGGAAAGAGACCTTGCCGCCTAGCCTGACCACCTTCACCGACGAAGCCCGGCTCGCGCTCGATGCGCTCACCGGCCGCGCCACCAATCTCGTCAGCCCGTCGATCCGGCTGGGCGTGACGGGTCTTTCGCGCGCCGGCAAGACGGTCTTCATCTCCTCCCTCGTGCACAATCTGCTGAACGGCGGACGCCTGCCGCTGTTCGAGGCCGGCCGCTCCGGCCGCGTCTCGAAGATCCGGCTGGAGCCGCAGCCGGACGACGCCGTGCCGCGCTTCCAGTACGAGGACCATATCCGCGCGCTCGTCGCCGACCGCCTCTGGCCGGACTCGACCCGCGCCATCTCACAACTCCGCATCACGCTGGATTACGAGAGCGCGTCCGGCTGGGGCCGCCTGTTCTCGCCCGGCAAGCTCTCCATCGACATCGTCGACTATCCCGGCGAATGGCTGCTGGACCTGCCGCTGCTGGCGCAGGATTTTCGCACCTTCAGCCGGAACACCGTCGCGCTCGCACAGTCCGGCATTCGCGCCGAGCTTGCCCGCGACTGGCTCGCGCTTTCCGGCACGGTCGATCCCGCCGCCCATGCGGAGGAGGCCACCGCCCGGTCGCTAGCCGAAGCCTTCACCGCCTATCTGAAAGCCTGCAAGTCCGACGAGCGCTCGCTTTCCACCCTGCCGCCCGGTCGTTTCCTGATGCCGGGGGACCTCGAAGGTTCGCCGGCGCTCACCTTCGCCCCCTTGCCGAACCTTGCCGCAGGCAGTCCCGCCAGGGGCTCGCTGCATGCGATGATGGAACGTCGCTACGAGGCCTACAAGGCCCATGTCGTGCGCCCCTTCTTCCGCGAGCATTTCGCCCGCCTCGACCGGCAGATCGTGCTGATCGACGCGCTTCAGGCGATCAATCGCGGCACTGAAGCCGTCCACGACCTGGAGCGGGCTCTCGGCGACGTGCTCGACTGCTTCCGCGCCGGCGCCAACAGCTTCCTCTCCTCCTTCGTCACGCGCCGCATCGACCGCATCGTCATCGCCGCCACCAAGGCCGACCACCTGCATCATGAAAGCCATCCGCGGCTGGAGGCCATCACCCGGCGGCTGGTCGAGCGCGCCATCGAGCGCATCGGCATGAGCGGCGCGGGCATCGAGGTCATGGCGCTCGCCTCCGTGCGCGCCACCCGCGAAGCGACCGTCAAGCACGATGGCGAGGACCTGCCGGTCATCGTCGGGGTGCCGATGGCGGGCGAGAGGATCGACGGCGAAGTCTTCGACGGCGAGCGGAAAACAGCGATATTTCCCGGGGACTTGCCGAAGGATCCGGATTCACTTTTTCAAGCGCTTGAATCGTCCCCTGAAGGCGAAGCGCCGCATCTTCTCAATTTCGTCCGCTTCCGCCCGCCGCATATCGAGGAAACAGGCGGCGGCCTGAAACTGTCGGTGCCGCACATCCGCCTCGACCGGGCGCTGCAATATCTGATCGGAGACCGGCTCGCATGACAGACCGTCCGCGCAGGCCCGCCGCCTTCTCGCTTCCGCCCGCCTCCGCGGCGAAGGAACCGGAGCGGAGCAAGCCCCGCACGCCCGCCGCCTTCGACGATGCCGTGACGCTGACGCCGGACGCGGACGACCCCTTCATCACCACCACGGCCGACCTGCCCGAGCTTCAGCCGCCTGTCGCGACGCCCCGCCCGCGCCGCCTGACGCTCGGCCGCATCGCCTTCGGCGCGCTCGGCCTCCTCCTCTCGCTCGCCGTCGGCCTCTGGGTGGATGCGCTGATCCGCGATCTCTTCACCCGCAACGACTGGCTCGGCTATCTCGCAATCGCCGCGGCCACCGTCGCCGTGCTCGCCCTCCTCGGCGTGGTGTTACGCGAACTGATCGGACTGCGCCGGCTCGCCGCCGTGCAGGACCTCAAGCACGATATCCTCGCAGCCGCTGCCTCCCCGACGCCGTCGGTTGGCCGCGCCATCGTCTCCCGCCTCGTCCATCTTCTCGCCACCCGGCCGCAGACCGCCCGGGGGCGGGCAAGGCTCGCCGAGACCGAGGGCGAGATCATCGACGCCGCCCATCTCGTCGACCTTGCCGAACGGGAGCTGATGGCCCCGCTCGACCGCGAGGCGCGGGCATTGATCCTCGGCGCCGCCAAGCGCGTCTCCATCGTCACCGCCGTCAGCCCGCGCGCGCTGGTCGACCTCGGCTATGTCGTCTACGAAAGCAGCCGGCTGGTGCGCGGCATGGCGGAACTCTATGGCGGAAGGCCGGGCAAGATCGGCATGCTGCGCCTGATGCGCGACGTCATCGCCCACCTCGCCGTCACCGGCTCCATCGCCATGGGCGACAGCCTCGTCCAGCAGGTGCTCGGCCATGGCATCGCCTCCAAGCTCTCCGCGCGGCTCGGCGAAGGCGTCATCAACGGCCTGATGACGGCGCGAATCGGCATCGCCGCCATGGACCTCTGCCGGCCCATGCCCTTCCGGGCGCTGAAGCGGCCCGGCATCGGCGATTTCATCGGCGACCTGACGCCGGGAACCGGGAGCAGCCGCCGCGACGAGGCGTGACCGGACTGCAACACCCCGGTTTTCAGGGCCTTGGCCATCATCAAATACGAATGGACAGGGCGGCGGGAAACCGTCCATTAACCATTTTCGCGCAAATCTCCTCTCACCAGAGCAGGCCAGATGGCCGTCGCCCATCAAGGATCGTTCATGTACTCGCGCACCTCTTTGATCGCCCGCGTCTCCGTAGCGGCCATTCTCGCAACCACCACCTTCGTCCTTCCGGCCGCCGCCGGCTCGCGCGACAAGGCATTCTTCCAGCAGGTCGCGGGCAACTGGCAGGGCAGCGGCGAAATCGTCGCTGGAAAGTACAAGGGCACCAAGTTCAGCTGCGACCTCACCGGCGACACCGCCGCCGCGAAGGATGCCGGCATCCAGCTCGACGGCTTCTGCCGCGTCGGCGTGTTCAAGCAGCCGATGTCCGCGCTGATCACCAAGGCGGGCGCCACCTACAAGGGCAAGTTCCTCGACGGCGCGAACGGCAAGGGCCTCGACATCACCTCCGGTCAGGTCGCCGGCAACAAGGTCGTCGTCGGCATCAATCGCCAGAAGCTCAACGGCGCGATGATCGCGCGGCTGGAGAGCGACAACAAGATGAACATCACCATCTCGGTGAAGGTCGAGAACAAGATGGTCCCGGTCATCGGCCTGTCGCTCGACCGCAGCCTCGACGACATCGCCGTCGGCTCGATCAAGTAAGGCTCAGGCCTTCCACCAGTCCGGGCCGGCACTCGCCGGCTCGATCCCCGCGACATCCGCATCCTTAAGCCATGCCTCGACGGTCCGCCCCTCGACAATGAGCGTCGGCGCGACATCCGCCAGCGGCATCAGTACGAAGCCGCGCGCCGTCATGCGCGGATGCGGCAGTTCCAGCCGGCCACCCGCTTGCTTCACGCCCTCATAGGTCAGGACATCGATATCGATAGTGCGCGGCCCCCAGCGCTCCTTGCGCTCGCGCTTCATGTCACGCTCGATGCCGAGACAGGCGTCGAGAAGCGCTTCCGGGGCAAGCATCGTCTCCACCAGCGCGCAGGCATTGAAGAACCAGTCCTGGTCCGTCTTGCCCCAGGGCGGCGTGCGGTAGAGCCGCGACACGGCAACGACGCGACAGTCCGGCCGTGCATCGAGCATGCGCAGCGCCTCCGCCATCAATCGCACCGGATCGCCGATATTGCCGCCGAGGCCGAGCGTCGCCCGGCGGAAGGGCTCAGACGACATGATCGACCGTCACCTGGACATAATCGAGCACGCCGGGCACCGGCGCGTTCGGCTTGCGCACGGTGATGCGCGCGCGGGAAATCTGCGGGAAGCGCGCACAGAGAACGGTGGCGATCTCCTGCGCCAGCGCCTCGATGAGGTAGCGCCGCTGGCCGGTGACGATCTTCTCGATCTCCTGGAAGGCGACGCCGTAGTCGACGGTCGATTCGATCGCATCGTCGGAAAGCGGGCGCAGCGGCCGCACGTCCAGCTCGGCATCGACGAAGAAGCGCTGCCCCAGGAATTCCTCGGCATCGTGCAGGCCGTGGCGGGCGAAGAAGGCGCAGTTCTTGAGCGTGATCGTATAAGTCGTGGTCATGGTCTATCCTGTCCGGTTGGCTCTCCGGCGCGCGCCTCGCGCGCCTTCACCTTGCGCCCTGCGTCGAGCATAGCATCCGCCATGGCAAGCGCATCCCTGTTGATTGCGACATCGTGCACCCTGAAGACCGCCGCGCCGGCGACACGCAGCAGCGCCGTCGTCGCGGCCGTGCCCGCATCCCGCTCCGCCGCCTCGCGGCCGGTGACCGCACCGACGAAGCGCTTTCGCGACGTGCCGGCGAGAATGGGCAGTTCGAAACCGAAAAGCGCGCCGAAACGCGCCATGAGCTCGATATTCTCGTCGGTATCCTTGGCAAAGCCGAAGCCGGGATCGAGCACCATCGCCTCGGGGGCGACCCCAGCCTCCCGCGCGATCTCCAGCGAGCGGCCGAGGAAGAGATACTGGTCCTCCACGACGTCGGGGAGCTTCTGCCGGTCGCGGCCGGTATGCATGATGCAGAGCCCCGCCCCGGTCTCGGCCGCCACGCGCGCGATATCGGGCTCGCGCTGTAGCCCGTGCACGTCGTTGACGATATGCGCGCCGGCGGCAACGGCGAGCCGGGCGGTTTCGGCGCGGTAGGTATCGACGGAGAGAATGGCGTCCGTGGTGCCGGCAAGCGCCTCGATGACGGGCAGGATCCGGTCCTGCTCCTCGGCGGCCGTCACGGTCGCGGCGCCGGGCCGGGTCGATTCCCCGCCGATGTCGATGATTTCGGCGCCCTGCTCCAGACAGAGGATCGCCTGCGCCACCGCGGCATCCGCGCTGTCGAACCTTCCGCCGTCGGAAAAGGAATCGGGGGTAACGTTGACGATCGCCATCAGAATGCCACGCGGGCCGAGTTCCAGATGCCGACCGTGCGCAAGCGCCCAGCGGAAGGGTTCGAACGGCGAGAACATGGCGGTTTCCTCCCGCGATTAACCAGTGCCCTGAAAGGGTGTTGCGCTCGCCGAGCCTATGCCCCAAGCTTAAAGGAAGTTCAACCGGTTCAGCGTATCGAGCCGGCACACCATCGGGCGGATCCGGTGGCGAAAGGAATGCTGAACCGAAATGAAGACCATCGCCCCCCTGATGGCCGTTGCCGCCCTCGCCTGCCTCGCCCTCCAGCCGGCCCGCGCCGAGACGATCACCTCCAAGTCCTTCGCCTATTTTTCCGTCGGCGGGCGCACGGCCGCCGAACTCGACGAAGAATTGTCGAAGCGCGGCCCCGTCATGAAGCACAGCGGCTCGCGCCATCCCGGCGCCACGCGGATCAAGTGGGGCGGCTCCGTCACCTATGTGCGGCGCGGGGACCGCTGCGCGGTGGGCAATGCCAGGGTCACGCTCTCCACCCAGATCATCCTGCCCCGCTGGAAGAACCGCAAGCGCGCGACGCCGTCGCTCGCCCTCATCTGGGACACGCTTTCCGCCGACATCCGCCGCCATGAGGAACGCCACGCCGAAATCGCCCGGAACCACGCCCGCGACCTGGAGCGCACCCTCAAGCGCCTGCCGCCGGAAGCAAGCTGCGAGCGCATGCAGGCGCGGGTCGACCGGGTGACCGCCGATGCCGTCGCAAAGCACGACGCCGACCAGGCGCGCTTCGACCGCATCGAGTCGAAGAACTTCAACGACCGCATGATGCGCCTGCTCACGCACCGCCTCAACAACGGCAAGTGAGTAAAGGCCGCAGGGCCTTGCATGTATTTCCCGAAAAATTCCCAGTGCAACCGGAACGGATCAAGCCGAGAGCGGCGCGTCCTGCACAAAATCAGTGGTGAATTTTAGCGATAGCGCAATTCTGCAAATCACCTTATCGTCATTCCAACAGCGATCGGGAAGTTTCTCTTGCTTTCCAACGCAGCATGAATTGGTTTTGACAGGTTCTCCTGGCGCATCCCTATCGAAGCAGCAGGTGTTCTCCTCCCTCTCCTGACTGCGATGCGCCCTCCTGGCCTCGCTCGTCCCTGGTGACCGGCGAGGCATTTTTTTGTCCATCTGTTCTTAGGCAAGAACAGACCTCACCCGCTCTCTTCTTCATGCGGGAAGAAGAGCGGCAAGGTTTCTATCCGGAGGATGATGTCAGGCCTGGCGTTCCGGCACGTGGACGACGAGCCCGTCGAGTGCATCCGACATCTTGATCTGACAGGAAAGCCGCGAAGTCGGGCGGACATCGTAGGCGAAGTCCAGCATGTCCTCTTCCATCGCTTCCGGCGGGCCGACGACGGCGCTCCAGGCATCGTCGACATAGACATGGCAGGTCGCGCAGGCGCAGGCACCGCCGCATTCCGCCTCGATGCCGGGCACGGAATTGCGCACGGCATTTTCCATCACCGTGGAACCGTTGGCGACATCCAGTTCGTGACGCGTGCCGTCGAAGGCGACGATGGTGAGTTTGCTCATGATGACTTCCGGATCCTGTAGGCTGCCCGGTGCGGGCATGTGGCTGGACGGCAGAGAGGGTGCGCGCCGCCGGTTTTCCGGCGGCTGTTTCCAACAAAACCTGTCACCAGTCAACATAGTGCGCCGCATCCGGGACTTTAAGGACCCGGCGCCGCACGGCTGCCTTGCGGCAGGGGCTGTCGCTCAGCGGCAGAGTTTCAGGATGAAGTTTTCAGCCTCGACCACGGCGGCCGTGACATTCGCCAGCGCGACGGCATTTGCGGGATTGCGCTCCAGCGCCTCGGCGGCCGCGCCGACGATGGTGGCGCCGACGGACTGGGCCGAGCCCTTGAGGCGATGGGCGACAGCGGCGCGGGCGGGGCCCTGCGTTTCCGCGATCTCCTTCATGCTGGCGCGGGCCTGCCGCGCGAACATCTGCAGCACTTCCAGTTCCAGGGCCTTGTCGCCCATGGTCTGTCGGGCAAGGTGTACCAGATCGATCGGCCGTCCATTCGGAGGACACATGCCGCCCGGATTGTCGGGCGCCTCGAATGCGATGTTGAGCGCTGCCATTGCCAATATCCTTATATACGCTACGTACGCTTGTTTCGTTGTGATGCACGCAGATGCCGGCGGGTGGCGCGAGCGTTTTCCGCCCTTCCGCACCGTCCGCCCGGCAATTCATTCTGCGCGGCCGGCGCGCCTATCCGATTAAAAGGCGGCGCAAAATGGGCATGAATCGCAAACTATGGTTAACGGCTGAAAAATTGCCGTTTTCTCAAGTTTTCCATCGCGATACGGATTCGTCCGATTTTAACTTCCTGTTAAGTTTCGGGCGAAGGGAGATGGCAATGAATTGTGTGATACAGGCTAATGTGTCACTACGATACGACCGGGTAGTCCCGGTGGATAAACCGTGCGCGGAGATACACCCTTTCACCGTTTCGGTTTATCGAGCGAAGTTGGAATGAACGGCGGTCCGGACGCTGCTTGCCATGAGGGTCAGCAGCAAGACCGGCCACCACCCGGACGGTTGCAGTGCGCCTGAGCAGCGGCAGCGCGCATGAAGGCCGATCCCGGACATGGTAACGAGGCGTAACCGCATGGCGACGAACAAGTCCATTGAGTCGATCGACGAAAAGGCCTTCCAGGCCCTCGAAGAAGCATTGAAGATCGACTTCGACGATCTGGCGCCGGAAACGCCCGCAAAGCAGGACGCCTCGGAGGCCCGCGTGTCGGAACCAGCAAGCCGCATTCCCAACAAGGCACAGGAAAAGACGGCGGCCCAGCCGGCCGGCGCAGAGACCCCGCGCAACCTTTCCCCCGAGCCCGGCCCGAAAGCCCCGGTCTTCACGCCGGCCAACGACGGCTCACGCAAGACGCCGGCCGCGATCCTGAAGTCGCTCGACATGCGCTCCTCGCGCGGCCCGCTGCGCATGGCGGTGCTTGCCTCCATCCTCTGGGTCATCGGCGGCCTCGGCGTCGCAAATCTTCTTTATGCGCCGCAGATCTGGCAGATCCGCTCGGTCGCCGACCTCGTCGCCCTGCCCGGCGCCATCGGCATGATCGTCGCCATCGTCATGCCGATCATGCTGTTCTTCGCCTTCGCCATCATGATCGCGCGCGCCCATGAGCTGCGCAGCGCCGCCCGCTCGATGGCCGAGGTCGCCCTTCGCCTGTCAGAGCCGGAAACGGTCGCCACCGACCGCATCATGTCCGTCGGCCAGGCCGTCCGCCGCGAAGTCTCGGCGATGAACGAAGGCATCGAGCGCACCATCGCCCGCGCGACCGAGCTCGAAACCCTCGTGCATTCCGAAGTCAACGCGCTCGAGCGCAGCTATTCCGACAATGAAATGCGCGTGCGCACGCTCGTGCAGGAACTCGGCTCCGAGCGCGAGGCGATCGTCAGCCATGCCGAGCGCATCCGCTCCTCGATCTCCGGCGCGCATGAGCAGCTGAAAGACGAGCTCGCCAGCGCCGGCGAAAGCATCACGGCGCGCATCGCGACGTCGGGCGAGGCCTTCGCCTCGATGCTCGACACCCGCGCCGCCATGCTGATGGAAAAGTCCGACAGTGCGACGCAGACCATCGGCGCCATGCTCTCGGCCCGCACCGACAGCCTGCTCTCCACGCTCAGCTCTTCCGGCCTTGCGCTCGCCAACGAGTTCGACAGCCGCCTCGACCAGCTGACGGCAAGCCTCGATTCCCGCGGCCGCGACCTGCTGCAGCAGTTCGAGACCCGCGCCTCCTCACTCGACACCAACACCGAGAAGCTGAACGCCGCCCTCAACGAGCGCGCCAAGCAGCTCAACGAGACGCTGATCGCCCGCACCCGCGAGATCAGCGAAAGCCTCTCCATCGGCCAGCAGGCCGTGACGGGTGGCCTCGACCATGTCCTCCAGTCGATGAACGCAGCGCTGGATGAAAAGGGCGCGCAGTTCCGCCAGAGCCTCAAGAACGCCGCCGACGACACGGTCATGGACCTCGACCTGCGCACCGGCTTCTTCGACGAGCGCATGCAGGCGACGGTCGGCCAGATCGCCAGCGCCTTCGACCAGCGCGTCGAGGAATTCGCGAACGCCTTCGACCAGCGCGCCGGCTCGCTCGACTCCAAGCTGATGGAGAGCCTTGCCCGCATCAACGAGACGGTCGCCAGCGGCCACGATTCCATCGACGGCATCCTCACCTCCAGCATCGAGCGCCTCGGCAACACGCTCACCGACCAGTCCTTCGCGCTGGCGACCACCCTCGCCACCAGCCAGGAAGTCATCGAGCATGCCGTTTCCGGCCATGCCGAATCCATCGGCAACGCCGTCGGCGGCGCGCATGAGCGCATGAGCGCGATCCTCTCCGAAAAGTCCGCGACGCTGCTCGGCGGCCTCGCCGACGTGCAGAACCGCATCGAAACCGGCTTCGGCGCCCGCGCCGACGCGCTGGCCGAAAGCATTTCGGGCAGCGAGCGCCGCCTGACGGACGCGCTGGATTCGCGCGGCACCACCATCGCCAGCGACATCCACGCCGCCCAGACCCGCATGGAAGAGGCGCTCAGCGCCCGCGCCAATGCGCTGGTCGAAAGCATCTCGGGCAGCGAGCGCCGGCTGACGGACGCCCTCGACACCCGCGGCGCGACCATTGCCGGCGGCATCGAGGCCGCACAGGCCCGCATGGAAGACGCGCTCGGCGCCCGCGCCGACGAGATCACCTCGACCATCGCGGCAAGCCACAACCGCATCGACAACGCGCTCACCGAGCGCACGGCCGCCCTCTCCTCCATGCTGAACGAGACCGGCAGCCAGCTCGAGCAATCGGTGGGTTCGGCCGCAAGCCGCGTCGAGACCGCGCTGACGGGCGCCGCTCGCCAGATCGACGAGGTCATCACCGGCCGCACGGCCAACCTCGCCTCGGTCCTTTCCAACAGCGCCGGCTCCATGCAGTCCGCCATCGACGCGGCCGCCGACCGCGTGGAAACCGTCCTGACGGAAGGCAGCCAGCAGCTCGGCGGCGTCCTGCATGGCCAAGCGGCCGAGTTCGCCGATGCCTTCTCCGGCCGCGCCGCAGAAATCGCCGAAGCCCTGTCGGGCCGCGCCTCCGAGCTCGCCGGCTCGCTCGTCTCCACCCACGAGCAGATCCGCACGACCCTCGACGACCGCATCAATGCGATCAACGTCGCGATCACCGAAGGCCGCAACCAGCTCACCGAGACGCTGAACGACCAGGCGACCTCCATCGGCACGTCCATCGCCACCAGCGCCGGCATGTTGGAAATGTCGCTGGAACAGCACGAGGAAACGCTGCGTCGCACCATCGACGGCAGCGCCGCCCTTCTCGACCAGCGCGTGCGCGAAAGCGCGGGCGCCGTCGCCGAGCGCCTCGGCGAGACCTCCTCGAAGATCGCCGAAGCAGCCCATGCCTTCGGTACGCGCATGGAGCAGACCGTCGACAGCGTCGCAAGCCGCTTCGACACGACGGGCAGCCGGCTGGAGGAAAACCTCGGCAAGCTCGAAGCCCGCATCGAACACAGCGTCGAGAATGTCTCCGGCATCGTCGACACGGCCGCCGCCCGGATTTCGGACACGCTGTCCGAGCGCCTCGCCGATCTCGACCGCGTGGGCGGCGACGTCTCGCTGCGCGTTTCCGACGCCCTTTCCCGCCCGATCGCCGAAGTCGACCGCATCGGCGACGAGACGACCGCGCGCATCGCCGCCGCGCTTGCCGGCCGCGTGGGCGACATCGAACGCATCAGCGTCGACGCCGCCGACCGGATCGAAGGCGCGCTTTCGGGCCGCCTCACCGATATCGAGCGCGTCAGCGCGGATGCAGCCAACCGCATCGAGGGCGCTCTCTCGAACCGCCTCGGCGACATCGAGCGCGTGACCGGCGAAGCCGCCGACCGCATCGACGGAACGCTCGCCGAGCGCGCCACCCAGATCGAGCGCATCACCGGCGAAGCCGCGGCCCGCATCGACGGCACGCTCTCCACCCGCACGGGCGACATCGAGCGCATCTCGACCGAAGCCGCCGAGCGCATCGCCACCACCATCGACGAGAAGACCGGCCGCATCGAGGAACGCCTCGGCACGATGGACCGGGCGCTCACCATCGGTCTCGACAGCGTCAACCGCACCATCGACGGCAAGGCCGCCGGCCTTGCCCAGACGCTGCGCGACGCCGTCTCCCAGGCCGCGCAGGACATGGATGCCGAAGCCATCCGCTCGGCGCAGTCGCTCGCCAAGACCGGCGAGGAATTCGCAAGCCTCAGCAGCACCCTGCGCGGCGCGGTCTCCCGCGCGGCACAGGAAATGGGCGTAGAGGCGCAGCGCGCCGCGGAGAACATCGCCAAGACCGGCGAGGAATTCGCGGAGAACCTTTCGGCCCGCAACGAAGCCTTCACCCGCGCCGTCGAGGAAACCACCTCCTCCGCCGTCGCCCGCTTCGCCGACACGGAAAGCCGCCTCGCAAGCCAGGCCCAGTCCCTGCATACCGGCCTCGGCGATGTCGAGAAGGCGCTGGAAACGCGCGGCGCCTCCATCCGCACGGCGCTCGACGACCGCACCCGCGAACTCAACTCCATGCTGGCAAGCCGCACGGAGGAGCTGTCGCGCCTCATCAACGAGGAAGCCCGTCCGGTCATCGACGACTATGCCGCCGCCGGCCGCGAGGCCGCCGAGCGCATCACCGGCGTCGCCCGCGAGAGCGCCGAGCGCCTGCGCAACGAGAATGCCGCGCTCATCAACGCGATCTCCGCCCGCACCGCCGACACGCTGGCCGCCATTTCGGCCCGCACGGAGGAAGCCGCCGGCACGATGCGCGCCATCGAGAGCGGCCTGCAGTCGAATGTCGAGAGCCTGATCGCCCGCCTTTCGGAAAGCAACGGCGCCATCGCCGGCATGGTCGACGAGGCGAGCCAGACGCTCGGCGCCATCGACGGTCGCCTCACCTCCACGGCAGAGCGCTTCACCGCCTCCGCTGAGCGAGCATCCGACATGGTCTCCACCACGTCGCGTCTGCTCGAAGGCAAGGTCGACCGCCTCTCCGACATTTCCGCCGGCACGCTCTCGCAGATCGGCGGCATCGTCGGCCGCTTCGAGGACCATTCGAAGATCCTGTCGCAGGCCTCCGATCTCCTCGCCGCCGCTCAGTCGAACCTGGTCTCGACGCTGGAGGAGCGGCAGGATGCCCTTCGCTCGCTCTCCGTTGGCCTCGTCCAGCGCTCGGAAGAGATCGAGAAGACCATGCAGTCGCTCGAAGGCATGGTGGAAGGCGTCTTCAGCCGCGCCGAGGAGCGTTCGAACCTGATCGCCGGCAACCTGCGCGGCGGTATCCAGTCCTCCTTCAACGAGGTCGGCCGTATTCTCGGCGAGACCGAGAAGCGCGCGGAGGCCGCCGCCAACACGCTGCGGGATTCGCTGGTCAAGGCCGGCGAGGAAGCCGGCCAGTCGGTGGAAGGCGCCTTCACCCGCGCCGAGGAGCGCACGAAGGAAGTGGCGAACCGCCTGCGCGGCAGCGTCGGCGCCTCGCTCTCCGACGTCGACCGCCTGCTCGCCGAATCCGGCCAGAAGTCGGAGGCCGCGACGACCGTCATGCGCGAAACGCTGCGTCAGGCCGTCGAGGAAGCCGTCGGCAAGTTCTCCGGCGCCACGGAGGAAATCCGCCGCGCCGCCGCCGATATCCGCAAGGAACTCGACCAGACCCGCGGCGAACTGAAGCGCGGTGCCTTCGACCTGCCGGAAGAGGCCAAGGAAAACGCCGCCCAGATGCGCCGCGCCGTCAGCGAGCAGATCAAGGCCCTGCAGGATCTTTCCGACATCATCGGCAAGTCCTCCACGGCGCTGGAAGTCTCCCGCCCGGCCGCGCAAGCGACCGTCGCCCAGCCGGTACAGCAGCAGCCCCGCGTCGAGCCGCGCCGTGAAGAGCAGCCGGCCCAGCAGCTGCGCGGCAGCCTCGGCATCGAGCGCGCAGCAACCGCCGCCGGCATCCCGCAGCGCGCGCAGCCCCTGCCCGCCGAAGCCGACGCCAAGGCGGCCGGCGAAGGCGGCTGGATGCGCGACCTCCTGCGCGGCGCCGTCTCGCGCGAGGAAGCGCAGTTCGCCCAGCCGCGCGGCGAAGGCCAGGCTGCCCGCCCGGCGGACACCCGCAACCCGCGCCATGTCGTCGAATCGCTGAACTCGCTGTCGGTCGACATCGCCCGCGCCATCGACCACGACGCCTCGGTCGAACTGTGGCGGCGCTACCAGCGCGGCGAGCGCGACGTCTTCACCCGTCGCCTCTACACGCTGAAGGGCCAGCAGACCTTCGACGAGATCAAGCGCAAATACGAGCGCGAGCCGGAATTCCGCACCGCGGTCGACCGCTACATCTCGGACTTCGAGAAGCTGCTCGCCGACGTCGCCCGCAACGACCGCGACAAGGTCATGACGCAGACCTATCTCACCTCGGATACCGGCAAGGTCTACACCATGCTGGCCCACGCCGCCGGCCGCTTCAACTGAGCGGATCGGAACCGGAACAGAGAACGGCCGCCCCTCGGGGCGGCCGTTCTGCTTTCGGGAAAAGTCGAGAAACCTGCGCCTGCCACTCCATTTTTCACCGCCCGAAACCTTAAAATCGGATGCTCGCCCCTCTATATGCCTTCCGACACAGATGGAACGCAGGGGAAGAGAAGCGAAAATGATGTCGATACAAGGATTTGGCCGCGCGCTCGCAATGGTCGCCGTGGCGCTGATGGTGGTGATGACCGTGGTGGACGTCGCCGAGGCCCGCCGCGCCGGCGGCGGTTTCGGCAGCCGCGGCACGCGCACCTTCTCGACACCCTCGACGACGCGCACCGCGCCGACCGACGCCATGCCGATCGACCGGACCATGACGCGCCAGCCGTCCGCGCAGCAGCCCTCCGCAGGCCGCAACACGACGGCCAACCCGCGCCCCGGCCTCTTCGGCGGCTTCGGCGGCTCGCTTCTCGGCGGCCTGATGCTGGGCGGCCTCGTCGGCATGTTCCTCGGCCACGGACTCGGCGGCGGCGTCGGCTTCCTCGGCCTCATCCTGCAGGTTCTGCTGATCGCCGGCGTCTTCATGGTCCTGCGCCGCATGTTCGCGCAGACGAACGCGCCCGCCTATTCCGGCAATGCGCGAGGCCAGTACAGCAATGGCGGCTCCGATTTCGAGATCCCGCGCATCGGCGGCGGTGGCCGGCAGGCGCCGCAGCCGAAGGCCGGTGACGAGATCGGCGTCCAGCAGGCGGACCTCGACCAGTTCGAGGGCCTGCTGAAGGAATTGCAGGCAGCCTATGCAGCCGAGGATTTCCGCACGCTTCGCCAGATCACAACGCCGGAAGCGATGTCCTATCTCGCGGAGGAAATCGGCGACAATGCCACGAAGGGCCTTCGCAACGAGGTCCGCGACATCCATCTCGTCCAGGGCGACGTGGCGGAGGCTTGGCGGGAAGGCGCGGATGACTACGCGACCGTCGCGATGCGCTATGAAAGCATCGACGTGATGCGCGACCGTTCGAGCGGGCGCGTCGTCTCCGGCGATCCGGACAATCTCACCGAAGCGGTGGAAGTGTGGACATTCCTGCGCCGCAATGGCGGCGAGTGGAAAGTCTCGGCCATCCAGGGCGTCGAAGCCGCGTGATGCAGGGGCGCCCGCCCCTCATCCCGCTGCCGCGATCTTCTCCCCGCAAGCGGGGAGAAGGCGAGGATGCCCGCCTTTCCTGAAACGTTCAGGTCCTTGGGAAGGGAAACCCTATCATCCCTCCCTTCGCCCCGCTTGTGGGGAGAAGGTGGCCGGCAGGCCGGATGAGGGGCATTTCGTTTTCCGGATCAGATGGACTTCAGCGTCCAGCCGACGATATCGGCGGTCACCGTCGCAAAGGCCGCATCGAGCCCCTTCACGAAAGCCGTGCTATCCGTCCCGCGCACCGGAGCCGTCGCGCGAAAAACCTTCTGCGTGCGCACCGTGCCGTTGCGGTCGTTGAGCAGCTTGGCGGAAATCTCCACGACGGCCGTCGCCGCACCCGAGGTCTGCACCTCGAAGGTGCGGATATCCGTGACGACCTGGTAGTCGATGGCCAGCCCCTGCCCCGGCATGCCGACGCCGCCGACGCGGCCGGTATTCTCGAAGGCCTGCACGAGCTTCGCCTGCACCATCTTGCTCAGGCTGTCGCTCCACTGCGACTTGGCGAGATACTGGATTTCGGAGGACGACGGGCGGATGACGATCTGGTCGCTGTCGATTGCCTTGAGGGCGGAAGGCTGCGGCACGAGAATCTGCCGGTTCTTCGCCGAAGGGCCTTCCGCAGAGGCCGTGGCCGAGAGGCTGAACGTGTCGTTCTTCGCAGGCGCCCCGCCGCAGGCGGCGAGCGTTGCCGCCAGAACGGCGATGAGAGCGGCGCGCGCCGCAGTCCCGTTCCGCAACAACTCCATACCCGATACCGTCATTTCATCCTCAAACCCTGGGAATCAATGTGTAGCAGCGGCATGGCACGCTGTCACGGTTGCGCGGGCGGACAAATTCGCGTCCGCCTGCTGCGGCCTCCCCGATGTGGGGATCGGGCCACACTTCGGATCGTTACCGCCGGGTGCGCCCGTCATATTGTTTGACGGTGTCGCCGCCGAAGAGCAGGCGCTGCGGATTGCGCTCGAAGCCGGAAATGGCGCTGTCGAGATTCTGGACCGTCCGGCGCGTGTCGAGCACGAGAGCCTCGACGTCGCGCAGGCCCGAGCCGGAGAAGCGCTGCAGGCCATCGGCGATGGGGCCGATGCGGCCGTTCAGCGTATCGGCGGCCTGCTTGATCGATTGCAGCGTCGCCTTGGCCTCGGCGAAGAGCGATTCGGAATCCCCCTCGCCCAGGAAGCCGTCGAGCTTGGCCAGCACGCCGTCGACGCGCGTGGACGCGGCGTTCAGCTTGTTCGACATCTGCTTCACGTCGGTGATGATCTGGTCGATGTCTTCCTTGCGCTCGCCGATGCGGTTAGCGACGCCCGTGACGGAAGCGATCGCCTTGCGGACATCGTCCGTCGCGACCGAGATGTTGTCGATCGCGCCGCTGACCTTTTGCGCGTCGACGGCAGCCATCAGCGTATCGACCTTGTCGAGCGTCTCGCTGGCGCGCTTGCCGAAGGCGTCGAAGGTCTCGGCCGTCTTGCGGAAGCCCTCGACAGTCGCCTTCACGTCGCCCGAGGCGTCCGCGATGTCCCTGCTGACCTTGTCGACATTGCCGACGAAGTCCTCGACCTTCTTCGGATCGACCGCCTTGATGAGCGAATCGACGGAGGCGAGCGTGGAATCCAGCCGGCCGGAAAGGTTCCTGAACGTATCCGACAGCCCGCCGACGCTTTTCAGGAACTCGTCGATGTTCTCGCCGTTGCGCGCGAGCGAATCGGAGAACTTCTCCGCGTTGCGGATCGTGTTGGTGAGCGGACCGCGCGCATCGGCGACAAAGCCCTGAATATCGGAGATCGCCGTGTCCGCGCGCTTCAGGATCTTGTCGGCGGTCGAAAGGATATTCGTCACGCTCGATTGCTCGGCCTGGAGCACGGCGGTTGTCTCGTTGTCGAAGGCCTCGCGCAGGATGTTGGGATCGCCCGCATTGCCGCCGCCGAGCTCGATATAGGCCGCGCCCGTCAGGCCCTGCACTTCCAGCACCGCGCTGGTCGACTTCTTCACCGGCGCGCTCGTCAGCACCTCCGTCATGGCGACGGAAAAGCGCGGGTCCTTGGAATCGATGGCGAGGCTGCGCACCGAGCCGACGGGAATGCCGTTGAAACGCACCGGCGAGCCGACGGAAAGGCCATTGGCCGAGCCCGGAATGCGGATCGCCAGCTGCGCCATGTCACCGCCGCGCCCGTATTGCGACATCCAGTAGACGAAGACGAAGGCGGCCGCCATGACCAGCACGGTGAAGAAACCGACGAGGGCGTAGTTGGCTTTCGTTTCCATGCGTCCATCCTGCCGCAATTCTATTCGCCGGGGCCGAAAGGTCCCGTTATTCCTGCTTCCGCACGATCGACCGTGCCCGCTTGCCCCGGAAATAGGACTGCACCCACGGATCGTCGAAGGCCAGCATGTCCTCGATCGTGCCTTCGACCAGAACCTTCTTCTGCCCGAGCACGGCGATGCGGTCGCATACCGAAAACAGGCTGTCGAGGTCGTGAGTCACCATATACACGGTGAGGCCAAGAGTGTCGCGCAGTTTGGCGATCAACTCGTCGAATTCCGCCGCGCCGATGGGGTCGAGGCCCGAGGTCGGCTCGTCGAGGAAGACCAGTGCCGGATCGAGCGCAAGCGCGCGGGCCAGCGCCGCGCGCTTGATCATGCCGCCGGAAAGCTCGGAAGGGAACTTGTCCGCTGCCTCGGGCGCAAGGCCGACCAGCTCGATCTTGAGGCGCGCCAGCTCGTCCATCATCGCCTGCGGCAGGTCGAGATATTCGCGCATCGGCACCTGGATATTCTCCTTCACCGTCAGCGAAGAGAATAGCGCGCCCTGCTGGAAGAGGACGCCGAGCTTCATGTCGAGCGCCAGCCTCTGGGCTTCCGATGCCTTGTCGAAGTCCGTGCCGAAGATGCGGATATTGCCCGAACGGCGCGGCAGGAGGCGCAGCACGGTGCGCATCAGCACCGACTTGCCGGTGCCCGACGCGCCGACGAAGCCGAGGATTTCTCCGCGATAGATGTCGAGGTTGAGCCTGTCGAGGACGATGTTGCTGCCGAAACCAACGGTCAGGTCCTTGACCGAGAGCACCACGTCGTCCTGTTTTGCCGGATCCATGGGCATCCCTAGAAATTGATAGCGGCGTAGAACATGGCGAACAACCCGTCGACCAGGATGACGACGAAGATCGCCTTCACTACCGAGGCGGTGACGTGCCGGCCGAGCGATTCGGCGCTGCCGCCGACCTTCAGGCCCTCCACGGAGGCGACGATGCCGATGATGAGGGCCATGAACGGCGCCTTGATCATGCCCGAGACGATGGTCGAAAGGTCGATCGCCTCGCGCAGGCGCGACTGGAACGTGTCGAAGGTGATGCCGGAATAAGCCCAGGCGACGACCGCCGCGCCCGCAAGGGCCGCGAAGTTCGCGATGATCGTCAGGAGCGGCAGCGCGACGGTCAGCGCCACCAGCCTCGGGAAGACGAGCACGCCGATAGGGCTGAGGCCCATAACCTTCAGCGCGTCGATCTCCTCGCGCATCTTCATCGAGCCGATTTCGGCCGTGATGGCACTGCCGGAGCGGCCGGCGATCATGATCGCCGTCAAGAGCACGCCGATCTCGCGGAGCTGGAGGATACCGACGAGGTCGACCACGAAGACTTCCGCGCCGAAATAGCGGAGCTGGAAAGCACCCTGCTGCGCGATGATCGCCCCGATGAGGAAGGACATCAGGAGGATGATCGGCACGGCGCGCACGCCCATATGGTCGATCTGGTTCACGATGGCGGCCGGCGATACGCCGCTCCTGCGGCCGAGCTTGAGCTGCGCGCCGCGCACCGCCGAGCCGAGGATGAACATCGCCGCGACGGCATCGTCCCAGAGATTGTACATGATCTTGCCGACCGGCGTGAACAGGCGCTCGAACAGGGTACCGGGCGGGCGCTTGTCCTCGCCGGGCTCGGCGAGCGTTTCCGGCAGGGCGGATATCAGGTCGGCATAGCGCGTGCCCTTATGGTCGCTGACGCTGACCTCACCCCCCTTGGCCTGCCGCGCGGTGATGGCGCGGCGCAGCAGCCAGGCGCCGGCCGTATCCATCTCCTCCACCGCGCTGAGGTCGATTTCGAGCGTCCCGCCCGCGCCGCTCGCGACCTTCTCGAGCCGCTTGCCGGCGGCGACGGCGGTCGTGTTGATCCAGGGGCCGGAGAGACGCCAGATCTCCCCGCCATTGTCCGGCAGGCGCTCGGTCGAGATTTCGGCTGTGGGGCTGGCGGCGGCGGTCAAGTCTCTTGCATCTTCCCGTGCTTGGGACAACATGCGCCTGTCTTACCGGCTCGCCGGCCATCTGTCACCGAACGAACCGCCGAAAGCCTCACTCCGCCCTGAAATTTTCTGCCCTGTCAGGATTGCCCATGCGCCGCACACTCCTCGCCCAAACCGAAAGCTTCCCCATTGCCGGGGCCTTCACCATTTCGCGCGGCGCGAAGACGACGGCCGAGGTGGTGACCTGCGCGATAGGCGCCTCGGGCCTTTCCGGCCGCGGCGAATGCGTGCCCTATGCCCGCTACGGCGAATCGGTCGCCGGCGTGCTCGACGCCATCGAGGCGATGCGCGGCGCTATCGAGGACGGCATGGGCCGGGAGGACCTCGCCCGCGCCATGCCCGCAGGCGCGGCGCGCAACGCCCTCGACTGCGCGCTCTGGGACCTCGAAGCCAAACTCTCCGGCGTGCCGACCTGGCAGGTCATCGATACCGCCGCTCCGCAAAAGCTCGTCACGGCCTATACGCTCTCGCTCGGCGAGCCGGAGGCGATGCAGCGCCAGGCGGCCGAACATGCCTGGCGGCCGCTGCTGAAGGTCAAGGTCGGCACGCCGGACGATGCCGCCCGCATCCGCGCGGTGCGCACCGGCGCGCCGGAAAGCGCCATCATCCTCGACGCCAACGAGGGCTGGACGCCGGAAAACCTCGCCCATCATTTCGCGCTCTGCGCCGAGGCGCGCATCGCCCTCGTCGAGCAGCCGCTTCCCGCTGGAGGCGATTCGGCGCTTCGCGACCATGCGCGCCCCATCCCGGTCTGCGCCGATGAGAGCGTGCACCGCACGCAGGACGTGGCGGCGCTCGCCGACCGCTACGACGCGGTCAACATCAAGCTCGACAAGACCGGCGGGCTGACGGAGGCGCTAGCCCTCAGACAGGCCGCGCGCGACCATGGATTGAAGATCATGGTGGGCTGCATGGTCGGCACGTCGCTCGGCATGGCCCCGGCGGTGCTTTTGGCACAGGGCGCCGATTTCGTCGATCTAGACGGCCCGCTGCTGCTGGCCCGCGACCGGGAACCCGGCCTTCACTACGAGGGCTCGAACGTCTATCCGCCGGAAGCCACGCTCTGGGGCTGATCGCCCAGGCGCGGCGCGGCGAATCGCCCTGCGACGACGCAGACGAGTCCCGCCGCCGCGATGACGGACATCAGATAGAACCCGTCGACGCCATACCAGTTGAAGGCATAGCCGGAGATGAAGGTGGCCGCCGCCATGAAGATGCCGGTGTAGAAGAAATAAAGCCCCTGCGCCGCCGCCTCCTGCTCCTCCGCCACGCGCTCGACCATGCGGCTCTGCACGCTGACATGCAGGAGCGCGAAGGTGAAGGCATGCAGGCATTGCAGCACGAAATAGCCGGCGAACGGCATCTCGAGCGGAAAGACCAGCCAGCGCCCGACCGCGGCCGAACAACCGAAGATCATCATGGACCAGAGATTGAAACGCCGCCGCAGCCGGACGGCGCAGGCGAAGAGGATCACCTCGGCAAGGACGCCGACGCTCCAGAGAAGGCCGATATCCGTGCCGCTGAAGCCCTTCTTGCGCCAGTAGATCACCGAGAAGGCATAGAGCATGGCATGGCTCGCATTGACCAGTGAAACGCCGATCAGCATGAGCTGCACGTCGCGCTGCCGGAGCGTGCGCGCCGCCGGCATGGTGGCGATCGCCGCGATGGGGGACGGACGGCGCGGCCGGCCGATCTTCGGCACGATCACCGCCCCCACCACCGTCAGCGCGAAGGCCGCGGCCATCGCCGGCAGCACCATCGCCCCCCCGTAGAGCCCGGCAAGCCAGCCGCCGATCATCGTCGCTACGATGAAGGCGAGCGAGCCCCACAGCCGCATCCGGCTGTAGTCGAAATTCCAGCGCCGCACGCCCGAAAGCGCGATGGCGTCGGTGATCGGTACATAGGGCGAATAGACCGCGCATTGCAGCGTATAGAGCAGGAGTACCGGCCAGAAGCCGTGCACGCCGAAGAACAGGAGCGCCGTCGCCAGCGACAACACGCCCGACCACATGAGCACGACCGAGCGCTCGCCGATCCGGTCCGCAATGACACCCGCCGCGGGCGCGGTGAAGACGCGCACGAACATCGGCAGGGCGAGCACGATGCCGATCTGGAAATCGTTCATCGACAGGGTTTCGAGCCAGACCGGGAAGAACGGCAGCGCAATGCCGTTGACCATCATCGGCGCGCAAAAGACGAGGGCGATGCGCGCGGCAAAATACGGCGGCGCGCCGGCGGTCACGGTAAACCCGGAAGGGGCAGTCATTGGCGGGGAACCTGCGTTGGAACGCCCTCCGCTCTATCACGCCGATATACGTACGCCAATCCGCTATTTCTGCGGGCGGCGGCGGATAATTCTGCGAGGCGGCGCCTCCCCGCGAGAGCGGCTTTCACGGTGTACGCCGCGCCCCTCATCCGGCCTGCCGGCCACCTTCTCCCCGCAAGCGGGGCGAAGGGATATGCCGCACCGGTTTCCCCAATTTCCCCCAACGTCGCTTGGGGCAAGTTCCCTCTCCCCGCCTGCGGGGAGAGGGTTAGGGTGAGGGGCAAGCCCCAAAGATTGCCCTAACGAAAATCCCCCTACGCAGCCTCCACGCCGGCCGGCTCCCGCACCTCGATGGCGGGCATCTGGCGCGAGACCGGCAGGACCTCGACGGGGGCTGCGGCCATCTGCTGCCAGGTGATCAGCTCCATCCGGCCGTCGTGGTGCTCGGCGATGGCCGTGCAGCTTTCCACCCAGTCGCCGCTGTTGATGTAGCGGATGCCGTCGATCTCGGTGATCACGGCATGGTGGATATGGCCGCAGATGACGCCATCCGCATCGTTGCGGCGCGCCTCCTCGACGACGACCCTCTGGAATTCGCCGATGAAGTTCACGGCCGTCTTCACCTGCTGCTTGGCCCAGGAGGAGAAGGACCAGTAGGGCAGCCCCAGCCGGCGGCGGATGGCGGCGAAGACGACGTTGATCGCGATGGCCGCGTCATAGGCCCAGTCGCCGAGATAGGCGACGACGCGGGCATGGCGCACCACCACGTCGAACTCGTCGCCGTGCAGCACGAGGTAGCGCCGACCGTCGGCGGCCTCGTGGATGATACGCTCGGCCACCTCGACGCCGCCGAAATGCGTGCCGGGGAAGTCGCGCAGGAATTCGTCGTGGTTGCCGGGAATATAGACGATGCGGGTGCCCTTGCGGGCCTTGCGCAGGAGCTTCTGCGTCACGTCGTTGAAGGCCTGCGGCCAGTACCAGTTGCGCTTGAGGCGCCAGCCGTCGACGATGTCGCCGACGAGCACGATGGTCTCCGCTTCGTGATGCCGCAGGAAGTCGATCAGGAAGTCCGCCTTGGCGGCCTTCGATCCGAGATGCACGTCCGAGATGAACAGCGTGCGGAAGTGGCGGACATTGGGGTCGACGGGGGTCGCGGTCATGCGTCTGTCTCCGGGTGGCCGGCCGCCGCGATCCTCTTCGGACGGGCGGCTTTCCTCCCGTTGAAAACCAGACTCCTGTTTCAGATTGATGACACACCTATGCCTTTTCCGGCAGCAAATAGGCATTGCACAGGCCGGCGATTGCGGCTTTATGGAAGACTCCGGAAACTTACCGTTGCGGCGGCTTCGCCCCCGAGAAACCGCGACGAAAACAGCATATGGCAGGACGCATCATGAGCACGGCTGATAAATCGAGGACGCAGGACGGCCCCGCAAGCGGCGACATTGACCAGCAGGCCCTCTTCTTCCACCGTCATCCGCGTCCCGGCAAGCTGGAGATCAACCCGACCAAGCCGCTCGGCAACCAGCGCGACCTCGCGCTCGCCTATTCGCCGGGCGTCGCAGCGCCGTGTCTTGCGATCCGCGACGATCCGAACACCGCCGCCGACTACACCGCCCGCGCCAACCTCGTCGCGGTTGTCTCCAACGGCACGGCCGTGCTCGGCCTCGGCAATATCGGCCCCCTCGCCTCCAAGCCGGTGATGGAGGGCAAGGCCGTCCTCTTCAAGAAATTCGCCGGCATCGACGTCTTCGACATCGAGATCGACGCGCCGACCGTCGGGGAGATGGTCGATGTCGTCTCCGCGCTGGAGCCGACCTTCGGCGGCATCAACCTGGAAGACATCAAGGCGCCGGAATGCTTCGAGGTGGAGCGCCAGCTCCGCGAGAAGATGGACATTCCCGTTTTCCACGACGACCAGCACGGCACGGCGATCATCGTCGCGGCCGCCGTCCTGAACGGCCTGGAGCTCGCCGGCAAGTCGCTGCCCGACGCCAAGATCGTCGCTTCCGGCGCTGGCGCTGCCGCGCTCGCCTGCCTCAACCAGCTCGTCGCCCTCGGCGCGAAAGTCGAGAACATCTGGGTCCACGACATCGAGGGCGTCGTCTACAAGGGCCGCGAAGAACTGATGGACCAGTGGAAGGCCGTCTACGCGCAGGAGACGGACAAGCGCCAGCTTTCCGAGACCATCGACGGCGCCGACGTCTTCCTCGGCCTTTCGGCCGCCGGCGTGCTGAAGCCGGAGCTTCTCGTGCGCATGGCGGAAAAGCCGCTGATCATGGCGCTCGCCAACCCGAAGCCGGAGATCATGCCGGAGGAGGCGCGCGCCGCCCGTCCCGACGCGATGATCTGCACCGGCCGCTCCGACTTCCCCAACCAGGTCAACAACGTCCTCTGCTTCCCCTACATCTTCCGCGGCGCGCTCGATTGCGGCGCGCGCACGATCAACGAGGAGATGAAGATGGCGGCCGTGCGGGCCATCGCCGCGCTCGCCCGTGAGGAAGTGTCCGACGTTGCCGCCCGCGCCTATTCCGGCGATACGCCGAGCTTCGGCCCGAACTACCTGATCCCCTCGCCCTTCGACCAGCGCCTCATCCTGCGCATCGCGCCGGCCGTCGCGCGCGCCGCGGCCGAAACCGGCGTCGCTTCGCGGCCGATCACCGATTTCGACGCCTATCTCGACCAGCTCAACCGCTTCGTCTGGCGCTCCGGCTTCATCATGAAGCCGATCTTCGCCGCCGCGAGGAAGGCCGAGAAGAAGCGCGTGATCTTCGCCGAGGGCGAGGACGAGCGCGTGCTGCGCGCCGCCCAGGTGCTGCTGGAAGAGGAGATCGCCAAGCCGATCCTCATCGGCCGTCCGCAGATCATCGAGGCGCGCCTCAACCGCTACGGCCTGCGCATCCGCCCGAACACCGATTTCGCCGTGGTCAACCCGGAAGACGATCCGCGCTACCGTGACTATGTCGACGACTATTTCCGCATCGTCGGCCGCCGCGGCGTGATCCCGGAGGCCGCCCGCACCATCGTTCGCACCAACCAGACGGTCATCGGCGCGCTCGCCGTCAAGCGCGGCGAGGCCGATGCGCTGATCTGCGGCGTCGAAGGCCGCTACGCCAAGCACCTGCGCGACGTCAGCCAGATCATCGGCAAGAAGGAAGGCGTGCTCGACTTCTCCGCGCTCAGCCTGCTCATCTCGCAGCGCGGCGCCACCTTCTTCACCGACACCTATGTGACGATGGACCCGACGGCCGAGGAGGTCGCGCAGATGACCGTCATGGCCGCGCAGGAAATCCGCCGCTTCGGCATCACGCCGCGTGCCGCCCTCGTCTCGCATTCCAATTTCGGTTCGCGGGATTCGAATAGCAGCTTCAAGATGCGCAAGGCGATGGAGATCGTCCGCGAGGTGGACCCGACGCTGGAAGCCGATGGCGAAATGCACGGCGATTCGGCGATCTCCGAGGTGCTGCGCCAGCGCGTCATGCCGGATTCGACGCTCACCGGCGAGGCCAACCTGCTGGTCTTCCCGAACCTCGACGCCGCCAACATCACGCTCGGCGTGGTGAAGACGATGACGGACAGCCTGCATGTCGGCCCGATCCTGCTCGGCGCGGCCATGCCCGCCCACATCCTCTCGCCGTCCGTCACCTCGCGCGGCGTCGTCAACATGGCCGCCCTCGCCGTGGTGGAAGCCTCCAATCCGGCCTGAGCCGCGCCATCCGCCTTATGAAACGGCCGCCTTCCGGCGGCCGTTTTCGTTCAGAGTTCCAGCCGGCGCGTGATATCGATAGCTTGCAGGAACGGCTCATCGTGGCTGACCACCAGCAGCGCGCCGTCATAGGATCGCAACCCCGCCTCCACCGCCTCGATGGAATCGATGTCCAGATGGTTCGTCGGCTCGTCGAGGATGAGGAGCGCCGGCGGCCTGGTCCCGCCCAGCACGGCGGCAAGGCCGGCGCGTAGCATCTGCCCACCGCTCAGGCTTCCGGCGACCTGCAAGGCCGCATCCGCCCGGAACATGAAGCGCGCCAGCGCCGCACGGCAGGCATTCTCGTCGGCCTCGGGATTGATGCGCCGGAAGTTGTCACGGATCGACAGCGCCGGGTCGAGCAGGCTGACGCGCTGGTCCAGCATCGCGGCGTCGGTGAAAAGGCGCACGCTCCCCTGCCAAGGCTGCAACTGTCCGGTGACGAGTGCGAGGAACGTCGTCTTGCCGGAGCCGTTCGGCCCCGTCACCGCGACCCGCTCCGGCCCGGTCATCGCAAAGGAAAGGTCGCGGATCACCGGCCGTTCCGGCAGGTAGCCGGCCGTCACGCCCTCCATGCGCAACACCGTCCGGCTTGCGGGAAGATGCGTCGGCGGCACGGAGACGGTGAGCGGCTGGAGGGTTTCGATGCGCTCGCGCGCCGTCGTCACCGCCTCGGCCGCCTGCGCCTGCCGGCTTTCGGCAAGCCGCGCATTCGCGCCGCTCGTCAGCTCACTCCGCTCCTTCATCGCGCCCAGCATGATGCGCGGAATGTCGCCGCGCGCCTTCTTGCGGCGCCCGGCGCTGTCCTTGCGTGCCTTGCGCTCGGCGACGGCCTGCGCTGTGCGCGCGATATCGGCCGCGTGCTTTTCCGCGTCAGCAAGGTCGCGATGCGCGGCCGCGAGCTCCAGCGCCTTTCGCGCGCGATAGGCGCTCCAGTTGCCGCCGTAGCGCGTCGCGCCGAGGCCTGTCAGCTCGACGATGGCGTCCATGGTGTCGAGAAGTTCGCGGTCGTGGCTGACAACGATGGCGCCCGCCCGCCAGCCGGCGAGCATGTCGATGACCGCCCGCCGCCCGTCGCGGTCGAGATTGTTGGTCGGCTCGTCGAGCAGCAGGAAATCCGGCTCGCGGAAGATGAGGGCGGCAAGCGCCGCCCGCGTCCCCTGCCCGCCGGAAAGCGCGGCCAGCGGCGTTCCCGCCTCTGCCTCCAGCCCGACGCGGGCGAGCGCGGCGGCAAGGCGGGCCTCCAGCGTCCAGTCGGCCCCGGCAAGCGCCTCGGCGCTCGCCTCGCCGCGCTCGGCGCGCGCTAGAAGGTCGAGCGCTTCGGCAATGCCGAAGAGATCGGCAACCGTTTCGTCCGGCGCGATTTGCACGCTCTGGCGCAGGAGGCCGAGCGTGCCCTCGACCGTGACTGAGCCGGATTGCGGCGCAAGATCGCCGGTGACGAGCTTCAGCAGCGTCGTCTTGCCGACGCCGTTGCGGCCGACAAGGCCGGCGCGCTCGGAACCGAAGGTCAGGTCGAGGTCGGAAAGAAGCGTGTGCCCGTCAGGCGTCGACCACGTGATTTTCGAAAGTGTGATGGAATGCGGCATGGATACGGAGTTCCCCGAGGACAAAACGAAGTCGGTTTGCGGTCGGGTCGAATTCCATGGCGCACCATCCGGTCGGCATTGACGATGGCCGATATCTAGGGCCCGGCGGCGGCGGTTGCAAGGCAGGCCCGTTAATCACAAATGCGGGAGAACGTTGCGCTCCCCTCCGCGCGGCCTATGATGAAGCCTCGAAAACGGCCTTCAGGCCCAAGAAATTCAGGCATTCAGGGATCGATCGACGTGAAGGCACGCGCCCGTCTTCTTTTCGCCGCTCTCACCGGCCTGCCGCTCATCCTTTCGGGCGGCACGGCGGCGGCGGGCGTGTGCGAGGGTATCCGGGCCGAGCTTGCGAACCTGCCGAAGGTCGTCGTCGACACGGCGAGCGCCCGCAAATATGCCAGTGCGATCGCCCGGCAGAACATCCAGTTGCGCAAGGCGAAGAGCGACCAGCGGCGCCTGCGCTGCTCCAGCGGCAGCATCATCGTGATCGGCGGACCGAATGCCGATGCCTGCGCGACGCTCGCCTCCGTCATCGGCCGCATGGAGCAGAATATCCAGGTGCTCGACGGCAAGCGGCGGGAGTTTGCCGGCGGCGTGTCATCTTCAGGCAAGCGAAACCGCCTGCTTGCGGCCCTGGAGGCCAATGGCTGCAACGACGAGCCGGAAATCATGCCGGTCGCCGCGACCGAGCCCCTGCGCACGCTCGACGACACCCGCACCCTGCCGCTCGGCACGGCGCCGGAGGGCAGCGAGCGGCTGGAACTGCGCTCGCTCGGCGGCAGCTCAGGCCATGGAAACCTGCGCACCGTCTGCGTGCGCACCTGCGACGGCGGCTTCTTCCCGATCTCCTCGGGCGCGACACCCCTCGACTTCCGCCGCGACCAGAAGGTCTGCGAGATGATGTGCCCGCAGACGCCGACGGAGCTCTTCTACCAGTCGATGTCGAGCGGCCAGGAAACCGACCAGATGACCTCGACGGTCACCGGGCGCCCCTATTACGAATTGCAGAACGCCTTCGCCTACCGCACGCGCGACCTCTCCAGACCCGGCGATTGCGGCTGCAATCTCTCGGCCTATTATCAGGAGATGATCAGGCGCGAGAAGGCGGCCGAAGGCAACGGCACGACCGCCGGCACCGGTGAAGCGGACGGCGGCGAGAACGGCTCCGTCACCACAATCCGCACCCTGCCGAAAAAGGAAACGGTCGCCGAAAAGCCACCGGTCGCCGTCGAGGAACGCGACTACGATCCCGCCAAAAGCAAGGTGCGCACCGTCGGCCCGGTCTTCCTGCCGGAAAACTCCACAGCCATCGACCTCGGCCGCCCGGCCGACGCCGACGTCAACTGACGCCGGCGGCCGGCCGCTCAGAGCGGCGCTTCGGGATGGGGCGAGCCGTCATAGGCGCCCCAGATCGACTGGTCGAAGCAGATGACCGAACCCGTCATCAGGCCGGATTCCGCCGAGGAGAGATAGGCGCAGGCCCGCGCCACTTCCGCCGGATCGACGAGCCGGCCGAACGGCTGGGCCGCCGCCGCCTTCGCCAGCCAGTCCTCCGCCGCACCGTGATATTCGCGCTGGATGCGGTCTTCGCCCTCCGAGGCCATCCAGCCGATATTGAGGCCGTTGACGCGGATGCGGTTGCGCAGCACGGCATAGGCCGTGTTCTTCGTCAGCGTCTCCAGCGCACCCTTGGAGGCGCAATAGGCCGAGATGAAGGGCTGGCCCGCCTTGGCGGACATGGAACCGATATTGACGATCGTGCCCTCGATCCTCTCGCGCCGCATCACCTTGATCGCCTCCTGCATCAGGAAGAATGGCGCGCGCACATTGACGGCGAACATCCTGTCGAAGAGTTCCGGGCTCGTATCGAGGATCGTGCCGCGATCCGTGAGGGCGGCGGCATTGACCAGCGCGTCGATGCGCCCGAAAGCCTTGTCCGCGGCGGCGATCACCGCACGGGCATCGTCGACCTTTTCGAGATCCGCCTGCACATAGACAGTCTTCACGCCCGTCGCGTCCGAAATCTCCCGCGCCTTCGCCTCGCCCTTGGCCGCGTTGCGGCCGCAGATGACGAGGCCGGCCGCGCCGCGCTCGGCGAAAAGCCGGGCGATCGTCGCGCCGAGCCCCTGCGTTCCCCCCGTGACGACGGCGATCCTGCCGTCGAGTCGTGCACCATCGCTCATTGCATTCCTCCATCCAGGCCTTATCGCGAGGCCGTTTCCCATTGACTCTTTTTCTCAGCCGTGACGGCCATCCATCTGTTTCGGAAGGCTTTCCTTCGAAAAGCGGATATTCGGCAGCATGCGATATCGAACGGGAACTATACGGCCTGCCCCGATCCGCGATAGATCGGGAAACCATCAAAAATCCATCAGGAACGCCATGGCCCATCCCTTCCTCGTCAAGGACATCGCCTTCCAGGCCGGCCTCAGCACGGCGACGGTCGACCGCGTGCTGAACGGCCGCCCGGGCGTGCGCCGGCAGACGGCGGCGCGCGTACATGCGGCCATCATCGAGCTGGAACGCCAGGCGGCGGCGCAGGACAGTCCCGCCCGCCTGCATGGCATCGACGTGGTCATGGAGGCACCGGATCGCTTCACCAGCGCGGTGCGCCGCGCCTTCGAAAGCGAGGCGGCAACATTCGCCGCCGCCGTTTTCCGCGCGCGCTTCCATTTCGCCGATCTCATCCGCCCGGCGGACATGGCACAGATGCTCGACCGCATCCGCCTGCGCGGCACCGACGGCGTCGCGCTCAAGGCGGCGGACGTGCCGGAAGTGGCCGGCGCGGTCGCCCGGCTGGAGGCGGCGGGAATCCCCGTCGTCACGCTGGTGACGGACCTGCCCAACACGCCGCGCACCGCCTATGCCGGCGCGGACAACCGCGCCGCCGGCGAAACGGCGGCCTATCTCATCGGCGAGCGGCTGAAGGGCGAAAGGCTCCATATCCTCGTCACGCTCAGTTCCAACCGCTTCCGCGGCGAGGAGGAGCGCGAGATCGGCTTTCGCCGACTGATGCGCGAGCGCTATCCCGAACTCGGCATCGTCGAGGTCAGCGAGGGCTTCGGCCGCGATACGGCGACCGGCGCCCTCGTCGCCGCGGCCCTCGCAAGGCACCCGGACATTGCCGGTGTCTATTCCATCGGCGGCGGAAACCGCGCCGTGCTCTCGGCCTTCGAGACGGCGGCAAGACCCTGCCGGATCTATGTCGCGCATGACCTCGATGCCGAAAATCTCGATCTCCTGCGGGCGGGAAAGCTTTCCTTTGTGCTGCACCACGACCTGCGCACGGATGCGCGGCGGGTCTTCGAGGCGGTGCTTGCCCGAAAGCGCCCGCGGCAGGCCGGCGGCCCGGCGCGGCTCTCGGCCGTCGAAGTGGTGACGCCCTTCAATATCCCGGCCGACCTCATCCGCTAGGCGGCGTGCGTGCTCGCGACGTTCTCGATGTCGCCGGCATGGACGGCGCGGTTACGGCCGGCGTTCTTGGCCGCATAGAGCGCGGCGTCGGCCTTCACCATGACATCGTGAACGGTTCCGCCATGGACCGGGAACTGCGCGATGCCGGCACTGCCGCCGATCAGCAGCAGATGGGCGCCATAGGCGATGGGCAACTGCGTATCGAGCACGAGGTTGCCGGCCAGCGCCAGAAGGCTTTCGCGGTCATGCTCGCCAGCCAGCAGCACGCAGAATTCGTCGCCGCCGAGCCGCGCCACGCAGCCCTGCCCGCCGACCCGGTCGGAAAAGCGACGGGCGACGGCCTGCAGCACGATATCGCCCGCCACATGGCCATGCCGGTCGTTGACCGCCTTGAACCGGTCGAGGTCGATGGAGAGGATGGAAAAGCCCTTGCCCGCGCCCTCGGCGTGAAGCAGGTCCTCGTCGAAGCCGCTGCGGTTCCTCAGCCCTGTCAGCGGATCGTGCCGGGCGAGAAAGGCATTCTTCTCCTCGCTGCGTTGCAGCGCCCGGACGAGAGCGGCAAAGCGGGCCGCACCGAAAAGCATCACGCCGGCAAAGACCAGCACGAACAGCGCGATCTGCGGCAACGCCGAGTGCCAGACGAAGGAGCCCGGCATGTTCGGACGCCACGAGGCGACCATGGGATTATAGGCATCGGCACCGACAGACGTCATCGCCAACCCGGGCTCCACGCTGACGATGGGAACGAAGGCAAGGCCATGCACGCCGAGCCGCCGTTCAGCATCGGCCAGCATCTTCTGCGAGATCGGCTTGACCGTGACGAGCAGGGTGGGCTGCAGACGCCCTGCCGGGATATAGAGCGTCTTCGGAACGACCGCCTGCACGACGACGATGCTCATCGTGCCCTCGATGAGCCGCATGCCGGTGACGTGGATCTGCGGCAGCGCCGGTGTCAGAAGGTCTGGATCCTCCTTTGCGGGGGCAACCTGCCAGCCGCCCCGATCGGGCGAAAGCGCATTGCGGTAGGCCCGCTCGGCCTTGCGGGTGAGATCGCTCACCCATTGCAGCTTCTCGCGGGCCTTGCGGTCCGAGACCTTCTCGCCGCGATGCACGCCGAGAACCTTTTCCCCATCCGGCGAGGCGAAGATCATCCATGAGAAGCCGAAGTCCGACCACATCCAGTCGCGGATCTGGTCATGCACGAAAGCCTCGCCGGGCATGCCGTTCGCCAGTTCCCTGAAAGTCTTGTCCCAGAAGGAAAGCTGGCTCTGATACTGCACCACCTGATCGATCTGGTGGCTGAACTCGTTGCGGACCAGCGTGCGCTCGGTCTCGATGACGAAGCTGTCGGACCGGTCGATGGCATGGTCGAGGACGAGATAGTTGGCGGCGCCGAACAGAACGACAATCAAGACGGCCGTCATCCGGATTGCCGTCCCGACACCGCGCCGTCGCCTCGCCCGCCCCTTTTCCGCCCTGCCCGCCATCATTTCCCCTGTCCGGCCATCCGGTTTTCCGGATTGTTGGGGGAAGGCTAGCGGACAGACGGCAAAATTCGCTTAAACAGGCTGGTGAGCGAAAGCTTAACCCACGACCGCAACGGAAGGCTGCCCGTTATCGACAACCTTCTTCAGCGCGCGCTTGCCGATACACGGCACTACCCCCGGTCACGGTACCGGTTGGTGATCGGGTAGCGGCGGTCGCGGCCGAAATTCTTGCGGGTGATCTTCACGCCCGGCGCGGACTGGCGGCGCTTGTATTCGGCGATGTAGAGCAGATGCTCGATGCGGTGGACAGTCGCCGCGTCGTGGCCGCGCGCGACGATCTCCTCCGTGCTCATCTCCATCTCGACGAGGCATTCGAGGATGTCGTCAAGCACCGGATAGGGCGGCAGCGAATCCTGGTCGGTCTGGTTGGGCCGCAGTTCCGCGGACGGAGCCTTGTCGATGATGTTGTGCGGAATGACCTCGCCCGAGGGGCCAAGCGCACCCGGCGGCACATGCCCGTTGCGCCAGCGCGACAGGCCGTAGACCTGCATCTTGTAGAGGTCCTTGATGGGATTGAAGCCGCCGTTCATATCGCCGTAGAGCGTGGCGTAGCCGACCGACATTTCCGACTTGTTGCCGGTCGTGACGACCATCGAGCCGAACTTGTTGGAGATCGCCATGAGGATCGTGCCGCGGGCGCGGCTCTGGAGGTTCTCCTCGGTGATCCCCTCGTCCGTCCCCTCGAAAAGCTCGGAGAGCGAAGAGAGGAAGCCGCTCACCGGCGCCTCGATCGGCACGATGTCGTAGCGGCAGCCGAGCGCCTTCGCGCAATCGGCCGCGTCCTTCAGCGAGTCCTTCGAGGTATAGCGGTAGGGCAGCATGACGCAGCGCACCCGCTCCTCGCCGAGCGCATCCACGGCGATGGCCGCGCAGATCGCCGAGTCGATGCCGCCGGAAAGGCCGAGCACGACATTCTTGAAGCCGTTCTTGTTGACGTAGTCGCGGAAGCCGAGGAGGCACGCGCGATAATCCGCCTCCTCCCGCTCGGGAATGCGCGACATCGGCCCGCCATCGCAGACCCAGCCAGCGCCGTGCTTCTTCCAGGTGGTGAGCGCGATCGTCTCCTCGAACTGGCTCATCTGGAAGGCGAGCGTCTTGTCCGCGTTGAAGGCGAAGCTCGCGCCGTCGAAGACGAGTTCGTCCTGCCCGCCGAGCTGGTTGGCGTAGAGAAGCGGCAGGCCGGTCTCGATCACCTGTTTCAGGGCGACCTGATGGCGCATGTCCACCTTGCCGCGATAATAGGGCGAGCCGTTCGGCGACAGCAGGATTTCCGCGCCGCTCTCGGCCAGCGTCTCGCAGACGCCGAGATCGCCCCAGATATCCTCGCAGATCGGAATGCCAAGCCGCACGCCGCGGAAATTGACCGGACCGGGCATGGCGCCCTGATCGAAGACGCGCTTCTCGTCGAACTCGCCGTAGTTCGGCAGGTCCACCTTGTCGCGCACCGCGATCACCTTGCCGCCGTCGAGCACGGCGACGGCATTGTATCGCCCGGTCTCGTCCTGGCGCGGAAAACCGATGACGACGCCGGGACCGCCCTTCGCCGTATCGGCGGCAAGGTCGTCGATCGCCCGGCGGCAGGACTTCAGGAAGGCTGGCTTCAGCACGAGGTCCTCCGGCGGATAGCCGGAGATGAAGAGTTCCGTCAGGAGCAGGAGATCGGCGCCCTGCCGGGCCGCATCCTCGCGGGCGGCGCGCGCCTTGGCGAGATTACCGGCAATGTCGCCGACCGTCGGGTTCAATTGCGCGACAGCGATGCGCAGCGTGGTCTTTTCAGTCTCGGAAGTCATGTCTGCGGACCCGTCTCCTGCTCGTGTCCGCCTTTCCCGCGCGATGCCTAAGGAAACGACGGACGGTCGATACGCTCTTTAGAGCATGGCTGGCGTTTTGGGAATGAACGGCGGCCGGTTTGCATTCGATTTCGGCAAAATCCGTCGTTTTTCAGGGGGTTCGCGACCATTGCCGCAATGCAACAGAAGGAACCAAAGCACGCCGGAAACGTTGGGCAAGCCATTCATGTTCTGTTCAAGATGACATCCGTATGACAGATACACGAAAGTTTTATGACACCCGGAGAAGGCCGTGGCCCTGTTCACTTCCGCAGCCGTGGCAATCGAAGCCACCGAGATTTCCGCCGCAGAGGCAGGCTTTTTCGCGCGCCATGCCAAGGCGCTGGCGGTTCTGCGCTCGCTGGCCGTCTCGTTTCTCCTGGCGCTTGCCACCGTCGTCGTCGTCGAACTCATCACGCGTGGCTCGCTCGGGCAGACCTATGCCTATCTGACCAATCTCCAGCAGCCCGGCTGGACGACCGCCGGCATGTTCTTCCTGCTCTATCTTGCCATCGACGCGCTGATCGGCCGCCAGCACAAGGCCGTGCTGCTGGTCTCCCCGCTCGTCGTGCTGATGGGCGTCATCTCGCAGCAGAAGCAGGTGTTCCTCACCGACCCGCTCTATCCGACCGACCTGCTTTTCGGCCGCCAGATCCTCGAACTGATGCCCGTGCTGGTGCAGGACCGCCCGTGGACCGCCGCGGGCCTTGCGCTTGCCGTCCTCGCCGCGGTCGCCGGCCTCATCGCACTCTGGATCTTCGCCTGGCGCCGCTTCCGCCCGCTGACCAGGAAGGAGCGCCTGACGCGCCTTGCCGTCACGCTGCCGCTGCTTGCCGGCTTCGTGTCCATCATGGACTACAACGACTTCTCCTGGGTGCGCGACCGGCTGAAGGTCTTCCCGATCATGTGGGACCAGGCGGAGAACTACCGCCATAACGGCTTCGTCATGGCCTTCGCGATCAACCTGCCGATGGCGAACGTGCAGGCGCCTGCCGGCTACATGATCGACGCCATCGACAAGATTCCGTCCAAGCCCCTGCCGGCCGGCACGACGCATCGCTCCAAGCCGGACGTCATCGTGGTGATGAGCGAGTCCCTCTGGGATCCGACGCGCCTTCAGAACGTCAAGCTTTCGCCCGATCCGATGCCGGTCATCCGCGAAAACGCCAGCGGCAACGTCTTCTCGCCGGAATTCGGCGGCCTGACGGCCAATGTGGAATTCGAGGCGCTGACGGGCTTCTCCAACGCCTTCCTGCCGACCGGCAGCATCCCCTACCAGCAATATGTGCGCAAGCCGATCCCCTCGCTCGCCACGTTCTTCCGCGCGGAAGGCTATACGGCACGCGCCATCCATCCGTTCTCCGGCTGGTTCTGGAACCGCACCAGCGTCTACAAGGCCTTCGGCTTCGAGGCTTTCAAGGACGTCGACCAGATGCCGCCGCTGGCAAAGCGCGGCAACTTCACCTCGGACGAGGCGCTGACGAAGGAAATCATCCGCCAGGCGGACGCGCAGGAAAACCCGTTCTTCTTCTTCGCCGTCACGCTGCAGGGCCACGGCCCCTATGACGACGGCCGCTACAAGAAGACCGACATCGCCATCGACGGCAAGCTCGACGCCCGCGAGAACCGCATGCTGGCAAGCTACGCCCAGGGCGTGAAGGAAGCCGACCAGAGCCTCAAGATGCTGATGGACTGGGCGAAGGAACGCGACCGCGAGACGATCATCGTCGTCTTCGGCGACCACCTGCCGCCGCTCAACACGGTCTACAAGACATCCGGCTACATGCAGGGCATCACCGCCTCGCGCAAGGGCTCGGCCGAGCAGATGAAGAAGGAGCACGAGACCCCGCTCGTCATCTGGTCGAACAAGACCGGCGTGGAGAAGGAAGTGGGCACGATCAGCCCGGCATTCCTCTCCTACTACATCCTCAAGGAAGCGGGCTACGAGCACCCCTACTACACCGGCTTCCTCGGCGCGGTGCACGACAAGCTGCGCGTCATCGACCGCTACATGCTGATCGACGCCAAGGGCAACGCCACGCCCGATTGGGCGCGCAAGAAGACGCTCGACCCGCTGGTGCGCGACTTCCGCTTCCTGCAGCACGACATCATGTTCGGCAAGCAGTACGGCCTCGAACGCTTCTTTGACTCCCATGCGGAACTGATGGCAGCAGGCTACTGATTTTCGCCGGAATAAGGCTAGGCTAGGGCTCCGATTCCCGCTTCCGGAGCCCGGCCATGAGACCCTTCGACGACGCAGCCCAGATCCTCTTCGGCAAGCCCGCCGACCAGCTCGACGAGACCGAGCGCGACGTGCTGCTGCACTCCCGCGAGGGCCGCATTCTTTCGGAAGACCGCAACATCGCCTACGAGGCGAAGCAATCGGTCGGCGAGCGCATCGCCGACGCCATCGCCCGCATCGGCGGCTCCTGGACCTTCATCATCGGCTTCCTCGCCTTCCTCGTCGTCTGGACGATCGCCAATACGCTGCTGCTGACGAAGGATGCCTTCGATCCCTACCCCTTCATCTTCCTCAACCTCGTGCTTTCCATGCTCGCCGCCCTCCAGGCTCCGATCATCATGATGTCGCAGAACCGGCAGGCAGCCCGCGACCGCTTTGAGGCCACCAAGGATTACGAGGTGAACCTCAAGGCCGAGATCGAGCTCATGGCGCTGCATCACAAGATCGACACCCATTTCATCGAGGAGATCGCCGCGCTGAAGATGGAAATCCTGCGGCTGCACGACGTGCTGCACCAACGGGGGTGACAACCCGCCACAACCAGAAATAGGCGGGATTCACACAAATCAATCTATAGGAGAAATTAAGATTCTCGGCGCACGATAAACGTGCATCCACATCAGGGATGCGGGGAATGCCATGCCGTCACACAATCCGAAGGAGGAGATGTCGTGCACGCCTTGTCCCGCCTGTCGAAGGATCGCGCCGGCACATCGGCGCTGGAATTCGCGATCATCGCCCCGCTCTTCTTCCTCGCGCTGTTCACGCTGATCGCCTACGGCATCTACCTTTCCGTCACGCATTCCGTGCAGCAGATCGCCGCCGATGCCGCCCGCACGGCGGTTGCCGGGCTCAACCCGACCGAGCGTGTCACGCTCGTCAACCGCTACCTCGATGCATCCCGCCTCGACTATTCCTTCATCAACCGCACGAAGATGAAGGTGCTCGTCACGGACGATCCGGGCAATCCGGACCAGTTCACCGTCACCATCACCTACGATTCCAGCGACCTGCCGATCTGGAAGCTCTTCACCTTCGCGCTGCCGAAGGAAGAGATTCAGCGCTACGCCACCGTGCGCATCGGGGGGATGTGAGATGAAGCCTCCCCGCCTGCTCCAGGACCGTTGCGGCAATATCGGCATACTCGCGGCGGCGAGCCTGCCCCTGATGATCTTCTCGCTGGCGCTGGGCGTGGACTACGGCTACCTCACCGTGCAGCGCCGGCAGTTGCAGTCCTCCGCGGACCTTGCCGCGATCGCCGCCGCCTCCAACGTGGCGGAGGCGGAAAAGGCCGCCGCGACCTATTTCGCGCTCAACCACCTGCCGGCTTCCGTCACTGGCACGAACGGCGTGACGATCCCCGCCGTAACGCCGGTCGGCCTCAAGGCCGCCGTCACCACCGCGACGGTCGAGCGCGGCCGCTACGTCGCCGATCCCGACATTCCGCCCGAGGACCGCTTCAAGCCGGCGACGGCCGATGCCGACGCCGCACGGGTGACGCTGTCCCGCCCCGCCGACCTCTTCGTCGCCTCTGTCTTCATGCCGAAGTCGCCGCTGCTTTCGGCAACGGGCTCGGCCTCGCGCACCAAGGTCGCCGCCTTTTCCATCGGCACACGCCTTGCCAGCCTCAACGAGGGTATCCTCAACGCGCTACTCGGCAAGCTCCTCGGCACGAAACTCTCGCTCAAGGTGATGGACTACCGCGCGTTGGTCGACACGGACCTTTCGGTACAACCTTTCCTGAAGGCGGTCGCCACGCAATTGAACCTGACGGCCGGCACCTATGAGGACGTGCTGAATGCCGGCATCACCATGCCGCAGCTTCTCGCCTCCATGCGCGCCGTCGAGGGGCTTTCCGGCCCTGTCCGCTCCGCCCTCCACGCCATAGAGACGGCGACGTCGGGCAGCAAGGTGAAGCTCCCCCTCGCCCGCATCCTCAACATCGATCCGAAGAAGGGCATAGCCGTGGCGACGGGCGGCGACTGGGCGATGTCCGTCAACGCCCTGCAGATCATCACCGCCGCCGCGGCCCTGGCCAACGGCAAGAACCAGGTGGCGCTCGACACCGGCCTTGCCATTCCGGGCCTCGCCTCGGTGACCGTCGCGCTCGCCATCGGCGAACCGCCGGTCGAAACGCCCTCCCACCGTCTGGGCGCACCGGGCAGCGCCGTGCGCAGCGCCCAGACGCGGCTTGCGGTCGAGGTCGGCGTCGACGGGCTTGCCGCGCTGGCGGGCCTTCGGATCAAGCTGCCGCTCTATGTCGAGGTCGCCGCGTCCGAGGCAAAGCTCGCCGATATCCGCTGCCTCGGCGGCTCGCCGTCCAATGCCAATGTCGCAGTCGATGCCGTGGCGGGCGTGGCGGAGATCGCCATCGGCAAGGTGGACCCGTCCGTGCTCGCCGATTTTTCCGACGAGCCCCGGGTGCAGAAAGCCCGGATCGTCGATGCCCTGCTCCTCAGCATCGACGCGCTGGCGCATGCCGAGGCCAAGAACCTTACGAAGGACCGCCTCACCTTCACCCCGACGGAGATCGCCGCCAAGGCGACGAAATCCACCTCGACACGCGATACGCTCACCTCCACCATCCAGAGCCTGCTCGGAAAGCTCGAGGTCGAGATCAACATCAAGTTGCTCAATCTCGGGCTCAGCACCTCGCTCGTCACGCAGGCGCTCGCCTCGACGCTCGGCGCGGTGACGCCGGCGCTGGACGAACTGCTGTACAATCTGCTGCTTGCCGTCGGCGTGAAGATCGGGGAAGCGGATATCCGCGTGACGGGCGTCGCCTGCCAGCGCCCCGCCCTCGTGCAATAGGCTTACCCGCCCTGCGGGAATTGCGGCGCGCCGTCGGTAATCTCGTAATAGTCGCCCTTGTCGGCGCAATAGATGTGCACGCCGATGGAAAACCCTGTCGGCCTGTCGAAGGCGCCGGCCATGACCGAGGTATAGTTGGAACCGTCGCCTTTCCAGAACAGGGCGGAGCCGCAGGTCCGGCAGAAGCCCCGGCCGGCCCGGTCGCTTGCACGATACCAGGCGACGTTCTCCGATCCTTCCACCGTCAGCTTCTCGTCGCGCACATTGACCGCGGCGTAGAAATTCCCGGTCTGCCGCCGGCACTGGCTGCAATGGCAGGCGACGATCTTGCTGAGGTCTCCCTGCGTGCGGAAACGCACCGCGCCGCAGAGGCAATGTCCCCGATGTTCCTCGCTCATATTCCCCCCAAACGAAAACCGGGCCAGCTTTGCCAGCCGGCCCGGTCCTGTCAAATTCACATTCCTGAATGCATGCATCAGCCCCGCTCATTGACGGAACCGAAGCGTGAACGGAAGGCGATCAGCCGTTCACGACCATCCGCTTCTCGTCGCGGCCGCCCTTCATGCGCTCGGCAAGAAGGAAGGCGAGCTCCAGCGCCTGGTCGGCGTTGAGGCGCGGGTCGCAATGCGTGTGGTAGCGGTCGCCAAGGTCCGCGCCCGAAAGCGCCCGTGCGCCGCCCGTGCATTCCGTCACGTCGTTGCCGGTCATCTCGATATGGATGCCGCCCGGATGCGTGCCTTCGGCGCGATGGATCTGGAAGAAGCTCTCCACTTCCGACAGGATCCGCTCGAAGGGGCGGGTCTTGTAGTTATTGAGCGTGATCGTGTTGCCATGCATCGGGTCGCAGGACCAGATGACCTTCTTGCCTTCCCGCTCGACGGCGCGGATGAGGCGCGGCAGGTTCTCCGCGACCTTGTCGTGGCCGAAGCGGCAGATCAGCGTCAGGCGACCGGCCTCGTTCTGCGGGTTGAGGAGATCGATGAGCTCCAGGAGGCCGTCGCTCGTCAGCGACGGACCGCACTTGAGGCCGATCGGGTTCTTGATGCCGCGGCAATATTCGATATGCGCATGGTCGGCCTGGCGGGTGCGGTCGCCGATCCAGATCATGTGGCCGGACGTCGCGTACCAGTCGCCCGAGGTCGAATCGACGCGGGTCAGCGCCTGCTCGTAACCGAGCAGCAGCGCCTCATGGCTGGTGAAGAAATCCGTCTCGCGCAGGTTCGCGTGGTTCTCCGAGGTGATGCCGATGGCCTTCATGAAGTCCATGGTCTCGGAAATCCGGTCGGCGAGCTTCCGGTAGCGCTCGGCTTGCGGGCTGTCTTTGACGAAGCCGAGCATCCACTGGTTGACGTTCTCCAGGTTGGCATAGCCGCCCATGGCGAAAGCGCGCAGGAGGTTCAGCGTCGCGGCGGACTGGCGGTAGGCCATGATCTGGCGTTCCGGGTTCGGCACGCGGGCCTCTTCCGTGAACTCGATGCCGTTGATGATATCGCCGCGGTAGGAGGGCAGCGATACATCGCCCTGCTTCTCGATGCCCGAGGAACGCGGCTTGGCGAACTGGCCGGCGATGCGGCCGACCTTGACCACCGGAAGCTGGGCGCCGAAGGTCAGCACCACGGCCATCTGGAGGAAGGCGCGGAAGAAGTCGCGGATCGTATCGGCACCGTGCTCGGCGAAGCTTTCGGCGCAATCGCCGCCCTGAAGCAGGAAGCCCTTGCCTTCGGCCACGTTCGCAAGCGCGGTCTTGAGGCGGCGTGCCTCACCGGCGAAGACGAGCGGCGGAAACTTCGCGAGGCGCTCTTCGGTCGCCGCCAATGCGGCGAGATCGGGATAATCCGGAACCTGCTGGATGGGCTTCTGCCGCCAGCTGCTCGGCGTCCAATTCTGTGCCATGATACTCACCTGTCCTGAAGCGCTCCCAACAAGCCTGGAACGCCCCTCCGTTTTAACGATGCGGGCTTATAAACCGATAGATGGTTCTTGCATAGCGGGAGTTCTAGCGATCGACTGTCCCAAATGCGCCAGATGTGGCAACCGCCGTCAGACCCGTTGGCCGTTCCTGACGCGGTAGCTTGGCTGGTACATCGTCACCAGTTCCTCCGACGCCGTCGGATGCACCGCCATGGTGCGGTCGAAGTCGTCCTTGGTGACACCAGCCTTCAGCGAGATGCCAAGAAGCTGCGCCATCTCGCCCGCCTCGTGGCCGAGGATATGCGCGCCCACCACCTTTCGGTCGGAGGCATTGACGACGAGCTTCATGATCGTCTTTTCCTGCCGGCCGGAAAGCGTCGCCTTCATCGGGCGGAACTCGGCGCGGTAGATTTCGAGATCGTCGAACCGCTTCGCTGCTTCCTCCTCGCTGAGCCCGACCGTGCCGATTTCGGGCTGCGAGAACACGGCGGTCGCGATGAGATCATGGTCCGGCGAGACCGGATTGCCACGGAACTCCGTCTCGACGAAGCACATGGCCTCATGGATCGCGACCGGCGTCAGCTGCACGCGGTCGGTCACGTCGCCAAGCGCAAAGATGCCGGGAACGTTGGTCCGCGAATGCTCATCCACGATGATCGCGCCACGCTCGTTCATGGCGACGCCCGCCGTCTCCAGCCCGAGGCTGCCGGTGTTCGGCACGCGGCCGAGCGCCAGCATCACCTGGTCGACGGTCAGTGTCTCGCCGGTCTTGGTCTTCACGACACGGCGCCCTCCCTCGCCTTCGGCGACGCTGGTGATGATATCCTCGCAGATGACGCGGATGCCCTTGCCGATCATCGCCGACTGCAGGCCGTGGCGCATGTCCTGGTCGAAGCGCGAGAGTATCTGCCTGCCGCGATAGATCAGCGTCGTCTCGACACCGAGCCCGTGGAAGATATTGGCGAATTCGACGGCGATATAGCCGCCGCCCGCGATCAGGATGGATTTCGGCAGCGCCGGCAGGTCGAAGGCCTCGTTCGAGGTGATGCAGAGATCATGGCCGGGCAGGTCGAAATGCGGCGTCGGATGACCGCCGACAGCGATCAGGATGCGCTCGGCCGTCACCAGCTCGTCGGTGGCGGTGAGGCGGATCGTGTTCGGCCCGACGAGCACTGCACGCGTCGCGAGGAGGATCGCGCCGGCATTCTCCAGCCCTTTGCGATAGAGACCTTCGAGGCGCGCAATCTCCTTCTCCTTGGCCGAAACGAGCGCCGGCCAGTCGAATTTCGTTTCGCCGACCTGCCAGCCGAAGCCGGCGGCATCCTCGAAATGCTCGTGGAACTGCGAGGCATAGACATAGAGCTTCTTCGGCACGCAGCCGCGGATGACGCAAGTGCCGCCGAAGCGGAACTCCTCGGCGATCGCCACCTTCTTGCCCATGGCGGCGGCAAGGCGCGCGCTGCGCACGCCGCCGGAGCCTCCACCGATGACGAAGAGGTCATAGTCGAATGTCGTCATGTCGCGATCTCCTGCGGGCAAGCCTGGCCGGACGGCCGTCTGAGGACGCGGAAGGCGAATCCGCCCGCTGCGTCCGACACATATAGGAACAGCGCGCCCAAAAGGAAAAGGCCGGATCGCCGGTTGAGCGCCACGCCCGCTGCGGTCGCTTTACATTGCCGGAAAATCCGCCCCAAATGCTGGGCCGGGCGGCGTGGATGCCCGATTTACGCCGGGGCGAAGGGGCGTTAGGAAATACCCGACCGATTGTGGTCCAAGTGGATGATCATCATGAAAAAGCCCCTGCGTATCGCGGCCTGCGCGGCCGTACTCGCCCTCCTGGCAGGCCCTGCGGCCGCCGAAGACCTCGTCTTCGAGCTAAGGAACGGCACCAATTCCACGCTCACCGCCTTCTACACCTCCCCGGTCGGCGAGGACCGGTGGGAAGAGGATGTGTTCGGCGACCAGGTACTCGAGCCCGGCGAGACGATCGAAGTCACCATCGCGGATGGCCGCGACGTCTGCGAATACGACATGCGCTTCGAGTTTTCGGAGGATTCCACCTTGGATACGACGACCGACACGCAGAACCTGTGCGAACTCGGCTCCTATACGATCCATGAATAGACGGCGCCGGGCCGTCGCCATCGAGGCATATGAAAAAGGCGGCCCGTGGCCGCCTTTTTCCGTCGATACTTACTGCTTCGGCTTCGCGTCGCCGCCTTCGGCAGGCTTGGCGCCGATCATCTGGTCGAGCTTGGTGCCGCTTTCGGTGCGCAGGTCGCGGTCGATGCCCGAAGCCCAGATTTCGGCAGCCTTCACGACTTCGCGCGTGGCGATCGGGCCGTCCGACAGCAGCTTCTTGCCGACGGCCGAGCCGTAGAAGTCGGCAATGGCCTTCAGCTCGTCCTGCGTGAAGGTCTTGGCGTAGATCGTCGCGGCTTCCTTCTCGAGGTCGGCACGGCGCGGCGCCAGCGCCAGCGCCTGTTCGTCGACCACGGCACTGATTTCCGGTTCGTGGTTCGGCGAGGCCTGCACGAGAGACGCCTTCACCCGGGCGGCAAGGCTCGGAAGGATATCGTCGAAGCGGCTCGTCGCGCCGATGGCGTCGATGGCGGCGCGGGCTGCCTTGATCTGCGCGTCCGTGACGTCCTGCGCCTTGACGGCGCCGGCAAAGCCAGCCGAAACGATGAGGGTCACCGCGAGGGTCCGGCCGAAACCAGCAAATTTGATCATGTCGGTCTGTGCTCCTGTCTATTCTTTCGCCGTCAGCGTGCGCGCACCAGCGGGTCCCGCGATGATGGCAAGCGACGCCATATTGATGAAGAGGCCGTGTTCGACGACGCCCGGTATGTCATTGAGATTGCTTGCGAGCGCATCTGCATCAGGAATGCGGCCAAAAGATGCGTCGAGAATGTAGTGTCCACCGTCCGTCATGAACGGGCCGTCGCCGGAGGTGCGCAGCGCGATCGGGCCGGAAAGGGAAAGGCGCGCGGCCATCTTCTCGATGGCGATGCGTGTTGCGGCGAGACCGAACGGATTGACCTCGATCGGCAGCTTGAAGGCGCCGAGCGTCTCGACGACCTTGCTCTCGTCGGCGATCACGATCATGCGTTGCGAGGCGCTGGCGACGATCTTCTCGCGCAGCAGCGCGCCGCCGCCGCCCTTGATGAGGCGCAGCCTGCCGTCCACCTCGTCGGCGCCGTCGATGGTGAGGTCGAGTTCCGGCAGTTCGTCGAGCGACTTCAGCGGCACGCCGAGTTCGACGCAGAGCCGCGCCGTGCGCTCGGAGGTGGGCACGCCCTCGACCCTGAGGCCGCCGGCCACCTTCTCGGCCAGGAGCCGCACGAATTCCTCGGCGGTCGAGCCGGTGCCGATGCCGAGGCGCATGCCGTCTTCTACATGGGCCAGCGCTGCCTCGGCGGCCTTGATCTTCATTTCACGGGCGTCCATGCCCAAAACTCCCTGAGCCGTTGCAAACCGGCGCGCGAAGCGGCCGAAATTCCGGTGAGACACTTACACGCCCCTGCCGGCAAACGAAAGCCAAAATCGCCGCCGCCCTGCGGCAGGAAAGCGGATTGCAAATGCCGCCCCGCCGTCGCATACCGGAAGCATCCTCCCTCTTTCCACCCGCAGGTTTTCATGTCCGCTCCTCTCGTAGTCTTTGATCTCGACGGCACCCTCATCGATACGGCACACGATCTCGTGGCGAGCCTCAACCACACGATCGGCCTCGAAGGGCTGGAGCCGGTCGGCTACGGCGACCTCACCTATCTCGTCGGCCACGGCGGCCAGGTGATGATCAAACGCGCCTTCGCGCTGCGCGGCCGCGAGATTTCCGACGAGGAGCTGCAGCGCATGCTCGCCGTCTTCGTCGAGCACTATGCGGACGCCATGCCCGGCGTCTCGGCGCCCTATCCCGGCCTCACCGACGCCATGGACCGTCTTGCCGGAACCGGCTACCGCCTCGCCGTCTGCACGAACAAGATGGAAGGGCTTGCCCGCCGCCTCGTCGACGGCCTCGGCCTCACGGCGCGCTTCGCCGCCATCACCGGCGGCGATACCTTCGCCGTGCGCAAGCCGGATGCCGAGCACCTGCTCGGTACCGTCCGCCTCGCCGGGGCCGACCCCAAGCGCACGGTGATGATCGGCGACAGCCTCAACGACATGCTCGTCGCCCGCAATGCCGGCGTCCCGTCGATCGGCGTGCCCTTCGGCTATTCGGACGTGCCGGTCGCCGAGCTCGAGCCGAACCACGTCATCGCCCATTTCGACGAACTGACGCCCGACCTCGTGGAGCGCCTCATCGCCCGCTAGAGCATCTCCGGCAAATGTGAAAATGCTGCAATGAAAAAGGGCACGCCTCCCGGGAGACGTGCCCTTTGATTTACCAGCCGGCTCGCAGGATCAGCCCTGGACCTGCCGTGCCGAACGCGTGGCGGCGAAGGCCTTGCGCATATAGTCGTCGCGGCCATAGACGTCGTCGAAATACTCGACCGCGCCGTTCTTGTTCGGCCAGGCGGTGAAATAGGTGATGTAGATCGGGATATCCGCCTTCACGCTCAGCGCCTTGTTGCGGCCGGCCGCGATCTCCTTGCCGACATCCGCCTCGCTGACGCCGAGCACGGCCGCCGCCATCTTGCGCGGTTCGGCAAGGCGCACGCAACCGTGGCTGAGCGCCCGCATGTCCTTCTTGAAGAAGCTCTTCGATGGCGTGTCGTGCATATAGATGGCGTGGCTGTTCGGGAAGAGGATCTTCAATTCGCCAAGCGCATTGTCGCCGCTCGGCGGCTGGCGCACGGAAACGCCGGCGGTCGAGCCGCTCCAGTTGACGGAGGACGACGGCACCGCCCGGCCGCCCACGGCGACCTCGTAGCCCATGCGGTCGAGATAGGACGGGTCGTTGCGCAGCTTCGGCAGCATCTCGTTGATGATGATCGACTGCGGCACGCCCCAATATGGGTTGACCTCGACGGTCTGGATGCGGTCCTCGAAGAAATAGGTCTGGTGCGACTTGGAGCCGACGACCGTGCGCATCGAGAACTTTTCCGCGCCGTCCTCGTAGTAATAGACCATGAAGGCCGGCTGGTTGATGAAGACATGGCGCGCGCCGAGATCGGCCGGCAGCCAGCGGGCCTGTTCCAGCGCGACTTCGAGCTTGGCGACCTTGTCGGCCACCGAATCGCCGCCGACGAGCTTGCGGATCGACGCCTTGCCGACGACGCCGTCCGGCTTCAGGCCGTTCTCCTTCTGGAAGGCTTCGACGAGCGCGACGAGTTCCGGCGTATAGTCCGGCGTGCCCGCATAGCTTGCGATGGTCACCGAATGATCGGTCTTCAGCGCATCCGAGCCGTGCTTGACGATGCCCTTGACGATATTGGCGAGTTCCGGGCTGCTCTGGCCCGGCTTCAGCAGCGTATTTTCGGCGATCACCACGCGGTCGTCGCCCTCGGTCTCGGCGCGCAGCCTGGCAAGCTCGGCCTTGAGCGCCTGGAAATCGGCATTGGCCGGCGAGCGGCTTTCGAGGTAGCCCTTCACGTTGCCGCTCAGCGCCACGTTCTTCAGGGCGGCGACGAGATTGACGTCCTTGCGCTTGAAGTCGTGATAGCCCGAAATCCGGTTCGGATCGATCCGGCCCCGCACCGCGTCCTGCACATAGGTCGCGACGGCCGACGAGAGGGCGATCTCGAAGGTCGCAAGCTCGTTGTAGCGCGCGTTCATGTCGGCGCTGTCGAAGCTGTCCGCGGGGATCTGCACCGCGTAGTCCCAGGGGTCGAGACCGACGGCCGCGGCATCTGCGAGCACCGCGATGGCAGCCTTGGCCTTCTCGCTGATGCCCGTGCCCTCGACCCAGACGAGCTTCTTGTGGTCGGCGTAGAACGTCTCGACCGCCTTGGCGGCATCCGGCGTGGTACGCACGTTGACCGAGGCGAAGGCCGCGCGAATGCCGGAATCGCCGGCCGGCACGATATCCGCGGAGATCGAGCTGGTTACGACGGGATCGGCCAGTTTATCGACGGCGACACGCTTCAGGGCATCGGCCTTGTAGGTATAGTAACGGGGGCCGGTGACGCGCGGCAGGGGCTTTGCTTCCTGCTTCACCGCGGCATTCGGCATCACCGCGCCGGTTTGCACGCCCGGAAGCTCCTCGCGCTTCGGCTCCTTCTTCTTGCCGCCGCGAATGAAATCCATCAGCGTAATGGCATTTGCGGGCGCGGCGTGCAGCGTGATGGTGGCGCAGGACAGAGCCAGCGCAGCGGCCAGCACGGCAGTCTTTGACAGCTTCATAAGTATTCCATTCCCCGAATGAACCGCACCTTGCGGTCTCTGGCGGCGCCCGAACCAGCAGGCCGGTAAGTTATAGGAAAGGATGGTGAATGAAAAGGAAACGCCCCTCCCCGCCGACCGTTCCACGCCTCACGAAACCGTTATGCCCGAACCTGCAAAACAGGACGGACGACACCCGGTAAAAATTTGAATTGACGCGGATTTTTTTGCCTGGAGCCGGTTATCCAAATGCTTCGGCAGAAAATCAGAAAAAATTTGTGCCGGCGGTTGTGATGGAAAAGGCACAGCGCCCGCAACGCCTTCGAGACCCCTTGCGCGACCATATCCGCCGCCTAATCGATTTTAACCGAAAGTCTCGTCCCACACCGCCAATCCGCCCTTGCAACCGGGTCTGAGATGGGCCAGAGATTTGCGCGATTTTTTCGCGCCAGCGCGGCCCTTCCCGAACGGCCCGCGCTCGCCCGGCCTGCCGCGCCCCATGCGGCGGCATCGCCGGCGGCAGGATGGAGCGCATGGGCTTTAAAGCGGGAAGCACAATGACATCGACGCGCACGGAAACGGATACATTCGGCCCCATCGAAGTGGATAACAGCCGCTATTGGGGCGCGCAGGCCCAGCGTTCGCTCGGCAACTTCAAGATCGGCTGGGAAAAGCAGCCGCTTTCGGTCGTGCGCGCCCTCGGCATCGTCAAGCAGGCCGCCGCCCGCGCCAACGTGGAGCTCGGCCGCCTCGACCCGAAGCTCGGCGAAGCGATCGTCGCCGCCGCGCAGGAAGTCATCGACGGCAAGCTCAACGACCATTTCCCGCTCGTCGTCTGGCAGACGGGCTCGGGCACCCAGTCCAACATGAACGCCAACGAGGTGATCTCCAACCGGGCCATCGAAATGCTCGGCGGCGTCATGGGCTCCAAGAAGCCGGTGCATCCGAACGACCACGTCAACATGAGCCAGTCGTCGAACGATACCTATCCGACGGCCATGCACATCGCCTGCGCCGAGCGCATCGTCCATGACCTGCTGCCGGCGCTCAAGCACCTGCACGCCGCGCTCGAAGCCAAGGTCAAGGCCTTCGACCACATTATCAAGATCGGCCGCACGCACACGCAGGACGCCACCCCGCTGACCCTCGGCCAGGAATTCTCCGGCTATGCCGCGCAGGTCGCCTCCTCGATCAAGCGCATCGAACTGACCCTGCCGGGCCTTTGCGAACTCGCCCAGGGCGGCACCGCCGTCGGCACCGGCCTCAACGCCCCGGTCGGCTTTGCGGAAAAGGTCGCCGATCAGATCGCGAAAATCACCGGCATCGCCTTCAAGACCGCACCGAACAAGTTCGAGGCGCTCGCCGCGCACGATTCCATGGTCTTCTCGCACGGCGCGATCAACGCGGCCGCCGCCGCCCTCTTCAAGATCGCCAACGATATCCGCTTCCTCGGCTCCGGTCCGCGCTCCGGTCTCGGCGAACTCTCCCTGCCGGAAAACGAGCCCGGCTCGTCCATCATGCCCGGCAAGGTCAACCCGACCCAGTGCGAAGCCCTCACCCAGGTCTGCGCCCAGGTCTTCGGCAACCATGCCTCGCTGACCTTCGCCGGCAGCCAGGGGCATTTCGAGCTCAATGTCTTCAACCCGCTGATGGCCTACAATTTCCTGCAGTCGGTCCAGCTCCTGTCGGATGCCGCGATCTCCTTCACCGACAATTGCGTCGTCGGCATCGAGGCTCGCGAGGACAACATCAAGGCGGCGCTCGACCGCTCGCTGATGCTCGTCACGGCGCTCGCCCCGAAGATCGGCTACGACAATGCCGCCAAGATCGCCAAGACCGCGCACAAGAACGGCACGACGCTCCGCGAAGAGGCCGTCGGCGGCGGTTACGTCACGAACGAGGAGTTCGACGAGGTTGTGCGCCCGGAAAAAATGATCATGCCGGGTTGAAGAAGTTTTTTTTAATATAACAAGCGAAAAGGCCGCAGATCATTGGATTTGCGGCCTTTTTTCTTTCCGCATTCCGTTACGGAATACACAAACGTTAATCTTTCCCAAAGCTTTTTCGCAGTATTTTACGGGATGGGAGCCAACCAGGGAAATCAGGAGCAGCCGCAATGAACACGGCAGTCGCGCAGAAGGTCCAGGTGCCCGATATCGCGGCACAGGTGACCTATGCCATGCGCATAATGGGCGTTTCTCCCATTCCGCGGAATTACGAGCTGTTCTACGAAGCCTATATCGGCTCGAACCCCAAGCTGACGCGGGAACTGGCCGCCCTCGGCACCAAGGCCTCGCAGGAGGAACTGGACGAGATCGGCGCCCGCTATTTCGGCCATCATCACGGCGAAACCGTCATCGACGGCGCGCATACGAGGATCGTCGGCGAGCTGGAAGGCATCCTCCGCCTCCTCAAGCAGGAACAGACCTCGCTCGAAAGCTATAACAGGCTGCTCGACGAAACCTTCGTGCGCATCAGCGGCAAGAGCGTCACCAGCGCCGAGATCATCCGCAGCGCCATCGGCGTCCTGACGGAAGCGACCGGCGACACCATCACCCAGGGCAAGGAGATGGTCGAGAACGTCACGCAGAAATCCATAGAGATGGAGAACGTCCGCAAGGAGCTGGACGAATACAAGCGTATCGCCAACACCGATTCGCTGACGCAGCTCTCCAACCGCCGCGCCTTCGACGACAAGCTCTCGGCGATCTACAATTCCTCCATGTCGCGCAACGTCACCGCGCTGGTCCTTGCCGATATCGACCATTTCAAGAAGATCAACGACACCTACGGCCACCCGGTCGGCGACAAGATCCTCGCCTCCGTCGCCAGCCTGATCCGCGCGAACGTGCGCAAGGACATCCTCGTCGCACGCACCGGCGGCGAGGAATTCGCGATGATCGTCGAGGGCAATACCGAGGAAGAGGCGATGGCGATCGCCGAGCGCATCCGCACCGCGCTCGAGCACACGCCGTTCAAGAATTCCAAGACCGGCGTCAACTACGGCCCGATCACCATCTCGCTCGGCTTCTGCATGGCCTCCTGGGCGGAAGGTCCCGGCGAACTCTACTCCAAGGCCGATATCGCGCTCTACTGCGCCAAGAACGGCGGGCGCAACCGCACCATGGCCTTCGAGGACGGCATGAAGAAGGACTTCACCAAGAGCTGGCTGATCTACCGCAAGTAGGACATCCGTTCCTGTTCCGAAACGGCGCCCTTCGCGGCGCCGTTTGCATTTCGGCAACGAAATTTTCTCCCCGGCCAAATCCGGCGGAACCGTGGCGGGACCTGAGCGTTTCCACGGCAAACGGAGGATCGTGCCATGCAGAACGGATTTCTCGAAATGACGATCATCGCAGTCCTGATGGTCAGCAGCCTCGTCTGGATCCAGCCCTTCTGAGGGTATACGGCCGGCGGGCGCCTGTTCCCGCCGGAACATCGCGGCGCACGCCGCCGTCCTACAACGTCCCCATCGGAACACGCCGGGCGGAACGCCCCGGCCTCAAGACAGGGGACAGGACATGAAAAAGCTCGCCATCGCGCTCATCGCCGGCCTTCTTTCCACCACGGGTATCGGCGCGGCCGCCGACAAGACGGTCGATCCGATCGAGGTCGCGTCGCTCTCCTCCGCCTCGCAGAAGACCGGCTGGCTGCAGGTGCTCTCCGGCGGCAAGCCTGTGAAGTCCAATGCGAAGATCGCCGCCGTCTCCCGCGCGCCCATCGCCCGCGAACTCGTCGCCTTCGACGAGGACGTCCCGTCCGGCACGATCATCGTCGACAATTCCGAGCGGCGCCTCTACCACGTGCTCGGTTCCGGCCTCGCCATGAAATATGCCGTCAGCGTCGGCCGCGAGGGCTTCATCTGGACCGGCACGGAAACGGTGACGCGCAAGACCGAATGGCCGACCTGGACGCCGCCGGAGGACATGCGCGCCCGCGAGGCGAAGAAGGGCAAGGTCCTGCCGGTCACCATGAAGGGCGGCCTCGACAATCCGCTCGGCTCGCGCGCCATCTATCTCGGCTCCACCATCTATCGCATCCACGGCACGAACCAGCCGTCCTCGCTCGGCAAGGCGCAGTCGTCCGGCTGCATCCGCATGGCGAACGAGGATGTCGAGCACCTCTATGCGCAGGTGACGCCCGGCACGACGGTCATCGTGCGCAATTGAGGAAGACCGGAACGATCAGCGGCAGGCCGATGCGCCTGCCGCTTTTGCTATTGCGATGAGTTCCGGGCGGTATTCGAAATGCATGGTGTCGTAGTGGTACCAGCGCCCGCCCCAGATGAAGCCGTGCCGCTCGAAAATCTCGACGATCTCCAGCGGATACCGGTTGGCATGGCGCGGTACCTTGCCCGGCTTGCCGCCGGACCAGACCCAGTAATCGGCGAATTTCGTGTTGAGGTCGATGGCCGCGCCGAAGCTGTGCACCGACATGTTCGGCGCGCCGGAGACCTTGCGCCAGTTGAAGGTGCCGGCGGAGGGCGCCAGGTAGCGCTTCAGCGCCGGCCTTTCGGCAAGCGCGTCCCGCACCTTTTCCAGCGCCGCCGCGGCGCCCTGCCGCTTGGTGACGCGCAATGTCGTGCCGAACCAGGCGACGGGAACGAGGTCGCCTTCCACCGCCTTCGCGGTCCGGCCGTAAAGCCGCATCATCAGCGCATCGCTGCGGATGCGGCCCGGGTCGAAATCGACCACCGGCTTCGCCTCGCAGGCGCCGAGCGGATAGACCTGCCGCAGGCTGTCCTCGATGTCCCCGCCGGCCAGCGCCGCCTGATGGTCCTTCGCCTTGCCGTCGGCGATCGCAAGCGGCTCGCCGCCGTCGCGCAGGAGAAGCATGTTGCCCTCGACGCCGGAAAGGCTCTCGGGATAGGCCTCCACGAGGAGCTTGAGGCGCGTGGCAAGGTCGGGCTCGGCCGCGCGCGCGGCCGGCATGGCCGCCGCCAGCGCGAGCGCGGCGGCGAACCAGCGCTTAATCGACGGAGATATTGATATAGTCGCCTCCCGCGCCGCGCCAGATTTCGACGGAGATGCGCACATCGCCGTTGAGGATGCGGCGCGCGGCGCTGCCCTCGATCCGGCCGCCGCGGATCATGCGCTCGGCAAGATCGCGGTTGCGGGCGGATGCAAAGAAGTTGTCGATATCGTCGCCAGGCTGGCGGATGCCGAAGCGGTGCACATTAGCGCGATCCTGCCGGATGACCTGCCAGGGCTGGGTCAGGCGCTCGTTGCTGGAATTGTAGAGATCGTCCTGCCCGATATAGGCGTCATAACTTTCCAGCAATTCGTCGGCATGGGCCGCACCCGTCGAAACCATCAATGTTGCAGCACAAGCCGCCGCGAAAATTCCTGTCCGCATTTCTCACTCCAAATCCGGCCGAAGCCCTTAGCAATGACAAGACGGGCGGGAGGGTCCGGATATTCGAGCCTTCCATCAGGCGGCAAGACGCCGCCGGTCCTCCGCCAGGAAATCGACGATGCGGTCGATCACCGGTTCGGCCGAGACGATGCGGCGATGGCCGAAGCCGTTCGCCCATTCGAGCGTCACGTTCGGCCCGGCGGCCGCATAGCGGCGGGCATGCAGCGCCGGCACCTCCTTGTCGTCCTCGGCATGGAGAACCAGCATGGGCGCTCCGAGCCGCCCTGCCCCGTTCGCCGCATCGAAGGCCGAAAGCGGCGCGCCGGCGATCCGTTCCACATGGCTCTCCAGTGCCGCCTGCGCCCGGGGGCCGAGCTTCAGCAGCCGGCCGAGATCCTTGAAAAGCCACATCATTTCGCTCGGCGAGCCGATGGTGACGAGCCGGCGCGGCCGGTGGGCGGGAACGGAGGGCACGAGGCCGCTTGCCGCGCAGGCAAGCGATGCGCCGCCGAAGGAATGGCCGCAGAAATAGTCGAAGCCGCCGAAGCGCTGCCAGGCCGCGTCGATCGCCCGGACGGCCATCGGCAGCGTCAGCGTGCGACCCCGCGAGGCGCCGTGGCCCGGCAGGTCGAGCGCGACGACCTCATGGCCCGCGGCGACCAGCCCCTCGGTAAGGGCGGCAAGATAGGCCGTGCGCGAGCCCCAGCCATGCACCACGAGGACGCGCCCCGCAAAGGCCTCGCAGGGGCGCGCGGCAAAGCGGTGCGCGACGGCGCTGCCGCCCTCGAAGGAAAGCGTGACGCGCTGCGCCTGCCGCATCCAGCCGCGCGAGCGGGCGAACAGCTCCTTCTCCTTCGCCGTGCCGGGGCGCCGGCGGGGCGTCGTCGCGAAGAGACGGAAGGCGGCGCGGCCCGCCGCATTAGGAGACACCGCGGCCACGCCCGAAAGCGCCAGCCGGATGACCTTCAAGCCAAAGGATGCCATAGTGGGAATCCATAAAATGTTCAATGCTGAACAATAAAGTACAACCATGAACGAAAATCAAGCCTTCCCCTGGGATCATCCACGCTTTCGCAGCTGGATCGGCGTGGCGCGCGCCTGCCAGCTCATGCAGCAGGCGATGACAAGGGCGATCGCGGACCTCGGCATCAAGACGCCGCATCTCGACATCCTGATCAATCTCTACCGCTTCGACGGCATTTCCCAGCAGGAGCTGGCTCGCAAGCTTCTGGTCGGCCGCTCGAACATGAGCATGCTGCTGCCGCAGCTCGAAAAGCGCGGCCTGATCGTCCGCCGGCCCGACACGAAGGACAAGCGCATCCTGCGCCTTTCGCTGACGGAAGCCGGCCGAGAACTCACCATGGAAGCCATGGCCATACAGACGGGAATGATCGAGAAGATCATGTCGCAGACGCCCGCCGACCGCTGCCTCCAGGTCGCCGAGGCGATGGAGGACATCATCCGCCTCCTCCAGACGATGGAGACGGACGAGGACGCAGAGGACTAGGGCCGATCGACATTCAGTTCAGGCTGAGCCGAAAATGGTGCTTTTCCGGGATCCGGAGCGCAGCGTACTTTCGGTACGTGAGCACCGGAAGCCCGGAAAAGTGCCGTTTGCAGGCCGGCATGGGCTGAATGGCGATCGGTCCTAGACGGCGGCGACGTCGTCCGCGCGGGTCGACCGCAGCGACAGGAACTCCCAGACGGCGACGCCGAACAGCACCGCGCCGGCCGCCATGAAGAGCTGGTAGGGTTCTACGACCGGCACGACCAGCGATAGCGCCAGCAGCGCGCCGATGCCGACGAGATGCGACAGCGGCGAGCGCCCGCGAATCGCCGCCTTGAACCAGATATTGCCGAGCAGGAAGACGACCGGCCCGCCGATGATGGCGCTCGCCGTCCTGAAATCGAGATGGCCGTGCGGATGGGCGAGCGCGAATTCCTCCGCCACCGCCGAAAGGATGATGCCGGCGACAATCGGGATATGGGCATAGGTGAAGGCCATGCGCGCGATGCGGCCAGGCGTTGCCGAATGCTCGATGAGATGCGCCGCCTCGCCATGGCCGAAGCGGAAGTAGATCCACCACATGGTCGCCGTCGAGACGAAGGCCGCGGCCAGCATGAAGATGGTGAAGCCGTCGAGCAGTTCCATGCCGGCAACCGTGCGGCCGGTCACGAGGATGGTCTCGCCGAGGCAGATGATGACGAAGAGCGCGCAACGCTCGGCCATGTGCTCGCCCGACACCTGCCAGTCGCTCACCGACGAACGCCCGAGGCCGGGCACGGCAAAGCCGAGCGCCGGCGAGACATATTCGACGCCGAGCGCGACCAGCCAGAGCGCCAGCCGCGCTTCATGTTCCACGAAAGCGCCGGCCAGCCAGAATACGGCGGAAAACACCGTCCAGGCGGTGATGCGGGTGAAGTTGCGGCTGTTCTCCGGCCAGTCCCGCCGCATCGCGAAGGCGGTGAAGGCCGAGCGACCGACCTGCATGGTGACATAGGTCAGCGCGAACAGCAGCCCGCCCTCGCCGAAGGCGGTGGGAATGGCGATGGAGAGCATCAGGCCGAGGAACATCAGCACGAAGAGCAGCACGCGCACCGGCGTCTTGTCCGGGTCGAGCCAGTTCGTCGCCCAGGTCGTGTAGATCCACACCCACCAGACCGCCAGCAACAGCATGCCCGCCTCGACGAGGCCGAGCGGCGAATAATGTGCGGCGAGCGTATGGGAAAGCTGGATGATCGTCAGCACGAAGACGAGATCGAAGAAGAGCTCGGCAAAGGCGACCTTGCCTTCCTGCGCGGTGCCGCGCGCCCGCAAGCTCGCGGAATGGGCGAAGCGTTCGTCATTCTGCGCCGTCATGGCGGGTTCCTCGGTTAGAGCTTTTCGAGACGACGGTCCGGCACCACCCAGAGCAGCGCGACGGCGGCGTAGATGAGGTGCGAGATCGTCGGAGAAACGAAGGCGAGCAGGATCGCGGCGAGATAGAAGAGAGGCGAAAAGCGCCCCTTGAAGTCGGTCCCGAGGGCGCGCTTTACACGCTCGGGATCGGGATGAACCGCAACGATTCGTATCTGCAGGATGGCATAGGCGATGGCCGACAGCAGGAGGATCGCGCCGTAGAGCGCCGTCGGCAGCGCCGCGGAGGGATTGTTGCCCATCCAGGCGGTGACAAAGGGAATGAGCGACATCCAGAAAAGCAGATGCATGTTCGCCCAGAGCACGCTGCCGCTGGCATTGTCACATACCGTCAGCAGGTGATGATGGTTGTTCCAGTAGATCCCCACATAGACGAAGCTCAGGATATAGCCGAGAAAGACCGGCATCAGCGGCAGCAGCGCCGCGAAGGTCGGTTCCTTCGGCACGGTGAGCTGCAGCACCATGATCGTGATGATGATGGCGATCACGCCATCGCTGAAGGCTTCCAGACGTCCCTTGTTCATGCGCGCTCCCTATCCGTTCTCATTAGAGATGCCGCATGTTGCGCTGAGTCGCTACAGAAGATTGCGTAACGTCAATTCGCCTCTTCCTCGGCGTGGCGCTGGCGCTCCTCTTCCGCCGCCGCCCGCACCCTGCCGGTGCGCGCAGCCACGATATCGGCGGGCTGGGCATTGCCGCGGATGAGCTGGCGGCCCGCATAGATGCCGCCGACCGTCTCGAGGGAGAAGCGCTCGCGGTCCGTGTCGCGGAATTCCTCGACCACCTCGCCCGCCAGTTCCTCGTCCTCGCCGAGCGCCTTCAGCGTCTCGCAGCTGAAGATCATGGCGGATTCGAAGGTCTCGCGGATCTGGAAGTCGACCCCCGCATGGACGAGGTCGATCGCGTGGCCGCGGTCATAGGCGCGGGCAAGCAGGGGCACGAGCGGGAACTCCTCCTTCACCACCTCGGCGATCTTCACCGCCGCCTCCTTGTCGTCGACGCAGATGAGGATCGCTTTCGCCGTCGCCGCGCCCGCCGCATGCAGGATGTCGATGCGCGAGCCGTCGCCGTAATAGACCTTGAAGCCGAATTCCGAGGCGTCGCGCACGAATTCCGCGTCCTTGTCGATCAGCGAGAGCGTATAGCCACGGGCAAGCAGCGGCTGGCTGACGATCTGGCCGAACCGGCCGAAGCCGATCATCAGCACCGTGCCCTCGACATTTTCCGGCAGCGTCAGCCCCTCGATGGAGGGTTGGCTTTTCGGCACCAGCCGGTCGTGCAGCATGACGAAGAGCGGCGTCAGCACCATGGAGATGATGATGGTCGCCGTCAGGATGGCGTTCTGCTCGCCGTTGAGGATGCCGGCGGAGACGGCGGCGGCATAGAGCACGAAGGCGAACTCGCCGCCCTGCGCCATCAGCACCGCCCGCTCCAGGCTTTCGCTGTGGCAGGTGCCGACGAGGCGCGCCACGACGTAGATCAGCACCGTCTTGGCAACCATGTAGCCGGCGACGCTCGCCACCACGAGCGTCCAGTTGGCGGCGATGACCGAAAGGTCAATCGCCATGCCGACGCCGAGGAAGAACAGGCCGAGCAGGATGCCGCGGAACGGCTCGATATCCGCCTCGAGCTGGTGGCGGAAGGACGATTCGGAAAGAAGCACGCCGGCAAGGAAGGCACCCATGGCCATGGAAAGGCCCGAGAGCTGCATGGCAAGCGCCGAGCCGAGCACCACGAGCAATGCCGCCGCCGTCATCACCTCGCGCGCACCGGATGCCGCCAGCACCCGGAAGAGCGGGTTCAAGAGGTACCGTCCGGCCAGCACCAGCGCGACGACCGCGCCGATGGCAATCGCGATCGACAGCCAGCGGTCGGATGCATCCGCCGCCGCTGCACCCGTGCCGAGCAGCGCGACGATGGCGAGCAACGGCACGATGGCAAGGTCCTCGAAGAGCAGGATCGCGATGATGCGCTGCCCCTTGAGCGTGGAAAGCGTGCCCCTCTCCTGCAGCATCTGCATGACGATGGCGGTGGATGTCAGCACGAAACCGGTGCCGGCGACGAAGGAGGGAATGAGCGGAAAGCCGAAGGCAAGCCCGATCCCGGTGAGTGCCGCCATGGCGCCGAGCACCTGGAACGTGCCGAGGCCGAAAATGTCCTTGCGCATGCCCCAGAGCCGCGAGGGCTGCATTTCAAGGCCGATGATGAAGAGGAACATCACGACGCCGAGCTCGGCGACATGGATGATCGCCTGCGGATCGGAGAAGAAGCCGAGGCCGAACGGGCCGATGGCAAGGCCCGCCGCCAGATAGCCGAGCACCGAGCCGAGGCCGATCTTCTTGAAGACCGGCACGGCGGCGACGCCCGCCGCCAGGAGCACGACAACCTGGGTGAGATCGTTTGCGTTCGTTTCTGCTGCCAAGGGCGTCTCCCGACGGGATTGGAATGGACGCTACCTTCGGCAGGCAGTCCAGGTTTATCGCGGCTTCTCGGAAATATCGCGGCTCATGCCCTTCTCCGCAAGCTCGCGCTCGTAATCGGCAAAGAGCCCGGCGCCCTTTTCCCCGAGTTCCCGGAGATAGGACCACGTATAGATGCCGGTATCGTGAAAGTCGTCGAAACCGATGCGGACGGCGTAATTGCCGGTCGGCGTCATGGAGATGATCGCGACATTGCGCTTGCCGGGCACCGTCACCTTCTGCCCCGGCCCGTGGCCCTGCACTTCCGCCGACGGCGAGAGCACGCGCAGGAGCTCGGCGGAGAGATCGAAGCTCGCGCCGTCGTTAAAGGTGACGACGAGGCGCTGGCGGTCCTTGGAGACGCGCAGCTCGGTCGGCCAGAGGTCGCTCATGCCTGATCCCTTTCCATTCGATTTCGCGAAGGACTATGCCGCAAGCCGGGGATGCGCAAGGCTGAAAATGCTGTCATAATCGCCGCATCGGCTTGACGGAGCGCGCCCCGCGCACGACATGTCGATAAAGGAGACGTGGTTTGAATTCGCATGCAGGACCCTGGAACGGCGCGAACGCGGTCGCGCAATCCGAAGCGCCGATGATCGACCCCTTCGGGCGGGCGATCACCTATCTGCGCGTATCGGTCACCGACCGCTGCGATTTCCGCTGCACCTACTGCATGGCGGAGAACATGACCTTCCTGCCGAAGAAGGATCTCCTCACGCTGGAAGAGCTGGAGCGGCTCTGTTCCGCCTTCATCGCCAAGGGCGTGCGTAAGCTGCGCCTGACCGGCGGCGAGCCGCTGGTGCGCAAGAACATCATGCATCTGGTGCGCGGGCTCGGCGCCCATGTCCATGCCGGCCGCCTCGACGAGCTGACGCTGACGACGAACGGCTCGCAGCTCGCAAGACATGCCGCCGAGCTTGCCGATTGCGGCGTGCGGCGCATCAACGTCTCGCTCGACACGCTCGACGCGGAAAAATTCAGGACCATCACCCGCTGGGGCGAGCTTTCCAAGGTCATCGAGGGCATCGACGCGGCGCAGGCCGCGGGCCTCAGGATCAAGATCAACGCCGTGGCGCTGAAGGACTTCAACGACCGCGAAATCCCCGACCTGATGCGCTGGGCGCACGGCCGCGGCATGGACCTCACCCTCATCGAGACCATGCCGATGGGCGAGATCGAGGAGGACCGCACGGACCGCTACCTGCCGCTCTCGCAAATGCGCGCCCGGCTCGCCGAGGAATTCACCCTCACCGAAAACGCCTACCGCACCGGCGGTCCGGCGCGCTACGTGACGGTCGAGGAGACCGGCGGCCGCCTCGGCTTCATCACGCCGATGACGCACAATTTCTGCGAAAGCTGCAACCGCGTCCGGCTCACCTGCACCGGCACGCTCTATATGTGCCTCGGCCAGAACGACGCGGCCGATCTTCGCCTGCCGCTGCGCGCCTCCGAGGACGACGCCCTGCTCTCGCAGGCGATCGACGAAGCGATCGGCCGCAAGCCGAAGGGCCACGATTTCATCATCGACCGCCGCAACCGCCCGGCCATCGCCCGTCACATGAGCGTCACCGGCGGCTGATCGCCGGAACGGAGGCTTGGTGAAACGTCTTCTAGCAGCCCTCCTCTGCACCGCCCTTCCCGCGCCCGGCGTCACCGCCGACCGCCCGGCCGGCATCGCCGCCGCCGAGGTCATCGCCAAAGCGGCTCTCGGCGAGAATTGCGACATGAACGGCATGGAGGAGGTTCCGATGGCCGGGCCCGAGGCGGAAGGCTTCGCCCATTCCGTCTACCGCTTCTCCTACAAGCCCGCCTACGACCCCGACGGCGAGGATGTTCAGGCCGAGCTCTACCTGCTCTTCTGCGGCTCCGGCGCCTACAATATCCGCAATGCCGTCGTGCTGAAGACGAGCAACGACGACACGCCGAAGCTCATCGCCTTCGCCATGCCCGACGTCGACTACAGCTATACGGACGACAACAGGAACAGGCTGAAAGCCGAGCCGACCGTGCGCGGTTTCCGCGCAACGCCGCTTCTGGTGAACGCCGGTTTCGACGAGAAGAGCCGGACCATCAACAGCCATACCGCATGGCGCGGCATCGGCGATGCCTGGGACAGCGGTGAATGGGCATTCCGCAGCGGCGATTTTGTGCTGACCCGCTTCGAGTTCGACCCCACTTATGGCGACCCTCTGCCGGACGTTCCGGAAAGCTATGTCGTCTACGAGGCGGGCAGGTAGGGCCGATGTGAAAACGGCCGGGCTTCCGCCCGGCCGCCTCCAATCGAAAGATTTTGCCCTCAGGCCGCGTGATACCGGCCGTAACCGTCGTCCTGCCGAAGGTCGAGGTCGCGGGTCTTGAAGTGGTCGATCTTCTCGTTGAGGGTCTGCACGCGCCGGCGCAGGCCGTGGATCTCGGCGGTATTCTCCTCCACCATCGCGGCGTTCTGCTGCGTGATGAGCTCGACCTGGTGCACCGCCTGGTTCACCTCGTTGATGCCTTCATACTGTGCGGCGGCGGCAGCCTCGATCTTGCCGACGAGCGTATGGATCGAGGAAATGTGCTCGTTGATGACGGTCAGCGCCTCGCCCGTCTCGGTGACGAGCGCGACGCCGTTGCGCACCTGCGCCGAGCTGTCGGAGATGAGGCCCTTGATCTCGCGGGCCGCACCCGCGCAGCGCTGGGCAAGCTCGCGCACCTCCTGCGCGACGACGGCGAAGCCGCGCCCCGCCTCGCCCGCCCGCGCGGCCTCGACGCCCGCATTGAGGGCGAGCAGGTTCGTCTGGAAGGCGATCTCGTCGATGACGCCGATGATCGTGCCGATCTTCTCCGAGGAACGGTTGATCTCGCCCATGGCGTCAACCGCCTTGGCCACGACCTCGCCGGAGCGCCGGGCATAGCTGTGCGTCTCGTCGACGGAAACGGCGGTCTGTTGCGCGCTTTCGGCGGTCGAGCGAACGATGTCGGTGAGCTGGCGGAGCGCCCGGGAGCTTTCCTCCAGCGCCGCCGCCTGCTGCTCTGTGCGGCGGGCGAGATCGTCGGCGGAGGCGGCAAGGTTGCCGGCGCCGCCGTTGATCTCCATCGTCGTCGCGCGAACGTCGGAAAGCGTGGCGCGCAGCGCCTCGACCGCATTGTTGTAGGTGCGGGCCATGGCGACATATTCGGCGGCCAGCGCCTCCGTCATGCTCTCCTCGAGATTGCCGGCGGCAAGCTGGCCGAGCACGTCGGACAGCGCCGTCAGCGCCTCGGTCTGCTCCGCCTCGATGCGGGCGCGCTCGCTGGCGCGGCGGGCCTCTTCCTCCGCGGTGAGTTGGCGCTGGGCTTCGGCCTCCTGCTCCAGCCGGATGTTCTCAAGCGCCGCATCGCGGAAGACGGCGACCGAGCGCACCATGTCGCCGATCTCGTCGCCGCGGTTGCGCCCGTCGATGCTGATATCGAGGTCGCCGCTGGCGAGCCGCGACATGGCCTCGGTGACGCGCTTCAGCGGCCCGCGCAGGGTTTCCACCAGCATCAGGCCGCCGATGATGGCGAGCAGCGTGCCCGCGACCATGGCGATGATGGAGACATTGGCCGATCGCTGGCTGTCCTTCTTGCCGGCTTCCTGCGCGCTGGAGACGAACTGCTCGAGCGTCTGGCTGGCATCGGCGACCGAGGCATAGGCGGCAACACGCGCCGCCTGCCACTTCTCGCCGACGGAGATGAGATCCTGCGTGCCCTTCTTGATCTTGGCGAGCGAGGGGGCGAGCTTTTCGGCAAGGTCGCGCAATGCGGCATTCTTCGCGCCGAGTTCGGCAAGCTTGCCGGCGCTTTCGGAAACCGCCTTCACGTCCACCAGCACGGCGTCGCGGCTCGCCTGGTCGAGCTTGCGGTGCAGCTCGCTGATATGCAGGCGGGTCTCGTCGATGCCCTTGAACGTATCGCCCATCAGCGCGATCAGCGTCTTCAGGAGGGCGATCTCGGCATCCATGCCGACGAAACGCTTGGCGGCGGTGTCGGAGTTCTTGCCGGCCTCCTTCACGAAATCCGCATCGAATTTCGAAAGCCGCGTCAGAACCGGCACGAATTTCGTCTTCTTCGTCTCGGCATCGTCGCCGGCGGCGAGGATTTCCTTGATGGCGGCGATCTCGACTTCGAGCGGCTTGATCTGCTCCAGCGCCTTGGCCGAGGCGATCGCCTTGGATTCGTCGAGCTGCTTGAGAAGCGGCGGCAGGTAGGTCTCGGCCGCCTTCACCTTGTCCTCGGCCTTCATCGCCAGCGCGACAGGCTTGCGGAACTTGCCGATGCGCTCGGCAAGGCCCTGGTAGGCGGCGGCGTCGAAGAGCAGCGCCTTGGCGAAGGCTTCCTTCTCGCCCGATTCGCCACGGATGACGCCGATCTGCTTTTCGGCGAATTCGCCATCGCGCGTCATGGCGGCAAGCGCGCCTTCGAGGTCAGCCGTCACGGCGTTGCGTTCCTGGTCGATGGCCCAGAGCGTCTCGCTCTGGCTGCGCATGGTCGCGGCAAGCGCGACGACGGAGGCGATCTTCGCCTTTTCCGCCGCGTCGGGCAGAAGCGCGTCGAGATCGTGGATGCCGGCCTCCTGCTCGTCGATCCGCGCGCCCAGCGCATCACGCGTTTCCTGGCCCGGCCGGTCGACGAAATCCTGAAGCCCGGTGCGCAGGTTCTGGAAATGCGACAGGCTGTTGATCGTCTCACGCGTCACGGTCATGTGGCCGTTGAGCGTGCTCGCGGTGAAATAGCCGACGAGGCCGATGCCCGCGATCAGGGCGACGAGAGGAATGACGAACAGCAGCACCTTCGTGACGATGCGACGCTGCTGCAGCAGGCGGTCGATGAATGACATGGATTCCCCAATATGTTCTTCTTATGAGAGCCAAGATTTCCCAGGGTGTCTCAAAGCCGAAGCGGCCGCTCGGCTCGTTGCCGAGCCCGGCCGTTCTCCTCGCTGTCAGGGCTTCGGCCGATCTTCCACCAGGCGGCGCGCCCTCACCCGTCGCATCATGCGATCACTTATCGGGATCACGCAACGATAGGTGGGGAAGCTTAATGAAACCCTTCGGCGGGAGGGCAGCAATTCAGGCGCAAGCCGCACGGAAACCGGACTTTGCATCCTCTTTTGCCGTTACCCCTGATTGTTCCGGTCGATAAGCTGCGCCATTCGGCCTATGAGAAGACGACAGAGGCTCGGAATCATCCGCATGAACACTTCCGGAAACGCACGGGGCGCGCTCTACATGGTCATCGCCATGGCGGCCTTCACCTGCAACGACGCCCTCGTCAAATCCGTCACCCATGTCATGAATACCGGCCAGATCCTCTTCGTGCGCGGGCTGATGACCAGCGCGCTGGTCCTCCTCATCGCATGGAGCATGGGCGCGCTCGGCTCCTGGCGGATCGTGTTGCAGCCGGCCCTGGCGCTGCGCCTTGCGGCGGAGATATTCGCCTCGCTCACCTATATCTCGGCTCTTGGCGCCATGCCGCTCGCCAATACGTCCGCCATCCTCCAGTCCCTGCCGCTCGCCGTCACGCTGGGCGCGGCGCTGTTCCTCGGCGAGACGGTCGGCTGGCGGCGCTGGCTTGCCATCGCCGCGGGCTTTGCCGGTGTGCTGGTCGTCATCCGGCCGGGCCCGGAGGGCTTTTCCATGGCGGCGATCTACGCCATCGGCTCGGTGGTCGGCGCCGCGGCGCGCGACCTCTCCACCCGCAGGATCCGCAGCGACGTGCCCTCGATCTTCATCAGCGCCGTGACGGCCGTCGCCATCACGCTGTTTGGCGGGGCGCTCGTCGTGCCGATGGGCGGCTGGCAGCCGATGCCGCCCGATGTCCTCGCGCGGCTGGCGGCGGCGAGTGTGCTGCTTCTCGTCGGCTACCAGACGATCGTCAGCGCCATGCGCGTCGGCGAGATCTCCTTCATCGCGCCCTTCCGCTATACCAGCCTCGTCTGGGCCATCGCCATCGGCTTCCTGTTCTTCGCCGAACTGCCCGACGCCTGGATGACGGTCGGCATTACGATCATCGTCGCCTCCGGCCTCTACACCTTCTATCGCGAAAACCGGCGGCGGTCCGAGGCGGCCGAAACGCAGATCCCCGTGGCATCCTGAACACTTGCGGGCAAAGCCCGCAGGGCCTAGATCGGATAAAGGAAAGGCGGGAGGAAATGGCACTGAGCGAGGCGATACCGGGCGTGATCCTGGCCGGCGGCCTGTCGTCCCGCATGGGGCAGGACAAGGCGCGCATCCGGCTCGGCGGACTCTCGCTGATCGACCGCGCCGCCCGGCGGCTGCGCCCGCAGGTCTCCGCCCTCGCCGTCAATGCCAACGGCCCCGTGCTTTTCGCGGAAGGCGGGGAACTGCCGGTCTTCGCCGATCTCGACGCCTCCCGCTCCGGCCCGCTCGGCGGCGTGCTCGCCGCCCTCGACCATGCAAGGCGCTTCCATCCCGAAGCGAGCCACGTGGCGACCGTGCCGACGGACAGCCCTTTCTTCCCGGTCGATCTCGTCGCACGCCTCGCTGAGGCCGTCGACAGGCCGGAGCGCATCGTCGCCGCCAGCTCGGCAAGCGGCCCTCATCCGGTTTTCGCCCTCTGGCCCGTCGCGCTGATGGACGATCTTGCCGCCTGGCTGGCCGGCGGTGGCGCGCTTCGGGTGCGCAGCTACCTGGAGCGCCACCAGGCGCGGGAGGTCGCCTTCCCGGCGGTCGAGACCCCGCGCGGCGCCTTCGACCCCTTCTTCAACATCAATACGCCGGACGATCTCGATGCGGCGGAAAACTGGCTCTGGATACTGGAACGATGACGCGACCGAAAATCTTCGGCATTGCCGGCTGGAAGAATTCCGGCAAGACCGGCCTTGCCGTCCGCCTTGTGAGCGAACTCGTCGCCCGCGGCTACCGCGTCTCGACCATCAAGCACGCTCACCATGACTTCGACATCGACAAGGTCGGCGCCGACAGCTACCGCCACCGACAGGCCGGCGCCCATGAGGTCACCATCGTCTCCGGCACGCGCTATGCCATCATGCACGAGCTGCGCGGCGCGCCGGAACCCTCCTTCGAGGAGATCCTCGCCCGCCTCGCCCCCTGCGACCTCGTGCTGATCGAGGGCTACAAGCGCGAGCCGATCCCGAAGATCGAGGCACGCCGGCTGGACGCGGCCAACCGCACGCCGCTCGCCCCGGAAGATCCCCATATCGCCGCCATCGCCGCCGACCATCCGGTCCCGGATGCGGCGCTGCCCGTCTTCAACCTCGACGACACGAAGGCCATCGCCGATTTTGTCATCCGCCTCACCGGCCTTGCCTGACCGCCGGACATGAAAAAGGCCGCGGGATTTCTCCCGCGGCCTTCTCCGTTCATGCCTGCGATCAGTTCTGCGCGACCGGACGGACCAGCGTCGTGACGCGACGGATGGTGACGCGGCGGTTCTGCTGTTCTGCGGACTGGGTGCGAACCTTCAGGAAGCGTTCGCCATAGCCCTGCGTCTGCAGGTTTTCCGGCGGGATGCCATAGACGTCGGTGAGCAGGCTCGCGACGGATTCGGCGCGTTCGTCGGAGAGGATGAGGTTCGACTTGTCCGAACCCACCGCATCCGTATGGCCTTCGATGAGGAAGGTCTCGCCCGCATCCTTGTCCAGCACCTTCTGCATGGCGTCGGCGACCTTGCGCAAGGTACGGGCCTGCGACATCGGCACTTCGGCGCTGCCGGTGGCGAAGGTGATCGTATCGAGGTCGATACGGCGCACCTTGTCGCGCAGGCGGGCCGAGTGCTTCACCTCGTCGATCGTGTAGACGCGCTCGACGCGCTCGACCGGCGGCTCGGCGAGGAAGTCGTAATAGTCGCGGTCCGGATCGCTGGACGTGTCGATGATGTAGTCGCGAACCGGAATGCGCAGGCGCATCGGCGGCAGCTCGTAGCCGACATCGACGAAATCGGGCCGCGGCGCATCGTCGCCGAGGTCGGGCGCATAGACGAGGATGTGCTCGTCGCCGTCGCGGCCGATGCGCGAACGCTGGATGATGTCGCCGTAGCGGTTGTAGATCGTCACCAGCCGCACGCCGCCCGGACGCACGATGGTTTCACGGACACGGCCGCGCGCGAGGTTGTCGTAATAGACCTCTTCCGAATCGTGCCGCAGGCGTTCCCGGTCATCGCCACGCACGACGAGCTGGTTGCCGATCGACAGAACCATGCGGTTGTCGACCTTCTCCACCACGTTCACATGCGTGACATTGTTGTTCACCGTGTTGTTGTTGACGGTGTTGTTCACGACCGTGTTGTTGATCACGGTATTGTTGATGACATTGGTCGTCTGCGGGACTTCGAAGACAGGCGCGGCGTCGAGGCGCTCGCCCTTTTCCTTGATCGCGGCGTCGATTCGCTGCGGCAGGGCCTCACGCACCTCGTCCGAGATGGGAGCCTGAGCCGAGACGTCAGATTCCGGCATGGGAGCCGCCTCTTCCTCGGCACGCAGTTCCTCGCGCTTCTTGCGGCGCTGGTCGCGGCTCTTCTGGCCGCCGGCATTGTCGGCGTCCTTGTCGCTGTCCAGCACGGCGGCACCGTTTTCGACCGGCAGGACGACGGTTTCGTCGGTCTTGCTCGGATCAGCGGCGATTTCCTGCTTCTGCTCCTCGGAAAGGGTCTCGACGACGGCCGGGGCCTTCTTCTCGCCGGATGCCTCGCCGCCCTCGGCGGTGGCCGGCTGCTGTTCCGCGTCCATCGGCTGTTCGGCGGTCGAAGGCTGTCCTTCCGTTTCGGCAGGCGTGCCCTCGCCGGTCATCGCCGGCTGTTCCTCGGTCGGTTGCTGCCCTTCGGTCTGCTGCTGCTCCTGCTGGTGTCGCTTCTTGCCCTTGCGTTCCTTCTGCGAGGGCTGCTGCTCCTCGGCCGGCTGGGCGCTTTCCTCACCGGCCTTCTGCTCCTCGGCCTGACGCGGGGTGTCCGCATTCTGCTCCTCGGCGGGCTGCTGCTCCTCGGTCTGCTGCTGCTCCTGCTGCTGGTGCTTCTTGCCCTTGCGCTCCTTCTTCGAGCGCTGCTGCTCTTCTTCGGCAGGCTGAGCGCTTTCCTCGGCAGCGCGCTGCTGATCCTCAGCCTGGCGCTGGGTGTCCTCGCCGACCGCGTTCTGCTCCTCGGAAGGCTGCTGCTCTTCGCTCTGCTGCTCCTGCTGGTGCCGCTTCTTGCCCTTGCGCTCCTTCTGGGTGCGGGGCTGCTCTTCCTCGGCGGCCGGCTGGGCGCTTTCCTCGGCGGCCTTCTGCTCCTCGGCCTGACGCTGGGCTTCCTGTTCGGCCGCGCGCTGCTGATCCTCGGCAGCCTTCTGCTGTTCCTCGGCCTGACGCTGCTGTTCCTCGGCCTGACGCTGCTGCTCTTCAGCCTGACGCTGTTGCTCTTCGGCCTGGCGCTGTTGTTCCTCTGCCTGGCGCTGTTCCTCCTGCTGCTGCTTCAGCAGCAGTTCGTCCTCGCTCGGCTGGCCTTCATCGGAGCTTTCCTGAGCAACTTCGAAGGGCTTCGACAGGGCATCGGCCAGCGAGGGCGTGGCGATCAGCGATGCCGAAAGCAGCGGAAGCGCCACGGTTGCAAAAAGTCTTGAGCGAAAAGTCATCGTTCTGTCCTCACGGTGTCCCGTCTGTTGTTTCGAGAGCGACCGGCCGGCTTCTGCGGCCGGTCGGCAAATCGCCGTTTTCCTGAAAAGGCGTAATCAGAGGCGCCTGAATGCCCGCTGAACAACCTCCTGTTGACCGGCGAGATAGGTCGCGCCTTCCGCCGAACCAGAGGCGGGCGCAGAAATTGTCGGGGAAACGGGGCGGAATGACGGCGGAAAACCAGTTGATTTTTTGGCGAAAACGGGTCGATTATCCGGCCCAAGCGGGCAGCCCTGCCCGCTGGACTTAAGGCCCGGACAAAAAGAAGAACCCGAGCGCCTTCAACTGAGAGGATTAAAATGCGTATTTCCAAACGTTTCACGCTGGCAGCCTCCGCCGCCGTCATCGCGCTGTTCGCCTCGTCTTCCGCGATGGCGGAGGGCGGGAAGATCGTGATCGCCACGGAAGGCGCCTACCCGCCCTTCAACAATCTCGAATCCGACGGCACGCTGACCGGCTTCGACGTCGACATCGCCAAGGCCCTCTGCGAGGAGATGAAGGCGGACTGCACCTTCGTCACGCAGGACTGGGACGGCATGATCCCCGCGCTGATCGCAAAGAAGTTCGACGCGATCTTCGCCTCCATGTCGATCACCGACGAGCGCAAGGAGAAGGTCGACTTCTCCAAGAAGTACTACAACACGCCGCCGGCCATCGTCGTGCCGAAGGATTCCGACATCAAGGACGCCTCGGCCGAATCGCTTGCCGGCAAGACGCTCGGCGCACAGGGTTCCACGACCCACGCCAACTATGCCGAAGCGCATATGAAGGATGCCGAGCTCAAGCTCTACCCGACGGCTGACGAATACAAGCTCGACATCGCCAACGGCCGTATCGATGCGGCCATCGACGACGTCGTGATTCTCTCCGAATGGCTGAAGACCGAAGACGGCGCCTGCTGCAAGCTGCTCGGCACCCTGCCGGTCGATCCCGTCATCAACGGCAACGGCGTGGGCGCGGCCGTGCGCAAGGGCGATCCGCTCGCCGACAAGTTCACGGCGGCGATCGCCGCGATCCGCGCCAACGGCAAGTACCAGGAAATCAACGCCAAGTACTTCCCGTTCGACGTCTACGGTGAGTGATAGGCAACATCTTTCTCTTCATGCGGGTTTTTTCTGACCCCATCACGAGAATGCAGCGGCGGGAGGGCTTGCTCTCCTGCCGTATTTGTTTGAGAAGTCGAGGATAGACGGGGTTTCGCGACCGAAACGGCGTCGCTACGAACAAAAGACGGGGCGTGGAAAACGCCTTAAAGACAAGCGCAAAGCGCATCGGGGGATTTTGGCATGAGCGGGTTATTCACCGCCATTGTCGAGGCGGTATACGCGTTTTTCGGGATCATAGATCCTCTCTGCGGGCCGGTCGGCATCTTCAAACTGTTCGCGGGTAACACGCTGCTGGCATGCGGCGATGCCGGCTGGGGCGACGAGATCGCCTTCGGCTTCCTGGTTACCGGAGCGCTTGCCGTCGCCACCCTGCCCGTCGGTCTCGCCATGGGCTTCTTCATCGCGCTTGCCAAGCAGTCGGAAGAAAAGTCGCTGCGCCTCGCGGCAGACATCTACACCACGCTCTTCCGCGGCCTGCCGGAACTGCTGACGCTGTTCATCGTCTATTACGGCCTGCAGATCCTCGTGCAGAACCTCATGACCGCCATCGGTTATCAGGGCACGGTCGAGATCAACGCCTTCGCCGCCGGCATGGTGGCGCTCGGCGTCGTCTTCTCCGCCTATTGCTCGGAAGTGCTGCTCTCGGCCTTCAAGGCCATTCCGCGCGGCCAGTACGAGGCGGGCTATGCGCTCGGCCTGCATCACGGACGCACCATGCAACTCATCGTCCTGCCGCAGCTCATTCGCGTCGCCCTGCCCGGCCTCGGCAATCTCTGGATGGCGCTGCTCAAGGATACCGCCCTCGTCTCGGTCGTCGGCCTTCCCGATATCCTGCGCCAGACGAGCGTCGCCGCACGCGTGACCAAGCAGGCCTTCGAGTTCTACGCCATCGCCTGCCTGCTCTTCCTCATCCTCGCCTTCCTCTCCTCGCTGATCTTCTCGTGGATCGAGAGCTGGGCCAAGCGTTCGGAGGCCGCGCGATGAGCCACGTCACCACCCTCCTGCCGCCGCAGGCCCCGCCCCCGGCGCCGCCCAAGCCCTTCACCGCCGGCCGCTTCTTCGGCAACGTCTTCCTCGGCGTCTGGCTGGCGCTCACCGTCGGCATCTTCATGATGATGGTCGAGGGCTGGGATCCGGAGAAATTCACCAAATACGGCCCGAACTACATTTCCGGCCTCGGCGTGACGCTGCTGCTCGTCAGCCTTTCCATCGTGCTCGGCGGCCTGCTCTCGCTGCCCATCGCCTTCGCGCGCATGTCGAAGAACAAGGCCCTGTCCTGGCTGGCCTATGGCTATGTCTACTTTTTCCGCGGCACGCCGCTGCTGACGCAGCTCTTCCTCGTTTATTACGGCCTCGGCAGCTTCTCGGCCGAGCTGAAGGCCTGGGGGCTCTGGTGGTTCTTCCGCGATGCGTGGAACTGCGCGCTGCTGACCTTCACGCTCAACACCGCCGCCTACCAGGCCGAGATCCTGCGCGGGGCGATCGAGAGCGTCGCGCGCGGCCAGCACGAGGGCGCCGCCGCCCTCGGCCTGCCGAAGAAGGTCGCCTTCTTCAAGGTCATCCTGCCGCAGGCGCTCATCGTGGCGCTGCGCCCCTACGGCAACGAGATCATCCTGATGATCAAGGGCTCGGCCATCGTCGCCATCGTCACGGTCTTCGACCTGATGGGCGAGACCCGCCGCGCCTTCTCGCGCACCTTCGACTACCAGGCCTATCTCTGGGCAGCGCTGCTCTACCTCATCATCGTGGAGTTGCTGCGCAATGTCTGGGCCTGGCTGGAAGCCCGCCTGACGCGCCATCTCAAGCGTTGAACATCTTGGCAGCACTCGAAGAAGAGTGCTGCCAAGGTCCTGTTTTTACGGAATTATTCCCGTTACGGTGCAGATTTTAAGGTCCGGTTAATCATGCCGGCGCACACTCATAAGGACCATCATTCGCAAGCAATGAGGTCCGTTATGACCGACGACATGGCACTGCAACTCAGGGGCTACGGCATGACCACGGCCCAGATTCTCTACCGCATGCCGGACCACCGGCAGTTCCTGCAAACCTACATCTGGCAGCACTACGATCTCGCCCCGGATTTCCCGGAGATGAAGAGCTTCCTGAAATTCTGGCAGGAGAAGCTGGACGGCCCCATCCACTCCGTCAGCTACGTCCACCGCCGCCTGATCTCGGCGACGGAATGGCGCGCGCTGAAGGGAGAATTCGTCATCAACTGACGCCGGCTCCGCTCAGACATGCACCGAGCCGTGCGCCAGCTCGCTGTCGGACATGTCCACCTTGAGCGAGAAATAGGCGATGGCGACGTAGAAGATCAGCACCAGCGCGATCACCACGCTGCCGGGCACCGGCCCGAGCGCCGCATTGCCCACCACATGCTCGACGGCGAGCGACATGTCCCGACCCGCCGTCGCCGGCCGCTGCAAAGCCGAGGACGAGATCTTCAGCCCCCAGGCAAGCAGCAGGATGAGATACATCCAGCAATAGTTGCGCCGCAGCCGCCGACAGGCGGCATCCCGGTAGCTGATCAGGAATTCCGGCTTGCGCAGGCTTTTAGCGATGGGCGCCGCCCAATCGAGAGCGAGCTGGTCGCGCGGATTGAGGATTTCAGCGAAATAGAACCGCTCGAGCTGACGCACCCGCGCCCGGTAGACGTCGAAGAAGCGGTAGCGCCGCGCCTCGATGAGGAGCAGCAGCGTCACCAGCAGCATGGCGAAGAGCAGCACGCCGTGATGCGCGTTGGGCGTCGACAGCGACACCGAAAGCAGCGCCGCGACCACCGTGATCGCCCAGTTCGAGGTCCGGTCGATGCGGTCGCGCCAGCCGGCCATACGGCCGAGCTCGCCACGGTAGTAGTGCACCATGGTGTTGATCGTCTCCATCGGCGTCGACGGCAGGCCCGGACTGGCGGAACGCTTGGCATCGGTGGAGAGCGACGTGAGGGGCATATCGGCGGGCATGTCATTCCTCCCAATGGTCTTTTTGGTCTTGGGAGCGATCATGCGCCTCTTTCGTTGATTGATAAATGCTTATTTGCCCGCGCATCCTTCATTGCCAAAGCCCGCACCGGACCGTAAGAGACGCCGCATGAAAAAGATCGACGAAGACGCGCTCGCGGAAGCCTATAACCGCGCCCTTTCGCTGGAGAAGTCCGGCGATTTCGACGCCGCCGCGAAGGCCTATGCCGAGGTGCTGGCGCTCGACCCGGAAGACCATGGCGGAGCGGCCGTGCGCCTTGCCTCGATGGGCCGCGGCGATACGCCCGAAAAGGCGCCCGACGCCTATGTCACCACGCTCTTCGACCAGCATGCCGAGGTCTTCGACAACGTCCTCGTCGACCAACTCGGCTATTGCGTGCCGCTCCTCGTGCGCCAGCGCTTCCAGGCGCTAGGGCTCGGACCGTTCAAGCGCGTCCTGGATCTCGGCTGCGGCACGGGCCTCACCGGCGGGGCGCTGCGCGACATGGCCGAGGACATAACCGGCGTCGACCTCTCGGAGAACATGGTCGAGGTCGCCCACGACAAGGACCTCTACGAGACGCTCTACGTCGCCGAGGCCGTTGATTTCCTCGATGACAACGAGGACGAGCCCTTCGATCTCATCACCGCGACCGACGTGCTGCCCTATCTCGGCGCGCTGGAGCCACTGTTCTTCGGCGCCGCCGAGAATCTCGTGCCGGGCGGCCATTTCATCTTCTCCTCCGAGACGTTGCCCGACGACACCTTCGCCGGCCGTCCCTTCATGGTCGGCCCGCACCAGCGCTTCGCCCATTCCGCCGGCTATGTCCGCCAGCGCCTCGACGAAACCGGCTTCGACCTCGTCGAGATCACGGACATCACCGTGCGCATGGAGGAAGGCGAGCCCATTGCCGGCCATCTGGTGCTGGCGAAATATCGCGGCTGACCGCAAGGTTTTCGCGGATGATGGATCCTCGGGTAGAGCCCGAGGATCCATCCACGCCCGCACCATCACCTTTTGCGAGAAACACTTTCGCCGAAATCGATCATCCGCTACACCACCTGCCAGCAATTGCAGGAGGTTACGACATGGCAAAGGTTGCATTCATCGGTCTCGGCGTCATGGGCTATCCCATGGCAGGCCATCTGAAGGTCAAGGGAGGCCATGAGGTGGCGGTCTACAACCGCACTTTCGCCAAGGCGGAGAAATGGGCGGCCGAGTTCGGCGGCAAGGCGTTTCGCACGCCGGCGGAAGCGGCGAAGGACGCCGATTTCGTCTTCACCTGCGTCGGCAACGACGACGACCTGCGCTCGGTGACGATCAGCAAGGACGGCGTCCTCGAAGGCATGAAGCCGGGCGCGATCCTCATCGACAACACCACTGCCTCCGCCGAAGTCGCCCGTGAGCTCGACGCCGCCGCGAAGGAAAAGGACTGCGGCTTCATCGACGCCCCCGTCTCCGGCGGCCAGGCCGGCGCGGAGAACGGCGTGCTCACCGTCATGTGCGGCGGCGACGAGGCGACCTTCGAAAAGGCCCGGCCCGTCATCGACGCCTATGCCCGCATGGTCGGCCTGATGGGCCCGGCCGGCGCCGGCCAGCTCACCAAGATGATCAACCAGATCTGCATCGCCGGCCTCGTGCAGAGTCTGGCCGAGGGCATCCATTTCGGCAAGAAGGCCGGCCTCGACATCGAGAAGGTCGTGGAGGTGATCTCCAAGGGCGCCGCCGGCTCCTGGCAGATGGAGAACCGCCACAAGACGATGAATGCCGGCAAATACGATTTCGGCTTCGCCATCGACTGGATGCGCAAGGATCTCGACATCGTGCTGTCCGAAGCCCGCCGCAACGGCGCCAAGCTGCCCGTCACGGCCCTCGTCGACCAGTTCTACGGCGACGTGCAGGACATGGGCGGCAACCGCTGGGACACGTCCTCCCTGCTGGCGCGGCTCGAAAGGAAATAGGGTGCTGCGCCGCGCAGCCCTCGTCGCTTTGGCCGCCCTCGCCCTCTCCGCACCGGCGAGGGCCGAGGACGCGACGGCGGCGCTGGCCACGACGCTGCACCGGCAGATCGCCCGGTGCTGGTCGCTCCCGGCCGATACGCCGGTCGATGCTACGGTGCGCGTGAAGGTCTCGCTGACCGAATCCGGTGAACTCGACGGATCGCCGACGATCGACGGCCCCGTCGCCGGCGATCCGGCGACGAAGGCTTTTGCCGCGAGCGCGGTGCGCGCCGTCGTCCGCTGCGCGCCCTTCAAGGGATTGGCCGAGCTTGCGCCCTATGCGACGTGGAAGACGCTTCTCGTCACCTTCAGGCCGCCGGACGACCTGTGAGCGATGCCTATTCCTCGCCGCTCTTCTGGTTGTCCACGGCCATGTAGTCGAGCGGAAGCTCGGTCGTGTATTTGATCTGCTCCATCGCGAAGGCGGAGGAGACATCGCGGATCTCGATGCGAGCGATCATGCGCTTGTAGAAGGCGTCATAGGCCGCGATGTCGGGCACGACGACGCGCAGGAGGTAATCCACCTCGCCGCTCATGCGATAGAACTCGACGACTTCCGGAAACTCGACGATCACCTCGGAGAAGCGCTTCAGCCATTCCGTCGAATGCGAATTGGTGCGGATCGAGACGAAGACGGTGACCTTGGTGTTGATCTTGACGGGATCGAGCAGCGCGACGCGCTTGCGGATCACGCCGTCCTCTTCCATCTTCTGGATGCGCCGCCAGCAGGGCGTGGTGGAAAGCCCCACCTTCTTGGCGAGGTCCGCCACCGCGAGCGTGGAATCTTCCTGTAGCAGGCGCAGGATCTTGCGGTCCAGACGGTCCATTGTGTCCCCCTATGAAAATTAATTCCCTCATACACCCAAATCAGGCCGGATGGGAAGAATTACATTTCACCCAGCCAGCGTTTTCACACGCTTTCGCAGCTCGGGCAGCACCTCTTCCTCGAACCAGGGATTGCGCTTGAGCCATGCCGTGTTGCGCCAGCTCGGATGCGGCAGCGGCAGCACCGCCGGGCCCGTGTTGCGGTGGCGATGCCGGCGCCAGTCGCGCACCGTCTCCGTCATGCTGGCGGCCTTCGCCGCGCCGAGATGCCAGGACTGCGCATACTGGCCGATCGCCAGCACCAGCTCGACCTGCGGCATGGCCGCCATCGCACGCGAGCGCCACAGCGGCGCGCATTCCCGCCGCGGCGGCAGGTCGCTGCCATGGGCATCGTAGCCCGGAAAGCAGAAGCCCATCGGCACGATGGCGAATTTCCGCGGATCGTAGAAATCCTCGCGGGTGACGTCCATCCAGGCGCGCAGCCGGTCGCCCGATGCGTCGTTGAACGGCAGGCCGCTTTCGTGCACCCGCAGCCCCGGCGCCTGCCCGGCGATCAGGATGCGGGCGCTTTCGGAAAGCACCGCGACCGGCCGCGGCTCGTGCGGCAGCGGATTGCCGGCCTTCGCGGGCGCGTCGCGACAGAGCCGGCAGGCCGCAATGGCGGCGGCAAGCGCCACCAGATCGCGTTCCCGTCCGTCCGCGTCCATCAGTTCAGTCCCAATGCTTCCAGAATATCGCCGAACAGGCCGGGCTCCGCCATATGCCGTCCCTCCTGCGGCCGGCCATTCATCCGCCGCCATTCCTGCGGAACGTCGAACTGCGAGCCCCAGAGCCCCTTGCGCTCAGCCTTGGCGAGCCGCTCCTCGCCCTCATAACCACCATAGGCGACGGCAAGCCCCTCCCGCACCATGCGCTCGCCGAGATCGGCGCCATCGGCGCCGGTGCAGCGCGCCAGCCATCGCTCGTACTTGTCCGTGGCCTGCGTGCGGCAGGTGATCGGCCCGGCGCGCAGCATCTCCGCCATGCGCGAGCGCGCGGCGACGCCACAGCGCCATTCCGCGCCGTCCCTTTTGCACATCTGCATGAGCTCCGGCGCATCGAAACCGAGGAGGCGGATGCGGTGGCCCTCCAGCGTCAGCGTGTCGCCGTCCGCCGCCCGCGCCGTGCCGGTGATCGTCCCGCCGCTCTCGCCGCCGACCCGCAAGACGATCAGCGCCGTCAGCGCCAGAAACGCAACCGCCACGCCGACATCGCGTCCCCGCCTGGAAAGTCCCATGGACCGTATTCCTATCCTTGATTCCCGACATCGGTCCTATGCCGGAACATGGCCGAACGCATGTCACGGAAAATGCCGAAATGGTTCGCAAATGGTTTATGCGCGGCAGCATCTTCTTAAGGATTCCACCCTAGAATTCAATGCTGTCCGCAACAGTTGCAACCGTGATGAGTACCGGCGTCAGTACCTCGACCGACAAGATCATCGTCGACAAGTCGCGCAGCCATCGTAACAAGGCTGTCTCGCGGGCTGTCCGCGCGACTCGCGAGCGGTTGCAGACGGCAACGGGCAATTCGCCAGGCTTCGACCGCGAGATGATGCAGCTCCACATCAGCGCGACCGTGCAGGGCGCGCTTGCCATCCCGGTCGTCGTGGTGCTGATCGCGGCCGGCGGCATCTATCTCACGCAGGAGATCGGCCTTCTCGCCTGGGCCGTGCTGGCGCTCAGCGTCCACGCCATCGGCATGCTCGTCGCGCGCCGCGCACGCCGGCACGACATCACCGGCGAGAACGTGCGCCGCTGGCAGCGCCGCTTCCTTCTCGCGCAGGTCCTCATGGGCCTTGCCTGGGCGACCTTCGCGCTCCAGACCTGCGGACGCTGCTCCGGCGTCGCCTTCGATTTCTACAAGGGCTCCTCGCTGCTGGTGGCGCTCGCCGTCACCGCCATGAGCACGCTCATGCTGCGCCATGCGATCCTGTGCGCCTTCATGCCCACGATCATCGCGCTGTCGGCCTCCTCGCTGCTGCGCCCCGATCCCTCGACCGTCGGCATGACGGCCATCGTCGCCGCCGCCCTCGCCTTCCTCGTCTTCATGACGCACCGCCTGCGCCACACCAGCGCGCAGCTCCTCTCCTCGCAATCGGAGAAGGACGACCTGATCGCCGAGCTGGAGGTCGCCAAATCCATGTCCGACGAGGCGCGCCGCCGCGCCGAGGAGGCGAACCTTGCGAAATCCCGCTTCCTCGCCTCCATGTCGCACGAGCTGCGCACCCCGCTCAACGCCATCCTCGGCTTCTCCGAGGTCATGTCGACGGAAGTGCTCGGGCCGCTCAACAACCCGGTCTACAAGGAATACACGTCCGACATCCACCGCTCCGGCCAGCACCTGCTCAACCTCATCAACGAGATCCTCGACCTCTCGCGCATCGAGGCGGGCAAGTACGATCTCGCGGAGGATTCGGTGGCGCTCGTCGATATCGCCGAGGATTGCATCGGCATGGTGCAGCTGCGCGCCCGCGCCAAGAACATCACCATCTCCGAGCAGGTCGAGAGCGGCATGCCGGCGGTCTGGGCGGACGAGAAGGCGCTGCGCCAGGTCATCCTGAACCTCCTGTCAAACGCCGTGAAGTTCACGCCGCAGGGCGGCGAAGTCGTCGTCAAGGCCGGCTGGACGGCCGGCGGCGGCCAGTATGTCTCCATCAGGGACAACGGCCCCGGCATCCCGGAAGACGAGATCCCCGTGGTCCTCTCCGCCTTCGGCCAGGGCTCCATCGCCATCAAGAGCGCCGAACAGGGCACCGGCCTCGGCCTGCCCATCGTCCAGGCGATCCTCGCCAAGCACAACGGCGAATTCATCCTGAAATCTAAGCTGCGCGAGGGCACCGAGGCCATCGCCATCCTGCCCGCCAAGCGCGTCCTCCAGAGCCTGCCCGCCGTCAGCGAGACCCAGCCCGTCACCCCCCGCAGGAAGAGCTTCGCCTGAGGCGTCGGCCAGGTTCAGATGAACTGGGACACCACCACATACCCGGCATAGCCGGCATTGGCGATGATGAGGCAGAAGACGGCGAAGGAGCCGAGATCCTTCGAATGCTTGCCCATCTCGGAAATCTCCGGCGATACCCGGTCGACGATCTCCTCGATGGCGGTGTTGAGCGCCTCGAAGGCGACCATCAGCAGGAAGAGGATCGCCATCGCGACATACTGGAAGAACGACGCGCCGACGAAGGCGAAGATCGCCATGGCGACGCCGAAGGCGATCAGCTCGTGCCGGAAGGCCGATTCGCCGAGCAGGCGGCGCGCGCCGGCCGCCGAATAGCTTGCCGCCGCGAACAGGTGGCTGATGCCCGTCTTCTTCTCGATTGGTGCCTGACCCATTCCGATATCCCGCTCTCACCGTGCCTGCAGCATGCCCTTGGGACGGGCATGCGCGGCTCTCAATTCACGCCATTGGGGCTTTTTGCCGGCGATGCGCTACGAACGGTTGCTGACGCCCGCCTGAACGAAGGTCGCCATGCCGGAATGGCAGGCCGCGGCCGCCTTGACGATGCCGGCGGCAAGCGCCGCGCCGGTGCCCTCGCCAAGCCGCATGCCGAGCGCCAACAGCGGCGTCTTGCCGAGCTTCTCGATCGCCTTCATGTGCCCCGGCTCGCCCGAGACGTGACCGATCAGGCAATGGTCGAGCGCCGAGGGATTGGCGGCGCGCAGGATCGCGCCCGCCGCCGTCGCGACATAGCCATCGATGATGACGGGGATCTTCTGCATGCGGGCGGCGAGGATCGCGCCGGCCATCGCCGCGATCTCGCGCCCGCCGAGGCGGCGCAGCACTTCGAGCGGATCGGAAAGATGCGCGCGGTGCAGTTCCACCGCCCTCTTCACCACCGCGATCTTGCGCTGGAGCAGTTCGCCCTCCGAACCCGCGCCGGGGCCGACCCATTCCTCCGCCGTGCCGCCGTAGAGCGCGAGGTTGATGGCCGCCGCGATCGTCGTGTTGCCGATGCCCATCTCGCCGATGCACAGGAGGTCCGTGCCGCCGGCGACGGCTTCCATGCCGAAGGCCATGGTGGCGGCGCAGTCGCGCTCGGAAAGCGCGGCTTCCTCGGTGATGTCGGCGGTCGGATAGTCGAGCGCGAGGTCGAAGACCTTGAGGCCGAGATCGTGCGTCACGCAGATCTGGTTGATCGCCGCGCCGCCGGCCGCGAAATTCTCCACCATCTGCGCCGTAACGGTGGACGGATAGGGCGTGATGCCCTGTTTGGTGACGCCGTGATTGGCGGCGAAGATGGCGACGAGCGGACGCGTGACGGCCGGCGGACGGCCGGTCCAGGCGGCGAGCCAGAAGGCGATCTCCTCCAGCCGGCCGAGCGCGCCCGGCGGCTTCGTGAGCTGCGAATCGCGTTCTCGCGCCGCGACCAGCGCCGCCGAATCCGGACCGGGCAGGTTACGCAGCAATTCACGAAAATCATCGAACGGCAGGCCGCTGGCACTCATCTTGGGGAATTCCTCGCTTCAGGCTTTCAAAGGCGGGTGTTTGGTGTCTCCTAATAGAGCGAGGGCGCGAATCCGACAACCGCAATTGCGGCGGTCTGCGCCGCCCTTTCGTCACAGGGCAACCGGATGCGAAGGCGCAGCCGCGCGAAAGGCCCCTCATCTGCCTGCCGCCATCCTCTTCCCGAAAGCGGGCCGAGGAGCGATGGGCGCGCCGTTCCGCCTCCTTCTCCCCGGCCTGCGGGGAAAAGGTCCCGGCAGGGCGATGAGGGGCAATCGCCGGCTTCGCCGTCGCTCCCAGGAAGGAGCGCTCGCCTTGGCCATCCACGACTTCATCGACGACACGGCACGCTCGGTCGCCTTCCTCTCGCGCGTGCCGGTGCCGCAGCGCCATTTCACCGGGCATGACGGCCGCCTGTCGCGGGCCGTGCGCGCCTTTCCGCTGGCCGGCGTGCTGATCGCCCTGCCGGCGGCGGCCCTTGCCGCCGTGCTTTCCGCCGTCCATGCCCCGCCCGCGCTGCTGGCCTTCGCCGCCCTTGCACTGCAGGTGCTCGTCACCGGTGCGCTGCATGAGGACGGGCTCTCCGACAGCGCCGACGGCATCGGCGGCGGGCGGGATCGCGACAGCGCGCTGGCGATCATGAAGGACAGCCGCGTCGGCTCCTACGGCGCCGTGGCGCTCATCCTCTCCTTCGGCCTGCGCGCTTCCGCCATCGCCGCGCTTGCGACGGTGCTCACGCCCTCCGGCCTCGGCATGGCGCTGCTTGCGGTCGCCGCCGCCAGCCGCACCGCCATGGTCTGGCACTGGTCGCTGCTGCCGCCAGCCCGCCGCGACGGCGTCGCGACCTCCGTCGGCGAGCCGGACGGCAGCGCCACAACATTCGCGCTGGCAAGCGGCATCGCGATCGCCGCGCTTCTCCTCCTGCCGCACGGCACGGTCTTCGCGCTGCTCCTCGCGCTCGCCGCCGCCGTCGCCGCCGTGCTGGTCTTCAACCGTATCGCCGGCCGCAAGATCGGCGGACACACCGGCGACACGATCGGCGCGACCCAGCAGCTCGCGGAAATGTCAGTGCTCTTCGCCCTTGCCCTGGCGCTCTGAGCCGCCGATATAGAACCGAAACGCAACGAAGCCGGAGCCGCGATGGAATCGCCCTGCATCCTCGTCTGTTCGATCGATACGGAGACCGGCTATTGCCTCGGCTGCGGGCGCACGCGCGAGGAGATCGGCTCCTGGACGCGCTATACCTCCGACGAGCGCCGAAGCCTGATGGCGACATTGCCGGCCCGGCTCGTCGCGATGTCCCGGCAGGTCCCGATGGCGGAGCGCAGCGCATGAGGCTCTATATCCTTCTCGCCATCCTCGCCGGCGGCCTTGCGCTTCTCATCCTCAACCATGACGGCGGGCGCACGCTCGGCCTTGCCAACGACGATTTCGGCCGGCTCGTCTCGCTCTCCGCCATCGGCGCGATGCTCGCCGCCGGCATTCTGGCCGGCCGCCGGCAATGGGGCGAAAGCCTGCGGCAGGCGGCGATCTGGCTGGTGATCATCATGGCGCTGGCGACGGGCTATCTCTACCGCTTCGACCTGCAGGAGGTCGGCAACCGGCTGACCGCCGGCCTCATCCCCGGCCGCGCCGTGGTGACGACGAATGCCGAGGGCGAGCAGATCCTCGTCATCCACAAGGGCGTCTCCGGTCATTTCGAGGCGGATGTGAGCATCGACGGCATCCCCATGCGCATGCTGGTCGATACCGGCGCAAGCTCGGTGGTGCTCTCCTACGAGGACGCCATGCGCCTCGGCATCAACCCGGACAACCTTGTCTTCTCCATCGACGTGTCCACCGCCAACGGCCGGGCGCTCGCCGCGCCCGTGACGCTGCGCCAGATCGCCATCGGCCCCATCCTGCGCGGCACCATCCGCGGCATGGTCACCGAACAGGGCCGGCTCGACCAGAGCCTCCTCGGCATGAGCTTCCTGGAAACCCTCGGCTCAATCGAAATCACCCGCGACGAGCTGCGGCTGAAGGACTGACATTTCGCGACAGGCGAAAACGGGGCGGACCATGCCGCCCCGTTCATTCGCCTCAGATCGGCTGCCCCACATCGATGCGGTTGCCGTCCGGGTCTTCGAACACGAAGGCCCTGAGGCCATAGTCCTTGTCCTGAAGGCGCTTGATGATCCTCAGGCCGTGGCGCTGGCACAGGGCATGCAGCGCATCGGCATCGTCCACCATCAGATGGGCGACGTTGAAATTCGCCGCCTCGTGCGAGGGCTGCAGGGTGAGGTGCAGCTCCCCCGCATCGCGCTTCAGGATCATGAAGCCGACGGGATTTCCGTTCTCGAAGACTTTCGTGAAACCGAGAACGCGCGTGTAGAAGTCATGGGCCTTGCCCATGTCCCTGACCGGCAGCATGGCCGCAATCCGTCCGAACCGGACACCGTGATCGGCGATGTCGTTCATCGCAGAACCTCCGTTTGCAACGACGCGACACCGTGCCGGACGGTGCCGGCGGAAGGTGTGCCCGTTGATGTTTGGGTCAGCAGGACGGTGCCCACGATGTCGAGACTAACGCGGCCGGGGCCGCAAGGAAATGGGGCGTTCTCAGTTCTTCAGCTTGTATCCGGTCTTGAAGATCCAGGCCGTGATCGACAGGCATGCGACGAGGAAGCCGAGCACGATCACGAGGCTGACGACGGGATTGACGTCGGCGATCTCGTAGAAGCTCCAGCGGAAGCCGGAGACGAGATAGAGCACCGGATTGAAGTGGCTGACGGTCTGCCAGAAGGGCGGGAGCATCTCGATGGAATAGAAGCTGCCGCCGAGGAAGACGAGCGGCGGGACGATCAGCATCGGGAAGAGGTTGAGCTGCTCGAAGTCCTTCGCCCAGATGCCGATCATGAAGCCGAACAGCGAGAAGCTCACCGCCGTCAGCACGAAGAACAGCACCATCATGAAGGGATGCTTGATCGATATGTCGACGAAGAGCGAGGCTGTTATGAGGATGATCGTGCCGACGATCAGCCCCTTGGTCGCCGCCGCCCCGACATAGCCGATGACGATCTCGATCATCGAGATCGGCGAGGACAGGATCTCGTAGATCGTGCCGGTGAATTTCGGGAAATAGATGCCGAAGGAGCCGTTGCCGATGCACTGGTTGAGCAGCGTCAGCATGATGAGGCCGGGCGCGATGAAGGCGCCGTAGGAAACGCCCCCCACCTCCTGCATGCGCGAGCCGATGGCCGCTCCGAAGACGATGAAATAGAGCGAGGTGGTGATGACCGGCGACACGACGCTCTGCAGCAGCGTGCGGCGCGTGCGCGCCATCTCGAATGCGTAGATGGACCTGATGGCTTCGAAGTTCATGCGCCGGCTCCCACCAGTTCCACGAAAATGTCCTCCAGCGAGCTCTGCTCGGTGGAAATGTCCTTCACCCGCAGGCCGCATTGCGAGAGGGCGGTGATCAGCGAGGAGATGCCGGTGCGCTCGCCGGTGGAATCGAATTCGTAGACGAGGCGCGCGCCCTCGCCCGAAAGCGTCAGCCCGTAGGCCGACAGCGCCTCGGGAATTGCGGCGATCGGCTCGGCGAGTTCGACGGTCATCTGCTTGCGCCCGAGCTTGGCCATCAGCGCCTTCTTGTCCTCCACCAGCAGGATCTGCCCGTGGTTGATGACGCCGATGCGGTCCGCGATCTCCTCGGCCTCCTCGATATAGTGCGTCGTCAGGATGATCGTGACGCCGGCGGCGCGCAGGCGCTCGACGAGCTGCCACATGTCCTTGCGCAGAGACACGTCCACCCCCGCCGTCGGCTCGTCGAGGAACAGCACCTTCGGCTCGTAGGAGAGCGCCTTGGCGATCAGCACGCGCCGCCGCATGCCGCCGGAAAGGTGGCGCAGCATCGTGTCCTTCTTGTCGAAAAGCGAAAGGTCCTTGAGGATACGCTCGATCAGCGCCGGATCCGGCTTGCGCCCGTGCAGGCCGCGCGAGAAGGCCACCGTGTTCCACACCGTCTCGAAGGCGTCGAGCGTCAGCTCCTGCGGCACGAGGCCGATAATGGAGCGTGTCTCGCGATAGTCGCGCAGGATGTCGTGGCCCGCGACGGTCACGCTGCCGCCGCTCGGCGTGACGATGCCGCAGATGATCGAGATCATCGTGGTCTTGCCGGCGCCGTTCGGCCCGAGCAGCGCGAGAATCTCGCCCTCCTCGATGTCGAGATCGACGCCCTTCAGCGCCTGGAACCCCGAAGCATAGCTCTTGGTAAGGTTGCGAATGGAAACGATGGGCGCCATGGGAGGGTCCGGAAAGAGGAAATTCATGCGGAAGGACACCCTATATGGCGTGTTCCTCCTCAATTTTCACCCGTGCCGCGGAAAAAATTCGCCCCGCCCGGCTCTCGCAAAATCTTCATGCGACGGGACAGCGCCTGTCATCAAACCGTGACCGATTTCAGGGAAGCTCTCATCGAGGCCGAAGGGAACGGTTTGCACCCCCGCTCACCCCATCGCTCCCCTGCCTGCGCAGCGGCCTTGCTCCCATACCCTGCGGGAGCCTCCGGCGGCCCCATCCGCCCGCTTCCTTACGGAAGCCCGCATGCATCCTCGCCGGACGCCCCGGCGCGGGTGGTGGAATGTGACAGTTCCGGGCAGCCGCCCCTCCGCGAGCCTGCCACCCCTTTCGACCGGCGCCCCGCCGGTCTTTTTTTGCCTTCAATCCGGCTCCAGCAGCGCGGATACCTCCATGGACATGGCATCCACCGCGCGAAGGGCAGCCTCTCGCCGGTCCAGCCAGACGTCCTTCGCCTTGCCGATATAGCCGTCCCGCGCAAGGAGCAGCGTCTCAGCTTCGCCCGCGGCCATCAGCGGCGCGGCCCAGGCAGCAGCCACGTCCTTGGCGACGAAATCGCCGAGGACTGCGGTCCGCCACATCCGGGCAAGGGTCAGCAGCACATTGCGCTCATCGCCCTCAAGGCTCGCCAGAAGCGCGGGGAGCGCCTCACGCATCGCCCGGCGCACATGTTTCGCCGGGATTTCCGGCAGATACGTCCGCGCATCCGGCCCAAGGAGCGTCATCGCCTCCCGGCGCGCCTGCGCCAGCACCAGCGTATTCTCCGCATCGTATGACGGTCCGGGAAGCCCCCCGGTCTCGAATGCATCACGCAGCCATTCGCCGTAAAGGAATTCGACCCGCGCCGGAAAGGCCGGCCTTGCAAGATCCGCCTTCACGAAAATCATCACCTCAAGGCATCGGGGTCCACCCGGCGGGGCCGGATGCGGACCCGACAGGGCAAGCAGCGCCGCAAGAAGCGCCCGCCGCTCCCCATCTATCATGCGCCGCTCGATGACGGCGATCAGATCGACATCGCTTTGCGGCCGCAATCCGCCGGAAACCGCCGAACCATGGAGGTAGACGGCCAAGAGGGCGTCGCCGAGCACATCGCGCAACACATCGCACGCCGCCCTCGCCTGTTTCAGCCCGTCGGCCATCACGCTCACAGGCTGCAATGCCGGTAGCCCGATTTGCGCGCGCGCAGGTCGAAGTGGAAATGGTCCTTGTGGAAGCGGTCGCTGCCGGGTCCGAGCACGGTCGAGAAATACTTGCAGCTATCACCGCGCACCGACTTCAGCAGCCCCTTCTCGCGGAACGCGAAGAAGCCCTTCTTCTCGATGGCGATGGCCTTGCCGGAGGTCAGCACGATCTTGCCGACGTCGATGGCGTTGCCCTTGGCATGTTCCGACATCGCCGCGCCGCGCTGCGAATTCATGGTGCGGCAGGAATAGGACGACATCTGGTGGATGGCCGAGACGCCGGAGAGGTAGCGCATGCGCGTCGAGGGCACGAGCTCCTGCTTCACCCAGCGCGCGAAGGCCTCGGTGATCTGGCAGTTGACCTGCGCCGCCGGCTTGATCTGGATGCCGCCGGAAAGGCCGGAAAGCTCCACCGGCCACTCGATGCCGCAGGAGCGGCCGCGGGAGATACGCGGCACGTCGCGGAATTTCACGCCGAGCTTCTGCAGCCGCTGCCGGCAGGCCCGTTCGGAGGCTGGCATGCCGCCCATTGCTTCGGGCATCTGCATCGGGTTGCTCATCCGCGGCAGGAAGGCGACCTGCTCGCCGTCGCTCGCCTGCCGCCGGCGCGTCGCCGCCTTGTCCGGCACCCGGAGATAACCGTCTCCTTCGCCGCCGAGTTCCGCATTCCCGTCCGACATCGGGATCGACGCCGGCTCGCCAACCTGCCGCGGCATATCCGTGCCGACACCGTCGACCACGACCTGGCTGGCATTGCCCTCGGCAATCTCGTTCGCCTGCGCCTCGGCCAGCCCCTCGACGCGCCCGACGCCGAGCCCCTCGTCCATGTTGACGCCGCCTTCGGGAACGGTGAGCGCGCCGGAAGAGGCCTGCACCGGCTGCGTGACGCCCATCGCCTCGTCGCTGTCGATCATCGGCAGGCGCTTCTTCTGCCGCGCCGGCACGGCCATCGCCGTCTCGACGGGCTCGCCGCCCGTATCGCCCATGTCCATGACAGGCGTGACCGCGCTGACGCCCGCGCCGTCGATATCGTCAGGCGGCGTCATGCCGCCGGAACAGGCGGCCAGCATCGCCGGGATCAACAGGAGCCCGAGCGGCCTTCGAAGACGAGAAACAAACGCAATACCCATGGTCACATCCGCCCGGCGCCCGCCTCCGCCCGTTGCGGAGTCCCGGTTGCACACAGTCCTGTCCGGCGATGGTGCAGGCCGCTTTTGTCCGCATTCGGACGAGACGGGCCTGAAAGCCGGACGGCAGGCCGACATGCCTGCTTTCCCTTGGGATTTTGTCGCAACAGGGTAAACGAAGCGTTCCCGGCGGAAACGAAAAACCCCGGCGCGGGGGCGCCGGGGCAAGGCATTCCGGAGATGGTCTTCTGATTATGCCGCGCGGCGCCGGTGGTCCGCCGCTCCAGCTGCATCCAGCCGGAAATTCCCGAGCAGCGCTTTCAGCTGCTCGCTTTCGCGGGTCAGCGTCTGGCCGGCGGCATTGGTCTCCTCGACCATCGCGGCGTTCTGCTGCGTCATCTGGTCCATCTGGTTGACCGCCGTGTTCACCTCGGCAAGGCCCGTCGCCTGCTCGCGGGCGGAGGTGGCAATCGAGGTCACCTGATCGTTCACCCGGTTGACGAGGGTCTCGATCTCGGTGAGCGCATCGCCCGTCGAGCGCACCAGCGCCACGCCGTTGCCGACTTCGGCGGCCGAATTGCCGATCAGCCCCTTGATCTCCTTGGCGGCGTTGGCCGAGCGCTGGGCAAGCTCGCGCACCTCCTGCGCCACGACCGCAAAGCCCCGCCCCGCCTCGCCCGCCCGCGCCGCCTCGACGCCGGCATTGAGGGCAAGCAGATTGGTCTGGAAGGCGATCTCGTCGATCACGCCGATGATCTGGCCGATGCGGTTGGAGGCATCCTCGATGCGGCTCATGGCGGTGACGGCGTCGCGCACGATGGCGCCCGACCGGCCTGCCGACTGCTTGGTCTCGACCACCATGCGGCTCGCCTCCGCCGCACGGTCGGAGGCGTTGCGCACCGTCGCCGTGATCTCGTCGAGCGCCGCGGCGGTCTCCTCGAGCGAGGCCGCCTGCTGCTCGGTGCGATGCGATAGGTTGTTGGCCGCCTCGGCAATGCCCGATGCGCTGCCATGCACGATGTCGGTGGACCGGGCGATGGCATGGACGACGCCGGAAAGCGCGTCCACCGCGCTGTTGAAATCGTCGCGCAGCTTGGCATATTCCGGCGCGATCGCAGAGATGGAGACCGTCAGGTCGCCGCCCGCCAGCCGTTCCAGTGCCTCGCCGACGGTCTGCATGGCATCCGACTGGCTCTGGCTGACGGCGCGCTGGCGGCGCTCGCCGTCCGAGCGCTCGGCATCGAGGCGGGCCTGCTGCTCGCCCTCACGGACACGCAACTCCGCCCGCTCGGCGACCGACTGGCGCAGGATCGAAACCACCTTCGCCATCTCGCCGATCTCGTCCTTGCGGTCGGTCTCCGGCACCGCGCCGGAAACGTCCTCCTCGGCGATGGCCTGCATGGTCGCCTTGAGGCGCACGATGGGGCCGGTCACGCTCTTCACGATAGCATAGGCGGCAAGGATGATGACGAGGCCGCCGGCGGCGAGGATCACCGCCATGCCGATGGCGTTGCGGCGGAACAGGGCGGCGAGGTCGTCCGCATAGACGCCCGTGCCGACGACCCAGCCCCAGGGCGCGAAGCCCGCGACATGCGAATATTTCAGCACCGGCTCCTCGAAGCCGGGCTTCGGCCAGTAGTAATCGACAAAATCCTGCCCGGTCGGGCTCGCCTTCACGGCCTTCACGAATTCGGTGAAGATGTGCTTGCCCGTCGGGTCGGCCATGCCGGACTGGTCGGTGCCGTCGAGCGCCGGCTTGATCGGGTGCATGACGATCACGGCATTCATGTCGTTGATCCAGAAATAGCCGCTGTCCTCGTAGCGCAGCGCCCGCACGGCGTCCTTTGCCCGGGTCTGCGCCTCCTCGCGGGTCAGCGTGCCGGCAACCTCCAGCTCGTGGTAATGCTTGAAGAGCGTCAGCATGCTCTCGTCCATCGCCGCGAGCTTCGACTTGCGCTCGGCGACCATCGCCTCCTGGTAATGGTAGAGGCTGTAGACGAGCGCGACGGCGAAGATGGTCAGGGCAAGGCCCACAAGCAACGACAGGCGCGTGGATATTCTGTAATTCTTCACCGGGCTCTCCTCGACTTCGGCAGGCGCAATACGCCTTGTCGACGAAGCTGCGGGAAACCCTTTAAAATGATCTAAAATTGCAATCGTCAATTTTTAGAGGTTGAAAATACTCGAAAATGCGCCTGCCCTTCCCCCTTTCTCCATGGCCCGCATTCGGCTAGACCTGAAGGAAAGTTGGAGAGGCCCCGCATGACCGATACGAAAATGCCGAACGGACAGCTCACCCTTCGCACGCTCGCCATGCCGGGCGATGCCAATGCCGCAGGCGACATCTTCGGCGGCTGGGTCATGGCGCAGATGGACCTTGCCTCGGGCATCCGCGCCGCCGAGCGCGCGCGCGGCCGCGTTGTCACCGCCGCCGTCAAGGAAATGGCCTTCGAACTGCCGGTGAAGATCGGCGACACGCTCAGCATCTATACCGACATCGCCCGCGTCGGCAGGACCTCGATCACGCTGGCAGTGGAGGCCTGGGCGCAGCGCTATCTCACCACGACGCTGGAAAAGGTGACGGGCGCCACCTTCGTCATGGTGGCGCTCGACCAGCAGGGCCACCCGACGCCCGTACCCGTCGAATAGAAGATGGAGGGCGCCATGGAGCATGTCCAGCACGACCCCGCGCTCTTCGGCCATGTTCGCGTCGTCATCGGCATGGTGGTCAGCCTCAGCGTGGCGCGCATCCTCACCGGCGTCGCGCTCTTCGTCCAGCACCCCGGCAAGGTGAAGGCCTATCCGGTCCATCTGGCCTGGGCGGGCTTCCTGCTGCTGTTCCTGCTGCATTTCTGGTGGTGGGAGTTCCGCCTGCAGGCGCTGGCGACCATCGGCTTCGGCGTCTATCTCTTCCTGATCAGCTATTGCTGCCTGTTCTTCCTGCTCGCCGTCTTCCTGTTCCCGACCACGCTCGACGACTATGCCGGCTACGAGGACTATTTCTACTCGCGGCGCAAATGGTTCTTCGGCGCCTTCGCGCTCGTCTTCGCGGTGGATCTCCTGGACACGGCGCTGAAGGGAAAGGCCTATTTCGGCTCCTTCGGCTACGAATATCCGGCGCGCAACGCCGTCTTCATCGTGCTGTGCCTTCTGGCGGCGTGGACGGCGAGCCGCCGCTACCACACCACCTTCGTCAGCCTCGGCATCCTCTACCAGCTCAGCTGGATCTTCCGCGCCTTCGACATGCTGGAATAAGGCGCTCAGCCCTTGAAGACGAAGGCGGCGCCGGCGGCGATCAGCATGAAGCCGACGGCATGGTTCCAGGTCAGGCTTTCCTTCAGCCAGAACACCGAGAAGCCGGCGAAGACCAGGAGCGTGATCACTTCCTGGATCGTCTTGAGCTGCGCGGCCGAATAGACCTCGTGGCCGATGCGGTTGGCCGGCACGGCGAGGCAATATTCGAAGAAAGCGATGCCCCAGCTCGCCAGCACCGCGACGAAGAGTGGCGCCGACTTGAACTTGAGGTGCCCGTACCAGGCGAAGGTCATGAAGACGTTGGAGAGGCAGAGCAGCACGACCGGCCACACGGCCGCGGGGTTGAGGCTGAAGGGCATCGGCGAATCCTGAAAGGAAGGGAATATGCCGATGGCATAGCTCAGCCGACGGCCACGTCAAGCCGGACGTCATGGATTCTCGCGATCCCCCGTTAAGACTATCTTATGCCCCCCCGCCCCACCCTCTGCGCAGACCGCGAAAAAGGCGGCACGCGCTTCTGGGCGGGGACAGAGAATGACCGATGCAGTCCGGCTGATGCCGGCGGACGAAACGACGAGACGACAGATTCTTTCCGCGCAGGCCCTGTCCGTGCTGGACGGCATCGTGCTGTCGCTTAACGCCAACAGCTTCATCGCCGCCACCACCGCCGCCGTGCTCTGGCTCGACGGGCCGGCCTTCGGCATCCTCCTCTGGCTCGCCGCCGTGCTGGCGATCAACCTTGCGCGCTATGTCGCCGTGCGCATCGTCCGGAGGATGAATTGCGCCGTCGAGCGGCCGGAGCGCGCGCTCGGCGTACTCTCCTTCGGCGCGCTCGGGAGCGGCCTTGCCTGGAGCCTGCCGCCCTTCATCGGCGCCGCCCACGGCGCGAACGGGCTCAATCCCTATCTGATCTTCATCATCTGCGGCATTTGCGCCGGCTCGCTGATGCAGAGCACCGCCTATGCCCGCACCGCTCTTCTCTTCGCCGGCCCGCCGCTCGCCGCAGCCTTCGCCTCACTGCTCTTCGCCGGCACGACGGAAGCCTACGTCATCGCCGCCGACGCGCTGCTGCTCGCCGTGATGATGCTGCGCGCCAGCCAGTTCAGCGAGGCGAGCTTCATCCGCAGCCAGATGGACCGGCTGAAGGCGGTGGCGCTCGCCGCCTCGCTGTCCGACGCCAATGCGGAGATCCGCCAGTCCTACCACCAGCTCGCATCGCTGGCGAACCGCGACCCGCTGACTGGCCTCGGCAACCGCGCCCTCTTCAACGAGCGCCTGCGCAACCTCCTGGCGAGCGGCCTGCCCGCCGATACGCTCGCACTGCTCGCCATCGACCTCGATCGCTTCAAGGCGATCAACGACACGATGGGGCACGGCGCGGGCGATTCGGTGCTGGTCGAGATCGCCAGCCGCCTCGTCAGCCTGACCGGGCCGACCGACCTCGTCGTGCGCCTCGGCGGCGACGAGTTCGCCGTCATCGTCGAGGGCGAGAAGGCGGAAGCGCGCGGACGCGCCATCGGCGACGGAATCGTGCGCCTCGCCGGCGATCCCGTCCTCATCGGCGAGCGTCCCATCACCGTCGGCGCCAGCGCGGGCCTTGTCCTTTATCCGCAGCACGGCGACACGGCCGACGACCTCTTCGCCAGCGCCGACATCGCCCTCTATGCCGCCAAGGAAGGCGGGCGCCGCCGCCTCGGCCTGTTCAACCCGGTGCTGAAGGCCCGGATCGAGCACCAGCGCCTCATCGAGGCGACATTGACCGAGGCCATCGAGCAGCGCCAGTTGCAGGTCGTCTTCCAGCCGCAGGTGGAGCTCGCAACCGGCGCCGTCACCGGCTTCGAGGCGCTGCTGCGCTGGACGCATCCCGAGCTCGGCGCCGTCGCCCCGCCCGATATCGTCCGCGCCGCCCAGGCCCTGCACATCTCGACGGCGCTCACCGGCTATGTCGCCACCCGCGCCGCGGAGTTCCTGCGCACCCTGCCCCGCCTCGGCCTGCCGGAGGCGGCCGTCGCGGTGAATGTCTCGCCGCGCGAATTCTCCGGCGACACGCTCTCGCGCCTCCTGACCGGCATCGCGAAGGAACACGAGGTTTCCCCCGGCCTGATGGAGATCGAGATCACCGAGGAGGCGACGCTCGACACGCAGGCCGCCGGCGCCGAGCTCGCCCGGCTGGAAGCCGCCGGCTTCCGCCTCGCCGTCGACGATTTCGGCATGGGCCATTCCTCCCTCGCTTATCTCGTCAGCCTGCATATCGACCGGCTGAAGATCGACCGCAGCTTCGTTTCCGGGATCGCCACCAGCCGCGAGAACCAGGCGCTCATCTCCGCCCTCATCGGCATCGGCCACGCCCTCTCCATCGACATCGTGGTGGAAGGCGTCGAGAAGGAGGAGGAGGCCGAGATCCTGCGCATGCTCGGCTGCCGCCATGCCCAGGGCTACCTCTTCGCCCGCCCCATGCCCGCCGCCGAAATCCCGCGCTGGCTGAACGAGCATGCCGCGCGCACCCGACCGTCCGCACGATAGCACCCGCCGCCCAAGCGGCATGAGACGACAGATTCGTTTCCCTTTTGTACTCGTCACCCCTTCCCTTTCGCGGTGACTCTCTCCATATTCCCCGCATGGCCAGATCACCGAAGAAATCCACCGCCCCGAACCCCGGTTTCGAGGAAGCCCCGCAATCGCCTTTCGAGGGAGAACCGCTTGGCGGCAGCGTCTCCGACTGGGTGAAGCAGCTCGAGGCCGAGGCGGAGGCCTCCGGCATCGAAAGCCGCCGCGAGGTCGCCTCCAAGGCCGGCAAGCACCGCAAGAGCGTCGAGAACGCCGCGCGCCGCCACACCGAGCAGGTGACGGTGTCGAAAACCTCCCGCGGCGTTTCCATCGGCGGCTCGTCCGATCCGAAGACTCGCGCCGCCGCCGGCCTCAACCCGGTCTCCGGCCTTGACGTCTCGCTGGAAGACGCGGCCGCGCTCGATAGAGGCTCCGGCGTCACCGCCACGGTGGAGGCGCTTTCGGCGCTCATCGAGAGCGGCAATCCGCTGTTCAAGGACGGCAAGCTCTGGACGCCGCACCGCCCCGCCCGCCCGGAAAAATCCGAGGGCGGCATCCCCATCCGCATGGTCAGCGAATACAAGCCCGCGGGCGACCAGCCCACCGCCATCGGCGATCTCGTCGGCGGCCTCTCCTCCGGCGAGCGCAGCCAGGTGCTGCTCGGCGTCACCGGCTCGGGCAAGACCTTCACCATGGCCAAGGTGATCGAGGAGACCCAGCGCCCCGCCGTCATTCTCGCGCCGAACAAGACGCTGGCCGCGCAGCTCTACAGCGAGTTCAAGAACTTCTTCCCCGACAACGCGGTCGAATATTTCGTCTCCTACTACGATTATTACCAGCCGGAAGCCTATGTGCCGCGCTCCGATACGTTCATCGAGAAGGAAAGCTCGATCAACGAACAGATCGACCGCATGCGCCACTCCGCGACGCGCTCGCTCTTGGAGCGCGACGACTGCATCATCGTCGCCTCGGTCTCCTGCATCTACGGTATCGGCTCGGTCGAGACCTACACCGCCATGACCTTCCAGATGGAAGTCGGCGAACGGCTCGACCAGCGCCAGCTCCTCGCCGACCTCGTCGCCCAGCAGTACAAGCGCCGCGAGATGGATTTCCAGCGCGGCAGTTTTCGCGTGCGCGGCGATACCATCGAAATCTTCCCCGCCCACCTTGAGGATGCCGCCTGGCGCATCTCCATGTTCGGCGACGAGATCGACGCCATCACCGAGTTCGACCCGCTGACCGGCCAGAAGACCGGCGACCTGAAATCGGTAAAAATCTACGCCAACAGCCACTACGTCACCCCGCGCCCCACCCTCAACGGCGCCATCAAGGCCATCCGCGAGGAGCTGAAGCACCGCCTCGTTGAGCTGGAAAAGGCCGGCCGCCTGCTGGAGGCCCAGCGTCTGGAGCAGCGCACGCGCTACGACCTGGAAATGCTGGAGGCCACCGGCTCCTGCGCCGGCATCGAGAACTATTCGCGCTACCTCACCGGCCGCCGCCCCGGCGAGCCGCCGCCGACCCTTTTCGAGTACATCCCCGACAACGCCCTGATCTTCATCGACGAAAGCCACGTCACGATCCCGCAGATCGGCGCCATGTACCGGGGCGACTTCCGCAGAAAGGCGACGCTGGCCGAATACGGCTTCCGCCTGCCCTCCTGCATGGACAACCGCCCGCTGCGCTTCGAGGAATGGGACGCCATGCGCCCGGACACGATCGCCGTCTCGGCGACACCGGGCGGCTGGGAGCTGGAACAGTCCGGCGGCGTCTTCGCCGAACAGGTCATCCGACCGACCGGCCTCATCGACCCGCCGGTCGAGGTGCGCCCGGCGAAAAGCCAGGTGGACGACGTGCTGGGCGAGATCCGCGAGACCGCCGCCGCCGGCTACCGAACCCTCGTCACCGTGCTCACCAAGCGCATGGCCGAAGACCTCACCGAATACCTGCACGAGCAGGGCGTTCGCGTGCGCTACATGCACAGCGACATCGATACGCTGGAGCGCATCGAGATCATCCGCGATCTTCGTCTGGGCGCCTTCGACGTGCTCGTCGGCATCAACCTGCTGCGCGAAGGCCTCGACATTCCCGAATGCGGTTTCGTCGCCATCCTCGACGCCGACAAGGAGGGCTTCCTGCGCTCCGAGACCTCGCTGGTCCAGACCATCGGCCGCGCGGCGCGAAACGTCGACGGCAAGGTCATCCTCTATGCCGACCAGATCACCGGCTCCATGCAGCGCGCCATGGACGAGACGACCCGCCGCCGCGAGAAGCAGGTCGCCTATAACGAGGCGAACGGCATCACCCCGGAATCCGTGAAGGCAAAAATCTCCGACATTCTCGACAGCGTCTACGAGCGCGACCACGTCCGCGCCGACATTTCCGGCGTCTCCGGCAAGGGTTTTGCGGATGCCGGCCACCTCGTCGGCAACAACCTCAAGGCCCATCTCGAAGCGCTCGAAAAACAGATGCGCGACGCCGCCGCCGACCTCGACTTCGAAGCCGCCGCCCGCATCCGCGACGAGATCAAGCGCCTTAAGGCCGCCGAACTCGCCGTCATGGACGACCCGATGGCGCGGGACGAAGCAAGATCGCAGGAAAGTGGAGGAAAGGGCAAAAGCTCGGCGAAGCCGCAAGGCCAGGCGGCGGCCGCCGGTCGCCCGGCGCCCCGTGCGGAGGCCGGCCCGAAGGGCGGTACGGCCGTGAGCACAGAAGAGAATGGCAAAAGCTATTTTGCCAAACCCCAGCTCGACGACATGGGCCCGGGCACCGACACCGAACGCCCGCTCTTCCGCAAGCCCGCCCTCGACGAGATGGGCCGCGACGTCGCCACCCCGGCCGGAAAATCCCTTTTCCGCAGGAACACCCTCGACGAAATGACCGTCGGCCGCACCGAAAAACCCATCACCGGCGACCTCCCCCAACGCCCGGACGAAACCCTCTCCACCAAGAAACGCACCGCCCCGGCAGCCGAAGGCCAGCCGGAGCGGACAAGCGGCGCGGACGATGCCAAGCCGGTTCGGCGGGGGAAGATCGGCACCGGAAGCTATGAGGACCCGACTGAGGCGAAGCGCAAGGGGCGGACGAAGGGGAAGACGGGTCGGCCGGGACAGTGAATCAATGCAAGTACCGTCTCATAACATCGCCGATGATAGACGCCGCGTCCGCAAGCAAAACCATAAATTGAGTTTTCACACCCCACCAGCGGGGTGACACGAACATTCTGATCTGCCATTCATTTGGATCACAACCGTTTGTATATAAGACAATAAAGGGGAGTCTAATGCTGTCAAACAAGGAAAAAATGGAGCGCTCCATTTCCCTCGGAGAAAGCCATTTTCGCGAGTTTAAAAGCGCCTTTCATGGCGCGCCTGGAAAGAAGTCGGCTCGCCCAACACGCGACGTTTGCAAAGACGTCGCGGAAGCATTAGTTGCCTTTGCAAATGCAGATGGGGGAGAAATATTAATAGGAGTTGAAGATTCCGGAGAAATTACAGGTGCATAATGCTTTGATTCATCTGAAATTGAAACAATTGTTGAATCATACAAAACGCACGTACTAAAGACAACGCCGCTCCAATCGGTGAAAATCGTAATAGAAGAAATATTCAATAATAAAATAATTTCTTTTAGCATTCCTAAGTCAACAAAATACATTCACCAAACGTCAGACGGAAGATGCCTAAAAAGAAACGACCTCGAAACAATACCAATTTCCGCAGAATCAATAATATTTGACAGAACAGAGATTACATCGAGAGAATACGACAGACAATTTGTTGACGGAGCCAATGTTACAGACCTCGACGCTGATTTAATTCAGATTACTGGCGATCTGATATCCAAGGGGATGAGCGCTGAAAAATGCTTACAATACCTTGGCTTAGCAGAGTACGGCGGCCCCGATATAGGAGTTCGCCTAAGAAAAGCGGCGCTTCTGCTTTTTGCGAAGGACATCTCGAAATGGCACCCAAGATGCCAAGTAAGAGTAATGAAAATATCGGGGACCGTATTGGGAGCCGGGTCGTCATATAACGTCTCCTCAGATGAAGTCGTAACTGAAAATGTATGCAAGATTATTGAAAGATCTTGGGATCTTATGCGTCCCTTCCTTGTTCAGACAACGTTCCACGAGGATGCTCGCTTTCGATCAACATTTATGTATCCAGAAAACGCATGTAGGGAAGCGCTAGTAAACGCCGTTGCGCACCGAGATTATTCAAGTGAGGGGGCAGGCATCGAGATTTTTGTTTTCGATGACAGAATCGAGGTGAAGAATCCAGGCGGTCTGCTCTCTACCGTAAAGATCGATGAGTTAAAGCAAATGAGGGGCGTCCACCAGTCAAGAAACTCTTATATCGCAAGAACATTGAGAGAACTTGGCTTCATGCGAGAGCTTGGTGAGGGCATGAGAAGAATATTTTAGCTCATGAAGTCAAATGAGCTGGCTCCGCCCGAAATAAAGAGCGTGGACAATTCATTCCAATTGGATATGCATCACAGAACTATATATACTAAAGATGAAATTTTGTGGCTAAGTCATTTTGATAAGGTTGAGCTTTCAACACAGGAGAAATCAATAGTTCTCCTTGGGAGAGGCGGGGAATTAATATCTCCGCAAAACATCATCGATCGCGCCGGAATTATCGATATTGAGCAATACAGACAGCTACTTGTTTCGCTTAAAAAGAAAAACTTGATAAATACAGAAGTATCAAAGCAATCAGCGAAGAGAATATCGAGGAAAGATCAAATTGGAATTCGCGACGTTCCGAGATTTATGATCGTTACAGATCAGAACAGCGCACCTAGTGAGATAAAAACGAATTCCAAGCCCCAAAGAACCGCCGACAGTGCTGAGGAAAAGCAGGGTTACTATGAAGTGTTCGTTGGAAACCTTCCAAAGAAAATAGATAGAAAGAAGGTATACGAAGCCTTCGCTCAATTCGGGGACATCGAAAGGGTTTATGTAAAACCAGGCACAGGATATGGATTCGTTGGCTTCTCTAAGGAAGAATCTCAACAGACCGCGCTTGCTGTTGGGTTAATTGTTATAGCGGAGCGGAAGTGCGGTATTCGCCCTGTAAACTCTCAACAGAAATATTCCAAAATGAAATCATGAGCTCAATTTTCTCCAAAGAACCGGCGTGGTGTGCTCTCTTGCAGAGTATACACACGCATAGCGAAGCCCGGCTCGTTTAGCCGTGGCTAAATTTGCATTCCAATTGCCCCCCTATCATTTTCCCCGCCTCCAAAACCCATGCGATACTCCCCTCATCCCGCCGCGGATACACCGCAAGGCGTTGCGGCGAGGCGGGGTCGGCGCTTTGGGTGGAGGAAGGACGTAGGCCTTCGCCCAGGGGGCCTGCGGAAAATGGTCTCCCTCCGGCGACACGGGGGAAACGGCGGGGCGTCGGACCGGTCCCGTGGTTTCATCCCCGAACGGCGCGCCGGGCGTGCCTGTGCGGCACACAAGGGGGCCGGGACTGGCGGACGGCGTCGGCATCGTCCGCCGGGGTGACGTTTTTCCGGGAAAGGTGAAAACCTTTCCGCCCGGAGCGGGAGCGAACGAGCGCCCGGTCCGGCGCGCCAAAACCGGAAGGAGCCCGCCCCGGAAACCGACGGCGAACCGCCGCCGGACCCGGCCTTTGCAGAGAGACCCAAGTCGCAGGCAAAAACCACCGAACGGGGCGCTGAAAGGTGCCATTTCTACTTCTGACCCGGCAGCTTTCAGCGCCCCGTCCGAAGTTTCATGCGCAAACCCCGGCGATGTTTTTCGCGCGGGAACGATGGCGCATGTCCGCGGCCGGCGCGATGCGCCTCCCTCACCTCTCTCCAGCACTAGAGCATTTCCGCTTTTCTCCGAATCGCGAAAACGCTCTAACTCTTTGTTTCGCCGCATTTTCCGAACGCAAAACCGCTTCGCACTTTTGCTGTAAATGCTCTAGGAGTTTCCATGTTCGACCGATCCAGACTGCCCCCGCTCGACGCCGCGCTGCTCGCCCGCACCGCCGAAATGCTCGCCATGCCGGAGCGCGTCTGCCGCCACCGGTCCTGCCGGCGGCAGAAACGCTGCGCCTGGTTTTTCCGCAAGACGCAGCAGCCCTGCTGCCTCGCCAATCTCGACGCCGGCCAGCGCGCGCTTTTCGACCAGCTTGCCGAGCAGGTCCGCGATGTGCGCGATTACGGCCACCGGGACAGCAAGCTGTTCTTCACCTCCTCCTGGCGCGACGAGCGGGTGCTTCAGGACGCCGCCGTGGAGATCACCCGCCCGCTCCTGCGGGGCGAGAGGCTGCACGAGTTCCGCCGCTTCGCCAGGATACGCGAAAAGCGGCCGCCGGCGGAGCAGGAAGGGTTTTCGCCACCGATCAAATGGTGATGTCCGGAATGGTGGGGCGGCGGCCTATTCTGCCGCCTCGCCCTTCATGGGCTCCAGCGCCGCGGCCAGTTCGTAGGAATAGCCTTCCAGCATGGTATAGGCCTGCTCGATGGCCTGGATCTGCCCTTCCGCATTGCGGATCGCCTCGGTGATCGACTGCGAGCGGGCGCGCAGCATGGAGCCCAGAAAGTCCGTGCCGGCCTTGCGGCCGAGGCGGTCGATATGCTGGCGCACGCGGTTGCGGTGGCGTTCCAGCTCGAGGATGTGGAAGCGGCTCTTGACGATGTCGTCGGAGAGTTTGCGGCGCATCGCCGCCAGCGGATCGAAGCTGCCCGGCTCGCGCTCGTCGAGAATGACGTCGTTGACCAGCGGTTCGAGCAGCATCAGGCCCTTGAGGTCGCGCGGATCGGCGAGCTGCGGGTCGAAGCCGGTGTCGTCGAAGACCTTTCGGCGCACGGGGTCGCGCAGCAGGTCGTAGCAGGCCTGCAGGCGGGCGAACTGGTCGGCATCGCCGCCCGAATCGGGATGCATGCCCTTGGCGGCCTTGCGGTAGGCGGTCTTGACCGCGCCGTCATCGGCATCGCGCTCAAGTCCGAGCATGGCGTAGGGATCGATCACGCGGCCACCTGTCTGTTTCTGCCTGTCTTTCGCAAGTCCGGACGCAAAACCGCTGCGCACTTCTGCTGGACCTGCTTCTGCATTGCGTCGTTCGTTATCTACGCCGTTTTCCGACCCGGAGGGGACGAAATTGTGGTGACGCCGCGGCGATGCACAGAAAGCGCTACTCCGCCGCCTCGACCTCGCCCCGCGCCGCCAGCACCGCCGCGAAAGCCGCCGCGATCACCTCCGGCCCCGCACCCGGCTTCGTCGCGTCGGCCGAAAGAATCTGCCGGTAGCGCCGCGCGCCCGGAAACCCCTGAAACAGCCCGACGATATGCCGCGTCACATGCGCTACCCGGCCGCCGCGTGCGATCACCTCGCCCGCATAGGCCATCATGCCGTCCCGCACCGCCTCCCAATAGGCGACCGGAAGCGCCTGTGGGCCGGAAGATATGCCGGAGGGCTGGCCGCCCAGAAGCGGATGCGGAAAAAGTTCATCCACGCCCGTCAGAACGCAGCTATCCTGATAGGCAGCCCTTCCGAGCATCACACCATCGAGGCCATCCATCTCTTCAACAGCCTGACTCAAACTATGAAGCCCGCCATTGAGACCGATGAAAAGATTCGGGTTTTCCGCCTTCAGCCGCCGCACCAGACCGTAGTCGAGCGGCGGAATATCGCGGTTCTCTTTCGGCGAAAGCCCCTGCAGCCAGGCCTTGCGCGCATGGACCCAGACGGCATCCGTGCCCGCCGCCTTCACCCGCGAGACGAGATCGCGCAGCGCCACTTCCGGATCCTGATCATCGACGCCGATGCGGCACTTGACGGTCACCGGAATGGCGACCGCCGCCTTCATCGCCGCCACGCAATCGGCCACCAGATCGGGCTCGCGCATCAGGCAGGCGCCGAAGGTGCCGGATTGCACCCGGTCCGAGGGGCAGCCGACATTGAGGTTGATCTCGGCATAACCGAACCCCTCGCCGATCCGCGCCGCTTCCGCCAGCTTCTGCGGGCTGTTGCCGCCGAGCTGGAGCGCCACCGGCTGCTCCACCGCGTCGAAGCCGAGCAGCCGGTCGCGGTTGCCGCGCAGGATCGCATCCGCGACGATCATCTCGGTGAAGAGCAGCGCGTGCTTCGTCAGCTGCCGCGCGAAGACGCGGTACGCCCGGTCACTCCAGTCGATCATCGGCGCGGTGGCGAAGATCTTCGTCCCCGTCTCCACGGCCTGCTGGTAGAATGTGCCTGTCTTCGTCATGGCGCGGCTCATACTCCATATGGCCGGGAAAAACCACCCTCGGCCTTTCCCCGCCCGGCGAGATGGGTGCTAGACTACCGCCAAGGATTCGAAGGAGGACCCCATGCCGCTCTACGCCCTTGACGACCGGACGCCCACGCTTCCCGCCGACGACCGCTACTGGGTGGCGCCGGATGCCAATGTCATAGGCAAGGTCATCCTCGGCGAGGATGTCGGCATCTGGTTCGGCGCGACGCTGCGCGGCGACAACGAGCCGATCATCGTCGGCGCGCGCTCGAACATCCAGGAAGGCGTCGTCGTGCATACCGATCCCGGCAAGCCGGTCATCATCGGCGAAGGCTGCACGATCGGCCACAGCGCCATCATCCACGGCTGCACCATCGGCAACAATTCGCTCATCGGCATGGGCGCGACGGTGCTGAACGGCGCGGTCATCGGCAACAACTGCCTCGTCGGCGCCAATGCGCTGGTGACGGAAGGCAAGGTCTTTCCGGACAACTCCCTGATCGTCGGCTCGCCGGCCAAAGCCATCCGCACGCTGGATGCGGAAGCGGTCGAAGGCCTGAAGAAATCGGCCGAAAGTTATGTGCGCAACTGGCAGCGCTTCAAGAGGGGCCTCAAGCCGATCGGCTGAAGCATTTCCAGCAAAAGCCGGATTTCAAGCGCAGCCGGCGCAGGTGCCGCGGATCTCGATGGTCGTCTTGCCGGTCTTGAAGTTGCGGTCTTTCGCAAAGCCTTTCAGCCGGTCCTCGATCATGTGATCGTGGAATTCGACGACATCGCCGCAGGTCTCGCAGATCATGAACGCCGTCAGGCCATGGGCATGGCAGCCTTCGTCCGGATGGGCGCAGGCGACGAAGGCGTTCATGCTTTCGAGACGATGCACGAGGCCGAATTCCAGGAGCTTGTCGAGCGCCCGATAGACCTGCAGCGGCGCACGAAAACCGCTGTCGCGCAGCTTGTCGAGGATGGAATAGGCGCTGAGCGGGCCTTCGGAATGCGTCAGCACGTCGAAGACGAGGCCCTGGTTGCGCGTCAATTGCTGCATGGTCATGCACGACCTCCTTCACTTGCCGCCACTGCGCCCATCCTCGGCTTCGTCAGCAGGCTTAGAATGAACAGGCCAAGCGCTGCGACCACGATGGAGGGACCGGAAGGCGTGTCGAATTTCAGGGAACCGAACAGCCCGCCGACAACCGCCAGCGCCCCGATGACGGAGGCGAGCACGGCCATGATCTCCGGGCTGGTGGAAAACCGCCGCGCCGTCGCGGCGGGAATGATCAGCAGCGAGGTGATCAGCAGGATGCCGACGATCTTCATGGCGATGGCGATGACGAGCGCCATCAGCAGCATGAAGACGAGCCGCGTCTTCTCCGGCTGCATGCCCTCGGCCTCCGCCAGTTCCGGATTGACCGTCGAGGCGATCAGCGGACGCCACATCCAGATGATCGCGAAGGTGACGAGGATACCGCCGCCCCAGACGAGGTCCACATCGGCGCGCGAGACAGCGAGGATATCGCCGAAGAGGAAGCCGACGAGGTCGATACGCACCCAGGTCATGAAGGAGACCATGACGAGGCCGATGGCGAGCGTCGCATGAGAGAGGATGCCGAGCAGCGCATCGGTGGAAAGCGTGCCGCGCTTCTGGAGCAGCAGCAACAGCACCGAAACCGTCGCCGCGACGATGAAGACGCTGAGCAGCAGGTTGAAATCCATCAGCAGCGACAGCGCGACGCCAAGCAGCGCCGAATGGGCCATCGTATCGCCGAAATACGCCATGCGCCGCCAGACGACGAAGCAGCCGAGCGGGCCGGCGGTCAGCGCAAGGCCGATGCCGGCGACGAGGGCGCGGATGAAGAAATCGTCAAGCATCGCGCTGCTCCTTGCTGCCTGCCGCCTCGTGGTCGCAGCCACAGTTCGGCCCGTGCACATGGCCGAGGCGCATCCGCCCCGCCCGCCCGCCGGAAGGCAGGATATCGACGGCATGGTGGCCGTCGTCCGGCCGGCAATTGTCGGTGATCGAGCCATCGGCATGCAGCACGCGGCCGTCGGGCAGGTGCGTATGGTCGTGATTGTGGTTGTAGAGGGCGAGCGTCTGGCCCGCCCGGGCGCCGAAGAGGCGCAAGTATTCCGGGCTTTGGCTGACGATATCGGGCGTGCCGCGGCAGCAGACATGACCGTTGAGGCAGATGACGGTGTCCGTCTCGGCCATCACGACATGCAGGTCGTGCGAGATGAGCAGGATGCCGCAGCCGGTCGCATTGCGGATGGTCTTGATGAGATCGTAGAGCGCGATTTCACCGGAGAAATCGACGCCCTGCACCGGCTCGTCGAGCACCAGCAGGTCGGGCTTGCGGGCGATGGCGCGGGCAAGCAGCGCACGCTGGAACTCACCGCCCGAAAGATGCTGCACCTCGGCGCGCGCAAGATGGCGGATACCCGTCGCCTCAAGCGCGGCATCGATCTCCGCGCCCTTAAGCGGGGAGGTCAATGTCATCAGCCGGTCGACGGTGAGCGGCATGGTCCAGTCGACGGCGAGCTTCTGCGGCACATAGCCGACCTTCAGCCCGGCCTTGCGCTCCACCCTGCCCTCGTCCGCCTTCATGACGCCGATCGCCGTCTTGGCGGTGGTCGATTTGCCGGAGCCGTTCGGGCCGATCAACGTGACGATCTCGCCAGGCGCGATCGAGAATTCCACGCCGCGCACGAGCCAGCGGCCCTGGCGGCGCACGCCGACGCCGGAAAGGGAGACGAGCGGCGGAGCGGTCCTGTTCGGAGTCTGCAGCATGATTTTTCCAAAAGCCTGTTGCCACTCGATATGGCACACGTTATAGCATAACGCAATTGATGTAATAACATTACATTTCCATTCAAGACGGAGATCCCATGCAAAAGGCCGTTCGCACCCTCCTTCTTTCCACCGCCCTTTTCGCCGCCGGCGCAGCCGCGGCGCGGGCCGAAGCGCCGAGCGTGGTCGTCTCGATCAAGCCGATCCATTCGCTTGTTTCCGCGATCATGCAGGGCGTCGGGGAACCAAGCCTCATCGTGGAGGGGGCGGCCTCGCCGCATACCTACTCGCTCAAGCCCTCCAATGCGGCCGCCCTGCAGGACGCCGATGTGATCTTCTGGGTCGGCCACGGGCTGGAGGCCTTCCTGGAAAAGCCGCTGGAATCGCTCGGCGGCAAGGCGACCGTCGTCGAACTGGAGGACGCGCCGGGCCTCGAAAAGCTGCCGTTCCGCGAAGGCGGTCCCTTCGAGGCGCATACGCATGAGGGCGAGGAAGGCCACGATCACGCCCATGAAGGCCATTCCCACGACACCGATGGCCACGACCATGCCAAGGAGGCCGAAGGCCACGAGCACGGCGAATTCGACATGCACCTGTGGCTGAGCCCGGAAAATGCCCGCGCCATCGCCGCCGAGGCCGCCAAGGTGCTTGCCGAAAAGGACCCCGCCAATGCCGAGACCTACAATAGGAACCTCGCCAGCCTGAACGATAAGCTCGCCGCGCTCGACAAGGAACTCGCCGAGACGGTCGCCCCGATCAAGGACAAGCCCTTCATCGTCTTCCACGACGCCTATCAGTATTTCGAGCACCACTACGGCGTGCTCGCGGCCGGCTCGATCACCGTCAGCCCGGAAACCCTGCCCGGCGCCGAACGCCTGACCCAGATCCGCGACAAGGTAAAGACCCTCAGCGCCACCTGCGTCTTCGCCGAACCGCAGTTCGAGCCGAAGCTGGTGAACGTGGTGATCGAGGGCACGCCGGCAAAGTCCGGCACGCTCGACCCCGAAGCCGCCACGCTCGATCCCGGCCCGGACCTCTACTTCACCCTGATGAAGAGCATCGCGACATCCCTGCGCGATTGCCTTGGCAAGGACGGCTGAGCACTCGGCTTCCCAACAAGTGCACAAGAAGGCGGGAATTTTCCCGCCTTTTTCAGCCAATCAGATGTAATAGTATAACACTAAAGGCAAATCCCGATGGACAACCGCCTCCCCGTCACCGTCCTCTCCGGCTTCCTCGGCGCCGGCAAGACGACGCTGCTGAACCACGTCCTCAACAACCGCAGCGGCCTGCGCGTCGCGGTCATCGTCAACGACATGAGCGAGGTGAACATCGACGCCGCCCTCATCCGCGACGGCGGTGCGGACCTGTCGCGCACGGATGAACAGCTCGTCGAGATGACGAACGGCTGCATCTGCTGCACGCTGCGCGACGACCTCCTGAACGAGGTGCGACGCCTGGCGGAAATGAACCGCTTCGACTACCTGCTGATCGAATCCAGCGGCATTTCCGAGCCGCTGCCCGTTGCCACCACATTCGACTTCCGCGACGAAGACGGCCGCAGCCTGTCGGATGTCGCCCGCCTCGATACGATGGTGACGGTCGTCGATACCGCCAACCTCCTCAAGGACTACGGCTCGCAAGATTTCCTCGCCGACCGCGGCGAGACCGCCGGCGAAGGCGATACGCGCACGCTGGTGGAACTGCTGGTCGAGCAGATCGAATTCGCCGACGTGGTGGTGCTCAACAAGGCGGGCGCTGCAAGCCCCGCCGATCTCGTCGCCGCCCGCCAGATCGTCGGCGGCCTCAATGCGAGCGCCCGCGTCATCGAGACGGATTTCGGCCGCGTCGAACTCGCCGATATCCTCGGCACCGGCCGCTTCGATTTCAAGCAGGCGAGCGAGCATCCGCTCTGGTTCAAGGAACTGCACGGCTTCCGGGATCATGTGCCGGAGACCGATGAATACGGCATCCGCTCCTTCGTCTACCGGGCAAAACGCCCCTTCCACCCTGCCCGCTTCAAGGCCTTCCTCGACGAGAGCTGGCCGGGCGTCATCCGCGCCAAGGGCTTCTTCTGGCTCGCCACCCGCCCGCACCATGTCGGGGAGATGAGCCAGGCGGGTGCGCTGGTCAGGAGCGGCCGGCTCGGCCTCTGGTGGGCCTCCGTGCCGCGCCAGCACTGGCCGGAGGATCGGGCGGCGCAAGACGCCATCACCCACCATTCCGATCCAATATGGGGCGACCGGCGGCAGGAACTCGTCTTCATCGGCGCGGATCCGATGGATGAAACCGATATCCGTCGCCGGCTCGATGCCTGTCTCGTGGAGGCTGATGATTTCGAGCCTGCCCGGTGGGCGAACCTGCCGGACCCGTTTCCTGTCTGGGTCCGGCAGGTGAGCTGATAATGTCAGTCGCGTTCCGCGGAGCTGGCCCAGAGATTGATGTCGGCTTCCTTGGCGTAGACATCGATCTCGGCCAGTTCCTCGGCCGTGAAGTCGGGCTTTTCCAGCGCCTTGACGCAATCGACGATCTGCGCGGAACGGCTGGCGCCGATCAGTGCCGAGGTGATGCGACCGCCGCGCAGCACCCAGGCGAGCGCCATCTGCGCCAGCGTCTGGCCACGCTTTTCGGCGATGGCGTTCAGCTTGCGGATGTTGTCGATGATCTCAGGGCGGATGAAATCCTTCTTGAGGAAGTGGTTCAGCGCCGCGCGGCTGTCACCCGGAATGCCGCCGAGATACTTCGTGGTCAGCATGCCCTGCGCCAGCGGCGAGAAGACGATGGAGCCGATGCCGAGGTCTTCCAGCGTATCGACGAGACCGTCCTCCTCGACCCAGCGGTTGAGCATGGAATAGCTCGGCTGGTGGATGAGGCAGGGCGTCCCGAGATCCTTCAGGATCGCGGCGGCCTCGCGGGTGCGCTGCGAATTGTAGGAGGAGATGCCGACATAGAGCGCGCGGCCGGAGCGCACGATATGATCGAGCGCGCCGCAGGTCTCTTCCAGCGGCGTATCCGGGTCGAAGCGGTGGGAGTAGAAGATATCGACATAATCGAGGCCCATGCGCTTCAGGCTCTGGTCGCAGGAGGCGATGAGGTATTTGCGGCTGCCCCACTCGCCGTAAGGACCCGGCCACATGTCGTAGCCGGCCTTGGAGGAGATGATCAGCTCGTCGCGCAGCGCCTTGAAATCGGTGCGCAGGATTTCGCCGAAGGCGATCTCGGCGGTGCCGGCCGGCGGGCCGTAATTGTTGGCGAGGTCGAAATGGGTGATGCCGAGGTCGAAGGCCGTGCGGCACATGTCGACCTTGCGGTCATGCGGCGTGTCGTCGCCAAAATTGTGCCAGAGGCCGAGCGAGATCGCCGGCAGCTTCAGGCCGGAGCGTCCCACGCGGTTATAGGTCATCGTGTCGTAACGGTTTTCCGCCGGCTGCCAGGCCATGGTCGCGTTCCTTTGCTGCATTCTGGTTGCGCCTGCATAACGCTCCCACGCCGGTATTCACAAGGGGGAATTGCCCCTCACCCTAACCCTCTTCCCGCAAGCGGAGAGGGGGAACGTACCCCACGAGAGTCACTGATTGGGGAAACCTGCGCGGCATATCTCCTTCTCCCCGCTTGCGGGGAGAAGGTGGCCGGCAGGCCGGATGAGGGGCGCTTACCTCAGCAACGCCCGCGCCTCTTCGATGCCCAGCGCCTCCGGCTGGGTGCAGGTCGTCACGATGTCGATCGCCCGGCCCTCCTCCGCCGAACGCAGGATCGCCGTCAGCACGTTGATCGTGTGCAGCGAGCGATCGAGCGAGCAGCGATAGTCGCGGCCGGTCGTCACCGCCTCCATCATGTCGGCAAGGCCGATGCCGCGGTAGTTCGCCTGCTTGCCCCAGTCGAACTGGAAGTTCTGCGCGGTCAGCGGATGGTCCCAGACCTCCACTTCCTTCGGTTCCTTGTCGTCACCGGCGACTTCCACCTTCCCGCCGAAGAAATTCGGGTCCGGCACGAAGACCGCGCTGTCCGTGCCGTAAAGCTCCATGTTCTGGTGGCGATGCGCCCAGACGTCCCAGCTCGCCATCAACGCCACCTGCGCGCCGCTGGCGAATTCGAGAATGGCGTGGATGTTCGTCGCGACCACGACCGGCACTTTCTCCCCGAGGCGGGGGCCGTTGCCGATCACCCGCTCCTCGCGCGCCCGGTTGGCGAGCGCCAAGACGCGTTTCACCGGGCCGACAAGGTTGACGAGGTTGTTGACGTAATACGGCCCCATGTCGAGGATCGGCCCACCGCCCGGCGCGAAGAAGAAGTCCGGGTTCGGATGCCAGCTCTCCATGCCCGGCCCCAGCACATGCGCCGTGCCCGACATGATCTTGCCGAGCTTGCCGCTGTCGAAGCCGCCGCCCCAGACACGGAGCATGTTCATATTGACGTCGACGGCCGATTGCAGGAGATCGCGCACGCCGGATGGCGTAATGCGGGACGGCAGGGCGTCGGCCGGAATCCAGTTCGCGCCACGGCAGAAGATTTCGCGGCCGTTGACCTTCAGCGCGAAACGGCTGCCGGCCTCGTCCTTGTCGGTGAGCAGCTCGACCTGCCGGAGGCCGATGCGCCGCACCACCGTCTCGGCCGGCGTCTCGAGCAAATTTCCATGAGTCTCCTCCCCAACTGAAACGTTTTAGTGGAAAGTTAAGCCGATCGATTTGAACACGCAATCAGCCCGGGCGCGACTCATGTGTTTTCCGTCGAGCAATGGTCGCTTATGACTCGAGGCGAACCGGAAAGCACAAAGGCAAAAGAGAATTAATATACTGTATTTATTATATTTATATCGAGAAAACGGCGTTTTTCATACCTCGCATTCGTAATCGCATGAATTATCGCTTTTTGGCGCAATGTCAGGCAAGCAGGACGAAAGCATGGAGTTTCCTGAAATTTCACCCTCGACAAAACACCTGTATCGTTTCAGTTTTATATATACTTCCGACAAGGAGTGGCGGCCGGAAGCAAAATCTGTATAACCGGCCGCTAATGCGAAGAGGTGGACAGGCGGGGATGGACAGAATGAAGAGTGGGGGCCGGGCGGCATCGACGCCCCCCTCCAGCGAGCGACCGACGCTGAAGACCATCGCCTTCATGACCGGCCTCGGCATCACCACCGTTTCGCGGGCGCTGAAGGATGCGCCCGACATCAGCAGCGAGACAAAGGAGCGCGTGCGCCTCGTCGCCCGGCAGATCGGCTACCAGCCGAACCGGGCGGGCGTGCGCCTTCGCACCGGCAAGACCAATGTCATCAGCCTGATCCTCAGCCTGGAAGAGGAGATCATGGGCCTGACGAGCCCCATGGTCGTCGGCATCTCGGAGGTGCTCGCCGCAACGCAGTACCATCTCGTGGTGACGCCCTACCGCACGCAGGGCAATGCGCTCGATCCGGTGCGCTACGTGCTGGAAACGGGCGCGGCCGACGGTGTGATCATCTCGCGCACCGAGCCGAAGGACCCGCGCGTCGCGCTGATGATGGAGCACAACTTCCCCTTCGTCACGCATGGCCGCACCGAGATGGGCCTTGCCCATCCCTATCACGACTTCGACAACGAGCGCTTTGCCTATGAGGCCGTGCGCAAGCTGGTGGAGCTCGGCCGCAAGCGGCTGGTGCTGCTCCAGCCACCGCCCTACCTCACCTTCTACCTGCACATGCGGGCGGGCTTCGAAAAGGGCATCCGCGATTTCGGCGCGACGGCCCTGCCCTTCAACACCGTCAACCTCGACAACAATCTTCGCGAGATCCGCAGCGCCGCGGAGGCGCTGTTCGACGCCGCCGACGGGCCTGACGGCATCGTCTCCGGCAGCGGCTCGGGCGCGGTGGCGCTGATCGCGGCGCTCGAGGCCAGGGGCCGCAGGCTCGGGCAGGACATCGACATGGTCTCCAAGGAGCCGCACATGTTCCTGCAATGGCTGCGGCCGGAGGTCGTCACCATGCGCGAGGACATCCGCCTCGCCGGCCGGGAGCTTGCAAAGGCCGTCATCGCCCGCATAGAGGGCATTCCGCCCGAAGAATTGCAGACGCTGAGCTATCCGATCCCGACGGACGAGGCCTGACACATCAACCCATGCCGCTTCGGCATGCCGGCAACTGGGCGTAGCCATATATAGCCGTTGCAGGCCGCCCGTTTTTTAGGCATCGCAAAGCCGTCGCTGAATTGAAGCAGTCGCGACGGCAAGCAGGAGCGGCGATGGCCCACGAGAAACAAAGATTGAACTATGTGCTGTTCCTCATCGCAGGCGCCGGCCTCGTGAATGTCGCGAGGGCGATGACGCTCTCGTTCCTTGCCATCAAGCTGCAGCAGACCTTTGGCCTCGGGCCGGCGATGATCGGCATGCTGCTGGGTGTCGGCCCGCTGGTGGGCGCGGTCGCAGCGCCCTTCGCGGGCTCCCTGTCGGACAAGGTAGGGCGCAAGACCGTGCTGACGCTCACGCTGCTTTCCATGGCCCTCGCCATGGTCGGCATGGGCGTCGCCGAAACCGTCATCGCATTCTGCATTGCCCAGGTGGTCGCGGCTGTTGCCGTCGCGATCAACGAGCCGGTATCCCGCGCCCTGATGAGCGACGTGTGCCCCGAACCGCTGCGCCTCAACTATTTCTCCTGGCGCTACATGGCGATCAATTTCGGCTTCGCCGTCGGCCCGCTGATCGGGATCGCGGCAGGCGCCGCATCCACGACGCTGTTCGTCATCGCCGGCATCGTCTACGCCCTCTTCGCGCTCGCCCTCTACATGCTGAAAGTGCCCGTGCAGCTTAGCGAGGCCGAGCACGCATCCGCGCCGAAAATATCGGTGCTCCAGAGCATCAAGATGGCGATCCGCGATCCCCGCCTCGCCTTCTTCGTCGGCGGCGGCACCATGCTGGTGGCGGTCTACGGCCAATGGTCGGCGACGCTTGCTCCCTACCTCGCCGGTAACATCGCCGGCGGCGTCGAGATCTTCGCCTATATCGTCTCCATCAACGGCGCCGTCGTCCTGATCGGCAACCCGTTCGCCCGCCGCTTCATCGAACGCGCCGGAGCGCTGAATGCACTTGTGACCGGCTGCCTGCTGTTTCTCGTCGGCGAGCTCGGCTTCCTGGCCTCCAGCGGCCTCTGGGGCCTCGCGATCTCCATGGTCATCTTCACCATCGGGGAAATTCTGGTCGTCCCGTCCGAATACATGCTGGTCGACGGCATTTCGAACGACCGCAACAGGGGCAGCTATTTCGGCGCCCATTCCTTCTCGACCGTCGGCAACTTCGTCGGCCCCACTTTCGGCGGCCTCATGCTCGGCGCCTTCGGCGGGCCGGGCATGTTCCTTCTCTTCGCCGGCTTCTCGATCGTCAGCGCCATCCTGTTCGCCATCGGCACCAGAATGCCGCCGCCGAAGGCTTCGGTCGAGCTTGCCCCGGCAGCCGCATCGAGCGGCGCCGTCGGCCCGCATCTCAGGGGCGTCTACGCCTGACGCCTCCCGCCGTTCAAGCAAAAGGCCCGGTCTTGTGACCGGGCCTTTTCATTTCAGGCTTTCGCCGGAACTCAGCCGTTGAGGCCGGAGCCCCAGGGGCCATGGTGGCTGTCCGCACCGTCCACGCGGTCGAAGCCGTGCGCGCCGAAGAAGTCGCGCTGCGCCTGGATGACGTTCGCCGTGCCGCGGCCACGGCGGTAGCTGTCGAAATAGCCGAGCGCCGAGGCGAGCGCCGGGACCGGCAGGCCGTGCAGGGCGGCGGCGGAGACGACGCGGCGCAGCGCCCCGTCGGTTTCCTTCACCATCTCGGCGAAGGCCGGGGTGACGATGAGGTTGGCGGCATCCGGCGTCTTGGTGAAGGCGCTGGTAATCGCGTCGAGGAACTGCGAGCGGATGATGCAGCCGGCGCGCCAGATTTTCGCGATCGTCGGCATCGGCAGGTTCCAGCCGTATTCCTTCGAGGCGGCGGACATCACGGCGAAGCCCTGCGCATAGGCGCCGATCTTGCCGGCGAGAAGCGCGCTTTCGAGGTCCTTGAGGAAGGCGGCCCTGTCGGCGACCTTGAGTTCGGGAACGGCCGGCAGGCCGAGGATCTTCTCGGCGGCCTCGCGCTCGCCCTTGAAGGAGGAGATCGAGCGGGCCGCGACGGCGGCCTCGATGCCGGTCGCCGGCACGCCCATGTTCTGCGCCTCGATGGCGGACCACTTGCCGGTGCCCTTCTGGCCGGCCTTGTCGAGGATCATGTCGACCATCGCATTGCCGCTGATCGGATCCCTGGCGGCCAGCACCGTCGCGGTGATCTCGATGAGGTAGGATTCGAGGCGCCCCTTGTTCCATTCGCCGAAGACGGCGCTGATCTCGGAGGCGCTCATCTTCAGGCCGTCGCGCAGGATGCCGTAGATCTCGGCGATCATCTGCATGTCGGCATACTCGATGCCGTTGTGGATGGTCTTGACGAAGTGGCCGGCACCGTTCTCGCCGAGCCAGGCCACACACGGGTCGTCGTTGTACTTGGCGGCGATCGACGTCAGCACCTTCTCGACGCGCTTCCAAGAGTCTTCCGTGCCGCCGACCATGATGGAGGGGCCGTGGCGCGCGCCCTCCTCGCCGCCGGAGACGCCCATGCCGATGAAGGTGAGGCCCGAATCCTTCAGCGCGTCGAAGCGGCGCATCGTGTCGCGGAAGTTCGCGTTGCCGGCATCGATCATGATGTCGTTCTTTTCCAGATGCGGGCGCAGCAGTTCCATCTGCTGGTCGACCGCGGCGCCGGCCTGGATCATGATGATGATCGGGCGCGGCGGGCGGATGGCGGCGACAAATTCTTCAATCGTCTCGCAGGGCACGATGCGGCCCTTGAGATCGCCGGCCTCCTCGTAGAATTCCTTCGTGCGCGCCGCCGTGCGGTTGAACACCGCGATCGTGTTGCCCTTTTCGGCAATGTTGAGCGCAAGGTTCGACCCCATGACGCCGAGACCGATAAGACCGATTTCCGCCTGTGCCACGATAATACCTCCGTAGAATGGCGCGGCGGGGATTGTTTCGGGCTCATGCCGGAAACGCCGCGCAAGAAGAGACTGAGGAGCTTAGCTCCAGCGGAGGTGTTTTGGCATTCAAATCGATTTACGACAAGCAATTGTTTGTTCGAACAGCGTTTTTAGAACCGCTCGAAATCACGTCCCCGGCTTGTCGTCGCCGTCGTCGAGCACGCGCCAGGCGGCGCCCTCGACATCGTCGTACTGGCCGCTCTTGAGCGACCAGAGAAAGGCCCCGAGGCCGAGCGCGCCGAGGAAGAGCGCGATGGGGATGAGGAAGATCAGCGTGTTCATGCGGCTCGCACCATGGTCCTGACCGGGCGCGCTTCGTCCGCGGCGCGGGCCGCGAAGGCCGGCATCCTGCCGCGCAGGCGAAGCGAGTTCACCACCACGATGATCGAGGAAGTGGACATGGCTATGGCGGCGATGAGCGGCGTGGCATGGCCGAGGATCGCGATGGGCACGGCGATGACGTTGTAGCCGATAGCGAGCGCGAAGTTCTGCCGGATGAGCCGGCCGGCGCGCCGCGCGGTCTCATGGGCGAAGGGCACGGCTTCGAGGCTCTCGTGCAGGAAGACGAAATCCGCCGCCTGCCGGCCGACATCGGCCGCCGTCGCGGGCGCGATGGAGACATGGGCGGCGGCAAGCGCCGGCGCGTCGTTGATGCCGTCGCCGACCATCAGCACGCGATGCCCCGCTGCCGCCCGCTCGGCCACCGATTCCGTCTTCTCGCGCGGCGAGAGCGCGGCGCGCCAGCGGCCGATGCCGAGAAGGCCGGCGATGCGCGAGACGGCTGGGGCGCGGTCGCCCGAAAGAATCGCCATTTCGACGCCGTCCTGCCGGAGGGCGGCGATGGCCTCGCCCGCGCCGGCCCGCAGCGCATCCTCGAAGCGGAAGGTTTCGAGCACCTCGCCGTCGCAGGTGAGCACGACTTCGGAAAGACCATGCGCCTCCTCAGTGGTGGCCGCCCTGCCGCAGGCGAAGGCGCGGTTGCCGAGGCGCAGCACGCCCTGCCCCGTCACGGCTTCGAGCCCGCCGCCGGCAACCTCCGTCACCGCGTCGATCACCGGCGCGGGGCCGGCATTGGCGCCGGCCAGCGCCATCGACAGCGGATGGCGCGAATGGGCGGCGAGCGCGGCGGCAAGGGCAAGATGCGCGCGGTTCAGCTTGCCCCGGTCGACGAGGCGCGGCTTGCCGAGCGTCAGCGTGCCGGTCTTGTCGAAGACGGCGGTGTCGATCTCGGCGAGACGCTCCATCGCCGATCCGTCCTTCACCATCACCCCGCCGGCAAAGAGCCGGCCGGCCGCCACCACCTGCACCACCGGCACCGCAAGGCCGAGCGCGCAGGGGCAGGTGATGATCAGCACCGCGATGGCGACGAGCATGGCATGCTTCCAGTCGCCGTCGAGAAAGCCCCAGCCGAGGAAGGAGACGAGCGCCAGCAGATGCACGGCGGGCGAATATATCTGCGCGGCCCGGTCGGCGATGCGGCGATAGCGGGCCCTGCCGCCTTCGGCGGCTTCCATAAGACCGATAACCTCGGAGAGGAACGAATTGCGCGCGGTGGCGACGGCCTCGACGGTGAGCGAGCCGGTAAGGTTCATCGCCCCGGCCTCGAGCTGCGTGCCGGGCGTGGCGGCCAGCGGATCGCTCTCGCCGTTGACGATGGAGCGGTCGATATCGCTCACGCCCGAAAGCACGCGGCAATCGACCGGGATGCGCTCGCCGGCCGCGATGGAGAGATGTTCGCCGACGGCAATCTCCTCGACCGGGCGATAGTCGCGCGAGCCGTCCGGCCTCACGACCATGGCTCCGCGCGGCGAAAGGCGGGCAAGGCCGGTGATGGCCGAGCGGGCGCGGTCGCGCATCACATGGTCGAGCGTGCGGCCGATGAGCAGGAAGAAGAGAAGGCTGACGGTCGCGTCGAACCAGGCATGTTCGGCGCTGTGCAGCGTCTCCCAGAGAGAGACGGCATAGGAGAGCGTGATGGCGAGCGCGATGGGCACGTCCATGTTGGTGCGGCCGTGGCGCACGGCGTTCCAGGCGGACTGGTAGAAGAAGCGGCCGGAATAGATCAGCGTCGGCCCGGCGATGAAGGCGGAGATCCAGTGGAAGAGGTCACGCGTCGCGTCTTCCGCGCCCGACCAGACGGAAACCGACAGCAGCATGATGTTCGTCGCGGCAAAGCCCGCGACGGCGACGGCGCGGATAAGCTGGTTGCGCAGCCTGTCGTCGCCCTCGGCGGCGAGCGAGAACAGATGCGTGTCGTAGCCCGTGGCGCGGATGGCGGCGGCAATCGCCTGCGGATCGGTGCGGCGGCCCTCGACCTCCTCCTTCCAGACGACCGAGACGCGGCGCGTGGAGAGGTTGACGCGTGCCCGCGCGACTTCCGGCAGGGCGTTCAGAGCACCCTCGACGGTGGTGATGCAGGTGCCGCAATGCACGCCCGGCACGCTGAGGTCGCTCTGGCGCAGCCCCTCGCCTACCGTGCGGCTGGCGAGCATCAGCTCCTCCGAGGACGGCAGCGCGTGGCTGGCGCGCTCGGCCTCCATCGCGCCTTCCGTGCCGGGTGCGCAGCAGCTCATTTCGCGCCTCCCGCGACCACGGTGCGGACGGTCTGGTGGAATACCTTCCTGCCGTCCTTCCTCGTGGCGATGTCGACGACCCACTGGCCGGAGGCGATGTCGCGCTCGGCCGTGAAGAGCCCCCGCCCGTCCGGCTGGAGCGCGAGGGTGAAGTCGTCGCGTTCGTCCACCGGCCGCTTGAAGACGGCAGAGACGTCGTCGGCGACGAGCGGCGCGCCCTTGGCGTCCACCACCCGATAGGCGACGCGGCCCGCCTCGATGGTCAGGTTGCCCTCGATGCCGCTGGCGGCGAGCGCCTTGGCCTCGGCGACCTTGCCGTTGAACTGTTGGCTGGCGACATAGGTGTTCGGCACGACGAGGCCGCTCCAGCTATGCGAGGCGTTCCACGCCATGATGAGGTTCACGGTGATGATCGTTCCGAAGAACAGCACCATGACGCCCAGCATATGCCAGCCGGTGAAGACGAAGCCCTGTTCCTTGCGTTCTGCGGCCATCACTTTGCTCCCGGCGTGTTGAATTTGGCGGAATAGACATCGCGCTCGTGACCCTGCCGGTCCTCGGCGATAATCTGGAAGCCTTCGGCGGCTTCCGCAAGCCGATCCTTGGGCAGGGTGACGAAAACACGCAGCGCCGTCACCTTGTCCGGGTCCGCCGGTACGTCGACGCTGCGGCCGTCCGCGCTGTCATGGCCGGCTATCTTCATCGTCGCGCCCGGCATGCCCTCGATGGAGACGGTGATGACGCGCGGCTCGGGAATCATGTTGAGCAGCTTCACGGCATAGCCGTTGCGGATCGAGCCGTCCGATTCGACGACGAATTGCGGGTTGCGGTCGTGGATGACGTTGAGGTCGAGCCGGTCGCGCGACAGCAGCGCGAAGACGAGCGCAAGGCCGGCCAGCGACCAGACGCCGAAATAGAGCAGCGTGCGCGGGCGGAAGATGATGCGCCAGTCGAAATGCCTGATCGCGTCGATGAAGCGGCCGTCGGCATCGCGCACGCGCTTCGGATCGACGGGAACCGTGCCGCCGGCGGTCGCCAGCGCCATGTTGGTCGAATAGTCCGAAAGGGTAGCATAGGCGATGAGGCCGCGCTCCTTGCCCAGCTTGTCCATCACGTTGTCGCAGGCGTCGATGCAGAGCGCGCAGGTGATGCATTCGAGCTGCTGGCCGTCACGGATGTCGATGCCCATGGGACAGACGACGACGCAGGCATTGCAATCGACGCAGTCGCCGACGCTCTCGCCGGCGGCGATGGCCTTCTTGGCGTGGCGGGTACGCGGCTCGCCGCGCCAGTCGTTATAGGTGACGACGAGCGAGCTCTCGTCGAGCATCGCCGCCTGGATGCGCGGCCACGGACACATATAGGTGCAGACCTGCTCGCGCATCAGCCCGCCGAAGACATAGGTCGTGGCCGTCAGGATGGCGACAGTGATATAGGCGACGGGCGGCGCCTGCAGCGTCACGAACTCGACGAGCAGGGTCGGCGCATCCGCGAAATAGAAGATCCAGGCGCCGCCGGTCGCCACTGCGATCACCAGCCAGGTGACGTGCTTGCTGACGCGCTTCCAGATCTTGTCGAGCGTCCAGGGGCCGGCATCGAGCTTCATGCGCGCGTTGCGGTCGCCTTCGATGGCGCGCTCCACGACGAGGAAGAGATCGACCCAGACGGTCTGCGGACAGGCATAGCCGCACCATGCGCGCCCTACCGCCGAGGTGACGAGGAAGAGCCCAAAGCCCGCCATGACGAGCAGGCCCGCCACGAAGAAGAATTCCTGCGGCCAGATCTCGATGAAGAAGAAGTAGAACCGGCGACCGGCAAGATCGACCAGCACGGCCTGGTCCGGCGCGTGCGGGCCGCGATCCCAGCGGATCCACGGCGTCAGGTAGTAGATGCCGAGCGTGATCAGCATCACCAGCCACTTGAACTGGCGGAAGCGGCCTTCGGCGCGCTTGGGGAAGATCTTCTTGCGCTTCTCGTAAAGCGGCTTGCGCACCTTCGCCGAATTGACGGGCTCCGCTTCGTGGCGCTCGACGGAATTATAGATCGTGGTGGAAGTCTGTTGCATGGGATGGGCCGCACCTGTCGTTGTGCCGGCACAATGACGCCAACAGGGGCCGCTATCGTTGATCTACGTCAAGTTTCGCGCATCGCATGGCGTGGCGGGTTGCCGCACAAGGCATTGTACGGCATGCGTGGAGCGCCGCTGCACGGCAATATGTTCACTTTTTGTTCGACACTTTCCTATAACTCACCTATGATCGGGAGAGAGGAGACAGCCATGACCACCCTTCCCGCCCGCATCGTCCACCGGACGATTCGACGTAACTGGCGCGCGGTCTACGATTTCGCGTCGAGGCCGGAGAACATGCCGCTCTGGGCGTCCGGTCTCGCCGCGGGGTTGACGCGCGACGGTGACGACTGGATCGCCGACGGCGGCCCCGTCGGCAATGTGCGCGTGCGCTTCGCGCCGCCGAACGAATTCGGCGTCATCGACCATACGGTGACGCTGCCGGATGGGCTGCGGGTCGAAAATGCCCTGCGCGTCGTGCCGAATGGCGATGGCGCGGAGGTGATGTTCACCCTGCTGCGGCAGGCGGATATGGACGATGCGGCCTTCGCGGCGGACGCGGCGCATGTCGCCCGCGATCTCGACGCGCTGGCGCGATTGATGGAAAACGAGGAGAGGCCGCGATGAGCAGCAGGGACGCCGATTACAGGATCGACTATATCGAATTCAACGTTTCGGACATCGCGAGGAGCAAGGCCTTCTACGGCGGCGCCTTCGGCTGGACCTTCACCGATTACGGCCCGGACTATTGCGAATTCCAGGACGGCCGCCTCACCGGCGGCTTCACGACGACGGCGCCCGTGGCGGCTGGCGGCGGGCCGCTCGTCATCCTCTTCGCCGACGATCTGGAGGACGCCCTCGCGCGCATCGAGACGGCCGGCGGGAAAATCGTCCGGCCGATCTTCGCCTTTCCCGGCGGCCGCCGTTTCCACTTCGCCGATCCCGACGGCTACGAACTGGCGGTCTGGTCGGACCGATAAAAACCTGCCGTAACGTCAATATGATCGCGGGATGACTTTTATCGAATGAATTCAGGCTTTTTCAATCATCGGCTCCTAGAGCATTTCCAGCAAAAGCGCGAAGCGGTTTTGCGTTCGGGAATGCGGCACAGAAAGAGTTGGAGCGTTTTCGCGATTCGGCGAAAAGCGGAAATGCTCTAGCGAGTGCCGCGGTTGAAACGGACGGGCTCGTTCGATGTACAGGATCCTCGGCAAGACATTGGCGGTGGCGGCGCTCTCCGTGCTGGCCTCGCTCATGATCAGCTTCGCCTTCGTGCCGATGCTGGGCGGCAAGGTCGCCGGCGCGGGCCTCGTCATGACCATCGCCTGCCCCATCGCCATCTCCATACCGGCCTCCATGCTGCACTTCTGGCAGGCGGAAAGGCTGCGCACGGCCAACACCGCCCTCGCCCAGGCGCGCGACGCGCTGGCGGCGGCCTATGACCGCCTGCAGGACCAGGCCCGGCGCGATGCCCTCACCGGCGTGCTCAACCGCGCGGCCTTCATGGCGGGGCTGGACGAGCGCAACCGGGCCGGCGCGCATGGCGGCCTGCTCTTCCTCGACATCGATCATTTCAAGTCGGTCAACGACCGCTTCGGCCATGCGGCCGGCGACGAAGCGCTCGCCCGTGTCGGCACGGTGCTCTCGGGCCTTTCCGACGACGGCGATCTGGTCGGGCGGCTCGGCGGCGAGGAGTTCGCCGTTTTCCTGCACGAAGCCGCGCCCGAGCGCATGCTCGACCACTCACAGGCAATCCGCAAGGCGGTCGCGGCGATCGACCTGCGCACGCCCTCCGGCATCCGCATCGCCCTCGGCATCAGCATCGGCGCCTTCCACTGCGCGCCTCACTTCGACCCGGCCGAAGCGCTCGCTGCAGCGGACCGGAACCTCTATCGCGCGAAATCGGCGGGCCGGAACACGGTCGTGGCCTGAACGGTCGCCCTGCGGGGCAGCGACATCGTTGGCCTTGCCGCATAGCGGCAGCCGACCTGGTACGGGTGTAAGTGTGGACCCTCGGCTCAAGGCCGAGGTTGACGGAGGGGAGCAAAGGTGCGCGCCCATCAGGCGGCGTGGCGGAGGAAACCATCGCCTTCAGCATCGAAACCTTCCTACCGTCTTCCTCCTCGGGCTCGACCCGATGATCAACGCCACCGGCGCCTGCTCCGCCGATCCGGAACAACCCCTCACCCCATAAACAGAAAGGCCGCGGTCTCCCGCGGCCTTCCGTCCTTGCATGTCCTGCTGTCTATTCGCCGCCACCGAGCGAATGCACGAAGATAGCGAGCTGCTTGACGGCCGGCTCTCCGAGGCGGGGGAGCCAGGCGGGCATGACGCCGTGCTTGGGCGCGCGGACCTGCGCGGCGATAGCCGCTTCGCCCTCGCCCTTCAGCCAGATGGCGTCGGCAAGGTCGGGGGCGCCCATCTCGCGGTTGCCCTTGGCGTCCTCGCCGTGGCAGGAAGCGCAATTGTCGGCGAAGACCTGCTTGCCGGGCTCGACCAGGCTCGCATCCGATGGCGTTCCCGTCAGGCTGACGACATAGGCGGCAACTTCCTTGATCTGCGCCGGCTCGAGGATCTCGCCGAAGGCCGGCATTTCCGAGACGCGGGTCTCATCGTCGCCGGGATGGCGGATGCCGTGGGCGATGGTCTGGTAGATGTCCTCCACCGTGCCGCCCCAGATCCAGTCGTCGTCGTTGAGGTTCGGGAAGCCCGCGCCGCCGGCCGCGCCCGAGCCGTGGCACTGGGCACAGTTGACCTTGAAGGCCGAGGCGCCGCCCGAGATCGCGAACTGCGAGAGCTGCGGATCGGCCAGGATCTCCTCCAGCGACGACTTGGCGATGCGGTCGACATTGACGGCCTGCGCTTCCTTGGCGCTGGCAAGCTCGGCGGCGATGTTGGCGCGGCTCGACCAGCCGAGCATGCCTCGCGTCGCATCCGAGATCATCGGCCAGGCCGGGAAGGCGATGGTATAGCCGATGGCCCACAGGATCGTCAGGTAGAACGTCCAGACCCACCAGCGCGGCATCGGATTGTTCAGTTCCCTGATGCCGTCCCATTCATGGCCGGTGGTTTCGACGCCCGAGATTTCGTCGATATGCTTCTCGGCCATGATCAGTCCTCCTTGAGGGGGATTTCAGCGGCCCGTTCGGCAGCCTTGCGGCCGCCGGGGCGAAGGGTGAAGGCGAGGACGGCCACGAAGAACAGCGTCATGGCGAGCAGGCCCCAGCTATCGGCGAAGTGGCGCATGGCGGTATAGGTTTCCATGAGACGTCCTCCTCAGCGGTAGCCGCTGGCATCGTCATAGGTGGAGAAGTCCACCAGCGTGCCGAGCATCTGGAGATAGGCGACGAGCGCGTCCATTTCGGTGAGCCGCGCCGGATCGCCGTCGAAATCGCCGATCTTGGCCTTCGGATAGCGGCCGAGAAGGCCCGCCGTATCGGCGTTCGGATCGGCTTGCGCCTTCATGTCCGCCTCGGCGTTCTCGACCATCTCGTCGCTGTAGGGCACGCCGACGTCGCGGTTGGCCGTCAGGTGCATGGCGACGTTCTTCACCTCGAGGTTCGTCTCCTTGAGGAAGGAATAGCTCGGCATCACCGATTCCGGCACGACCGAGCGCGGCTCGATCAGGTGCTGGACGTGCCACTCGTTCGAGTAGCGGTCGCCGACGCGGGCAAGGTCCGGCCCCGTGCGCTTCGAACCCCACTGGAACGGATGGTCGTACATCGATTCCGCCGCCAGCGAGTAATGCCCGTAGCGCTCCACCTCGTCGCGGAACGGCCGGATCATCTGGCTGTGACAGACGTAGCAGCCTTCGCGGACGTAGATGTCGCGGCCGGCGAGCTCCAGCGGCGAGTAGGGCCGCATGCCCTCCACCTTCTCGATGGTGTTCTCCAGGTAGAACAGCGGGGCGATCTCGACGATGCCGCCGATGGTCACCACGAGGAGCGAGCCGACGAGGAGAAGCGTCGCGTTGCGTTCGAGGATGGCGTGTTTATCAAGAATGGACATTCTGTCCCCTCCTATTCGGCCGGCTGCAGGGCGGGCGCGGCGCCCGGGATCGGGGCCTCGTCACGCTGGTAGCCGAGGATTGTCATGGTCACGTTGTAGGCCATGATGATCGCCCCCAGGAGGAACAGCCCGCCGCCGACGGCGCGCAGCACGTAGTAGGGGAACATGGCGGCGACGGTTTCGGCGAACGAGTAGACCAGGAAGCCCTGCTCGTCGTATTCGCGCCACATCAGGCCCTGCTGGATGCCGGCGACCCACATGACGGCCGCGTAGACGACGATGCCGAGGGTTGCGAGCCAGAAGTGCCAGTTGACCATGCGGATCGAGTAGAGCCGCTCGCGCTTCCACAGCTTCGGGACGAGGAAGTAGATCGCGCCGAAGGTGATGAGGCCGTTCCAGCCGAGCGCGCCCGAATGTACGTGGCCGATGGTCCAGTCCGTGTAGTGGCTGAGCGAGTTGACCGACTTGATCGACATCATCGGGCCTTCGAAGGTCGCCATGCCGTAGAAGGCGACGGCCATGACCATCATGCGCACGATCGGGTCGGTGCGGATCTTGTCCCAGGCGCCCGAGAGCGTCATCAGGCCGTTGATCATGCCGCCCCACGAGGGCATCCAGAGCATGACCGAGAAGACCATGCCGAGCGTCTGCGCCCAGTCCGGCAGCGCCGTATAGTGCAGGTGGTGCGGGCCGGCCCAGATATACATGAAGATCAGGGCCCAGAAGTGGATGATCGACAGGCGGTAGGAATAGACCGGACGGTTCACCTGCTTCGGGATGAAGTAGTACATCATGCCGAGGAAGCCGGCCGTCAGGAAGAAGCCTACGGCATTATGGCCGTACCACCACTGCGTCAGCGCATCCTGCACGCCCGAGAAGGCCGAGTAGCTCTTCGAGCCGAGGAACGAGACCGGGATCGCCAGGTTGTTGACGATGTGCAGCATGGCGATCGTCACGATGAACGACAGGAAGAACCAGTTCGCCACGTAGATGTGCGGTTCCTTGCGCGTCATGATCGTGCCGAGGAAGGCGACCAGATAGGCGACCCAGACGATGGTCAGCCAGAGGTCGACATACCATTCCGGCTCGGCATACTCGCGGCCCTGCGTGACGCCGAGCAGGTAGCCGGTGGCGGCCATGACGATGAAGAGCTGGTAGCCCCAGAACACGAACCAGCCGAGATTGCCGCCGAAGAGGCGCGCCCGCGAGGTGCGCTGCACGACGTAGAAGGACGTCGCGATCAGCGCATTGCCGCCGAAGGCGAAGATCACGGCCGAGGTGTGCAGCGGACGCGTGCGGCCGAAATTCAGCCAGGGCTCGATGTTGAGGTCGGGGAAGGCAAGCTGCAGCGCCACGAAGACGCCGACGAGGAAGCCGACGACGCCCCAGAACACCGTCGCGATGACGCCGTATTTGATGACCTCGTCGAAATAGCCGCCGTCATCCTGCGAGGATGGGGCTGGGCCGGCAGGCACGAAGGACACGCGCCGCACCATGACGAGCGTGCTGGCGAGCAGCACGAAGAAGAGGACCCACATATGGGCCTCGAAGAGCTTGTCCTGGGCGAAGGCCACACCGAGCAGCGCAAGGAAGGCGCCGACGGCCAGGACGATTGTTTCCGTTATGTATTTCATCGTTGGCATCCCCCAACCGGTCAAAGTACCGCAACGCCCGGTTCCCGCACGGAATCGGCCATTGCGCTCCATGGAGCCATCGCAGATGCGCGAGCCCGTATCCTTGACTTGGATCAAGGCGCGGATCGGAAGGTGGCGGCATCAAGGGACAGGTTGACGCAGCCGCGCGTCGAAAACACCGCGGCCCTCCCCTCAACGAGGAAGCACGACATGACGGATTACGCTGGCATCGCCCGGTTGCTCTCGGATCGCCCGACGGACACCGCTTCACTGGACTGGCTGAAAAAGGCCCATGACGCCCAGCTGGCGCTTTGTAGCGCACTGGAAGAAATCGCCGACAGCCTGCCGGCCAATATCAACCGGCAGAAATGCATCTACGCGGCCAAGTCCCTGATCCCGCTGATCAACGGCATCCACCGCTATGAAGAGGAAGCCCTGTTCCCCATGCTGGAAACGCAGGCATCGGGCGGCGAGGAAATGGCCGGGACGATCGCCCGCCTGAAATTCGAGCATGTCGAGGACGAGTGCTTCGCGGAAGAGCTGACCGACACGCTGACGCGCCTCGGCAGCGGTGACGACAGCGTGAACGCGGAAGCCGCAGGCTACATGCTTCGCGGCTTCTTCGAATCCATCCGGCGCCACATCGCCTTCGAACAGCGGTTCATGCTGCCCGAAGCGGGCCTTGCGTCCTAGGTTTCAGGCCGCCATCGGATCGCGGAACTCCAGCATGTCCTGGAGCACGACGATGGCGCCCAGCACATGCCCGGCCACCGACATGCAGGGCGTCATCCGGCAACGGGTCATGCCCTTGCCCGGGCGGGTGGACATATAGTCGTATTCCACCGCCTCGCCCGTAAAACAGCGATCCAGGTGCCGCTTCAGCAGGTTTTCGAAACGCGGGCGGCCGATGAATTCGGCGATATGCCGCCCGACGAGATCGATGGGCTTGCCGCCGAAGCGCTCCGCATTCAACGGGTTGGAATAGATGTAGCGATAGTCGGTGGTGACGACCGCCACACGATCCGGCAGGCTGTCGAGGATCGCCTCGTTGAGCAGCCCATCCTCCATGACGCGCGGCGCCGCAACGGGGCGAACTCCGGGGGACGGCCTGAAGCCGAGGAACGCGGCGCCCTCTTCGGTGCCGAAATAGCGGTCAAGCAGCAGCTTGAAATGGCGTGCCTGCCGGAGCACGCAAGCCTTGTCTTCCGCCTCCTCCCGCAAAAGATCCACGAAGAACTGGAATTGGGAGCGGAATTCGGAGGCGTCGCTCGCCTCCTTCTGCAGGACGGCCAGCAAGGCCGTTTCGATTTCCCTGTCCAGCATGGCGATGAGCTTTTCGTCTCCCGCCCTCACCGCATGCTGAAGTTGCGAATACTTAAACCAGAACAACCCTACAAGAGCTTTCAAATCATGCTCCATGAATTGCTGAGAACTACAGCAATTGCATCATCATTTTACTTATCGTGTCCGAATCGAAAGCTCTTTTTTGACTCTACCCTCCGTCAAACCACTGCCAAAGCGGGCGGCTCGATAAAATCATATAAGCGGAGGGAGATATGTCAAACCCATAATGGGACAGAAAACACGTAAATGGCGTGGCCGGATATGCTCAGCCGGAGAAATGAAGAAAGGAATTGGAAGCCATCAAGTATTAAGACTGCGCTTGATGTTCCAGCGGTCGTGATACCACAGCCACTGGCCGGGATATTCGCGCACCCATTGCTCCACCTTGTCGTTGAGCATCTGGGCCGTCGCATCGACATCGACCGCGCCGTTCGCCTTGCGGGGGACCGCCATCGCCGGTTCCAGCTCCAGCCGGTAGCGGTTGCCCGGAAGGCGGATGCAGCGCGCCGGATAGACTTCGCAGTCGAACTGGCGGACGAGCTTGGCCAGCAGCGGATTGGTCTGCACGTCGCGGCCGAAGAACTTCGTATAAAGCCCCTTGCGGAACTTCTGGTCGACCAGAACCCCAACAGGCTGTCCCGCTTCGAGCTTGCGGGCAAGCGTGAAGGACGAACCGGCATGGGAGGGCACAAGCTGCCCCATCCGGGCCTTGCGGAACTCGAACACCTTCTCGGCAACGTAGGGATTATTCGGCGGGCGGAAGAGCACCGTCACGTCCAGCCCGAAGGCCGCACCAGCGACCGGAAGCAGCTCGAAATTGCCCGTATGGGCCGTGAAGACGATGAAAGGCCGCGGATTGTCGCGCAGGTCCTTGAAAAGCGGAATGCCGGAGACCTCGATGCGGCCGGGTTCCGTCTTCTCCGGGTCGAAATCGAACAGGCGATCTAGAAAGACATACTCGGCGGCAAGCCGGCCCATATTGCCCCAGGCATCGAGCGCGATCGCCTCGATCTCCGCCTCGGGCTTTTCCGGATAGGCGTTTCGCAGGTTCGTCAGCGTCAGCGTGTGACGCTTGGTTTTCGGCCCGATCCAGCGCGCGACGCGGTCGGCGAAATTGATCGCACCATCGGCCGGCAGCAGCTTCAGGAGATTGAGCAGGCCGAAGGCGAACTGCGCAATGAACCAGTCCTTCGAATTGCGCAGCGCCAGGACGAGGCGGGTGATCAGCATCCGCAACGGCGTCAGTCCAGCTTCAGGACGATCTTGCCGAAGATCTGGCGCGATTCCATGCGCTCCAGCGCCGTTTCGATGCCATCGAAGGTGACTTCCGTGTCGATGACCGGATGCACGATGCCGCGCGCCATCTTCTGCATGGCATCCGCCATGTTCTCCATGCGGCAGCCGAAGGAGCCGAGGAGCTTGAGCTGCTGTTGGAACAGCATCATCAGGTTCATGTCGGTGGAAACGCCCGAGGTGGAGCCGCAGGTGACGAGGCGGCCGCCGCGCTTGAGGCAGAGCATGGAGCCTGCCCAGGTATCCTTGCCGACATGCTCGAAGACGACGTCGACGCCCTTCTTCTTCGTCAGCTTGCGCACGACGCCCTCGAAGCGGTCTTCGCGATAATTGATGACGTGGTCGGCGCCAAGGGCCTTGGCCTTCTCGATCTTGTCGTTCGAGCCGACCGTGGTGATGACGGTGCAGCCGATCTTCTTGGCAAGCTGGATCGCCGCCGTGCCGATGCCCGAGCCGCCGGCATGGACGAGGATCGTCTCGCCGGGTTCGAGCTTGGCATTGTCGAACAGCATGTGCTCGACCGTGCCGAAGGTGACGGGCGCGAGCGCCGCGGCGACGGCATCGATGCCGGGCGGTGCCGGAACCAGCAGGCGGGCGGGAAGGTTTACCTTCTCCTGCGCAAAGCCATCGAGATGGAAGCCGTAGACGCCACCGACATGTTCGCACAGGTTGTCACGCTTCTCGCGGCAGGGCTTGCAGAGCCCGCAGGTGCGCGCACCATAGATCGAGACGAGCTGGCCGGGCAGAACATTGGAAACGCCGGGGCCGAGGGCCTCGACGACGCCGGCCGCTTCCGCGCCGATGACCAGCGGCATCTTGCGCTTGGCGAAGGCCATGCCGCGCCAGCCCCAGACATCGATATGGTTGAGGGCGACGGCCTTGACGCGCAGCGTCACCTCGCCCGGGCCGGGAGCTTCCGGTTCCGGGATATCGGTGATTTCGAGCTTGCGGTCGTCGAGAAGCTGGAGGGCGCGCATGGTAGAATTCCTATCAGGCCGGTTCGGCCGTCATCACGAGGCTGGCGTTCTGGCCGCCGAAGCCGAAGGAGTTGGACAGAACCGCCGTGACGCGCGCATCGCGCTTCACGTTCGGCACGACATCCAGCTGGATCGTCGGGTCGGGATTCGTGTAGTTGATGGTGGGCGGCAGGGTGCCGGTCAGCATCGTCTGGATCGAGAACACCGCCTCGACCGCGCCGGCGGCCGTCAGCGTGTGGCCGATCATCGACTTGTTGGACGAGACCGGGATATTCGCCAGCTTGTCGCCGAAAACGGTCGACATGGAGAGATACTCCATCTTGTCGTTCTCGGGCGTCGAGGTGCCGTGGGCATTGATGTAGCCGATGCCGCTTTCGTCGATGCCGGCGTCTTCCAGAGCCGCACGGATCGTCGCGATGGCGGGGCCGCCGTCCGGCGAGGAGCGCGTGCGGTGGAAATGATCGGCCTTCTCGCCGCAGCCCTTGAGGATGCCGAGCACCTTGGCGCCGCGAGCGATGGCCGATTCCAGCGATTCCAGCACCAGCGTCGCCGCGCCTTCGGCAATGACGAAGCCGTCACGATCCTTGCTGAACGGCTTGGAGGCCTTGGTCGGAGGATCGTTCTGCGTGGAGAGCGCCGAGAGCAGCGCGAAGCGGATCAGCGCCTCGGCCGTCACCGAGCCGTCTGTGCCGACGGTCAGCGCGCGGTCGGTGCGGCCCTGGCGGATCGCCTCGACACCGAGCTGGATGGCCGTCGCTCCGGAAGCGCAGGCGGTCGACAGCGTCACCGGAAGGCCCCGCGTGCCGTAGCGGTCGGAAAGACGCTCGGAAATGGAGCCGAAGGCCCAGGCTTCATGCAGCGCCGGGCTGGGATTGTCGCGCAGCACGGCGAGGAAGCGGTCATAGGCATCGCCCGGACGCTGCGAGGCCGGCGCGCGGTCGGCAAGCGCGAAGCGGTCGCGCCAGTCCGGCTCGATCGGCGGGGCAGCGAGGAAGAGCGGGCCGCCGAACGCGCCGGAGATACCGGCCTGTGCCAGCGCCTCGTCGGTCGTTTCGCGGGCATAGGCATAGGAGCGCTCGACCGGGTTTTCGACCGGCACGTCGATGAAATCGACCGTGCCGGAAATACGGGTGTTCAGCCCGTCGACCGGGAAGCGGGTGATGTCATGGATACCCGAGACGCCGCCGGTGAGCGCGGCCCAGTTGTCCTTGAGGCCCTGCCCGAGCGACGTGACGACGCCCATGCCTGTCACGACGACGATGGGGCGACCGAGATGATCCCTGTAAGCGGCATTCGTCATGGCCGGAACCTCACTTCTCTGCGGAAAGGATTGCGACGCCCTCGCCGCGCGAATGGCCGACCGTCGTGACGACGGCGGTGGCGGCGGGAGCGCTCATGGCGGCCTCGACGGCCGTATCGAACGGCGCGACCTTGACGCCCGCACCGAGCGTCAGCGCGGCGAGCGAGAGGCCGAGCGGGAACTGCGCTTCGAGCGACTGGCCGATGACGGCGCTGTAGCCGCGCACCGCGCTGCCGGCGAAACGCTGGTCGAGCCAGGCCTTTTCGCGGGCCGTCGCGTCATGCGCGCCGGATGCGCCGGAGAAGACGACGGTCTCGTTGCCCGCCGAAGCGCCTTCGGCAAGACGCTCGAGACGCGCTTCCAGCCGGCCTTCGTCACGCGCGCCGCGATCGCCGCCGATGGCGTCGATGGTCGCGTAGATGCGCGCGCCGCGGGCTTCCGCATGTTCGCGGGATTCCAGGATGAGGAAGGCAGCGGCCGAGCCGGTGATGATGCCGCCGCCGGCATTCTCGTCACGCGACCAGAGCGGCGTCCAGCCGCCCGTCGCATGCGCGCCGATGGCTTCATAGAGCAGGATGACGTCCTGCCGCTCGGCAACCAGCGCGCTGCCGACAAGCGTATGGGTCGACTGGCCGGCACGGATGCGGTGGAAAGCGGTCTCGACGGCGCTGATGCCGGCAGCTTCCTCGCCCATGAAGGTACGCGACGAACCCGTGACCTTATGCACGATGGAGATATTGCCCGCGAGCAGGTTGGAGAGCTGCGCGAGGAACAGCGTCGGGCGCAGTTCCGTCGTCAGCTTCTCGTTGAGCAGGCGTTCGCGGTCGTTGCGCTTCAAGCCTTCGTCGACGATCAGCGAGTCGACCGTGATGTCGCGCTCGCCGCCGCCGGCCGCCACGATCATGTCCATCGTGCCGCAGGCATCTGCATCGTCCTTGAAGCCGGCATCGTCGAGCGCCAGGCCCGCGGCGAAGACGCCGAGACGCTGCCAGTTCTCCATCTGGCGCTGGTCGCCGCGCTTGGGTATCTGCTGGTTCCAGTCGATCTCCGGCATCGGATGGACCGGATAGGGCGCGAAGCGCTCCGTATCGATCTTCAGTTCCGGGGCCTTTGCGCTCCCCAGAATCTGCACATGGGCCTCGGCCCCGACACCGTGACAGGTGACGATGCCGACGCCGGTGATAACCACATCGTTCTTCGCCTTCGCCATGCTCACTTCCCTTCAGCAGACGCTGCCAGCGCCTCGAACAAACCCACCTCGCCCGCGCGCTTGCGCACGATATCGGCCAGCGGCACTTCGGCAAACGGCATGGTGCGCAGCTTGAGCTGCGCGTCGCACACCTTCTTGCCGGCCGACGTAATCTTGGTCTTCGTCACGGCATAACCCGATCCGTCATGCTCCAGCACGGCCTCGATGTCGAGTACCGCGTCGGGCTCGACGAAAGTGCGCATCTTGGCCCCGTCGACGCTCATCAGGAAAGGCATGGCCGCAAAATCGGATGCCGCCAGCACGAGGAAGCCGGAGGCCTGTGCCATGGTCTCGATGAGCAGCACGCCCGGAACGAGCGGCATGCCGGGGAAATGGCCCTCGAAGACCGGGCTCTTGGACGGAACGACGGAACGGGCCTTCAGCACGCGGCGCGCGCCATCGACGGCTTCCACCCGGTCGATCATCTGAAAATATTCTAGCAGCATCGGATATGCCTCCGCCGAAAACCGAAAGGCCTGCCGAAGACGGCAGGCCGATAGCCCCTTGCGCCGGGATCGTCCGGAACAGCGCCGCCAGCGGCGGCCGGGCGCCGTATGATCAGGCCTTGGCGGCCCGCAGTTCGTCGATCTTGGCGCAGAGGTTCTTCAGGACGAAGTATTCTTCCGTCGCAACCTTGCCTTCGTTGACGTCCTGCGTCCACTTTTCCAGCGGGATCTTGATGCCGAATTCCTTGTCGATCGCAAAGACGATGTCGAGGAAGTCCAGGCTGTCGATGCCGAGATCGTCGATCGTGTGGCTTTCCGGCGTGATCGTCTCGCGATCGATCTCGCTCGTTTCAGCAATGATGTCGGCAACCTTGTCGAATGTAGCAGTCACGCCCATACCTCATGAATCTATAGTTGGGCGATCCTATATGGAAATCCGATGCGATTGCCAATGGGGTTGATGAGGGCCCTGCATGATCTGCGCCCCTGTGTTGCGCAAAGAACATGCCCAAGCCCGCCGTCAGACCGCGATGGAATGCCGTCCCCGACCACTTGAAAGATGCGCATCGAACGCTGCCGCGACCGTGCGGGCGAAGGGCTTGCCCGCCCCCGTCAGCATGAACCTGTCCCCCTCGATGCGGCAAAGGCCGTCCCTGTCCGAAGCGGCGAAGCCGCAGGCCTCCGCCCGGATCGTCGCGGCGAAAAGCGGATGACGGATGGCAAGATCGGCAAAGGAAAAGCCGAAATCGCACATCACCCGTTCGATCACGAAGGCGCGGGCGCGGTCCTCGTCAGTCAGCGCATAGCCGCGGACGACGGCGACACCGCCCTCCTCCACCCGGCGCAGATATTCGCCGGTTGCCGGCATGTTCTGGAAATAGCCTTCCGGCAACTGGCCGATGGCCGATGCGCCGAGCCCGATCAGGGCATCGGCCTGGTCGTCGGTATAGCCCTGGAAATTGCGGCGAAGCGTGCCGTTGCGCGCAGCAACAGCGAGCCGATCGGCCGGCAGGGCGAAATGGTCGATGCCGACGGCCTCATAACCGGCGGCGACCAGCATTTCCCCGGCCATCGTCATCTGCTCAAAGCGGGCGACGACACCGGGCAGTGCAGCTTCGTCGATCATCGTCTGGTGCTTCTTCATCCACGGCACATGGGCATAGCCGAACAGCGCGATACGGTCGGGGCTAAGCGAGATGACGGCGCGCACCGTCTCCGCCAGCGTCTCCATCGTCTGGTATGGCAGGCCATAGAGAATATCGCAGTTCACCGAACGCACGCCCCTTTGCCGCGCCGCTTCCACGACGCCGCGCGTCTGCTCGAAGGTCTGGATGCGGTTGATCGCCTTCTGCACCTTCGGATCGAAATCCTGGATGCCGAGGCTGGCACGCGTCATGCCGATCGCGGCGAGCGCATCATGCCGCGCCTCATCCAGGTCGTTCGGATCCATCTCCACCGAGATTTCCGCCTCGGGCGAAAAGGCGAAGCTCCGCTCGAGACAGCGCTTCAGCGCCACCATGTCGTCCGGCCGCAGCAGCGTCGGCGAGCCGCCGCCGAAGTGCAGCGCCGTGACAGGCGCTTCCGGCGAGACGCACCGGCCGACGGCCGCGATCTCCGCATGAAGGCCCTTGAGGTAGGCTTCGACCGGCTCGTAACGAAGGGTCTGCTTGGTGTGGCAGGCGCAGAACCAGCAGAGCCGGTCGCAATAGGGAACATGCGCATAGAGCGACAGGCGGTTCGCCTTTCCCAGCCGTCCCAGCCCTTCCGTATAGACCTGCGGACCGATCCCCGCGTTGAAATGCGGGGCGGTCGGGTAGCTTGTATAGCGCGGAACCGGGGAAGAAAGGCGTCTTACGAGTGCGTCCTGCATGGAATATCTCCTTCGCATACGCAAATAACCCCGAAAGGCGCGCCGCCATTTGATTTTGATCAAGTGAAAGCCGGCGGGACTGCGCTACGATTTGACAATAGTCAGGAAGCGCTATTTTGCCGCGAGGCGGCACGCTTTATGTTCATGCCTGCGTGGGCTAGCACGGCATCGTTGCGTCGTCAGCCGCGGGGCGAAAGGAAAAGCCGACATGGAAGTTCGCCGTCAGGATATCCATAATTCCGACATTCCGCTGGTCTGCCGCGCCTGCGAGGCGCGCCATGGCGGCGTGTGCGGCGCGCTGACGGCCGAACAGCTCACCGAGCTCAACAAGCACTCCTCCCGCCACCGGCTGGAGACAGGCGCCGAGGTGATTGGCCAGGGCGAGACGATCGTCAATTATTCCAACATCATGCGCGGCGTGGTGAAGCTGACCAAGGTCATGGCAGACGGCCGTCAGCAGATCGTCGGCCTGCAGTTCGCCCCCGACTTCCTCGGCCGCCCTTTCCTGGAAGAGAGCGCGATCACCGCGGAAGCTGCCACCGAAAGCGAAGTCTGCAACTTCCCGCGCAACGTACTCGACCGCCTCGTCAGGCGGACGCCCGAGCTGGAGCACAAGCTGCACCGCCAGGCGCTCAAGGAGCTGGACGAGGCGCGCGACTGGATGCTGACCCTCGGCCGCAAGACGGCGCAGGAGAAGGTGGCGAGCTTCCTCTACCTCATCGCCACCCATATCGACCCGGAAAGCGTCGACATGTCGTCCTTCGACCTGCCGCTCTCACGCGCCGACATCGCCGACTTCCTCGGCCTCACCATCGAGACCGTCAGCCGCCAGTTCACCAAGCTGCGCAAGGAAAACGTCATCCGCATCGAGAACAACCGCCACGTCACCGTCCCCGACATGGACCGGCTGATGCGCTTTGCAGGCAACGACTGATCCATATCCTCAGCGCGAGATGACGATGCGGGTGTTCGAAAGCCCGCTGTTGTTCGCCAGCTGGAAGAACGTCGCGGCGTTCGAGGGATGCAGCCGCACGCAGCCGTGCGAGGCGGGGCGGCCGAGGCGTTTGGTGTCGAAGGTCGCATGCACCGCGTAGCCGCCGTTGAAGAAGATTGCATAGGGCATCGGCGCATTGTCGTACTTGCGCGAGCGGTGGTTGCGCGAGGCCCATTTCGCCTTCCACGCGCCCGTCGGCGTGCCGAAGCCCTTGCGGCCCGTCGAGACGCGCCAGCGGTGTTTCACGATACCGTTCTGAGTAACGATCATCGTCTGTGAAGAAAGGCTGACCTCCGCGACAAGGTTGGCGGAAAGTGCAGTCTCGGCCTGAAACAGGACCAGAAGGAATGCGACCGCGGTCGCAAGCAAGCCACGCATGATTTCCCCTCTATTCGTTCGCGCATGACATCGGCGCCATGTCTGACGGCAAGACAGACTATAGACGTTCCAGCCTTCCACAATATTGACGGGGGTGGAGAAAAGAAAACGAAGTTAATCGTTGCGCCTATATGGAGGCAGCAAGGCCTGCCGCCAGCAGCACCGTGACGGCAAGAACGGCGCAGGCGGCTGAGAAGATACGCAGCGACAGATCGATATCGGCGACCGTCGCGACGGTGCGACCGGCGGCGTTCATCATCGGTTCGTCGACGCGCGCGCCGCCATAGATGCGCGGACCTGCAAGGCCGATGCCGAGCGCGCCGGCCATGGCCGCTTCCGGCCAGCCGGAATTCGGCGAGCGGTGCAGGCCGGCATCGCGCAGCGCCGCGCCGATGGCCGCCCGCGCCGCCCGCCGGCCCTGCGCCAGCCATGCGCCAGCGGCGATGAAGAGGATCGACAGGCGCGCGGCGGGCCAGTTGGCAAGGTCGTCGAGCCGGGCGGAGGCCCAGCCGAAATCGAGATATTTCTCACTCCTGTGGCCGATCATCGAATCGGCCGTGTTGAGCATCTTGTAGGCAAGGAGGCCCGGCAGGCCGAGAAGCGCATACCAGAGTGCCGGGGCGACGACGCCGTCGGAAAAATTCTCGGCAAGGCTCTCGATCCCGGCGCGGCAGACGGCCGGCTCGTCGAGCGTCGCCGGATCGCGGCCGACGATCATCGACACGGCCCGCCGCCCGCCTTCGAGGCCGTCGTCCTTGAGGCCCGTCGAGACGGCGCGGACATGGTCGTGAAGGCTCTTCTGCGCGAGGAAGACGGCGACGACGACCACCTCGACAACCGCGCCGCCGACGCCGAGCGGCGCGAAAAGCCGGTGCAGGACGAAGCCGGCGAAAAGGCTGGCGGCAAGCAGCACGGCAATGCCGGCAGCGCCGTTGAAGCGCCGTGTCGCCGGCGAAAGGCGCTTGCCGTTGAAAAGCGCATCCATCCCCCCGATCGCCCGGCCGAACAGCACGACCGGATGCGGCACGCGCTGCCAGAGCCTGTCGGGATCGCCGACGAGACGATCCAGCAGCAGCGCGAAAAACAGGATCAGCAGCGTCTCCGTCATCGGCCCATCACATCCGCCAGCGCCGCGGCCAGCCGGCCATCCCCCGTGGCGTCGGGGGAAAGGCCGAACCGCAGCCATCGCGGATTATAATCGAAAGGACGCACCAGCACATGATGGCGGCAAAGGCCTTCATGGATCGCGGCGGCATCCGCATGATCCACCAGCGAAAAAAGGCCCGTTCCACCGGCAACAGTGAGGCCGGCAGCCGCCAGCACCGCGTCGAGCGCGGCCTTGCGCCCGTCGATGGCGCAGCGGATGGCGGACGTGTCGGAGGCCATGAGCGTGGTCGCGATCGTCAGCGCCGGGCCGGAGACAGCCCAGGGGCCGAGCCCGTCCTCGATGCGATCGATGACCGCCGCCTCGCCGATGGCGAAGCCGAGGCGGAGGCCGGCAAGGCCGAAGAACTTTCCGAAGGAGCGGAAGATGAGAAGGCCCGGTCTGTCGTCGCCGGCAAGCGGCGCGATGCAACCTTCCGGGCGCATGTCGCCGAAGGCCTCGTCGACGACGAGCAGGCCGCCCTTCGCGGCGACGCGCGCATGGAGCGACAGCAGCGCCTCGCGCGGGAAAAGCCGGCCGTCGGGATTGTTCGGATTGACGACAACGACGAGACCGTGCGCGGCCGTCACCGCATCGAGACTTGCAATCCGGTCCACTGCGACGCCGGCATTGGCGAGCACGCGGGCATATTCGCCATAGGTGGGGGAAAGCACAGCGGCGCGGCGGCCGGGCGAAACGAGGCGCGGCAGGAGCTGGATGGCTGACTGCGTACCGGGCACGGGAAGCGGAAGGGCTTGCGGCGTCGCATAATAACGCTGCGCGGCGATGCGGGCGGCATCCTGGCGGTGGCGATCCGGCAGGCGGTGCCAGGCGGCAATGTCCACCTCGGGAACGGCGACGGGATTGGGATTGATGCCGGTCGAAAGGTCGAGCCAGTCCTCGGGCCTTCCGCCGTAGCGGGCGGCGGCCGCGGCGATGCCGCCGCCGTGGACGATGCGCGGCGCGCTCATGCGGCCTCCGGTGCAAGGTCGATCAGGTGCATGTAGGAGCCGCTGACGGCACCCCTGCGAAGCCCGGCCATGCCGAGATCCTCGCCGACGGCATCCGTGACGGCGAAGAGCCGATCCGCCTCTCCCTCATGCGCGAGGGTCGAATAATGGAACTCGTGCGCCGTCATCGGCGCGGCAAAGCCGGACCCCGCCAGCGGCGTGACGCGGCGATAGCCGAGATGGCGGCGACGCTCGGCGAAGCTGGTGACGAGCGGCAACAGGCCGAGCATGGTATGGCGCGTTCCTGCTGCATCGACCAGCCCTTCCCCGAGTGTCATGTAGCCTCCGCATTCGCCATAGATACGCGCGCCACGGCGCGCGGCCTCCAGCATGCCCTGACGGAAACGGCCGGCATTGGCAAGCGTCCCGGCATGCAGTTCCGGATAACCTCCGGGCAGGTAGACCGCATCGGCATCGGCCGCGGGCGCCTCGTCGGCAAGCGGGGAGAAGGACGAAAGGCTCGCCCCCGCCATGCGCCAGCCGAGCAGCAGGTGCTGGTAGGTGAAAGCAAAGGCCCGGTCCTCGGCAATCGCGATGCGCTGGCCGAGCGGCGGAAGGTGCAAGACGGCAGAAGGCGGCAGGGAAGCGGCGCGGCCAGAAGCAAGGACGGCAAGACGGTCGAGATCGCAGTCACGGGCCACCACGCCGGCGGCATGTGTGATGAAGGCTTCCAGCGCCCCATGCTCCCCCGCCTGGACGAGGCCGAGATGCCGCTCCGGCAGGGCAAGCGCCGGATCGCTGCGCAGCACGCCGAAAATCGCGATGCCGGCGGTTTCCAGCGCCGCGCGCAGCATCGCCTCGTGCCGGGCGCTGCCCACTTTGTTGAGGATGACGCCGGCGACATGCACATCGCCGCGATGATCCCTGTATCCCCTCGCCAGCGCCGCGACGGACTGCGACAGGCGGCTGCAATCGATGACGAGCACCACGGGCAGGCCGAGCGTCGCGGCCAGATCGGCCGGCGCGCCCGTGCCGTCGGCCGCCCCGTCGAAGAGGCCCATCATCGCCTCGATGAGCAGGAATTCCCCCTCGCCCGCCTGATGGACGGCATTGGCGCGGATGAGGTCCGGACGCATGGCCCAGGGATCGTAGTTGAAGCAGGGCTTTCCGCTCGCCGCGGCATGGAAGGCCGGGTCGATATAATCCGGCCCCGCCTTGCCGGAAACGAGACGGAGGCCGGCATCGGCCAGCGCGCGGGCAAGGCCGAGCGTCACCGTCGTCTTGCCGGAGCCGGATGCGGGGGCGGCGATGAGCAGTCCGCTCATGCCGGATCCTTCCTTTCGCGCGAGCCGAAGGGATCGGGCGCGAGCCTGCGGCCGGCGGTCAGCGCGCCGATCCAGTCGAGCGAGGGGCGAAGGCGCACGACCTCGCCCACCACGACGATGGCGGGCGGCTCGATGCCGGCGGCGGCGACATCCGCCTCGGCGCGGGCGAGCGTCGTTTCCAGCACCGCCTGCTCGCTCGTCGCTGCATTGCAGACGAAGGCGACCGGCTCGTCCGGCGAGCGCCCGCCGGCGACGAGATTGGCGGCGATCTGGCCGATATGCTTCATCGCCATGTACATGACGATGACGGGAGACCCCTTGGCGATGCCCTCCCAATTGATACGATCCGGCACGAGGCCGGAGGAATCGTGCCCCGTCAGGAAGGTGACGGCATGGTTGACCTCGCGGTGCGTCACCGGAATGCCGGCATAGGCAAGCCCGCCGATGCCCGCCGTGATGCCCGGCACGATGCGGAAGGGAATGCCGTGCTCGACCAGCGTCAGCGCTTCCTCCCCGCCGCGCCCGAAGACGAAGGGATCGCCGCCCTTCAGCCGCAGCACGCGATGGCCGGCGCGGGCGAGCTCGACGAGCCGCAGCGAAATATCCCGCTGCTTGTGCGAGGGCTTGCCGCCGCGCTTTCCGGCAAATTCCAGCACGGCGCCGGGACGCGCCAGCGACAGGCAATCGGCATTGACCAGCGCGTCATGCACGACGACATCGGCCTGTTGCAGCGCATTGGCGGCATGGAGCGTCAGGAGGCCCGGATCGCCGGGGCCTGCGCCGACGAGCCAGACGGTGCCTCTTTCCATCGGCGGGAGGGCGGAGAACAGGGCGTGCATCAGATGTGCTCCCGGTTTGAATCGAAATGCGAGGACATGGAATCGCCTTGCGAGGAAACCGCGACAAGCGATTGAAAGGATTCAGCCACCGCCGCCGTGGCGTGGGCGGATTTCGTCTTCTCCACGACCAGCCGCCCGCCCGCACCTGCCTGCGCCAGCGCCGCCGCCTCGGCAACGCCGTGGCAGCCCGCATGGGCAAAGACGATCTGCGACGGATTGGCAAGCCGCGGCGTTTCGGTTTCGAGGCGCGCGGCGGAGAAGGTCACGAGCGGCACGGAAAAATGCCGCGCGACGGCCAGCATGGCCGGCTCTTCGGCGCGCATGTCCAGCGTCGCGACGAAGGCGATATCCTCCGGCCGGGTCACGATGGAAATGGCGAGATCGACGAGTTCGCCCGGTGGCGTTCCGCGCTCGCAGCCAAGGCCGAGAACGAGCGGTCGTCGTCCGGTGTCGGGTAATGGGGCCTCGGCACTCATGGCGGTCTCTTGCTAAATTCCACGCGAAAGAGCCCGGCCTTGCCGTTTCCGACAGCTCCGGATGAAGCCCCTCTGGGTCAGCCGCACCGGACACCGCTCGGCCCGCTCGGGGCACCGTCGCGTCTCCTTAGTATCGAAGGGCGAAAGGCCGGTCAAACCGGATCGGCGGATCGCCGGCAGGCTTTGCTTTTGTCATGCAGTCTGACAGAAGAACGGCAGACCCCTCGTTTTCCCGAGTCCCGCCGTGGCCGATATCGCCCTCCACCTTCTCGTCTTCCTGTTCTTCGCCGCCTTCCTCGCCGGCTTCATCGATTCGATTGCCGGCGGCGGCGGCATGATCACCATTCCAGCCATGCTGCTCGCCGGCATTCCACCGCTGGAAACGCTCGGCACCAACAAGCTGCAATCGCTCTTCGGCTCGGGATCGGCGACGCTCGCCTATGCGCGCGCCGGCCATGTGCGGCTCACCGAGCAATCACCGATGGCCGCGCTCTCGGCGTTCGGCGCGGTTTTCGGGGCTTTGCTGGCGACGGTGGTTCCGGGCGACGTACTGAAGGCGATCCTGCCCTTCCTGCTGGTGGCCATCGCGGTCTATTTCGGGCTGAAGCCGAATATCGGCGACGTGGACAAGCACCGGCGCATGAGCGTCTTCCTCTTCACCGTCACCATCGTGCCGGCGATCGGCTTCTATGACGGCGTCTTCGGCCCGGGCACCGGCTCGTTCTTCATGCTGGCCTTCGTGACGCTTGCCGGCTTCGGCGTCCTGAAGGCGACGGCGCATACCAAGCTCCTGAACTTCGGCTCCAATGTCGGCGCCTTCGCCGTGTTCCTGCTCTACGGCGTCGTGCTTTGGAAGGTCGGCCTCGTCATGGGCGCCGGCCAGTTCCTCGGCGCGCAGGCCGGCTCGCGCGTGGCGATGAAGAGCGGCGCGAAGATCATCAAGCCGCTTCTCGTCGTCACCTCCATCGCGCTCGCTATCCGCCTGATGGCCGATCCGAGCCATCCGCTGCGGGTGTGGCTCGGCTGGTAGGCCGCACGGCCCCTCACCTGCCTGCCGGCATCCTCTCCCCGCAAGCGGGGCGAGGAGCGCCGGGCGCGCCGTTCTGCTCCCTTCTCCCCGCAGCCAAGGAGAAGGTCCCGGCAGGGGGATGAGGGGCGAAACCTTCCCTCAGTACTCCACGCCCTGCTGCGCCTTGATGCCCGAGCGGAACGGGTGCCTCAGGAGCTCCATCTCGGTCGCAAGATCGGCGATCTCGATCAGTTCTTCCTTGGCGTTGCGGCCCGTCAGCACGACATGGGTCATGTAGGGCTTCTCGGTCTTCAGGAAGTCGACGACCTCCCTGATGTCGATATAGTCGTAGCGCAGCGCGATGTTGATCTCGTCGAGCAGCACCATGGAATTGCGCTCGTCGCGAATGAGTTCCTTAGCCTTTTCCCACGCCTTCTGCGCCATCGCCACGTCGCGGGCGCGGTCCTGCGTCTCCCAGGTGAAGCCCTCGCCGAGCGTGAAGAACTGGCAGAGATCGGCAAAATGCGCCTCGATCAGGTCGCGCTCTCCCGTCACCATAGCGCCCTTGATGAACTGCACGACGGCGCAGGGCTTCCCGTGGGCGATATGGCGGAAGATCATGCCGAAGCCGGCGGTCGACTTGCCCTTGCCCTTGCCGGTATGGACGATGACGAGGCCCTTCTCGTCCGTCTTGGTCGCCATGATCTTCTCGCGCGCCTGCTTCTTCTTCGCCATCTTCTCCGAATGGCGGGCAAGCTCGGCTTCGCTCATGCCGGCGGTTTCGTCGTGGTTGTCTGTCATGTCAGCCTTCCCGTTTCGGCAGGTCGTCCTCGCAATGCAGCCAGGAAACCCGCTCGTTCCAAAACCCGTGCTGGGTAATTTCGACGCCCGCCGCATCGTCCAGCGAGGCGACGTAGAGATCGACGATGCCGGGCCGCTTCTCGCTCTCGTAGCTCATCGGCGAGCCGCAATTGCCGCAGAAACCGCGCCGCACGCCGGGCGAGGATGCATAGTGCCGCAGCGTCCCGCCCTTGAATGCGACATCGCCCGCCACCACGCAAAAGAAGGTCGTGACCGGCGAGGATGTGGCGCGCCGGCAACTCTCGCAATGGCAATGGCCCGTGCTGACGATATCGCCGGAAACGGAAAACGTCAGCGAACGGCAAAGGCAGCGGCCGGCAAGGTTCATCACGACGCCCTCCTCTTTCCCAGCATGTCGAGCTCATAGCGCGCCGAGTTGGAGCGCGGCGTCCACAGGCCACGGTCGATCGCCTCGGCAAGGCGCGCCGCCATCTCGGCGAGCGCCGCCGGGTTCTTTTCAGCAAGGAAATCGCGCACGCGCGGATCCTGCACATAGGCCTGGTAGGCGGCCTCGAAATGATGATCCTTCACCGCGCCGGTCGTCGCCGCGAAGGCGAACATGAAATCGACCGTCGCGGCGATCTCGAAAGCGCCCTTGTAGCCATGGCGCATGACGCCGTCGATCCACTTGGGATTGACGACGCGGGCGCGCACGACGCGGCCGATCTCGTCCTCCAGCGTGCGCACGACGGGTCTTTCCGGCCGCGACAGGTCGTTGTGGTAGACGACGGGCTGCCTGCCGGAAAGGTGCTCGGCCGCCGCCGCCATGCCGCCCTCGAACTGGTAGTATTCGTCGCTGTCGAGCAGGTCGTGCTCGCGGCTGTCCTGGTTCTGGATGACCGCCTGAAGGCTCTTCATGCGCGCCTCCAGCCGCGCGCGCATCGGCACGCCGTCGCTCGTCCCGTCATAGGCATGCGCACCCCAGGCGAGCCACGCCTCGGCAAGGTCGCCGCGCTCGCTCCACAGGCCCTCGTCCATCATGGTCTGGAGGCCCGCGCCATAGCCGCCCGACTGCGCGCCGAAGATGCGGAAGCCCGCCTGCCTCGCCGCCTCGTCATCGGAAGCGCCCTTCGCCGCCAGCGCCGCCGCCTCGGCGCGCATGCGCGCGGCGATGGGATTGTCCGCATCGTCCTCGTCCAGCGCCCCGACGGCGCGCACGGCGCGGTCGAAGAGCGCGATCTGCTCCGGGAAGGCATCGCGGAAGAAGCCGGAGATGCGCAAAGTCACGTCGACGCGTGGATGGCGGAGCGTTGCGGGCGGGATGATCTCGAAGCCGGTGACGCGGCGGGAGGCCATGTCCCAGGTCGGCTTGACACCGATCAACGCCATGGCCTGCGCAATATCGTCGCCGCCGGTGCGCATGTTGGAGGTGCCCCAGGCGGTGATGCCGAAGGAGGTGGGCCATTCGCCGTGGTCCTGCGCATAGCGCGTGACGATAAGTTCGGCGGATTTCCGGCCGAGCTCCCAGGCGGCGGGCGTCGGCACGGCACGGCTGTCGACGGAATAGAAGTTGCGCCCCGTCGGCAGCACGTCCGGCCGCCCGCGCGTCGGCGCGCCGGAGGGGCCGGGTTCGACGAAGCGCCCGTCAAGGCCGCGTATCAGCGCCGAAATCTCCGCCGGGCCGCAGGCGGCGATGGCGGGGCGGATGGTCGTGTCGATGGTGTCGAGGACGGCGCGGGTAGCCTGCCAGCCGTCCGGGCAAGGCAGCGTGCCGTCCACCAGCCTTGCCGCCAGAAGCTCGATGCGCTCCACCGTGTCGCCATTGCTGCGCCAGGGGGCGACGGACTGGGAGGCGAGGATGTCGGGGCGCGGGCCGGTCCAGGGGTCGGAGGCGATGCAGTCGAGAGGGTCGAAGCGGAGGCCACCCTCCTCTGGCCAGCCGGCCATGTCCCCCACAGGGGGGGAGATTGGCAGGTGGTGAGCCCCTCCCTTGGCAGCGACGTTCGCGTTCCGGGAAACCGTCCCCACATCAATCTCCCCCCTTGTGGGGGACATGGCCGGCAGGCCAGAGGGGGTTGCCGCCGCAAGCGCATCCGCCGCGATCGCCCGCTGAAGACTCGCCTCGCCCCCTTCGCCCAATCCACGCGACACACGGGCGAGCGCCACCGTCAAGTCTGTGAGCAGCCGCCCCTCCGGCGAGACGCCGAAGACATGCAGCCCGTCGCGGATCTGCATTTCCTTGAGGTCGCAGAGATAGGCGTCGAGCTTCTGCAACGCCGCCGCCTCGCCATCGGACCTGGCGATTCCGGCATCGCTGTCGAGGCCGATATCGCGCACCAGATCGAGGATCTGCTTGGAGAGCAGCCTGATGCGCCGGGGGTCGCCGCCGGAGGCGTCGTAATATTCGTCGACCAGCGCTTCGAGGTCCTTAAGCGGGCCATAGGTCTCGGCACGGGTCAGCGGCGGCGTCAGGTGGTCGACGATGACGGCGGCGGAGCGGCGCTTGGCCTGCGTGCCCTCGCCCGGATCGTTGACGATGAAGGGATAGAGATGCGGCACCGGGCCGAGCACGGCTTCGGGATAGCAGGCCTGCGACAGCGCCAGCGCCTTGCCCGGCAGCCATTCGAGATTGCCGTGCTTGCCCATGTGCACGATGGCATGCGCGCCGTAATGGAGACGCAGGAAGGCGTAGAAGGCAAGATAACCGTGCGGCGGCACGAGGTCCGGCGAATGGTAGCTCTCCTTCGGATCGATATTGTAGCCCCGCGCCGGCTGGATGCCGACCAGCGTTTCGCCGAAACGGGCGAGCGGCAGGGCGAAGACGTCACCGATGACGAAGGGATCGTCTTCCGGCTCGCCCCAGCGGTCCGTCATCTCCTCCTGAATCACTTTCGGAAGCGAAGAGAAGAAGGTCTTGTATTGATTCAGCGAAAGCGTCTCGCGGATTTCCCGCCCGTCGCGCGCCGCATTGGTCGGGCCGGCCATGAGATGGGCGATCAGCGCATCGCCATCCTCCGGCAGATCGGCGACCGCATAGCCCTCAGCCGCCATGGCGCGCAGCACTTCCATCGTGCCGGCCGGCGTGTCGAGGCCGACGCCATTGCCTAGCCGGCCGTCGCGATTCGGGTAATTCGCCATGACGAGGGCAATGCGCCGCTCGGCCGGCCTTGCCCGCCGCAGCCGCGCCCAGCCGGCGGCGAGTTTCGCCACGAAACGGATGCGGTCCTCCACCGGATCGAGGCTCACGATATTGGTCTCGACCCGCTCGTCATAACGCGCCGCCGCCTTGAAGGAGACGGCGCGGGAAAGCACGCGGCCGTCGACCTCCGGCAGGGAAACGTTCATGCCGAGATCGCGCGCCGTCAGCCCCTGCCCCGACGCCTCCCAGGCTTCGCGCGAGGAGCCGGAGAAGACGACCTGAAGGACAGGCGCGCCGGTCTCATCAAGCACTGTCGGCTTGCGGCCCGCGCCGGGGGCGGAGACCGCGAAACTCGTGGCGTTGAGGACGATATCCGGCGGGGCCTCAGCGAAGGCCGCGCGGACCGTCTCGATGGAGGCGGCTTCCTTGAGGCTGGAGACGAAAAGCGGCAGGGCGCGGATGCCCTCGGCCGCCAGCGCCTCGATCAGCATCTCGACGGGGCGCGTCTCGCCGCTCTGGACATAGGCGCGGTAGAAGCAGACGGCGGCGGTTGGGATACCCCCCTCTGGCCTGCCGGCCATCTCCCCCACAAGGGGGGAGATTGGCAGGCGGCACGCATTTGCTTCCGTAGAAGCGCCTGAATTCCGGGAAACCGTTCCTCCATCGATCTCCCCCCCTCTGGGGGAGATGGCCGGCGGGCCAGAGGGGGGTGAAACGCCGGCAACCTGCCGCCACGTCCCGATATCGACGACACCCTGCCCCGGCCACCAGATGCCGGCCTTGTCCAGCGGCATCGCCGGCTCCGGCCTTTCGCCGCCGAGGACCACGGCATCCGCATAGGCGAGGAAGCGATCCGCGTTCTCCGCGCCGCCCTCGTTGAGATAGGCCCAGAGCCGCTGGCGGTCCTCGTCTTCGATGCGGTTGAAGGGGATCAGGCCGTCGTCCGGCCGGTCGTCGCCCGGCAGCGCGACGAGCTTGACGCCATTGGCGACGACGGTCGCCAGAAGAGCTTCCAGCACATAGCGGAAATAGCTGGCTCCGCCGAGGGCGCGGATGACGATGAGTTTGGCATGCCGCGCCGTGCGCTCGACATAGGTATCGACCGACATCGGATGCGACAGCGTGGCAAGGCTGGCGAGGCGCAGGCGCGTCTCGCCGCCCCGCGCGCGATGGGCGGCGGCGATGGCGGCGAGTTCCGTGTCGGCGGCGGAGAGGAAGAGGATATCGCCCGGCGTCTGGCCGAGGTCGACGGCCTCCTTGCCGTCGGCGATGGTGCCTTTCTGGGCTAGCAGGAGGTGCATGGCATGCCCTTCGGCCCGGAGGCAGTCTCCCCCGCAGAAGGGGCTATCGAATGTAAAACGGCGCCCCATCCCCTTCTCCCCAGCGGCGAGAAGGTGCCGGCAGGCGGATGAGGGAGATGCCGAAGGCAAGAAAGAGAAGTCATTCCGTGTCGCGCCCCCTCATCCGGCCCTTCGGGCCACCTTCTCCCCGAGGGGAGAAGGGAAAAGCGGCCGCGCCGAATGCCATAGGCAAGCGCCCTGCCCCCCGCCGGGGAGACGGCCGACGCACCGAAGAGAGGAACCGCAGCACTTTCATGCCGAAATCACACCGCCGCCGCGATGGCGGCGCGAACGGCTTGCTCGTCCATGTCGTGCAGGCCGATGACGACGAGGCGGGTGCCGCGCGCTTCGCCGGGCGCCCAGGCGCGCTCGAAATAGCTGTCGATGCGGCTGCCCACGGCCTGGACGAGCAGGCGCAGCGGCTTGCCGGGAACATCCGCGAAACCCTTGAGGCGCAGCACGTCATGCTCGGCGATCACACCCTTGAGGCGTTCGATGAAGGCGGCGGGATCGGCGACGGCGCCGAGCTCGACGACGAAGCTGTCGAATTCGTCGTGGTCGTGCTCCTCGCCGTTCTCGTGCTCCAGCTCGTGGTGCGACTTGCGGTTGGCGATGTCGTCCTCCGTGCCGACGCCGAGGCCGAGCAGCACGGCGGCGGCGACCTCGCCGTTCCGCGCCTCGATCATCGAGGGCTTGCGGGCGATGCGGGAGGCGACTTCGTCGCGCACGGCCTGAAGGCCGGCGGCATCGATGAGGTCCGTCTTGTTGAGGACGATGAGGTCGGCGGCGGTCAGCTGGTCCTCGAAGAGTTCCTCCAGCGGGCTTTCATGGTCGAGATTTTCGTCCTCGACACGCAGCGCGTCCACCCTGTCGTGATCGTCGGCGAAGCGGCCGGCGGCGACGGCGGCGCTGTCGACCACGGTGATCACGCCGTCCACCGTCACCTGCGTCTTGATCTCCGGCCAGTTGAAGGCCGCGACGAGCGGCTGCGGCAGGGCAAGGCCCGAGGTCTCGATGACGATATGGTCCGGGCGGTTCTCGCGCTCCAGCAGCTTCGCCATGGTGGGGATGAAATCGTCGGCGACGGTGCAGCAGATGCAGCCGTTGGTCAGCTCGATGATATCGTCTTCGGTGCAGGCCTCCGCGCCGCAGCCCTTCAGCACGTCGCCGTCGACGCCGAGGTCGCCGAATTCGTTGATGATGAGCGCAATGCGCTTTCCGCCGGCATTCTGCAGGAGGTTGCGGATCATCGTCGTCTTGCCCGCGCCGAGGAAGCCGGTAATGACGGTGGCGGGGATTTTCTGTTGCAGCATGGCTCAACCCTTCATTTTCAGCGGCAGTCCGGCCGCGATAAAATAGACTTCAGGCACGAGGGCGGCCACCTGCTGGTGCAGCCGCCCGGCATGGTCGCGGAACTCGCGCGCCATGCGATTGTCCGGCACGATGCCGAGGCCGACCTCGTTCGACACGAAGACCAGCCGGCCGGGAGCGCCAGCGATGGCGGCGAGAAGGCCGGAAAATTCGGCGGGAATGTCCCGCTCCTCCAGCATCAGGTTCGTGACCCAGAGCGTCAGGCAATCGACGAGCACCGCGCGGTCTTCCCGCGCCACCTCGGCGATGCGCGCGGCAAGGGCCAGCGGTTCCTCATGCGTCCGCCACCCGCCGCCGCGGTCTTCCCGGTGTTTCGCGATGCGCTGGCGCATCTCGTCGTCGAAGGCGCGGCCGGTGGCGATGTAATGGCGTTCGAGGCCGGTCCCGGCGACCAGCCTTTCGGCGAATGCGGATTTTCCCGAACGCGCTCCGCCCAGCACGAGCACAGCTCCGCCGTGAGGAACCGTCATCGTCCGGCGTTCCGCAAATTCATGTCGAAAGTGACCGCCATAACGGCGGCCTCAGGCGGACGCGAGGAAAGGAGGCGCGCACGCGGCCCCGGCCGGACCGGCCCGGAGCCAAAGGGATGATGTGGATAGCGCCATGACAACCTCCGTTCAGGCACAGGGGAGAACTCCCGGATCGGGCGACATGCCCTCTGTCGGATGGCAGGTTTCCTGGCTCGCGGCGTCAGGTGCCAAGGCACCGGCGGAACGCTCTCACCTTCCCGGGCAGGCTTTGCGAAAGGCGGACGATTCGTAGAGATAGAGGCGTCCAACCCCGGCTTATCGCAGTGCAGCCCAGTGGCTTTTCCGATGGTTCGCCGGCGCCTTGCCGGGGTGGCACCATGCCGCCCCGCACGCCGTCGGTTCCATCGGCCGATCGTTCCTCGCCACTCTACAGTCGCGGGGTCGGCCGTGATTGCGGCGCCCGATCTGGGTCCACCGTGTCACGTTCCCTTCTCTCCCGGGCCGGTTTGCGGCCGTCGGGAACCATCCGATGGTCGGATGATTAAGCGTGCCCCGCCGCCAAGTCAATCGAGCGGCGGGCATAAGGAGGTCCTGCGCCCCCGGCCTCAATAGCCGGGGATGATCACCACGCCGCCGCGGCGATTGTAATAGCCGTCGTCGCGGTAATACGGCCCGTCATAGTAACCGTCGACGGGGCCTTCCAGCACGTCGTACTCGCGCTGCCGCTGGTAGCGCCGCTGGCGGGTCTGGCGCGCCTCGGCATATTGCGCGGCCTCGCGCAGCACGCGGTACTGCTGGCGCGTGAGATAGCCGCTGGTGCGATAGCCCGATGCGCCCTGCCAGGCGGAGATCGCCGCGCGGGTGCGCGGACCGAAAACGCCGTCGGCGCCGTAGGTGTTATAGCCGAGCGCGCTCAGCCAGCGCTGGGCCTGGGCGCGCAGCGAGCGGTCCATATAGGCCTCGCGCGGATCGACCACGGGCTGCTCCACGGCCTTGCGCTCGGTGTCGGCGGTCGCCGTGCCGGTTTCCGGCCGCCTGGCCTTCGAGAGCGCGGCGAGGCGCTCGCGCGCATCCGCAAGGAAGCGGCCGTTCGGATAGGCCGCGATATAGGCGCGGAACGCCTTTTCGGAGCCGTCGAGCACCGCCTTCTGGAACGTCTCCTCCTCGCGCCTGGCGTCCTCCGCCTTGCGGGCTGCGATATCGCCGTTCTGGCCGCCGGCGGCTTCAGCCTTGCCGGCATTCGCCGCGGCAGCGCCGCCTTCGGCCTGCTTGCGGGCGGCAGCGGCTTCTTCCGCGCGCTTTTCGGCTTCCTTGGCAAGGCGGGCGGCTTCCGCGGCCTTGGCCTCAGCATCCGCCGCCGCTTTCGCAGCCTCGGCCTTCAGGCGCTCCAATTCGGCCGCCTTCTCATCGGCAAGCTTGCGGGCGGCGGCAGCCTCCTGCTCGATGCGCGCCTTCTCGGCGGCAGCGGCCTTTTCGGCTTCGACGCGCTTCGCCTCGGCGTCCCGGCGGGCCGCAGCTTCCTGCTCGGCGCGGGCCTTTTCGGCCGCAGCGGCCTCCTCGGCCTTCCTGCGGTCCGCCTCGGCGTTGAGGCGCGCGGCTTCCTCCGCTTTCGCCTTGTCGGCGGCGGCCTTCGCTTCCGCCTTCAGGCGCTCGGCCTCGGCCGCCTGCTCCTCTGCGAGCTTGCGGGCCACGGCTTCCTTCTCCACGGCTTGAGCCTTCAGGCGGGCAGCCTCCTCGGCGCGGGCCTTTTCCGCGGCGGCGGCTTCAGCCCTCGCCTTTTCGGCAGCGGCGGCCTTCTCTTCGGCGAGCTTGCGGGCGGTGGCCTCTTTCTCCTCGGCCTCGGCCTTCAGGCGGGCCGCCTCCTCGGCGCGGGCTTTTTCCGCGGCGGCGGCTTCGGCTTTCGCCTTTTCGGCAGCGGCAGCCTTTTCTTCGGCGAGCTTGCGGGCGGCAGCCTCTTCCTCGGCCTTTTTCACCTCGGCCTCCGCCTTCAGGCGCGCGGCCTCGTCGGCGGCCTTCTTCGCTTCGGCCGCCTTGCGGGCCGCTTCGTCCGCTTTCGCCTTCCCGGCTTCGGCGGCCTTCCTGACCTCATCCGCCTTGCGGGCGTCTTCGGTCTTGCGCGCTTCTTCCTCTGCCTTGGCCTTTTCGGCAGCGGCCGTATCATCCGCCTTTGCCTTGGCGGAAGCGTCGTCGGTCGCGGCCTGCGCGTCCTTCGTCTTCGCGGCAGCCTGCAATTCGGCAATGCGCAGCCGCGCCATGGAGGCGAAGGTGCCGGTCGGGTATTGCTTCAGGTAGCGCTCGTACTGCGCAAGGTCGTTGCCGGACGAGGCCTTCTGCCAGAAGGAGAACTCCTCCTCCCAGCGCTTTCCGGCGCTCGTGTTTTCCTGGGTGCTTTGGGCGAAGCCGGCGGCCGGAAGACCGGCCAGCGACAGCCCCAGCAGACTGGCCAGAACGGAACGTGCGAGAGGTCCAGAACCCATATATTCACCCTTTCGGATCGCGCGCAGGCGTCGGCGCCCGGCATGCCGGGCGGATTTTCGTCACTCCTTGCACCCAATTCTGGCGCAACTTTGGTGCGGCAGGCGGATGCAGAAGGAACCCGATAGCTGTACGTTTCAGACGGCCGGTTTAATCAGCCGCACCGAGAAGACCTTCGAGCCAGCCGCGGTCGAGGACGGCCTCCAGCTCGGCCGCGACGCCATCGAGCGCCGCATCGACACTCGCGCGGTAATCGAACCCGCCGCCCGCAATGCCGAAATCGGCGAGCAGCCGCGCCCGGTAGGCGTCGCTGGAAAGCAGCCCGTGCAGATAGGTGCCCATCACCCGGCCATCGGCCGAGAGCGCGCCGTCTGGCCGCCCGTCGATGCTGACGGCGGGGCGCAACGCATCCGGCCCCGTCGTGCGGCCGAGATGGATCTCGTAGCCGTCCAGCGGCACGTCATATTGCAGCGAACGAGCGGCGCTGTTGCGCACGGTCTTTTCCGGCGCCATTTCCGTCTCGACGGCAAGCAGCCCGAGCCCCGCCACCTCCCGCTCGCCGCCCTCGATGCCGAGCGGGTCGCTGACGCGCTCGCCGAGCATCTGGTAACCGCCGCAGATGCCGATGACGCGGCCGCCGCGCCGCATGTGGAGGGCGAGGTCGCGGTCCCAGCCGGCGGCGCGGAAGGCGCGAAGGTCCGAGATGGTGGATTTCGATCCCGGCAGCACGACGAGGCCGGCATCGGCCGGCAGCGGCTCGCCCGGCCGGACGAAGACGAGATCGACCTGCGGCTCGGCCTTCAGCGGATCGAGATCGTCGAAATTGGCGATACGCGGCAGGACGGGCACGGCGACCTTCAAGGCCCCCGTCCCGCTCCGCGCAAGCCGTTCCAGCACGACGGAATCCTCCGCCGGCAGCCGGCCGGCCTCCTTCAGCCACGGCACGACGCCGAAGCACGGCCAGCCCGTGAAGCGCCCTATCTCGGCGATGCCGCTGTCGAAGAGCGTCACATCCCCGCGGAACTTGTTGATAAGATAGCCGGTGACCATGCGCCGGTCCTCTTCCGACAGGATGGCGTGGGTCCCGACCAGCGAAGCGATGACACCACCGCGGTCGATATCGCCGACCAGCACGACCGGCACGCCTGCCCGCGTGGCAAAGCCCATATTGGCGATATCCCCGGCGCGCAGGTTGATCTCCGCCGGAGAGCCCGCGCCCTCGACGACGACGAGGTCGGCGCCCGCACAAACCGTTTCGAAGCTTTCCAGTACCGCACCCATCAGCTTCGGCTTCAGCGCCTGATAGTCCCGCCCCTTCGCCTGTCCGAACACCTTGCCCTGCACGATGATCTGGCTGCCGGTCTCCGACTGGGGCTTGAGGAGGACCGGGTTCATGTGGACGGAGGACGGCACGCGCGCGGCGAGCGATTGCAGCCATTGGGCGCGGCCGATCTCGCCGCCGTCGGCCGACACGGCGGCATTGTTGGACATGTTCTGCGGTTTGAAGGGACGCACCTTCAGCCCGCGGTTGGCGGCGATGCGGCAGAGGCCCGCGACCAATACCGTTTTTCCGACATCGGAGCCGGTGCCCTGCAGCATGATCGTCCTGGTCATGGCGTCCTTCCAACACTCCTTTTTGCCGCCGGAAAAGTCTGATTTACCGCAATATTGCCGCAATCCGGCCATGCCGCCCCGGCTCTATTCGAACGGTCCCGCCATGCGTTTCGAGCATGCCTGCCTTGATATCCTGTCTGCGACATTTTGCGCCGTCGGCGACGATGACTTTTCCCGCGTTCGAGCCTATATCCAATATATCGCACAGCCGAGGCAAGTGGCTTCGGGTTTCAAGGATCAAGACCATGCTGTATATCTTCAGCAAGCCGAATTTCGTTCAGATCGCCTGGAATGGCCAAGCCCCCAGAAGCGAATCCCGCGTGCGCAACGTCGTCATGGACGCGCCGCTCGGCCCGCTCGGCGTCATCCGCACCGGCAACGTCGGCTGATCCCTTCGAGCCGTCGTCAGGTCCGCCCGTATCCCGCGTCGCCTTTCCCCGGAAGGCGGCGTTTTTTATTGCCCTGAAATGGCGAAAGCCGTGCATCCCGGAAGGATGCACGGCTTGCCAAAATACGCATGGCGGCTTCGACAAAAACGCATCGAAACCCAGGCACTCCGGTACGCAAAACCTTTCCGGAGCAGGCGGCGGTGTCCCCCGCCGTGACAACACCAATAGCGGCACATCGTTACCGGACCGTTATCGGGACCTTAAGCAATGGTGAATCGCGAACTTTTTCGGGTGATTTCGAAAAATTCCCGCCCGGCGGGCCGCTGGCGCCATCCTCGGGCCGCTTGCGAGGGGCAGGAGGTTGATTTCTCAATAGGAACCCGTAGGCTTGTCGGGTGACGCACGAAGACGGGCGCCGGCAGCAGGGTTCCGGCGGCAAACATAAAAAGCGCGGCGTCACCGCAACAGGCAGACCGGCTCACCGATAGCGCCGTGCTTTCCTGTCGGACAAAACGTTCGGGCAGTCGGGACCACGCAGTAACCTGCGCTGCCATCCGGATCGATCGCTGCATGCCGAGACTGGGAGGTCTCCAGCCCATGAAGAAGCTCCTCGCCGCCGCCTTGCTTGCCGCCGGTCTCTGCGGCCTTGCCGGTCCGGCCCGGGCGGCGGAATGCGGCGCGGTCTCCATCGCCGAAATGAACTGGGCCTCGGCCGGCATCGCCGCCCATCTCGACAGGTTCATCCTCGAAAAGGGATATGGCTGCACCGTAACCCTGGTGGCGGGCGACACCATGTCGACCTTCACCTCGATGAACGAGAAGGGCGAGCCGGACCTTGCGCCCGAACTGTGGGTGAACGCCGTGCGCACGCCGCTCGACAAGGCGATTGCCGAAGGCCGGCTGATGCAGCTTGCCCCTCTCCTTTCCGAAGGCGGCGTCGAGGGCTGGTGGATCCCCAAATTCATCGCGGACGACAATTCGGACATCAGGACGGTGCAGGACGCGCTGAAGCATCCCGAGCTCTTCCCCGATCCGCAGGACCCGTCGAAGGCCGCGATCCACAATTGCCCGGCGGGCTGGAACTGCCAGGTCACGACCGATAACCTCTACCGCGCGCTCGGCGCCGACAAGCTCGGCTTCCGCCTCGTCGAGACGGACTCCGCCGCCGGCCTCGATGGCTCGATCGCCGATGCTTTCGAAAAGAAGACCGGCTGGCTCGGCTACTACTGGGCGCCGACCGCGATCCTCGGCAAGTACCAGATGGTCAAGCTCTCCTTCGGCGTCGAATTCGACAAGGCCGAATGGGATAGCTGCACGGCGGTGCCGGCCTGCCCTCATCCGAAGGTCAATTCCTACCCGACCTCGGACGTCTTCACCGTCGCCACGAAGGACTTCGCCGAAAAGGCGGGCGGGGCGATGGACTACATGAAGGTCCGCCAGTGGGACAACGGTACCGTTGCCAAGGTGCTCGCCTGGATGGAGGAGAACCATGCCTCCACGGAAGACGCCGCGAAGTACTTCCTCGAGACCTTCCCGGAGATCTGGACGCCATGGGTCGCGCCCGACATCGCCGGCAAGGTCAAGGCCGCGCTTTGAACGCGGCCGCGGGCTCCGATGCGCGTCAGGAAACCGAAGAGGTCGCAAATAGCACAATATGAACCCGCGGTTCATGCAATGAAGAAGAGGCAAGCCGGGAACCATAAGAAGAATATCCCGCGCGCGCCGTTCCGTTCGCAAGGTCATCGCGCCTCGCGGTACGGGGCAGTTACTGCCGGAGAAGAGGGGAAACGGATGGCAGGCCTGCGCGAAGCATCGCCAGACTTACTTTGCAGATTTTCAGCCTTTCGCGACGCCCGCTTCCGCGCGGCGGACATCATCCAAGGACGGATATCCGCGGGCGCTTCGCGCGCGTGGTCATCGCCATCATTTTCGATCGTTGCCGCCATTCCCACGGCGTGCGGCGCCAGAAGCACTGGGAGATAATTCATGGTCAGTCATGCAATCGAGGTCCGCAATCTCTACAAGATCTTCGGGCCGCGCGGCAGCGATTACGTCGACGCCGTGAAGAACGGCCTCGGCAAGGCCGAACTGAACCAGAAATACGGCCACGTCCTCGGCCTTCGCGACATCAACATCTCCATGCCGGCGGGCGGCATCATGGTGGTCATGGGCCTTTCCGGCTCGGGCAAGTCGACGCTGATCCGCCACATCAACCGCCTGATCGACCCGACGGCCGGCGAAGTGCTCTATGATGGCGTCGACGTCTGTCGGATGAACGAGAACGACCTGCGCCAGTTCCGCCGCCACAAGACGGCGATGGTCTTCCAGAAATTCGCACTGCTGCCGCACCGCACCGTTCTGGAAAACACGGTCTATGGCCTGGAGATCCAGGGCGTCGCCGCCGCCGAGCGGGAAAAGCGCGCGAAGGAATGGATCGCCCGCGTCGGCCTTGCCGGCTTCGAGAACCACTATCCGAACCAGCTTTCGGGCGGCATGCAGCAGCGCGTCGGCCTTGCCCGCGCACTGACCAACGACGCCGACATCCTCCTGATGGACGAAGCCTATTCGGCGCTCGACCCGCTGATCCGCGTCGACATGCAGACCGTCCTTCTCGACCTCCAGAAGGAATTGAAGAAGACCGTCGTCTTCATCACCCACGACCTCGACGAGGCGCTCCGCCTCGGCGACAAGATCGCGATCCTGCGCGACGGCATGGTCGTGCAGCAGGGCACCGGGCAGGAAATCGTGCTGAACCCGGCGGACGAATACATCACCGCCTTCGTCAAGGAAGTGAACCGCGGCCGCGTGGTCAATGTCGAGACGATCATGGCGCCGCTTTCCGGCAATCCGGAAGGCATGCCGCTTACCAAGGGCACCGTGCTCGAAACCGCCGCCCGCGCCATGACCGCCGCCAACCAGACGCTCGCCCATGTGGTGGACGAAGCCGGCCGGCCGATCGGCGCGCTCAGCATCAGCACGATCATCGCCGCCATGGTGACGCAGACGAGCCACGAGACCAAAGCCGCCTGAAGTCCGGGGAATGCCGAATACGACAAGGGCGCCGAACGGCGCCCTTTTTCGTGCCGGCGGCCGCCTCAAGCCTCGGCCAGGAATTCCCGCCACGCCGCAAGCCCCGCATCGATATTGCGGCGCCCGACGCCGACGCGGAAGCGGTCCATCGGAGCGGGCAGCAGGTCGGAAACGAAGAGGCTGGAGGGCAGGAGGAGGACGCCCTTCTCCTCGACCAGCCGCCGGCAATGCTCCTCCACGCCGTCCCTACCGAGATAGCGGGCGAAGGCGACGCAGCCGCCGTCGGGCCGGGTCCACTCGTAGCGATCCGGATGGTCGGCGAAGAAGGCGTCGAGCTTTTCCATATTCTCCGCGCAGAGGGCGCGAAGCCGGGCGAAGATCGTCTCGCGCGCCTTGATCGCGATGCCGGCCAGCACCTCCGAGGGACGCGCGTTGCAGATGGAGAGGTAGTGCTTCATCCTTTCCATGCGCGACAGCAGCGCGCGGTCGCGGCTGGCGATCCAGCCGATGCGCAGGCCCGGCAGGCCGTAGGCCTTCGACATCACGTTGAGCGAAATGCCCTTGTCGAAGAGGTCGGCCGCCTGCGGTAGGCGCTTTGCCGCATCGATCTCCAGCCCGCGATAGACCTCGTCGGAAAAGAGGTGGATGCCGCGCTCGGCGCAGAGATCGGCCAGCGCGCGGAAAATATCCTGATCGGCAATCGCGCCTGTCGGATTGTTCGGGAAGTTGACGGCGATGACTTTGGTTTCCGGGCGCAGGGCCGCGCGCAGCTCATCGAGATCGAGCTGCCAGCGATTCTCCGGCCGCAGCGCGACGCCCGTGACATTGCGGGTGATGGTAACCGGCATCGTCTCCATCGACTGGTAGTTCGGCACGGTGACGATGGCATGGTCGCCCGGCCCGAGCAGGGCCAGCATGGCGCAATAGAGCCCCTCCTCCGCCCCGGCGAAGGTGAGGATATCGGCGCCCGAAAGCGTCTCGTAGGTCGAGGCGATGGTATCGCGCAGCGCCGGCGCCCCCCAGGTCTCCGTATAGCCGAGCGAGACCCGCTCCCAGGCATCGAGGTCTTCGGGGCCGGCGAGCGCCAGCAGGTCCGACATGCGCATGGTCTCGGCGTCGCTCGCCGTCATGTGGTGGCGGGCCTTGAATTCCCAGCGCGAGAAATGGGTTTCGAGGCGGAAATCCGGCAGCGTGGTCACGAGATGTTGTCCTTCTTGTTCTGGCGCCGGGCATCGGCGAGATAGTTGTAGATCGAGGCGCGCGACGCGCCCATGAGGCCGGCGAGATGGTCGACGGCGTTGCGGGTCTGGAACAGGCCGCGCCGGTCGAGCTCGGCGACGAGCGCCACCCGGTCGCCCTTGCGCATCGCCGTCAGGGCAAGGCCGCGGGTGCGCAGCCAGTCGTGCAGGGCGGTGTTGATCTCCTCCCGCCAGTCGCCGGCAAAGAGCGAGGGCGGCCGCGGCGCGATAGCGCAGGTGAAAGCCGCCAGCAGCTTGGCCGCGGCCTCGAAATGCGAAACGTCCATGTTGATGCACAGAAGGCCGACGGCCTGGCCGAAATCGTCCTTCAGCACCGCCGTCACGGATTTGAGGCGCCGCCCGTCCTCGCCGGTCTTTTCATAGGGCCCGTAGACGCCGCCCTCGCCCGCCTGGTCGAGCTCGTCCTCGACAAGCGATTCGGAACCCGGCTTGCGGCCGGAAAAGGCATTCCAGATGCCAGCGATCAGCCCCGTTTCGAGGTCGTGCAGCACGACTTCGGCATGGGGATAGAAGAGCGTGGAGATGGCCGCGGCAGTCGCGGCATGGTGGCGCAGAAGCGCATCGGCATTTGCTGTATCGAACATGGCGACAAACAATCCAATATTGGATGATTTGTCAATATTGGATTTTCAATCCAATTCCGCCATCCCCGCTTGCGGGCCGGTCGGGTGCGTCCTATTCCCAAGGGGTGAACGATTCCAGGGGGACACAATGAACGCCGATCTTGCAGCCTTTCCGGACCGGGAAACCGTCGCCGACAAGCTTGGCACGCTCGGCGAGGCAGACCGGGCCTATCTCGCCCTCCTGATGGAAAACCCGCAACAGGACGAAAACCTGCTCGAAGGCCTGGACCTCTATCTCAACCGCGCCGCGGCCGCCCGCTTCCTCAATTCGCTGAAGCTGGAAAAGCTCGGCGAATGGCTCGGCGAGGCGGCGCCCGCGCGCCTGCAGATACGGCTCATGGAAACCGCCCGCTCCAGCCAGCACGCCGCCTACGGCGCCTTCCGCACCGGCCTCACGCGCTCCGGCGGCCTCGACCGCGCCTATCCGAAAGCCTGATCGCCCGCGTTCGCGAGCGGCCCGAAGGATTTGCGGATCATGTCCGCCATGCCCTCGATGGCCGGCCCGCCACGGCGCGGATTGCGCTTGAGGATGACGCGGGAGGAATCGATCGGCGGAAAGCCGTCCGCGATCGTCAGTTCCCGTGCGCCGGGCGGAATGTTGCTGCGCGAGAGCGGCGCGATGGTGAGCCCGCTGGTCACCGCCGAGCGCAGGCCGCCGCTCGTATCGCAGGTATAGGCGATGCGATAGGGGATGGTGTGCCGCTCGAGCGAGCGGAGCGCAAAATCCCGGCACCAGCTTGAGCGCCAGTAGACCGCCACCGGAACCGGCCGCTCCAGATGCCGGCCATGCGCGGCCGAGGCCACCCAGACAGTGGGATCGACCGCCAGCAATTCGCCGGAGATGCCGTCGCACCAGTCGAAAATGATGGCAAGGTCCAACTGGTCCGCTTCGAGCGCCGCCAGTTGCTGCGCGGTATAGCCGCAAAGCACCGTCACCTCGATATTGGGATGGATTTCGGCGAAGGCGGCCAGCGCGTTCGGCAGGACCGTCTGGTTGTATTCCTCCGGAATGCCGACGCGCACCGGCCCGTCGAGCGGCGCCGTCCGCATGACGGCCGTCGTCTCGTCGACGAGCCCGACGATGCGCCGCGCATAGGGCAGCAGCCGCTTGCCCTCCGGCGTCAGCGAAACGCCGCGCGGACCGCGCTCGAACAGCACGGCGCCGACCGAATCCTCCAACTTGCGCACCTGCATGCTGACCGCCGACTGGGTCCGCGCCAGCCTTTCCGCCGCATGGGTGACATTACCGGCCTGCGCGACGGCAACGAAGATGCGCAGGAGATCGCTTTCAAGGGGTGGATACATGACGCACCATCGCTTTTCCTGATACCTGCCATCATCGCTATTCGTTTGTGAAATGTCTATCGCCTTGATTGACTGATGCGCGGAACGAAGGGCAACGGCCATGGGCATCCTGAAAAAAGCGCTGGAAAGATTGAGAGAATGGCGTCAACGGCAGGCGGAGCGGGAGGCCTTGCGGCTGCTCGTCGCCCGCAGGGACCGGCGCTTGCTGCGCGATGCCGGGTTGAACCTGATCGAGGCGGAAAACGACGTCCTGCGCTGCGAGCCCCTGCCGCAAACGAAGGAAAGGCGCTGGACCGCCCCCCTCATCCGCCTGCTGCCGCCCTCTCCCCGCAAGCGGGACGAAGGGGATGCGGCAAGCGCATCCCCGGGCAAGTCAGGCAAGGAGCGGGAAAAGCCCGCCGCATAATCCTGCCCACCGCGAGCCGCAGGGCTATCGAACGAGTTCGACGTTACCGCTCTTCCCTTTTCCCCTCGGGGAGAGGGTGGCCCGAAGGGTCGGAAGAGGGGCGCGGCACCGAAAGACTTATCTTCTTGCCTCCGGCATCCCCTCATCCGCCTGCCGGCACCTTTGTAACTTCCCTTTATCCGCGAAAGCCGGTGTATTTGGCATTGCGGTGGCGGATGGCATCCCGCAGCACTTTTGGGACACCAAGCCCGCGGGAGAGCCCGGGTCTCCATCCGCCGTTCCATCGAACCCGAACAGTCGCCAGGGCCGCTCGACATTGCGAAGCCCGCTTAGGCAAGGATGGGATCGGATGGACAAGGTTGTCGTCGGTATCGACGTATCGAAGGACTGGCTCGACGTGCATGTCGCGCCGTCGGGTGAACATTTCCGGGTCGGCCACGATCATGCCTGCGTGGAGGCGCTGATAGCCCGGCTGTCGTCGCACGGCCCCGCTCTGGTGGCGCTGGAGGCGACGGGCGGCTACGAGCATGTGGCGGTGGCGGCGCTTTCGGCGGCGGGGCTTGCCGTGGTGGGCGTCAATCCGGCACAGGTTCGCGCCTATGCGAATGCTCTGGGCAAACATGCCAAGACCGATCCGATCGACGCGGCAGTGATCGCGGCCTTCGTCGAAGCGGCCAAGCCCGACATACGTCCCTTGAAGAACGAGGCGGCGCGGGCCTTCGGCGAACTGGTGACACGGCGGCGCCAGATCGTGCAGATGATGGTGGCGGAAGAGAACCGCGAGCGGATGGCCGCATCCCCGCCCGCCCGCAAGAGCATCCGGCGCGTCCTGACGGCGCTGCGGCGCGAGCTGGAGAGCCTCGATGCCGATATGGACGACCGGATCCGCAAATCACCGTTGTGGCGGGTGCGCGAGAGGCTGTTGACCTCGGTGCCGGGCGTGGGACCGGCGGTGGCGCGCACGCTTTTGGCGCATATGCCGGAACTGGGCAGCCTCGACCGGCGACAGATCGCGGCGCTGGCCGGGCTTGCACCGTGGACGCGGCAATCGGGCAAGTGGAAGGGCAGGAGCTTCATCGGCGGAGGCCGAAGCAACGTGCGGTCCGTGCTGTTCATGGCAGCCCTCGTGGCCAGTCGCCACAATGCGGTGCTCAAGGCCTTCCGCGATCATCTCGTGGCGGCCGGCAAGCCGAAGATCGTCGCCATCGTCGCAACCATGCGGAAGCTGCTGACCATGCTCAACGCCATCATCAGGGACCAAAGGCCATGGCAAAACACTTGACAACAAAGACAGTCGCTCTCCCCGCAAGCGGAGAGAAGGGAGATGGGCAATGCTTTCCTTTCATGTGCGACAGCCTTGCAACAAGATACAGCCCCCGCAGGGTATTGCTTGAGGAAAGCGGCGCCGCATATCCCCTTCTCCCCGCTTGCGGGGAGAAGGTGGCCGGCAGGCCGGATGAGGGGCGGCCTGTCCTACTGCGCCGTCTCGCCCGAAAGCCCCCGCGCAAGCTGCACGAGCTTCAGGAACTCCGCCCGATAGCCGAACGGATCGTTGCCGCGCGCGGCTTCCGCAAGGCCGAGGATCGAGCCATAGGCATAGTCCTGCAGGGCCGTGACGCCCTTGAGCTTCTGCCCGAAGGCCGCGACGGCAACGGAGAAGCGGACGTCGGCGGAGGCGGCGTTCACGTCGGCGATCGCATCGGCATCCGTAACCGGCATCGTGGCGAGCTCACTGGTATCGCCATCCGGCTTCTTCCAGCGCATCTTGAGGAAGGCCAGCTCGCCGCTTTCCGCCGCCGGCGTCGCGGCCGCCTCGCCCTCGCCGTAGCGAAGCGGATCGTTCAACACGGCGGGGCTGCCCTTCGGCGTCACCTCGTAGATCGCGGTGACGCGGTGGCCGGAGCCGATATCGCCGGCATCCACCTTGTCGTTGTTGAAATCCTCGCGGTTGAGCACACGGGTCTCGTAGCCGATCAGGCGGTATTCGGCGATGCGCGCCGGGTTGAACTCGATCTGGAACTTGACGTCCTTGGCGATGGGGAAGAGCGAGGACCCCGCCTCCTCCACCAGCGCCTTCTGCGCCTCGGCGAGCGTATCGATATAGGCGGCCGTGCCGTTGCCGTTCTGCGCCAGTGTCTGCATCATGCCGTCATTGTAGTTGCCGCGGCCGAAACCCAGCACGGAGAGGAAGATGCCGCTCTTGCGGCGCTCCTCGATGATGCGCTTCAGGTCCTCGTCGCTGGCCGGCCCGACATTGAAGTCGCCGTCCGTCGCCAGCATGACGCGGTTGACGCCCTCCTTCCTGAAGGCCTTTTCGGCGAGCTTGTAGGCCGTTTCGATGCCCGCCACGCCGGCCGTCGAGCCGCCGGGCTGGAGAGTGTCGATGGCATCGAGGATCGTCTGCCGCTCCTTTGCCGCCGTCGGCTCCAGAACGACGCCGGCATCACCCGCATAAGTGACGATGGAGACCGTATCGGTGTCCTTCAGCTTGCCGACCAGGAGGCGGAAGGCACTCTTCAGGAGCGGCAGCTTGTCCGGCTCGTCCATCGAGCCTGAAACGTCGATGAGGAAGACGAGATTGGCCGAAGGCTGCTTCGCCGGAGCGGTGTTGAACCCCTTGATGCCGATATGCAGGAGCTCGGTACCCGTGTTCCACGGCGTCGGCATGACGGTGACGGTGGCGTTGAACGGCTTTTCCGCCGTCTCCGGCCCCTTCCAGTCATAGGGGAAGTAGTTCACCATCTCCTCGACGCGCACCGCCTCGGGATCCGGCAGGCTGCCGCCGAGCAGCGACCGGCGCACATAGGAATAGGAAGCCGTGTCGACATCCGCCGAGAAGGTGGAGACCGGATCGGCCGCAACGCTCTTCACCGGATTGGGATCAGCGGAGGCGAAGCGCTCGCGATCCTCCACCGGCATCGGCATGGCAACAATGTCCGAGGACGGCACGGCCATGCGGCTCAACGTCTGCAGGTTCGCCGCCCCGCCGACGGCAAACGATTCCGGCATGGCGGCGACGGCCTCCTCCTCGCGGCTTTCGGCAAGCGGCGCGGGCTCGGCCGCAAGCGTGCCGTCGGCCGTATCGGCGGTGGCCTTCGCCTTGGCATCCGCCTCCGCGGCGACCCGGGCCTCGGCCTTCGCCGCCTCCTCGACCGGCTTGCGGGCGCGCTGGTCCGCATCGGCGGGCTTGGCGGCGATCCCGGTCTCGTTTGTCAGCGGCACCGTGCCGTTGCGCACCAGCTCATAGGTGACGAGGCCGGCGACGGGGACGACGAGCAGCGTGGCAAGCGCCGAGCCGGCGAGAAGTCTGCGGTTCATGATGGGGCTCCATATCCGGTTAAAGATGGAGCTTCGACGCCCGCGATCCGCCGAACCTTGGGGAGCATCCGCATTTTTTTCCGCGCCGTCGAAAGCCTGCATGGCAGCAGTGAGCGCTTCGGCGCGGGCGGCGGCGCTTGCGGCCGGCGGGCGGCGGCGGGAAAGTCTGTCGAGGTCGAGATCGGTCATCGTCTGTCCTTCCGTCACGCGGCCGTGTCGCGCAGCAGCACCTTCAGGCGCTTGCGGGCCTCGTGCACATGCCAGGAAATCGTCGTTTCGGCGCAGCCGAGCACATCGGCCGCCGCCGCATGGCTCAGCCCCTCGCCATAGATCAGCAGCACGGCGTCGCGTTGCTTGTCGGGAAGCCGGCGCACGGCCTGCCAGAGCTCCTCGCCGCCGTCGTCGCCGGAACCGCCTTCCAGCACCGCCTGCTCGCGCAGATAGGCGGCGTCGCGCCACTCGCTCCGCCGCCGCTTGCGCATCTGGTCGCGCGCGGCGTTCAGCGTCACCGCATAAAGCCACGTGCCGAAGCGGCTCGCACCCTTGAAGCCGCGGATGGCGCTTGCGAGGCGTATGCACACCTCCTGCGCCACGTCCTCGGCATCCTGCCGGTCGCCGCACCATCGCCAGGCGACGGCATGGATGAAATCATAGCGGCTCTCGACCAGCGCGGCGAACGCCTGCCGATCCCCCAAGGCCGCCTTTTCGACGAGTTCTGTTTCCACGGGTCCATCCCGATTGCGTGCACTATCCTTTCAGACGTGCGCCGGACCGCAATCCTTGGGTCGCGGCTGCAAATTTTTTCTCACCAGGGCAGATTCTTGACGACGGCGATGATCGTGCCCATGACGGCGCGGCGGTCGTGCCGCCGGATTTCCGGGGAGTAGAGGCTGGAAATGCTGCCGTCGAGGAAAAGCGCGTTACGGCATTGCAGCCGGTCGCGGAAGAGCGTCGCGAAGTCGTGGAAGCGCACCCGGTCGTTCGAGATGGCGAAGGCGACGCGCCCGTCCGGCAGGATGCCGACGCCGTTGCGGATCTGCAGGCTCGTGGCATCCGGCAGGAAGCGCGGATGGATCTTGCCGTCGAACACCAGCATCGGCCCCGATTGCGTCGCCTCCCGCGGGGAAAGCCCTGCCTTCGCATAGGCTTCCGTTTCCATCACGCCCGCCTTGCCGTCCTCGAGGAAGAAGACGCCGTTCGGCTTCATGAAGAAATTGCCGAAGGCATCCTGCCTGTTGAGCGCGCCCGTCTCCCGGTCGTTCTCGACCAGAAGGCCGACCGGCCCGTAGTCCGGATGGTACATGCCGCCGTTCATGGCAAAGCTCATATGCTGGCCGTTGCGCAGGAGATGCGTATTGAGCTGGTCGTAGGTCGCGCCGCGCGCATCGAGCGTCTGCGTGCCGAAGAGACGGATCGTCTCCTTCGCGGGATCGAAGGTGCAGACGGTGTAGCGGCCGGACAAATGCTCGATCGCGGCGCATTTCGGCGGTTCGGCCATGGCAACGCTCCACAGGGCAGGCGTGAGAAACAGGAAAAGGACAAACAGAAGCGCTCGCATGGCCCTCTGGCTCCGCCGGCAATGCGGCGAATTTAGCGGCGATTCCCGCCGAAAGGTCAAAGAGAGAGCGCCGCCATGTGAAAGCGGAGCTGGGCATCGCAATAGCGATAATCCGCCCCGACGGGACAGGCCGCACGGGCAAGACAGCCGAGCACCATGCAGCCACCCGGCCCCTCCGGCCCGCGCAGATGCGACCGGCAGGCGGCGACGTCGAAGGCCTCCGGACGGACAGCGCCGACCGGACAGGCTGCAAGGCACGGCTTGTCCGGACAGTGCTCGCAGGGATGCGGGCGCAGCGGCAAGGCCTCGCCCTCGACCGGCACGGAAAAACCGAGCGCCCCGCGATAGCCGTGCCAGAGACCGTAGACCGGGTGGATCAGGATGCCGAGCGGCGAGGCTTTCAGCCCCTCCGCGCGCATCGCCCATTGCTGGAATGGCTGCCATGGCGGATCGGAGGGAAACCAAGCCGTCGCCCCCGCCGACAGCGCAACGGCGCCGATGATCACCTTCGACCAGGCATCGAGCGGATCGCTGCCGCCATCATCCGACTGCGCGGCGCGCCAGAGGGAAAAGGCCGGCCAGATCGAGCCGCCGACATTGCCGACAAGCAGCACGCTTGCGGCGGGGCGCCCATCCGAAAGGAACGGCGCCGCATCGCCATCGGCGAAATTCACGACACCGCGCAAAAAAAGACCGTGCGGCTCGAGAACCGCACGGATGCCCTCGCTGTCGGGATGGCGGGTTCTCACCGGACCATATCCCCTTCATGCGCCGGGCCGGTCATGACCGATCCCCGAGCGCCGCCACCTTGAGGCCGGCAGCGTCGGAGCTTGCCCTCAGGCGTCTCAGTTCGCGGCGCGCGCGATGCGGTGGCCGGCATCCTTGGTCGCATCCACGGTGTTCGCCGTGTCCCGGCCGAGGCCGCGGATCGTATTCCCACAGGCGCTGAGCACCAGCAGCGCGGCAAACACGGCACCGAGACGGGCAAGATTCTTTGCGGTCATGGAAGATTCTCCTCGTGAATCACATCGAAGGGAAATCTAGACCAGCCCGCGCCGGAGGGAAACGGGATCGGCAAGCAAAAAGTGCACTAACCAATCCTTAGCCCTGCCCGGCGAATCCCGCCGGCGGTTACCGCTTCCTAAGGCACCCCGGCCATCATGCCGCCGAAGGCAACGATGGAATGACGGACATGACGGAACGCGACGCGAGGACGGAAATGGTGGCCATGCTGATCCAGCCGGGCACCAATCCCGAAATTGTCGTCAATGCCGTCAAGGCCGCCTTCCCGAACCTCGTCGTCATCGAGGAGCAGCCCGAGCCGAAATCGCTCTTTCTGCGGCGGAGGGCGAGGACGCTCGGATGGTTCCAGGCGCTCGGCCAGTTCGCGACCATGGCCGTCTCGAAATTCGGCAAGCGCTTCACCGAGGGCCGCGCCCGGGAAATCCTCGCGGCCCATGGCGCCGACGCCTCGGTCGACCCGGCCGTCCGACGCATCGCCGTTCCCTCCGCCAACAGCCCGCAATTCCTGGAGGCCTTCGACGGCATCCGGCCCGCAGCGCTGCTGCTCGTCAGTTGCCGCATGTTGAAGGCGGAGACGCTTGCGGCCATTTCCTGCCCCGTGCTCAATCTCCATGCCGGCATCAATCCGCAATATCGCGGCCTGCAGGGCGGCTACTGGTCGCGCGTGCTGGGGGACGAGGCGAATTTCGGCACGACCGTGCATCTCGTCGATGCGGGCGTCGATACCGGCGGCGTGCTCTACCAGCAGCGGATGAAGCCCGGCAAACGGGACACGATGCACACCTATCCGCTCCTGCAGACGGCGGCGGCGACGGGGATCATCCTTACGGCGCTGACGGATGCCGTGAACGGCACCCTGATGCCCCGGACGATCGAGGCGCCCTCGCGGCAATGGTATCACCCGCCGGTCTGGACCTGGCTGTGGAACGGCATCACGCGCGGCATCTGGTAGCCGCGCGCGAAAGGAAGGCCAGGCTTCAGCAGGCGACCTGCAGCATGTCCATCGGCCGGCGCTCCATGCGGGCGAAGGCCGCGCGGATATAGTCGGCCACGGCCTGCGCCGGCGCCTCGGCCTCCTCGTTGACGACGAGGCCGATGAGATAATGGCCGAGGTCCGGCAGGCCGTCCTTCTCGCCGAGCGCCACCATGTCGTCCCCCACCAGGAAGCGGGCAAGCGGCGCGACCGCGAGATCGGCCCGGATCGCGGCGCGCTGGCCCATGTGATGGGCGCAGAAATAGGCGACGCGGAAATCCCGGCCGGAGCGGCTCAGCTCCTCCAGCGCCCGCGCGCGCCAGATGCAGCCCTCCTCCCAGACGGAGACGGGCAGCGGGTTCTTCAGATGCGCGTTGCCGCAATTCTTGCCGGCCCAGACGAGCTGTTCCTTGAGCAGCACCTCGCCGGGGATCGGGATCGTGCCGTCCGTCGCGTTGAAGATGGCAAGGTCGAGCCGGCGCTCGGCGACCGCGCGGCGCAGATTGCTGCTCGTCTCGATCGAGACGTTGACGGCAATCGACGGATAGGTTTCCGCAAAACGCCTGAGCACTTCCGGCAGGATGAGCTCGCCGACATCGTCCGGCGCGCCGAGCCGCACGACACCGTTCATTTCCGGCATCATGAAGCGCGAGACGGCCTCGTTGCTGAGGGCGATCAGCCGGCGGGCATAGGAAAGCAGCACCTCGCCGTGATGGGTCAGCACCACCGACCGGGCATCGCGGCGGAAGAGCGTGCAGCCGAGAAGCTCCTCGAGCTTCTTGATCTGCATGGAAACGGCGGACGGGGTCCGGTGCACCGTTTCGGCGGCCGTGGTGAAGTTTCCGGTCTCGGCGATCGCCACGAAGGTCCTCAGGATATCGAGTTCCAGCAGCGGGAGCGTCTGGCGCATCAGAAGGTTCATTGTCGCCTCCATGGATCAGAAAATCTGAAGCAAAGCGTCACTTCATTTCGTTTGATTGAAAACCGAGACGGGCGGATAGTCAACCTGCAAAGCAAACGAACGTGAGGAAAACGCCATGAAAACGCAAAAGTCGCTGACCGACGGTGCCGATCTTGCCGTGCTCGCCCGCGGAAACGGATTCTACTACGCAATACGGCGCTTCGTGGGCGAGGCCATCGAGGCCCGCCGCCGGCGCGCCGTTGCGCGCCACACGGCAGAGGAGCTGGCGCAACTGCCGGACTACCTCAAGCAGGACATCGACTGGCCCGCCGTCACGAAGCATGAAGACCGTTGATCGGTTCGATCAGTTATATTCGTTTGATTGATGCGTGAGGTTGCGGAATAGTCACGATCAAGGTCGCGACCTTTCGATACCTCCCAAGCTCGAAAGGAACCCTGAAAATGGCAATTGCACTGGAACATCGTCCGGTCCGGCGCGCATCAGGCGTGCAGGTGTCCGGCAGCCTCGTCCACCTCCTGCGGACCGTCACCGGCCGGCTCGCTTCGGCCTGGCAGCGTCATCGCGTCGAACGCGAACTGGAAAGCCTGCCCTTCGACCTGCGCAAGGACATCGGCTTTCGCGCATGGGACAAGACGACACGATGACGGATGACTGTCACGGCGACATGCCGAAGGAAGACGACGCCCGATACCGCCGGAGATGACGAAAGTCCCTCCGGCGGTTTTTGATTCTAGAGTAGCGGAACCCCGGGCGCGACCGTCGCCGGCAATGCACCGGTCAGCCGTGGATCGTCGAAAACCTCGATCTGGCGCTTCACCGGCGAAAAGCCCGAGCGGATGTAGAAGTCGAGCGCCTGCGGCGAATCCAGCGTACAGGTATGCACCCAGAAGCGCCCGATGGGCGGATGCCCCTCCCGCGACCACGCCCGCGCGATCGCATGGTTCATCAGCCAGCGGCCGGTGCCCCGACCGATAGCCGCGGCGGTCAGTCCGAAGAAGGCGAGTTCACAGATCCCCTCTTCCCTGAAGTCGAGTTCCAGCAGCCCCTCCGCATGCCCGTCCTTCATCACCGCGTAGACCTCCACGTCCGGATGATGGAGAATAGCGGCGAGGTCGTCTTCGGGAAGGACGAGGCGGGAGGCCCAGAGCCAGTCCGTGCCGATCCGCCGGTAGAGATCGCGGTACCAGGCCGGGTCCGCCCGCTCGACATGCTCCAGCGTGATGCCCGGCTGTCCCGGGTCGGCGCGCCGGTCCGGCGGCTCGCGCATTTCGAGGCAGGTCACGACGGCCGCGAGCTTGCCCGCCGGCACGTCCGAATATCCGTCTGGCAGCATCGGCGTCATCCTTGAAAATCCGGCTCGTTTTGGCCGAGCGCGCCAGCCTTGTCAAACGACCTCGTCAAACAGGCGGGAAGCACCGGGAGGCTTGTCGCAATCCGACGATGCGAAGGCGCTGGTCGCAAATGCGCCATCACTGGACAATCGTCATAATTCCGCCGGAACACGTTGACATTGCGGAGATACGAAGGATGTCGCAGTCGTATCCGTCCTTTTCAACGTCGCAAAAATGCTATCCGATCCCGGACCTGCCTGCGACCATTGCGACATCGCCCCATCAGCATGGACACACCGATGAACAAGCAAAACGTCAAGAAGCGCTCTCTCGTTTTCTTCCTCGTGCCCAACTTCTCCATGCTGCCCTTTTCGGCGGCGATCGAGACGCTGCGCATCGCCAACCGCATGCTCGGCTACGAGGCCTATAGCTGGCGCCTCGCCTCCAGCGACGGCCAGCAGGTGCTGTCCTCCGCCGGCATCGGCATCGAGGTGAACTCCTCGCTCGCCGACGAGCGCAAGCATCTCGGAGGCGAGAACCGCCCCTCCATGGTGCTGGTCTGTTCCGGCGTCTATGTCGAGGATTTCAACAACAAGTCGGTCAATGCCTGGCTGCGCGAGGTCTATAATCGCGGCGTCGCCGTCGGGTCGCTCTGTACCGGCGCCCATGTGCTGGCCCAGGCGGGCCTGCTCGCGGGCAAGCGCTGTGCGATCCACTGGGAGAACCTGCCGGGCTTCGCCGAGGCCTTCCCGCAGGCCGACGTCTATGCCGACCTCTACGAGATCGACGGCAATATCTATACCTGCGCCGGCGGCACCGCCTCGCTCGACATGATGCTGAACCTCATCGACGAGGATTTCGGCGAGAACCTCGTCAACCGCGTCTGCGAGCAGGCCCTGACCGACCGCGTGCGCGGCCCGCACGACCGCCAGCGCCTGCCGCTGCGCGCCCGCCTCGGCGTACAGAACGCCAAGGTGCTGTCGATCATCGAGTTGATGGAGAAGAACCTCTCCGAGCCCCTCTCCCTGCTCGATATCGCCGACGGCGCCGACCTGTCGCGCCGCCAGATCGAACGGCTCTTCCGCCAGGAAATGGGCCGCTCGCCCGCCCGCTACTATCTCGAGATCAGGCTCGACCGCGCGCGCCACCTGCTCGTTCAGTCGTCCATGCCGGTGGTGGAAGTGGCGGTCGCCTGCGGCTTCGTCTCCGCCTCGCACTTCTCCAAGTGTTATCGCGAACTCTACAACCGCTCGCCCCAGCAGGAGCGCGCCGAGCGCAAGCTGACCCTTTCGGCCATCGCGCGCTGACCTGAAGCATGTCGCGCAAAAGTGTGCAGCGGCTTTGCGATAACGACATGCGAAAAGTCAGCTGGTCAAAGCGCCCCGCCTCGAAGGCGGGGTCAGCTGGCGAGCGCGTTCATCAGCGACAGTTCGGAGAAGACGCGGTTCCGCCCGGCATGCTTGGCCATGTAGAGGAACTGGTCGGCGGCGTTGAGATAGTTGTCGAAGGTTTCCCGCACGGAAATGGCGGCAAGGCCGGCCGAGACGGTGATCGTCAGCGGCTCGCCATCCGCGCTGATCGGCTGGGCGGCAAGCTCCGTGCGCAGCCGCTCGCAATAATCGAGCGCCTCCTCGAGCCCCAGCCCGTGGAAGATGATGCCGAACTCCTCGCCGCCGAGGCGCGCGAGAAGATGACGGTCGCCGACCCGGTGCTTGAGGCGGCGCGACACGGCCTTCAGCACGACGTCGCCGACCTCATGGCCGTAGGTGTCGTTGAGGCGCTTGAAATGGTCGATGTCGAGGATGGCGATGGACATCTGCTCGCCGCGCCGCAGCGCCTGGTCGACGAGCCGCGGGCCGGCCTCGAAGAAATAGCGGCGATTGTAGATGTCCGTCAGGTAGTCGCGCGCGGCGATGCGATGGAGCGACTGCACGCGCTTCTGGATGGCGGCCACATGGAAGATGCGGCTGTTGAACTCTTCGACCAGGAACGGCTTCTGGATATATTCGTCGCCGCCCGCCCGCAGGAAGCGCGCCGCGACCATCCGGTCCTCCGACTTCGCGAGCCCCACGACACGCACGGTATCGTCCCCGTGCCGCTTGCGAATTTCCTGCAGCAGCGTGAAGCCGTCCATGTCGGAGAGATCGAGATCCGTGACGACGAGATCGATGCCGCCATAGCTGTCGAGCGCTTCCAGCGCCGCCGCCCCGGTTTCGACCGCCACGATCTGGAAACGCTGCTTGGCGATGAGGCTCACCTGCTGCTGCAGGCTTTCCGGCTCGGAATCGACGATGAGAACCTGCGTCTTGCCGCTCGTCAGGATGCGGTCGACCGCGAGCACGAGCTGCTGCATGGCTGCCGGACTGTCCTTGACGACATAGTCGAGCACGTTCTTGGCCAGGATGGCGTCACGCGTCGTATCGCTGAAGGAGCCGGTGAAGACCAGCGGCGCGATGCCCTTGGAGATCACGTAGTCGAGCGCTTCGCAATTGGGCGCGTCGGGCAGGTTGAGGTCGAGCACGGCAAGCGCGAATTCCGGCGCTTCCGACTGGAAGATCGCCCGCACCGCCGCCATGCTGGGGCAATGCGTAACGGAAAGGCCGAGCTCGGTCTCCAGGCGGTATTTCAGCGCCGTGGAGAACATGCGCGAATCCTCCACGAGCAGCACCTGCTGGCCGGAATGGCGCAGAAATGCAGGTCCCCGCTGCGAATTCGGTTCCACTCCCACCTCGTCCAATACCCCGTATTGCTCCCGTTGGGCCGCATTACAAACCAGCGGTTTTACCAAGTGGTTAACTCGCCGGGAAATATCTCACGTAACGTGAGGACAGTCTTGGGTGAATATGGCCTGCGCGCCGGTCAGCTCGCCAATTTGAGCTGCGCCGACCGGATCTGCGCGAGGGTATCGAGGTTCTGGTTGACGCGGCAGTAGAATTCCTCGTCGATGAAGGGGCGCATGATGAAATCGTTGCCGCCGGCCTTCAGGAAGCGGGCGGAGAGCAGCCGGTCCGTCGAGGACGAGATGCCGATGATGCGCAGCTGGTGCGATCCTACCGTGCCGCGAATGCGCCGCGTCAGCTCGAAGCCGTCGATATCCGGCATGTTGTAGTCGGTGATCATCAGGCCGATATCGGAATTGGCTTTCAGCAGCGCCAGCGCGCTTGCCCCGTTCTCCGCCGTGCTGACGCGGAAATTGTAACGCTTGAGGCGCGTCGAAAGCAGCGCCCGCGCCGTCGCGCTGTCGTCGACGATCAGCACATGGTGCTGGTGATTGGTCAGGAACCGGCAGACGGACTCGGCCAGCATGTCGACCGCGAAGACATTGTCCTTGATGATGTAGTCGACGATTTCCTTCGACAGGAGCTGGTCGCGCGTCGCCTGCTGGAACGTGCCGGTGAAGACGATCGTCGGAATGGAAAGATCGACCAGATAGTTCAGCGCCTCGCCGTTCTCGGCGCCCGGCAGGTTGATATTGGAGATCGCCAGCGTGATCTTCTCGCTGGACTTGTCATAGGCCAGTTCCAGTTCCTCGAAGCTGCGGCAGATCTCGACATCGAGGCCGAGAAGCTCCTTCAGCCGCTTGGAGATCATGGACGTGAAGACATTGGAGTCTTCGGCAACAAGAATACGATGATGCGAAAGAGACGCGCCGGAATATTGCATTCCGGAAATGCCGATAAACGCCATGATATGCCTTCATAATATGGATTTTCCCCAGCTTAAGGCGTAACGGCAACCCTTTGCGAAAGCGTTAAATTCAGAAGGCATGAAAACACGGGGAAGCAGAATTGGCCCAACACCCGGACCAACCTTCCGTATAAAGTAAAACGGCGCGGTTCTTCTTCCGCGCCGTCGTCATGAAATCGGGATTCCGGGTTTACTTGACCGAGGCGGCCCCGCCCTCGATCTCGACATTCTCGCCGCCATTGAGCGCGATGCGGTCGCCGTTCGGCAGGGTGACGAAGCAGCCGGAGGGGCAGATCGTCTCGGTCGCGCCGGGCTCCAGCGCGATTTCCATGCGGCTGCCGCCTTCGACGACCACGAGCACCTGCGTATCGGCATCCTTGTTGGTCACGGAGGCAGCCACGGCCGGAGCGGACATCGCAGCCGACACAAGCAGCATCATGATCATTCGCTTCATTTTTGCCCGGCGCCGAGCGCCGCCCCTGTTCAAGCCCGAGGGAACACTACCGTTCCCCGATCGGATTTGCATGTGTTTTATGGGGCAAGTGCTGAATGCAGCGTGAATGCGGCGTTCATGTGCCGGAAATCGGGCAAGCTGTCTCAGGCCGGCGGCGCCTCTCCGTCAGGCTTGCCGCGGCGCCGGGCCGGCGCGGGGCGAACCTTTTCCGTCGCCTGGTCGAGAAGCGCGGAGATGAGCTCGGCCCCCTCCTTCGAAATCTTGACCGGCACTTCCGGCGCGGCCGGTGCGCCGATGGCAATGCCTTCCGCGCGCAGTCGCTCAAGAATGGCCGCCCGTAGCTCCGACTTGACGCCCGTGCCGTTGAGAATATCCGCAAGAAAGGCGCGGATCTCGAAATCCAGCGTCGCGGCGGAAAACGCCTGGAACACGACCACGGGCTCGGGATTGCGCAGCAGCCCCTGCTGCGCCCGCACCACCTCGGTCAGGACCGCCTGCACGCGATGAGGATCGTTGCCGCCATGCACGCTGATCGCCACCTCCACGCGGCCGAGCTTGTTGCGATGCGTCCAGTTGCCGACCTGCCCGTTGATCAGCACGGAATTCGGCACGATGACCGTCTGGCGCTGGAAGGTCTCGATCTCCGTGGCGCGCACCGAGATGCGGCGCACGAAGCCTTCCGTCGTCCCGGCCACCACCCAGTCCCCCACCTTGAAGGGCCGCTCGGCCAGGAGGATGAGGCCCGAGACGAAATTCGACACGATGTTCTGGAGGCCGAAACCGATACCGAGCGAGAGGGCGCCGGCGACGAGCGCGAGGCTGGAAAGGTTGATGCCCGCCGCCGAGATGCCGATGAGACCGGCCAGCGCCACACCCGCATAGCCGACGGCCGTGCGAACCGAGTTGCGCACGCCGGCATCGACCTGGCTGCGCGCCAGCACATTGCCGTCCACCCATTTCTGGAACCAGCGCGTGACGACGAGGCCGATGACGAACAGCAGGATGCCCGCGAGGATGCCGATCAGCGAGATGGTGATCGTGCCGATGCGGATTTCCGTGAAGATGCGATAGGTCCAGGATTCGATGTCCGCGACCTGGAAGCCCCATTGCAGCAGGATGAGCGGTACGAAGAAGACGAAGAGCAGCAGGTAGATCGCCAGCCCCGCCGCAAGCCCGATCTGGTCGAGCGCGACCTGGCTGAGGCCGAAGCGCTCTTCCATCCGCTTGCCGACCGCCGTTTCCGCGAAGGCGTTGGGCCCGGAAACGGCGCGGCCGGACAGGAAGCCGATATACATCGTCACCACCACCGCGCCCGTCACGACGATCTGGGTGGCGACGAACCGGGCCATGCCGACATAGCCGAGCAGCGCCGAGAAGATGAGGCCGAGGCCGATCAGGATCAGGAAAACGAAGATCGAGCGCGGCCAGGGCCGCCCCTGCGAGCCGGGCATTTCACCCTGCCGCAGCACCGGCTTGATGAAGGCAGTCACCACCAGCAGGGCGCCGATGACGATGGAGGCGAAGAAGCTCTTCACCACCGTCAGAACCACCGGCGAGCCGAGCACCTCGCTGATCGTGCCGAGGAAGAAATCCGCGCCGTTGACGATGGCCATGCCGAAGATCAGCAGCCAGAGAAGCCGGGCACCCCGGTCGGAAACCCGCACCAGCCGCCAGTGGCCGTCGCCCGGCGACAGCACCGCATTGGCGAGCTGCGCGACGAAATAGATGGCGACCGTCACGCCGAGCGCCACTGCGACCAGCGGCGCGATATCGCTCCGCAGCACCTTGAACGCGTCAAGGAAGAAGTAGCTGGCCCCCGCGAAGGCGCCGGCCGCCGTCGTCGGCAGCACCGTCGACCAGAAGGCGACGGAAAGGCGGGTAATATAGTGCGGCTTCTCCTGCCGGGCGGCACGCGTGATATAGGGCGAGAACAGCCGGTAGCTGCCGGAAAGCAGGATGAGCGCAGCAAGCAGCGACAGGGTGACGGCGCCCAGAAGCTGCATGCGTTTGTATTTCCAGACGAACTGCGTCCAGGCGGTGGCCGTGCGGCGAAGCGTCTGCGTCTCGTCGGCAAGGGCGCCGGAGGCTTCGGTAAAGAGCGTGGAGCTGATTTCGGTGCGCTTGAGGATCGCATCGGTGAAGAGCTGCCGGCGGATCTCGGTGACGCGGTTGGAGAGCTTCGTCGCCTCGATGGAAAGGTTCTCCGCCTCCCCGGTCAGCGCATTGATCTCGTTGCGCTCGGCCGCCAGTTTCTTGCGCTCGGCGACGACGACATCCGCCTCGGCCGGCGCGCCTTCGGCCGGCGGATCGCCAAGCTCCGTCTGGCGCGCCTTGATCGCCTCCAGCCGCGGCCGCGTCGCGACGGATATGGCGATGATCGACCGGTTCAGCGCCTCGACCTCGACCTTCAGGTCGACGAGGCGCGTATCGTCATCCTTGAACTTCTCGACCCGCTCGCGAATGGAGGCGAGCTGCTCGCCGGCCTTGTCGAGATCGGCGCTCGCCTGCTGCAACTGCGTCGTGGCATCGGCGGCGGGCGCGGCCGCCGTCTGCGCGGAGACAGGCGAAACCGCAAGCAGCAGCACCACGAAAAACATGGAGAGAAGGCGGAGTATAGGCAAAGGCCCCTCGCTGAAAGAACGACGCATCGCGATCATGCGATTCCGCACTCTTCTAGCCATGAATGCGGCCATTTTAAACCGGTGCTAGAATCCGGCACCCGGCTCCGCGAGATAAGCCTCCTCATGATGGGTCGAGACCCGCCCGAGGAAGGCATTGCGGTGGGGGAAGCGACCATATTCCGCAATGACGTCCCGATGCCGCACCGCATAGTCGAGATACATCTCGTCGCCATGCGCCTCGAACAGCGAAACGCAGAGGTCCTGGTCGGCAAGGTCCTCGGAATGTTCGAAGGGCATGTAGAAGAAATGCCGGCGGCCATAGTCCACCAGCTTATCGGCCCCCGCCTCCAGCGCGAGCCGCGCCTCGCGTCGGGCGATCCAGTCCGTGGCGAAGGCCATCGGCGAGGCGCGATACATGTTGCGGGGAAACTGGTCGAGCACGATGATCGCCGCAAGCCGCGCCTCGGGGCTCGCCCGCCATTCCGGCGAAACCTCGCGGGAAAGGGCAAGATGCGTGGCGGCGAACTGCTCGCGCACCCGCCCATCGAGCTCCGGCGTCCCCTGCCACCAGTCCTTCGCCGTCAGGGTCTCGCACCAATAGCCGACAACCTCTTCCGGCCGCCTGATCGCATCATAGCTCATGCCAAAACCTCCATTCGTCCTAGCCGCAATATGGCGTTATCCCGGGGCATGGCAAGCGCAAGGCGAAACGGCAGCCGCGTGCACGGACGAAGCCGTTAAAATCTTAGCTTTCCCTTCAACCGATTGCTGATTCCCACGCGCTATCCTCCGCCCGGCAAAGATGGATGGAGTTTCGATGAACTGGCAATTTGTTACCGCGACCGCAGCGATCGCAACTTCCCTCTACAGGGGCTACGCACCGATGCGTCCGGAGCCGGACACCTTCGTCGCCGCTGGTCCCGATACCTTGCCGATGGTGTCACGGCCGATCAATCCCGACTGGATACTGTCCGGCAACCCGGTCGCCCGCGCCGCCTTCCACTCCCAGCCGGCGGACAAATGCGCCTCGACGGTGGTCTGGGATTGCACGGCCGGCGAGTTTCGCTGGTTCTTCGGCTGGGATGAAATGGTCGTGATTCTCGAAGGCGAGGTTCATGTGACCGCCGAGGACGGCAGCGCCCGCACCCTGGCCGTCGGAGACGTCGCCTATTTCCGCGCGGGCAGCTGGGCGACCTGGCGCATCGACCGCTATGTCAGGAAAGCCGCCGTCACGCGCCGACCCTTCCCGCTTCCCCTGTCGCTGTTCTACCGGGTCCTCGGGCGGTTGCGCTCCGTGGTCAAGCATGGGCTTTAACGGGAAGCCAGCGACCGGATGGCGTCGAGGTAGTGCGCGCGGGCATGGGCCGGCGTGAAATTATGGTCGGTATCGGGAACGATCGAAAGGCGCACATTCCCGAAGCGCCGGAGCCCGGTGGCATCCTTGCCGAAGAACAGCGCCAGTTCCTCGAGCCCCAGCTCGCCGGTGCCGAAAAGAAGGGCGACCGGAACGTCCCGGCCCCGCAGCACACGGAAATCCGAGAACACGCCGCGTTCGCGCGGCGAAACACCACCGAAAATCCGTGTCAGCGGCCGTGCCGCACGCACGGCGAGCCGCCCGATGACCTCCCGCCCCTTGCGCATGACGTCGATCTCGCCCCTCAGGACACGCCGTAGCGTGTCCATCTCGGCAAGGCGCCGGCCGTAGTGCTCCAGCGTCTGGACCGGATTTTCCAGCGCCTCATCGACCGAGCGCCCCTTCTTCCAGCGGAAGACGATCGGATTGACCGCCACAACACCGACGATCCGCGGATCGTCCACGGCTGCCTGAAGGCCGAGATAGGCGCCGCTGCAGCGCCCCGCGACGACGACCGACGCCATTCCGGCCGCAGCGAGGAAGTCCAAGGCTTCCCGGACGTCCTCGACCTGAACCGCATGGTAAAGCACCTGCCCGGCAAATCCTTTTGCCGGCGGGCTATCAGCAACATTGGCACAATCGAACCGCAGGGAAGCGATACCTTCCCTGGCAAGCGCACGGGCGAATTCCACCGTCGAGCGCCCCCAGCCGGCCGACCTGTCATAGCCGGATGACAGGAACAGCACCGCCGGGCGTTCCTGCGCATGTGATTCCGAGGGGGAGCAAAGGATGCCGAACATCCGCTCGCCACGGCCGAGCCGCGTGGCCGTCTCGACATAACCCTCGCCGCGGTGGCTTGCCGCCCACACCCGCGCGGGCGGCGGCGACAATGCGGGATCTCGGGAAGCAAGGCTTGCCGCCCAGGACACGAGGCCGGCAACGACCGGCTCGGGCACCACGGCGAGCGTCGGATTGGACGTGAGACTTTCAAAACCTTCGAAGGGCGCCTCGAGCACAGTCGCGCCAAGCCCGCGAAGATGCGCGGCGAAGGCTGCATCGTCTGGACGATTGTCGCGGGTAAAGACGGCAAGGTTACGCACCGGAGCCTTCTCCAGCTTCATCAGGTCGACGCCGCGCAGGCCCGCCGCGATCTCCTGTGGCAGGGTCAGCCCCGCGACCTCGAGAGCGGTCTCCGTGCCCTTCTTCAGCCCGAGCTTGTCGTCGATCAGGCGGGAATAGACCGACAGTTCGCGCAGATGCACACGACCGGAAATGACGGGAGCGAGGAAGGCGATCCCCTCAAGGTCCGCCAGCCGGTCGGCCGCAAGGCTCGCGACCGCCGCTCCGATTCCTTCGGCAACGATCGCCAAACGCGCGCATCCCGAGCGTTCCAACAGAAGATGCGCGGCGGCAAGCAGTGCCTCCACCCAGGTTTCCATCCCGGGCCCGAAGACCGTGCCATCCAGCGCGTCGCCAGTGTCGGGATAGTCGAAGCGCAGGCTTGCAATACCCTCTCCGGCCAGTCGCTCGCACAGGATGCGCCGGAATTTTCGCGTGCACATTTCCTCAAGCCCCCAGGGGCTGGCGAAGAGCACGCAAAGAGGCCGGGCGACGCCCTGCGCCGCCGTGAACAGGCCGACCGTTCCCGCGAAGGTCATGGGCTCGGCGGCCGGCTGCACACCGGGCGCCAAGGGGCGCAGCATGTCGGGCATGGGGTCTCCTGTCGTCGCCTGAAACCAACGGGAGGCCGACGGATATCCGCCATGCCGCTTCGGCATTTGCGGTCCGCCAACCTTTCGGGACAAGCGGTTCTGCTCTACACCAATCGGGTTAACATCCAATTCAAGCTGGGAGTTGCCCCGCATGAGGCTGATTGCCGCGCTGCTCGGTGTGCTGATGACAGCCATGGTCGTCCAGGCGGCGCCCTTGCGGCTTGCCCGCGGCGTCGGCCTGCACGAATGGCTCAACTGGTCTCCTGTCAACGATGACCGCACCTACCGCCGCCCGCCCTACCGCACCGTGGAACAATGGTTGTCCGCTGAGCGCCCCCTTTCTGACTGGCCGAAGGGCGATCCCTTCGTTCGTATCCGGGCGCTCGGTTTCGACTTCGTGCGCCTGACCGTCGATCCGGGGCCCCTCCTCGCCGGCGACGATGCATCGCGCAAGGAAGCGCTCGACGTGCTCTCCCGCGCCGTGCGACAGGTGACGGGAGGTGGTCTTGCCGTCGTCTTCAACCTGCACGCCGTCAGCCAGGTGCCGGCCTACGGCATGGAAGTCGTCGATGGCGGAGCCGACAGCGAAGGCGTGAAGCGCTATCGGGCCATGGTAAGGACGGTCGCCGCGATGCTTGCGGATATCGGAACGGACAAGGTGGCGTTCGAACCCTACAACGAGCCCGCCTATTATCCCTGCGATACCGGCGGGACGGAAGACTGGCAGCGGATCATGGCCGGCACCGTCGCCGACATCCGCTCCGTCAGCGCCGATCTCACCATTATCGCGACGGGCGCTTGCGGCGGCAGCATTACCGGTCTCACCGATCTCGACCCGAGCTTCGACGATGCCAATGTCCTCTACAGCTTCCACATGTACGACCCGCATGAGTTTACCCACCAGCGAGCCGAGGATCCCGAGGGCTTCTTCTCAGGCCTGCCGTGGCCGGCGCGCGGCAATTCGGCCGAGCGCGTGCGCCAGCGGCTTTCGGCCCGGATGCAGGCGGCAGGCCTCAGCCGGCTCAAGCAGATCGTGTCTCTTGCCAAGGCAGATGAGCGGATCGACACCTATTTCAGGGAGAACTGGGACGATGCGATGCTGAAGGCACGCATCGGCGAGGCGGTCGATTGGGCCAAGCGCCATGTCCTTCCACCGTCGCGGCTTTTCATGGGTGAGTTCGGAGTGATCCGGATGACCGCCGACGGCCGCTCCGGTGCCTATGACACCGACAGGCTGCATTACCTGCGCCTCGTGCGCGAGACGGCGGAGGAGAACGGCATTGCGTGGTCCATCTGGGAATATTCCAACCCCCATGGCATGACGGTCATCGAACCAAAGGGACCGGCGATCCCGGACAGGGAGCTGATGCAGGCGCTGGGTCTTGCGCCTCAATAGCGCGTGATATCCAGCCTCTGGTCGACGAAAGTCCGCTTTCCACCACGTCCGACGACGAGCCGGGAGACCGCCTCCAGCCGAAAGGCAAGCGTGCCCCGGCATTTCTCTGTGAGGTACAGACGCAATCGCTCGATATCCGAAGGGGAGCCTTCGCGGTCGAGGATATATCGGATCAGGACTTCGCCCGGTGCATCCTGATAGAACTGAATTTCCGCGATGCCTTCGAAGAGCGCAGGATCTTCCGGCGTAAGATCGACTGTCACCACCCGCTGCCCGTCGAAGGAAATCAGGAAGTCCGGCTTGCGTCGGGGCGCCAGCGCCCGGATGCGCAGCCGCTGCCCGTTACCGGGTGTGGGCATCTCTACGAGCCGGCCGAAATCGCCCGTATCGTAGCGGATGAACGGCATCCCCGTCGAAAGGAAGCCGGTGCCGACGATGCGTCCTTCGCGACCGGGCTCCGTGACGGGTTCTCCCTTTTCATCCACCAGTTCGGCTACCCCGTAGAGAGGATTGAACTCGTAAAGCCCGTCCTCGCCCGGCACTTCGGCGGCGAAGGCCGTCTTTTCGCTGAGGCCATAGAAGACGCCGAAGGCGACATCGCCCAATACGCTGCGGATCAGGGCGCGCTGGTGATCGTAAAGCGGCTCGGAAATCGGCAATATGCCGGCGATACCAGCGCGCGGCGTCCGCCCGAGTTGCCGCATGCGGCGACAAAGAAGCTCGATCGCCGACGGGTATCCATAGAGAAACCGGATTTTCCGGCGGTCGATCTCGTCGAGATAGGCGGAAACCTCAGCGGTTCCCATCGGAAAGACCGCCAGCTTCAGTTCGCGCAGAGCCGGGTCCCAGTCATGAAGACTGGTCTCGCCTCCCTCGAGATGAAAACCGCGAAGGCTCGCCCGCGCATCCTTCTCGCTGAAGCCCGCGCGGGACCATACGTCGTAGACGAAAGCCATCTCCCGCGGACTGCGATCCTTGTCGAGGAAGAAGGTGAAGGGCGGCGCAAGGTTCGACCCGCTGGTCTCGGCCTTGTCCAGTTGCCAACGCGGCACCGCAAGCGCCGTTTCCCCGGCTTCTCTCAATTGGTCTTTTCCGAGAACGGGCAGACGGCGCAAATCCGCCGGCATGAAGGCCGAGGCGTCGAAATCCGGCCCGAAAGCCTTGTCGATAAGCGCCCGATAGAAAGGGCTGCCGTCATGCGCCTTGGCGATCAGCGCCCGCAACGAAGCCAGATGCTGCTCATGCGCAAAATGCGGATCGCCGGCCGCCCGCGCGATGCGCGCGCGTTCACGGGCATAGGTATTGCCGAATTTCAGGCTGGTCGGCACCAGCGCCACCAGCGGCTTGGCCGCCTGGCGCACGAACGGCGGGCTGCGGACATAAAGACCGCGCAGGATATCGAGAGGTTTCATCGCTTTTCCACCCTGCTTTCGGCGGCCGCCCGCCAGATATCGCACAACGCATCGGCAAAGGGCACGACGTCGAGGCTGGCCCGATGCCGCGCCTTGCCCGCTTCTCCCATTCTTCTTCGCAATTCCGGCTCCTCGACCAGCCGCGACAGTGCGCTCCTCAGTGCCGGCACGTCGCCCGGCGGCACGAGGAGGCCCGTTTCGCCGTCGCTGACGATATCCTCCACCGCGCCGACCGGCGTCGCCACAACGGCGAGCCCCGCCGCCATGCCTTCGATAATCGAGATCGGCTGATTTTCCACGAAGGAGGGAAGCGTCAGGATGTCCGCCTCCGACAGCAACCGTGCGACATCCGCCGCGCCTTGCCATCCCGGCACCGCCACCCGGCCTTCAAGGCTGAGTTCCTTCAATCGAGCGCGCAGTGCCTCTAACTCGCCGGCTCCGGCAATCGTCGCACGCCAGCCCGGTAGATCGGCCATGAGACCAAGCGCTTCGCAAAGCTCCGGCGTGCCCTTGTCCTTCTCGATCCTGCCAAGAAAGACGATATGAACCTTGTCCCCACCGCCCTTGTGCGGCAGGGAGGGCGTTTCCGTGGCATTCGGCAGGATGACGACGCGGCCTTCCGCCTGCGGCACTTTGCGGAGAACGAAATCCCGCCAGACTTTTCCAAGCACGATCACGCCGGCGGCCTTGCGAAACATCGCGCCGATCCGGCGGCTGAGCAGCGTGTCCGCCTCCGGCCAGAAGCGCATGTATCCGCCGCCGTGCAGGTGAAGCACATAGGGAACGCCCAGCATCGCCGCCCATCCGGAGATGACGAGCTTGCGGTAGGTGCTGCCATGGCTCGCCAGGTTGATGTGCACGACATCGATCTTTCCGCGCAGCCGCGCGGCGAGCATCCTGGCGCAGAAAGCAATTGTATGCAGCAGGGACAGGGCGATATGGCCGCTGCCCCTGGTAGCAAGGAAGCGCACGCGGATATCCCCCGGCCCGCGCCGATCGAGCTCATGCTTCAGCGAGGCCATGATCCTGTCGATACCGCCCTGCCCTGTCGCGCCGACGGGCGTTGCGACAAGGACATGGATGGCGCGTCCGGGACGGGCGCCCTGCAGCATGTCTTTCTCCTTATTTGATGCGGCCGGAACGAAAACACACTGCTGTTAACACTTTGCCACTAGGATTTCGTTAAATCCGCGTTCCGGCACAACCTTCGGCCGAACCATCCCAAGGAACTTCCCTTGCTGCTCAGATCCACCCTCATCTACGGTCCGGCCATCCTGCTGACGCGCATCTCCGCGCTCCTGTTCCTCATCATCGCCACCCGCCTGATCGACCAGACGGAATACGGCTTCCTGACGCTGGTGGTCACGGTCGGCGAGATGACGGACGTGGCGCTGACCAACTGGCTGCGCATCTCTCTTCTCCGGCTGGGCGGCAAGGGGGATGTCACCAGCGGCAGCCTTTCGCGCGCCGGCACGATCCTGCTCTGCACAACACTGCTGGCCATCGTCGTCGCCATCATCGCCAGCGGCTATGTCGCGCCGGAGCGCTGGCGCGACTTCTCGATCGCCGTCTGCGCCTATCTCGTTGCCGGCGCCATCGCCCGCTACGGCCTCGTCATCCTGCAGATGCAGCAGCGGCACACCACCTATGCCACGATGGAGTTCCTGCGCGCCCTGCTGCAGCTCGTCTTCCCGGTCCTGACCATGCTGGTGGAGCACAATTCCTTCCTGGCGATCTCGCTTGCATCCAGCCTCGGCATGCTGACGACGGGTATCGTCTGCAGCATCGTCGCCGCGCGGAAGATCGTTGCCGGCCCGCCGCGCTTCACCCACCGCGAATTCTTCGCCCTCGGCGTGCCGATCATCGCGATGGCGCTCTTCGGCTTCGGCCTTGCCAATGCGGAAAGGGTCTTCCTGAAAGTCTATCACGGCGCCTCCGCAGTTGCCGTGTTCGCCGCCGCCTACGCGCTGGCCCGCCAGCCCGTCGACATGATCGCCAATGCCATCAACATGGGTGCCTTCCCCGAGGCGGTCGGACGCTTCGACGAGGAGGGGCCGGCCGCGGCTGCCGCGGTGTTCAGGCAGTTCCTCTCGCTCATCTTCACCTTCAGCCTTCCGGTCGCTGCCCTCCTCGCCGCGCTCGGCCACGACCTCACGGAACTGCTGCTACCGAAAGATTACGACGGCCCCTACAATCTGCTGTTCGGCACCATCGCGATCAGTGCCGTCTTCACCAATCTGGCGGACTTCGTCTATGGCGCGGTGGTCTATGCCCATAAGAAGTCCTGGCTGCTCATCGTCAGCAAGCTCTTCGGCTCCGCCAGCACGATCACCCTCTCCTTCCTCCTCATCCCGACGATGAGCGAGGCCGGGGCCGCCCTGGCGCTGGCCGGCGGAGCCACGGTGAACCTGCTTGCTTCCGTGGTGATCAGCGAACGGTTGACGCCGGTCCCCTTGCCCTGGCGCGCGCTTGCGATCTCGCTTTCCACTTCGCTTGCGATGGGCGGCATCGCCGCGATGGTCAGCCATTCCCTTGGCGATGCGAATGTCGTCCTCCGTCTGGCGCTCGCGGGGTCGGCCGCCGGCATTGTTTTCCTCGTCGCCAATGCTCTTTGCTACCCCGAGGAAACCAGACGCGGCCTGGCGGCCGTGCGCAGCCGGCTATAGCGAGCAATCCGATGAAACGATGAAGTTCAGGCGCAGCGCTAAACAGTCAGAATGCTTCGGAACCGAAGGGATTTATTAATATCGATTTGTGACCGTCATCTGGGGAGATGAGGTTTTTTCGAATACCGGGGGAAATCTTTTGAAAATACGTATCGTATCCTTCCGAAACAGCATCATGCGATGGGAGCATACTCTCGCCGCACGATTGCAGGCGGCTGGATATGATATCCAGATCGATTATGCCGAGGCAGCACCGCCCGCACGCTTCCTGGACTGCGTCATGGCGCTGGAGAGCTTGTGGGTCGGCGCCCCGGCAGAGCCCGCGCCCTTCGTGCCCGCCGTTCCGCCATCAGGCGGCGCGGATGCCATCCTCGACCTGACGGGACGGCTTGAGCCGGGGCAGACACCGGTCCTGACCGTCGAGGTCGGCGGGTGCGCGCTTCTTTCCGAGGGACTTTTGCGCCTCCGCTCGGACTGCGGCCCCATCCAGCTCGTCGCGCGCTGCAACGGCAAGGCCGTCGGCCGCGCAGCGCCCATGATTCATGACCGGGTCTGGCTTTCACGCGACATCAGGATGTTGCTGGTGAGCATCCAGTCGCTCTTCGTGCAGTCCCTCGCCCGCCTGCAGGCAGGCCTCCTCGACGAAATCACCGTACCCCCCGCAACCGCGCCGTCGCACCGTCCGGAAGTGGCCTATGCGAAACACCTCGTCGGCGGCCTCGCCGCCCGCATGCTGACGAGGATGACGCCGGGGAGCCGGACCTTCTCCTGGAAAACCGCCTACCGCTTCATCGACGGACCCGGCGTTGTCGAAACCCGCCATATCGGCGGCGCCCCGTTTTCCTTTCTGGAAGACGACGGCCAGCGGTTCTATGCGGACCCGTTCCCCATCCACCATGAAGGACGAACCTGGCTGTTCGTCGAGGAATATCCCTATGCGTCCCGTCGCGGCGTGATATCGGTTGCGGAACTCGGCCCGGATGGTCGCTTCGCACGCCCACGCGTCGTCCTCGAGGAAGCGCATCATCTGTCCTATCCAAACGTCTTCGCGCATGAGGGGAGCTTGTTCATGATCCCCGAGAGCGGCTCCGCGCAGGAGGTCGTGCTCTATCGCGCAACCGCCTTCCCCGACTGTTGGCAGCGCGAAGCGGTGCTGATCGAAGGCAGGAATTTCAACGACGCCACCCTTTTCCAGCATGAGGGGCGGTTCTGGATGCTCGGGACCGAGCGTTATGCCGGTGGCAGCGCCTCCGACACCATGGCAATCTACAGCGCCGAACGCCTCCAGGGCCCCTGGCGTCCACACCCGTTGAATCCCATCGTGATCGACCGGGCCGGCGCGCGGCCGGGCGGTCGGATCGTCCATGTGAACGGCAAGGCCTTCCTGCCCGTCCAGAATGGAACCGACACCTACGGCGGAGGGCTGGGCCTGCGGGAAATCCTGAGGCTGGACGCGACGGACGTCCGCTTCGGCCCCGTCCTTCCGATCTGCCAGGCAGAGGGCAAGGGCCCCGCCAGCCTCCACACCATCAACCGGACCGGCCGGCTGGAAGTGATCGATAGCTTGTTGTAGCGCGTGCGGCGGGCTGCCGCGTGGTCGCGGAGGCCGGAGCCGCCTGCGTTGCCTTGCGCAACCCGACGACCAGCACCGTGAGTAGCAGGATATCCACCGTCTTGGTCGCCAGGGCGTTGTTCGTCATGTCGATCAGCAGGAAAATCACCGCCCCGATGCGCGCCGCTAGCTCGGTTCCGCGCAGAATGCGCAAGAAATAGCCGATCAGGATGATCGTGAACACGATCGCCATCGGCAACCCCATCAGCATGACGATGAAGACCGGCGCGCTTTCGATGAATTCAAGCCCGACCTTCTCATTGACGATCTTCAGCAGGTCCGCCGCGTTCATGCCGAGCAGGAGTTCCTTCCATGAGACATAGTGGAAGACCTCGTAGATCTGCACGCGCGCCATGGAATTGGTGTCGACCACCGAGCTGAACCGGCTGAGAAGCCCGACGGACAGGAGGAGAACCGCAAGCGCCGCGCCAAGAACCAGCGTGAAGAAGAGCACGATGAGCTTGGCCTGCAATTCACGCCGGGGCGGGAAATTCGGCCAACGCAGGAAGAGGATCAGCGCCAGGATTTCCAGGGTCGACGCCATCAGCGCAACGCGGGCGCTCGCCGCCACGCAGCCGATGAAAAGCACGAACAGGGCGACGATCTTGAGCCATAGGGGCCAACGCGTCAGCGGCACGAATCCGATCGCAAGGGCGCATTGCGCGCCGAGCACCAGCGGATGGCTGGAAAGGCCCGTGGCACGGAAAACCGGCTCGCCTTCCGTGAACGGCATCAGGCGGCGTTGCAGGATCACCTCCCCGATAGCGACGATCGCGCTCGCAATCAGGACGGACAGCATCGCCGTCGCGGCGATGCGGCGGGCCTGTTCGTTCTGGACGAGCAGCAGGATCGCGGCCAGGACCGCCGCGAGATAGGTCTCGACAAGAAAGCCGATGGCGCTGAACCGGCCGATAAGGACAAAATAAGCCGCAAGCCCGCCCATCACGGCGGCATAGCGCACCAGCGACCGGAAAAGCGCCACGTCCCTGTCGGCGAGCGCAAGCGGGCGGCTCCACAGGATCGCAAGAAGGAGCGCCACGGTGGCATAGGTGGCAAGGTGGAACTTCTCGTAGAAAGGTCCCCCCTCGCTCGAATAGCTCGTCAGCATGTTCATGAGGTCGGGCGTCACGAGTTGCCGCGTGGCAAGCGTCGCAACCGTGAGGAAGAGAAACAGAATTCCGAGCGCATTGCTCCTGAGGTCGATTCCCCCCCGTTCCGACCCTATGGCCGCCATGGGATAAGCCATTGAATTACCTCTTCAAAGCAGGTCGATTTTCGTCTTCGCCCCGAACACGGCGCATCGCCGGAGCGGCCAGCAGGGAAACGCCCCGTTAACCACATGTGTTTACAATTATCACCAACATAGCAAACGAGGCGTTAACCGGATGGCATCTTCTCTTCTCAACAAGCTGGCGGACAAGCCTCGCTGCCGCGTGTCCACGCAGCAGCCTTTCGAGGCCAAGCCCCGCCGCGTCGAGACACCGGTCGTCAGCGAAAGCATCCCGCCGGTCGAGGAAGCGGTAACGCTCGACAGGATCGCCAGTTTCATGGAACTCGACCTCAGGCGCGCACTCGTCTGGCTGAAATCGGGTCTCAAGCTCGCCCTGGCGCTCTCGCTGTGCGGTGCGATCGGCGCTGTCGTGTGGGGCAAGACGGCAACGCCGCGTTTCACCGTGACGACCGATATCCTCGTCAATCCGAGCAATCTCCAGGTCGTCAGCAACGACCCTCTCGCCACGCCGAGCGAAGTGAACGGCCAACTGCTCAATTTCGGCAGCCGCGTCAGAATCCTGACCTCCGGCAATGTGCTGCTGCGCGCGGTGAAGGACCTGAAACTCGCCGACGACCCGGAATTCTACAAGCCCGCCGGCCCGGGCCTGCTCTCGTTTCTCCGGCAGGAGAAGGCGGCCAAGCCGAACCCCGACACGGCGGCCCTGAAAACCCTGCAGACCAAGGTCGGCATCAGCGCCGACGAAAAGTCGTTGATCGCCAGCCTTAGTGTTTCCGCACAGACTACCGACAAGGCGATCGCGATCTCCAAGGCGATCGTCGGCAGCTTCCAGGAGGAACTGGCAACGGCGGATGCGGAGAACGCCAACCGCGCCGCCCGCTCGCTGGAAGACCGGCTGGGCGAGCTCAAGCGCGACGTTCTGGCAGCGGACGCCCGCGTGGAGGACTACAGGCGCGCGCACAACCTTTCCGCCGGCGCCGATGGCCGCCTCGTGACCGCCCAGACCGTCAGCCAGCTCAACAACGAACTGCTCGCCGCCCGTTCGCGAAGCACCAATGCCCAGCTCAGCTACGATGCCCTGATGAAGGCGGGCAACGCGCCGCTCGGCGCCCAGGCGGCCGTTTCCCCGGCGCTGGCGCAGTTGCAGCAGACGGCCGGCCTCATGCAGCAGCAATATGACGATCAGGCCGCCGTCCTCGGCGCGCGCCATCCCTCCATCCTTCGGCTGAAAGCACGGCTCTCCTCCATCCGGCAACAGATCGCGGCAGAGCTCGAGCGCGCCAGGAACACCGCCCGCGTCGAACTCGACAAGGCCAATGCCGCCGTTGCCGACCTGTCCGCCCGGATGCGCGACACCGAAGGTTCCGCCTTCGACGACAACCAGTCGCAGGTCGAGCTGCGCGAGTTGCAGCGCGACGCCACGGCCAAGGCGGCGATCTATGAAAGCTTCCTCACCCGCACGCGGCAGATCACCGAGCGCGAGCAGATCAACACGAACAATGTCCGCGTGATCACCGAGCCCCTGCCCCCGTCCGGCCGCGCCTGGCCGCCGGGCTCCGCCACGCTTCTGCTGCTCGGCGCGGTCGCAGGCTTCATGATCGGTATCGGCCTTGCGCTGGTGCGGGGGCTTGTCGCGGATCTTCGCTCGGCACCGGGCACACCGCTGCGGACATCCTGACACGTCATGAAGAAGCGCATCGTCTTTCACGCACCGAGCCTTTACGGCGGCGGCGCCGAACGGGTCTTCGTCCTGATGGCCAACGAAATGGCCGCACGCGGCCATGCGGTAACGCTGTTCGTCTGGAGCGCGAAAGGCCCCAATGCCGAGTTGCGCAACCCGGATGTCAGACTCGTCAACCTCGACCTGCCGATGCGCGGCGAAGGTTTTGGAAAAGCCGGTACGCTGAAAGGGCTGTTCCGGTCGGCGGCATTCCTGCGACGTGAACGGCCCGACGCGGTTTTCGCCGGCCCGGAATTCGCCAATCTGCTGATGGCCCTCGCCCTGATAGCCGGGGATATCGTTCCGGGCGGAGCGCGGGCAGACTTCTTCCCGAGCTACCACGCCGCCGCCGCGCTGCGGAGCAACGGCCTCGGCTCGCGCATCGCACCGGCACTGACACGACTGGTCGCCCGGCGAGCGACGAGGGCAATCGCCGTATCCGGCGGCGTGGGACGCGATCTGGTCGGACGCGGCTTCCGCGAACAGCAGATCGCGGTCATTCACAATCCCCTGCCGCCGTCCCGCTCCCGAAACGAGGGGCCGCAGCCGTGGCAGGCAACTCTTGCGGCCATGGGTAACGGCCCCACGATCGTCACGCTCGGACGCCTCGTACCGGTCAAGGATCACCGGACACTGCTCAAGGCCTTCTCGCTGCTCGACCCCTCCGGCAGGCACCGGCTGGTGATCTTTGGCGACGGGCCGCTTAAGGAAGAACTGATCGCCTATGCCGAAGAACTCGGCATCTCCGGCCGGGTACTCCTTCCCGGCTATGTCAACGATCCGGCCGCCTGCTATGCCTGCGCCGATCTCTTCGTCCTGTCCTCGATCAGCGAGGGCTTCGGCAATGTCCTGATCGAGGCGATGGCCGCCGGCGTGCCGGTCGTATCGACCGACGCGCCTTACGGTCCTCGCGAAATCCTCGTCGATGGCCGCTTTGGCGCGTTGCTTCCCGTCGGCGATGCGCCGGCCCTGGCCAAAGCCATGGAGGCAGCCCTCCTCACCCCCGTGCAGAAAGACGACCTTCGCCGACGTGCCGCCGATTTCGGCATCGATATCGCCGGCGATCGCTACGAGGCGCTACTGGGGCCGCACAACTCGTAAGCAGGACCCGTTTCTCGAAAAGCACCCGGCCGGATCGGCCGAAGACGGGAGCGAGGTTCCGCGTGATCTGCGGCAGGTTTCGTTAATCATGAAAGCGAATAGGCGTCCGGAATGCATGCCGCCCACCGGCCGCAGCGTGCCGCGAACTGCTTTACAACCGGAATTTACACCAAAACGAAATATCTGACTGCTACGGATCACTGCTGAAATATTACCTCGGAACATCGCGCAACAATGAATGCGGCGTCGATTTCTTTGGGCTTCGAAGTGAGGACTAGTGAATGAAAGTCGCAATTTTTGGCCTCGGCTATGTGGGCTTCACCGCCATGTGCTGCATTGCCAAAGAAGGCCATGAGGTCATCGGCTTCGATATCAGCGAGAAGAAGGTCAACCAGATCAACCAGGGCGTCGCGCCGATTACCGAGCCCGGTGTCGAGGAGCTTCTGGCGGAGGGCCTGAAAGCCGGCCGGATTTCCGCCCGCACGGAGATCAGGAACCACCTCGACGATTGCGACATGGCGATCGTTTGCGTCGGCACGCCGAGCGCGCCGGACGGTGCGCACAACATGACCTATATCGCCGAGGTAACCCGCCAGATCGCTGCCGCCGTCGGAACGACGCGGACCTCGCCGCTGACAGTCGTCTACCGCTCCACCATCCGTCCGGGCACGGTGGAAGGGCTCATTGCTCCGATCTTCGCTTCGATGCTTGGCGAGGCCTTCGAGCGCAATGTCGAACTCGTCTACAACCCGGAGTTCCTGCGCGAATCCTCCGCAGTGCAGGACTATTTCGACCCGCCGAAAATCGTCATCGGCACGGTCGACGGCCAGCCGAACGCCCGCATGGATCTGCTGAACCAGAACCTGAAGGCGCCGACCTTTTATGTTCATCTGGCCGAGTCCGAAATCACCAAGTTTGTCGACAACACATGGCATGCCGTCAAGGTGGCCTATGCCAACGAGATCGGGCGCGTCTGCATGCAGCTCGGGCTCAGCGCCAAGAAAGTGCACGAGATCTTCGTTTCCGATACCAAGCTCAACATCTCGCCCTATTACATGCGCCCGGGCGGCGCTTTCGGCGGCTCCTGCCTGCCGAAGGACGTGCGCGCCATGCAATATATCGCCGCCGATTGCGGTGCCCATACGCATCTGGTCGATTCCCTTCTGCGTTCGAACGAGGCGCACAAATACCGCCTCTTCGAGCGGGCGACGCGCGGCCTTGCGCCCGGCGCCTCCGTCCTTCTCGTCGGCCTCGCCTTCAAGGCGCATACCGACGACCTGCGCGAGAGCCCGAACATCGACCTTGCCCGCGGCCTCCTGCGCGAGGGCTACAAGCTCTCGATCTTCGACCCGGCCATCGACGCCAACAAGCTCGTCGGCGCGAACCTCGGCTATGCCTATACGCAGATTCCGACGCTCTCCCAGTTGCTCGTCTCCAAGGAGACCGCGGAGAAGACAACCTACGACCGCATCGTCATCGCCAACGACACCCATCGCAAGCTCGATCTCGGCGACCATGGCGACGTCATCAACCTAAACGCATTGTCGTGAGGCCCGCGATGGACAGCACACCTCAACGGAACAATACGGCGAGCGTCCCGCCGAATGCCGACATTTCCGGCACGATGGCGGGCCGCAAGATCCTCATCATCGTGGAAAACCTGCCGGTGCCCTTCGACCGCCGCGTCTGGCAATCGGCCCGCACGCTGCACGCCGCCGGCGCGCAGGTCGCCATCATCTGCCCGACTGGCAAGGGATATACCGAGCGCTACGAACTGCTCGAAGGCATCCATGTCTATCGTCATCCGCTGCCGCTCGATGCCGGCGGGGCGCTCGGCTACCTGCTGGAATATGGCGCGGCACTGGTCTGGGAAACGCTGCTTTCCTGGAAGATCCTGTTCCGCCACGGCTTCGACACCCTGCACGGCTGCAACCCGCCGGACCTGATCTTCCTCGTCGCCTGGCAGTTCAAGCTTTTCGGCAAGCGCTACATCTTCGATCACCACGACATCAACCCCGAGCTCTATGAAGCCAAGTTCAACAAGCGCGGTTTCTTCTGGCGGCTGATGTGCGCCTTCGAATGGCTGACCTTCAAGACCGCCGACACGGTCATCTCCACCAACGAGAGCTACAGAAAGATCGCGCTCGAACGCGGCGGGAAAAAGCCGGAGGACGTCTTCGTCGTGCGCAGCGGGCCGGACCTGACGCGCGTCAAGGCCGTCGCTCCCAACCCCGCCCTCAGGAACGGCCGTGAGTTCCTGGTCGGCTATGTCGGCGTGATGGGCGATCAGGAAGGCATCGACCTCCTGCTCGACGCGGCACGCCACCTGGTCTTCGATCAAGGCCGCAAGGACATCCAGTTCGTGCTCGTCGGCGGCGGTCCTAGCCTTGCCTCGCTGCAAGCGCTGTCGGAGACCATGGGACTGAAGGATTATGTGACCTTCACCGGCCGCGCGCCCGACCAGACCCTGTTCGAAGTGCTGTCGACGGCCGATGTCTGCGTGAACCCCGACCGGGTGAACCCGATGAACGACAAGTCGACGATGAACAAGATCCTCGAATACATGGCCGTCGGCAAACCGATCGTCCAGTTCGACGTGACCGAAGGCCGGTTCAGCGCCCAGGAAGCCTCGCTCTATGCCAAGGCCAACGATCCCGTCGATTTCGCGGACAAGATCGTCGAATTGCTGGCCGATCCGGCTCTCCGTGCAAGGATGGGCGCCTTCGGCCGCGAGCGCGTCGAGACGAAGATGGCCTGGACCTACGAGATCCCCAAACTGATCGCGGCCTACAAGAACGTGCGGCCCTAGAGGCCGCACCGTAAAGCCCGTCGTACGGCAGAGGCCGTCGCGCATCGGCACATCTGGAGCTAGCGATGTCCATAACCTGGTATATCCATCGGCTGCGCGCCATGGGACCGGCCGAAATCGCCCATCGCTTCGTCGAGAAGGGCAAGAAGCTGGCCGCGCGCGGGCGGATGGAGGGCTGGTCGCGCTATCGCACGTCCGGGCCGCTACCCGTTCTGCCCGGACTGGCCGACAATCTCGCCTCCGCCCCCGACCGTGTGAAGCAGGACATTGTTGCTGCCGGCCGGGACGTGCTTTCCGGCCGTTACAGCGCGCTCGGGGCGGACTGGCCGCCGCGCGACCCAGTCAAGCCTTTCCCGCCCGCGATCTGGCGGCTCGATCCCGTCACGGGAGGCCTTTGGCCCGGAAGCGAGGCATACTGCTTCGATATTTCCTATCGCCACGAGCGCACGCTCGGTGACATCAAATATGTCTGGGAATACAACCGGCTGCAGTTCCTCCAGCCGCTTGCCGCGGATGCGGCGCTGACGGGAAATCCGGATGCGATCGAAGCGATCAGGGCGGCGATCGACAGCTGGTACGAGGCCAATCCGCCCTTCCGCGGCATATGCTGGAACAGCGGCATCGAGCTCGGCCTGCGCGCCATCAGTCTTCTTATTGTCACGAGCCTGTGCGGCAGTCGCCTGTCCGATGCCACGGTCGAAAAGATACGAACGATCCTGCACGCTCATCAGGTCTGGATGGCGCGCTATCCTTCGCGTTTTTCCTCGGCAAACAACCATCTCGTCGCCGAGGTGGCCGGTGAATTCCTGATCTCGCTTGCCATGCCGGAGCTCCCGCTTTCGGGCAGGCTTCAAGCCAAGGGCCGCAAAGTCCTGGCTGAGGAAGCGAACAAGCAGATTCTCGCCGACGGCGTAGGGGCCGAGCAGTCCCCGACCTATGGCGCCTTCACCGCCGAATTCCTGCTTCTCTGCTGCTTCGCCGCACGCGCCGCGGGCCAGCCACTCGCGAAAGGGATCGAGGAACGGCTCGCGCTCTTTTCCACCTTCATCGCCTGGCTTTCCGATGCCAAGGGCAGAACGCCCGGCATCTGTGATGACGATGAGGGCCGCGTCATCACCCTGTCGCGGCACGAACCGGCCTATGCCGCCTCCGTCTCGGCTGCCATTGCGGGCTATCTCGGTACGCCGGCCAAAGGCCCACGCCCGTCGGAAATCGAGCTGCGCGACGCCCTGCTGCAAGCGCCCGCGGGCGGCCCTGCCCCCCCAACCGGCTTGCGGACCTTCGCTGAGGGCGGCTACACCGCCGTCCGAGAGACGCGAAACGGCCGCGATCTCCATATCGTCGTGGACCATGCGCCTCTCGGCTATCTTTCCATCGCGGCCCACGGCCACGCGGATGCCCTTTCCGTCATCGTGACCGTGGATGGAAAGCCCCTCTTCGTCGATCCCGGCACCTATCTCTACCACTCGGGTGGAGAATGGCGGGACTGGTTCCGCAGTACGCGTGCCCACAACACGCTCACGCTCGCCGGCGCCGACCAGAGCACGATGTCCGGGGCGTTCAACTGGTCCCACAAGGCCGTCACCAGTCTCGACGGTATCGAAGATGGAGAGAACTGGCGCATCGTCGCATCCCACGACGGCTATCGGAATCGCTTCGGATGCCTCCATCGCAGAACCGTCGCGTCCACCCTTCACGGCTTTTCCATTCACGACGCCCTCACCGGCAACCCGGATCAAACCACCGAGATCGTCTTCCAGCTATCTCCCGCCTGCGAGGTGGAGATCAACGGGCAGGAGATACGGATCCGTTCCGAAAAGCGCTGGCTTGCGACCCTGTCCTTCTCGCATCCGGGCCAGATCGAGAGCGCTGCTGGCGGCCCCGCCGGCACCGGAGGCTGGTACTCCCCCCGCTTCGGCATCAAGCTCCCGGCCCCCCGGATCGTCTGGAAGGGCGCGCTTCCCCCGGAGGGACTGCTGACGAACGTTCATCTCGTTCCCGAGGATGCCGGATAATCAACCACCCGCCGGGGACGGCGGCAGAGATCCCGGCGTGAACAGAAGATAGTCCTGATCCTGCGATACCGGCTCGAGAGAGCCACCGAGATATCTCGAAAATACCTCGCGCCGCCCTTTGGGAACGAGCACCCCGTCGCCCGGCTTGAGCCATGCCGCAAGTTCCGCAGGGGTCTGCAAGCGCACGATCCTGCCTTGCGTATAGAATTCGGCCGAAAAACTGCGACCACCCAGGATAGCCAGGCGCCCCGGGCCGTGGAAGTCTGCGATCAGGCGAGCTTCGCTGGGCAGGAACGAGCGATCGGCGCCGAGGAAGGAAGCGGCAGTCACGCCGGCGAAAATCACGACGGCTTCGGCAACGCCGAGTTTCAGCCATCCCGCGCCCCCGGGTCCACTTTGCGTCCACAGCATCACGGCAAGCAATATCGCCGCCGGCACGCCCGGCAGGACATAGGCGAGTAGGATGTTCGCCGCGAGGGTGAAGAACACAAGCGGTGTCAGCGCGAATAAGAGGAGATAGAGGTGAAGCCCCCGGTCAGCGGGCTTCCCCGACTTTCTCAACCTCCACAGGAGAATGGGCAGGAGCGGCGTCCATGGCAGCATGGCCGCCATCCAGAACAGCCAGATGGTGCCCTTGGGCTGCTCACGGCCCGAACCGTAGAGGTCCCCAGTCCAACCGGGTTCGAGGAAGCGCTGGATATGCTCGCCGATCAGGAAATAGCGAAGGAAGCCGGGCGTGGCTATTTCCGCAGCGGCATACCAGGGAATGACCAGAGCGGCACACAATGCCACCCCACCCGTCCAGGGCAAACGGGCGATATCCTTCCAGTTGCCGCGCCAGAACATCCAGGCCGTGATCGGCGTCATGGAAAGAACCACCGCGACAGGCCCTTTGGCCAGAAGCCCGATCGCGAGGCCCAGGAAAAAGAGCCAGCCCCAGCGCCCGCGGCCTTCCAGCCCATTGTAGAAACCGGCCATGGTCGCGGTGACACCGAGCGTCAGGACCATGTCTGTCTGGACAAAGGCGGTGGAAACGAAGAAGAGCCCCGAACTGGCCGTAACCAGCACGGCGACAGCCGCCGTGCGGCGGTCGGCCACCGTTCTCGCCCACAGCCACAGGATTGCAAGGGTTGCAACGGCCGCCGCCAGTATTCCAAGCCGAGCAGCAAAGGGCGTGACACCGAAGACGGCCATTCCCGCCGCCGACAGCCACGTATGCAGCGGCGGCTTGGCCCAGAACGGCACTCCATAGTCGAACTGGGGCGTGATCCAGTTGCCGGTTTCGACCATTTTGCGCGCGATTTCAGCATAACGTGCTTCCGTGGGATCGGTAAGGGGAACCCAGATCATCGCCAGGAGCCGCACGGCGAGCAACAGGATCAGTGCCCAGAAAATAGGACGGTTTTTCATCGTTTTACCAAGCCGGCAGCCAAGCCAATCTCGCCGATGCCCGGATTTCGAAACGTCACAAGGCACATGCCGGGATCAGGATGAAACGGGATCATCCACCTGGTATTTCCTGAAGCGAAAGCGGAGCAGCACTGGGCATCGGCCCCGCTTCCCCCCATGCAGTCGCTTGCTGACAACAACCTGAACGGATGACAAATCGGCCGGCTGCCAGAACCTAACGGTGGCGATGCAGTCGCATGCCGCCAGAAGCGTCCACATTTAATGTATTACAAGAGAAAATCAGCGTAACCCATTCTTCTTAAAGGGAAGAATGGTGGGTGATCACGGGCTCGAACCGTGGACCCGCTGATTAAGAGTCAGCTGCTCTACCAACTGAGCTAATCACCCACTTGACCGCTGCTGCGGTGCTGGAGGGGCGTATAAAGGCGTTCTGGGGGCTTGTCTATACCGCGGTTTGAAAAAAATGCGTCTTGGCGCAAATTTCTTCCGCAGCGCAAAAAAGGCGTCACAAATCCAGCGTTCCGGTGGCGATGCGGACGGCTTCCCCGCCGATGCGTGCGCCGGCGATCGTTCCGCCCGAGATGTCGAGATGGAGGTGGATGAGCGACGGGCGGCCCATTTCGACGCCCTGCTCGATGAGGAACGGGTGGTGGCCGTCGACCAGCTTGTCGAAGAAATGGATGGCGCCGGACATGGCGGCGACGGCCGAGCCGGTCGCAGGGTCCTCGGTGATGCCCATGTCGGGCGCAAACATGCGGGCGTGGAACTTCGCATTGTGGTTCACGCCGGCGCGGCAATAGAGATAGGCGGATGCGAGCCGCCCCTCGGCGAAGGGCGCACAACGCTCCCAGAGCATCGGATCGAACTCCACGGCCGCCGCCGCGGCGAGATCGTGCACCGGCACCATCACGAAGGCGACGCCCGCGCTCCACAGCGACGGGACGTGATTTTCGAAACCGATCTGCGCCGGCTTCAGGCTGAACGCATCCGCGAGCGCCTGCTTGTCGAAGGCGGCGTCGAGCCGCGCGGATTTGCGCGGCAGGTCGAATTCGGCAAAGGACGCCTTGCCGCCGGCAAGGCGCGTGGCGCAGCGCACCGGGCCGACATTCTCCTCCAGCACGCTGACCTGGTCGCGCGGCTCCCGCCCGCCCTCGCCCGCTTCGGCGATGGCGATCGCGGCCCCCACGGTCGGGTGCCCGGCGAAGGGCAGCTCACGGCCGGGGGTGAAGATGCGCAGGCGCGCGGTATGCCCCGCCTTTTCCGGCGGCAGCACGAAGACGGTTTCCGACAGGTTGAACTCCCCGGCGATGCGCTGCATCGCATCGTCGTCGAGACCCTCGGCATCGAAGACGACCGCCAGCGGGTTGCCGGCAAGCCGCGTGTCGGTGAAGACGTCGTAGATGGCGTAGCGGCGGGACAAAGCATTCTCCCTATTCGATTTTCGGCCGTAAGCCTGCCCGAGCGGCCGGCCGCGGGCAAGTGGAAATGAGCCGCGGGGCGGCTCACAGGTCGAGCGTCATGACCACCGGGCAGTGATCGGAGGCCTTGGGCCGGTCCCAGCCGACGCGCGGATAGCGCTCCACCTCCTGCCCCGGCGGGAAGAGCGTGCGGAAAGGCTGGCCGGCACGGATGATTTCCGGAACATGGTGGGCATTGCGCTCGGCAAGCGACGGCGAAAGCCAGATATAGTCGAGCTGGCAGAGATGGCGCTCCTCCGGCCCGCGGCTGTGATAGAGCGTCCAGCGGTCGTCCACCGGCCGGCGCAGCATCGGGTTCACGGCAAAGCCATCCGCGGTGAAGGCATCAAGCGCGCTGACGTCCTCCTTGCGCGGGATGAAGCGATAGCCATTGCGCCTGTCGCCCTCGATGGCGAGCTTTTCCTGATAGTCGTTCATGTCGCCGCAGATGGCGAATGCCTTGTCCGCCGTGCGGCCGAGGCCGAATCGGTCCTCGACGATGCGGCGCACGGCCCGCGCCTCCGCCATGCGCACGGGCATGGTGGACTGGCGGCCGTCCATGCCGTCCCGCCCCGGGCCCATCGATTTGAAATGCACGACATAGAGCGTCAGCGGCCGCCCGCCGATGCGCAGGTCCATCTCCAGGCAATCGCGCTTGAAGATCTTGTCGTTCTGGTCGATGCCCGGCCCGAGATCGGGCGTATAGAGACCGAAATCGCGATAGGTGACGCCGGCATGGCTGCGGATATCGACGCATTCGATGCGCTGGCCGTCGCGCGTTTCCTCGCGCATCAGCACGGAGACGTCGATGCCGCGGCTGTCATTGCCCTCGATGAGGTATTTCTGACGGTAGCCGTTGCCCACCATGCGGAAGAGATAGCCATATTCGAAGGCCTGCAGGGCGGCCATGTTGTCGGTCTCCTGCAGGCAGAGAATGTCGGCATCCGCATCGGCGATGGCGAGCGCCGAGTGCTGGCGGGCATCGTCCGTATGCGCGATGGTGCGCGCCTCCTCCAGCCGCTGGTATTCCGCCTCGTTGCGGATGTCGAAAAGGCGCAGCACGCGATCCTGGCGAGTCTGATTGCGGAAACCCGTGAAATCGAAACGGGTCATGAGGTTTTCGATGTTGAAGGTGGCAAGGCGTAGCGACATGAGGTCCTTCCGGATAGGCCTGCCGAGTGTAACCGGCTGACCGGCAATGGAAAGCGCCTTTTCGCACCAACCGGACGCGGAATCTTAAAGGGTGGTCAGCAGCAGGCTCGTCTCGGATTTCGACACGCCATCCATGGCACGCACGCCGCGCAGCACCCGCTCGAACTCGACGAGGTTCTCCGCCTGGATTTCCGCGATGAGGTCCCACGCGCCGTTGGTGGTGTGGAGCGCGCGCACCTCCGGTATGCCGCGCAGCGCCTTTATCGCGGCGAGCGTCTTCTGGCCGGTGATCTCGATCATCATGACGGCGCGCACGGCATGGGGATCGTCTGCCTCGGTCACCCGCACGGTGAAACCGGCGATGACGCCGTCGCGCTCCAGCCGGTCGATGCGGTTCTGCACGGTGCCGCGGGAAACCTTCAGCTCCGCCGCAAGCGCCGAAAGCGAGGCGCGGCCATCCTTGCGCAGAAGGGCGAGAAGCTTGCGGTCCGTCGTGTCCATCGATCCTGCCGAAATGCCAGTTTCAACTGCCGAAACGACAATACTGCCTGCGATTTTTCCAGGAAATTGCCGTTTCGCCTGCCATCGCTCTTGGCTAGCCTTCCCTTTCCTTCAATGCAACAGCTTTCGGCAGGCCCGTCATGACCAACGAAACCGCCCTCGGCACCGCCGCCGCCCGCACGCGCGAACTCTCCCTTATGATGACCCGCTGGCCGAGCGTGACGGGCTCGCCGGACGAGGCGGACTTTTCCGAACGGCTGCGGGCGCATCTTGCCGAAACGCCCTGTTTCCGCCGCCACCCGGACCGGCTCTTCACCGTGGACAGCCACGGCGAGCCGCTGACCCGGAGCGTCGTCGCGCTGGTGCGCGGAAGCGGGCGGAAAACCGTGGTGCTGGCCGGCCATTTCGATACGGTCTCCATCGCCAATTACGGCACGCTTGCCTCGCTCGCCTGCGATCCCGAGCCGCTGACGGAGGCCCTGACGAAGGAGCTTCGCAGCCGCTCCCTCAATAGAGCGGAGGAGAAGGCGCTTGAGGATTTCGAGAGCGGCGACTTCATCGCCGGGCGGGGCCTCCTCGACATGAAGAGCGGCCTCGCCGCAGGCATCGCGGCGCTGGAGCGCTTTGCCGGGCTGGAGGCGCCGGACGGCAACATCCTCTTCGTCGCGACGCCCGACGAGGAGAACCGCTCGCGCGGCATGCGCAGCCTGCGCAACGCCCTGCCCGCAATCGCGCGCCGCTTCGATCTCGACATCGTCGCCGGCATCAATCTCGACGCGTCGAGCTGCGAGCGCGACGGCGAGGAAGGCCGGGCGGTCTATCTCGGCTCCATCGGCAAGTTCGCGCCCTTCGCCTTCGTCATCGGCCGGCCGACCCATGCCGGCTATCCGTTCAACGGCACCAGCGCCCACCGCATCAGCGCCGAGATCACCCGCGCCATGGACACAGTGCCGGAACTCAGCGACGAGGCCTTCGGCGAGCGCTCACCGCCGCCCGTGTGCCTGGAAGCCCGCGACATCCGCGACGGCTATGACGTGACGACGCCGGACCGCGTCTGGCTGTCCTTCAACTGGCTGACGCACCGCCGCAGCGCCGGCGATATCCTCGCCGAGTTCCACGCCACCGTTTCCGGCGCGCTGCGAACGGCGCTCGATGTGCAGGACGCCAACGCCGCCCGCTACCGGGGCCGCGAGCCCATCAGGACGGAAGGCCTCGTGCTGACCTATGCCGCGCTTGTGGAGCGGGTGGAAGCGCGCGGCGGGGCGGATGCACTGGCGCGTCTCGCCGCGCTCGACCGGGCGCTTTCCGGCGGCACCGATCCGCTGAAGGTCAGCCGCGAAATCGTCTCGGCCGCAGCCACCGAGGCCGGCATCGAGGGGCCGGCCGTGATCGTCGGCTTCGGCAGCCTGCACTATCCGCTGGTGCATCTCGAACAGTCCGGGGCGGGACGCGACCTCAGGGAAAGGTTCAGGCGCGTGATGGACGAGACCGCGCGCAGGCATGGCACCGCGATCAAGTTCAAGCAGATCTTCGCCGGCATTTCCGACATGAGCTTCTTCGGCCACCGGCCGGATGCGGGCGAGACCGGGTTGCTGGCCGCCAATACCCCCTCGCCGGCCTTCACCGACGATGTGCCGGAAGGGCTGCTTTCCTTCCCGACGGTCAATATCGGGCCGTGGGGGCGTGATTATCACCAGAAGTGGGAGCGTGTGCACGCGCCCTATACGTTCGGGGTTCTGCCGGACCTGGTCTTCGAATCGGCGCTGGCTTGCCTTGGTGATTAAGGTGCCCCTCATCCGCCTGCCGGCACCTTCTCCTTGGCTGCGGGGAGAAGGAGATATGCCGCACCGTTTTCCAAACCTTCAACGTCGCGTGGGGCAAGTTCCCTCTCCCCGCTGGCGGGAAGAGGGTTAGGGTGAGGGGCAATCATGCCGCCATGCGCTCGCTGCCCAGCAGCCGGCCGAGGCGGGAAATGCCCTCCTCGATCGTCGCGGCATCGGCGCAGGAGAAGCTGAGACGCAGCGTGTTGGCGCCGCTGCCGTCGGCATGGAAGGCCTGTCCCGGCACGAAGGCGACCTTCTCCGTGTCGATGGAACGGGCGAGCAGCTTCGCGCCGTCCATGCCGGCGGGCAGCGTCACCCAGACGAACATGCCGCCCTCGGGCCGCGTCCAGCTCACGCCCTCCGGCATGTACCTGTCGAGCGCCGCCAGCATGGCATCGCGGCGCTGGCTGTAGGCGGCGCGGATCTTCGCGACCTGCGCGTCGAAACCGCGCTCGGCGACATGTGCGATGGCGATCTGGTTGATCGTGGAGGAGTGCAGGTCCGCCGCCTGCTTCATCAGCACCAGCTTGCGGATGACCGGCGCGGCCGCGACGATGTAGCCGACGCGAAGGCCCGGCGCGAGCGTCTTGGAGAAGCTGCCGCAATAAATGGTGCGCGCGGCGTCGATATCGCCCTTCCTGGCGATCTCCAGCGCCAGGATCGGCGGGATGGCCTCGCCATCGTAACGCAGCGACTGATAGGCCGCGTCCTCGATGACGGGAATGTCCAGCTCCTCGGCAAGCGCAAGCAGCTTTTCGCGGCCGGCGCGATCCACCGTCTCACCGGTCGGATTGGCGAAGTCGGCGGAAAGATAGGCGAACTTGACCCGCCCGCTCGCCTCCGCCGCCGTCGCGCGGTAGGCTTCGGGCGTGCGGTTGCCGGAAAGGTTCAGCCGGTCATAGGTCGGTTCATAGGCGTTGAAGGCCTGCAGCGCGCCGAGATAGGTCGGCCAGGTGACGAGCGCCGTATCCTTCGGAGAGAGGAAGAGCTTGCCGAGATAGTCGAGCCCCTGCTGCGAGCCGGAGACGATGAAGACGTTCTCCGCCGTGCAGGGAATTCCGATCCTGCCCATCTCGCCGGCCAGCCAGTCGCGCAGCGGCCTGTAGCCCTCGCTGACGGAATATTGCAGGCCCGCCGCCGCGCCCTCGCCCGCAAGCGCATCGGCATAGGCCGCCGCAAAGGCTTCCTTCGGAAACAGCGCGGGGTCTGGGATGCCGCCGGCGAAGGAGATGATGTCCGGCCGGTCCAGGAGTTTCAGCAATTCGCGGATTTCGGATGCCTTCATCCGCGACGCACGTGTCGCGAAGGCCTTGTCCCATTCGAACATAGGGTTTTCCTCGGGCTGTTGTTTGACCCGCACCTCATCACGACGATGAATTTATGTCAACAATGCTGACCTAAATATTCTCGCCAAAACAAAGTGGGCAAACGCCCAAGGTTTTACGCAAAACTACTCTTGCCATCCGAAGGGCCGGCCGGCGTCCGTTTCACGTGTGCCGGGCTTTCAGGTTGCCCGGTCGGTATAAAGGCTGACCAGCACCAGTGCAGCTATACTGCAAAGGATGAAAAGGTCGAACCATGCGAAGTATTGAGCAATCGTGGTCATCGCACTATCCTCCTGACAGCCGAACGAAACACTCTCGTATTTTGTTCCTAAAGGGAGGTTTTCGCAAGGTTATTACTTGTTGCGCCGCAATGTTCGAAAATATGCACTGCACCATGGCTCGCTCGAAGAATGCGCGACCCGCATGAAAAAGCCGGGCGGAATATCCACCCGGCTTCCTGTCCTGCAAAAGGCAGGGATGATCAGTTGACGGCCTTGTCGACCAGCTTGTTCTTGCCAATCCAGGGCATCATGCCACGCAGCTTGGCGCCGACTTCCTCGATCTGGTGCGCGTCGTTGTTGCGGCGGATACCCTTGAAGCGGGCGCCGCCGGCCTTCCATTCCTGCATCCAGTCCGAAGTGAACTTGCCGGTCTGGATGTCCGTGAGGACGCGCTTCATCTCGGCCTTCGTTTCGGCGGTGATGATGCGCGGACCCGTGACGTATTCGCCCCACTCTGCCGTGTTGGAGATCGAGTAGTTCATGTTGGCGATGCCGCCTTCATAGATCAGGTCGACGATGAGCTTCACTTCGTGCAGGCACTCGAAATAGGCCATTTCCGGAGCGTAGCCGGCTTCGACCAGCGTTTCGAAACCGGCGCGGATCAGTTCGACGAGACCGCCGCACAGAACGACCTGTTCGCCGAAGAGGTCGGTTTCGCACTCTTCCTTAAAGTTGGTTTCGATGATGCCCGAACGGCCGCCGCCGACGCCGCAGGCGTAGGACAGAGCGACGTCAAGCGCGTTGCCGGAAGCGTTCTGGTGAACGGCGACGAGGCAGGGAACGCCGCCGCCCTTCTGGTATTCGCCGCGAACCGTGTGGCCCGGGCCCTTCGGCGCGATCATGACGACGTCGAGCGAAGCCTTCGGCTCGATGAGGCCGAAGTGGACGTTGAGGCCGTGAGCGAAGGCGATGGCAGCGCCGTCGCGGATGTTGCCGGCGATGTCGGCCTTGTAGATGTCGGCCTGGAGTTCGTCCGGCGTCGCCATCATCAGGAGGTCGGCCCACTTGGCGGCTTCGGCGACGGTCATGACCTTGAAGCCATCGGCTTCGGCCTTCTTGACGGTCGGCGAACCGGCCTTGAGCGCGATCACGACGTTCTTGGCGCCGGAATCCTTGAGGTTGAGAGCGTGCGCACGGCCCTGCGAGCCGTAGCCGACGATGGCGACGTTCTTCGCCTTGATGAGGTTGAGATCGGCATCACGATCGTAATAGACGCGCATCGATGGTTCCTTCCCTTAGCTGGTCTGTTTGATCCGAACCGGCGGTTTCCTGCCGGCTTATCCTTTCGCACCGTGAAGCGTCAGGAAGGCTTCCACAGCCCTCTCCGCACGCGGCGAGAATTCCTTTTTGAGCGCTGCGGCATCTTCTCCCAGAAGCATGCGCAGGTGCATGTCCGAAACGATGAGGCCGTAGAGCGTGCCGTATGCCTCGTCTGCACTATCGAAAGCAAGCAGCTTCGCCTTGCGGCCGGCTTCCAGCAGCGCCGCGGCGCGCTTGCCGATCTGCCGGCGGCCGCGCTCCTGCAGCAGGCGGCCGAGCCCGGCGCCCTCGCGGCTCGCCTGGCCGATGGCAAGACGGTTCAGCGCCAGAGAGACCTCGCCGGAAAGCACGTCGATCAGATCGCGCGCGAAGGCGACGAGATTCTGGCGCAGCGTTTCGGCCGTCAGCTTGCCGGCATCGACCTCGACGGTGCGCACCTTGCCGGCCTGGTAGGTGATCATCGCGGAGATCAGCCCGTCGCGGTCGCCGAACCACTTGTAGAGGCTTTCCTTGGAACAGTTGGCCGCACGCGCGACACCGGCCGTCGTCAGCGCCCGCTCGCCGCCCTCGACCAGAAGGCCGAGCGCACGCTCCAGCACCGCGCCCTGACGTTCCGTCAGTCCCGCGGCGGCTGCGCCTGCCCTGCCCTGTTCCAGCGTCTGCAAGATATCATCCACTTTCGATGCGTACCGTACCGTACGGTTCGGCATGTTCTAGCGATGTCCCCCCTTCCGGTCAACAGCCTTCTTCGCCGGAAACGAAAGGAAGTGATTTGCGGATGATGTACACCGGTTCACGGCGCAGGATAGCGGAGCGGCATCGCTGCAGCGCACAACGGGAACAAAAATATTCTTCCTGCTATGTCGCTGTTTTGAAACAAAACTCTACCGCTAACTGCCAGGCGGCCGGGAGCGGACAATATTTTTCGCTTCCCAATCCGTTTCCTGTTGTTAAGATTTGTGAGACCCGCGACGCAGCAATCCGTGCGCCGACCCGCCGGCAAGCCTGCATCCCGGGAATTCAGTAGGAGTACGAAGCGAAACGCCCTTACGCCAAGGAGACAGAAAATGTTGAATTTCCTGCCCGACCTTCACGAAGGACATGCTCCCATCACTCTGCAGCAACTTTTCGGCAATGCCCTCGAGGCGCTCGATGCCTGGGAAGACGAGCGCGCCGAACCGATGGTGATCTTCGAGGACCAGATCGTGCCCATCGGCACCGTTTTCGAACGCATGCATGACTGCACTGACATCCTGCCGCGCACCATGGCGGATATCGTGACCGACACACTCACCCGCGCGCCCGGGAGCGCTGAGACGGCAATCGTCACCTTCGGCGATGCCGCGCGCATCGCCACCGCCTTTACCCAGCAGCGCCGCCTTTGCGGCGAGGCCGCAATCGCGGCCTTCCTCGACCACCACCGCGTCGACAAGCGGCGGCCCGCCTGAAGCGAATCGGAAGGCTCCGGAAACGGAGCCTTCTTTCCGCCCGCCCTGCAGACGCCTTTTCTCCGGGGGAAGCCGGCGCGGCTTGATATTTTCAGGTTCGGCGGCGCCTCGCACGCGCGCACGATCTTGACCGTTTCCACCGAACCCCCTATTTCTCCCGCATCGATTTGAACGTTGACTTCTGCATTTGCAGGCGACCGCCTGTACCTTGACGACTTCCCCTTCAAATTCGACCACCCATGGTCGCCTCAGGCGACCGACGATTGATTTGACGGTTCAGGAAAGGTTTCGTCATGGCAACTGGCACCGTAAAGTGGTTCAACACGACCAAGGGCTACGGCTTCATTCAGCAGGACAGCGGTGAACCGGACGTATTCGTCCACATCTCCGCCGTACAGCGCGCAGGCCTCGCAGGCCTCAACGAAGGTCAGAAGGTCAGCTTCGAGCTGATTCGCGACCGCAAGTCCGGCAAGATGTCGGCCGATCAGCTGTCCGCAGCCTGATTTTCGCAATATTCGCATCGGAAAGGGCCGGGAAACCGGCCCTTTTTGTTTTTGCGGTCAGGCAAGCCGCAGTTCGGGCCAGCGGCATTCCTGAAGGCCCGCCTGCGTGAACGGGTCGGCCAGCGTGCCGGAAACGATGGCCGCAAGGATCTGCGGCGCCGGCGGAATCCGCGCGACCGTCGCCACCAGCCGGTCGCGCAGCCAGGCGATCGAGCGCGAATCCGACTGGTAGAACGGCGTGAAGACGTAGGAGAGAAGCTGGAACAGACGCACATGGCCGCGCCGTGCAGCGGCATAGGCGGCAAGCGCCTCGTCCAGCGATGCCGCCGACGATAGGGCATGCGCCAGCGTCGCCGCGTCGAGCAGGGCCATGTTCGCCCCCTGCCCAAGCTGCGGGCTGGTCGAATGGGCGCTGTCGCCGATGAAGACGATGCCGTCCGCATGGGGCGGCAGCATCGTGCGGTGCGCGTAGCGCGCCAGCGTCAACTGGTCCCAATCCGATATCTGGTCGAGGAACGGCATGGTCTCGGGCCAGTAATCGGCGATTGAGGCCTTCCAGCGGTCGAGCCCCGCCTGCCTCACCGCCTCGGCATTCGCCGTCTTGAGGCTCCAGAAGAAAGCGACCTTGTCGCCCTCGCCCGGATGCGCCCGGCCGACGGGCAGGACGCCGATCATCACCTTCGCCGCATCGTAGCGCTGGCTGAGCGCCCGCGGCTCGTGCGCGATCCCTTCGCAGTCGAGCGTCGCCCAGAACGCCCCCCAGGGCAGTTCCTTCACGCGCGGCGCGGCGATGGAATCCGCCGCAAGCTGCGAGCGTGCGCCCGTCGCGTCGATCACCAGGTCGTAGTCGCCGACGATCTCGCCCTCGCCGTCGTGCAGCGCCGTGCGGGCGTGCCGCGTCTCGGCCTTTGCCAGCGTGATGCCGGTGCGGATGGGAATGCCCTCGGCGACGACGGCGTCGTGCAATGTCGAGAAGAGAGCGGCGCGATGAACCGCAAGGCCATAGCGCCCACCGGCCAGCGCATCGTAGCGGACGTCGAGCACGGTGCGGCCGCTACGCGCATCCGCGCCATGCAGCCGATCGATCCTGTTGCCGAGGGCATGGATTGCCGGGGAAAGGCCGAGTGCCTCCAGCACCGTCAGGCCCGTCGGCTGCATCAGCAGGCCGGAACCGACCGGCGACGGCCGCTCGAACCGTTCGATAAGCTCCACGCGATGGCCGCCCCGGGCGAGAAACAATGCGGCGGCAAGCCCCGCCGGCCCCGCGCCGGCAATGCCGATATCCAGTGGCTTCATGCCCTTCCCCGATTGGCTCCGGCTTACCGGAGCGTCATGCCTGTTCCGCGTCGTAGGCCGCCCGCGCGGCCCTTATCGCGGCATGGTTCTCGGTAGACCACTGCACGAGGGAGCGCAGGAGCGCAAGGAAGGAGTGCCCGAGCGGCGTCAATTGATATTCAACGCTCGGCGGCTGCGTCGGATAGACGGTGCGCGTGAGATAGCCGTCGCGCTGCAGGTCGCGCAGCGTCTGGGTCAGCATACGCTGCGAAATGTCGGGAATGAAGCGGCGCAGCTGGGAGAAGCGGCGCGGCCCGTCGGCAAGGCCGATGATCATCAGCGAGGTCCACTTGCCGCCGACGCTGGCCAGCACATCGCGGACGGGACAATCGTCCATCGACATGGCCACGCCATCGATGAGGATGACGCGCTCGCCCCGCGCGCTGTCGACGATCCTGTTCATAGCCGGTTCCCTCCAGGTAACCACCGCAGAAAAAACTGCCTTCTTTACACGCTCTATCAGATTACCAGATAAGAGCAAGTCTCAATAAGAGACCAACATGCAGCAGGATGAGGCCCTTTCGCCAGCCCTGCCAGAAAGGGAAAGACATGACCGACACGCTTCTCGTTACCGGCGCCTCCGGCCAGCTCGGCCGCCTCGTCCTCGACGACCTCCTCGCCTCCGGCAAGGTCGCCCCCGCCGGCATCGTCGCCACGACCCGCGATCCGGCAAAGCTCGCCGACTATGCCGCAAGGGGCGTGACCGTGCGCGCGGCGGACTTCGACGATCCGGCCTCGCTCGATGCCGCCTTCGCCGGGGCCGGCAAGGTGCTGATCATCTCCACCGACGCGCTGATGGAACCCGGCAAGCGCCTTGTCCAGCACACGGCCGCCGTCGCCGCCGCCAGGAAGGCCGGCGTGAAGCACATTCTCTATACGTCGATGCCGCAGCCGGAGGATTCGCTCGTCACCTTCGCCCCCGACCATTTCGGCACCGAAGAGGCGATCAAGGCGACCGGCATCCCCTATACGATCCTGCGTGACGGCTGGTATGCGGAAAACCTCTTCCAGTCGCTGCCGCATGCGCTCACGACCGGCGCTTGGTACACCTCGACCGGCACCGGCCGGATCGCCCATATCACCCGCGCCGACACCGCCGCCGCCCTCGCCGGCGCGCTTCTGAAGGCGGGGAACGAAAGCCAGACCTATACGCTGACCGGCACGAAGAGCCGCACGGCGGAAGAGATCGCCGCGCTGGTTTCCGGGGCGACCGGAAAGCCGCTGAAGGTCGTGCAGGTCACGGATGCGCAGCTTGCCGAAGGCCTGAAAGCCGCCGGCCTGCCGGAAGGCTTCATCCCGACCGTCGTCTCCTTCGATGCCAATACGCGCGAAGGCAAGATCGCCACGGTCACCTTGGATGCCGAAGCGCTCTCCGGCCGCAAGACGACATCGCTGGAAGACTTTATCGCCGCCAGCAAGGCGGCCTTCCTCGGCTGACAGGCAAGGCGGCGCCCCTCCGGGCGCCGCCGCGCACTCAGATATCCTGGCCGCAGGCGCGGCAGAAGCGGCGCACCGTTTCCGCCATGCCGTATTCCAGCGCATCGGCCGTCAGGCCATGGCCGATGGAAACCTCCGCCAAGCGGGGAATGCGCGCGACGAGTGCCGGCAGGTTGGTGACGGTCAGGTCGTGGCCGGCATTGACGCCAAGCCCGAGCTCGAAGGCGATGTCCGCCGTCTCGCCGAGTTCCTCGACGATCCGGGACGCTTCGGCCGGATTGTCGTGGCAGCCGCCATAGGGGCCAGTGTAAAGCTCGATCCGGTCGGCCCCGACCTCCTTCGCGATCGTCAGCGCCTCGCGATCCGGCGTGCCGTCAGCGAAGACGGACACGCGCAGGCCCAGCTTCTTCAGCCGGCCGACGATATCGCCGAGCAGGGCGCGGTTTTTACGAAAATCCCAGCCGTGGTCTGAAGTCGCCTGCGACGGATCGTCCGGCACCAGCGTCACCTGCTCGGGGCGGTGCTCCTCGACGAGGCGCATGAAATTGTCTTCCGGGAAGCCCTCGATGTTGAATTCCGCCTCTGGAAACGCGCTGTCGATGAGCCTGCGGATCGGCGCGAGGTCGCTGAAGCGGATATGGCGCTGGTCCGGCCGGGGATGCACGGTCAGCCCGCTCGCCCCTGCCTCGAGCGCGATACGGCCGAGGCCGATGACGCTCGGCCAGGGCAGGTCCCGGCGGTTGCGCAGCATGGCAATGGCGTTGAGATTGACCGACAGCTTGGCAGGCATGGGACGCGGACTCCTCGTTGAAGGATCAACGTCTAGCTTGTTGTTTCCACAAGGGCAATCGCCGCAACAGCCTGGCGAACCGGCATTGCGGAAGATTCGCTCCGCCAGCCCGCGCTTGACCCTTGCCGTTGATCAAGAATCATCGATAAACTCGCTTCATATGAGAAAGTATGCGCTGCGGCGCATTGCGAGGCGGGGACGAAGGGACATCAGGCGGCGACGATGGTCTTCTCTGTGGCGACACGATGAGCACGACCGACCGGCCGGCATGCGAGCGCGTGCGGTTTGCCCTTGATGCTGTCCTGACCAGCGAGACTTTCGCCCGCTCCGAGCGGCTGCGCTCCTTTCTCGCCTACATCGTCCAGAACGAGCTTTCCGGCAAGGCCGCCCAGTTGAAGGGCTACAGCATCGGCATCGACGTCTTCGGCCGGACCTCCGGCTTCGACGCCGGAAACGATCCCTTGGTGCGCGTGCAGGCCGGCAAGCTGCGCAAGCTGCTGGACCAGTATTACGAGACCGAGGGCGCCTCGGACAGCCTGCGCATCCGTGTGCCGCTCGGCAGCTATGTGCCGGAATACATGTTTCGCGAGACCCGGCAGGCCACCGCCCTCCCCGCCGCGACGACCACACGCGCCATCAGCCCGCCGCCGAAGGCGCGCCGCCCCTGGATCCCCGCGCCGGTCTCCTCGCCGCTGGCGCTCCTCTCCCTGCTGCCGCTGGTCTTCCTCGCACCCTTCGCCTATCCGGACCAGACCGATGCGGCGATCGCGAAAGCCCAGTTCGCGCTCGTCATGCAGTCGAAACTCGCCGGCAGCACGCAGGATCTTCCGCATCTGCACATCCTGCAATGCTGGCCTGCCGGCGGCGCCTGCAACGCCCTTGCGCGCGTCGTGGCCGATGCCGCCGCCTACCACAGGACCGTGCGCGTGATCGAAGCGCACACGCCCGACGAATTCCGTGCGCTCTCCTACGCCATCCGGATCGAGAACGGCCCGGATGGTCACGGCGTCTATGCGAAGCTCATTCACGAGCAATCCGGCGCAACGATCTTCGCCCGCCATTTTTCCAGCGAGCAGTTGCGCAGCGAGGCGGGCATCGCCTTCGAAGCCGTGGGTTTCGTGGCGCGGGCGCTTTCGGCAAGCGGGCCGCTCTATCGCCACGCGCTGCGCAACGGCACCGCCAGCGACATCATGGAATGCCTCGCGCGCGAGGCGATGGCGCCGCAGGGCGTGCCCTATCCCGGCGGAAGGCACGCCTGTCCCCTGCTGGTGCCGGAAGCACTGGCCGACGCAGCACCCGGGACCAGAACGGCGCTGACGCGATAGCGCTCTACAACCGGGCAAAAAAACACATCCCTAGATATAGCGATATGCAGATCGGCACCGGCGTCCTATTTTAGGACAATGGGCGAAATGGTAATGTTTATCGCCCGGATTCGACGATCCTGAACATTCATGCACAATAGGGATCGGAAACCGCAGCAGGATCGTATACACTTGCCGGAGTGCACAGGCCGGCAAAACGCATGCGGTAAAGAGTACTATCCGCCGTCTCGACATCCAGCCTTCACAGGGAAGATGGCCTCGCGACGGCGACCGGGGGTAAATACATGACCGATCTTCTTTTTCGGGGGCCGCTTTCATGATGACGAGTGAGTCGAAGAAAGCCGGTGCCCGGTCGGGCGGGCGCAAGTCCATCCGGTTCCTGCCCGTCGCGCCTCTGCCGGAAAACCTGCCGGAAGGCCGCCTTGCCATTGCCGACATGGCCAATGCCTTCGGCGTCACCCACCGCACGCTGCATTTCTATGAGGAAAAGGGCCTGCTGACGGCAGCCCGCGTCGGCCCGATGCGGGTCTACGGCCCCGCGGAAATCCAGCAGATGGCCGTGGTCAATACCTGCCGCGAGACGGGAATGCCCGTCGCCGTGATCCAGGAACTGCTGGAGCGGCTCGCCGCGGCCGCAAGCCAGGAGGAAGCCGACGGCATCTTCCGCGCCGCCATGACCGCGCGCAAGCGCGAGCTCGCCGCCCAGCAATCGACGATCCGCCGCCAGATGCAGCAGATCAACGAACTGCTCGATTTCACCGGCGCGCTGGAAGTCGAGACCAACGACAATGTCCCGCAAGCCAACCTGACGCCGGTGGAGCTGCGCTGCATCGCCCTGATGGCCGAGGGCTACCCCACCAGCCGCATCGCCCGCGCACTCGAAATCGATCCCGGCGAAGTGCAGGTGATGGAAAAGAACATCATCGCCAAGTTCAACAGCAACAACCGTTTCCAGGCCGTCGCCAAGGCGGTCATGCTGGGGATCGTCGGCCACTGAGGCCGGCGTAAGCGGCCGGGCATGACGACCGGCCCTTCAACCGCTTCCTGAAAAGCGGTCCGTCGTGGGGATATGATTTACCGCACGACGGTGAGCGTTTCCGCGGCGCGCGTAATGGCGGTGTAGAGCCAGCGTTCGCGCGTGTCGCGGAAGGCGAAACTCTCGTCGAACAGCACGACATTGTTCCACTGCGAGCCCTGCGCCTTGTGCACGGTCAGCGCATAGCCGAAATCGAATTCGTCATAGCGCTTGCGCGTCGACCACGGGATCTCCTCGTCGAGATTCTCGAAGGCCGCCTTGAGCAGCTTGATCTTGGCCGCGCCGCGATCCATGTCGTCGTCTTCCGGCCGGATCATCAGGTTGATGCCGGGCTTCACCGTCTCCTTGGACGAGCTCATCACCTGCCACAGCGAGCCGTTGAGCAGCCCCTTGGCCGGGTCGTTGCGCAGGCACACCAACTTGTCGCCGGATTGCGGATAATCGGTGGTGAAGCCCTTGAGCTCGCGGAGCCGCTGGTTGTAGCGCCGCCGCGTGCGGTTGGTGCCGACGAGCACCTGGTCGGCGTCGAGCACCAGCGCCTGATCGACTTCGTTGCGGCCGATGACGCGTGCCGCGCCATAGTCGCCATAGGCGATGTCCCTGCCCTCGCGCACCTGCATGGCGAGCTGGATGATCGGGTTGTCGCGCGCCTGCCGGTGGATGTCCGTCAGCAGGTAATCCGGTTCCTGGTTGGTGAAATAGCCGCCGCCGGAGACGGGCGGCAGCTGGCCGGGATCGCCGAGCACGAGGATCGGCGTGCCGAAGCTCATCAGGTCGCGCCCGAGCGCCTCGTCTACCATGGAACACTCGTCGACGACGACGAGCGCGGCCTTGGCGACCGGGCTCTGGCGGTTGATCGAGAACATCGGCGAGATCGACGTCTTGCCGGTCTCCTCGTCGGAGACCTCCTCCTCGCCGCGCGGGCGATAGATCAGCGAATGGATCGTCTTGGCGTTCGTCGCGCCCTTGGAGCGCAGCACCTGCGCCGCCTTGCCGGTGAAGGCGGCGAACAGCACCTCGCCGTCGACATTCTCGGCAAAGTGCCGGGCAAGCGTGGTCTTGCCGGTGCCGGCATAGCCGAACAGCCGGAACAGCGGCTCGCGCCCTTCCTTCAGCCACCGCGCGACGGCCTTCAGCGCTTCATCCTGTTGAGGTGCGAATTCCATGCCGGGACTTGGCAGGATTCGCAGCGGCGAGGCAAGAGGCAACGCCCTTCCGGGGACCGCGGAGAAATCGCATCCCCCTTTATTTGGCCCTGTTCGCCGGCCCACCGACGCGATATTCAGGGCGCAACTTCCGGAGCGATGATTTGCCCCCCGCCTCCCACACCCCGAGCGACAGCCTGTCCCCGCATCCCGGCCTCGGCCGGCTTCCCGCGGCCCTGCAATGGGGCCTTGTCGCCATCCTTTCGGCGGCGGCCACCGTGCCGCTCGAGGTGGCGGGCTTCCCGGCGGCGCTGCTGATGGGGCCGATGCTCGCCGGCATCGTCGTTGCGCTTTGCGGCGGCACGATCCGCCTGCCCCGCATCTTCTTCTTCGTCGTGCAGGTCGTGCTCGCGCTGATGATCGCAACCATGGTGTCCGAGGATTTCGTCGGCACCTTTGCGCAGAACTGGCCGCTGATGCTGCTGGTCGTGCTCTCCGTCATCAGCGTCAGCACGCTATCGGGCTGGCTGATCGCCCGCACCGGCATCCTGCCCGGCACGACGGCGATCTGGGGCTCCTCCGCCGGCGCCGCCTCGACCATGATGGTGATGGCGGAAGCCTATGGGGCGGATATCCGTCTCGTCGCCTTCATGCAGTATCTACGCGTGGTCTTCGTCGCGAGCTTCGCAACGCTCGTCGCCCATTTCGGCGGCCATGACGGCGCGGCGGTGCCGCCCCATGCCTGGTTCGAGCCCGTGCCGCTGCTGCCGCTCGCGGCCATGCTGGTCATCGGCGTCCTCGCAGGCGTCATCGGCCAGCGGCTGCGCATCCCGGCCGGCGCCTTCCTCGTTCCCTTCGCCCTCGCCTCGGTGCTGAATTCGGCGGGCACGGTGACGATCGTCCTGCCGCAATGGCTGCTCGTCGCCGCCTTCACCCTGCTCGGCTGGAACATCGGCCTCGGCTTCACCCGGGCGATCCTGTTGCACGCGCGCCGCGCGCTGCTGCCGACGGTCGTCTCGATCATCGCGCTGATCAGCTTTTCCGGCCTGCTTGCAGGCCTCCTGATCCTCGTCCTCGGCGTCGATCCGCTAACGGCCTATCTTGCGACCAGCCCGGGCGGCCTCGATTCCATCGCCGTCATCGCCGCATCGAGCAAGGTCGACATCGCCTTCGTCATGACCTTGCAGACGGCGCGGCTGATCCTCGTGACGCTGATCGGCCCGTGGCTCGCCCGCTTCGTCGCGGATCGTGCCTAGAGCAATTCCAGCAAAAGTGCGCAGCGGTTTTACGTTGGAAATTGCGTAGAAACAAAAGGATAGAGCATTTTCGCGATTCGAGGAAAAGCGGAAATGCTCTATCCGGGCGCGTTTTCGAGCAGGATGGGCTTGCCGTGCGGCGTCGCCTCGGCCGCGCGGGCCCAGCGATCCGAAAGCGCGGCCTGCTCCCCCTCGCTCGCAACGCCTCGCTCGGAAAGCAGCACGGACAGTGCCGCCACCCAGCAGTCGAAGTAATCCGCGCCATCGGCGGCGCGGCCCGGGCGGTGCACCTCGCGCGATAGCGCCTCCGCCCATTCCGCCCAGGTGAAGACACCCTGCTCGTGCAGGCGGACGGTCATGGCGAAGGCTTGTGCCTGCCACGGCTCGGCAAAGACCGGCTCGCCCTCGGCGGAGCGCGGCAGGCCGGGCGAATCGATCGGCGTCTCACACCGGCTCAAGATAGCTCTCCCAGGCATCGATCGAGACCGTCAGGCCGGGCTCGGCCCCCTCGCCCCAGATTTCCGCGCCGTCGAAGACGACGGTATAGACCCATTGCGGGTTCTCGCCCCTGCCGTGGGCGCTGTCGTCCGGAAAGACGAAGGAGCCCTGCACGGCCTCCACCACGCCCACCTTGTCGCGGGCGTAGCGCGGCAGGCGGGTATGCGTTGGCGGATTGAGGTTGCGGGTGCGCACGCGCGCGCCGGCGGCAAAGCGCGGCGCGGTGTCGAGCGGGCGGTCGCAGGGCCCGCCCCTAGCAAGCACCGCCGGCACCATCTCCGCCTTGAGCACGCGCTTCGGCTCCGCCCCCTTCTCCAGCATCCGCCCTTCGGCAAGCTCGGCGGCGCTGGCGAAGCCGTGCCGTTCAAGGAGCGTTTCCAGCGCGCGGATCCAGATCTCGTAATAGCTTGCCGAAAGGTAGGTGGCCGGCGGAATGCTTTCCCGCGCGTGGCGGCTCTCGTCGATGGTCCAGGCGCCGAAGGCGCCGCAGGAGAGCGTCACGCCGAGCGCCCGCTTTTCCCATTCGGCATGAAAATAGGGCTCGCCCGGCTCCGGCACGACGGGGCCGAAACCGTGCAGGCCGCCGAGATCGTGCGGCCCGTTCATGGCCGCGCCTCCAGCGGCAGCGCCAGCCCCGTGCCGATCATCGAATCGCGCGTGACGAGATCGGCCAGCGCCTCCTGGTCGAGCCCTTCCGTGCCGGCCGGCCGCTCGGGCACGACGAGATAGCGCAGCTCCGCGGTGGAATCCCAGACGCGGATTTTCCTGCCAGCCGGCAGCGCCACGCCGAATTCCTCCAGCACGCCGCGCGGGTCCATGACCGCGCGCGACCGGTAGGCCGGCGCCTTGTACCAGACGGGCGGCAGGCCGAGCACGGACCACGGATAGCAGGAGCAGAGCGTGCAGACGACGAGATTGTGCGTCCCGGCATCGTTGAACACCGCCCGCATATGCTCGCCCTGCCGGCCGGTATAGCCGAGGCTGGCAATGGCCGCCGTGGCGTCCCGCCTCAGCCAGTCGGCAAAGTCCGGCTCCGCCCAGGCCTTGGCGACGACGCGCGCGCCGTTGCGCGGGCCGATCTTCGTCTCGTAGGTCTCGACGATGACGTCGATGGCCTTGGGATCGACCAGCCCCTTCTGCGTCAGGATGGTCTCCAGCGCACGCACGCGCGCCTCCATCGGCGAGAAATGGTTGTCGTGATGGTGATGGTCGTCGTGATCGTGGTCGTGCGACACGGCAGTCCCTCCGGCTTTGCCCCGACCTTATGCCGTCAGCGCAGCATCGGCCAGAGGCTTGCGACAAGCAGGAGCGCCATGGTGATATTGAACCATTTCAGCCGCACCGGATCGGACAACCACTGGCGCAGCGCCGAGCCGAAGCCGGCCCAGGTGGAAACGCTCGGGAAATTGACGATGGCGAAGGCAAGGCCGACGACGAGCACGCTCATCGTGTAGTTCGCGGCATTCGTATAGGTCGCCATGGCGGAGACGGCCATGACCCAGGCCTTGGGATTGACCCACTGGAAGGCGGCGGCCTCGAGGAAGCTCATCGGCCGGGTCGCGTCCGTGCTCTCGCCGAGGCTGCGCGAGGTGCCGATCTTCCAGGCGATCCAGACGAGGTAGGCCCCGCCGGCGAATTTCAGCACCGTATAGACGAGCGGCACCGTCTCCAGCAGCGCGCCGAGGCCGAAGCCGACGGCCAGCAGCAGCACGAGGAACCCGACGCCGATGCCGCACATATGCGGGATTGTCCGGACGAAGCCGAAGTTCACGCCCGAGGCGAAGAGCATCATGTTGTTTGGACCGGGGGTGATGGAGGTCGTGAAGGCGAAGACGAGCAGCGCCAGAAAGATTTCGATCTGCATGGCAGACTCTTGTGATCCGGATTGTTTTTTCCGATTGATAGTCCATCTCTTGGTGACGGCCAGCCAATTCTTGTCATTGGGACAATTCCGGATGGCGGCCCATTGTTCGCGGAGCGCAAGATGAAAGCGGAACTACCGGCAGTTACCCTCCCCGGCGGCCGGCAGGTGCCGGCGCTCGGCCTCGGCACCTGGCACATGGGGGAAGGCGACGCCTCCCGCGCCGAGGAGGCGGCAAGCCTTCGGGCAGGGCTCGACCTCGGCATGACGGTGATCGACACGGCGGAAATGTATGCCGACGGCGGGGCCGAAGAGGTGGTCGGCGACGCGATCGGCGGCCGGCGCGACGAGGTCTTCCTCGTCAGCAAGGTGCTGCCCTACAATGCCAGCCGCGCCGGCACCGTCGCGGCCTGCGAGGCGAGCCTCAGGCGGCTCGGCACAGACCATATCGACCTTTATCTCCTTCACTGGCGCGGCCGCCATCCGCTGGCGGAGACGGTCGAGGCCTTCGAGGGGCTGAAGGCCGCGGGCAAGATCGGCGCCTGGGGCGTTTCCAATTTCGACGAACCGGACATGAGGGAGCTGCTCGGCGCCGCCGAGCCGGCCCGGCCCGCCGCCAACCAGATCCTCTACAATCTCGCCCGCCGCGGCATCGAATACGATCTCCTGCGCTGGAGCCAGGTGCAGGGCATCCCGCTCATGGCCTATTCGCCGCTCGACGAGGGCCGGCTCATCGGCCACCCCGCACTGGAGGAGATCGGCCGCATTCACAGTGCGACCAGCGCCCAGGTCGCCCTCGCCTTCCTGCTGACGCGGGCGAATGTCATCGCCATCCCGAAGTCCGGCTCGCCGGAACGGGTGCGCGAGAATTTCAAGGCCTCCGAGATCCGCCTGACCTCGGAAGATCTCCGCCTCCTCGACGAAGCCTTCCCGCCCCCGACGCGCAAGCGGCCGCTGGAGATGATATGAAACGAAAAAGGGCTTTCCGCCAAGACGGAAAGCCCTTCGTTTTTTCAGTCACTTTTGCCGTCTTTCGACAGCTCACATCCCCTGCGGGCCGCGGTTCATCGCGGCGATGCCGGTGCGGCAGACTTCCACGAGGCCAAGCGGCTTCATGATCGCCACGAACTGGTCGATCTTGGAGGACTTGCCGGTGATCTCCAGGATGAAATGCTCCGTCGTCGCATCGACGACCTTGGCATGGAAGGCATCGGCAAGGCGCAGCGTCTCCTGACGCATCTCGCCGGAACCGACGACCTTCACCAGCGCCACTTCGCGCTCGATGGGACGCTCCTGGCCGAGCACCTTGGCGCGGACGGTAAGGTCGACCACGCGGTGGACCGGCACGATGCGCTCGAGCTGCGACTTGATCTGCTCCAGCACGCCCGGCGTGCCGCGCGTGACGATGGTGATGCGCGAAAGATGCGCCTCGTGCTCGGTCTCGGAAACCGTCAGGCTCTCGATATTGTAGCCGCGGCCGGAGAACAGGCCGATGACGCGGGCAAGGACGCCCGGCTCGTTGTCGACGAGCACCGAGAGCGTATGGCTCTCCGCGACCTGCGTTTCCTTGGCGATGAAATAGGCGGAGCCCGTGGGCTGAAGGTGTGCGTTCATGGTTCTCTACCTTTTCATCAAACGAGCTGGCGGCCCTTGGCGTCGATCGCATTGGCGACCGCTTCGTCCGTGGCCTCGTCGGGCAGCAGCATTTCGTTATGCGCCTTGCCCGAGGGGATCATCGGGAAGCAGTTCGCAAGATTGGCAACGCGGCAGTCGAAGATGACCGGGTGCTTGACGTCGATCATCTCCTGGATGGCCGCGTCGAGATCGGCCGGCTTGTCGCAGGCGATGCCGACGCCGCCATAGGCCTCCGCCAGCTTGACGAAATCGGGCATGGCTTCCGTATAGGAATTCGACAGGCGGTTGCCGTGCAGCAGCTGCTGCCACTGGCGCACCATGCCCATGTACTGGTTGTTCAGGATGAAGATCTTGACCGGCAGGTTATACTGCACGGCGCAGCTCATTTCCTGGATGCACATCTGGATCGAGGCGTCGCCGGCAATGTCGATGACGAGGCTGTCGCGATGCGCGACCTGCACGCCGATGGCCGCCGGGAAGCCGTAGCCCATCGTGCCGAGGCCCCCCGAGGTCATCCAGCGGTTCGGCTGCTCGAAGCCATAGAACTGCGCCGCCCACATCTGGTGCTGGCCGACTTCCGTCGTGATGTAGGTGTCGCGGTCCTTGGTCAGCTCGTAGAGCCGCTGGATCGCATATTGCGGCATGATGACGTCGGGGCTCGGCGTATAGGCAAACGAGTTGCGCGCCCGCCACTTGGCAATCGACGTCCACCAGTCGGCCTGAACCGCCTTGTCGTAGTCCTTCGCGCTTGCCCGCCACTGGCGGACCATGTCCTCGAGGACGTTGCCGACATCGCCCAGGATCGGAACATCGACGCGGACGTTCTTGTTGAACGAGGACGGGTCGATGTCGATGTGAATCTTCTTCGAGTTCGGCGAGAAGGCGTTGAGGCGGCCGGTGATGCGGTCGTCGAAACGCGCGCCGATGCAGACCATGACGTCGCAATCATGCATCGCCATGTTCGCCTCGTAGGAGCCGTGCATGCCCAGCATGCCCAGCCAGTTCTTGCCGGAGGCCGGATAGGCGCCGAGGCCCATCAGCGTGGAGGTGATCGGGAAGCCGGTGATCTCGACCAGCTCGCGCAAGAGGCGCGAGGCTTCCGGACCGGAATTCACGACGCCGCCGCCGGAATAGATGATCGGTCGGCGGGCGGACTTCATCAGGCTGACGGCAGCCGCGATCTGGTTGGCGTCGCCCTGAACCTTCGGCTGGTAGCTCTTCTGGATGGGCGCGTCGGACGGCGGCGTATAGGTGCCGGTCGCGAACTGGACGTCCTTCGGGATATCGACGACGACGGGACCCGGACGGCCGGACTGCGCGACGCGGAACGCCTCATGGATGATGCGGGCGAGATCGTTGACGTCCTTGACCAGCCAGTTGTGCTTGGTGCAGGGGCGCGTGATGCCGACCGTGTCGCATTCCTGGAAGGCGTCCGATCCGATGAGCGTGGTCGGAACCTGGCCGGTGAGGCAGACCAGCGGGATGGAATCCATCAGGGCGTCCTGCAGCGGCGTGACGGCATTGGTCGCGCCGGGGCCGGAGGTGACGAGCATGACGCCGACCTTGCCGGTGGAGCGGGCATAGCCTTCGGCCATGTGGCCGGCGCCCTGCTCGTGGCGGACGAGGATGTGCTCGATGTCTTCCTGCTGGAAGATCTCGTCATAGATCGGCAGGACGGCGCCGCCCGGATAGCCGAAGATATGTTCAACGCCGTTGTCTTTCAGGGCCTGCAAGACAATTTCGGCGCCCGTCATCTGGTTTTCTGTTCCGCTCATCGGATTTCCGTCCGTCTCTTTTCGCATTTCGGGTGATTATCGAATTTCTGGGCATAAAAAAAGGCCCCTGGAGGAGCCTGCTTACCGCGCATGGGTGCTTTCGCCGGGTGGTTACACCACCCTGCCCATGCGCCTTCCCACCACAAGAATGATAGCCGTCAGATTTTTCATGGGGCGGATTGTTAGACACAAAGCAAAGGCGCGTCAACGCCTTTTGGTTCGTTTCGCTACGGCACGCCCTCCATCCCGGCTGCAAAGACCCGCAAACGGCCGCCTCAACCCGAAACGTCTTATTAAGCGGCATTCGCTAGGCTGGCGGTTGGTGGCAAGGAGCGCCGGGCGTGCTGAACAATGATTTCCAGACCTCTCTGACGGCGGGCGAGCAGGATCGCCGCGACGGGCTGGCGCCTGGAAACCGCCTGCTCGGCCGCGTCGTCGCCTGCAACGGCTCGCGCGCCACGATCAGCGCCGTGGCCGAGGGCGGCGAGACGGCGCTGACGGAATTGTGGTCCGTCGGACGCCTCATCTCCATTTCCGTCGGCCGCAACCGCGTCGTCGCCCTTGTCTATTCCATGGCCGCCGACCAGCAGAACTGGATCGACAACCGCGACACGGTATTTCGCATCGAGGTCGAGCTTCTGGGCGAGGTGAATGTCAGCGCGGACGGCCGGGAGGAATTCTCCGCCGGCATCACCGACTATCCTTATCTCGGCGCCATCGCGCACCGCATCCGCGCCTCCGACCTTGCCAAGGTCTACGACACCGGCAAGAACGATGTCTGCGTCATCGGCAAGCTGACGCAGGACGAGAGCCTCGATGCGACGATCCACGTGCCTTCCATGCTGGAAAAGCATTTCGCCATCGTCGGCACCACCGGCGTCGGCAAGTCCACCTCCGTGACGCTGCTCTTGCACAAGGCGATCCAGGCAGACCCAAGCCTGCGCGTCCTGATCCTCGATCCGCACAACGAATTCGCCTCCGCCTTCGGCGACCTTGCCGTCGTCATCGATACCGACACGCTGGACCTGCCCTTCTGGCTGTTCCGGCTGGAGGAACTGGCCGAGGTGATCTTCCGCGGCCGCCCGCCGGTGCCGGAGGAGATGGATATCCTGCGCGACCTCATTCCCGAGGCCAAGCGCGCCTTCCGCGGCTCGAACGAGAGCGGCGTGATGCGCCGCGCCAGCGAGAAGAGCTCGATCACCGCCGATACGCCGGTGCCCTTCCGCATCGCCGACCTGCTGGCGCTCGTCGACGAGCGTATCGGCCGCCTCGAAGGCCGGGCGGAGAAGCCGCACCTGCGCTCGCTCAAGGTCAAGATCATGTCGGCGATCAACGACCCGCGCTACCATTTCATGTTCTCCTCGAACACGATCACCGACACGATCCTCGACACCATCGCCCGCATCTTCCGCATTCCCGGCGAAGGCAAGCCGGTGACGACCTTCCAGCTCGCCGGAATCCCGTCGGAAGTGGTCAATTCCGTCGCCTCGGTGCTTTGCCGCATGGCCTTCGAGATCGGCCTGTGGAGCAATGGCGGCGTGCACATGCTGGTCGTCTGCGAGGAAGCGCACCGCTACGTGCCGGCCGATCCGAGGCTCGGCTTCGCACCGACGCGCCAGGCCATCGCCCGCATCGCCAAGGAAGGCCGCAAATACGGCGTGTCGCTCGGCATCATCACCCAGCGCCCCGGCGAACTCGACCCGACCATCCTTTCCCAGTGCTCGACGATCTTCGCCATGCGCCTTGCCAACGAGCACGACCAGGAGATCATTCGCTCGGCGATCCCCAATTCCTCGTCCTCGACGACGAGCTTCATTTCCTCCATCGGCAACGGTGAGGCCATCGCCTTCGGCGAGGCCGTGGCGGTGCCGATGCGCATGCGCTTTTCCCGCGTGGAATCGAACCGCCTGCCGAAGGCCGGCAGCTCCGGCGTGAAGACCAGCGAGGACACCCCGCAAAGCGTCGACCTCCGATCGATCGTCGCCCGCATGCGCGCGGTCTCCGGCCCGGACATCTCCAATTTCCAGAATGCCTATCTCGCCTCGCAGGGCCAGGGCGCGACATTGCCGACCGGCTACGAAGACGCGCCCTACGAGGACGAGGAAGACTATATCGAGACGCTCCAGGCCGCGGCGCCCGCCCGCCCGGCCGCCGCGCCGCCGCCCGAGCCCTATCGGCCCGACATGCTCCCCGGCGCGGGCAGCGTCTACGAGCCCTCGCCGCAGGAGCGGTTCGACGCCATCCGCCGGGAACTGGCCGAGCCGCAACGCCCCGCCGCCGATCCCTATCGCCAGCCGCAGCGCCCCGCCTTCGGCGAGCAGCAGGAGCCGCGCCGCGAGGGCTCCATCCGCGAACAGCTCCTCAAGAAGCCGCTCAGCAGCCTGATCAGGCGCTAGAGGCCAACGGATCGATCCTCCGCCAGCTCTCGTCGAGCTGGTTACGGAACCAGGTCATCTGGCGCTTGGCATATTGCCGTGTCGCCGCCGCGCCGCGCTCGATGACCTGCGCCTCGCTCATATCGCCGGCCAGCATGGCCGCGATCTGCGGCACGCCGATCGCCTTCATCACCGGCATGGCGGGCGAAAGCTCCAGCGCCAGCAGCGCCTTCACCTCCTTCACCGCCCCCGTTTTCAGCATCTCGGCGAAGCGCCGATCGATGCGGGCGGCAAGCACCGCGCGGTCCGGCAGAACGACGATCTTTTCCGCCCGCGCGGCATCGATCACCGCCGGCCCCGCCGCCGCCTGGAAATGCGCGATCGACCGGCCGGTCGTCTCCAGCACTTCGAGCGCCCGCAGGATGCGCTGCCCGTCCCCCGGCATGAGGCGCCGGGCCGTTTCCCCGTCGCGCTCCGTCAATTCCTTGTGCAGCGCCTCAGATCCTTCCGCCGCAAGCCGGGCGCGCAGGCGCTCGCGCACGTCATCGGAAATGACCGGCATGTCGGAAAGGCCGCCGGTGAGCGCGCGGAAATAAAGGCCCGTGCCGCCGACGAAGACGGGAAGCTTTCCCCGCTCCCGCAATTCGCCGACAAGGGCCGTCGCCTCGCGCAGCCAGTCGCCGGTGGAATAGGCCGCGCCCGCCGGCACATGGCCGTAGAGCCGGTGCTCGATGCCGCCCATGTCCTCCGGCTGCGGGCGGGCCGTCAGCACGTTCAGCGTGTCGTAGACCTGCATGCTGTCCGCATTGACCACGACGCCGCCATGCTCGGCCGCCAGCCGCACGGCAAGCGCGGACTTGCCGCTCGCCGTCGGGCCCGTTATCAGGATCGCGTCCCGCATTCGATCAAGGTTTCTCATCATGGCTTTCGTTGCCACGCTTGTCGCCAATCCGTCAAATCCTGTTCTGACGCCCGCCATCGCCGAAAAGGCCGCCGACGCGGTCAAGGCATCCGGCCTCTACTGGCTCGCCGACGGCATCGCCTGCGATATCGCGCTGCGCGACGACAGCGACATCCACGCCGCCCGCGACGCGATCCTCGCGGTCATCGCCGGCGCGCCCATCGACCTTGCCGTGCAGGAAGCCGAGACGCGGCGCAAGAAGCTGCTGATCGCCGACATGGATTCGACCATGATCGGCCAGGAATGCATCGACGAACTGGCGGCGGAAGTCGGCCTGAAGGACAAGGTCGCCGCCATCACCGCCCGGGCCATGAACGGCGAAATCGCCTTCGAGCCCGCCCTTCGCGAGCGCGTCGCGCTGCTGAAGGGCCTGCCGGTCTCCGTCATCGGCGAGGTGATCGAAAAGCGCATCACGCTGACGCCCGGCGGGCGCGAACTCATCGCGACCATGAAGGCGAAGGGCTATTACACCGCCCTCGTCTCCGGCGGCTTCACCGTCTTCACCAGCCGCATCGCCGAAACGCTCGGCTTCGACGAGAACCGCGCCAACATCCTGCTCGACGCCGACGGCAGGCTCACGGGCGAGGTCGCCGAGCCGATCCTCGGCAAGCAGGCCAAGGTGGATGCGCTGGTCGACATTTCCGCGCGCCTCGGCATCTCGCCCGAGGAGGCCATGGCCGTCGGCGACGGGGCCAACGACCTCGGCATGCTGCACCTTTCCGGCGCCGGCGTCGCCCTGCACGCCAAGCCCGCCGTCGCGGCGGAAGCGAAGATCCGCATCGACCACGGCGACCTCACCGCCCTTCTTTATCTGCAGGGCTACCGCAAATCGGACTTCATGACAGGTTGATGATCATCACCACGACGACGCGCCTTACCCTGCGCAACTGGGAGGAGAAGGATCGGGAGCTCTTTCACGAGATCAATTCCGATCCCGTCGTCATGGAATTCTTCCCCTTCCTGCGCACGCGCGCCCAGTCCGACGAGCTCTTCGAGCGCCTTCGCGACATCATCGCGCAAACCGGCCTCGGCTTCTTCGCGCTTGCCGACCGCATGACGGATGAAGCCATCGGCTTTTGCGGCCTCTCGCGCCTGACGGATCGGCTGGAGCCCTTCGTGCCCGCCGGTGCAGTCGAGATCGGCTGGCGCCTCGCCCGGCGCCACTGGGGCAAGGGCTACGTCACCGAAGCAGCCGAAAGGCTCCTGGAGTTCGGCTTCGAGGATAAGGGCCTCGAGGAGATCGTTTCCTTTGCCGTGGCAGGCAACACACGCTCCATCGCGGTCATGAAGCGCATCGGCATGGTGGCCGCACCGGATCGCGATTTCGACATGCCCGGAATCGAGGACGAACGCGCGGAGCTTCGCCGGCATGTGCTCTATACGCTCGACCGCGCCACCTGGCAGAAGAAAAACCGCTGACGAGGGACAGGGTATAGGATGGCGGCAGCGCCCGGAGCGAGGGTGACGAGAAAAGGCCGCTGAAGCAAAGCTTGCAGCGGCCTGAATCTCTTTCTCGAAAATTGATGCCAAACCCCTGACGGGACTCGGCTTTCCGTCAGTCGATGCGCACGGTGATGTAGCGCAGCGCGCCGGTGCGGTTGGAGACCATCATCAGCACGTTGCGCCGGTCCTCCGATTTCAGCTTGGCGACACGGCTCTTGACCTCTTCCGCCGTCGTGACGGCCTCCTGGCCGACCTCGACGATCACGTCGCCCGGCACGATGCCGCGCTCGGCGGCGGCCGAGCCCGGTGCGACCTCGGTGATCACCACACCCTTGACGCTTTCGACGATGTTGAAAGTCTTGCGCGCATCCTCGTCGAGTTCGCCGATGCCCATGCCGAGAACGGTCTCGATGTTCTTCGGCAGCGCCTGCTCCTCGGTATCGGGGGCCGTTCCCTCCTCGGTCGTGCCCTCGTCCGGCGTCGCCTCGTCGGCGGGATCCGCCTGCTTTTCCCCGTCTTCCAGGCGGCCGAGCGTGATCTTGACGGTCATCTCCTTGCCGCCGCGCAGAAGCACGACGTCGACCGCCTTGCCCACCGGGCTTTCGGCGACGACGCGCGGCAGGTCGCGCATCTCGTGCACGTCCTTGCCGTCGAAGCGGACGATGACGTCGCCCGTCATGATCGAGCCGTTGTCGACCGGCCCGCCCTTGATGACGCCCGCGACCAGCGCCCCCTTGGTCTCCGTCATGCCGAGGCTTTCGGCAATGTCGTCGGTGACCGGCTGGATGCGCACGCCGAGCCAGCCGCGGCGCGTCTCGCCGTAGTCGCGAAGCTGGAGGAAGATATTCTCGGCAAGCTCCGTCGGCACGGAGAAGCCGATGCCGATCGACCCGCCCGACGGCGAGATGATCGCCGTGTTGATGCCGATGACCTCGCCCTTCATGTTGAACAGCGGGCCGCCGGAATTGCCGCGGTTGATGGCGGCGTCCGTCTGGATGAAGTTGTCGTAGGGGCCGGCATTGATGTTGCGGCCGCGCGCGGAAATGATGCCGACGGTCACCGAGCCGCCGAGGCCGAACGGATTGCCGATCGCCATCACCCAGTCGCCGATGCGCATGGTGCGGGAATCACCGAAGGGCACGGCCTTCAACGGCGCTTTCGGCTCCACCTTGAGGAGCGCAAGGTCGGTCTTCGGGTCCGTGCCGACCAGCTTGGCCTTCAGCTTGGAACCGTTGGCGAAGTTCACCTCGATGTCGTCGGCGCCCTCGATGACGTGGTTGTTGGTGGCGATGAAGCCCTTGGGGTCGATCACGAAGCCGGACCCCAGCGAATTGACCGTCTGGGGCTGGTTCGAGCCGTCCTCGCCCTTGAAGAAATCGTCGAAGAAATCCTGGAAGGGCGAGCCTTCCGGCACCTGCGGGATGGGCGCCTTGTCGTCGCTCTTGACGTTCTGCGAGGTGGAGATGTTGACCACCGCGTCGAGCAGGCCCTCGGCGAGGTCGGCGACGGATTCGGGGCCTGCGGGCTTCACCTCGGCCCTTGCCGGAACGGCGAGCGGCCCTGCGCCGAGCGAAAGGCTCACCGCGAGCGCGAGTGCCGCATGGGCTACGTTGGACCTGGTCTTCAAAGCCATGTTCGGCATCCTCTTTCGTCTGCTGGGTCGCGGCCAGTCTTTGCCCGCCATGAGGCGAAAATCAGTCGACCGCGATGATTTGCCGTCAAGTCTTGCCCGCATTGGCCACGGGCCGCAAGGGCGGGTTTCACGCCCCGCGGATGAACCATACCATCACGACGCCAAGCGCGACGGCGACGAGCCCGGAGGTGCGCAACTGGTTCTCCGGAATCTGCGGCAGCATTTGCGCCATGCGCCTCAAAACCGAAGGGGCCAGTGCGTACACCAGCCCCTCGATGATCAGGAAGAACGCGATCCCCGTCAGGAAATCGGACACGGAAGCGTTCTCAGTTTGCCGTGGAGGGCGTCGCCGCCGCGCCGTTGGTCGCGCCCGAGGCGGCCGCGGGCTTCTGGCCCGACGCATCCTCGAAGAAGCGGAAGAACTCCGAACGCGGCGACAGGACGAGCGTCGTGTCGGCCGAATTCATCGAGTTGCGGTAGGCGCTCATCGAGCGGTAGAACTCGAAGAAGTCCGGGTCCTGCGAGAAGGCTTCGCCGAAGACGCGGTTGCGCTCGCCCTCGCCCTCGCCTCGCAGGATTTCCGAATCGCGCTGGGCGGCCGCGACGAACTCGACGACCTGGCGGTCGGCGATGGCACGGCGGCGCTGGCCTTCCTCGTTACCGCGGGCGCGGATGAGCTCGGCTTCCGCAAGACGCTCGGCCTTCATGCGGTCGTAGGTCTGCTGCGAGACCTCCTGCGTGAGGTCGGTACGGCGGATGCGGACGTCGGAGATGGTAAGGCCGAGGTTCGAAGCGTCGTTCGTCAGCTCGCCGCGGACTTCGCGCATCATCGAGGCGCGCTCTTCCGACAGCGCGGATTCGAAGCCGCGCAGACCGTAGACCCGGCGCAGGGCCGCGTCGAGACGGGTACGCAGGCGCGCTTCCGCCGCTTCGCGGTCGCCCGAGACCGCTTCACGGAAGCGGCGTGCATCGGTGATCTTGTAGACCACGAAGGCATCGACCTCGTAGAACTTGCCGCCCGAGACCTGGACGCGGATATCGTCGAGGTCGAAGCGCAGCGCCTGGTCCTGGATGTACTGGACGCTGTCGGCGTCCATGAAGCCGAAGGGCAGCTTGAAATAGAGGCCGGGCTCCGTCTTGACGTCCTTGATCTGGCCGAAGCGCAGCACGATGGCCTGCTGCCGCTCGTTCACGACGAAGACGGACGAATAGGCGATGAAGAGAAGAACGCCGATGGCGATCAGGATTGCCGGTACGCGGTTACCCATCACTGCGTGCCTCCCGCCTGCTGCTGGCCGGTGGTCCGGCCGAGTTCGTTGAGGGGAAGGAACGGAACGACACCCTGTCCGCCCTGCTTCTCGTCGATGATGACCTTCTTGGAGCTCTTCATCACGCCTTCCATGGTTTCAAGGAAGAGACGCTTGCGCGTGACGTCGGGAGCGGCCTTGTACTGCTCGTAGACGGAGAGGAAGCGTGCCGCCTCACCTTCCGCTTCCTTGACGACGCGGTCCTTGTAGGCCGCCGCCTCTTCGCGGATCTGCGCGGACTGACCGCGGGCAAGACCGAGCTTCTGGTTGGCGTACTGGTTGGCTTCCTCGACGAAACGGTCTTCGTCCTGCTCGGCGCGCTGCACTTCGTCGAACGCATCGGCGACTTCGCGCGGCGGGGCCGCATCCTCGATGGCGACGGTGTTGATCGAGAGACCGGCGCCATAGGCGTCCATGGTCGCCTGGATGGTGGACTTCACGCCCTCGGCGATCGCCTGACGGTTGTCGCGGAAGATGTCCTGGGCCGGACGGCGGCCGACGACTTCACGCATCGCGCTTTCGGCGACCTGCTGCAGCGTCTCGGCCGGATATTCGAGGTTGAAGAGATAGGCCTGCGGGTCGGTGACCGAATAGAGCACCGAGAACTGGACGTTGACGATGTTCTGGTCGCCCGTCAGCATCAGGCCGGACTTGTCGGAATTCGCAGAGGCCGCGCGGCGGCCGATATTCTGCTGCTGCTCGGTGATCTTGACGAGCTCGACGGTCTCGAAGGGCCAGAAATGGAAATGCAGGCCCGGCATGGAGACTTCCTGCTTGGGCTTGCCGAAGCGCAGCTCGACGCCACGCTCGTCCGGCTGGACGGTATAGATGGCGTTCATCAGCCAGAAGACGCCGACGAGCAGCAGCGCGATAACGACGATGCCGCCGTTGAAGCCGCCGGGCATGACGTTCTTAAGCTGGTCCTGGCCACGCCGGATGATCTCCTCAAGGTCCGGCGGGCCGCCATTGCCGCCACCACCGCCGCCGCGGGGGCGGTTCGGTCCCTGCCCCCATGGCCCCTGATTGTTTCCGCCGCCGCCGCCCCAAGGGCCGCCGCCGCCATTCTGATTGCTCCAGGGCATCAATACCTCTTTCTTTGCATCCCCTTGGAGCGCTTCCGCGGATGCGGCAACGCTCCATCGTTTGTTCTAAGCATTTCGCAGATTGTTTCGCCGCGCAACGCTAGGTGAACCCGTTATAGGTATCCCTCGGGCACCTTTCAACAAATCCACGGCGCGTTGCGCGCCCGTGCGGCAAAATAGTTCGTGATCGGCGAAATTCAGGCGGTTTTCCGGCGCCGCCAGGTGACGAAGCGCATGGCGTGGCTGTCCTTCTCGCCCTGCGGAATGGGCTCCTCGACGACCTTGTCGAAAAGGCCGGGGTCGATATCCGGAAACCGCGTGTCGCCCTCGACCTCCGCCTCGACATAGGTGACGTGGAGGATATCGGCGCGGTCGAAGACCTGCGCATAGATCTGCCCGCCGCCGATGACGCAGATCTCGTCGACACCGAGCGCCTCGGCCGCGCGGCCCGCCGCCGCCAGTCCCGCGTCGAGCGAGGCGACCACCTCCGCGCCGGGCGCGGAAAAGGCCCTGTCGCGGGTGATGACGATATTCGGGCGCCCCGGCAGCGGCCGGCCGATCGAATCCCAGGTCCGGCGCCCCATCAGCACCGGCTTGCCGAGGGTCAGCGCCTTGAAGCGCTTGAGATCGGAAGGCAGCCGCCACGGCAGGTCGCCGTCGCGGCCGATCACGCCGTTTCTCGCAACGGCCACGACGAGAACGATCCTGGCTTCACTCATGCGGCTCGGGCTCTCCTGGAAATCAGACGGCAATGGGTGCCTTGATATTTGAATCGGCTTCGTAGCCGATCAGGGTGAAGTCCTCGAATTTGAAGGAGAAAAGATCCTTCAAATCGGGATTGATCTTCATGAAGGGCAAGGGCTTCGGCCGGCGCTTCATCTGCTCGCGCACCTGCTCGAAATGGTTGGAATAGATATGGGCATCGCCCAGCGTGTGCACGAAGTCGCCCGGCTGCAGCCCGCTCACCTGCGCCACCATCATGGTCAGCAGCGCATAGGAGGCGATGTTGAAGGGCACGCCGAGGAAAATGTCGGCGGAACGCTGGTAGAGCTGGCAGGAGAGCTTGCCGTCCGACACGTAGAACTGGAAGAGGCAATGGCAGGGCGGCAGCGCCATCTCGTCGACCAGCGCCGGGTTCCAGGCCGAGACGATGTGCCGGCGGGAATTCGGATTGTTGCGGATGCTGTCGAGGACGGCGACGATCTGGTCGAGATGCCGGCCGTCATGGGTCGGCCAGGAGCGCCATTGGTAGCCGTAGACCGGGCCGAGGTCGCCGTTGTCGTCGGCCCATTCGTCCCAGATGGTGACGCCGTTGTCGCGCAGATAGGCGATGTTCGTGTCGCCCTTCAGGAACCACAGCAGCTCGTGGATGATGGAGCGCAGGTGCAGCTTCTTGGTGGTCAGCACCGGGAAACCTTCGGAAAGGTCGAAGCGCATCTGGTGGCCGAAGACGCCGCGCGTACCCGTGCCGGTCCGGTCACCCCGGTCGGTGCCGTTTTCCATCACATGGGCGAGAAGGTCGAGATACTGCTGCATGGTCGCCGCCGATTCGTTGTCCAGCGTTCGATACTAGAGCCGAAGCGGCGGCGGCCAAAGGGAGAAATGGGATTTTCCCGGCTTTCCTCAGGCGAGCGCGCCGAGCTTTCCGAGTTCCTTGGCGGTGAGATAGTAGAAGGTCACGCGCGACTTGGAGCGGTCGTCGGCCATCGCCTTGCAGACGGCTTCGACGGCCTTGTCGGCGGCGTCGCCCGTGATGCCGAGCTTCTTGCCGCACCACTTTTCCTTTACGCGGTTGAGTTCTTCGGGGTCGGAGCAGGAGACGAGCGAGGAGTCGCGGTTGCGCAGGGCGATGCCCAGATGGCTCACGATCTTCTTGACGATGGCCTCGTCGGCACCGCTGTCATACTTGCGGACATCTGCGAGATAGTCGGTCATGGTGTCTCCTCTACGATCATTCGGCTGCCGCCGTCATGGGGGTCCCGCCGCATGCCCATGTTTTTCAACGCATGGCGGCAAGTCAAGCGCTAATGAACGCCTGCCCGGCCGCGGGGCAAAATCTCTGTCACAAAGCCCTTTTCTTGCGCGCCCGGAATGCCTATATGTGGAGTGCTGCTTCGGCAGCTATGGCAATAAACGGGCGGTGTAATAAACCCATTGGACCCGGGGGCGGTACCCGGCGCCTCCACCAAAAACCGGTCGATTTCGACGGACCGGCTTTTGATGGGGGCGAAATAGGATCGACAAGGGCGTAAAGATCGACTTTTTGCTCGGCATTGTACCACCGTTATCGGGCTAAACTTGTAGTTGCAAACGACAACTATGCGGAAGCTCGTCTCGCTGCCTAATGGCGGTGTGACACTTCACTCAAAGTCCTGACGGGTCGCACCGGCAGGCGGGGTCCGAAGGCACCTGGCAACAGAAGCCTTCACCTTCTCCAATCCCTTGAAATGGTCTATAGCTGTGCCAGATGACTCGTGCCGGAAGGCATGAAGCAAACGAAGAATGCCCGAATACAAGGGCAGGAAGAAAGACAGGAACGGATGGCGCAAGACCACATTCGCTACGACATTCTCGCCCAGGACGCGCTGCGCAGCGTCATTCGCAAGGTTCTGTCCGAAGTTGCGGTCACGGGCCATTTGCCCGGTGAGCACCATTTCTTCATCACCTTCCTGACCAACGCCCCCGGCGTGCGCATCTCGCAGCACCTCAAGGCGAAATATGCCGAGCAGATGACCATTGTCATCCAGCACCAGTTCTGGGACCTCAAGGTCACCGAGAGCCTGTTCGAAATCGGCCTCTCCTTCTCCGATACGCCGGAAAAGCTCGTCATCCCCTTCAATGCGATCCGCGGCTTCTACGATCCGTCCGTCAGCTTCGAACTGGAGTTCGACGTGCCGGCGGTCGAGGAGGAAGAGGATCATTCCGCAGAGGTGACGGCCTATCCCGCCGCGCCGGAAAAGGCCGAGGATGCCGCCGAAGAGCCGGTGCCCCCGACCGGCGGCGGCGACAACAAGGGCGGCTCGGTCGTCTCGCTCGATTCCTTCCGCAAGAAGAACTGAGCCTTTCCGATGAGCGGCGACGTCGTCAATCTCCGCCAGTTCCGTAAGCAGAAAGCACGCTCCGACAAGGAGAAGCAGGCCGAGCAGAACCGCGTCGCCTTCGGCCGCACGAAGGCGGAGAAATCCCTGACGCGAGCGCTGAACGAAAAGGCGGAAAAGACGCTGGAGCAGGGCCGCATCGAGCGGCCCGGCGATGCCCCGGACGGCGAAAAAGGCTGATATCCCAGCGCCTTGCCGGCATCCCCGGAATCGATCCGCCAACGGCCTGAATCATCCCGTGAGGACGGCATGATCCGCAAATATTCCACCACGCTGCATGGCCACCGTACGAGCTTCTCGCTCGAGCCGGCATTCCATGACGAGCTGAAACGCATCGCGGACGCGCGCGCCATGCCGCTGGCCGCGCTTCTCAGGGAGATCGACGATGCGCGCGGCGTCGAGGGCAACCTGTCCTCGGCGCTGCGTCTCTTCGTCCTGCAATGGCTGAAGCAGCGGGCGGGCGACGCCTCGCTCAATTGACGCCGGGCAGCGCGTCGAAATTCAGGCTTTGCCCATTGCCGACGGGCGGCAACTCGCCGCCGCGCTCGACGCCTTCCTCCGGCGAGACAGGCAGGCGTCGGCGCGCGGCCTCCTCTTCGGCCTTGCGCGCGTCCTCGGCAGCCTTCTTTTCTGCAAGGCGTCTCGCCTGCTCCTGCGCTTCCGCCTCCCGGCGCGCATCCTCGGCAGCCTTGCGCTTTGCCTCTTCGGCGGCCTGCGCCGCACGCTCCTGCTCGGCCCGCGCCCGCGCTTCGGCGCGCAAGCGCTCTTCCTCCTCCATCCGCAGCCGCGCCGCCTCGGCCTCCACCGCGCGTGCCTCGGCGCGTGCGCGATAGAGCGCGGCCTCCCGGCGCAGCCGCTGCTTCTCCAGCACGTTGGCCTGCAATGTCTCCACGCGCCGCCGCTCCGTCTCGAAGCGGCGCAGCGACAGGTAATTGGCGAGCGGCTGAACATCGAACTCGACGCCCGGCGCGTCCACAAGGCCGCGATAGCCGAGCGCCACTTCCGGCTCCGCCCCCGCCAGTGCCTCCTCGCCGGCCTTGTAGGTCACGGCAAGCCGGCCGGTCATGCTCTCATCGGCAAGGTCGATATCCGCATCGCCGGAAAGCGCCGCCCTAGCGTCCTCCGCTGTCACGTTCTGGACGCGCAGCTTACCGCTGGCGAGCGCGAAGGGAATGCGCACGGTCCCCAGCGCCGCCTCGCCTTTCAGCACGGCATCCTCGGCAAAGCCCGCGACCCGCTCGGGCGTGACATCGCCTTCGATCCGGTCCGCGTCCGAAAGCAGCGAGGGGAACGCCCCGGTATCGATGCCGCGCACGACGAAATCGGCCACCCGCGCCTCGCCCGAACCGCTCGCGCCTTCGGCCATGGCCCGCACGCTCTTGCCGGACGCATCCACGGCAAGCGTCACATCCGCCTTGCCGCCCGCGATCGCGCCGTCGGGGCTCGTCCAGACGATTTTCGACAGATCGGCCCCGGAAAGCGCGACCCGCGCCTCGAACAACCCGTTCTCCTCGGAATTAGCCACCTTGAGGCGGCCCGAAAGCTTGCCGCCCAGCCAGTCGCCGGCCATGTCCGTCAGCGTCAGTTCGCCGCCCTTCCAGGCAAGATTGCCCTTGAACACCTCCACCGCGCCGTAAAGCCCCGGCCAGAACGCGCCGGCATCGAGCGCCACGGCAAGGTCCGCATTCTCAAGCAGCGGCCGGCCGAGCGGCGCGGCATTGAGCCCGCCTTCCGCGGCATCGGTCACAGGCCCCGCCACGGCCTCGGCAAGGAAGGCGAAGTCGAGGGTGTCGAAGCGAAGGGCGCCGGTCCCGGCAAGCGTCGGTGCCGCCCGGTCGAGCGCCAGCCCGCCGGAAAAGCCGTTGCGGTCAGCCTCGCCGGAGATATCCGTAATGGCGATGGCTTCAGCGCTGGTGTCGACCGATGCCTGCAAGGTCAGCGGCAGCCCCGCGCCGCCCTGCGGCAATGCGATGCCGTTCATCATCAGATAGGGCTCGATATCGTCGCTCTTCGCCGAAAGGGTGAGCGCCCCCGTCAGGAAGTCCGCTGCCGAAAGCGCCGCCGTGCCCTTGGCCGAGATCGACGTCCTGCCGGCATTGAACGCCGCCGAGACCATAGCCGGCCCCTCCTCCGGCTGGTCGACACTGAAGGTGACGCTGCCGTCGGGATCGGCGTCGAAGGGAAGCGGATCAAGGCCCAACTGGCCGGCCAGCACCACGGATTGCGGATTGAAGAGGCTGCCCTCCAGCGCAAAGCCGCGCCCTTCCAGAAGCTGCGTAAGGCCGGACGCCGAGAGCTTGAGATCGACACGCCCGTCATTGACCGGCCCCGCCAGCGTGAAGGTGGCGGGGCCGCCCTCCTCCCTGGAAACGGTGGCGCGCAGCGACAGGTTCGCATTGTCGTAGTAGCTGGCATTGGCGACGAAGCGGGTGAGCAGCGGGTGGGCCGGCAGGTGGCGCGCCAGAAGATCGGCGACGGGCTGCATGGCCTCCGCCTTGAGCGTCACGTCTAGCCCGGCGCTCGGCTCGGTCAGCGTGCCGCCGAGCGTGCCTTTCGCCGAAAGCGCAGCGCCCGCGAGCGAGGCGACATCAAAGCGGCTGAGCGTGAGAAGCCCGTCCTTCGCGGACAGCACGGCCTCGACGCCATCGGCCCTTTCGCCGAAGGCACTTAGATGATCCGCCTTGATATCGAGCGCGATGGAATGGCCGAGCACGGCCGGCAGCGAGGCATCGCCGGCAAAGAGCCCGGCAAGGGCCTGCAGCGATTCCAGCTCCACCTCGTCGCCGCGCAGTTGCAGCGAAAGCGTCGGGGCCGCGTCGGCGCGGGATTCGCGCTCCAGCCGGCCGGTGAGCGAGGCGCCGTCCACGGCGATTTCGAGGTTTTCGAAACGCTGCAAATCGTCGGTGAGGTTCACGTCGGCCGAAAAGCCCGCGGTCTTCAGCCTGCGGATTTCCGGATCGACGGAACCGGCCAACCAGGTGGCAAGGCCCGACGGCTGGTTGGACGCCACCAGAAGATTGCCGACGAAGCCGCGATTGTTCCTGAGCGTCAGGCGGCCCTTGGCCTCCAGCGCGGTGCGGCCGGGCAATTGCGCATCCGCGCGGTCGATCCGCCAGCTGTTGCCGTCCGGCTTCACATCGAGGCGGATCTCGCGCACCGTCGTGTCTCCCACGACCACGGCGGGCAGGAACAGGCTTGCCCGCCCCGGCACCTGCGGAATGGGGATGTCGGCGGCGATCGCCAGCAGCGCCTGGAGCCGCTGGCGGGCGGAGACCTGCGGGTTGCGGCCGGTCTTGCCGCCCTCTCCCCTGTTGCCGATGCGGCTGACGTCGATCTGCTGGCCGTCGGCGATCAGCAGGAATTCCGGCGCGCGACCCGTATCGAGCGTCGCCTCGCCGGTCACCACATAGGGATCGTCCTGCGGCCCGGCCTCCAGCCGGTATTCGGGAACGCGGATGCGCTCGTTGGAAAGCTCGAATTTGCCCGCGACGCGGATCGGATCGGCCGTCGCCTCGCCCTTGGGACGCGGCTTTTCCGCGAGCGTGAAGCCGCCCTGGTATTGCGGCCGGAAGTCCACCACCTTCAGCACGCCGTCGAGATCGGCGCTGAAGGACAGCCGGTCCGGCACGATGCGGGCGCGCATCGAGAGCTCGCCATTCTCCACCTGCCCGCTCGCAAGCTGGAAGGCGCCGGTCTCGCCGTCGAGCGCCGCGCGCCCGTCGATGCGCCAGGGCCCGCCGAGCGACTTGGCCGAAACCTGCGCGTCGAGGCCGGTGACGTGGCGCGTGCGGCCGGTCTGCTCGTCGACGAATTCGATCTCGCCACCGGTGATCGCAACATTTTCGAGGATGACCGTCTTGGCGGGAATGTCGGATTTCAGGCCGCGCGCCCAGTCGAGCGTGCCGTCGGAAAACAGCTTGACGCGCGCCTTCGGCTCCTCGATGCGCATGTCGAAGATCAGCGCCTCGCCGGAAAGGAACGGCGCAAGCTCCGCATCCATGGAAAAGCGCTCGACCTCCACCAGCGGCTTGCCGTCCTCCGGCGCGCCGACGCGCACGTCGCTCAGCGTGACGGAGGGAAATGGCAGCAGCCGCGCATCGACGCTGCCATGCACGGTGACGGGACGCCCCATGATGCGGCTCGCCTCGCGCTCGAAATCCTGCCGGAAACTGGTCCAGTCGACGAAGAGCGGGGCAAGCAGCGCCGCGAACAGCGCCACGACCACCACGCCGCCGACAAAGAGCCCGATCCTAGAAAGCACGCCGCATGCCTCGAATTCCGTTCAATCGCTTCACGATAACGTCTAATTCTCCGGCAGGGTCGAAAAAATCTTGCCGGGGTTGAGAATGTTGTCGGGGTCGAGCGCCTGCTTGATCTGCCGCATCAGATGCACCGCGCCGCCGAGCTCGCCCGGCAGGAAGGCCTGCTTGCCCTGCCCGATGCCGTGTTCGCCCGTGCAGGTACCGTCCATGGCGAGCGCCCGCGCATTGAGCCGGGTGACGAAGGCCTCGACCCCGGCGATCTGCGCCGCGTCCGTGTCGTCGAAGATCAGGCTGACATGGAAATTGCCGTCGCCGGCATGGCCGACGATGGGCGCCAGCAGGCCGTGCTCCTCGATGTCCCGTTCCGTCTCGGCCACGCAGTCGGCCAGCCGGGAGATCGGCACGCAGACATCCGTCGCGATGGCGGCATAGCCGGGATGCAGCGCCTTGGACGCCCAGTAGACATTGTGCCGCGCTTTCCAGAGCCTGGCGCGCTCCTCAGCGTCCGCCGTCCACTGGAATGCGCCACCGCCGCATTCGGCCGCAATGGCGCCGAACTCCTCCGATTGCAGCCGGACATTTTCCTCATTGCCGTGGAATTCGAGGAAGAGCGTCGGCTGCTCCGGCAGGGTGAGGCCCGAATAGGCGTTGCACGCCTTGATCTGCAGCGTGTTGAGCAGCTCGATGCGGGCGACGGGAATGCCGAGCTGGATCGTCATGATCACCGCATTGCAGGCGTCCTTCAATGTCGGAAAGCCGCAGATACCGCCGGCGATCACCGCGGGAATGCCCTGGAGGCGCAGCGTGACCGAGGTCAGGACGCCGAGCGTGCCCTCCGCGCCGACGAAGAGGCGGGTGAGATCGTAGCCGGCCGAGGATTTGCGCGCCCGGCGGGCAGTGCGGATCTCCTCGCCCGTCGCCGTCACGGCGGTCACGGCAAGCACGTTGTCCTTCATCGTGCCGTAGCGCACCGCATTGGTGCCGGAGGCGCGCGTCGAGGTCATGCCGCCGATCGAGGCATTGGCGCCGGGATCGATGGGGAAGAAAAGGCCGGTGTCGCGCAGGTAGAGGTTCAGCTCCTCGCGGGTGATGCCGGGCTCGACCGTGCAGTCGAGGTCCTCGGCATTGACCTCGAGCACACGCTTCATGTTGCTGAAATCGATGGAGATGCCGCCCTCGGGCGCATTCACCTGCCCCTCCAGCGAGGAGCCCGTGCCGAAGGGAACGACCGGCACCTTGAGTTCGGCGCAAAGGCCGACGACCGCCTTCACCTCCTCGGCATTCTCCACGAAGACGACCCCGTCGGGAAGCTGGGCGGGAATATAGGTGGTGGTATGCGCGTGCTGGGCGCGCATCGCCTCGCCCGTCTGCAATCGCGGCCCGAAGCGCTCGGCAAGGCGCGCGAGCGCCTCGGCAATGCCAGCCTCGTTGCGCGCCCCGGTCCTGATATCCGCCAATGCCATCGTAACGTCCTCACATTCGTGGGGATTTACTCAGCAAATTGCCGCCCGGCTGTCCAGCCGCAATATCGGCTTGTCGCCACCTTTGCCGGCGGCGATCACTCGGCCGCCAGCGGCAGGACCTCGGCCTCATCGCCCTTTGCGAGCATGCGCGCATGCTCCAGCTCGGCGGCAAGGCGCTTTTCCTCGTCGGCATGGGGGCTCGTGAAGCGGGCGATCACCAGATAGGCGACCGGCGTCAGGTACAGCGTCACCACCGTCGCAAGGCCGAGGCCGCCGACGAGCACCCAGCCGAGCGAGATGCGCGCTTCTGCGCCCGCCCCGCTTGCCAGCACCAGCGGCACCGCCCCGACGACGGTGGCGATCATCGTCATCAGCACGGGACGCAGGCGGATGTTCGAGGCGTTCTCGATGGCGCTGCGGATATCCTGCCCGCGGTCGCGCAGCTGGTTGGCGAATTCCACGATGAGGATGCCGTTCTTCGCCATGATGCCGACGAGCAGCACGAGGCCGATCTGGCTGTAGATGTTGAGCGTCGTCCCCGTCAGGATCATTGCGAAGACGGCGCAGGCAAGCCCGAGCGGCACCGTCACCATGATGATGATGGAGCTGACGAAGCTTTCGAACTGCGCCGACAGCACGAGGAAGATGATGGCGATGGCGAAGCCGAAGGTGACGACGAGGCCACTCGAATTCTCCTGCAGCGTCGCGGCTTCCGCCATCGGCATCAGGCGCGAGCCCTCCGGCAGCAGCGGTTCGGCCATGTCCTGCACCATCTTCAGCGCATCGCCGAGCGCCAGCCCGTCCTTGAGGCCGGCGGAAAGCGAGACGGCGCGAAGCTGCTGCTCGCGCGAGAGCTGCGGCGCGACGGCCTTTTCCTCCAGCGAGGCGATGGAGGACATCGGCACGATCTTGCCGTCGCCGGTCTTGAGGAAGATGTTCTCCAGGTCCATCGGATCGTTGATCGGCGTCGTGGTGGAGGAGAGCTTCACCGGATAGGCCTGCCCCTCGACATAGACGTCGACGACGCTGGTGCCCTCCAGCATCGCCTGCAGCGCGGCGGCAAGGCCGGTGATGTCGATGCCGAGGTCGGCGGCGCGCTCGCGGTCGATCGTCACCGAAAGCTGCGCCTGGTTGGCCTCGTAGTTGAGACGCACGTTCTGGAAGCGGCCGCTGTCCTCGATCTTGCGCACGAGTTCGGCCGCCGCACTGCCGAGCTTGGTATAATCGTTGCCGACGAGCGCTACCTGCAGGCCGTTGCCGGCGCCGCGGATGCCGAGGCTGTTCGGCTGCATGGTGAAGGCGCGCACGGACGGCACCGTTGCCACGGCGGCGTTGATGTCCTGCACGATCTGCTGCTGCGTGCGGTCGCGCTCGCTCCACGGCGCCAGCGTCAGCACCATGAAACCGCTGTTCGTCGAGCCGCCCTGCCCCGAGATGGAGAAGATGTTGACGATCTCGCCGTCGTCGTAGAGCGGACGCAGCTTGTTCTCGACCACCTTCATCTGGTCCTGCGCATAATCGAGCGACACGCCCTGCGGCGCGTTCACGCGCAGCATGACCATCGACCGGTCCTCGCTCGGCGTCAGTTCCGACTTGATCGTGAAGAACGAGGTCGCCCCCGCCGCCGTGAAGAGCAGCGCCACGAGGAAGACGACGAAGGGCGCGCCAAGGCAGGCACTCAACGTCGAGCGATAGAAGCGCGAGGCCGCTCCGCCGATGCGGGCGAGAATGCCGGTGTGCTCATGCTTGACCTCCTTGGTCAGCATGCGCGAGGCGAGCATCGGGCAGAGCGTCAGCGCCACGAAGGAGGAGAGCAGCACGGCGAAGGCCAGCACGAAGCCGAATTCGCGGAAGAGACGCCCCGCCTGCCCCGGCAGGAACGACAGCGGTACGAAGACGGCCGCGAGCGTCGCGGTCGTCGCGATGACGGCGAAGAACACTTCGAGCGTGCCGTGGATCGCCGCCGCGCGCGGCTTCAGCCCCTCGGCGCGCCGGCGCACGATGTTTTCCAGTACCACGATGGCGTCGTCCACCACGAGGCCTGTCGCCAGCACGATGGCCAGCAGCGTCAGGATGTTGACGGAGAAGCCGGCCATGTAGATGGCCGCGATCGTGCCGATCAGCGCGATGGGCATGCTGATCGTCGGAATGAGCGTCGCGCGCCAGTCGAGCAGGAAGAGATAGATGACGAGCGTCACGATCAGCACGGCGACGACGAGTGCGATCTCCACTTCGTGAATGGCACCGTCGATGAAGACGGCATCGTCGCTGGTGATCTTGAGCTGGGTGCCCTCGGGCAGGATGGTGCCGAGGCGCGAGACCATCTGCTTCACGCCCTCGGAAATGTCGAGGGTGTTGGACTGCGCCTGGCGGATGATGCCGAGGCCGATGCCCTGGCGGCCGTTGGAACGCAGCGCGGTCGAGCCCTCGTCCGGCCCCAGCGTCACCATGGCGATGTCACCGAGGCGCACGCGGTTCTTGAGGATCAGGTTCTCGAAGTCGGAGGGCTTGGCAAGGTCGGCCGTCGCACGCACCGTGATGTCCTGGCTGCGGCTCTTCAGCGAGCCGGCCGGCACGTCGAAGGCGGCGGTCGCCAGCGCGTTGCGCAGGTCCGCCACCGTCAGGCCGCGTGCCGCGAGCTTCGACTGGTCGACGTCGACGCGGAAGATCTTCTCCTGGTCGCCATAGACGGCGACGTCCGCGACCCCCTCGACCGAGGCGAGACGGTCGGTGATCTCGTTCTCGGCGAGCAGCGTCAGGTCTTCGAGCGACTGCGTATCGGAGGTCAGCGCAAGCCGCATGATCGGCTGGCTGTCCGCGTCGGCCTTCACGACGCGGGGCTCCTCGGCGCCGTCCGGAATCTTGTTGGCCACGCGGCCGAGCGCATCGCGCACGTCGTTGGCGGCCTGGTTGACGTCCGTCGTATCCGAGAACTGCAACGTCACGCGGCTGCGCGCGAAGGACGAGACCGAGGAGATATCCTTGATGCCCTGCACGCGGGAGACCGCGCCCTCGATGACGTCGGTCAGCTCGCGGTCCACCGTCTCGGGCGAAGCGCCGTCGAAAGTGGTCGTCACGCTGATGACCGGCTGGTCGACGGAAGGAAGCTCGCGAATCTCCACGCCGTTGAAGGCGGCAAGGCCGGCGACGACGATCAGCGTGTTGAGGACGAGGGCGAAGATCGGCCGCCGGATGAAGAGCGCGGTAAAGCCCGCCGTGCCGGTATCGTTGAGCCCGCCTGCCTCACCCGACATCACGAGCCCTCCGTCACGGCGGGGGTCTTCTCCTCGGCCGTGCGCACCGCGCCGCCCGGGCGCAGCGTCTGCACGCCTTCCGTGACGACGGCGTCGCCCTCGGCAAGCGCGGCCTTCACCAGCACCTTGTCGGGATTGCGCTGGACGATATGCACCGGCACGCGCTCGACCGTGTCGCCCTTGAGCTTCCAGATATAGGAGCCGTCGGCGCTCCACTGGATCGCCAGCGGATCGACGCTCGGATAGAAGTCGCCTTCGAAGCGCATGTTCACCTGGAAGGACATGCCGGCGCGCAGCACGTCCTCGGGATTGCTGATGCGTGCCCGCACCCGCAGTGTCCGGCTTTCCTGCTCGATGCGGTTATCGACGGCCTGGATCTTGCCGGTGAAGGTCTCCCCCGGCCGCGCGACGGCCGTCGCCGTCAGATCGCTGCCGACACGCACGCTGGTGGCAAAGCGCTCCGGCACCCAGTAGTCGACGAGGATTTCCGAGCGGTCGTCGATGCGGGCGATCGCCGAGGCGGTGGTGACGTAATCGCCGGGATTGACCGAAATGATGCCGACCACGCCGCTATAGGGCGCGGTGATGTCGCGGCGGCGGAGCGTCAGTTCCGCATTCCTGAGGGCAAGTTCCGCCGCCTTCAGCGCGGTCTCGGCATCCTGCAGGTCGGCAAGGCTGGTGGAGGAGCGCAGGTTCTGGATGCGTTTGAGCTTCTGCTCCGCGCTGTCGCGGGCGACGCGCGCCTGGTCGGCGGCGATCTTCTGCTCGTCGCTGTCGAGCCGGGCGATCACCTGCCCCTGTTCCACGCGCTCGCCGGATTCGACGAGGACTTCCGTGAGGTTGCCGGTCGAATAGGGCGTGACCGTCACGGTGCGGATCGCCTCGCCGTCGCCGATGGCGTTCAGCCGGTCGTTGACGACGGCCATGGCGACGGGCCTTGTGGCGACGAGCGTCGGCCCGCCGCCGAAACCGCGGCGTCCACCACCCTCTTTCCCGCCTTCGGCCTTGCCGTCACCGGCCGGCGCAATGGCCGCGACGAGCCCTTCGGGCAGGCCCGCGGCCTCCAGCATGCCGTTCGCTCCCGGAACGAAGCGGCCCCAAAGCAACACCCCCGCCGCGATCACGCCAAGGCCGATGAGGAGCTGTTTCCAAACCCGCATGCACACACTCTCCGATGGAAGCGAAACATCGCCTGTTGCGACGCGACATAGAGCAAGTATCCCGCTTTGGAAATGAACCGGCAATGAAAGAGTACGATCATTACGAAATTGTAAGATAGCCGGGCCGGTCTGTTACCGAAATGTAAGAAAAAGTGGAGAATTCCGCCGAGCCGGACCTCCCCTCCCTCGACGGGGACGTCGTCTCCGCCGGCGGCCCCGCAAGGGCCCGGACGGCGGCGGTTTCCACAATCTTTCGGCCCTAGTTCTTCCCCGCGGAATAAAAGCAGAACGGAAAACTGGCCTTTCGGGACCGAATCACTACATTGAGCCGCATGATCAGCGGTTACGACGACATTCCCTTCTTCGACGAGGACCCGCAGCTCGGTGGAAAGCCCGCGGCACCGGCCAAGCCGGCCGGCGGCCTCGGCATCGCCGCACGCGCCATGGCGGCCCGCGATGCCAACCGGGCGCCGGATTATCTCTCCGGCCTCAATCCCGAGCAGCGCGAGGCGGTCGAGACGCTCGACGGCCCCGTTCTGGTGCTCGCCGGCGCCGGCACCGGCAAGACGCGGGTGCTCACCACCCGCATCGCCCATATCCTCGCCACCGGCCGCGCCTTTCCCAGCCAGCTCCTCGCCGTGACCTTCACCAACAAGGCGGCGCGCGAGATGAAGGAGCGCATCGGCCTCCTCGTCGGCGGCGCGGTGGAGGGCATGCCCTGGCTCGGCACCTTCCACTCCATCGGCGTCAAGCTCCTGCGCCGCCACGCCGAACTCGTCGGCCTCAGGTCGGACTTCTCGATCCTCGACACCGACGACGTGGTGCGCCTGATCAAGCAGATCCTCCAGGCCGAGGGCATCGACGACAAGCGCTGGCCGGCCAAGCAATTCGCCGGCATGATCGACACCTGGAAGAACAAGGGCCTCGATCCGGCGCAGATTCCGGAGGGAGACGCACGCGCCTTCGCCAACGGCAAGGGCCGCGAACTCTACGTCGCCTACCAGAACCGCCTGAAGACGCTGAACGCCTGCGATTTCGGTGACCTGCTGCTGCACCCGATCCGCATGTTCCGGGCCAATCCCGACGTGCTGGCCGAATATCACCAGAAGTTCCGCTACATCCTCGTCGACGAGTACCAGGATACCAACACCGCGCAATATATGTGGCTGCGCCTCCTCGCCCAGCGCCCCAAGGGCACGCCGCAGAACGTCTGCTGCGTCGGCGACGACGACCAGTCGATCTATGGCTGGCGCGGCGCGGAGGTCGACAATATCCTGCGCTTCGAGAAGGATTTCCCGGGCGCGAAAGTCATCAAGCTGGAGCGCAACTACCGCTCCACCGCCCATATCCTCGGCGCCGCCGGCCATCTGATCGCCCATAACGAGGACCGGCTGGGCAAGACGCTCTTCACCGACCGGCACGACCCCGACGACGACAAGGTCGTCGTGCACGCCGCCTGGGATTCCGAGGAGGAAGCCCGCGCCGTCGGCGAGGAGATCGAGCAGCTTCAGCGCAAGGATCACAAGCTGAACGACATGGCGATCCTCGTGCGCGCGTCCTTCCAGATGCGCGAATTCGAAGACCGCTTCGTCACGCTCGGCCTCAACTATCGCGTCATCGGCGGCCCGCGCTTCTACGAGCGGCTCGAGATCCGCGATGCGCTCGCCTATTTCCGCCTCGTCAGCCAGCCGGCCGACGACCTCGCCTTCGAGCGCATCGTCAATACGCCCAAGCGCGGCCTCGGCGACACGACGATCCGCAACCTGCACGACTATGCGAGAGCCCGCGACATTCCGATGCTCGCGGCGGCGGGCGAGATCATCGATACGGACGAACTGAAGCCGAAGGCGCGCAAGGCGCTCTTCGACGTCGTCACCGATTTCCGCCGCTGGCAGTCGCTGCTGGAGACGATGCCGCATACCGAGCTTGCCGAGCAGATCCTCGACGAGAGCGGCTATACCGCCATGTGGCAGGCCGACAAGTCGGCCGAAGCGCCGGGGCGGCTGGAAAACCTCAAGGAACTCATCCGCTCGATGGAGGCCTTCGAGTCCATGCGCGGCTTCCTGGAGCACGTCTCGCTCGTCATGGACGCCGAGCAGAACGAGAACCTCGACGCCGTCTCGATCATGACGCTGCATTCGGCCAAGGGCCTCGAATTCGAGACCGTCTTCCTGCCCGGCTGGGAGGAAGGCCTCTTCCCGCACCAGCGCGCGCTCGACGAGGGCGGCCGCTCGGGGCTGGAGGAGGAACGCCGCCTCGCCTATGTCGGCATCACGCGGGCGAAACGCCGCTGCCACATCTGGTTCGTCTCGAACCGGCGGATCCATGGCCTGTGGCAATCCACCCTGCCCTCGCGCTTCCTCGACGAGCTGCCGGAAACGCATGTCGAAGTGGCCGAGGTGGAACAGTCCTATGGCGGTTACGGCCGCGGCGGCTATGGCCAGTCGCGCTTCGACAAGCAGGAGCCGTTCCAGAACGCCTATTCGACACCCGGCTGGCGGCGCGCGCAGGCGAACCGCACGGATGCGACGCGGGACAACTGGGGCTCACGTTCCGGCCACGCGGTCGAGCGCATCGGCTACGGCGAGAGCGGCCCGCGCGGCCGCACCATCGAGGGCGAGCTGGTCGCCAAGTCGACCACGAGCGAGCCGTCGCAATTTTCGATCGGCGACCGGGTCTTCCACCTGAAATTCGGCAACGGCAACGTGGCGGCGGTCGAGGGCAACAAGCTGACGATCGATTTCGACCGCGCCGGCCAGAAACGCGTGCTCGACGGCTTCGTCGAGCGGGTGTGACGCGATCACCCTCTGCCTGCCGGCATTTCGCCCAGCGGGAGGCTTGCTCATCGTTCAAAATGGAATGCCAAGGACGCGGCACGTTAAGTCCCTCCCCCTTGTGGGGAGGGATTTAGGGAGGGGTATTTCTCCTTACGCCCCCGCCTTGCGATAGAGCGCGGCGAGCTGCGTGCGGGAGGACGGCAGTTCCGGCACCACGACCATCATGGTGACATGGCCGCGCTTGAAGGCATTGAGGAACGGCTCGTAGTTCTGGAAGGCGACGCAGCCGTGCGATCCCTTCTGGTTGCGCAGAAGGTTGGTATGCGTGAGCAGGCCCGTGCGGTTCTTCGGATCGCGGCCATCGACGGACAGCATGCGGATCGCCTCGACGCCGTGGAAACGCTGCTCGCGCATCCTCAGGCGATAGATGCCCTTCGGCGTCGGGCCGCTCATCTTCACATGCTCGTAATTCGGGTTGTCGCGCATCTTGCCGATGCCGGAATGGGCGCGCAGCTTGGTGCCGTCGGGCATGTAGACGGTCGCGGCCGAGACGTCGTAGATCGCGACCCGCGTGCCCTTGCCCGGCCAGCCGGTGCTGCTCTTGCCCGAGAAGAGGCCGCCGAAGAGCGAGCGCTCCGGCTTGACGATGGCGGCGACATCCTTGTCGTCGTCCTTGTCCTTGCTTTCCTCGCGGGCGGTGCGGGTGGCGGGCTTTTCCTCCGCCGGCTTGCGCTCGATGGTGACGGTCTCCAGCGCCGGCCGGGCTTCGGGCAGCGGGATTTCACCGAGGATCATATCCTCCTCGGACTTTTCCTCTTCCGGCTTCTTCATCACGAGGCCGAAGGGCTGGAGATCCTTGCGGGCGGAAACGTCATTCGGCAGCAGCGCCGTCACCAGCGCGGGCTGGCCGCTCACGGCCTTCTCCTGTTCCACCGAACGCTCGGCGCGGGCGAAGGCGGCTTCCAGCATCAGGGCCTTGGCCTTCTCGCGCTTGACGGCGGAAGCGAGCTGGACGGAAATCTTGCGCTGATGCGCGGCCTGGATCGCTTCGGCGGTAAGCTGCTTCTGGCGGATCTCGCTCTCGGAGGGCGGCGAAAGGCGCGAGAATTTCGCGACCTTGATCATGCGCGCCGGCTGGTTCTTCTCGACGCCGGGCGTGGCGGTGAGAAGGGAAGCGGCGATATTCTTCTTTCCGTCCGAAAGGGAGGAAGCGGCATCCTGCATCGCGCCGAGCGTCGAAACGACAGCCCAGGCGGACCCGGCAATGACGCCGCAAGCAATCAATGCACCGAGAAGAATACCCCCGGAGCGGCCCCCACGGGATTTCGACGCGGAACGCGCGGAATTGTACACAGACGCCATGATACTCGTTACCCGATACTCGTTACTCGACGCGGCCGCGGAAAAAACAGTCCGAAGGCCTTTACGCTGGCGGCAGTGGGGATCACGCGTCCCGGGTGTCTGCCGAACGAGCAAAGAATGACGAAATATGGTAAGCAATTCCTAAACGGCGCCTCATGTTTTTGAAGGAATGCGGCCGGGCGGTCCTCAACACCCGGCAAGCGTGCCTTTCACGAAAATGCGGCGCTGGCGTGTCCGAAGGGCCGGACTCCCTAGAATTCGGGATATCGGGCCAGCCAGTCCGTCGCCCGCTCATAGGCGGCGGCGGCGGCGAGCACGTCCCGGTCGCCCCGCGCCGGGCCGATGATCTGGATGCCGGCGGGCAGCCCGTTCGCGCCGAAGCCGGCCGGCATGGCCGCGACGGGAAGCCCGGCGAGCGTCGGGCCGATCACCACCTCCATCCAGCGGTGATAGGTGTCCATCGTCCGCCCGTCGATCGCCTTCGGCCAGTCCAGCTCCGCATCGAAGGGGAAGACCTGCGCGGCGGGCAGGATCAGGAAATCGTAGGTGTCGAAAAGCCCGGCGACATGGCGGTGCCAGTCGCTGCGGCCGAGCGAGGCGGCATAGATCTCCGCTCCCGTAAGGTCGTGGCCGTGCTCGATCTCCCAGATCATCTCCGGCTTCATGCGCGCCCGGCGTTCCGGATCGGCATAGTCGGCGGCCTGCCCGCCGGAAACGAGGAAATGGCGAAGCGTGCGCCAGACCTGCCAGAGCCGCGCCATGTCGAAGCCCGGCGGAACATCCTCCACCGTACAGCCGAGCCGGCGGAACACATCGAGCGAGGCACGGCACAGTTCCAGCACGCCCGGCTCGAAGGGAAGGTACCCGCCGAAATCGCCGAGCCAGCCGACACGGGCGCCGGAAAGGTCGCGGCTTCCGTCCAGCGACAGGTCCTCGTCGCGCAGCGAAAGCGGATCGCGCGGGTCGTGCCCGGCCTGGGTCGCAAGGAGCGCGGCCACATCGGCGACGCTGCGTCCCATCGGCCCGTTGACGGCAAGCTGACCGAGGAAGAGCTCGCTGCCGAGCGAGGGAATCCGGCCGAAGGACGGACGGAAGCCGACGACATTGTTGAAGGCGGCAGGGTTGCGCAGCGATCCCATCATGTCGCTGCCGTCGGCGACCGGAAGGATCCGCGCCGCCAGCCCCGCCGCCGCGCCGCCGGAAGAACCGCCGGCGCTCTTCGCCGTGTCATAAGGATTGCGGGTGACGCCGAAGACCGGGTTGTAGCTGTGCGATCCGAGCCCCATCTCCGGCGCATTGGTCTTGCCGATGATGATGGCGCCGGCCGCCCGGATGCGCTCGACGTGGATGTCGTCATAGTCCGGCACGAAATCCGCGTAGTTCGCAGAGCCGAAGGAGCAGAGGATGCCCCTTGCCTCGGAAAGGTCCTTCACCGCGAAGGGCATGCCGTGCAGCCAGCCGCGATAGTTCCCGGCCGCAAGCGCCCGGTCGGCCTCCTCCGCCTCGGCGAGCAGCGCCTCGGCCGGGCGAAGGCTGACGATGGCGTTGATGCGCGGATTGACCGCCTCGATGCGCGAAAGATAGGCGGCCATCACCGTGCGGCAATCGAGCCGGCGCTCGGCGATGGCGGCGGAAAGGGCAAGGGCGGAAAGATGGGTGATGTCCTGCAAGGTCGGCGCTCCGGCAATCGTCTGCCGCTAGAGCTAGCAGGCAGAGGCATGCAGCGCCAGCCCGTCCCTAGCGCCGCGCCGCGCGCCGTTCGTCCAGCACCTCGGCCGCCTCCAGCAAGGTGGCGAAAAGGTAGGAGATCTTGTCGCTGCGTGTTTCGCCGTACCAGATCTGCGGCACCATCACGCGGAAGCGCGTTTCGAGGAGGTCGGCCAGCGCCTCCGTGTCGCCCATCCATTCCAGCATGTCGGCATAGAGGTTCATCACGCTCGGCGCCGGGAAGCGCGCGAGAAGGTCCTCGAACCCCTGCTTGACGAGGGCGGGATCGCACAGCGTATCGGCAAGCTGGTGGTCGCCGACATCCGTGTTCGTCTGATGGATCAGCGCATAGAAGCCGAGGCCGAAGCGGTCGCCGGTCAGTTCCGCCGCCCGCCGGGCGAAATCCTCGAGGTCCCGCGCGTTCCGACCCAGCCAGCGCGGCAGGATCATGCGGGCATGGGCGCGGCAGAGGTCGATATTGTAGCGGTCGAGCAGCCATGCCCGCTCGAAGCGCGCCTTGAACGTCTCGAAATTGCCCTCGTTCGCCGAGCGGCGATAATCGCTCATGCGCCAGCTGAAATCCTTCGGATCGGCATGGCTGTCGAGAACCGCATCCGCCTCCTTCAGCAGCGCTTCGAAGCCCTTCCACTGGTCGGCCGTCACCTCGTGCCCCCAGGCCGTGCCGCGCCGCATGAAGGCGGCGGTGCGTAGCGCATCGGCATAGGTCGCGGCGGAAAAGGCCGAGGGACTGCGCTCGAAGAACGCCCGGAAAGGCGCCAGCACGTCGCCCTGCGGCGGCGCGGCGTCCGCATCGTCCGGCAGGCCCGGAAAGGGCTCCAGGAACCAGTCCCTGACGAGCGCATAGAGCGGCTTGCCGTTCGCAGCGATGGTGCCGCTCGCCCGCGCCGTCTCGAATGCCTGACGATAGGCCTCGAAATCCCCCCGTCCCCATGCGGCGCGCATCGCATCGCGCTGCGGAACGAGGTCCGGCAATTCGTCGTGAAGCTCGACGAGATAGAGGTCGTAATCGCGGACGAGGCTGCCTTCCAGCGACAGCGGCTCTTCTCCCCCAATGCCGGTCGGGCGGGCGGCATTCCGGTTGCGCCAGGCGCTGAAAATATCCTTGAAACCCATGTCGCGTGATCCCCCCGCCGGCCGGGAAACGATCTACCCGTCCCGCAATCGGAGAGGCAGCAGGACAGACGTTCACAACCGGGCGACTATTCGTGGCGATCACCGTTTTTTGAAGAACGCACGCTCTTTCCGCGCATCATGCGTGATGCATTTCTCGTCCGACAGGGACCGGAAGGGTGACGGCAAACATGTTCCCGACGGAACAACCCTGCGGCGTCTTGCCTGCGAGAATGCCATCGGATGAATGGTTCATCCTTTAACCTGAAGAGAGGATATTGAAATGCGCAAGTTCATCCTGCCAGCCGTGATCGCCATCGCCGCAGCGCTCTCCTTCGCCGCTCCCTCGCAGGCCGCCGGTTCCTATGGCGGCGGCTATGGCCACGGCTGGGGCGGCCATCACCGCCATGTCTCGCACTATTACGGCCATCACCATCGCCACTGCCATTGGAAGAAGGTCAAGCGCTACAACAAGTGGGGCCATGTCATCATCAAGCGCGTGAGGGTCTGCCGCTAAGCGCCGGCCTCATCGACGGAATCGCCATGCCCCGGTTGCGCCGCGACCGGGGTTTTCGCGAAGGCCGGGGTTTTAGCAAAGGTATGGGCGCATGCCTATTCCGACCGCGGTCCCTGCGGGGTGATATGGTTCGGAAAGGCGGTGGAGAGGAAGGAGACAGCCGCCTCCAGCGCCTTTTCCCGCGTGGTGCCGTCGCCCATCGTCAGGCGCAGCCACAGGCCTTCCAGCAGGGTGCAAAGAGCGAGCGCGACCGCTTCCGGCTGGAAGGCGTAGCCGCCCTCCGCCTTGAGGCCCGCGCAGAGCGAGATCACCGTCTCCTGATACTTGACGTCGCGCGCGCCGCAGAGCGCCTGATAGGTCGGCCGCGACTTCGCCTCGCCCCAGAAGGCGCACCAGGCCGCCAGCTTGCGTCTCGTGCAGATCCTGCGGTCGAAATCGGCGTGGACGAGCGCCCAGATCCGGGCCGCCGGGCTCTCTCCCGCCTTTTCCAGCGCCGCGTTCCAATGGTCCGAATATTCCTCGGACATGAACTGCAGCGTGGCGACGAGCAGGTTTTCCTTGCTCTCGAAATGGAAGTTCACGATGCCGCGGGAAAGGCCGGCGCCATCGGCGACGTCGGCAAGCGTCGTGTCGGAATATCCGCGCTTGGCAAGCGAATCGATCGTCGCCTCGATGAGCTGCTGCCGGCGCGTCGCCTTTGGGGCCTTGCGTACCCGTTTCTCGCCTTCGCCCGAGCCCTGTTCAGCCCCGCCTGCCCGCATCTTCGCCGTCACCCTGCCTCGCTTGTGCGCAGAAGAGCGGGACAATGCGCCCCGCTGTCAAGAACCTTCTGCGACAGGCCGGCAGCGGGCGCCGCTCAGCTGGAGGGCGCGTGCGAGCCATAGGTGCGGAAAAGGCGGCGCAGGGCCTCCGTCCCCTCGCCTGCGATGTCGAACCTGCGGCCGAACAGCAGCCATTCCGAACAGAGCCCCTTGAGGACCCAGCGCAGCATGGATGCGGCGGAGCGGGGCGTCCAGCAGGCGCAGAGCTGGCCCTGCCGCTCAGCCTTGGCGAAGGCCGTTTCCAGCGTCTGCATGTGCTCGTCGTCGATATCGTTCTGGCGCTCGGAGATGCGGGCGAATTCGCCGGTGGCGTCACAACGCAGGAGGATCGACAGGATGCGCTGGCGATGCTCGTCGGCGGCCAGCAGCTCCAGCCATTCCTTGCCGACCCGCTCCAGAACGGCGAGCACGTCGACATTCTCCGCCTCCAGCTCGCGGGCGATCAGGTCTTCCTGCGGCAGGGGAAGCGAATCGTAGAGTTCCAGCACGAGGTCCGCCCGGTTGGCGAAGTGCCAGTAGATGGCGCCGCGGGTGACCCCCGCGGCGCGCGCCACATCCTCCATGGAGGCATGGGCGACACCTTTTTCGTAGAAGACCTTCTCGGCCGCCAGCAGGATCTGCTGGCGGGTTTCCTTGGCCTCCGCCTTGGTCCGGCGCATGGCGGCCTACTCCGCCGGGCTTGCGGCCGGAGCCGGCTCCTCTTTCTTCTTCCCGTAGCCGAACAGCTTCATCACGAAGACGAAGAAGACCGGCACGAAGAAGATGGCGAGCACCGTGGCGGTGATCATGCCGCCCATGACGCCGGTGCCGATGGCCCGCTGGCTGCCCGCGCTGGCGCCCGTCGCGATGGCGAGCGGCAGAACGCCGAGCGTGAAGGCGAGCGAGGTCATCAGGATCGGGCGGAAGCGCAGGTGGCAGGCCTCGATGGTCGCCTCGATCAGCGACCGGCCGTCCGCCATCAGTTCCTTGGCGAACTCGATGATCAGGATCGCGTTCTTCGCCGAAAGGCCGATGATCGCGATGAGGCCCACCTTGAAGTACACGTCGTTCGACATGTCGCGGAGCGTCACTGCGATGACCGCGCCGATGACGCCGAGCGGCACGACGAGGATGACCGCGAACGGGATCGACCAGCTCTCATAGAGCGCCGCAAGGCACAGGAACACCAGGAGGATGGAGAGACCGACGAGGATCGGCGCCTGCGAACCCGATTGGATTTCCTGCAGCGACTGCCCCGTCCACTCGTAGCCGAAGCCCGGCGGCAGCTGGGCGGCAAGCCGCTCCATCTCGGTGATGGCATCGCCCGAGGAGAAGCCCGGCTTGGTGTCGCCGCTGATGCGGATCGACGGATAGCCGTTATAGCCCACGGTCTGCGTCGGCGCCTTCACCCATTCGGCGGTCGCGAATGCCGAGATCGGAACCATCCCGCCCTTGGAATTGCGGACGTTGAGGTTGAGGAGGTCGGCGATCTGCATGCGTTCGTTCTGGTCCGCCTGGACCGTCACGCGCTGCATGCGTCCCGCGTTCGGGAAGTCATTGACGTAGGTCGAGCCCAGATTGGTCGAGATCGTCGTGTTGATGTCCGCGAAGGTCACGCCGAAGGTGTTGGCCTTCTCGCGGTCGATCACGATGTTGACCTGCGCGGCGTCCGGCATGCCGTCAACGCGCACGCCCGTGATGACGTTGCTCTTGCCGGCAAGATCGAGGAGCTGGGCCGTCGCGGCCGAAAGGGCCTGCTGGCCGAGGCCGCCGCGGTCCTGGAGACGGAAGGAGAAGCCGCCCGTCGTGCCGAGGCCCTGGATCGGCGGCGGCGACAGCGCGAAGCTGATCGCATCCTTGATCTGGCTCATCGCCATGCTGGCGCGCCCTGCGATCGACTGGGCAGAATCGTCCGGTCCGCGCACGCTCCAGTCCTTCAGCGTCACGAAGGCAAGACCTGCATTCTGGCCAGCGCCGAAGAACGAGAAGCCATTGATGCCGACGATAGTGTCGACCGCCGGCTCCTTGCCGAAGATCTTCTCGGTCTGCGAGAGCACTTCGTCCGTGCGGTGGCCGGTGGCTTCAGAGGGAAGCTGCATCATGACGATCACGAAGCCCTGGTCTTCGTCCGGCAGGAACGAGGACGGCAGCTTCATGAACATGTAGCCGAGGCCGGCGAGGATCGCGAGATAGATCACCATCACGCGGCCCGCCTTGCGGACCAGCCAGCCGACCGTGCCGCTATAGCCTCTCGAGCTGCGGTCGAAGCTGCGGTTGAACCAGCCGAAGAAGCCACGCTTCTCGTGATGGTGTCCCTTCGGAACCTGCTTGAGGAAGCTGCCGGCGAGCGCCGGGGTCAGCGACAAGGCGAGGAAGGCCGAGAAGAGGATCGAGACGACCATCGTCAGCGAGAACTGCTGGTAGATGACGCCGACCGCACCGGGGAAGAAGCCCATCGGAATGAACACCGAGGCGAGCACCAGCGTGATGCCGATGACGGCGCCGGTGATCTGCTTCATCGCCTTGCGGGTCGCTTCCTTGGGAGGCAGCCCCTCTTCCGACATGATGCGCTCGACGTTCTCCACGACGATGATCGCATCGTCCACGAGAATGCCGATGGCGAGCACCATGGCGAACATGGTCAGGACGTTGATCGAGAATCCCATGGCGAGCATGACGGCACAGGTGCCGAGCAGCGCGACCGGAACGACGAGCGTCGGGATGATCGTGTAGCGGATGTTCTGCAGGAACAGGAACATCACGAGGAACACGAGGCCGACGGCTTCGAGCAGCGTATGCAGAACCTTCTCGATCGACACCTTCACGAAGGGCGACGTGTCGTAGGGGATCGAATATTCGATGCCCGGCGGGAAGAACTTCGCCAGTTCATCCATGCGCGCCTTGATCGCCTCGGACGTCGCCATGGCGTTGCCGCTCGGCGAAAGCTGCACGCCGATGGCGGCGGAAGGCTGGCCGTTGAGGCGCGTCGAGAACGAATAGGTCTCGCCGCCCACTTCGACACGCGCCACGTCGCGCAGGCGCACGGCCGAACCGTCCGCATTGGCGCGCAGCACGATGGCGCCGAATTCTTCCGGCGTCGTGAGCTGGCCCTTGATGTTGACGGGAGCTGCGATCTGCTGGGTGATCGGGTTCGGCTGGGCACCGATGCTGCCGGCTGCGATCTGCGCGTTCTGCGCCTGCACGGCGGCGGTGACGTCCGCGGCCGTCAGGTTGAGGCCCAGCATCTTGGCCGGATCGAGCCAGACGCGCATGGAGCGCTGGGTCGCGAAGAGCTGCGCACGGCCGACGCCGGGCACGCGCTGGATTTCCGACAGGATGTTGCGGTTCAGGTAGTCGCCGAGGCTGATGGCGTCCATCGAGCCGTCGGTGGAGGTAAGCGAGACGATCAGCAGGAAGCCGGAGCCGGCTTCTTCGACCTGCACGCCCTGGCGGCGAACCGAATCGGGAAGACGCGGCTCGACGCGGCTGACGCGGTTCTGCACGTCGACCGAGGCCTGGCTCGGATCGGTGCCCGGCGCGAAGGTGATGTTGATTTCGGCCGAACCGGCGGCACTGGAGGTCGATTCGAAGTAGAGCAGACCGTCGACGCCGTTCAGCTCATCCTCGATGAGCTTGGTGACGCTCTGGTAGGTGTCCTGCGAGGACGCGCCGGAATAGGTCGTCGAGACCGAGATCTGCGGCGGGGCGACGTTCGGATATTGCGCGATCGGCAGGAGCGGTATGGAGATGGCGCCGGCGATCATGATGAAGATCGCGACGACCCAGGCGAAAATCGGCCTGTCGATAAAGAAACTGGGCATAGTCCGGATCCTTACTTTGCCTGCTCGGTCTTGGCGGCATCGCCGCCTTCGGCCTTGCCGGCATCGCCGGTCTTGGCGGCACCTTCGCCGCCCTCAGCCTTGCCTGCCTCGCCTGCCGGGGCAGCACCCTCGGTCTTGGCATCCTTGCCGGCTTCCGAAGCGCCGCCTTCGGCGGGCGTCTTGGCAGCGTTGGCGACAGCATTCGGGTCCCATTCGGACGGCACGACTTCAGCGCCCGGCTGGACCTTCTGGAAGCCCTCGACGATGATCTTCTCGCCGTCCTTCAGGCCCTCGGTGATAACCCAGCGCGTGCCGGCGGCACGGCCGACGTGAACCGGACGCGGACCGGCCTTGTTGTCGGCGGAAACGACATAGACGAGCGCGCTGCCCGAGGCGTCGCGCTGCACGGCCTGCTGCGGCACGAGAACGGCGCCCCTCTCGATGCCCTGCTCGATCTGCACGCGCACATACATGCCCGGCAGGAGGTCGCCATCGGGATTCGGGAATTCGCCGCGCAGCGTCACCTGGCCGGTCGATTCGTCGACGGCCGCTTCGGAGAACAGCAGCTTGCCCGGCTGCGCATAGGTCGAACCGTCGTCGAGCATCAGCGTGACGTCGGCCGAATTGTTGTCGGCCATCAGGTCGCCGTCCTGCAGCGCCTTGCGCAGGCGGATGAGGTCGGTCGCCGACTGGGTGAAGTCGGCATAGACCGGATCGAGCTGCTGGATGGTCGCCAGGTTCTCCGTGCCGTTGGCCGAGACCAGCGCGCCTTCGGTGATGAGCGCGCGGCCGATTCGGCCGCTGATCGGCGCCTTCACTTCGGTATATTCGAGATTGAGCTTGGCCGTCGCGAGACCGGCTTCCGCGATCGCGACATCGGCATCGGCCTGCGCCAGCTTGGCGACGGCGTCGTCATAAGCCTGTGCGGAAGCGACGTTGGACTTCCGGAGCTGTTCCTGGCGAACGGTGTCGTTCTTCGCCTGGGCCTGTACGGCCTTGGCGCGGCGCAACGTCGCCTCGGCGCTTTCGACCTGCACCTGGAACGGCGCCGGGTCGATGCGGTAGAGCACGTCGCCTTCCTTGACCAGCGAGCCCTGCTCGAAGACGCGCTCGATGACGATGCCCGTCGCGCGCGGACGAACTTCGGCCGTGCGCGTCGCCGCGATGCGGCCCGGCAGGTCGTTGGTGATCGGCACGTCTTCCGCCTTGACGGTGATGGTGGCCACCTGCGGCGGCGGGAAGCCCCCTGCTCCCTGCGGCGCCTGTTCGTCCTTACAGCCGGCGAGGATCATGAGGGCGCCAAAGGTCGCAATCGAAATCGGTCTCGTAAAACGCATGGGTTCTTCCATAGGCGATGTCGGCAGAAGGCCGGCAAGGAGCTGAAAACATGAAGATGCGGTGACCGCAGGATCACCGCATCGCAACATACAAACAAGGCTGTATGTTAGTTTCTGTCTTTTGACAACTGAGGATAGCCGCGAGAAAGGCAGCAATCCACCCTCATCACAAAATTGTGATGAGGGTCCTCAACGTATCGCTCGGCCATCCGCATCGAAACGATGCGTCTGACCCGCCGCGGGCGTCGCGAAGACCACGTCGTCCACCGCATAGTGATGCTCGCCGAACAGCCGTGCCGTAAGCGCACCCACCTTTTCCGATTCGAGGTAGACGATCGTATCGGCGCCGAGATGCTCGACATGCACGACCTTGCCCTGCCATTCGCCGCTCTCGCGCGACAGCGTGATGTGCTCCGGGCGCACCCCGACAGTTTTCGCGCCCGCGACACCGAGGCGCGCCGCATCGATGAAGTTCATGCCCGGCGAGCCGATGAAGCCGGCGACGAAGAGGTTGGCCGGACGGTTGTAGAGTTCCATCGGCGAACCGACCTGCTGGATCACGCCCGCATCCAGAACGACGATCTTGTCGGCCAGCGTCATCGCCTCGACCTGGTCGTGCGTGACGTAGATCATCGTGGCCTTCAGTTCGCGGTGCAGCCTTGCGATCTCCAGACGCGTGTTGACGCGCAGCGCCGCGTCGAGGTTCGACAGCGGCTCGTCGAAGAGGAAGAGCTTCGGTTCGCGCACGATGGCGCGGCCAATGGCGACGCGCTGGCGCTGGCCGCCGGAAAGCTCCGCCGGGCGCCGGGCGAGATATTTCTCCAGCGACAGCATGGCCGAGGCCTTGTCGACGCGCTTGTCGATTTCGGGCTTCGGCGTGCCGGCCTGCTTGAGGCCAAGACCCATATTGTCCTTGACCGACAGGTGCGGATAAAGCGCGTAGGACTGGAACACCATGGCGATGCCGCGCTTGGCCGGCGGCACCGTCGCCACTTCCGTCCCGTCGATGGTGATCGAGCCGGACGTCGCGTCCTCGAGGCCGGCGATAATGCGCAGCAGCGTGGACTTGCCGCAGCCCGAGGGCCCGACGAAGATGACGAATTCGCCGTCCTTCACGTCAAGGTCGATGCCCTTGATCACATCGACATTGCCGAAGGACTTGCGTACGGATTTGAGTTGAAGAGAGCCCACCCGATATCCCCTTTAGAGCTTGACCGTCTGACCGGTTCTGACACTTTCGTCGGCGGCGAGGCAGATCCTAAGCGACTGCACCGCATCGTCCATGTGCCGTGAAAGATCGATGTCCTCACGGATTGCCTTCAGCACGAAGGCCTGCTCGCGGTCGCACAGTTCCTGATGGCCGGGCTCGCCCGCCATCTTCAGGTCCTCGTCCGGCGACAGGAACTTCCCGTCCGGCCCGGTCGCCGCATTGTGAAGGCGGATGACCGCCGTCTTGGTGTGCGTGTCGATGTCATCCGACTTGGCGTTCGGGTCCATGACGATGGAGACCGAGCCGTTCGGCGACATGACGTCCTTCACGAAGAAGGCCGTTTCCGAGATCATCGGGCCCCAGCCCGCCTCGTACCAGCCGAGCGAACCGTCGTCGAACAGCACCTGGAGATGGCCGTAATTGTACATGTCCGGCGCAATCTCGTTCGACAGGCGCAGGCCCATGCCGCGCACTTCGACGGGCTTGGCGTCGGTGATCTGGCACATCACGTCGACATAGTGCACGCCGCAGTCGACGATGGGCGGCGTGGTCTGCATCAGCGCCTTGTGGGTCGCCCAGGTCGGCCCGCTCGACTGCTGGTTCAGGTTCATGCGGAAGACGTAAGGCCCGCCGAGCTTGCGCGCCTCGTCGATGAGCCGCATCCACGAGGGATGATGGCGCAGGATGTAGCCGACGATCAGCTTGCGGCCGTTGGCGCGGGCACAGGCGACGACCCGCTCGGCATCGGCGACCGTGGTGGCCAGCGGCTTTTCCACGAAGACATGGGCGCCCGCTTCCATCGCCGCGATGGCGAATTCGGCATGGCTGTCCGAATAGGTGTTGATCGAGCAGAGCTCCGGCTTCAACTCCTTCAGCGCCTCCGGGAAGGACGGCAGGATCTCGTAGCCTTCGAGGCCTTCCGGAACGGCGACCTTCGAGCGGTTGACGAGACCGACGATCGTAAAGCCCGGATTTTCGTGATAGGCGAGCGCATGGCTCCTGCCCATGTTGCCGAGACCGGCGGAAAGGACACGGATGGGGGTCATGGCAGAGTTCACTTTACAGCTCCCGAAGTGATGCCGCGGATCAGTTGCCGCGAGAAGACGAGGTAGAGGACGAGGACGGGGAAGATCGCCAGCGACAGCGCCGCGAGCACTGCGTTCCAGTTGGTGACGAACTGGCCGATGAAGATCTGCGAGCCCAGCGTCACCGTCTTGGTCGCCTCGCTCGGCGCCAGGATCAGCGGGAACCACAGGTCGTTCCAGATCGGGATCATCGTGAAGACGGCGACTGTGGCCATGGCCGGCCGCACCAGCGGCAGCACGAGGCGGAAGAAGATCGCATATTCCGAAAGCCCGTCGATGCGCCCGGCATTCTTGAGGTCGTCGGAGACGGTCCGCATGAATTCCGACAGGATGAACACGGCGAGCGGGATGCCCTGCGCCGTATAGACCAGGATCAGCGCCGTCAGCGTGTTGACGAGGCCCGTCGCCACCATGCCCTGCAGGATCGCGACCGTGCCGAGGCGGATCGGGATCATGATGCCGATGGCGAGATAGAGGCCCATCATCGTGTTGCCGCGGAAGCGGTATTCCGAAAGGGCGAAGGCAGCCATGGCACCGAACAGCAGCACCAGGGCGATGGCGACCACCGTGACGATGAAGCTGTTCTGGAAGTAGGTGGCGAAATCCCCCTGCCCCAGCACCGTGTAGTAGCCGACGAGGTCGAAGGTCTTGGTGGTCGGAAGCTGCATCGGGTTGCGGAAGATCGCGTTGCGATCCTTCATCGAATTGATGAGCGTCAGGAACACCGGGAAGACCGAGACCACCGCATAGGCGATCAGGGCGAGGTGAACGAAGGACGAGCGGGCGAGCGAGGTGCGTGCCTTGTTGGACATGTCGGGCCCTCCGGTCAGAACTGGTAGCGACGCATGCGCCGCTGGATCACGAAGAGATACAGCGAGACACCGGCGAGGATGATGAGGAACATGACCGTCGCGATCGTCGCGCCCATCGAACGGTCGCCGAGCTGGAGCTGGAAGCCGAAGAAGGTGCGGTAGAGCAGCGTGCCGAGGATGTCGGTGGACTTGTCCGGCCCGGCCAGCGCGCCCTGCACGGTGTAGACGAGGTCGAAGGCGTTGAAATTGCCGACGAAGGTGAGGATCGAGATGATGCCGATGGCCGGCATGATCAGCGGCAGCTTGATCTTCCAGAACTGGCTCCAGCCCGTCACGCCGTCGCATTCGGCCGCTTCGACCACCTCTTCCGGGATGTTCAGCAGCGCCGCATAGATCAGCATCATCGGAATGCCGACATATTGCCAGACGGAGATCAGCGACACGGCGATCAGCGCCGAGCCGGGCTTGCCGAGCCAGGGCGAGAACAGCGACTTCAGGCCGACGAGATCCATGAGATAGGGCGAAACGCCCCAGATCGGCGAAAGGATCAGCTTCCAGATGAAGCCGACGATCACGAAGGAGAGCAGCGTCGGCAGGAAGATCGCCGTGCGGTAGAAGGCGGCGAAGCGCAGCTTGGGCAGCGACAGCATGGCCGCGAGCGCCACGCCGATCGGGTTCTGCACCAGCATGTGGATGACGAAGAAGACGAAGTTGTTCCTGAGCGCGTTCCAGAAGTCCGCCGCCCAGCGCTCGTCGCCGAACAGGACCTTGAAGTTGCCAAGGCCGACGAAGGTCGATTGACCGTCCACGACGTTGAACAGGGACAGGCGCAGCGTCTCGATCAGCGGCAGGATCATGACCGCCGAATAGACGATGAAGGCGGGCAGCAGGAAAACGCCGATATGCCAGCGCATGGGGCGCTTGATCGGCTCTGCTGCATCACGGGAAGAAGGTATGTCGCTCATGGCCCAGCTTGCCCCTCCGGTTGTTGTTCGTTCGGTTTTTGCATGCGCGAACGCCGTGCGCGGCAGCCCGGCCGCACATGACAAGTTCAGCATACACGATAGTGACGGGGTCGCTGCCCCAATCTGCCCTTCGGCGGCCTCTGTCCACCGGGACGAAGAGGCGATGCGGCAGGCGCGTCTGCAATAGTCAGCCGCGCCGCCCGGGTCCCTCCCCCCGCGCATGAGTGGGGAGAGGGCCGGAGCGGGAAAGCCCGCTCCTCAAGCAAAGTCCGGCAGCCGAAGCGCGAGGCTTACTTCGCCGGCTTGTACCAGCTGTCGAGGCCCTTCTGGAGCTTTTCGGCGGCCACTTCCGGCGTGTCGGTGCCGTTGATGACGTTGGCCGATTCCGTCCAGGTCTCGTTTTCGAGGTTCGGCGTGCCGCGCGACAGGATCTGGTAGGTCGAGCGGATCGTCGGCTTGCACTTTTCACGCCAGGAGACGAATTCCTGCGCCAGCGGGTCGGCCATCTTCACGGCCGTCGAGTTCAGGCTGAAGAAGCCCGGCAGCGAGTTGGCGTAGATGTCGGCGAATTCCGGCGAGGAGACGAAGGTCAGGAACTTCTTGGCGGCGTCCGCATTCGGGCTCTTGGCATTGAGGCCGATGCCGATGTCGTTGTGGTCCGAGATGTAGCAGGTGTCGCCGGCATTCTTCACCGGCGGCGGGAAGGCGCCCATCTTGAACTGCGCCTGCGTGTTGAACAGGCCGATTTCCCACGAGCCGGCCGGATAGATGGCGGCGCGGCCGAGCGTGAAGAGGTTCTGGCTGTCCGGATAGGTCTGCGCCTCGAAGCCGTCGCCGAGATAGTCCTTCCACTTGGCGAGGACGCGGTAGGGCTCGACCCAGCCTTCGTCGGTCAGCTTCTGCTCGCCCTTGATCAGCGCCTTGCGGCCTTCCTCACCCTTCCAGTAGGTCGGGCCGATGTTCTGGTAGCCCATGGTCGCGGCTTCCCAGAGGTCCTTCGTGCCCATGGCCATCGGGATGTAGTTGCCGTCCGCCTTGATCTTGTCGAGCATGGCGAAGAATTCGGCTTCCGTGGCCGGCGGCGTGATGCCGAGCTGCTCGAAGGCGTCCTTGTTGTAGATGAAGCCGTGGATGACCGAGGCCATCGGCACGCAGAAGGTCTTGGAGCCGTCGTCCGTCGTCCAAGCCGACTTGGCGACGTCGGAGAAGTTCTCCATGCCCGGCAGATCGTTGAGGGCGGTCAGATGACCCTTGTTGAAGAGTTCGAGCGAGGCGTCGAACGGACGGCAGGTGATGAGGTCGCCCGCCGAGCCGGCGTCCAGCTTGGCGTTGAGCGCGGCGTTGTACTCGGTCGGCGCGGTCGGCGCGAAGACGACCTTGATGCCCGGGTTCTTCGCTTCGAAGGCCGGGATGATCTTTTCCTGCCAGATGGCGAGGTCGTCGTTGCGCCAGCTTTCGACCGTCAGCGTGACGTCCGCCGCCTGAGCGATCCCGGCCGTGCCGAGGATGCTCGTGGCAAGAAGCAGACCTTTGATAGCGTTGCGTGTCATTGCATTCTCCCCTTTTATGCGCCGTAGCGCGTTTTGAGACCAGTTTATCCGATGGAATTGAGGGCGCGGCGAAGGCTCTGCCCCGAACGCTCCAACGCCGCCTGTGCGGCGCCGGGATCCTCCGCCCCCGCAGCCAGAAGCACGGCCGCCTTGACCGAGCCCCCGGAGCGCGCAAGAAGGCGCTCCGCCTCGTCGAGCCCGACACCCGAAATGTCGGAAACGATGCGGCAGGCGCGTCCTTTCAATTTGATGTTGTCGGCCTTGAGATTGACCATGTGCCCGTCATGGACATGGCCGAGATGGATGCCGACCAGCGTCGAGAACAGGTTGAAGGCGATCTTCTGCGCCGTGCCGGCGCCCATGCGCGTCGAGCCGGAAATCACCTCCGGCGGGGTCTGCAGAAGAATGGAGACATCGGCGCCCTTAAAGAGCGGCGCGCCCGGATTGTTGGCCATCGCGACGACGCGGGCGCCCTTCTCTTTCGCATGGGCGGCCATCGCCAGCGCATAGGGCGTGCTGCCGCTCGCGGAAACGCAGATCACGCAGTCCTTCGCATCGACGCCGGCGGAAACGGCATCGTTCACGGCAAGGTCGCGGTCGTCTTCATAGCCGCCGGCAAGGTCGACGAGGCTCGCGGCACCGCCGGCGAGCAGGATGACGATGCGGTCATGCGCGATGCCGTAGGTGCCGGGAAGCTCGAGCGCATCCGCCATGGCCATGAGGCCGGAACTGCCGGCGCCGGCATAGACGAGGCGGCCGCCGGAAAGAAGCGCATCGGCGGCAAGGCGGGCGGCTGCGGCGATATCGGCAAGCGCGGCATCGACGACGGCGGCCGCGGCCTTCTGCCCATCCGCAAGCACTTGCAGCGCGTCCACGGGCTGACGTTCGTCCAGCCCGTTCGCCTGATCATGCCTGCCCTCGGTCCTGCCTGCGGCCATGTCGTTTCTCCTCTGGCCGAAATTAATGCCAAAAAAATACCAATTGTCCATAGGAAATTAATTTATGAGACCACTTTTTTGACCTCAAATATTTTAATCTATAAAAATCAACTAGTTATACAAAAGCTGATTTTCGATACCACCATACCCCTTGGTTAATGGTATTTTTTTGGTATCGTTGTGCTCGGAGGTGCCCATGACTGACTATATTCTCGGTATCGACGGTGGGGGAACGAGCTGCCGCGCAGCGGTGGCGCGGCCGGACGGCATCATCCTCGGTCGCGGCAAGAGCGGGGCGGCCAATATCCTGACCGATCCCAACAACGCGATCATCTCCATCACGGAAGCGGCGAAAGCCGCCTATCGCGACGCCGGGCTCGACGAAGCCGGCGTCAATGGCGCCTCGGCCTTTCTCGGCCTTGCCGGCACCAATGTCGGCGACCTTACCCGCTACGTGCACGACCGCCTGCCCTTCCGCCACACCGACATCGACAGCGACGGCCTGATCGCCCTGCAGGGCGCGATCGGCGACGGCGACGGCGCGGTGGCGATCCTCGGCACCGGCTCCATCTATATGGCGCGCCGGAACAACACCGTCCGCTATATCGGCGGCTGGGGCTTCACCGTCGGCGATCTCGGCGGCGGCGCGCGGCTCGGCCATGCGCTTCTCCAGGAGGCGCTGCTCGCCCATGACGGCGTGCATCCGCGCTCGGGCGTCACGGACGCCATCCTGGAGGAATTCAAGGGCGATCCGCGCGGCATCGTCGAATTCGCGCGCCTCTCCAAGCCCGGCGACTTCGGCCGCTTCGCCCCCGTCCTCTTCGATCATGCCCGCCGGGGCGACACCCAGGCGATCGCCATCGTCAAGGCGGGCGCGGCGACGGTGAACGAATCCCTCGACGCCATCATGGCGCTTGCCGGCGAACAGCGCCTCTGCCTGCTCGGCGGCCTTGCGCCGATCTATCCGGAATGGTTGTGCGAACGGCACCGCTCGATCCTCGTCGAGGCCGAGGCCGATGCGCTGACCGGCGCCGTGGCGCTCGCCGCCAAGGGCTACCGGCAAAGAGCGGGAGCGGCCGCATGAGCACGCCCCTTTCCGCCATCCTGACGCCGGAAAGCCTGCAATCGGGCGTGCCCGGTCCGCTCTACCTGAAGCTCCGCCAGACGCTGGAGGACGCCATCACCTCCGGCAAGCTGAATTACGGCGATGCCCTGCCGGCGGAACGCGACCTTGCCGACCATGCCAATGTCAGCCGCGTCACCGTGCGCAAGGCCGTCGACGATCTCGTCAAGGACGGCCTCCTGGTCCGCCGCCACGGCTCCGGCACCTTCGTCGCAAAGCCGGTCTCCAAGGTGCAGCAGTCGCTCTCGCGCCTTACCTCCTTTACCGAGGACATGGCGCGGCGCGGCCTGACGACGCGCGCCGAGTGGATCGACCGTGGCCTCTTCCACCCCTCGCCCGACGAGATGATGATGCTCGGCCTGCCCGCCGACGCGCTCGTCGCCCGCCTCGGGCGCCTGCGCGTTGCCGACGACATGCCGCTCGCCATCGAGCGCGCCTGCATCTCCGCCGAGTTCCTGCCCGATCCCATGCAGGTGCAGGGCTCGCTCTATGCCGCGCTGGAAAAGCGCGGCTGCCGCCCGGTGCGCGCCGTGCAGCGCATCTCCGCCTACAACATGAAGGACCCGGACGCCTCGATGCTCGGCGTGCCGCCGGGTGCGGCGGGCCTTTCCATCGAGCGCATCTCCTATCTGCGCACCGGCCGGGTCGTCGAGTTCACCCGCTCCATCTACCGCGGCGACGCCTACGACTTCGTCGCCGAACTGACGCTGTCCGACACGTGAGCGTCCAATCGCAAAGGGAATTCCATGCAGACCAACATGCGAAAAGAGATCAATGAAATCCCAGAAGCGGCGGCCCGCCTGCTTGCCGGCTCCGCCGATGCCATCGCCGCTGCCGGCAAGGCGCTGCGCGAGCGCGATCCGCAGTTCTTCGTCACGGTCGCCCGCGGCTCCTCCGATCATGCGGCCCTCTTCCTGAAATATGCGATCGAACTCACCGCCGGCCGGCCGGTCGCTTCCCTCGGCCCGTCGCTCGCCTCGATCTACAGCGCGAAGCTGAAGCTCGGCGGCGGCGCGGCCATCGCCATCTCCCAGTCGGGCAAGAGCCCGGACATCGTCGCCATGGCCGACGGCGCCACGAAGGGCGGCGCGATCTCCATCGCGCTCACCAACACGCTGCCCTCGCCGCTCGCCGATGCCTGCACCCATTCGCTCGATCTTTCGGCCGGCCCGGAAATCAGCGTCGCGGCGACGAAGTCCTATGTGAACTCCATCGTCGCCGGCCTTGCCGTACTCGCCGAATGGACGGGCGACGCCGATCTCGACCGCGCCGTGAAGAACCTGCCGGAACAGTTCGCCAAGGCCGTCGCGCTCGACTGGTCCGAGCTTGCCGGCGACCTCAAGGACGCGCAGTCGCTCTATGTCCTCGGCCGCGGCCCGGGCCTTGCCATCGCGAGCGAGGCCGCGCTGAAGTTCAAGGAAACCTCGGGCATGCATGCCGAGGCCTATTCCTCGGCGGAAGTACTGCACGGCCCCGTCGCCCTCGTCGGCCCCTCCTTCCCGGTGATCGCCCTTGCCGCCCGCGATGCGGCCGAAGCCTCCGTCACCGGCATGGCCGACAGCCTCGCCGAGCGCGGCGCCTATGTCGGCATCACCGCGGCCGGCGCCAAGAGCGCGCGAAAACTGCCCTTCGTCGCCACGGGCCATCCAATCACCGATGCGCTGGCGTTGATCGTTCCCTTCTACGGCTTCGTCGAAGCCTGGTCGCGCGGGCGCGGCCTCGACCCCGACAAGCCGGTCAACCTCAAGAAAGTGACGGAAACCCGATGACAGCCCTCACCGCCATTACCGGAGCCCGGATCTTCGACGGCAATCTGTGGCATGACGACAGCGCGCTTATCGTCGAGGGCGGCAAGGTCGCCGCCATCGCCGCGCTGCGCGACGTGCCGGCCGACGCCCGGATCGTGCCGATGGACGGGCTTTCGCTCGTTCCCGGCTTCATCGATCTCCAGGTCAATGGCGGCGGCGGCGTGCTGCTCAACGAGCAGCACGATGTCGAGGGCATCCGCACCATGTGCGCCGCCCATGCCCGGTTCGGCACCACCGGCCTCCTGCCGACGCTGATCACCGACAACCGCGAGGTGACCGCGAAGACCATCGCGGCCGGCCTTGCGGCGCGCGAAGCGGACGTGCCCGGCTTCCTCGGCCTGCATCTCGAAGGCCCGCATCTTTCCATCGCCCGCAAGGGCGCACACGACCCGGCCCTCATCCGGCCGATGGAACAGGCGGACCTCGAGCGGACCATCGCCGCCCGCAAGGGCCTCGATACCCTGCTGATGACGCTCGCGCCGGAAAACGCGACCAACGAGCAGATCGCCGCGCTGCATGCGGCCGGCGTCACCGTCAGCCTCGGCCATTCCGACAGCAGCTATGCCACGGCGGCGGCGGCCGTCGAGGCGGGCGCGCACATGATGACGCATCTCTTCAACGCCATGAGCCAGCTCGGCAACCGCGAGCCCGGCATGGTCGGCGCGGCGCTCGATCTCGGCCATGTCAATGCCGGCCTGATCGCCGACGGCTACCACGTCCACCCCGTCGCCATCCGCGCGGCGCTCCGGGCGAAGCGCGGCCCCGGCCGCATCTTCCTCGTCACCGACGCCATGTCGCCCATCGGCACGGACATGACGAGCTTCTTCCTGAACGGCCGCGAGATCTTCCGCGAGGGCGGGCGCCTGACGCTGGCCGACGGCACGCTCGCCGGCGCCGACATCGATATGGCTTCCTGCGTGCGCTACATGCGCGACACCGTGGGCATCGATATGGAAGAGGCCCTGCGCATGGCCTCGCTCTATCCCGCCGAGGCCATCGGCATGACCGGCCGCAAGGGCCGCCTCACCCATGGCCACGACGCCGATTTCGCGGTCATCGACGACGGCGTTAACGTCCTGTCGACCTGGATCGGCGGCACTCCGGTCTTCAATGCCTGATGCGTGACGGCCCCGCCGCTCTCCTTGCGGACAGCGGCGGAATCGGCTCTACCCGAGCCCAGCAGGATAGAATTTGTCCGGGAGCGGTACATGCAATTGATCTTCGACGGCCACAACGATGTTCTCCTTCGGCTCTGGGAGCATGCGCGGGAGGGGATCGATCCCATCGCCGAATTCGCCCACGGAACCGACAAGGGCCATATCGACGCCCCGCGCGCCCTGAAGGGCGGCCTTGCCGGCGGCTTCTGCGCCATGTTCATCCCGCCGAACGAGGACTATCCGGCGCGTGAAGTCGACGCGAACGGCCATTACAGCATTCCGATGGTCGGCCCGCTGGAACAGCCCGCCGCGCTCGCCACCGCGCTCGAAATGGCCGCCATCGCCTTCCGGCTGGAACGCGCCGGCGCGCTTTCGATCTGCCGCTCCACCGCCGATATCCGCGCCGCCATGGAGGCCCGCCGCTTCGCCACCGTGCTGCATATTGAAGGCTGCGAGCCGATCGCAGAGGACCTCTCGACACTGGAGACGCTTTACGCCGCGGGCCTGCGCTCGCTCGGCCCGGTCTGGAGCCGGCACAACCGCTTCGGCCATGGCGTGCCCTTCGCCTTCCCCTCCTCGCCCGATACCGGCCCCGGCCTCACCCCGGCCGGCGTCGCGCTGGTGAAGGAATGCGACCGGCTCGGCATCATGATCGACCTCGCCCACATCACGGAAAAGGGTTTCTGGGACGTGGCGCGCGAAAGCAGCCAGCCGCTCGTCGCCACCCATTCCAACGCCCATGCGCTGACGCCGATCTCGCGCAACCTCACCGACCGCCAGCTCGATGCGATCCGCGAGCGCAAGGGCATTGCCGGCCTCAACTACGCGACCACGATGCTGCGCGCCGACGGCATGGAGAATGCCGACACGCCGCTCTCCGACATGGTTCGCCATATCGACCATATGGTGGAGCGCATGGGCATCGATTGCGTGGCGATCGGCTCGGACTTCGACGGCGCGACGATCCCCGCCGCCATCGGCGACGCGGCCGGCAACCAGGCGCTGGTTGAAGCGCTGCACGCCGCCGGCTACGGCGAGGACGACCTTGCGAAACTCTGCCGCGAGAACTGGCTGCGGCTTTTGAAAACCGTCTGGCGCGAAGCCTGACGAACAACACGGACAGATTACATGACCAAGCCCCTCATCGAACTCTGCGTCGAAGGCATCGACGGTTTCCTCGCGGCCCAGGAGGCCGGCGCCGACCGGGTGGAGCTCTGCGCAAGCCTGATGGAGGGCGGCCTGACCCCGAGCCTCGCCACGATCCGCGCCGCCGTAAAGGCCGCGCGCATTCCCGTCCACGTCATCATCCGCCCGCGCGGCGGCGACTTCCTCTATTCGGATACCGAATTCGAGACCATGGTCGAGGACATCAGGGCGCTGAAAAGCGAGGGCGTCTCCGGCGTCGTGATCGGCTGCCTCACGCCGGACGGCCGGATCGATGAGGAACGCACCCGCGCGCTGGTCGAGGCGGCACGGCCCATGTCCGTCACCTGCCATCGCGCCTTCGACATGACGGCGGATGCCGGCGAGGCGCTGGAGGCCCTGATCCGCTGCGGCATCGACCGCGTGCTGACCTCCGGCCAGCGCGACACCGCCGTCGAAGGCATTGCCATCCTGAGAAGCGCGGTCGAGCAGGCCGCCGGCCGTATCGTCATTATGGGCTGCGGCGCGCTCGACGCCGGCAACATCCGCAAGGTCCGCGACGAGGCCGGCCTTGCCGAGATGCATTTCGCGGCGCTGACGACCGTACCGAGCGGCATGGTCTTCCGCAATCCGCATGTCGGCATGGGCGGCACCGAGAAGGACCGCGAATACGAACTGACATTGACGGACAAGGACGCCGTCCGAGCGACCATCGCCGCCGCAAAATCCTGACGCGCCACCTTGCGGGCAGCGGTCGGTTATCCCTACCTTTCACGGGAACAAGGAGACCTGCCATGCCCATGCCTTCCGCCCCTGCCTGCCTGCGCACCACTCTCACCGCCGGCCTGCTGGCCGTCGCCGCTCTTCCTGCCGCCGCAGATACGGTCGGCAAGGTCGGCGTCGACTGGATCGGCAACGATATCTATGTCGATGCGGTGAGCGATCCCAAGGTCTCCGGCGTGACGTGCCACGTCACCTATTTCGACCGCTCGGTCATCGACCGCCTGCAGAAGGGCAACTGGTTCGAGGACCCGTCGAACAACGCCATCTCCTGCCAGCAGACCGGTCCGATCACCATCGACGATATCGATCTTTCCCGCGGCGGCGAGGAGGTCTTCAAGGCCGGCCTGTCGCTGATCTGGAAATCGCTGATCGTCACGCGCGTCTACGACAAAAAGAACGACACGCTGATCTACCTCGCCCATTCGCGCGAAGTGGTGAACGGCTCGGCGAAGATGTCGATTTCGACCGTCCCGCTCTATGGCGAGACCGTGACCTGGACCAGGGGCAAACCATGAAAAACGCCCCGGCCGTGATTGGCTCGGGGCGCGGTTCGCGAAACGGCAAGGCATCTACCTCACATAGACGATCTTGCTGCCGTCGGCCGCCGTTTTGATTTCGACGACATTGTTGAGCTGGACGTTCTTGGAAGCAAGAAGCGCCGTCAGGTCCGGGTTGGACTGGAGTTCGGCCTGCACCCGCTCGACCGAGGCCGGATCGTTCATCCGGTGAGAGAGGCGGTCGAATTCGCCGCGCTGGCTCTGGTCCATTTCCAGCGTCGACATCTGCACGACACTCACGTTGTCGGTGCCGATCGAGCCGGTGGTCATCCTGTCCGCATCCATGCCCTGCTGGGCATAGGCGACGCCTGCGACGGGCGACACGGCGAGAAGCGAGGCAAGGGCGATCGTAACTGTCCTGTTCATTGTCATTCTCCACTGTTTTCATTTGCGGAAGCATGGAGAAAACGGGAGGAGTCTCGTTTGGTTCCTCATGGATTTTCACGAGAACGTGCGCAGCCGAAAGCGCCCGGCGGACACGACGGGCGTTTTCGCTGAAATTCCGGTGCCTTCGGCCTCAGGCGGCCTGGGCGAGTTCGTCGGCGATGACGGTGTCGAGGTTGAGGAAGCAGACCATCGACTTTTCCAGCGCCACGATGCCGCGGCAGAAGGCGCGCTGGGCTTCCGGGATGATCTCCGGCGCCGGCTGCAGGGCTTCGCTCTTGATGGTCATCATGTCGGAGACCTGCTCGACGAGGAGGCCGACCAGCTTGCCGGCGATATCCGTGACGATGATCGCGGAGCGCTCGGACGGCTCGGTCATCTTCATGCCTAGACGGCAGGCCATGTCGATGACCGGGATCACCGCGCCGCGCAGGTTGATGAGGCCGAGCACATAGGGCGGCGTGTGCGGCATCGGCGTCACCGGCGCCCAGCCGCGGATTTCGCGGATGGCCATGATGTCGATGCAGAATTCCTGCTCGCCGAGATGGAAGGAAACGATTTCGAGATAGGCGCCGGACTGCTTGATGGCGTTGGACATGGACAAGACCTCTTCCCGACGAGGGAGCGAACTGTGAGAGATGCGCGGCGCGCCGTTCGGCGTGCGGCGGACGTCATGTCCCGGAGCCCGAGGGCCTGATGCGCGTCATGGCAAGGTGACAAAGAGAGATTAAACAATGCCTAAGGAAACCTTGCAGAATGAGGTATTCCGGCCGGTTTCGGCACATTGAAACGCCTGACGTAACGGCAGGTCGGGGCGGTTTCGAACATGGCCGTTCCGTGCTATGGTCCCGCCATGGACAAGACAGCCCGCCGATATACCGTCGTTCCCGCCGCGCTGGTCGCGCTCGGGCTCGCCGTCATGGTCGCGACGGCGGCCTTTGCCGGCTGGCTGGAGCACGGCACGGCGATCTTCCTCAGCCTTGCCGAATCCGGCATGTCCTGGTGCTTCTGATCACAATCGCGCGAGCCCTTCCGCTTTGCCGGCATTGCGGCAATTGGCGCGTTTGCGCGCCCTGCGCCGAAGGACTATGACACCGGGCGAGCGGCGTTGCCGACATGAGCATTTCCAGCCGAAGCGGGATCGCTTCGGCGCCGGACAATGCGGCGAAACAAAGAGTTGGGGCGCTTTCGCGATTCGAAGAAAAGCGGAAATGCTCCGGAGCCCACCGAAGGACTGCCATGAAGACCCTGCGCCTCGTACTCTGGATCGCCGTCGCGCTCGTCGCCGGCCTGCTCGGCTGGTTCACGCTGGAAATGACCCGCTCCAAGGACCAGGTGGCGAGCGGCCCCTTCGGCGTGCCCTTCGAACTCGTCGCCCAGGACGGCAAGCCGATCACCGAGAAGGCCTTCACCGGCAAGCCGACAGCCCTCTTCTTCGGCTTCACCCACTGCCCGGAAGTCTGCCCGACGACGCTCTTCGAGCTCAACGGCTGGCTCGAAAAGGTGGACCCGGACGGCAGCAAGCTGCAGGCCTATTTCGTCACCGTCGACCCGGAGCGCGATACGCCCGAGCTGATGGGTCAGTATGTCGGCAACGTCTCCAAGCGCATCACCGGCATTTCCGGCCCGCCGGCCAAGGTGCTGGACATGGTCAAGGGCTTCCGCGTCTATTACCGCAAGGTGCCGCTCGACGAGGAAAAGCCGGACGGCGACTACACGATGGACCACACGGCCTCTGTCTTCCTGCTCGACGCGACCGGCCGCTTCACCGGCACGATCTCCTATGGCGAAAACCCGGACGTCGCCGAAAAGAAGCTCGCCAACCTGATCAAGGGATAAGCGCGCTTACCGGCGATCCACCTTTGCCCTCGGCTTTCGGACATGCTAGGCGGACCTGAAACAACAGGAACCCGGCCCGTGAGCGAAATCCGCCTCTATATCAGCACCACCGAGCAAAAGGCGGAAGCGGCGCTTTCGCTGATGAGCGACGCCTTCGAGGAAGAGGGCTACGCCATCGCCACGATGGAGATCGACGAGAAGAACGACGTCTGGGAAGCCTCCATCTACATGTTCCGGCCGGAAGAGGCAGAGATCCACGAACGCTTCGCCGCCCTGCTCGCCGCCGACTTCCCGGGCGTCGAGATCCAGCGCGAGGTTCTTCCCGATATCGACTGGATCGCCAAGTCGCTCGAGGGCCTGAAGCCCGTGCGCGCAGGGCGCTTCGTCGTGCACGGCTCGCATGATCGCGACACGGCGCGCGCCGGCGAGATATCCATCGAGATCGATGCCGGGCAGGCCTTCGGCACCGGCCACCACGGCACGACGGCGGGCTGCCTGGAGGTCATCTTCGACGTGATGCGCAAGCGCAGGGTAAAGCGCGCGCTCGACCTTGGAACGGGCAGCGGCGTGCTGGCGATCGCCGCGCGCAAGCTCGCCCCCATCCGGGTGCTGGCGACCGACATCGACCCCATCGCCACCCGCGTCGCGCGCGAGAACGTGCGCCTCAACGGTATTGCCTCGGGCATCGCGCTGGAAACCGCGCCGGGCTTCCACTCCACCGCCTTCGGTCGCCACGGCCCGTTCGACCTGATCATCGCCAATATTCTCGCCCGCCCGCTGATGCGCATGGCCCCGCAACTGGCGGCGCAGCTCGCCCCGAACGGCGACGTCATCCTGTCGGGTATCCTCGCCTCGCAACGCTGGAAGGTGCTCGCCGCCTATAACGGCGCGGGCCTGCGCCATGTGAAGACCATCTGGCGCGAAGGCTGGGTGACGATCCACCTCGACAATCGCCGCTAGGCTTCTCTCTCCCCATCTCCATCACCCTCGGGCTCGCCCCGAGGCCATGGCGCGATGTCGACTGGAAATCCGGGCAAAATAAAAGGCGGTGCCAGAGGCACCGCCTATGGACCGGCGAACCGGCCTGCCCGCGAGCTTGAGGAGGAGGAGTGCTCGAGCGGACCTATGTGTTCCGAGCGCCTTCCCGGAGGAGGGAGGAGGAGTGACCGGCAAGACGCCTGATCGGAACACCTAGCTATGTGCGACACGAAGGACTGGAGGAACTTTCACTTCGTTTCGCTTGAAGCGCGTTTAAGTTCGCTTCGTTGACGCCGCTTATAATCGATAGAAAAAATAGAGATAGTCCCTTTTGCGTCATGGGTGCCATGCGCGGAGCGCATAAGTCCAATCTGAGACCTCTCGATCCGTCCGTATGCTCCCGCCCGCGTTTCCCTCCCTGCCGGGATCGGTTAGATTGCCGGCACGATTCATCGCCTCACCGGAAGCCACCCATGTTCCAGAGTTTCGACGTCACCTCCACGCCCCAGTTCGGCCGCGAGCGCGCGGACGCGCTGCGCGCCTCCTTCGACACGCTCGGCATCGACGGCTTCCTCGTGCCGCGCGCCGATGAATATCAGGGCGAATATGTGCCGGCCTCCGCCGAGCGCCTGTCCTGGCTGACGGGCTTCACCGGCTCGGCGGGCGTCGCGCTCGTCATGCGCGGCGAGGCCGTGGTCTTCGTCGACGGGCGCTATGTCACGCAGCTCGCCGAGCAGGTGGACGGCGCAGTCTTCACCGGCGGCGACCTCGTCGGCGAACCGCCGAATCTCTGGCTGCAGAACCATGCGCCGAAGGGCTTCCGCCTCGGTATCGATCCCTGGCTGCACACCGGCGCGGAAGTGCGCCGGCTGGAAAAGGCGCTTGCCGGCCTCGGCGGCGCGCTCGTGCTCCTGCCGCACAACCCGCTCGATCGCATCTGGACCGGCCGCCCGAGCGAACCGCTCGGCCGCGTCGCCATCCAGACCATCGACCATGCCGGGGAGCTCGCCAGGGAAAAGCTCGTGAAGATGGCCGAGGTGACGGCGAAGGCCGGCGCGGACGCCCTCGCCGTCACCGACCCCTCCTCCATCGCCTGGATCTTCAACATCCGCGGCAGCGACGTGCCGCACACGCCCCACCCGCTGGCCCGTGCCATCATCCCGGCGAACGGCCGTCCGCAGCTCTTCCTCGACAAGCGCAAGACCGGCATCGAGCAGGAAGCCTATCTCACGCAGCTCGCCGACCTCGTGCCCCCCTCACAGTTCGACGAACGCATCGCGGCGCTGGCGGCGGAAGGCAAGCGCATCTTCATCGACCCGGACCACGCCCCCTTCGCGCTGGCCGAGATCGTCCGCAGCAAGGGCGGCACGCTCGTCGAGGCCGCCGACCCGGCCCGCCTGCCCCGCGCCTGCAAGAACGATGTCGAGCTTCAGGGCTCCGCCCGCGCCCATCTCCAGGACGGCGCGGTCATGGTGGAATTCCTCGCCTGGCTGGACAGCACGACCCCGGGAACCGAGACCGAGATCGCCGTCACGAAGAAGCTGGAAGAGGTACGCCGCCGCGTCGGCGAGCGCCAGCAGAACCCGCTGAAGGACATTTCCTTCGACACCATCTCCGGCGCCGGCGCGCATGCCGCCATCATGCATTACCGCGTGACGACGGCGAGCGACGCGGCGCTCGAACCGGGCACGCTCTTCCTCATCGATTCCGGCGCGCAATATATCAACGGCACGACGGACATCACCCGCACGGTCGCCATCGGCGCCGTGCCGGAGGAGCAGAAGCGCTTCTTCACGCTGGTCCTCAAGGGCATGATCGCCATCAGCACCGCCCGCTTTCCCAAGGGAACGCGCGGCTGCGATCTCGACCCCCTCGCCCGCATCGCCCTGTGGAAGGCCGGCGCCGACTTCGCGCACGGCACCGGCCATGGCGTCGGCTCGTATCTCTCGGTGCATGAAGGCCCGCAGCGCATTTCGCGGCTTTCGACACAGGAGTTGCTGCCCGGCATGATCCTCTCGAACGAACCGGGCTACTATCGCCCCGGCAGCTTCGGCATCCGCATCGAGAACCTCGTCCACACCCTGCCGGCCGCGCCCGTCGAGGGCGGCGATATCGACATGCTCGGCTTCGGGACACTGACCTTCTGCCCCATCGACCGCCGTCTCGTCGTGCCGGCGCTGATGACGGACGAGGAGCTCGCCTGGCTCAATGCCTATCACGCCGAAACGCGCGAAAAGATTGCGCCGCTCCTTTCGGACGACGCGACGAAGGCATGGCTGGAAAAGGCGACGGCTCCGATCAGCCGATGACGTGGCGCAGGATCATCACGACGATCCAGCCCACGCCCAGCATCGGCAGCAGCGAGATGCGCAGGCCGACGAGGAAGGCGACCGCCATGGTGAGGGTGACGTCGAGGCCGCCAGTCACGGCGGCCGGCGCCACCAGCGTCGTCAGGACCGCAGCCGGAACGGCGTTCAGCGCCGCTTCGGCCCGCGGCGGAATGCGCTTCATGCGCGTGATGAAGACATAGCCGCCAATGCGCGTGAGATAGGTGGCGATCGCGCCGGCCGCGATGATCAGCAGCGTCTGGGTGTGGAACATAGCGTCCATGCTCATGCCTCCCCTTCGATGGTATCGCCGATGGGCGCCGCGCTCTCTTCCCCCTCGATGGGCATGATGGCGGCGACGGCGATGCCAGCCAGCGCGCCGAGGCTGACATGCCAGGGCGAGCCGACGAAATGCAGCGCCAGGATCGAGCCGACGGACGAGGCAAGCACCACCGGCAGCCAGTTCGCCCGGCTGCGGAAGCCGAGCACCAGCCCCATGAAGTAGATCGGCAGCAGCACGTCGATACCGATGGCCTTGGGATCGCCGATGAGGTTGCCGAGGAAGCCGCCGAGCAGCGTCAGGAAGAACCAGGGAATATAGACGCTGAGGCCGAGCACCAGAAACCAGACATAGCCGACGCGAATGCCGGCATCGGCCCGCCGCTCCGTCTCGGCGAATTGCGGATCGACCAGCAGGAAGAGCCCGGTCGCCTTCTGCCAGAAGGTGAAATGCCGGATATGCGCGGCAATCGCCGCCGAATAGAGCACGTGGCGGAAATTCACCGCGAAGATCGACAACACCACCAGCCACGGCGCGACATGGTGGTTGAACAGCTCGACGCCGACGAGCTGGCTCGCGCCGGCATAGAGCGTGGCGCTCATCAGCGCCGCTTCGGCGATGCTGAGGCCATTGTCGACGGCGACGGCGCCGAACAGCACGCCGAACGGCGCGGCGGCGAGCGCGATGGCCAGCCCGCGCCGGGCGGCGTCGCGGATTTCTTCTTTCGTGGCGGGTGTCATGGGTTCTGCTCTCTTGCGTTGGCTGAAGCCATAGAGCAGGCACGGTCCACCGGCAAACCAATATGGCTGATGGACCGTTCAGCAGGATTGATCGATCGGCGCCCTGTGACGACCGGCGCTGATGGATGAAGATCAGGAGGTGGGCCTCCTGATCTCCAGGCTCAGCTCTTCTTGAGCTGGAACGTATGTTCCGGCCCCGGGAAGCTGCGGGCCTTCACCTCCTCGGCATAGGTGGCGAAGGCTTCGCTCATCACCGGCGCCAGATTGGCGAAATGCTTGACGAAGCGCGGCTTGAAGTCGGTGAAGATGCCGAGCACGTCGTCGACGACGAGAACCTGGCCATCGCAGGCCGGCGATGCGCCGATGCCGATGGTCGGCGCCTTGATCTCGGCGGTCACCTCGCGCGCCACCGGCTCGACCGTGCCCTCCACCACGATGGCGAAGGCGCCGGCATCGTCGATGGCCGCGGCGTCCTTGCGGATCTTGTCGACTTCCTTGTCGTTGCGGCCGAGCGTGCGGTAGCCGCCGGTCGTGTTGATGAGCTGCGGCATAAGCCCGACATGGCCGAGCACCGGAATGCCGCGCTGCGTGAGGAAATGCACCGTCTCGGCCATTTCCGCGCCGCCCTCGAGCTTGATAGCCGAACAGCCGGTTTCCTTGAGCACCCGGGCGGCGGTTGCGAAGGCCTGCTCCTTGGACTGCTGGTAGGAGCCGAACGGCAGGTCGACCACGACGCAAGCATTGGACGAGCCGCGCATGACGGCCTGTCCATGGGCGATCATCATCTCGATGGTCACGCCGACGGTCGAATCGAGGCCGTAGAGCACCATGCCGAGGCTGTCGCCGACCAGCATGAAATCGACATGCGGGTCCATCAGCTTGGCAACCGGCGTCGTATAGGCGGTGAGACTGACGATCGGGCGCTGGCCCTTCAAAGCCTTGATGTCGGCGGGAGCCAGACGGCGTTTGGCGGTGTGTACGCTCATATCACGCTACCTTTTCGCGTTTTTCGGGCCGATGACCCGGTTATCGAGGAGTTTCGTGCCCCCAAAGCGCACGAAAAGCAACAAAAGAACCGGCCTGTCGCTGACGCTGCCGATCTCGGCCAGCGTGTCGGGATCGCGGATGGCGACCACTTCGGGCCTTGCCAGCGGCTCCGCGGCGATGAAGGCCGTCACGGCCGCTTCCAGCCGCTTCGCATCCGTCTCGCCCGCCGCGATCAGCCGCTCGGCCTCTTCCAGCGCGCGCGGGACGATGGCGGCAGCGGCGCGCTCCTCGGCGGAGAGATAGACATTGCGCGAGGAACAGGCGAGCCCGTCCGCCTCGCGCACCGTCGGCACGCCGATCACCTCCAGGGCCTGCGCGAGATCGGCGACCATGCGGCGGATGATGGCGAGCTGCTGGTAGTCCTTCTCGCCGAAATAAGCGCGGTCGGGACCGGCGATGTTGAAGAGCTTGGTCACGACCGTCGCGACGCCGGCGAAATGGCCGGGACGGACGGAACCTTCCAGCTCCGCGCCGAGCGTCGGCACGTCGACCACGGTTTCCATCGGCCGCGGATACATGTCGGCGACGCCGGGGGCGAAGAGATAGTGGACACCCGCAGCCTCCAGCATCGCCTGGTCACGGGCAAGGTCGCGCGGATAGCGCGCGAGGTCCTCGTTCGCGCCGAACTGCAGCGGATTGACGAAAATGGTGGCGACGACGATGTCGTTGTCGGCGAGCGCCCGGCGGGCAAGCTCCATATGGCCGACATGAAGATAGCCCATGGTGGGAACGAGACCGATCGTCCGGCCGTCCAGGCGGTGCGGCGCCAGCGCCGCGCGCAGGTCCGCGATGGTGGTGAAGGTCTGCATCGCCGGTTCCTCCTTGCTCTCGCCCTCTCCCGCGGGCGGCCCTGTCCGCATGCCTTCTCGGGAGCATTTCGGGGAGCGCCGTTTTCTATCTTGTGCAGCGCAAAAAGACAATCGGGAAAGACTTTTGCCCGCCATCGCTTAACCCGCTGGGCAGCTTTGCGTTTTGCGCACTGTACATTTGCGGCAAGGAACAGTAGAGAGCGCCCACACACGCCCGTTACGCGCGGGCTTGAGAGTGCGGTGCAAGATCGCCGCTGAACCCGAATTCCGAAAGACCCCCTATGACGAGTTTCGAAGGCCTCGCTCCGGCGATGGCAAAGGCGTTGGAAAAACGCGGCTATACCACATTGACGCCGGTGCAGATCGCCGTCTCCGACCCGAAGATCGGCGATGCCGACGCGCTGGTCTCCGCGCAGACCGGCTCCGGCAAGACCGTCGCCTTCGGTCTCGCCCTTGCCCCGACGCTGCTTGAGGGCGAAGAGCGCTTCGGCCGCGCCGCAAGCCCCCTCGCCCTCGTCATCGCCCCGACGCGCGAACTTGCCATGCAGGTCAAGCGCGAGCTGGAATGGCTCTACGAGATGACCGGCGCCGTCATCGCCTCCTGCGTCGGCGGCATGGACGTGCGCACGGAACGGCGCGCGCTGGAGCGCGGCGCCCATATCATCGTCGGCACGCCGGGACGCCTGCGCGACCATATCACCCGGGGCAACCTCGACCTTTCCGACATCCGCGCCGTCGTGCTCGACGAGGCCGACGAGATGCTCGACCTCGGCTTCCGCGAAGACCTCGAATTCATCCTGGAAGCCGCGCCGGAAGACCGCCGCACGCTGATGTTCTCGGCCACCGTGCCGAAGGAGATCGCCGCGCTCGCGAAAAACTACCAGCGCAATGCGATGCGTATTTCGACGGCCGCCGAGAAGGAGCAGCATGTCGATATCGACTATCGCGCCCTGCTGACCGCGCCTGCCGACCGCGAGAACGCCATCATCAACACGCTGCGCTTCTACGATGCGCAGAACGCCATCGTCTTCTGTTCGACGCGCGCGGCGGTGAACCACCTGACGGCCCGCTTCAACAATCGCGGCTTCTCGGTCGTCGCCCTTTCCGGCGAACTCAGCCAGAACGAGCGCACCCACGCCCTTCAGGCCATGCGCGACGGCCGCGCCCGCGTCTGCATCGCCACCGACGTCGCCGCCCGCGGCATCGACCTGCCGAACCTCGAACTGGTCGTCCATGCCGACCTGCCGACCAACCCCGATACCCTGCTGCACCGTTCGGGTCGCACCGGCCGCGCCGGTCGAAAAGGGGTGAGCGCCCTGATCGTGCCGCTCAACGCCCGCCGCAAGGCCGAGCGCCTGCTTCAGATGGCGAACCTCAAGGCGAACTGGGCGACCCCGCCCTCGGCCGAGGAGATCCTGCGCCGCGACGACGAGCGCCTGCTCGCCGATCCGCTGCTTTCCGACAAGGTCACCGAGGACGAAGAAGCGACGGTCGCGGCGCTGGTCGAGAAGTTCGACGCCCGCCAGCTCGCCGCCGCCGTCACGCGCTTCTTCAAGGCCGGTCGCTCGGCGCCGGAAGACCTGATCGAGGTCTCGCTCGAGCAGCGCAAGCCGCGCGAGCGCAGCAACGATGCCATCCCGGCCGAGACCAAGCGCCCGCGCGACAGCTTTGCCGCCAGCGTCTGGATCTCCATTTCGGTCGGCCGCAAGCAGCGCGCCGAACCGCGCTGGCTGATCCCCATGCTCTGCCGCAACGGCAACATCACCAAGAACGAGATCGGCGCGATCAAGATGCAGCCGGAGGAGACCTATGTAGAGCTCTCCGCCGATGCCTCCGACGGCTTCCTCGGCGCACTCGGGCCCAACAGCATGCTGGAGCGCGGCATCAGCGTGAAGGTGCTGGACGGCATGCCGGACCTGACGCCGCAGTTCTATGAGCGCACGCCCGGCGAGAAGACGCAGCGCTACGACCGTCCGGAGCGCCGCGCCGACTGGAAGCCGAAGGGCGAATTCGAGAAGAAGGGCGGCTACGACAAGAAGCCGCGCTTCGACAAGAAACGCGATTTCGACAAGCCGGAAGGCGCGAGCGCCAAGCCGCACTGGAAGGACCGTGGCGATAAGCCCGATTTCAACAAGGGCGACGTCGACAAGAAGCCCCGCTTCGAGAAGAAGCGCGACTTCGACAAGCCGGAGGGCGCAAGCGCCAAGCCGCACTGGAAGGATCGAGAGGACGGCGGCAAGAAGCCTGCCAAGCCCTTTGCCGGAGCAAAGCCCTTCAAGGGTAAGCGCGACGAGACGTTCGCCAAGCCCAGCGACGCCCGCAAGCCGAAGGGCAAGAAGCCGGATCGGCATTGAAATGCACGCGGTGCGGAACTTGCAGGTCCGCACCGCGTTTCCCCCGCGCTTTGCGAGGGGATTCATGAATGGCCGTTGCCGAGGATGAGACAAACGGGTTCAGCCGGTTCGTGACCGGTCTGGGGCGCGGTGTCGCGGGCGCGCTGTTCCTCGCGCTTCCGATGCTGATGACCATGGAGATGTGGCATCTCGGCTATTACATGGCGCGCGAGCGTCTTTTCCTGCTCCTGCTTCTCAACATTCCGCTCCTTGTCCTTCTCGCCCACCGCATCGGCTTCGAGAATATCTCGACCTGGCGCGAGGCGGTGCGCGACGCCATCATCGCCTATGGCATCGGCATCGTGACGAGCCTCGTCGTGCTGGCGGCGCTCGGCCTCCTGCGCGGCGGGATGCCTGCGGCCGAAATCGTGGGAAAGACGGCGCTGCAATCGGTGCCTGCCAGCATCGGGGCCATGCTCGGCCGCAGCCAGCTCGGCCATGAGGAGACGGACGACGGGAAGAAAGGCACCTATCCCGGTGAGCTCCTGCTGATGGCGACGGGCGCCCTCTTCCTCTCGCTCAACATCGCACCGACCGACGAAATCGTGGTGCTCGCCTACAAGATGACGGCATGGCACGCGCTTGTCGTCGCCCTGTTGTCGATCGCCCTCATGCACGGCTTCGTCTACGCGGTCTCCTTCATCGGCGGCCACGAGCTTTCGCCCGAGACGCCCTGGTGGCACGCCTTCGTGCGCTTCACCCTGCCCGGCTATGTGGTCGCGCTCGCAATCTGCGTCTTCACGCTGTGGATATTCGAGCGGCTCGGCGACAGTTCGGCCGTCGAGATCATGCTTTCCGTCATCGTGCTCGGCTTTCCCGCCTCGCTCGGCGCCGCCGCCGCGCGGCTGATCCTGTGAGGCTGCCATGACACGATCCGGCACAGGCCGCCACCGCGAACGCCACGACCCGCACTGGATCGAATGGCTGACGGGGCTCGTCTCCGCCGTCCTGATCGCCGGAATGCTCTCATGGATCGGCTGGGAAGCCGTCACCCGCAAGGCGACCCCGCCCGACCTTTCCATCACGGTACTGGCAACGGAAGCCACCGCCGCCGGTCACCGCGTCGCCTTCGACATCTACAATTCCGCCACCACCACGGCCGCCTCCGTCACCGTGATCGGCCGGCTGACGGAGGGCGACAGGATCGTCGAGGAAAACCAGGTCACCTTCGACTATGTCGCCGCCGAATCGAAGTCGACCGGCGCCATCCTCTTCCGCAACGATCCTGCCGGCCGGGACCTGGACATCCGGGCCGCCGGCTATACCGATCCTTAGGAAAGGCCGATAAGTTGCGGAAAGGATTCTGAAAAGCGGAACCAAATCCATCCACGCGGATTGTCCAGCAACGATAACACCCGTGTCCGGTGGTGAGGGAGGGCATGGCTGATCCAGCAAGGTCGGAACCATGGAACTGCCTCTTCTCATCCTGTTGACGACCCAGGTCCTGCTTCCGCTCTTCTTCCTGCTGTGGCTCTGGCTGCCGCGCCCCGCCGACCGGCTGGGCTGGGCGATGCGCGTGCTCTACGGAGCGAGCTACTTCGCCTTCATCCTCGTGATCGGCCGCTGGGATTTCCTGAGCGCGGATCTGGCGCTGGTCCTGCCCATCCTCTTTGTCGCCCTCGCCGCCCTCTCCTACCTGCGCGTGCGGGATCGCCATTGGAACGGGGCCCGCTCCGCCATCCGCAAACATGGCCTGACGGCGGCGATGGCGGTCTTCTTCCTCGCGCTGACGGCCCGCGCGCTTTCCGGCTACGGCTATCAGGAAACCGCGGTGGAGCTTGCCTTCCCCTTCGGCCCGGGCACCTACTATATCGGCCAGGGCGGCGGCGCGACGGCGATCAACTACCACCATGCGGAGCGGAGTCAGCGCTACGCGCTCGATATCGTCGCGCTCAACCGTTTCGGCGCGCGGGCAAACGGCCTGATGCCCGAGAACCTCACCGACTATGTCATCTTCGACCGCGAGGTGAAAAGCCCCTGCACGGGCGTCGCCATCTCCGCCCATGACGGCATCGCGGACAATCCCATCTCACAGACCAATACGAGCGAGCCCGCCGGCAACCACATCATCCTTGCCTGCGGCACGGCGCGCATCCTGCTCGCCCATTTCAGGAAGGGCTCGATCGCCGTTTCGGGCGGCGCGATCGTTACGGAGGGCGAGACGCTCGGCCGGGTGGGCAATTCGGGCAACTCCTCGGAGCCGCACCTGCATATCCACGCCTATCTCGGCGGCACGCTCGAGCCCGATGCCGGCCTCGGCGTGCCGATGACCTTCGACGGCGGCCGCTTCCTGGTGCGCGGCTCGACCGTCACGATCCCCTGATGCGGTCGAACCAGCCGTCCTCGTCGATCACCTCGACATCGAACTCGCGCGCCTTGTCGAGCTTGGAGCCCGCGCCAGGGCCGGCGACCACGAGGTCGGTCTTCTTGGAGACGGAACCCGCCACCTTGGCCCCCAGCCGCTCGGCCATGGCCTTGGCCTCGTCGCGCGTCATCTTCTCCAGCGAGCCGGTGAAGACGACCGTCTTGCCGGCAACCGGGCTCGACGTCGCCACCACCGCCTCGGCTGCCTCCGGCACCACCTCTTCGAGAAGCCGGCCGAGCACGTCGAGATTGCGCGGCTCCTTGTAGAATTCCACGATGGCCCGGGCGACGACCTCGCCGATGCCGTCGATGCTGTTGAGTTCGCTCCACGCCTCGCCCGAAAGCGGCGCCGCCGCCTTCATCGCTTCCTCGAAGGCGGCATAGGTGCCGTAGGCGCGCGCCAGGATCTTGGCATTCGTCTCGCCGACATGGCGGATGCCGAGCGCATAGATGAAGCGGTTGAGGGCAATGGAGCGCCGGGCATCGATGGCGTCGAAGAGCTTGCGAACGCTGACCTTGCCGAAGCCGTCGATATTCTCCAGCTTGAGCAGCAGCGAGGCTTCCTGCCGCCGCTTGAGCGTGAAGATATCGGGCGCCGTGCGGATCGACAGAGACGGGTCCTCCGCCTCGAAGAAGAAGTCTATCTGCTTGGAGCCGAGCCCCTCGATGTCGAAGGCGTTGCGCGAGACGAAGTGCTTCAGGTGCTCCACCGCCTGCGCGCGGCAGACGAAGCCGCCGGTGCAGCGCGTGACGGAATCGAGCCGGCCCGTCTTCTCGTGGCGCTCGCGCACGGCGTGGCTGCCGCAGACCGGGCAGATCTTGGGGAATTCGTAGGGTTGTGCTTCCGCCGGCCGCTTCTCCATCACGACGTCGAGCACCTGCGGGATGACGTCGCCGGCCCGCTGGACGATGACGGTATCGCCGATGCGGATGTCGTGCCCCTCCTCGCGGATGCGCTCGCCGCTATTGCCGATGCCCTCGATATAATCCGCATTGTGCAGCGTGGCATTGGTGACGACCACGCCGCCGACGGTGACGGGCACGAGGCGCGCGACGGGCGTCAGCGCGCCGGTGCGCCCGACCTGGATATCGATCTTCTCGACGGTGGTGAAGGCCTGCTCGGCGGGGAACTTGTGCGCCGTCGCCCAGCGCGGCGAGCGCGAGCGGAAACCGAGGCGCTCCTGCAGCGCCAGCTCGTCCACCTTGTAGACGACGCCGTCGATATCGTAGTCGAGGTCCGGCCGGGCAAGGCCGATCTCGCGGTAATGCGCGATGATGTCGTCGACGCGGGTCAGCCGCTCGGTCATCGGATTGACGGGGAAGCCCCAGGATTTCAGCACGCCGATCATGCCGAACTGCGTGTCCGCCGGCATGTCCGACATCTCGCCCCAGGCATAGGCGAAGAAGCGCAGCTTGCGGCTCGCCGTCACCGAGGCGTCGAGCTGGCGGAGCGAGCCGGCGGCCGTGTTGCGCGGATTGACATAGGTCTGCTTGCCTTCCGCCGCCATCTTCTCGTTGAGCGCGAGGAAGTCGCTCTTGGCCATGTAGACCTCGCCGCGCACCTCCACGACGGCCGGCGCGCCGGCCGGCAGGCGGTCGGGGATTTCGGTGATGGTCAGCACATTGGCCGTGACGTTCTCGCCCGTCGTGCCGTCGCCGCGGGTCGCAGCGGTCACAAGGCGGCCGTTCTCGTAGCGGATCGACATGGAAAGCCCGTCGATCTTCGGCTCGGCGGTGAAGGCGATCGAATCGTCCGGCAGGCGGCCGAGGAAGCGGTAGACCGAGGCGACGAAATCCCGCACGTCTTCATCGGAAAACGTATTGTCGAGCGAGAGCATCGGGCGGGAATGGGTGATCGGCGCGAAGGTCGCAAGCGGCGCGGAGCCGACGCGGCGCGACGGGCTGTCATCGCGGACGAGCGCGGGAAAGCGCGCCTCGATCGCCTCGTTGCGGCGCTTCAGCGCGTCGTAGTCGGCATCCGAAATCTCCGGCGCGTCCTGCCCGTGGTAGAGCTCGTCGTTGCGCGCGATCTCCGCCGCCAGATAGGCAAGCTCCGCTGCGGCTTCTTCTTCGGTCAGGGTCTCGACGGGGGTCTTCGCGTTCGCCATGGCATGCTCCGGATTTGGGAGTCGTTTTAGAGCAAAGCTGACGAAAGGAAAGATGCGAGGCGCCGGATCGACCCCTCATCCCGCTGCCGCGACCTTCTCCCCGTAAACGGGGAGAAGGGCCATGCCGCCAGGATTTCCCGCATCACTGAAGAATGGCGAAAACAGCGCGACATCCTCCTTCTCCCCGCCTGCGGGGAGAAGGTGTCGGCAGGCGGACGAGGGGCGGCTATACCCCGCCCGACAGCAGCCGTGCCGCCGCCGCCCGCGCCTCGTCGGTCACGGAGGCGCCGGCCAGCATGCGGGCGATCTCTTCCGTACGGGCGCCGTCGTCCATGCGGGCGACGCGGGTGGCGACGGTCTCGCTGCCCTCCACGGGCCCCTTCGAGATGAGGAGATGCGTCGCCGCGCGCGCCGCGACCTGCGGGGCGTGGGTGACGGAAAGCACCTGCACCGTGGAGGAGAGCCGCTTCAGCCGCTGGCCGATGGCATCCGCCACCGCACCGCCGACGCCGGTGTCGATTTCGTCGAAGACGAGGGTCGGCGCCGAGCCGCGGTCGGCCAGCGCGACCTTCAGCGCCAGCAGGAAGCGCGACAGCTCGCCGCCGGACGCCACCTTCATGATCGGGCCGGGACGCGTGCCGGGATTGGTCTGGACGTGGAATTCGACCGTGTCGATCCCCTCCTCCGCCCCGCCTTCGGGATCGGTGGTAATCTCGACGGTGAAGCGCGCGCGCTCCAGCTTGAGCGCCGGCAGCTCGGCCATGACGGCGGCGGCCAGCGCATCGGCGGCATGGTGGCGCTTTTCCGAAAGCGCGCGGGCGGAGACGGCATAGGCCGCGCGCGCCTCATTGAGACGCGCTTCGAGCTGCACCAGCTTCTCCTCGCCGGCGTCGAGATCGGCAAGGTCGGCGATCATCTTCGCCGCAAGCGCCGGAAGGCCGGTAACGGGAACCGAATATTTGCGGGCGGCGGCGCGCAGCGCGAAAAGCCGCTCTTCCGTGCGCTCCAGTTCCTTGGGGTCGTATTCCGTCTTGCGTAGCGCCGCCTCGACGGCCATCTGCGCGTCGGAAAGCTGGTTCAGCGCCTGGTCGAGCAGCTCGACCGTCTCTTCCAGCAGCCCCGGCGCCTCGTGGCTCTTGCGCTCCAGCCGGCGCACGAGCGCGGCGATCAGCGGCACGGGCGAGGCATTGCCGTTCAGGAACTCGCTCGCCTCGTTGACGTCGCCGGCGATGCGCTCGGCCTTCATCATGCGGGCACGCACTTCGGCCAGCGCATCCTCCTCGCCGTCCTGCGGCGAAAGGGTCTCGAGCTCCTCGACGGAGGAGCGCAGATAATCCGCCTCGCGCGCGGCGGCCTCCACCTTCTCGCGGTGTCGGCGCAGCGTGCGCTCGGCATCCTTCCAATGATGATACAGCGCGCCGACATCGCCCGCCGCTTCCGCAAGGCCGCCGAAGGCGTCGAGCAGCAGACGGTGGGCGTCCGTATCGACCAACGCGCGGTCGTCATGCTGGCCATGGATCTCGACGAGAAGCTGACCGGCTTGCCGCATCAACTGCACGGAGACCGGCTGGTCGTTGACATAGGCCTTGGTGCGGCCGTCGGCCGATTGCTGGCGGCGGAAGATGAGGTCGCCGTCGTCGTCGATGCCGTTGTCGCGCAGGAGCGCGCGCGCCGCGTGGCTCATCGGCACGTCGAAGACGGCCGTCACCTGGCCGCGCTCGATGCCGTGGCGCACCAGCGAACCGTCACCGCGCCCGCCGAGCGCCAGCGAGAGACTGTCGAGAAGAATGGACTTGCCGGCGCCCGTCTCGCCCGTCAGCACGGAAAGACCCGGCTCGAATGAAAGGTCGAGCCGTTCGATCAGGACGATATCGCGGATCGATAGCTGCGCCAGCATTGCCGCATCGTTTCTCTTCGCTCAGGCGCCGATCAGCTTCTTGCCGGCGCGCGCGATCCAGGAACCGGAATTTTCACGCGGCTCGAGACCCTTGGTCTGCAGAAGCTTGTAGCTGTCGGAATACCACTGGCTGTCCGGGTAGTTGTGGCCGAGAACGGCGGCCGCCGTCTGCGCTTCGCTGTCGATGCCCATCGCGTAGTAGGTCTCGACGAGACGCGCCAGCGCCTCCTCGATCTGGTTGGTCATCGGATACTTCTCGACGACGACGCGGAAACGGGTCGCCGCGGCGATATATTCCTTGCGCTCGAGATAGTAGCGGCCAATCTGCATTTCCTTGCCGGCGAGCTGGTCGCGGGCAAAGCGGATCTTCGCCTGCGCATCCTCGACATATTCCGAGTTGGGATAGTTGTCGACGACGGCCTGCATGGCCTCCATCGTCTGCTGCGAGGCGCGCTGGTCCTGCGTCACGCTCGGGATCTGCTTCCAGTAGGCAAGGCCGATGATGTACTGCGCATAGGCCGCATCTTCCGACCCCGGATAGAGCGACAGGTAACGCTTGCCGGCGGTGATCGCCTCTTCGTTGCGGCCCTGGCGATAATTCGTGAAGGCCAGCATGACGAGCGACTTGCGCGCCTGGTCGGAGAACGGGCTCTGGCGGTCGACCGCCTCGAACTTGCGGCCCGCCTCACCCACCTTGCCGGCATTGAGGTTGGCAAGGCCCTGGTTGTAGAGCGTGTCCGGGGATTCGGCTTCGCCGGTCAGTTTCGTGATGTCGATGTCCGGGTCCGACTGGCAAGCAGAAAGACCAATCGAAGACGCCGTAGCGAAAAGCGTAAGATAGACAATGCGCGCCGTCTTCTTCACACCAACAGACCCTGCAACAACCATGTGACAATCCCAGTTAACGGCACTTGAAGCGGACAGGCCGCACACGCGCCCCGCGTTGTATCTCCAAATACAGGAAGATCGCAACGCCATGCCGACGCATTAACGCATTTTTATGGCAATCGTACCGGGAGGATGACGCCGGGCCGCCCCTGGCTCAAAGAGACCAGGGCGCAAATTCCGGAGCGTTGACGGCGATCAGCTCGCGCTGGCCGGCGCGCGAACGCGGCGCAGAAGCCTCGACCACCTCATAGGCGGTGCGGTCGCTGAGCAGCGCCTTGAGCGCATAGGCATTCATCTTGTGGCCGCCGCGATAGGAGCGGTAGCAGCCGATGAACTGCGCACCGGCAAGGGCGAGGTCGCCGACGGCGTCGAGCGTCTTGTGGCGGACGAACTCGTCCTTGGCGTAACGCAGGCCCTCGACATTGATCACGGTGTTGTCGTCGGAGATGACGACGGAGTTTTCCAGCGACGAGCCGAGCGCATGGCCGGAAGCCCAGAGCCGCTCGACATCGCGCATGAAACCGAAGGTGCGGGCGCGCGACAACTCGTTGCGGAAGGTGGTGGAGGTCAGGTCGCCCTTCCAGGACTGGCGGCCGATCAGCGGGCAGTCGAAATCGATCTCGACCTCGAATCGCGTACCGCCGTCATAGGGCAGGAACTCGGCCCAGGACGCGCCGGCTTCGATTCGCACCGGCTTGACGATGCGGATATAGCGGCGCTTCACGGAGAGCGCGACGAGGCCGACCTGGTCGATGGCGTCGATGAAGGGGGCGGAGCTGCCGTCCATGATCGGCATTTCGGCGCCGTGCACTTCGATCAGCACATTGTCGAGGCCGAGCGCGTAGAGCGCAGCCATGACGTGCTCGACCGTGGCGATCGACGTTGCGGGGGAAAAGCCGAGGACGGTGCAGAGGTCGGTATTGCCGACCTGCGAGGAGACCGCGCGGTATTCGCTGACCGTGCCGTCGTCGTGCAGGCGCTGGAAGACGACGCCGCTGTCGGCCTCGGACGGATTGAAGGTGATCGATACGGCCGCGCCGGAATGGACGCCCGTCCCGGAAATTGTCACCGGGCTGGAAATCGTCGTCTGGAAACCGAGCATACCGATCGTCATCTGCATTCGCCTTATCTTACTATCGGCTCATTCTTCGCCGACATTGTCTGTCCAGGGCTCAGGAAGCCATTCGCCGGACGCGCTACGTCCGCCGACTTTCATGCCGGACCGTCTGGAGTGTGATGTGCGCTCCGGCAAGGCCTTCCGCGCGAATCCTGACTATCCCCTTTGCCCAGCCTGAATGTAGTAGGCCCCTCACCTTCAGACAAATCACTGTTTCTTTCGTTTTGTTACGCATGTTTCAGCTAACAAGTTATTGAAAGGAAACGGAAATAAAAATGCCCGGATCGGCGATCCGGGCATCTTGTTTCAGGGGCTACCCGAAGGGCCTCAGTTGGACTGCCGGCGGAGGAACGCCGGGATTTCCAGCTGGTCGTCTTCCTGCAGTGCGCGCGGCTGCGGATTGGCGCGGCCGTGATCGTCGAGCTGGCCGCGACGCGGTGCGTAGAGACTGGCTTCGGCCGAGAGCGGGCGGCGCTGCTGCTGGGCGGCAGGGGCGGCCTGCTCCTGTGCATGCGCTTCCTCATGACGGCCGAGCGACGAGGTCAGGCGCTTGAGGAGACCCATCGGGCCGCGCTCTTCCTGGTGTCCCATGGCCGGCTGCTGGGCGGTGCGGTGGTCGATTTCCGCCTGCACGACCGGCGGGAAGTCCTCGATCTTCGGCATGCGCATGGCCTGCGGCTCCTGACGGATGATCGGAGCGGCGGGCTCGACGCGCTGCTGCATGACCGGGGCCTGCTGCACGGGCTGCTGGACCGGGACCGAACGCTGGACGACCGGCATTTCGGCGGGCGCTGCGAAGATGCGGTTCTGCAGGCGCGGCTCTTCGTGATGCACGGCGACCTGCTGGACCGGAGCCGGGCGGCTTGCCGAGATGGCGAGTTCCCGCTCGAGGTTTTCCTCGGAAGCGCGGATCGCTTCGGCAATCGGGTCGATGACCGGCTGCTGGGCGACCGGCTGCTGCATGACCGGCTGGTGCTGCATCACGGGCTGCTGCGCGACGGGCTGCGGAGCGGCGGCGACGGGCTGGACCTGCGGCTGGACCGGAACGGCGGCCGACGGACGGACTACTGGCTTGCTATGGCCGCGAAAGTCAGCAGAACGACCGGCCACCTCCGAGGCCGAGCGGTCGATGCCGGTGGCGACGACGGAGACGCGGATGAGGCCTTCGAGCTCTTCGTCGAAGGTGGCGCCGAGGATGATGTTCGCATCCGGATCGACTTCCTCGCGAATACGGGTCGCAGCCTCGTCAACTTCGAAGAGGGTGAGGTCGCGGCCGCCGGTAATGGAGATCAGGAGGCCCTGCGCGCCCTTCATCGAGGTTTCGTCGAGCAGCGGGTTGGCGATGGCGGCCTCGGCGGCGGCCATTGCGCGGCCTTCGCCCGAAGCTTCGCCCGTGCCCATCATGGCGCGGCCCATCTCGCGCATCACCGAGCGGACGTCGGCGAAGTCGAGGTTGATGAGGCCTTCCTTGACCATCAGGTCGGTGATGCAGGCGACACCCGAATAGAGCACCTGGTCGGCCATCGCGAAGGCGTCGGCGAAGGTGGTCTTGTCGTTGGCGATGCGGAAGAGGTTCTGGTTCGGGATGACGATGAGCGTGTCGACCGACTTCTGGAGTTCCAGTATACCTTCTTCGGCAAGGCGCATGCGGCGGCCGCCTTCGAAGTGGAACGGCTTGGTGACGACGCCGACGGTCAGGATGCCCTTGTTGCGGGCAGCCTGCGCGACGATGGGAGCCGCGCCCGTGCCGGTGCCGCCGCCCATGCCGGCGGTGACGAAGCACATGTGGGTACCGTTGAGGTGATCGATGATCTCGTCGATGCACTCTTCGGCGGCCGCGCGGCCGACTTCCGGCTGCGAGCCGGCGCCGAGGCCTTCGGTGACCTGAACACCCATCTGGATGATCCGCGAAGCCTTGGTCATGGACAGCGCCTGGGCGTCGGTGTTGGCGACGACGAAGTCGACGCCTTCGAGGCCCGCGGTGATCATGTTGTTGACGGCATTGCCGCCGCCGCCGCCGACACCGAAGACGGTGATGCGGGGCTTCAGCTCAGTGATGTCCGGCTTCTGCAGCTTGATAGTCATTGCATTGTTCCTTTCGTTTCCGGCCGCTTCGCCCAGCCGGTCTATTCACGATACTCGTTGTCGGTCTTTCCCGGCGGCGCGCCGCCGGGAAACCCGTCAGAAACTTTCCTTCAGCCACTGGCCCATGCGGGCGATGCGGCCGTTGCCACCCGTGAGCTGCGAGAGCATGCCGCCCTGCACAGCGTGTTCTTCCAGTTCCGCGACCTGCGGATAGATCATCAGACCCACTGCGGTCGAAAAGGCGGGGCCCTTGGCCGCCGTCGGCAGGCCGGACACGCCGAGCGGCCGGCCGATGCGGACATTGCGGGCGAGGATGCGGCGGGCCGCTTCCGGCAGGCCGGTCAGCTGGCTCGCGCCGCCCGTCAGCACGATCCGCTTGCCCACGATCGGCGAGAAGCCGGAACGCTGGATGCGGTCACGGATAAGTTCAAGCGTCTCCTCGATCCGAGCCCGCACGATGCGCGAGATGAGCGTGCGCGGCACGTGGGTCGGCTGGTCGCGGTCGTCCTCGCCGATCGGCGGGACGGTGATGATGTCGCGCTCGTCGCCGGCGTTCGGCAGCGCCGAGCCATGGACGACCTTGAGGCGTTCGGCATCCTCGATGCGGGTCGAGAGGCCACGCGCGAGGTCCGTGGTGACGTGGTGACCGCCGAGCGAGACTGCGTCGGAATGCACCAGCTTGCCTTCGGCGAAGACGGAGATCGTCGTCGTGCCGCCGCCCATGTCGATGCAGGCGCAGCCGAGCTCGACCTCGTCGTCGACGAGGGCCGAAAGACCGCTGGCATAGGGCGTCGCCACCATGCCCTCGACGGAGAGGTGCGCGCGGTTGATGCAAAGTTCGAGGTTCTTCAGCGCGGTGCGCTCGGCCGTCAGCACATGCATGTCGACGCCGAGGACGTCGCCGAACATGGAGAGCGGATCGCGGATGCCGCGCTCGCCGTCCAGCGAGAAGCCGGTCGGCAGCGAATGGAGGATGGCGCGGTCCTGGCGCAGCGACTGCTGGCCGGCGACGGCGAGCACCTTGCGCAGGTCGTTGGCGTCGACTTCCTGGCCGCCGAGGTCGATGGTGGCGGTGTAGACGTCGCTCTGGAGGCGGCCGGCGGAAACGTTGACGATCAGGCTCTCGATGGTGAGGCCGGCCATGCGCTCGGCCGCGTCGACGGCAAGGCGCACGACGCTCTCGACGGCGTCGAGGTCGGTGATCACGCCGTTCTTCACGCCGCGGGATTTCTGGTGGCCGATGCCGATGACTTCGACATTGTGCGTGCGGCCCGGCAGGATCTCGCTCTCGGCGCGCGGCGTCAGCCGGCCGATCATGCAGACGATCTTGGTGGAACCGATGTCGAGGACCGAAACGACGTGAGCACGCTTGGAGGAAAGCGGCTTCAAGCGCGGCAGACCGAAATGGGACGAACCGAAAATGCTCATGTGCGCTTCGCTGCCTTCTTCAGGTCCTTTGCCCTCTGCTCGACCGCCGCATTGCGGCGTTCCAGCGCCCCTTCCGTGAGCCGCACCGTGGTGCGGTCCTCGAGCCGCAGGTCGACCGCGGCGATGTCCCGTTCCAGCAGCCCCTCCTCGCCTTCCAGCGTCGCCAGCATGTCCATGGCGCGCGGCACGTTGTGCTCCGGCAGCTTCACGACGATGCCATTGTCGAGGCGCAGGTCCCAGCGGCGGCCGGCGACCCGGATATAGGCCTTCACCCGCGCCTTGATCTCCGGCCAGTTGTCGAACTCGTCGGCAAAGCCGGCGGCGGCCGTCTCGGCGTCGCGGCCGACGAAGAGCGGCAGAGAGGAGAACTTGTTGTCACGCAGCGGCGCGATCACCGAACCGTTCTTCTCGATCAGCGACAGGTCGTTGCCATGCTGCCAGATCGCGAAGGCCTCGCGCTCCTTGAGCGCGATCTCGATGGTGCCCGGATAGACCTTGCGGACGGAGACGTCCTGCACCCAGGGCAGATCGGCGAGCTTGGCACGCGCATCCTTGACGTCGAGCGCGACCAGCGAGGTCGTGCCGTCGAGGCCGAGGCGTTCGAGGATGTCGATCTCGGATGTCTCGCGGTTGCCGGAGACCTTCACGTCCTCGATGGCAAAGCCCATCGCGGTGGTCGAAGCCTGGGCGAAATCCTGCGAATGGCCGCCCAGCGACATGCCGTAAAGGCCGGTCGAGCCGAGGAACAGTACCGTCGCGACGCTGCCGGTATGGCGCGGGATGGCGATGCGGCCGGCAGCAAGGCTGACGAGGAAACGCACGACCCGGCGCAGCGGCCGCGGCAGCACGCGGCCGGCTTCCGGCTCGGAAAGCCCGGCGGGACGCACCCTGCTCTTCCTGAGGCTCAACGCAAGCACGACGCGTCCTCCACCATCCACTTCAAGAACTCACCAAAGGAATGGCCGGCATGGTCGGCCATTTCGGGCACCAGGGAGGTAGGGGTCATGCCGGGCTGGGTGTTGATCTCCAGCCAGATAAGCTCGCCATTCTCGGAAAAACGGTCGTCGTAGCGGAAGTCGGAACGGCTGACGCCACGGCACCCGATCGCTTGATGCGCCTTGAGTGCGAGTGTTTGTACTTTTTGGTAAATATTCGGTGAAATTTGCGCCGGGATGACGTGTTTCGAACCGCCTTTTACATATTTGGAATCGTAGTCGTAGAAGGAATGGCCCTGCGGAATGACTTCCGTGACGCCGAGCGCGACATCGCCCATGACGCCGCAGGTCAGCTCGCGGCCATAGACGTAGCGCTCGACCATAACGCTGTCGCCATAGCGCCATTCCGAGGAGGTGATGATCTGCGGCGGATGCGACTGGTCTTCCTTGACCATGACCACGCCAAAGGACGACCCCTCGCGCACGGGCTTGACCACATAGGGCGGCTTCATCGGATGGCTGGAGGTGAAGTCGAAGCGATTCATCAGGCGCTGCTCGGCAACAGGAATGCCGGCCGCCTTGGCGATGATCTTCGCCTGCGCCTTGTCCATGGCGAGCGCGGAAGCGAGCACGCCGGAATGGGTATAGGGAATTTCCAGATATTCGAGGATGCCCTGGATGGTGCCGTCCTCGCCGAAGGGACCGTGCAGCGCATTGAAGGCGACGTCCGGCTTGAGATCGGCAAGCACGCTGGCGACATCGTGACCGACATCGACGCGCGTGACCCTGTAGCCGACAGCCTCGAGCGTATCGGCGCAAGCATTCCCCGACGAAAGGCTCACCGGCCGTTCCGACGAAAAACCACCCATCAGCACCGCGACATGCTTCACGCTCATAGAACCCTCGACTGTATTCCGCACACTGCCCCTCGACCCTTGCGCGGACCTGATTTGCCTTGTGGTCCGACTCGACGGGCGAGTTGGGACCACTAGAGCGCCATTAAGGTTAATGAAGCGTTTACTTTCGTTAACCTGACGCATCGCGGGACAAATTTTCCTCGCGCCGAATCAGGCAACGCTTCGATTCTCTCTCTGGAATCAGAGAGTTGCGCGCGGCGCAAGAAAAACCGGCAAATCGGGCATCATCACGTCCATGCGCGCACCGGCAATGCGCTTCGTAAATGCTCGGGTCTCAGGGAAGAACGAAAAGTACGATTTTTCGCCCATTCGGGTAGTTTTATTGTTTCGTCGACCGGATGGTTGGCGTAAAAGCCCGCTGCTGCCTCCCAAGACGGCAAACAAGAAACATCAAAAAAGGCACCCCCGATGAGTAAGACACTCTCTTCCGGGTCGCCGACCGCAGCGCATTCCAACCGCGCCGGGCTCAATTCCCCGGCGCGCGTTCTTTTTGCAAGCCTGGTCGGAACGACCATCGAATTCTTCGATTTCTACGTTTACGCCACCGCCGCCGTGCTGGTCTTCCCGACGCTGTTCTTCCCGAACAGCGATCCGACGACGGCGCTGCTCGCCTCCTTCGCGACCTTCTCCATCGCGTTCTTCGCCCGCCCGCTCGGCGCCATCGTCTTCGGGCATTACGGCGACCGCATCGGCCGCAAGACGACGCTCGTCGCCGCGCTCCTGACCATGGGCGTCTCGACCGTGATCATCGGCCTCCTGCCGTCTTACGATTCGATCGGCGTGCTCGCACCCCTGCTGCTGGCGCTGTGCCGATTCGGCCAGGGCTTCGGCCTCGGCGGAGAATGGGGCGGCGCGGTGCTGCTCGCGACGGAAAACGCCCCTCCGGGCAAGCGCAGCTGGTACGGCATGTTCCCGCAGCTCGGCGCGCCCGTCGGCCTCTTCCTCTCCTCGGGCATCTTCTGGCTGCTGCTGCACGTCATGTCGCAGGATGCGCTGCTCGCCTGGGGCTGGCGCATTCCCTTCGTGGCGTCCATCGTGCTCATCGCCGTCGGCCTCTGGGTGCGCCTGTCGATCACCGAGACGCCCGCCTTCCAGAAGGCCATCGAGAAGCAGGAGCGTGTGGAAGTCCCGGTCGTCGAGCTCTTCCGCAACCACAAGCGCAGCCTCGTGCTCGGCACCTTCGTGGCGCTCGCCACCTTCGTGCTGTTCTATATCGGCTCGGCCTATCTGCTGTCCTATAACGTCAAGGTGCTGAACCTGCCCTTCGTCGAGGCGCTCGAGATCCAGCTCGTCGGCTCAGTGCTGTTCGGCCTGTTCATTCCGTTCGCCGGCAAGCTCGCCGAAAGGTTCGGCCGCCGCGAGGTGCTGATCGCCACGACCGTGCTGATCGGCGTCTTCTCGTTCTTCCTGCCGGGCCTGATGACCGGCGGCGAAACCGGCATCTTCATCTTCGTGATCTTCGCGATGGCGCTGATGGGCATGACCTACGGCCTGATCGGCACGGCGCTCGCCGCCCCCTTCCCCACGAAGGTGCGCTATACGGGCTCGTCGATCACCTTCAACTTCGCCGGCATCTTCGGCGCCTCGCTCGCGCCCTATATCGCGACCTGGCTGCAGGCGAATTACGGCATGGCCTATGTCGGCTACTATCTCGGCCTTTCGGCCGTCATCACGCTGGCCTGCATCCTGCTTTCGGGCGAGGAAGAGGTCTGAGCCTTTACGGAAAAGGCCCCGAATCGAAAAACCCGCCGCGTCGCCGCGGCGGGTTTTCTTTGCCGGCGATCAGTCGTCCTCGCCGACGATCTTCCAGACGATGCCGCCGATGACGGCCCCGAGGATCGGCGCCACCCAGAACAGCCAGAGCTGCGAGAGCGCCGCCGTATCGGCGAAGAGCGCCACGCCCGTCGAGCGCGCCGGGTTCACCGACGTATTGGTGATCGGGATCGACACAAGGTGGATGAGCGTCAGGCCGAGGCCGATGGCGATCGGCGCGAAGCCCGCCGGCGCGCGGCCGTGGGTCGAGCCGAGGATGATGATGACGAAGAACGCCGTCAGCACCGCCTCGGCAACCAGCGCCGCCGTCAGCGAATAGCCGCCCGGCGAAAGCTCGCCATAGCCGTTCGAGGCAAAGCCCCCCGCCTGGAAGCCGTCCTTGCCGGAGGCGATGAGATAGAGCACGGCCGCCGCGACGACGGCGCCCACGACCTGCGCCACGATATAGGGAACGAGGCGGGAAGCCGGGAACTTGCCCGCGACCGTCAGGCCGACGGAGACCGCCGGATTGAAGTGGCCGCCGGAAATGCCGCCGACCGCATAGGCCATGGTCAGCACCGTGAGGCCGAACGCCAGCGCGACCCCGAGGAAGCCGATGCCGAGCGCCGGAAAGGCGGCGGCGAAGATGGCGCTGCCGCAGCCGCCGAAGACGAGCCAGAACGTGCCGAGGAACTCGGCGGAAAGTTTCTTGAACATGAATGCCCCCTGGTCCGGGCCCCGCTGGAGCGGAGCCGCGCCGCGCAACCGTCGCGCGACCGAGCATAGCATTCACTAAACCTTGCTGAACAGGGGATGAATGAAACCTGTTCGCCGCACGGTGAACCGCGCCCGGCGATCAGGCATCTTCGCAAACGACCTTCCAGAGCACCGCACCGATGACCGCGCCCAGCATGGGCGCCAGCCAGAACAGCCAGAGCTGCGGGAGCGCGGCCGTCTCGGCAAACAATGCCAGACCTGTGGAACGGGCCGGGTTCAGCGACGTATTGGTGATCGGGATCGATACGAGGTTGATCGCGGTCAGGCTCAGACCGATGGAAATCGGTGCAAAGCCTGCGGGCGCGCGCTCGTGGATCGAGCCGAGGATGACGAAAAGGAAAAGCGCCATCAGCACCGTTTCGGTGACGAAACCCGCCGTCAGCGAATAGCCGCCCGGGGAAAGCTCGCCATAGCCGTTCGCACCGAAGCCGCCCGCCACGAAACCGGCCTTGCCGGAGGCGACAAGATAGATCACCGCTGCCGCCGCGATCCCGCCGGCAACCTGCGCGATGGCATAAGGCAGCACATGGGCGGCCGGGAACTTGCCGGCAACGGCCAGACCCAGCGAAACGCCGGGATTCATATGCCCGCCGGAAACATGGCCGATCGCATAGATCATGCTCATCACGGCGATGCCGGCGGAAAAGGCGATGCCGACGATCCCGATGCCGATCTGCGGAAAATGCGCGGCCAGAATGCCGCTGCCGCTGCCGACGAAAACGAGCCAGAACGTGCCGATGAACTCGGCCGTGAGCTTCCTCAACATGAATATTCCCCCTTCGAAGCCCATGCAGCAGGGCTCCGGCGCACTCTCGGTGCGCACGATCTCAGACAGTTTTGGATGAGCTTGCCGAAGGGGGAGAGGGAGTAGCGTGGCGTCGATGCCGCACGCGAACTCCCCAGCAAGCTTGACGTATCAGGCCGTTGCGCGGCCCAGGAATTCCTTCACCTCGTAGCCCGGGATGAAATTGCCGAGGCGCTTGATCTCCCAGTGCAGCATGATGCCGGAATGCTCCAGCACGCGGCTGCGCACGGTCTCGCCGAGATATTCCAGCTCGTAGCCGGTCGCCTGCCCCGTATTGATCATGAAATTGCAATGCATCGGCGACATCTGCGCGCCGCCGATCATCATGCCACGGCAACCCGCCTCGTCGACCAGCTTCCAGGCGGAATGGCCTTCCGGATTCTTGAAGGTCGAGCCGCCGGTCTTCTCGCGGATCGGCTGCACGGTCTCGCGATGCTGGCGCACGGCGTCCATCTTCGCGCGAATCTCGTCCTTGTCACCCGCCTGCCCCTCGAAGACGGCATGGGTGAAGATGAGGCCGGCGGGCGCGGCGGAATGGCGATAGGTATAGCCCATGTCCGCATTGGAGAGCACATGCGTGTTGCCCTTGCGGTCCACGGCATGAACCTCGGCGACGAGGTCCTTCGTCTCCCCGCCATTGGCGCCGGCATTCATGCGCAGCGCGCCGCCGATGGAGCCGGGAATGCCGTAGTAGAACTCGAAGCCGGCAATGCCGTGATCAAGCGCCATGGCGGCGATGTTCTTGTCCGGGCAGATGCCGCCCGCCTTGATGCGGTTCTCGCCGACGAGCTCGACATCGCCGAAGCCCTTGGCCGAAAGACGGATCACGACGCCCGGAATGCCGCCGTCGCGCACCAGCAGGTTCGAGCCGACGCCCGTCACCGTCAGCGGCACCTCTTCCGGCAGCAGCTTGAGGAAGGTCGTAAGGTCCTCGACGTCATGCGGGTGGAACATCAGCTCGGCAAAGCCGCCGGCGCGGAACCACGTCACGCGATCCATCGGCGCATCCGGCGTCAGGCGGCCGCGAACGTCCTTGATACCCTCGCCCAGCGACGCCAGAAGTTTTGCCCCGTCAACCGTCTTCATGCCACCTCACCCGAAATGCCTGCCAGTTCCTTCGGCAGCGCCTGCGCCCAATACGTGATGCTGCCAGCTCCCAAGAGAACCACAAAGTCGCCGGGCTTTGCAATGCCGGCCACGAGAGGCGCCAGCGCCTCCGGCGCGGTCAGGAACCGCGCGTCGCGATGGCCGGCTGACTTGATGCGCGAAACCAGCTCCTCCGCGCTCACGCCGTCGATAGGGTCCTCGCCCGCCGCGTAGATCGGCGCGATCATGATCGTGTCGGCATCGTTGAAGCAGCCGGCGAACTCTTCGAAGAGGCTCGCCACGCGGCTGTAGCGATGCGGCTGATGCACGGCGATGATGCGGCCCGAGCAGGCTTCGCGCGCGGCGCGCAGCACGGCCTTGATCTCGACCGGATGGTGGCCGTAGTCGTCATAGACGTTCACGCCATTCCAGCTTCCGGTGAAGGTGAAGCGGCGCTTGACGCCGCCGAAGCTCGCCAGCCCCTTGGCGATCGCCTCCGGCGAAATGCCGAGGCGCTGGGCGACGGCGATGGCGGCGGTCGCGTTGGAAACGTTGTGGCGGCCGGGCATCGGCAGGCGCAGATCCTTCATGGAAATCACCTGGCCGGTGCGGCGGCGGCGGATCTCCACATCGAAGATGGAGGTCGCGCCGTCCATGCGGATATTGGAAAAGCGCACGTCCGCCTGCGGGTTCTCGCCATAGGTGATGACCTTGCGGTCCTCGATACGGCTGACCATCGACTGCACTTCGGGATGATCGAGGCACATGACGCCGAAGCCGTAGAACGGCACGTTCTCGACGAACTGGCGGAAGGCCGCGCGCACGGCGTCGAAATTGCCGTAATGGTCGAGATGCTCGGGGTCGATATTGGTGACGACGGCGACGTCCGCGGGCAGCTTGAGGAAGGTGCCGTCCGATTCGTCGGCCTCCACCACCATCCACTCGCCCTCGCCCATGCGGGCATTGGTGCCGTAGGCGTTGATGATGCCGCCATTGATGACGGTCGGGTCGAGCCCGCCTGCTTCGAGAAGCGTCGCGACCATCGAGGTCGTCGTCGTCTTGCCATGCGTGCCGCCGATGGCGATGGCGTTGCGGAAGCGCATCAGCTCGGCGAGCATTTCCGCACGGCGCACGACCGGCAGCAGCTTTTCGCGCGCCGCGACGAGTTCCGGATTGCTCTTCCTGATGGCGGTCGACACGACGACGACTTCCGCGTCGCCGAGATTTTCCGCCCTGTGGCCGACGAAGACCTCGATGCCCTTGTCGCGCAGGCGCTGCACATTGGCGCTATCCGACTGGTCGGAGCCCTGAACGCGATGGCCGAGATTGTGCAGCACCTCGGCGATGCCGCTCATGCCGATGCCACCAATGCCGATGAAATGAACGAGCCCTATGCTCTGCGGCATCTTCATGGCCGTTCTCCCTTGAATTGTGCGATCGTCTTGCCGCCCGCAATAGCCTCAACCATCAGGGCGAGCAAGCGCGCGGCGCCCGGTTTGCCCGCCTTTCTGGCATTCGCGGCCATGGCGGCCATGCGCGCGGGGTCGTGCATCGCCTTGGAGACGATGCCGGCAAGGCGCTCCGTCGAAAGCTGGGACTGGGCGATCACCTTCGCCCCGCCGCCGGCGGCAAGCGCCGCGGCATTGGCCGCCTGGTCGTGGTCGAGCGCGTAAGGGTAAGGCACGAGGATGGAGGGCCGGCCGATGACCGAGACTTCCGAGACCGTCGAGGCGCCCGAGCGGCTGATGACGAGATGGGCATGGCCGATGCGCGCGGCCATGTCGGTGAAGAAAGGCGAGACGTCGGCGGGAATGCCGAGGTCGGCATAGGAGCGCACCACCTCGTCGCGGTCTTCCGGTCGCGCCTGCTGGGTGATCTTCAGCCGCGCCCGGTCCTGCGGCTCCAGCGCGGCGATCGCCGAGGGGATGGCCTTGGAGAAGAACTGCGCGCCCTGGCTGCCGCCGAAGACGACGAGGCGGAATTCACCTTCCGCCGAGGCCTCATAGGGAATGGCCGATGCGTCCAGCACGGCCGGGCGCACGGGATTGCCCGTCGTCACCGTCCTTTCCGAATATTGGCCGCCCGTCTCGGGCAGGAAGCCGCCGGCGATAGCCTTCACGCGAGCGGCAAGCGCCTTGTTGGCACGGCCCATCACGGCGTTCTGCTCGTGGATCATCGAGGGGATGCCCATGCCCGTCGCGGCAAGCAGCGGCGGCAGGGTCGGATAGCCGCCGAAGCCGACGACGACCTTCGGCCGCAGCCGCGCCATCAGCCTGCGCGCGGCGCGAATGCCTTTCCAGAGGGTCAGAAGCGAGCGGATGACGCTGACCGGGTTCTTCGAGCCGATGGTGGCGGAGGGAACGACATGGATCTCGTCCGCCGGGAACTTGCCGGCGAAGCGCTCGGCCCTGCTGTCGGTGACGAGATGGACCGACCAGCCGCCGGCCTTCAGCTCATGCGCCAGCGCCTCTGCCGGAAAGAGATGGCCGCCGGTGCCGCCGGCGGCGAGAAGAACGATGCCCTTGTCCATTCAAAACCCTTATTCAGCGGGCGCCACGATGCCGCCGCGGAAGAGGCTGCGCTCGGAGGCGCGCTTTTCCGGCCGGTGACGGGTCAGCGCCAGGATGAAGCCGGCCGTCACGCAGATCGCGATCATCGACGAGCCGCCATAGGAGATCAGCGGCAGCGTCATGCCCTTGGCCGGCAGCAGCTCCAGATTCACGCCGATATTGATCATCGACTGGATGCCGATCTGCAGCACGAGGCCGGCAACGGCAAAGCGCGTGAAATCGTTACGCTCCTTGAAGGCATGATTGAGGCCGCGCATCACTACGAAGGCGAAGACCAGCACGATGGCCATGCAGAAGACGATGCCGAACTCCTCGGCCGCGACCGAGAAGATGAAGTCGGTGTGGCTGTCCGGGATGATGCGCTTGACGATACCCTCGCCCGGCCCCTGGCCGAACCAGTCGCCGCGGATGATGGCTTCGCGCGCCGTGTCCATCTGGAACGTGTCGCCCTCGCCGGTCATGAACTTGTCGATACGCGCCGCCACGTGCGGCAGCAGCGTATAGGCCGTCAGGAGGCCGCCGACGCCCGCCCCGCCGAGGATGATGATCCACAGCCAAGGCATGCCCGCCATGAAGAACATGCCGCCCCAGACGGAGGCGGTGAGAATCGTCTGGCCGAGGTCGGGCTGGGCGACGAGCAGCGCCGCGACGATGCCGAAGAGGATGATGGCGAAGAGGTTGCCGGGGATTTCCGGCTGGCGCGCATGCTCGGCAAAGAGCCAGGCGCAGATCACCACGAAGGCCGGCTTCATGAATTCCGAAGGCTGGATGGAAAGGCTGCCGATGGAGATCCAGCGCCGCGAGCCCTTGACCTCGACGCCGAAGAACAGCGCCAGCACCATGGCCGCAAGCGAGACGATGAGAAGGATCATCGCCGCCCGCCGCACCTGCCGGGGCGACATGAACGAAATGCCGAGCATGATGCCGATGGCCGGGATGAGGAAGAAGGCGTGGCGCCGGACGAAGTGGAAGCTGTCGAGGCCGATTCGCTCGGCGACGGCGGGGCTCGCCGCGAAGGACAACATGAAGCCGAGGCCCATCAGGAGGATGAAGGCCGCGAGGAAGAACCGGTCTATCGTCCAGAACCAGTCCGCCAATGCACCACGTTCGGCACGACTAACCATGTCTCTTTCCTCGTTTAAATTTCCACCAGCATGGACACGCCCGGCAGCGCCGCCACGTGTTTCACGAAGGCGTCGCCCCTGACTTCAAAATTCTTGTACTGGTCGAAGCTTGCGCAAGCCGGGGATAGAAGAACGGCGACCGGGCCGCCGCCGTCCCTTTCGGCATCCGCCGCCGCATCGGCCACCGCCCGCTCCAGCGTGCCGGCGATCTCGAAGGGCACCGCCTCGCCGAGCGTCGCGGCGAAAGCCGGCGCCGCCTCGCCGATGAGATAGGCCTTGGCGATCCTCGGGAAGAAGCCGCCGAGGGTGGAAATGCCCCCCTCCTTCGGCACGCCGCCGGCGATCCAGTATATGCGCTCGAAGCTCGACAGCGCGGGCGCCGCCGCATCCGCATTCGTCGCCTTGGAATCGTTGACGAAGAGCGCGTCGCCCTTGCGGCCGACCGGCTGCATGCGATGCTTGAGGCCGGGGAACGAGGCAAGGCCCGCGCGGATTTCCGTTTCGCCGAGCCCGACGGCAAGGCAGGCCGCGACGGCGGCCGCCGCGTTCTGCGCATTGTGGCTGCCGCGCAGCGTCTGGATGGCGGAGAGATCGGCGATCTCGCGGGAGGTTCCGCCCTGCGCCAGGAGGAGCCGCGAACCGTCGGCATGGATGCCGTCGGCGACGACATTGCGCCGGGAGATCCGCACGACCTTCGTGCCGGCCCGCTCGATGCGGTCGGCGATCATCGTGCAGAAACTGTCGTCGACGCCGACGATTGCCGTACTGCTGCCGGCGACAAGCCGTTCCTTGACATCGGCATAGTGCTGCATCGTGCCGTGACGGTCGAGATGGTCGGGCGTAAGATTCAGCAGGATGCCGGCGGAGGGGTTGAGCGTCGGCGCGAGGTCGATCTGGTAGGACGAGCACTCGACCACGTAGAAGCGGCCCGCCTTCGGCGGATCGAGCGTCAAAACGGCCGTGCCGATATTGCCGCCGAGCTGTGTGTCGCGGCCGCTCGCCCGAAGGATATGGGCGATCAGCGCCGTGGTGGTCGACTTGCCGTTGGTGCCGGTGATGGCGATGAAGGGGCAATCGGGCGCCTGCGCCCGGCGCTCGCGCACGAAGAGCTCGACGTCACCGATAATCTCGACGCCCGCGGCGCGCGCAAGGTCCGCGCTCCAGTGGGGCTTGGGATGGGTCAGCGGCACGCCGGGCGACAGCACCAGTGCATCGACACCCTTCCAGTCGAGCGCGCGCAGGTCCGCGGTCCGGATGCCGGCGGTGGACGCGTTCTCGACGCTCGCCGGATTGTCGTCCCAAGCGGTCACGTTCGCGCCGCCCGAGGCCAGCGCCATTGCCGTCGCAAGGCCCGAGCCGCCGAGCCCGAAGAGCGCGACCGACTTTCCCTTGAAGGTGGTGACGGGGATCATGGTGCCTTACCGCAGCTTCAGCGTCGAAAGGCCGACCAGCGCCAGCACGACGGAGATGATCCAGAAGCGGATCACCACCTGGCTTTCCGTCCAGCCCTTCTTCTCGAAATGGTGATGGATCGGCGCCATGAGGAAAACGCGCTTGCCCGTGAGCTTGAACGAGGCGACCTGGATGATGACCGACAGCGTCTCCATGACGAAGAGGCCGCCGATGATGGCCATGACGATCTCGTGCTTGGTAGCGACGGCGACGGTGCCGATGAGACCCCCGAGTGCCAGGGAGCCGGTATCGCCCATGAAGATGGCGGCCGGCGGCGCGTTGAACCACAGGAAGCCGAGGCCGGCGCCGATGACCGCGCCGAGCACCACGGCAAGCTCGCCGGTGCCGGGCACGAAATGGATCTGCAGATAGTTCGCGAAGACCGCGTTACCGGCGAGATAGGCGATGAGGCCGAAGGCCGCCGCCGAGATCATCACCGGCACGGTGGCAAGGCCGTCGAGGCCGTCCGTCAGGTTCACCGCATTGCCGGCCGCCACGATGACGAAGCCGCCGAACAGCACGAAGAAGATGCCGAGATTGACCAGCATGTCCTTGAAGAACGGGAAGGTGATCGAGGAGCCGAAGGTCGAGCCCGCCGCGCCCGCCGATAGCGTGGCATGCATCATGAAATAGGTGGCGATGCCGGCGATGACGAATTCGAGGCCGAGGCGCGCCTTGCCGGAAAAGCCCTTTTCCGTCTGCTTGGTGACCTTGAGGTAGTCGTCATAGAAGCCGATGGCGCCGAAGCCGAGCGTGACGAGCAGCGTCGCCACCACATAGACGTTGGAAAGGTCGGCCCAGAGCAGCGCGCTGCCGACGATGCCGGCAAGGATCATCAGGCCGCCCATGGTGGGCGTTCCGGCCTTCTTGAAATGCGTCTGCGGCCCGTCGGCGCGGATCGGCTGGCCCTTGCCCTGGCGGATGCGCAGCGACGAGATGATCATCGGGCCGAACAGGAAGACGATGGTGGCCGAGGTGAACAGCGCAGCGCCGGTCCGGAAGGTAATGTAGCGGAACAGGTTGAACACCTGGATGGTGTTCGCCAGCTCGACGAGCCAAAGCAGCATTGTCACCCTTTCCCCAAAAGGTTCTGTGAAGCATCCCGGCGTGACCGGCCGGCGATGAAAGCAGATCGCATAAAAGACGAGGTCCGGCGGGCGTCTGCCCGGCCGAACCTCCCACAATTCTAACGTTCCCTCTCCGGGAACGCCTCGTATTTGTCAAGCAGGGCCGCCACGATGCGGCTGAAGCCCGTGCCCTTCGATGATTTGACGACCAGCACGTCGCCCGGCTGCACGCCTTGCAGCGCATGGGCGGCCAGCTCGTCGGCGGTTTCGCGGTAGTCGATCTCGATGCCCTCGGGCAGCGCGTCGCGCAGCGCCGCCATGTCCGGGCCGGCGAGCCAGACGGTGCCGATGGCGGCCTCGAGCAGGGGTTCGGCAAGGCCGGCATGCACGGCGGGCGAATGCTCGCCCATCTCCAGCATGTCGCCAAGCACGGCGATGCGCCGGCCCCGGCCATGCGGCTCCGCATCGCGCAGCAGCGCGATCGCCGAGCGCATCGAGGCGGGATTGGCATTGTAGCTATCGTCGATCAACGTGAACCAGCCGCCGTCTTTCGCCAGCCTGTAGCGCCGGCCCCGGCCCTTTTCCGCCTGCATGGCGGCAAGCCCGGCCATCGCCTTCTCGATATCCGCGCCGGCAAGATGCACCGCGCCGAGCACGGCGACGGCGTTCTCGGCGATGTGGCGGCCAGGCGCACCCATCGGCACTTCAAGCGTCTGCCGGCCGACCGCCGCGCGCAGCAGGCTGCCGTCCGGCCCGCTCGTGAAATCGAGCAGGCGGAACTCCGCCTGCGGATCGGCACCGAAGCTGTGAATGTGCGAGACGCCGGCCTTGCGCGCCGCCGCTTCGAGGAAGGCATATTGCGCATTGTCGCGGTTGAGGATGGCGTGGCCGCCCGGCACGACGCCGTCGAAAATCTCCGACTTGGCGGCGGCGATCTCTTCGAGGTCCCGGAAATTGCCGAGATGGGCCGGCGCGATGGTCGTGATCATCGCGATATGCGGGCGCACCATGGAGACCAGCGGACGGATCTCGCCCGCATGGTTCATGCCGATCTCGAAGATGCCGTAGTCGGTGGTCTCGGGCATGCGCGCCAGCGTCAGCGGCACGCCCCAATGGTTGTTGAACGAGGCGACGGAGGCATGCACGTTGCCCGAGGGCGAAAGCGCCTGGCGCAGCATCTCCTTGCTCGTCGTCTTGCCGACGGAGCCGGTGACGGCGATGATCCGCGCCGCCGTGCGGTCGCGCGCCGCGCAGCCGAGGTCGACGAGCGCCTGCAACACATCCGGCACCACGATCATCGGCGTGACGAGACGCCCGAGCGCCGGCAGCTTGCCCTCGCTGACGACGAGCAGCGCCGCGCCGTTGGCAACGGCGAAGCTTGCGAAGTCGTGGCCGTCGACGCGGTCGCCCTTGATGGCGAAGAAGGCTTCGCCCGGCGCGATGGCCCGGCTGTCGATGGAAATGCCGGTCACGCCCTGCGGCATGTTGCCGATGGGACGGCCATGCACGGCTGCGAGCAGGTCAGCGGTGGTCCAGAGCCATGTCACCTGTCGAGTTCCTCCAGTGCCTTGCCGAGCTCGGCATGGTCGGAGAAGGGCAGCGTCACGGAGCCGACGGTCTGCCCCTCCTCATGCCCCTTGCCGGCGACGATCAGCGTATCGCCCGATTGCAGCATGCCGACGGCGCTACGGATCGCCTTGGCGCGGTCGCCGATCTCGGTCGCGCCCTTGGCGGCGGCCATGATCTCGGAGCGGATGACCTCGGGCACTTCCGAGCGCGGATTGTCGTCGGTGACGATGACCACGTCGGCAAGGCGCGTCGCGATCTCGCCCATGATCGGCCGCTTGCCCTTGTCGCGGTCGCCGCCGCAGCCGAAGACCACGATGACGCGGCCGGTCGTGAAGGGACGCACGGAGGTCAGCACGTTCTCCAGCGCATCCGGCTTGTGCGCATAGTCGACATAGGCGAGCGCGCCGTTCCTGGCATGGCCGACAAGTTCGAGACGGCCGGACGCGCCGATCAGCTTTTCGAGCGCCGCCATGGCGAGGGAAGCGGAAACGCCGGTCGACATGGCAAGGCCCGCCGCGACCAGCGCATTGGCCACCTGGAAATCGCCCGCCAGCGGAATGTGCACTTCATGGATGTCGCCGCCAGCATGGATCTCGGCGGTCTGCTTGTGGCGGAAATGCTCGACGCGCTTCAAGGTGAGGTAATCGCCCTTGCGGCCGACCGTGCGCACATCGAGGCCGGCCTTGCGCGCGGCCTCGATCGCCGCGCCCGACCATTCGTCGTCGGCATAGATGACGGCGGGCGCGCCCTTCGGCAGCAGAGTATCGAAAAGCCGCATCTTGGAGGCCATGTAGTGCTCGACCGTCGGATGGTAATCCATGTGGTCGCGGCCGAGATTGGTGAAGGCGGCGGCGGAAAGCCGCACGCCGTCGAGGCGCGACTGGTCGAGGCCGTGGCTGGAGGCTTCCATGGCGGCATGGGTGACGCCGGCATCGGCAAGCTCGGCGAGCAACGCATGCAGCGAGACAGGATCGGGCGTCGTCAGCGAACCGTAGTCGTTGCGGCCGGGCGCGATGACGCCGGTCGTGCCGATCATCGCGGCCGGATGGCCGGCCTGCTCCCAGATCTGCCGCGTGAAGGAGGCGACGGAGGTCTTGCCGGCGGTGCCGGTGACGGCGACCATGGTCTCCGGCTGGCGGCCGTAGAAACGGGCGGCGGCCAGCGCCAGGAAGCGGCGCGGCTCGGCAACGGCGATGACCGGTACGGACGTCTCGACCTTCACGCCCTCGGCGACGACGACGGCGGCTGCGCCCCTGGCCACGGCATCGGCGATGAAGGCGCTGCCGTCAGCCTTGGTGCCGGACAGGGCAACGAAGAGATCGCCGGGCTTGACCTTGCGGCTGTCGCTGGCGATGCCGGTCGCGTCTATCGCGGCTGCGGCGCCCAGGTCGTTGGTTTCGGGTCCGGCAAGGTCACTGATCTTCATTGTCCGCTCTGCTGCTTTCCGTTGGTAGCCGCTCCGCTCACGAATCGGCGTCCCGTCTTCTCCATTCAATAAGACACAAGCAAGGCAGACCCGTCCTCACCAAATTTCGGCTTTACACCGAGAAGCGCGGCGGACCGGCGGATGATCTCGCCCACCATCGGCGCAGCGTTGAGGCCGGCGGTGCGCCCGCCGCCTTCGCCCGTCTGCGGCGCATCGATGAAGGTGAGGACCACGTATTGCGGATCGTCGATCGGGAAGCCCGAAAGGAAGGCGTTGAAGTTCTGCGTGTTGGAATAGCGCCCGCCGACGACCTTGTTGGCCGTGCCCGTCTTGCCGCCGACATTGAAGCCGGGAACGAGCGAGCGGCGGCCGGAACCGTCATTCGCGTTGAGCTTGAAGAGGTAGCGCATGCTCTCGACCGTCGAGGGCTTGATGACCACCTTGGCGATCTCGTCGGCCTCCTCCCGCGTGCGCGGCAGGAAGGTGGGGTTGAGGAGCTTGCCGCCGTTGATGAGCGCGGCGCCGGCGACCGCCGTCTGCAGCGGCGTCGTGGAAACGCCGTGGCCGAAGGAAATGGTGATCGAGTTGATCTTCTTCCACACATGCGGCTGGCTCGGGGTCTTCACCTCCGGCAGCTCGGTATCCATGCGGGTCAGCAGCCCCATGCGGGTGAGGAATTCCTTGTGCCCCTCGATGCCGATGACGTCGGCCATCTTGGCCGTGCCGATATTGGAGGAATACTGGAAGATCTCCGGAACGGAGAGCACGCGATGCTTGCCGTGGAAGTCCTTGATGGTGAAGCCGCCGATACGGATCGGCGCGCGGGCGTCGAAGCTGTCGGTGATCTTCACCTTGCCGGAATCGAGCGCCATGGCGGTGGTGAAGCTCTTGAAGGTCGAGCCCATCTCGAACGTGCCGTTCGACATGCGGTTCATCCAGCCTTCCTTCGCGCCCTCCGCCGGATTGTTCGGGTCGTAGTCCGGATAGGAGGCCATGGCGAGCACTTCGCCGGTATGCACGTCGAGCACGACGGCGCCGGCGGCCAGCGCCTTGTAGCGCTCCATGCCGTCCTTGACGACTTCGCGCACGATCGCCTGCACGCGCAGGTCGATGGAAAGCCGCACGGGCTCCAGCTTGGCGTCGCTCGTCATGCCGATGGCGGCAAGGTCGGCAAGGCCCTGATTGTCGATATAGCGCTCCATGCCGGCAATGCCGCGGTTGTCGATATTGACGTGGCCGACGATGTGCGAGGCGGTGGCGCCGCCCGGATAGAAGCGGCGCTTTTCCGGCCGGAAGCCGATGCCGGGAATGCCGAGCGCGAGGATGCGGCTCTGCTGCTTGGGCGTGAGCTGGCGCTTCAGCCACTGGAAGCGGGACTTGGAGGTGAGCTTGCGGTAGATGCCGCGGCGGTCGAGGTCCGGCAGCACGGTGGCGAGCATCTCGACCGCCTCGTCCGCGTCGACGATCTTGTGCGGCTCGGCATAGAGCGAGACGGTGCGGATGTCAGTGGCGAGAATCTCGCCGTTGCGGTCGACGATGTCGGGGCGCGAGGCCATCAGGTGGTCGGCCGGGCCGATGCTGGAGACGGTCTCGGTGGAGGCCATGCCGTACTGGACGAGACGGCCGCCGATCACGGCATAGGCCATGCCGAAGCAGCAGATCATCACCGCGACGCGGCTGCGGGCCTGCGAGCCCGAGCGCTTGCGCGTGCCCTCGAAGGCCTGGCCGCCGGTCCTGGCGTTGTTGTTGCCGCCGGCGTTGAAATGCGCCTTGCTCTTGACGTCCATGATGCGGGAGAGAAACGACATCAGCGTGCCACCGATCCGGTTTGGATTGCGTCCGTGCCCGAGGCAGGTTTCTTGGCCTTGGCGACCTTGTCTTCCGGCAGCGCCGGCAGTTCGGCGGTCGGCATCGGCAGCTCGCTCGGCCGGGCGAGCTGGGTCGATTCCGTCGGCACGAGCTTCAGGTCGCTTTCGAAGATCTTCACGAGGCGGTTGAGACGGTTGGGCTGCGTCAGCAGCGCCCAGTCGGCCTTGAGGAGGTCGATCGTGTCCTCCTCCAGCTTGATCTCGGCATCGAGCTTGCGCACCTCCTCGAGCTTGTTCTCGGCCTGGTGCTTGATCGAGTAGGTGACGGTGGCTGCAGCGGTCATGACGGCGATCATCACGACATCAAGGGTACGGAACATCACTCAGCTTCCCATCTTCTCGAGGCCGGCAAGGTTGGGCAGGTTGAAAATGGACAGGTCATCCGTCCCGGCGGGGGCGCTGGTGCGCTCGCCCGCTCTCAGCTTCGCGGACCGGGCGCGCGGGTTGACCGCACTCTCCTCGTCGCTGGCCGCCACCATAGGGCGCCCGACTGGTGCGAAGGTTGCCGCCCTGTCGTGAACCTCCGGCAGATGGCGCGAGCCCGCAGCCTTGCCGGAGCGATCCTGGAAGAATTTCTTGACGATACGGTCTTCCAGCGAATGGAAGCTGACGACCACCAAGCGGCCGCCCGGCTTGAGGGCGCGCTCGGCGGCGATCAGCGCGCGGGCAAGCTCGCCGAGCTCGTCGTTGACGAAGACGCGCAGCGCCTGGAAGACACGCGTCGCCGGATGGATCTTGTCCTTGGCCTTGCGAGGCGTCGTCAGCTCGATGAGGTTGGCGAGCTGGCGCGTCGTGGTGAAGGGCTCCTTCTCGCGCGCCTTCTCGATGGCGCGGGCGATGCGGCCGGCCTGCTTCTCCTCGCCGAGGAAGCCGAAGATGCGGATGAGGTCGGAGACCTTGGCGCGGTTCACCACGTCGGCCGCCGAAACGCCGGAGGCGGACATGCGCATGTCGAGCGGCCCGTTCTTCTGGAAGGAGAAGCCGCGCTCGGCCTCGTCGATCTGCATGGAGGAAACGCCGATATCGAGCACGACGCCGTCGAGCCCGCCCGCGGGCGCGTGACGCGCGAGATCGGAAAAGCGCGAATGGACGAGCGTGAGCCGGCCGCCGGAGGCCTCTACGAGCCCCTGCCCGCCGGCAATGGCCGTCGGGTCGCGGTCGAGGCCGATGACACTCGCGCCCTCGGCAAGGATCGCGGACGTATAGCCGCCTGCGCCGAAGGTGCCGTCGAGGATGACTTGACCGGGCTTGGGCTGGAGCGCCTCGATGACCTCGGAGAGAAGAACCGGAATGTGACGGACCGATCCGCCATCGGCATCAGAAGAACCTCCGCCAAGATCCGCCGCCATTCCGATTCTCCGTCTTACCCCGAGCCCGGACCTCGCGTCCTGAACTCTTCCCGGGCGGCCGCCTGCGTGGCTTGAAATGTCTGCGGCGCCCAAAGCTGAAAATGATCCGCCCGACCGACAAAGGTCACCTCCGCGGTGATGCCCGTATAGTCCCGGATGAAATCCGTGACCGGCAGGCGCCCCTCCGAATCGAGCTTCATGAAGACGCCGCCCCCGTGAATGAGGAGCGACATCCGGTTGGCCCTCGGCGAAAAAGCATCCTCGCTGGCGATCTGGCGCTCGAAACGATCGAGCAGATCCAGCCCGCCGACGCTGATCGCCGGAAACATGAAATCCTGGAAGCAGTAAAGTTCCCGGATGTCGCGCTGCGACAGGACGGAACGGAATGCCGAAGGAACGGAAACCCTCCCCTTGGCATCGATCCTGTTTGTCGCATTCGACAGGAACCGGTTCATGACGCGATACAGCCGCTTCCAAAGCCGGAGCACTGTGCATCCACCCCGGCGTCACCAACACAACACAACGCGCACGAACCAGCCCTGATGCAACGCATGCGCGCCGCACCGTCCCCAGCCGGTTTGCCTCAAAGCTTTGCGATGATCGGACGCTCATGCGTCCTCGTGCAGTATGGTTCTGGGATAACATGGGACCACATGGGCGTCAATGGGAAGAGACCTCTTACCCGCTGTTCAGACCGTCAAATGTTTATAAGGCGTTAAGTTTAACAAAAGGTTAGGAACGACCCGCCAACGCCTTGAATCTGCACGCGCAAAAACGCCGCGGGCGCGCATTCCGGCACGCCGCACGCATGGCGCGAACGCCCGCGATTCCAGCGCGTTGGCGGCATCGAAAAATTCATGCCTGAAAGGGAGATTTTGCCAGTTGGCCTGTAAGCCGGGTTCTGTATGGCTCCGGCTTTCGCCGGAACGTGGCAGCCATTCATCTGGGACCGGACTTGCGCCCGGCCTCTTGCAACCCACCCGGATGACCGGCCCGGAAACAGGCTGAACCGCTTGCGCGGTTCGCGTCATCCCTATTCGGTTTTGCTCCCGGTGGGGTTTACCTTGCCGTCCATGTCGCCATGGCCGCGGTGGGCTCTTACCCCACCCTTTCACCCTTACCTTCCGAGGAAGGCGGTTTGCTTTCTGTGGCACTTTCCCTGGGGTCGCCCCCGCCGGACGTTATCCGGCACCGTGTTTCCGTGGAGCCCGGACTTTCCTCACCCTGCGGCCTTTCGACCCTTGCAAGGCGCGGCTGCCCGGCCAACTGGCAGGGGCTGACTAGCCCATGACGGGCGGAAACACCATAGGCTCAGCGAAAATGAACGGCGAAATCGGTGGCATAGTCCGGCTCGTCGAGCCGGCCGCGAATCAGAAGGTCCGCGCCGATGCGGCCGATCTCGTCCGAACTCTTGGCCGCCGCCCCGTTGCCGCCGGTCAGAAGCGCGATCCGCTCGCCGCCGGCAAAGCCGGCATAGGGATAGCCGTGCACGGTGAATGTCGTGACGCAGGGCGCGGAGACGAGGCGCACCGGATCGAGATCGGGAATGGAGCGGGCCAGCAGACGCTTGAGATGGGCGATGGCTGCCGGATTGCCCTCCCCGCGGAACCAGTCGGCGATCGCCGGCTCCTCGGCGATCTCGATATCCGTCGGGTCCCCGCCGATCTTGAGATAAGCGTGCCCGTCCGGATAGACGATGGGCGGCAGCAGGTAGAAATGCTCGGACGGATCGGCGCTTTCGTCGATCCATGACGGCATGGCCGCAAAGGCCTTCGCCTGCAGCAGTGAAAGCTGGGCCAGCACCACGGTCCGCGCCTTGACGGTAAGCTTCGGCACCCTGGGCAACAGCCCCGGCGCCCGCGAAAAGCCACCGGCCGCGACCAGAACGCGCCCGCCGGTGACGGCTTCACCCGACCTCAACGTCACCGATGCATGGCCGCCCGCGTCCGTCACCGAGACAGCGTCGTCGGAAATGGAAACGCCGCCCGCCTTTTCCATGCAGATGACCTGCGCGGCGACGAGCTTGCGCGGGTCGATATAGCCGGCGCCCTTCGCCTCGAAGACGCCCGCCGAACGTTCCGGCAGCGAGAACCATGGAAAATGCGCGCGCAGTCCCGCCCGATCCAAGAGGGGTGCATCGAGGCCGTAGCGCGCGGCGACCGCCGCGACGGACGAGACGAAGTCCCCATCCGCATGGCCGCTGATCAGGCAGCCCGTCTCGCCGTAGAAGGCGATGCCGCTCTCTTCCTCGATTTCGCGGTAGCGGGCGATGGAGCGGTTGGCGAACAGCGCCCAGTCGCGATCCTGGTCGATCGTGCGGGTGATGCGGCCGCTGTCGTAATGGCTGGCGAAGACCCCGTCATGCGCCTTCCAGTCCGCCGGTTCGCCCCGGCCGACGAGCGCCACCGAGGCGCCCGTTCGGGAAAGGTGTCGCGCAGCCGCCGCCCCCGTCATGCCCCTGCCCACGACGACGAAATCGAAATGCCGAACCATGCTCACCCTCGTTCTTCAGAGAAGGCATAGCATGGCGGCGAACCGAATCCAGCCCGGCGGGCCGGGCCTCAATCGATATAGCTCAGCACCTTGCCGCAATAGCGCTTGGAAACCGGGTTCATGCGCTTGGCACCATGGCCGGCATTGTATTTCAGGATGGTGCCGCAGGTCGTGCCGCCGCCGAGGTCATGCGCCATGGCGAGGTACTTCATGCCGAACTTGATGTTGGTCTCGGGATCGAAAAGGCCCTTGGCGCTGCCGCGATAGCCCATCATGCGCGCCGTCGCCGGCTTGATCTGCATCAGGCCGATTTCGCCGGCGCTGCCGCGGGCCCGCGGATTGAAATTGCTCTCGACACGGACGACGGCATGGGCGAGATCGACCGGCACGCCATAGGTCTTCGCATAGGTCTGGATGAGGCTGGAATAGCTGGCCGCCTGAACGCCGGTCTTCAGCGGGTTCTCCGCCTTCGGATAGCCGGTGGTGCTCTTGAAGGTCTTCAACTGGCCGACGACGACGCCGTTCCTGTCGGCCGCCGCCTTGCGCTTGCTACGCTTGGCCGACACCTTCCGGGTCTTCTGCTTGCTCCCGGCCTTTTCCGCCTTGGACGATTTCACCAGCGCTCCGCGATGGTCGCCGGAAGCGGCATGCGCCATGCCGGCGGAAAAAACGGACACGCAAAGGCAGGCCGCGCTGATGGCAGCAAGTAGTCTTCTCATCTAGTTTCAGTCTCCAAAAGGCGCAAAGGCAGAGCCCTGGCCCGCGGCAATCCAAGCCGCGCACCCTGCGCAAACGTCTCGATCCTCATTGATCGCGGTCAGGCCCTGACCGCATGCTGCGCTGCAATGAACGCAGCCGGAAAGAACATGCCCAATCGGGTCAGGATGTGGCGAAGCGGTAAACTTCTGTTACAGACCGTAATATTCGAATATAAGAATGGGCTGTCAGACGCCTAGCCGCGGCAGTGTTGAAAGCAGCCGATGCAGCGTATCGATGGTCGAGAAATCGGCGATGCCGTCGACCTGCGCGGGCCGGAAATGACGCTGGAAAGCGGCGACGGCGCCCTCCGTCTTTTCCGAATAAACCCCATCGATTTCAATGCCGTAGCCGTAGAGCGACAGCATGGTCTGCAGCGCCTCGACGGGCTGGCCCGCATCCCCGCGCTGGAAGAAGCGCCCGCCGGCGACCGGCGTGGGCTCGACCCAGTGCCCGACGCCTCCGGCATGAAGCCGCCCCCAGGGGAATTTTTCACCCGGATCGACCTTGCGGACGGGGGCCACATCGCTGTGCGCCAGCACCCGTTCGGGGGCGATACCCCACCTTTCGCCACAATCGAGACAAAGTTCGACGACCGCCCGGATCTGCGCGTCCGGGAAATCCGGCAGCCCGCCGGGGTGCCCGGCATTGACGATCTCGATGCCGATGGAGGCCGAGTTGATGTCGGTCTCGCCCTTCCAGAAGCTCTTGCCCGCATGCCAGGCGCGATCCGCCTCCCGCACGAGCTGCTCGACGCGGCCGTCCTCGTGAACGAGGTAATGACAGGAAACCTCGCTTTCCGGCGCGCGAAGCCATTTCAGCGCGCCTTCAGCCGTTTCCATGCCGGTATAATGCAGGAGGATGATGTCGGGGGAGCGCCCGCCCGCCCGTTCGCCGAAATTCGGCGACGGCGCGGCGGAGGCGCCGGAATAGTCACATGTGAATGCGCTCATGCAGCGCAGCGTTCCTTCTCGATCGCCTCATAGGCAGCGTTGAGCGCGGCCATGCGGTCGTTCGCGATCTGATGGAACTCGGCCGGCACGCCACGCGCCACCAGCCTATCAGGATGGTTCTCGGAGGCAAGTACGCGATAGCGCTTGCGGATCTCGGAAAAATCGTCGCTGGGCTTGACGCCGAGCACCTTGTAGGGATCGCGCCCGCTGATATGGACGTGGCGCGCCGTGATCTGCTCGAAGCGCTCCTCGGCCATGCCGAAGATCTCCGCCACGCGCGAGAGGAAGGCCATCTCGTTCTCGTGGATCAGCCCGTCCGCCTTGGCGATGTGGAACAGGCCGTCGACGATGTCCTCGAGGATCGGGCAGTTCTTCTCGCAGGAGACGCACAGCGCCTTCATCTTCTCCGCATAGGCCTCGTAGCCGGAAACGTCCTGCCGCGCGAGGTTGTAGAGCCGGGCGACATTGGCCGCCTGGTTGTCCGGATACTTGAAGATGTCCTTGAAGGCGTCCACCTCGGCGGTCGTGACGACGCCGTCAGCCTTCGCCATCTTGGCCGAAAGCGCGATCATCGCGACGGAAAAGGCGACCTGCCTGCGCGTCTCCGGATCGCCCTCGAAGAGCGTTCGCACGGCTTCCACCACGCCGGACAGAACATTGCTGGCGGCATCGGAGACGATGCCGACGAGACGGTCCCATACGGCACTGACGAAGCAACTGGGGGAGTTCTGGAACATAAGGTGATCTTGAGCAGACAATTGCAGGGAAAGCAAGGCAGGAAATACCCGGATGACAAAATTTTGATGCCCCTCAATAAGTGGATGCATCCGATTTTCCAGCACCGTGATTTTCGCCTGTGGAGCACAAAAGACAATCCGTCACAGAACGCGGATAAGTTCGCCGCGCCGTTTCCCTTCCGGGGATTCTGCGCTAGACAACCCGCACCATCGAGACGAGCTGAAGCCGAGGAGGAAACATGGCCAAGCAGAAAGTCGCAATGCTGACCGCAGGCGGACTGGCGCCCTGTCTGTCGTCCGCCGTCGGAGGCCTCATCGAGCGCTACAGCGACGTCGCACCGGAGATCGAGCTCGTCGCCTACCGCTCGGGCTACCAGGGCCTGCTGCTTGCCGACCGCATCGAGATCACCCGCGAGATGCGCGAGAAGGCGCCCCTCCTCCATCGCTACGGCGGCTCGCCCATCGGCAACAGCCGCGTGAAGCTGACGAATGCCGCCGACTGCGTGAAGCGCGGCCTCGTCAAGGAAGGCGAGAACCCGCTGCGCGTCGCCGCCGAGCGCCTCGCCAAGGACGGCATCACCATCCTCCACACCATCGGCGGCGACGACACCAACACGACGGCGGCCGACCTTGCCGCCTATCTCGGCGCCAACGGCTACAACCTCACCGTCGTCGGCCTGCCGAAGACGGTCGACAACGACGTCGTGCCGATCCGCCAGTCGCTCGGCGCCTGGACGGCGGCCGAAGTCGGCGCCGGCTTCTTCGACCATGTCAGCAACGAGCAGAGCGCCGCGCCCCGCACCCTCGTGGTGCACGAGGTGATGGGCCGCCATTGCGGCTGGCTCACCGCCGCGACCGCCCGCGCCTATATCCAGAAGACCAGCGGCAACGAATATGTCGAGGGCTTCATGATGAACACGCAGCTGAAGAACATCGACGGCCTCTACCTGCCGGAGATGGAGTTCAACCTCCAGGCCGAGGCCGAGCGCCTCAGGGCGGTCATGGACCGCACCGGCTTCGTCACGCTCTTCGTCTCGGAAGGCGCCTGCCTCGACGCCATCGTCGCCGAGCGGGAAGCGGCCGGCGAGACCGTCAAGCGCGACGCCTTCGGCCATGTGAAGATCGATACGATCAATGTCGGCAACTGGTTCTCCAAGCAGTTCGCCGCCCTGCTCGGCGCCGAGCGCTCCATGGTGCAGAAGTCGGGCTATTACGCCCGCTCCGCCCCCGCCAACCGCGACGACCTGCGCCTCATCCAGAGCATGACCGACCTTGCCGTCGAAAGCGCGCTCAACAAGGTCTCGGGCGTCACCGGCCACGACGAGGGCCAGGGCGGCAAGCTGCGCACCATCGAGTTCCCGCGCATCAAGGGCGGCAAGCACTTCGACACCTCGGCAAAATGGTTCGGCGAGGTAATGGACGTCATCGGCCAGAAGTGGAAGCCGGCGGCCTGAGCGCAGCGGGCTTGACGCCAGAAATTTGCAATGGCTTGCTCCCCGGATCGACCATCGATCCGGGGAGTTTTCATGTCCTTCGACCATTGGCTTGCCTTCGCCGCCGCCTCCGCCGTCATGCTCGCCATTCCCGGGCCGACGATCCTCCTCGTGATCTCCTACGCGCTCGGCCACGGAAGGCGGACCGCGGGCGCGACGGTCGCGGGCGTGGCGCTCGGCGATTTCACCGCCATGACCGCCTCCATGCTCGGCCTCGGCGCGCTGCTCGCCGCATCCGCGGCCATCTTCACCGTTCTCAAATGGGTGGGTGCGGCCTATCTCGTCTGGCTCGGCATCAAGCTCTGGCGCGCGCCCGTGACGATCGGCGCGGAGGGCGAAGCCCCGGCGGAGGAAAAACCCTTCCGCATCTTCGCCCACGCCTTTGTCGTCACGGCGCTGAACCCGAAGAGCATCGTCTTCTTCGTCGCCTTCCTGCCGCAGTTCCTCGACCTCTCGCGGCCCGTCCTGCCGCAGATGGCGATCTTCGAGGTAACCTTCCTGGTGCTCGCGACGCTGAACGCCTTTTCCTATGCGCTGCTCGCCTCCGCGGCCCGCAAGACGATCCGCAAACCCTCGGTCCAAAAGGTCGTCAACCGCACCGGCGGAACACTGCTGATAAGCGCCGGACTGCTGACGGCAAGCCTCAAGCGCGCCGTCGCCTGAGGCAAGGCGAGCGCTGCGGGTTGCCGCTTGGCGCCTGATCGGTTATGAGCGGGGCACGGCCACGGCCGGTTGATTTGCAAAAGCATGGGCGTCCCGACGCCCGCGCACCCCGGCAAACCGAGAGCGACGACCATGGCTGATACCCCCGTTTCCCGTCCGGCACGCATTGCCGCGCTTGCCTGCGCAGGCCTTCTTGCAACGCTTGCCGGCTGCGCCAGTGTGGCCGAGGACGCAACAAACGCCAGGACCGTGACGCCCGCTTCGGCAACGCCCGCCACCACGGATATCGCCGCCGCCGACGGCGCGACCACCGAAGTCGCCTATGCCGCCATGCCCGCGGCAAAGCCCGGCACCGAGAACACGCCGGAAGCCCTGCCGACCCCGGTCGCCGTCGCGGCCGTCGAGGATGCCAGCGGCGCGGCCATGCCCGTTTCCGCGCTCGCCGAGGCGAGGCCCGTGACGGGCGCTGCCGCGGCCACCGCTGCCCTTGCCGGCAACACCGCTGCTGCCGGCGTGGTCCCGGTCAGCGAAATGCCGCAGGCGACCGAAATGGCCATCGGCGTCTCCGTCATGGAACCGGGCTTCGACACGGGCGAGCCGGAAGGCCTCGAACAGCTCGTCGCCACCCACAAGATCGTGCCCGTCGCAAAGCCCGCCCTGCTCAGCAACGCCGTGCTGAACACCGAGACCCGTCTCGTCATGCCGCGCGCCGAGCAGCCGATACAGAAATCCGGCACGCCGATCGACGGACTGATCACCAAATATGCCAGCCTCTACGGCATCCCGGAATCGCTGCTCCACCGCGTCGTCAAGCGCGAGAGCCGCTATAATCCGAAGGCCTTCAACCGCGGCCATTACGGCCTGATGCAGATCAAGTACGCGACGGCCAAGAGCATGGGCTACGAAGGCCCGGCCGAGGGCCTGTTCGACGCCGAGACCAACATCAAATATGCCGGCAAGTACCTGCGCGGCGCCTGGCTCGTGGCCGACGACAAGAACGACGGCGCCGTGCGCCTCTATGCGGCCGGTTATTATTACCATGCCAAGCGCAAGGGCCTGCTCGACGAGACCGGGCTGAGATAACACGGCACGATAGCGGCAGCCCCTCATCCCGCTGCCGCGACCTTCTCCCCGCAAGCGGGGAGAAGGGACATGTGGCGATGCCTCGTATCACGCGAACGTTGATATTTTCGGGAAACCGGATCGGCATATTCCCTTCGCCCCGCTTGCGGAGAGAAAGTGCCGGCAGGCGGATGAGGTGCCCTTAACCCGCCGCCTTCAGCCAGAACGACATCGGCTTCCCGCTCTCCTCCGCCTCACCGATATCCTGCCACGCCAGCGTCGTCGCAAGATCGGCGCGGTGCACGTAACCCCGCCTGCCCCAGAACGCATCGAGCGGCACGTAATCGGCCGGACGCAGCGGATGGTCTTTCGGCCGCTCCACCGCGCAGAAGGCGCACCAGTCGAAACGGCCGAGGCGGCGCGCATAGGCTTCGCGCTCCTCGAAGAAACGAACGCCCAGCCCCCTGCCCCGATAGCCGGAGAGCAGGACGGATTCCCCGAAATAGAACACCTTCGCCGGATCGATCCCGGCCGCGACGAACGGCGCCCTGAATTCCTCCGCGGCATCCGTCATCGGAACGCCCGTCGAGGCGCCGACGATCCGCGCGCCGTCGAACGCCAGCACGAAGAGGCTTTCGGGCGAGCGCGCATAGGTCGCAAGATAGGAAGCCTCGTAATCCTCGCTCCCCTCGTAAAGATAGGGAAAGGCGCGGAAAACCTCGATGCGCAGGCGCGCGAGGTCTGCGATATGCGGCGTGACGGCCTCGCCGTGGACGATCTTGATCTGCATGATCCGTAAATGTTCCCAAGGGCTTGAACAATGCTATAAGGCGATCGGGTTTCGGTCTTGCGACAACGATATGAGGGATGACATGCCAGCAAAAGAGACGATCCGCGCCTATTACGACGCTTTCAACAGGCAGGACATGGAGGCCTTCCTTAATCTCTTGCATGACGATGTCGTCCACGACATCAACCAGGGCGGACGTCAGGTCGGCAAGGACGCCTTCCGCGATTTCATGGCGCATATGAATCGCTGCTACCGCGAGACGCTGACGGACATGGTCATCATGTCGAGCGACGACGGTGCGCGCGGGGCGGCCGAATTCGTCGTCAACGGCCAGTATCTCGTCACCGACGAGGGCCTGCCGGAAGCGAACGGCCAGACCTATGTCCTGCCCGCCGGCGCCTTCTTCGAGATCCGCGACGGCAAGGTCGCGCGCATCTCCAACACCTACAATCTCAACGACTGGATCGCTCAGGTCGGCGCCTGACCGGCCTGAAGCTTCGACGCATCCAGCGCGTCGAGGATGCTTTTGACCAGCGGCTGGGGCCGATAGCCGAGTTTCGACGGCGTCAGCCCCAGCCGGATCACCGCAAGCCCGCGCGAGGGGATGATCGCCGCCGACTGGCCGTCATGCCCGAGGATCCAGAAGGCGTCCTCCGGAAGACCGTAATCCGCGTCGCGCTTTTCGCCCGGCCCGTTCGTCCAGGTCTGCATATGGCTGTAGATGCCGCCCGATGCCTTGCTGGGCGCCGCCATCGCCGCGACGAAGCCCTGCGGCAGCAGCCGGCTTCCCTTCCAGACGCCGTCGTTCAGCAGCAGTAGCGAGAACCGCGCCCAGTCGCGCGCCGTCGCATACATGTAGGACGAGCCGACGAAGATGCCCGTCTCGTCGGGCTCCATGACGGCACTCGCCATGCCGAGCGGGCCGAACAGGGCCCGCGCGGGGAAGGAAAGCGCCTGCACGCGCCCGCCGAGCGCGCCCATCCAGAACCGTGAAAGCAGGACGGCCGTGCCGCTCGAATAGTTGAACGCCTCGCCCGGATTGGCCGCCAGCGGCTGTGAGATCGCAAAGCGCGACATGTCGGGCTCGAGGAACAGCATGCGCGTGACATCCGTGACGGAGCCGTAGTCCTCGTTGAAGGCAAGCCCGCTCTCCATGGCGAGGAGCTGGCCGAGCGTGATGGTCGAGCGCGCATCCCCGCGCCATTCCGTGAAGAGACCGGCCATGTCGGGCGACAGTGCGCCCGCCAGCATCAGCCGGCCGATCAGCGCGGCATTGACGGTCTTGGTCATCGACCAGCCGAGGAGCGGCGTCGCCGCGGAAAATCCGTCGCCATAGGCCTCGGCGACGATGCGCCCGTCATGCACCACGACGATCGCCCGCATGCCCGGCCCGGCAAGCGCCGGATCGACGAGGAGAGCGGCAAGACGCGCGTCCGGCGTCACCGCCTCGCCGTCCGGCCAGGTGGTGGCGGGATCGCCCGCCGCGATCTTCGGCAGGGGCACGTCGGAGACCGCCTGCTGCGCCGCGCGGAAATCACCGTCCGGCACACCGGAGCAGCCGAATCCCTCGTGCCAGGCGGCATAGCCCGGCGCGAAGAGGCCGAGGAGATGCGTCGTCACCGTCTTTTCCTTGAAGTCGACGTCCTGCCGCATCAGCTTCAGCAGCGGATGGCCGGGCGCCTGCACGTCCTCGGCCAGCACCTTTGACGGGTCGCGCCCGGCGACGAAGACATTGGAGCAGACGATCTTGGCCGCATAGCCCGAACCGACGCTGAGCAGCGAGGGCGGCGATACGATGAGCCAGCTCGCCCCCACCACAAGGACAAGGGCAAGGACGGTCAGCGCCCAAGCGGCCAGCCTTTGCAATCGTCTCATCGCGGCCTCTCCTTCGGCAGGAGACAAGCAGGATTCCCCTGTCATGAAAAGGCTTTTCGGGTCGCCGGCGGCAGGCCGGCTCTCCGGCCGGCCGGCCTGTTGACCGAAATGCCACGCTATCGCCCCGAACGGCGCCTATTTTTGCGGAACCATCGCCGGATTGGTGCGTTCGGGCGGTGTTGTCATTCGTGCGTGGGGCTTCGCGCGTCAAACGAGTGGGAAGGACCATCTTATGAAATCCATGATCTTCGGTGCCGCCGGCATCCTGGTAACCGCGGGCGCGCTGCCGGCTTTCGCGGCCGATATGGCCGTGGCCGAGCCTCCTGTAGAGACCCCGATCGTCGAGACGGCGGGCGTCTACGACTGGGGCGGCTTCTATGTCGGCGTGAACACGGGCTATGCCTGGACGCAGGGCGACTATACCGGCGGCGGCCTGCCGGGTGACCACAGTATGGACGGCTGGGCCCTCGGCGCCTTCGCCGGCTACAACTTCTTCAACAACGGCTGGGTCTACGGCGTCGAAGCCGATGTGAAGCACGACTTCAACAACGAGCGCTTCACGAGCGGCGGCGGACCCGTCGAATATGAAACGACCTGGGGCGGTTCGGTCCGCGCCCGCCTCGGCTACGCCATCGACCGCACCCTGATCTACGGCACGGGCGGTTATGCCTTCACCAATGCCAAGCTGACCGACCCGGGCGGCGCGACCGACAAGGAAACCTTCCACGGCTGGACCATCGGCGCCGGTGTCGAACATGCCTTCACCGACAATCTCGCCGGGCGCGTCGAATATCGCTACACGGACTACGGCAAGTCCGACGTCTTCGGCGTTGCCGGTTCGGATGGCGACATCGATTCGCATTCCATCATGCTCGGCGTGAGCATGAAGTTCTGACCGAGGGCCGGGGCGATCCGTCGCCCCGGCTTAACCTCCCGCTAACCGTAATTTTACGAAAATGCGCGATAGGTCATGGGACCCGTCTCGTGCGCTCCCCTTTACGGCCCGGTTCATTCGAGGCAGGATTGGTAAACGCGCAAAAACGGGACCTCCATGCGTCGGTTGATTCTGGCTCTCCTGCCCCTCGCCCTTCTGGCGACGTCCTGCTCCACCACGGATTACGACCTTGGCGTCACCGGCTCGCTTCCGCCGCGTTTCGCCGACAAGGACCCGCAGGATTTCGGCGCCCGCAGTCCGCACCGCCATCAGGTTCACGGTATCGACGTGTCCAAGTGGAACGGCGACATCGACTGGCAGGCGGCGAAAAAGGGCGGCGTCTCCTTCGCCTTCCTGAAGGCGACCGAGGGCACCGACCGCATCGACGGCCGCTTTGCTGAATATTGGCAGGGCGCGAAGACGGCCGGCGTCCTCCACGCCCCCTATCACTTCTATTACTTCTGCTCGACGGCGGATGCCCAGGCGGACTGGTTCATCGCCAATGTGCCGAAGGAAGCCGTGCAGCTTCCGCCGGTTCTGGATGCCGAGTGGAACCCGGCCTCGCCCACCTGCAAGACCCGCCCGCCGGCCGATGAGGTGCGCACGGTCCTCAAACGTTTCATGGACCGCCTCGAGGCGCATTACGGCAAGCGGCCGATCATCTACACGACCGTCGACTTCCACCGCGACAACCTCGTCGGGTATTTCGACGGCTATCCCTTCTGGCTGCGCTCGGTGGCGAACCACCCGGAAAACATCTATCCGGCGCGCAAATGGGCTTTCTGGCAATATACCTCCACCGGTGTCGTTCCGGGCGTTCCGACCAATACGGACATCAACGTCTTCGCGGGCTCGGCCAAGAATTGGAACAAGTGGGTCGCCTCGGTTTCCCGCTGACGCCGCTGGCGAATGCAACACAGGCGCGAGAAAGAGCGGCGGCGTGAGGCGCCCGCCGTTTTCTTCTTGCTTCCGTCACATTCATCTGAGACAGCCGGGCAACCGAGACGCCGGGCGATCCCGGATGACAGGGCAACGGACCAAGGAGCACAACGGATGCGGCACCCCCTGAAGACGACACTTGCAGCAAGCCTTGCGGCCTTTCTTCTGGCCGGCGGCGCCCATGCCCAGACGGCGCCCGCCTGCGGCGGCGACCTTGCCGCCTTCCTCGAAGGCGTGAAGGCCGAGGCGCTGTCGCGCGGCGTTTCCGCCGAGGTCGCCGACCGGGCGCTGGCCGGCGCGGCGATCGACCAGAAGGTGCTGTCGCGCGACCGCGCGCAGGGCGTCTTCCGCCAGACCTTCCTCGAATTCTCCAAGCGCACGGTCAGCCAGGCCCGCCTCGACATCGGCCGCAAGAAGCTGAAGGACCTTTCCGACGTCTTCGCCCGCGCCGAGCAGGAATTCGGCGTGCCGGGCCCGATCATCGCCGCCTTCTGGGCGATGGAGACCGACTTCGGCGCCGTGCAGGGCGACTTCAATACGCGCAACGCCCTCGTCACGCTCTCGCATGACTGCCGCCGGCCAGAAATCTTCCGCAAGCAGCTCCTCGCCGCCATCGAGATGGTCGGCCACGGCGACCTCGACCCGAACGGCACGACGGGCGCCTGGGCCGGCGAGATCGGCCAGGTGCAGATGCTGCCGAAGGACATCATCGAATTCGGCGTGGACGGCGACGGCAATGGCCATATCGACGTCAAGAAGAGCGCGCCCGACGCCATCCTGACGGCGGCCAAGTTCATCCAGCATCTCGGCTTCACGAAGGGCCAGCCCTGGATCCAGGAAATCAGCGTGCCCGACAACCTGCCCTTCGAGAAGACCGGCCTGCAGCCGGGCATGAAGGCGAGCGACTGGTTCGCGCTCGGCGTCAAGCCGCGCGACGGCGACACCTCCTTCGGCAATCTCGAGGCCTCCGTCGTGCTGCCGCAGGGCCGCAAGGGGCCGGCCTTCATGACCTATCCGAACTTCAACATCTATCTCGAATGGAACCAGTCGTTCATCTACACGACCTCGGCCGCCTATTTCGCGACCCGCCTTGCCGGCGCCCCGCCCTATGAGCGCGGCACCCCGGAGGAAGGCCTTTCCGAGGACGGCATGAAGCAGCTCCAGACCAAGCTGCAGGCCCATGGCCACGATGTCGGCAAGATCGACGGCATTCTCGGCTCCGGCACGCGCACGGCGATCCAGAAGGAACAGCTCCGTCTCGGCCTGCCGGCCGATGGTTGGGCGACGCAGGCCCTGCTGTCCGCCCTCTGACGGAAATCGGGTGGCAAGCCGCCGCCCGGTGCGATAGGACTGTCACGACCTGAGCGGCGCTGCCCGACCGAAACCGGGCAGCGCCGCTTTTCTGTCGCACCGCATCCGTCCGCCGGATGCATTCGGGGGGAATGATGCAACAGTCGCTTGCGGCCGCGCCGACGCGCATGAATATCCAGACCTGGGGCCTGCTCGCCCTTCTCGGCATGATCTGGGGCGGCTCGTTCTTCTTCGCCCGCGTCGCCGTCGCCTATGTGCCGCCCGCAACGCTGGTGCTGCTGCGCGTCGGCATCGCGGCGCTTGCCCTGCATGTCTATATCGCCGGCCGCTTCGACATCTATCCGACGCTGCGCGCCCGCTGGCGCGAATTCCTGCTGCTCGGCCTCATCAACAACGCCGTGCCGCATCTCCTGATCTTCCTCGGCCAGACGCAGATCGGCGCGGGGCTCGCCTCCATCCTCAACGCGACGACGCCGATCTTCACCGTGCTGATCGCCAACAGCATGACGGTGGACGAGAAGCTCTCCCCGCAGAAGGTCGCAGGCTGCCTCATCGGCCTTCTCGGCACGGCGGTGCTGATCGGCCCACGGGCGCTCGCGCCCTTCACCGGCGACGGCGGCCCGCCGCTCTGGGCGGTCATCCTGCCGGTCTTCGCCGCCATCTCCTACGGCCTTGCCGCGACCTACGGCAAACGCTTCCGCGGCATCGCCCCGCCGGTCACGGCGGCCGGCCAGCTCACCGCCGCGACGCTGCTGGTGCTGCCGGTCTCGCTCGTCGCCGATTCGCCCTGGCAGCTTCCCCTGCCCCCGCTGTCGGCCGTCCTCGCCGTGCTGGCGCTGGCGCTGCTCTCCACCGCCTACGGCTACATCCTCTTCTTCCGAATCATGGCCGCGGCGGGCGCCACCAACACCTCGCTCGTCACCCTGCTCGTGCCGCCCAGCGCCATTCTCGCCGGCATGCTCTTCCTCGGCGAGCGGCTGACGCCGCTCGGAATGCTGGGCATGGCGCTCGTCCTTATGGGCCTCGTGGTGCTGGATGGCCGCGTCTTCGCCCGTTTCAGGGCCGGCTGAGGCCGGTGCGGAGCATGGCGGAACAAAGCGCCTTTCCGGCCGTTTCATGGCAATCCGGCGGATTGCGGGTGCGGCTCGCGCCACAATGGTAAATGCACAATGTCGGCATTCGTCATCCGGTAGGGATTGTGATTTTTTTGTGGCGAGTACGAAAACGGAGGAAATTCAGCAGGTTAGCATTGTGAATAACGGTCCGGCGCGGGCCTGATGTTGCAACGCAGCAACAAAACACCTTTCCAACCCGCTTTTTTCGGTCGTAATATCGAACCGTAGACGCAAGGAGGTCAGCCATGGGACTCACACATTCCTTGAATGTTCTGATGATCGGTGCAGCGTTCCTCTTCGTCGCGACGATGATCTTCATCTGAGGCGGCACAAGCGAAGCAGAAAGGTCAGGGGCTAAATCGAGAAACCCTGCCGAAACCCATTCAAAGCAATGCATGGCCCCGGAGACGGCGCCATGCATTTTCATTTTCAGGAAGGGGTTTCAGGAAGGCGTCAGGCCGCCGCGCCCGCCGCCCGGCTGCGTTCCGCCTTCGCGAAGCCGACGCCGTCGCAGACCGCCGAGACCAGTGTCGACCGGTTCATCGTATAGAAGTGGAACTCGTCGATGCCGCGGGCGATGAGATCCTCCACCTGGCGGATCGCCAGCTCCACCGCGACGGCCGCGCGCTCCTGCGGCCGGTCGTCGACCGGGCCGAGGCGGTCGGCCAGCCAGCCGGGCACCGTGGCGCCGCACATGCCGGCGAATTTCTGGACCTGCGAGAGATTGTGCACCGGCAGGATGCCCGGCACGATCGGGATGAAGATACCGGCCTTGCGGACCCGCTCCAGGTAGCGCTCGAAATCGTCGTTCTCGAAGAAGAACTGCGTCAGCGCGCGCGTTGCGCCCGCATCCACCTTGCGCTTCAGCATGTCGACATCGGCAGCGACGTCCGGGCTCTGCGGATGCTTTTCGGGATAGGCCGAGACGGAGATCTCGAAACCGAGGCCGCGCAGGCCCGCGACGAGCTCGGCCGCATTGGCATAGCCACCCGGATGCGGCTGGTACGGCGCGCCGACGCCGCCCGGCGGGTCGCCACGCAGCGCGACGAAATGCTTGACGCCGACACCCTGGAAGTCGGCGACCACGGCATGGGTCTCCTCCTTCGTCGCGCCGACGCAGGTGAGGTGCGAGGCAGCCGGCAGGCCCATTTTCAGGAGATGGCCGACCGTCGCCAGCGTCGGCACCTTCGTGGTGCCGCCCGCGCCATAGGTGACCGACATGAAGCCCGGATCATAGGCGGAAAGCGCGCCGGCCGTTTCCCAGAGCTGGCTTTCGCCTTCCGGCGTCTTGGGCGGGAAGAATTCGAAGGACAGGCGAAGGGCCTTTCCCCCTGGCGTGACGGTCGCCGGCTTCATGTCAACTCCTTCTGCGGATCGCAATGGGGTCGGCCGCCTCCGCGCGCTGGTCGCGGGCAAGCCAGATGGTCACGGTGAGCGCATCGGCATCCGGATGCGCGGCTTTGAGATCGACGACCTCCTCGACGGAGAGCCCTGCCCGCTCCAGCCATTCGGACATGGTCTGGTGGGAGAAGCCGAGGCGGATATGAGCGTGCTCGTCGCGCAGGTGCTCCAGCGCGTGCGGGGCAAGGTCGATGATGGCGAGCCGGCCGCCCGGCGCCAGCATGCGCGCGGCCTCGGCGATCGCCGCCTCCGGCTCGTCGAGGAAGTGCAGCACCTGATGGATCGTCACGACGTCGAACTCGTCGCGCTCCAGCGGCAGATTGAAGATGTCGCCATGGCGGATGGACGCCTTGGTGATGCCGGCACGGTCGAGATTGGCGCGGGCGACCGCCAGCATGTCGCGGCTGGCATCGACGCCGACGCCGCGCCGGTAGAGCCCTTCGAAGAGCTGGAGGATGCGCCCCGTGCCCGTGCCGAGGTCGAGGAAGGCATCGACCGGCTCGGTGCCGATCATCGCCGCAAGCTTCGCCTCGACCTCCGCCTCGCTGACATGCAGGCGCCGCACCGCATCCCACTCCGCCGCGTTGCGGCTGAAATAGGCCTGCGCCTTGTCGGCGCGCACGCGCTTCAGCGCCCGCAGCCGCTCGTCGTCACGGGCGAACACCGCATCCGCCGGATCGATGGCGTCGAGCAGTTGCCGGGCGAGCGAAACGGCGACGCCCCCCTGCCCGAGGCGGAAGAAGGCCCAGGCGCCCTCCTGATAACGATCGACGAGCGCGGCTTCCGAAAGAAGCTTGAGATGGCGCGAGATGCGCGGCTGGGACTGGCCGAGAATGTCGGTGAGGTCCGTCACGGTAAGGTCGCCATGCGAAAGCAGCGCGAGAAGGCGAAGGCGCGTCGGCTCGCCCGCCGCCTTCAGGATCTCCACGATATCGTCCAGTCCGAGTTTCTGCATCTCGCCCATGATCTTTCCAATCAAGACATAAAGATATCTTTATGCGATTAATCGACGCCGCACAAGAGCCATTCCATGCCGCCGATCTTCCCATCAACAGGGATAAAGAAAAACCCCGGCGAGCCGGGGTTTTCAAGTGAACGACGATGGAGGGGCCTGCCCCTCATCCCGCTGCCGCGACCTTCTCCCCGCCAGCGGGGAGAAGGGACATTGCAGCACCGGCTTCCCTTTTTGGACGAAACTTCGCCACAGCCTCCTTCTCCCCGCTTGCGGGGAGAAGGTGCCGGCAGGCGGATGAGGGGCACTCTCCATCCGGCCGCCGCCCGATCCCTCACCGCGTCAGGCGCTTGTAGGTCACCCGCTTCGGATTGACGGCATCCGCACCGAGGCGGCGGATCTTGTCCTGCTCGTAATCCTCGAAGTTGCCCTCAAACCATTCCACGTGGCTGTCGCCCTCGAAGGCGAGGATGTGGGTGGCGAGGCGGTCGAGGAACATGCGGTCGTGCGAGATGATGACGGCGCAGCCGGCGAAGTTTTCCAGCGCGTCTTCCAGCGCCGCCAGCGTTTCCGTGTCGAGGTCGTTGGTCGGTTCGTCGAGCAGGATGACGTTGTAGCCGCCCTTCAGCATCTTGGCGAGATGCACGCGATTGCGCTGGCCGCCCGAGAGCGTGCCGACCTTCTGCTGCTGGTCGCCGCCCTTGAAGTTGAAGGCACCGCAATAGGCGCGGCTGTTCATCTCGTGCTTGCCGAGCTTGAGCACGTCGTTGCCGCCGGAGATTTCCTCCCAGACGGTCTTGTCGGCGCCGAGCGCGTCGCGGCTCTGGTCGACATAGCCGAGATCGACGGTCTCGCCGACGGTGATCGTGCCGGAATCCGGCTTTTCCTGGCCGGTGATCATGCGGAACAGCGTCGTCTTGCCGGCGCCGTTCGGGCCGATCACGCCGACGATGCCGCCGGGCGGCAGCTTGAAGGTGAGGTTCTCGATGAGAACGCGGTCGCCATAGGCCTTGGTGAGGTTTTCCGCCTCGATGACCACGTTGCCGAGGCGCTCGCCGACCGGGATGACGATCTGCGCGTCGCCGGGACGGCGGTCGGACGCGGCCTTGACCAGCTCGTCATAGGCCTTGATGCGGGCCTTGGACTTTGCCTGGCGGGCCTTGGGCGAGGAGGCGATCCATTCCTGCTCGCGCGACAGCGCCTTCTGGCGGGCGCCCTCCTCGCGTTCTTCCTGCGCCATGCGCTTGGCCTTGGCCTGCAGGTAGGCGGAATAATTGCCCTCGTAGGGGATGCCGCGGCCGCGGTCGAGCTCGAGGATCCAGCCCGTGACATTGTCGAGGAAGTAGCGGTCGTGGGTGATCATCAGCACGGAGCCGGGATATTCGCGCAGGTGCTTTTCGAGCCAGGCGATCGTCTCGGCGTCGAGGTGGTTGGTCGGTTCGTCGAGCAGCAAGAGGTCCGGCTGAGCGAGCAGCAGCTTGCAGAGCGCCACGCGGCGCTTTTCGCCGCCCGAAAGGCTTTCGACGCCCGCGTCGCCCGGCGGGCAGCGCAGCGCGTCCATCGCCATCTCGACCTGGCTTTCGAGGTCCCACAGGTTCTGGCTGTCGATGATGTCCTGGAGCTTGGCGCCCTCTTCCGCCGTCTCGTCGGAATAGTTCATCATCAGCTCATTATAGCGATCGAGGATCGCCTTTTTGGGGGCGACGCCCTCCATGACGTTCTCGAGCACGGTCTTGGACGCGTCGAGCTGCGGCTCCTGCGGCAGGTAGCCGAGGGTCGCGCCTTCGGCCAGCCACGCCTCGCCGGTGAACTCCTTGTCGAGACCGGCCATGATGCGCAGCACCGTCGACTTGCCCGCGCCGTTCGGACCGAGGATACCGATCTTGGCATCGGGGTAGAACGAGAGGTGGATGTTCTCGAGGATCTTCTTGTTGCCATAGGCCTTGTTGAGCCCAGACATGTGGTAGATGAACTGACGTGCCATGAAAACGCGCTCCGGATCGGACAAATTTGCCCGCTATGTAGGCGAATTCTCCGCCCGCGGCAATCAGCGAAAGCCCCGTCCCCAGCCGCCGCGCCCCAAGCTCCGGCAGGCAGGTGATTTCGCACGAAGAATAGCGAAGCAGGCGGGAAATCGAAAAATAGACGCCACCTCCCATTGTCTTCCCCCCGCAAATCGCGTTGACCTTTCCGAGGGAGGACGTGCCGTGTTTTCAGAGTTCAGGACGCTGAAGAGCCCGAGCGGGGCGACGCTGGCGTTGCGGCATGAGCCGGCGCGGGGCGAGGCGCGCGGCATTCTTCTTCTCAGCCATGGCCTTGCCGAGCACAGCGCACGCTACGCGGCCTTCGCCGGCCGCATGGCGGCGGAAGGCTTCCACGTCTATGCCCACGACCATCGCGGCCACGGCCGCACCACCGCGCCGGATGCGCCGCGCGGCCAGTTCGCGCCGCGAAACGGCATCGGGCGTGTCGTCGAGGACATGCGCGCCGTGCGAGACCTCGCCGTCGGCGCGCATCCCGGCCTGCCGGTCGTGCTCTTCGGCCATTCGATGGGCGGCCTGCTGGCGCTCGCCTTCGCTGAGGCGCATCCAGCCGACATCGACGCGCTCGCCGTCTGGAATTCCAACCTCGAACCGGGCGCTGCCGGACGGCTGGCGCAGGCCATTCTGATGGCCGAGCGCATGCTGAAGGGCTCGGACGTGCCGAGCGGGCTCCTGCCGCGGCTCACCTTCGGCGCCTGGAGCAAGGCCATTGCCGGCCGGCGGACGGAGTTCGACTGGCTGTCGCACGAGCCGGGCGAGGTCGACGCCTATATCGCCGACCCGCTCTGCGGCTTCGACGTCAATGTGTCGATGTGGCTCGACATCTTCACTGTCACCTATGCCGATGCCTCGGCGGAAGGCCTTGCGCGCCTGCCGAAGGCGCTGCCCATCCACCTCGTCGGCGGCAAGGAGGACCCGGCGACCGATCATGGCCGGGCGACACACGCCTTTGCAAGGCGGTTGAAAAAATCACGACTTGAGGATGTCACCGCGATCGTCTATCGCGGCATGCGTCACGAAACGCTGAACGAAAGCCCGGCGCTGCGCGATCCCGCCATCGACGCCTTTGCCGGCTGGTGTCGTCGGGTTGTCGAGGAGAGACGCCGGCTACCGGAAAAAGCATGAGCACGACCGCCGCAACGCCGCTGCGCAACGAGGTGAGCCTTGGGCTCTTCCTCATGGTTCTTTCGGTGCTCATCTCGCCGATCATCGACATTTTCGCAAAACTCGCCGTCACCGCCGTTCCGGCGACGGAGATCACCTTCGTGCGGCTTCTCTTCCAGATGACGGTGCTGGGGCCGATCTGCCTGATGCGCGGCTCGCTGTTCGACGTGAGCTGGAGGAAGATGGGCCTGCATGCCGCCCGCGGCCTGCTGATGGCCATCACCATGATCAGCTTCGTCACGCCGCTCGCCGTCATGGAGGTGGCCGATGCTATCGCCATCTTCTTCGTCGAGCCGATCATCCTCACCATCCTCGGCTCCATCTTCCTCAAGGAGACCATCGGCTGGCGGCGCTACACGGCCTGCGGCGTCGGCTTCCTCGGCTCGCTGCTCGTCATCCAGCCGAGCCTGCAGGAAGTCGGCCTCATCGCCCTCCTGCCGGTGGTGGCCGCCGCCTCGCTCGCCCTCTTCTTCCTGCTCACCCGCATGGTGGCGCAGAAGGAGGACCCGTGGTCGATGCAGTTCTATGCGGGCCTGTGGGGCGCGCTCTTCGCCGGCCTGCTCCTCGTCGTCGGCGGCAAGGCCGGCATCACCATGCTCACCCCCGTCATGCCGGATATGAAGCACACGCTCTTCATCGCGGGCGCCGCCGTCGCCGCCACCATCGCCGGCGTGCTCGGCGTCTATGCCTACCGCTCGGCGCCCGCCTCGACGCTCGCCCCGCTGCAATATCTGGAGATCGTCTCGGCAACGATCCTCGGCTGGTGGGTCTTCGGCCATCTGCCGGATGCGGTGAAATGGCTCGGCATCGCCATCATCATCGCCTCGGGCCTCTACGTCATCTGGCGCGAACGGAAGATCAACAAGACGGCGACCATTCCCACGGTTTCGACGCCGATCTGACCCAAGGCGCGCAAGGCGCACGCGGCAGGCATCAAGTCAGTCGAACCCGTCATGATGTCCGCCATGCGCCCCGCTATCCTGCCCTCCGGCTTTTTGTTATCCAAGGAAAAACGGGCCGGAACGCCCGGCGGGCACCATCGCGCGCCCGCCATGGTGTTGGAAATGCCCTGGAGGGAGCACAGGATGGACAAGTCGAACCTGCCGCTGGCCGGCATCCGCGTCATCGAGCTGGCGCGGGTTCTCGCGGGCCCCTGGGCCGGCCAGATGCTGGCGGACCTCGGCGCCGACGTCATCAAGATCGAGAACCCCGACGGCGGTGACGATACGCGCGCCTGGGGCCCGCCCTTCGTGACAGGCAAGGACGGCGAGAACCTTTCTGCCGCCTATTACCACTCCACCAACCGCGGCAAACGCTCCATCGCCCTCGACCTCAAGACCGAGGAAGGCCGCGAGACCGTCCACCGCCTCATCGCGACGGCCGACGTGGTGATCGAGAACTTCAAGGTCGGCGGGCTCACCAAATATGGCCTCGACTACCAGAGCCTCGCGAAGACGCATCCGAAGCTCGTCTATTGCTCCATCACCGGCTTCGGCCAGGACGGCCCCTATGCCGCCCGCGCCGGCTACGACTATATCGTGCAGGGCATGTCCGGTTTCATGTCGGTGACCGGCGCGCCGGACGGCGAGCCGATGAAGGCGGGCGTCGCCATCGCCGATATCTTCACCGGCATCTACGCCGTCAGCGCCATCCAGGCCGCGCTCATCCATGTCATGAAGACCGGCACCGGCCAGCATGTAGACATGGCGCTACTCGACGTGCAGTCCGCCGTCATGGCGAACCAGAACATGAACTTCCTCGCCTCCGGTATGGCGCCGGCGCGGCTCGGCAACGCGCATCCGAACATCTCGCCCTACGAGGTCGTGCCGACGTCGGACGGCCATATCATCCTCGCCGTCGGCAATGACGGGCAGTTCCGCAAGCTCTGCGGCATCCTGAAGCTTGCCGGCGTCGCCGACGACGAGCGCTTCGCCACCAACCGCGCCCGCGTCGCCAATCGCGGCGAGGTGCGCCGCCTCGTGACCGGCGCGACGGCGGCGATCAGCAAAGCCGACCTCCTCGAGGCCTGCGAGCGCGAGGGCGTTCCGGCCGGGCCGATCAACTCCATCGCCGAGACCTTCGACGACCCGCAGGTGAAGGCCCGGGGCCTGCGCGTCGACCTGCCGGATGCCGACGGAAACCTCATCCCCGGCGTGCGCACGCCCATCGTCTTTTCCGGCACGCCGCTCGTCTACGACCGCCCGAGCCCGCGGCTAGGCGAACATACCGACGCCGTCATGGCGGAACTCGAAACTCTCGAAGCAGGAAAGAAAAGCGCATGAAGACCGGTGGCCAGCTGATCGTCGATGCCCTCGCAGCCAACGGCGTCAAGCGCGTCGCCTGCGTGCCGGGCGAAAGCTATCTGGCGGTGCTCGACGCACTGCACGACACCAATATCGACGTCGTCGTCTGCCGCCAGGAAGGCGGCGCGGCGATGATGGCCGATTGCTGGGGTAGGCTTACCGGCGAGCCCGGTATCTGCATGGTCACGCGCGGCCCCGGCGCCACCAACGCCTCGGCCGGCCTGCACATCGCAAGGCAGGATTCGATCCCGATGATCCTCTTCATCGGCCAGGTGCAGCGCGACGCGCGCGAGCGCGAGGCCTTCCAGGAAGTGGAATATCGCCGCGCCTTCACCGAGGTCGCCAAATGGGTGGCCGAGATCGACGATGCCCGCCGCATCCCCGAATTCATCACCCGCGCCTTCGCCGTCGCCACCTCCGGCCGGCCCGGCCCCGTCGTGCTGGCCCTGCCCGAGGACATGCTGACGGACGAGGTCGAGACGGTCGAAGCGAAGCCCTACATGCCTGTCGAAGCCCATCCGGGCCGCAGGCAGGTCGAAGAACTGGCAAGCCTTCTCGAAAAGGCCGAGCGCCCCATCGTCATCCTCGGCGGCACGCGCTGGTCGCAGGAGAGCGTGAAAGGCATCGCCGCCTTCGCCGAGCGCTGGTCGCTGCCCGTGTCCTGTTCCTTCCGCCGCCAGATGCTGTTCGATCACCAGCACCCGAACTATGCCGGCGATTCCGGCATCGGCATCAACCCGGCGCTCGGCAAGGAAATTCGCGAGGCCGACCTCGTCGTGCTGCTCGGCGGGCGCTATTCCGAAATGCCCTCCTCCACCTACAGCCTGATGCAGAGCCCCTACCCCGCGCAGAAGCTGGTGCACGTCTATCCCGACCCGTCCGAGCTCGGCCGCGTCTACCGCCCGGACCTTGCGATCTGCGCCGCGCCGGAGGATTTCGTCGCCGCGCTCGACGGCCTTGCGCCGAAGACCGCGCCGCGCTGGGCCGCCCGCACCGCCGCCCTGCATGAAAGCTACCTGAAGTGGTCGACGCCGCCGATGGAAGGCCCCGGCGCGGTCCAGATGGGTCCGATCATGGCCTGGCTCGAGCAAAACACGCCGGAAGACACGATCTTCACCAACGGCGCCGGCAACTACGCCACTTGGGTGCATCGCTTCCATCGCTTCCGCCGCTTCGGCACGCAGGCCGCCCCGACCTCCGGCTCGATGGGCTACGGCCTGCCGGCGGCCGTCGCGGCCAAGCAGCTCCACCCGGAGCGCGAGGTCATCTGCTTCGCAGGCGACGGCTGCTTCATGATGCATGGCCAGGAATTCGCGACCGCCGTGCGCTACAAGCTGCCGATCATCACCGTGGTCGTCAACAACGGCATCTACGGCACGATCCGCATGCACCAGGAGCGGGAATATCCCGGCCGCGTCAGCGCGACGGACCTCACCAACCCCGATTTCGCGGCGCTCGCCGCCGCCTATGGCGGCCACGGCGAGACGGTGGAAAAGACGGAAGACTTCGCCGCCGCCTTCCTGCGCGCCCGCGCCAGCGGCAAGCCGTCGATCATCGAGGTGAAGCTGGACCCGGAAGCGATCACACCGACGCGCACCCTGTCGGATATCCGCGGCGGAAAGTAAGGCTCGGGGCTGGAAAGCCCCTCATCCGCCTGCCGGCACCTTCTCCCCGCAGGCGGGGAGAAGGGATATGCGGGACCGGTTTCCCGAGATCATGAACATAGAAGAGGGAGCGAGGCATCGCCTCTTGCCCCTTCGCCCCGCTTGCGGGGAGAAGGTCGCGGCAGCGGGATGAGGGGCAGCGCCTCCCCGCCACTCCTCACCCGCGGATATGCCGCGTCTGCTCGTAGGTCTTGGTCGAGCGCATGCCGGAGCGGCAATAGCCGAGCATCGGGCGCGGCAATTCGTCGAGCGCGTCGACCATGCCCTGCACCGCCTCCGCCGTCACGCCCATCGGGCCGACCGGCACATGCGCCGTCTCGATGCCGAGTTCCTGCGCACGGGCGGCGATGGCGGAGAAGTCCGGCTGACCGGCTTCCTCATGGTCCGGGCGATGGCAGACGATGGACTTGAAGCCCATGGCGGCGATCGCGTCGAGGTCCTCGACCGTGATCTGGCCGGAAACCGAATATTCGTCGTTGATCTCGCGGATATCCATGGACGTGTCCTTTCGAAAGAGATGCGCAAACCGTTTAAGCCCGCGCCGCGGGAGCGTCAATCGTCCTACCGCAGCTCGAAGGCAAGCCCGTAGCCAACGCTGTCGCCGGGGCCAAAATCGGGCGCCTCGCCGGCGGCGATCAACTCCTCGCGGGAGGCGAGCCGGTGCGAGACCGGCTCGATGCCGAGCACCGCGCAGCCGGGCGACTGGTTCCGCCAGACCTGCAGATAGGGCAGCGTATCCGTGCGGAAGCGGATATGCATGCTGCGCCCGCCGAGGGCGGCTATCGGCCCGACGGCGATTTCCGCCCAGCCGTGCTCGGCCGTCTCCGCCGCCGGCACGCAGAAGATCGTCATGTCCCCCTCGTCGAAACGCCACGCCAGGCTGCCGCCGGGCAGCATGGCGCCGGTCAGCCGCGTGCTTTCGTCGAAGAGGCCGGTGCCGAAATTGATGTGGTACATGGCGAAGGGCGGCCACGGCCTGCCGCCGGTATTGGTGACGACATCATCGAGGGTGATGTGCCCCGTGCGCCGGTCCGCCCGCCAGCGGCGCGCCAGATCGGCCGACCCGCCATGGGCGAGCGAAACGGCGACCCGCCCCTCGCAGACCACCTCCCCCTCGTCCTCCTCGATGAGGATATCCCGCGCCCGATGGGAGGAGAGCGAACCGTGCAGCGGATAGCACCGCCCGTCCGCCGCCCCCTCCACGGGCACCGGATGGCGGATGTGATCGGGCCCGCAGGTGAAGAGGAAGCCCGGCAGCGCCCTGTCGATGCGCGGATCGCCGTCCGACGGAATGGCCGAGCCCGGCGCGATGTCGATGCCGCGAAAGACCGCGCTGCCGACATCCAGCGCCGATTGCGGCGTCAGGTCGAGGCGGAAGGAATGGTCGGGCGTGTCGGCGGAAAGGGCGAAGGTCATCGGGACTCCGGCGGGCAGGATGAAACCGCGGCATGCTAGAGCATTTCCGGCAAAAGTGCGAAGTGGTTTTGCTTTCGGAAATGCAGCGAAACAAGGAGTTAGAGCGTTTTCATGATTCGGGAAAAGCGGAAGTGCTCCTGCGCCGCGCCCCTGTTTTCACGGAACCCGGAGGCCGGGTCACAAGTTTTTGCCATTCGCGTTGACCTTACGTTCACCATCGATTCAGTTTTTCCATATTAAGGTCTGAATTGAAGTGTTCCGTCCGCGCGATATATGCAATCTGGCAGGTCAAAAATCGTGAATTCGATATTCAAAACAAGCGTTTCGCTCCTTGCAGCGGTGTCCGCCCTTGGATTCGCCGTCCTGCCTGCAAAGGCCCAGCAGCCCCGCGACACCATCCTCGTCTCCCCCGACGGCGACATCCTGGACTATGTTCCCAACGACGGCAGCGTGCGCTGGGCGCGCGACAATCGCGGCCGCCGGGTCCTCGTCGATTCCTGGGGCGACATCGTCGCCACGGCCATGCCGGCCGCGCGCTACTACGGCGACGGCGACAACTACAATCCGCGGCGCGGCCGTTATCGCGAGGTCCGCGGCTATCCCGAGACCAGCCCGGATTACTTCCCGCCCGCACCGAGCGACGACAACGACCTGACGACCAGTTCCGTGCCGGAAATGCGCGACGGCCTCAACGGCAATGTCGAGCGCCAGCCCCTGCCCGACAGCGATTTCGGCACCTCGCAGCCCCTGCCCGACTTCTCCGACAATCCGGGCGACACCGCCTCGCTGCCGGCCGATACCGATCCGAATGCCGAATTCGTGCCCGGCCCGAAATTCCAGCCGGCCAAGGCGCTCGGCAAGATGTCGTCCGCCGAAGTCACCGCGCTTCAGGTGTTCCTGGACCGCGAAGGCTTCTCGCCGGGCGTGATCGACGGCAGGAAGGGCTCCAACGTCACCAAGGCGATCGAGGCCTGGCAGAACGCGACGGGCGAAACGCTCGACCCGAACAATGCCGACGATATCCTGGAGCGCCTGCGCCTTTCCGGCGGCATGGCCTTCACCACCTACGAGATCAGCGCCGCCGACGCGGCCGGCCCCTATGTGGCGGCGATCCCGGACGACTATTCCCAGAAGGCGGCCCTGCCCCACATGTCCTTCACCTCGACCACCGAAATGCTGGCCGAGAAGTTCCACATGGACGAGGCCTACCTGAAGGAGATCAATCCGGGCGTCGACTTCACCATCCCCGGCACGATCGTCAAGGTCGTGGATACCGGCCGGGCGAAGACCGGCAAGGTAGCGAAGATCCTCGCCGACAAGGCGCGCAAGCAGGTTCTCGCCTATGACGCGGAGGGCACCCTGATCGCCGCCTATCCGGCAAGCATCGGCTCGGCCGACACGCCCTCGCCCTCCGGCACCGTCACGGTCCAGCGCGTCGCGCTCAATCCGGGCTATACCTACAATCCGAAGATCAACTTCAAGCAGGGCGGCAACGACAAGATCCTCACCCTCCAGCCCGGCCCGAACGGCCCGGTCGGCACCGTCTGGATCGCGCTCTCCAAGCCGACCTACGGCATCCACGGCACGCCGGAACCCTCGAAGATCGGCAAGACGCAGAGCCACGGCTGCATCCGCCTCACCAACTGGGACGCCACCGAGCTCGCCAAGATGACGAGCGCCGGTGTGACGGTCGAATTCGTCGACTGAGGTCTCCCCGCAAGCAGATATCGAAAGCCGGCCCGCAAGGCCGGCTTTTCTTTTGGCGAACGAAAAGGCCGGGCGCGAAAATCCGCTGCCCGGCCTTTTTTAAAGTCTCACCCCTCGTTCAGGCGGCGCGGGTGTAACCGGAATTCTCCGCCGGCTGGGCGGTGCCGCCGGTGCGGAAAGCGCTGAGCTGGGCGGCGATGGAGGCGGCTTCGGCGGTCAGGGCCTGGCTTGCGGCATTGGCCTGTTCCACCATCGCGGCGTTCTGTTGGGTGATCTGGTCCATGGCGTTGACCGCCTGGTTGACCGCCTGGAGGCCGGTCGCCTGCTCGGCCGTGCTGGCGCGGATCGCGTTGAAGACCGAGCTGACCTCCACGACCTGCGAAACGATCTGGCGCAGCGACTGGGCGACCTCGCCCACCGAGCGCACGCCGTCCTCGACCTGGCCATGCGACTTGGCGATGAGGTTCTGGATGTCCTTGGCCGCGTCCGCGCAGCGCTGGGCGAGCGCCCGCACCTCGGAAGCGACGACGGCGAAGCCGCGCCCCGCCTCGCCGGCCCGCGCCGCCTCGATGCCGGCATTGAGGGCAAGCAGGTTGGTCTGGAAGGCGATCTCGTCGATCACCTCGATGATATTGGCGATGGCGGCGGAGGAGGCCTGGATCTCGCCCATGGCGGTGATCGCCTCTTCCACCACTTCGCCGCTGCGCTGGGCATTGTCGCGCGCGGCCATGACGAGGGCGTTGGCCTCGTTGGCGCTCTGCGCCGTCTGGCGCACGGTCGTCGTCACCTGCTCGACGGCGGCCGCCGTTTCCTCGAGGTTCGCCGCCTGCCGCTCGGTGCGCTTGGCGAGATCGTCAGAGGCCGAAGCGATCTCACGGGCGCTGAGGTGGATCGAGCCGGCGCCGGTACCGATATTGCCGATAGCCTGCGCGAGCGTGGAAATGGCGTGGTTGAAGTCGTGGCGCAGCGTTTCGTAGGCTTCCGGCAGCGCGCCGGTGATGCGGGCCGTGAGGTCGCCGTCCGAAATGCGCTTCAGCGCGGCGCCGAAACTGTCGCTGACGATCTTGCGCTCCTCGGCGACGACCTGCGCCTGCACCGCCTGCTGCTTGGCGACGTCCGACATGTCCTGATAGACCGAGATCGACAGGTCCATGTCGAGGAACATGGCCTTCAGCAGGCTGGAAAAGCGCGCGGCGAATTCTTCCGGCGTGATTTCCTGGCGGGAGAAGAGCCCACCCTTCGGCCAGAGCGACCTCACCGCTTCCGTCAGCAGGTGCTCGACGATGAGCGCATAGCCGCCGATATACCAGCGCGGCTCCAGGCCGATGCGGGCATGCACATGGCCGATCGTCTGCACCTTCGTCGCATAGTCGCCGGTGAAGTCGCCGGCGGCGATGTTCGCCCAATGGCCGAGCTGCGCAGTCTTGGCGCGGTTCATATGCGCATCGTTGGAAAAGAGGTGGTTCACCTCCGGGCTCTTGCGCACGATGGCGTAGAACTTGTCGAGCGCCGGCCCCATCTCCTTCTCGATGAAGGGCTTGAGGGTGCGCAGCCGCTTCAGCGCGGCCTCGTCGAGGCCGAGATAGTCGAGACGGCGCGCGATGTCATGGTTCGGGCTGGCGGTCGAGGCAGTCTTCATTCTGGGCGGTATCCTGGCAACGCGAGAAACGGAGGAGAAAGCAACAAAACTCCAGCGGAAGGGCGGCGCCGCACGGCACGCCCATCCCCGCGACCCTTCATGGGTCCAGCCGAAGGCTCCTGGCCTTCATTGGATAGCTTTCTGACGGGATATCATTAGGTTAGGCGTGGTAAATTGTTCCTTACCCCACCGTCGCTTCCGGCATGAAAAACGGCCGCGCAATTGGTCGCAGCCGTTCTTGCCTTTCGTCAACTTCAGAGGGCTCAGGCCGCCCGCCGGATCGTACGGAAGAGCCCGCGCTCGCCCGCCGGCCGATGGCGCGCCGGCACGAGACGCAGCACCTCCCCGGCAAAGAGCCGCGCGTTTTCGCGCGCCTTGTCCAGATTGCTGACCTTCGCCGGGTCCATTGAATAGAGCGTGCCGCCGCAATCGAAGATATCGCGGAAGGCGGTGCGCTCGCCGATCGGCGTATCGAGCACCGTCACGCCGCGGGCGGCGAGCAGCGCCTTGATCGCCGCCATGGCGCGGGTGGTGACGAGCGAATTCATGCGCGTCAGCACGACCGAATGGTTGATGCGGATGCCCGCCTTCTCGTCGAGCTGCTTCAGGAGTTCGAGGATCTGCGCGGCGCCGCGCGCATCCATCGCACAGCCCTGCACCGGGATCATCACATGGTCGGAAAGGCCGATGGCCGTTGCCACGAGCGCATCGCACGCGCCGGCAAGGTCGATGATGAAATAGTCGGTCGCAGCGCGGTTCTCGCGGATATGGCTCTGCAGGGAGCCCATGGAGACTTCCGAGATGACGGCGATGTTGCGCTGACGGCCGGAAATCTCGTGCCAGTGGCTGATCCAGCGCTGCGGGTCCGCATCGAGAATGGTGACGCGGTGTCCCTGGCTCGCAAGCTCGGTGGCGAGAATGAGGGCTGCGGTGGTCTTGCCCGCGCCGCCCTTGGCATTGGCAAATGTGATGACTGGCATGACTTTCCTCTTGAAGGCTGCGAGCGTGCTCATCGCTCCGGTCGAACCGCCGAAGAATGGCGCCCGCTTAAGCGAACCTTTCAAAACATGGTTAACAAAGAGGAAATTTCCGGATCGCGAAGATTAACGATGCGGACGGACGGCATGCGGATTTTGCAAAGAAAAGCCCGGAAAAACAACGTTTTCCGGGCCTCTTTAACTTGTTAACGGTAAGAAATCAGATGCACTCGATGAAGAGCTTCTTGGCCGCATCGAGCGTCAGCTCCACCGGATTGCCGCCGGCCGTCGGGTCGACGATGGCCATGGCGGCCATCTCGTCGATGCGGTCCGTGCCGACGCCGAGCGCAGCGAGCTTGTCCGGCACGCCGACCTCTTCGCGCAGGCGCAGCACATAGTCGAAGAAGCCGTCGAAGCCGCCCGCGATGCCGAGATAGGCGGCGGCGCTGGCGATCCTCGCCTCGATGGCCGGCCGGTTGAAGGCCAGCACCGGCGGCATCACGACGGCGTTGGTCATGCCGTGATGCGTGTTGTAGATCGCGCCGACCGGATGCGACAGCGAGTGGATCGCCCCGAGGCCCTTCTGGAAGGCGACGGCGCCCATGGCGGCGGCCGACATCATGTTGGCGCGGGCCTCGATATCCGTGCCGTCCTTGTAGGCGCGCGGCAGGTACTCCTTGACGAGGCGCATGCCCTCGAGCGCGATGCCCTGGCTCATCGGATGGTAGAAGGGCGAGGAATAGGCTTCGAGGCAATGGGCGAAGGCGTCCATGCCGGTGCCGGCAGTGATGACCTTCGGCATGCCGACCGTCAGCTCCGGGTCGCAGATCGTCACCGAAGGAAGGAACTTCGGATGGAAGATCACCTTCTTGGTGTGCGTCTCGGAATTGGTGATGACCGAGGCGCGGCCGACTTCCGAGCCGGTGCCGGCCGTCGTCGGCACGGCGACGATGGGCGCGATGTCGTCGGAATTGGCGCGAGTCCACCAGTCGCCGACATCCTCGAAATCCCAGACCGGGCGCGTCTGGCCGGCCATGAAGGCGACGGCCTTGCCGAGGTCGAGACCGGAGCCGCCGCCGAAGGCGACGACGCCGTCATGGCCGCCGGCCTTGAAGGCCTTCACGCCGGCTTCGAGGTTCTTGTCGGTCGGGTTCGGGTCGACCTCGGCGAACATCGCCCGGCCGAGGCCGGCGGTCTCCAGGATGTCGAGCGCGTTCTGCGTGATCGCCATGGTCGAGAGGCCGCGGTCGGTGACGAGCAGCGGCTTCTTCATGCCGACCGCCTTGCAGTGGTCGGCCAGTTCCTTGATCCGGCCCGCGCCGAACTTGATCGCGGTCGGGTAGCTCCAGTTGGCGGTGATGGTCATTCTGTTCAAGCTTTCCTGAAGTGGTAGGATTTCGGGCGGGTAAGGTTGTGGAAGCCGATGACGGAGAGCGAGCCGCCACGGCCCGTTTCCTTGACGCCCGTCCAGCACAGCGCCGGGTCGAGATAGTCGGCGCGGTTCTGGAAGACGGTGCCGGTTTCGAGGTCGCGGGCGATGCGGGCAGCCCGTTCGCTGTCCTTCGTCCAGAGCGAGACGGTCAGGCCGTATTTGCAGTCGTTCATCAGGGCGAGCGCTTCCTCGTCGCTCTTCACCTTCATGATGCCGACGGCCGGGCCGAAGGTCTCTTCCTTCATGAATTCCATGGAGTGATCGACATCGACGAGGATCTGCGGCGCGACATAGGCGCCGCCGTCATCGGCCGAGAAGAGTTTCGGGTCGACCAGCGCCTTGGCGCCCCTGGAGACCGCATCGGCGATCTGCGAGCGCACGGTCGCGGCGAAGCGCTTGTGCGCCATCGGGCCGAGCGTCGTTTCCGGATCGAGCGGATTGCCGAGTTTGTAGTTGGAAACCCAGGCGACGGACTTCTCGACGAAGGCGTCATAGAGCTTCTCGTTGACATAGATGCGCTCGATGCCGCAGCAGCACTGGCCCGAATTGTAGGTCGCGCCGTCCATCAGCGTGTCGACGGCGGCGTCGAGATCGGCGTCCTCCATGACATAGCCCGGATCCTTGCCGCCGAGCTCGAGGCCGACCGGCGTGAAGGTGCCGGCGGCGGCGCGCTCGATGGACCTGCCGCCTTCGACGGAGCCCGTGAAGTTGATGAAATCGAACGAGTTGGCGGCGATCAGCGCCGAGGTCGTGTCATGGTCGAGGAAGACGTTCTGGAAGACATCCTCCGGCACGCCCGCCTCGTTGAAGGCGCGCACCAGCCTTTCGCCGACCAGCAGCGTCTGCGCGGCATGCTTGATGATGACCGTATTGCCGGCCATCAGCGCCGGGGCGATCGTGTTGATCGCCGTCATGTAGGGGTAGTTCCACGGCGCGATGACGAAGACGACGCCGTGCGGCTCACGCTCGATGCGGCGCTCGAAACGGTCGCTCTCCTCGATGACGATCGGCGCAAGCGAGGAGCCCGCGATCTCGGCGACATAGTTAGAACGTTCGTTGAAACCCTTGAACTCGCCGCCGTATCGGACCGGACGGCCCATCTGCCAGGCGATTTCCGGCACGATCTCGTCGGCCATCTCGTTGACGCGGGCGACGCCCTTGAGGACGAGCTGGATGCGCTCTTCCAGCGGGCGCTTCGCCCAGGCCTTCTGCGCTTTCTTCGCACGGGCGACGGCGGCCTGCGCGACGGCCAGCGGCATCGCCTCGCGCTCGGCATAGACCGAGCCGTCCACGGGGGATATGCATTTGATCACAGTCATGATCGACTTCCTGTTGGTTCTATCGGAATTTCAGTCTCTGGCGCTCGGCCGCCCCTCATCCGCCATGCGGCATATCCCTGACCGAACCCTTTCGCAGGCCAGGTCCCCTCTCCCCGCCTGCGGGGAGAGGGTCAGGGTGAGGGGCAGTTCCCGAAACGCTTCTACGCCCTCTCGAAGCCGCGCGCCACCTCCCAGTCGGTGATGCGGCGATCATACTCTTCCTGCTCCCATTCGGCCGCGCGGACATAGTGATCGACCACGTCGTCGCCGAAGGCGTCGCGCAACATCTCCGACCCCTTCAGGGCCGCAGCCGCGTCGCGCAGCGTCTTGGGAATCTCGCGAATATCCTTGCCGCCATAGGCGTCGCCCTCGAAGGGCGCTTCCAGCTCGAATTTCCCCTCGATGCCGGCGATGCCGGCGGCGAGCAGCGCCGCCATGGCGAGGTAGGGATTGAGGTCGGAGCCGCCGACGCGGCATTCGATGCGGATGCCCTTCGTGCCCTCGCCGCACAGGCGGTAGCCGGCCGTGCGGTTGTCCTTGCTCCAGATCGCCTTGGTCGGTGCGAAGGTGCCCGCGACGAAGCGCTTGTAGGAATTGATATAGGGCGCGAGGAAGTAAGTGATCTCGCTGGCATGGGCAAGCAGGCCCGCCACATACATGCGCATCATCTCCGACATGCCGTATTTGGCCTCCCTGTCGAAGAACTTCGCCTCCTTGCCGTCGAGGCTCCAGAGCGACTGGTGGATATGCGAGGAAGAGCCGGCGGCGTTGTAGTTCCACTTGGCAAGGAACGTCACGGCCTTGCCGCGCTGCCAGGCGATCTCCTTGGTGGCGTTCTTGATGATCGAGTGCCGGTCCGCCATGGTCAGCGCCTCGGCATAGCGCACGTTGATCTCTTCCTGGCCGGGCGAGGCCTCGCCCTTGGAGTTCTCGACCGGAATGCCGGCGCCCTGCAGCCCGTTGCGCAGCGCGCGCATGACGTCCTCTTCCTTGGTGGTCTGGAAGATGTGGTAGTCCTCGTTGTAGCCGCTGGCCGGCTGGAGGTCGCGATAGCCGCTCTCGCGGGCATGGTCGTAGGTCTGGTCGAAGAGGTAGAATTCCAGTTCGCTCGCCATGAAGGGCTTGAGGCCCATCGCCTCAAGGCGCTTGACCTGCTTCTTCAGGACGGCGCGCGGCGAATGCGGCACCTCTTCATGCGTGTGATGGTCAAGCACGTCGCAGAGCACCAGCGCCGTGCCCTCCAGCCAGGGAAGCTTGCGCAGCGTCGAAAGGTCGGGCTTCATCGTGTAGTCGCCGTAACCCGCGGACCAGCCCGTCGACTTGTAGCCCGGCACTGTTTCCATCTCGATATCGGTCGCCAGCAGGTAATTGCAGCTATGCGTTTCCTCGTAGGCGCCCTCGACGAAAAACTGCGCGTGGAAACGCTTGCCCATCAGGCGCCCCTGCATGTCCACGAGGCATGCCAGAACGGTGTCGATGCGGCCCTCGGCCACATCCTTCTTCAGGTCATCGAATGTATAGGTCACGGTCATCGGGGTGGTCCTGCGGGGTTATGGCGTCGTACCGGACCGGGCCGACAAGGGCCCGGTCCGAAGTCGTGGCGTCAGCCGTTGACGTAGGGCGGGCCGGCCTTGTTGATCACGCCGTTATAGTCCTCGAAGATCTTGACGACCTTGGCGGCCGTCTCGCTCTGTTCGGCGATCTCCTTCCAGAAGACCTTGGCGGCGTCCTCGACGACCTTCCATTCCTCGGTCGGAACGCTGGTGAGCTTCAGCTTCGTGCCTTCGGCGCGCAGCTTCGCCTCGCCGCCCCAGTACCACTGGTCGCGGTAGTTGTTGCCGGCCTCGATGGCGGCCATGACAAGCTTCTTCAGGTGGTCCGGCAGCTCGGCCCACTTCTTCTCGTTGACGAAGAACGAGCCGATCCAGGCGCCCGAGATGTTGTTGGTCAGGAAGTGGTCCGTCACGTCGGCCCAGCCGACCGTGTAGTCCTCGGTGATGCCCGACCAGGCCATGCCGTCGAGCTCGCCGGTCTGCACGGCGACCTGCGCGTCCTCGTAGGGGATCGTGACGGGCACGACGCCGAACTGGCTGAGGAAGCGGCCGGCCGTCGGGAAGGTGTAGAGGCGAAGCCCCTCCAGATCCTTGACCGAGGTGATGGCCTTCTTGGTGTTGAAGTGGCACGGGTCCTGACCGGAGGACGACAGCCACACGACGCCGCCGACCTTCTCGTAGGACGAGCGCCAGATATCGGCGAGGCCGTACTGCTTGAACAGCACCGGCACGTCGAGGATCTGCTTGGTGGCGAGCGGGAAATAGCCGCCGAAGGTGGCGACATCCGCCGGCGAGGCCATGGAATCGTCGTCCGAATGCACGGCGTCGATGGTGCCGGCCTGGAGCGCGCGGAAGAGCTCGCCCGTCGGCACGATCTGGTCGGCGAAGTAGAGCTCAATCTCCAGTTCGCCCTTGGCGGAGGCGTTGATCGCATCGACGATGGGCTTGGTAACGTGCTCGCCGAGCGCGGCGCCCGCATAGGTCTGGAAGCGCCACTTGATTGCCTCCTGGGCCCTCACGATGGCGGGCGCGGAAAGCGTAGCGGCACCGGCTCCGATCGTAACCGCCCCGGCCCGCGTCAGAAATTGCCTTCTATTGGTCATATCTCTTTCCCTCTGGTTCGTTTTCGCATCTGCCCCGGAACGGCCGTTGCTTCCGGCGGCATGGTCTTCTTTTCTTCTGTGCGGCCTCATGTGGCTGCCCCGGCGTCTGCCGCCGGGGCGGTATTCGTCATTGTCCCTTGGCGTAGAAGTGCTCCGGCAGCCATGTCGCGATATCCGGGAACAGGCCGATGATGAGCAGGCTCACGATCATGATGCCGACGAACGGCCAGATCGACGCATAGATGTCCCGCATGGTGATGCCGGGCGGCGCCATGGCGCGCATCATGAACAGGTTGTAGCCGAAGGGCGGGGTGATGTAGGCGATCTGGCAGGTGATCGTGTAGAGCACGCCGTACCAGACAAGGTCGAAGCCCAGCTTCTGCACCAGCGGAATGTAGAGCGGCGCCACGATGACGAGCATCGCCGTGTCGTCGAGGAACATCCCCATGATGAGGAAGGAGAGCTGCATCAGCACCAGCACCTGCCAGGGCTCGAGGCCGAGGTCGCCGAGGAAGAAGCGCTCGATGGACTTGACCGCGCCGAGACCGTCGAAGACGGCGCCGAAGCAGAGCGAGGCGATCAGGATCCACATGAACATGCAGCTGATGCCGAGCGTCTTCTGCAGAACGTCGCTCCACAGCCGCCGCGTCAGGCGGCCGCGCTGCCAGGCGACCAGCGCCGAGGAGATCGCGCCGATCGCCGAAGCCTCCACGAGGCTGGCGATGCCGCTGAGGAACAGCCACATCATCAGCGTGAAGATACCGAGCGGAAGGATGCCGGCGGTCAGAAGCCTCAGCTTCTCGCCCATCGGCACCTTGCGGTCCTCCGCCGGCAAGGCCGGCCCGAGCGACGGATTGATCCGGCAGCGGACATAGACGTAGATCGCCATCAGCGCCGCCATCAGGAGGCCCGGGAAGACGCCGGCGAGCCAGAGCTGGCCGACCGGAACGCGGGCGATCATGCCGTAAAGCACGAGCACGATGCTCGGCGGGATAAGGATGCCGAGCGTCGAGCCGCCCTGCACCACGCCCGTCGTCATCACCTTGTCGTAGCCACGGCGCAGGAGCTCCGGCAGCGCGATGGTGGCGCCGATCGCCATGCCGGCGACGGAAAGGCCGTTCATCGCCGAGATGATGACCATGAGGCCGATCGTGCCGAGCGCGAGGCCGCCGTTGATCGGCCCCATCCAGACGTGGAACGCCTTGTAGAGGTCTTCCGCGATGCCCGATTCCGAGAGCATGTAGCCCATGAAGACGAACATCGGCACCGTCAGCATCGGGTACCATTTGACGAGCTTCATGGCGGAGGCGAAGCCCATTTCCGAGCCGCCCGTACCCCATAGCAGGAAGGCCGCGACGACGCCGACGAAGCCGATGACGGCAAAGACGCGCTGCCCGGTGAGCAGCAGCACCATCATGCCAGCGAACATCGTGATTGCGATGAATTCATAGCTCATGCGATGGGCCTTCCCCGCAACTCGGCGATATCCTTGAAGAGCGAGGAGATGGCCTGCGCGAGCATCATCACGACGCCGAAGGTCATCACGATCTTGATCGGCGCCATATAGGGCGCCCAGGCAGAAAAGCTCTTTTCCTTGAACTGGATGGCATAGGTCGTGCTGGCGATGCCGCCGAACAGCATGAAGCCGAGGAAGACGATCAGCGCGATGGCCGTGACCGAATCGAAGGCTGCGCGCCGGCGCACCGACCACTGGCTGTAGAACAGGTCCATGCGGACATGGTCACCCGTCTGCATCGCGAAGGCGCCGCCCAGCATATAGTAGGCCGCCATGGTGAACTGGGCGGATTCCAGCGTCCAGTTGGCCGGCAGATGGAAGGCCTTCGAGACGGATGAATAAAGCAGGATCGCGAACATCGCGAAAATCAGATACATCGCAAAAATACCGACACGCCGGTTGAACGTGTCGACGAAACGTACATAGCTCTTGATGAAATCAGGCATGACCGTTGCCTCCCTTGGCAGCGGCGGCATCAGCCGGGCCGGACCTCCGATAAATCAACGCAAGCATCCGCTTGGCCTCTCCAGTTCGTGTTCATTTCCGTTTCCACGGCATTTCCCCGGGCCGGTTATTGATTGATTGCGGGAAGGCTCTTGGCGAGCAGTCCCGTCAGATAGCCGGCCACGACCCTCTGGCCGGCTTCGTCTCGGATGAGGTCGTTGCGGACCTCGATCATGACATTGGCAAGGCCGTTGGAAAGGCCGTGCTCCCTCAAGGTATGCGTCACGCCGTCATCCGGCCCGTAGGGCTCGTTGCGGCGGGCGTCATAGCGTCCGTCGGCCGCCGCAGCCTCCAGCATGGCATCGGCGAGGCGCGCGTCGGTGTCGTGCAGGATGCCGATCTCGACGGCGCGCGGCGCACCGAAATAGATGGGCGTGAAGCTGTGCATGGTCACGATGACCGGCGGCCGGCCCTCGGCGATCCGCGCCTTCACGAGGCCGGAGAGCTTTTCGCGGAAAGGCAGATAAAGCGCCTCGGTGCGCGCATCGCGCGCCGCCCGGTCGAGCCCGGCATTGCCCGGCACGTCGAACACCTCGCTCTTTTCCGGCATGGCGGCAGGCGATTCCGGCGGGCGGTTGCAATCGTAGACGAGACGGGAGAAGCGCTGGAAGAGCAGTGTCGCATCGAGGCTTTCGGCCATCAGGCGCGAGACGGCGAGCGCCCCCGGATCCCAGGCGATGTGACTGGCCAGCGCCTCTTCGGAAAGGCCCAGCGTGCCGAGAGACTTCGGCAAGACGCGCGATGCGTGCTCGCAGACCAGGATGACCGGACCGCGGGCAACGGCATTCTCCAGGGCGACAGGATCGCCCTCCTCCACACTCAGAATTCCCATGAGCCTGATCCCCTCGACCGGCCTTTATCGTTGATGAAGAGAATTCTTCACCATTTTGCCGCTGTCAACCGCACATTGAAAAAATCTCTTCAAAAAATCATTTGACTCCAATTGTGACAGCGATGTTTAATTTTCCAAACTCCGGCACCAGACCGGAGCGCAGGGGAATAAACTTGACGCCCAACACAGCATCCATGACGGTGTCGGATGTGATCCATGCTCATTTCGATACGCTGACGCGTGCCGAAAAGCAGCTTGCCGCATCACTGCTCGACAATTACCCCGTCTCCGGCCTCGGCAGCATCACGACGGTCGCGGAAAACGCCGGCGTGTCGACGCCGACGGTCGCGCGCATGGTGCAGAAGCTCGGCTTCCGCGGCTTTCCCGATTTCCAGGCGCGCCTGCACCACGAGCTGGAGACCACGCTCTCCAGCCCGATCACCAAGCACGACCGCTGGGCCGCGAACGCGCCGGGCACGCATATCCTCAACCGCTTCGCCGACGCGATCATGACCAACATGCGCCAGACACTGGCGCATGTGGAGACCGCCGAATTCGACGGCGCGAGCGCCCTGCTCGCCGACCGCCAGCGCAGCATCTACATCATCGGCGGACGCATCACGAAGGCGCTCGCGGACTATCTCTTCACCCATCTTCAGGTCATCCGCCCGAACGTCACGCAGATCGCCTCCAATCCCGCCTCCTGGCCGCATTACGTACTCAACATGAAGGCCGGCGACGTGCTGGTGATCTTCGACATCCGCCGCTACGAGCAGGAGATGGAGACGCTCGGGCGCGTCGCCCGCGAGCGCGGCGTGGAGATCGTGCTCTTCACCGACCCCTGGGCCTCGCCCGTCGCCAAGGTCGCGGCGAAGGTCTTCCGCGTCCATATCGAGGCGCCGTCGGCCTGGGATTCGTCCGTCGTGACGCTGTTCATCGTCGAGGCGCTGATCGAGGCCGTCCAGAGCTCGGGATGGGAGGAGACCAGCGACCGCATGAAGACGCTGGAGGGCCTTTTCGAGGCCAGCCGGCTCTTTCGCAAGCCCCGGCCGGAGGTTACCGCCAAGCCTTGAATCCATATGGGAAAAAACGGGACTAAACTGTCACGTAAGCTTCATCTGCCGCAAGTAATCACCCTTCGCCGCCTGACACACAAAAGGAGAACACCCGTGATGTCACAGACGAGACGCCTGCTTTCGCTTTCCACCGCCCTGGTGGTCGCCTCCTCCACGCTCGCCTTCGCAGAGCCGAGCGCGGAACTCATCGAAGCCGCCAAGAAGGAAGGCATGCTGACCACGGTCGCCCTTCCGCACGACTGGTGCGGCTACGGCGACGTCATCGCTGCCTTCAAGGCCAAGTATCCGGAAATCCAGGTCAACGAACTGAACCCGGATGCCGGCTCGGCCGACGAGATCGAGGCCATCAAGGCCAACAAGGACAACAAGGGCCCGCAGTCGCCCGACGTGATCGACGTCGGCCTCGCCTTCGGCCCCTCCGCCAAGGCGGAAGGCCTGCTCCAGCCCTACAAGGTTTCCACCTGGGACGAGATCCCGGACAACGTCAAGGACGCCGAAGGCTACTGGTACGGCGACTATTACGGCGTGATGTCCTTCTTCGTGAACAAGGACATCGTCACCAATTCGCCGAAGGACTGGGCCGACCTCCTGAAGCCTGAATATTCCGGCCAGGTGGCGCTTGCCGGCGACCCGCGCGCTTCCAACCAGGCCATCCTCGGCGTTCTCGCCGCCGGCCTCGGCAAGGGCGCGAAGGCCGGCAAGGAAGCCGGCGAAGCAGGCCTTGCCTATTTCGCCGAGATGAACAAGGCTGGCAACTTCGTTCCGGTCATCGGCAAGTCCGGCACGCTCGCCCAGGGCTCGACCCCGATCGTCGTCGCCTGGGACTATAACGCGCTGAGCTGGGCCAAGACCCTCAACGGCAACCCGCCGACCGAGGTCGTCGTTCCGGAAACGGGCGTTCTCGCCGGCGTCTACGTGCAGGGCATCTCGGCCTACGCGCCGCATCCGAATGCCGCCAAGCTGTGGATGGAGCATCTCTATTCCGACGAAGGCCAGGTCGGCTGGCTGAAGGGCTATTGCCATCCGGTTCGCTTCAACGCCATGGTCAAGGCCGGCAAGGTTCCGCAGGACCTGATCGACGCGCTGCCGCCGGCCGCTGCCTACGAGAAGGCCTACTTCCCGACGCTCGAGGAAGTCGACGCCAACCAGGCCGCCGTGACCGGCGCCTGGGACAGCGTGGTCGGCGCGAACGTCCAGTAAACCACATCCCCGCCGCCCCGGCCTTCCGGCCGGGGCGGCGACCGCGGTATGCCAAGACGGCAATCCCACGAGGCTAACCAAATGTCTTCAGACAGCTCTGCCGCGAAACAGTCGACGAAGGCGCCGCTGCGCCTTCCGCTGCACTGGCTCGGCGCGGCGCCCTTTGCGATCTTCGTCCTGCTGTTCCTGATCATGCCCACGATGCGCATCGTGATCGGCGCTTTCCAGACGCCGGACGGCGGCTTCACGCTGGACAATATCCGCGGGCTGTTCACGACGTCGATCATGTCGGCCTACTGGATCTCCATCAAGATCTCCATCGCCTCCGCCCTGCTCGGCTGCCTGATCGGCTTTTCGGTCGCCGCCGCCGTGGTGCTCGGCGGCCTGCCGAAATGGATCCGCGGCCCGCTGCTGACCTTCTCGGGCGTCGCCTCCAATTTCGCCGGCGTGCCGCTCGCCTTCGCCTTCCTGGCGACCCTCGGCCCGGTCGGCCTCGTCACGGTGTTCCTGAAAACCCAGCTCGGCATCGACCTGCGCGCGCTCGGCTTCAACATCCTTTCCTTCTGGGGACTGACGGTCACCTACCTGTTCTTCCAGATCCCGCTGATGATCCTCATCATCACGCCCGCGCTCGACGGCCTCAAGCGCGAATGGCGCGAGGCGGCGCAGATCCTCGGCGCGACCAACGCACAATACTGGCGCATGGTGGCCTTCCCGATCCTGCTGCCCTCCTTCCTCGGCACGCTCGCGCTGCTCTTCGCCAACGCCTTCGGCGCCGTCGCGACCGCCATCGCGCTCACCGGCTCCTCGCTCTCCATCGTGCCGATCCTGCTCTTCGCGCAGATCCGCGGCGACGTGCTCGGCAATCCCCATCTCGGCTATGCGCTGGCCTTCGGCATGATCGTCGTCACCGGCATCGCCAACACGATCTACATCTGGCTGCGCGCGCGCAGCGAAAGGTGGCTGAAATGAAGAAGTTCTGGGCCTGGGGCGCCCTCATCATAGGGCTGCTCTACTTCATCCTGCCGCTCCTCGGCATGACGAACTTCTCGCTGAAGATGCGCCGCGGGGTCTATTCCTTCGATGCCTATGCGGTCGTGCTCGGCGATCCGCGCTTCCAGGAGACCTTCACCTATTCCGTCGTGATGGCGCTGTTCACCATCGCCTTCGGCGTGCTCCTCGTCGTGCCGACGGCCTACTGGGTGCGCCTCAAGCTGCCGGGCCTCCGGCCCTATGTCGAGTTCGTCACGCTGCTGCCGCTGGTCATCCCGGCCATCGTCATCGTCTTCGGCTATATCCGGCTCTACAACACCTCGAGCTGGCTGCCGCTGACGGGCTCGATCACCGGCACCAACATCCTCCTGATGTTCGGCTATGCCACGCTGTCGCTGCCCTACATGTACCGCGCGGTGGATACGGGCCTGCGCTCCATCGACATCACCACGCTGACGGAGGCAGCCCAGAGTCTGGGCGCCGGCTGGACGACGATCCTCACGCGCATCATCCTGCCGAACGTGCTCGTCGCGGTCCTGTCGGGCGCCTTCCTGACCTTCGCCATCGTCATCGGCGAGTTCACCATGGCCGCCCTCCTCAACCGTCCCGCCTTCGGCCCCTACATGCAGCTTCTCGGCGCCAACCGGGCCTATGAGCCGGCCGCGCTCGCCGTGATCGCCTTCGCCATCACCTGGGGCTGCCTCGGCCTGATCCAGCTCGTCTCGCGCTTCCAGAAGGGCGCGCAAAGCCCCGTCTAAGGATTTCCCATGAGTTTCCTCACACTCTCCAGCATCCAGAAGTCCTTCGGCCCGGTGCAGGTCGTCAAGGACTTCAACATGGCCATCGAGAAGGGCGAGTTCATCTCCTTCCTCGGCCCGTCCGGCTGCGGCAAGACCACCATCCTGCGCATGATCGCCGGCTTCGAGACGCCCTCGGGCGGCACGATAACGATCAACGGCAAGAGTCAGGCGAACCTTCGTCCGAACCAGCGCAACATCGGCATGGTGTTCCAGGCCTATGCGCTCTTCCCGAACATGAACGTCGCGGAAAACGTCGCCTTCGGCCTCAAGGTCGCCGGCCGGCCGAAGGCCGAGATCGACGCCCGCGTCAAGGAGATGCTCGGCCTCATCAAGCTCGACCATCTCGCCGACCGCTACCCCTACCAGATGTCCGGCGGCCAGCAGCAGCGCGTGGCGCTCGCCCGCGCGCTCGCCCCGAAGCCCCAGGTCCTCCTCCTCGACGAACCGCTCTCGGCCCTCGACGCCAAGATCCGCGTATCGCTGCGCGAGGAAATCCGCATGATCCAGCAGCAGCTCGGCATCACCACGGTCTTCGTCACGCACGATCAGGAAGAGGCGCTGTCGATCTCCGACCGCATCGTCGTCATGAACGCCGGCAAGGCCGACCAGATCGGCACCCCGGCCGAAATCTACAACCACCCCTCCACCCGCTTCGTCGCCGGCTTCGTCGGCACGCTCAACCTCATCGAGGCCAAGGTGGTGGACGCGGCCGCGAACCGCGTCACCATCGGCGACCAGGGCGTGACGCTCCGCGAGCCCCTCGGCAACGCCAAGGCCGGCGACACGGTCTCGCTGGCGCTGCGCCCCGAGGCCGGCTCCATCGCCCCCGACGCCAAGGGCGACACGGCGCTTTCCGGCGAGGTCGTCTCGTCCAATTTCCTCGGCTCCGTCATCCGCACCCGCATGAAGGTCGGCGGCAGCGTCATCTCCTTCGACATGTTCAACAGCCCCGGCCTCGTGCCGCCGGCCGTCGGCGAAACGGTGACGCTGCGCTTCACCGCCGGCGACCTGCTGGTCATCCACGACTGAACGTCCATTCCACGCCTTACCGAAGGCGTGGAAAAATCTGTCGTGAATCGTGTTTTTTGCGTCGCCCGCGGATTTGATCTGCGGGCGATTGCCGTTTAATCTCCCATCGTTCTCAGGGCGGGGCGAAACTCCCCACCGGCGGTATCCGGAGCGATCCGGGAGCCCGCGAGCGCCTTCCGCAAGGAAGGGTCAGCAGATCCGGTGCGATGCCGGAGCCGACGGTCACAGTCCGGATGGAAGAGAGCAAGCAGGAGGCCCGTTCCGCGATGGGCCGGCCTCGTGCGTGTTCGCCCAAGGGACCCGTTGAAAAATGGCTCAACCCTTGAAAGGCCAAGACATATGAATGCCAATGCCACCCCCTCCGCCCGCATCGCCGTCATCCGTGCCCGCTGGCACGCCGGCATCGTCGACCAGGCGGTCACATCCTTCATCGCCGAATGGCAGGCCCTCGGCGGGCGTGCCGAAGACGTCGACGTGATCGACGTGCCGGGCGCCCTCGAAATCCCGCTGCACGCCCAGCTCCTCGCGAAGACCGGCCGCTACTCGGCCATCCTCGGCGTCGCCCTCGTCGTCGACGGCGGCATCTACCGCCACGATTTCGTCGCCGGCACTGTGGTCGACGCCATCGTGCGCGTCGGCCTCGATACGAACGTTCCGGTGCTCTCGGCCGTGCTGACGCCGCACAACTTCCAGGAATCGGAAGCCCATATCGCCTTCTTCCGCGACCACTTCGTCATCAAGGGCAAGGAAGCCGCCCACGCCGCCCGCCAGATCCTCGACGCACGGGCGCAGGTGGCGCTGGCGGCGGTTTCCTGAATCGGTTTCTCAAGAACCGGAATCGGCTCGTGAAGGCGAAACGATAAATCGTTGAAAAGACTCCAGAAGCCCGGCAGCGATGCCGGGCTTTTCCGTCCCCTCTCCTGCGTCTAAGCCTGCAAATTCTTCAGATAGATCGATAGCAACTGGATCTGCGACGAGATCCCCAGCTTGCGGTAGACGTTCCGCCGGTGGACCTTCACCGTCCCCGTCGAAATATTCAGCTTGAGCCCGATCGATTCCGACGAATGCCCTTGCAGCACCAGCTCGATGATCGAGGCCTCGCGGTCGGTGAGGTTGAGCTTGCGCCAGACCTTGTCCGCCGCGCTCACCGGCTCGCTGCGCCGCCCGCGCCCCTGCCCCGCAAGCGCGAAGCGTTCCGCAAGGCCGCTCCAGGCCTGGCGCACGAAGGCGGCGACGAAGGGTTCGGCATCCGCCAGCAGCGCGAATTCGGCGGCCGGGAAGACCCCCGTCTTCTCGCGCCGCATTAGCGAGACGACCACCGTGACGCCGTCGCCTACCGGCACGAAGAAGCCCAGTTCCTCGGCAAGCCGCGTCTGCGAGTAGTAGGTGCGGTAATATTCGCTGGAAAAGAAACGGTCCGGCGCGAGCTCCCGCATGCGGAAGACGCCGGCCCGGCCCGCCCGCGCCGTGTGGTAGAACGGATCGAGCAGGTACGGACCCACCTGATAAAGCGTCACGAAGACATGGTAATCGTCCGCATCGAAGGTGCTGAAGAGGTCGATCGGCCGGGCCTTGTCGCGATAGGCGAAGATGACCATGTCATCGAAGCGCACGAGCGCCCGCGTCATCGCCAGCAGCGCGTCGCCCGCCTGCCCGTCGGAGCGTTCCGCCGCGTCCGTCCAGTCGGCGAGCGTGCGGAAGAGTGCCGTGAAATCGACCCGCATGGCGCTGATGCTCCCCCGATCCCCTTGCGGCGCGCGTTTCTCGCCGCGCCGGGATATACTCCTTCCATAGCCGGTTTACGGATAAAATACCTCTCTCGGGGTATATACCGCCCACCGGCGGCTGACTAGCATCCTTCCCGACGGTGGCTAAAGCGGCATGAAGATCGCTTCAACGCAACAACCGCAGGGAACAGACGTGACATCCGCCTCCACGAACGACATCGAGTTCCGGTCGGTGACCAAGCGCTATGGCGCGGTGACCGCGGTCTCCGACATAAACCTTTCCGTGCCGAAGGGCGCCTTCGTCGCGTTGCTCGGCCCGTCCGGCTGCGGCAAGACGACCTGCCTTCGCATGATCGGCGGCTTCGAGCAGCCGAGCGAGGGCGAGGTGCTGATCGCCGGCAATGTCGCCAACGGCGTGCCGGCCTATCGCCGCCCGGTCAACATGGTGTTCCAGCAATATGCGCTCTTCCCGCATTTCGACGTGGAGAAGAACGTCGCCTACGGCCTGAAGCAGCTTCGCCCGCGGCTGCAGGCCGAGGAGATATCCCGCCGCGTCGGCGAGGCGCTGGAAATGGTACGGCTTTCCGGCTTCGCCAGGCGCCGCATCCATGAAATGTCCGGCGGCCAGCAGCAGCGCGTGGCGCTCGCCCGCGCCCTCGTCAACAAGCCCTCCGTACTTCTCCTCGACGAGCCGCTGGCGGCGCTCGACAAGAAGCTGCGCACCGCCATGCAGATCGAGCTCCAGACGCTCCAGCGCGACCTCGGCATCACCTTCGTTCTCGTCACCCATGACCAGGAGGAGGCGCTGTCGATGAGCGACCTCGTTTGCGTCATGAGCGCCGGCCGCATCCGCCAGCTCGCGACGCCCCAGGAGGTCTACGACCGCCCGGCCGATCTCTTCGTCGCCGATTTCGTCGGCAAGACCAACCGTTTCGACGGCACGCTGGAGGCCGGCGGCACCATCCGCCTCGGCAACGGCACGGCCCTGCCCGCCCCGCGCGTCGATCTTCAGCCGGGCGCCGTCACCGTGGCGCTCCGCCCGGAGGCGATCCGCCTTGCGCGCGGCGCAGAGGGCGCGACGACGCTGGAGGGCACCGTCACCCATCGCATCTTCCTCGGCTCGGCTGCCGAATACTCCATCGCCATCGACGGGCTGGGCGACCTCCTCGTCACCGCCGAACGCCATAACCAGTCGGAAAACGACCTCGTCGCGCCGGGCGAACGGGTCGCAATCAGCTTCGATCCCGGCACAGCGCATATCTTTCCGGCCTGAGGGGAAACAGGCCCAAACACAAGGGAACAGTGTGATGTCGAAATGGTTCAGAGACAATGCCCCGATCAGCGCCCATGAGCTGACGGAAGAATTCATGCGCCTGAAGCGCGGCTCCGTCACGCGCCGCCACTTCCTCGGCGTCACCGGCCTCGGCCTTGCCGCCGCCGTGCTCGCCCGCCAGCCCGGCCTCTTCAATTCGGCCGCCTACGCGCAGCAGGAAGACCTCGGCTCGGCCATGTCCATCGCCACCTGGCCGAACTATCACGACCCCGCGACCTTCGAGGCCTTCACCGCCGAGACGGGCGTCGCCGTCGAGGTCAACGTCTTCGGCTCGAACGAGGAGATGCTGGCAAAGCTGCAGGCCGGCGGCACCGGCTGGGACCTGTTCGTGCCCACGAACTACACGATCTCCACCTATGCCGGCCTCGGCCTGATCGACCCGCTCGATCTTTCCAAGGTGCCGAACTTCGACCAGAAGACCCAGAATGTACGTTTCACCAATGAGGGCACGGTCGACGGCAAGGTCTATGCGCTGCCGAAGAACTGGGGCACGACCGGCATCGCCGTCAATTCCGACAAGGTGAAGTCCAAGGTCACGAGCTGGAAGGAATTCTTCGAGATCGCCATGACCGAGGCGGACGGCCGCGCCATGGTACACGACTACCAGCTCACCACCATCGGCAACGCCCTCGTCTCGCTCGGCTTCTCCTTCAACTCGGTCAAGCCCGAAGAGCTTGCCAAGGCCGAGGAGCTGCTGATCAAGGTCAAGCCGCACCTCTACGCCATCAACAGCGACTACCAGCCCTCCATGCGCGCCACCGACGCCTGGATGACCATGTGCTGGACCAACGACGGCGCGCAGCTCAACCGCGACATCCCGGAAATCCACTTCACGCTCGGCTCCGACGGCGGCGAGATCTGGTCCGACTTCTACGCCGTGCCGAAGGCCGCCGCCAACAAGCCGGCCGGCTATGCGCTGCTCAACTACCTGATGGACCCGCAGCATGCGGTGAAGGAGCACATCGCCAACGGCGCGCCCACCACCGACAGCCGCGTCATCGCCCTGCTGCCGGCCGAGATCACCGGCAACAAGATCGTCTATCCGGACGAAGCCGCGCTGACCCCGCTGGAATTCGGCGCCGCCGTGACGCTCACCGACCCGGCGCGCGCAGAACTGATGGCGCGGTTCAAGTCGGCGTAACAAAGCACGGGAAGCCGTTCCGACCTGCCGATCTCCCCCCTTGTGGGGGAGATGCCCGGCAGGGCAGAGGGGGGTGTGGCACCCACCTGCCCCCGCCGGATCGTCGTCCTGGCTGCGCCGTTGCTACCCCCCTCTGTCGGCTTCGCCGACATCTCCCCCACAAGGGGGGAGATCAGAGGGAGTATGCCGCAATGTTTTTCCTTCTCCCCGCCCCGCGGGGAGAAGGTGGCCGGCAGGCCGGATGAGGGGCGACCCTCGCAATTCGCAACAGGATCGATGCAATGCCCCTGACGACGACGGCGAAAAGACGGCTGGTGACGACGGCGCTGCTGGCGCCGGCCTCCCTCTGGCTGTTCGTCTTCCTGGTGCTGCCCTTCATCGCCATGGTGGTCTTTTCCGTCGGCGAGCGCGGACCGGCGGGCGGTTACCAGGCGGCCTTCACCTTCGCGCAATATGCCAACCTGCCGGCCCGTTCCGCCGCCTACTGGAACACCCTGATGCTGGCGCCGGTCGGCGCCTTCCTCTGCCTGCTGGTCGCCTATCCGACCGCCTATTACCTCGCCGTCAAGGCAAGCTCGCGCCATCGGCTGCTGCTGGTCTCGCTGGTCGTCGTACCGTTCTGGACGAGCCTTCTGGTGCGCACCTATGCCTGGATGTACATCCTCGGCTCGCGCGGCATCCCGAACCTCCTCGACATGATCGGCATCGAGAACGTGCGCCTGCTCAACACGCCCGGCGCCGTGCTGCTCGGCATCGTCTACGGCTACCTGCCGCTGATGATCATGCCGATCTATGTCAGCCTCGAAAAGCTCGACCGCCGGCTGCTGGAGGCTTCGGCCGATCTCGGCGCGAAACCCGTCTCGACCTTCTTCTCCGTCACCCTGCCGCTCTCGCTGCCGGGCGTCATGACGGGCGTCGCGCTCGTCACGATCCTGCTGCTCGGCGAATATCTCATTCCGCAGCTTCTGGGCGGCGGCAAGGTCTTCTTCATCGGCAATGCGCTGGTCGACCTCTTCCTGCAATCGCGCAACTGGCCCTTCGGCTCGGCCATCGCCGTCACGCTGGTCGCCATCGTGGTCGTGGTGCTGATGGTCGCCATGCGCATCGCCTGGAAAATCTCCGGCACGAGACAGGTGGACCTCGTCTGATGCGCGCGCTGATAACCTCCGTCTACCTGTTCCTCTACGCGCCTATCGCGCTGGTCGTGCTGTTCTCCTTCAATGCGGGGCGCAATGCCAGCGAGTTCACCGGCTTCTCGACGCAATGGTACGGCAAGGCGCTCGCCAATCCGTTCCTCGTCGCGGCACTGCAAAACAGCCTGATCATCGCGTTTACCAGCGCCACGCTCGCCGCCGTCTTCGGCACCATGGCCGCCCTTGGCCTGGAACGCCTCGGCGCGCGCACCCGCGCCCTCTTCGACGGCCTGCTCGCCGCCGCCATCGTCGTGCCGGGCGTCGTCATCGGCATCGCGACGCTCGTCGCGCTCGTCGCGGTCTTCGGCGTCGTCAATCCGGCCATCGCCTCGCTCTGGCCGGGCGAGAAACCGCCGCAGCTCGGCCTCGGCTACGGCTCGATCATCGCCGCGCACGGCCTCTTCACCATGGCGCTCGTGACGATGATCGTGAAGGCGCGCATCGCCACGCTCGGGCGCGACATCGTCGAGGCCTCGGCCGATCTCTACGCCACGCCTTTCACCACTTTCCGCGATATCGTCCTGCCGCAGATCCTGCCTTCGGTGCTGGCCGGCTTCCTGCTCGCCTTCACCTTCTCCTTCGACGATTTCATCGTGGCCTTCTTCGTCGCGGGCTCCAAGACGACGCTGCCGATCTACGTCTTCGCCTCGATCCGCCGTGGCGTGACGCCGGAGGTCAACGCCATCGCGACGATGGTGCTGGTCGCCTCGCTCTTCCTCATCCTCGTCGCCCGCCTCCTCATGCGGGAGAAGAAAACGAAATCGCCTGCCGGAGAATAACAGATGATCCTGAAGAACCGCGTCGCCATCGTCACCGGGGCCGGCTCCGGCATCGGCCGGGCCGGCGCGCGCATCATGGCGCGCGAGGGCGCGACCGTCTGCGTCGCCGACCGCGACGAGACGCGGGCCGGCGAGACGGTCGATCTTATCCGCAGCGAGGGCGGCACGGCCGAGGCCGTCATCCTCGACGTCACCGACGACGTGGAACTGAAGATGGCGATTGCCGGCGTGCTCTCGCGTCACGGCCGCATCGACATCCTGCACAACCATGCGGGCGCGCAGGTTGCCGGCGATCTCGAAAGCGTCGCGCTCGATGGGCTGGATCTTTCCTGGAACCTCAATGTGCGCGCCCATCTCATGGCCGCCCGCCTCGTCATGCCGGCCATGAGGGCGCAGGGAAAAGGCGTCATCCTCAACACCTCCTCCTCCTCGGGCGTGCTCTACGACCGCGAGATGATCGCCTATACGACGACCAAGCATGCCGTCATTGCCATGACGAAGCAGATGGCCGGCGACTATGCCCGCCACGGCATCCGCGTCAACGCGCTCTGCCCCGGCTGGGTCGACACGCCCTTCAACGCCCCCTTCATCGACCAGATGGGCGGGCGCGGGGCCATCGAGGACTATATCAGGGAAAAGGTGCCCATGGGCCGCTGGGCGAATGTCGAGGAGATCGCCGAACCGATCCTCTTCCTCGTCTCCGACCGGTCAAGCTACATGACCGGCCAGATCCTCGTGGTGGACGGCGGCGAGACCGTCGTCTAGCTCTGCTCAGCGCAATTCCGGACGCAAAACCGCCTCACGCTTTTGCTGGACTTGCTCAGACGGACCCCAGCCCGCCCTGATGCACGACGATGCGCGCGTGGTAGGGCACGCGCTTGTAGAGATCGAGCACATCCTGGTTGACCAGCCGCACGCAGCCCGAAGAGGTCGCCTTGCCGATGGACCTCCATTCCGGCGAGCCGTGCAGGCGGTAGAGCGTGTCCTTGCCGTTCTGGAAGATGTAGAGCGCGCGAGCGCCGAGCGGGTTCTTGACGCCCGGGTCCATGCCGCCATTCTCGACGGAATAGCGGGCAAGGCTCGGCTGGCGCTTGATCATGTCGTCCGGCACCTTCCAGCGCGGCCAGGGCTGGCGCCACTGGATGACACCCTCGCCTTCCCAGGCAAAGCCGTCGCGGCCGATGCCGACGCCGTAGCGCATCGCCGTGCCGCCCGGTTCTACGACATAGAGGAAGCGCGTGGCCGTATCGACCACCACCGTGCCTGCGGGCTCGCCGGTCGGGTCCTTGACGCGCTGGCGGTAATATTTCGGATCGATCTCCTTGTAAGGGATCGCCGGGATGAGGTGGCCGCCATCCTCGACGGCGGCATAGCGCGCCGCCAGCTCCTCGTCCGTTGCCGGCACGATCGGATAGCTGACCTTCTGGGGAAGCGGGACGGCCCTGGTCGAGGTTTCCGTGGTTGCGCATCCTGCGAGCGTCGCGGCGGCGCCCAGGAAGAAGGCTCTGCGCGACAAAGTGCACACCGTAGGCATTCTCTATATCGACTCCAATGAAAACGTGTTGGAGCCGATGGCTAGCCAAAGCAGGAAGGGGCTGGCAAGAAGCGGGAGCATCACATCTTCGGCATCCGCCCCGCATAGTCGCGGACAGATGCAAAGCGGCCACGCTGGACCATGCCGGGAGGGCAGAAAACGATGGCGCCTGTGGAAATCGACCCCGCCCATGTCCGCGAATTTCCCGACCCGGAAAGCTTCTGCCGCTGGCTCTCGGACAACCACGACAAGGCGCCGGAAGTCTGGATCCGGATTCACAAGCGCGCCTCCGGCCTTCAATCCATCAACCCGGAAGAGGCGATCGAGGTCGTGCTCTGCTGGGGCTGGATCGACGGCATCCGCAAGGGGCTGGACGACAAGAGCTTCTTCCAGCGCTACAGCCCGCGCGGCCGCAAGAGCGTCTGGAGCAGGAAGAACGTCGATACGGTCGGCCGGCTGATCGCGGATGGCCGCATGACGGAACATGGCCTGAAGCATGTGGAGGCCGCAAAAGCCGATGGGCGCTGGGACAGGGCCTATGGCAGCGGCAAGAACCTGAAGATCCCGCCGGACCTCAAGGCCGCCATCGACGCCGAACCGGCCGCCGCCGAAATGCTCGGCAGGCTCACCGAGCAGAACCGCTTCGCCCTCGCCTTCCGCGTCCACAATCTGAAGACGGAAGCCGCGCGCAGGCGCAAGATCGAGACATTCGTGGAGATGCTGAAGAACGGCGAGACGATCTATCCGCAGAAGCGGAAATAGATCGTCCCGTTCAGGTGGACTGGCCCGCGAGCCAGTTGTGCCAGTCGTTCTCGCTGCCGGAGAAGACGTTGAGGTCGATCCTGCCCGTCACGCCATGCGACAGGCCCGAGCCGGAATATTGCCAGAACAGCCAGCGGCGGTTCGGATAGCGCTGCGACGGATGCGCGGCGACCGAGCGCAGCCAGAAGTGATAGTCCTTCAATTCGCCAGACAGATTGTCCTCGTAGAAGTCCGGCGCGGTATAGATGATCGGCCGCTTGCCGTAGTGCCGTTCCAGCATTTCGGCGAAGACGCGGATCTTCTCGACATATTTCGCGCGCGACAGGCGCTTCTTGCAGGCGGAATCGCCGTTGTATTCGGCATCGATCACCGGCGGCAGCGCATCCGGATCCTTCGGCACGTTGCGGATGAACCACTCGGCCTGCGAGCTTGCGACCCGGCACCAGTAGAAGAAGTGATAGGCCCCGCGCCGGATGCCGGCTTCCTTGGCCTGGCGCCAGTTCTTCTGGAACATCGGATCGAGATGGTCGCCGCCGTCGGTCGCCTTGATGAAGGCGAAGTTGGCGCCCTGCGTGCGCAGCCGCATCCAGTCGATATCGCCCTGCCAGCGCGAGACGTCGACGCCATGCACCTGATAGTGCCGCGGCGCGCGCTTGCCGAAATTGATCGGATGGGCATCGCGGAACTGCTGGCTGTAGACGCGCGAGCGCTTGCCGAGGCGCCGGGTCGGCATTTCGGTCATCGTCGCGGAATCGGCCGGACGCTCGGAGGGAATGGCGGACTGTTTCGTCACCGTCTCGAAGACGTGGGTTTCCGGGATCGGCCCTGCCCAGGCGAGCATTTCCTCCGCGTCGTCGGCCTTCACCCTGCTCTGGCCGACGGCCACTTCCGGCACCGGCCCGCCGCCCTTGACGACGGAGCTCGTGGTCTCGCGCGAAGGCTTGACCGCCAGCACCGTTTCCGGGGTCGCACTCGATGCGCAGCCGGCCAGGGAGGCGCAGCCGAGGAGGATCGCTGTCAGGACCGAAAGACGCATTGGCACTCGCACGCAAAACAAACCGAAGCCCCGCCCTTTCGACACACGGACGGAATTACTAACGGAAGATTACCGCGAAATGTTAAATACAATCTTTACGGCCGACCGTGACATTTCAGGCACTTAGGGCATTTCCGCTTTTCCTCGAATCGCGAAAACGCTCCAACCCTTTATTTTGCGCAATCCCGGACGCAAAACCGCTTCGCACTTTTGCTGGAATTGCTCTGGGTCCGCGTCTTCATCCCTTCGCGCCGGCCCGCAGCCGCCGCCGGGTCTCCGTCGGGCTTTCGTGGTAGTGCGCGCGATAGCTGCGGGAGAAGGCAGAGGAGGAGTTGAAGCCGGTGAGCGCGGCGATGTCGGCGAATTCCGTCTTGGTCTCGATCACCTTGCGCCGGGCGGCATTGAGGCGCAGCGCGAGATAGTGCTGGTGCGGCGCGACGCCCATCGATTCTTGGAACAGGTCCTGCAGGTGCCGCGCACTGATGCCCACGCGTTTAGCAAGCTTTGCCAGCGTCAATGGCGCATCCATCGTCTCCTCCATCAGCCGCACCGCCTGGCTGACGCGCTGGTCGGCGACACGCATGTTGCCGAGCGCCGGCACCTGCAACAGGCCGCCGGTGCGCTCGTGCTCGTAGATGAACTGCCGCGAGACCTCCAGCGCCAGCGAATAGCCCTGCCGGCGGCGGATGATCTCCAGCATCAATTCGAGCGTCGGCAGCGAACCGCCGGTGGTGACGCGCTTGCCGTCGATGACATAGCGCTCGCGCATCACCGCGATCTGCGGATAGCGCGAGGCGAATTCCTCCATGTCCTCCCAGTGGATCGTCACCGAATGGCCGTCGAGCAGGCTTGCCTCGGCGAGCAGCCAGCTTCCCGATTCGATGCCGGCCATCGCCGTGCGGTGGCGCGCCGTCTGCGAGAGCTGGCGGCGCAACAGGGATGTCGCACTCATCTGCCATTGGTAGCTCGACAGCACGAAGAGCGGCGCCGTCTCCCGCTCCGGCCGGAACGGCCCGTCGACGGGCACGGGAATGCGGCTGCGCGTCTCCACCGGCTCACCGTCCGGCGAGAAGATGCGCCAGCGGTAAAGCGCCTGCCCCGAGATGCGGTTGGCGGCGCGCAACGGCTCGATGACCGAGGCGACGAGGATGAGGTTCGTCTCGGGCAGCACCAGGATGTCGATGTCGAGCGTATCGGATGAGGGATCGAGCATGGCGGAAGCTTGGCCGCTCATCTCTCGAATTGTCAAGGATGGATCCGAAAAGTGAAAGCATTGCGCCTTCTCTTGGCTCGTAATGTCCGCAACGAGAATACTGGGAGAACGACAATGCCTCTTGCCATGAACCGCGACGTCTTCATCACCTGCGCCGTCACCGGCTCCGGCGACACCGCCGGCAAATCCCCTCACGTTCCGCGCTCGCCCAAACAGATCGCCGAATCGGCCATCGAGGCCGCCAGGGCCGGCGCTGCCGTCGTGCATTGCCACGTGCGCGACCCGGAAACCGGCGCGCCGAGCCGCCGAAACGATCTCTACCGCGAAGTGACCGAACGTATCCGCGACGCCGAGGTCGACGTCGTGCTCAACCTTACCGCCGGCATGGGCGGCGACATGATCTTCGGCAACACCGAGCAGCCCCTGCCGCTGAACCCCAACGGCACCGACATGGCCGGCGCCACCGAGCGCGTTTCCCACGTCGCCGAATGTCTGCCGGAAATCTGCACGCTCGATTGCGGCACGATGAACTTCTCGCTCGGCGACTACGTGATGACCAACACGCCGTCCATGCTGCGCGCCATGGGCAAGATGATGACCGATCTCGGCGTCCGCCCGGAGATCGAAGCTTTCGATACCGGCCATCTCTGGTTCGCCAAGCAGCTCGTCGAGGAAGGCATCATCGAGGACCCGGTGCTCATCCAGCTCTGCATGGGCATTCCGTGGGGCGCGCCCGACGACCTCAACACCTTCATGGCGATGGTCAACAACGTGCCGTCCAACTGGACCTTCTCGGCCTTCTCCATCGGCCGCAACGCCATGGCCTATCCGGCCGCTTCCGTGCTTGCCGGCGGCAATGTCCGCGTCGGCCTGGAAGACAACCTCTATGTCGCCAAGGGCCAGCTCGCCACCAATGCGCAGCTCGTCGACAAGGCCGTCAACATCATCGAGAGCATGGGCGCCCGCGTCATCGGCCCGGCCGAAGTGCGCGAGAAGCTGAAGCTGACGAAGCGCGCGCCGCGCGGCTGACGATTTGGGGTTGCCCCTCACCCCTAACCCTCTCCCCGTGAACGGGGAGAGGGAGCCCGCCAAGCGCAGGCTTGGAAATGAAGGAAACCGGCGCGGCATATCCCTACTCCCCGCCTGCGGGGAGTAGGTGGCGGCAGCCGGATGAGGGGCAGCGACACCCGCACACAATAACGAATTGAGGGAACGCATGAGCACCACCATCAACAAGGCAGCCTGCGTCGGCGGCGGCGTCATCGGCGGGGCATGGATCGCACGCTTCGCGCTGGCCGGCATCGACGTGAAGGTCTTCGACCCGCATCCGGAAGCCGAGCGCATCATCGGCGAAGTCATGGCCAATGCCGAGCGCGCCTATGGCATGCTCACGATGGCCCCCCTGCCGCCGAAGGGCAAGGTCACCTTCTGCAAGAGCATTCAGGAAGCGGTCGAAGACGCTGACTGGATTCAGGAAAGCGTGCCCGAGCGCCTCGAACTGAAGCGCGGCGTCCTCACCCAGATCGACGCGGCCGCAAAGCCCGACGCCCTGATCGGCTCCTCCACCTCCGGCCTCATGCCGACCGATCTGCAGCGCGACATGAAGCACCCCGAGCGCCTGTTCGTCGCGCACCCCTACAACCCCGTCTACCTGCTGCCGCTCGCCGAGCTCGTCGGCGGCCAGAAGACGTCGCGCGCCGTGCTCGAAGACGCCAAGGCCAAGCTCGCCCCCATCGGCATGAAGGGCGTGATCATCAACAAGGAGATCGAAGCCTTCGTCGGCGACCGCCTGCTCGAAGCCGTCTGGCGCGAAGGCCTCTGGCTGATCAAGGACGACATCTGCGACACGGAAACGCTGGACGACGTGATCCGCTATTCCTTCGGCATGCGCTGGGCGCAGATGGGCATGTTCGAGACCTACCGCATTGCCGGCGGGGAAGCGGGCATGCGCCACTTCCTCGCCCAGTTCGGCCCCTGCCTCTCCTGGCCCTGGACGAAGCTCACCGACGTCGTCGATCTCAACGACGAACTGGTGGAAAAGATCGCCAACCAGTCCGACGCCCAGTCCGGCGCGCGCGGCATCCGCGAACTGGAACGCATCCGCGACCAGAACCTCGTCGGCATCATGCATGCGCTGAAGGCCGGCGACGAAGGCCGCGGCTGGGGTTCGGGCAAGCTGCTCGCCGAATTCGAGGCGCACCTGTGGGCCAAGGCCGGCAAGGCGAAGGTCGAGGTCTCCTCGAGCGAACCGCTGCGCCTCGTCGACACCAAGGTCAACGCCGCCTGGGTCGATTACAACGGCCACATGACGGAGCATCGCTATCTCCAGCTCTTCGGCGACACGTCCGACGCACTGCTCCGCCTCATCGGCGTCGACTTCGCCTATGTCGAGGCCGGCCAGAGCTACTACACGGTGGAAACCCACATCCGCCATCTCGGCGAAGGCAAGCTCGGCCAGGCGCTCTACACGACGCTCCAGCTCCTCTCCTCGGACAGGAAGCGGCTGCACTTCTTCACCCGCATCCACGACGCCGCCACCGGCGACGTCATCGCGACCGCCGAGCAGATGATGGTCCATGTGGACTCGAAGGCCGGCAAGAGCGCCGACGCGCCCGCCGAGGTGCTGGCGAAGATCGCGCCGATTGCCGAGGCCCATGCGAAGCTGGCGGTGCCGGAGGGGGCGGGGCGCAGCGTCGGACAGAGGAACAAGTAGGGCGCAAGCCTCCACCCCCCTCTGCCCTGCCGGGCATCTCCCCCACAAGGGGGGAGATCGGCTGGGGGTAAGGCGGTGCCACGATCCAATCTCCCCCCTTGTGGGGGAGATGCCCGGCAGGGCAGAGGGGGGTAGCCAAAGATGGCGCCTCCCGCAAAAGAAATACCGGGAGGACTTTCAATGAATTTCGCACTCACCGACGAACAGCAGATGATCGTGGACACGGTCCGCGCCTTCGTCGAAACGGAAATCTATCCGCATGAAAACGAGGTCGAGCGCACCGGCCATGTGCCGCCGGAACTCGGCCAGGAAATCGCCCGCAAGTGCAAGGAGATCGGTTTCTTCGGCTGCAACATGCCGGAAGAGGTCGGCGGCGCGGGTCTCGACCACACGTCCTTCACGCTGGTCGAGCGCGAGCTTGGCCGCGGCTCGATGGCGCTGACGGTCTTCTTCGGCCGCCCCTCCGGCATCCTGATGGCCTGCAACGACGAGCAGCGCGAACGCTATCTGTTGCCCGCCGTCAGCGGCGAGAAATTCGATGCTCTCGCCATGACCGAGCCGGACGCCGGCTCGGACGTGCGCGGCATGAAGTGCTTCGCGAGGCAGGACGGCGACGACTGGGTCGTCAACGGCACCAAGCATTTCATCAGCCACGCCAACATCGCCGATTTCGTCATCGTCTTCATCGCGACGGGCGAGGAGGACACCCCGCGCGGCAAGAAGAAGCTGATCACCTGCTTCCTCGTCGACCGCGGCACGCCGGGCTTCGAGATCCGCGAGGGCTACAATTCCGTCTCCCATCGCGGCTACAAGAACTGCATCCTCAACTTCGACGAATGCCGCCTGCCCTCCGCCCAAATCCTCGGCGAAGTGCACAAGGGCTTCGACATCGCCAACGACTGGCTCTACGCGACGCGCCTCACCGTCGCCGCCACCTCCGTCGGCCGCGCCCGCCGCGCCTTCGACTATGCCCTCAACTACGCGGCCGAGCGCAAGCAGTTCGGAAAGCCGATCGGCGCCAACCAGGGCGTTTCCTTCAAGCTCGCCGACATGATCACCGAGATCGACGCCGCCGACCTCCTGACGCTATCGGCCGCCTGGCGGCTCGATCAGGGCCTGCCGTCGAACCGCGAGATCGCTTCGGCCAAGGTCTACGCCACGGAAATGCTCGCCCGCGTCACCGACGAGGCGATCCAGATCTTCGGCGGCATGGGCCTGATGGACGACCTGCCGCTTGCGCGCTTCTGGCGCGACGCCCGCGTCGAGCGTATCTGGGACGGCACCTCGGAAATCCAGCGGCACATCATCAGCCGCGACCTGCTCCGGCCGCTGGGGGCGTGAGGATGGTGATGCGCGCAGCTGCCCCTCACCCTAACCCTCTCCCCGCAGGCGGGGAGAGGGGACTTGCCCAACGCACGGTCCTGGCAAGGGAAACCGGATCGGCATATCCCCTTCTCCCCGTCCCGACGGGGAGAAGGTGCCCGGCAGGGCGGATGAGGGGCAAAGCGGCATGCGGAAAGGCCCCCGCATGACCCGCTCCCTCGACCGCCTCATCCGCCCGAAATCCATCGCCGTCTTCGGCGGCAAGGAAGCCCGGCGGGTCATCTATCAATGCGACAAGATGGGCTTTTCCGGCGACATCTGGCCGGTGCACCCGCGCGAAGACGAAATCCTCGGCCGCAAATGCTACCGCTCGGTCGCCGATCTGCCTGGCGCACCGGATGCCTCCTTCGTCGGCGTCAACCGCGAGCTCACCATCGGCATCATCCGCGACCTTGCCGCACGCGGCGCAGGCGGCGCGGTCTGCTACGCCTCCGGCTTCCGCGAAGCCGTCAGCGAGCTTGCCGACGGCGATGACCTGCAGAAGGCGCTGGTGGAGGCCGCCGGCGACATGCCGATCCTCGGCCCCAACTGCTACGGCTTCATCAACATGCTGGATGGCGCCCTGCTCTGGCCCGACCAGCACGGCATGCTGCGTATCGAAAAGGGCGTCGCCGTCCTCACGCAGTCCTCCAACATAGCCTGCAACGTCTCGATGCAGCAGCGCGGCCTGCCGCTCGCCTATATCCTGACCGCCGGCAACCAGGCGCAGACCGGCCTTGCCGATCTCGCCTACGCAGTCCTCGAAGACCCGCGCGTCACCGCCGTCGGCCTCCATATCGAGGGCTTTGACAGCCTCACTTCGCTGGAGCGCCTGGGCCTTCGCGCCCGCGAACTGAAGAAGCCGGTCGTCACGCTGAAGGTCGGCAAGTCGGAACAGGCACAGCTCGCCACCGTCTCGCACACCGCCTCGCTCGCCGGCAACGACGCCGTCTCCTCGGCGCTGCTCGCCCGCCTCGGCATCGGCCGCGTCGAGACGCTGCCGGAACTGCTCGAAACCCTGAAGCTGCTGCATGTCGCCGGCCCGCTTTCGAGCCATGATATCTCCTCCATGTCCTGCTCGGGCGGCGAGGCCTCGCTGATGGCGGATGCCGGTGTGAAGCGGAAGGTCGTCTATCGCGACCTGAAGCCGGAGCAGCGCCAGCCGCTGCGCGAAACGCTCGGCCAGATGGTGACGATCTCCAACCCGCTCGACTACCACACCTTCGTCTGGGGCAACCGCGAGAAGCAGACCGCCGCCTTCACCACCATGATGCAGGGCGGCTACGCGCTGAACCTCGTCGTGCTCGATTTCCCCCGCCTCGACCGCTGCGACGCCGCCGACTGGACCACCACCTGCGAGGCCCTGATCGACGCCGCGCGGGCGACGGGCGAAAATGCCGGCATCGTCGCCAGCATGGGCGAAAACCTGCCGGAAGCAACAGCCGAAATGCTGGTGCGAAACGGCGTCGTGCCCTTCTACGGCATCGAGGAGGCGCTTGCCGCCGCCGATGCCGCCGCCGGCATCGGCGAAGCCTGGTCGAAGCCGCTTGCCGCCCCGCTGCTCAAGGCCGCGACAAGCGAAGGCGAGGCGATCACACTCACCGAGCACGAGGCCAAGCAGGCGCTCGCCGCCCATGGCCTTCCCGTCCCAAAGGGCCTCACCGCCGAAACGGCGGAAGCCGCCGCGCAGGCAGCCGAAACACTCGGCTTCCCCGTCGTGCTCAAGGGCCTCGGCGTCGCGCACAAGACCGAAGCCGGCGCGGTCAAGCTCAACCTCGCCGGTCGCGAAGCGGTGCTCGATGCGGCAAAGGCCATGGCCGGCGTCGCCTCGGGCTTCCTCGTGGAAAAGATGGTGGGCAAACCGGTCGCCGAACTCATCGTCGGCGCGATGCGCGATCCTGTCGCCGGTCCGGTGCTGACCATCGGCGCGGGCGGCATCCTCGTCGAACTGCTTGAAGATTCGGCGATTTTGACCCTGCCGACCGACGAGAAGACGATCCGCGAGGCGATCTCCGGCCTCAAGATCGCCAAGCTGCTGAACGGCTATCGCGGCGCGCCGAAGGGCGATATCGACGCCCTTGTCGCCACCGTCGCATCAGCGGCATCCTATGTCGTTTCAAACGCTTCAATAATCGAAGAACTGGACGTTAATCCCATAATGGTGCTCCCCGCCGGCGAGGGTGTCGTGGCGGCCGATGCACTGATCCGTCTGAGGAAACAATCATGACCGGACCGATACGCCAGCGCCGCGAAGGCGGCATCCTCGAAGTCACGATCGATCGCCCCAAGGCGAACGCCATCGACCTTGCGACCAGCCGCATCATGGGCGAGGTCTTCCGGGAATTCCGCGACGACGATACCTTGCGCGTCGCCATCATCACCGGCGCGGGGGAGAAATTCTTCTGTCCGGGATGGGACCTGAAAGCCGCGGCGGCAGGTGATGCCGTGGACGGCGACTATGGCGTCGGCGGTTTCGGCGGCATGCAGGAACTGCGCGACCTCAACAAGCCGATCATATCAGCCATCAACGGTATCTGCTGCGGCGGCGGCTTCGAGATCGCGCTGTCGACCGACCTCATCCTCGCCGCCGAGCACGCGACCTTCGCCCTGCCGGAAATCCGCTCCGGCACGGTGGCCGATGCCGCCTCGATCAAGCTGCCGAAGCGCATTCCCTATCATATCGCCATGGACATGCTGCTCACCGGCCGCTGGCTGGACGTTCAGGAGGCGCACCGCTGGGGCTTCGTCAACGAGATCCTGCCCGCCGACAAGCTCATGGACCGCGCCTGGGAGCTGGCGCGCCTGCTCGAAAGCGGCCCGCCGCTCGTCTACGCCGCCATCAAGGAAGTGGTGCGCGCGGCCGAGGGCGACACCTTCCAGGGAACCATGAACAAGATCACCAAGCGGCAGTTCCGCACGGTCGATATTCTCTATTCCAGCGAGGATCAGCTCGAGGGCGCGCGCGCCTTCGCGGAGAAGCGCGATCCCGTCTGGAAGGGGCGATAGGCGGCTTGGCCGGCTCGAAAAAGAAAGGAGATCAGGGAGAAGAATGATCCCGCGCCGGCATAAAAACCGGCCGCAAGGTTGCCTTACAGGCGAAAAACAGAAATTCTGCCAATCACAACGACAAATGCCCGCAAAAGGGCCAGCGAAAGGGAACAGGGGAATGACTGATTACACCAAATACCTCACCGGCCAGGTCACGCTCGGCAAGATGAACCGCCGCGAGTTCATGGGCCGCGCCGCTGCCTTCGGCATCACGCTCGCCGCCGCCGGCACCCTATTCGACACCGCCGCAAAGGCCCAGGAGCCCAAGCGCGGCGGCAACCTCAAGCTCGGCCTCGAAGGCGCAGCCGCCACGGATTCCAAGGATCCGGCAAAGGCGCTCTCGCAGTTCATGTTCGTCGTCGGCCGCAACTGGGGCGACATGCTCGTCGAATCCGAGCCGCTCACCGGCAAGCCCGTCCCGGCGCTCGCCGAATCCTGGGAGCCCTCCGCCGACGCAGCGACCTGGACCTTCAACATTCGCAAGGGCGTGAAATTCCATGACGGCAAGGAACTGACCGTCGACGACGTCGTCAAGACCCTGCAGCGCCACACCGACGAGAAGTCGGAATCGGGCGCGCTCGGCGTCATGAAATCGATCAAGGAAATCAAGACCGACGGCGACAAGCTCGTGCTGGTGCTGACCGAAGGCAACGCCGACCTGCCGCTGCTGCTCACCGACTACCACCTCGTCATCCAGCCGAATGGCGGCCTCGACGATCCGAATGCCCAGATCGGCACCGGCCCCTACAAGGTGACGAGCTTCGAGGCCGGCGTTCGTGCTACCTTCGAGCGCAACAAGGACGACTGGCGCCAGGATCGCGGCTTCGTCGATACGATCGAGATGATCGCGATGAACGATGCGACCGCCCGCATCGCCGCGCTCTCCTCCGGCCAGGTGCACTATATCAACCGCGTCGACCCGAAGACCGTCGATCTCCTCAAGCGCGCGCCGACCGTGGAAATCCTCTCCACCTCCGGCCGCGGCCACTATGTCTTCATCATGCATTGCAACACCGCGCCGTTCGACAACAACGACCTGCGCATGGCGCTGAAATACGCCATGGACCGCGAGACGATGCTGGAGAAGGTGCTTGGCGGCTACGGCAAGATCGGCAACGACTTCCCGATCAACGAGACCTATGCCCTCTTCCCGGAAGGCATCGAGCAGCGCGCCTACGACCCGGACAAGGCCGCCTTCCACTACAAGAAGTCGGGCCATAGCGGCTCGGTGCTGCTGCGCACCTCCGACGTCGCCTTCCCGGGCGCGGTCGACGCTGCCGTCCTCTACCAGGAGAGCGCCAAGAAGGCCGGCATCGAGATCGAGGTGAAGCGCGAGCCGGGCGACGGCTACTGGTCGAACGTCTGGAACGTCCAGCCCTTCTCCACTTCCTACTGGGGCGGTCGCCCAACGCAGGACCAGATGTATTCCACCGCCTATCTCTCGACGGCGGACTGGAACGACACCCGCTTCCAGCGCCCGGACTTCGACAAGATGCTGCTGGAAGCCCGTTCGGAACTCGACGAGGCCAAGCGCAAGGACATGTACCGCACCATGGCCATGATGGTGCGTGACGAGGGCGGCCTGATCCTGCCGATGTTCAACGACTTCGTGAACGCCTGCGGCAAGAACGTGAAGGGCTATGTCCACGATATCGGCAACGACATGTCGAACGGCTATGTCGCAACCCGCGTCTGGCTCGACGCCTGATGACCGGCAACGGACCGGCGCACGGTCCGGAGCTGACAGCGACGGCGGCTGCGGGCGAAGTCCCGCAGTCGGCCGGCGTTGCCGGATCGGTTGCGTCCACCGGAACCCCAGCCATCGAAGCTACGCCTTCGACCTGGGCAAAACTCAGCAAACGCAGCCCGCTGGCTGCGCTCATCCTGCAACGCCTCGCGCTCAGCGTGGCCTTGCTCTTCGCCGTGTCGCTGATGATCTTCGGCGGCGTGGAAGCCCTGCCCGGCGACTTCGCGACGACCTATCTCGGCCAGTCGGCAACGCCGCAGGCGGTGGAGAACATCCGCAAGGACCTCGGCCTCGACCAGCCGGCGACCACCCGCTACTTCAAGTGGCTCGGCGGCGCCGTCCAGGGTGACTTCGGCAAGTCCTGGGCCTCGAAGCAATCGGTCAGCGAGCAGATCGGCAAGCGCCTCGGCAATTCGCTGTTCCTCGCCTTCTTCGCGGCGATCATATCGGTGCCTCTCGCCGTCGGCCTCGGCATGCTCGCGGTGCAGTACCGCAACCGCCTGCCGGACAAGATCATCAACGTCATCTCGCTTGCGGCGATCTCGCTTCCCGAGTTCTTCGTGGGCTACCTGCTGATCCTGTTCTTCGCCGTGCAGATGGGCGTCGCGACCTTCCCCGCGACGGTCTACGACACGATGACGCTCGGCCAGCGGCTGTCGGCTATCGCGCTTCCGACCGCCACCCTCGTCCTCGTCGTGCTCGCCCACATGATGCGCATGACGCGGGCCGCGATCCTCAACGTCATGTCGTCGGCCTATGTCGAGACGGCGGAACTCAAGGGCCTCAGCGGCATCCGGATCATCGCCAGGCATGCGGCGCCGAACGCCGTGGCCCCGGTCATCAACGTCATCGCGCTCAACCTCGCCTATCTCGTGGTGGGCGTCGTCGTCGTGGAAGTGGTCTTCGTCTATCCCGGCATGGGCCAATACATGGTCGACGCCGTGACGGTGCGCGACATGCCCGTCGTGCAGGCCTGCGGCCTGATCTTCGCCGCCTTCTACATCTTCCTCAACATGTTCGCCGATATCCTAGCGATCGTCGCGAACCCCAGATTGAGGCATCCGCGATGAGACTTTCCACCATTCCCGTCAGCGCGTGGATCGGCATTCTGGGCATTGCCCTTGCCCTCTTCTGCGCCATCTTCGCCCCCTTCATCGCACCGCATGGCGAAAGCGAGATCGTCGGCTCCGTCTGGCAGCCGATGGGCGGCGACTACCTGCTCGGCACGGACAATCTCGGCCGCGACCTCTTCTCGCGGCTGATCTTCGGCGCCCGCACCACGATCTTCGTGGCGCTGGCGGCAACCGTGCTCTCGTTCTCGCTCGGCATGCTGCTGTCCTTCACGGCGGCGGTGACGGGCGGGTTCATCGACCAGGTCTTCTCGCGCTTCAACGACCTGATGATGGCGATCCCGACGCTGATCTTCGCCCTCGTCGTGCTGGCCGTGCTGCCGCAGCAGCTCTGGATCCTCATCCTCGTCATGGCGATCCTCGACTCGACGCGCGTCTACCGCATCGGCCGCGCCGTCGCGCTCGACGTGGCGGTCATGGAATTCGTGGAGGCCGCGAGGCTGCGCGGCGAACGCACGGGCTGGATCATCTTCCGGGAAATCCTGCCCAACACGCTCTCGCCGCTGCTCGCCGAGTTCGGCCTGCGCTTCGCCTTCTCGATTCTGTTCCTCTCCACCCTCTCCTTCCTCGGCCTCGGCATCCAGCCGCCGGCTGCCGACTGGGGCGGCATGGTGAAGGACAACAAGGACGGCATCATCTTCGGCATCTCGGCCGCCCTCATTCCGGGCGGCGCGATCGCTGGGCTGGCCATCTGCGTCAACCTCGTCGTCGACTGGCTGATGAAACGCACCTCGAGCCTGAAGGGGGGACGCGGCGATGCCTGATCTTCTTTCCGTCCGCAATCTCAAGATCGAGGCGACGAGCTACCCGCCTGGCGAGCCGCCGAAGACCGTGACGCTCGTCGAAGACGTGAACTTCGACGTGCAGAAGGGCAAGGTGCTCGGCCTCATCGGCGAATCCGGCGCCGGCAAGTCCACCATCGGCCTCACCGCGCTCGCCTATGGGCGCGGCGGGGTGCGCATCACCGGCGGCGAAGTGAAGCTCAACGGCGAGGACCTCCTGAAACTCTCGCCGTCGGGCATCCGCAAGGTGCGCGGCAGCAAGGTCTGCTACGTCGCGCAATCGGCGGCCGCGGCCTTCAACCCCGCCCACCGTCTCGGCGAGCAGGTGATCGAGGCCTCGCTGAAACACGGCATCATGAGCCGGGCGGACGCGGAAAAGCGCGCGCTCTACCTCTTCAAGGTGCTCGGCCTGCCGAACCCGGACACCTTCGGCCAGCGTTATCCGCACCAGGTCTCCGGCGGCCAGCTGCAGCGCGCCATGACCGCCATGGCGCTCTGCCCCAACCCCGAGCTGATCATCTTCGACGAGCCGACCACCGCGCTCGACGTGACGACGCAGATCGACGTGCTCGCCGCCATCAAGCACGCCATCGAGGAGACTCATACGGCCGCGCTCTACATCACCCACGACCTTGCCGTCGTGGCGCAGATCACGGACGACATCCTCGTGCTCCGGCACGGCAAGATGGTGGAATACGGCTCGGTAAAACAGATCATCGAAGAACCGACGCAGGACTATACTCGCGCCCTCGTCAACGTGCGCGGCACTGGTCGGGACGAAGCGCCCGACCAGACGGACACGCTCCTGAAAGTGGAGAACGTCACGGCCGGCTACTCCAACGGCTTCAAGGTGCTGCAGGACGTTTCCCTGCATCTGCCGAAGGGCCAGACGCTGGCGGTGGTGGGCGAATCCGGCTCGGGCAAATCCACCCTCGCCCGCGTCATCACCGGCCTCCTGCCCCCGCAGGAGGGCACGATCAGCTTCGACGGCAAGCCCTTGCCGAAGGCGCTGAAGGGCCGGTCGAACGACGAGCTGCGCCGCATCCAGATGATCTACCAGATGGCCGACACCGCGATGAACCCGCGCCAGACGGTGCGCGACATCATCGGCCGCCCCCTCACCTTTTATTACGGCCTGCGCGGCCGGGAGAAGACGGAGCGGGTCAAGGAGCTGCTGGACCAGATCGAGATGGGCGGCCGCTTCGCCGACCGCTACCCGGCCGAGCTCTCCGGCGGCCAGAAGCAGCGCGTCGCCATCGCCCGCGCCTTGGCGGCCAAGCCCGAACTCATCCTCTGCGACGAGCCGACCTCCGCGCTCGACCCGCTGGTGGCCGAGGGCATCCTGAAGCTTCTTCTGAAGCTGCAGGAGGAAACGCATGTCTCCTACATGTTCATCACCCACGACATCGCCATCGTGCGCGCGATCGCCGACAGCGTGGCCGTGATGCACCGGGGACGCCTCGTGCGCTTCGGCCCGAAATCGAAGGTGCTTTCACCGCCCTTCGACGACTACACGGACCTGCTGCTGAAATCCGTTCCGGAAATGGAGATCGGCTGGCTGGAGCGGGTACTGACGACCCGGCGCATGGAAAGTGCCGGGAATTGATGGAAGGCGGGCGGCTTCGGCCGCCCGTTTTGCAGCAGCGTAGCCCCTCATCCGGCCTGCCGGCCACCTTCTCCGTGGCTGCGGGCGAAGGAGATATGCCGCGCGCTTTCCCGCATCTCCGGCGTTGCGTGGGGCAAGTCCCCTCTCCCCGCCTGCGGGGAGAGGGTTAGGGTGAGGGGCAACGCCTCAAACACGACGGCCGGCGCAGGGCACGCGCCCCTCGCTCAATTCTGCGTGCAGGTCACATCCCCGAGCCGGCTCGCCGATTCCCCCTCGACACTCACCGTCTCTTCGCCCCGCGCCGTGCAATTGCCCTTCTCGCCGACGCCGCTGCGGAACTTCACCATGGGCTGGCCTTCGATCATCACGCTCGGCACGATCTCGTAGAGTTCCGGCGGGCAGTTCACCACGTCGGAAAGGCGCAGTGCCGGGGCGCCGCCGATGAAGACGCTCTTGGAGCCGGACATGGCGCAAGCCGGAATGGGCGCCGGGGCATCGTCGGCAAGAGAGACGGACGGCGCGGCCACCGCGATGCCGAGGGTCAGGATTACGGCCGAAAAATGCTGGAATTTCATCTGGTTTCTCCCTTTTCACGCGCCGCGCGGGACAGCGCCCGCAGCGTTTCGAGCGCCCGTTCGGCGTCCCGCTCCGGCACGAATATATGGTCGTGATGGAAGGCGGCAACCACATTGGCGCTGATGCCCGCCTTCGTCAAAGCTGTGGCAAAGGCAGCCGTCAGCCCCACTGCCTCCAGTGAGGAATGCACCGTGAGGGTGATCATGCGCATCGGCCCACTGGCGGAAAGCCCTTCGGCGGCGTCAGCCGGCAGGATCAGCGTGATGCCCTCCTCCTCCCGGAAAAGGCCGATCGGCCCACGCGCAAGATGGGCCGCGATATCGCTGGCCGGCACGCTCGCATAGACGAAGCTGCCCGCCACCAGCGCCGGCTCCATGGTCGCCAGCAGCACGTCGAGATCGGTAACGCCGCTCATGGATTGGCCATCCGGCGCACGGCATCGCAAAGCGCCGCAAAGCCGGCCCTTGCGCCCTCGCTCATGAAGCGGGCCCGCAGCCAGGCATGGATCATCTGCTTTTCCTCACGATATTCCACCGGCACGCCGGCAAGGACCAGCCGCGCGGCATAGGCACGGGCATCGTCACGCAGCGGATCGAAAAAGGCCCCGCTGATGAAGGCCGGCGGCAGGCCGGCAAGGTTTTCCGCCCGCAATGGGAAGGCATGTGCCGCATCCCCCGGCGCCGCGTAGACTTCGCGATAATAGGCGACGTCGGCGGTAGAGAGGCCCGGCGCCTCGGCCATTTCCACATAGGAACCGGACGCGAGATCGCCGCCAAGACCGGGATAGATCAAGGCCTGACCGGCTATGCCCTTCAGCCCCACGTCGCGCGCCTTCAGCACGAGGCCGGCCGCGAGATTTCCGCCGGCGCTGTCGCCGATCACGACGACCGGACGGCTTTCCAGCAGAAGTTCGACGAGTACCGCCCAGCAATCGTCGAAGGCGGCGGGCCAGACGTGTTCCGGCGAGAGGCGGTAGTCGACCGAGACGAGTTCCGCCCCGGCTGCCTCGGAAAGCTCCGCACAGATGGCGTCGTGGCTCTCCAGCGAGCCGACGACGAAGCCGCCGCCGTGGATGTAGAGGAGCCGTGTTTCGCTCGCCACCTGCGCGGGGCGATAGCGGCGCACCGGAATGCGCTCGGCCACCAGCCCGTCGCGCTTGACCATGCCGGCCGGCGGTGGTGCGTCGAAGGCGGCGCAGAGCGCATCGTACCAGGCGCGCTGCTGGATGATGTCGGCATCGACGGCGTCAGCGGGATAAAAATCCTCGCAACGTTTGTGGAAGGCGAGAATGCCCGCCTCGGTCGGCACGGGACGATCGGTCATGGCTGGGTTCCGCTGGCGCTCAGGTCTTCTGGAAGGCGAGATTGAGGCCGAGCCCGACGAGGATCGTGCCACCGACGCGCTGCATGGCCTTCTGCATCCGCGCCGAGCCCTTCACGCGGCTCGCGATGACGCCGGCCAGGAACACGCAGACGATATCGGCCGAGGTGAACATGAGGTTGACGATGGTGCCGAGAACAAGAAGCTGCGCCCAGACCGGCAGGGCCGCGGCGGGATCGACGAATTGCGGCAGGAAGGCGAGGAAGAAGATCGCCGTCTTGGGGTTCAGCACCTCCACGGAAATGCTTTCGACGAAGGCGCGCCAGCCGTTCTTGCGCGCCAGCTCCGCCGGAAGCGCGCCCCCGAGATCGCCCATCGGCTCGGCCTTGGCGCGGAACATGCGGACCCCGAGCCAGACGAGGTAGAGCGCGCCGAGCAGCTTGACCGCCAGATAGAGCGCGGGCACGGCATGGAACAGCGCCGTGAGGCCCGCGGCGGCGGCGATCACATGCGCATAGCCGCCGAGGTGGATGCCGAGGCTTGCCATCAGGCCGGAGCGGCGGCCGCGCGCAATCGTCTGCGCCGCCGCATAGAGCATCGCCGGGCCGGGCATATAGGCGAAGACCGCCGTCGTCACGAAAAAGGCAAGCATCATCTCGAACGGCGGCATATCCTCTCCTCCAGGCCTCGTCTCCTGCCTGCGAGCTTATCGCGGAAATGGCGGGCGGGGAACTCTCGGCGGCATTTCATCCGCAGCCATTCGCCTTGCCTCTCCGCCGTCCGTCCTATTAAGTGCCGCCATGGCTTTCACTTTCCGGCAATTGCAGTATTTCGTCGCCGTCGCGGAACAGGGATCCGTGACGCGGGCGGCGCAGAACCTGTCGATCTCGCAATCCTCGATCACCGAGGCGATCAAGGAGCTCGAATCGGATCTCGGCGTCGAGCTTTTCGAGCGCCATCCGCGCGGGCTGACGACGACGCATAACGGCCACCAGTTCCTGCGGCATGCGACGAAGATCCTTGCCAATGTCTCGGACGCCCGCCGCTCTTTCTCCGACAACCGGGCGCCGGAAAAGGGCCAGCTCAATCTCGGCGTCACCTCGCTTGTCGCCGGTTACGTGCTGTCGGACCTGCTCTCGCGCTACCGCCGCGCCTTCCCTGGCATCGATGTCAGCGCCATCGAGGACAACGGCTCCTATCTGGAGCACCTGCTGGTCGGCGGGGAACTGGACGTCGCCGTCATGGTCATCTCGAACCTGCGCGACCGCATGGCGCTGCAGGCGGAGATCATCGAGACCTCGCCCTATCGGCTGTGGCTGCCCATCGGCCATTCGCTCGTCTCGGCCGACATCATCTCCGTCAGCGACATCGCGAAGGAGCCGCTGATCATGCTGACGGTGGACGAAATCGAGGAAAATACCGGCAAGCTGCTGAGCGCCCTCGGCGCGCGCCCCCATGTCGCCTTCCGCACCCGCTCGGTAGAAGCGGTGCGCAGCCTCGTGGCGACAGGCGCGGGCATCGCGCTGCTGCCCGACCTCGTCTACCGCCCCTGGTCGCTGGAAGGCGACCGCATCGAAAGCCGCGACGTCTCCGGTGCGCTGCCGGTGGTGCAGATCGGCATGGTCTGGCGCAAGGGCTCCGGCCTGTCGCAGGCGGCGCGCGATTTCGTGGGGCTGGCGGAAGCGTTGCGGAGCGGGCGCGGGCGCTAACGTAAAAGTATATCAAGGAATGCTGAGTAAGCCGGAGATTGAGCTTGTTACTGATCCGGCACCACGAGACGACTGATGAGAATATTTGTCCGGTTGATAACCATCACGATGACTACGGTCCTTTGCATCGTTGTTTTCAGCGCCCTGTTCGAGTTCCTGAACGCACTGCCGAATCTCTCCTGGACGCTGCAGCCCCAACGTGGTGAGCTACCTTTTTACTCTGCCTTGCTCTGGGGGGCGGTGCTTCGCGCACCGGGCTATATCGTCACCGGCACGGTCCCGCTGTTGGCCATTCTTTCCGTCTTCGAATGGCGAGTAATAAGAAATCGATGGGCCTACCTTCTCCTCTGGGCGGTGGCCGGGATTTTCGTTACCTGCCTGCTGTTCCTGTGGCTTCAGCCGTCCCGCCTCCTCGCCGCAGCCATAGCCGGTTGCGCCACGGGTTCCCTATACTGGCTCCTTGCCGGCCGTCATGCGGGATTTGCGCCACGGAACGACACTTAGCTTCACCATTCGGAATTTCCGATACCGGCATTCTGATTAATGAATTTGCGAAAGCGGCGAAATCACGGCACCTTTCCTTTCGGGAACAATACCGCTCAAAGCGGATCAAACCGGGAGACTGTCATGAAGCGACTTCTGCATTCCTGCACCGCGCTTACCCTTTCGCTCGCCTTCGCCACCGCCGCCATCGCCCAGGAGCCGCTGAAGGCGCTTGGCCCCGGCGAGGGAGAAGTCTCCATCGTCGCCTGGGCCGGCTATATCGAGCGCGGCGAGACGGACAAGGCCTATGACTGGGTCACCGACTTCGAGAAGAAGACGAGCTGCAAGGTGACGGTGAAGACCGCCGCGACCTCCGACGAAATGGTCGCGCTGATGAATGAGGGCGGTTTCGACCTCGTCACCGCCTCGGGCGACGCCTCGCTCCGCCTCGTCGCGGGCAAGCGCGTCCAGCCGATCAACATCGACCTCATCCCCAGTTGGAAGACCCTCGACGAGCGCCTGCAGAACGCGCCCTGGTACACGGTGAACGGCGTCCACTACGGCACGCCCTATCTCTGGGGGCCGAACGTCCTGATGTACAACACCGAAGCCTTCAAGGGCGAGGCGCCGAAGAGCTGGAAGGTCGTCTTCGAGGAAATGACGCTGCCGGACGGCAAGTCCAACAAGGGCCGCGTGCAGGCCTATGACGGCCCGATCCACATCGCAGACGCTGCCCAGTACCTGATGGCGCACAAGCCGGAACTCGGTATCAAGAGCCCCTACGAACTCAACGAAGACCAGTACAAGGCCGCGCTCGACCTGCTGCGCGTCCAGCGCACGCTCGTCGGCCGCTATTGGCACGACGCGATGATCCAGATCGACGATTTCAAGAACGAAGGCGTCGTCGCCTCGGGCTCCTGGCCGTTCCAGGTCAACCTGATGAAATCGGAAGGCCAGCCGATCGCCTCGACCTTCCCGGAAGAGGGCGTGACCGGCTGGGCCGACACCACCATGCTGCATGCCGAAAGCCAGCATCCCAACTGCGCCTATATGTGGATGGAGCATTCGCTTTCGGCCAAGGTGCAGGGTGACGCGGCCGCCTGGTTCGGCGCGGTTCCCTCCGTTCCGGCTGCCTGCAAGGGCAATGCGCTGCTGACCGACGAAGGCTGCTCGACCAATGGCTACGACAACTTCGACAAGATCGCCTTCTGGCGCACACCGACGACGAAGTGCGAAAGCCAGGGCGAGTGCGTGCCCTATCACCGCTGGGTCTCCGACTATATCGGCGTCATCGGCGGTCGCTGAGAACAGCCCCCTCACCCTAACCCTCTCCCCGTGAACGGGGAGAGGGAACGTGCCCCACGACAGGTTTCGCTTCGACGGCAGAAGGCCGCAGCGGAAAACGCCTCTTCGTGCCTCCTTCTCCCCGCCTGCGGGGAGAAGGTGCCGGCAGGCGGATGAGGGGCGGAACACAAAACACCGGGAGCCCCCATGACCGCCGTCCTGTTCCAGCAAGTATCCCGCCACTTCGGCGCCGTGCGCGCCGTCGACAGCGTGGATCTCGCCATTGCCGAGGGCGAATTCTTCGCCATGCTCGGCCCGTCCGGCTCCGGCAAGACGACCTGCCTGCGCCTGATGGCCGGCTTCGAGCAGCCGACCTCGGGCCATATCGAGATCTTCGGCGAGACGGCCGAGGGCGTGCCGCCCTACCGGCGCAACGTCAACACGGTGTTCCAGGACTACGCCCTCTTCCCGCATCTCTCGATCCTCGAAAACGTCGCCTACGGGCTGATGGTCAAGGGCGTCGGCAAGGCCGAGCGGCTGAAGGCGGCGGAAGAGGCGCTCGCCATGGTGAAGCTGCCCGGCTACGGCACACGCCGGCCCGGCCAGCTCTCCGGCGGCCAGCGCCAGCGCGTTGCGCTCGCCCGCGCCCTCGTCAACCGCCCCCGCGTGCTCCTCCTCGACGAACCGCTCGGCGCGCTCGACCTCAAGCTGCGCGAGCAGATGCAGGAAGAGCTGAAATCGCTGCAGAAATCCCTCGGCATCACCTTCGTCTTCGTCACGCACGACCAGGGCGAGGCGCTGTCGATGGCCGACCGGATCGCCGTCTTCAGCGACGGCAAGATCCAGCAGCTCGGCACGCCGGAAGAGGTCTACAAGCGGCCGCAGACGCGCTTCGTCGCCGATTTCGTCGGCTCCTCCAACGTGCTTCCGCCGGACTTCGTGGACGGCCTCGGCTATGGCAGGCACTATGCCAGCCTGCGCCCCGAGGACATCGCGCTCGGAGAGGCACCGGGCCGCAAGCAGTTCACCGGCCGCGTGACGGCCGCAAGCTTCCTCGGCGCGGCGAACCGCGTCACGGTGGAGGCGAACGGCGCGCGCGTCGCCGCCATGCTGCCGGCTTCCATCGCGGTACCCGCAGAGGGCGAGACCGTCACCCTCTCCTTCCTGCCGCAGGACCTGCACACCATGGACGGCGCCCAATGAGCACCGTCACCGACACCTCCATCCTCGCGCGCCGGCAGGGCGCCTTCGGGCGGCTCTCGGATTTCTTCTGGCGCAATCCGGGCATCCTGCTGCTCCTGATGCTGACGCCGCCGCTGCTCTGGCTCGGCGTCATCTATCTCGGCTCGCTCTTCGCGCTGCTTTTGCAGAGCTTCTTCTCGATCGACGATTTTTCGGGGCTGATCAATTACGAGTTCACGCTCGCCACCTACAAGCAGCTCCTCATACCCTCGAACTTCGACATCATCCTGCGCACCGTGCTGATGGCCGCGCTGGTGACGATAGCGTCAGCGATCATCGCCTTCCCCATCGCCTACTATGCGGCGCGCTACGCCAAGGGAAAATGGAAGGTCATCTTCTATCTCGGCGTCATGCTGCCGCTGTGGTCGAGCTACCTCGTGAAAATCTATGCCTGGAAGCTGATCCTCGCCAAGGAAGGCATCCTCACCTGGTTTCTCGCCAAGCTGCATCTGCTGTGGCTGCTCGATGCATGGCTTTCCTTGCCGGTCGTCGGCGGTTCCTCGCTCTCGATCAGCTATACCGGCACCTTCATCGTCTTCATCTATGTCTGGATGCCCTTCATGATCCTGCCGATCCAGGCCTCGCTGGAGCGCGTGCCGGGCAACCTGATCGAGGCGTCCGCCGATCTCGGCGGCAATCCCGGCCAGACCTTCCGCTACGTGCTGTTTCCGCTGGCGCTGCCCGGCATCATCGCCGGCTCCATCTTCACCTTCTCGCTGACGCTGGGCGACTACATCATTCCGCAGATCATCGGCTCGTCGCGGCTGTTCATCGGCCAGGCGGTCTATGCCCAGCAGGGCACGGCCGGCAACATCCCGCTGGCCGCCGCCTTCTCCGTCGTGCCGATCGTCATCATGGGCCTCTATCTCTGGATGGCCAAGCGACAGGGAGCCTTCGATGCGCTCTGACAAGAACACCTCCGCCCCGCTCGGCCTGAAGATTGCCGCCGGCGCCGGCCTTGCCTTCCTGCACCTGCCGATCCTGCTCATCTTCCTCTATGCCTTCACCACGGAGGAGAAGAGCTACCAGTTCCCGCCGCCGGGCTATACGCTGCAATGGTTCGCCGTCGCCTGGAACCGGCCTGATGTCTGGGAGGCGATGGGGCTTTCCGTCCGCGTCGCGTCGATCTCGACGGCCGTCGCGCTGGTGCTCGGCACGCTCTGCGCCGCCGCCGTCTCCCGTACACGGTTCTTCGGCCGAGAGACAGTCTCGCTGCTGGTGATCCTGCCCATCGCGCTTCCCGGCATCATCACCGGCATCGCGCTGCGCTCCGCCTTCTCCTTCGCGGAGATCCCCTTCTCCTTCTGGACCATCGTGCTCGGCCACGCGACCTTCTGCGTCGTGGTCGTCTACAACAATGCCGTCGCCCGTTTCCGCCGCATCTCCGGCTCGCTGATCGAAGCCTCGATGGACCTCGGCGCCGACAGCTTCCAGACGTTCCGCCACGTGATCCTGCCGAATATCGGCACGGCGCTGCTCGCCGGCGGCATGCTCGCCTTCGCGCTGTCCTTCGACGAGGTGATCGTGACCACCTTCACCGCCGGCCAGCAATCCACCCTGCCGATCTGGATGCTCGAGGAACTCGTGCGCCCCCGCCAGCGGCCGGTGACGAACGTCGTCGCCATGGTGGTCGTGCTCGTCACCTTCCTGCCGATCCTCGGCGCCTACTACCTCACCCGCGACGGCGACCAGGTCGCCGGCGGCGGCAAATGAACCAAACGACAAGGGAGAACATCATGGACACCCAGATGCTGATCGGCTCGCGCTTCGAGGCCGGCACCGAGGCGGAAGAGCACATCCTGAACCCGAAGACCGGCGGCAAGATCGTCGATCTGCCCGAGGCTTCCCACGCACAGATCGACGCCGCCGTCGACGCTGCCGAAAAGGCCTTCGTCTCCTGGGCGACCACGACGCCCGCCGAACGCTCCGGCTATCTCCTGCGCATCGCCGACGCCATCGAGAAGGACGCCGACGCCTTCGCCGCGCTCGAATCCCTCAACTGCGGCAAGCCGATCAACGCGGCCCGCAACGACGAGCTGCCCGCCATCGTCGACTGCTGGCGCTTCTTCGCCGGTGCGATCCGCTCGCTGCATGCGCCCGTCGCTGCCGAATATCTGCCCGGCTTCACCTCCATGGTGCGCCGCGACCCGGTCGGCATCGTCGGCTCCATCGCGCCGTGGAATTACCCGCTGATGATGATGGCCTGGAAGCTCGCCCCCGCCATTGCGGGCGGCAACACCGTCGTCTTCAAGCCCTCCGAGCAGACGCCGCTGACGGCGCTGAAGATGGCCAAGCTCTTGGCCGACATCCTGCCGGAAGGCGTCGTCAACATCGTGCTCGGTCGCGGCGAGACGGTAGGCAACGCGCTGATCAACCATCCGAAGATCAACATGGTCTCCATCACCGGCGACGTCGCTACCGGCAAGAAGGTGCTGGCGGCCGCCGCCAAGACCGTCAAGCGCACGCATCTGGAACTCGGCGGCAAGGCCCCGGTCGTCGTCTTCGACGACGCCGACCTCGAAGCCGTCGTCTCCGGTATCCGCGCCTTCGGCTACTACAATGCCGGCCAGGACTGCACCGCCGCCTGCCGCATCTATGCGCAGGACGGCATCTACGAGAAGCTGGTCGCCGACCTCTCCGCCGCCGTCTCGACCATCAAGTACAACAACCCTGACGACACCCAGAACGAGATCGGCCCGCTGATCTCCAAGCGCCAGCGCGACCGGGTGGCGAGCTTCGTCGAGCGCGCCGCCGAGGTGAAGCATATCGAGATCACCGCGGGCGGGCGCCCCGGCAGCGACGACGGCTACTTCTTCCAGCCGACGGTCGTGGCCGGCGCGACGCAGGACGACGAGATCGTGCGCCGCGAGGTCTTCGGCCCGGTCGTCTCCGTCACCCGCTTCTCCGATGCCGAGCAGGCCATCGGCTGGGCCAACGACAGCGACTACGGCCTCGCCTCCTCCGTCTGGACGAAGGATATCGGCAAGGCGATGAAGGCGGCCTCCCGCCTGCAATACGGCTGCACCTGGATCAACACCCATTTCATGCTGACGACCGAAATGCCCCATGGCGGCGTCAAGCAGTCGGGCTACGGCAAGGATATGTCGATCTACGCGCTGGAGGACTACACCGCCGTCCGCCACGTCATGATCAACCACGGCTGATCCTCCCCGCCGCCCTCGCGCGCGGCCACCTGCCGGGGCGTCTTCAGCGCCCCGGAACTTTCTTGCCCTTCACGCGTCTTGCCTTCCATCAAACAGGAGGCACCGCCATGCTGAAATGGGCCTTGATTTTCCTCGTCATCTCACTGATCGCCGGCTTCCTTGGCTTTTCCGGCGTATCGGCCGCGACGGCCACCATCGCGAAGGTCCTCTTCGTGATCGCGCTCGTCATCTTCCTGATTTTCCTGGTTCTTGCCCTGATGGCCGGCAGCGCCGTGGTCTGAGACCGTTCAAGGCGATTTGAAGCCGAATACCCTTCCGGCCGCCCGTCGCGCAGGCTATACCAGTCCCAGGAGGACGGGGATGATCTGGGCATTTGCGGTCGCGGCAGCGGCCATTCTGTATCTCGCATTGCGCTTCCGGCGCTTCCAAAGCTGGGTTGAACCCGTTCTGACCATCGTGGTCGCCATCGGCCTTGCCGGCGCGCTTCTCGTCTGGTTCGTCGACGAGCGGGCGCCGTCGAGCGATCCCGCGACACCCGGCAGCACGGCAGCGGCGCTTACCGCCGACGACGTTTCCCTCTCCGAAATGCAGGCGAGCGTCGGCCAGACCAAGACGAGCTACCGCGTCACCGGCCGCCTCACGAACAAGGGCGCTGCGCCGCTGCAATCCTTCCGGCTCGACGTGGTGCTCTCCGATTGCCCGAACGGCGCCTGCCGCGAGGCGGGCCGCGACAGCGCCCTGATCGTGCTGCGCGTGCTGCCGGGCGAAAGCCAGACCTTCAGCACCTTCGCCGTCTTCCCCGGCCTCGACCTCACCCCCGTCACGACGCCGGAATTCGACTTCGGCGTCAGGGACGTGCGGGTCGCCCGGTAAGGCTTCACGCCGCGGCGGAGGCAGGATCGAGCACGTCGGCCGTCCGCAGAACGGTCGCGAATTCGTGCCGGAGCGTCGCGACATGGGCGCGGTGGATATCCCGCGCCGGGATCGTGCCGCCCTCGCCGTCCGGCATGTCGAAGCAGTCGCAGGCATCTTCGATAAGGATGACCCGGTAGCCCATGTTCGCCCCGACGCGTACGCTGGTCGAAACGCACATATCCGTGGAAATGCCGAACAGCACGACCGTATCGATGCCGAGACGACGCAGGCGCAGATCGAGATCCGTGCCGATGAAGGCGGCGTTGACACCCTTCGTGACCAGCGGTTCGCCGGCCTGCGGCTCGAAGCCGGGACGGTGCGCATTGCCGGGCGCTCCCGGACGCAACGTGGAATTCGGCTCGACGCTGTCATGACGGACATGGATGATCGGCCGGCCGGCCCCGCGCCAGGCAGCGAGCAGGGCAAGGCCGTTTTCGTCCAGCCTGTCGTTCCAGCGGCGTGGCCAGGGCGCGTCGTCGAAGGCGCGCTGCATGTCGATGGGGATCAGGACGGCATTGTGCGGAATGGTCGGCATCGGTCTCTCCTTGGGGTGACGACCGACAAATAGTTGCTTTTCCGTCCGGCTTCGCGCAGCAAGGTGACGGAAAGCCGGACAATCATCCGGCCAAAAGGAGAATTTCCGGATGAGCGAACTGGACGAGAAGGACAGGCTGCTGCTTGCCGCGCTCCGGGCCGATGCCCGCCAGAGCCTTGTGGAGCTTGCCCGCCATGCCGGGTTGTCGCGAAGCGCGGTGCATGAGCGCATCCGGCGGCTGGAAGCAAAGGGGGTGATCGCCGGCTACACGGTCAAGCTCGGCATCGACCGGGAGCGGCCGGGCGTGGAAGCGCTGATCGCGATCGGCTTCCAGCAGGGACGCAACTGCGACCATGTCGTGCCGCATCTGACAGGCATTCCCAATGTCGTGACCTGCTGGTCGCTGGCCGGCCCGACGGACCTGATGCTGCTGGTGGAATGCGCGTCCAACGCCGAACTGGACACGGTGCGCCGCCAGATCGCCACGACGCCGGGCATCGCGACGGTGCAGACGCATGTCTCGCTGCGCACGCATTTCGACCGTCGCGGCGGGTGATCTCAGTCCGTTTCGCCGGCACCGGCCGTCAGCATGCGGTTGACGGTGTCGCCGGAGATGGCCGCTGAGAGTTTCGCGAAGCTGCCGTCCTTGAGGATGGCGTCCATCTGCTCGGCGATGGCGGCGTGGGTGACGCGGGCGATCGTCGAGCCGAGCGAGATGCGGCGCACGCCGAGTTCCGCGAACTGCGGCACCGTGAGCTGGCGCAGCGGCCCGGCGGCAAGCGCGTTAACGGGCTTCGAAACGGAGGCGAGCACGCGCTTCAACTCCTCGACGCCCGGCGGCACCGGGACATAGAGCAGGTCCGCCCCGGCCTTTTCGAAGGCCTGGATGCGGCGGATGGCTTCGTCGAGATCGTAGACGCCGTTCATCACGCCGTCGGCGCGGGCGCAGAGGAGGAAGGGCCGGCCGAGCGAGCGGGCGGCGTCGGCAGCGGCGCGGATGCGCTCGACAGCGAGGCCGAAGGCATAGGCCGGGTTGCCGTCCACCATCTGCGTGTCTTCGATGGAGCAGCCGGAAAGGCCGACTTCGGCCGCAAGGCGGATCGTTTCGGCGACATCGTCAGGCGCATCGGCAAAGCCGTTCTCGAAATCGCCCGAAACGGGGAGCGGCGTGGCGCGGACGATGTCCTCGGCGTGTTTCAGCGATTCCTCGCGCGTCACCCGCCCCATGTCGGGCCGGCCGAGCGTGAAGGCGAAGCCGGCCGAGGTGGTGGCGAGCGCGACGGACCCGGCCGCCGCCATCATGCGGGCAGAGCCCATGTCCCACGGGTTCGGGATGACGAAGCAGCCCGACTGGTGCAGGTCGTGGAACCGTTGATGGCGTTCGGCAAGGTTCATCAGGCGCGCACCCTCTCGGCTTTCGGATCGTACATCGGCGCGAGCGAGGCTTCCGCTTTCACCCGCACGCCGGCGATCTCGATCTCGTATTGCGAGGCGAGGATATCCGCCTCGCTTTCGCCTTCCGAGGGAACGTAGCCCATGCCGATGGCCCCGCCAAGGGCATGGCCATAATTGCCCGAGGTCACGGTGGAGACGATTTTCCCGTCGCGCACCAGCGCCTCGTTGTGGAAGAGCAGCGGTTCGGGATCGGTGAGGCGGAACTGCACCATGCGGCGCTTCAGCCCCTCCTCCTGCTTGCGCAGAACCGCATCGCGGCCGATGAACTCGCCCTTCTTCGTGCGCACGGCAAAGCCGAGGCCGGCTTCCAGAACGTGATCCTCGTCGGTGATGTCGTGGCCGAAATGGCGGTAGGCCTTTTCGATACGGCAGCTGTCGAGCGTGTGCAGGCCGCAGAGCTTCAGGCCGACATCGGCCCCGGCCGCCTCCAGCGCCTCGAAGACATGGGCGGTCTGGTCGGTGGAAACGTAAAGCTCCCAGCCAAGCTCGCCGACATAGGTGACGCGGTGCGCGCGGGCGAGGCCCATGCCGATCTCGATCTCCCGGGCCGTCGCGAAGGGATGGTTCGCGTTGGAGAAGTCGTTGGGGCTGACCTTCTGCATGAGGTCGCGTGCCTTCGGCCCCATGACGCAGAGCACGCTTTCGGCCGCCGTGACATCGGTGATGACGACGAACTCGTCGGCAAGATGCTTGCGCAGCCAGGCGAGGTCGCGCTGGAGCGTCGCGCCGGGCACGACGAGGAAGAAGGCGGTTTCCGAAAGGCGCGTCACCGTCAGGTCACTCTCGATGCCGCCGCGGGCATTGAGCATCTGGGTGTAGACGATCTTGCCGGGGGCGACGTCCATCTGGTTGGCGCAGAGTTTTTGCAGGAAAGCCAGCGCATCGCGGCCTTCCACGCGAATCTTGCCGAAGGAGGTCATGTCGAAGAGGCCGACGCCGTTACGGACGGCAAGATGCTCCTCGCGCTGGTTCTCGAACCAGTTCTGCCGCTTCCACGAATAGCGGTATTCCCGCTCCTGCCCTTCCTTCGCGAACCAGTTGGCGCGCTCCCAGCCGGCCACCTCGCCGAAGACCGCGCCGCGCGCCTTCAGGTGCTCGTGCAGCGGCGAGCGCCGCACGCCGCGCGCCGTCGCCATCTGGCGATAGGGGAAGTGGTCGGCATAGAGCAGGCCGAGCGTTTCGGAGACGCGATCCTTGAGATAGGCGCGGTTCCGCTGGAATGGCTGGGCGCGGCGGATATCGACCTCCCACAGGTCGAAGGGCGGCTCGCCGTCGTTCATCCACTGGGCGAGCGCCATGCCCGCGCCGCCGGAGGAAACGATGCCGATGGAATTGTAGCCGGCGGCGACCCAGTAGCCCTTCAGCTGCGGAGCCTCGCCGAGATAGTAGCGGTCGTCGGGCGTGAAGCTCTCGGGGCCGTTAAAGAAGGTGTGAATGCCGGCGGTCTCCAGCATCGGCATGCGGTTGATGGCGTTTTCGAGGATCGGCTGAAAGTGGTCGAAATCCTCCGGCAACTGGTCGAAGCAGAAATCTTCCGAAATGCCGTCCATGCCCCAGGGTTTGGCCTTCAGCTCGAAGGCGCCGATCAGCATCTTGCCGGCGTCCTCCTTGTAATAGGTGCACTCGTCCGGCACGCGCAGCACCGGCAGGCGCTGGAGGTTCGGGATCGGCTCGGTGACGATGTAGAAGTGCTCGCAGGCATGCAGCGGCAGCGTGACGCCCGACATGTCGGCAAGCGTGCGCCCCCACATGCCGGCGGCGTTGACGACATTGTCGGTCTCTATGGTGAAGGTCTCGCCGTTCTGCTCGCAGGCAACGCCCGTCACGCGGCCGTCCTTCGTCAGCACCGACGTCACCTTGACATTCTCGATGACCGTCGCGCCGTTCTGCCGCGCGCCCTTCGCCAAGGCCATCGCAATATTGGCGGGGTCGCACTGGCCGTCGAGCGGCAGGTGCACGGCGGCCTTCACATCCGCCGTGTTGAGATGCGGATAGAGCCCCTTCACTTCGTCCACGCTGATCTCGCGCACGTCGATATCGAAGGCGCGGGCGAGCGAGGCCTGGCGGTAGATCTCCTCCTTGCGCTCCTCGGTGAGCGCCACGGTCATCGAGCCGCACTGGCGCATGCCGGTGCCGATGCCGGTCTCCGCCTCCAGCTTCACGTAGAGGTCGGCGGAATATTTGGCGAGGCGCGTCATGTTCTGCGAGGCGCGAAGCTGGCCGATGAGGCCGGCGGCGTGCCATGTCGTGCCCGACGTGAGCTGCTTGCGCTCCAGCAGCACCACATCCGTCCAGCCGAGCTTGGCGAGGTGATAGGCGACCGAGCAGCCGGAGACGCCGCCGCCGATGATGACGGCTCTCGCCTTGGAGGGAATGGGCTTCGTCATGCGCGCAGTCTTTCATTGTTGGGGTCGAAGAGCGGGCCGTCCGGTTGGACGGTCGCCTTGAAGCGGTCGCCGTAGATTTCCACCTCGATTTCCGTGCCAGGCACGGTAAGGTCGGCGCGCAACATGCCGAGCGCGATGGATTTGCCGATGCGGTAGCCCCAGTTGCCGGAGGTCGTCTCGCCGACGACCTTGCCGCCATGCCAGAGCGTCGACATGTAGGGCGCGTCGCATTCGCCAGCTTCCACCGTCAGCGTCACGAAGCGCTTGGTGACGCCCTGCTGCTTCTCGCGCTCCAGCGCCGGCTTGCCCTTGAAGTCGGGCTTGGTCCAGTCGACGAAACGGTCGAGGCCGCCCTGCAGGATCGTGTAGTCGGTCGAAAGGTCGCCCTTCCACGCGCGGTAGCCCTTCTCAATGCGCAGGCTGTCGAGCGCCTCCATGCCGAAGGGTTTCAGGCCATGCGTCTGCCCCGCCGCCCAGACGGCATCGAAGATGGTAGCGGTGTCCTCGATCTTCGTGTGGATTTCCCAGCCGAGTTCGCCGGCGAAGGAAACGCGCACGAGCTGGCACCAGCGGCCGGCGATCTGGCAGCTCTGGTGCGTCAGCCAGCCCTTGGAAAGGTCGGCATCGGACACATCGGCGAGGATGGCGCGGGAATTCGGGCCGGAAAGGATCTGGCACGAAAAATTGTCCGTCACGTCGTCGATGGTGAAGGCGGCAGTATCAGGCAGATGCTTCGTCAGCCATTCGAAATCGTGCCACTGGGCGGTCGCGGCGGTGATGAGGAAGAAGAAGTCCTCGTCCAGCATCATGACGGACATTTCCGTGACGATCCGGCCCTTGTCGTCGGAGAAATAGGCAAGGCCGATGCGGCCGGGCTTCGGCATCTTGCCGGTGATGAGCGAGGAGAGCCACGCCGTCGCGCCCTCCCCCTTCACGCGGAAGCGGGAGAAGCCGGGAAGGTCGAGGATGCCGGCGGCCTCGGTGACGGCGCGGCACTCCTCCTCGATGCGCGGGCGCCACGGCCCCTCGCGGTTCCAGGTCTGGGTGGATTCTTCCGAAAGATCGTCGCCGGGCCTGGCGTACCAGTTGGCGCGCTCCCAGCCGTTATAGGGCTTGAACTGGCCGCCGAGCGCCTTGATGCGGTCGTGGATCGGCGAGAGCTTCCGGTCACGCCCGGCCGGCCATGCGTGCTTGGGGAAGTGCATCGCATATTCGTGGCCGTAGATTTCCATGCCCTTGGCGATGCAATAGTCCTTGTCGGCGGCAAAGCTGGTGTAGCGGCGCGGATCGCAGGACCACATGTCCCACTCCGTCTCGCCTTCCGTGACCCATTCCGCCAGCACCTTGCCGGCCCCGCCCGCCTGGCAGATGCCGAAGGTGAAGACGCAGGCCTCGAAGGCATTCGGCACGCCCGGCATCGGGCCGATCAGCGGGTTGCCGTCGGGCGCATAGGGGATGGGGCCGTTGATCATGCGCGACAGGCCCGCCGTTCCGAGGATCGGCACGCGCTCGACGGCGTCGTTGAGATACCATTCGAGGCGGTCGAGATCGTCGGGGAAGAGCTGGAAGGAGAAATCGTCCGGCATCGGATCGTCAGGCGTCACCCAATGCGCCTTGCAGTTCCGCTCATAGGGGCCGAGATTCATGCCCGTCTTCTCCTGACGGAGATAATAGGACGAGTCCACGTCGCGCAGCAGCGGCAGCTTGTGCCCGGCCTCCCTCGACCATGCGGCAAGCTCGGGGATTTCCTCGAAGAGAATGTACTGATGGCTCATCACCATCATCGGCACGTCGCGGCCGAACCATTTTCCCACCTCGCGGGCATAGTAGCCGGCGGCGTTGACCACCTTCTCGCAGCGGATTTCGCCCTGCGGCGTGGAGATCACCCATTCCTCCCCCTCGCGCCGCGCGCCGGTGGCGGGACAGAAGCGGAAGATCTTCGCGCCCATGTCGCGCGCGCCCTTGGCAAGCGCCTGCGTGAGCTGCGCGGGGTCGATGTCGCCGTCATTGGGGTCGTAAAGCGCGCCGGCGAGGTCGTGCGTTTCGAGGAACGGATACCTGCCGCGCATCTCGTCGGGCGTCAGGATGTCGAGGTCCATACCCTGGTAGCGACCCATGCCGACGACGCGCTTGAACTCCTGCAACCGTTCCTTCGAATGGCCGAGGCGGATCGAGCCGGTGACGTGGTAGTTCATGGGGTAGTCGACCAGCTCTCCAAGCTCCCGGTAGAGCGAGGCGGAATAGCGCTGCATGTTCATGATCGACCAGGAGGAGGAGAAGGTCGGCACGTTGCCGGCGGCATGCCATGTCGAGCCGGCGGTCAGCTCGTTCTTCTCGAGCAGCACGCAATCGGTCCATCCGGCTTTCGCCAGATGATAGAGGGCGGATGCGCCGACAGCGCCTCCACCGATGATGACGACCCGGGCATGGCTTGGCAGTGCGGACATTCTCGATCCCCTTATTCGACGGGGATTTGTGGCAACCAAAGCGCCGGGGGACAAGCGGAGGATTTCGCTTTATTAATCGAGGATGCCGATTAGACTATTGTCAAACATTGAGAAAATACGGCGCGTTCATGCAGATTGCCCTGATTGAGACATTCCTCGACCTGATGGAAACGCGCAATTTCAACCGCACGGCGGAGCGGCTGAACATCACGCAATCGACGGTCACGCATCGCATCAACGCGCTGGAGGCGCTGTTCGCCCGAAAGCTCTTCGCGCGCAACAAGGGCGGCACCCAGCCGACCGCCGCAGGCCTGCGCTTCCTCGACCATGCCAAGGCCCTGCAGCACCAGTGGCACGAGGCGGCACGGGCGGTGGAAACGGCGGGCGCCTATGAGCGCTCCATGCGCCTCGGCCTTCAGCACGACCTTGCCGCCCATTATGCCGGCGACTGGCTGGCGGCGGTGCGGACGGAGCTGCCGGCGACGTCGATCTATCTGGAGGTAGACTATTCCAACCAGATGAACCGCGACCTCGGGGCCGGCGACCTCGACCTCGCCATCCTCTTCACGCCGCATTACCTGCCGGACCTCCATTACGAGCGCATCGGCGAAGTACGCTACGACATGGTGAGCAACCGGGTAAGCCGCATCGAGGACGTCAGGCCGGAGGACTATATCCAGGCCGTCTACTCCCCCGCCTTCGACCGGCTGCACCGGCAGGCCTATCCCGGCCTTTCCACCGCCCCCATCGCCAGCGGCGAGACGACAGCCATCCTCGCGCTGATGCAGAAGCTCGGCGGCTCGGCCTTCGTGACGGCGGCCGACGCCGCGCGGCTGGTGCAGGCCGGCGCGGCAAGCCGGGTGGAAGGCGCCGAGCCAATCGCCCAGCCGGTCTACGCCGCCGTCAACGTGCGCACCCGCCACGCCCACCAGCACCGCCGCATCATCACCGCCCTTCAGGCTTTGCTGGCCGCATCGAATCCTTGAAACCGGCCGGACCGATGCCTATTAACGGCGAACCCTAACCGACGAAGGAGCTCCCCATGGCCGCCCGCGACCGCTATTCGCGCAAACTGGAATGCGCCATGTGCGGCAATGCCGGCTATGCGGAAGTCTCCGAGGACGACATGCCGACCCGCGCTCACCCGGATTTCACCGTCGATTCCCTGCCGCGCGGCTTCCTCACCGAACGGCCCTCGAAATATCCCGACAAGCACATGATCCGCTGCCGCTGCGGCCATGTCTTCAAGTTCCAGCAGAAGACGGTCTATGCCGCAGGCGGCGAGCCGCGACGTTAGTCCATCAAGCTGAAAGGGGATTGTCTTGAGATCGGTGCTCTTCGATGTGGATGGCGTCCTCGTCCATGGCTATACGGGGCAGACGGAGCGCCGCCGCCGATGGGACGAGCACCTGCTTGCCGATCTCGGCATCGATCCGGCGGCATTCCGCGATCTCTTCATCAAGCAGGCCTTCGAGAGAGAGGTCCTGACGGGCCGCAAGGCGCTGCTTTCGGCCCTCGAAGAGGTCCTTCCGCAACTGGGCTTTCTTGGCTCACCCTTCGTCGTCGCCAGCTACTGGCTGGATCGCGACAGTCACCTGAACCGGCAATTGCTGGATGTCGTCCGTCGCCTCCGGCGGACGGGACGCGCCCGCCTCTATGTCGCGACCAACCAGGAACACCTGCGCGCGTTCCATCTCTGGAACAGGCACGGCTTCGAGAACCTGTTCGACGATATGTTTCACGCGGCCCGGTTCGGCGCGCTGAAGCCCACGCGCGCCTTCTTCGAGCGCGCCGCGGAAATCCTCGGGCCCCAGGACGAACCGCCCCTCTTCTTCGACGATTCGGAGGCGGTGGTGCAGGCCGCCAGCGCCTTCGGGTGGGAGGGCATCCTCTATCGCGGGCTCACGGACTGCACCGCTCACCCCTGGATTTCAACAATCCTGTCGCAGTAATCCTGAAACGCGCGCCACCGCCGGGCCCGGACCGATACGCGCCCTACCCCCGCCCGACGAAAGGCATGTTGGTCGCCATCACCGTCATGGTCAGCACGTTGGCGTCGAGCGGCAGGCTGGCCATGTAGACGACCGCGTCGGCGACGTGGCTGACCGACATGGTCGGCTCGGAGGCGATTTCGCCGTTGGCCTGCAGCACGCCGGCATTCATGCGGGAGGTCATGTCGGTCGCCGCGTTGCCGATGTCGATCTGGCCGCAGGCGATATCGTATTTGCGCCCGTCGAGCGCGGTCGACTTGGTGAGGCCGGTGATGGCGTGCTTCGTCGCGGTATAGGGCGCGGAATTGGGGCGCGGCGCGGTCGCGGAAATCGAGCCGTTGTTGATGATGCGCCCGCCGCGCGGGCTCTGGTCCTTCATGATGCGGAAGGCCTGCTGGGTGCAGAGAAACGCGCCGGTGAGGTTCGCGGCGAGGATGCTCGACCATTCCTCGAAGGGAATGTCCTCCAGCAATGCCGGCGAGACATTGGAGCCGGCATTGTTGACGAGAACGTCGAGCCGGCCGAATTCCTGCTTCACCTCGGCAAAGACGGCCGCCACCTGCAAGGGATCGCCGACATCGCAGGCGATGCCCCGCACGGGATTGCCCGTCGCCGCAGCGATCTCCCCCGCCGCCGTTTCCAGCACGGCAAGCCGGCGCCCGGTAATGACGACGGCATAGTCTTCGGCGCTGAGGGCGCGCGCGATTGCAAGGCCGATGCCTGTTCCGCCGCCCGTCACGAGTGCGATCCTGCCCTTGCCGGTGCTGCCCCATTGCGTCATGTCGGGTTCCTCCTCAGAATCGATGCCACAGGCCTTATGAGGACCTATCGCCCCGCACCGGGAAAGTCACCTCAGGACATGAATAGACCGCCCGAAGCCAGAATACGCGGCTTCGGGCGGCAGCTCCGTGATCATGACATGTCATTGGCGCAATACGCAGTACAAACCCGCGCCATAAGCTTACGATCAGGAGTGAAGCAGGACACGCTCGCGGCGCTCGTTCATCGCCGTCAGCTCATCATGGATGTGGACATTCCGTGCCTCGTCCATCGCCGCGGCTATGGTCTGGCTGATTACGCGAACGCTGTTTTCTGAAAGAAGCGGCGACCCGCCGCGAGATTCTGCTGCATGCAACTTGCAAAGTGCGCTGGCCAGAAGCCGCGCATATTCCTCCGGTTTGCGACCCATGTTCCCCACCAGTTTTTGATTATGACCACATAAAACCACAATATTGGGCATAAAGCCACAACTTTCTCACATGCTAATACAAAAAAATAGCCGGAACCGCCCGACTGTTGCAAGCGGGAAACACCGGAAAACCGGGCTGTCCGGAAATGGGTCAGGCCTGCTGCCGCCCCCCCCTCAGCTCCGTGTGGGAAACACGATCTCGGCCTGGAAGCCGTCGGGCATGCCGGGGATGGGCGAGGTCAGGACGAGGCTCGCCTGCATCTGCCCCAGGAGCCGCTCGGCGATGGACAGGCCGAGGCCGGAACCGGCCGCAAGGGTCCTGCCACGGGCAAAGCGCTTGCGCACGGCGGCAAGCTCCTCATCGCTCATGCGTGGGGCGCCGTTGCGGATGCGCACATCGCCCGCCCTGGTGAGGTGGATGTCGACCGGCGCATCGGCCCGCCCGTGCAGCAGCGCATTTTCGATGAGATTGCGCAGCACGATGGCGAAAGCGTCCGCCTCGCCCTCGTGCAGGACCGGACCGGCAAGGTCGCTTGCGAGGCGGATGCGCCCGGCATCGGCCGAGGCGCGCTGGAAATCGGTGACGACGACGCGGGCGACATCGGCGACGTCGAAGGTGTTTTCCGTCATGCCGATGCCCGCCTCGGCGCGGGCGAGCTGCAGCAGCTTTTCCGTAAGCTTGGTCAACTTCTGCAGCGAGGCTTCGATCTGCTGGGCGCGCGCGCGTTCCGGCACGTCAGTCAGCTCGGAAAGAAGGAGTTGCGTCTGCGCCAGCGCGCCGGCGATCGGCGTGCGCAGCTCATGGGCGCTGTTGGAGGTGAATTCGCGCTCGGCCGCAAGGACCGCGCGCAGGCGGGCAAGCAGGAGATTGACCGAGCGGAGGATCGGCCGCAGCTCCTGCGGCAGACCCACCGCTTCGATGGCGGCGAGATTGCCGCCATCCTTCTCGCCGATCGCCGCGCGCAACGTTTCGACCGGCGCCAGAACACGGCGCACGATGAACCAGACGGCCGTGATGGTGAGGGGAACGATGAGCAGCACGGGCAGGAGCAGGGCGAGCGAACCTTCCCGCGTCGCCTCCCGCCGCTCCTTCGCCGAATCCTGCACCTGCACGAAGATCGTCTCGTCCAGTGTCGCAGCCGTGTAGATGCGGCCCTTGCGCCCTTCCCAGAATCCCACCTTGAGCGGCGCGCCGAAGGGATCGACGGGCGCGGTGTGCGAATGCAGCAGCACCCTGCCCGTCTCGTCGCGCACCTGATAGGTCAGGTACTCCTCCTCGGAAGGGCCGCGCGTCGCCTCGATGCGCAACGGGGCGTTCGGCTCGTCGCGATGCCTCAGGTCATCGACCACCAGCGGCACGAGGCGCTCGGCGGTCTCCTGCAGGGCGCTGTCGAAAATCTCGCCGAACTCGTCATGCATGACGAAGGCGCCGAAGCCGACGGCGACGAGCCAGAGCAGCGTGATCGTCGCCGTGATCCACAGCATGAGCTGGCCGGCAAGGCTCCTTCCCCCTCTCATCGGCCCGCCTCTCATCGGCCGAGCCTGTAGCCGATGCCGCGCAGGGTCTCCACGCAGCCCTTGCCGAGCTTCTTGCGCAGCCGGCTCACATAGACCTCCACCGTGTTGCTTTCGATTTCCGAGCCGAAGGCATAGAGCGCCTCCTCGATCTGCCCCTTGGAGACGATGGCGTCGGGCCGGGCGGCAAGCCGCGCCAGCACCGCCCATTCCCGGCTGGAAAGATCGACCGGCTCGCCCTCGCGCAGCACCCGGCGATCGGCAAGCTGGATCGTCAGCGGCCCGGCCTCCACCAAGGGAACGGCCGTGCCGGCATAACGCCGGGCGACGGCAAGCATGCGCGCATTGAGCTCGCCGAGGTTGAAGGGCTTGACGAGATAATCGTCCGCCCCGCTGTTCAGCCCCTCGATGCGGTCGGAGATCTGGTCGTGTGCGGTGAGGATGATGACGGGCGTGATGGCACCGGCCCGGCGCAGGTCCGTCAGCAGCGAAATCCCGCTGCCGTCCGGCAGGCGCAGGTCGAGCAGAATGAGGTCGTAGGCAACCGTGTCAGTCGCCGTGCGGCCGTCGTCCAGCGTCTGCATCCAGTCGACGGCATGACCGAGCCCGGCCACATAATCACGCACCGCCTCGCCCAGAACGGCGTCGTCCTCGATCAGCAGAACTCTCAATCGCCCGGCACTCCGCATCGCGGCGGCGCATTGACCGCCGCCGCCTTCCGAATCCGGACGATACATGGGCAGGAGCCGTCTTGCCATGCCCATCGTTCAGGACGTAGCACCCTCGCGGCAGCCGGAGACGATGTCGAGGGACGGATCGCGCACCGTGGTATCGATCCGCATCATGCCGAGCACGGTGTGGAAGAGGTTGTCGTGCGATTGCGGCTCCCTGGTCTTGCCTTCGAGGCAGGCAGCGGAATAGGCCGCCTTCTCGTCCTTGCCGAGCCAGAGCACGAAGGGCACATGGGTCTGATGGCTCGGCGCGATCATGTAGGGCGCGCCGTGCAGGTAGAGGCCCAGCTCTCCAAGCGATTCGCCATGGTCGGACATGTAGAGCATGGAGACGTCGAGGCGGTCCTCCTGCTTCTGCAGCCGGTCGATCACGCTTGCAAGGATGTGGTCGGTATAGGCGATCGTATTGTCATAGGCGTTGACGATCTCCTCCTTCGTGCAGTCGGAGAACTCGGCGCTGCGGCATTCCGGCTGGAAGTGGCGGAACGCCTCGGGATAGCGCTGGTAATAGGCCGGACCGTGGCTGCCGATCTGGTGCAGCACCAGCACCGTGTCCCGGTTCACCGAGCCGATCCAGCCGTCCAGCGCATCGATCAGCACCTGATCCTGGCACTCGCCGCCCGAGCAATAGGCCGGATTGCCGTTCTTGATCAGCGACTGCTCCTTCACGCGCTTGGCGATTTCCTTGTCGCCGGTATTGTTGTCCCACCATTCGACATCGACGCCGGCATGGGAGAGCACGTCGAGCAGGTTCTGCGTCGCGAGCCCCTTGCGGTGTGTGTAGTCGGAGCGGGTATAGACGGAGAACATGCAGGGCAGCGAGACGGCGGTCGCCGTGCCGCAGCTCGTCGTGTCGGGGAAGTAGAGGATATCCTTCCTGGCCAGTTCGGGATTGGTATCGCGCTCATAGCCGCCGAGCGAGAAATTGTCGGCGCGTGCGGTCTCGCCGGCAACGACGATCATGAGGCGCGGCTTGCGCTGGCCAAGCGGCGCGTCGCTGACACGTGCATCCTCGCCGAGCGGCGCGGCCACCACATTCAGGTCGCCGGACTGGCCGGCCGCGAACTGGACGGCGGTAACGAGCGGCACGATGGGATTGAGCGTCTCGAACCAGTCGTGATGCGCCCTGACGGCGGCGGCATAGACGCGGGCGTGAGAGAGCCCCGCGACGAGCGCGACGACAAGCGCCGGCACGATGACGGCAAGGTTGCCTCGCACCTTGCCGAAGAAGGTGCGGTGGCGGACCTTCACCCAGATCAGAAGGAGCGAGGGCAACACGCCATAGGCCAGCATGTGGATGACGAAGCCGGGCGTGATGAGATGGCCGGCTTCCGCGCTGTTCGTCTCTGCCGCGTTGCGGATCATCTCGATGTCGATGACGACGCCGAAGCGGTCCATGAACCAGGCGCCCGCGGCGCTTGCGAGGATGAGCGCGATGAAGAGCGGCTTCATCACATATTTCAGCGACACGGCGACGCAGAGCGCGATGTAAAGGCAGGCGACCCCAAGGGCGATGGACGCGAAGGTGGTGGGACGGCCCTCAAGATAGGACCAGCCCTTCGACCAGAAGCTCCAGTTCGTGAGCGCCAGAAGATAAAGCGCCGTCAGGATGCTGACGGTAACGCTGCCAAGTTCGGGCCGCCAGAGGGAGAAGCGGCCGGTTCCTTCGCGCATGAATGGTCCTTTCACGTCAAATCGGGCAAGGCCGCGCACGGTCCGCCATTTTTGTTTCCCCCTGCCCCGCCAAGCTGACAGCCGCCTGAACGATCCGGCCGCGTTCAGCCCGATGTCAGCTTTTCACCGGATAAACCGGTGCTGGAATGCGAGGTGATACGTGAAACCCAGACTGCTTTATCCCGGCGCGTTGTTCGTCGGCGCCCTGGTCTTTTTGGTCCTGGCCATCCCGCTCGCCCAGACCCAGTTCGCAAGATCGCACAGCGAAGACCTGCAGAGGGCTTTCGCTTGGCGGAGCGACTGACGGTCCGGAACCATGCAGGTCCCGCCCGAGGTCGGGAAACTGCTGCGCCTTGAAAATCCGATTGCAAAGTGCAATCGGATTTGCGACAAAGGCATGGCAAACGGGAGGTTGCCATGAAGCCGGTTCTCTATGCCCATCCCTTTTCAAGCTACTGCCAGAAGGCGCTGACGGCGCTTTATGAAAACGGCACGGATTTCGAGTATCGCATGCTCGACCATGCCCAGCCGGAAACGCTTGCCGATTTCGAGGCGCGCTGGCCGATCAAGCGGTTCCCCATCCTCGTCGACGGCGACCGCACGATCGTCGAGGCGACCATCGTCATCGAATATCTGGGACTGCGCTATCCGGGGGCCGTGAAGCTCATCCCGGACGATCCTGACGCGGCGATCGAGGTGCGCATGCTCGACCGCTTCTTCGACAATTACATCTCGACGCCGCAGCAGAAGATCGTCTTCGACGCCATCCGCTCCGAGCCGAACCGCGACCCCTACGGCGTCGAGGAGGCGCGGCGGATGCTGGAGCGCGCCTATGCCTGGCTCGACCGGCACATGGAAGGCCGAGAATGGGCCGCGGGCAAGGCCTTCACGCTCGCCGATTGCGGCGCCGGCCCCTTCCTCTTCTACGCCGACTGGACCCATGCCATCGATCCGGGCTTTCGCAACGTGCACGCCTATCGCCGGCGGCTGCTCGAACGCCCCGCCTTCGCCCGTGCGGTCGATGAAGGCAGGCCCTACCGGAAGTTCTTCCCGCTCGGCGCGCCGGATCGCGATTAGGTCTATCCACCGGAAGCGCAAAAAGGCGCCGTTTGCAGGTCGCCCCTATCCCTCCGGGCAGTGCCGGCGCTCCGCCGGCCTCGCCTTCCGCTCGATGCCGGTCACGACGAGCACGGAAGGGCCCTTTGCCTGCCGCACGATATGGCCGCGCAGCACGAGACGGCCATAGTAGAGCGCATCCGTCTCGCGGATACGCTGCTGATCGCTCGCCGAAAGCCTGCCGATATCGGGAAACGTCCCCTTCCACAGCTTGCCGGTCGCAAGATCGCGCACCGCCGTGGAAGGGCATGGCGCCTTGAAGCAGCGCAGGCCATTGTCGCAAGCGACATAGGCGCCGTCCCGCGCAGCGGACTGCGAGGCCGCGGCAAGAAGCAGGCAGGCGGCAAGAACGGGAATCGTTGGGCGCATGCGGCATTCTCCCCGTGATTTCGGGCAGTCTATGCCTTTCCCGGCAAAGGACAAACCCCGGCGCCCCACCCTCCTCCGTTGGAGGAGCTTCAAACAGAAAGACCCCGGCGCCTTCCGGCGCCGGGGTCGATCATGGAACGCGCAATCCTTACTTCAGCTTGGCGCTGACGGCCTCGATGCCGGCGCGGGCGCATTCGTCGTCGATATCGCCGCTCGGCGCGCCGCCGACGCCGATGGCGCCGATGGTTTCCTCACCCGCCTTCACCGGAACGCCGCCGGCGAGGACGAGGAAGCCCTCGATGGAAACGAGTTGCGCGGCAGCCGGGTTCTTGCCGACATTCTCGGCGATCTTCTGGGTCGGCGTGCGCATGGAAGCGGCGGTGAAAGCCTTGCGGATCGCGCTGTCGACGGTATGCGGGCCGGCGCGGTCTGCGCGCAGCACGGCGCGGGTGATGCCGGCGCGGTCGAGGACGGCGGCCGTCACGTTGAACTTCTTGGCGGCGCAGGCATTGACGGCAGCCTGAGCGGCTTCGACGGCGATGTCGAGCGGCATGTTGCGCTCGGTGAGCACGTCGGCATTGGCGGCGCCGGCGAAGGCGAGAGCGGCGAAGGCGGTAGCAACGAACTTCTTCATGTTGATCTCCATCTGGGGCCGCCCGGTCTCATCGGCGGCAACGACCCTCTTTTCGGAGATTTCCGCGTCTTGCGGTATCGGTGGACGGACGGAGCGGGGTCCGTAGGACTACGGAGCCTGCCCGATCAGCGCGAGGCGCGCGAACTCGGCGACCGAGGTCGTGCCGAGCTTCTGGGCGATGTTGGCGCGGTGCGTATCGACCGTGCGGGGTGAGAGTTGCAGGCTGTCGGCAATCTCCTTCGTCGACCAGCCGCGCCCGACCATGTCCAGCACCTCGCGCTCGCGATCGGTAAGCTGCGCCACCAGCTTCACCGCTTCCGCCTTCTCCGCATGCACGTCCAGCGCGCCGGAGGCCTGTTGCAGGGCCTCGATCAGCACCTGCTCGTCGATGGGCTTGGTGAGGAAATCGACGACGCCCGCCTTGAAAGCGCGGCGGCAGGCATGCACGTCGCCATGGCCGGTGCAGATGATGGTGGGCCAGTCGCAGCCGATGGCGGCGAGCTTTTCGTGCAGTTGCAGGCCGGTGATGGCGGGCATGCGCAGGTCGAGCAGCAGCACGCCCGGCTTCAATTTCGGCGCGCGGGCGAGAAAGGCGGTGGGGTCGCCGAACGTCTCGATGCGGACGCCGTAGGTGCCGAGCAGAAGCGACAGGGCGCTGCGCACCCCCTCGTCGTCATCGACCAGATAGACCGGCGCCATCGTCATTCCGCTGCTTCCTCTCGTTTCTGCATATCCTGTGCCGCCGGCAGGCGCACGGTGAAGATCGCACCGCCCGTCGCCCCGTTTCCGGCCGAAATGCTGCCGTCGAAGCGCTCGACGATGCTTTCGCAAAGGCTGAGCCCGAGGCCCATGCCGTCAGGCTTGCTGGAGAAGAACGGTTCGAAGAGGCGCGGCAGGATATCCGGCGGGATGCCGGTGCCGTTATCCGAGACGGTGATCTCGTAGCTTGCTCCCGCCGGCTTCAGCGCGACCAGCACCCGGCCATCCGCCCTGCCCGCCTGCTCGACGGCATCGGCGGCGTTGCGGATAAGGTTGTGGATGACCTGCTCGATCTCCACGGGATCGATCCGCGCCAGCGCCGGGACCTCCGGTATCTCGATATCGAGCGTAATGCCGCGCCGGTCGAGGTCGATGCGCGAGAGGGCGACGATATCGGCGACATGGCGGCCGAGATCGTGCACGCCGGCTTCCAGCGCGCTCTTGCCGACATAGGCGCGCAGGCGCACGAGGATATCGGCGGCGCGCTTGGCCTGCAGCACATTGGCGGCAAGCACGGTGTCGATGGGCGTATCCGTCAGGCCGTTCGCAGCGGCGATGCGCCTGCCGGCCTGGCTCTGGCTGAGTAGCGCCGTCAGCGGCTGGGTGAGTTCATGGGCGATGCCGGAGGCCATCTCGCCCATGCTGTTGATGCGCAGCGCATGGGCGAGCTTCGTCTCGTGCTGGCGCAGCGCCTCGCGCTGGGACGCGGCCTCCGCCGCCTCCCGCGCCAATGCAGCATCCTGCCGGTGCTTCAGCAGCGAGCGCACCAGCACGAGGCCCGCAAGCGAGAGGGCGGCGAAAAGCGCGAAGGGCAGCGGCGGCAAGAGTTGCGCGAGCGTGACATGGCGCTGCAGGGAAAGCCGCAGCGGCTGGGTGGCGCTGGCGATCGACGCGTCAAAACTGACCGTGCGGGCAAGAAAACCTGCGGCGTCGGGCTGCCTAGCACCGGTTTCCAGCAGCGGCCCCTCGGCCGTCGAGAGGCGCAGCGTCGCCCAGCGCGGCAGTTCCTCGCCCTCGACCAGCTTTGCGCCATCGATATCAAGGCTGACGGCCATCGTCTCGTTCATGCGCTTCATCACCCGGTAATGGCCGGGCTTGGCATCCGCGCCATAGGCCGCCTTGCCGGGGGTGAGCATTTCCACGGCCCGGGAGACCTGCGCGGGATCGACGGTCGAGCCATCGCCTGATGTCGCCGAACTGACGACGTCGGGCGACGTGCCTGACGGAAGACGTACGAGGTCGATGGCGACGATGCGAGGGTAGAAGCGCAGGATCGACTTGGCGACGAGGTCGAAATCTTCCGATGGCTGCGCCTGCGCGAGGCCGAGGGCGCTGAGGCTGGTCAGGTGCGCATCGTGCTGGGCGACGCGCTGGGAGATGGCCCGCTGCAAGGCACGGCCGCTTTCCGAGACTTCCTGTTCAAAGGCCTGCCAATGGCTCGTCGCGGAATAGACGCCGAAAGCCGCCAGCAACAACAGCCAGCCGCCGGCAAAAGCGGCTGAGGAGCGGAGAAAGATCAGTCGTCGATGCATGCGCGGTGCGGCCAGGTCAGGGTTCGGGAGGATCATCATAGGACTTCCCTCCCCCCTTGGCGATCCGCAGCATCACGGATGCGGCAGCACCGGCAGAGAAAGCGGCGCGAGCGCGGCGGCGGATCGGCCGCGCGGGTCGTTCGCCTGGAAATGGCGCACCGCGAAATCCTGCACCGCCTGCAATTCCGCAAGAGCGCCGTCATAATCGACAAGCGTCGGCCGGTCGTTTTCCATGACGCAGGCGCCATCGACATAGACGGCCGCGACCGCGCGCTCGGCGGCGCAATGCAGCAGGTTGCGCAGCGGGTCATAGACCGGCTGCATGCCGGGGTGTTTCAGGTCGACAATCGAGAAATCCGCCTTCGCGCCCTTCGCGATTCGGCCGATATCGCTGCGGCCGAGGGCTTTCGCGCCAGCCAGCGTCGCGACGTCGAGAATATCGGCGGTCGAGACGTCGAAGACCGTGCCGGCGGCGATGCGGGCGTTGATCAGCGCGGTGCGCATCTCTTCCAGCATGTTGAAGGGATAGCTGTCCGTGCCGAGCGCCACGTTGACCCCGTCGCGACGATACCGGCCGACCGATTGCAGGATCATGCCGCTACGCGCGAAGGTGACGGGGCAATGGGCGACGCTGGTGCCGCTTGCCGCAAGGCGGCCGAGATCGTCCGCGGTGCGCTGGCGCGTCCAGCGGTGGCTGTCGATGAAGATGCAATGGCCGAGGATGAGATCCGGACCGAGGACACCGAGCTTTTCGAGATAGTGCACGGCGGTGAGACCATGGCGGCGCAGCAGCTCCTCGTGCTCGGCCATGGTCTGGGCAGCGTGGATGGTGATCGGCACCTTGCGGCTGCGCGCGGCCTCCGCCGCTTCCTGCAGCAGTTCGGGCGAGCAGGTCTCGACCTGCGCCGGGGCGACGATGCCGCCGAGGCGGCCGGAAGGATGGGCCTCAGCCGCATCGACGGTTTCGAGCGCACGGGCGAAGGCCTCGCGGCCACGGACGGAATCCCAACGGAAATCGAGGCGGTGGCTGTCTTCCACATGCCACTGCGCTTCACGGAAGCCGGGGGCGACATAGGCGCGCGCACCGCTTTCAGCCAATGTCGGCAGCCAGCATTCATGCGGGCCGGCGATATCGACGAAGGTGGTGACGCCGCTGCGCAGGAGGTCGCCGAGCATGACGGTGAGCGCGGCCTTCACCGCGTCGTCGCTGATCTCGATAAGCGTCGAATATTCGTACATCGCCTGCCCCCAGAGGGCGGCGGTTCCCTGATCCTCGAAGAAGCTCTTGGAGATCGGCTCCTCGCCGGAATGGCAATGCACGTTGACGAAGCCCGGCAGGACCATGCGGTCGCGCCCGGAAATTTCCGCCGCGAAAGGCCCGTCATAGCGGCCGCCGACATGGACGAAGCCGGTCTCGTCGAAGGCGACGTCGACGTCCTGCATATAGGCGTGGCCGCCGGTCCCCTCGTCATAGGCGACGACGGTGCGGGCATTGCGGATGACGGTGACGTTAGGCATGGGTCGTCCTGAAATGCACTTCGAGGAAGCGGCTGTAGGCGCCCATCAGGGCACTGAAGGTGAAATAGACGGCGGCGGCGACGAGATAGCCTTCCAGCACCGCGATGCCCTGCCATTCCGGATCGCGGATGGCGGAGCGGACGGTATCGAGGAAATCGACGAGGCCGACGATGGTGACGAGCGTCGTATCCTGGAAGAAGCCGATGAAGAGGCCGACCATCGGCGGAATGACCTTCTTCAGCGCCTGCGGCAGCACGATCTTGCGCATGATCTGCCAGTAGTGCAGGCCGAGCGACTTGCCCGCCTCATATTGCCCGGCCGGCACGTCCTGCAGGCCGCCGCGCACGATCTCGGCGATATAGGCCGAGGCGAAGAGGATGATCGCCACCTGCGCGCGCAGCAGTTTGTCGATGGTCGTGCCCTCGGGCATGAAGAGCGGCAGCATGACCGTCGCCATGAAGAGAATGCTGATCAGCGGCACGCCGCGCACGATCTCGATGAAGCCGACCGCAAGCACGCGGATCGCCGGCAGGTTCGAAGCGCGGGCGAGCGCCAGCACGATGCCGAGCGGCAAGGCGAGCGTCAGCCCGACGAAGGAGAGCGTGAAGGAAAGCGGCAGGCCGCCCCAGCTCGTCGTCGGCACCGGCGTCAGGCCGAAGACGCCGCCTGCCATCAGGATATAGAGCGCCGGCAGGATGACGACGATCCAGGCGAGGAGCAGCTTGCGGCTCCAGAAGCGCGGCATCATGGAGAAAAGGCAGGCGCCGAAGAGCAGGAGCAGCGCCAGCATCGGCCGCCACTGCTCGTCATAGGGATAGAAGCCGAAGAGCATGTAGCGCAGCTTCTGCGCCACGAAGGGCCAGCAGGCCCCGCTCGCCGCCTTGCACACAGCGCCGTCGCCGGAAAACACCGCATCGATCACCAGCCAGCCGAAGGCGAGCTTGGCGATGAAGACGATGGCCGCGATAGAGACGACGCTGATCAGCGTGTTGCCGGGAGTGCCGAAATAGGCGGAGAGCTTTCCACCACGCGCGGCGGCGGGGGCTGATTGCGGTGGGGCGAGGACGAGGGCCTGAACGTCGGTCATATCAACGCTCCTTCAGCGCGACATGCGCATTGTACCAGTTCATCAGAAGCGAGATGGCGATCGAGAGGGCAAGATAGACGCCCATGAAGATCGCGATCGTCTCCATGGCCTGCCCGGTCTGGTTCATCACGATGTTGGAGACGGTGACGAGGTCCGGGTAGCCGATGGCGATGGCCAGCGAACTGTTCTTGAAGACGGTGAGATAGGTATTGGTGAGCGGCGGGATGATGATGCGCAGCGCCTGCGGCAGCACGACGAGCCGCATGGTCTTGCCGCGCGGCAACCCGAGCGCGGCGGAAGCCTCCCACTGCCCCTTGTTGACCGCCTGGATGCCGGCGCGCACGATTTCCGCGACGTTTGCAGAGACGCTGAGCGCAAGGCCGAAGAGCAGCGCCACGAATTCCGGTCGCACATGCAGCCCGCCCGTCAGGCGGAACTTTCCCGCCGTCGGGAAATCCCAGTCGATAGAGACGCCGCCGGCAAGCCAGAGCAGCAGCGCAGGACCGACAAGCGCGGCAAGCGCGATGAGGCCACCATGGTTCGACTGGCCGGTTGCGACACGGCTCTTCGTCGCGGCATTGCGGATGACGAAGGCCGCGACCGCGCCGCCGACGAGGCAGGCGAGAAGCGCAAGGCCGCCGCTTTCGACAAGCGCCGCCGGCACGACGAGACCGCTATTGGAGAGATAGACGCCCGGCAGGAGGTTCAGCGCCTGCTTGACCGGTGGCAGGATGAGGATGATCAGCGAATACCAGAGGAAGAGATAGAGCAGCAGCGGCACGTTGCGCAGAAGCTCGACATAGACGAGCGCGAGGCGCGCCAGCAGCGGGTTTCGCGACATGCGCGCGATACCGACGGCAAGGCCGAGCATGGTGCCGAAGATTGCGGCGAGCAGCGAGACCTTCACCGTATTGGCGATGCCGACGAGGATGGCGCGGCCGACCGTGTCGGTGGGTTCGAAGGCGATGGCCGCTTCGGTGATGACGAAGCCGGCCGGCCGCGTCAGGAAGTCGAAGCCCGTCGCGATGTTCTGCTTGGCGAGATTGGCGCTCGCCGTGGAAAACAGGGTCCAGCCGACGAGGGCCACGAAGCCGATCGCGACGGCCTGGTAAAAATAGGCGCGAAAGCGCATGTCATGCAGGAAAGCCATGAAACCTCGCCGCCGATATCAGGAAAGAGGGGGACGCACGCACCGCCATGCGCGCGCCCCGGAGGATCGCCCTAGGAAGCGATCAACGGATCGGCGGCGAGTAGATCAGGCCGCCGGCATTCCAGAGCGCGTTCGGGCCGCGCGTCAGGCCGAGCTTGGTGCCCTCGCCCACATTGCGCTCGAAGACTTCGCCGTAATTGCCGACGCTCTTGATGATGTTGTAGCCCCACTTGTTGTCGAGGCCGAGCATCTTGCCGAGTTCCTCGGTGGCGCCCAGCATGCGCTGTACGTCCGGGTCCTCGCTCTTCAGCTTCTCGTCGACATTCGCCTGGGTGATGCCCTTTTCCTCGGCGGCCATCAGCAGCCAGACGGACCAGGAAACGATATCGCCCCAGTTGGAGTCGTTCTGGCGGAAGGCCGGCGCGAGCGGCTCCTTGGAGATCGTTTCCGGCAGGACGATGTAGTCGTCCGGGTTGTTGGCGACGGCGCGGATCGAGGCAAGGTCCGAACGGTCGGACGTGATCGCCTCGCAGCGGCCGGAATAGAAGGCTGCGCGGTTCTCGTCCGGGCTTTCGAAGACGACGAGCTCGAACTTGCCCTTGATGGCGGCGAAGAAGTCGGAAATGTTCTGCGCGGTCGTGGTGCCCGGCAGGGTGCAGATGGCGGCTTCCGTCAGCTCCTTGGCGCTGGTGACGCCGAGCGACTTCGGCACCATCAGGCCCTGGCCGTCATAGAAGACCGTCGGGCCGAAATCGAGGCCGAGCGAAGCGTCGCGGGAGAAGGTGTGCGTCGTCTGGCGCGAAAGCACGTCGATCTCGCCGGACTGCAGCGCCTGGAAGCGCGTGTTGATGTTGGTCGGGACGAAATCGACCTTTTCGCCATCGCCGAAGACGGCCGCGGCGATCGAGCGGCAGATATCGACGTCAAAACCCTGCATGCGGCCCTTGTCGTCGGGTGCCGCAAAACCCGGCACCGTCAGCGAAACGCCGCAGATGAGCTTGCCGCGCGCCTTGACGGTTTCCAGCGTGCCGGCGGCCGAGGCCTGGCCGGCGATCGCAAGACCGAGCGCGGCGGCGCAAATCGAAAGAAGTGCCTGTTTCATGCTTCCCCTCCCATGGGTGTTTGTTGGATGCAGAAGGCATGCCGCCCTCCAGCAGCCGCCACTCCGTCGCGATCCTTCAGACCGCAATGATTGTGTACAATGCAAAAATAATATCATCAACACTTCGCGCTTCACCATGTCGACAATCCAAGCAAATTGCTCATGTACAATGGGCATGAAGCCATGTATGATCGACATCAATCACGTATCCGCGCCGTTTCCTTCAGGAATTTCGGTCGCAAGCCTCTTGTCGGTGGCCGGCGCGGCCGCTGGAAAATAGGATTGATCGGGCAGCGACGTATACAATCGGCGTCGGACATCTCTTGTGACCACTGGTCCACTGGATACGGTTGCGCGCGGCCTTGAGGCCTATCTCGGATTTCTCCCGGAAGCGGGGTCGGAAGCGCGAATGCTCCGGCCCCGTCTCTGTTCGCGCATTACCCGCAAGAAGCGTCGGCGCCTGGAACCGATCCTCCCCAACCTTTCCATTTCCGCCACGGAACAATCGCCGCCCTTGCCGGTTCCCTCACCGTCAATGACGATTAGGCGTGATTGCAGATGCCCGACCAATCCAAGCTCTTTCCCGACCATCGAAGGCTGTCGGGAGAACGCTATACGGTGGAATCGTTCCGCGCGGCCTATGAGCTGACGCGGGAGGAGGCCCAGCGTCTCTTCGACAAGTTCGGCCCCTCCAAGAGGGAGCTCGACCTTCTCATGCGCGCCCGCCGGAACCCCGCGCAGTTCCTGAACTTCTGAAGGAGGCGATCATGACGATCGACAAACCACAACCCGGCCCGCCCGGCACCACGAACCAGTCGCCCCGCTGGGAAGGCCCGGAAGCCACCCGCCCCCGCGGCTACATGCCGGCGAAGGACGACCCAGACCACGACCGCGACGCCGCCGGTGAGACGAATGCCGATCCCTCGCGCGAAAAGCTGCGCGACGCCGGCAAGACCGCGGACGACGAGCCGGACAACGAAGAAAGCGAGATCCGGCGCGAGCAGGCGACCAACCCCGCCCTCATGCCGATCGGCGACCCCGCAGGCGCCGCCTAGGCGCGCAGTCTCGTGAACAACCTTTCGCCCGTCGAACCCGCCGCATCCGCGGCGGTTTTTTCATTCCAGCTCACGCCGCCGCCAGCGCCTCGCGCGTCTTCGCCGCCGGCCGGAACGTCATGGCGATCAGGAAAGCGCCGAGGCCGATGCCCCAGGAGCCGACATAGAGCCAGGTGTAGCTGGCGAAGGTATCGTAGATCATCCCGCCCGCGACCGGCCCCAGCGCCATGCCGAGGCTGCCGGCCATGGCCGTTCCGCCGATCACCGTCCCCATCAGGCGCAGCGGGAAGTTTTCGCGCGCGATCACCGCATAGAGCGGCATGACGCCCGCATAGATGAAGCCGAAGATGCCGGCGACGAGGTAGAACGAGAAAAGCCCGCCCGTGAAGATATAGCCGAGCGCCCCGAAGGCCTGCGCGAACAGCCCCGCGACGAGGACATGCTTGGCGCCGAACCGGTCGCCGAGAAGGCCGAAGACGACACGCCCCCCAAGGCCGGCCAGCCCCTCGACGCTGTAGATCGTCACCGCCGCGATCATCGGGATGCCGCAGGTGATGGCATAGCTCACCGTATGGAAGATCGGCCCGGAATGGGTGGCGCAGCAGAAGAAGTTCGTCAGGCACAGGATGATGAATTGCGGCGAGCGCAGCACCTCACCCGTCGTCATGCCCTCCTGCGGCGCGTCTGAGGCGGGTGCCCCGGCCTCCACTTCCAGCGCCGGCGGTCGGCGGATCAGAAGCGAGACGGGGATCATCACCACGGCGACGACCAGAGCGATGATCTGCATGGAGGTGCGCCAGCTATGCATGGAAACGAGCCAGGCCGCGAAGGGCGACATGGTCATCGGCGCCATGCCCATGCCCGCCGAGACCAGCGAGACGGCAAGGCTGCGATGCGTATCGAACCAGCCGGTGACGCAGGCCATCATCGGCGCGAAGACGGCGGCCGCCGCCAGCCCCACGACCAGCCCGAAGGTGAACTGGAAGGCGACGAGCGAGGTGGCGACGCTCGTCGCCGCAAGGCTGGCCGCCAGCAGCACAGAGCCCGTCAGCACCACGGGCCGCGGCCCCCAGCGGTCGGAGAGCCCGCCCCAGAACATGCTGGCGAAGGCCATGGCGAGGAAGCCGATGGTCATGGCGGTGGAAACGCCCGTCACCGACCAGCCGGTATCCTTCGAGATCGGCAGCAGGAAGACGGGCAGCGAGAACATGGCGCCGATGGCGATGCAGCCGAGCAGGCCGCCCGCCGCGACGATCACCCAGCGATAATGCGTATGGATCATGGTCATCTCCTTCTGGACCGACCGGCGGGCATGGCCCCGCCGCATCGTTTCGTCCACCCGGACGAAAGACGCCGGCCGGCGGGCTTTTCCGACATCGCGCGCGAAGAATTTCACGATGATGCCGAAGATGCCCGTCCGCAAGGTGCCTAGCGGCGGCATTTTCCGCCGGATGGGCTTGAACCCGGCCGACAAAACGCCTTTCCTCCGGATCGACACGGCAAGACTAGGCGCCGGCAACCCCGCAGCGGGAGTGACAAATGTGACGGGAATCGTATGGACTCGATGATCATTGCCGCCGCGCGGGCACTGGCCGGGGGCGATCCGCTCGCCGCACTGAATCGCGTGGCGCTGCGCGACGATGCCCCCGCGCTGGCGCTCCGCGGCATCGCCATGGCCCAGCTCGGCGATCTCGACCGGGCGAAGGCCCTGTTGAAGAGCGCCGCCCGCGCCTTCGGCCCGCGCGAGGCCGTGGCGCGGGCGCGCTGCATCGTCGCCGAGGCGGAAGTCGCCCTTGCCGCGCGCGACCTCGCCTGGCCGGTCAAGGCGCTTGCCGCCGCCGGCGCGACGCTTCAGGCGCATGGCGACCGCCTCAACGCCGCCCATGCCGAAACGCTCGCCATCCGCCGCCTGCTGCTGATCGGCCGGCTCGACGAAGCCACCGCCCTGCTGGCGAAGCGGGATGCCGCCGCCCTGCCCCCGCCGCTGCGCGCCACGCACGAACTGGCCGCCGCCGGCATCGCGCTCCGGCGGCTGCGCGTCGGCATCGCCCGCGAGGCCTTCTCCCGCGCCATCGACGCCGCCCGGCAGGCCGGCATCCCTGCGCTCATCCGCGAGGTCGAGGATGCCGCTGCGGTGCTTCGCCAGCCCGCGGCCCGCCTCATCGCCGGGGGCGAGGCGCGCCCGCTCCTGCCCGATGCCGTGGAAGCCCTGTTCGCGACGGAGGCGCTCGTCGTCGATGCCTGCCGCCATGTGGTCCGCTGCGGGGAGACGGCCATCCCGCTCGCCACACGCCCCATCCTCTTTTCCCTACTGCGCACGCTCGCCGAGGCATTTCCCGACGATGCGAGCCGGGAGGCCCTGCTGCTACGCGCCTTCCGCGCTCGGCACGCCGATGAGTCGCATCGCGCCCGCTTGCGCGTGGAAATGGGCCGCCTGCGCGCCGAGATCACCCCCTTCGCGGATATCGCCGCCACCCCGACCGGCTTCCTGCTGACCCCGCGCGAGAACCGGGACGTCGTCGTGCTCGCCCCGCCGCGGGACGAACCCCATGCGGACGTGCTGGCGCTCTTTGCCGATGGCGAGGCGTGGTCGAGCTCGGCGCTCGCCATCGCGCTCGGCTCCAGCGCCCGCACCGTGCAGCGCGCGCTGGAGCAGCTGGCCGCCGCCGGCAAGGTGGAGCCCGTCGGCCGCGGGCGGGCCCAGCGCTGGCTGACGCCGACGCCGGGCGCTTTCTCGACACTCTTGTTACTCCCAGGTCCGCTGCCCGGCAGCTAGGATGGGATCATCGACAGACCCGAAGGAGATCACGATGAGTACGACCGAGGCAGAGATCATCCGCGAATACGGCCCCTATTCCGGCGTGGAGCAGGTCGGCGGCGTCACGTTCGACGGCAAGGCCGTCTGGTTCGCCGCCGGCGACGCCATCAGGGCGATCGACCCCGAGGACGGCCGCATGCTGGGCGCCATCGAGATGGCCGCCCATGCCGGCACCGCCTATGACGGCCGCCACCTCTTCCAGATTTCCGAGGACAGGATCCACAAGATCGACCCGGCCTCCGGCGCGGTGCTGGCGACCATCCCCGCCCCCGGCAACGGCGGCGATTCCGGCCTTACTTGGGCGGAGGGCTCGCTGTGGGTCGGGGAATATCGCGGCAAGCAGATCCACCAGATCGACCCGGAAACCGGCGCGGTCATCCGCGTCGTCCGGAGCAACCGCATGGTGACGGGCGTCACCTGGGTGGACGGCGAGCTCTGGCACGGCACCTGGGAGGGCGACGAAAGCGACCTACGCCACATCGATCCCGCGACGGGCGCGGTACTCGACAGGATCGTCATGCCCAGGGGCATCGGCGTGTCGGGCCTGGAATCCGACGGCGCGGACCGCTTCTTCTGCGGCGACGGGCAAGGCGGCATGGTCCGCGCCGTCCGCCGCCCGCGCCGAGATCCGCGCTAGAGACCGTGGGTGCCGTCGTAGCCGTTGACCGGCGGCGGCGCCCAGCCCTTCGACAGGCCCTTTGCCTTGTAGACCTCGACCACCATCGGATGGCAGGCCGCCGTGTCGGAGGAGTGCTCCGACGAGCAATCCCCGCCCGGGCAGGCCGACATGCAGCCGAGAAGATCGATCTCCGCGAAGAATTCCAGATAGTCGCCCGGCCGCACCGGGCTTGCCTTCATGAAATACTGCCCGGTGTCGCGCGTAAAGCCGGTGCACATGAAGACGTTCAGCACGTCGTGCACGTAGCCTTCCGCCTCGCGCGGCGCCATGCCGGTCTTCTGCGCGAAGGCGCGCGTCAGGTTGGAATGGCAGCAATGGTGGTACTGGCCGCCATGGCTGAGCAGATTGTGCGTATAGGGATCGCAGCGCGTGCCGATCACGTCATGCACCGCGCCGCCGAATTCGTCGAAGCCGTACCAGTCCAGCGTGTCGTGGGTGATGGTGGCGATGGGGCGCAGATAGGGGAAGTTGGAGAAGAGCTGGTCGCCGAGCCCGACATGGGTGCCGTTCAGCGCCCGCGTCTTGCCGGTATAGAGCCGTTCCTTCAGATCATTGGCATTGAAGAGGTTGAGGTCGCCGACCTGCGGCCCCTCGCTGCAGACGATACGGCAGAAATGCCCCGCCGGCACCGACCACGTCGCCGCCTCGCGCGGCGGAACGACGATGGTCTCGACCAGCACCAGGTCGTCGCGCAGCGCGCGATAGGCCGAAAGATCCGGCCGCGGCAGGCTCTCCACCGGATAACACACCACCGGCTTCACCGCCTTGCGCGCCGCCGCATCCGCGGGAGCCGCCGTAATCGGACTGGGCTTCATGACATCCTCCTCCACAGACACCTTCCGGGCGTCTACTCCAACCTTGTTGAATAACATTATTATGATTGTTCAACAGAAAGCAATCGAAACAGCGACGCGGCATGTCGGATTGCGCAAGAAGACCACCTTGCCGGCAAACCCGCATTCAAACGGCTGATAATGAAGGAAAATGGTGGGCCCGGAGGGACTCGAACCCCCAACCAAGCGGTTATGAGCCGCCGGCTCTAACCATTGAGCTACAGGCCCGTTCCGGCCGGATGGCCGGGGCCGTCGGTCAATGGCAGCCGACGGTGGGAAAGCGTCTAGACGAAATCGGCCATTCTCACAAGCGCTGCCGTATTCTCTACACAATCACGGGCGAAGAACGCGGCAAGGGACACAACCATCAGGAGACATTCCAACATGTTCCACGGAAGCTTGGGCCGCCGCACCGGCGCCAGCCTCGTCGCCCTCTCGCTCGCACTGGCCGCTGCCGTTCCGGCCGCCGCACGGGCCGAGGAAGCCGCGAAACCGCGCGAATCGACCATCGTCGTCACCGGCGAGGGTTCGTCCGAAATGGCTCCCGACATGGCGCTGATCGACCTCGGTGTCGTCAAGGATGCCAAGACCGCCCGCGAGGCGCTCGACGCCAACAACAAGGCCATGGCCGAAATCCTCGCCGCGCTGAAGGAAGCCGGCATCGAGGAGCGCGACCTGCAGACCTCGGGCTTTGCGATCAACCCGCAATACCAGTACACGCAGAGCTCCACGGGCGAGAACCCGCCGCCGGTCCTGACCGGCTTCCAGGTCACCAACACGCTGACCCTGCGCGTGCGCGACCTCTCCAAGCTCGGCGAGATCCTCGACAAGGCGGTGACGCTCGGCGCCAACCAGGGCGGCGGCATCCGCTTCACCAACGACAAGCCCGACACCGCCGTCAGCGCCGCGCGCAAGAAGGCCGTCGAAAACGCCATCGCCAAGGCGAAGGAACTGACGGCCGCCGCCGGCGTCGATCTCGGCCGCGTACTGGAAATCTCGGAAACGAGCTACCGCGCCGAGCCCATGCCGATGATGCGCGCCGTCGCCAAGGACTATGCCGGCTCCGTGCCGATGGCGACCGGCGAGAACAGCTATTCCGTCGTGGTCAACGTGACCTTCGCGCTCGGCAAGTAAGCCGGGCGGGACGCAGACAAGCGAAAGGGCCGGGAAACCGGCCCTTTTTCATTTGCGGCGGGAAGCCTTGGCCCCGGCACGGCACGCCAACGCAAAAACCCTCCCGGCGGAACCGGGAGGGTAGCCGTCCATCGGCCGGGGGTGACGAGATGGACGGTTTCCGTCGCGAGCCTGCGGGCGGTCGCCCGCCTGCTCCTTGGCGTTACATGGCCGGGCAACCACGCTCGTTCGCGAAGATGATGCGGCGATAGTCGCCGCGGCGGAAGCCTTCGACCACGACGCGGCGCGGCGACATGTCGACGATGCGGGCACGGCGCAGGCCGAAATCACGCGCCTTGGCAATCGCCAGCTCCGGCGAGCAACGGCCGCGGCGACCCCAGTCGCCATGGCGGCGGTCAGGGCGGCGGTCGCGATCCCAGCGATCGCCGCGATCACGGCGATAGTCCTCGCGATCCCAGCCGCCGTCATAGTCCTGGACCTGCAGGAAGCCGTTGCGGTAGCCGGCCGGCTCGACCGTGACGCTCAGGCCCGCAGCGGAGGCGGCCGGAACGGAGGCGGTCAGCGCGCCGAGGCCAAGGACCGCGGCAAGAAGCGTCTTTTTGAAAATGGTCGTCATGGAAGGATCTCCTGTTCGTTCCGACCGGATTGTTCTGTCCGGCGATTGGGGAAACCATATGGCGGCTGATCTGAACGCAGACCGAATTCGTCGTTCAGCCTGCGTTCAACTTTCCGCGGTGGAAAAGAGCGCAAAGCGCGTGATGAGCCCCTCCTCCAGTTCCAGAAGCAGGATCTTTTCCTTCGAATAGGCAACCCCGCCGGCGGCCCTGCCGCGGGCCGTCAGGCGGATGGCGATCGTGTTGCCCGAGGCGTCGCTCATCGTCAGCGCATCGCCATAACTTTCGTCGAAGGCTTCGAAATGCCGGGCAAGCCGCTCCCGCAATGCCTCACGGCCATTGTCGCTGCCCTCGCCGATGCCGGAAATGGCGACGTCCTCGTCCACCCTGCCGGCGAGCGCGGCGAAATCGCGGGCATTCAGCGCCTCGACGACCGTATCCCTGATGCTTTCCCTGTCAGCCATGGATGTCTCCTCTTTCCAGCGGCAGGGAAACGTTCCATCGCGCGAACGGGTTCCGTCAAGAGCCGAGATGCAGCACGATCTCCCGCCGGTGCGGCCGGTCGCGATGCTCGAAGAGATAGAGGCCCTGCCAGGTGCCGAGCGCCGGCCGGCCGGCCATGACAGGAATGCCGATCGAAACCTGCGTCAGCGCCGCTTTGATATGGGCCGGCATGTCGTCCGGCCCTTCCAGCGTATGCACGATCCAGCCCATGGCGGGATCGTCGGACGGCGGCACGAGGCGGCGGAAGAATTGATCGAGGTCGCGCCGTACATCCGGGTCGGCATTTTCCTGGATGAGCAGCGAGCAGGATGTATGGCGGACGAAGACGGTCAGCAGGCCCGTTTCCATGCCTGCCTTGCGCACGAAGGCCTCGGCCTCGCGGGTGAACTCGTAGAGCCCCTGCCCGCGGGTCGAAACCGAGATGACGGCCTGCGCCACGGCGCCGCCCGCCTCAGCCGATCGCCCAGAACACCGTGCCAGCGATCACGATGAAGGCGAGGATGACGCCCATGAAGCGCACGAGGCCGGCATTGGTGTCGGTCGTGGTGCCGACGATCGCGTAATAGAGGTCCTTCATGGCAAGTCCTTTCTTCCGGTAGCCCGCGTGATAGCGCAACCGCCCGTCGCTCACAACTCGACGAAGGCCTCGAAACCGCCATAGATCATCCGCTTGCCGTCGAAGACGTCCTTCCAGTCGTCGCCCTGCAGGCGGGCATCGGCCATGACCTTGGCGAGGACCTCGTCGCGGCGCGCGCGCGATTCATAGGTGATCCAGGAAAAGATCACGACCTCGTCGTCGCTCGCCAGCACGGCGCGGGGAAATGAGGTGAGCTCGCCATAGGGAACGTCGTCCCCGATACATTCCACATAGTCTATCGCGCCGTATTCCTTCCAAACCGCGCCCGCCGTGCGCGCCATCGCCTTGTAGGCCTCCAGATTGGCCTTCGGCACCGCCAGCAGAAACCCGTCAACATAGGCCATGTCCGCTTCCTCCTTGTTGGGACATGACAAGGACGTGTGTCAGTTCCGCGATCCGACAAGGGGGAGGTTATTTCACCGGCGGCCTGCGGCAGCTTGCGCCGCTTCGGCCGCCATGCGAGGTTTGCACCCCGAAGGCGTTGAAGCGGAAGGGAGATTGTCGTGCGGGATTGGTTCTGGCGGGTCGTCCTTTCCCTCTCCGCCACCGGCCTCGTGCTGGGCACGCTTTTCTTCGCCGCGTCGCTGACGCCGAGTCTCCTGCCGCGCACCTACCTCACCCAGGGCATGCTCTCGGGCATCGCCATGGCCTGCGGCTACGGGCTTGGCGCGCTCTTTTCCGCGCTGTGGTTCTGGCTGGAACTGCCGGAGCCGAAGGACCGCCTCCGGCGGTGGATCATGATTATGGCGGGCGGCCTTTCCGGCATCGTCGTGCTCGTCTTCCTCTGGCGCACGGCGGAGTGGCAGAACTCCATCCGCACGCTGATGCACCTGCCGCCGATCGAGACCGCCCATCCCTTCTATGTCGGCCTCATCGCGCTCCTCGTCTTCCTCGTGGTGTTCGGCCTCGGGCGGCTCTTCGCGTTCCTGGTCCGGCTCTTCGCCCGGACATCGCGCCGCGCGGCCCCGCGCCGCCTTTCCTATGTCATCGGCACGGCGCTCGCCGCGACGCTGTTCTGGACGCTGGCGGACGGGCTTCTCCTGCGCTTCGTGCTGCACACGGCCGATTCCTCCTTCCGGCATCTCGACCAGGTGATCGAGCCGGACACAGCGGAACCGACCGATCCCATGAAGTCGGGCAGTGCCGCCTCGCTGGTGCGCTGGGACGAGCTCGGCCGCATGGGTCGGGCCTTCGTGGCGAGCGGGCCGTCATCCGCCGACATCGTCGCCTTCACCGGCAAGCCGGCCATGGAGCCGCTGCGGGTCTATGCCGGGCTCAACGCCGCCGAAACGGCGGAGGCGCGGGCGAAGATCGCGCTCGACGAGCTTATCCGCGTCGGCGGTTTCGAACGCTCGACCCTTCTCATCGTCATGCCGACGGGCACCGGCTGGGTCGATCCCGAGGGCATCGACACGGTCGAATACCTGCATCACGGCGATATCGCGAGCGTCGCCATCCAGTATTCCTATCTCGCAAGCTGGCTCTCGCTGCTGGCAGAGCCCGATTACGGAGCGGAGGCGGCGCGCGCCCTCTTCCGCGCCGTCTATGGGCACTGGACCGCCCTGCCGAAGGCGCATCGGCCGAAGCTCTACCTCTACGGCCTCAGCCTCGGCGCCCTCTCCTCCGAGCAGTCGGCGGAACTCTTCGAGGTGATCGGCGATCCCTACCAGGGCGCGCTCTGGGCCGGGCCGCCCTTCCCCAGCCGCATCTGGCGCAAGATGACGGCCGAGCGCAATCCGGGCACGCCCGCCTGGCTGCCGCGCTTCCGCGACGGCTCCTATGTGCGCTTCACCAGCCAGCGCAACGCCCTGCCCGAGGCGGGCGACCACTGGGGACCGATGCGCATCGTCTATCTGCAATATGCCAGCGATCCGATCGTCTTCTACGATCCCTATTCCTTCTACCGGCAACCCGCCTGGATGGCCGTGCCGCGCGGACCGGACGTCTCTCCGAACTTCCAGTGGTACCCCGTCGTCACCTTCCTGCAACTGACGCTCGACATGGCGATGGCGACGACGACACCCATGGGGCTCGGGCATGTCTATGCGGGCGAGCACTATATCGACCCGTGGATCGCGGTGACGGACGTGACGGACTGGAGCGCGGCGGACATCGCGCGGCTGAAGGAGAAGTTCCGGGCGGGGCGGTAAGGGGACGGCCCTCATCCGCCTGCTGGCACCTTCTCCCCGCAAGCGGGGAGAAGAGACATGTAGGACCGTTGCATTCTTCCCTCATCGGTCCGATTTGCAGGAAACCGGCCCAGAATTCGCCTTCGCCCCGCTTGCTGGGAGAAGGTCGCGGCAGCGGGATGAGGGGCAGCCCCCCCAAAAACGAAAACGCCGGGGCAAAACCCCGGCGTCCGCATTCGAATGACGACAACCTTATTCGGCGTCGACGATCTTGCCGTCTTCCCACTTGAAGAGCGAGAAGCTCTGCGAGGTGAGGTCGCCGGTCTCGCCGTAGGTCAGCTTGCCGATGGCGGTCGGGATGGCTTCGCCGGACTTCAGGGCCGTGGCGACGGCAACCGGGTCTTCAGCGCTGCCGGCCTTCTCGATGCCGGCCTTCAGAACTTCGACGGCGGCATAGGCATTGAGCGTGAAGGCTTCCGGCGGGACGCCCTTTTCCTTGAGAACGGCGACGGCCGCCTGCGAGTCGGGGCTCTTCAGCGCGTCGGACGCGTTGGTGAAGAGCGTGCCGGCCGAAGCGTCGTTGCCGATCGCCCAGTATTCGCTGTTGGAGAGGCCTTCGCCGCCGATGATCGTGGCGCTGACGGACATGTCCTTCAGCTGGCGGGCGAGCAGGCCGCCTTCCGGATGGTAGCCGCCGAAGTAGATGACTTCGACGCCCTCGGACTTGAGGCGCGTGACCAGCGCGCTGAAGTCCTTGTCGCCGGGCGTGATGGAATCGTAGAGCACCTCGTTGACGCCGCCCTTGTTGAGCGCCGCCTTGAAGGCGTCTGCCAGGCCCTTGCCGTAGGCGCCCTTGTCATGGACGATGGCGACCTTCTTGTCCTTCATCTTGGCCAGCACATAGGCGGCGGCGACTTCGGCCTGCTGATCGTCACGGCCGCAGGTGCGCAGCACGTTGGTGAGGCCACGCGCGGTGAGGTCCGGCGCGGTCGCGGTCGGGGTGACCATCAGGATGCCGTTCTCGGCCAGCACGTCGGAAGCCGGGATGGCAACGCCGGAGGTGACCGGGCCGACGACGAAATGAATGCCTTCGCCGACGATCTGGTTGGCGGCCGAAACGCCCTGCTTGGGCTCGCCAGCATCGTCCGTCAGCTTCAGCACGACCTTTTCGCCGAGGATGCCGCCGTTCTTGTTGATCTGGTCGACGGCCGCTTCCGCGCCGTTCTTCACCTGGTCGCCATAGGCGGCGACGGGGCCGGTGAGCGGGGCGATGAGGCCGATGACGATATCGGCATGGGCAAGCGGCGCAAAGGCGACGGAGGCCGCAAGGAAGGCTCCGGCGAAAATCTGCTTCTTCATGGTTCTCTCCTCAACTGGGGCCGCCAAGGGGCCCGGTCGCAAGCCATTCTGCGCCCGGACGGCGCAGGCCGTGTCCGATAGCAGGACGGGGTACTTTCACGCTCCGGAACAATCGTGCGCGAAGGCCCGGCGTGCTGTGGATTGATTAGGCCAGCAGGGCAAAAAGCGCAACAAAATAATGCAATTGCACCTTTGCCGGGCGGTTTGGGCGCACCCGGCATAAGGATACACCGCAATTGAATCAAAACGGATTGTTAAGATTTACCATTTATAAACACCCGGAAATTTTGAGGATCCACGATGCGTTGCGTATTGATCGTCGTCCTCCTGCTGCTCGCCGGATGTGCGTCCGTCCCCAGACAGACGCAGAATGCCTGCGCCATCTTCGAGCAGCGCGACGGCTACTTCGATAACTGGCGGAAAGCCGCCTATAGTGTAGAGCGCGAATATGGCGTGCCCGTCCCCGTGCTGATGGCGACGGTCTATGCGGAGTCCGGTTTCCGGCACAACGCCCGCCCGCCGCGCACCAAGCTCTTCGGCTTCATTCCCTGGAAGCGCCAGTCGACGGCGCTCGGCTTCTCGCAGGCGCTCGACGGCACCTGGGCGCGCTACAAGCGCGAGACGGGCCGCTGGTCCGCGAGCCGCACCGATTTCCGCGACGCCATCCGCTTCATCGGCTGGTATCACACGGAGAGCAACCGCCGGAACGGCATCGCGCTCAACGACACGTACCGGCTCTACATCGCCTATTACCACGGCCATACCGGCTACCAGCGCGGCAACTGGAGCGCGACGGCGAAGGCCGGCGCCAAGCGGGCGTCGACCATGGCCGGCAACTATGCGCGGCAGTTGCAGAGCTGCGGCGGGTGGTAAGGTAGCGGGGGCGGATTGCCCCTCATCCGGCTGCCGCCACCTTCTCCCCGCAAGCGGGGAGAAGGGAGATGCGGCACCCTTTTCCAGTCACATGACCGTGTTTGTTTGAGGAAACCCAGGCATCCTTCCCTTCTCCCCGCCTGCGGGGAGAAGGTGGCGGCAGCCGGATGAGGGGCAGACACATCCCACAAACAAAAAGCCCCGCAACCTCTCGGTCGCGGGGCTTTTCGGTTTCTTCGCCGCCTCAGCTGTCGAGGAACGAGCGCAGCTTGCGGCTGCGGCTCGGGTGCTTGAGCTTGCGCAGCGCCTTCGCCTCGATCTGGCGGATACGTTCGCGGGTCACCGAGAACTGCTGGCCGACTTCTTCCAGCGTGTGGTCCGTGTTCATGCCGATGCCGAAGCGCATGCGCAGGACGCGCTCTTCGCGCGGCGTCAGCGAGGCCAGCACGCGGGTCGTCGTCTCGCGCAGGTTCGCCTGGATGGCGGCGTCGATCGGCAGAAGCGCGTTCTTGTCCTCGATGAAATCGCCGAGGTGGCTGTCTTCTTCGTCACCGACAGGCGTTTCCAGCGAGATCGGCTCCTTGGCGATCTTCAGGACCTTGCGGACCTTCTCGAGCGGCATGGCGAGCTTTTCGGCCAGTTCTTCCGGGGTCGGCTCGCGGCCGATCTCGTGCAGCATCTGGCGCGAGGTACGGACGATCTTGTTGATCGTCTCGATCATGTGCACCGGGATGCGGATCGTGCGGGCCTGGTCGGCGATCGAGCGGGTGATCGCCTGCCGGATCCACCACGTCGCGTAGGTGGAGAACTTGTAGCCGCGGCGATACTCGAACTTGTCGACCGCCTTCATGAGGCCGATATTGCCTTCCTGGATGAGATCGAGGAACTGGAGGCCGCGGTTCGTGTACTTCTTGGCGATCGAGATCACGAGACGGAGGTTGGCTTCCACCATCTCCTTCTTGGCGATACGCGCCTCGCGCTCGCCCTTCTGCACCATCGAGACGATGCGGCGGAATTCGGCGATGGAAATGCCGGTTTCCGTGGCGAGCTTCTGGATCTCCTGACGGATGTCGCGGATCGTCGTGTTCTCGTTCTTGGCGAACTCCTTCCAGCCGCGGGCGGCCAGATTGGCGATCGACTTCATCCAGTTCGGATCGAGTTCCGCGCCGGAATACTGTTCGAGGAACGAGTCACGCTTGACGCCGTAGCTTTCGGCAAGGCGCAGCAGGCGGCCCTCGTTCTGCATCAGGCGCTTGGAGATGTCGTAGAGCTGCTCGACGAGGCTGTCGACGCGGTTCTGGTTGAGCGACAGCGACTTGACGGCCGTGATCAGCTCGTCCTTGAGCTCCTTGTAGCGGCGCTCCTGGGCGGGCGAGAGCGTACCGGTCGCCTGCAGGCGGGCTTCCACCTGCTGGTCCTGCAGCTTGCGCAGCTTCTTGTAGGTCTCGGCGATCGTGTCGAGCGTTTCCATGACCTGCGGGCGCAGTTCCGCTTCCATGGCGGCGAGCGAGAGGTTCGACTCGTCGTCGTCCTCTTCCTCTTCCTCCGGCGGCAGACCTTCGCCGCCGACATTGGTGATGTCGTCGTCGTTGGCGGCCCGCGGCTTGCGGTTCTTTTCCTTCTCCTCGGCCGCCTTGCGGTCGGCCTCGATCTTTTCCGGGCTCTGGAACTGCGGGGCAGCCTTCGCCTCGGGACCGGAATAGGTCGTCTCGAGATCGATGATCTCGCGCAGCAGCGTCTGGCCTTCGTTGAGTTCATCCCGCCAGATGATGATGGCCTGGAACGTCAGCGGGCTCTCACAGAGGCCGGCGATCATCGTCTCGCGGCCGGCTTCGATGCGCTTCGCGATGGCGATTTCGCCTTCGCGCGACAGGAGTTCGACGGAGCCCATCTCGCGCAGATACATGCGCACCGGGTCGTCCGTACGGTCCGTCGGCTCCTTCTTCTTGGCGGTCGCAAGCGCGGTGCCGCCGGAAGCGGCAAGCTCCCCGCCTTCGCTCTCGTTGTCGTCGTCGCCGCCTTCGTCGTCGGTCTGGGCCGCCTCTTCGGCGTCCTCGTCCTCGATGACGTTGATGCCCATGTCCGAAAGCATGGCCATCGTGTCCTCGATCTGCTCCGAGGTGACTTCCTCGGACGGCAGGACGGAGTTCAGCTCATCCATCGTGACATAGCCGCGCTTCTTGGCGGCCTTGATCATCTTCTTGACGGCATCATCGGAAAGATCGAGAAGAGGGCCGTCGGATGCGCCTTCGCGTTCGTTTTCGACTTCCTCGTTCTCTTTGACCTTTGTCGCCATATTATTTCGTCGCTTTCCTGAGCATCAGTTTCCAAGCGGTCGGGGTTCCGCAGCCGATCGCCCTTCGGCATGCGCAAACGCGAATCAGCGTCCCTGACCTAACGGATTGACAATTAAATCCCGATTAACCACATCCCGGCCCGCGGGATCGTGGGAATGTTGCCTGAGCAACATAATTGACATGACTTCCCGATCCGCCGTACCCATTCCTTCTCAGCCAACCATGGTGATTCCCAGAATTTTCGGTTACGTCAAGCTTTTCCGGTAAAAAAGCCGGAAAAGGTTCCGATTCGGGTTCGCGGACAGGAAAGTCGGCGGATCCGGGCGATTGAGCCTCATGTAGGGGCAAATCCCGGAAAGACAAGGGCACGCGCCCGGCACCCCCGACCGAATCACCCGCCTCAGAACGAGCGCCCGTCCACCTTGTCGATCCTCAATGTTTCAAGATCGACCGCGGGGATGCAGCGCAGGTTCACCGCCGCCATCCTGTTGCCCTTCGGATCGCTCCCCTCGCCATAGGGCGCGATGCCGCAACTGGCGCAGAAATGATGCTGGATGACATGGCGGTTGAACGTGTAGGTCGAGACGTTTTCCTCCGGCACCGTCAGCCGCAGGTTCTCGCGCGGCACGAAGGCCAGAAGCCCGCCGCGCCGCCGGCACATGGAACAGTTGCAGTCGAGCGCGGAGGTGAACTCGCCCTCCACCTCGAAGGCGACATTGCCGCAATGGCAGCTTCCCTCGTACTTCATACGCAGTCCTCCTTTTGTTCAGACGCATGCCGTTGCCGCAAAACCGCTACACACTTTTGCGCGGCATGCATCAGTACCAGTCCATGACAACCTTGCCGGAATTGCCCGAGCGCATCGCCTCGAAGCCGTCCCGGAACTCGTCGATCTTGATGCGGTGGGTGATGATCGGCGAAAGGTCGAGCCCGCCCTGCACGAAGGCGATCATCTTGTACCAGGTCTCGAACATCTCGCGCCCGTAGATGCCCTTCAGCGTCAGCATCTTGAAGATCACCTTGTTCCAGTCGATGCCGAAGCCGTCCGGCGCGATGCCGAGAATGGCGATCTTGCCGCCATTGTTCATCGTGTCGATCATCGAGCGGAAGGCCGGCGGGGCGCCCGACATTTCGAGGCCGACGTCGAAGCCTTCCGTCATGCCGATCTCCGTCATGACAGTAGCGAGGTCCTCCTTCGAGGCGTCGACCACATGATCGATGCCGACCTTGCGGGCGAGGTCGAGACGGACGGGGTTGATGTCGGTGATGACGACCTTGCGCGCACCGGAGCGCTTGGCCACCATCGCCCCCATGATGCCGATGGGGCCTGCCCCGGTGACGAGCACGTCCTCGCCGACGAGATCGAAGGAAAGCGCCGTGTGCACGGCATTGCCGAACGGATCGAAGATCGCCGCCACCTCGTCCGGCACGTCGTCCGGGATCGGCACGACATTGTGCTCGGGAATGCAGACGAACTCCCCGAAGGAGCCCGGCCGGTTGACGCCGACGCCTTTGGTATAGTGGCAGAGATGCCCGCGCCCGGCGCGGCAGTTGCGGCACTTGCCGCAGACAATATGCCCCTCGCCCGAGACCCTTTCCCCGACATGATACTTCGTGACCGCCGAGCCGACCTCGGCGATCTCGCCGACGAATTCATGGCCGACGACCATGGGCACCGGAATGGTCTTCTGCGCCCAGTGGTCCCAGTTCCAGATATGCACGTCCGTGCCGCAGATGGCGGACTTCTTCACCCGGATCAGCACGTCGTTCGGGCCGACCTCCGGCACCGGCACGGTCTCCATCCAGAGGCCGACTTCAGGCTTTGCTTTAACCAGCGCACGCATCATGTTCGACATGACGAAATCTCCGCAAGGGATTCAGAAGGTAGTTCAAATGACGCCCAGTTCGCGTCCGACCTCGGCGAAGACGTCAATCGCCTTGCGAACATCCGCCTCGCTGTGCGCGGCCGACATCTGGGTGCGAATGCGCGCCTGCCCGCGTGGCACGACGGGGAAGGAGAAGCCGATGACATAGACGCCCTTTTCCAGCATGCGGCTCGCCATCTCCTGCGCAAGGCTCGCATCGCCCAGCATGACGGGGATGATCGGATGCCCCTCGCCCGCAAGCGTGAAGCCGAGCTTCGTCATCTCCGCGCGGAAGAGATCGGCATTGGCACAGAGCCGTTTCCTGAGCGCATCGCCATTGTCGATGAGATCGAAGACCTTCAGCGAGGCGGCCGCGATGACCGGGGCGAGCGTGTTGGAGAAGAGATAGGGCCGCGAGCGCTGGCGCAGCCATTCGACCACTTCCCGCCTGCCCGACGTATAGCCGCCCGAAGCGCCACCGAGCGCCTTGCCGAGCGTGCCGGTGATGATATCGACCCGGCCTTCCACGCCACAATGCTCCGCCGAGCCCCGGCCGTGCCTGCCGACGAAGCCGACCGCATGGCTGTCGTCCACCATGACCATCGCACCGTACTTTTCCGCAAGGTCGCAGACCCCCTCGAGATTGGCGATGATGCCGTCCATCGAGAAGACGCCGTCCGTGGCGATCATCTTGAAGCGGCTGCCTTCCGCCTTCTTCAATTCCTCTTCTAGAGCCGCCATGTCGTTGTTGGCATAGCGGAAGCGCTTCGCCTTGGAGAGCCGCACGCCGTCGATGATCGAGGCATGGTTCAGCGCATCGGAGATGATGGCGTCCTCCTCTGAAAGCAGCGTCTCGAACAGGCCGCCATTGGCATCGAAGCAGGAGGAATAGAGGATCGTATCCTCCAGCCCGAGGAAGGCTGAGATGCGCGCCTCCAGTTGCTTGTGCTCCTCCTGCGTGCCGCAGATGAAGCGCACGGAGGCCATGCCGTAGCCGTAGCGGTCGAGCGCCTTCTTGCCGGCCTCCGCCAGTTCCTCGTTGTCGGCGAGGCCGAGATAGTTGTTGGCGCAGAAGTTCAGCACGCGCTCGCCCGAGGTCACAGTGATCTCGCCCGCCTGCTTGGAGGTGATGACGCGCTCGGACTTGTAGAGACCGGCGGACTTGAGGCCGGCGATTTCGGATTGCAGATGGGTGATAAAGGCAGAGGTCATGGACGCGCACTCACGGCTGGAAGGGACGGTCGGATCGAAGGGCGGCAGCTCACGCCGCGCGCGCCGCATAGGCGGCGACGAGCGTCTCGTAATCCTCCATCGGCGGAAATTTCTCGTAGCTGTGCACGGCGCCGGTCGCGGCGAAGGCGAGCTTCTCGCTGGTATAGGTTTCGATGAAGGGCTGGAACCAGCCGGTATCGTCGAACATGGTCGGCCGGACATTGACGAAGAAATCCATGCCCGCCGGCCGCGTGAACATCCAGGTCATGCAATCGGGACAGAAGTGATGCCCCGCCTCGCGGCTGGCGCCGGCGACGACCGGCTCGCCCGCCGTGACGGCAAAACCCTCCGAGGGGATCGCCGCGCTCAGCGAATAGGCGCTGGCCGACATGCGCTGGCAGCCGGTGCAATGGCAGGCCATGGTCAGGAGCGGCGGCGCGCTGATGCGGATTTTCACCCGCCCGCAACGGCAGGCTCCGTTAAGCGGCAAGGTCGGTTGCGTCATGGGCTCGGCTTCCCTTCCGATAAGCGCCGGCTTGTCTTGTTATCGTAGCGCCGGCGAATGGCTCCACGGCATAGTTCTAGCGCAGCCGCAGCCGGCGTAAAGGGCCGCCGCCCTGTTTTCAGGGCCGCTCGCAGGCAATCAGCAGGAACATCGGCCGATTGAGCTCCACCTGCCATTCGGGATGCGCGGCAAGCTGCGCTTCGCTCGGCTTCCACTCCTCGACATGACGGATGACGAACCCCGCGGCGATGAGTGCATTCAGCGTCGTGCCGAGGGTGCGGTGATGCTTGACGACACCCTTGGCGAGCCAGTCCGTCGTGCGCGGGCCTTCGATAAGGTAGCCATCCACCGGCCAGACCGTGCGGCCATCGACCTCTGCCCAGTTCGGCGCCGAGGGTGCCATGTAGAGCGGGTGCTCGATGGTGAAGACGAAGGACGAACCCGGCACCAGCGCCGCATGGATCGTGCGCACCAGCCGGTCGAAATCCGCGATATAATGGAAGGCGAGCGAGGAATAGGCGAAGTCGAAGGTGTCCTTCGGCAATTCGAGCCGGTCGAGATCGGCGATCTCGTAGCGCACGGCCGGCGATTGCGTTTCCGCCTTCGCGCGCGCCAGCATGTTTTCCGAAAGATCGAGGGCGAGCACGCTTTTCGCCCCCTCCGCGGCGGCATGGCGCGCGAACCAGCCGAAGCCGCAGCCGAGATCGACGACGCGGCGGCCCGCAAGATCGGGCAGCAGCGCGCGCACCGATTCCCATTCCGCCGCGCCCGCAAGCCCGTGGACCGAGCGGGGAAGGCTGGAATAGCCCTCGAAGAAGGCGGGCTGGTCGTAGATGTTCTGGGCCATGGCGAAATCCTTTCCGCCGCGGACATAGCGCCTTTTCGGCAAAGGACAAACCCCGCCATCGCGCCAGCCGGGGTTGACAGGAAGGCCCCGCCTCTGTCCGGTGGCGCCACGAAAGGAAGCGACGATGACGATATTGGACAGGTTTTCCCAGAAGGGCCGCGTGGCCCTCGTCACCGGCGCCGGCCGCGGCCTCGGCTTCGAAATCGCGAAGGGCTTGGCCGAGGCCGGCGCGCATGTCGTGCTGACGGGCCGGACAGCCGCGACGCTCGACGAGGCGGTGGAAGCAATCGTTGCTGCGGGCGGCAGCGCCTCCGCCGTCGCCTTCGACATCGCCGACCGCAACGCCCAGCGCGAAACGCTCGCCGAAATCGAGCGCCGGCACGGGCGGCTGGACGTGCTGGTCAACAATGTCGGCGCGCGCGACCGCCGGCCGCTCTCCGAAATGGAGGATGCGGCCATCGACGCGCTGCTCCTCACCGACCTCGCCGCCGCCGCCAGCCTTTCGCGCGATACGGCCGCGATCATGAAGCGTCACGGCCATGGCCGCCTCATCTCGGTCACCTCGATCAACGGCCATGTCGCGCTGCCGAACGACGGCATCTATCCCGCCGCCAAGCACGGTCTCACCGGCCTGATGCGCGGCATGGCGGTGGAATACGGCCCCTTCGGCATCACCAGCAACGCCATCGCGCCCGGCTGGTTCGCGACGGAAACCAATGCCGCGATGGCCGCCAACGACGAGCTGACGCCCTTCGTGCGCCAGCGCATTCCCGTGCAGCGCTGGGCGCGCCCCGACGAGATCGCCGGCGCCGCCCTCTTCCTCGCCAGCGACGCCGCCTCCTTCGTCAACGGCCATGTGCTGGTGGTGGATGGCGGAATGACGGTGCGGATGTAGACGAAGCCCCTCATCCGGCCTGCCGGCCACCTTCTCCCCGTAAACGGGGCGAAGGAGATATGACGCACCGGTTTCCTCAATCATTACCGTCGGGGGCAAGTTCATTCCCCGCAAGCGGGAGGGCTGTCGATTTTTGAAGGGAAGCCGTTTCCCCATCTCCCTTCTCCCCAGCGGGGAGAAGGTGCCGGCAGGCGGATGAAGGGGATGCCGAAGGCAGGCAAAATCAACGGCTTTATTCCAGATACCCCTCATCCGATCCTTCGGGTCACCTTCTCCCCGAGGGGAGAAGGGAAGAGCGGCAATGCCGAATTCCATATGCGACAGCCCTGCCGCGGGCATGGATGTGTACTGGTCGATGCCGAAAGGATCAGGCAGCCACGCCCTCCCGATCCTCTCACGCCGGCGGACCCGGGAAACCTCGGCATCCTTCCCTTCTCCCCGCCTGCGGGGAGAAGGTCGCGGCAGCGGGATGAGGGGCAAGCCCCCACCTACCCCGCCGCAGCCGCCTCCAGCGGTGCGATATCCAGCTTGACCATCTTCAGCATCGCCGCAGTGACGCGGCGCACCTTGTCCGGATCGGGATCGCTCATCAATTCGCCGAGCCGCGTCGGCGCGATCTGCCAGGAAAGGCCCCAGCGATCCTTCAGCCAGCCACACTGCTCCACCGAGCCGCCCTCCTTCAGCGCGTCCCACAGTCGGTCGAGATCGCCCTGCGTCTCGCATTCCACCATGATGGAGAAGCTGTGGTTGAAGGGATCGAGCGGCCCGGCCTCGATGGCCATGTAGCGCTGGTCGCCGAGCGTGAAGCTAGCGATCTTCACGCTGCCGGCCGGCCCGCTCGGCGTATCGGCCATGATAGGCGTGACCCAGTGAACGGAAGAGCCGGGAATGAGCGAGGCATAGAAACCGATGGCGGCCTCCATGTCCTTCTCGAACCAGAGATGCTGCGTGACTTTCATCGAAACGTCCTCCTGCTGACCATCAACAAGGACGACGGGGGACCGAACGTTCCGACAGGCCCCGCAAAAACTAGCCCGCAAAATCCTCGATGACGGCGAGGAAAGCCTCGCCGAAGCGGTCGCGCTTGGAAACGCCGATGCCGGGAATGTCGAGAAGCTCCTCGAGATCGGCCGGCCGTTCCCGCGCAAGCGCGATCAGCGTCGTATCCGGGAAGACGACATAGGGCGGCACGTCGAGATCCTTGGCGATGGCAAGGCGCTCGGCCCGCAACAGTTCGAAGAGCTCCCGGTCGGAACCCGAAAGGTTGTCGCGCTCGCGGGCGGCGGGCGAGCCGCCCGCCCTCGCCTTGCGCCCGGCCTGCGGCCGGTCCTTGCGGAACAGCACCTCCCGCTCGTGGCGGAAGACGGCGCGCGCCTCAGGCTCCAGCTTCAGCGCGCCATAGGCGGAATGGTCGACGCTGATGAGGCCCATGGCCAGCAATTGCCTGAAGATCGATTGCCAGATGCGCGGCGCGATATCCTTGCCCGCGCCGAAGACCGGCATGTCCGTATGGCCGAAGCGCTCCGTCTTCTCGTTGGCCGTGCCCATCAGCACATCGATGACGTGCCCCGCGCCGAAGCGCTCGCCCGTGCGATAGACCGCCGCGAGCGCCTTGATCGCGGCCTCCGTGCCGTCCCAGGTCTCGACCGGATTGCGGCAGGTGTCGCAATGGCCGCAATGGCCGGGATGGGCCTCGCCGAAATGCGCGAGGATGGCCTTGCGCCGGCAGCTTGCCGTCTCGCAGATGGCGAGCAGCGCCGTCAGCTTGGCGCGTTCGATGCGCTTCACCTCCTCGGCCGCCCCGCCCTCGTCGATCATCCTGCGCCGCTGCACGACGTCGGCCATGCCATAGGCCATCCAGACCTCGGAGGGCAGGCCGTCGCGTCCCGCGCGCCCGGTCTCCTGGTAATAGGCCTCCACCGAGCCCGGCAGGTCGAGATGGGCGACGTAGCGCACATCCGGCTTGTCGATACCCATGCCGAAGGCGACGGTGGCGACGAGGCAGAGGTTTTCTTCCTTGAGAAAAGCATCCTGGTTGGCATCGCGCACCGTCCGGTCGAACCCGGCATGGTAAGGCAGCGCGCGAATGCCCTGCGTGTTCAGCCACGCGGCCGTGTCCTCCACCTTGGCGCGCGACAGGCAATAGACGATGCCGCTCTCTCCTTCGTGGCGCGACAGGAAACGCAAGAGCTGTTGGCGCGCCTGGTCGCGCTCGGCGATCTCGTAGGAGATGTTCGGCCGGTCGAAGCTGGTGGTGAAGACCTCGGCATCCTCGAGCCCGAGGCGCTCGATGATGTCCTCGCGCGTATGCGGATCGGCCGTCGCTGTCAGCGCAATGCGCGGCACGCCGGGATAGCGCTCGCCGAGCAGGCCGAGCGTGCGGTATTCCGGCCGGAAGTCGTGCCCCCATTGCGAGACGCAATGTGCCTCGTCGATTGCGAAGAGCGCGATGCGGGCCTCCGCCACGAGATCGGCAAAGCCATCCGTAACGATGCGCTCGGGCGTCACATAGAGTAGGTCGAGTTCGCCGCTGCGCATGGCGTCGCGCACGGCGAAGAACTCGTCCCGCGTCAGCGAGGAATTCAGCGCCGCCGCCTTCACGCCGAGCTGCTTCAGCGCCTCCACCTGGTCGCGCATCAGCGCGATCAGCGGCGAGATGACGATGCCGACGCCCTGGCGGCAGAGCGCGGGAATCTGGAAGCACAGCGACTTGCCCGCCCCGGTCGGAAACAGCACCACGGCGTCGCCCCCCGCCGTCACATGCTCCACCACCGCCTGCTGCTTGCCGCGGAAGGCGTCGTAGCCATAGACGCGCTTGAGCACGTCGAGCGGATCGGCGACCTCAGCATCGAACAGGGCGGAGAAGGAACCGGAGGGATTTGCCTGAATCATGACCTGCACTTTCTCCCTCCATTCTGGCCAAGCACGGGACCATCGGCAACCACCCGACCGACGACTTTCGCCTTCACGCACAATGTTCTTGTTTTGTTCGGATTTCAAGGGTAGGTTGCAAGAAAGCTGTACAGACCAAAAGGGAGCACTCACGACGCATGGGATATAGTGGCGACCACGCTAGAAGGCCGAAGCCAAGCGGAAAGGGCCGATCCGAAGGACTCTCCTACCACTGCCCGCCAGCATCGAGACCCGAAATTCTAGTGGTGCTCTCTTGTACAGCAAACTAGCTGGCGTGTTTCCAGAAAACCCTTGTTTACTCCCATCATTCACTCTCCGTATTGAAGGAGCCGGACGCTAGGGAATTTGCAAAAGGAGCGTCCCGTTTCAAAGACTGTAATCTTTTTCCATCAAGCAAACGATCATAGTAATGTTCAATCCAAGAAAGAACATTGTTTATTTTTCTTTTGGTTACTGGATCTCCGGTAATTGATATATTTACACCATACAACGCATATCCCGGCCCAAAACTCGCCTCCAAATTATCTGGATTGACTCTTTCGACGCTTGCCGGATCGTTGATATCCTGAAAAGTCACGAGTGTCGGATAGAGTTCGCGCGGCAATGCGCGGGTTTCCCGCATGCGATAGAGACGATCGAATCCCTCGATCCTTTCCTCGCGCGACGTCGTGATCGGCCCGATAAATGTCTCATAGGCCATCTCGGGGTCGTTTTGGCTCATTATCGCGAAGAGATACCTGCCCGGAGCAACCTCGACAAACGCCGCTTCGCCGGAGTGGCCAATAATGCTGCGCCCACGATCACCCCACCCCCACCATTCAGGCCGGAAGCCGTACGAGGCTCGCATCACGGAACTGCCGCTTACTTCACCATCGGGCGTCATCACCCTGAGTTCGAGTTTTTGATTCCAGGACCAGTTATAAAGGCCGAGCAGCCTCCAGCCTGACAGAGCAAACACCACCGCCAACAACAAGACTATAGCGGCCGCTTGCCTGTGACGGCGCTGCGCGCCAGTCGATGCGGCCTGCGGCATTCTTCTCATACCTACTTCCCCGCCGGCCCCTTCACCCGGCCGGAGAGCACGCCGAAGCCTTCGATGATGGCTTCCTGGTTCTCCATCCGGACGGTCTCCATTTGCACCTCCTGAAGCGCGCGCAGAATCTGCGGCACGCGCTCGTCGTCGCCCTCATCCGTCGAGACGGCGAGTTCGCGTTCCAGTTCACGGCGCTGCCAGAGGAGCGCGCGGGTGCGCTTATGGAGGGCGAGCGCCTGGAGATAGCCTTCGCGGGCATCCTCTGGCGCGGCGTCTTCCGTCGCGGTCCACAGGCGCGAGTTGCGGATCTGCTGGTCGAGGCCCTTGAGCAGGGTGTCGAAGCCGGCGGCTTCCAGCTCCTCGACCAGCCGGGCGCGGTCGAGCCGCGCGCCGACGGAACCGGCAATGCCGATGAGGGCCGACCAGAGGCGCTGGAGGTCGCGGTTTTCGTATTCGATGATGGCGATCTCGTCATAGTCGCTGAAGAGAAGGCCCGGATGGTTGACGACGGTGAGCGCCAGCACGCTTTCGCGCAGGGCCGGCAACTCCTGCGCGCCGCGCACAAGCGCCGAGCGTGCGAGCCGGTCGGAAATGCCGGAGGGGACCATATTGCCCTGCGGCCCACCGCGACCGCCGCCCCTGCCCTGCCGGTTGCCGGAAAAGCTGCCGCCGCCCTGCCGCTGGGCGGGGCGGAAGAAGGCGTTCAGCCGCTCGCGCATGTCCTGCTGGTAGTGGCGGCGCACGTCCTCGTCGGCGATGCCCGCGGTGATCTGGCGCAGGCGCGATTCCAGCTCGGCGCGGCTTTCCGGCGTGTCCAGCGTGGAGCCCTGGACCTCGCGATTCCAGATCATGTCGGCGAGCGGGCGGGCGTTCGCCAGCACCTTGTCGAAGGGTGCGCGGCCCTCGTGGCGCACGAGATCGTCCGGGTCCTTGCCGTCGGGCAGCAGCGCGAAGCGCACCGTGCGGCCCGGCTTGATGAAGGGCAGCGCGAGATCGGCCGCCCGGTTCGCCGCGCGGATGCCAGCCCCGTCGCCGTCGAAGCAGAGCACCGGCTGCGGCGTCATCTTCCAGAGCAGATCGAGCTGGTTCTCGGTAAGCGCCGTGCCGAGCGGGGCGACGGCGTTCTCGATGCCCGCCTGGTAGAGCGCGATCACGTCCATATAGCCTTCGACGGCGATGATCGTGCCGGCGCCGTCAGCGCCTTGAGCCCCCTTCCGGGCGCGGGCATGGTTGTAGAGCACGCTCCCCTTGTGGAAGAGCTCCGTCTCGTTGGAATTGAGGTATTTCGCCGGCGCGTCCGGCGACATGGCGCGGCCGCCGAAGGCGATGACCTTTTCCCGCACCGAGAGGATGGGGAACATGATGCGGTCGCGGAACCGGTCGTAGGAGACGGGGATTTCCGGCCCGTGCACGACGAGGCCACAGGCCTCGATCGCCTCCTTCGGCACGCCCTTGCCCGCCAGAAACTCCTTCAGCGCGTTGCGGCTCTCCGGCGCATAGCCGAGGCGGAAGGTCTCGATGGTGCGGCCGGTCAGCCCACGGTCGCGCAGATAGGCGCGCGCCTTCGCTCCGGCGGGCGTCTGGAGCTGGTCCTCGAAGAAGCGGGTCGCCATCTCCATGACCTCGACGAGGCCCATGCGCTCCTTCTCGCGCTGCTCGGCCTGCGGGTCCGGCTGGGGCATGGCGACGCCCGCAAGATCGGCGATCTGCTGGACCGCCTCAGGGAAGGACAGGCCGTCGAGATCGGTGAGGAAGCGGAAGTGATCGCCCGAGACGCCGCAGCCGAAGCAATGGTAGCGGCCCTTGCGGTCCTCGCAGTGGAAGGACGGCGATTTCTCGCCATGGAACGGGCAGCAGGCCCAATAGTCCCCGCGCGAGACATTGGTCTTCCTGCGATCCCAGGTCACGCGTCGGCCGATCACGTCCGAAATGGGGACGCGGTCGCGGATCTCGTCTAGGAAGGCGTTGGAAAAGCGCATGGATACCTCGGTCGAGGTCCATATAACCATGCGCGGGGCCCACCGCCAGCATTACCGCCCGGCGCCACGGCAATTCACAGGCTCAGGCTCAAAATCCCATGTCGGGCGCGTAGAAGCAGCGGGGCGTATCCTCGGTCGGGTAGAGGCAGAGATGATATTCTCCATCCTGCGAGCGGCGGGCGGTGCCCTGCGGCAGGAGAAAGATATGGCGGCGGGTGGCGAGGCGATGGTCGCCCGGCGCCAGCGTCACCTGATAGTCCCCGTGGACGATGCGCACGGCGGTCGCCGGGATCATCTGGCAGTCGCCATTGTGGTTGCTGCCATTGCAACAATATTGCTCGTACTGCCAGCCGCTCGGCGCATCGTGCGCGAGGACCGGCCCGGCAAGGGCGATGGCTGCGAGGGAAAGAAGAAACGTCGCACGCATGGGTTCGGCCTCCGTTTCGTGGAACGGCCACCGGGAACCTCGACGCTAGACAATCCGGCGGCATCACTTGCACTTCGCCGGGGCGGGCGGTGACGTTCGACGACGCATCGTCACGCTCCTATTGCTGCGAGCTCAACTGTGCGCCTTCCTTTTGGTTCCCGCAAGCTGCACGACCGGAAACGAAAAAGGCGGCCACCGGCCGCCTTCATGATACCGCAAGGACCGCAATTTACTTCAGCAGGTCCTTCACCACGCCGGAGGCCTTGGCGAAATCCATCTGGCCGGGGTGGCGCTCCTTGAGCACGGCCATGACCTTGCCCATGTCGCGCAGGCCCTGCGCGCCGATCTCGGCGATCACGCCGGAAATCAGCTCCCTCACCTTCTCGTCGGAAAGCTGCTCGGGCATGAAGCCCTGGATCACGGTGATTTCCTCGCGCTCCTGGGCGGCAAGTTCCGGACGGCCGTTTTCGGCAAAGATCTTGGCGGATTCCTCGCGCTGCTTGATCATCTTGGCGAGGATCTGCAGCAGCTCGTCATTTTCCACCGGCCCCTTGCCGGCGCCGCGGTTGGCGATGTCGCGATCCTTCAGCGTGGCCTGGATCAGGCGCAGCGTGGAAACACGGCAGGCGTCTCTTGCCTTGAGTGCATCCTTCAAGGCGTTTGCGATGGTATCGCGCATCATTTTCTCCATGGGAGGCTGCCGGCGCGGGATGCGCGGCTCGGCCTCTATCGTCGTTCGATTGTGCATGCTCATAGACCGGCGGAGGGTCCGCCGGCAAACGGATTACGCAAGCGATTGATTTCAAACGCTTTATAATTCCGCGCAATCCACAGGCAACGGTTGACCCCGTCCCCTGCTTTGTCTATTTTCCGGCACCTGCACGAAAATCGGCAATCAGGGCGAACCAACGCGGGTTTCCGCGCGCCTTTGCCTGCGACCTTAAATGGTGTCCGTTCCCTCGGCTTTCAAGCCGGCGCCCGACACCGGAAACGGGATGACTATGACCTCGACCCCCGCATGGACCACTGAAAAGCCCACCGCCCTCATCGTCCTTGCCGATGGCACCGTGATCGAAGGCAAGGGCATCGGCGCCACCGGCAAGGTGACCGCGGAAGTCTGCTTCAACACAGCGCTGACGGGCTACCAGGAAATCCTGACCGACCCCTCCTATCTCGGCCAGATCGTCACCTTCACCTTCCCGCATATCGGCAATGTCGGCGCCAATGACGAGGACATCGAGGACCTGACGCCGGCCGCCCGCCACGGCGCGGTCGGCACGATCTTCAAGGCCGACATCACCGAGCCGTCGAACTACCGCGCCGCAAAGCACCTCGACGCCTGGCTGAAGGCCCGCGGCATCATCGGCCTTTCCGGCATCGACACCCGCGCGCTGACCGCCTGGATCCGCGAGAACGGCGCGCCGAACGCGGTGATCGCCCACGACCCGAACGGCGTCTTCGACATCGAGACGCTGAAGGCCGAAGCCAGGGCCTGGGGCGGCCTCGTCGGCCTCGACCTCGCCAAGCCCGCCTCCTCCGGCCAGTCCTCGCGCTGGAGCCAGAAGCCGTGGGTGTGGAACGAAGGCTACGAGGACCTTGCCGACGGCGACGTGAAGTATCACATCGTCGCGCTCGACTACGGCGTGAAGCGCAACATCCTGCGCCTCTTCACCGGCCTCGGCTGCAAGGTCACGGTCATGCCGGCCACCTCCAGCGCCGACGACGTGCTGGCGCTGAAGCCGGACGGCATCTTCCTTTCCAACGGCCCGGGCGACCCGGCGGCAACCGGCGAATATGCCGTGCCGGTGATCAAGACGCTGATCGAGACGGGCATTCCGGTCTTCGGCATCTGCCTCGGCCACCAGATGCTCGGCCTTGCCGTCGGCGCGACGACCGAGAAGATGCACCAGGGCCACCACGGCGCGAACCATCCGGTGAAGGACCACACGACCGGCAAGGTCGAGATCGTCTCGATGAACCATGGCTTCGCCGTCGCCTCCTCAACCCTGCCCGAAGGCGTCGAGGAGACCCACGTTTCCCTGTTCGACGGCACGAATTGCGGCCTGCGCCTGACCGGCAAGCCGGTCTTCTCCGTGCAGCACCACCCGGAAGCCTCCCCCGGCCCGCAGGACAGCCACTACCTCTTCCGCCGCTTCATCAACCTGGTGCGCGAGAAGAAGGGCGAGGAAGCCATCCCGGAACGCGCGTAAGCAGGCAATCCGCCCACCATCGACGTGAAAAGCCCGCCGGAGCGATCCGGCGGGCTTTTCTTATCGCCACTCTCGGGCGTCAGGCGCCCCTCTGCCTCACCAGCCGGTAGAAGCGCAGGTTGAGCAGAATGGATGCGGTGGAGAGGCCGGCAAGGAAGCCGAACCAGATGCCGATGCCGCCGAAGCCCGCCGGGAAGGCGAAGAGCCAGGCGGCAAAGAAGCCGACCGGCCAGTAGGAGATCAGCGCCAGCAGCATCGGGATGCGCGTGTCCTTCAGGCCGCGCAGCAGGCCGGCGGCGATCGCCTGCAGGCCGTCGACGAGCTGGAAGAGGCCCGCGACCACCACGAAGGGGCCGGCGATGGCGAGAACCGCGGCCGAATCCGTACCCGCCTTGTCGAGGAAGATCGAGGCGAGCTTCGTCGGGATGAGCGCGAAGAGCAGGCCGCCACCAACGGCAATGGTCGCCGCGATAACGAGCACCGCCCAGGCCGCGCGCACGACGCCGAGATGGTCGCCGCGCCCGTGCGCCACGCCGACGCGCACCGTGCCCGCCTGCGCAAGGCCGAGCGGAACCATGAAGGCGACGGAGGCGAGCTGGAGTGCGATGCCGTGCGCGGCAAGCTCCAGCGTGCCGATATTGCCCATCAGCAGCGAGGCGCCGGTGAAGAGGCTGACTTCCGCCAGCATGGTGAGGCCGATCGGCAGGCCGAGATAGACGACTTCGCGCAGAGCGCCCCAGTCCGGCCGCCAGAAGCGCACGAAAAGCTCGTAGCGGCGCATGTCCGGCTGGGCCTGGATATAGGCGGTGATGAGCACGAAGCTCAGCACGTTCACGCCGAAGGAAACGATGGCCGCCCCCTCCATGCCGAGGGCCGGAAAGCCGAAATGGCCGAGCACCAGCGCATAGGCGAAGAAGGCGTTGACGGAGAGGATGACGATCGTGACATAGAGCACGATACCCGCCCGCCCATGCGCGCTGACGAGGCCGCGCAGCGTCATGAAGAGCAGCGCCGGGCCGAGCCCCCATTGCGCGATCTTCAGGTAGCTGCCGGCAAGCGCGGCGACCTCCGGCTTCTGGCCGGCAAAGAGCAGGATGTTTTCCGCATTGTAGAAGAGCGGGATCATCAGCGCCGCATAGAAGAGCGCCACCCACATGCCCATGCGCACCGAACGGCGCACGGAAACCGTGTCGCCCCGACCATAGGCCTGCGCCACCATGGGCATGACGGCATTGGCGAAGCCCGAGCCGAGCATGAAGATCGTGAAGAAGAACTGGCTGGACAGCACGATGGCCGCCAGATGCGCCGCGCCAAGCCGGCCGAGGATCACCACGTCCGTCGTATGGATGCCGAGCTGGGCGAGCTGGGCGCCGATCAGCGGCACGCCGAGCGTCAGGGTCGCCCGGAAATGCCGCCCCCAGCCGTTGTCCTCGCGATGCGTTGCCATGTGCATGATAGTTCTCACTTTCGCCTCGCTTCCGATCACAAGTTCCGGTCGCGATCAATCGAATAGATTTGATGACGTCATCAAAAATGCGCGGAAACGGCGCTCCGGGGCCGTTTCCGGACGAAAATTTCGTCGAAATGTCACGTTTGAAAGCGCTTCAAGCACTTTCCGGGGCAAAATTCCCGCTCGGGCCGACACCGGCCCCTTTCAGCTTGACGAGGAAGATCGCCAGACCGGCAAGGAGGACGAGCGCCGCCACCGCGAACGGCGCACCGGCGAAGGCGACGGGCGCGGACGGGGCGGTGAAATGGCTGAAGACCTGCGTGAAGATCAGCGGTCCGATGATGGTCGTGATCGAGGAAACGCTGGTCAGCGCGCCTTGCAGCTCGCCCTGCGCCGAGGCCGGCACGCGGGCGGACGCGATGGAGCGCAGCGGCGGATCGGCCAGCGCCTCCAGCGCCGTCAGGGCGATGACGACATAGACCATCCAGCCCTGCCACGCCGCGGCATAGCCGGAAAGCGCGACGACCGAGAAGACGAGGCCGAGGACGGCCGTGCGGTACTCACCGAGCTTCGGCACGATGCGCGGCAGGACGAAGCCCATGACGACCGCGCCGCCGATGCCGAAGATGCCGAGCGACAGGCCGATCTGCCCCTCGCTCCAGCCGTAGCGATAGGAACCGACGAAGGACCAGACCGCCGGATAGACGGCATGCGCCAGCCCGTAACAGAGGAAGACGACGCCGACCCAGAGCACGCCGGGATAGTTGCGCATCTGCATGAGCGCGCCGAGCGGATTGGCGCGGGCAAGCTCGAAGGAACGTCGATTGTGCGCCGCCAGGCTCTCCGGCAGCAGCATCCAGGCGCCGACGAAATTGAGGAAGGCGAGCGCGGCCGCGCCGTAGAAGGGAATGCGCGGCCCGAACTCGCCGAGAAGCCCGCCGATCACCGGACCGATGACGAAGCCGGTGCCGAAGGCGATGCCCATCAGCCCGAAATTCTTCGAGCGGGTCTCGTCGTTCGACACGTCCGCGATATAGGCGGCGGCCGTGCTGAAGCTCGCGCCGCTGATGCCCGCCAGCACCCGCCCGACGAAGAGCATCCAGTAGCTTGCCGCCAGCGCACAGATGAGGTTGTCGATGGCGAAGGTCAGGATGCAGGCCAGCAGCACCGGCCGCCGGCCGAAACGGTCCGAGAGATTGCCGATGAGCGGCGCGAACAGGAACTGCATGCCGGCATAGACGAGCAGCAGCCAGCCGCCGTCGATGGCCGCCTGGCTGATGTCGTCGCCCGTCAGCTCGCGCAGATAGGTCGGCAGCACCGGCATGATGATGGCGATGCCGATCACGTCGAGGAACATGATCATGAAGACGAGGAAGAGCCCGCGCCGGGTAGACCTGGCATCGATCATGGATGTGACCTCGAAAGAATGAACGGCGCCCCGGGGGCAAAAATGTCAGGCGGGGAGTTCTATTTCACTTCTTTCAGCGAAACAATCCATGAACATCTCAAAAGTTTTGATGCTTATGATCGGATTCGTCGATGATAACGGCCCGTTCGGTCCGAAAAGGCAAAGCCCCCCGGCAGGCAAGCCGGAGGGCTTTTCAGAGAAGTCCGTGTAATATCAGGGCTCACCCTGGAAGGTGTTGCAGGCATCCAGACGGCCGCTGTCGAAGCCGCGCTTGAACCAGCGGCGGCGCTGCTCGGAAGTGCCGTGGTTGAAGCTTTCCGGCACGACATAGCCCTGCATGCGCTTCTGCAGCGTGTCGTCGCCGATCTGGGTGGCGGCGTTCAGCGCCTCATCGAGGTCGCCGCTTTCCAGAAGGCCCTTCTGCTGCGTGTACTTGCCCCAGATGCCGGCATAGCAGTCGGCCTGCAGCTCGACGCGCACGGACATCTGGTTCGCCTCCGCCTCGCTCATGCGCTGGCGCTGCTGGTTGAAGCGCGGCAGGATGCCGGTGAGGTTCTGGACGTGGTGGCCCACCTCATGCGCCACGACATAGGCCTGGGCGAAGTCACCGGCCGCGTCGAACTTGTTGGCGAGCTCGTCGAAGAAGCTCATGTCGAGATAGACCTTGTGGTCGCCCGGGCAATAGAACGGCCCGGACGCCGCCGAGGCGAAGCCGCAGGCGGATTTGACGGAGCCGGAGAAGAGCACCATCTTGGGCTCCTCGTATGTCTCGCCGGCTGCCTTGAAGATGCCGTTCCAGGTGTCTTCGGTCTCGGCGAGCACCGTCGCCATGAATTCCTTGGTCTCTTCCTCCTGCGGCGAGGAACGGCTGCTGGCGCTCTCCGTCTGTTCGAAGCCCGGCATGCTGACCTGCCCGCCATTGCCCATGACCTGCAGGAGATCGATGCCCATCGCCTTGAAGACGAAATAGATGACGACGAGGAAGATGATGGTGCCGATGCTCATGCCGCCGCCGGACCGGCCGCCACCGCCCATCGGAATGCGGAACCCGCCGCCCCGGCCGAAGGGATTGCTGCCTCCCATCGAGGGACCGGCTCCGCGCTGGTCCTCGATATTGCCCGACTGGCGACGACCTTTCCATTCCATGGCGCATTTCCCCGCATTGAATTGCCGACGAACGTTCATCGCATGAATTCGTTCCTCAGCAACGACTTATAGGGCCTGCCGGGGCGCCTTGCAAAACGAAAAGCGGCCCCTCAGCGCCGCCGGAGAAGCCCTCTCCAGCCGGCTTCGCGCACCGCGAGCGCCCCCGCCGCGACGAGCAGGAAACTGACGGCGGCGGCAGCAAGCCCGCTTGCAAGGCCAGACGTCCCGTCGAAGATCATCGCCCCCATCACCCGGTGCGGAACGAGGGTGAAGAGACCCGCGACGACGATGCCGCCGAAATACATGCCGGCGACCTGGGCGCGGTGCGCGCGGATATTGCCGCGCCGCGCCGCCATCACGGCCGGCACGCTGGCGAGGATGACATAGAGCGAGAGGAGATGGATCGGGCTGAAGCCGTGGAATGTGTTGATTCCATGGATGAAGAAGGTCGAGAAACTCGTCGCAACCATCAGGAAAAGCCAGACTTTTCCGAGCAGCCGATGAGCCGGCGTGCCCTTCGGGCGGGCGAGGAGGACGGCGCCGAGCACGGCCGCCGGCAGCACGGTCGCGACGTGGAACTGGACGGCGAAGGGCGCGTTGGCAAGCGGCTCGAAGGTCATGGCGGGCTCCGGGGACGGTTGAATTCGGCCCCGTCTTCCGCCAATGATCGGGCCGCTTCAAACGCTTTGGCCCGAACGGACGGAAAACTTCGTGGAACGCCCCTTGCTGCAATCCGCGCTTCGTGAACTGCAGGTCTTCCTGCGCGCGCCGCGGTTCTGGGCGACCTTCGGCGCGGTGGTGCTGATCTTCTGGGTGACGGGTCCCTACGGCACCGCGGAGCGGCTGGCCGCCATCCCCCGCCTCGGCTTCTGGCTCGTGCTGCACGCCGTCGCCTGGGCCATAGCCGTCACCGCCATCGTGCTCGTCAACACGCTGCTGCGGGACCGCATCCCGAGCCTTGGCCGCCGCATGGCGCTCGGCACGCTGGTCGCCGGCGTGCCGGTCGGGCTTGCGACGAATGCGATCAGCCTCGCGACCTTCGGCGGCACGCCGACGGTCGCCGACCTTGCCGCAAGCATCGCGACCGGCCTCCTCCTCTCCGCCCTCTTCTGCGCCCTCACCTACCTGACAATGAGCAGCCGGCAGGCTGAGGCGCTGTCCTCCGTCCCGCCGAGCGAGGAGGAACGGGCAGATGTGCCGCTGCTGCGCCGCCTCAGGCCGGAGAACCGCGGCCCGATCCTGCACATGACCGTCGCCGATCACTATACCGAGGTGACGACCAGCCGCGGGCGGGAACTGATCCTGCTGCGCTTTTCCGATGCCGTGGAGGAAGTCGGCGGCACGCCGGGCTTGCAGGTGCACCGCTCGCATTTCGTCGCCGATATGCATGTCGAAAGGCTGCTGCGCTCCGACGGCAAGCTGGCGATCCTCCTGAAGGACGGCAGTGAGATTCCGGTGAGCCGCAGCCGGACGGAGGCGGTGCGCACCCGCTGGGGCTGATTTTTTTCGAGCGCCTGTCGGCTCGCCGTCCCGCCGTTCGTCCCTAGGTATCCGTCAATCAACCGTGCCAGGAGAAGTCTCATGCGAAAGATCATAGTCGGTGCATTCACCAGCCTCGACGGCGTCATGCAGGCGCCGGGCGGGCCGGACGAAGACCCCATCGGCGGCTTCAAATTCGGCGGCTGGGCCGCCCCGATGTTCGACGAGAAGATGGGCGCCTTCATCGGCGAGCTTTTTGCAAAACCCTTCGACCTGCTGCTCGGCCGCAAGACCTACGACATCTTCGCGGCCCACTGGCCCTATGTCGACAAGGACGACCCGATCGGCCCGCTCTTCGACCGTATCGATAAATATGTCGCGACCCGCAACCCGGATTTCAAACCCACATGGCAGAACAGCCATGTGCTCGGCCCGGACACCATCGCGGCCGTGCGCAAGCTGAAGGACGGCGACGGGCCGGACCTCCTGACGCAGGGCTCCACCGAATTCCTGAAAGCGCTGTTCGAGAACGACCTCGTCGACGAGATCCACGTCTCCGTCTTCCCGGTCATCCTCGGCAAGGGCAAGCGGCTCTTCGGCGACGCCTCCTTCCCGCGCGCCCTGACGCTGATCGATTCGCGCACCAGCGATACCGGCATCGTCATGAGCCGCTATGCCCGCGCCGGCGATGTCGCCAGCGGCTCCTTCGAATTCGAAACGCCGACCGACGCCGAGCTGGAGCGCCGCCGCAACCTCACCTGACCGGGCTCAGGCCAGCCCCTCCTCCGCCACCGTTTCCGCCAGCCACGCGGCGAAGGCGGACATGGCGGGGGTGAGGCTGCGCGATTGCAGGCGGGTCAGCCAGTAGCTGCCGAGCGCGACGCTGGTGCGGAAGGGCTGGACGACAGCCCCGGCGGCCAGGAGCCGCGAGAACATCAGCGGCGGCGCAAGGCCGACGCCCGCGCCCTGCAGCACCGCCTCCATCATGGCGAGCGAGGTGTCGAAGACGATGGCGTTCTGCGGCGGCGGCGTGCGCGGCAGCCCGGCGGCCTCGAACCAGCGCGTCCACTCGTCGCGCCGGTAGGAGCGCAGCAGCGTCAGCCCGAGCAGGTCGGCGGGCTCGTTGAGGTCGCGCGCGACGGCGGGTATGGCGAGCACGGAAAGCGGCGCATCGAAGAGGCGCACGGCATCCGTCCCGTGCCACGCGCCGGCCCCGAAGCGAATGGCGAAATCGAGCCCTTCGGCGGCAAGGTCCACACGGTTGTTGTTGGTCGAAAGCCGCACCTCCACGAAGGGATGGCGCTCGCGGAAACCGGCAAGGCGCGGCAGCAGCCAGCCGACGGCGAAGGTGCCGACCGCGCCCACCGTCAATATCTCCCGCACATGCCCGCCGCGAAAGCGCTCCACCGCATCCGCCATGCGGTCGAAGCTGTCGCGCAGCACCGGCAGGAGGCTTTCCCCTTCCGCCGTGATCATCAGCCCGCGCGGCAGGCGCTTGAACAGCACGACGCCCATCTGCTCCTCGAGGCTCTTCACCTGATGGCTGACGGCCGCCTGCGTGACATTCAGCTCGATGGCGGCGCGCGTGAAGGAAAGATGGCGGGCGGAGGCCTCGAAGGCGCGGAAGGCGTTCAGCGGAAGATAAGGCCGAACCATGGCAATGCCCCAATTTTCCTAATGGCTAAGACCAGTATTCATCTTTTGTCAGGCCATGAAAGCATTGCTATCCATGATGCACAAGTCATTCGGAAATAGAGGAAAACGTGATGGACCTGCGTCCCTTCGCGGCCGGCATCCTGCTGGCCGCCGGCTTCGCCATGCCCGCCGAGGCCCGCATTATTTGTAGCATCGTCGCTGATGCGGAAAACGGCGAGATCATCCTGGAAAAGGGCGACTGCAAGACGCGCGTCACCCCCGCCTCCACCTTCAAGGTGCCGCTCGCGGTGATGGGCTATGATTCCGGCTTCCTCGAAAACGCCGAGGAGCCGGCGCTGCCCTTCATCAAGGGCTATCCTGACTGGGGCGGCGACAACTGGCGCCAGCCGACGACGCCTAAGCGCTGGCTGGAATATTCCGTCGTCTGGTATTCCCAGCGCATCACCGAATTCCTCGGCTACGAGCGGCTGCGCGACTATGCGGAAGCCTTCGGCTACGGCAATGCCGACATGACCGGCGATCCCGGCAAGGACAATGGCCTCGAGCGCGCCTGGATCGCCTCCTCGCTGAAGATCTCCCCGCGCGAGCAGGTGGAATTCCTGCGCAAGCTGGTGAACCATGAGCTGCCCGTCTCCGCCGAGGCGATGGATGCGGCGATGGAGATCGTCGAGGGACGCGACATCGCCGACGGCTGGCGGGCGCAGGGCAAGACGGGCATGGCCTATCCCCGAAAGACCGACGGCAATTTCGATTATGCCCGTCCATGGGGCTGGTATGTCGGCTGGGCACGCCGTGAGGACCGCACCGTCGTCTTCGCCCGGCTGATGCAGGACGAGAAGAAGCAGGAGCCGCGCACCAGCCTGCGCGCGCGGGACGGCATCCTGCAGGAATTGCCGGGCATTCTGGCTGGCGAATAGGCCCTATCCTCGCCACGCCCTCGACACCCCGGATCGGCAGCGCAAAGTCCCCGCACTTTTCCTGTCGATTCGGCGATTTTCGGGGTTCCGCTCGCCCCTTCCTTTGCCTATAAGCCGCTTCTAGCCTTTGAACGACCATAGATGCGCGCCCGGCCGGTGAACCCATCACCATGGCCGGTTTTTCGCGCACGCGGAAGAACGGATAGAGAGATGCCCAAGCGCCAAGATTTGAAATCGATCCTCATCATCGGCGCGGGGCCGATCGTCATCGGTCAGGCCTGCGAATTCGACTATTCCGGCACCCAGGCCTGCAAGGCGCTGAAGGAGGAAGGCTACCGCGTCATCCTCGTCAACTCCAACCCGGCGACGATCATGACCGATCCGGGCCTCGCCGACGCGACTTACGTCGAGCCGATCACCCCGGAAGTCGTGGCGAAAATCATCGCCAAGGAGCGCCCGGACGCGCTGCTGCCGACCATGGGCGGCCAGACCGCGCTCAACACCGCGCTCTCTCTCAAGCGCATGGGCGTTCTCGACCGCTATAATGTCGAGATGATCGGCGCCAAGCCGGAAGCCATCGACAAGGCCGAGGACCGCGCGCTCTTCCGCGAGGCCATGGCCAAGATCGGCCTCGAAACGCCGAAGTCGATGCTGGCCAACGCCACCGAGATCAAGGACAAGGACCGCAAGCTCCACGAGGCCGAGCGCGCCAAGCTGAAGGCCGAGCTTTCGGGCGACGCGCTCGACAAGGCGCTGGACGAGCTGGAGAACCAGTGGAACCTCGGCGAGACCGACCGCAAGCAGCGCTACATGAGCCACGCCATGGCCATCGGCGCGCAGGCGCTCGACGTCATCGGCCTACCCGCCATCATCCGCCCGTCCTTCACGCTGGGCGGCACCGGCGGCGGCATCGCCTACAACCGCTCGGAATTCTTCGAGATCGTCAATTCCGGCCTCGACGCCTCCCCGACCACGGAAGTGCTCATCGAGGAATCCGTCCTCGGCTGGAAGGAATACGAGATGGAAGTCGTCCGCGACAAGGCGGACAACTGCATCATCATCTGCTCCATCGAGAACATCGACCCGATGGGCGTGCATACGGGCGACTCGATCACCGTCGCCCCGGCCTTGACCCTGACGGACAAGGAATACCAGATCATGCGCAACGCCTCGATCGCGGTGCTGCGCGAGATCGGCGTCGAGACCGGCGGCTCCAACGTGCAGTTCGCCGTCAACCCGGAAAACGGCCGCCTCGTCGTCATCGAGATGAACCCGCGTGTCTCGCGCTCCTCCGCGTTGGCATCGAAGGCCACCGGCTTCCCCATCGCCAAGATCGCCGCCAAGCTCGCCATCGGCTACACGCTCGACGAGCTGGAGAACGACATCACCGGCGGCGCGACCCCGGCCTCCTTCGAGCCGTCCATCGACTATGTCGTGACGAAGATCCCGCGCTTCGCCTTCGAGAAGTTCCCCGGCGCCGAGCCGACGCTGACCACCGCCATGAAGTCGGTCGGCGAGGTCATGGCCATCGGCCGCACCTTCGCCGAATCGCTCCAGAAGGCCCTGCGCGGCCTCGAAACGGGCCTCACCGGCCTCGACGAGATCGAGATTCCCGGCCTTGGCGACGGCAACGACAACAATGCCATCCGCGCCGCCATCTCCACCCCGACGCCGGACCGCCTGCGCATGGTCGCCCAGGCGCTGCGCATGGGCCTGACGCCGGAGGAAGTCCACGAAGGCTCGAAGATCGACCCGTGGTTCCTCGAACAGTTCAAGGCCATCGTCGACATGGAGGCCCGCATCCGCGAGCACGGCTTGCCGCAGGATGCCGAGAACCTGCGCATGCTGAAGGCCATGGGCTTCTCCGACGCGCGCCTCGCCACCCTCTCCGGCAAGCGCCCGAAGGAAGTGGCGGAACTGCGCAACGGCCTGAACGTGCGCCCGGTCTTCAAGCGCATCGACACCTGCGCCGCCGAATTCGCCTCGCCCACCGCCTATATGTACTCGACCTACGAGACGCCCTTTGCCGGCGCGACGCGCTCGGAAGCCGGCATTTCGGATCGCAAGAAGGTCGTCATCCTCGGCGGCGGCCCGAACCGCATCGGTCAGGGCATCGAGTTCGATTATTGCTGCTGCCATGCCGCCTTCGCTCTGAAGGACGCCGGCTATGAAGCCATCATGGTCAACTGCAACCCGGAAACCGTCTCGACCGACTACGACACGTCGGACCGCCTCTATTTCGAGCCGCTGACGGCAGAAGACGTCATCGAGATCCTGAAGGCCGAGCAGACCAACGGCGAAGTCGTCGGCGTCATCGTGCAGTTCGGCGGCCAGACCCCGCTGAAGCTCGCCGAAGCGCTGGAGAAGAACGGCATCCCGATCCTCGGCACCGCGCCCGACATGATCGACCTTGCGGAAGACCGCGACCGCTTCCAGAAGCTCCTCCAGAAGCTCGACCTCGCCCAGCCGAACAACGGCATTGCCTATTCCGTCGAACAGGCCCGCCTCGTCGCGGCCGAGATCGGCTTCCCGCTGGTCGTGCGCCCGTCCTACGTGCTCGGCGGCCGCGCCATGCAGATCATCCATTCGGAAGGCCAGCTCCAGACCTATCTGCTCGATACGGTGCCGGAACTCGTTCCCGAGGACATCAAGCAGCGCTACCCGAACGACAAGACCGGCCAGATCAACACCCTGCTCGGCAAGAACCCGCTGCTCTTCGACAGCTACCTGTCGAACGCGGTCGAGGTCGACGTGGACGCGCTCTGCGACGGCAAGGACGTCTTCGTCTCCGGCATCATGGAGCATATCGAGGAAGCCGGCATTCACTCGGGCGACTCGGCCTGCTCGCTGCCGGTCCACACGCTTTCCAGCGAGATCGTCGACGAACTGGAACGCCAGACCAAGGCCCTCGCCAAGGCGCTGAACGTCGGCGGCCTGATGAACGTGCAATACGCCATCAAGGACGGCACGATCTACGTGCTGGAAGTCAACCCGCGCGCCTCGCGCACGGTGCCCTTCGTCGCCAAGACCATCGGCGCGCCGATCGCCAAGATCGCCGCCCGCGTCATGGCCGGCGAAGGCCTCGATGCGGCGATTGCCGCCTATGGCGAGAAGCCGGACCCGCGCAACCTCAAGCATATCGCCGTCAAGGAAGCCGTGTTCCCCTTCGCCCGCTTCCCGGGCGTCGATACGCTGCTCGGCCCGGAAATGCGCTCGACCGGCGAGGTCATCGGCCTCGACACCGACTTCGCACTGGCCTTCGCCAAGTCGCAGCTCGGCGCCGGCGTCGACCTGCCGCGCGAAGGCACGGTCTTCGTTTCCGTGCGTGACGAGGACAAGGAGCGGGTGCTGACGGCCGTGCGCCTCCTCACCGATATCGGCTTCAAGGTCATGGCCACCTCCGGCACGGCCCGCTTCCTCGCCGAAAAGGGCATCGAGGCGATCAAGGTCAACAAGGTGCAGGAAGGCCGCCCGCATGTGGAGGACGCCATCCGCAACCGCCAGGTCAGCCTCGTCATCAACACGACGGACAGCAGCAAGGCGATCTCGGACTCGAAGTCGCTGCGCCGCGCCGCCCTGATGCAGAAGGTGCCCTACTACACGACCATGGCCGGCGCCGAAGCCGCCGCCCAGGCGATCAAGGCCCTCAAGCAGGGCCAGCTCGAAGTACGTCCGCTTCAGGCCTATTTCTGAGGCCGATCTCCTGAGGAACGGAAAGCCGGGCAATCTGCCCGGCTTTTTTCGTTTTCAATAGCCGCCGATGATCGGGAGCACTTCTCCCGTGATGTAGCTGGAGCATTGCGGCGAGGCGAGGAAGACATAGGCGGGTGCCAGCTCCTCCGGCTGGGCGGGCCGCTTCATCGGCGTCTGTGCGCCGAATTTCGCCACGTCCTCGGCCGCCTTGTCGGAGGGATTCAGCGGCGTCCAGACCGGCCCCGGCGCCACGGCATTGACGCGGATGCCGCGCGGCACGAGCTGGCCGGCGAGCGAGCGCGTGAAGGCATGGATACCGCCCTTGGTCATCGAATAGTCGAGGAGGTCCTTCGAACCCTCCAGCCCCGTGACCGAGCCGGTATTGACGATCGCCGACCCCGTCTTCATGTGCGGCACCGCAGCCTGCGCCATGAAGAAATAACCGTAGAGATTGGTCTTCAGCGTCTCGTCGAAATGCTCTTCCGAAAGGTCGGCGATATCCTTCGTATGCACCTGGAAGGCGGCATTGTTCACGAGGATATCGAGCCGCCCGAGGTCCCGCACCACGCATTTCACCGTCTGCACGCAGAACGCCTTGTCCTTGACGTCGCCGGCAAAGGCGATGCAGCGCCGGCCTTCCGCCTCCACGGCCGCGATCGTCTCCCGCGCATCCTTTCCTTCCGCAAGATGCACGATGGCGACATCCGCGCCCTCGCGCGCAAAGAGCACGGCGACCGCCCGGCCGATGCCGGAATCCCCGCCGGTGATGAGCGCCACCTTGTCCTTGAGCTTTTCCGAACCCTTGTAGAAGGGAGCGTCGTACATCGGCGGCGGAGCGAGCGTGGCCTCCCTGCCGGGCTTCAGTTGGTGCTGCTCGGGAAAGGGCGGCGCGGGATAGGGCCGCGCACCGGCCTGCATGGCGCCCGGCTTTTCGCTCCTGCCCTTGCGGTCGGCCTTGGCCACCTCTTCCTGGATGTCGCGCTGCTTTTCTGCCGTGCGGGCAGACTGGCTCGGACTCATCGCTCTCTCCTCAAAGTTCGGTGGGTCGGATATTGTCGACACGGACCTTCCCGGCCACGACCCCGCGCGGCCCTTCGACCGGATAGGCAGGGTCCGTCTCGTCGATGACCGTGTAGAGCTTCTCGCTGCGGAAGGCGCTGGACGAGGTCGTGGAATTGCCGTCGCCCGGCAACGCGTCGATCTCCAGATAATCGAGCTCCGTCTCGGCCGCGACGACCCGCGCATCGCCGCTGGAGCGGGCGCGCACCACCACCTCGCCCTGGTTCGGCGCGAGGTCCCAGTTCTGGTCGCCTGCCGCCGCTATGGGAACGAGGCGGAAGAGCTTCAGTTGCTCCATATCGGAATAGTCGACAGCCGGCGCGCCGGTATCCCGCCGCGGCGCGGTCTCGTCGAAGTCCGCCGACCAGTCACGGGCCGGCTCCGCCATGCCGGGCGGCGTGCGATGCGCCGTGGCGTCGTCGCTGCCGGTGATGACCCGCGGCTTGGCACTGGAAACGCCGTCATTGCTCGCGCCGGCCCGCGAGATCACGAACTGCGGCGCCGCATCCGCATGGACGGCCCTCTCCACCCCGCTCTCCGCCGGCGCGGCGCTTTCCGCACCGGGGGGCGTGCGCGGTTCGGCGTGCATTGCCTCGACATCCGGGTGACTTACGCCCGCCGCCTCCCGCCGTCCTTCGTCATGCATCGCCTGGTTGCCGGATGCCTCGCCGGCAAGCTGCTTGAAATAGCCGGAAATCTTCTCGATCACACCCATCGTCCGTTCCTCATGATCTGGTTTCGAGGCGCGCCATCGCGGCCTTCAGGATCGCGCGGATTTCATCGTCGGCGATCTGCTGGGCGGCGAAGGCGGCATCCGGCTCGATGCCGGGATCCTCCTCGTGGTCGCGAACCGTTTCGCTGTCGCGGGCCATGGCGACGAGCGCGTCGCGCGCCTCGGGCATGGCGGCGATAACCGAGATGAGTTCGACCAACAGGCGCCGGTGCGCATTGATCCTGCCTTCCAGATGAACCGTCCCGTCGATTGCCATGCACGCCTCCCGCGATAGAGCGCTAACGGCAGCACCGGGCGATTGTTCCGGCCGCTGTGGGCAGCGCGGAAGCGGCGGCGAAAAAACTGGCTTTCGCGGGGCGCAATCTGCTATAAGGGCCGTTCAAACGCTTCCGACGGTTCCGGGGATTCTTCTCCGGAGACCGTTTTCTTTTGCGTCCGCATGGCTGGGAAGCCGGGCGGCGCGGTCTGAAGGACGGGAATAAAATGGTTGAAAAGGTACCGATGACTCAGGACGGTTTCGTCAAGCTGCAGGAAGAGCTGCGCTGGCGTCAGCAGGAAGAGCGTCCGCGAATCATCGAGGCGATCGCCGAAGCCCGCGCCCATGGCGACCTGTCGGAAAACGCCGAGTACCACGCCGCCAAGGAAGCCCAGAGCCACAACGAAGGCCGCATCACGGAGCTGGAAGACTTCGTCGCACGCGCCGAGGTCATCGACCTTTCCAAGATGTCCGGCTCCAAGATCAAGTTCGGCGCCAGGGTCAAGCTCGTCGACGAGGACACCGAGGAAGAAAAGATCTACCAGATCGTCGGCGACCAGGAAGCCGACGTGAAGCAGGGCCGCATCTCGATCTCCTCCCCCATCGCCCGCGCCCTCATCGGCAAGGAAGTCGGCGACTCGATCGAAGTCAACGCCCCCGGCGGCTCCAAGGCCTACGAAATCCTCGCCGTCAGCTGGGGTTGAAACGCTTTTAGTCGACGAGGCGGAGACATTCCGAATGGCGCGCAAGCCCGTGCTGCTTACCTATATCAATGGAATGCCCGATTTTGAAAGTTTGTATCCAGTTCTTGCCGTGCTCGCCGCGCGCGGCAAGATCGATGTACAGACCATCATTTATAGCAAGCTCTTGCGCAAGGAACCCCGGCTGGAAGCGACCTTTCGCCAGTACGGGCATCATCCCGTGGCTGCGTCCAAGCTGCGCATGAAGTTCCTCTTTGGCGAACCGATGCGCAATGCCGACGCAGTATTGGGAATCGCCGACCCCTTCTGGGACACGACGACGCGCAAGCTTCGCAGCAAGCATGTCGTGCGCGTAAACAAGCCCTCGATCTTTCTTCAGCACGGCGCGTATCAGCGTGGCATCAATGCGCGCTGGACAGCAGAGCCCATGCGCTACTACTCCGACCTGCTCCTGTTCTGGGAGACCTTGGGAGAGAACCGGCAACTGTTCGAGGACGCAACCGCCGAACGTGTCGTTCCTGTCGGCTTCACGAAACAGCACATCCTTCCGCAGAAAGCCTTTTCCACCGAACTTACGGAATGGATGAGGCGTTTCGACAAGCGTCTTCTGGTGTGCCAGTCATTCCGTTGGGGTTTAGGCCGCTTCAACAAGGATCATATCGATCATTTCTACGACATGATCGACACTCTTCTAAGCCGCCATCCTGATCTCGGAATCATCATTCGTTCGCACCGCGGAAAAGTACGCCGAAATCACCGCTCGCACGATCAGAAGCTACGAAAAAAGCACGCCAACATCCTGTTTTCTCATCAGTATCAAGGCGCGATGAAAGGCTTCACCATCCATGATGCACTGGATGTGGTCGACGGCATGATATCGCCGGTTTCCACCACCGTGCTGGATTGCCTGTATCGAGGAAAACCTGCGGCAGTCTTCGCCGAGGAGACACCGCTCTTCAGCCACCTTCCTCAGATCGCCGGCATCGAGGATGCGGAAGCCTTCATTGCAGCGCTCGATCGCACATCGGATATCCCCGACAACGCGATTCTGACACAGTTCGGCAAACTCGATGCGAATTTGGTGAACGCCGCGGAGGCCATCGAGCATTTCATGCTGGCCGAGTTGCCTGTTGCCCGCTGAATGGACTTCGTTCTCCGGCCTTGGGCAAAACAGGTTCTTGACCTTGCGGTCATGAAACCTCAATAGAAAACCCATCGAACAATGCCCGCAGGGCCAAGACAGGTGCGTAATCATGCTTGAAGGCAAATCCATTCTCGTAACGGGTGGCACGGGTTCCTTCGGAAACGCCTTCGTCCCGATGACCCTCGCCAAGTACAATCCTAAGCGTATCGTCATCTACTCCCGCGATGAGATGAAGCAGTGGGACATGGCCAAGAAGTTCCAGAACGATCCGCGCGTGCGCTTCTTCATCGGCGACGTGCGGGACAAGGAGCGGCTGTACCGGGCGCTGGACGGCATCGAGTTCGTCGTTCACGCAGCTGCCACCAAGATCGTGCCGACCGCCGAGTACAACCCGTTCGAATGCGTCAAGACGAACATCAACGGCGCGATGAACCTGATCGACGCCTGCATCGACCGGAAGATCCGCCGCGTGGTCGCCCTTTCCACCGACAAGGCGTCGAGCCCGGTCAATCTCTACGGCGCCACCAAGCTTGCATCCGACAAGCTCTTCGTCGCCGGTAATTCCTATGCCGGCGGCCATGACACGCGCTTCGCGGTCGTGCGCTACGGCAATGTCATGGGGTCGCGCGGCTCGGTGATCCCGTTCTTCCTGTCGATCCGCGACAAGGGCGAACTGCCGATCACCGACGATCGCATGACCCGCTTCATGATCAGCCTGGAGCAGGGCGTCGAACTGGTGTGGCACGCCTTCGACGACATGGCCGGCGGCGAAATCTACGTCAAGAAGATCCCGTCGATGAAGGTCTCGGATCTTGCCCGCGCAGTCGCGCCCGAAGCCAGCCACAAGATTGTCGGCATCCGTCCCGGTGAAAAGCTGCACGAGCAGATGATCAGCGAGGAAGACGCCTACTACACCTACGAATATCCCGAGCACTTCAAGATCCTGCCGGCAATCCACAACTGGCACACGACCGGCGAGCGCATCAAGGACGGCGTGCGCGTTCCCGAAGGCTTCAGCTACACCTCCGACAACAACAGGGAATGGATGAGCATCGAGGCCCTTCAGGCGTGGATCCGCGACAACCAGGCCAAGATCGGGGCGATCTGATGATACCCTACGGCCGCCAGGACATATCGCAGGCCGACATAGACGCGGTCATCGAAACCCTCCAGTCGGATTTCCTCACGCAGGGCCCGGCGGTCGAACGGTTCGAGACGGCACTGACGGACTATTGCGGCGCCGCCTTCGGCGTGGCCGTCAATTCCGCCACCTCCGCCCTGCATATCGCCTGTCTTGCCTTGGAGCTCGGCCCCGGCGATCTGCTCTGGACCTCGCCGATCACCTTCGTGGCTTCGGCCAACTGCGCGCTCTATTGCGGCGCGGATGTCGATTTCGTCGATATCGACCCCGCGACCTTCAACATGTGCCCGCGCGCGCTCGAGACGAAGCTTGAAGCCGCGCAGGCGGCCGGCCGTCTTCCCAAGGTCATCGTGCCGGTGCACATGACCGGCCAGTCCTGCGACATGGCCGGCATCGCGGCCCTCGCCCGCAAATACGGCGTTCGGGTCATCGAGGATGCGTCCCACGCGATCGGCGGGCATTATCTCGGCGCGCCGATCGGCAATTGCGCCCATTCCGACATCACCGTCTTCAGCTTCCATCCCGTCAAGATCGTCACCACCGCGGAAGGCGGCGCCGCGATGACGAATGACGGGAAGCTTGCCGAACGCCTGCGGCTCTTCCGATCGCACGGCATCACGCGCGACCCGCGGCTGATGACCCACGCCCCCGACGGTCCCTGGTACTACCAGCAGGTCGAGCTCGGCTACAATTACCGGATCACCGACCTCCAGGCCGCCCTCGGCGTCAGCCAGATGGCCCGGGTGGACGACTATGTCACCCGTCGCCATGCCATTGCCGACCGCTACGACGCTTTGCTGGCGGGCCTGCCGGTCCTTACCCCGCTGCGCCATCCCGACGGCCGCTCCGCCCTCCACCTCTATGTGATCCGCCTTGCACCCGAAGCCCTGGAGCGTCCGGGGCACCGCGCCGTTTTCGAAGGCCTGCGCGCGCGCGGCGTCGGCGTCAACCTGCATTACATTCCGGTTCACACCCAGCCCTACTACAGCAAGTTCGGCTTTGCACCGGGCGATTTCCCCGCCTCCGAAGCCTACTATGCCTCGGCAATCAGCCTCCCGATGTTCCCGACGCTTTCGGAAGACGATCAGCGGCGCGTCGTCGACGCCCTGAAGGACACGCTTGCGGCATGAAGATCGCGATCATCCCGGCGCGAGGCGGCTCGAAGCGCATCCCGCGCAAGAACATAAAGCCTTTCGCAGGTATTCCGATGATTGCCCGGTCAATCCGCACGGCGCAGGAAAGCGGGTGTTTCGACAGGATCGTCGTTTCGACGGACGACGAGGAAATTGCGGGAGTGGCGCGGGCCGAAGGGGCAGAGGTTCCCTTCCTGCGACCGGCCGAATTGAGCGACGACTACACCCCGACTGTCCCAGTCGTCGCGCACGCCTTGAAATTCCTGCTGAACGATACCCCCCGGATCGAAGACGCCTGCTGCATTTATGCAACCGCTCCATTCATGCGCTCGCAGGACTTAATCGAGGCATGTGGCTTGGCGGTTCGAAGCGGCGCTGACTATGTCTTTGCAGCCACCGATTTTCCGTTCCCCATACAACGCGCTATTCGCCTTGGCCAGAATGGGGAAGTTAGCATGTTTCAACCAGAGCATATGACAACGCGATCACAAGACTTAGAACAAGCATATCACGATGCCGGACAGTTCTATTGGGGAAGAAAAGAGGCTTGGCTGACAGGAAAGCCGATTTTCAGTTCGAATTCGCGCGTACATCTAATGCCACGGTTTCGCGTCCAAGATATCGATACGCCGGAAGATTGGGAGCAAGCGGAACTGATGCTTTCCCTTATAGAGAAGAGAAAAGCTTAAAGGATAATAAGCTACTTCATCCGGGGAATTTTTCTCAGCCTATCGATCTCCAATTTTATATTACTATGCCAGCCTAAAAATTCTCTCGGAAGATCAGAGGAACGATGATAGCTTCCCTTCCCTTCCTGAGGAAGCGGAATAAAATCTTTCTTAATTATACTGTCTATATGCGATATGAATAAATCTTCAATCTCACCTATCAGCTTTCCATAAGTAGAAAAGAAAGTCTCCTCCTCAGAGGAAAAAACAATCTTCCGTTGATAAAGTATAGGTCCCGTATCCAACCCCTCATCGATCAAATGGATCGTCACCCCATTGGGAGTTTCATCGAAAAAGGACCAGAAATTTGGATGAGCCCCGCGATTCCAGGGAAGATAAGAAATGTGCAAATTGACTATAGGAGCACCTACGCTGGCGATGATGCCTTTTGAAATGATATGCTGATATCCAAAGCTCACAATCAAATCATAGGAACCTATAGAAGTCAGCTTCTCCTTGGAATGCCATACTTCGCATCCAACGCTGGATAGCGCCGCGATAAGCTTCGTCTCTGCCTCGGAATAACCGAGAAAAAGAACCTTCGCACGCGGCTTCGCCACTGATTGAACGAGCCTCACCTGACTATTTGACACTGCCGTTCCTGATTCGTTAACTGAAGGCCACAAAGATAGAGATCCCCATCGCTTTAAGCGCAAGTCGCGGAAAAGGCAAAATGAGCTTAGATGCAGCAATCGTTCTGGCGAATCTCATGGACGCCGAGGGCAATCTGAACGCAGAATCAGCCGCACGGGCCGCGTGCGCCGCTAAAATCTACACCACAGGACAGGCCCCTCTTATCGTAACCTGTGGATGGGCATACCGGGACGATAGCACTCTTTGCATTGCCGATGCGTTCGCCTCCCATCTAGAGTCGCATCATGGCGTCCCCAAGAACGACATACTTATTGAAAGATCTTCACGGGACACCGTAGGAGATGCCGTATTCACGAAGATCAATTTCGCAATCCCTCACCAGTGGAAAAATCTACTCATCATAACAAGTGATTACCACGTCGCGAGGACTCAACAAATATTCAGATTTATCTATGGAAATGACTACTCTATTCAGGTCGTAGGCTCTGAAAGCAACGCAAAATCGACAGCGATTGAAGCTGAAAATCTCTCACTTATCGCCTTTAAAAAAACCTTTGACGGAGTAACCAGCGGTGATACCGGAGAAATTATTGATCGTCTCTCACTGAGCCATCCATTTTACAACGGACAGGTTTACGAGAAAATCCCTGTTCAACTATGAATTAGGGCGATTCAAGAAAATAACGCTGAACAACTGGACCAGCTTCAATATGTCGAAGAACATAGTCATCGAAGGTCGGAAAATCGGGCAGGATTTCTCCCCGTACATCATTGCCGAGCTTTCGGCGAACCATAACGGCAAACTGGAAACCGCCCTTGGCATTATAGCGCAGGCCAAGAAAGCGGGAGCTGATGCCGTAAAGCTTCAAACCTACAGACCGGATACGATTACTCTCAACTGTGATGATGAAGATTTTCAAATCCGCGGTGGGCTTTGGGACGGGAAAACTCTCTATAAGCTATATGAAGAAGCACATACGCCGTGGGAATGGCACAAGCCGCTCTTCGAGCGCGCGCGCGCCCTCGGGATCACCATCTTCTCGTCTCCCTTCGACAACACGGCCATCGATCTTCTCGAAGACCTCGGCGCGCCGGCCTACAAGATCGCGTCCTTCGAGGCGGTGGACCTGCCGCTTATTCGTTACGCGGCATCGACGGGCAAGCCGCTGATCATCTCGACCGGCATGGCCGACGCGGAGGAGATCGGCGAGGCGCTGCAGGCCGCCCGTGACGGCGGTGCGAAGGAGATTGCCGTCCTGCACTGCGTGAGCGGCTATCCCGCTCCGGCCGAAGACTACAACCTGCGCACGATCACCGACATGATCGACCGCTACGGCGCCGTCACCGGCCTGTCTGACCATACGCTCGACAATGTCACTGCCATTGCCGCCATCGCCATGGGTGCCTCCATCGTCGAGAAGCACTTCACCCTGGATCGCTCGGGCGGCGGCCCGGACGACAGCTTCTCGCTGGAGCCGGCGGAAATGGCCGCTCTCGTGCATGGCTGCAAGACGGCATGGAGCGCACTCGGCGCCGTGAACTATGCCCGCAAGTCGAGCGAACAGGGCAACGTCAAGTTCCGGCGCTCGCTCTACTTCGTCAAGGACATCGCCGCCGGCGAGACGATCACGGAAGACGCCGTCCGCAGCGTTCGTCCGGGCTTCGGCCTGGCGCCGAAGCACCTTGACCGCGTCCTCGGCCGGAAGGCCGCGCGAGCGATCGGCAGGAACACCGCCGTCACCTGGGAAAGCGTCGGGCTGGCTGAGTAGGCCGAAGGCCTTTCAGCCCCTCAAAGCTCCACCAGCCCCACCTTCTTGACCTGCCGGATCGTCAGCATCGTCCGCACCGTGTCTACCTGCTGATTGGCGGTGAGCTCCTCTATGACGAAGTCCTGGAAGCGGGTGAGGTTTTCGGCGACGCAGTGGAGGAGGAAGTCGCTGTCGCCGGAGACCATCCAGGCCTGGCGAACCATCGGCCATTCGCCGGTCGCGGCGGCAAACGCCTTGAGGTTGGCTTCCGACTGGTGCTTGAGGCCGACCATGCAGAAGGCGACGAGGTCGTAGCCGAGGGCGGGAGCGTTCAACATCGCCGTGTAGCCCTCGATGATGCCCGCCTCCTCCAGCTTGCGCACGCGGCGAAGGCAGGGCGGGGCGGAAATGCCGGCCCGGGCGGCCAGCTCCACATTGGTCATCCGGCCATCGGCCTGCAGTTCCTTCAGGATGCGGATGTCGATGGCGTCGAGTTCGGCACGAAACATGGGAGCTTTTGAAACCTTTCGGAATGGCGACCGGAAGTAACCCGAATCGTCGCATCGGCGCAACATTGTTACCCCAAGCGGCACAAATATGTCACGGGGCTTTGCTTGTCTGTTGGCAAACCGCCGCGCGCTCTTGAAACTCGGTCGACTCCCCTCATAAATGAGGATCGAACACAGACACGCTGGCCCTGCCATGCGCGAGACCGCGCGCAGGGCCGATTGGGGCGATGGCCCCGGAAGGAACGACCATGTCCGCCCGCCCTGCTTCCGCCCGTCACGTCAAGGTGCTGATCATCGGCTCCGGCCCCGCCGGCTACACCGCCGCCATCTACACCGCCCGCGCCATGCTGGAGCCGGTGCTGATCGCCGGCATGGAACAGGGTGGCCAGCTCATGATCACCACGGATGTGGAAAACTATCCGGGCTATGCCGATCCGGTGCAGGGTCCCTGGATGATGGAGCAGATGCTCAAGCAGGCGGAACATGTCGGCGCCGAGATCGTCAACGACCTCGTCACCAATGTCGACCTCGACGTGCGTCCCTTCCGCATCTCCACCGACAGCGGAACCGAATGGACCGCCGACGCGCTCATCATCGCCACCGGCGCCAAGGCCAAGTGGCTCGACATCGACACCGAGCACAAGTTCATGGGCTTCGGCGTTTCGGCCTGCGCCACCTGCGACGGCTTCTTCTACCGCGGCAAGGACGTCATCGTGGTCGGCGGCGGCAATTCGGCCGTGGAGGAAGCGCTCTACCTCGCCAATCTCGCGAAAACCGTGACGGTCGTGCACCGCCGCGATTCGTTCCGCTCGGAAAAGATCCTGCAGGAGCGCCTGTTCGCCAAGGAGAACGTCAAGGTCGTCTGGGACCACGAGGTCGTCGAATATCTCGGCGCAGAGCCCAAGCCGCCGATGCCGGCCTCCGTCAACGGCGTGAAGCTGCGCAACGTGAAGACCGGCGAGACGCGCGACGTGGAAACGGACGGCGTCTTCGTCGCCATCGGCCATGCGCCGGCAGTGGAACTCTTCAAGGGCAAGCTGCGCCAGAAGCCGAACGGCTACCTCTGGACCGCGCCCGATTCCACCGCGACGGACGTGCCGGGCGTTTTTGCCGCAGGCGACGTCACGGACGACATCTATCGCCAGGCGGTCACGGCCGCCGGCATGGGCTGCATGGCGGCCCTCGAAACCGAAAAATACCTTGCAGGTCATATGCCTGTCGCAATTGCGGCCGAGTAGAAGCCGCCAACAAAGGGCGGCGGATTCGCATCCGACCGCCCGCGTGGGAACAGTAGTATCAGCGACCGGGCGGGAGGCATGCGCTCCCCGCCGCACAGACATATGGGGGATAGAATGCCGCTCGATTGGGACAAGCTGCGGATTTTTCACGCCGCGGCCGAGGCCGGCTCGTTCACGCACGCCGCAGACAAGCTGCACCTTTCTCAATCGGCCATCAGCCGCCAGGTGAGCGCGCTGGAGCAGGATGTCGGCATCAAGCTCTTCCACCGCCATGCCCGCGGCCTGATCCTCACCGAGCAGGGCGAGATCCTCTATCGCGCCGCCCATGACGTGCTGATGAAGCTCGAAAGCGTGCGCGTGCAGCTCACGGAAAACACCGAGAAGCCGAGCGGCAAGCTGCGCATCACCACCACCGTCGGCCTCGGCCAGGGCTGGCTGACGGACAAGGTGCAGGAATTCCTCGCGCTTTACCCGGACATGCAGGTGCAGCTCATCCTCGACAACGAGGAGCTGGACGTGAACATGCGCCATGCCGACTGCGCCATCCGCCTGCGCGAGCCGCAGCAGTCGGATCTCATCCAGCGCCGGCTGTTCACGGTGCACATGCACCTCTACGCCGCCCCCTCCTACATCAACCGCTACGGCGAGCCGCAGTCGATCGACGATCTCGACAATCACAAGATCATCACCTTCGGCGAGCCCGCGCCGAGCTACCTGCTCGACGTCAACTGGCTGGAGATCGCCGGGCGCGATTCCGACAATCCCCGCCCCTCCGTGCTGCAGATCAACAGCCAGACCTCGATCAAGCGCGCCTGCCTGCTCGGCATCGGCATCGCCATGCTGCCGGACTATATCGTCGGGCGCGATCCGGGGCTGATCCAGCTGCCGGTGAGCGCCGACATTCCCTCGTTCGATACCTATTTCTGCTATCCGAGCGAGATGAAGAACGCGGCGAAGCTCAAGGTTTTCCGCGATTTCATCGTCGCCAAGGCGCGCAACTGGAACTTCTGAGGACGGCTTTCGGCAAGGCCTGCGCCCCGCGCATGGCTGGCATGCACATTAACGGATTGATGCATGCCCAAAAAACCAGCATATGGCGCGCAGCTGATGCATTTCGGTGGCTTTTTCCTCCCAGTGCCACCGCACCAGCTGTTCCCCTCTGGAGGTTTTATTACCTTCAAAACTATAAAGGGCCCAAGTTGATCTTGCGGCCCTCTTTTTTTGCCTTCCGTTCGCCGGAAAGGAATTTCCACCCTTCCCGGAAAACTTGGCACGCGCTTCTCTTGAAGAATGCCGGCCCCTCCCCCATATCTAGAACAGCCGGCGCATCCGCGGTCTTTCTCCTCCCAGTACCGCGCGCTGGCTGTTCCCCTCTGGAGGTTCTTTAACCTTCAAACTTGCAGGGCCCAAGCTTCGCTTGTGGCCCTCTTTTTTTGCCGATGCCTCTTGTATCGCCGAATGGCGAACCCGATATCGATATAAGACGATACAACCATCGCCGGATCACGATAGAGATGACCACGCCCGACACCGACGAAATCCTCAAGGCCCTCGCCCATCCCAAGCGGATGGAGATCCTCGCCTGGCTGAAGGAGCCGCAGCAGCATTTCGCCGGCCAGGAGCATCCGCTGGAGTTCGGCGTCTGCGCCGGCCAGATCGAAAAGCGCTGCGATCTTTCACAGTCCACCGTTTCCGCCCATCTCGCCACCCTCCAGCGCGCCGGCCTCGTGACGACGCGCAGGGTCGGCCAGTGGGTGTTCTTCAAACGCGACGAAGAAAAGATCGCGGCCTTTCTCCACCACATCAACGGCGCCCTTTGAGCAGTCCGGCTTCCGCCGGCCCTTGCCGCAGACGACGTCACCTCTCCCAGCAGAAGAAGGATCCTTCCATGACCTCGCTCTTCGACCCCATCAAGATCGGCGATATCCAGCTCGCCAACCGCATCGTCATGGCGCCGCTGACGCGCAACCGTTCGCCGGGCGCCGTGCCGAACACGCTGAACGCGACCTATTACGAGCAGCGCGCCTCCGCCGGCCTCATCATCACCGAGGGCACGCCCATCACCCAGCAGGGCCAGGGCTATGCCGACGTGCCGGGCCTCTATACGCCGGAGGCGCTCGCCGGCTGGCGGCAGGTGACGGACGCCGTGCACAGGGCCGGCGGCAAGATCGTCGTGCAGATGTGGCATGTCGGCCGCATCTCGCATGAGAGCCTCCAGCCGAACGGCGGCAAGCCGGTGGCCCCCTCCGCCGTCATCGCCAGGTCCAAGACCTATCTCATCAATGCCGACGGCAGCGGCGCCTTCGCCGAGACCTCCGAGCCCCGCGCCCTCGACCGCGCCGAGCTTGCCGGCATCGTGGAGGATTACCGCCGCACGGCCCGCGCCGCGATCGACGCCGGCTTCGACGGTATCGAGATCCATGCCGCCAACGGCTATCTCATCGACCAGTTCCTGCGCTCCGGCAGCAACAAGCGCACGGACGACTACGGCGGCTCGATCGAGAACCGCGCCCGCTTCCTCTTCGAGGTCGTCGACGTCATCGTCGCCGAGATCGGCGCCGGCCGCACCGCCATCCGCATCTCGCCGGTGACGCCCGCCAACGACGCCTTCGACCCGGAACCGCAGCCGCTCTTCACCCATGTCGTCGAGGGCCTTGCGAAGCACGGCCTCGCCTATATCCACATTATCGAAGGCGCGACCGGCGGCCCGCGCGATCACCAGCAGGGCGACAGGCCCTTCGACTACGAAGCCCTGCGCGCGGCCTACAAGGCGGCCGGCGGAAAGGCAGCCTGGATGGCCAACAACGGCTACAACCGGGAACTAGCCATCGACGCCGTGGAGGAAGGCCGGGCCGACCTCGTCGCCTTCGGCAAGCTCTTCATCGCCAACCCGGACCTCGTGGATCGGCTGAAGAACGACACGGTGCTGAACCCGCCGGACAAGGACACGTTCTACGGCGGCGGCGCCAGGGGCTATACGGACTACCCGGCCCTCGAAAACGTCGCCTGATCAAGGCGTCGTCCAAAAGAACCATGCAGAAACGCCCGCGGTTTTCTCCCCGCGGGCGTTTCCTTTTTGCGGGTCTCGGCTACATCTACGCAAGGTGCAACCACAGGGAGCCGCCTGCCCATGCTGTCCAGCCTGCTGAAGGAACGCTTCCTGTTCGTCGGCCTTGCCGCCGCCATCCTCGCCTATGCGAGCGAACACAGCCTGCTGGAGATGGGCCGCCTGCCGGTGCTGGCGGCCGCCTTCGCCCTCGTCGTCGCGATCGTCCTCGTTTCCACCCGCATCGCCCACCACGCGGAAATCCTCGCCTCCAAGGTCGGCGATCCCTACGGCACGATGATCCTCACCCTGTCGGCCGTGCTGGTGGAGGTGGTGATCCTCGCCATCATGATGCAGGGCGAGACCTCGCCGACGCTGGTGCGCGACACGATCTATGCCGCGGTGATGCTGGACATCAACGGCATCCTCGGCCTCGCCGCCCTCCTCGGCGGCATCCGCCACGGCGAGCAGCCCTATAACGACGATTCGGGAAAGACCTACGGCGTGATGATTCTGACCGCCATGGGCATCTCCATGGTCGTGCCGGAATTCGTGCCGCGCGAAAGCTGGCACCTCTATTCCGCCTTCACCATCGGCGCGATGATCGCGCTCTATGCGCTCTTCCTGCGCATGCAGGTCGGCGCACATTCCTATTTCTTCAGCTATGCCTATCCGCGCGCCGAGCGGAAGGAGGCCCACAAGAGCACGGAGCCGGAGGAAGACGAGCCGGCCGGCCTCTCCATCGCCGTCATCGTCATCGGCGTGGTGCTGATCGGCGCGCTCGCGGAAGTGATGTCGGTGCTGCTCGGCGCCGGGCTCAAGGGCTCCGGCGCGCCGCCGGCGCTGATGGCCGTGGTCGTCGCCGCAATTTCAGCCGCGCCGGAAATCCTGACGGCGCTGCGCGCCGCGCTCGCCAACCGCATGCAATCGGTCGTCAACATCGCCATGGGCGCCTCGCTCTCGACGGTCATCCTCACGGTGCCCGTCATGGAGGCCATCGCGCTCTATACCGGCCAGCCCTTCATCATGGCCATGTCGCCGACGCAGACCGTCATGGCGACGATCACGCTGATCGCCGCCGCCATCAACCTCAACGACGGCGAGACGAACGCCATCGAGGGGATGACGCATTTCATCCTCTTCGCCACCTTCGTCATGCTGACCTTGATCGGTCTTTGAGCGGCGCACCGCGCAACAAAAAACCCGCCGTCTCCGGCGGGTTTCTCGTTCGCGAAGTGAAATGCCTTACTTGCAGGCCGCGCAGAAGCGCTGGATGCGCTTGCAGGCTTCTTCCAGCTGGGCTTCCGAGGTCGCATAGGAGATGCGGAAGTTCGGGCCGAGGCCGAAGGCCGAGCCGTGCACGACGGCGACGCCTTCCGCTTCCAGCAGTTCCGAAACGAAGTCCTCGTCCGTCTCGATGACCTTGCCTGACGGCGCGGTCTTGCCGATCAGGCCCTTGCAGGACGGATAGACGTAGAAGGCACCTTCCGGCGACGGGCACTCGATGCCGGTCGCCTGGTTGAGCATGGACACGACGAGATCGCGGCGACCCTCGAAGATCTTCTTGTTCTCGGGAATGAAATCCTGCGTGCCGTTCAGCGCCTCGACGGCGGCCCACTGGGCGATCGAGCAGGCGCCGGACGTCTGCTGGCCCTGGATCATGTCCATGGCCTTGATGAGGGCGAGCGGGCCGGCCGCATAGCCGATACGCCAGCCGGTCATCGCATAGGCCTTGGAGACGCCGTTCATGGTCAGCGTGCGGTCGTAGAGGCCGGGCTCGACCTCGACCGGGGTCGCGAACTTGAAGTCGCCATAGGTCAGGTGCTCGTACATGTCGTCGGTCAGCACCCAGACATGCGGATGGCGCATCAGAACGTCCGTCAGCGCCTTCAGCTCGTCATGGCTGTAGGCCGCGCCCGAGGGGTTGGACGGCGAGTTGAAGATGAACCACTTGGTCTTCGGCGTGATAGCCTTTTCAAGGTCTTCCGCCTTCAGCTTGAACTTGTTTTCCTGCGTCGTGGCGACGAAGACCGGCGTGCCGCCGCACAGCGAGACCATTTCCGGGTAGGAGACCCAGTAAGGTGTCGGGATAACGACTTCATCGCCCGGATTCATCGTCGCCATGAAGGCGTTGAAAAGAATCTGCTTTCCGCCCGTGCCGACGATGGTCTGCGCGGCGGTGTAGTCGAGGTTGTTCTCGCGCTTGAACTTCTTGACGATGGCTTCGCGCAGTTCCGGAATGCCGGCAACCGGCGTGTACTTCGTCTCGCCGCGGTTGATCGCCTCGATGGCGGCCTGCTTGATGTTGTCCGGCGTGTCGAAGTCCGGCTCGCCCGCGCCGAGCCCGATAACATCGCGGCCCTTCGCTTTCAGCTCGCGCGCTTTCTGGGAAACGGCGATGGTGGCGGAAGGCTTCACACGGGAAAGAGCGTCGGCAAGAAAGGCCATGATGGAGATGTCCTCATCGGGTTCAAAGACGGCTTGAGGCCATGGACCCGGAGCGCGGGCTCCATAGCGGTTAGGTCTATGTCGAATGTGGGCCGGTCTTGCAAGCGCGAAGGGCGAAAAAAGCGGGAAATGCGGGCGGCACCGCAAAATTTCATGGGCGCCATCAGCGATGCGAATGGATCGCCGCGCCGTCATGCAATCGTCACACCTGAAAGTTGAGGCTTCGGGAAACACCGGAAATTTTTACGCGAAAGATTAATCCGGCATTAACGGCTCGGCCCTATTATTTCATCATCACATCGTTCCAGCGGATGGTGCGCTGCATGAGCGAAAGAAGCATCTTCTCCAATCTCGTCCGCCAGCCGGACGGCGCCTTCAGCGCGATCTATGGTCCCTACCTGCTGCAATCCGCCCTCCAGCCGATCTTCTGCGAGCATCAGGACGGGCACCTGCAGATCGCCGCCTTCAAGGGCCTGATCCGCGCCAGTATCAAGGGCGAGCCCATCGCCCCGACGGATTTCTTCCGAACGGTGCCGGAAGAGGAGTGCGCGGCGGTGGATGGCCTCTGCCGCAGCCTGCACATCCTCAATACGGGCGCACTCGGCCGGCAGGGTGTCGCGCTCCTGGTCAATTTCCAGACCGGATTCTACGGCACGTCCCAGGCGATGCGCCAGGAGGTCGAGCGGCTGCGGCTCTCGGCCCATCAGGCCGGCATGGCGCCGGAGGCCATCGCCTGCGAAATCCACGAGAACCCGCTGGACGATCCCGACGGGCTGGCGGAATTCGCCGCACGCCTGCATGAAAGCGGTTTTTCCATCGCCATCGACGATTATGCCGGCGAGGATCGCGACCTTGACCGCCTGGAGCACCTGCGCCCGCAATTCGTGACCTTCGACACGGCATGGCTGCACGGCTTTGCGGAAAACTCCGCGGGCCTCGCGCTGCTGCGCATCGTCGTCGGCCAGCTCGGCCAGAACGGCATCCGCGCCATCGTCGCCGGCATAGAGGAGCCCGACATGATCGCGCTCTGCCGCGAGATGGGCGGGCCGCTGATGCAGGGCTATCTGCTGGCCCGGCCGGAGATCGCCCCGACGAGCTTTAACGCGACCTTTCCCGAGACGGGGGAAGCGCCTTCGCGGATGCCTGCGCAAGCCCCTTCGGCAGGCACCCACGCCCCGGCGGAAACCCGCCTTCAACGCTCCCAGCGCCAGTTCGGCAGGAGGGGTGTCTAGAACGGTGCGAAGCGGCCGTCTATTCGGCGGAACATGCTGAAAATCCGCCTTTCTTACCATGCCATCTTTTCGCCGCAATAAATGCCGTGCCTTGCCGCAATTCGGTCCTTGTCGCGCCGATTTCCGCAGGCTTTTTCGTACTGCAACGGGAAAAAACCGAGACAGGGGAAAACGATGTTTCTCGACGAAGACAAGATCGGCAGGTCGCCAAAGGTGCGGGAATCGCGCGCCATGTTCCTCATCGCCATGACGGCGCTGGCCGCCTGCGTGGTCATGGTCGTCGGCCTCATGTCTCCCCCGGCCGTCGCCGTCGATACGATCAAGACTTCCAGCATCGAAAAGACCGCGCCCGACGCTGTTTCCCCGCAAAAGGTCGACCCCACGCAAAAGTGAGGCGCGCTTTCGCGTCTTCCTGCCGTGTCCGGCCCGAACGCTCTTGAAAGCCGCCCGCGTCTGGGCCAGTTATCGGCGCAAGGATGGGAGACGGGCATGCGACAGGAAAAGACCTACCGGAAAAGCGCTTTGGCGGTCACCGCCGCGGCATTCCTCCTCGCCCTTGCATTCTCCCCTGCCCCTTCCGCCGCAGAAACCCGCAATTTCCCCAGCAAGAAGGCCGAGCTTGCCGTCGAGACCGTGGCGACGGGCCTCAAGCATCCCTGGTCCGTCGAAGTGCTGCCCGATGGCGCCTATATCGTCTCCGAAAAGGGCGGCACGCTCCGCCTGATCCGCAAGGGCCATATTTCCGCGCCGATCAGCGGCGTGCCGGAAGTGGCGACCAACGGCCAGGGCGGCCTGCTCGACATCGCGCTCGCGCCCGATTTCGCGACGAGCCGAACCCTCTTCCTCACCTACAGCGCCCGCGGCAACGGCGGCATCGGCACCGCCGTCGCGAGGGCCCGGCTTTCAGACGACGGCACGAAGCTCGAGGACACGACCCGCATCTTCCTGATGAACCGCCTCACCGGGCGCGGCGAGCATTTCGGCTCGCGCATCGCCATCGCCAGGGACGGCAGCCTGTTCTTCGGCATCGGCGACAGGGGCGACGGCGCCCGCGCGCAGGATCCGCGCGACCATGCCGGCTCCATCCTGCACATCAATCCCGATGGCAGTCCCTTTGCCGGCAATCCCTTCCGCGGCAGCTCCGATGGCCTTGCGGAAATCTGGTCCAAGGGCCACCGCAACCCGCAGGGGCTGACCATCGATCCGAAGGACGGCACCCTGCTCACCGCCGAGCACGGCGCGCGCGGCGGGGACGAGATCAACAACCCGCAGCCCGGCCGCAACTACGGCTGGCCGCTCGTCTCCTACGGACGACACTATTCGGGCGCGGAATTCGACCTCGGCTCGTCCGCCGCGGGCTACGAACAGCCGCTCTACTACTGGGACCCGTCCATCGCGCCGGGCGCCATCGCCGTCTATCGCGGCGCGATGTTCCCGGAATGGGATGGCAACCTCATCGTCGCCGCGCTGAAATACCAGCTCGTCGCCCGCCTCGAGCGAGACGACAGCGGCGCCATCGTCGCCGAGGAGCGAATGCTCGCCGGCGAATATGGTCGCATCCGCGACGTCGTCGTCGACCCGGACGGCGCACTCCTGCTGCTGACGGACGATGCCGACGGCGCGCTCCTGCGCGTTTCCCGCGTCACCACCACGGACTGACCGGCGCCCCTCGACCGCCCTTGCCTGAACGGCGGGCACCTGCTAGCAGGGCCGCGGGCGCGTTGACGCCCGCCTATCTCCCATCACAGGGTCAAGAGACATGACGCGCGTTCAGGCGAACCTTCTCCTGTTGCTGGCCGGCGCCATCTGGGGCGCGGGCTTCATCGCCCAGTCGACGGCGATGGAGACGCTGGGACCGATCTGGTTCATCGGCCTGCGCTTCGTCCTTGCGACCGTCGTCGCCACGCCCTTCGCGCTGTGGGAAAAGGCGCGCGCGGCAACCCCGCTTCGTCGGCGCGACCTTGCCGGCTTCGTGCTGACCGGCATCGCGCTCTTTGCCGCCGCTGCCGCGCAGCAGATCGGCCTCCTCACCACCACCGTCACCAATTCCGGCTTCCTCACCGGCCTCTATGTCGTCTTCACGCCCATCCTCACCGTGCTGGCGCTGCGCCGCCGGCCGCACTGGGTCGTCTGGCCCGCCGCGCTCATGGCTTCCTTCGGCATCTTTCTCCTGTCCGGCGGCGCGCTCGCGGCGCTGACGGCCGGCGACATGCTGACGATCCTGTGCGCCGTGCTCTGGTCGGTGCAGATGATCTGCGTCGGCGTTCATGCAGGTCGCTCCGGCCGGCCGCTCGCGCTCTCGCTCGTGCAGTTCGCCGTCTGCGCGGTGCTCGGCTGCACGGCGGGCTTCCTGTTCGAGCCCGTGAGCCTTTCCGCCATCAAGGGGGCTCTGCCGGAAATTCTCTATGCTGGCCTGTTCTCCAGCGGCATGGCCTTCATCTTCCAGAACATTGCCCAGCGCTACACGACCGCCCCGCAGGCCGCCATCTTCCTTTCCAGCGAGGCCCTGTTCGCCGCCGCCTTCGGCGTGATGCTGCTCGGCGAGACGATCACCCCTGCCGGCTATGCCGGCTGCGCCATCATCTTCGCCGCCATGCTGGCGGTGGAGCTCGTGCCGGAATTGCTGCGCCCCCGCCGCGCAAATATCACCGTGGAAGCCTGACGCCTTCCGTCAGGCCGGAACGCGGATCGTCGCGCGCAGGCCGCCGAGCGGACTGTCGGAAAGCGTGACGTCGCCGCCGTGGCTGCGCGCGATGTCGCGGGCGATGGCAAGGCCGAGGCCCGTGCCGGACGCGTCGAGATTGCGCGCCTCGTCGAGACGGAAGAACGGCTTGAAGACATCCTCGCGCGACCGTTCGGGAATGCCCGGGCCGTCGTCGTCCACGGTGATCGTCAGCCATTTGGCGTTGCGCCGTGCCTCCACGCGCACCGTTCCGGCATAGCGGAAGGCGTTCGACACCAGATTGCCGACAAGACGGCTGAAGGCGTTCGGGCGGGCCAGCACCTCGTCGTCGCCGTCGATCTCGCTGCTGAAGGTGCGGTCGTGCAGTTCGGCCTCCATGGCGAGCCGCTCGAAGAGGTCGGAGAGCCGCAATTCGCCGACATCCTCCTCCGCGTCGCCCCGGGCGAAGGAGAGATAGCCCTCCAGCATGCTCTGCATGTCCTCGACATCCTTGTGGAGGCCCTGAAGGTCCGGATTGTCGCCGGCAAGCGCGAGCTGCAGCTTGAAGCGGGTGAGGATGGTGCGCAGGTCATGGCTGACGCCGGTCAGCATGGCGGTGCGCTGCTCCATCTGGCGCTCGATGCGCTCGCGCATGAGGATGAAGGCAAGGCCGGCGCGGCGCACCTCGTTGGCCCCGCGCGGTGCAAAACCCTCCGGCATCTTCTGCCCCTTGCCGAAGCTCTCGGCCGCCTGCGTCAACGTCAGGATCGGCCGGATCTGGCCACGCAGGAAGAGGATGGAGATACCGATCAGCACCAGCGCCGAGCCGACCATCCAGAGCAGGAAGATATGCGTGTTCGACGCATAGGCCTGGTTGCGCCGCGCATAGACGCGCAGCACCTTCTTGTCGAGCAGGATGCGGACCTCGACGACGCCGCTGTCGCCGACCGTGTCGATCCAGAACGGCCGGCGGATCTGGCGGACGATCTCGTCGCTGAGAATCTCGTCGAGAATGTTGAAGAAGGGCTTGCGGCGCGGCGGCGGCAACTCCGTGCCCGGCTCGATCGACACGATCAGGTCCAGCCGCTCGCGCGCGATGCGGATGATCTGGGCATAGGCCGGGTCTTCCGGATAGGTGTCGATGAGATCGATGATCGCCGCGATGTCGCGCGTAACCGCCTGCGAAAGGCGCTGGGTGACGAGCTGCCAGTGGCGCTCCATGAAGACGAAGGCGACCACCGCCTGCAAGAGCACCATCGGCAGGATGATGATGAGGAGGGAGCGGGCGTAGAGGCCCGTCGGCATGCGGCGGCGCAGCCAGCGGGCGAGGCGCCGCCAGCCGGCGAGCGGCGCGCGTTCGAGGTCCCGCCGCAATGTCTCGAAAGTGGTCATCGGACCGCGCTTTCCGCCGGGCGTTCCACGCTCAGCCCTGTTCCACGCTCAGCCGGTAGCCGATGCCGCGCACCGTCTGCAGCCAGACCGGGTTGGAGGGGTCCTCCTCGATCTTGCGGCGCAGCCGGTTGATCTGCACGTCGATGGTGCGCTCGCCGACCTCGGTCTCCTCGCCGATCAATTCGTGCCGCGGGATCGTCTCGCCGGCGCGCAGCGAGAAGAGCAGCATGATCTCCTGCTCGCGATCGGTGAGGCGGATCGGATCGCTGCCGCGCTTCAGTTCCTTGCGCACGATGGAGAAGGTGTAGGGACCGAACATGACCTGCTCGATCTTCGGCGTTGCCGGTGCGGCGTTGCGCTTCAGGATGTTGTTGATGCGCAGCACCAGTTCGCGCGGCTCGAAGGGTTTTGACAGGTAGTCGTCCGCCCCCGCCTCCAGTCCCTCGATGCGCGCCCGCGATTCGGCAAGGGCCGTCAGCATCAGGATCGGCACGGGGCGGATCTCGCGCAGGCTCTTCGTCAGCGAAAGCCCGCTCTCGCCGGGCATCATCACGTCCATGATGATGAGGTCGAAATCGAGGCCGCGCAGCTTGCGGCGGGCCTCGTCGGCGTCGCCCGCCACCGTCACGCGAAAGCCCTCGGCCACCAGGTAACGGTTCAGAAGCTCGCGGATGCGGGTGTCGTCGTCGACGACGAGAAGATGGGATGCATCGTCGGAGGGCGTACCGGCCGCGGTCATCGTCTTCACCTCCAGGGTCAAATTCTCAATCGTTCCGGGCGTTCTGCATGCCGGTGAGGAATCGGATCACCACCCGGCGGTCGCCTGCATTCATATCCTCGAATGCATGGGCGATGCGGCGGGATTGCGGCTCGGCGAGCGCGAGCGCGAGTTCCCTTCCGGCCCTTGTCGGGTAGAGCTTGCGCTGGCGGCGATCCTCGGGGCCGGCCACCTGCTGGATATAGCCGGAATCGATGAGCTGCTTCAAGACACGCGCAAGGCTCTGCTTGGTGATCTTCAGCGTGTCGAGCAGGTCGGCGACCGTCATGCCCGGCTCGCGGTTGACGAAGTGCACGACGCGGTGATGGGCCCGGCCGAAGCCGCTTTTCTCCAGGATGGCATCCGGATCGGAGATGAAGTCGCGATAGGCGAAGAACAGGCCTTCGATGATCTCGAAGTCGATACGGCCGTCGCCGGTCATAGCGTCCTCGTGCAGCGCGCCCAAGCCGTTCTTCTCCGGCGCCTGTCGAGCCACGTTGTCGTTTCCTTTCATGCCTGCCGTCCCCATTTCGCTCCGGCGCCGAAGAATATCCGGATTTCTCCTCGCCGGGCGCAAATTACGCTTCTGCCGTCTCTGGTTAGACCGTAACCGGCAAAACAATCAACTTGAAAGAAGAAAGGGAAAAAGCAAGGGGGGCGGCAGGCCGGGATGGCGCGCGCGGGCGGAAAAGGGTCCGCCCAAGAAAAACGGCGGCCCTTGCGGGCCGCCTTTCTCGTTCAGGCCGGCTTTTTGCCGAGCACGGCGCCGACGATCGCGGTGAGCACGCCGCCGCCGACCAGACCGCCGATGCCATTGGCAACGAGGCCGGAAAGACCGGCTTCACCGCCAACCATCTGCAGGAGAAGGCCGCCGCCGACACCCCCGATGGCCCCGACGATGGTTCGCACGATCACGCTCACGGCCACCTGTTTCAGGGCGGCGCCCGCGGCGTTGCCCCCGACGGCGCCGGCGATGAGCTGCGTGATGATGGGCATCAATGCTTCCATGACTTCCCCTCCGAAAGGTGCGCCCGGAATGAAGAGTGCTCCGGGACCGGACACCTGCCTCGTTGCCGGCCGCGATCTGGAGCCCGCGCCGGTGCCGAAAGATTCGGCTTCCCTAACGTGCGGAGAGTCTTGGCCGCTGTCAATTTATCCGTGCGCCTCCTGCACCGGAGTTTTATCCAACGAAAAGAGGCGGCCGCAATGCGGCCGCCCCTTCCTTCCCCGCGTTGGCTTGGGTGCCGCGGTTGTTATTCTGCTGCGATGACGCCCCGGCGGATCTGGTCTTCCTCGATGCTCTCGAAGAGCGCGCGGAAATTGCCCTCGCCGAAGCCTTCGTCGCCCTTCCTCTGGATGAACTCGAAGAAGATCGGCCCGATCACGGTCTTCGAGAAGATCTGAAGCAGGATCTTCGTCATGCCGCCATCGACGACGCCTTCGCCGTCGATGAGAATGCCGTGCTTCTTCATGCGCTCGACCGGCTCCTCATGGCCGACGACGCGCACATAGGAACGGTCGTAATAATTGTCCGGCGGACCGGGCATGAATTTCAGGCCGTTCCCGGCCAGCCTGTCGGTTGCATCATAGATCGCATCCGTGCCGACGGCGATGTGCTGGATGCCCTCGCCCTTGTACTTCTTCAGGTACTCGACGATCTGGCTCGTCTCGTCCTTCGATTCGTTCAGCGGAATGCGGATCTTGCCGCAGGGCGAGGTGATGGCGCGCGACACGAGGCCGGTGATACGGCCGTCGATGTCGAAGAAATGGATCTGCCTGAAGCCGAAGAGCTCGCGGTAGAAATCCCACCACTTGTCCATGTTGCCGCGATAGACGTTGTGCGTCAGGTGGTCGAGATAATAGAAGCCGACGCCCTCGGGCTTCGGATCGCGCGCGCCGGTCCATTCGAATTCCGCGTCATAGGCCGAGCCCTTGGCGCCATATGTCTCGATGAAATAGAGCAGCGAACCGCCGATGCCGACGATGGCCGGCACGTCGAGCGCCTTGTCGCCCCCCTCATAGGGCGTGGCGCCCTTGGAGACCGCATGTTCGAAGGCGTGCCGCGCATCGACCACGCGCCAGGCCATGGAGGCCGCGCAGGGACCGTGCACATCCGCGAATTTCATGGCATGCGAGCCGGGCTCGGCATTGACGAGATAGTTGATGTCGCCCTGCCGCCAGACGGAAATCGCCTTGCTGCGATGCGTTGCAACCTTGCTGTAGCCCATGCGGGCGAAAAGCTCTTCCAGCTTTTCCGGTTCCGGATGGGCGAACTCGACGAATTCGAAGCCGTCCGTACCCGCCGGGTTTTCCACCGTGATCTCGGCCGGCGGTGCGTCATGCGGGAAAGGGCCCATCGTTCATCCTCCTCGAAAATGATGTGAGGAACAGTATGGCGCGATTTCCGCGCAATGTGCGTGCATAGTGCTTGCGCTTTGGCAAATCCATGCAATGTTCATGCACAGATACTCATTCAGGAGGGCAATCCGTGCAACTGGACGATTTCGACCGCAAGCTGCTGGGGCATCTGCAGGAGGATGCGCGCCTGACGAACAACGAATTGTCGGAACGCATCAACCTCTCTCCCTCGCAATGCTCGCGCCGCCGCATCCGGCTGGAGGAGGAAGGCATCATCCGCGCCTATCGGGCCGAGCTCGACCGGGAAAAGCTCGACCTCGGCATCGTCATCATCGTCACCGTGACGCTTTCCACGCACAACCGCGACAATGCGGTGCGCTTCGCGCGGCTGATCTCCAACCTGCCGGAGGTGCTGGAAGCCTATTCGCTGACCGGCGAGATGGACTACATCATCAAGGTCGTCGTGCCGAACCTCAAGGCGCTCTCCGCCTTCGTCAACGACGTGCTGCTGCCGCACGAATCCGTCTCGCACGTCAAGACCGCCATCGTGCTCGACACGCTGAAGGAAACCACCGCCCTGCCGCTGTGAGCGCTGTTGCGCGAAAGCAACAGCCTCCCGCCTCGCCTGTTCCCGTTGGAACAGGCCGGATTCCTGCGTCGTTGTAAAAGAAATCGCATGGGGCCCGGAGCGGCCGGAAACAACAGGAAGAACGATGCAAACGAACCCGAAGCCGCAGAACCCGGTCGCCAAGCGCCTCCGTCCCGTCGTCTATCTCTACGCCGCCTTCAACATCGCCGTGGCGATGCTGCTCTTCTCCACCGTCTCGCCAACGCTGGCGACCGGCCCGGCGCAGGAGATGGCGAGCGCCCGCTAGAACGGTTTCCCAGTTCAGGCTTGGTCTTCGCCCGCGCTTGCGGCTATAGGGAAGCCACAAGCGGCAATCGAGCGAGGACCCCATGGGCAGGCTTCAGGCGGGCATCATTCCCGTCACCCCCTTCCAGCAGAACTGCACCATCCTCTTCGACACCGAAACGAAGGAAGGCGTGGTCGTCGATCCCGGCGGCGACGTCGAGGTGATCCTGAAGACCGTCGAGGAAAACGGCATCGCCCTCAAGGCGATCTGGCTGACGCACGGCCATATCGACCATGCCGGCGGCGCCAAGGAACTGAAGGAAGCGCTCGGCCTCGACATCATCGGCCCGCACAAGGACGACCTGCAACTGCTGCAGCGGCTGGAGGCGCAGGCCTCGATGTTCGGCGTGCCGATGAAAGTCAGCAATGTCGTGCCGGACCGCTGGCTGGAGGACGGCGACAGGGTTTCCTTCGGCGACCACGAATTCGAGGTCTACCACACGCCAGGCCACGCGCCGGGACATGTGATCTATTTCAACCGCAACCAGGGCTTCGCCCATCTCGGCGACGTGCTGTTCCACGGCTCGATCGGGCGAACCGACCTTCCCGGCGGCGACCATCAGCAGCTTCTGGAATCGATCCGCGACAAGGTGTTTCCGCTGGGAGACGAAGTCGGCTTCCTCTGCGGCCACGGGCCGGGCGGCAAGATCGGCGAGGAGCGCCGCACCAACCCCTTCCTGCGCGGACTTTAGGGGCGCAAACCTCCCTGTAGATATGAAAAAGGCGGGTGCCGCGCGGCACCCGCCTTTCGATTCAAGCCCGCGGCCGATCAGCCGGCAGTGCAGAAATGCTCGCGGCCGTCATAGCCGACATAGGTGCCGGTGTTCGCGTCGAACGAGCGGTAACGCTGCGAGCAGAAGCGGTACCAGGACTGCGTCCAGGGCTCGTAGCTCGGGGCCTCGCGATAGATCACGCGGCGCTCGGGCTCGGGATAGTAATCCGGCTCGACATAGACGCGGCGCTCTTCGTAGCGCGGCTGCGAAGCGATCGCGCCGCCGATGATCATGCCGGTGGCAAGGCCGAGCGCACCGCCCACGAGGGCGTCGTTGTTATGGTGATGGCGGCGATAGTAGGGGCGATGGCCGTTGCCCCAGTAGCCGTCACGGTCACGCGCTTCGGCAATGCCGGCGGTTGCGGTGATCAACGTGGCGGCGGCCGCTGCAGAAAGCACGATGGCTTTGATGACTTTGTTCATGACCTTACTTCCTTTGGACGCCGGCTTGGCCGGTCGAATGATGCTACCAAACTAGAGAAACGAGGCTGAACGGAGGCTGAATGAAAAAACCCGGCATCTCTGCCGGGCTCCAACTTGAAAATCCTGAGAAAGTTCCGGCTCAGCCGGCGATCTGCAGGTTGACCGCCTTCGGGCCTTTGCCGCGGCGATCGGGTTCCGTGTCGAAGCTTACCTTCTGGTTTTCGGAAAGGCCGTTCAGGCCCGAAGCCTGCACGGCGGAGATGTGTACGAAGATATCCGCACCACCGTTGTCGGGCTTGATGAAGCCGAAGCCCTTCTCGGTGTTGAAGAATTTTACGATGCCAGTTTCGGCCATGCGTCAGGTCCTTTTCTCTCTGCCCGTATATTTGGCGGCGGGCAGCACATCAGTTTTGCCCCGTGGGGCGTTAGGCAGGCAGTTCTCGAGGTTGAGGAAAGGGTCCTGTTTTCACCGCAGCCAGCCAACCATATAGTCCAAGGACCGTCCAGATGTTGGCTGCCCGGAATTGTTTCGCGTCTCCGGCGCGCTTTTATTCAAGGTCTTCCCGTGTTCGCAAATTGCCCGAACGGCGCAAGATTGATGTGTTTGCGACAAATTGGCAAGCAAAAGTTTTGATGCGCTCTTGTGACGCCTAACTTTGGTCAAATTCCGGGCGATTGCCGAAAAATCCCTCAGCTTTTACGGGGTTTCCGGTGCTATCGTATGATTTATATTGCACCGCGGAAGAAGACGCGCGGCCCCTCCAGTATCGCCCGGATACCGTGAAGGAACGGCGGGCGGGTTGCCTTGCTCGCCCCTGTAACGCGCCCGCGGCTCCGCGGACCGTACTTCATCGCCGCACGGCCACATCGACCGGCGCCGCGGATACTCGCCCGCTCAGCACATCTTCTTGCCGTTCGGCACGGCCTGGCCGACGCCGGCAAGAACGATCGCGCCCGTCTCGTCCTCGAAGCCGAGGGTCAGCACTTCCGAGCGCACCGGGCCGATCTGGCGCGGCGGGAAATTGACGACGGCGAGCACCTGGCGGCCGACGAGCTCTTCCAATGTATAATGCACGGTGATCTGCGCCGAGGACTTCTTGATGCCGATCTCGGGGCCGAAATCGATCTGCAGCTTGTAGGCCGGCTTGCGCGCCTCGGGAAACGGCAGCGCCTCGACGATGGTACCGACGCGGATATCGACGCGTTCGAAATCGGCGTAGGTGATGGTTTCGGTCATGAAAAAATCCCTGTCTGCAAACCCCTCACCCCAACCTCTCCCCGCAAGCAGGGAGAAGGGCAAACCGGTCATATGAGAGTTCAGCCCGCCAGTTCCTCGGCGCGCTTGCGGGCGCTCGCGATGGCCCTGTCGAAGAGCGGCTGCATGCCGTCCTCGGCCATCAGCACCGCGAGCGCAGCGGCGGTGGTGCCGCCCGGCGAGGTCACGTTCTGGCGCAGGCGGCTGGCGTCGTCGGGGGACTGGTGAAGCAGTTCACCAGCCCCCGCGACGGTTTCCCGTGCGAGCCGCATGGCGAGGTCCGCCGGCAGGCCGGCTTTGCGGCCCGCCTCTGCCATGCACTCGACGAGATAGAAGACATAGGCCGGCCCACTGCCCGAGACGGCGGTGACGGCATCGATATCGGCCTCGCTCGCGACCCATTCGACCGGACCGCTGACCTTGAGGAGGGAATGCACGAAATCGCGCTGCGCCGCGGTGACGCGCGCATTGGCGAAGGCCCCGGTGACGCCGCGGCCGATCATCGCCGGCGTGTTCGGCATGGCGCGAACGGTGGCGGCCGCGCCGAGATGGCTTTCCAGATTGGCGATCGTCTTGCCGGCGGCGACCGACACCACGACGGTCTCGGGCCCGACGAGCCCCTTCAGCGGCGGCAGGACCTGGTCCATCACCTGCGGCTTGACGGCGACGAAGAGGACGCCCGCCTTCACGCCCGCGGGCGCGGAGGTTTCATGGCGCGCGCCGTTGTCGGCGATCAGCCTGGCCATGGCCGGCTGCGGGCCGGGATCGATGACGATGACGGACGAACCGGAAATGCCGCTCTTCAGCCAGCCCGAAAGCATGGCGCCGCCCATGTTGCCGGCGCCGATAAGAACGATGGGACCCGTCGCAGCCGCTGCCATCCTCAGGCCTCCCCGACCGTTTCGAACAGCACGGCGTCGACGGCGGACTGGGCGTCCATGCCGGACCAGACGACGAACTGGAAGGCCTGGAAATAAGCCTCGCAGGATTCGAGCGCGCTGGAAAGCAGCACTTCGACCTGCCGGTTGGTCGGCTCCGCGCCGCCGGCCAGCAGCAGCGACTGGCGGAAGATCACCACGTCCTCGCGGCGCCACAGGTCGAAATGCCCCATGAGCACCTGACCGTTCACATGCGAGAGCAGGCAGTGCACCTCGTTGACGCGGCTTTCGGGAACCTTGATGTCGAAGGCGCAGGCCAGATGCAGCGCCTCGAATTCCTCCATCCAGGAGAAGGAGACGTGGTAGTCCGTCCACTTGCCCTCGACGGTCATGGCGATCTCGTCCTCGCCGGACCGCTCGAACGTCCAGTCATTGTTGGCTGCGACGAACTCGATCATGTCGACCGGGTTGGACTGGCGCCCGATATCCAATTCCATAAAGCTCATGCATCACCTTCAAGACCGGAAGGCATGCGCCGTCGCGCTCACACACACGACGCGGCAAACCGTACTCCGGATACAACACTGAATGATTGCTCGGCACTTTACGCAATCTGGACGACTTACCCTGCCCGAAGCTTGCGTTGCCCGTTTCGAATCATCATTTAAAATCAGTGTATAACGGCGGAGTCACGACGCCAGCCCCCGCCTTCCCGTTTTCCCCGGCCGGTTGTGGACAGAGGTTGTGAAAAAGATTCAGGTCGGTCGCTTAAGAGACTCTGCGAAAAGAGCTTTTCGGAAGTGTCCACAGGGGTAAAAAATTTATTAAAAAAAACGGTTGGCGCGATGTGAATCACGCCAACCGAGTCCTGCCTCTGAAATGCTGCCCCGAAACGGGTCAGTTGCCTGTATTGAGGCGCGCTTCGAGAGCCTCGATGCGCTTCAGAAGCGCGTCGTTTTCGTCCCGTGCCTTGATGGCCATTTCCCGCACCGCCTCGAATTCCTCGCGCTTGACGAGGTCCATGCCGTTGATGAAGCGCTCGGCCTGGGCGCGGAACACCGTCTCGGCTTCCTTGCGCACGCCCTGCGCGGCGCCGGCGGCATCGGTCATCAGCTTGGCGAAGTCGTCGAGAATGCGGTTGGCACCGGTGGTCATGGTCTGCCCTCCTGGGGGATCGATGGTCCTGGCGGGCCTGCCGCCCGCGTCCTGGAACTGAGGTAGGGTCTCGCGCCGCCGCTTGCAAGCGATTTCGGGGGGATTTCCGGGGCGGATTTCGGTGGATCGCGACGTATCCGGACGCCGCGCGGCCACCGCGCGCCATTTCTCGCCTTGACCCTGCCGCAAGCCCTCGCCATCTTCCGCGCAAATCAGGAATATCCGAGCCTTGACGAATATAGCGCAACTCTTCGCCATCATGCCCTTTCCCGAGATCGACCCGATCGCCTTCTCGATCGGCCCGGTCGCCGTCCACTGGTACGGCATCGCCTATGTCGTCGGCATCATGCTCGGCTGGCTCTATGCCCGCCGGCTGATCGAGACGCCGCGGCTGTGGGCAGGCGAAGCGCCGATGACGCGCGCCATGCTCGACGACTTCCTCGTCTGGGCCGCCGTCGGCATCATCCTCGGCGGCCGCGTCGGCTATATCCTCTTCTACGACTTCCCGAATGTCGCCGCCGATCCGCTGCGCGCCATAAAGGTCTGGAATGGCGGCATGTCGTTCCACGGCGGCTTCGCCGGCACGACGCTCGCCATGATCCTCTTCGCCCGGCGCAACCGCATCCCGATCTGGAGCCTGTTCGACATCGTCGCCGCCGTGGTGCCGATCGGCCTGTTCTTCGGCCGCATCGCCAATTTCGTCAACGGCGAGCTGTGGGGCCGCCTGTCCGATGCGCCCTGGGCCGTCGTCTTCCCGGAAGCCGGCCCCTTCGCGCGCCATCCGAGCCAACTTTACGAAGCCGGCCTCGAGGGCATCGTCCTGCTCGCCGTGCTGGCGCTCGCCATCTACCGCTTCGGCGCGCTGAAGCGGCCCGGCATCGTCACCGGCCTCTTCGTCTGCGGCTATGCGCTGTCGCGCATCGCCGTGGAATTCTTCCGCGAGCCCGATCCGCAGCTCGGCTATCTCTACGGCGGCTGGCTCACCATGGGCATGCTGCTGTCGCTGCCGATGCTCGTCGTCGGCCTGTGGGCGATCGTCCGCGCCCGCCGGGCCGAGCCCGCAAGGGCCTGAGCGGACCAACGCCCATGACGACGCCCCTCGCCCGCAAGATCAAGGCGCTGATCCGCACCAACGGCCCCATCAGCGTGACCGACTATTTCGCCCTGTGCCTCGCGGACCCCGCTTATGGCTACTACCGCACGCGCGACCCCTTCGGCGAGGCCGGCGATTTCATCACCGCGCCGGAGGTCAGCCAGCTCTTCGGCGAGATGCTCGGCGTCTTCCTCGTCCATGCCTGGCAAAGGCACGGCGCGCCCGAGACGGTGCGCATCGCCGAGATCGGCCCCGGCCGCGGCACGATGATGGCCGACATGCTGCGCGTCGTCTCCCGCATCGCCCCCGAGCTCTACGAGAGCGCGACGATCCACCTCATCGAGACGAGCCCGAAACTGCGCACCGTCCAGCGCGAGACGCTCGGCACTCATGCCGCGCGCGTCGCCTGGCACGACAGCTTCGAGGAACTGCCGGAAGGCTTCGTGCTGCTCGCCGCCAACGAGCTCTTCGACGCCATCCCGATCCGCCAGTTCATCAAGACCGCCTCCGGCTTCCGCGAGCGTATGGTCGGTCTCGACGCCGATGACGAGCTCACCTTCGCCGCGGGCGTCGCCGGCATCGACCCGGCGCTGCTGCCCGAGCATCACAGAACGGCCGAAAACGGCACGATCTTCGAGATCGCCCCGGCCCGCGAAGCCGTCATGGCGACGATCGGCGAGCGCATCGCCCGCTGCGGCGGCACCGCGCTCGTCATCGACTACGGCCATTTCGTCACCGGCTTCGGCGATACGCTGCAGGCCGTGTTGAAGCACGATTTCGACCCGCCGCTCGCCCATCCCGGCGAGGCAGACCTGACGAGCCATGTGGACTTCGAGCGGCTGGCGGGCGCGGCCGTCGGCGCGGGCCTTCATGTGCACGGCATGCTGCACCAGGGCGATTTCCTCGTCGGCCTCGGCATCGGCGAACGCGCCTCCGCGCTCGGCCGCAACCGCGACGAGGCGACGCAGCAATCGATCCTCGCCGATGTCGATCGTCTCGCAGGCTCGGGCGCGGGGAAAATGGGCGATCTTTTCAAGGTCTTGGCCATCGGCAGCGCACCGCTCGCCCTCTTTCCGTTCCGTCAGCCCGATTGACACATCCCCCAAGGCCGGACAACATTCGGCCCGATTTGACCCCGCATGCCCCGGCGACATCCTTGCCTGGCGGCCCAGCCCGAAGCCAGCCGAGAGACCATGAAGGACCAAGCGCCCCCAACGCCCATCGAAAGCCCGCTGCTTGCGGAACGCGCCGGAAAAGCGGCCCTGCACGGGTTCTTCACCCGCGCCGGCGGCGTTTCCGAAGGCATCTATCGCGGCCTCAATGTCGGCCTCGGCTCGAAGGACGAGCGCGGCAGGGTCGAGGAGAATCGCGCCCGCGTCGCGCGCTGGTTCTCGGCAGAGCCCGGCCGGCTCGCCACCGTGCACCAGGTCCATTCGCCCGATGTCGTCATCGTCGATGCGACCTATGACGGATCGCGCCCCGAGGCGGACGCGCTGGTCAGCGCCACCCCCGGCGTCGTCCTCGGCGTCCTCGCCGCCGATTGCGGCCCGATCCTCTTCTGCGATCCCGAGGCCCGCGTCGTCGGCGCCGCCCATGCGGGCTGGAAGGGCGCGCTCTACGGCGTGCTCGAAAACACCATAACGGCCATGGAAAGGCTCGGCGCGAGGCGCGGCAGCATCCTCGCCAGCCTCGGCCCCTCGATCAGCCGCCGCAACTACGAGGTCGGCCCGGAATTCGTCGAACGCTTCCTCGGCGTGGACAAGGCTTACGAGCGCTACTTCACCCCGTCCGGAAAGCCCGGCCATGCCATGTTCGACCTGCCGGGGCTGACGACGCAGCGCCTCAGCGATGCCGGCGTGACGGCCGAGAACCTCGACCTCTGCACCTATCCCGACGAAGAGCGGTTCTTCTCCTACCGGCGCACGACCCACCGGCAGGAACCCGATTACGGCCGCCAGATTTCAGCGATCATGCTAAGGGGCTGAAACCCCGCAAGCGAAGGAGACACCGCCATGGCACTTCACTTCGATAGCGAGGAATACGCCAACCGGCTCCAGCGCCTGACCTCCCGCATGCGGGAGGAAAAGCTCGACGCCATGCTGCTCTTCGCGCAGGAGAGCATGTACTGGCTGACGGGCTACGACACGTTCGGCTATTTCTTCTTCCAGACTCTGGTCGTCAAGGCCGATGGCGGCATGGTGCTGCTCACCCGCTCGGCGGACCTGCGCCAGGCGCGCCACACCTCCAATATCGAGAAGATCGAGGTCTGGATCGACCGCGTGAACGCGGACCCGACCATGGACCTGAAGAACCTCCTGTCCGATCTCGACCTGCTCGGCTGCCGCATCGGCGTGGAATACGACACGCACGGCCTGACCGGCCGCAATGCCCGCCTCCTCGACAACCAGCTCCAGAGCTTCGGCGAGATCGTCGACGCCTCCACGCTCGTCAGCCGCCTGCGCCTCATCAAGAGCCCGGCGGAAATCGCCTATGTCGAGCGCGCGGCCGCCCTCTCCGACGATGCGCTGGACGCCGCCCTGCCGCTGATCGCCGCCGGCGCCGACGAGGCGGCGATCCTGGCGGCGCTGCAGAACGCCGTGCTCGCCGGCGGCGGCGATTACGCCGCCAATGAATTCGTCATCGGCTCGGGCGCCGACGCCCTGCTCTGCCGCTCCAAGTCCGGCCGCCGCCGGCTCGATGCGACCGACCAGCTCACCATCGAATGGTCGGGCGTCAGCGCGCGCTACCATGCGCCGATGATGCGCACGGCGCTGATCGGCGAGCCGAGCAGCCGCCACCGCGAACTCTACAGCGCCTGCCGCGAGGCCATGCAGGCGATGGAGATGGTGCTGCGTCCCGGCCATACTTTCGGCACCGTCTTCGAGACCTTCGCCCGCATCGTCGACGAGCGCGGCCTTGCCCGCCACCGGCTGAACACCTGCGGCTATTCCGTCGGCGCGCGCTTTGCGCCCTCCTGGATGGATCCGCAGATGTTCCTGATGGGCAACCCGCAGGAAATCGAGCCGAACATGTCGCTCTTCCTGCACACGATCGTGCTCGATTCGGAGAGCGCGACGGCCATGACGCTCGGCCAGACGTATCTTACCACCACCGACACGCCGAAGGCGCTGTCCCGCTACGGCCTCGATTTCATCGCGGTCTGACAGGAGACAACCCGCAAGATCCTGCGATTGACAGGCCCTGGGGCGAAACCCATAAATCGTTGCGGGACAGAGGAGGCCAAAGCCTCCTGAGGACACGAACGATGACAATGCACGAGCTGACGAAGCGGCTGGCACTGATCGGTCTCATTGCCACCCTTGCCGGCTGCAACAGCACCGATGCGCTCATTCCGCGCGTCGATGTCGGCAGCAACTTCAATTCACCGCCGGTGACGCAGAACGATCTCGACCAGATGAGCGCCGAGTCGAGGCCCGTCACCACCATGCCGGTCGCGACCGCCACGCAGCAGACCGCCTTCACCTCGCCCTCCGGCATCGGCGGCTCGACAGGCGAGGACACCGCCGGCACCCTGCAGGGCCAGGCCGATGCGCTCGCCCGCAACCAGGGCGGCCGCCGCGGGCCGGCGGACGAGGATTTCGCCCGCAACTCGCTCGCCGCCGAAACGTCGGGCGGCACGGAAGAGGTCGCGGCCCTGCCCCCCGCCGCATCCGCGGCCGGCGCGACGATCCGCTTCCTGCCGATCATCGGCGCACCGGTCGAGGCCGTCACGCCGCTCTCCAAACGCCTCGGCGCCGAAGCGCGCTCGAGCGGCCTGACGATCCGCAGCGCTTCGGACAACTCCACCGAATATATCCTCAAGGGCTATTTCTCGGCGATGAACGATAGCGGCAAGACCACGGTCGTCTATGTCTGGGACGTGCTCGACGGCGGCGGCTCGCGGCTGCACCGCATCCAGGGCCAGGAGAGCGTGCCGGGCACCGCCGCCGATCCCTGGACCGTCGTGCCTGCGCGCACGATGGAGGACATCGCCCGCAAGACGATCCGGGACTATCTCGAATGGCGTGGTTCGCTGCGGGGTTAAGCCGTCCGAAAGGGTAAATCACAGCCAAATGTGAAGAATCGCTTTCCTGAGGGGGCAAGGCCCTTGCATTCACGGATTTTGCCGCTTAAACGCCCCCCATCAGCATAATAACAGGCGGACCATAGATGAAGGTTTTCGCGGGCAATTCGAACCGGCTTCTGGCCGAAGCGATCTGCAATTATCTGAATGTTCCGCTCGGCCGTGCCACGGTTCGGCGCTTCGCAGACCAGGAAATCTTCGTTGAAATCCAGGAGAATGTGCGCGGCGAGGACGTTTTCGTCGTGCAGTCGACGTCGTTCCCGACGAACGACCATCTGATGGAAATGCTCATCATGATCGATGCGATGCGCCGCTCCTCGGCGCGCCGCATCACGGCCGTGATCCCCTATTTCGGCTACGCCCGCCAGGACCGCAAGCCCGGCCCGCGCACGCCGATCTCCGCCAAGCTGGTCGCCAACCTCATCACCGAGGCCGGCGCCGACCGCGTGCTGACGCTCGACCTGCATGCCGGCCAGATCCAGGGCTTCTTCGACATTCCGACCGACAACCTCTACGCCGTGCCGATCCTCGCGCGCGACGTGAAGCAGAACTATGACCTGAAGAACGTCATGGTCGTCTCGCCGGACGTCGGCGGCGTGGTGCGCGCCCGCGCGCTGGCCAAGCGCCTCGACTGTCTGCTGGCCATCGTCGACAAGCGCCGCGATCGTCCGGGCGAATCCGAGGTCATGAACGTCATCGGCGACGTCGCGGGCAAGGACTGCCTGCTGATCGACGACATCGTCGATTCGGGCGGCACGCTCTGCAACGCGGCCGAGGCGCTCTTGAAGAACGGCGCCACCAGCGTCACCGCCTATATCACCCATGGCGTGCTTTCGGGCGGCGCCGTGGCGCGCGTCACCTCTTCCAAGCTCAAGGAACTGGTGATCACCGACACGATCCAGCCGACCACGGCCGTCCAGTCCGCGCACAATATCCGCGTGATCTCGACCGCCAACCTGCTCGGTGAGGCGATCAACCGCACCAGCGCCGAAGAGTCCGTTTCCAGCCTCTTCGACTGACCCGCCACGACCCTTTCGAAAGGCTTGCGCACCTCTGGTTGCGCGGGCCTTTTCTTTTGGCAACCATCCCCTGTTTTTTACGTTCGCCCCGATACCGGATGCTTCACTTTTGCGTTACGGTTCGGCGAGATTCACCTGGAGGACTCCATGATGACGCCTTTCCTGTCCCGGCTGGCCGGACGCATTGCCATCCTTCTTGCCGCCGGCACGCTTGTCGCCTGCTCCGTCGACGTCGATGAAGGCGGCGGACGTCCCCGTCCTCGCCCGCAGGCCTGCACCATGGAATACATGCCGGTGTGCGGCGCGCGCGGCGGCGACCTCCAGACCTTCGCCAATACCTGCGAGGCACGCTCGAGCGGCTACCGCGTCGTCAGCCGTGGCGAGTGCCGCCGTGGCGGTCGTCCCGAGCCGCGCCCTGACGAAGGCCGCGCCTGCACGCGCGAATATGCGCCGGTCTGCGGCGCGAACGGCCGCGACCGCCAGACCTTCGCTAATGCCTGCGAAGCGCGTCGCAGCGGCTATGACGTGATCGGCCGCGGCGAATGCCAGGGCCGCAATCCGGGCGGCAACGGTAGCGACTGGGGCAACGGCCGCGATCGTGACCGTGACAACCAGCGCGTCTGCACCATGGAATACCGGCCGGTCTGCGCGCAGCGCGGCCGCGACCGCAAGACGTTCGGCAATTCATGCTCGGCCGATGCCGCCGGCTACCGCGTCGTCAGCCCGGGCGAATGCTCGGCCTACTGATCGCGTCATCGTGTAGAAATCAGGCCCCGCTGTTCCGGCAGCGGGGCTTTTCTTTGCTCAGCGTTCCGGCAGCGGACAGGCTTCCCCGCCACCGAAGAGGCGCGAGCGGGTGAGGAAGCGCTTCTCCCTTCCGTTGTCGAGCGAGAACATGCCGCCCCGCCCCGGCACCACGTCGATGATAAGCTGCGTGTGCTTCCACACGTCGAACTGGCTTTCGCTGATATAGACCGGCACGCCGCCGATCTCGCCGAGCTTCACGTCCCGGTCGCCGACGATGTAGTCGTCCGCCGGATAGCACATGGGCGAGGAGCCGTCGCAGCAGCCGCCCGACTGGTGGAACAGGATGTCCGGATAGTCTTTCCGGATTTCGCGGATGAGCGCGAGCGCGGCCTCGGTCGCCACCACGCGCGGTTCGTTCAGGGCTTCGGGCAGGGCTTCGGGCAGGGCTTCGGGCATCGCGGCCTCCTCCTGTGCTTTTCCCTCCCCCCGCGAGCGGGGAGAGGGATGGGGCTGGACATGGCGGACAGGTCCCGCCCTTCGGTTGGCCTTCTCCGGTAGGGGCGGAGAAGGACAGCGGCCGCTCAGAAGAAGCCGAGCGCCTTGGGAGAGTAGCTGACCAGCATGTTCTTGGTCTGCTGGTAGTGGTCGAGCATCATCTTGTGGTTCTCGCGCCCGACGCCGGACTGCTTGTAGCCGCCGAAGGCCGCATGGGCCGGATAGGCGTGGTAGCAATTGGTCCAGACGCGGCCGGCCTGGATGTCGCGGCCGAAATGGTAGCAGCGATTCGCATCGCGGCTCCACACGCCCGCGCCGAGGCCGTAGAGCGTGTCGTTGGCGATGGCGAGCGCCTCGGCATCGTCCTTGAAGGTCGTGACCGAGACGACCGGCCCGAAGATCTCCTCCTGGAAGATGCGCATCTTGTTGTGGCCGCGGAAGACGGTCGGCTTGACGTAGTAACCGCTGGAGAGTTCGCCGCCGAGATCGTTGCGCCCGCCGCCGGTCAGCACTTCCGCGCCCTCCTGCCGGCCGATGTCGATATAGGAGAGGATCTTCTCGAGCTGCTCGGAGGAGGCCTGCGCGCCGATCATCGTCGCCGTGTCGAGCGGGTTGCCCTGCACGATCTTCTCGACGCGCTTGATCGCCTTTTCCATGAAGCGGTCGTAGATCTTCTCGTGCACCAGCGCGCGGCTCGGGCATGTGCAGACCTCGCCCTGGTTCAGCGCGAACATGGCGAAGCCTTCCAGCGCCTTGTCGAGATAGTCGTCGTCCTCGCGCATGACGTCTTCGAAGAAGATGTTCGGCGACTTGCCGCCAAGCTCCAGCGTCACCGGAATGAGGTTCTGGCTGGCATATTGCATGATGAGGCGGCCGGTCGTCGTCTCGCCCGTGAAGGCGATCTTGGCGATGCGCGGGTTGGAGGCGAGCGGCTTGCCGGCTTCAAGGCCGAAGCCGTTGACGATGTTGAGCACGCCCGGCGGCAGCAGGTCGCCGATAAGCTCGGCCCAGATGAGGATCGAGGACGGCGTCTGCTCGGCGGGTTTCAGCACCACGCAGTTGCCGGCGGCAAGCGCGGGCGCCAGCTTCCAGGTGGCCATCAGGATCGGGAAGTTCCAGGGGATGATCTGGCCGACGACGCCGAGCGGCTCGTGGAAGTGATAGGCGATGGTCTCGTGGTCGATCTCGCTGATGCCGCCTTCCTGCGCGCGCACGCAGGATGCGAAGTAGCGGAAATGGTCGATGGCGAGCGGAATGTCGGCCGCCATGGTCTCGCGCAGCGGCTTGCCGTTGTCCCAGGTCTCCGCCTTGGCGAGGAGTTCGAGATTGTCCTCCATGCGCTGGGCGATCTTCATCAGGATGTTGGAGCGCTCGGTGGTCGAGGTGCGGCCCCACTTGTCCTTGGCCGCATGCGCGGCGTCGAGGGCGAGCTCGATATCGGCGGCGTCCGAGCGCGCGATCTCGCAGAGCTTGCCGCCGGTGATCGGCGTGGTGTTGTCGAAGTAGCGGCCCGCGACCGGCTCCCTCCACTCGCCGCCGATGAAGTTGCCGTATTTCGCCTTGTACGGGTTTTCGACGATCTTCTGGTGCAGCATGTCAATTCCTCCCTTGAAAGGCCCGGATGGGCCGTCGGAAGGATGGTGCTGCGCTTCGCCCCGGCGCGGTAGGGGCCGGCCGGCGATGGCGGGCGCGACTGTTTCAGATTTGAGACAGGTCCGGCGGGCCTACTGTGCTGCGCCGCAGCATCAGTTGATCGAGAGCTTCTTCATCTTGCGGTACAGCGTCGCGCGGCTGATGCCGAGGAGATCGGCGGCCTGGCTGACATTGCCGCCGGCGCGCGTCAGCACGCGGCGGAGTGCGGCGCGTTCGGCGTCGTCGAGGTCCCGCCCCTCCTCCGACCGGTCCTCGTGCAGGAGATCGGAAGCGGCGATGCCGGTCGCGATGCGCCGGTCGTCGAGGCCGAGCACCTGCCGGGCGGCGCGGGTGGCGCCGAGCACGAGGTCGTCGCGGTCGACGGCGAGCAGCGCCGGCGCCATGCGCCCCTCGACGGGCACGAGCAGGATGCGGGCGGCGGAGAAGGCGCGGCGGAAGAGGCCCGCCTCGATGCGCGCCGCGGCATCGCGCACGGCCTGCGAGAGGATCGACATGGTCATCTCGTTGGCGTCGTCGCGGCAGGTAGAGATGTCGATGGCGGCGGCGATGCGGCCGTTATGGTCGCGGATCGGCGCGGTCGTGCAGGAAAGGCCGGTGTTCTGCGAGAGAAAATGCTGGTCGCGCAGGATCAGCACCGCCCGCTCGTCGGCCAGCGCCGTGCCTATGCCGTTGGTGCCGACGCTCGCCTCGCTCCAGACCGTGCCGGACCAGAGGCCGACGCCTCGGAAATCGCGGTCGTCGCCCGCCGCCCCGCGCCGTTCGAGCGCGATGCCGTTCTCGTCGGTGAGCAAGAGGCAGCAGCCGGCCTTGCCGACCGTCGCGAAGAGCCGGTCGATCTCGCCCCGCGCCTCCTCGATCAGCGCGCTGGAACGGATGCGCGCCTGCCGGAACTCGGCCTCGGTCAGCCGCCAGGGCGTGCGCGCCTCCTCCGGGGCAAGGCCGTGCAGCATCAGGCACCGCCGCCACGAGGCCGCCACCGGCGAACTCGCCGCGGCCGAGGCATGGGCCGCAACGGTGTGCACATGATCTGCGTGATCGAAACGCACAGACATCCGCTCTCCTCCCGAAAGCATCCGACCGATCATCGCGCCAGAATATAACGCTTGATGACTATAGCCCCGCTTTGCACAGATGGTCCAGTCGGACGAAGGTTCAAGGGCGGAGCGCGCGAGGGAGGCCACGCGGCCCCTCATCCGGCCTGCCGGCCGCCTTCTCCTTGGCTGCGGGGCGAAGGGAGATGCCGTGATGGTTTCCTCAAACAAGGATCGTGCGTGGGGGCACTCCCATCTCCACAAACGGGGGGCTAGCGCATATGGGATTCGACGTTGCCACCCTTCCCTGTTCCCCTCGGGGAGAAGGTGGCCCGAAGGGTCGGATGAAGGGCGCGGCACCGGAAAACTTTTCGTTTTGCCTGCGGCATGCCCCTCATCCGCCTGCCGGCACCTTCTCCCCGCAAGCGGGGCGAAGGGGATGTGCCGCGATAGTTTCCCCAACCAATGACCATGCGTGGGGCACGTCCCCTCTCCCCGCTTGCGGGGAGAGGGTTAGGGTGAGGGGCAGCCCACCCGCACGACGGTCCCCACGAACAACCCTGTTCCCAAGCCCCGCCTCGCCTGTTACCAGTGCATTTCCCTTTCCGGTATCGATCCTGCCATGCTTCGTGATTTTTCCGCCCAAGCCCTGTTCATGGGCCTGCTCACCGCCTTCGTCGGTTTCGCCAGTTCCTTCGCCGTCGTGCTGCACGGCCTCACCGGCGTCGGCGCCACGGAGGCGCAGGCCGCCTCGGGGCTGATGGCGCTGTCCGTGTCGATGGGCATCTGCGCCATCGTGCTCAGCGTCGCGACGCGCCTGCCCGTCTCGATCGCCTGGTCGACGCCGGGCGCGGCGCTGCTGGCCAGCTCCGGCGCGGTCGAGGGCGGTTTCTCGACGGCGGTCGGCGGATTCCTCGTCTGCGCGGTGCTGATCATCGTCGCGGGCCTGTGGAAGCCGCTCGGCCGCATGGTCGCCGCCATTCCCGCGACGCTCGCCAACGCCATGCTGGCCGGCGTGCTGATCGGCCTCTGCTTTGCGCCGGTCAAGGCCATCGCCTTCAACCCGCTGCTCGGCCTGCCGATCGCGCTCGCCTGGATCGTCGTCGGCAGCGTCAACCGCCTCTATGCGGTGCCTGCTGCGCTCGCCGCCTTCGTCGCGGTCCTCGCCTTCGGCATCGACATCCCCGACGGCGCCTTCGCCGGCCTCGCCGATGCGCTGCTGCCGAAACCCGAATTCGTGACCCCGGCCTTCACGGTCGCCGGGCTCGTCGGCATCGCTCTGCCGCTCTTCATCGTCACCATGGCCTCGCAGAACATTCCCGGCATCGCCGTGCTGAAGGTCAACGACTACGAGCCCAATCCCGGCCCGCTCTTCGCCGTAACCGGCTTCTTCTCGCTGCTTTCGGCCCCCTTCGGCGGCCATGCGGTCAACCTCGCCGCCATAACCGCCGCCATGTGCGCCGGCTCGGACGCCCATCCCGACCCGGCGAAACGTTACTGGGCGGCCATCAATGCCGGTGTCTTCTACGTGATCTTCGGCCTTGCCGCGGGCGCGGTCACCGCCTTCGTCGGCCTCGCCCCGCCGATCCTCATCCAGGCCGTCGCCGGCCTTGCGCTGATCAGCGCCTTCGCCGGTTCCGCGCTCAACGCCTTCCGCGAGACGGAGGGGCGGGAAGCGGCGGCGGTGACCTTCCTCGTCACCGCCTCGGGCGTTTCCTTCGCCGGCATTTCCGGCGCCTTCTGGGGCCTGATCGCGGGCGGCCTGATGCTGGCGCTCTCCCGCTTCGTGGCAAGCCTTCGGAAATAATCCTACTGCTGGAACGGCAGCGGACGGCCGTTAATCAGCACCTTGCCGTCTTCGCCGACCGTGAGGTCCCAGGCCTGCGCACCGTTGCCGGCATCGCGCGCAAGGCCCTTCATCATCAGGAGCCCGAAGGACGCCTGGGCGAATTCCGGCACGGCGCCGGCGTTCTTCTGGAGATAGGTGACCGTCTTGTCGAAGTCGCGCATGGTGATCGTCACGTCGGCGCTGTGGCGCTCCTTGTCGTCGGGATAGACCGTCATCTTGCCGGTGAGGTGCACGTCATAGATCGGCGAGGCGGCCGAGACGTCCTCGAATTCGAGGGTCATGGCCCCGCCGGGAAGCACGATGCGGCCGATCTCCTTTTCCTCCTCGTCGGTCAGCAGCTTCGGCTTGGTGAAATCCGCATGGTCGGCGAGATATTTGACGGCGCCGGCAAGGTCGAGATCCGCGACCGCCATCCTGAAGGTCGCCCGCTCCGGCAGGAGGCCCTCATAGGCGGCTGGCAGCAGGCCGGCCGGCGGCTTCGGCTTCTCGACGCCGAAACCGAAGCCGAAGCGGGTCGAATGGGCGATGCCGTTCATCGCGACATTGTAGTCGACCGCCTCCGCGCCGAAGGTGCCCTTGTCCGTGCCCACCGTGACATTGGAGGCCCTGATCGTCTCCGTGAGGTTGTCGAAGACCGGCAGCGCCGCGCGCAGCAGCTCCTTGAGACGCGCCGCCTCCGACGCCTCCAGCCGCTGCTTGTGCAAGTTGTCGAGCACGAGGAAGACGAGGTCCTGCATCACCTTGTAGCGCGCGCCGTCCATGCTGACATCGATGTCGAGCTTGTCCGCGCCGATCTCCACCCGGCCCGACTGGTCGCTGGTGATCGTCTCGGCGAAGGCCTTCATCACGCCGGTCGAGGAAATGTCGAGCGTGCTCGCGTCCTTCTTCTCGGCGGAAACGTGCATCGCCGTCTCGCCGAAGCTCGCCGTCACGCTGTCCTTGGGCGAGGTGCTGGAGAAAGCGATCTTCCGGGTGACCCAGTCGGCGGAGGTGAAATAGAGGATCTCCGGGTCGTAGACGCCGTCGAGCTTCATCGAATCGATGACATAGGAGAACGAGTTGCGGCCCTCGGGAAGGTCGACGTCGCCCTTGATGTCGAAGCTGTCATTCGCCTCGATGCGATAGGTGCCGTCCGCCGAAGGCCGCAGATAGGCCGTCATCGGCTTCAGGCCCTCGAGCTTGACCATGCCGCTTTTGGTCTTGTCGAGCAGGACCTTCGGGTCGAAGCGCAGCTCGTAGAAGGAGGTCGCAGCCTTGACGGCGATCAGCCCCGCGTCGATCATGTCCTGCGGCAGGTAGCGCGTGAGGCGCTGCTGGATGCTTTCGGCCTCGGAAGGCGAAATCTCCTGGGCAAGAGCGGGACTTGCAGATACGAGTGCAAGTGCGGCCGAAGCCATCAGGATCTGTTTTCTCATCATGGCCTCCTGCGCCGAACCGATTTGGCCGAACATCCAATCGCCGCGCCGCGATGTCAACCGCGGCAAGGATCGGGGGCGGGCCTTGCATTTCCGGGCATTCTCGGCTATCGAGCCCGCGTCCGCGTAGACACCCTTGGAGGCAACGCGGATGAGGCTTTCACGAAATCCTCAAGTTTTGCGCGGCCGGAGACGCTTCCGGCCGGGGAAAACTCTCCAGTAACATACGAAAGGTAAAGCCATGAGCCACGACACCTACGAGCTCAAGGCCGAAACGCGCGAACGGGTTGGTAAGGGGTCCTCCCGTGAACTTCGCCGCAACGGCCTTATTCCTGCAGTTATCTACGGCGACAAGCAGGCCCCCCTCGCTATCGCCATCTCGACCAAGGAAGTGACCCAGCGTATCCACGCCGGCGGCTTCAAGACGACGGTCGCCACGATCGACGTCAACGGCGAGAAGATCAAGGTTCTGCCGAAGGACTTCCAGCTGGATCCGGTCCGCGACTTCACGATGCATGTCGACTTCCTGCGCGTTTCGGGCGACACCCACGTCGTCGTCGAAGTGCCGGTTCACTTCGTCAACGAAGAGAAGTCCCCGGGCATCAAGGCCGGCGGCGTCCTGAACGTCGTTCGCCACGCTGTCGAACTGCACGCCCTTGCCGGCAACATCCCGGACTCCATCACGGCCGACCTGACCGGCCTGAAGGTCGGCGACGGCATCCACATCTCCCACGTCAAGCTGCCGAAGGGCACCAGCCCGGTCATCACCGACCGCGACTTCACGATCGCCACGATCGCTGTCCCGGCTGCCGGCGTGAAGGAAGAAGAAGCCGCAGCTTCGGAAGAATAATCCCCCTTCAAAGGGATTTTCTCGAAACCCCGTGTCCCCGACACGGGGTTTTTCTTTGCCCGCAGGACGTGTGCAGCCGCCGGAAAGGTTCAATTTTCAGCACTTTTCCGGATCGATATTTCAGCAACATTTAAGACTTTGATGAAAGTCTGTTCTGCGAAAAAACGAAGACCAAGAGGGGCATCATGGGTTGGCTTCGGACAGGCGCGGGGGGACGACCGGCATGAAAATGCATTCGGTCGAAAGCCGCTTCATTGCCATCGTCATCGGTGCCCTGCTCGTCTTCGTCGCACCGCTCTTCGTCCTGTTCCTCGTCCTCTCCTCCGACCGCGTCGCGCGCGAGCGCCTGCAGAACACCGACGTCCTCCTGAAGAGCAGCGTCCAGGCGCTCGGCAAGCCGCTCTGGGACCTCGACCGGGAAAGCATCGACCAGATCGTCGGCGACCTCGAGGCCGAGGCCGATATCGGCTATGTGCGCGTGCGCGACACGTCCGGCACGATCGACGTCAGCGTGCCCGCCGTCGCGCCCGATGCGGATGAGACACGTGCCGTGGTCGTGACGGATATCACGCACAAGGCCATGGACGGTCCCAAGAAGGTCGGCACCGCGGAGATCTGGCTTCGCAAGGAAGGCCCCTTCTCGCGCTTCTCGACGGACGAGATGACGATCTTCGCCATCTTCTTCTTCGCCGTGGCGACGCTCTTCACGGCGGCCATCATCGGCAACCGCATCACGATCATCCGGCCGCTGATGCGCCTGACCGCCGCGATCGAGGCGACGCGCCGCCTCGGCTCCCGCCACCATGTCGACTGGACCTCGAACGACGAGATGGGTGCCCTCGCCCATAACTTCAACGAGATGCAGAGCAGGCTGGAGCGCGAGGAGACGGAGCTGAAGCACGCCCATGCCCGCGCCACCGACATCTACAACCTCACCCCCGCCATGCTCTTCTCCATCGACGGGCAGAACCGCATTACCGCCGTCAGCGATTACTGGCTGACGGCGACCGGCTATCGCCGCGAGCAGGTGATCGGCCAGGAATTCACCGCCTTCGTCGATGCCGACTGGCGCGATGTCTACCGCGCCCGCCGCGAACAGGGATCGGAGGACGGCATCTGCGAGGTCACGGTGCGCTTCCGCCGCGCCGACGACAGCGTGATGGACGTGCTGATCCTGGAGACGGGCGTAACGGCCGAGAGCGGCCGCCAGCCTTTGTCGCTGTCGGTCATGACGGACGTCACCGACCTCAAGGAAGCGGAAAACCGCAACCACCGCCAGGCGATCACCGACCACCTGACCGGCCTTCTCAACCGGCAGGGCTTCGAATCCGTGCTGGACGACATGATCGAAGAGGCCGACACGCTCGGCCAGCCGCTCGCCTGCCTCTTCGTCGACCTCGACCGCTTCAAGTGGATCAACGACAATCTCGGCCATGCCGCCGGCGACGACGTGCTCTGCCAGGTCGCCATGCTGCTGCGCCGCCAGTTGCGCGCCGGCGATGTGATCGCCCGCCTCGGCGGCGACGAGTTCGCGATCCTGCTCTCGGCCCGCAACGGCCACCAGTTCGCCCTCGACGTCAGCGAGCGGCTGGTCGCAAGCCTTCGCGCGCCGCTCATTGTCAACGGCGCAGAACTGACGGTCAGCGCCAGCATCGGCGTCGCCGTCTATCCCGACCAGGCATCCACCGCCGCCTGCCTGCTGCAGAAATCGGACATGGCCATGTATGCCCGCAAGCGCAGCGGCAAGAACGGCGTGCAGCTCTTCGACAACAACATGGTCGACATTGCCCGCAAGCGGCTGGAAATCGAGAAATTCATCGAGCAGGGTCTGCGGGACGACTGGTTCACCGCCCATCTCCAGCCGATCGTTTGCCTCTCCGACGGACGCGTTGCCGGCTTCGAGGCGCTGATGCGCCTCCAGCATCCCGAGCGCGGCCTTCTGCCGCCGGCCGAGATCATCGGCATCGCCGAGGAGAACGGCTCGATCGGCCAGATCGGCGACTGCATCCTGGCGAAGTCCATCCGCAGCCTCTCGATCATCTCGAAGCTGGAGGGCCTTGCCGACAGCTATCTCGCGGTGAATTTCTCGCCGCTGCAGTTCGAGCCCGACCTGCCCGCCCGCCTCGCCCATCTCCTCCTGGAAAACGGCATCACGCCGTCGCGCATCGTGGTGGAAATCACCGAAGCGGTGCTGATGCTCGACAATCCGATCGTGCGAGAAGTGCTCGACGCCCTTTCCCAGCTCGGGTGCCGCATCGCCCTCGACGATTTCGGCACGGGCTATTCCTCGCTGAGCTACCTCAACCGCTTTCCGGTCGATATCGTCAAGATCGACCAGTCCTTCACCCGTTCGCTCTCTTCCGATCAGCCGGACGTGCGCCGCAAGAGCCGCATGCTGGTCGAAGGCATCCGCACGATCTCGCACCAGATGGGCTGCGCCGTCGTGGCGGAAGGCATCGAGACGGCGGAGCAATGGGACATTCTCCAGGCCATGGATGTCGAGTTCGGCCAGGGCTACCTGATGAGCCGCCCCCTGCCGCTGGACGTCCTCCTGGAGAAGCTGGACGAAATCAGGGCAGCCGGCGCGGTCGAGCGCCGGGCCATGGCCTCCTGACGAACGGGGATGGGACGATGAAGACGCTGCTCCTGACGCTTTGCCTTTCGCTCACCCCGCTCTCGACCGCGCTTGCCGAAACGCTCCATTTCGTCACCGAGGAATATCCGCCCTTCAACTATTCGCAGGACGGCAGGATCACCGGCATCGGCGTCGAGCAGGTCGACGCGATCACGAAGGCGGCGGGGATCGACTATACGCTCGAGATCATGCCCTGGGCCCGCGCCTTCGCCATGGCGAAGAGCCAGCCGATGCATTGCGTCTTCACGACGGGCTACACCCGCGAGCGCTCCGGCCAGTTCGTCTGGGTCAATCCGCTCCTGAAGGACCAGATGGTGCTGCTGAAGCGCAAGGACGGCAGCAAGGGGCCGGCCACCATGCAGGAAGCGCTCGGCATGAAGATCGGCTCGCAGCGTGGCGACTTCGCCGTAGAGGTGATGGAGGATCTCGGCGTCAAGGACATCGACCTCGCCGCCGATATCGACCTTTCCGTCCGCAAGCTCGTGTCGGGCCGCATCGACCTCCTGCCCACCTCCATCAAGACCTACGAGAACCTCGTCAACCAGGGCCAGCCCGTCGAGAAGGCCATGCTTCTGGCAGGCAAGACCTATGGCATCGCCTGCCAGAAGGATACGCCGCCCGCGCTGATCGCCCGCCTGCAGGTGGAGCTGGACAAGCTGATCCTCAGCGGCGGGCAGGACCGCATCTTCACCGCCTACGGCCTGCCGCCGAACGCCCGCACCGCCGACAACGGCGACAAGAAATGACCGCGGGCGGTTGACTTCCAGCCGCTTTCGCGGTGGTGAAGACCGATTACGTTCTTTTGGCGGACCATTCCATGCAGATCATCGCCGGGCTCGGCAATCCGGGCGCAAAATATGCGGGCAACCGCCACAATATCGGTTTCATGGCGCTCGACGCCATCCACCGCAAGAACCCGTTCTCGCCCTGGTCGAAGAAGTTCAAGGCGGAGATTTCCGAAGGGGAGCTTGCCGGCGAGAAGGTGCTGCTCGTCAAGCCGCAGACCTTCATGAACCTTTCCGGCGAATCCGTCGGCGAAGCCATGCGCTTCTACAAGCTGGCGCCGAAGGACATCGTGGCGATCTACGACGAGCTGGACCTTGCCCCCGGCAAGGCGCGCATCAAGGTCGGCGGCGGCCATGGCGGGCACAACGGCATCAAGTCGCTCGACGCCCATTGCGGCAAGGACTACCGGCGCCTGCGCCTCGGCATCGGCCATCCCGGCGCCAAGGAACTCGTCACCAACCACGTTCTCGGCGATTTCGCCAAGGCTGACCATGCCTGGCTCGATCCGCTGCTCGACGAACTGGGCATCAATGCCGACATGCTGGTGCGCGGCGAGGATTCGCAGCTGATGAACAAGCTGGCGCTCGCGACCGGCAGCAAACCGGAGGAGAAGGAGGCGCCGGCAAAGAAACCCGGCGGCCAGTCCCATATCCGCCAGGCCCGCAACCACGCCCAGCCGAAAATCCTGCCCACCAGCGGCCCGATGGCCGACATGCTGAAGAAGCTCTTCGGCAACAAGGGCGACTAGGGACGGGATAGGAGGGGTCTTGGAGACCTACTCCTCCGGCTCCGTCTGGAAGAGCAGCGGGAAGCCGGCATCCTTGGCAAGCTCCGTCGCTTCCTTCGCCTTCGTCTCGGCGATGTCGCGCGCGCAGACGACCACGACGGACGTGCCCATCTTGTGCGCCGTCATCATGACGCGGTAGCTCGTCGTCTCGGGCATGCGGAAGATGGCCTTCAGCACGAGCACGACGAAGTCACGCGGCGTATAGTCGTCGTTGACCAGGATGACCTTGTAGAGCCTCGGCCGCTCCAGCTTCGGCTTCGTGACGGTTTTCGGCTTGAGGACGGTGTCACCATTGCTCATCGGAAGCTCCTCGTAACATTGGCTTCGAGCGGTGTGCGACCATTGTGCACCGCAGGGCCGGCGACTTCAAGGGCCCGCGGGCGCGAGGCCCTTGACCCTGCCCCGTCCTTCCCCCATAGCGGTGGCAACGAATTACTTGAGACGAACGGACCATCTCCATGGGCTTCAAATGCGGTATCGTCGGCCTGCCGAATGTCGGCAAGTCGACCCTCTTCAACGCGCTGACCAAGACGGCGGCCGCCCAGGCGGCGAACTATCCCTTCTGCACCATCGAGCCGAACACCGGCGAAGTGGCGGTTCCCGATCCGCGCATGAAGGCGCTCGCCACCGTCGCGGGCTCCAAGGAAATCATCCCGACGCGCATCTCCTTCGTCGACATCGCCGGCCTCGTGCGCGGCGCCTCGAAGGGCGAAGGCCTCGGCAACAAGTTCCTCGCCAATATCCGTGAAGTCGATGCGGTCGTGCATGTGCTGCGCTGCTTCGAGGACACCGACATCACCCATGTCGAGGGCCGCATCAACCCCGTCGCCGATGCCGAGACCATCGAGACCGAGCTGATGCTCGCCGACCTCGAAAGCCTGGAGCGCCGCGTCGAGCAGACCCGCAAGCGCGCCACCGGCAAGGACAAGGAATCCATCGCGCAGCTTCCGGTCATGGAAGCCGTGATCAAGCTGCTCAACGAGGGCAAGCCGGCCCGCCTTCTCCTGAAGACGCTGGCGCCGGAAGAGATCGAGGTCCTGAAGAGCCTCAACCTCCTGACGTCGCACCCGGTCCTCTATGTCTGCAACGTCGCCGAGGCGGACGCCGCGACCGGCAACGCCCATACCGAGGCGGTCGCCGCGATGGCGAAGGAACAGGGTGCCGAATGCGTCATCATCTCGGCCGCCATCGAATCCGAGGTCGCCCAGCTTCCGGAAGAGGAAGCCAGCGAGTTCCTTTCGGCCCTCGGCCTTGAGGAAGCCGGCCTCGACCGCCTCATCCGCGCCGGCTATCACCTGCTCGACCTCATCACCTATTTCACGGTCGGTCCCAAGGAAACCCGCGCCTGGACCATCGTGCGCGGCACCAAGGCCCCGCAGGCCGCCGGCGTCATCCACACCGATTTCGAACGCGGCTTCATCCGCGCCTTCACCATCGCCTATGACGACTACATCGCCTTCAAGGGCGAAGTGGGCGCCAAGGAAGCCGGCAAGGGCCGCGACGAAGGCAAGGAATACGTGGTGCAGGACGGCGACGTCATCCACTTCCGCTTCAACACGTAAGGCGCTTCGGCTCCTTTGAGACCAAGGCTGCCGTCCCTCACCGCAGGGGCGGCAGCCTTTCCCTGAGCGGGATCGGCAGCGGCGCCATCGCCCAGCGCCGGAAATGCGGCCAGCCGATGCCGATGGTCAGCACGACGAGACCGACGATCAGCAGCGTCAGGAAGACATAGCTCTGCGGCGGCGCCTCCATATGCTTGAAAAGGCTCGCCGTCGCGAGCCCCAGCGACAGGAGGCCCGAGGTGACGAAGGCGCGCCGGTCGATGACGAGCCCGATCCCCATCAGCACCGCGACGACGGCGACGACGGCCAGCGCTTCCGGCAGTCCCTTGCTGCCGCTGAACAGCGTATTGTTGGCAAGGTCGCCGAGGAACACGAAGGCGAGCGTCGAATAGAGCAGCGCGGGCGCCGTGACGAGATGCAGCCAGAAGGCAATGTCGGAGCGGCGCGAAACGCGGAAGCGGTCCGACAGGTCGTAGGACATCGCCACCGCATAGAGCGCGAGCGCGGCGGCAAGGAAGATGGCCGCGGAGACCATGGGACGGTCCGCGATGAAGTCGGCGCTGCCGGCAAGGCGCGTCAGCGCGAGGAAGACGGCGCCGAGCGCGGCGGCCGCAAGCGACAGGAACCAGAGGCTCAGCGACAGCGGAATGCGGTAACGCCAGTAGAATGGCGGCAGCAGGACGGCAAGGGGCAGCACGACAAGCAGGAAGCGCAGATACGGATCCGCCTGCCCGTCGAGATACGCGTCATAGGCAATCACCACCGCCACGAAGATGCAATAGACATAAAGGACGGTGAGCAGCACCGCCGGCAGGGCAAGCCGCTGCCGCTTCACCAGGATCTCCGCCAGGATGACGATGACCGGCAGCGCGGCCAGGACGGAGCCGATGCCCAGGACGCCCGCCATGACGATGGCGACGCCGATGGTGATCAGCACGTCATGGAAGCCGCGGACGAAGCGCGGCGCCTCCGTGTCCTCGACCGGCGCGATGGCGCGCGCCTCGGCCCGGCCGGCGATATCGAGCGCGTCCGCCTCCGGCGGCTCGCGCAGGAAAACGCCGCGCGCCTCGATATAGGGCAGCAGCGCGCCGGCCTGCCCGGCGCTGATGATCCCCTCTCCCGCCGCGCCGTCGAGCACGGATTTCAAGCTCTGCATGTGTCGTCGTCTCCTCGTGCCGCCTGCGCGCGCATTAGAGTTTGTCGGTCTCATTCTGAACCTGGCAAACTCTAGCGACGCCCCGCCGGCTGGCAAGCCCTTGCAAAACAACGCCGCGCTCGCCATTCTTCGCCCGCAACAGGACGACCGGACGTGGCCAATTATACATTCGAAGACTTTCCCCCGGGCCGCCGCTTCGATTTTGCGAAGCGGACGCTGACGGCGGACGAGCTCATCGCCTTCGCACGCGAATTCGATCCGCAGCCGATGCACATGGACGAGGAAGCCGGCCGCGCCAGCATCCTCGGCGGGCTTGCAGCCTCCGGCTGGCACACCAGCGCGATCATGATGCGCATGCTCTTCGACGCCTATCTCGACGGCTCCACCTCGGAAGGCTCGCCCGGCGTCGACAGCATGGAATGGAAACGCCCGGTGCTTGCCGGCGACACGCTCGGCGGCCATTGCGAGGTGCTGGAGGCCCGCGTCTCGCGCTCACGCCCGGAGCTCGGCATCGTGCGCATGCGCGCCGAGGTGACGAACCAGCGCGGCGAGATCGTCGCAGTCTGCGACTATATCAACATGCTGCGTCTTGCCGGAAAGGATGCCGACCATGCGCATGGCTGAGCTCTATCCGACGGGCGAGGCCGTCGAGGTCGGAAGCCTCGCCTTCACCGCCGAGGACATCGTGTGCTTCGCGCGGGATTTCGATCCGCAGCCCTTCCATCTCGATCCGGAACTGGCGAGGAACGCCCTCTTCGGCGGCCTCTGCGCCTCCGGCTGGCACACCAGCGCCGGTTGGATGAAATGCTTCGTGTCGTTCTGGGCGGACGAATGCAGGCGCCTTGCCGCCGAAGGCATCGCGCCGCCGAAACTCGGCCCCTCCCCGGGCTTCACCGGGCTCGCCTGGCTGAAACCGGTCTTCGCTGGCGACACGATCACCTATTCGGTGACGCTCCTCGGCTCCCGCGCGGTCACCTCGCGGACGGACCGGCTCTTGAACACGATCCTCTGCGCCGGCCGGAACCAGGACGACGAGCCGGTCATCCGCTTCGAGAGCACGGTGCTGGAGTTCGTCTGACGGCGGCGGGCCGGACTTTTCCGGCGTGCCGCCTTTTGCCCCTCACCCTAACCCTCTCCCCGCAAGCGGGGAGAGGGGACGTGCCCCACGCTACGTAAGAGTTCAGGGAAAACGGCACGGCATATCTCCTTCTCCCCGCTTGCGGGGAGAAGGTGGCCGGCAGGCCGGATGAGGGGCCGAACACCCCAAACCGATCGAGAGATTCAGACCAACACGCTCAATGCCCGTCGAACGCCACCAGCGTGCGCACCTCGACGCCGAGCGCCTCCAGCTTCCTGCGGCCGCCGATGTCCGGCAGGTCGATGACGAAACAGGCGGCGACGATATCGGCTCCCATCTGGCGCAGAAGCTTGACGGCGGCTTCCGCCGTGCCGCCGGTAGCGATCAGGTCGTCGACGAGGATCACCTTCTCGCCGGGCGTGATGGCGTCCTTGTGCATCTCCATCTCGTCCACGCCGTATTCCAGGCTGTAGGCCACACGCACGGTCTCGTGCGGCAGCTTGCCCTTCTTGCGGATCGGCACGAAGCCGGTCGACAGCTGGTGCGCCATGGCGCCGCCGAGGATGAAGCCGCGCGCCTCGATGCCCGCGACCTTGGCGATGCCGATGCCCGCATAGGGATGCACCAGCTCGTCCACCGCGCGGCGGAAGGCACGCGGATTGCCGAGCAGCGTGGTGATGTCGCGGAACATGATGCCCGGCTTCGGATAATCCGGAATGTTGCGGATCGCGGCGACGAGTTCTTGCTCAAGACTGGACATGGGATTTCCCGACTGCGGAGGGCTTCGCCCGGTTATTGCAGGTGCATGCGCACCCCACAACAAAAAAGGCGGCCCGAAGGCCGCCTTTTCGACAGAGCGGAAAGGCCGCTCAGTGTTCCTTGTTCGCGTAGACCGACTTCTTCGTCAGGTAGATCAGGCCGGTGAAGATCACCAGGAAGACCATGACCATGAAGCCGGTGCGCTTGCGCTCTTCCAGGTGCGGCTCGGCGGCCCACATCAGGAAGGAAGCGACGTCGCGGGCATACTGATCGACCGTCTGCGGCGAGCCGTCGTCATAGGTGACTTGGTCGTCGGAGATCGGCTTTGCCATCGCAAGCGCGGCGGCTCCGGCGAAATACGGGTTGTAGTGCGTGCCTTCCGCGAGTTCGATATTCGCCGGCTTCTCTTCGTCGTAACCGGTCAGCAGCGAGTAGATATAGTCCGGCCCGCCTTCCTGGTACTGGGTGAAGATGTCGAAGACGAACTGCGGGAAGCCGCGGGTGATGCCGCGTGCCTTGGCGAGCAGCGACATGTCCGGCGGAGCCGCGCCATTGTTCGAGGCGGCGGCCGCCTCGTGGTTGGCGTAGGGCGACGGGAAGTGGTCGGACGGGATGGCCTTGCGGGTGAACATCTCACCGTCCGCGTTCGGGCCGTCCTGCACTTCGTAGTTCGCCGCGAAGGCCTTCACCTGCGCCTCGGAGTAGCCAAGGCCTTCCAGCGTGCGGAAGGACACCAGGCTCATCGAGTGACAGGCCGAGCAGACTTCGGTGTAGACCTTCAGGCCGCGCTGGAGCTGGCCCTTGTCATACTTGCCGAAGGGACCGGCGAAGGTCCAGCTCTGCTGCTTCGGGTGGTGGATCGGGTAATGCGGCGTGGCGTGTTCCGCTTCCGCACCGCCGGCAGCCGCGTGGTCTTCCTGCGCCGTGGCGAGGGAGACGCCGAGGCCGGCGACGAGGGCGAGCGACAGAATGCCTGCAACAAGCTTTTTCATTGTCATGGTTCCTTTCGTCGCTCGTCTCAGGCCTTGGCCAGCTTTGCGTTCTTCTTTTCCAGAACCGCTTCCGTGATCGAATTCGGAATGCGCTTCGGGGTTTCGATCAGGCCGAGGAGCGGCATGAGGACGATGAAGAAGCCGAAGTAGTAGAGCGTGCCGAGCTGGGAAAGGACGACGTAGATGCCTTCAGCAGGCTGTGCGCCGAGCCAGCCGAGCATGATGGCGTTCGCCACGAAGATCCAGAAGAACAGCTTGTACCACGGGCGGTAGACGGCGGAGCGAACCTTGGAGGTGTCGAGCCACGGCAGGAAGAACAGCACGATGATCGCGCCGAACATCACGAGGACGCCGCCGAGCTTCGAGTCGATCGGGCCGACATTGAAGGTGATGGCGCGCAGCATCGCGTAGAACGGCAGGTAGTACCATTCCGGAACGATGTGAGCCGGGGTCTTCAGCGGATCCGCCGGAATGTAGTTGTCCGGGTGGCCGAGATAGTTCGGCATGTAGAAGATGAACCAGGCGAAGACGATCAGGAAGACCGAGACGCCGAGGGCGTCCTTCAGCGTCGCATAGGGCGTGAAGGCGACCGTGTCGGTCTTGGACTTCACCTCGACGCCGGTCGGGTTCGTCTGGCCGGTGACGTGCAGCGCCCAGACGTGCAGGACGACGACGCCGGCGATCATGAACGGCAGCAGGTAGTGCAGCGAGAAGAAGCGGTTCAGCGTCGGGTTGTCGACCGCGAAGCCGCCGAGCAGGAACTGCTGGATCCACTCGCCGACCCACGGGAAGGCCGAGAAGAAGCCGGTGATGACCGTCGCGCCCCAGAAGGACATCTGGCCCCAGGGCAGAACGTAGCCCATGAAGCCGGTGGCCATCATGAGCAGGTAGATCACCACGCCAAGGATCCAGAGGATTTCGCGCGGCGCCTTGTAGGAGCCGTAGTAGAGGCCGCGGGCGATATGCAGATAGACCGCGATGAAGAAGAAGGATGCGCCGTTGGCGTGCATGTAGCGCAGCAGCCAGCCGTGGTTCACGTCGCGCATGATCTTCTCGACCGAGTTGAACGCGACGGTCGTTTCGGCGGCGTAGTGCATGGCCAGAACGATGCCGGTCAGGATCTGCACGATCAGCATCACCGACAGCATGGCGCCGAAGGTGTAGGCATAGTTCAGGTTGCGCGGAACCGGATAGGAAACGAAGCTGTCATGGATCATGCGCGGCAGAGGCAGGCGCGAATCGACCCATTTTTCGATGCCAGTCGTCGGCTGGTAGGTTGAATGTTCAGCACTCATTATCAGTAGTCCCCTCAACCGATCTTGATGACTGTGTCGGAAATGAACGAGAAGGTCGGCACGGCGAGGTTCTGCGGCGCCGGACCCTTACGGATACGACCGGCAGTGTCATAGTGCGAACCGTGGCAGGGACAGAACCATCCGCCGAAGTCGCCGGCCTGGCCAAGCGGAATACAGCCGAGGTGCGTGCACACGCCGACCATGATGATCCAGTTTTCCCGGCTTTCCCCGGCCGAGCGGTCGAGGTCGGTCGCCTGCGCGTCGGCCGCGATGTTGGCATTGCGGGCAACCGGGTCCTTGAGGTCGGCAAGCGCGACGGCCTTGGCTTCCTCGACTTCCTTGTCCGTGCGGTTGCGGATGAAGACGGGCTTGCCGCGCCACTTGACGGTCAGCGACATGCCGGGCGTCAGGCTGGAGACGTCGACTTCGATGGCGCCGAGCGCCAGCGTCGATGCATCCGGGCGCATCTGGTCGATGAACGGCCAGGCAACCGCCACGCCGCCCACGACGCCCGCCATGCCGGTGGCCAGGTAAAGGAAGTCGCGGCGAGTGGGCTCGCCCAGGGATTCGCTTGTTGTCTCGTGTTCGCTCACGGCTAAACCATCCTCTCACGCAATGTCTGCGGAAACCGCAACGCCCCTTTGGAAACCGGCAAGATCCGGACACAATACGGCCATAGATTCCCCGTCAATCCGGCGCGTTCTATGCTTGATCGCAAATTATGTCCAGCCTTGGCAAGAGGAGGTGGGCACATTGTCGCGGGAAAAACGGGGCATCTTGACAAGCCGCAGGCATCGCCTTGAACCTCCAGCGCTTCCGGCTTGAAAAAGCGAGGGAAAAACGACGCTTGGCGTCGCTATTGCGCCGCCGCCTCGTGGCCGAGGAAACCGCCCGACTGGCGCGACCAGAGATCCGCATAGAGCCCGCCCCGCGCCACCAGCTCGCCATGCGTACCCTCCTCCACGATGCGGCCGTGATCGAGCACGATCAGCCGGTCGAGCGCGGCGATGGTGGACAGGCGATGGGCGATGGCGAGCACCGTCTTGCCGCGCATCAGCCGCTCCAGGTTCGACTGGATGGCGGCCTCCACCTCCGAATCGAGCGCCGAGGTCGCCTCGTCGAGCACGAGGATCGGCGCATCCTTCAGCATGACGCGGGCGATGGCGATGCGCTGGCGCTGGCCGCCGGAGAGCTTGACGCCGCGCTCGCCGACATGGGCGTCATAGCCCCTGCGGCCGCGCTGGTCTTCCAGCGCGAGGATGAAATCGTGCGCCTCGGCCTTGCGCGCCGCCTCGATCATCTCCGCCTCGCTGGCATCCGGATTGCCGAAGAGGATGTTGTCGCGGATCGAGCGATGAAGCAGCGCCGTATCCTGGCTGACCATGCCGATATTGGCGCGCAGGCTCTCCTGCGTGACGGCGGCGATGTCCTCGCCCCCGACGAGGATGCGCCCATCTTCAAGGTCGTAGAAGCGTAGCAGCAGATTGACGAGCGTCGACTTGCCCGCGCCCGACCGCCCGACGATGCCGACCTTCTCGCCCGGCCGGATCGACAGCGAGAGATCGTCGATGACGCCCGAGGGGCGGCCGTAGTGGAAACGGACGTTCTCGAAGCGGATCTCCGGCCGCGCGACCGTCAGCGTGGCCGCGTCCGGCCGGTCGACGAGGCCGATCGGCTGGGAGATGAGGTCGGCCGAATTCTGGATCGTGCCGATATTGCGCATGATGCTGTTGAGCTGCGTCATCAGGCGGTTGAGCAGGAAATTGAGCCGCAGCACCAGCGCCATGGTGAAGGCGACGGCGCCCGAGCTGATGATGCCGCCGAGCCAGAGATGGATGCACAGCACCGCCATGCCGGCGATCATCAGCCCGGAAAGGAAGGCGAGCGAGGCGCGCAGCGACGTCAGGAGCCGCGTGAAGGCGAGGATCGTGCCCTGGAACGTATCGAAGCCGCTGCGCATGTAGCGGTCGTTCGCCTCGTCGCGGCCGAAGAGCTTCAGGGTCTGGATATTGGAATAGGCATCGACCATGCGCCCGCTGATCATCGAGGCGGCCTCCGCCGAAAGGCGCGAATGCTCGCGAATGCGCGGCACGAAATAGCGCGCCAGCACCGCGAAGATCGCCAGCCAGACGAAGAGGACCGCCGCCAGCCTGAGGTCGAGCTGGCCGAGCAGCACGAGCGTCGAGGCCGTGTAGATCGTCACGAACCAGATGCTCTCCATGAAGGAGGTGATGACATCGCCCGTCGCCTGCCCTGCCGACCAGACCTTGGTGACGATGCGGCCGGAAAAATCGTTCTGGAAGAAGGAGAGCGACTGGCGCGCGACATGCACATAGGACTGCCAGCGCACCAGATTGTAGAAGCCGGGGGTAATGACCTGCTGGTCGACGAGCGCCGTCAGGAAAGCGACGACGAAGCGCACGACGCCGATGAGGCCGAGCATCAGCAACAGCTCCGTCCCGTGCGCGGCAAGAAGCCCGCCCCACCCCTCGCCCGGCTTCACCGTCGCCAGCATGTCGACGAGCCGCCCGACGAACCAGAACGTCGCCGCCTCGATCCCCGCCGTGATGCCGCCCAGCACCAGCAGCGCCGCGAACGGCGCCTTGGCCTGGCGCACATAGAACCAGACGAAGGCAAAGAGCCCCTGCGGCGGCCGCAGGTCATCCCGCCGCGCGAAGGGCTGTATCCAGTTCTCGAAGAAGGAGAAAAGCGGCCGGAAGATCATGCCCCCGATATAGGCCGTTTTGCACGGCGGGCAAATTAAAGATCGGCAAGGTATGGGGCCTGATCGCGCAGGACCTTGATCTTCAAGGATTGTAATATTAAAGTTACAACCTTCATGGCGATCCTGATCAGGCAGACGGACACATTTCGCAAATGGGAGCGCGCCCTCGGCGATCCGAAAGCGCAAGCCTTGATCGCCGCCCGCCTGAACCGCATCGCCTACGGTCTCCCCGGCGACGTCAAATCCGTTGGCGACGGCGTCAGCGAAATCCGCGTTCACTACGGACCGGGATACCGCATCTACTTCACGCGCAGAGGCAACGAGATCATCGTGCTGCTTTGCGGCGGCGACAAGGGTTCACAAAGACGGGATATCGCGGCTGCCAAGGTGCTCGCATCTCAATTGGACGACTGACATGAGCAAGGCACTACACATCTACGATCCGGCAGAAGCCCTCACGTCCGACGAGGCCATCGACGTCTTCATGAAGGACGCCTTCGAGAGCGGGGACGCGGGATATATCGCACACGCCCTCGGCGTCGTCGCCCGCGCGAAGGGCATGAGCAAGATAGCCGAGGAAACGGGTCTGGCACGGGAAGCGCTCTATCGGTCGCTTGCCAGCGACGGCAACCCGACCCTCAAATCCATGCTGACGATCATGCATGCGCTGGGGCTCGAACTCACGTCGAAGCGTACCGGCACATGAGGAAGGCATCCCCGCCGATCCGGCGGGGATGCCTTGATCTTCACTCCGCCGCCGCGTCCGCCTCGGCCGTGTCGTCGGCGATGAAGCCGCCGGACTGGCGGGTCCACAGGTCGGCATAGATGCCGCCGTTGGCGACCAGCTCGGCATGGGTGCCCATCTCGCGGATGCGGCCCTTGTCGAGCACGACGAGGCGGTCCATCTCGGTCAGCGTCGAGAGGCGGTGGGCGATGGCGATGACCGTCTTGCCTTCCATGAGGGCGAAGAGGTTTTCCTGGATCGCCGCCTCGACCTCGGAATCGAGCGCCGAGGTCGCCTCGTCCAGCACCAGGATCGGCGCGTCCTTCAGGAAGACACGGGCGATCGCGATGCGCTGGCGCTGGCCGCCGGAGAGCTTCACGCCGCGCTCGCCGACCTGCGCGTCGAGGCCGGAGCGACCCTGCTGGTCGCTGAGGCTCTCGATGAAGTCCCAGGCATTGGCCCGCCTTGCCGCCTCGATGATCTCCGCGTCGCTCGCATCCGGCTTGCCATAGGCGATGTTGTCGCGGATCGAGCGGTGGAGCAGCGAGGTATCCTGCGTCACCACGCCGATCTGCGAGCGCAGGCTGTCCTGCGTCACCGTCGCGATATCCTTGCCGTCGATGGTGATCCTGCCGGATTCGAGATCGTAGAACCGCAGCAGCACGTTCATCAGCGTCGTCTTGCCGGCGCCGGAACGGCCGACGAGGCCGACCTTCTCGCCCGCCCCGATATTGAGCGACAGATCCTCGATCACACCCTTGTTCTTGCCGTAGTGGAAGCGGATGCGGTCGAAGCCGATGGCGCCCCTGGCGGCCGGCAGTGCCGGAGCCTGCGGCTCGTCCTCGATGTCGTGCGGCTTGGTCATCATGCCCATGCCGTCATAGACCGTGCCGATATTCTCGAAGAGCGCGGTCACTTCCCACATCACCCATTGCGACATGCCGTTGATGCGCATGGAAAGGCCGACGGCAACGGCGACGGCACCCACCGTCACATCGCCCGCCATCCAGAAATGGATGCCGACGGCGGCGGTCAGGAACATCGCGACGACATTGTTGAGGTCGATCAGGATGTTGAACCGCGTGATGAGGCGCATCTGCCTGTGCACGGTCTGCAGGAAGCCGTCCATGCCCTCGCGGGCATAGGTCTCCTCCCGGCCGGCATGCGAGAACAGCTTGACGGTCGCGATGTTGGTGTAGCTGTCGACGATGCGGCCCGTCATCATCGAGCGCGCATCCGCCTGCTCGCGCGAAACCACCATCAGCTTCGGCACGAAGTAGCGCAGGATGCTCACATAGAAGACGAACCACACGACCAGCGGCACGACGAGCCGCAGGTCCGCCGAGGCGATGATCGCGATCATCGAGATGAAATAGCTCACCACATAGATGAAGACGTCGATGATCTTCATCACCGTCTCGCGCACGGCGAGCGCCGTCTGCATCACCTTCGTCGAGACGCGGCCAGCGAACTCGTTGGAGAAGAAGGTCATGCTCTGGCGGATCAGGTAGCGATGCATCTGCCAGCGGGCGATCATCGGGAAATTGCCCGCGAGCGCCTGGTGCATTGTCATGGTATGCAGCGCGCCGAAGCCCGGGATGAGGACGAGCAGAAGCACGGCCATCCAGACCAGCGTGCCGCTCTCGCGGGCAAGGAAGGTGCCCGGATCGCCCGCGGACAGCCAGTCGACGATATTGCCGAGGAACTGGAAGAGCAGGACTTCGGCAATGCCGAGCACCATCGAGCAGAAGCCGAGCACGAAAAGCCACGGCGCCGCGGGGCGCGTATAGTGCCAAAGGAAGGCGAAAAGCCCCTTGGGCGGAAGCGAGGGCGCCTCCGCGGGATAGGGATTCAAACGTCTTTCGAACCAGCCGAACATGGCTTTCTCCGTAATAGAAAGGCGGAACCGGCACGGACGGCGCAAAACGGGCGCTGTCGGGAACGAGGTTCCGGTAAATTTGCCGCGGTGACGAAAAACGTCACACGGCGATTTGAACTGAAGGCAATCTGGGAATCCGGGCGGCGAAATGCCTAAGCGAGAAGAGGCGTGATTCCAGCCGGGAGGCGTAGCCGATGCTTGTTATTCATCATGATCCTCCTTCTTTCTCGCGTTGCAGATGGCTTCTGGTTAACCCGGAATGACGCAATTTTCCAGACACTTTGTCGCAAATTCGCATCTGAGGCCAATTCTGTTGCCTTGCCGCCACATCTCCATTAGGCGACAGGCCATGTCCGACCTGCGCATCGCCCTCTACCAGCCCGACATCGCCGGCAATACCGGCACGATCCTGCGTTTCGCCGCCTGCCTCGGCCTCACCGTCGACATCATCGAGCCGGCGGGCTTCGACATTTCCGACCGCAGCCTGAAGCGGGCCGGCATGGATTATCTCGCCGCTGTGACGCTGACGCGGCATGTCAGCTGGGACCGCTTCGAGGAATGGCGGGCGGCGAGCGGCCGCCGGCTCGTGCTCGCCTCGACGAGGGCGGCGGGCCTCTATACGGCTTTCGCCTACCGGCCGGACGACGTCCTGCTCTTCGGCCGCGAAAGCGCCGGCGTGCCGGACCGCGTGCACGAGACGGCGGACGGCCGGGTGCTCATTCCCATGATCGAGGGCCAGCGCTCGATCAACGTCGCGCTCTCCGCCGCCATGATCTGCGGCGAGGCGCTGCGCCAGACGGGCTTTGCCTGACCTAGCCATCGCCCGACCGCGCCGGCCGCGCGGCGAAGGCGACGAGGCCGATTGCCAGCACCACTGCTCCGACGAGCCCATAGGCGCCTCCGTATCCGAAGCGGCCGATCAGCGGCTGCGAGACGATGGGCGAGAGGAACTGGCCGGCGAAGATGCTGGAGACGAGCAGCCCCGACACGCGCCCGCGCAGGGCGGGCGGCGCCAACAGCATCGCGGCCGCGGCGAAATTCGGCATGATCGTGCCCATGCAGATGCCCGAGACTGCCATGGCCATAAGCACGCCGGCATAGCTCTCCACCATCGACAACAGGAGGAAGGAAAGCCCGGCGGATGCGAAGCCGAGGCCGAAGACACCCATGATTCCCAGCCGGCGCCTGAAGGGCGCGAAGGCGAGCGCGCTCGCCACGCCGACGAGCTGCCCCGCGCCGATGGCCGTGCCCGCAAGGCTCGGCGCGGCAAAGCCGAGGCGCTCCAGATGGAAGGGCAGTTGCGTGGGGATCATGTAGAAGGCGATCATGTTGACCGCAGCCGCAAGGAAGAGGAGGCCGAGCAGCGCCGCCCTTCGCCCGCCGAGCCTCGCCTCCCCCGCCGTCGCCCCTGCCCGGCGCACGCGCTGCGGCTCCGGCAGGAAGGCCAGCGCCGCCGGCAAGAGCAGGATCGCCGCCGTATAGATGAGGAACGGCCCGCGCCAGTGGATTTCCGCAAGGAAGCCGCCACCCGTCAGGAAGATCGTCCCGCCGATGCCGACGAAGGCCTGTTGCAGGCCCATATAGCGGTCGCGCGCCAGCCCCTGGAAGAAGTCGCCGACCAGCGCCGTCGTCGCCGTCATGATGCCGCCGACGGCAATGCCGAGCACCGCCCGGCCGGCAAGAAGGCCGGGCAGCGTATCGAGCACCAGCCCGGAGGCGCCCGCGACGGAAAAGAGCGCGAGGGAGGCGAGCAGCAGGGGCTTGCGTCCGAAGCGGTCGACGAGAAAGCCCGCGGCCGGCGAGAACAGCGCGATGAACACCGCCGGCAGCGTCAGCACGAGCCGGCTGAGCAGCGCGACGTTCTCCACCTCGGCGAACCGCGCCGCGATGCCCGGCAGCGAGGCGGAGATCGTCGCGCCGGACATGATGGTGAGCGTGCTGACGAAAAGCAGCGTCGCGTTGCGCCGGTATTCCTCCGGCGAGCGGGCGACCTCGGCCGTCGCGTAATGATCGGGCCTCATGCCGCAACCTCGTCGTAGCGCGTCGCGATGCGCGCCGCCTTCAGCGCGTTGGCCCACCAGGTCAGCCGCTTCATCAGCATGGCGAGCTGGCCGTTGAGCTGGCCGGGGCGGAACGGGTTGCCGGCGGGATCGAACTGCGTCCAGGCATGGGGAAGGCTCACCGTGTCGCGGATCGCCACGGCATGAAGCTCGGCGAAGACCAGCCGCAACTGCTCCACTGCCCTGAGCCCGCCCGAGACGCCGCCATAGGAAACGAAGGCGATGGGCTTGGCGTGCCAGGGCCGGAAGCAGCAATCGATGATCGCCTTCAACGCCGCCGGATAGGCGTGATTGTATTCCGGCGTGACGATCAGGAAGGCGTCCGCCTGCAGGATCAGGCTTTCGACCCGCTCCGCCGAGGGCTCGTCGAGGCCTCCGGGCGTGAAGGCCAGTTCTGCCGGGTCGATGCGGATGACGTCGTATTGGCCGAACCCGGCAAGCTCCGGCTCGAGCCACCCCGCGATCGTATCGGCAAAGCGCCCTTGCCGGCCGCTGCCATAGATGAGGGCGATGGTCAGTCTGTCTGTCATGCGGTTTCGCTCCGTGTTGGAAAATCAGGGAGCGGCTGGTATAAAACCTCAAGTAAAGTTGAGGTCAACAGCCATGACGGAAAAATGTCCGAACGATGCCATGCCGCGCGAGCTCAGCGTCGGCGAAGTCGCCGAACGCAGCGGTGTCGCGGTTTCCACATTGCATTTCTACGAGACGAAGGGGCTGATCCGCAGCCAGCGCAACCGCGGCAACCAGCGGCGCTATCCGCGCAGCATCCTGCGCCGCGTCGCGGTGATCAAGGTTGCCCAGCGCACCGGCATTCCGCTGGCCGAGATCGCCGATGCGCTCTCCGTGCTGCCGCACGACCGGCCGCTTACCGCGCAGGACTGGCGAAAGCTCTCGCAGACCTGGCGCACATTTCTGGACGACCGCATCGCGCGGCTAACGAAGCTGCGCAACCAGCTCGACGGCTGCATCGGCTGCGGCTGCCTTTCGATGCGCGAATGCCCGCTGCGCAATCCGCTGGATACGCTGGCGGCGGAAGGCCCGGGCCCGAGACTGCTCGAGCCCGATCCGGCTTAATCGAGCCGCGAGGCGAGAAGCTTGTCGACGCGCCGGCCGTCCATGTCGACCACCTCGAAGCGCCAGCCCTGGGTTTCGGTGATCTCGCCGGTCTTCGGCAGCTTCTGGAGCGACTCGATGACGAGGCCGGCGGCCGTCTGGTAGCTGCGGCGGGCCGGCAGGGTCAGGCCGAGGCGGTCGGCCATCTCATCGATGGGCATGGAGCCCGCGATGAGCCAGGAGCCGTCCTCGCGCTGCACCGCATATTCGTCGTCGCCTTCCTCGATATCGGCGCGGAACACGCCGGCAATCGCCTCCAGCACGTCGGCGGGGGTGATGATCCCCTCGAAGTGACCGTATTCGTCGTGGACGAGCAGGATCGGCATTTCCGAATTGCGCAGCGCCTCCAGCACGCGCATCGCATCCATCGTGTCGGGCACGATGGGCGCCGGGCGGACGAAGGAGCGGATGTCGAGCGGCTGGCCGGTCAGCATGGCGGAGAGCATCTCGCGCTTTTGCACGATGCCGACGATGGTCTCCGGCCCGCCATCGGCGACCGGCATGCGCGAATGCGGGCTTTCGGTGAGCTGCTGGCGGATCTCTTCCATCGTATCGCCGAGATCGATCCAGTCGACGTCGTTGCGCGGCGTCATGAGGCCGCGCGCCTCGCGGTCGGAAAAGCGCATGACGCCGGCGATCATCAGCTTCTCGCCGCCCTCGATGACGCCGGCGGCCTCGGCTTCGGCGACGATGGTCTTGATCTCCTCGTCGGTGACGACGCTTTCGGAGACCTCGTGCTGGCCGAGCAGGCGGAAGATCACCCGTGTCGAGGCGTCCAGCACCCAGACGGCCGGCGCGCCGATCTTGGACATCAGCGACATGGCCGGCGCGACCAGCGTCGCGAAGCGCTCGGGGTTCTTCAGCGCGATTTGCTTGGGCACCAGCTCGCCGATGACGACCGACAGGAAGGTGATGACGAAGATGACGATACCGTAGCCGAGCGGGTCGGCGAGCCAGTCCGGCACGCCCTCGGCAAAGAGGATGTCACGCAGACGCCCGCCGAGCGCGGCACCGGAGAAGGCGCCGGCCAGGATGCCGATGAGTGTGATGCCGATCTGGACGGTGGAGAGGAATTTCCCGGGGTTTTCCGCAAGCTTCAGCGCCGACGCGGCGCCGCGCGAGCCCTGGGCGGCCATGGTCTTGAGGCGCGGCTTGCGCGAGGAAACGATGGAAAGTTCGGAAAGGGCAAAAACCCCGTTCAGGAGAATGAGGAAGACAGCGATCGCGAGTTCGAACAAGGACTATGAGCCGTGCTTGAGAACCGCAACGGCGCCTTTCTGTTGATGACGATGGCCGCAAGATAGGGGCGCGCGGGTTCGCCGTCAATCGAGCTTGCCGATCACGCTGTCGTCAGGTCCGCCTCAATCGGCGCTCGGCAGCCGGCGCATGGTGAATTCGATGCGGTCGCCCTCCAGCATCCGCCAGCTTTCCACCTCCGTCCAGTAGGCGGCCTTCGGCCAGAGATCGAACCATTCGCGCGCCTTATCCCGCGCCGCCTGCCGCTCGAGGCAGAAGGTCTCGCGCACGAAATGCCCCTCGCCGCGAAAGGGCTTTTCGCGGCGGCGGCGCTCGATCTGGCACCTCAGACCTTCGAGGGGCGGTCCCGGAATGCGCGCCATGCAGGTTTCCTCCAGGGCGGATCCGGCGCTTGCATCCGAAGCCGCGTGAAACGTCTTGCTGCACTTTCAATAAAGGAAGATAGGCCAGCGCCTGCCCTTTTGCGAGTCCTGCGCCGGGCGCTCATTTCGCCCCCGCGGTTGCAAAAAAGGGCAAAGTTAACGACTGTGGCCGAAATGCGATTCGGCGGCGCGGCCGCCAGCGGGAAACATCCCAGCGGGAAATATCATGGAACGACCAGACCTGCCGAAGGGCCTGCCCGAGGACATCGAAGACAAGAAGGCCATGGCGCGCGCCTGGTTCGAGCAGTTGCGCAACGCCATCTGCGCCAGCTTCGAGGCCCTCGAGGACGAGCTGGAAGGCCCCCTCTCCGACCTGCCGCCCGGCCGTTTCGTCGGCAAGGACTGGCTGCGCGAGGGCGGCGAAGGCGGCGGCGGGCGCATGTCGATGATGGAAGGCCGCGTCTTCGAAAAGGTCGGCGTCCATACATCGACGGTCCATGGCGAGTTCTCGCCGGAATTCCGCAGCCAGATTCCCGGCGCGAGCGAAGACCCGCGCTTCTGGGCATCCGGCATCTCGCTGATCGCCCATCCGGTGAACCCCAACGTGCCGGCCGTGCACATGAACACCCGCATGGTCGTCACCACCAGCCGCTGGTTCGGCGGCGGCGCGGACCTGACGCCGGTGCTCGACCGCCGCCGCGTGATGAGCGACCCGGACACCGCCCTCTTCCACAAGGCGATGGAGATTGCCTGCAACCGCCACCCCGTCGCCGACCATGCGAAGTTCAAGGACTGGTGCGACGAGTATTTCTTCCTCAAGCACCGGAACGAGCCGCGCGGCACCGGCGGCATCTTCTACGACTGGCTGCACTCGCCGGAAGAGCTCGGCGGCTGGAATGCCGACTTCGCCTTCACGCAGGATGTCGGCCGCGCCTTCGCCATGGTCTATCCGAAGATCGTTCGCTCCAACTTCAACAAGGGCTGGACGGAGGAGGACCGCGACGAGCAGCTCGTGCGGCGCGGGCGCTATGTCGAGTTCAACCTGCTCTACGACCGGGGAACGATCTTCGGCCTGAAGACGGGCGGAAACGTCGATTCCATCCTCTCCTCCATGCCCCCGGTGGTGCGCTGGCCGTGAGCCGCTAGCGCGCTTGTGATTACGGTTTGCCTTTCCTCGGTGGTACGATGCTTCCAGCATGATTCCACGGAGGAGGCAGTCATGATCAATAAGATGCAAGACGCAGTGCATTCGGGCCTCGACCCGCAATCCGCCGATTTTCTCGACCGTTACGCCGAAACCATCCGCGCCGAGAGCGGCATGGACCTGCCGCATGCCTATTTCGTCGAGGAGGCCCGGCTGCGGCTTTCCCGTGAAAACGTCCACACCATCGCCGGGCGCAGGGCAAGGCCCGAGCCGCTCGGCTCGTCCGCCTGCTTCGACTGCTGGGCCAGGGACGAGGACGCCGCCTGACGGCGTGGAACCGGACGCAAGCTTTGCCGTTTCCGAAGACGGCCGACACGGTCGCGGACCCGTCGCGGTTTGGCCGGAACGGCCTCATCTGCTATACTCGTCCCGTTGAAACGACAGGAGATAGTCATGAGACTTTTTGAATGCGGTTCACTCGTCCCCGGATGCGACTGGCATACGCGCGCCCATGACGACGCCGAAGTCGTCCGCCGCGCGGTGGAGCACATGCGCACGGCCCATGGCGAAACCACCATCCGGGAAAGCATGGTCGAGCACATCAAGGAACGCATCGTCGACGAAAAGGCGGCGGATGCCGCCTGACGGAGGGAGGGCGCTCGCTAGCCGGTTGCCCTTGGCGAGGCAAGGCCCCACCCCACCCCCTCCCCACAAGGGGAGGGGCTTAACGTGCCGCCCCGTTGGCATTCATTATAGAACGGCGAGCAAGCTTCTATCTTTCTCCCCCTTGTGGGGGAGATGCCGGCAGGCAGAGGGGGCCTTTGGGCGTCAATTAGCCTTCACAAAGGCATCCAGCCGCGAAAGCAGCCTGGCCCGATCCTCATGAAAGTTCCCGGCCACCCACTCGTCCTCGATGGCCGAGAGCGCCGCGCCGACCGTCGGCCCGGCGGGAACGCCTGCGGCCAGCACATCCGCGCCCGTCAGCGGGAAGGACGGCTTGCGCCATTTCTCCGCGCGCGCCAGAAGACGCTGGCAGAGGCCGGAGAAGGCAAGCGCCTCGGGATCGCCGAGCCCGCGCGCCCGCGCACCGGCGAGCGCCAGCTTGAGGCGCATGGTCAGCCCCGAAGGCCCATTGCGATAGAGCAGCCGGTCGAAGGCCGTCTCGGCCAGTTTCGGCGCGATCTCGGGGGCAGCCGCCCAATAGTCGAGCATCGCGGCCTCCGCCTTCGAAAAGCGCAGGCGCCCGGCGAGCGTCTTCAACCGTTCCCGGTCGGCCGGCACCATGGCGGCAAGGCGCAGCATGGCGTCCGGCTTCCAGCCGAAAGCCTTTTCCGCCTCGATCAGGCCGGGGATCGCGTCGATGCCCCACTTTTCCGTCTCCGGCAGGATTTCCGTCAGCACGCCCGCCTGCCGCATCCACAGCAGCGCGCGGCCGGGATCGGGCGCGCCGAGCAGCTTCTTCGTCTCGGACCAGACCCGCTCGGCGGAAAGCCTCGCAAGGCTTGCCTTCGCCCGCGCGCAGGCCTTCAGGCCCTCGGCATCCGGCCGGCCGCTGCCGTAGAGCGCGAAGAAACGGAAGAAGCGCAGGATGCGCAGGTGATCCTCCGCGATGCGCGTCGCCGCATCGCCGATGAAACGGACCGTGCGGCTCTCGATATCCGGCAGGCCGTTCACCAAGTCGACCACCGTCCCGTCCTGCTTCGCATAGAGCGCGTTGATGGTGAGGTCGCGCCGCTCGGCGTCCGTCTGCCAGTCCGTGCCGAAGGCGACGTCCGCGTGGCGGCCGTTGGTCGAAACGTCCCGGCGCAGCGTCGTCACCTCGAAGGGCGTGCCGTCGATGACCAGCGTCACCGTCCCGTGCTCGATGCCCGTCGGCACCGCCTTGATGCCCGCCGCCTTCGCGCGCTCGACCACCGCGTCCGGCCGCAGCGTCGTCGCGATATCGACATCGGCGACCGGAAGGCCCATCAGGCTGTTGCGCACGGCCCCGCCCGCCACGCGCCCCTCGCCGCCGTCGCTGTTCAGCAGCGCCAGCACGCGCACGAGCGCCGGATCGGAAAACCATGCCTCGCCCGCAACAGACGTCATGCATAAAGCCTTTCATAGATCACCCGCACGATGCCGGCGGTGATGCCCCAGATATTATGCCCTTCATAGGGCATGCGATAATAATGCCGCTCGCCGCCGAGCCAGATGCCGCTGCCCTGCTCGTGGTTGCGCGGATCCATGAGGAAGGAGAGCGGCACGTCGAAGACCGTCTCCACCTCCGCCGGGTTTGGGACCAGTTCGAAACCCGGCCGCACGACCGCCAGCACCGGCGTGATCGAGAAGCCGGAAAGCGCCTTGTACTGCGGCAGCCGTCCGACCGGCTCGACGAAGCGGCGGTCGAGGCTGATCTCCTCCTCCGCCTCGCGCATCGCTGCCGCCTCGGCATCCTCGTCCTCCGCATCCACCGCCCCTCCCGGAAAGGCGACCTGGCCGGAATGCTTGCGCATCGTCGCCGTGCGCTGGGTGAAGATGACGCGCGCCTCCTCCCCGTCGTCGACGACGGGGATCAGCACGGCTGCATCGCGCAGCTTCATATCCTCCAGATGGGGAATGACGCCGGGATTGAGCAGGCTGTCGCCATGATCGCGCCAGCTCTCCTCGCCGAGCGTCAGGCTCTGCTCGATGGCCCGGCGGCGGAACTCCGCGGCGCTGTAGGGCGCAAAACTCATCGCGACAGCGCATCCAGCTCGGCGGCCGGCATGACCGGGAAGACCACACCGCCGGAGCGTATCGCGAACATATCGACGCCATCGATCTCCACGGTCTCGCCAAGCTCCACCAGATCGTACATCACCGCTCGCGAAACCAGCGCCTCCAGCCGGCCGCGCACGAGAAGATAGGGCTTCAGCTCGCTGTTTTCGCCGGCGATCACGAAGCGCAGGGGATGCTCCGCTCCCGCCTCCACCACGTCGCCGACATTGGTGCGGAAGGTCAGTACCTGCGCTGCGCCCTCCCCGCTTGCATTCATCTCGACGGCGAGGAAGGGCGCGTCCACGACGCGGATGCCGACCTTCTCGACCGGCGTCACCAGATAGGTCTTCCCGTCCTCGTCCTTGCGCAGCACCGTGGAAAAAAGCCGCACCAGCGGCGCGCGGCCGATGGGGGTGCCGAGGTAGAACCATGTGCCGTCGGCGCGGATCTCCATGTCGATATCGCCGCAGAACGGCGGGTTCCAGCGCTCGACGGGCGGCAGCCCGCGCCCGCCGGTCTCGGCGCTCGCGCGCGAGATCAGGGCGGCCAGTCCCGCGGCATCCATGCTGTCGCCAATTTCACCTGTTGCCATTGTTCCGTCCCGGTTCATCCCTATCTCCGCGAGAGGAAAAGGTGGATACACACACGAGATAGTCATTTCGTGGCCGCTTGTCAGCCACGGCTGGGCTAATAAGCTCTCAAGAACGGGACGCACGCGGCGGGGCCACGATTCGTCCAAGGTTTCAAACGGCACTGGAGACGACCATGGGCGTTCAGAATTCCTCCGAGGCGAGCCTCGACGAGAAGGCGGTGGTCGCCGCCGCCGAACGCGCGCTCTCCGATATCGCCCGCGTCCGCCAGGAAGTCGCCAAGGTCATCTTCGGCCAGGAAAGCGTCGTGGAGCAGACCATGCTCGCCGTGCTCTCCGGCGGCCATGCGCTGCTGGTCGGCGTGCCGGGCCTCGCCAAGACCAAGCTGGTCGCCACGCTCGGCACCGTGCTCGGCCTTTCCGCAAGCCGCATCCAGTTCACGCCGGACCTCATGCCGTCTGATATCCTCGGCTCCGAGGTGATGGATCAGGACGACAACGGCAAGCGCTCTTTCCGCTTCGTGCCTGGCCCGATCTTCACCCAGCTCCTGATGGCCGACGAGATCAACCGCGCCTCGCCGCGCACCCAGTCCGCCCTCTTGCAGGCCATGCAGGAATACCATGTGACGGTCGCCGGCGCGCGCAACGACCTGCCGAAACCCTTCCATGTGCTGGCGACGCAGAACCCGCTGGAGCAGGAAGGCACCTACCCGCTGCCCGAGGCCCAGCTCGACCGCTTCCTGCTGCAGGTCGACGTGCACTATCCGGAACTTGCCGCCGAACGGCAGATTCTCCTCGAAACCACCGGCGTCAGCGAGGCGCAGGCGGGGGCCGCGATCTCCGCCGACCGTCTCATCGAGATCCAGACCCTCATCCGCCAGATGCCCGTCAGCGAGAAGGTGCTCGACGCGATCCTCTCGCTGGTGCGCTCGGCGCGCCCCGGCAACGGCGTCGCCTCCACCGACAGGCACGTCGCCTGGGGCCCCGGCCCGCGCGCCGGCCAGGCAATGATGCTCTGCGCGAGAGCCCGCGCGCTCTATGACGGCCGCCTCGCGCCCTCCGTCGACGACGTGCTGGCGCTTGCCGAGCCGGTCCTCCAGCACCGCATGGCGCTGACCTTCGGCGCGCGCGCCGAGGGCATGTCGGTGCGCGACGTCATCGCCGATCTCGTCCGGCAGGCGGGCGGCTGAACAGGATAGAAGCATGGCATCCGTCGGCCAGATCGTCCAACCGACCCCGACCCGCGACGTGCTCTCGCGGGCGCAGGCGCGTGCCGCCCTCGTTCCCGACTGCATGGTGGAGGCCCAGCGCCTCGCCAACACGGTGATCGCCGGCTGGCACGGCCGCCGCAAGCGCGGCATCGGCGAGAATTTCTGGCAGTTCCGCCCCTATGTCGACGGCGAGAGCCTGTCGCGCATCGACTGGCGGCGCTCGGCCCGCGACGACCATACCTATGTGCGCGACCGCGAATGGGAGGCCGCCCACACCGTCTGGATCTGGGCCGACCTCTCGCCCTCGATGATGTACAAATCCACCTTCGGCACCGTCTCGAAGGAAAGCCGCGCGCTCGTCCTCATGCTGGCGCTCGCCGAAATCCTCGCCCGCTCCGGCGAGCGCATCGGCTGCCCCGGCATCATGGAGCCGATCGCCGCGCGCAACGCCGCCGAGCGCCTCGCGACCGCCCTGATGCACAACCCCGCGGCCGATGGCCTGCCGGACACCGCCATGATCCGCGGCAACAGCGATATCGTGCTGATCGGCGATTTCCTCGATCCCGTCGCGGACGTGATGGACCGCCTCGGCCCCCTCGCCCGGCGCGGCCTGCGCGGCCATGTCGTCGAGGTCGCGGATCCGGCGGAAGAGCTCTTCCCCTATGCCGGCCGCACCGAATTCACCGATCCCGAAAGCGGCATGAAGCTGACGGCCGGCCGCGCCGAGACGCTGAAGGACGACTATGCCCGCGCCTATGCCGCGCGGCGCGAGAGCCTTGCCGACAACCTCCGCCATCTCGGCTGGAGCTTCATCACCCACCGCACAGACCGCCTCGCCTCCGAGGCGCTGGTCGCCGTGCACGCCTATCTTTCCGGCCTGCCGGCGATGAAGACGGAGGGCATTGGCCGATGAGCGCTTTCGCCTTCGCCTTTCCCGCCGTGCTGACCGCGCTGGTGCTTTTGCCCGTCATCTGGTGGCTGCTGCGCCTGACGCCGCCCAAGCCCGTCACCGAGGTCTTCCCGCCCTTCGCCATCCTTGCCTCGATCCTCAAGCGCGAGGAGACGCCGGCGCAGAGCCCCTGGTGGCTGACGCTGCTGCGCATGCTGATGGCCGCCGCCGTCATCCTCGCCATCGCCGACCCGGTCTTCAACCCGCGCACCAGCACGCTGGCGACCGGCGGCCCGCTCGTCCTCGTCGTGGACAATAGCTGGGCCGCCGCCACCGACTGGAAGCAGCGCGTCGAGACCGCCTCCATGCTGATCGACGATGCCGAAGGCCGCGACCTGCCGGTCTCGCTGGTGCTGACCGCCGACCGCCAGCAGGATGCCGTGCCGGTCGATGCCGTGACGGCCCGCAACCGCCTCGCCGCCGCCGAGCCGCGCCCGCTGCCGGCCGACCGCAAGGCGGCCGTCGCCGCGCTGCGCACTGCGCTCGACGGTGCAAGCCCCGGCACCATCGCCTTCATCACCGACGGCATGGCGGGCGAGGCGACCGACGACACGGTCGCGGCCCTGCAGGCCCTCTCCCCGGCCGACTTCCGCCTGATCGCAGGCGATGGCGCACCCGCCGTCGCCGTCACCGCGGCGGCCAACGGGGCGGATGCGCTTTCCGTCACCCTCACCCGCCTCGACGGCGGCGCGGCGCGCAGCCTGCCGCTGACGGCGCATGACGGCCACGGCCGGCCGATCGCCGCCGGCACCGCCGATTTCGCCGCGGGCGCGACGACCACGACCGGCACGATCACCGCGCCCTTCGAGCTGCGCAACGATTTCGCCCGCATCACCGTCGACGGGCTCGCCAATGCCGGTGGCGCCTATCTCCTGGACGACGGCTTCCGCCGCCGCCGTGTCGCCTTCCTTTCCGGCGAGGTGGTGGACAATACCCAGCCGCTGCTTTCGCCGCTGCACTATATCAACCGCGCCCTCGCGCCCTATGCCGACCTGATCGAGCCGAGCATCGCCGACCTCTCGGTTGCGATCCCCGAGCTGCTCGAGCAGAACCCCTCCGTGCTCATTATGGCCGATATCGGCCGCCTGCCGGGCGACGTGCAGGACAAGGTGAAGCGCTGGATCGAAGGCGGCGGCATGCTGATCCGCTTCGCCGGCCCGCGCCTTGCCGCCGCGCCCGCCGACGACCCGCTGGTGCCCGTCATGCTGCGCAAGGGCGAGCGCGCGCTCGGCGGCGCGCTCTCCTGGTCCGAGCCGCAGCCGCTATCGGCCTATCCCGCGAACAGCCCCTTCTTCGGCATGCGCGCGCCGGAAAACATCCTCGTCAAGCGCCAGGTGCTCGCCGAGCCGACGCCGGACCTTGCCGACCGCACCTGGGCGAGCCTTGCCGACGGCACGCCGCTGGTGACGACCGGCCCGCTCGGCGCGGGCAGCATCGTGCTCTTCCATGTCAGCGCGGAGACCGGCTGGTCCAACCTGCCGCTCTCGGGCGATTTCGTGGAAATGCTCCGCCGCACCGTGCAGCTCTCGCGCAGCAGCGGCGCCGCGGCGAAGGGCGGCGAACAGGCGAAGGGCCTGCCGCCCTACCGCCTGATGACCGCGGGCGGCACGCTTGCCGCGGCGACCGGCGAGGCAAGGCCGCTCGTCGCGGACGGCGCGAAGAAGATCGCCAGCTTCGACAACCCGCCCGGCCTCTACGGTACGGAGGACGGCTATGTCGCGCACAACCTCTTCCCGCCCGGCCATGAAATCCGCCCGCTCACGCTTCCCGAAGGCGCTTTCATCCAGCGCGAACCGCTCGCCGGCAAGGAGACCTGGTCGCTGAAACCCTATCTCTTCACCCTCGCCGCCCTCCTGCTTCTGGCGGACTGCGCCATCGTGCTCCTCATGGGCGGCGCCTTCGCCGCCGCCGCCCGCAGCGTGCCGAAGCGCGGCGCGACCGCCGCCATGCTGCTGGCGCTCGCCGCCGGAACGCTCGCGGGCCTGCCCTCCGAAAGCCGGGCGAACGATGCCAGGCCGGGAGACGAGGTGCTGATGTCGCGGCTCGATACGACACATCTCGCCTATGTCGTCACCGGCGAGAGCGATGTGGACCGCATTTCCGAGCGCGGCCTTGCCGGCCTCACGGAATTCCTCACCTACCGCACCACGCTCGAGCCCGGCGAGCCGGTCGGCGTCGACATTTCGCGCGACGAGCTGGCGCTCTACCCGATCATCTACTGGCCGGTGAGCGCTTCGGCCGAAATGCCCTCCAGCACCGCGATCAGCCGCATCGACGCCTATATGCGCAACGGCGGCACCGTGCTGTTCGACACACGCGACCAGTTCACCTCGCTCGACGGCAATGCGACGAGCCCGAACACCGAACGCCTGCAGGCGATCCTCGCCAATCTCGACATTCCGCCGCTGGAGCCCGTCCCGGCCGATCACGTCCTGACCAAGGCCTTCTACCTGCTCTCCAATTTCCCCGGCCGCTATGCCGGCGGCCCGCTGTGGATCGAGGCGGAGCTCGACCGCAAGGAGGACCCGTCACGCCCAGCCCGCGCGGGCGACGGCGTATCGCCGATCATGATCACCGGCAACGATTTCGCCGGCGCCTGGGCGATCGACGCCAATGGCATGCCGCTCCTGCCGACCGTTCCGCCCGACGATGTGCAGCGCGACCACGCCTTCCGCGCCGGCGTCAACATCATGATGTACATGCTCACCGGCAACTACAAGGCGGACCAGGTGCACGTTCCCGCCCTGCTCGAACGGCTGGGGCAGTGACATGACCTTTCAGTTCTCCCCCTTCCTGCCCTGGCTCGCCATCGCCCTCATCGGCGCCGCGGGCCTCGCGCTCGCCGCGCTCGGCTTCTGGCGCGGCCTGCGCGGCGCCGTACTGCGCGCGCTGGCGCTCGCCCTCCTGGTGCTCGCCCTCGCCAATCCGGTCTTCCTGCAGGAGGATCGCGAGGCGCTCTCGACCGTCGTGCCGGTCATCGTCGACCGCAGCCAGAGCCAGGACAACGAGGACCGCACGGCTCAGACCAATGCCGCGCTGGAAGGCCTCAAGGAGCGCTTCGCCCGCTATCCGCGCATCGAGCCGCGCATCGTGGAAGCCGGCGACGACGGCAAGTCGGACACGCCCTCCACCCGCCTCTTCGACGCGCTGAACGCCGCCATCGCCGATGTGCCGCGCTCGCGCGTCGGCGGCGCGATCCTCATCACCGACGGCCAGGTGCACGACATTCCCGAGGCCTCCGCCTTCTCCAGCTTCGACGCCCCGGTCCATGCCCTCGTCACCGGCCGGCCGGACGAGTTCGACCGCCGCATCGAGGTGGTCAGCGCCCCGCGCTTCGGCATCGTCGGCGAGGAGCAGGAGCTGAAATTCCGCGTGGTGGACGACGGCAAGGGACCGGACACGCCGGCCCGCGTGACCGTCCGCCTCAACGGCAACCAGATCGCCTCGGAGATCGCCCAGCCCGGCACCGAGCAGCCGCTCGGCTTCACCGTGCCGCGCGGCGGCAACAACATCCTCGAATTCGAGGTGGAGCCAGTCGAGGGCGAGATCACCACCGCCAACAACCGCGCCGTCCACGTCATCGAGGGCATCCGCGAGAACCTGCGCGTGCTGCTCGTCTCGGGCGAGCCGCATGCCGGCGAGCGCGCCTGGCGCAACCTCCTGAAGTCCGATACGGCCATCGATCTCGTGCACTTCACCATCCTGCGCCCGCCGGAAAAGCAGGACGGCACGCCGATCAACGAACTGTCGCTGATCGCCTTCCCGACGCGCGAGCTCTTCGTCGACAAGATCAAGGAATTCGACCTCATCATCTTCGACCGCTACCAGCACCGCGGCGTGCTGCCGATCCTCTATTACGACAACATCGCGCAATATGTGGAGAATGGCGGCGCGCTGCTGATCGCGGCGGGGCCGGAACATGCGGGCAACGATTCCATCGCCGGCACGCCGCTCTCGGCCGTGCTGCCGGCAACGCCGACCGGCGCGATGAACGAGGCGCCCTTCTATCCGCGCCTTTCCGAACAGGGCAAGAAGCATCCCGTCACGCGCGGCCTCGAAGGCGCCAACGACGAGCCGCCCCATTGGGGCCGCTGGTTCCGCACCGTCGATGTCGAGCGCCCGGAAGGCAATGTCGTGATGGAGGCCAATGACGGCAAGCCGCTGCTGGTGCTGAACCGCGCCGGCAAGGGCCGCGTCGCGATGCTGCTTTCCGACCAGGGCTGGCTCTGGGCGCGCGGTTTCGAGGGCGGCGGCCCGCATGCCTCGCTTTACCGGCGCACCGCGCACTGGCTGATGCAGGAGCCGGCGCTGGAGGAAGAGGCGCTGACCGCGCGCACCTTCGGCCGCACGCTGCAGATCAACCGCCAGACCATTGGCGACGCGCCGGGCGAGGCGACGCTGAAGCTGCCCTCCGGCAAGACGCAGCGCGTGGCGCTCACCGAGGCCGAGCCCGGCCTCTACCGCGCCGAGGTGCAGACCGCCGAGACGGGCCTCTACGAGATCACCAACGGCGACCTCAATGCCCTCGTCCATGTCGGCGCGGTCGACGCCCCGGAATTCAAGGCGACGATCTCGACGACCAAGACGCTGAAGCCGCTCGCCGATGCCACGAAGGGCACGGTCCGCCGGCTCGTCGCCGAGAACGGCGAGGCCGTCTCCCTGCCGCCGCTCCTGCCGGTTTCCGGACAGGTGCGCAGCATCGACGAGAACCGCCTGTCGCTGCACATGACGGACGAGACGGTGCTGAAGGGCATCAACTCGCTGCCGCTCTTCGCCGGCTTTGCCGGCGTCGGCCTGCTGCTGCTCGCCTTCTCGGCCATGTGGTATCGCGAAGGGCGTTGACCACGCCTGCGTTTGCGCTAATCTCCCCGCACGGCCGGAGGCGGCCGGCAGATCCGCGCCTTTTCCGAAGGCATGGCGAACGCCTCCTCAACAACCTTTCTCCACCGTTCATCGTTGGGCGAAGGCGTCGGCAATGCGGGCACTGACGGGGACTTCGCCGGAACGGAAGGAACGGACATGCGCGATTTTCGCGATGCCAAGGCCATGGCGAAAGCCATGCGGGAAACGCTGGCTGCCCGCAATATCGAGATCAGCCACAGCGAAGCCCTCGAAATCGTCGCCCGCCAGTTCGGCGTGGAGACCTGGAACATCCTCTCTTCGAAGATAGAGGCGAAGCCGCAGGAAGGCGGCATCGCCTTCGAGCAGGCGGTACCCATCGTGCGCATCTTCGACGTGGCGAAGGCGCATGAATTCTACCTCGGCTTCCTCGGCTTTTCCGTCGACTGGGAGCACCGCTACGGCGAAAACTTCCCGCTCTACACGCAGGTCTCGCGCGGCGGGCTGCGGCTGCATCTTTCCGAACATGCCGGCGACGCCACGCCCGGCGGCAACATGGTCGTCTACATGGCGGGCATCCGCGCCTTCCAGAAGGAACTGATCGGCAAGGACTACCGCTACATGAAGCCGGGGCTGGAGGACGAGGGCTCACGGCTGGAGGTGACGGTGACCGACCCCTTCCAGAACCGCATCCGCTTCATGGAGTTGAAGGGGTGAGCTTCCATCGCACCGGGCAGGTTTTTCTTTATGGGAAGTTGCCCCTCATCCGGCCTGCGGGCCACCTTCTCCTTGGCTGCGGGGAGAAGGAAATATGCCGCACCGGCTTCCCCCATCCCCAACGTTGAGTGGGGCAAGTCCCCTCTCCCCGCTTGCGGGGAGAGGGTTAGGGTGAGGGGCAAATTATCCGAGGGAAAGCCTTACCGCTCTTCCCCATCGTCCCGCCAGGCGATGACACCCTTCAGCCGCTCATGCGTATCCGCCGCAAAGGGCATGACGAGCACCCGTGCCGGATCGACCGGACCGGGGAAGGCCAGCGCGTTCCACGCCACCTTCTCGAAGCCGAGCGGGCCGTAATAGGGCGGATCGCCGACGAGGACCACGGCCTCCGAGCCCTTCCGCTTCGCGGCGGCGCAGGCGATGCGCAGCAGCTCCCGGCCGATGCCGCGGTTCTTGTGCGAGGGCCTGACGGCGAGCGGGCCGAGAAGATGCGCCTTCACCCCGCCGGCCATGACGGGTGTCATGCGCACAGAGGCGATCGTCTCGCCGTCATCCGTGCAGACGAAGGAGAGCGAAAGGTCGTGCGGCCCCTGCTCGCGGATGCGCGCGGCGGCGCGGACATGCCGGCCAGGGCCGAAGGCTTCCTCGTTGATCAGTTCGATGGCGGCGTCGTGGGAGGCATCTTCCGTCAGGTAGACGATATCGTGCTTGAGCATGTTCATGGATCGGGGAACCGGATACGAAGCTGTGGATGCGGGTGATCGCGCCGCCGCCGAAGGGGGCGCAGCGTGAGCATCAGCGTCGTCGTGGGGTTCCCGTATAGAACATGCGTCTCGTCTTCCTCGCCGGCCGAAGTGCCGGTACTGGTCTGCGCGAATAGCAGAAATTTTCGCTCTGTCAAAGAGCAAAACGCACCGTTCACCAAAAGGCACCTATCCAGCCCGGCCCCATACGCTATCTATGAACGCAAGTTCAGGCCGCATCGGGCGGCAAAAGGAGACAATCATGGGCATGCTCGTTGACGGCGTCTGGCATGACGTCTGGTACGATACGAAATCGACGAAGGGCCATTTCCAGCGCTCCGTCTCGCAGTTCCGCAACTGGATCACGCCGGACGGCGCCCCCGGCCCGACGGGCGAAGGCGGCTTTGCGGCGGAAGCCGGCCGCTACCATCTCTATGTCTCGCTTGCCTGTCCCTGGGCGCACCGCACGCTGATCTTCCGCAAGCTGAAGAAGCTGGAAGACCTGATCACCGTGTCCGTCGTCGATCCGCTGATGCTGTCGAAGGGGTGGGAATTCAAGGGCGAGAACGGCGGCACGCTCGATCCGCTGTTCGGCGCGTCCGCGCTCTACGAAGTCTACCTCAAGGCCGATCCGCACTATTCCGGCCGCGTCACCGTACCGGTCCTGTGGGACAAGAAGCAGAACCGCATGGTCTCGAACGAATCGGCCGAGATCATCCGCATGTTCAACTCCGCCTTCGACCGGATCACCGGCTCGCGCGAGGACTTCTATCCGGAACCCCTGCGCGCCGAGATCGATGCCCTCAACGACAGCATCTACGACACGGTCAACAACGGCGTCTACAAGGCCGGCTTCGCGACGACGCAGGAGGCCTACGAAGGCAATGTCACGAAGCTCTTCGCCATGCTGGACAGCCTGGAAGAACGGCTTTCGACCCGGCGTTACCTCACCGGCGAGCGCATCACCGAGGCCGACTGGCGGCTCTTCACGACGCTGGTGCGCTTCGACCCGGTCTATGTCGGCCATTTCAAGTGCAACATCCGCCGCATCGCCGATTATCCGAACCTCTACGGGTATCTTCGCGAGCTCTACCAGGTGCCCGGCGTCGCCGACACGGTGAACATGCGCCACATCAAGGAGCACTATTACCGCAGCCACGTCACGATCAACCCGACGGGCGTGGTGCCGGTCGGCCCACAGATCGACCTCGCCTCCCCGCATGGCCGCGAGCGGCTGAAGGCGGCCTGACCTACCAGAAATCCGCGAAGGGCGCCTTGCCGGCGATTTCCGCGAGCCGCCGGCGGGTGGCCGCGGTCGTCGCGGCCGGCAGGGCGTCGAGCGCGAAGAAGCCGGCCTCGACGATCTCCCGGTCCTTGAGGCGCGGGCCCGTCTGCGTGACGCGGTCGCAGCGGTAGAGCAGGACGTGATCGCGCTTGCTGGTCTGCCGGTTGAAATAGATGTGCAGGAGCTGCGGCGACGCGCCGATGACGAGGTTCCCCTCCTCGCGCATCTCCTTGGCCAGCGCCTCCAGCGCCGTCTCCCCCCGCTCGATGCCGCCGCCCGGCAGGTGCCAGCCGGGCACATAGCTGTGGCGCACGAGGAAGATGCGGCCGGCCTCGTCGAAGCAGGCCGCGCGCACGCCCATGGTCATACCGCGCGACAGCGCGAAATAGACATGCAGCACGCGCGTCACGAGCTTCACGAACGGGCTTCTGGTCGGCGGGGCGTCGTCATTCATCGTCGCACTTCGCCGCAACCCTTCGGCCAAATCAAGGCTCATCGCCGCGAATGACGAGGAATATCCACGCCTTGCGTTTCCCTAGGCCGGCTTATGCTCTAAGGAAGGGTATGTTCAGACTTGCCCATATATCGGACGTCCATCTCGGGCCGCTGCCGGCCCTCACCTTCCTGGAACTGTTCTCCAAGCGCATCACCGGCTTCGTGAACTGGCATCGCAACCGCCGCCGGCACCTCTTCACCAACACGCTGGACATCGTGCTCGAGGATATCGAGCGGCAGGCCCCCGATCATCTCGCCATCACCGGCGACCTCGTCAATCTCGCCTCTTCGCTGGAGATCGCCGCCGTCAAGCACTGGCTGCCGGAGGCCGGCGCGCCGGAAAACGTCTCGGTCGTGCCCGGCAACCACGATGCCTATGTGCGCGGCGCCTACGAGAAATCGACACGCGCCTGGTATCCCTACATGCGCGGCGACGCCGCCCCCGCCGAATGGCAGGAGGACACGCACGTCTTCCCTTACCTCCGCGTGCGCGGCCAGGTGGCGATCATCGGCTGTTCGACGGCGGTCGCCACCCCGCCCTTCTCCGCGTCGGGCTATTTCGGCAGCCGGCAAGCGCGCGAGACGGTGAACATGCTGCGCGCGGCGGGCGAGGCCGGCCTCTTCCGTGTCGTGCTCATCCACCACCCGCCGATCCGCGGCGCGACGGCCTTCCACAAGCGCATGATCGGCATCCGCCGCTTCGCCGCAACCATCTCGACCGGCGGGGCGGAACTCGTGCTGCACGGCCATACCCATCTCAACACGGTGAACTGGCTGCCCGGCCAGACGAAGCCGGTTCCGGTCGTCGGCATCGCCTCGGCCTCGCAGGGGCCGGGCGGCCACAAGCCGCCGGCCGGCTACAACCTCTTCTCGATCTCGGGCGCGCCGGGCGACTGGACCATCGAGCGCGAGCGTTATGCCCTGACGCCGGACGGGCTGGCCCTGTCGCTTGCCGAGACGACGCGCTTTTGAAAAGCCGCGAATAAATCTCTTCCGTCATCCGTACTCTCTTTTCAGAGCGGCCCGCCCGAAAAGGCGGCATGAACGGCCGCTCCGGCACGGCCAGCGTCCGGCAAAAGGCCGATCAGGAGGGAACCGAGACATGCTCCGCCACACGATACTGCTTTCATTCTGCGCCGCCGTCTCGCTGACGGCACTTTCGGCCGCCCGCGCCGCCGATTCCGACACGACCACGCCGCCGGCCGCCACCGAGACCACGACGACCTGCACGGACGGCAAGATCTGGAGCGACGAGAAGAAGGAATGCATCGCGCCGGAAGACCTGAAGCCGGCCGAGGGCACGGACGAAAAGACGCCGGAGGAACAGAAGAAGAGCGAGCGCCGGATCGACGACAAGCTCTATGAAGCCGCGCGCGAATTCGCCTATGCCGGCCAATACGAAAATGCCCTGCGCGCGCTGCGCGCCGCCCATGACCAGGAGGATCCGCGCATCCTCAACTATCTCGGCTACAACACCCGCAAGCTCGGCAACATGCAGCTCGGCATGAGCTACTACAGGCGGGCGCTGCAGAAGGACGAGAACTACATTCTCGCCCGTTCCTATATGGGCCAGGCCCTGATCGAACAGGGTGATATCGAGGGCGCCCGCGTCCAGCTCGTCGAGATCCGCGACCGCGGCGGCGAGAACACCTGGGCCTACCGCGCCCTGCTCCAGTCGCTGGGCGGCGAGCGCGCCAGCTACTGACCGCGCGTCCAACTCGGGAATAAACGTTGCGGAACGCGGGGAAACTGCGTTCCGGATTGCCGTTCATGCTTGCGGACCAAGGGAAGAATGTTTCATATCAGGCGGTCGCTGCCCGGCCGGGGGGCGAATAGAGTTTTGATCCCGAACGTTCCCTTGGAAAAGCAATGCGTCCGACGGCAGAATCGAAAGAGTTCCGGCGAGAATTGGTCAATTTGCTGCCGAAGCTGCGCCGTTTCGCCATGACGCTGACGCGCAATGGCAGCGATGCCGACGACCTCGTGCAGGAAGCATGTGAGAGGGCCATCACGCGAAGCCATCTCTGGAACGGGGAAGGCCGGCTGGAAAGCTGGGTTTATGCCATGACGCGCAATCTCTGGGTGGACGAGATCCGCAAGCGAAAGGTCCGCACAGGGTCCGGCACTGTAGATGTTGCCGAGCAGGACAGCCTGCATGTCGACGCATCGGCCGACAAGGCGGTCTATGCCAAACAGTTGCACAAATTGATCATGACGATGCCGGAGGGCCTTTCGAGTGTCTTCCTGCTGGTGAATGTCGAAGGGCACAGCTACCGGGACGCGGCGGATATCCTCGGGATACCGATCGGCACGGTGATGAGCCGGCTCTCGGCGGCCCGCATCAGGCTCGCGGCCATGATCTCCGAACAGGCAGAAAGGAGGGCCTGATCGTGGAAAGCACACGGGGTCTCCCGCTCGAGGTTCGGTTGTCCGCCTATCTCGATGGCCAGTTGCCGGAGGAGGAAGTCGAGGAGATCAACGTCCTCCTCGCCGCCGACGACGAGGCCCGCGCCGTCTATGAAAAGCTCAAGCTCGGCAGCGAATTCGGCGCGCGCGCCTTCGACAGGATGCTGCAGGAGCCTATCCCGCTCGACCTCGTGCGCAACATCAAGGAAGCCGGCCGGAACGAGGAGGAAGCGCCGAAGCTCGGTTTTGTCGGCGCGCCCGTCGCCGCCGTGCCGGCAGGCCGCCGCAGCGCCTTCTGGCCGCAGGCGCTCGCCGCATCGCTGGTGATCTTCCTGTCCGGCGGCGCCGTCGGCTATTTGATCTCCGAACAGAAGCAGACCGCCTTCCAGGCCGCCAGCAACCAGTTCGCCCCGGCCCGCACCTGGCTCGACGACATCGCCGACTACCACCGCATCTATTCGCGCCAGGCGCGCCATCTGGTGGAAGTGCCGGCCAACGACGCGGCGCATATCGTGGAATGGCTCTCGGCCAGCACGGGCGTGAAGTTCCAGCTTCCCGACCTTTCGGCGGAAAAGCTGACCTTCGAGGGCGCCCGCCTGCTCGTCGCCGGCGGCAAGCCGACCGCGCAGCTCCTCTATCGGGACACCGACAACGAAGTCTTCGCCATCTGTTTCCTGCAAAGCGAGCCAATCGACGGCAAGACGTCGCTTGCCGAGAGCATGCGCAACGACATCGGCCTCGTCTCCTGGCAGAAGGGCAACGCTTCCTATGTCGTCGTCGGCCCCTCGGCCGACCCGAACCTGGAACGCATCGCCGAGGCGGTTTCCACGACCATCTAGAGCAATTCCAGCAAAAGTGCGAAGCGGTTTTGCGTCCGGGATTGCGTAGAAATAAAGAGTTAGAGCGTTTTCGCGATTCGAAGAGAAGCGGAAATGCTCTAGGTGGGTCGCCTTTGGGGCCGCCGCCCTCACGACAATCGTAAGCCGACAAAAAGAGCCCGGCAGCAACGCTACCGGGCTCTCGTCATTTCATGTGTACCGGCCGATCAGCCGCGCGTCGCCAGCACCCGGTTGGCGGCGGAGACGATGGCTTCCAGCGAGGCGGTCACGATATTCGTGTTGATGCCGACGCCGAAGAGCTTGCCGCCCGGATGCTCGACCTCGACATAGGCGATGGCCGCAGCGTTCGAGCCGTGCTGGAGCGAGTGCTCGGAATAGTCGGCGACGGACATGGGGATGCCGAGATAGATCGACAGCGCGTTGATGAAGCCGTCGATCGGGCCGGTGCCCCTGCCCTCGATGCGCTTCACCTCGCCGCCGTCGGTGATCTCGGCCGCGACGATGCGCGTGCCCTTCTGCTCGCCGTCGGGATAGGTATGATGGTCGACGAAACGCAGGCGCGTGCCCGGCTGCGTGACATAGCGCTGCATGAACTGCTCATGGATGCGCTTGGAGGGAAGCTCCACGCCTTCCTCGTCGGTGATGCGCTGGATCTCCTCGCGGAACTCCACCTGCAGGTTGCGCGGCAGGTTGATACCGTAGTCTTCCTGCAGGATATAGGCGATGCCGCCCTTGCCGGACTGCGAGTTGATGCGGATGATCGCCTCGTAGGAGCGGCCGACATCCTGCGGGTCGATCGGCAGGTAGGGCACTTCCCAGAGCGGCTTGTTGGCCTTCTTGATGGCCTTCATGCCCTTGTTGATGGCGTCCTGGTGCGAGCCGGAGAAGGCCGTGTAGACCAGTTCGCCGACATAGGGGTGACGCTCGGGGATGACCATCTCGTTGGAATATTCGTAGACGGCCTTGATGCGCTCGATGTCGGAGCAGTCGAGCTTGGGATCGATGCCCTGCGTGTACATGTTGAGCGCCAGCGTGACGACGTCGACATTGCCCGTGCGCTCGCCATTGCCGAAGAGCGTGCCTTCGACGCGGTCCGCGCCGGCCATCAGGGCGAGCTCCGTCGCGGCGATGCCGGTGCCGCGGTCGTTGTGCGGATGCAGCGAGATGATGACGTTCTCGCGGTTGTCGATGTTGCGGCACATCCACTCGATCTGGTCGGCATAGATGTTCGGCGTCGCCATCTCGACGGTGGAGGGCAGGTTGAGGATCAGCTTGTTGTCGGCGGTCGGCTTCACGATCTCGACGACGGCGTTGCAGATCTCCAGCGCCACTTCCAGCTCGGTGCCGGTGAAGCTCTCCGGCGAATATTCGAACCGGTAGCCGCCGCCGGCCCTGGCCGCCATGTCGGTGATCATCTTGGCCGCGTCGGTCGCGATCTGCTTGATGCCGGCCACGTCCTTGGCGAACACCACGCGGCGCTGCAACTCGCTGGTCGAGTTGTAGAAGTGGATGATCGGCCTATGCGCGCCTTCCAGCGCCTCGAAGGTGCGGGTGATCAGCTCCGGCCGGCACTGGACCAGCACCTGCAGCGAGACGTCGTCGGACACGTTGCCCTCCTCGACGCACCAGCGGGCGAAATCGAAGTCGGTCTGCGAAGCCGAGGGGAAGCCGATCTCGATTTCCTTGAAGCCCATGTCGAGCAGGAGCTGGAACATGCGGGCCTTGCGGTCGTGGCCCATCGGGTTGACCAGCGACTGGTTGCCGTCGCGCAGGTCCACCGAACACCAGATCGGCGCCTCGGTGATCGTCTTGCCGGGCCAGGTGCGGTCCGGGATGCTGATCGTCGGATAGGCCTGATACTTGGTTGCTGCATCGGGCATGCCCTGCTTGGGCGTGTGGGTCTTCACAATCATCGCGTCTTCTCTTCGTCGTCCCGGCATTCGCGAAAGCGTCTTAGCGCAACGGTCGGCGCTTGGCGACGGCGAATGCTGGCCATGGGCGGCCAGAACCGGAATTAATGCATGGGGTGAAACGAGGAGCTATTGCCGGACGGGCTTTTCGGCCGCCGGGCGCTCCTCAGCGAACCCGGCAACCGCGCGTAAGGCCGAGAAGAAGAAGCGAGGAGAAGCCGCGCGAACGCTCGCGAACAGCAGCGCTGCCGCGGGAAACTCGTTCGATGATCTGTGCGCCGGTCTTCAACATGATGGGGCGCTTATAGCGGCGGGAAGGCCGCTGCGCAACCCACCAGACGAAAAAGCCCTCCGCAATGGGAGGGCTTCCTCTATTCAAGTGGCCGAAAAGCCTCAGATATCGCCCTGCGAGATCACGATGCGCGAGACGAGGCCGTAGCCCTTGGCTTCCTCGGCGGAGAGCCAGTAGTCGCGGTCCGTGTCCTTGGCGATCTTCTCGATCGGCTGGCCGGTGGCGTCGGCGAAGATCTTGTTCAGGCGCTCGTTCATCTTGATGATCTCGCGGGCCTGGATCTCGATATCCGATGCCATGCCGCGGGTGCCGCCCGACGGTTGGTGCAGCAGGAAGCGGGTGTTTGGCAGGCAAAGGCGCCGTTCCTTCGGCGCGGCGACATAGATCAGCGCGCCGGCCGAGGCGACCCAGCCCGTGCCGATCATCCAGACCTTCGGCTTGATGAACTTGATCATGTCGTGGATCGAATCGCCCGATTCCACATGGCCGCCCGGCGAGTTGACGTAGATGCGGATATCCTCGTCGCTGGCGGCGGCAAGCGCCACGAGCTGCGAGCAGACCTTCTGCGCCAGTTCCTGGTTGATCGGCCCGTAGATGAAGATCGAACGCGACTTGAAAAGGTTCGCTTCCGTTTCCTTGCCCAGGGGCAGTTCCGTCTTCTTGTCGTCTTCGTCGCTCATCCAAAGTCTCCGGATTGCTCGTCAATAGTCCTGTCGCTGTCAGATAATGCGACTCACCGGCCAAGACAATGCAACAAAACCGATACCCGGCGATAGAGCGCACCCGCGCCACCGCAAAACACGGTAAATGCCGGGCGACGGCTCATGACCCGCCTTCCTCGCGGGACGGCGGAAGCCCGCCGCCTCATCCTCGCCCGCGATACGGCTGCACGCCCTGGTCCGGCAGCCAGACGCCCTTGGGCGCTTCACCGGTCTGCCAGAACACATCGATCGGAATGCCGCCGCGCGGATACCAGTAGGCGCCGATCCTCAGCCATTTCGGCTCCAGCAGCCCGACGAGCCGCCTGGCGATATCGACGGTGCAATCCTCATGGAAGGCGCCGTGGTTGCGGAAGGAATGCAGGTAGAGCTTCAGCGACTTCGATTCGACGAGCCAGCCGTCCGGAATGTAGTCGATGACGATATGCGCGAAGTCCGGCTGGCCGGTCATCGGGCAGAGCGAGGTGAATTCCGGCGCGGTGAAGCGCACCACGAAATCGGTGCCGGCATGGCTGCTCGGCACCTTTTCCAGAAGCGCGGCATCGGGATCGGCAGGAAGATCCACCTTCTGCCCGAGTTGCGACAATCCCGATACGTCCGTCCTGCTCATGATCCGACCCTTTCGATCCTGACCCTTACACCATGCGCCTTTTCCGTCTCGGGCTCCACATGGATGGCGATCTGGGCGCCCGGCTGCACGGCGCGGATGGCGTCCTCCAGCCGGTCGCAGATATCATGCGCCTGCCCGACGGGCATGGCCGCCGGCACGACGAGGTGGAAATCGACGAAGGTCGCCGAGCCGGCCCGGCGCGTCTTCAGGTCGTGCACGCCGAGCGAGCCGGCCCCGTGCGCCGCGATGGCCGTCTGGATCGCCTCGGCCTCCCCCGGCTCCACCGCATGGTCCATCAGGCCGTCGACCGAATGGGCGATGACCTTCCAGCCCTGGTAGAGGATGTTGAGCGCGACGAGGATCGCCAGCAGCGGATCGAGCACGGCATAGCCCGTCACGATGGCAAGGACGAGGCCGATCAGCACCCCGATCGAGGTGACGACGTCCGACAGGATATGCTGCCCGTCCGCGGCCAGCGCCGGCGAGCGGTAGCGCCGGCCCGCGCGGATGAGCACGTAGGCCCAGACGGCATTGATCACCCCCGCCGCGAAGTTGATGGCAAGGCCCATGACCGGCGCTTCCATCGACGCCGGCGCCATTACCGCCGGCACCGCCTCCATGACGATCAGCAGCGCCGCCACGACGATCAGCACGCCCTCGAGGACCGCCGAAAGATATTCCGCCTTGTGGTGGCCGAAGGGATGCGTCTTGTCCGCCGGCTTGGCCGCATAGGTGATGGCCGCGAAGGCGACGATGGCCGCCACCACGTTGACGCTCGATTCCAGCCCGTCCGAAAGCAGCGCCACCGAGCCCGTCACCCACCAGGCGACGAGCTTCAGCCCCATTACGCCGAAGGCCAGCGGGATGCCCCAAAGCGCCAGCCGCTTGACCGTGTTGCCGTCCGTGTTTCCCATGCCGCTCTCCATGCGCATGCAACCGAGTTGCAAAAAGCCTGGCCCATCAACGCAAAACCGCGCGCACGGGGACGTGCACGCGGTTTTTCTCTCGGGGTTCGCTATGGACCAGGACGGCGGCTTTGTCAAAGCCCGCGCGGCTGGGCGCACAGGTTAAGGCTGTCCCTCACCTGCCTGCCGGCATCCTCTCCCCGTAAACGGGGCGAGGAGCGCTGGGCGCGCCGTTCTGCCCCTTCTCCCCGCCTGCGGGGAGAAGGTCCCGGCAGGGGGATGAGGGGCAAGCCGGCAAGCCGCCAAACTAAGCCGCCTTCACCCTCGCCTTCTTCGACAGATGCGCCACCACGTTCTCGATCATGCGCATGCCGGCATCCTGGCCGAGCGTCATGATCGATTCCGGATGGAACTGTACCGCCGCCACCGGCTCGCTGGCATGTTCGATGCCCATGATCGTGCCGTCCTCGCTCTCCGCCGTGATGATGAAATCACGCGGCAGCGTCGCCGGATCGGCGAAGATCGAGTGGTAGCGACCGACCGTCACCTCCTTGCCGAGGCCGGAGAAGACGATGCCCGGCTCCAGCACGCGGATGCGCGAGGGCTTGCCGTGCATGGGGACGGCGAGCTGGCGCAGTTCCCCGCCATAGGCCTCGGCCAGCGCCTGGAGCCCGAGGCAGACGCCGAAGATCGGCAGGCTGCGCGCGCGCGCCTTCCTGATCGTCGCCTTGCAGTCGAAGTCCTTCGGGTTGCCCGGGCCCGGCGAGAGCACGACGAGGTCCGGCTTCACGCGATCGAACACCTCTTCGGCAACCGGCGTGCGCACGGTCGTCACCTCCGCGCCGGTCTGGCGGAAATAGTTGGCGAGCGTGTGCACGAAGCTGTCCTCGTGGTCGACCAGCAGGATCTTCACCCCTGCCCCGACGGATGCGACGTCGCGCTGGACCTTGGCGGAATTGCCGGACTTGGCGTCGCGGATGGCTGCGATCATGGCGGAGGCCTTCAGTTCGGTTTCGGCTTCTTCTTCTTCCGGGTTGGAATCGTAGAGCAGCGTCGCGCCGGCGCGCACTTCGGCAATGCCGTCCTTGATGCGGATGGTGCGCAGCGTCAGGCCCGTATTCATGTCGCCGTTGAAGCCGACCATGCCGATCGCCCCACCATACCATGCCCGCGGGCTCTTCTCATGCGCTTCGATGAAGCGCATCGCCCAAAGCTTCGGCGCACCCGTCACCGTGACGGCCCAGGCATGCGAGAGGAAGCCGTCGAAGGCGTCCATGTCGTCGCGAAGGCGCCCCTCGATATGGTCGACCGTGTGGATGAGGCGCGAATACATCTCGATCTGCCGGCGGCCGATGACCTTGACGGAGCCGGGCTCGCACACGCGGCTCTTGTCGTTGCGGTCAACGTCCGAGCACATGGTCAGCTCGGATTCGTCCTTCTTCGAGTTGAGCAGCTTCAGGATCTGTTCGCTATCGGCAATCGGGTCGTCGCCGCGCTTGATCGTGCCGGAGATCGGGCAGGTCTCGATGCGGCGGCCCGACACGCGCACGAACATTTCCGGCGAGGCGCCGACGAGATATTCCTGGTTGCCGAGATTGATGAAGAAGGAATAGGGCGACGGGTTGATCGCCTTGAGGCGGCGGGAGATTTCCGAGGGCCTGCTCTCGCAGCGCTCGAAGAACTTCTGGCCCGGCACGACCTCGAAGAGATCGCCGCGCTTGAAGCTTTCCTTCGCCTTGACGACGAGCTCGGCATATTCGCCCGGCCGGTGATCGCCCTGCGGCGGGATGACGTCGGAGGTCCGGAACGGCTCGGCGGCGATCGCCTCGCCTTTGCCCTCGGTGGAAAGGCCGCCCCTGGCGAAATCGTAGCGGTCGATCCAGGCCTTGGCGGCATAGTGGTCGACGACGAGGATTTCGTCCGGCAGGAAGAGCACCATGTCGCGCTGGTCGTCCGGCCGCGTGAGCTTGAGGTCGATGGCGTCGAACTGGAAGGCGAGGTCGTAGCCGAAGGCGCCGTAGAGGCCGAGGCTCGCATCCTCCGCCGAATGGAAGAGGTCGGTGACGGCGCGCAGCACGGTGAAGACCGTCGGCATCTTCGAGCGCTCTTCCTCGGTGAACACCCGGTCGGGCAGCTTCACGTCGAGATCGAGCCGGCTTGCCGTGCGCGCGCCGAGCGCCAGTTCCGGCACGTTCGCCAGGCGGTCGGCGATCAGCGACAGCAGCACCTCGCCGCGCGCATTGTAGGCCTCGATCCAGACGGAGCGGCCGAAGGAGGAAATGCCGAGCGGCGGATCGACCACGGCCGTATCCCAGCGCGTATAGCGGCCCGGATATTCGTAGTTCGAGGAGAAGACCGCGCCGCGCCGCTCGTCGAGCTTGTCGATATAGGCGGAGATCGCATTGGCATAATCCGCCGCACGGCGCCGCCGCGTGACGGTCACCCCGCCGCGCGTCTCATAGGCTTCGCCGCCGTCTTCCAGAATTTTCGTCGCCATTCCCAACTCCGTTTCGGCCCGGTCCTGCGAGGCGGCCGAACACAAAAAAGCCGCCTCGAATTTTCCGGGCGGCTTGTCGTCTCAATCACGCATGACTGGTCAAGGCCGCCTCAGCGAGCCCACCACCAGCCAGAAATGATGCGTGCGTTTGTCATGGGCGGAATTGTTAGCGACAGATGGATGCTTGCGCAAGAGCCTCCTGTCGCGGCTCAAAGAAAAGGGCGGCAGGATTTGCCGCCCTTCTCCATCTGCATGCTGCGCAGATCAGAACGTCTTGGTGATGGAAACCTTGAAGCTCCGTCCCGGCTCGGCATAGAAAGCGCTCGGCTGGTTCGTATTGCTGTTCGAAGGGGTAGCGGTATCCAGAGAACGCAGCGCCACGCCGTCCCAATATTCCTTGTTGAAGATGTTGTAGACGCCAGCCTGAATTCTGAGGCCTTCGGAACCTTCCGGCTCCCACCACGCCGTCAGGTTCGCAATCCCGTAACCGGGGGCGTTGAACCTGTTGGCGGTGGTGGATTTACGTATCGCACTTCCGAAAATGCCCGTGAGGTCGACACCCCAATCGTCCTGGCTATAGCCGATGCCCGCAATCGCCCGCAGCGGAATCACGGTGCGCAGCGACTCGTCCGTATCCTTGTCCTTCGCGTTCGTATAGGTCAGCGAGCCGTTGAGATGAATGCCATTGGCGAAAGCGTGGTAGCCGCTGATCTCGATCCCGGCCACACGAACACGCGCCCTGTTGTAGTATTGCTCGTAGCTCGTATAGGGCGGGACCGGCCCGATATCGCGCCTGTCGATGAAGTTCCTGTACTGGTTATAGAAACCGACCACCCGCATCTTCGTGTCGCCGACGTCATAATCGCCGCCAAGCTCCAGCCCCATGCCGGTTTCGGGCTTGAGGTCCGGATTGCCGACGACGGCGTATTGAATGGGACCGCCCTGCCCCGTGTAGAGCAGATAGAGTTCGTCCACCGTCGGTGCGCGGTATGCCATCGACCACTGGCCGAAAAGCTCGAAATCTGGCGTGACGTCGTATCCGACGAGAAGCTTCGGCGAGATCCGGGCGCCGTGGCGCGAATCCGGCAGGCCGGTATAGCCGGGATTTCCGGTGAAACCGGCAGTTTCCTGCGGTTGGTAGTCGAACCAGTCGAAGCCGAGGCCGGGTGTCACGGACCAGGCGGAATCGCCGTAGCGGATCTTGTCGTCCAGCGTGATGCCGAGCCTTGCACCGTTGACGTCGGGCATTTCCGACTGATCCGCATGGAGCGAGCCGCATGCGGGACCGACATAGGATCCGTCGATGCAGCCGTCGCGGCCGGCGGTGAAGGACTGGGCCCAGAAATAGGAGAAATTGGTGCGGATGTTCAACTCATGGCTGAAATTGCCGGTGTCGAATGCCTTGTTGAACGTACTGACGATGCCGACGGACTGCTCTTCCAGCTGGTTCGAACGGTACCAGTCCCCGGCCGGAGCCGGAATGCGGATGCCTTCATTGCCCGCAGTCCGCTTGACGTTCTGCCAGTAAACGGAGGAGCGGATGGAATCGAAGAACCCGCCCGGTTCGTCGAGCTGGTAGTCCAGCGATACCCGGTCGCGCGTATTGTCCTCGAAGCCGAAGAAGTCCTTGTAGCCGCGGCTGGAATTGGTACCGCCCTGCAGCGTCAGCAGTTCCGTGTCGAGGTCGCGGTCATAGTGCTCGGCCGTGATGCCGATCCTGTGGCCGCCCTCCAGTTCGCGACGCGCCTTGAAGAGCAGGTTGTATTCCGTGAGGTCCGCGGGGTTGGCCTTGTCACGGCCGAAGCCGATGCCCCCGATCGTGCCCGCATTGTCCGTCTCATGGCCACGCAGATAGGAACCCTGGAAGAGCACGCTGGTGTCGTCAAAACGCTTGGCGACCGCGAAGTTTCCACCGATGCCCCGAATGGAGCTGTCATAGGTCGCCTTGGCGATGCCGCCCCAGTCCCGGCCTTCCCGGATCAGGTCTTCCGGTTCCAGCGTGCGCAAGACGACGGCCCCGCCCAGCGCGCCGGAGCCGGCGCGGCTCGAGTCCGCTCCCTTGACGATATCCATCGTGGAAATGGCATTGAACGAGAACGCATTGGCGCCGCCATTCGCGTTGGTCGTCGTCGAGGGACCACCCGAACGGGCGGCGTTGGAGAGATAGGGAAGCGGAATGTCGTCGACCAGCGTCGTCACGCGGTTGCCGCCCATCCCGCGAATGACGAAGCCCTTGTCGGCGGAGGAATATTGAACGCTCGGGTCCAGGCGCGACACGTCGGAGGGCGAGTTGATCTCCTCACGGCGCAATTGCTCCGCGGTCGTCTGTGTTGCAAGGGGCGTGTCCTCGACGCTGCCCGTCGGCTTCACCACCCGCTTCCCCTTCACCACGATAGGCTGCAGGGTTGTGTTCCCATTGGCGTCGGCCGTGCCGGAGGCATCCTGCGCGAGTGCGGGGGCGGAAAGGGAAAGCACGGCGAGCGCCGTGCAAGCCAGAAGTGCGGAACGGGAACGCCGGGCCTGCATGTCTATCCTCTACTAATTCGGCACGCGCGGCATCGTCCCGGCGCACGAGGATGCGCCGGCTGCGAGCCATGCGGAAAAATGGCAAAAACGTGTTCGGGTCGAGCCCGGCCTATCGCTATGAAACATGATAAAACTTGTCAACATAAAAAAGATGACTTTATCAATCCACTATTCACTTCGTTGCCGGATTGCCGCGCCCGAAGCGCATGCGTGTCGTCATCGTCCACAGGGTTTCGGCAACCAAATCCGCTGCCGGGCGTTTCCCCGCTGATCTTTTCAGCGGGAGACAGCCCATTCTCACCCTTCGCCCCCTCGCCCTCATCGCCCTGCCCCTCATGCTCGCCAGCGCCGCCGACCTGCCGGAAAAGGGTCCGCTACCCGCTTCACGTCCCGAGCAGGCGCCCGTGGAAGAAAAGAAGGAGACCCCGGCGGTCGATGTAAAAACGGAGGCGGGGCGCAAGGCCGCCGAGGAAGCGGAGAAGGCCAGCGAGCGTCCGCACGAGGATGCAAGCGAAGAGGCGGCCTGCCGGAAGGCGTTGACGGAGATCGGCGTGGGCTTCGAGGAAGCGCCGGCGGTCGAGGACGGCAAGGCCTGCGGCATCGACAAGCCCGTCCTTCTCAAGCGGCTGCCGGGCGGCATCGAGGTCGAGCCGCAGGCGACGGTGCGCTGCGAGGCGGCGCTGCAGCTTGCCCGCTGGCTGGAGGGCTCGGTGAAGCCTTCGCTGCAGGCCGCCATGCCGCAGGAAACGATCACCAGCCTCTCCCAGGCCTCCGCCTATGTCTGCCGCAACCGCAACGGCGCGACGGAAGGCAGGATTTCCGAACATGCCTTCGGCAATGCCATCGATATCGCCGGTTTCACCTTCAAGAGCGGCAAGACCTTCACCATCCGCCCGGCGGACAAGGATTCCACGCTGGAAGGCGCCTTCCAGCGCGCGATCACCGAGGCGGCCTGCCTCTATTTCACGACGGTGCTCGACCCCGGCAGCGACGCGGCGCACCAGAACCACCTGCATCTCGACGTGAAGGAACGGCGCGGCGGCTACCGCTATTGCTGGTAATGAACCCCGGCGATATTTTCGGCGGCTCCTGAAAAGAGGCGCGCGTCGCTCCTATCTGTAGTGAGGCCCAGAGCCCGATATCACGCCACGCAGAGGTTCCCCCATGTCGATCACACCCTATGAACTCTCCATCCCCGCGTTCCAGCGCGGTTTCGCCGTCCTGTCCAAACTGCTCGACAAGGCCGAAGCCTTTGCGCAGGAGAAGAACATCAAGCCGGAAGTCCTCGTGAACGCGCGCCTTGCGCCCGACATGCTCTCGCTCGCAGGCCAGGTCCAGCGCATAAGCGATACGGCCAAGGGCGCCGCCGCGCGCCTCACCGGCACCGACGCGCCGGGCTTTGCGGACGACGAAACGACGCTATCCGACCTGCGCGCCCGCATCGAGAAGACCACGGCCTATCTCGCCTCCGTGCCGGAAGCCGCCTTCGAGGGCGCGGCCGAGCGCACCGTCGTCCTGAAGACGCGCGGCGGGGAACTCAGCTCCTCCGGCAAGGACTACCTCCTCACCTTCGTGCTTCCGAATTTCTACTTCCACCTGACGACCGCCTACGCGATCCTGCGCCACAACGGCGTTCCCGTCGGCAAGCTGGACTATCTCGGCCGCACGTGACCGCGACGAGGGGCGCCCGAGGCGCCCCTTCCGCTTTCAGAAGAGGCCTTCGATATGGCCCTCTTCGTTGAGGAAGATCCTCTCCGACGACGGCACTTTCGGCAGGCCCGGCATGGTCATGATCTCGCCGGTGACGACCACGACGAAGCCGGCGCCGGCGGACAGGCGCACCTCGCGCACCGGCACGGTATGGCCGGTGGGCGCGCCGCGCAGGTTCGGGTCGGTCGAGAAGGAATATTGCGTCTTGGCCATGCAGACCGGCAGCCGGCCGTAGCCCTGCTGCTCCCACATATGGAGCTGAGCCCGCACGGTCTTGTCGGCGATTACCGCGTCGGCATGGTAGATGTCCTTGGCGATCGTCTCGATCTTCTCGAAAAGCGGCATCTCGTCCGGGTAGAGCGGCGAGAATTGCGAATGGCCGGATTCGGCAAGCTCCACCACCTTGCGCGCCAATTCCTCGATGCCGGCCGAGCCGAGCGCCCAGTGCCGGCAGACGATCGCCTCGGCGCCGAGCGTTTCCACATAGGCCTGCACCGCGCGGATTTCCGCCTCGGTATCGGAGGTGAAATGGTTGATGGCGACCACGACGGGCACGCCGAACTTCTTCACGTTCTGCACATGCCGGCCGAGATTGGCGCAGCCCTTGCGTACCGCCTCGACATCCTCCCGGCCGAGATCGTCCTTCTTAACCCCGCCGTTCATCTTCATGGCGCGCACGGTCGCGACGATGACGGCGGCGTCGGGCTTGAGCCCGGCCTTGCGGCACTTGATGTCGAAGAATTTTTCCGCCCCGAGATCGGCGCCGAAACCGGCCTCCGTCACCACATAGTCGGCAAGCTTCAGCGCCGTCGTGGTGGCGATAACGGAATTGCAGCCATGGGCGATGTTGGCGAAGGGGCCGCCATGCACGAAGGCCGGGTTGTTCTCCAGCGTCTGCACGAGGTTCGGCTGCATGGCGTCCTTGAGCAGCACCGTCATCGCCCCGTCCGCCTTGATGTCGCGGGCAAAGACCGGCGACTTGTCGCGCCGGTAGCCGATGATGATGTTGCCGAGCCGCCTTTCGAGGTCCCTGAGGTCCATCGACAGACAGAGGATCGCCATCACCTCCGAGGCGACGGTGATGTCGAAACCCGCCTCGCGCGGATAGCCGTTGGCGACGCCGCCGAGCGAGCAGACGATCTGGCGCAGCGCGCGGTCGTTCATGTCCATCACGCGCCGCCAGGCGATGCGACGGGTATCGATGTTCTGCTCGTTGCCCCAGTAGATGTGGTTGTCGATCAGCGCGGCGAGCAGGTTGTGCGCCGAGGTGATGGCGTGGAAATCGCCGGTGAAATGGAGGTTCATGTCCTCCATGGGCACCACCTGCGCATAGCCGCCGCCGGCCGCCCCGCCCTTCACGCCGAAGCAGGGGCCGAGCGAAGCCTCGCGAATGCAGGTGATGGCCTTCCTACCGATGCGGTTGAGCCCGTCGCCGAGGCCGACCGTGGTCGTCGTCTTGCCCTCGCCGGCCGGCGTCGGGTTGATGGCAGTGACGAGGATCAGCCTGCCGTCGGGCTTGCCCTTCTGCGCGGCAATAAAGCCGGCGGTGATCTTCGCCTTGTCGTGACCATAGGGCAGCAGCGCTTCCGGCGGGATGCCAAGCTTCGCGCCGATCTCCAGGATAGGCTGCTTCTTCGCGGCGCGGGCGATTTCGATGTCGGATTTCACGTCGGCCATGCGGTGTGCTCCCCTCAGCATCGCTGCCGCAACCGGGTCTCCTCTCCCGGAGGCGGCATTCGGTCAATACGCAAAGGCGGCGGGGAATGCTGCTCGCAATCCCCGCGAAATCACTGCTGTCAGCGTGCCAGCACGTCGCGCATTTCCACAAGGTTCGAGCGCACGCGCAGGATATAGAAGCCCATAGTGGCAAGATGCGTCGGCATGATCCAGCCGTCTTCCTTGCCGTTCGAGATGATGGCCGGCTGGATCTTCAGCGCCGAGCGAAGCTGCGAGATCGTCGCCTTCCAGAGCGGCTCGATGCCGCGCGCCTTGATGACCGCCTCGAAGTCGGCGCCGGAGGCCGAGAGGATGCCGTAATAGCCGTAGAGCTGGCCATAGGCGAACCAGAAGCGGTCGTCCGCCCGCGTGTCGAACCAGCCGCCATTTTGGAATTCCGACTGCTTCCGAATAATGTCGGAAGTCGAGCCGATGTCGTTGGTGATGCGGTCGAGGAACTCGATCAGGTTGTCGGAGCGGCCGTCGAAGATGGCGTCGCAGGCTTCGAGCGAGGCGTTGAACTTGCGCAGGTCCGCCATCGCCGTGCGGTAGTAGTTCGGCGTCGGCGTCTTGGGCAGCAGCGAATCCGAGCCGAAATACCAGGTCTCCTCGTCGAACTGCAGGTTGCCGCGGGCGCGCTGGAGGTCGGCGTTGATGCCGGAGGTGCCGCGCACGCGGCCGAGCGCATCGACCAGTTCCACCGCCGTGCGCCGGACGGCCTGGTTGACGCCGCGCTGGAAGGACGCCTTGTTGTCGAACCACGGCGTCTTGTCCCAGTCGAGCCCGAAGAGCCCAAGCTTGTAGAGCAGCATGGAGGAGATCCAGGCGTTCTGGTTGACGTTGAAGTCGATGAGGTCGGCCGTCACGTCGACGATCGCCGAGCGCACGCAGGTCTTCGGCTCCGGCTCGGCAAGATCGCCCGCCGGCGGCGTGGCGGAGGCGGTGCCGCCGGTAGCGGTGCCCGCATCCTGCTTGCGCTGGCCGAGATTGTAGGTGTTCACATAGTCCGGGTTGAAGCCGCTCCACACCTGGGTCTGCCAGATGAAATAGGCATAGAAGGCGACAAGCACGACGAGTGCGATGCCGATCGGCCCCTTGATGATCCAGCCGCGGGCGCGATACCAGTTCGCCACCGTCATGAAGGGCCAGAGGATCCAGGCGATCACCATGCCGATGCCCCGACCGATGGCCGCGAAGATGCGCTGGAAGAAGGCGACGATCGGGTCAAGCATTGGGGTCGTCCTCTCTGATGCCGAAGAGTTTCCTGCGGAATGCAGCCTTGTCTTGCAGATAGGTTCGCGTCAACGTCGCAACAACGTATTCGCGGAACTTTTCGCTGTAGTGCTCGTAGGCGGAATAGAAGCCCTGCTTGTCGAAGACGAAGCGCGACACGAAGTCATGGGGAACCATCTGCGAAATCAGCCGGTTGACCAGCCATTGGTCCGGGTGGTCGGGCGCGGCGCGCACGAGGAGGAAGCGCCTTTCGGGCGCGACCTCGTCGATCTTGATCTCGCCGGTCGTCGCGACCGTCCGCATCGCCTCATGCAGGAAGGGATAGGTGCCCTCCTCGGCCACCAGCGCGGCGTTGCGATGCATCCAGGTCTGCAGCCAGATGCGGTCGGCCTTTTCGAGGTCGGCGGTCGGGTCGCTCCGGTTGACGAGGCCGGCGACGGTCATGTCCGCCCTGTGCTGGAAGAGGCCCGACGGCTCCACCCACGAGGCCCGCGGCAGCTCCAGCCGCTTGGTCGAGGCGAGGAAATCGAAGATGCGCCGGTGATCGTCGAGCGCGATGTAGCTCACCTGCCACGGCCGCGAGCGGCGGAAGCCGGGCACGCTGGGGTCGCAGATCACCGTCGTCGTCCGGTCGTCGAGGAAGACGAAGACCCCGCCGAAATGGTTCGCCCAATAGGCCTCGTGGCGGAAGACGAGCTGGTCCGGCACCAGCGCGTTCTGGCGGATGTCGCCGGTCTGCCTGGCAAGCTCCACCATGCGGTTCAGCATCGCATCGTCCGCCCAGGCGTTCGGCACGGTCTTCAGCCGGTCGACGAGCCCGCGCAGCTCGGCCGCCTTGCCGAGCATGTCCTCGGCCGAGAGCACCCTGAAGCGCACCTCGTTGATCGAGAGCAGGTCGTCGATATCGTTGACGACGGAGACGGAATCCTCGATCTCGCCATAGAGCGCGTCGCGGATGGTGATCGCGTTGATCGCCCTTGCATTGGCCGAGAAGAACTCGTGCATCAGCGCGGCCGTGTTGGAAAAGCTCGTATGCACCACCGGCAGGTTCACCTGGTCGGGCGTCATGATGACGAAGCGTCGGTTGACCCGGTTGGGATCGAGATAGTCCCGGTCGCCGAGCTCGTCGGCAATTTCCGGCGAAAAGCCGGTCATGTCGATGCGGAAGCTCGGAAGCCCGGTACGCCGCATCCCGAAACCATCCAGCGCCTTGTTGTAGCGCTCGACCAGATGCGGCTCATCGACCGGCAGCAGCCGCCCGTAGATCAATTCGGCTTCGAGGAGGCGTTTCATGTGCGCTCCCCTGCGGGCAGAAACAGAAAATCGGTCCCGGATACACGCTCCGACAGACGACCTTCGCAAATCGCCACGATCGTCTCGAGCACGGCTCTGCTTTCCATCAGGATATCCACATTCCAGAAGCGAGCGATGGACCACCCATTCATAGCCATGAATTCATTTCGTTTCCGGTCATATTCACTACCTGCGTGCTGGCTGCCGTCAACCTCAACGACCAGCATTTTCTCTCGACAGGCGAAGTCGGCAAAGTAGGGGCCGATTGCCACCTGGCGGACAAACTTGAAGCCGTTCAACCGCCGGCCTCGCAGCTCCGACCAGAGGGATGCCTCCGCGTCGTTATCGATCTGGCGCAATTGCCTTGCTCTTCCGGTCCTCTTGCCGTTCGCGCCACGCACTGGCCCCTCACCCTAACCCTCTCCCCGCAAGCGGGGAGAGGGAACGTGCCCCACGCGACATTGATGATTGAGGAAACCGGCGCGGCATATCCCCTTCGCCCCGCTTGCGGGGAGAAGGTGGCCGGCAGGCCGGATGAGGGGCAAATCCGGCAGACCGATAAGGAGCGAACCCGGCACGCCTACCACCGCCCCTCCGCCTTCATCGTCTCGATCTCGCGGACCGCCTTCTCGCGCTGGCGTTCGCGGCGGATGATGTCGGAGACGGCGGCGTCGTCGGATTTGTCGGTGTAGCGGAATTCCGAATCGGCGTAGCGGTTGATCTCCTGGAGCACCATTTCCATGGTGATCGGCCCGCGCAGCTCCTCGATCATCGCCTTCTTCTCGTCGTAGCTCCTGTGCATGAAGGCGTCGGCCGTGGCGAACCAGTCGTCCGGCAGCTCCACGTCCATGGCGCGCATCTTGATCGCATCAGTGATGTTCTTGATGGCGCGGCCGGTGAAGCGCGGCTCGGCGACCTTGATGGCGTGCAGGTAGCCGCCGATATCCTCCAGCGTGCGGATCGCGCCGTGCTCCTTCTCGTGGCGCTCCCAGACGGCGAGAAGCCCCTCTTCCTGCGGACGCGCATGCTGGCCGTAGGAATTGGAGACGGCGCGCTGGATCTCCTGTCCTTCGAACAGCGTGTGCCCGCCGAGCGGGATCGAATGGTTCCGGCCGACGAGCAGCGCGAAGATGTCGATATAGTCGTCCTCGGTCTGCGGCCCGTCGACCAGCCAGCGGGCGCCGGCGCGCTGGCGCAGGGCATCGTCGACATTCTCGGGATAGTTGGAGAACATGCCGAAGGTGCAGTTGCCCCGCACCACGGTCGAGGCGCCGGCGAAGCTTTCCATCAGCACCGCCGTCACCTCGTGCTGGCCGGCAGAGGCGCGGTCGTCGGAGCGCTTGGCGGCGACCTGGTCGACGTCGTCGATGGTGCCGAAGCCGATCGCCTTCGGGTTCATGACGTTGTTGACGAATTCCTTGCAGTTCTGGCCGGACTTGCCCTGGTAGGACGAGATCTGGTCGACGCCGAAATTCTCGTAGTGGAAGGCGTAGCCGGCGATCTGGCAGTAATCGTTGACGAGGCCGGCGAGCATCTGGATGAGGATGGTCTTGCCCGTGCCGGGCATGCCGTCGCCGATGAAGGTGAAGAGGAAGCCGCCGAGCTCGACGAACGGGTTCATCTGCCGCTCGAAATCGTAGGCCATCAGCATCTTGGCGAGCTTCATCGCCTGGTACTTGGCGATATGGTTGCCGATGATCTCGTTCGGCTTCTTGAAGGTCATGACCAGCGGCTTGCGCTTCTGGCCCGGCGCGACGTCGAAGCCGGACAGCGTGAAGTCGTCCTGCTCGATGCGGATATGCGCGTTCTCGAAGCCGGCAAGGCCGGTGAAGCGGGCGCGGCGGCCGATCAGCCCCTCGATGGCGACGCGCGAGAAGGCGCGCGCCCGGCTGACGAGCGCGCCGTCGTCCGGCGCGCCGGCAAGGGTGCGGTCGAGGCCGGCGACCATGCTTTTCAGCGCATCCTGCGGCGTGTCGAAGAGATAATCCGGCTCGCCGCCGTCCTCCACCGGCTCGCCCTCGCCCGGCAGCGTCGCGCCGAGATAGGCGGCGAAGGTGAAGGCGGCGATATAGGCGGAGGCCGCCAGCAGCGCCCGGAAATGATCGGCCTCGGCGCCGGCCAGCGGCGCGGCGAGATTGCGTGCCTGAAGCCCCTCCAGATCGGTCTGGCGGGAAAAGGCGTCCGTCACCGCCAGCGCCACCTGAAGCCCGCGCCGGGCGCGGAACAGCACGGCATGCTGCTGCGGCGAAAGGAGCGGATCGGCGGCGCGCACCGACTGGATCGTCCTTGCCAGCTCCACCTCGCGCGTGCGGCGTGCGCCTGCGGTCGAGACGGTGGAGACGAAGCGTCGACCGGTGCCGGCGAGCGCCGTGCCGTTCCTGCCGTCGTCGCTTTCGAGGATGACGAGCTTCGAAACCAGGCTCTGCGCCATCGCCTGGTGCTTGGCGATGTCGTCCTCGTGGATCGTCGTCAGTCCGGCATTGAGGCTCATCTCATCCCTCGGTGATTACCTGGTTTCCTGAAATCACATGCACCTTGTAGCTGCCGAAGATGCCCTGCGTCTCGCCTGCGGCATAGAGCGCCTGATAGGCATCGTGCGGCACGAGCGCATGTTTCTCGTAGGCGCTGACGCCCATGCGGGCGGCTTCGAGATCGTCGGTCTCGATGTGGAACTCCTCCTGCGCGGGCGTCGAGCTCCAGAAGCCCTTCTGCGCCGGGCGCTCGGCCTTGGAGAACACTTCCTGCACCGTCCAGGTCAGGAGCCAGGCATTTTCCGGCTTGCGCACCTTGGAGAGGATCTCGTTGACCTTCGCATTGTTCTCGGTGATGCCCGCCGAATAAAACGGCCCGAGCACGATGCGGCGGAGCTGCTTGGGATGCAGCGCCGGGAAATCCCTGTCGAGATTGGTGGCGATCGTCACCGGCGTCAGCGAATAGGCGCTGTTGTTCAGCGCGAAATCGTCGAAGCGGCTGGCAAGATCGGGATTGAGCAGGCCCCCGACGGGCAGCGGGATATCGACGTCCTGATTGAGCTTGCCGTCCTTGGTGACGAGCATGTCGACGACACTCTCGCTCGAATCCTCGATAGTCGCCATATAGACCATCGGCAGCGTCGCGGTGCCGTCGAAGGCGCCCCAGCAGACGACGTAATAAGGCCGCATGGTCTTCGGGTTGACCGCGACCCGGATCGTCTCTGGCAGCACGAAGGGCGAGAAGATGTCGCCCTTGCCGATCTGCTCCAGATAGAGCCGTTCGGCCATGCGCGTCTGGAGATCCGTCGGAAACGCCTTCTGCCGCAGGATGAAATCGGCCATCTCGGAGCGAAGCTGGTCGGCATTCGGCATGGCGGCAAGGCGCTTTTCCGCCCCCTGCCGGTCGTTCTCCAGCTCCATCACGTTCTGGAAGACGGGAAAGCCGCTCTCGGCGCGCGACACGCGGAACTGCTGGACGAAGCCGATGCGGTTCTCCCAGCAGGCGAATGACGCCCGCAGCCGGGCGAGATAGGGCATGACCACCTCGCCCACCACGCTGTTGCGGTAGAGCGGGGAATTCCGGTCGCCGAGGAAGATTTCGAGCCCGCCGAGGGCGGAACGGATGGTGGAGAAATATTGCGCGACGGCGCTGTCGGCGGGGATGCTCATCGATGAGGCGCCTCATAAACACCCCCCTCTGCCCTGCCGGGCATCTCCCCCACAAGGGGGGAGATCGGCTGGGGGCAAGGCGGTGCCACGATTCGATCTCCCCCCTTGTGGGGGAGATGCCCGGCAGGGCAGAGGGGGGTAAAACCTCCTCTCGGCCGCACAGCCAGCAAACTCGTCACAGGCACCATCACGACTTCACGTAGTTCGCGGTATTGTGCTTGTCCATGACGGTCTGGAAGCGGCGGGCGAAGGCGTCGTCCGCGAGCTTCTTGCGGCGCTGGATATCCTGCGTCGCCAGCATGTTCTTCTCGTGCATCTCCAGAAGGTCGCCGATATGGCGCTGGGCGGCCGAGCCGATGCCGGCCATGGTCTCTTCCGCGGCGGTATCGACCTGCGAGCCGAGCGTGTTGATCTTGTGGGCGACGTCCTGCTGCGCCGCCGTCTTCAGCGAATCCTCCAGCGCCTTGTAGAGCACGATGCGCTGCTCGGTATCGATGGTCAGCTTGTTGATCAGCGTGTTCTGCGCGGCGATCTGGTTGTTGAGCGAATCGACGAAAGTCTGGAACATCGAGCTGTAGCGCTCCAGCGTCTGGCTCTCGGCCAGAAGCTCCTGCTCCTTCGCCTGCATCTGGTTGTATTCGGTCGCCAGCGCCGAACGCTCGCCTTCCAGGTCCGTGCGGGTCTTCTGGTCCGTCGAGGCGGCGATGCGGTTCTCGAGGTCCATGAGGAGCGGGTTCAGCTCTTCGATGCGCTTCTGCGTCGCCTCCAGGTTCGACATCGTGCCCTTGCGGCGCTCGATCACCTGCACGAGGCTCGTCTCGGAGGTCTTGTAGCGCTGGTCGAGGATCGACTTCTGCTCCTTGAGGATGCCGACGATCGTGTCGGACTTGGAGAGCAACTCCTGCAGGTTGCCGGCGAGCGACATGTTGCGCACGCGGTCGGTGCGCATGCGCTGCATCTTCTGCTTGGAGAAGATGCCGATGAACTTCTCGTAGCCCGAATAGCTCTTCATGCTCTCGAATTCGGTGCCGAAGATATTCGTCGCATCCTCCAGCCCGATGATGAGGTCGGCGATATTGCCCTCCATCACCTTCTGCTGGGCGATGACATCCTGGATGCGCGCATTCTCGATGTCGAAATTGACGTCGCCGAGCTTGGTGTCCGCCTTGGCGAACTGTTCCAGCACGATGCCGGACTGTTCAAGCTTGCCGCGCATCTCGTTGACGACACTGCGGGTCTTGTCGATCTCCGCATCGAAATTCTGAAGTGTGGCCATTCTTGTCCCCTTGCACTCTCAACGGCAGACGTCCGCGCCGCCCGATTTATTCCATCGCGGCGACACTATACGATTTCGGACGGACAGGAACCCGCCCGAGGGTTTTCCCGCAGAACATGTGGGACACGGCCGACGCACCGCAAGATGGCCGGGGATTTTTTTCGCCGCACGGCCCGAACGGCCGTACCCGCCTCAATCGGCCTGCATGATGTCGTCCCAGTGTCGGCGGCAATAGGAAACGTATTTGTCGTTGCCGCCGATCTCCACCTGCGCACCCTCCTTCACCACCTTGCCGTCGGCGCCGAGGCGCACGACCATCGTCGCCTTGCGGCCGCAATGGCAGATGGTGCGCACCTCGCGCAGTTCGTCGGCAAGGGCGAGCAGGGCCTGCGAGCCCGGAAAGAGCTTGCCCTGGAAATCCGTGCGCAGGCCATAGGCCATGACGGGGATATGCAGCCGGTCGGCGACGCGGGCGAGCTGCCAGACCTGCGCCTCGGTAAGGAACTGCGCCTCGTCGACGAAGATGCAGGCGATCTCCTCCCCGCCGTCGCCGTTGAGGGTCTCGATATGGCGATAGAGGTCGTCGCTGCGGTCGAAGGCGATGGCGTCCGAGGACAGGCCGATGCGCGAGGAGATGCGGCCCTGCCCGGCGCGGTCGTCGAAGGAGGCGATGAAGATCGCCGTGCGCATGCCGCGTTCGCGATAGTTGTAGGACGCCTGCAGGAGCAGCGTCGACTTGCCCGCGTTCATCGTCGCGTAACTGAAATAGAGCTTGGCCATGATTTTCTCCGTTCCCGCGTCATGGCCCGGCAGGACGCGTTTTTCCAGCCGCAAAGGCCTGAAAACCACAGAAAACAAAGGGGCCCATCCGTTGCGACATCCATGTGCAAAATTGCGAACAGGGCCGAAATTTATTGGACCTTTCAGAGGCTTCGGGCTACGCCAAGGCGCTTGAAAGCATGTCGTTTTGATGATTGGCTAAAACATAGTCATAAGGGGAGCAAAAACATGAAGACTGCATCACCATTGAAGATACTCCTTGCCGCTGCCGCATCCGTCCTCGCCCTCGGCGTCGCCAACGTTTCGGCCGCCGAAGCGGAAAGCTGTGGCAAGGTCCGGTTCTCGGACGTGGGCTGGACCGACATCACCGCCACCACCGCGACCGCGACCACCATCCTCAAGAGCCTCGGCTACGAGACGGAAGTCACCGTGCTTTCGGTTCCGGTCACCTATACCTCGCTCGGCAACAAGGACATCGACGTCTTCCTCGGCAACTGGATGCCGACCATGGAAGCCGACATCAAGCCGTTCCGCGACAACGGCACGGTCGAGACCGTGCGCGAGAACCTCGAGGGCGCGAAGTACACGCTCGCGACCAATGCCAAGGGCGCCGAGCTCGGCATCAAGGACTTCGGCGACATCGCCAAGCAGAAGGACGCGCTCGGCTCCAAGATCTACGGCATCGAGCCCGGCAATGACGGCAACCGCCTGATCATCGACATGGTCTCGGCCGGCAAGTTCGACCTCTCGGGCTTCGAGGTCGTCGAATCCTCCGAGCAGGGCATGCTGGCGGAAGTCGCCCGCGCCGAGCAGGAAGGCGCGCCGATCGTCTTCCTCGGCTGGGAACCCCACCCGATGAACGCCAACTTCAAGCTGACCTACCTTACCGGCGGCGACGACATCTTCGGGCCGAACTTCGGCGGCGCGACGATCTACACCAACGTGCGCCAGGGCTACACCACCGAATGCCCGAACGTCGGAAAGTTCCTGCAGAACCTCAAGTTCTCGCTGGAAATGGAAAACCAGATCATGGGCAAGATCCTGAACGACGGCCAGGATCCGGAAGCCGCAGCGACGGAATGGCTGAAGGCCAATCCGGCAGCCATCGAGCCGTGGCTCGCCGGCGTGACGACCAAGGACGGCAGCGGCGAGGCCCTGCCCGCCGCGAAGGCCGCGCTGGGTCTCTAATAGGCAAGAATAGGGCGGGGAGGAAACTTTCCCGCCCTTCTTCTCTCCGGATACTGCCCTTCCCGCAGACGTTTCGAAGAGACTTGAATCCGGATTTTTCGGAACCCGCTGCGTATCGTCAACTTTCAGCCAGGGGCTTGCTGCCGTGGATTGGCTCACCGTCTCAAAAATTCCGATCGGCCCGATCGCCAAGGACGTCGTCAGCTGGCTGACGACGAACGGCAAGGGCCTGTTCGATTTCCTGAAGGTCTTCCTGCAGGCCGGCATCGACGCCCTGCTCGTCCTCCTGCAGGGACCGTTCATCACCAGCCCCGGCGGCAAGCTCGCCTATGCGCTGTTCCTCATCGTCCTCGTCACGGGGGTGAGCTGGTATTTCCGCCGCTCGCTCGGCGTCGCCGTCTTCACCTTCCTCGGCCTGCTGCTCATCGTGAACCAGGGCTACTGGAAGGAGACGACGGAAACGCTGGCGCTCGTGCTGGCGGCGACCGGCGTCAGCATGGTCGTCGGCGTGCCGCTCGGCATCGCCGCCGCGCGCCGGCCGTGGTTCTACTCGATCCTGCGGCCGATCCTCGATCTCATGCAGACGATCCCGACCTTCGTCTACCTGATCCCGGCGCTCATCCTCTTCGGCCTCGGCATGGTGCCGGGCCTGATCGCCACCGTGATCTTCGCCATCCCCGCGCCGATCCGCCTCACCCGCCTCGGCATCATCTCGACGCCGCCCTCGCTGGTGGAGGCCGCCCAGGCCTTCGGCGCGACGCCCGGCCAGGTGCTGCGCAAGGTGGAGCTGCCCTTCGCCATGCCGCAGATCATGGCGGGCCTGACGCAGACCATCATGCTCTCGCTGTCGATGGTGGTCATCGCCGCGCTGGTCGGCGCCAAAGGCCTCGGCGTTCCGGTGGTGCGCGCGCTCAACACCGTGAACATCTCCATGGGCTTCGAGGCCGGCCTCTGTATCGTGATCCTCGCGATCATCCTCGACCGCCTGTTCCGCTCCTCCGACGAAGGAGACGCAAAATGACCGACGCCGTCGTCTTCAAGAACGTCTCCATCATCTTCGGCGACAATCCGCAAAGAGCGCTTGCACTGGCCGACGCCGGCAAATCGCGCGACGAGATCGGGGCGGAAACCGGGCTGGTGCTCGGCGTCGCCGACGCGACGCTGTCGATCACCGAGGGCGAGATCCTCGTGCTGATGGGCCTTTCCGGCTCCGGCAAGTCGACGCTGCTGCGCGCCGTCAACGGGCTCGCCCCGGTGGTGCGCGGCGAGGTGGAGGTCAAGGCCGGCAGCAGCAGCGTCGATCCCTACGGGGCGACGCAGAAGGCGCTGCGCGACTTCCGAATGCACACCGTCTCCATGGTGTTCCAGCAGTTCGCGCTGCTGCCCTGGCGCACCGTCGCGGACAATGTCGGCTTCGGCCTGGAACTTGCCGGCGTGCCGGACAGCGAGCGCAAGGCGCGCGTCGCCGAGCAGCTCGAGCTGGTCAACCTCGCCAAATGGGCGGACCGCAAGGTGAACGAGCTGTCGGGCGGCATGCAGCAGCGCGTCGGCCTTGCCCGCGCCTTTGCCACCGGCGCGCCGATCCTGCTCATGGACGAGCCGTTCTCCGCGCTCGACCCGCTGATCCGCACGCGCCTGCAGGACGAGCTGCTGGAATTCCAGCGCCGGCTGAAGAAGACCATCATCTTCGTCAGCCACGACCTCGACGAGGCCTTCCGCATCGGCAACCGCATCGCCATCATGGAAGGCGGGCGGATCATCCAGTGCGGCACGCCGCAGGAGATCGTCAGGAGCCCGGCCAACCAGTATGTCGCGGACTTCGTGCAGAACATGAACCCGATCAACATGCTGACGGCCGGCGACGTGATGCAGCCCGGCGCCTCCGGCGACAATGGCGGCGTGACGGCGACCGCCACGCCGCAGACCCCGCTCGTCGACGTGCTCGACGCCATGGCCCGCACGCCCGGCCATGTCGGCGTCGTCGACAACGGCACGGTGATCGGCACGATCAATGCACAGGATATCGTGAACGGATTGACGCGGCACCGCCGGCGCGGCTGACAGCGGCCGCCGATAAGGCTAGACAGGGCGGCGCCCCTTGACGGGCGCTGCCTTTTTCATTACCGCAAGCGGGAGCCGAAGACCATGACCGAGAAGGACAAGCCCAGCGTTCTGCGCGAAACGGACGACGACGCCCGCCGCCTCGCCCGCACCCTGCTGCGCTCGGCGCGAAGCTGCGCGCTCGCCGTGCTGGAGCCGGAAACCGGAACGCCCTTCGCAAGCCGCACCCTGACGGGGACCGACACCGACGGAACGCCCGTCATCCTCGTCTCCGCCCTTTCGGTTCACACCCAGGCGCTGAGGGCCGACAGGCGGGCCTCGCTGCTGGCCGGCGAGCCCGGCAAGGGTGATCCCCTCGCCCATCCGCGCCTCACCGTCATCTGCGAGGCCGAGGAAATCCCGCGCGAAAGCGAGGCGCGCGCGGCGCTGCGCGAACGTTTCATCCGCCGTCATCCCAAGGCGAAGCTCTATGTCGATTTCCCCGACTTCACCTTCTTCCGCCTCGTGCCGCAGCGCGCCTTCCTCAATGGCGGTTTCGGCAAGGCCTTCCTGCTGACGGCCGAAGACCTCCTGATTCGCTCCCCCGCCCGCGCGGCCCTCGCGGCGATGGAAACCGGCGCCGTCGAGCACATGAACAGCGACCATGCGGAAGCCGCGAATGTTTATGCGCGCCACTATTGCGGCGCCAGCGACGGCGAATGGATCATCGTCGGCCTCGATGCAGCGGGAATCGATCTCGCGAGCAGTGACAAGTTAAGACGTTTCGAATATGCACATGAACTTGAAGACGCGAAGGAACTTCGCAGCGAGTTGGCACGTTTGCTCCGCGAGGCAAGAGCAACGGGCTGATCCGCAGAGCGCATGAATCCACTGTTCGCGTCTATCGTTTTTGGAGAAGAAACTTATAGCATTGCGTGCACCCCGACCCCTGATTTCTTGCCACTTGATGGGAAGGGTTTTGCTTATATGCTAACAAGCGGATTCACATAAAAGCACAAGTTTTGAAGCGGAAACGCCCAAAGGAGTTTCAAATGGACAAGATTTCAGACGCAGAGCACGCACAGGCCGAGGTCGCATCCGATTTCCTTTCCGCCATGGCGAATCCCAAGCGCCTGCTCATCCTCAAGGTTCTGGTGGAAGGCGAGATCGCCGTCGGTGCACTGGCAAACCAGGTCGGACTCAGCCAGTCCGCCCTTTCGCAGCACCTGTCGAAGCTGCGCGCGCAGAATCTCGTGACCACGCGTCGCGACGCCCAGACCATCTATTATTCCAGCAAGTCGGATGCGGTGATGACCATCCTCGACTCGCTGGACCGCATCTACAAGAAGGCCGGCGCCGCCGCGGAAAAGAAGCTCCGCATCGCCTGATCTCTTCCCGGCCGGTGATTCGCGACGCCCCGAATGCCCATTCGGGGCGTTTTGCCGTCAAAGGGCTGCTTGACGCCCCCCACTGCCTTGCTAATTTGACCATCGGGTAAAAATACCAGCCGGGACGGCCCCCGCATTCAATGGCCGTGGGAGAGATCGCATGTCCAACCGCCTCAACACCCCCAACGATCTGCGCGCCTTCTGGATGCCCTTCACGGCGAACCGGCAGTTCAAGAAGGAGCCGCGCCTTTTCGTCGGCGCCAAGGACATGTACTACACCACCCATGACGGCCGTCAGGTACTCGACGGTACGGCAGGCCTGTGGTGCGTAAATGCCGGCCACTGCCGGCCGAAGATCACCGAGGCGATCCGCGAGCAGGCCGGCGAGCTCGACTACGCCCCCGCCTTCCAGCTCGGCCATCCCAAGGCCTTCGAGCTCGCCAACCGCCTCGTCGACATCGCCCCGGAAGGCATGGACCACGTCCTCTACACCAATTCCGGCTCCGAATCGGTCGAGACCGCGCTGAAGGTGGCGCTCGCCTATCACCGCGCCAAGGGCGACGGCTCGCGCTTCCGCCTGGTCGGCCGCGAGCGCGGCTATCACGGCGTCAATTTCGGCGGCATCTCCGTCGGCGGCATCGTCTCCAACCGCAAGATGTTCGGCACGCTGCTGACCGGCGTCGACCACATGCCGCACACCCACTTCCCGGACAAGAACGCCTTCTCGCGCGGCGAGCCGGAGCATGGCGGCGACATCGCCAGCGAACTCCAGCGCATCATCACCCTGCATGACGCCTCGACCATCGCAGCCGTCATCGTCGAACCGGTCGCCGGCTCGACGGGCGTGCTCATCCCGCCGAAGGGCTACCTCCAGAAGCTGCGCGAGATCTGCACGCAGCACGGCATCCTTCTGATCTTCGACGAGGTCATCACCGGCTTCGGCCGCCTCGGCGCGCCCTTCGCCGCGCAGTATTTCGACGTGAAGCCGGATATCATCACCACCGCCAAGGGCCTCACCAACGGCGTGATCCCGATGGGCGCGGTCTTCGTGACGTCGGAAATCCACGACGCCTTCATGAACGGCCCGGAACACATGATCGAGTTCTTCCACGGCTATACCTATTCCGGCAACCCGATCGCCTGCGCCGCCGCCCTCGGCACGCTCGACACCTACAAGGAAGAGGGCCTTCTGACCCGCGCCAGCGAGCTCGCCTCCTATTGGGAAGAGGGCCTGCACTCGCTGAAGGATTGCCCGAACGTCATCGACATCCGTAATGTCGGCCTGATCGGCGCCGTCGAACTCGCCTCCATCCCCGGCGAGCCGACCAAGCGCGCCTTCAACGCCTTCCTCAAGGCCTATGAGAAGGGCCTGCTTATCCGCACGACCGGCGACATCATCGCCCTCTCCCCGCCGCTCATCATCGAGAAGCCGCAGATCGACGAACTGTTCGGCAAGCTGCGCGAGGTCCTGCAGAACAATATCTGATCCGGCATGCCGGGCAGACGGAAATGGCGGCTCCGGCCGCCATTTTTTGATTCCCGCCGCAAGATGGCTTTTGCCCCTCACCCTAACGCTCTCCCCGCAGCCAAGGAGAAGGTGGCCGGCAGGCCGGATGAGGGGCAGGCGGCACATGCCGCTATCGACCACCGCTCTTGCAAGTCCGCCCCGTTCGGCGCAATTGTGCGGCCACCACGACGAGGGCCAGCCGATGCCGACCATGACCCGCATAGCGAACGAATTCCTCTCCATCGAGGTCTCCGCCCTCGGCGCCGAGATGCAATCGGCGACGACGCGCGACGGGGCGAACTGGCTGTGGAACGGCGACGCCGCCTTCTGGACCGGCCGCTCGCCGGTCCTGTTCCCCATCGTCGGCAAGGCGCCGGACGATACGCTGCTGATCGACGGCAAGCCCTATCCGATGGCGCAGCACGGCTTTGCCCGCCGGCGGGAATTCTCCCTCGAAGCGGCCGAGGAGAGCGCCTGCCGTTACGTGCTGGAAGCATCGGAGGAAACCCGCGCTGCCTATCCTTTCGATTTCCGGCTTACCGTCGAACACCGACTGGATGGCCCGTCGCTGACCGTCTCCGCCGAAGTGGAGAACCGTGGCACCGTCCCCATGCCCTTCGGCTGCGGCTTCCATCCCGCCTTCGTCTGGCCCCTGCCGGGCGCCACCGGCCGGCCGCACACCGTCACGCTCGACAATGGAGGAGAACCCGAGCGCCAGCCGCTGGAAAAGGGCCTCCTCTCACCCCACCGGCTCCCCTCGCCTTTCAGCGGCGGCCGGCTGACGCTCGCCCATGCGCTCTTTGACAACGACGCCCTCGTCTTCCCGCAGGGAGCCGGCACCGGCCTCACCTACACCGCCGAGGATGGCCCGGCCCTCAACTTCCGTTTCGAAAACCTGCCGAACCTCGCGCTCTGGACCAAGCCCGGCGCACCCTTCCTCTGCATCGAGCCGTGGCACGGCACGGCCGCCGAATATAGCGGCGCGCGCGAACTGAAGGGCCGGCCCTTCACCACCCTGCTTGCCGCAGGCGGGCACACACGCTTCGCCTTCACGGTGACTTTCCCACACTGAAGATTCGCCGTCTGGCCCTTTCTTCCTGCCGCGGCGGGACCAGAGCATTTCCAGCAAAAGTGCGAAGCGGTTTTGCGTAGGGAAATGCGGCAAACAAAGAGTTGGAGCGTTTTCGCGATTCGGAGAAAAGCGGAAATGCTCTAGAGTCTGCGAAAAGGGATTCGGAGACCAGCCATGACCGACTTGGAACGCTTCATCGACCAGGGAACCGGCCGCGAGCCAGCCGACATCGTGCTGAAGGGCGGGCAGTTCTTCGACCTCGTGACGGGCGAGCTCGTCGCCTCCGACATCGCCATCTGCGGCGAGCGTATCGTCGGCACCTGCGGCGAATACAAGGGCCGCAGGGAAATCGACATCACCGGCCGCATCGTCGTGCCCGGCTTCATCGATACGCATCTCCACATCGAATCCTCGCTGGTAACGCCGCACGAATTCGACCGCTGCGTGCTGCCCTACGGCGTCACCACCGTCATCTGCGATCCGCACGAGATCGCCAACGTGCTCGGCACCGAGGGCATCCAGTTCTTCCTCGACAGTGCGATGGAAACGATCATGGATATCCGCGTGCAGCTTTCGAGCTGCGTGCCGGCGACGCATCTGGAAACCTCCGGCGCCGACCTGCCGGTCGAGCGCCTGCTGCCGTTCCGCGACCATCCCAAGGTCATCGGCCTTGCGGAATTCATGAATTTCCCGGGCGTCATCCACAAGGACCTCGTCTGCCTCGCCAAGCTGGAAGCCTTCCAGGGCGGCCATATCGACGGCCACGCGCCGCTCCTTCGCGGCAATGACCTCAACGGCTACCTTTCCGCCGGCATCCGCACCGAGCACGAATGCACGACGGCCGAAGAGGCGCTGGAGAAGATTCGCAAGGGCATGCACATCCTCATCCGCGAGGGCTCCGTCTCCAAGGATCTCCTCGCCCTGATGTCGATCCTCACCGAACGGCTCTCGCCCTTCCTCGCGCTCTGCACCGACGACCGCAATCCGCTCGACATCGCCGAACAGGGCCATCTCGACTACATGATCCGCACGGCCATCGCCCACGGCCGCGCCCCGCTCGCCGTCTACCGCGCCGCCTCCATCTCCGCGGCGAAGGCCTTCGGCCTGCGCGACCGCGGCCTCGTCGCCCCCGGCTGGCGAGCCGACCTCGTCGTCGTCGATACGCTGGAGAACTGCAAGGCCGGAATGGTCTTCTGCGCCGGCCGCAAGGTGGACGACGCGCTCTTCGCGACCCGCAAGGCGGTGGAGCCCGTCGGCCTCGACAGCGTCAAGGCCCGCCCGGTCAGCGCCGCCCATTTCACCGTTCCCGTCACGGAGGGCGAGACCCCGGTCATCGGCGTGCTGCCCGGCAAGATCATCACCGAGCACCGCCGCTACCGCCTGCCGGCAAAAGGCAACCAGACCGCCGTCGATCTCGCGCAGGACATCATCAAGGTCGCCGTCATCGAGCGCCACGGCAAGAACGGCAACCACGCCAACGGCTTCGTGCAGGGCTTCGGCCTGAAGAAGGGCGCCATCGCCTCGACGGTCGGCCACGACAGCCACAATATCTGCGTCGTCGGCGTCGACGAGGACGACATGGCGCTCGCGGCGAACCGCCTCGGCGAGATCAAGGGCGGCTTCGTCGTGGTGGAGAACGGCAAGGTCACCGGCGAGATCGCCCTTCCTGTCGCCGGCCTGATGAGCCTCGAACCCTACGAGGCCGTGCGCGACACCCTGCACCACCTGCGCCAGGCCGCCTTCGCCCTTGGCGCCACGCTGGAAGAACCCTTCCTCCAGCTCGCCTTCCTGCCGCTGCCGGTCATCCCGCATCTGAAGATCTCGGACAGGGGGATGGTGGATGTGGATCGGTTCGCGCTGATCGGGTGAGGCTATCAGGCGGGAAACTCGTCCTCGTCGATATCCAGGTAACGGCTGAGCACACGCACGAGCACGAGATGGGTAGGATCGGCCTTATAGAAAAGAACGTAGTTTCCAATCACGAAGCTGCGCAGACCTGCCGCGAGCTCCGGCCGCGAACGGCCGGCCTCGGGATGCGACGAGAGCTTTCGCGCGACCGCTGCGATGCGGTCGAGGAGACGGTCGGCCGCCGCTTCGTTGTCGTCTGCGATATAGCGCCAGATCGCGATCAGGTCCTCTTCCGCTTGCGGAAGATGCATGATCTCAAGCACGGCCAGCTCGCGCCCGCGCCTTGATGGCATCGATGTCGAGCGGGGCAGCCGGGCCGCTTTCCAACCCTTCGCGGACGGCGTCCCGCAACGCGGCGATCTTCGCCTCCCGTTGCCGTTCGCGGTCCTCCAGAAGGCGCAGGCCGTCCCGCAGCACCTCGCTGGCGCTGGCATAACGGCCGCTGGCCAGAAGCTCGCGGACGAACGTCTCGTAGTGATTGCCGAGCGTATAGCTGGAGGCCATGGCGAAACTCCGAAGTATCACTTTATGATACTATCGGCGCCGGCCGCCTGCAAGCTCACAGCCGCACGCAGGCCATATCCAGCGCGTCCAGCTCGATCGTCCCGTCCTTCAGCTTCGCGCCGAAGCCGGGGACCGGCAGCGGCTCGCCGAGCTTCAGCGATTTCGCCGGCACGAATTCCGCCTTCTCGCGCGTCAGGTTGAAGACGAAAAGCAGCTTCTCGCCGGCCTTCTCGCGGGTGAAGGCGAGGATGTCGTGGTTGGAATGGAGGAAGGACATGTCGCCGTCGTGCAACGTCTCGTGCTCCTTGCGGAAGGCGAGCGTCGCGCGGTAGTGGTTGAGCACGGAGCCGGCGATCTTCTCCTGCGTATCGACGGCAAGGCGGGCATGGTCCTCCGGCACCGGCAGCCAGGGCTTGGCTGTGCTGAAGCCGGCATGGGCCTCGCCGCGCTGCCAGGGCATCGGGGTGCGGCATCCGTCGCGGCCCTTGAAGGCCGGCCAGAAGCGGATGCCATAGGGATCGCGCAGGTCCTCGAAGGCGAGCTCGGCTTCCGTGAGGCCCAGTTCTTCCCCCTGATAGAGGCAGATCGAGCCGCGCAGCGTCGAAAGCAGGGTGATCGCCAGCTTGGCGACGCGCTCGCGCTCTTCCGGCGCGTGGATGAAGCGGCTGACATGGCGGTCGACATCGTGGTTGGAGAAGGCCCAGCAGACCCAGCCGTCCTCCACCGCCCGCTGGAAGCTCTGCACGCATTTGCGGATATGGTCGGCCGTGAAATCCGGCCCGAGCAGGTCGAACGTGTAGCACATGTTCAGCTTGTCGCCGCCGCTCGTATACTCGGCGACGGTCTTCAGCGAGCGCGCGCCGTCGCCGACCTCGCCCACCGTCATGCGCCCCTCGTATTCGTCGAGTAGCGCGCGGAAGCGCTTGAGGAAATCGACATTCTCCGGCTGCGTCTTGTCGTAGCGATGCGTCTGCATGCCGTAGGGGTTCACGTCCGGCGCATCGAGGCCGATCTCGTCCGGGTTCGGCTCGTGGGGCGGATTGTCTCGCAGCTTCCTGTCGTGGAAATAGAAGTTCACCGTGTCGAGACGGAAGCCGTCCACGCCGCGGTCGAGCCAGAAGCGCACCGTCGACAGCAGCGCATCCTGTACGGCCTTGTTGTGGAAGTTGAGGTCCGGCTGCGAGGTCAGGAAGTTGTGCATGTAATATTGCTTGCGCACGCCGTCCCATTCCCAGCCCGGCCCGCCGAAGATCGACAGCCAGTTGTTGGGCGCCGTGCCGTCGGGCTTCGGATCGGCCCAGACATACCAGTCCGCCTTCGGGTTCGACCGGCTGGACCGGCTCTCGACAAACCAGGGATGCTGGTCGGACGTATGCGAGATCACCTGGTCGATGACGACCTTCATGCCGAGGCGATGGGCCTCGGCCAGCATCGCGTCGAAATCCGCCAGCGTGCCGAACATCGGATCGACGTCGCAATAATCCGAAACGTCATAGCCCATGTCCGCCATCGGCGACTTGAAGAAGGGCGAAAGCCAGATGGCGTCGACGCCGAGCGAGGCGATGTGCCCGAGCCGCCTGGTGATGCCCCTGAGGTCGCCCATGCCATCGCCGGTCGTGTCCTGGAACGAGCGGGGATAGACCTGGTAGATGACCGCGCCGCGCCACCAGTCGTCGGCCTTCTTGCGGGGCTTCGTCATGCGTTCTTGCTCCGGTTCCTGTTGCTTCGGGCAAGATGTAACGCGCGTCCCGTGCAGCGTAAACGGGCGGAGGCCGGATTTTTCGACGGTTGACGAAAGGCGGGCCGGTCTGGATGATATCGGCAAATTCCATAGAGAAGGTTGCCGTATGACCGATGACGTCACCCTTTCCCCGACGGAAGCAATGGACCTCGCCCGCACGGCGCTGATGCGCGTCGGCATGGCGGAGGCGGCAGCGGCGGCGCTCGCCCGCGCCACGCTGGACGCGGAAATGGCCGGCAAGCGCACGGTCGGCTTCCTGCACCTGACGGACTATCTCAGGAGCCTCGTCGACGGCAGGATCGCCGGACGGGCCGAACCGCTCATCACCTCGCCGGTACCCGCAATCATGAAATGCAACGCCATGGGCGGCGTGGCGCAGCACGGTTTTTCACTTGCCCATGAGGAGCTGGTGGCCAAGGCGAGGACCTTCGGCATCGCCGTCTTTTCCCTGCACAACAGCTATACGACCGGCGAACTCGGCTGGTATGCCGCCCGGCTCGCCGAAGAGGGCCTCGTCGCACTCGCCGCCACCAACGGCCCGGCGCTGATGGCCGGCGCGGGCAGCCGCCAGCCGGTCTACTGCACCAATCCGCTCGCCTTCGCCGCTCCCTTGGAGGACGGTCGCCTGCTCCTGATCGACCAGGCCTCCAGCATGGCGGCTTTCGTCGATATCCGCGAGGCGGCGGCGCGGGGCGAAGCCATCCCCGACGGCTGGGCGCTCGATCAGGAGGGTGAGCCGACCCGGGACCCATTCGCGGCCATGCAGGGCGCGCTGCTGGCCTATGGCGGCACCAGGGGAGCCAATATCGCCCTCATGGTGGAGGTGCTGGCGGCGGGCCTCACGGGCGCCAACTGGTCGCTCGACGCACCGGATTTCCAGGCGGGCGAGGCGACGCCCGGCATCGGCCTCTTCGTCCTTGCCCTCTCGCCGCAACTCTTCGCCGACGATTTCCCGGCCCGGCTCGCCGGGCAGGTGGAGCGCCTTTCCGGCGAATTCGGCGTGCACATCCCCGGCCTTCGCCGCATGGAACGGCAGCGGCAGGCGGAAAGCGCGGGCATCGTCTTGCCCCGCCAACTCTTTGACAGTATTTCCTCTTTCCGGCGCAATTGACCGGAGAGAACGGATATGGCGGGACGGCTGCTGGCGATCGGCGAATGCATGGTGGAACTGATGCAGGCCGAGGGTGGCCTGATGCGCAAGAGCTTTGCCGGCGACACGTTCAACACCGCCTATTACGCCCGGCAATACCTGCCGTCCGACTGGAGCGTCGACTATTTCTCCGCCGTCGGCACCGACACGATTTCCGACGAGATGCTGGCCTTCATGGAAGGCCACGGCGTCGGCACCGCCCATGTCGCGCGCATCGCCGGCCGCTCGCCGGGCCTCTACATGATCCACCTCAAGGACGGCGAGCGCAGCTTCTCCTACTGGCGCTCCGCCTCCGCCGCAAAGCTGCTTGCCCGCGACGGCGACCGGCTGCGCGCCGCCATCGAGGCTTCCGACATCATCGTCTTCTCCGGCATCACGCTGGCGATCCTGCCGGCGGAGGATGTGGAGACCCTGCTTTCCGAGCTGCGCCGCGCCAAGGCCGTCGGCAAGCGCGTCGTCTTCGATCCCAATATCCGCCCGCGCCTGTGGGACGACATGGACCGGATGCGCGCGACGGTCACCGAGGGCGCCCGCGCCGCGACGCTCGTCATGCCGAGCCTCGACGACGAGACGACCCATTTCGGCGACGCCTCGCTGGAGGCGACCATCGCCCGCTACGCCGCGCTCGGCGTCGCGGAACAGGTGGTGAAGGACGGTGGCGAGGGTGCGACGCTGGTCTTCGGCGGGAAGCGCAGCCATGTCCCGTCGGCGAGCGTCGAGAAGATCGTCGATACGACGAGCGCCGGCGACAGCTTCAACGGCGCCTTCCTCGCCCGCCTCGCGGCAGGCGCGGCGCCGCAGGAGGCCGCGCGCTTTGCGGCGGACGTCGCCGCCGCCGTCATCCAGCATCACGGCGCGCTGGTCGTAAAGGACAAGCTGCCGCAAGGCTGACCGGCAATCAGCCCGTCAGCGCTTCTTCTTCGCCTTGCCGGCATAGGGATTGTCCGACGCCCGGAAATGGATGCGGATCGGCACGCCCGGCAGGTTGAAGTCGTTGCGCAGGCCGTTGGTGAGGTAGCGGATATAGGATTCCGGCAGCGCGTCGGGGCGCGTGCAGGACACCATGAAGCCCGGCGGGCGGGCCTTCACCTGCGTCATGTATTTCAGCTTGAGGCGGCGGCCGGAAACGGCCGGCGGCGGATGCTGCGTCTGCACCGCGTCCAGCCAGCGGTTCAGCTTGGCGGTGGAGATGCGGCGGTTCCAGGTGCGGTCCGTGTCGATGACGGCCTGCATCAGCTTGTCGAGGCCCCTGCCCGTCTGGCCGGAGACCGGCACGGCGCGGATGCCGCGCGCCTGCGGCAGCAGCCGGTCGGTCTTCTCGCGCAGCTCCGCGAGCACGGCCTGCGGGTCGTCGATCAGGTCCCACTTGTTGAAGGCGAGCACGGCGGCGCGGCCCTCGCGCAGCACGAGATCGACGATCTGCAGGTCCTGCTTCTCGAAGGGAATGGTGGAATCGAAGACGATGACCACGGTCTCGGCGAAGCGGATGGCGCGCAGGCCGTCGGCGACGGAAAGCTTCTCCAGCTTCTCCTGCACCTTCGCCTTGCGCCGCATGCCGGCCGTGTCGAACATCTTGATCGTGCGGCCCTTCCAGTCCCATTCGACGGAAATGGAATCGCGCGTGATGCCGGCTTCCGGGCCGGTCAAGAGCCGGTCCTCTCCGAGGAAGCGGTTGATCAGCGTGGACTTGCCGGCATTGGGGCGGCCGACGATGGCGACGCGCAGCGGCTTCGTCTCGTCGTATTCCGGCTCGAAATCCTCGTCCGCTTCCGCGCCCTCGGCCATCTCGGCCCGCACGTCGATATTGGTCTCGGCCTCGTCTTCTTCGGGATAGGCGCGTTCCTCGCCGATGGCGGCGACGATGGCGTCGCGAAGGTCGAGCATGCCCTGCCCGTGTTCGGCGGAGATCGGCGTCGGCTCGCCGAGGCCGAGCGTGAAGGCATCGTAAAAGCCGCCGTCGGAGCCGCGGGCTTCCGACTTGTTGGCGACGAGCACGACGGGCTTGCCCTTGCGGCGCAGCATCTCGGCCAGCGTCTGGTCGACCGGGGTGAGGCCCATCTTGGCGTCGACCACGAAGAGCGAGAGATCGGCCTCCTCGATGGCGGCTTCCGTCTGGGCGCGCATGCGGCCCTGCAACGTCTCGGGCGCGGCCTCCTCGAGGCCGGCCGTGTCGATGATGCGGAATTTCAGATCGATGAGGCGGGCGTCGCCCGGCCGGCGGTCACGGGTGACGCCGGGCGTATCGTCGACGAGCGCGAGCTTCTTGCCCACGAGCCTGTTGAACAGGGTGGACTTGCCGACATTGGGGCGTCCGACAATGGCGACGGTGAAGCTCATGAACGTGTTCCGTTGTAGCGGCCGGCAGATGCCGGCTCAGGAGGACAGCTTGCCGCTTGCCGTGATCAGGTCAAGCAGCATCTGCGCGCGGTTGGCGACATTGCGCGGGCTTTCGCTGTCGTTGATTATGGCGTCGAACCATTCCTTGGCGCGCGCATAGTCCTCATGCTTGTAGGCCGAAAGGCCGAGGACCTCGCGGGCGGAATGGCGCAGCGCGCCCTGCGGCGTCGCAAGCTGCTCGGCCTCGGCCGAGACCTGATCGTAGGTGCCGGTATCGACGAGGAGATAGGCGGCGCGAAGGCGGGCCGCATCGCGCAGCGCCTGCGGCACCGAGCCGTCCTTGGAGATCGCCGTGAAGGCATCGATGGCGCCCTTGGCGTCGGTTTCCGCCAGCAGCGAGGCCGAGCGCATGCGGGCAAGCACCGGATAGGAGCCGAAGCCGTCCTTCTCGAGCGCGCCGAGCGCGGCCAGCGCCTCGTCCTTCTTGCCGTCGCGGGCGAGCGTCAGGGCGGCGAGGAACTCGTCGCCGGAAGCGGAAGCCTCGCGGTCGCGCCAGTATTCGTAGCCCACCTTGCCGATCGTGCCGAGCACGACGAGAACGGCCGCGCCGATGAGGATGCGGCCGAAACGCTTCCAGACCAGACGCATCTGATCGGAGCGCAATTCCTCGTTCACCTCGCGGATAAAGCTGTCGTCCTGATTTACCATGTCCTGCCCGGCGCCAACCAACGTTTAAAGTTAGCGCCTTCTACCCGATTTTCACGACGTTGTAAGGGGGCAGGCGCGAAAAGCCCCCGGGATAGGCCCGGGATAGGCAACGGATCACGGCAGCGGGGCGACGCCGATCAGCCATTCGTGAAGCTTGAGGACGATCACGGCATAGAGGGCGAGCCCGACAACGACGGCGATGACATCGTATTTCGCCGAGACGAAGACCGGCAGCTTGGTTTCCCCCGCCGCGATGCGCTTCTTGAGCGTGATGCGCAGGATGACCGCCCAGGCGAGGATCGTCACGAAGAGCAGCACGGAATAGCTCTCGCCGTTCGCCAGCAGATGCGCCAAGGCCCAGATCTTGATGGCGACGAGGATCGGGAACTTCAGTTTCGTGCGGATATGGCCGGGCGGCAGGAAGCCCGCCACGAGACAGATCGCGGCGATGGCCATCAGCGTCAGCGTGATATGCGCCATGAAGGCGGGCGGGAAATACAGCATCTCGCCGCCGTTCTCGCGCGCGTCGATGAAGCCGTAGACGATGAGGGCGAGGCTCGCCAGCGACACGATGCCGTGCAGCGCCATCCAGCCCGGCTTGCCGAGCGCGGCGATGCCGGCATTGCGCAGCCCCGGCGCGACGGGGCGCAGGAGATGGGTGGCGATGAAGAGAACGAGACCGATGATGAGCAACGTCATGAAAATGCCCCTTGAAGAAAAATCGGCGGATGGCCGTCACCATTGGAATATCCGTCGCGCGGCGACAATTCCAGCCCGATCAAAGGATTGCCGCATTCGGAATCGATGAGAGACCCTTTGCAAATTGTCGCGGGTAGCCATGTCCTCCTTGTTTTCGCCTCGTTCCCTCCTTCTTCCCCTCGCCGTGGCGCTCGCCGCCGGGCCGGCGCTCGCGGGGGACGAGGCGGTGGAGACCGCAAAGCGCAAGCAGCTCGTCATCGTCTCCTTCGACGGCGCGCACGACAACCTGCTCTGGGAAAAGAGCCGCGCCATGGCCAAGCGCACCGGCGCGCATTTCACCTATTTCCTCTCCTGCACCTTCCTTTTCCCGAAGGCCGAGCGCGCCAAATACCAGGCGCCGCACGAAAAGCGCGGCCGCTCGAATGTCGGCTTCGCGCCGGACCGGGAGGATACGATCCTCCGGCTCGGCGAGATCTGGCTCGCCAGGCTGGAAGGCCACGACATCGGCAGCCATGCCTGCGGCCATTTCGACGGCGGCAAGTGGAGCGCGGAGGACTGGAAGGCCGAGTTCGCCTTCTTCCGGGAGTCGCTGAAGAACGCCTGGCAGAATGCCGGCGTCGGCGAGCGCGAGCCGGCAGACTGGAAGCGCTTTGCCGAAGAGGACATCAAGGGTTTTCGCGCGCCCTATCTTTCGGCCGGAAGCGGCCTTGTGAAGGCGCTGGAGGCTGACGGCTTTGCCTATGATGCAAGCCTCGTCACCAAGGGGCCGGCCATGCCCGTGGCTAGCGGCGACATCGCCCGCTTCGGCCTGCCGCTCGTTCCGGAAGGCGCATCCCAGCGTCCCGTCATCGCCATGGACTACAATCTCTATGTCCGCCATTCCAAGGGCAAGGAGAACCCGGAAAAGAGCGCCGCCTTCGAGGAAAGCACGCTGAAGGCCTATCGCGACGCCTTCGCCAAGCAATATGACGGCGAACGCATTCCGCTGCAGCTCGGCTTCCATTTCGTCGAGATGAATGCGGGCGCCTACTGGCGCGCGCTCGACCGCTTCCTGACGGAGACCTGCGGCAAGGCGGATGTCGCCTGCGTCAGCTATGCCGGCGCGCTGGACATCCTAGCGAAAGAGAAGAAGGCGGCCGGAGCCGCCCTCTGATCGCAATCCTTACGGTTCGTTGGCCGCAAGCTCGCCTTCGACGGCCGCCCTTTTCAGGTAGCGCTCGTCGATATCGGGCAGCGGCTGGTCGTCGATCGCCGCCTCGAAGGCCTTGAGGCGCTTGTAGATCGACAGAAGCTCGACGATCGTCGTCCAGGAATTGACGAGATACTGGAACGACTCGCGCACTTGCCCGAACACGTTCTGGATCTGGCTCATCACGCCGAGCGTCAGCTTGCCGGCGACGATGGAGGGCACCAGAACGAAGGTGCCGAAGAGATTGTCGGCCTGCAGGTAGAAGATGCGGGCGACGTTGAAATAGAGATAGTGGAAATAGAGGCGGAAATAGTTCTTCCGCACATTGGCGAAGAGCTCGGCCACCGTCGGCGGCTGCGCCCGGTCGGCATGGTCCTCGCCATAGACCAGCTCCTTGCGGTAGGCCGCCTCGACGCGCTGGTTGCGGAATTCCAGGCCCGGCAGCTTGATGCCGACGGCGGCCAGGAACACCGTGCCGAACAGCGACCAGCAGATCGCCGCCCAGACGAGGGCATGCGGAACCTCGCCGACGAAAGGCAGCACCGTCACCGTGCTGGAGAACTTGAACAGCACCGGAAGGAAGGCGACGAGCGTCATGATCGAGGAAACGAGGCTGACGCCGAGCCCTTCGACGGTGCGCGAGAAGCGCATCGTGTCGTCCTGCACACGCTGCGAGGCGCCCTCGATATGGCGCAGCTTGTCCCAGTGGGACATGTAGAAATCGTTCATCGCCGTGCGCCAGCGGAAGACGTAGTGGCTGACGAAGAACAGGTTCAGCGTGCCGACGGTGATGGCAACGAAGGCGATGCCCGCAAAGCCGATCATGCCGACATAGATCTCGGTTTCCGTCGGGATCGGCTCGGTGCGCGCGAGGCCGCGCTGGATCATGTCGTAGAACGGCCCGTACCACGCATTGATGGCGACGCTTACCTGCACCGAGAAATAGGTGTTGAAGATGATCAGCGCCGAGCCGAGCACGGACCAGAGCTGCCATTGATGCGGGCGATAGGCGAACCAGAAGGCCGCGAACAGCCCGACCATCACCGCATAATAGATGTAGAACCAGAGGAAGGGCGCCGACCAGAAGACGGAGACCCCGACGACCGCTTCCTCGCCCGGCTTCAACGGCGGCAATCCGATATAGGCGCCGAGATCGCCTCCCCCGGCATACCAGATAATCATGGCGAGGGCCGACCAGAGGACGACGGACGGGAAGAACAATCTGGGATAGGGGAAGAAGGAGACGAACAAAGGAATAGCTTTCGTTTCTCGTAGGCCGGGCGACGCGAAGCACGCCGAAGATGCGCAGAACCTAAAGGAGTTTGCGCAGCACAACAATTGGTGCCCCGGGGCATTACCGAGATTTAATGGAAAGCGCGCCGCCGAGCACGGTGATGGCCGCGGCAAGGAGCAGGATGCCGGCCGCCGCAAGGCTCGGCAGGGCGTAGCTTCCCGTGCGCGCGGCGAGGAACCCGGCCCCGAGCGGGCCGATGATCTGCCCGACGCCGAACGCTGCCGTCATCAGGGCGAGAACCTGGCGCGGGCTCCGGCTGGCGAGAACCCGCCCGAGCTGCAGGCCATAGGCAGTGATGACGATGAAGGTGAGGCCGAGAAGAACGCCCCCGACCAGCGCCGACCACGGAAAGGGCAGCAGGACCGTCGCCGCGACGCCGACCGTTTCCACGAGGATCGCGAGCAGGTAGGCCATGGCGACGCCGCTGCGACGCTCGACGGGTTTCCAGGCGATGAGCGACAACGCCGCCGCACCGCCGGTGACGAGCCATGTGAGGCATTCGAGCAGCGGGCTCTCCGCCCCTTCCCGCGCGATGGCGACGATGAACGTGGCGGTCACCACATAGCCGATGCCGAAGAGACCGTAGCTCAGCGTCAGTGCCACGAGCGGCCGCGTCCAGACAATCGGCGGCTCGCGCACGGCCGACGCGCCGCCTTCCGGCCGTGGCAGCAGCGCCATGACGGCGGCAAGGCCGGCGGCGGCGAGCAGCGCGCCGAAAAGCCAGTCCGCCCGCCATGCCGGGAGCGCGGAAAAGTCGATGAAGGAGAGAAGGTAGACGAGCACGGCCGAGACCGCGATACCGCTGCCGACGCCGGAAAAATGCGCCATCTGCACGCGCGGATCGCCATGAACGAGCCCGATGGACAGCACGATACCCGATGTGAAGATCATGGCGAAGGCGCTGGCGAGACCCGCGAGGAAACGGATGACGGACAGTGCCGCGACACCGGAGAAAAGCCCCATGGCCAAAAGCAGCAGGACGGTCGCGGCGAGAGCGCCGATTGCCAGAGACCGCTCCCGGCCGGCGGCCCAGCCATAGGCGGCCAGCACCGCGCCGATCAGGTATCCGGCGAAATTCGCCGCCGCGATGATGCCGGCATCGGCGGCATTGAGGCCGAGCCCCGCCATCATGCCCGGCAGGACCGGCGTATAGAAGAAGCGGCCGAGCCCCATGGCCACCGCCATGGCGAGCGCGCCGGCAATGGCGGCGCGCAGGGTCACGCGCGAAGAAGCGGCTGTGCGTTGCATCATGGCGGGACCATTGCACTGCAACATGGCCACGGCAAACGACATTTATTGATCGTCGGATCAGCGCGGGTGAAGGCTCTCAGCCCGGCAGCGTCACCACCAGCGGGCCGTTGCGCGTGGCGACGACCGTGTGCTCGAACTGCACCGTCGGCGCGCTCGGCTCGCTGTAGAGCGTCCATTCGTCCTTGTCGCCGCCTTCGGCCCAGTTCGCCCCGAGCGAGAGGAACGGCTCGACCGTGAAGACGAGGCCTTCCGTCATGCGGCGCTTTTCCTGCGGGTCCGGCCAGGTGGCGATTTCCGTCGGCTCCTCGTGCAGCGAGCGGCCGACGCCGTGGCTGGCGAGATTGGCGATCAGCGTATAGCGGTTCTTGCGCGCGAAGGCGCCGATGGCATTGCCGACCTCGGCCAGCGGCTTGCCGGCCTTGACTTCCTTGAGACCGACCCAGAGCGCCCGCTTGCCGTCGCGGCAAAGCCGCTCCACCGCCGGCACCGAGCGGCCGACCGTGAAGGATGCGCCCGTATCGGCGAAATAGCCGTCGAGCTCGGCGGAAACGTCGATATTGACGAGGTCGCCTTCCCTGATCACCCGCTCGCCCGGAATGCCGTGCGCCACTTCTTCGTTGACGGAAATGCAGGTCGCACCCGGAAAATTGTAGCAGCTTTCCGGCGCCGAACGGGCGCCCGTCGCCTCCAGCATGCGCCGGCCGATCAGGTCGAGCTCGGCCGTCGTCATGCCGGGCCGGACGGCGGTCGACATGTGCTGCAGCACGTTCGCGCAGATCCGGCCGATCGCCTTCAGGCCGTTGAGGTCTTCATCGTTTCCAAGGGTCATCGCATCTCTCTTTCGCGGGGCGTCCTAGCACGTCCGCGCCGCGCTGTCAGGCGGAAGGGGCCATTTCCGCCCTGGGCTCGTCCGCCAGCATCTCGCGCACCAGCGGCGCGACCTTGGTGCCGTAGAGCTCGATCCCGCGCAGGATGCGCTCGTGTGGCATCAGGCCGATGGCCATCTGGAGCAGGAAACGGTCGTTGCGGAAGATCCTGTGGTGGGCGACGATCTTCCGCGCGACTGTTTCCGGATCGCCGAGGAAGAGATGGCCGTCCGGCCCGGTCGACTGGTCGAACTGCGCCCGGCTCGTCGGCCCCCAGCCGCGCTCGCGGCCGATGCGGTTCATAACCTCGGCCTGCGGCCCGTAGAAGGTGTCGGCCGCTTCCGCCGTCGTATCGGCGATGAAGCCGTGCACGTTGATGCTGGTCTTCAGCTTCGCCTCGTCCTGTCCCGCCCGCCGCGCGGCCTCGCGGTAGAGATCGAAGAGCGGCGCATAGCGCGCCGGCGTGCCGCCGATGATGGCGAGCGCCAGCGGCAGGCCATAGGCCCCTGCCCGCGCCACCGACTGCGGCGTGCCGCCGACGGCGATCCAGACCGGCAGCCGGCCATGGAGGGGCCGCGGATAGACGCCGATGCCCGAAAGCGGCGGACGCATGACGCCGTTCCACGAGACCTTCTCGCTTTCGTTGAGGGCGAGCAGCAGGTCGAGCTTTTCCTCGAAGAGCTGGTCGTAGTCGTCGAGCGCATAGCCAAAGAGCGGGAAGGATTCGATGAAGGAGCCGCGCCCCGCCATGATCTCCGCCCGGCCGCCCGACAGAAGATCGACCGTCGAGAACTGCTGGAAAACGCGCACCGGATCGTCCGACGACAGCACCGTCACCGCGCTCGAAAGACGGATGGTCTTGGTGCGCGCCGCCGCCGCGGCCAGGATAACGGCCGGCGCAGAGGCGGCATAATCCGGCCGGTGATGCTCGCCGAGCCCGAAGACATCGAGCCCCACCTGATCGGCAAGCTCGATCTCTTCCAGCAGGTTCTTCAGCCGCCGCTCCCCTTCCCGCCCCTTGTCGGGGGCATTGGGATCGACATCGGCGAAAGTATAGAGGCCAAGTTCCATGGGATGTTCCATATGAGAGGATTTTCCCTCAGATATGGCGCTCAGGCGGAGGTTGGAAGAGGCGTCGGGGGAAACAGTGTGTTCACGGCGCGGGAAGCACCGCGCCGTCCGCCGCCTCGCGCTGCATGCTGTCGAGATGCTGGCGGATATGGGCCGCCTCGGCCGAGGTGGTGGCGAGCGCGATGGCGCGGTCGAAGGCCTGATGCGCCTCCGCATAGCGGCCGAGCTGCTTGAGGAGCCCGCCACGCAGGCCATGGAAATAGAAATAGCCGTCGAGCTTTTCCGCCAGCGGCTCGATCAGCGCCAGCGCCGCCTCCGGCCCGTCGCGCTTTGAGACCGCGACGGCACGGTTGAGCCGCACCACTGGCGAGGGCTGGAGGCGCTCCAGCGTCTGGTAGAGAAGGTCGATCTCCACCCAGTCCGTCTCCGCCGCCGTCGCGGCGCGGGCATGCAGCGCGGCGATGGCCGCCTGTATCTGGAAGGGGCCGGGCGCGCGGTGGCGCAGCGCCTTGTCGATCAGCACCAGCGCCTCGTCGATGAGCGCGCGATCCCAGAGCGAACGATCCTGATCCTCCAGCAGCACGATCTGCCCGTCCGCGTCGAAGCGGGCGTCGAGCCGGGAATGCTGGATGAGCAGCAGCGCCGTCAGCCCCATGATCTCCGGCTCCGCCGGAAAGAGCTTGAGCAGCAGCCGGGCGAGCCGGATCGCCTCCGTGCAGAAGGGCGTATCCGCCTTCTCCGGCACACCGGCCGAATAACCCTCGTTGAAGACGAGATAGATCATCGCCGCGACGAGGCCGAGCCGTTCGGCCCGCGCCACGGCATCGGGCGTCTCGAAGGGAATGCCGGCCGCGCCGACCTTGGCCTTGGCGCGGGTGATGCGCTGCTCCATCGCCGCTTCCGAGACGAGGAAGGCCCGTGCGATCTGCCTGACCGAAAGCCCTGAGACGATGCGCAGCGCCAGCGCGATCTGCTGTGTCGCCGGCAGTTCCGGATGGCAGCAGACGAAGAGCAGGCGCAGAATGTCGTCGCGGTAATGCGCGCCGTCCAGCCGGTCGGCAAGGTCGCTTTCGGTGTCCTCAAGGTCGGACAGCACCTCCTCGGGCGGCAGCGGCTGGGTTTTCGCGCGCTTCCTCACCTGGTCGATGCCGCTGTTGCGGCCGACGAAGATGAGCCATGCGGCCGGATCGCGCGGCGGGCCCTTGTCGGGCCATGTCCTCAGCGCGCGAAGGCAGGCTTCCTGAAAGGCCTCCTCCGCCATGTCGAGGTCACGGAAGTAGCGCAGCAGCGCCCCCATGGCCTGCGGCCGCGCCGAGGTGAGCGCCAGGTCGATCCAGGCAAGGTCCGTCATGTTATGGGCACTCCCGGATTGAAGAACTGCAACGGCCGGATCTCATAGGTCCCGTTCGCCGGATTGGCGGCGGAGAGCTCGCGGGCGAACTGGATCGCCTCCTCCAGCGTTTCCGCCTCAAGCACGAAGAAGCCGAGGAACTGCTCCTTGGTCTCGGCGAACGGACCGTCCATGACGATATTGTCCGTCGGGCCCTTGCGCACGGTGACGGCCGCCGTCGTCGGCATCAGCCGCGCGACGGGCCCGAGCTTGCCGGCCTCGGCATAGCGCTGGTTGACGGCGCCGAGATCGGCCATGACCTTGTCGTCCAGCTCCTTCGACCAGGCGCAGACTTCGCTTTCGGCATCGTAACAAAGAACGGCATACAGCATGGTGAACTCCCGTGGTTGATAGACGCAGGAGTAACGCCTCAGCCGACAGGGCGCACCGGAATATTTTTGATTTTCGGCAGGAAGTGCCGCCCGCTCAGATCTTGAACACGTCGTCCTGCCGGAACACGATGACGTAGCCGCCCATCGCTTCGGCTTCGCGCGCCCAGTCCAGCAATTGCGAATGGTACGGCTCGCGCCGCCAGATATCAGGGTGGACGGGATCGACCAGAACTGTAACCTGCGGCCCCTGCCGGTAGACCATCATGTGCGAGCGCGACGGCTCCCACGCTTCCGCGAGCCCTTCGTCAGTCATCCACAGACAGAGGAAATCCCGGCAGACCGATGGCCGATCCGCATAGATCGAGCACCCCTCGCCCGCGACGCAATGCCGGCACCATGCATTGGCAGGCTTGTCGAGGGCATCGATGTCGGGCAGCCGGCAGCAGAGCGTGCAGGTGCCGCAGGATCGGCCGGCAACAACGTTAGGGGATGATTGCATGGCCGGTGCATAGCATCCGGCCGCCAAGCCTAGAAGGGCCGGTGATGCGAATTACGCGCTCAGCGTCCGCCGCACCGCATCCTTCCAGCCCCTGATCTTCACCGCGCGCGTCTTCTCGTCCATCTTGGGCGTGAAGCGCGTGTCGCGCGCCCAGGACTTGGCGAAGCCCTTCCGGTCCGGCCATACGCCCGCGCGCTGGCCGGCGAGCCATGCCGCGCCGAGGGCCGTCGTTTCAAGGATGGTCGGGCGGTCGACGGGCGCGTCGAGGATGTCGGAAAGGCGCTGCATGGTCCAGTCGGAGGCGACCATGCCGCCGTCGACGCGTAGCACGGTTTCCTTGCCGTTCGCCTTCCAGTCCTTGTGCATGGCGTCGAGCAGGTCGCGCGTCTGGTAGCAGACGGCTTCCAGCGCCGCGCGGGCGAATTCCGCCGGGCCGGTGTTGCGCGTCATGCCGTAGATCGCCGCGCGCGCCTCCGGGTCCCAGTGCGGCGCGCCGAGGCCGGTGAAGGCGGGCACGAGATAGACGTTCTGCGTCGGGTCGGCCTTGGCGGCAAGGTCGCCGGTATCGGGCGCGGCCTTGATGACCTTCAGCCCGTCGCGCAGCCATTGCACGGCCGCGCCCGCGATGAAGATCGAACCCTCCAGCGCATAGGTCGTCTCGCCGTCGAGGCGGTAGGCGATGGTGGTGAGCAGGCGGTTCTTCGAGCGCACCATGTCCGGCCCGGTATTGAGCAGCGCGAAGCAGCCGGTGCCGTAGGTGGATTTCATCATGCCCGGCTCGAAGCAGGCCTGGCCGATGGTCGCCGCCTGCTGGTCGCCGGCAACGCCGAGGATCGGGATTTCCGCGCCGAACAGGCTTTTCTCCGTCATGCCGAAATCGGCCGCGCAGTCCAGCACCTCCGGCAGCATGGCCTTCGGCACGCGGAGGATCTCCAGCAGCTCGTCGTCCCATTCGTTCGACGCGATGTTGTACATCAGCGTGCGGCTGGCATTGGTGGCGTCGGTGACATGGGACTTGCCGCCCGTCAGCCGCCAGATGAGGAACGTGTCGATGGTGCCGAAGCAGAGGTCGCCTTTGGCGCCCCGCGCCCGCGCGCCCTTCACGTTGGACAGCATCCAGGAGAGCTTGGTGCCGGAGAAATAGGGATCGAGCAGCAGGCCCGTCTTCTTGGTGAAGGTCTTTTCGAGGTCCTGCTTTTTCAGCTTCTCGCAATAGGAGGCGGTGCGGCGGTCCTGCCAGACGATGGCGTTGTGGATCGGCCTGCCGCTCTCGCGCTCCCAGACGACGACCGTCTCGCGCTGGTTGGTGATGCCGATGGCGGAAATGTCGGAGGCCTTGACGCCGGCCTTCTTCAGCGCCGCCTTCACCGACCAGACGACGCTTTCCCAGATTTCCTCGGGATCGTGCTCGACCCAGCCGGACTGCGGAAAGATCTGCGTGAATTCCTTCTGGCCGGAGCCGACGACCTTCTGGTTGCCGTCGAAGACGATCGCCCGGCTCGATGTCGTGCCTTGGTCGATCGCGAGAACATATCCGCCCATGCTTCCCTCCCGGTGAAGGGCCGCTCCCAGGCCCTTCGGAATCTTCAATACGATACAAAAACGAATGTCAAAGGAAAATAAAACGCAAATCGCGCTTTGCCCTCAGCGGGACTGTACCGCGCGGAAAACGCAATTGTCATCGCTTGAGTTTTAGGCGTAGGCTGCCGCAACGCAGCATATCGGGAGATAGTCATGAAGAGCGTCGTCATCACCGGCTCCACCAGCGGCATCGGCCTTGCCATCGCCGCCGCCTTTGCCGAAACCGGCGCCAATGTCGTCATCAACGGCTTCGGCGCAGCGGACGAGATCGAGGCCATCCGGGTAAAGCTCGACGGCCTCGGCAAGGGCCGCGTCATCTACCATCCCGCCGACATGACCAAGCCGCACGAGATCTCCGACCTCATCGAGACGGCGGTGGAGGAATTCGACGGCGTCGACATCCTCGTCAACAATGCCGGCATCCAGCATGTCGAGAAGATCGAGGATTTCCCGGTCGAGAAATGGGACCAGATCATCGCGATCAACCTCTCCAGTTCCTTCCACACCATCCGCTGCGCCGTGCCGCACATGAAGCGCAAGGGCTGGGGCCGCATCGTCAACGTCGCCTCCGCGCACGGCCTCGTCGCCTCGCCCTTCAAGGCCGCCTATGTCGCGGCCAAGCACGGCGTCATGGGCCTCACCAAGACCGTCGCGCTGGAAGTCGCCGAGAACGGCATCACCGCCAACGCCATCTGCCCCGGCTACGTGCTGACGCCGCTCGTCGAAAAGCAGATCCCCGATACGGCCAAGGCCCGCGGCATCAGCGAGGCCGAGGTGAAGACCGACGTGATGCTGAAATTCCAGCCGACCAAGGAATTCGTCGGCACCGACGAGGTGGCGGCCATCGCGCTGTTCCTCGCCTCGGATGCGGCAAAGTCGATCAACGGCACCCATATATCCGTCGACGGCGGCTGGACCGCCCAATAAGAAGGCGCCCCGGTGACGGGGCGCGCAAGAAGGACGAAATGAACTTTCTACAGGATAGCCTCGAGGGCTTTCTCGCCCGCGAGCACCGCGTCGTCGTCGTCGAGGTCAGTGCAACGAAAGGCTCCGCCCCGCGCGACAAGGGCACCTTCATGCTGGTCGCGCCGACCGAGATCCACGGCACGGTCGGCGGCGGCCAGCTCGAATATGTGGCAATCGAGAATGCCCGCAAGCTCCTGGCAGGCGCCGGCGGCGAGGCGAGCCTCGACATTCCCCTCGGCCCGGATATCGGCCAGTGTTGCGGCGGCCGCGTCGAACTGACCTTCACCGTCGCCGACGAGGCGGCCCGCAAGGCCCTCGATGCAAGACTGAAGGAAGAGGAACGGCGGAAGCCCCAGGTCTGGGTGTTCGGCGCCGGCCATGTCGGCCGGGCGCTCGCCGAAGCGCTGACGCTCCTGCCCCTCAAGGTCTTCGTCGTCGAGGCGCGCGAGAGCGAACTCGACCAGCTCACCTCCGAGGTGCACCACCGGCTGGACGCCATGCCGGAATCGCTCGTCGCCGACATCCCGCCGGGCTCGGCGGTGGTCATCGTCACCCACGACCATGCGCTCGACTTCCTGATCGGCCGCGAGGCGCTGGCCCGCACGGACCTTGCCTATATCGGCATGGTCGGCTCGAAATCGAAGCGCGGCAGCTTCCTCCACTATCTGGAGGAGGAAGGTCTCGACCGCGCCGTGGCCGACCGGCTCGTCCTGCCCATCGGCGGAACGGCGGTCGACGACAAGCGCCCGGAGGTCATCGCCGCGATGACGGCGGCCGAGGTGCTGCTCGCCTTCGCCGCATGGCGGGGCGAGACGGCTTAGCGGCCGCTGCGCCCGTCGAGAAAACCGAGATCGCGCTTGATGTGATCGGACAGTTCCCGCGGATCGAGCCGCGGGCGGCGCTTCCTCGCGCCCGGGCGCAAGGCGATGGAGAGCTTATGCCAGAGGCCGGGCTTGCGGAATTGCAGGGCGCCCGCCTGTACCGGGTCGGCGATGCATGTCATGGGAAAACCTCGTGAATTCCATCCATTGCTTGCAGGGTGCGCTGAAAGATGATGGAACTCCAATCGAAGCTTCGTCTGCATGCATGAAGAGAACTTGGCCTTGAAGATGTCCCGCAACTTCCCGCTCAATGCGCTGCGCGTCTTCGACGCGGCAGCCCGGCATGCGAGCTTCACCCGCGCCGGCGACGAGCTGGGCATGACGCAGACGGCCGTCAGCTACCAGATCAAGCTGCTGGAGGAGACGCTGGGCGAGCCGCTGTTCCTGCGCCAGCCCCGGCAGGTCATCCTCAGCGAGGCGGGCGAGCGCCTCGCGCCGAAGGTGGCCGAGGGGCTCGGCAAGCTCGCCGAGGCCGTCGCGGACCTGCGCGGCGCGACGGAGCAGAAGCTCTGCATCCACTCCACGCCCACCTTCGCCCTGCAATGGCTGAGCCGCACCGTCGGCGATTTCCAGCTCAGGCATCCGAACATCGCCGTCCGCCTCACCACCTCGCAGGACGTGATCGATTTCGCCAAGGAGGAGGCGGATGTCGCGATCCGCTGGGGCAAGGGCGACTGGCCCGGCCTCGCCAGCCATCGCGTCATGCGCATGAACTTCACGCCCATGCTGAGCCCGGCGCTCGCCGAGACCATCGGCGGCGTGAAGGAGCCGGCCGACCTCCTGAAACTGCCGATCATCAGCGCGCGCGACATCTGGTGGCGCACCTGGTTTGCCGCCGCCGGCGTCGACAATCCCGATCTCGAACGCTTCCCGCCCAACGAGCTCGGCACGCAGACCATCGACGCGCAGATCGCCATGGCCGGCCAGGGCGTCGCCGTCCTCAATCCCGGCCATTTCCGCATGGAGGTCGCCGCCGGCCAGCTCTTCCAGCCCTTCGAACTGACCTGCAACGACGGGCGGGACTATTGGCTCGCCTACCCGGAAAACCGCCGCAACATCCCGAAGATCAGGGCTTTCCGCGAGTGGATCCTCGCGACCATGCCGCCGGAGGCATAGGCCGCCATCGGTCTTTGCTGCCGCAAGCCGTTGACTTGGTGCGCGGGAAAATCTATTGCGTCCTTACGCCAGTGTTCTGGCCGTAAGCGTCTAACGTCAAGCAACGCACAACGACCCTCGCCGGTCGGAGTGCGTTTTTCATGCGCCGTCGGACGAGGGAAAGCCTGGAGGAAACCATGGCTCCCCAATTCATGCGCACGGCCCCGCCGGGCCGACTTCTGTTGCTGACGGCCATCCTGCTCGTCTCCTATCTCTGCGTCGCGATCTCGCTGCCCATCGTCCCCGTCTTCGTCACGGGCTCGCTTGGCCTCGGCAATGTCTGGGCCGGGCTCGGCGTCGGCAGCGCCTTCCTGTCCACGATCCTGACGCGCGCCCATGCCGGCCGGCTTGCCGATGGCCGCGGCGCCAAGACCGCCGTCGCGCGCGGCCTTGTCTTCTACATCGCGGGCGCGCTGGCTTCGCTCGCCGCCGGCCTCTTGCCCGGCCAGCCCCTCGCCGCCTTCGCCATTCTCCTCGCCGGCCGCCTGCTTCTCGGCCTCGGCGAAAGCCTCGTCGCCGTCGGCGTCATCGCCTGGGGCGTCGGCATCGTCGGCCCGGCCAATTCGGGCCGCGTGCTGGCGATGGTCGGCGCGGCGATGTACGGCGCGCTCGCCATCGGCGGGCCGCTCGGCCTCGCGCTGCTCCAGTCGGTCGGCTTTGCCGGGGCGATGACGATCAGCGCCCTCCTGCCGGCGCTCGGCCTGCTGGCCATCTGGCGCATCCCGGCCGTCGCGCCCCATCCCGAACAGGAAAGACCCTCGTTCCGCAGCGTGATCAGCCGCATCTGGCTGCACGGCACGATCATCTGCCTGCAGGGCATCGGCTTTGCCGCCATCGGCGCGTTCTTCGCCCTCTATTTCCGCGACCAGCACTGGAGCCATGCCGGCCTCGGCCTCACGGCCTTCGGCAGCGGCTTCGTGCTGATGCGCATCTTCTTCGGCCACCTGCCGGACCGCATCGGCGGGCTGCCGGTGGCGATCGGCTCGCTCGCCGTCGAGGCCGTCGGCCAGATGCTCATCTGGAGCGCGAACGACCCCACGCTCGCCCTCGTCGGCGCATTCCTCACCGGCATCGGCTGCTCGATGATCTTTCCCTCGCTCGGGCGGGAGGTCGTGCATCGCGTGCCACCCCATCTGCGCGGCACGGCGCTCGGCGGCTTCTCGGCGTTCCAGGATGCGGCCTATGGCCTGACCGGCCCCTTTGCCGGGCTGCTCGCCGACCATGCCGGCTATGACAGCGTCTTCCTCGTCGGCGGCATCGCGGCGGCGTCGGGCTTCGTGATCGCGCTGTCGCTCAGGCGCAGAAGCCTCGCGGCCGCCGCATAGCAATCCACGGATGCATGAAGATCGCCCGCGCGGACAGCCTTCGCGCGGGCGGAAAACCGGCACCCGCCCTTTCTTCGCCCGCAAAGCTTGCACAATATGGCAACAGATGAGACACGCCCTCACCATCCCGTTCGAACCAGCCGCAGAAGGAAGCCGACCGCCATGACCCAGACCCTGATCCGCGGACGCCTGCTCTCCTTCCTCCGCCGCCCGCAAGCCATCGACGATGCCGCAAGCTACCGCTACGAGGAGGACGGCGGCCTGCTGGTCGCCGATGGCAGGATCCTCGCCTCCGGCCCCTATGCCGCCGTCAGCGCCGAAGCCGCCGGGGATGCCGAGGAGATCGACCACCGCCCCCATCTCATCCTGCCGGGGCTCATCGACACCCACCTGCATTTCCCGCAGATGCAGGTGATCGGCTCCTATGCCGCGAACCTGCTGGAATGGCTGAACACCTACACCTTCCCGGAGGAATGCCGCTTCGTCGAGAGCGAGCACGCCGCCCGCATCGCCCGCCATTTCTACGACGAGATGATCCGCCACGGCACGACGACGGCCGTCGCCTACTGCTCCGTGCACAAGGCCTCGGCCGACGCCTATTTCGCCGAGGCGCTGAAGCGCGGCATGCGCATGATCGGCGGCAAGGTGATGATGGACCGCAACGCTCCGCAGGGCCTGCTCGACACGCCCGAGATGGGCTATGACGAGACCCGCGCGGTAATTGCCGAATGGCACGGCAAGGGCCGCAACCACGTCGCCATCACCCCGCGCTTCGCCATCACCTCGACGCCGGCGCAGATGGAAATGACCGCCGCGCTCGCCCGCGAGTTCCCCGACCTGCATATCCAGACGCATCTTTCGGAGAACCACGACGAGATCCGCTTCACCGGCGAACTCTACCCGGACGCCATCGACTATACGGATGTCTATGCGAAATATGGCCTGCTCGGGCCGAAAAGCCTGTTCGGCCACTGCATCCATCTCTCCGAGCGCGAAGCGGATGCGATGAGCGAGGCGGGCGCGGTGGCGGTGCATTGCCCGACCTCCAACCTCTTCCTCGGCTCCGGCCTCTTCCCGCTGAAGAGCCTGTCGCGGCGGGAAAAGCCGGTGCGCATCGGGCTCGCCACCGATGTCGGCGGCGGCACGAGCTATTCCATGCTGAAGACGATGGACGAGGCCTACAAGATCCAGCAATTGCTCGGCGAGCGGCTGAACCCCTACGAGAGCTTCTATCACATGACGCTCGGCAATGCCGAAGCGCTCTCGCTGGCGGACCGCATCGGCACGCTGGAGGCCGGCACCGACGCCGATTTCGTGGTGCTCGATGCCGCCGCGACGCCGGCCATGGCGCTGAAGATGGAAGTGGTGCGCTCGCTCACCGACGAGCTCTTCCTGCTCCAGACCCTAGGCGACGACCGCGCCGTGCGCGAGACCTATGTGGCCGGCAGGCCGATGAAGGCGGTGCTTTGAGAAGAGCGGCCGGTGGCCCCGCAATTCGCGGCTATTGCCGACAGGCAGGGCAGCGCCGCAGGTTCCCTTCTCCCCTCGGGGAGAAGGTGCCGGCAGGCGGATGAGGGGAGCGCCGGAGGAGGGAAGAACGGCAGTCTTCAGCCGTGCATCCCCTCATCCGATCCTTCGGGCCACCTTCTCCCCGAGGGGAGAAGGAAAGGTGCGGCGCCGTCCACCCCTATGCGATGGCCCTGCCCCGCAAGCGATCAAGGCTGTTCGATGATGAACGGCGTATCGAAGAAGTATTCTTCCAGATTGACGCCGCCGCCGAGGCGGTCGACGACGATGAAGTCGCTGGTCGCGCCGACCGTCATCAGCGGGTGGTGCCAGACGTTGCGGCAGTAATTCACGCCCTGCCGTCCGCCGGCGCGGAACACCTGCGGCCGGCCCGGCCTGCCGCCCTCGTCCTCCGCCACGATCACCAGCCAGGGCCGGTCGTCGATCGGCGAGAAGCTCTGGCTGCCGAAGGGATGGCGCTCCATCATGTCGACGGCATAGGGGAAGCTCCGCGGGCTGCCGCGGAAGATGTTGATGATGACCTTCGCATCCTCGCCGACGGCTTCGGCCTCGGCGAGCGCATGGTAGCGCTCGGTGTTGCCGCCGTTGATATGGCGCATGGCGGCGGGATCGGCCTCGATCACCGTGCCGAAGGGGGCGAAGGCTTCAGGGGTCAGCGGGCGGATCGTCAGTATCTCAGCCATCGGACAGCCCTCCCGGGGAGAGGAAGGGCGGTCGTGGGTCGTCGGGCATTTTCAATCTCCGGGGAGCAGAGCAGTCAATCTCAGGAGCGCGATGCGCTCCACCTGGGTCTTCGCGGTCTCGAATTCCACATCGGCGGTGTTGCCGATGCGGGCCTCGAAGGCGGCGAGGATATCGTCCTTCGTCAGCCCCTTCACCGCGATGATGAAGGGGAAGCCGAATTTTTCCGTATAGGCCGTGTTGAGCTCGGTAAAGCGGGCATGCTCGGCCGGGCTCAGCCGGTCGAGGCCGGCGCCGGCCTGTTCCTTGCGGCTGTCCTCGGTGAGCCCGCCGGCAATCGCCAGCTTGCCGGCAAGGTCCGGGTGGGCCTGGAGCACGCCAAGCTGTTCGGCATGGCTCGCCTTGCGGAAGGCAGCGGTCAGCGCGGCATGCACACCCCCGGCGGTCAGCGGCAGGGACACCGCGTCGGCATCGAGCGCCCGCTCGGCGATGAAGGGCGAGTGCTCGAAGACGCCGCCGAACCGGTCGAGGAAATCGGCGTGGTCGATCATACGCCCTTGCCCTTCGACGGATGGTGATGCTCGATCCAGTGGCGCGCGATGTCGATGCGGCGCGGGATCCAGACCTTCTCGTGGCCGAGCACGTAGTCGACGAAGCGGGCGAGCGCCGCGACGCGGCCCGGACGGCCGACAAGGCGGCAGTGCAGGCCGATGTTCAACATCTTCGGGCTGCCATCCTGGCCCTCCTGGTAGAGCACGTCGAAAGCGTCCTTCAGGTAGTTGAAGAACTGGTCGCCGGCATTGAAGCCCTGCGGCGTCGCGAAACGCATGTCGTTCGTTTCGAGCGTGTAGGGAATGATGAGGAAGGGCTCGCCGTCGACGCCCGGCACCCAGTAGGGCAGGTCATCGGCGTAGGAATCGGAGGAATAGACGAAGCCGCCCTCCTCCATCACCAGCCGCAGCGTGTTGGACGACGGCTTGCCCTGGTACATGCCGAGCGGATGCGAGCCGGTCAGCTCCTTGTGCAGGCGCACGGCCTCGCGGATGTGCTCGCGCTCCTGCTCCTCGGAGAAGTCCTTGTATTCCAGCCAGCGATAGCCGTGGCTGGCGATCTCCCAGCCGGCTTCCTTCATGGCCGCGACGGCTTCCGGATTGCGCGCCATGGCAAGCGTCACGCCGTAGACGGTCGTGGTGACGTTACGGCTGGTGAAGAGCCGGTGCAGGCGCCAGAAGCCGGCGCGCGAGCCGTATTCGTAGATCGATTCCATGTTGAGGTTGCGCTGCCCCTGCCAGGGCTGCGCGCCGACGATTTCCGACAGCAGGCATTCCGAGGACGGGTCGCCGTCGAGGATGCAGCTCTCGCCGCCCTCCTCGTAGTTCACCACGAACTGCACGGCGATATTCGCATCGCCCGGCCAGCGCACCTGCGGCGGGTTGCGGCCGTAGCCGATCAGGTCGCGCGCATAGGTCTTGTCGGTCATTCGCTCACCTCGAAATTGGGCCTACCGTAGCACCGGACGGCGGAAAGTCGAATTGAATCTGGTGCATAACCCCATGAAGAGGAACCATTACCGCCTTGGCCCGTTTCCTGTCCATGACAACCAAGGAGAAACACTTATGGCCATGCAGGATGCAAATATTCGCGAAACCCAGGATCTCATCGCCAGCGACAAGGTCGAGGGCACGAGCGTCTACGGCGCCGACGGCAAGCATATCGGCTCGGTGGAACGCCTGATCCTCGACAAGCGGAGCGGCCACGTCTCCTATGCCGTCCTCAGCTTCGGCGGGTTCCTCGGCATCGGCCAGGATCATTACCCCCTGCCCTGGGCCAAGCTCAGCTATGACGAGGGCCTCGGCGGCTACCGCGTCGACCTGACCAAGGAACAGGTCGAAAACGCCCCGCATTACGAGAGCGATGCCGAATATGACTGGAACCGCCGCAACGGCAAGGTCATCCACGACTATTACGGCGTTCCGCCCTACTGGATGTAAAACGGTCTATACCCGCCCGGCTTCGTCGAAGTGTGCCGGGACGGTGAACGAGGGCGGCACGTCGAGCGTGCCGCCCTCGATTTCGTTCAGCACCGCGCGGGCGAGCCTGTGCGCGATGCCGAAGCTCACCTTGAAGCCGCCCGCCATGAGGCTGACATTGCGGTGATCCGGGTGCCGCCCGACCATCGGGTCCGGCCCCACCGCCCGCGGCCGAAGCCCCGCCCAGCGCTCCACGACCGGCGCGTCGGCAAGGACCGGCGCCATCGCCCGGGCTCGTTCGATCAGCGTGTCGAGCAGGTCATCCGTGCGGTGAGGATCGGCGAACGCGTTCTCGCTGGTGCTGCCGATGGCGACCAGCCCGTCCTCATGCGGAACGATATAGAGGCCGTCGGCGAAGATCACCGGCAGCGCCGGATCGAGATCTGCCTTCAGCAACGCCGCCTGCCCCTTCACCGCGCTGCCGGCCGGCCTGGCGAGCTTCGGGCCGAGCGGCGTCAGGAGATCGAAGGTCTGCACGCCGGCCGCCAGCACGCAGGTGCCGAAGGCAAGGCTGGCCCCGTCGTCGAGATGCGCCCGGCCGGCCGCCGGATCGAGCGCCGCAAGGCCGGTTCCCTCGCGGATGGTCACATTCGCCATGCGGCCGAGCGCGATCTTGAGGGCGGCGAGCAGGAGGCGCGGCGCGACGCGCCCGGCAAGGCGGTCGTGCACGACGCCGTAGGGCATCGCCTCCCCCGACGGCCATCCGGAAACCGGCGCCGCATCCAGCACTTCGAAGGCGAAGGATCGGTCGGGCGTACGCCAGACGGAAAGCGCATCCTGCGCATGGCCGAGGGCACGCTCGCGATTGTGCAGCTTCAGCAGCGGCATGAGACGGCCGGAGCGGCGATAGCCGGTGGAAAGCCCGGTCTCGGCCTCGAGGGCCGCGATCTCTCCCTCCAGCGAGACGAGCGCATCGAACTGGAAGGCCTTCTTGGCATTCCACCTGTCGGGCAGGTGCGCCATCAGCGCGCCGAGCACGCCGCCGCTCGCCCCCGCGCCGATCCGCCTCTTCTCTATGAGCGAAACCGAGAGCCCTTCGCGGGCGGCCAGAAGGGCGGTCCACAGGCCCATCACCCCGCCGCCGACGACGAGGAGGTCCACGCCCGGTTGACCGGCGGCCTTCACGCGACTATCGGCATTCGCCATGGCTGACCATAATCCTGAGAACACGACCGGGACCGATGCGGTCCTCGACTGGCACGAGGGCGATATGCCCTATTCCCGTGCCTTTGACGATCACTTTTATTGCCGCAGCGACGGGCGGCTGGAATGCGGCCATGTCTTCCTTGCCGGCAACGACCTGCCCCGGCGCTGGCAGCGCCGGGAGCCGTTCCGCATCGCCGAACTCGGCTTCGGCACCGGCCTCAACCTGTGCGAGACATGGCGGCAATGGTGCGAGACCGCGCCGGAAGGCGCAAGCCTGCACTTCACCTCCTTCGAGCGCTTTCCGATGGCCCGCGCCGATATCGAACGCGCCCTTTCGCACTGGCCGGAAATCGAACGGGAACGCGCGATCCTCACCGAAAAATGGCCCGACGCCGCCGAGGGCCGCGTCGAGATCGAGCTCGACCCCCGCATGCGCCTCACCGTCGTCTGCGGCGCGGCGCTCGACAGCCTTTCGGAGGAGAAAATCCCCTACGACGCCTGGTATCTCGACGGTTTCGCGCCGTCGCGCAATCCGGACATGTGGTCGGCGGAGCTGATGGCGGAGGTCTTCCGGCTGACGGCTCCGGGCGGGCGCTTCGGCACCTATGCCGCCGCCGGCTTCGTGCGGCGCAATCTCGCCGCCGCGGGCTTTACCGTGGAACGCCGGCCGGGTTTTGCGGGAAAGCGCGAAATGCTCTGCGGGGAAAGGCCGGCCGCCTGAAGATCAGTGCAGCGTGCCCTTGGCTGCAGGCGCGATGCCGCGCTTCAGCCAGCGGTCGAGCTTTTCATCCAGCTTCTCGACGCTGATCGGCTTGGTCAGATAGTCGTCCATGCCGGCGGCAAGGCAGTCCTCGCGGTCGCCGTCGAGCACATGGGCGGTGACGGCGACGATGGGCACGCGATGGCCGGTGCCGCTTTCGAGCTCGCGGATCGCTCGGCTCGCCTGCAGGCCATTCATCACCGGCATGGAAATGTCCATCAGGATCATGCCGGGCCGGCTGGCGCGGAAGACCTCCACCGCCTCCTCGCCGTTCTCGACCAGCCGGAAGCGAAGACCGGAAGCGAGCAGCATCTGGGTGAAGAGGATCTGGTTGACCTCGTTGTCCTCGGCCACCAGCACGTCCAGCGCCCCCTCCCCAGCCGGCGCGGCCTGCGGGGCGACCTGCGGGCGCAGCGGCAGCACCTTGCCTGCTGCGGCGGTAGGCACCGTTTTCGCCCGCGCCGCGCGCAGCACCTCGAAGACCGTCTCGCGCAGAAGATCGGCGCGAACGGGCTTCATCAGATGGGCCTCGACCTGCTGCGAGGAGAGGAGCTGGTCCTCGGCGGAGAGGTTCATCGAGGTCAGGACGATTACGGCGATATCCGCCGTCGGCGCGCTTTCGCGCAGCGCCCGCACGAAGCCGGGCGAGCGCTCCGGCTGATAGTCTAAAAGGATCGCGTCCACCGCCACACCCATGTCCGAGGCCGCCGCGAGCACCGCCAGCGCCTCGACCTCGGAAGCGACCGCCGTGGCGTCGTATCCCCAGTCGAGCAGCATGTCATAGGCCGCCTTGCGGGAAAGCGCGTGGGCATCGACGACGAGGATGCGCCCGTCGGGCGCCTTTGCCGGCGTGATCCGGGCGGGCAATGCGGAAACGGCAAGCGCCATCGGCAGGCGCACCGTGAAGACGGAACCCCGCCCGACCTCGCTCACCACGTCCAGCGTACCGCCGAAAAGCCGCGTCAGCCCGTCCGTGATGGCAAGGCCGAGGCCCGTGCCCTCGTGCCGCCGGGTCGAGGAGGCATCGACCTGCGAGAACTTCTCGAAGATCGATTCCATCTTCTCCGTCGGAATGCCCGCGCCGGTATCCTCGACGCGAACGACGATCTCCACGCCGCTTTCCGTGGTCTGCGAGGAAAGATCGATGAGCACATGGCCGCGGTCGGTGAACTTGACGGCATTGCCGACGAGATTGGTGACGATCTGCCGGAAGCGCCCGGCATCGCCCATCACCGCCGCCGGCATGTTGGCCGCGCCGCGCACGACGAGCTCGACATCCTTCTCCGCCGCCTTGGCCGAAAGGAGCGTCGCCACGTCCTCGATCGCCTCCACCGGATTGAAGGCGACGTCGCGCAGCGTCATCTGGCCGGCGTCGATCCGGGAGAAGTCGAGGATGTCGTTGATGATCGTCAGGAGCGCGTTACCGGACTTCACCATGATGTCGATGAAGGTCTTCTGGCGCGTGTCGAGATTCGACTTGGCAAGCAGCTCCGCCATGCCGAGCACGCCGTTCATGGGCGTGCGGATCTCATGGCTCATATTGGCGAGGAATTCGGACTTGGCCTTGTCGGCAAGCTCGGCGCGCATGACGAGCCGGCGCAGCTCTTCCTCGCGGCTCTTGAGGTCTGTGATGTCGGAGAAGACCATGACGAAACGGCCGCGATCCGTCGGCGTCACGTCGAGGCGCAGCCATCGCCCGCGTCCGCTATACATGATCAGCGATACCGGCTCGCCGGAAAAGAAGATCGCGCCGAATTCGTGCGCCTCGACATGCCGTTCGTCGACGGACCCGGTCGCGCCGCGCTCGATGCAATCGTCCAGCAGGTCGGCGACCGGCGTGCCCGGCTGCAGCAGGCGCTCCGGCACGGCGACCATGCGGGAGAGCGTCTCGTTGGACAGCACCACCTTACCGTCCTCGACGACGAGCAGGCCCTGGCTCATCGAGGAGACCGCGTCCTTGAGCAGGCTGCCGGTCTCCTCCAGCGCGCTGCGGGCTTCCAGCACTTCGCGCTCGCGCTCGCGCCGCTCGGTAATGTCGATATAGGTCAGCAGGCATCGGCCGCCGGAAATCGCACAGCCGGCCTCGATCACCGTTCGCCCGTTGGCGTAGGTGACTTCCCGAACGGGTGTCTCGCCCGCGCGCATATCCGCAAGGCACGCTCCGTAGCCCTCGGCAGAGGGACCCTCGTCATCGCAAATCCCGCCCTGCGCCTTCTGGAACAGCAGGAGATCGCCGAGCGGCCGCCCCCGCATCATCGGCAGCGCGCCGTCCCACAGTTCTTCGAACGCGCCGTTCACCAGTTCCACGACATCGGTCGCATCGACCACGACGATGCCGACGGGAATGGATTCCACGATGCTTTCCAGATCGACCCGCGCCGCTTCCGCCTGGCGCTGGGCCTCGATGAGCTGGTCCTCGCGCTTCTTCAGCACCGTCGTGTCGGTAATCGAGCCGATCAGGTAGTTCTTGTCGTCGAGCGTCGTGACCCGGTAGAGGCGCGAGATCGTCGGCAGGACCGTGCCGTCGGCGCGGATATATTCGATCTCGCTTTCGACCAACTCGCCGGTATCGAGCACGAACTGGTTCTGCCGGTGGAACTCCTCGCCCTGCTCGGGATACATGTCGAGCGTGCTGAGACCGAGCAGCTCTTCCGGCTGGCGCCCCGTCATTTCGACATAGGCGCGGTTTGCGAAGATCATGCGCTGGTTCTCGTCGCGCATGAAGCTTGCGACCGGCAGCTCGTCGAGCAGCGCGCGGTAGAGACTGATCTCCTGCGAATGCTGCCGAAGCCGGCCTTCGTTTTCCTTGAGCGCGGTGACGTCGAGGCGCAGCGCGACGAGCATGCCATCCGGCCGGCGCTGCGTAACGAGGCGGATCCAGCCGCCGGAAAGACGTGCGACGGATTCGTGAAGCGGCAAGTCATAGGCGGCAAGCCGCGCCGCGATCCAGCGCTCGCGCTCGGCCGCCTCCGCCTGCCCGACCTCGACGTCGTGCAACGCCTCGGTGAGGGTCGCGAGGCTGACGGCACCGTCCGCACTGTCGCCGACCAGCGTCCGGTAGAATTCCCGCATGCTGCTGTTGGCGTAACCGAGGCGGTTGTCGGGGGAGAAGACCGCAACGCCCGCTCCCATCGCATCGAGCGCGCCCTCGACATGCTCGCCGGCACGCGCCGGCGCACGCTCGGCTTCTCCATTGGCATTCGCGGCGCAGCGGATCGCCGCCGCCAGCACGTCGGCGGACGGCGTAAACAGCCCGACGAGAATGGAGAGCGCCGCCGAAAGCCGCTCGCGCTTCAGCGCGATGTCGAAGCTGCCGTCGCCGAAGGGGTGGATATAGCGGGCACGCTCGGGATTGCCGAAGATCAGGCAGCGCCGTTCCGGGTCGTCGCGGTCGTCATGTCCCGGCGCATCGCCGATCTCATCGGTGCGAAGGCCGATCATCTCCTCCGGCAGACGGCCGAAAAGGCGGGCATAGGCGTCGTTCACCGCGAGATAGCGCAGTTCGCTGCTCTTGACATATGCGGGATGCGGGTGCGCGCGAACGCGCGCACAGGCCGCCACCAGCAATTCGTCTTGAGATTCAGCCACGCCAAGAACTCCCCGAAGCGGCACGGAAGGAGGGATTCATACCTCCCGGGGAGTATCACCAATCCTTGAACGGATGGTTAACCCTTCGTTGCCGGAATTGCCGGGGCGTCCCGGTTTCCGTCAGGTCTCGAACATGATCGAGCGGACGCTGGCGATCAGCTTTTCCGTCGGCAGGTTGGAGAAGTTCTTGTCGATCTCCACGACCGTCAGCGCGCGCGCCTTGTCGGAAAGCCTGCCGCGCAGGTCGCCGAGCGTCTGCGGCGCGGCGCAGAGCACGAGCCGGTCGAACGCGCCTTCGGCGGCATAGTCGTCGATCCGCCCGGCGATCTCGGCGGTGAATTTCTGCTGCTCCTCGCGCACCGGGTCGCTCGAATATTCCATGGAGGACCGGCCGGGGCCGACCGAGGAATGGCTGCGGCCCGGCTTGTCGGCCATGATGTCCTGAGCCTTCTTCGGTTCCCAGCGAAAGACCTCCTGCTCCGGGCTCTGCTGGCCCTCCTTCAGCAGGTTCACGCCCTTGAGCAGGCGGGCCTGATTGCCGTCTGCGGCGAGGATCCAGGTCGTAGCGGTCATTTCTCACTCCCCTAGCAAGGTTCACGGAAACGCAGATGGTACTGCGCGAGGGAGCATCCGACAGGATTGTGGCAGGATGCGTATTGGTCCAACGCAACGCGCGCGGGCATGTTCCGCCATCCGCGACGGGCAAGTATTCCCGCCGCCGGGTATGCCGGTTCGGGCGAGGAACGCGCGTCCGGCATTTCGCACATGCGAAAGTAGCGCTTGACTTTTCACCGCGAAACAACGACATGAGACCCCGAGCGTCGCCCTTCGGCCGCCGCGTGAGCGAGCCCAGCGATTTCCCGAGCACGGGACGCGAGAAGGAGAAGCGCAGGAGAATGGTCCGCCGGATAGCGGCGGAAGACTGCGCAGACGCAAATCCAACCCACAAGTTCCCAATTCACGCGGGGTTCTTGACGCCAGACGAAACCGGATCGCATGGTGCGTTCCGGCCCGAGGCGGTTCCGCAAGACATGGCGCATTGCGCCCGGAACCGGATTCGGAAAGTCGCCTGGCGCCCCGAAAGGTATTGCTTTGACAACTTTCCACGACCTCGGTCTCTCGAAGACCATCGTCGCCACCCTCTCCGCGCTCGGCTTCGAAAAGGCGACCCCGATCCAGGAAAAGGCCATTCCGCTGGTCCTCGAAGGCTCGGACCTCATCGGTCTCGCCCAGACCGGCACCGGCAAGACGGCCGCCTTCGGCCTGCCGATGATCGAGAAGCTTCTCGCTGACGCCCGCCGTCCCGACCCGCGCAACATCCGCGCCCTCATCCTTGCTCCGACCCGCGAACTGGTGAACCAGATCGCCGACAACCTGCGTGACTTCGTCAAGAAGACGCCGCTGCGCGTCGTCACCGTCGTCGGCGGCGCTTCCATCAACAAGCAGTCGGAAATGCTGAACCGCGGCACCGACATCCTCGTCGCCACGCCCGGCCGCCTGCTCGACCTCGTCGCCCGCAAGTCCGTGACGCTAACGCAGGCCCGCTACCTCGTGCTCGACGAGGCCGACCAGATGCTCGACCTCGGCTTCATCCACGACTTGCGCAAGATCTCCAAAATGGTGCCGAAGAACCGCCAGACGCTGCTCTTCTCGGCCACCATGCCCAAGCTGATCGCCGAGCTTGCCGGCGAATATCTGTCGAACCCGAAGAAGGTCGAGGTCACCCCGCCCGGCAAGGCCGCCGACAAGGTGGAGCAGTACGTGCACTTCGTGCCCGGCAAGGACCAGAAGACGCAGATCCTCAAGCAGACGCTCACCGACAATCCGGACGGCCTGTCGCTCGTCTTCTCGCGCACCAAGCACGGCGCGGAAAAGCTGATGAAGCATCTCGACCATGTCGGCTTCAAGGCTGCCTCGATCCACGGCAACAAGAGCCAGGGCCAGCGCGAGCGCGCCCTCAAGGCCTTCCGTGACGGCGAGATCCGCGTGCTGGTCGCCACCGACGTCGCCGCCCGCGGCATCGACATTCCGGGTGTCACCCATGTCTACAACTACGACCTGCCGGAAGTGCCGGACGCCTACGTCCACCGCATCGGCCGCACGGCCCGCAACGGCCGCGACGGCATCGCCATCGCCTTCTGCGCTCCGGACGAGGCGCATCTCCTGCGCGATATCGAGCGGCTGATGGGCATCAAGATCGCCGTCGCCAGCGGCGAGGCCCCGGCCGAAGTCAGCACGGCAGGCCCCGGCGGCAAGTCCCGCAAGGGCCGCAACAGCCGCGGCGGCGGCCAGCGCTCGGGCAACGGCAACGGCCGCGCCGCGAACCGCCCGGCACGCCAGCCCTTCGGTGACGGCGCGCAGGCGGAAGCCGGTGCCCCCGCTGGCGCCAAGCGCCCGCAGCACGGCCGCCCGGCCCAGAAGCAGGGTGACCGCCAGAACCGCAACCACGGCGGCAACGGCCAGCCCGGCCGCCCGCAGCGCAGCGGCAAGCCGCGCCGCCCGGAAGGCCAGCGCCGCGAACAGGCGTGAGCCGGTCACGGTATCGAATGCGGAAACGGCGGGCTTCAGCCCGCCGTTTTTGTTTGTGGGGAAGGTTGCGGGAACCGCCCTCTCACTCCGCCGGCGCGACGTCCTTGCGGTTCGTGAGATAGACCCCCACCACCACGATGGCCGTCCCGAGGATCATCGGAACCGTCAGCTCCTCGCCGAAGACGGCGGCGGCCTGCAGGGCGGCGATGGGCGGGACGAGGTAGATGAGCGAGGCGGCACGGGAGACCTGGCCGCGGCGCAGCAGATAGAGCAGCAGCAGGATCGCCCCCACGGAAATGCCGAGCACCGACCAGGCGAGCAGCGCGACGAAGGCCAAGCCGAAATCGACATGCAGGTTTTCCAGGGCGAGCGCGAAGGGGACGGTGACGATCAGCGCGCCGACATATTGCAGCGTCGCGATGGTGCGGATGTCACCGGTATGCAGGTGCTGCTTCTGGTAGATCGTGCCATAGGTGACGGCCGCCATGCCCAGCATGTTGACGACGATGGCGAAGGCCGGGATCTCCGCCGCGCTTTGGCCGAAGAACTTCGGCAGGACGGCGATCAGCACCCCGAGAAAACCGAGACAGATTCCGAGCTTCTGCATCGTGCCCAGCCTTTCCCCGATGAAGAAGGGCGCCGCCAGCGCCGTCATCAGCGGCTGGAGGGCGGCGATGATCGAGGAGAGCGCCGCCGGCACGCCCTGGCCGATCGCCCACCAGACCGTGCCGAGATAGATGCCGTGCAGGAAGGCGCCCGAGACGATGGCGTGCAGGACGGTGCGCATGTCGCGCGGCCATGCGGCCCCCGAAACGAGACAGAGTACGGTAAACAGGACGGCTGCCGTCACATAGCGGATGCTGAGGAAGGTCAGCGGCTCGGAGACGATGGCGCCGAACTTGGCGACGACCCAGCCGGTGGACCAGAGCAGGACGAAGATGGCCGGAGCCAGGCGGTCGAGGGACATGGGCTTTCCGCGAAGGGGACAATCGGTGCGCGAGCGATAGGCATCGCGCCGGTGATGGTCAAAGGAATTTCCTTGATGCTTAGGTTCAGGGAAAAGCGGAGCGAACAGTCTTTCGGCACCTGCCCATGTTTTCGGCAGGCATGGATCCCCCGGATGCGCTTCACCGGACGGCTTACCGGTAGAAACCGTCGCGATGGCCGGTTTTATACGCCTCAAAGCGGTATGAGAATTCTTGATCGCTAATTGAGCATGGTTCTTGCATTGCCGGGAATGTTGTACTCAAATGACAAAAAATGGGGAACACGCCTTTGGCATTTGATGAAATGATGAACGCGGACTCCGGTGCGCGGCAGCCATACCAGAACTACCATGAATGGTACGAAGCACAGGATCGGGCCCGCCTGATCGCCAAATCGAGGGACGCCGAGAACCTCTTCCGAAAAACCGGCATCACCTTCGCGGTCTACGGGCACGCCGACAGTTCCGAAAAGCTCATCCCCTTCGACATCATACCGCGCATCATCTCCGGCCGGGAATGGCGCAAGCTCGCCCAGGGCATCGAGCAGCGGGTCATCGCCCTCAACGCCTTCCTCGACGACATCTACCACAAGCAGGAGATCATCAAGGCGGGCCGCATCCCGCGCGAGCTGATCGAGCGCAACGAGGCGTTCCTGCCGCAGATGATCGGCTTCAAGCCGCCGGGCGGCGTCTATACCCATATCGTCGGCACCGACATCGTGCGCACCGGCGAGGACCAGTTCTACGTGCTGGAGGACAATGCCCGCACCCCGTCCGGCGTCAGCTACATGCTGGAGAACCGGGAAACCATGATGCAGATGTTCCCGGAGCTGTTCCACCTCAACAAGGTGCGCCCGGTCGAGGACTATCCGAAACTGCTGCGCCAGAGCCTTGCTTCCCTCGCCCCGCCCGGCTGTTCCGGCAAGCCGCGTGTCGCGGTGCTGACGCCCGGCATCTTCAACTCCGCCTATTACGAGCACGCCTTCCTCGCCGACATGATGGGCGTGGAGCTGGTGGAGGGCTCGGACCTGCGCGTCGTCGACGGCAAGGTGAAGATGCGCACCACCCGCGGCTACGAGGCCATCGACGTCCTCTACCGCCGCGTCGACGACGACTTCCTCGATCCCATGACTTTCCGTCCGGATTCCGCGCTCGGCATCCCCGGCATCATGGACGTCTACAAGGCCGGCAACATCACCATCGCCAACGCCCCGGGCACCGGTATTTCCGACGACAAGGCGATCTATTCCTACATGCCCGAGATCGTCGAGTTCTATACGGGCCGCAAGGCGATCCTGGAGAACGTGCCGACCTGGCGCTGCTCGGAGGAAGACAGCCTGAAATACGTGCTGGAGCACCTCAGCGAACTCGTCGTCAAGGAGGTGCACGGCTCGGGCGGCTACGGCATGCTCGTCGGCCCGACCGCCACGAAGAAGGAATGCGCGGCCTTCGCCGAGAAACTGAAGGCCCGGCCGGCGAACTACATCGCCCAGCCGACGCTCTCCCTCTCCACGGTCCCGATCCTCGTCAACAAGGGCATCGCGCCCCGGCATGTCGACCTTCGGCCCTATGTGCTCGTTTCCGACAAGGTGCAGATCATTCCCGGCGGGTTGACCCGCGTGGCGCTGAAGGAAGGCTCGCTGGTGGTCAATTCCAGCCAGGGCGGCGGCACGAAGGACACCTGGGTTCTGGAGGACTGAGCCGATGCTGGGAAGAACTGCAAACGGCCTCTACTGGATGTTCCGCTATATCGAGCGGGGCGAGAACATCGCCCGCCTCATAGACGCGGGCCTGCGCATGGCGCTGACGCGCTCCGGCTCCTCCGACGAGGACTGGGACGGCGTCCTGCAAAGCGCCGGGGTGCGCGAGGATTTCGACGCCGCGCACGACAAGCTGACGAGCGCCGACGCCATCGACTACCTGCTGCGCGACCGGACGAACCCGTCGAGCGTGATGTCCTGCATCGAGGCGGCGCGCAACAATGCCCGCATGGTGCGCACGGCGCTGACCCGCGAGACCTGGGAAGCGACCAACGAGTGCTGGATCGAGCTGAAGCAGGTTCTCGCCAAGCGCGCCAAGCCGGCCGACATGCCGTCGATCATCGACACGATCAAGCGCAGCACCGGCCTCATCCGCGGCGCCTTCCACGGCACGATGCTGCGCGACGACATCTACAACTTCTCGCGCATCGGCGCCTTCATCGAACGCGCCGACAACACGGCGCGCATTCTCGACGTCAAATACTACGTGCTGTTGCCGGCCATCGCCAAGGTCGGCTCCTCGCTCGACAACAAGCAGTGGGAATCGATCCTGCGCTCCGTCTCGGCGCATCGCTCCTATAGCTGGGTCTATGACGGGGACTATTCACCCGCCAATATCGCCGACTACCTGATCCTCAACGACCGCATGCCGCGCTCGCTCGCCTATAACTATGACAAGATCGTCAGCAATCTCGGCTATCTGGCCAAGCTCTACGGCGAGAACCATGCGGCGCACGAGACGGCATCCTCGACGCTCATGCTGCTGAGAAGCCGCAGCATGGACGACATCATGGAACAGGGCCTGCACGAATTCATCGAGGAATTCATCGTGCACAACAACCGCCTCGGAGAGGAAATCTCCGAGGCCTACCGTTTCTATCGCTAGGGCTGGGGACGCGGATGCGACTGAAGATCAGCCATACGACCGAATACCGCTACGACGATCCGGTACAATATTCCCTGCAGCGCCTGCGGCTGACGCCGAAGAGCCAGCCGGGCCAGATCGTGCGCGAATGGAAGACCACCGTCGACGGCGCCCATGTCGAGGCGGGCTATACCGACCATTTCGGCAACCATGTCGATCTCGTCAGCACCAATGCCGAACAGGTGATGATCCGCATCGTCGCCGAGGGCGAGGTGGAGACCGAGGACCGCGCGGGCGTCTTCGGCCCGCATCAGGGCTTCGTGCCGCTCTGGCTCTATCTGCGCGAAACGCCGCTCACCCGGCCCGGCAAGCTGATCCGCGACATGGCCAGGGCCTCGAGCGGCGAGAACGAACTGGCGCGCATGCACGACCTGATGGCGATGCTGCACGAGGCCGTCGCCTACAGGCCCGGCGAGACCGCGCCGGACACCACGGCCGAGCAGGCGCTGGAAAAGAAGCAGGGCGTCTGCCAGGATCACGCCCACATCTTCCTCTCGGCGGCCCGCCATCTCGGGCTTCCGGCACGCTACGTCTCCGGCTATCTCCTGATGGACGAGCCCGACCAGACGGCAAGCCACGCCTGGGCGGAGGTGCATCTGCCGGGCCTCGGCTGGGTGGGCTTCGACGCGGCGAACAAGGTCTGCCCAGACGCGCGCTATGTCCGCCTTTCGACGGGCCTCGACTACAAGGACGCCGCCCCGGTTTCCGGCATGGTCCTCGGCAAGGCGACGGAAACGATGGACGTTTCCATCACCGTGGCGCCGGTGGCAAGCCAGAGCCAGTCGCAAAGCCAGAGCTGAGGCGGCGGCCGCATGGCCACCGCCTCCTTTCGGCTTGGAGTTTGTCTTGTCGGGAAAACCGGGTTCCACTTTTCCTGACAAACTCTAGCGGGATGCCGTCTGGAGCAGGCGGCAGAGCTTGACCAGCGCCGCGTCGTAGCCGCCGCTGGTGACGCCGCGGCAACGCTTGACGAGTTGCATGCGTTCGCTCTCGGGCATTCGCGCGAATTCGCGCATGACGCTCCGGTCGCCCGGGGTCAGGCTGCCGCCCGTGCCGATGCCGATATTCGCATCGAGCAGGCTGCCGCCGAGGACGTTCGCATCGACCTTCGCCCCGAGCGTGCCGACCCCGGCGCGGACATTCGCGTCGACCAGACCTTTCGTTCCGCCAACCGTCGCCGTCGTGCGGGCGTTCACGCCGCCGCGGCCGCCGACGGATGCGGTCGTCGTGGCATCGACCAAGCCGCGGGAACCACCCACCGAAGCATTGACGCCGGCATTGACACCTTTCGACCCGCCGACGCTTGCGCCGACATTCGCGCTCGCCAATCCCTTGCTGCCGCCGAGGGAGGCGCCGAGGCCGGCACTTATGCCGCCGACGCTGACGCCGACCCCAAGGCCTCTCCCCCTCCCGTCCTGCGCGAGCCCGTCGAGCGGCGCCGCAAGAACCATCGCGGCAAGCGCGATCGACAGCTTGGGGAACGACATTGCACGTGATGATGCTGTGAACATGGGAACCTCCAATCAGCGCCCGGCCCGGGATTGGGCCGGCATCTCGAAACGGAAGGTTGAGCGTTTGCCGATTGTTCCCGCATCGCGGCAGCAGGCCTTCATCAAGGCAAATGAAGAGTTTCGCAGGGTATCGTATCGAAACAGTTCGGGCGCGATCCGAAGACCGCGCCCGGGGAAAAACGACGATCGTCCGACGGCTCAGGCGAGCGTATAGGCCGTCTTCACGGTCGTGTAGAACTCGTTGGCGTATTTGCCCTGCTCGCGCGAGCCGTAGGACGAGCCCTTGCGGCCGCCGAAAGGCACATGGAAATCGACGCCCGCCGTCGGCAGGTTGACCATGACCATGCCGGCCTCGGCATTGCGCTTGAAGTGGGTGGCGTGCTTGAGGCTCGTCGTCGCGATGCCCGAGGAAAGGCCGAACGGGGTATCGTTGGCGACGGCCAGCGCTTCCTCGTAGTCCTTGACGCGGATGACCGCGGCGACCGGGCCGAAGATCTCCTCGCGCGAGATGCGCATGTCGTTCGTCGCCTCGGTGAAGAGCGCGGGGGAAAGATAGAAGCCGGGCGTGTCCCGCTTGAGGAGTTCGCCGCCGAAGGCGAGCTTCGCGCCTTCCTTTTGACCGATCTCGATATAGTCGGTGTCCTGCTTCAGCTGGCTCTGGTCGACGACCGGGCCGATATGGGTGCCGGCCTTCAGCGCATCGTCCACCACCACGCTCTTCAGCCGCTCGCCGACGGCCGCGACGAAGCGGTCATGGATGCCTTCCGTCACGATGACGCGCGAGGAGGCCGTGCAGCGCTGGCCGGTGGAGAAGAAGGCCGAATTGACGGCGGCTTCCACCGCAACGGAAAGGTCCGCATCGTCGAGCACGACGAAGGGGTTCTTGCCGCCCATTTCGAGCTGGTACTTGCGGTTATGCTCGACGGAAGCGCTAGCGACGCGCTTGCCCGTGCCGGTGGAGCCGGTGAAGGTGATGGCGTGGACGTCGGGGCTGTCGAGCATCGTCTGGCCGACGACGGAGCCCTTGCCCATGACGAGGTTGAGCACGCCCTTCGGCAGGCCGGCGCGCACGAGGATGTCGACGATGGCCCAGGAGCAGCCCGGCACCAGCTCGGCCGGCTTGAAGACGACCGTGTTGCCGTAGCAGAGCGCCGGCGCGATCTTCCAGGCGGGAATGGCGATGGGGAAGTTCCACGGCGTGATGATGCCGACGACACCGACCGGCTCGCGGGTGATCTCGACGCCGATATTCGGGCGAACGGACGGCAACGTCTCACCGGCAAGGCGAAGGCACTCGCCCGCGAAGAAATCGAAGATCTGGCCGGCACGCACCGTCTCGCCGATGCCCTCGGCCAGCGTCTTGCCCTCCTCGCGCGAGAGCAGCCGGCCGAGCTCGTCCTTGCGGGCGATGATCTCGTCGGCGGTCTTCCTCAGGATCGCGTGGCGCTCCAGGATGCCGGAGCGCGACCAGGCCGGGAAGGCCGCCTTGGCGGCGGCGATCGCCGCCTTCGTATCGTCGGCGGAGGCGCGGGCATATTCGCCGACCACGTCGTCGGTATTGGACGGATTGACGTTCTTGATCGCCTCGGAGCCGACCCATTCGCCGGCAATCAGGTTCTGATGGATGGTCATGGGCTCGACAAGCCTCCTGTCTGTCATGATGCGGCCCGATAAAACCGGGCCGCGACCGGAATTACAATTGGCGAATGACGATTTCTTCTTCCGCGGCGACCGCCAGCGGATTACGCAGCGGCAGGCCGAAGCCTTCCGCGCCGATCTCGAACACGTCGCCCTCTTCCGTGCGGATGCCGTCGCCGAAGGACAGCGTCGCCGTGCCGAACATGTGCACATGCACGTCGCCCGGCGAACGGAACAGGCCATACTTGAAATGATGGTATTCGAGATTGGCGAAAGTATGCGACATGTTCGCCTCGCCAGACACGAACGGCTTTTCCCACAGCACCTTGCCGCCGCGCAGGATGCGCGAGAAGCCGCGGATATCGTCCGGCGCCGCGCCGACGCGGATTTCCGGGCCGAAGCTCGCCTGCCGCAGCTTGGAATGGGCGAGGTAGAGATAGTTGATCCGCTCCGTCACATGGTCGGAGAATTCGTTCGACACGGCAAAACCGATGCGGAAGGGCGAACCGTCCGCGGCAATGACGTAGATGCCGGCCATTTCCGGCTCCTCGCCGCCGTCGAGCGCGAAGGAGGGCGAGGTAAGCGCCGCGCCGGGGGCAATGGCCTGCGTGCCGTTGCCCTTGTAGAACCATTCGGGCTGCACGCCCTTTTCGCCGGCCTTCGGCTTGCCGTTCTCGAGGCCCATGCGGAACATCTTCATCGAGTCCGTCAGCGTCTCCTCGGCGGCTTCCGCCGTCTTCTTGTGCATGGAATCGCGCGTGGCGGCGGAGCCGAGATGGGTAAGGCCCGTGCCGGTCAGGTGGAGATGCGCGGCGTCGGGATGGGTGATCGGCGGCAGCAGCCGGCCTTCGGCATAGGCCGCTTCGAGATCGACCTCCTCACCGAGGCCCTTGGCGTCGATGACGGCCTTCAGCGACTTGCCGCCATTGGCAGCTTCCATGGCCAGCGCATGCACGCTCGCCGCGCCCTTCACCGCGCGGCCCTTGCCGCCCTCCTCGCGCACGACCACGGTGATCGAGCCATCGGCATTTCCAACCTGCGATATAAGCATCTTCGTTTCCTTCCTGAAGCCGGCAGCACGCCGCGCTCCGCACGCGCGGCGGACGAACGTCCCCGCTCTGGCCGCGCCGGCGGCCGGTCAAATAAGCTTGCGATGGGGCGGCTGGCCGGTTTCCCGGTCAGCCCTTGTTCTTGTTGTAGACGTCGAAGAACACGGCGGCGAGCAGCACCAGGCCCTTGATGAGCTGCTGGTAGTCGATGCCGATGCCCATGATCGACATGCCGTTGTTCATCACACCCATGATGAAGGCGCCGATCACCGCGCCGGTGATCTTGCCGACGCCGCCCGAGGCCGAGGCGCCGCCGATGAAGCAGGCCGCGATGACGTCGAGCTCGAAGCCGACGCCGGCCTTCGGCGTCGCCGAATTGAGGCGGGCCGCGATGATCATGCCGGCCAGCGCGGCGAGCGCGCCCATGTTGACGAAGGTGTAGAAGGTCAGCCGTTCGGTATTGATGCCGGAGAGCTTGGCCGCCTTCTCGTTGCCGCCCATCGCATAGATGCGCCGGCCGATCGTCGTGCGCGTCGTCACGAACGTATAGAGCGCAATCAGGAGGCCCATGACGACCAGCACGTTCGGCAGGCCGCGATAGGTCGAGAGCTGGAAGCCGAGGAAGATCGCCACGGCCCCGATGACGAGCATCTGGATCGCGAAGAAGGCGAAGGGCTCGTTCTCCGTCTCGTGCAGGGCGTTCATGCGCCGCTCGCGCAGGCCCGCATAGACGGCATAGGCGACGAGCGCCAGCACCGCGATGAGCGCGACATAGTTCTTGACGAGGCTAGTCGCCGGATCGGTGATCGACAGGAAGTCCGGCACGAAGCCCGTGGAGAGGATCTGGAACTCCTTCGGGAACGGGCCGACCGGGCGGCCGCCGAGCACGACATAGGTCATGCCGCGGAAGACGAGCATGCCGGCCAGCGTCACGATGAAGGACGGGATCTTCTGATAGGCGACCCAATAGCCCTGCGCCGCGCCCATGACCGCGCCGACGAGGATGCAAAGCGGCACGACGACGATGGCCGGCAGCCCCCATTTCACCAGCATGATCGCCGATATGGCGCCGATGAAGGCGACGATGGAGCCGACCGACAGGTCGATATGCCCCGCCACGATGATCAGCAGCATGCCCAGCGCCATGATGACGATGAACGAGTTCTGCAGCACCAGGTTGGTGATGTTGACCGGGCGGAAGAGTACGCCGTTGGTGATGACCTGGAAGAAGATCATGATCACGACCAGCGCGACGAGCAGGCCGTATTCGCGGATGTTCTTCCTGAGATAGTCCCCCACCGAAGGCTGGGTTCTCTGGGTCGCGGTGTCGGTGGCCATTAGTGTTTCTCCCCGGAGCGCATGATGGCGCGCATGATGGATTCCTGGCTTGCTTCCGCCTTGGAAAGCTCGGCCACGATGCGTCCTTCGTTCATGACATAGATGCGATCGCAGGTCCCGAGCAGTTCCGGCATCTCCGACGAGATCATCAGGATGCCCTTGCCCTCGGCGGCAAGCTGGTTGATGATGGTATAGATTTCGAACTTCGCACCGACATCGATGCCGCGCGTCGGCTCGTCGAGGATCAGCACGTCAGGATCGGTGAAGAGCCATTTCGACAGCACCACCTTCTGCTGGTTGCCGCCCGAAAGGTTGACTGCTTCCTGATAGATCGAATGCGAGCGGATGCGCAGCTTCTGGCGATAGCCGGAGGCGACCTTGGCCTCCTGGTGCGTATCGATCACCGTCCCCTTGGAAACGCCCTTGAGGTTGGCGAGCGTCGTGTTGTGCATGATGTTGTCGATCAGCACGAGGCCGAGCTGCTTGCGGTCTTCCGTGACATAGGCAAGGCCGGCGTCGATGGCCTTCGGGATCGTGCTCACATCCACGGCCTTGCCGCGCATGGCGACGTCGCCGGTGATCTTGTGGCCCCAGCTCCTGCCGAAGAGGCTCATCGCCGTTTCGGTGCGCCCTGCCCCCATGAGGCCGGCAATGCCGACCACCTCGCCGGCGCGCACCGTGAAGCTCACGTCGTGCAGGAACTGCCGGTCGCGATGGTGCTGGTGGAAGACGTTCCAGTTCTTCACCTCCAGCAGCGTCTCGCCGATCTTCGGCTCGCGCGGCGGGTAGCGGTCTTCCATCTCGCGGCCGACCATGCCCTTGATGATGCGGTCTTCCGAAATGTCCTCGTTGTGGCAGTCCAGCGTTTCCACCGTGCCGCCGTCGCGCAGGATGGTGATCTGGTCGGCGACCTTTTTGATCTCGTTCAGCTTGTGCGAGATGATGATCGAGGTGAGGCCCTGCGTGCGGAATTCCATGAGCAGCTTGAGGAGCGCGTCGGAGTCCTTCTCGTTGAGCGAGGCCGTCGGCTCGTCGAGAATGAGCAGGCGCACCTTCTTCGACAGCGCCTTGGCGATCTCGACGAGTTGCTGCTTGCCGACGCCGATATCGGTGATCAGCGTGCCCGGCGGCTCCCTGAGGCCGACCTTGTCGAGCAGTTCCTGCGTGCGGCGGAACGCCTGCTTCCAGTCGATGATGCCGTTGGTCGCGACCTCGTTGCCGAGGAAGATGTTTTCCGCGATCGACAGGAGCGGCACCAGCGCCAGCTCCTGGTGGATGATGATGATGCCCAGATGCTCGCTGTCGGAGATCGTGGAGAAGCGGCGAACCTCGCCGTCGAAATGGATTTCGCCCTCGTAGGAGCCGGCGGGATAGACGCCGCTCAACACTTTCATGAGGGTGGACTTGCCGGCGCCATTCTCGCCCACGAGGGCATGGATTTCGCCTTCGCGGACCTTCAGGTTGACGTTGTCGAGCGCTTTCACGCCCGGGAACGTCTTCGTGATGCCACGCATTTCCAGAAGGGTCTTGCTCATTTACCAGTTTCCAGCGGCCGTTCGCCACCTCGCGGCGGCGAAAGCGAGCCTATTCGCTCTGCGATCCGGATAAAAGAGGGTTCGCGCGAAACGCGCGAACCCCGGAGAATGTAGGAAGCGATCAGTTCTTGAGCTGGTCGGCCGTGTAGTAGGCCGAGTCCGTGACGAGGATCTTCTCGGCATTGGACTTGTCGACGGCGACCGGCTTCAGCAGATAGGACGGAACGACCTTGACGCCGTTGTCATAGGTCTTGGTGTCGTTCACTTCCGGCTCCTTGCCTTCCAGGATCGCGTTGACCATGCCGACGGTAACCTTGGCGAGTTCGCGCGTGTCCTTGAAGATCGTCGAGTACTGCTCGTCGGCGAGGATCGACTTGACGGAGGGAAGTTCGGCGTCCTGGCCGGTGACGATGGCCATCGGCTGGTCGCCCGAGCCGTAGCCGACGCCCTTCAGGGCCGAGATGATGCCGATGGAAAGACCGTCATAGGGCGAAAGAACGCCATCGACGCGGCCATCGGTGTAGGTCGAGGAGAGCAGGTTCTCCATGCGGGCCTGTGCGACCGCACCGTCCCAGCGCAGCGTGCCGACGGTTTCCATGCCGGTCTGGCCCGACTTGATGACGATGTCGCCCTTGTCGACGAGCGGCTGGATGACCGACATCGCGCCGTCATAGAAGAAGAAGGCGTTGTTGTCGTCCGGCGAACCGCCGAAGAGCTCGACGTTCCACGGCTTGGTGTCCGGGAACTTCGCCTTCAGGCCGTCGACGAGGCTGGTGGCCTGCAGGACGCCGACCTGGAAGTTGTCGAAGGTGGCGTAGTAGTCGACATTGCCCGAATCGCGGATCAGGCGGTCATAGGCGATGACCTTGACGCCGGCATCGGCAGCCTTCTGCAGGATGTCGGAAAGCGTCGTGCCGTCGATGGCGCCGATGACGAGGACCTTGGCGCCCTTGGTGACCATGTTCTCGATCTGGGCGAGCTGGTTCGGAATGTCGTCGTCGGCGAACTGCAGGTCCGGCGTGTAGCCGGCTTCCTTGAACAGCTTTTCCATCGTCTCGCCGTCCGAGATCCAGCGGGTCGAGGTCTTGGTGGGCATGGAGATGCCGACCATGCCCTTGTCCTGGGCGAAGGACGGCGCCACGAACGACGCAACGCTGATGGCAGCGGCGGCGAGAAGCGAAGTGATCATTTTCATTGAAAGGTCTCTCCCTTGTGCGCACTGGCCGTAATTGCAGCCAGGCATTGTTCCATGCGCGGCGGGGTCGCATTCAGGCGACGCCTGGAAACGGCCGGGCAAGAGCCCGCCGATCCCCACTCCCAAGGACCCCAGCGCACATTGGCGCAAGGTCTACCGAATTGCCATAACTGTCAAATGCAATGAGCTTCTAAATCGATATCAAATTTGATATGCAGTGAGCGAAATATATTACTTTTTACCGATCGGAGAAACCATGCGTTTGCACGGCGAGAGCGAGGATCAGTTTTTTGCCGGCGAGAGCTTCGACAACCTGCAGGGCGTGGCGCTGCTGCGCAGCGGCCTGAAGCTCAGCCACCTGCGCATGATCGTCGCCATCGAGGAGCACAAGCAGGTGAGCGCGGCGGCCGATGCGCTCAACATCTCGCAGCCCGCCGCCTCCCGCATGCTGACGGAAATGGAGATGATCCTCAAGGCGCAGCTCTGCGAGCGCGTCTCGCGGGGCGTCGCCCTCACCGCCTTCGGCCGGGCCTTCGCGCGCCGCGCCCGCACCATCCTGCTCGAACTGCGCGAGGTCGACCGCGAGCTTTCGGCGCTGAAATCCGGCACGGGCGGCTCGGTCTTCCTCGGCTCCGTGACGGCGCCGGCCATCAGCCTTGCCGTGCCGGCGATCCAGCAGGTCAGCGCCGCCTATCCCGGCATCGAGGTGAATGTGCGCGTGGAGACCAGCAACGTGCTCGCCCGCGAGCTGCTGGCCGCCCAGCAGGATTTCATCATCGCCCGCGTGCCGGACGACCTCAATCCGCGCCTCTTCAACGTCACGGAGATCGGCATCGAGAAAGCCTGTCTCATCGTCCGCAAGGGACACCCCCTTGCGGACAAGCCGGTCGTCGGCCTTGCCGACCTGCCGCATTACGACTGGGTGTTCCAGCCCTCGGGCACGCTGCTGCGGCGGCGCATCGAGGAGCTGTTCCTCGCCGCCGGCGTGCCGCTTCCCTCCACCGTGGTCAACACTTCGTCCATCCTGCTTACCACCGCCATCGTCTGCGGCTCCAACGCCATTGCGCCGGTAGCCCGCGACATGGCCGACTTCGTCGCCGATGTCGGCGCGCAGGCCGGCGAGATCAGGATCCTCGACACGGATTTCGAGATCGACATCAAGCCCTACAGCCTCATCTCCGTCAAAGGCCGGGCGCTCCCGCCGAGCGCCAAACTGCTCTATGATCTCATCCTGCAACGCAGCCGGATGCTTTCGCCGGACTGATCGATCGGAGAGACCATGTTCGGCATGACCGTTTTCGAATCCGTGCTGGAGCGGCTGCGCGCCGAGGCGCGCGAGGCGGAAGAGGAGATAGCGGAAGAACAAGGCCCCGGCCCTGTCCGTGGGCTGACGTCCGGCTTTGCCGGCCTCGGCGCGACGGGTGCCTTCATGTCCGGCTCGCAGGCCGCCGCCGCCTATCTCGACCTCTACGAGGAGCCTGCCCCGCCGGAGTCGGAGCCGGAGCCGGAAAGTCCGCCGGAAGAACCCGCCCCCGTGCCGGAGCATCTCCTGCGCATCACGCCGGAGGCGGTCGCGGAAGACCTTGCCCTTACCGGCCGCGAGAGCATCGACGACCTCGCCGCGCGCCGCCGCAGCTTCGCGCGCGAAAACCACCCCGACCGTGCGCCGGCCGAGCTTCGCGCCAATGCGACGCTCCGCATGAAGATCGCCAACATGCTGATCGACGAGACGATCCGGCGGATCAATGTGGAAAAGAGCCTCGGCCTCTAGCCTTCGTTCTTCGTTTCGCCGCCCTCGGCCGGCGGCTTGGCGGCCGGATCGGAGGGCTTGAAGAAGAGGATGAGGTTGGCGAAGGCATAGGCGGTCACGATGAGGAAGACCGTGCCCCAGGTCTGCTCGCCATTGTAGAATTCCACGCCGGTCCATGCGGCGCAGACCCCGACCAGAAGCAGCCGCCGCCAGAGCGGACGGTAGAACGGATGGTCGGGATCGATGAATTTCATGAACGTCTCCTCACGCCTTTGCCCGTGTACATAGGCGGTTTTCAGCCGCGAGGAAACCGGCTTTCAACCATCCAGCCGTTCGAGGAAGGCGGCAAGCTCCGCCGCCTCGATGCCGACGAGATGGCCCTTCTCAGGATAGGCGCCGGAGCGCACGTCGTCGGCATATTCGCGGAAGGCGGCGATGCGCTCCTGCTGCAGCCGGTCGTATTCGGCGGCGAAGTTGCGGTAGACCTTGGCATGGCGCGGATAGTGGCCGCGGTTCTGGCCGAGCACGTCCTCGGCGAAGAGATATTGCGCGTCGCAGCCGGTGCCCGCGCCCATGGAGAGCATGACGAGCGACGTCTTCGCGCTGATCGCGGCGGCGACCTCGCCCGGCACGACCTCGATCTCGGCCGCGAAGGCCCCCGCCTCCTCCAGCGCCTTGACCTGCCGGAAGATCTCCAGTGCGCTCTCCGCCGTCTTGCCGACGGCGCGGAAACCGCCCGTCCACGTCGCCTTGGAGGGGATGAGGCCGACATGGCCGCAGACCGGGATGCCCTCCTCGCGCAACCGCCGCACGGTCGAAAGGCCGGCCGCGCAATAGACGGCATCGCCGCCCGCCTTCATCGCCTGGAAGGCGCCGCGTAGGTAATCGTCGGCGGTGACGAAGTCGCCATATTCGAGGCCCGGAAAGGCAAAGACCGTCGGCGCGGCCTCGCGGAAGGCCGGGCCCAGCAGGGCGGGCGGCACGGAGACGAGGTCGATGCCCGCCTGCTCGGCGGCCTCCGCCTCCTCCAGCGTCACGACGCGCAGCATGGTGAGCTGGCGCTTGCCCTTCATGGCCTGGAGGTCGGCGACGGTCGGTCTCTTGGTCTTCACGGGGTGGTCTCCTCAGGCGGCGAGCAGTTTCTTGAGCTTGGTTTCCGGCGCGGCGAGCTCCGCCGGGTCGGGATGGATGCGGGCGGCGATCAGCATTTCAGCAAGGCGGATGTCGCGGGCGACCGCATTGCCCGGCCCGATGCCGCTCGCCGCGATCAGCCGGCCCTCGCCGTCGAGATGGAAGAGGATGAAAGCCCCCTCGCCCATCTCGCGCCGCACCGTCGTCACCGTCCCGTCGGCAAGGCCGGCGATCTGGAGCGTCATGTCGTACTGGTCCGACCAGAACCACGGCACGGCCGAATGGACCTCCGCGCCGCCCAGCATGTTGGCGGCGGCAAGCTGACCCTGCTCCTGCGCGTTGCGCCAGGATTCGAGGCGGATGCGGCGATCACCGTAAAGGGGAAGCGGATAAGACGTGCAGTCTCCCGCAGCAAAAATGTCGGGATCGGAGGTGCGCAGATGGCCGTCGACGGCAATGCCGTTGTCGACAGCGAGGCCGGAGGCCTCCGCCAATTCCGTGTTCGGCACCGCGCCGATGCCGACAACGAGGAGGCTTGCCGAAACGACGCGGCCATCCTCCAGCGCGATACGCACCTCGCCCGGCAGGTCCTCGATCCCCGTGACCTTCGCGCCGCAGAGGATCTCCACGCCTTCGGCCATGTGCCGGTTGGCGACGATCTCGGCGATCTCTGGCGGCACGCCCCGCGTCAGCACGCGCGGCAGGCCCTCGACCAGCGTGACCGAGGCGCCGAGCTTGCGGGCGCTCGCGGCAAGCTCCAGCCCGATGAAGCCGCCGCCGAGAATGGCGACGTGGCTGCCCTCCACCAGATGCGTGCGGATGCGGGCCGCATCGTCATGGCTGCGCAGCGCCGCGATGCGGCCGCCGTGGTTCGTGCCCGGCAGGGCGCGCGGGCGCGCGCCAGTGGCAAGCAGCAGCCTGTCATAGGGAACGACGGTGCCGTCCCCCAGCACGACGTGCCGTGCGGTGCGGTCGATCTTGGACACCGTGCGGCCGAGCAGAAGGTCGATGCCGGCCTCGACATAGCGTTCCGCCTGCGCGACAAGCTTCGGGGCGGCGCCCGCGACCAGCGCCTCCTTGGAGAGCGGCGGGCGCTCATAAGGCAGATGGGTTTCGCTGCCGATCAGGGTGATCGCGCCGTCGAAGCCCTTTTCGCGCAGCGCGAAGGCGGCGCGTGCGCCGCATTCGCCGGCACCGACGATGACGAAGCTCATCATGGCGATATCCTCTATCTCTTTGTTTTTACGCAATTCCGGACGCAAAACCGCTGCTAGAGACCGATAAAGACGGTGCCGCCCTCGACCTTGACCGGATAGGTCTTGAGGTCGATGCAGACCGGCGCGCCCAGCGCCTCGCCGCTCTTGTAATTGAAGCGGCCGTTGTGCTTGGGACATTCGATGACGTGGTCCATCACGAGGCCGTCGGCGAGGTGGATCTTCTCGTGCGTGCAGAGCCCGTCCGTCGCGTGATAGGTGTCTTCCGGGCTGCGGTAGATCGCGAAGGTCCGGCCCGCATGGTCGAAGCGGATGACGTCCTCCTCGTCGATCTCGTCCGCCGCGCAGACCTCGATCCAGGTGTCGCTCATGGTCTCTCCTCCAGTGACTGTTGGTTATTCGGCGGCCGCGATGGCGGGTTCCGCGTGGAATTCTTCCTTGTAGGGCCGCGCCGTCGGCGGCAGCTCGCGCTTCAGGAAGTAGTCCTCGTTGCGAAGCTGGCGCAGGAAGGCCGGGATCATCTCCCTGTAGCCGTGCCACATCGACGGGTTCGGTTCCGGCAGGTCGTGCCTGATCATGGCGTGCAGCCTCGGCAGCGCATGGTAGGGCACCATCGGGAACATGTGATGCTCCACATGGTAGTTCATGTTCCAGTAGATGAAGCGGCTGACCGGGTTCATGTAGACCGTGCGGCTGTTGAGCCGGTGGTCGATGACATTGTCGGCAAGGCCGCCGTGCTGCAGCAGGCCCGTCAGCACATGGTGCCAGGCGCCGTAGAGCCGCGGCAGGCCGATCAGCATGGCCGGCAGGATCGAGCCGAAGGCAAAGCAGGCGGCGATGGTGGCGACATAGATCGCAAGCCAGATGCGGGCGATGCGGATCGCCTTCGGCTGCTCGGATTCGGGGATGAAGGTCTTTTCGGCGGCGCTCATCCTGCCTGCCGCATTGCGCAGCATGTCGATGACGGCATACCAGGCATCGAGCAGGCCGAAGAAGTTCAGCACGAGGCGCGCAAGATCCGGCGGGCGCATGACGGCGATTTCCGGGTCGCGACCGACGATCACCGTATCCGTATGGTGGCGCGTATGGCTCCAGCGCCAGGTCACCGGGTTGCGCATGATCATGAAGCAGGCGATCTGGTAGACCGCATTGTTCATCCACATCGTCTTGAAGGCCGTGCCGTGGCCGCATTCGTGCCAGCGGCTGTCGGAGGCCGAGCCGTAGAGCACGCCATAGACGAGGAAGAACGGCACGCAGGCCCAGGTTCCCCAGAACCATGCGCCCAGCCCGCCCGAAACGACGAGACAGCCGAGCCAGATCGCGGTGTCGCGGATCGCCGGGGCATCGCTGCGCTGCATCAGCGCCTTCATCTCCTTGCGGGGGATTTCGGTGTGGTACCATTCGGCCGCGGCCAGACCGTTGGCAACGGCGGCCTCGGCATCGCGGCCAAGAAGGCTGTAGTCCCGCTTCGTCGGCTTCATCGCTCGTCTCCTCCTTGAGGGGGCGTTTCCGCTCCACGCCTCTCCAGTGATCGAACGATAGCGCCGCTCCTTGCGTCTCTCAATCCTGCCATGATAGAATGCATCAAATTCCATCATCCGCTATCATTCGTCCTTGATGGAAAGATTTCAGGGAGGGGAAAATGGCATCGAGACCCACCATCTCGGATCTCGCCCGGGCCGCCGGCGTCAGCGTCGCGACGGTCGACCGGGTGCTCAACGGCCGCCACAAGGTCCGCGAGGAGACGGCGCGCCGGGTCTACGAGGCGGCCAATGCGATCGGCTACCATGCCATCGGCCTCATCCGGCAGCGCGTCTTCGAGGACCTGCCGCAATACCGGCTCGGCTTCAGCCTGCAGCGCCCGAGCCAGGCCTTCTACCAGAACTTCGCCCGCGAGATCGAAATCGCCTGCAATGCCTGCACGACCGCCCGCATCGTCCCGCAGGTCGACTTCATCAACGCGCAGACCCCGGCGGCGATGACGGAGATGCTGCGCCAGCTTTCCGCGCGCAACCAGGCGCTCGCCGTCGTCGCGCCGGACTATCCGGCGACGACCGCCATGGTGGAGGAACTGAAAGACCGCGGCCTTCCGCTGTTCTGCCTGCTCTCCGACTTCGCCATGGACGTGCGGCAGGGCTATATCGGCCTCAACAACATGAAGGTCGGGCGCACGGCGGCCTGGATGATCGCCAGGGGCGCGAAACGGCCGGGCAAGGTGGCGATCTTCGTCGGCAGCCACCGCTTCCACGGCCACGAGCTGCGCGAGATGGGCTTCCGCTCCTTCTTCCGCGAGAAGGGCCAGGATTTCGAGGTGCTGGACACGCTGGTCAATCTCGATACCAGCGAGATCACCCACGAGGCGACGGCGAACCTTCTCGCCCAGCACCCCGACCTCGTCGGCCTCTATGTCGCCGGCGGCGGCATGGAGGGCGCGATCTCGGCGATCCGCGAGGAAGGTTACGCCGGACGGATCCAGCTCATCGTCAACGAGCTGACGCCCGAATCGAAGGCCGGCCTTGCCGACGACGTCGTCACCATGGCGATCAACACCCCGCTACCGGCCCTCTGCCGCGAGCTCGTCTCGCTGATGGTCACGGCCATCGAGAAGGGCGGAAACGCCGTTCCGGGGCAGACCTTCCTGCCCTTCGACATCCTCCTGCCGGAAAATATCTGAGCTGGGATGATGGTTTTCCATCACGCCCTCGGCCAAATCTCTCAGCGATGAAGGCGCTCGCCGCGCCTTGGGCTTTGACGCCCGTCAAGTGCGTCCCGATCCTCATGCGTGCATGCGAGGCCGCCCTGTCGGCGACCTCGAAGACCGGAGGACACCCATTCCATGCCGCCCCTTGATTTCGCCCTCAACCACATGACGGCCCCCGGCCTCAAGCTGGACGCCTTCTTCGCCCTTGCCGTCTCCCTCGGCATGAAGGCGGTGGAGATTCGCAACGACCTCGACGGCAACGCCATCCTCGACGGCACGACGCCGGCCGAGGTGAAGGCCCTCGCCGAGCGCCACGGCGTCACGATCATCTCGATCAACGCGCTTCAGCGCTTCAACGAATGGACGCCCGCCCGCGCCGCCGAGGCGAAGGACCTCATCGACTATGCCAGCGCCTGCGGCGCCCGCGCGCTGGTGCTCGTGCCGAAGAACGACGGCACCGGCCAAGCCGACGGCGAGCGGCAGGAAAACCTGCGCACAGCGCTGACGGCCCTGAAGCCCCTGCTCGACGCCGCCGGCATCGTCGGCCTCGTCGAGCCGCTCGGCTTCGAGATCTGCTCGCTGCGCTCCAAGCGCGAGGCGGCCGAGGCGATCCGCGCCGTCGGCGGCGAAGCGACGTTCCGCCTGGTGCACGACACGTTCCACCACCACCTTGCCGGCGAGCCCGATCTCTTCGCCGGCCTCACCGGCCTCGTGCACATTTCCGGCGTCGAGGACCCTGCGGTCTCCGTTTCCGACATGCGCGACGGCCACCGCGTCCTCGTCGGCCCGAAGGATCGCCTCGACAATGCCGGCCAGATCAAGGCTCTGCTGGCCGCCGGCTATGCCGGGCCGCTCTCCTTCGAGCCCTTCTCGCCTTCCGTTCACGACGTCGTGGACCCGAAGGCCGCCGTTGCCGAAAGCGTCGCTTTCCTACGCGCAAATATCTGAAAAGCCTCATGCCGGTGGCCCCTGCCGCCGGCATTTTCCCCAGGACCCGGGCCTTGCCTTATCGCAAAAATGGAACGGGCTTGACGTCCCGGGCAGAAAATGGAATAAACATTCCGCAATACGGAATTCGCGGTTTGTTTATTCTGTTTTGGCCTTTTGCATCCCGGGAGGAGCAAGGGGCGAGCCGTCCCGCAAGGGCGGTCATCCGGTTGATCTGTGGTGCCGCCGGACACCATGTTGAGGAGGAGAACAACATGAAAAAATTCATTCTTGGTTCGGCGCTCGCCGTCATGATGTCCACGGCCGCCCATGCCGAAACGATCGGCGTTTCCATGGCGCTGTTCGACGACAACTTCCTGACCGTCCTGCGCAACGGCATGTCCGACTATGCCAAGACGCTTGACGGCGTCGAACTGCAGATCGAGGACGCCCAGAACGACGTCGCCAAGCAGCAGAGCCAGGTCCAGAACTTCATCGCCTCGGGCGTCAGCGCCATCATCGTGAACCCGGTCGATACCGACGCGACCGCCGCACTCTCCAAGGCCGCCGCCGATGCCGGCATTCCGCTGGTCTATGTCAACCGCGAGCCGGCCAACATCAACGAACTGCCGGAAAAGCAGGCCTTCGTCGCCTCCAACGAGCAGGAATCCGGCACGCTGGAAACCAAGGAAGTCTGCCGCCTGCTGAACGGCAAGGGCAAGGTCGTCGTCATGATGGGCGAGCTTTCCAACCAGGCCGCCCGCATGCGCACGCAGGACGTCAAGGACGTCATCGCCACCGACGAATGCAAGGGCCTCGAGATCGTCGAGGAGCAGACCGCCAACTGGTCGCGCACGCAGGGCTCGGACCTGATGACCAACTGGCTCTCCGCCGGCGTGGAATTCGATGCCGTCATCTCCAACAATGACGAAATGGCCATCGGCGCGATCCAGGCCCTGAAGGCCGCCGGCCGCTCGATGGACAGCGTCGTCGTCGCCGGTGTCGACGCCACGCAGGACGCGCTCGCCGCCATGGCTGCCGGCGACCTCGACGCCACCGTGTTCCAGGATGCCGCCGGCCAGGGCAAGGGCTCGGTCGACGCCGCGCTGAAGCTCGCCAAGGGCGAGAAGGTGGATACCAAGGTCTATATCCCCTTCCAGCTGGTGACCCCGGCGAACATCGCCGACTTCCAGGCGAAGAACTGACCGGCTCGCCGGCAAACGAAAACCGATTAGACTGCCATGGACGCGCGCACGCCTGCGTGCGCGCGTCCGACCCGTTTCAGGTGCTCCGGGAGGGAGGAACACGATGGTCAGTCCGACCACCATGGCCGCGGTTCGTGCAAGCGGCGCCATTCCGAATGCAGACTATCTTCTGTCCGCGGAAGGCATCCGCAAGGAATTCCCCGGCGTCGTCGCGCTCGACGATGTCCAGTTCAAGCTGAAGCGCGGCACCGTGCATGCCCTGATGGGCGAGAACGGAGCCGGCAAGTCCACCCTGATGAAGATCCTCGCCGGTATCTACACGCCCGACCAGGGCGAGGTGCTGCTGAAGGGCCAGAAGATCCGGCTCGCATCGCCGCTCGACGCGCTGGAGAACGGCATCGCCATGATCCATCAGGAACTGAACCTGATGCCCTTCATGACGGTCGCCGAGAACATCTGGATCCGCCGCGAGCCGAAGAACCGCTTCGGCTTCGTCGATCACGGCGAGATGCATCGCAAGACGGCCGAGCTCTTCAAGCGCCTCAACATCGCGATGGACCCGGAAACGCAGGTGCGCGACCTCTCCGTCGCCAACCGCCAGATGGTCGAGATCGCGAAAGCCGTCTCCTACGAGAGCGACGTCCTCATCATGGACGAGCCGACCTCGGCCCTGACGGAACGCGAGGTGGAGCATCTCTTCACCATCATCCGCGACCTGCGCTCGCAGGGCATCGGCATCGTCTACATCACCCACAAGATGAACGAGCTGTTCGAGATCGCCGACGAATTCTCGGTGTTCCGCGACGGCAAGTATATCGGCACCCACGCCTCGACCGACGTGACGCGCGACGACATCATCCGCATGATGGTCGGCCGCGAGATCACCCAGATGTTCCCGAAGGAGGAAGTGCCGATCGGCGACGTCGTCCTGTCGGTGAAGAACCTCACCCTCAAGGGCGTCTTCCACGACGTTTCCTTCGACGTGCGCGCCGGTGAAATCCTCGGCCTTGCCGGCCTCGTCGGCTCGGGCCGCTCGAATGTCGCAGAGACGATCTTCGGCGTGACGCCCGCCACCTCCGGCACGATCTCGATCAATGGCAAGGAAGTCGCGATCGACAGCCCGAACACGGCGATCCGCCACCGCATGGCGTTCCTGACGGAAGACCGCAAGGACACCGGCTGTCTCCTGATCCTCGATATCCTGGAAAACATGCAGATCGCCGTGCTGCAGGACAAGTTCGTCAAGAACGGCTTCGTTCAGGAAGGCGCGCTGAGCAAGGTCTGCGAGGAGATGAGCCGGAAGCTGCGCGTCAAGACGCCGAACCTTTCCGAAAGGATCGAGAACCTTTCGGGCGGCAACCAGCAGAAGGTGCTGATCGGCCGCTGGCTGCTCACCAATCCGCGCATCCTCATCCTCGACGAGCCGACGCGCGGCATCGATGTCGGCGCGAAGGCGGAAATCCACCGCTTCGTCACGGAACTCGCTCGCGACGGCGTCGCCGTCGTCATGATCTCGTCGGAAATGCCGGAAGTGCTCGGCATGAGCGACCGCGTCATGGTCATGCACGAGGGCCGCGTCACCGGCATCCTCGACCGCGCCGAGGCGACGCAGGTCAGGGTGATGGAACTGGCGGCCCAATAAGTTCAGGGCCGCCGAGCGGCCGCAAGGGAGGTAATCATGAGCACGAATTCCGCAGCACAGGCCCAGGTCGCCGCGCAGAAATCTGCCCGCCGGCTGCCGCCGGAACTCAACATCTTTCTCGTCCTCGTCGGCATCGCGCTGGTCTACGAGATCCTCGGCTGGATCTTCGTCGGCCAGAGCTTCCTGATGAACTCGCAGCGCCTGACGATCATCATCCTGCAGGTCTCGGTCATCGGCATCATCGCCGTCGGGGTGACGCAGGTCATCATCACGGGCGGCATCGACCTGTCGTCCGGCTCGGTGGTCGGCATGACGGCGATGTTCACCGCCTCGCTCGCCCAGGCCTCGACATGGCCGCGCGCGCTCTATCCCTCGCTGACCGACCTTCCGGTCATCGTGCCGGTTGCCGTCGGCATCGGCGTCGGCCTGCTGGCCGGCATCGTCAACGGCCAGCTCATCGCCAAGACCAAGATCCCGCCCTTCATCGCCACACTCGGCATGATGGTGTCCGCCCGCGGCATTTCCAAGTGGTACACCAAGGGCCAGCCGGTCTCCGGCCTCACCGAGCAGTTCAACTTCATCGGCACCGGCATCTGGCCCGTCGTGATCTTCCTCGTCGTCGCGGTGATCTTCCACATCGCGCTGCGCTACACCCGCTACGGCAAGTTCACCTATGCCATCGGCGCGAACGTGCAGGCCGCCCGCGTCTCCGGTATCAACGTCGAATCCCATCTGGTGAAGGTCTATGCCATCGCCGGGGCGCTTGCCGGTCTTGCCGGCGTCGTCACCGCGGCAAGAGCCCAGACCGCGCAGGCCGGCATGGGCGTGATGTACGAACTCGACGCCATCGCCGCGACTGTCATCGGCGGTACTTCGCTTGCCGGCGGCGTCGGCCGCATCACCGGCACGGTCATCGGCACCGTCATCCTCGGCGTCATGACATCGGGCTTTACCTTCCTGCGCGTCGATGCTTTCTACCAGGAGATCGTCAAGGGCGTGATCATCGTGGCCGCCGTCGTCGTCGACGTCTACCGCCAGAAGAAGCGCAAGGTCTGATCCCAATCTCCGCGGCCCCGGCCGCGGGGCGCCTTCGCGGGGCGAGCGCATCGCCCCGTCCCTCCCCGCCGGCGCGGCCGGCAGTACACCAGAGAGAATGAAGATGACTGTGAGATTTGGTCTTCTCGGCGCAGGCCGTATCGGCAAGGTCCACGCCAAGGCCGTGACCGGCAATCCCGATGCCGTGCTCGTCGCCGTCGCCGATGCCTTTCCCGCCGCTGCCGACGCCATCGCCAAGCAGTATGGCTGCGAGGTCCGCACCATCGAGGCGATCGAAGCCGCCAAGGACATCGACGCCGTCGTGATCTGCACGCCGACCGACACCCATGCCGATCTCATCGAGCGCTTCTCCCGCGCCGGCAAGGCCATCTTCTGCGAAAAGCCGATCGACCTCGACGTCGATCGCGTCCGCGCCTGCATGAAGGTCGTGGACGAGACCAAGGGCAAGCTGATGGTCGGCTTCAACCGCCGCTTCGACCCGCATTTCATGGCCGTCCGCAAGGCCATCGACGACGGCAAGATCGGCGATGTCGAGATGGTGACGATCACCTCGCGCGACCCCGGCGCCCCGCCGGTCGACTATATCAAGCGCTCCGGCGGCATCTTCCGCGACATGACCATCCACGACTTCGACATGGCCCGCTTCCTGCTGGGCGAAGAGGTCGCCTCGGTCTCGGCAACGGCTGCCGTGCTGGTCGATCCGGAAATCGGCAAGGCCGGCGACTATGACAGCGTCTCCGTCATCCTGCAGACGAAGTCCGGCAAGCAGGCGATCATCTCCAACTCCCGCCGCGCCACCTACGGCTACGACCAGCGCATCGAGGTGCACGGCTCCAAGGGCGTCGTCTCCGCCGAGAACCAGCGCCCGGTCTCCATCGAGATCGCCAATGGCGATGGCTACACCCGCCCGCCGCTGCACGATTTCTTCATGACCCGCTACACCGAGGCCTATGCCAACGAGATCGCGGCCTTCATCGCCGCCATCGAGAAGGGCGCCGCCATCTCGCCCTCCGGCGCCGACGGCCTCGCCGCCCTCGCGTTGGCCGATGCAGCCGTGAAGTCGGTGGAAGAAAAGCGCCAGATCTCCGTCGCCTGACGGAAGACGACTCCCAGGACACCTGACCGGGCGGTTCCATCGCCCGGTCTTTTTGCGTCCGGCGGGCGCGCCCTTAATCCCCGCTCGTCCGGGCCGCGATGATATCGTGATCCATCTCCGCCAATGCCCGGTCGAGATGGCCCTCCAGCACCAGCGTCGCCTCCTCCGGCACGACGGTGATCGGCGGCGCGCCGAAGAGGCGGACTTGCTGCGACTGCGCCAGCCCCTCCTCGAGGCCACGCCGCATGAGATCGAAATAGCGCGTGCCGGGGCCGGTGATGGCGATGGGCATACTCTCGTGGAGGCTGACCATGCGCGACAGCCCCTGCCCCAGCGCAAGGCCGGCCTGGCGGAAGGCATATTCCGACATGCGATGCCCCTGCCGGGCCCGAAGCGCGATCTTGTCCATCTCGGCCAGCGGCACGAACTTGGCGGGAATCGTATCCGGCGGCACCTCGAAGGCCGTGCGCAGGATGCCGTAGAAGCCGGCGGAAGCCTCGATGCATCCCTGCGAGCCGCAGCGGCACAGCTTGCCGTCCGACGAATTCAGCATGTGCCCGAAATTCGGCGCGGTCACCGACAGTTCGCCGGAGCGGTCGAACCGCGCGATGCCGAGGCCGATGCTGTGGCCGAGCGACAGCGCAGCGACGGAATGCAGGTTTTCCATGCCGGCCCGCTCCATGCGTAGCGCCATGGCATGCGCGACGAGCAGCGTCTCGTTGCTGAGCAGGATCTTCGCCCGCCAGTGCGGCTGGAGCAGCGCGGCGAAATCCACCTGCCGCGAACCGAAGATCGGCGACCAGACGAGCCGCGCAAGCGCCGGATCGACGAGCCCCTTGCTGCTGATCGAAACGACGAGCACGTCTTCCCGCGCGATCCGCGACCGGCTCGCAAGCTTCTCCAGCGCCGCCACGAAGGCTGCCGCAAAGGGCTCCGTCGAGCTGTCCGCATGGTTACGCGCTTCCTCGAACCGGTCGATCAGCGTGCCGCCATAGTCAGCCAGCGAATATTGCACGACGTCGGAGGAAATGCGCACCGCGATGAGATAGCCGGCCGCGCGCCGCTGGCCGAAGATGACGCGAGGCCGCCCGCGCATTGCGGTCGCCTGCTGCTCGCGCCGCTCCAGCACATCGGCCTTTTCAAGCTCCGCCGTGATAGCCGAGACGGTCGCCGAGGCAAGACCGGTATGCTGGGAAATATCGGTATGGGCGAGCGGCCCATGCCGGCGCAGGGAGGCGAGCACGAGCGCACTGTTCTGCTGACGCACAAGCTCCGTGCTCGACTTCACCAGCATCGCCTGTTTCCGCCCGCTTTCATGAGATGCAACACATGCCCCTCCAAAGCACCTGTCACGCCGCCGTTCAAGAGCCGTCAAAGCCTTGTTGACAGCCTTCGAAACATCTGACATTTATTTTCTCGACTGTCGAGAAAAAAGTCCCGGCGTGTCGGGAGGGGTTATCGAGACAGTGTTATCGTGGCCGGTCGTTGAAAGGACGGGATTCGTCCAGGCGGCCGGTGTTCACTTGGGAGGAGATAAGATGAAATCCGTTTTGAAGCTGATGGCAGGGGCTGCCATCATCGTTTCCATGCATTCCGCCGTTCACGCCAAGGACCTCGTCGTCGGCGTCTCCTGGTCCAACTTCCAGGAAGAGCGCTGGAAAACCGACGAAGCCGCCATCAAGACAGCGCTCGAGGCTTCCGGCGACAAGTACATTTCCGCTGACGCCCAGTCGTCCGCCGCCAAGCAGCTCACCGACATCGAATCGCTGATCGCACAGGGCGCCAACGCCATCATCGTCCTGGCGCAGGATTCGGACGCCATCGGCCCGGCCATCGAGAAGGCCGCGGCGGAAGGCATCCCGGTCGTCGGCTACGACCGCCTGATCGAAAACCCGGCCGCCTTCTACATCACCTTCGACAACAAGGAAGTCGGCCGCATGCAGGCCCGCGAAGTGTTCAAGGTGAAGCCGGAAGGCAACTATGTCTTCATCAAGGGCAACTCGGCCGACCCGAACGCCGACTTCCTCTTCGCTGGCCAGCAGGAAGTGCTGAAGGAAGCGATCGACGCCGGCAAGATCAAGAATGTCGGCGAAGCCTATACCGACGGCTGGAAGCCGGAAAATGCCCAGAAGAACATGGAGCAGTTCCTGACGGCGAACGACAACAAGGTCGACGCGGTCGTCGCCTCGAACGACGGCACCGCCGGCGGCGCGATCGCGGCGCTTGCAGCCCAGGGCCTTGCCGGCTCCGTTCCGGTCTCCGGCCAGGACGCCGACCACGCCGCGCTCAACCGCGTCGCGCTCGGCACGCAGACCGTCTCGGTCTGGAAGGACTCGCGTGAACTCGGCAAGCGCGCCGCGGAAATCGCCGCCGAGCTCGCCGGCGGCAAGACCATGGACGAGATCGAAGGCGTCACCACCTTCAACGGCGGCCCGAAGGGCGTCGAGATGAAGTCCGTCTTCCTCGCTCCCCTGCCCGTCACCAAGGACAACCTGAACGTCGTCATCGACGCCGGCTGGATCTCCAAGGATGCGGCCTGCCAGGGCGTGAAGGCCGGTTCGGTCGCGGCCTGCGACTGAGCCCGATCATCCGGTAACGACCTGACCATCGCCAGGCGCCGCAACGACATCGTTGCGGCGCTTGCGCAAGATGGGCAGCGGGCGGAGGATGACGCGGATCCATCCTTTCAAGAAGCAGCACCCGAACTGCGCGCCCGAAACGAACGTTCAACAGAAGTGAGGGGGACGGCAAGACCATGGCCGACATCACGAATACCGCACATGCCAACCGTGCGCGCTCGGCAAGCGAGAATCCGGTAAAGCGCTTCTTCCGCGCGACCGAGATCGACACGCGCCTGCTCGGCATGGTCGGCGCGCTGCTGATCATCTGGATCGGCTTCAACTTCCTGTCCGGCGGCCTCTTCCTGACGCCGCGAAACCTCTGGAACCTCTCCGTCCAGACCGCCTCCGTCGCGGTGATGGCGACCGGCATGGTGCTGGTCATCGTCACGCGCAACATCGACCTTTCCGTCGGCTCGATCCTCGGCTTCGTCGGCATGATCATGGGCGTGCTGCAGGCCGAACTGCTGCCGCAGCTTCTCGGCTTCAACCATCCGGCCACCTGGATCGTCACGCTGCTCGCCGGCCTTCTGCTCGGCGCCGCCATCGGCGCGCTGCAAGGCTCGATCATCGCCTTCATGAACGTGCCATCCTTCATCGTCACGCTCGGCGGCCTGCTCGTCTGGCGCGGCGCTACCTGGTTCGTCACGAGCGGGCGCACCGTCGCCCCGATGGACGCCACCTTCCGCCTGATGGGCGGCGGCACCGAGGGCTCGATCGGCGCGACGGCGAGCTGGATCGTCGGCGCCCTCGCCTGCGTCGCCATCGTCGCGACGATCGCCAACTCCCGCAAGCAGCGCAAGCGCTTCGGCTTTCCGCTGCGCCCCATGTGGGCCGAATATTTCCTCGTCGCCATCGGCTGCGCGCTGGTGCTCGGCGCCGTTGGGGTCGTCAACAGCTATCCCTGGCCCGTCGCCATCGCCCGCAGATATGCCGATGCCAACGGCATCGCCTGGCCGGACGGCGGCCTCTTCATCCCGCACGGCATCGCCATTCCCGTGTTGATCGCCATCGTCGTCGGCATCGTCATGACCTTCATCTCGACACGCCTGCGCTTCGGCCGCTATGTCTTCGCCATCGGCGGCAACCAGGAAGCCGCCGAGCTCGCCGGCATCAAGACGCGCTGGGTCACGGTCAAGATCTTCGCGCTGATGGGCATGCTCTGCGCCATCGCCGCCGCCATCTCGACCGCCCGCCTCAACGCCGCGACCAATGCGCAGGGCGAGCTCGACGAGCTCTACACCATCGCGGCCGCCGTCATCGGCGGCACCTCGCTCGGCGGCGGCATGGGCACCATCGCGGGCGCCATGCTCGGCGCTCTCGTCATGCAATCACTGCAATCGGGCATGGTGCTGGTCGGCATCGACACCCCGTTCCAGCGCATCGTTGTCGGTGTGGTCCTCGTGGTCGCCGTCTGGCTCGACACGATCTACCGCGCCCGCGCCAAGTAAGAGGAGCCCACCCAATGACGGACACCCGTACGCCCCTCGTGGAGATGAAGAACATCTCCATCTCCTTCGGCGGCATCCATGCCGTGGACAACGCCTCGGTCGATCTCTATCCCGGCGAGGTCGTCGCCCTGCTCGGCCACAACGGCGCCGGCAAGTCGACGCTGATCAAGATCCTTTCTGGCGCCTACCGGCGCGACAGCGGCGAGATCCTGATCAACGGCGAGCCCGCCGACATCGCCAACCCGCGCGACGCCAAGAAATACGGCATCGAGACGATCTACCAGACGCTGGCCGTCGCCGACAATGTCGACGCCGCCGCCAACCTCTATCTCGGCCGCGAGCTGCGCACCCCCTGGGGCACGCTCGACGACGTGGCGATGGAGGCCAAGACCCGCGAGGTGATGGGCCGCCTCAACCCCAACTTCCAGCGCTTCAAGGAGCCGGTGAAGGCGCTTTCCGGCGGCCAGCGGCAGTCGGTGGCGATCGCAAGGGCCATCCTCTTCAACGCCCGCATCCTCATCATGGACGAACCGACGGCGGCACTCGGCCCCCAGGAAACGGCGCAGGTCGGCGAGCTGATCAAGCAGCTCAAGAAGGAAGGCATCGGCATCTTCCTGATCAGCCACGACATCCACGACGTCTTCGACCTCGCCGACCGCGTCTCGGTGATGAAGAACGGCCAGGTGGTGGGCCACGCCCGCACCGAGGACGTCACCAAGGACGAGGTGCTCGGCATGATCATCCTCGGCAAGGTCCCCGAAAAAGCCATCCCCGGCCCCGGCGCCATGCAGACCGCCTGATCCCCTACCAGAAAGGCCGCCCCAAGGGGCGGCCTTTCATTTCATCCCGGGCAAACCTATGACAGTTTGCCATTTCCGCAATTTCCGCATTGAAGCCCGCCCCCACCTGGGTTAAGAACCCTCTCATCGGACAGGCGAGTCATCGCCTTGGATGCACCCGTAGCTCAGTTGGATAGAGTGTTGGATTCCGATTCCAAAGGTCACAGGTTCGAATCCTGTCGGGTGCGCCATTCTTGAACAAAAGTCAGAACCGTCGGCTGTTGTGCTACGGCCCCAATCAGAATTGCATCCGAAGACCAAGATTGCCTTTTAGGGCATAGCTTTTGCCAAAGCTGCTTATCGGAGTACCTGCCAGCACTTCGCCGTAGAGAGCGATATTGCTCTGCCAATCCATGCTCGCACCAAGGCCGATTTCACCCGTGAGGCGTTCGCTGGCGTGTCGGATGGCTGTGCCCGCAACCGAGGCCTGCGTCCCGTCCAGCCACTCGTAGCTGAGGTTGGCTATGCCATAGGCTCGGCTGTTCCTGCCCTCCCAGGTGCTCTGGTAATCAAAAGCCAACCCCCAGCGTGTCATCAGACTGTCGTTGCCGTCCGCCGTCACGACAGCGCCTGCCGGGTCGACAAAACGATCAAACCGGACATTCGAATAGATCATCTGGAATTGCGGTGTGATGCCAAGATTTTCATCGATCGACAGCCTCTTGCCGACCTCCACACTGAATGCTTCAGCCTGGCCACCGTTGTTATTGGCAAGAATGCCGAGAAGCTCTGATCTGAGGTCGCTGCCATAGCGGCCTATTTGAGCCTGGGCATCTGCATAGAAGCCGGCACCGTCATACCATGTCAGCGTCGCGCCGATACCATAGCCTTCGGATTTCAGCGCTCCGTTGCCAAAAACGGATTTTATCCGGCTGTTGGCCTCGCCATAGCTCAGGTTGATGCCCGCGATCAGACTTCCACCATTGTGGTCTTCAGCAAGCAAACCATCCGCTCCGAGCTGTATCTTCCAGGTATCGATGCGGTGATCCATACCTGTCGTCGATATCCGAGCATCATCGAAGCGGCCGTATGTGCCTTCCATCCTGCCCCAGAAGCCGCTACCGTCACTATCGACGCCAGCCAGCTGGAAGCGGCTTCCCACGCGTTGCTGGAGGGTCGGCAAGGTGTTGATCGATTGTAGATTGGCACCGTAGGCTTCGTAGATTGGCACGCCGGGCTGATATAGGGGCGTGTTGACAAGCACGGAGCGCAAATACCAGTCGCCGTCCGTCGGGTCGGATACCCCGCCTTGGTAGAGGCGATAGGCGTAGGCGCCCGCGATTACCGACGGATCGCCCTCGAACAGATAGTTGCCGTCGAGCACGAAGCTGCCGTTGGACGCTCCGGCGACATCGACGATCTTAATGCCTTCCACCGTCTGTGCGCCAAGGCCGCCCTGATTGATGACATTGATCAGCGTGAGCCCGGAGGTCGAACCATCGACGACGAGGAGGCTGGTCTGGGAACTGTCGTCACCGAGAACGGCTGCAATTTCGAGACGACCGCCATTGCTGGTATAGTCGCCGTCAATGGTGAGCGTGCCCATCATCCCGCCGTAACCTGGGGCGACGACCCCGGTATTCACGACGGGTCCAACATGCCCTGTGCCCGCCAGCCGGCCGGATGTATCGACCAGCATGTTGCCGCCCAGAATACCATTGACCGCCAATGTGCCCGCCGAGACGGTCGAGTCACCATAAAAGCCGGAGCTGTCGCCAGTCAGCGTCAGTTGTCCAAGGCCAAACTTGTCGAAGCTCGAGGAGCCGGAGAAATCCGTGCCGATGGCAATGTCGTAGCCATTCGTGTCGAACCAGGCGCCTCCGGCTGCCACCGCCACCGATGAGAACCCGTTGAGGAAATTGGCCTGATCCCGATTGGCGCGCAGGATGCCGCCATCGAGGTCCAGCACGGCGCTGGAGCCGGAGCCCTTGATCACCGCGCCGGTTTCAAGAATGCCGCGGCCGCTGGGGTCACCATCGAGATGAAGTGTCGCGCTGCCTGTAGCACTGTTGGCGAGATAGACGGCGCTGCCGGCACTGACGAAGCCGCCCTTGCTGACAGTCATCTCACCAGTGCCGCCGTACCCCAACTCGATGCGATCGGACGCGCTCAAGCTGGACAGGGCGCCGTTGCTGCTCGAAACGACTACCGAACCGGTACTGCCAGCCCCGTGGCCGACATAAATGGAAGCAGCGCCGCCGCCGGTCGCACTTGTCGCGACCTGCGCGCCATCGTCAACAAAGAGCGCCCCATTGCCATAATACCCGACATAGATGTTGTTGGCGGCATTCCAGGTTGACGCGTGGCCGTTGCCATCATGGCCGGAGACGGTGACTGAATTGGCGCCGGCGTTGGACCCTATCAGGCCCTGCCCGCTGTTCACCACGCCCCCGTTCAGAATGTTCAACGTTCCTACGCCGCCGTCGCCGATATGAAGCTGGTTGGCATTGTTCCAGGTCGACACGTTTCCATTGCCGTCATGACCGGAAACAGTGACGGTACCTACGCCGCCGCTGCTGTTACCGATCGTGGTCACCGAGCTGCTTACCGTTCCTCCATCTGAAATGTTGAGGGTGCCCGCTCCGCTTTCGCCGATGTAAAACTGCCCGGTAATGGTCCATATCGAGGCATTGCCATCGACATCGCTGCCCGAAATCGTGACGTCGCCCTGGCCGTTGGCCCCGGCACCGATATAGCTCCACGCGCTGTTTACAACGCCGCCATTGATGACGGAGAGCATGCCTTTGCCGTCTTGGCCGATCGTAAGATCGCCATTGTTGGTCCAGGTCGAGGCGTTTCCAGTCCCGTCACGACCGGAGACGGTGACCTCGCCCTGATCGGAAGCACCGTTGCCGACAACACCGTTGTTGTTGGTGACAGTGCCGCCATTCTCGATTTTCAGGAAGCCGGGGGTGGGGCCGGAAGCGCCAACGTCAAGGTCGCCGGCCACTGTCCAGTTTGGCGACACGATGCCGCCAGGGCCGCCAGAGGAGGTCACGCCGTTTCCGGTGACTGACTGGGCGCATACCGGCCGTATGCCAGCCATCATGGAGACAAGCGTAACAAGCGCCGTCGTCAGTAAAAAATATGTTCGGCGCTCTGCGGAGCCCGCTAAATTAATAGGTTTCGCCATCCGGCATTCTTTCGTCACTTACGAATGCGTGGAGAGCTCCCTACCGCAATTCGCCGCTCAGACGTGACGCCGAGCGGCACCGTTCGAGATGAACAGCCACTAGGACGCCGCCATGCGCAGACCATCGGATATTATGGTTAATCTTTGGTTTCTTGCTGCCGCACGGGAGCTTTTGACTGCGTGGATATTCAGTGATCGGTGAGGAAAAAATCAGCCGAAAGGCCGCTGGTTGAGAGCACCCCTCAGAGGGCTTCCCACCTGCATCGGCGACCAATGCCGAAGATCTGCTTTCGGTATTTGCCAGGGTCGCAGGAACAACGGGAACGACGTGCGTGGCCGTTCCCCCTATCATGCTCGATAGCTGCGAATGCAAGTAATGTCGGTACTTTGTGGATTTTTCGAAGGATGGCAGGTTGCCGCCGATGCCATGGAATGGCTGAATGCCGCACGCATCACCAGCCGTAAGGGGACCATCCGTTGAGGAAGATCATCACCATCACCTGTATCCTGATCGTTGGCTTGTCTCTCGCGAACTGCGCCGGCCGCCAATGCAGCGATTGGCCGGGGACTTGCATTATTCAATGACTACGGCCTGATCTCCTACCTCGCATTTTTCCGAGCCCATGCCCTACAGTGAGGGCGCTCAGCTGGCCGAACGCTCCGCAGCTTCCATATCCTCCCAGCTTTCGTCCATGGCATAGGTGGGGGAGAAGAAGGGCACGCCGAAATGGCCGTAGCGGATGGAGAGCTGGCGTTCCGCGGTTTCCTCATCCGCATGCGCTATGCGGGCGAGATAGACGACGGAGGCGAGGCCTGTTCGGTCGGCGCCCGAGTGGCAATGGATGAGGATGGGACGCGGCGCATCGCGCAGGATCGTGACAAGTTCGTCCGCCGTCTTTGCATCGAGGCGCTGGCTGGATCTCAGGGGGAAATCTATCAGGGTAAGGCCGAGCTGTTTCGCGGCGGCGGCTTCGTTTTTGTACCAGGCGGCGTTTTCATCCCGGCCTCTCAGATTGATGACGGTGCGGATCTTGTAGCGCTCGGCATAGGTCGCGAGATCGGCTGGCGTGGGCTGGTTGGAGCGGTAGGCTTCCCCCGGCACGACGGCGGCGAAATTTCCTGTCAGCTGTATTGCCACGAGATAGAGGCCGAGCCCGAGGCCCGCCGCGCCGGACGCAAGCCCTGTCCATTTCAAGAACCGCTTCATGATCGCCTTTCCTGCCGATTTGGGCGACAGAAAAAGCCTTGCGGCTGACAGGGCGCTGAACGCCGGCTGCGAAAGGGTGGGGACGGCGTCGCCTCGCCTTACGGCTTGACGCTGCGCCGAGATCGCGTATCCCTTGCCGGACACCTCTTCAAAAGGCCGGCCATGGAAGCGATCATCTATCACAATCCGCGATGCGGCACCTCGCGCAACACGCTGGCCCTAATCCGCAATGCCGGCATCGAGCCGAGGATCGTGGACTATCTCGCCGCACCGCCGACCCGGGAGGAACTGCGGGCCCTGATCGCCACCGCCGGCCTTGCGGTGCGCGCTGCCATTCGCGAGAAGGAAGCATCCTACGCCGCCCTCGGCCTTGCCGATCCCGCGCTGTCGGACGATGAGCTGCTCGACCACATGGTGGCCGAGCCGATCCTCATCAACCGCCCCTTCGTGATGACGCCGCTCGGAACGCGGCTCTGCCGGCCGTCGGAAGCCGTGCTGGATATCCTTCCCGACACGCACAAGGGGCCTTTCGCCAAGGAGGATGGCGAGAAGGTGATCGGCGAGGACGGCAAGCGGCTCGCCTGAGGGCTATGCCTCCATAACCGGGTGCGTTGCGGCAAGGCCGAGGGCGGCGCGCAGTGTCGCCTCGCTTTCCATAGCAAAGCGCTCGGCCGCATGACGGCCGCGCAGCTCGTCCCGCGGCGGCAGCGGGCCGGCAAGACGGACGGAAAGCCCCTCCATCGGGGCGGCAAGATGCGGCACGTCCTCAATGGCGCACAGGCGATGGGCGAGCGAGCCCTCGCGCACCACCACCGGAAGGCCGAGCTGCGCCGCCCGCCCGAGAATGCCGAAGGCCTGATCGCCCGTCCTCGGGTAGAAGCACCAGATCGCATCGCTCGCCGCATAGGCGCCCAGCAGCTCGGCATCGGAGATGAACCGGTCGACCGTGACGCCGCCGCCCTCGCGCAGGACCTCGGCATGCTCGGCGTCGGCCACGGCAACCTTGCCGCAGGCGATGAACTGGTAGCACGCCCGCAGCCGCGCGGACCGGGCATAGATATCGGCGAAGAGGTCAAAACCTTTCCGGCCGCACTGGCTGCCGATGGCCGTCAGCACAAGGCGGTCGCCCGGCCGGCGCTCGGCACGCAGCGCGTTCACCGCCTTGCGCTCCTCTTCGCTCAGGTCCCAGAGCTGGAAATCGTAGATATAGCCATCGGCAATGGCGACGGCGGGCGGAAGGACGCTGAAGGGCACGATGGAGAGCGTGCGCACCGCGCGGCAGCGCTTCAGCCTTTGCAGCACCGCGCGCCGCCAGCGGTTTCCCCAGCGGGGCGAAACGGCGAGCGGCCCCGGCTTGAGCAGGAGCCCCACGGTCCGCCGTCCCAGCAGGGCACGGAAAAGCCCGACCAGCACATAAAGAAGGAACACCTCCTCCACCATGAGGAAAAGCACCGGCGCCCGCGCGAAAAGGAGGCTGCGAAGCCGCGCCCGCCGCGCGCCGAACACTCGCTCCAGCACGCGGAAATAGGCGGGCCGCCGGCCGGTCTCGCTCCGGCTATAGACGAGCGGCGCGCCCGGCCGGCCCTGCCCTGCCAAGGCTTCGCGTGACCGCCCACCTGCCCTCGCGTCGAGATTTTCCGGCTGCAGGTCCGATCGAACAGACGGACCCATCGCGGCCGGCAACACGCTGCCCGCCTGCATGATCTTCCCCCAAATCGTCGCGAATAGCCCTCGAAGCCGTCCCTGCCCGAAAGGCCCGGATGAACGGCCGCGTTCCCTCCGGCCCTCACCCCATCGACATATTAGCAGAAGCGAAATTCGCCTCCGCCACAACCATGTCGTTCAAATCCGGACCTTAACGTGTCGTTAACATTTATCAAGCGGGATTCTGCAACCTGAATGATGCCTTCGCGCGAACGGCTTTACCGGAAGCGGACAGCCACGCCCCTGCCCTTGCTTGCGGCGATGGGCGGGAGAGTTCATAAAGGCCGCAATCGAAAGACTGCTTTCGAGGGGAAGAGAATGAACCTCAAGGAATTTGCCGCGCGCATCGGCCTCTCCCAGACGACGGTGAGCCGGGCGATGAGCGGCTATCCGGAGGTGAAGGCGGAGACGCGTGCGCGCGTGCTGGAGGCCGCGGAGCGGCTGGGCTACCGCCCGAACAGCATCGCCCAGCGGCTGGCGACCGGCCGGGCCGGCGCCATCGGCATTGTCTTCCAGGGCGGCGGGCGCTTCGGGCCCCATTCCAGCGAGTTCATGGGCGGTCTTTCGACGCGCCTGCAGCAGGAAGGCATCGACATCCTCGTCTCGACCGTCGAGAGCGCGCAGGACGAGGCGGCCGCCTATCGCCGGCTCGCGGCGAGCAAGCGGGTGGACGCCGTGATCGTCCATACGCCCGCCTGCACCGACGAGCGCATCGCGCTGTTGCAGGCGCTCGGCCTGCCCTTCATCGTGCATGGGCGGAGCGAGGCGGAAAAGCCCTTCGCTTTCCTCGACATCGACAATTTCGGGGCCATCGCCGCCGCGACGAAGCATCTTGCCGCGCTCGGCCATCGCCGCATCGCCCTCATCAACGGCGACACGGCCAGCACCTATGCCCGCGACCGGGACGAAGGTTACCGCAGGACGCTCGCGGCAGAAGGCATAGCAGTGGATCCGGCGCTGACCGGCCACGGCGAATTCACCGACGAGACCGGCTTCCGGCTCATGCAGGGCTTCCTCGCCCTCCCCGCCCCGCCGACGGCGGTCATCGCGGGGTCGATGATGTCGGCGCTCGGCGCGATGCGGGCGATCCGCATCGCGGGGCTTGCCGTGGGCGAGGATGTCTCGCTCATCGCCCATGACGACGTCTTTCTTTACCTCAGCCCCGACAATCTCGTTCCGGCCGTCACCACGACGCAGTCGCCGATCCGCGCGGCGGGCGAGCGGATCGGCGACATGGCCTTGCGGCTTTTGCAGGGGGAAGCGCCGGAAGCGCTTCAGGAGGTCTGGCCGGTCGAGTTCGTCATCCGCGGCTCGACAGGCCCGGTCCGGAGTTAAGGTCAGACCGCCAGCTCGCAGCGCCCCTTCTCGGTTTCGATGGCAAGATCGAGCACCTTCTGGAGCTCGGCGGCATGACGGAAGCCCGGCTCGATCCTTTCGCCCGCCGCGACGGCCGCGGCGAAGCGCTCGTAATTGGTCGGCACCGTGCCGGCGTCGATCTCCCGCCAGACGGCCTGCTCGACATCCTCGCCGAGGCAGCCGCGCAGCTTCGATCCCTCGGTCGAATGGATGACCTCGAGGGCACCCTTGTCGCCATGCATGCGCAGGCGCAACTCGTTGAGATGGCCGGTCGCCCAGCGGCTGGCATGGATGACGCCGAGCGCGCCGTTGTCGAAATCCACCGTCATCGTGAAGCTGTCATTGGCGTCAAGGTCGTATTCGCCGATCCGGTTGTCCGGCGCCTTGTCGAAAGCCTTCAGCCGCGCGAAGACGTGGTCCACATCGCTCGCCGCGCCGTAGCTGGCGAAATCGAGGATGTGGATGCCGACATCGCCCAGCACGCCGTTCGAGCCGTGCCGGGTGGAAAGGCGCCAGAGCCACTGGCTTTCCGTGGCCCAGTTGCCCCAGGCCTTCGAGACGAGCCAGCTTTGCAGGTAGGACGCCTCGACATGGCGCACGCGGCCGATTTCGCCCGCCAGCACCATCGCGCGCGCCTTCTGCAGCGGCGCCACGTTGCGATAGGTGAGGTTCACCATGGTCACGAGGCCGGAGGCCTCGGCGGCGCGGGCCATCTCGTCGGCCTTGGCGTAGTTTTCCGCCAGCGGCTTCTCGCACATCACATGCTTGCCCGCCGCCAGCAGCGCCAGCGTCGTCGGATGGTGCGCACGGTCGGGCGTGACATTGGTCGCCGCGTCGAAGCCATTCCAGGCGATGGCGTCCTCCAGCGAGGTGAAGACATTCGCGATGCCATGCTGGTCGGCGAAGGCCTTGGCCCGCGAGGGGTCGACATCGACCGCGCCGACCAGCTCGACGCCGTCTATCGCGGCAAAATATCTGGCATGGGTATTGGCCATGCCGCCTGTTCCAACAACGAGAAGACGCATCGTTCGCCTCAGCGGTAACCGGCTTCGCCGGCCTCATGCAGTTTCGGACCGCGCTCCTCGATCGGCTCCAGGGCCTTGTCGACCGGCACGTTGGGCGCATCGTGGATCGCCGCATAGGTGCCCTGCGGGTTGAAGGCCCATTTCACGCCGTTGACCAGGACCTTCTGGACCGTGGCGTCGTGATAGGTCGGGTAGGTCTCGTGGCCCGGGCGGAAATAGAAGATGTTGCCGGCGCCGCGGCGCCAGGTGAGACCCGAGCGGAAAACCTCGCCGCCCGCAAACCACGAGATGAAGACGGTCTCCAGCGGCTCCGGCACGGAGAACTGCTCGCCATACATCTCCTCGTTCTCAAGCACGAAATTCTCGCCGAGCCCTTCGGCGATGGGGTGGCGGGGATTGATCACCCAGACCCGCTCGCGCTCGCCCGCCTCGCGCCATTTCAGCGCGCAGGGCGTGCCCATCAGGCGCTTGAAGATCTTGGAGAAATGGCCGGAATGCAGCACGAGGAGGCCCATGCCCGCCCACACGCGCCGCGCCACGCGCTCTACCACCGCATCGTCGACCGCGCCGTGATCCTTGTGGCCCCACCAGACGAGGACGTCCGTCTCGGCAAGGCGGGCCTCGGTGAGCCCGTGTTCCGGCTCCTGCAGCGTCGCCGTCGTGGCGCGGATCGCGGGATCCCTGTTCAGCGCCTCGGCGATCGTGTTGTGCATGCCGTTCGGATAGATCGAGCGGACGATTTCGTTCGTCTGCTCGTGGATGTTTTCACCCCATACGATGGTGCGTATCGCCATGTGCCATTCCTTCAAGGCCGGGAATTGAAACCGCTTTCAATTCGTCGAAACCGATAGAGGCAGTCCCGCGTCTTGGCAAGCGGGGTCCTCTCAACATTCCGGCTCCCTTTCAGTGGAATGTCGATTTGGAGAAAAGGTTCAGCACAAGAACGCCGGCAATGATCAGGCCGAGGCCGGCAATGGCGGCAAAGTCGAGCTTCTGGCCGAAGGCGAAGTAGCCGACGAGCGAGATCAGCACGATGCCGAGGCCGCTCCAGATCGCATAGGCGATGCCGACCGGAACGTAGCGCAGGCTCCACGAGAGGAAGTAGAATGCCACGGCATAGCAGACCACCATGACGAGGGTCGGCCCGAGGCGGGAGAAGTGCTGCGCGGCCTGCATGGCGGAGGTGCCGAGCACCTCGAAGACGATGGCGGCCACCAGGACGGCATAGACGGCGGTGATGTTCATGTGAGGTCTCCGGCGCAGGCCGCGCCAACGGGCGCCTTCCGGCGCGGATTGCAAAAGACGGTCAGGTGCGCGACAGGGCCATCAGGCGCTCCAGCATGGCCGCGCGCGGTGCGGCATCCATGACGGGCGCCCCGAGCAGGTCGGCCAGCCAAAGCCCGTCCACCGCATAGCGGACGAGCATGGCGTCGAGCGTCGAATCCGTGCCGACATTTTCCGCGAGGTGCCGGTCGACCCATTGTCGCCAGCGCTCGCGCAGGTGCGGCTCGGAGATGAGCGCGACGGTGAGCACCTTCCATTGCTCGCCGTCGGAAAGGCCCTCCGGCAGGAACCAGATCGCCGCATAGGCCCGCGTGAAGCGGCCCTTCGGCTCAGGATCGTCGCGCATGCGCTCGGCAAGCGCCCGGTCGAACTTTTCCGTCAGGTCGTCGAACAGGCCGTCGAGCAGCGACAGTTTGTTGGGGAAATGGTGCAGCAGGCCGCCCTTGCTGACCCCGGCCGCCTGGGAAACGGCATCGAGCGTCACGCTCGCCGGCCCCTTCTCCAGCGACAGCTTCGCCGCGACTTCCAGCAATTGCTGGCGGACGGCCTCGGGATGCTTTTTGCGATGGTGGGCTTTGCTCATGATAAAACATACCGTCTAGACGGTTTCTTGTCAATCCGCCCGAGGCGGCGCTGCCGGGCGCATTGCCGCAGCTCTGCGGCCGGGATTGCGCGGCGGATGCGGCGGCGCTAAGACCCAAGGCAACGGGAAGAACCATGACCGACGCGACGCAAGAGCAGGAACGGCAGGGCGAGACGATCACCCTCTACCAGGCGGTGGGCGGCGAGGCGGGCGTGCGCGCCCTGACGCGCCGCTTCTACGCGCTGATGGACACCCTGCCGGAAGCGGCCCGCTGCCGCGCCATCCATCCGCCGGACCTCACCGGCAGCGAGGAAAAGCTCTACGAATACCTGACCGGCTGGCTCGGCGGCCCGCCGCTCTATACGCAGAAGCGCGGCCACCCCATGCTGCGCCGCCGCCATTTCGTCGCGCCGATCGGCCCGGCCGAACGGGACGAATGGCTGCTCTGCTTCGTGCGCGCGCTGGAAGAGACGGTGCCCGGCGAGGGCCTGCGGACGATCATCCTCGAGCCGGTCACCCGGCTTGCCCACCATATGCAGAACCAGGAATAGTCCCGGGAGTCATCCATGTCCTTTTCGCTCCGCTCGGCAAGCCTTCTCGTCGCCGGCCTGATGGGCCTTGCCGGCGTCGCAACAGCGGCGGCCGCCTCACATGGCAGCGATCCGCGCCTGATGGCCGGCGCTTCCGCCATGTGCCTTGCCCATGCCCCGGCGCTGGTCGCGCTCCACGCGGCCTGGCCAATGGTGCGGACCGCGCCGCTGGCCGCGCTGCTGCTGGCCCTCGGCACGGCGCTCTTTGCCGGCGACCTCGTCTTCCGCCATTCGGCGGGACACGGGCTTTTCCCCATGTCCGCGCCGACCGGCGGCGTCGTGATGATGGCGGGATGGCTGGCAGTCGCGCTCGGCGCGTTCCTGCCTAGAGCAATTCCAGCAAAAGTGTGAAGCGGTTTTGCGTCCGGAATTGCGTTAAAATAAAGAGTTAGAGCGTTTTCGCGATTCGAAGAAAAGCGGAAATGCTCTAAGAATCAAGCCTGACGTCAGCGCCCGGAGGGCGCGCGACGCAGCGAGGAGAACGCGACGACATTGTCGTTGCGCGCATCGAGGGCGGTGTCGTCCTCGAAAGCTGCCCGTCGCGCCGGCGGGCGAGCGTCGTTCACGGGAAATTCCACGACATTGGCGCTGTCCAGCAGGCAAGCGCGGCGCGTCAGGAGGGCATAGAGCTCCGGTACGAGGCCGTCGCCGTTCTGGGCGGCCAGCTTGTGTAGGCCGATCATCGCGAAGGCCTCGGGTCTTTCGTCATTCACTGGGTACTGTCTCCCTGGCTCATGCTCTGCAGGGCCCGCTCGAAGGAGGACTTGCTGCCGTTGCGCAGCGGCACGAAGGCCTTCTCCCACTTCTTGCAGCCCGTTTTCACGCGGATGCAGGCATCATGGCTGATACAGTCGATGGGGCAGAAGACGCAGTCCACGGAGGGCAGCACGTTGTCGATGCGGGACACCGCCTCGCGAAGACCGCCGTCGTGATGGATGAGGTTTGCGCCGTAGGAGCTGGCGATCTGGCGCAGATGCGCCACCTGGCAGTCGCGGCCGCCGACATAGAGGAAGCTGCGGCCCTCGAGGCCAGCCTTGTCGGCCTTCTCGTCATTGTCCTGCCGCTGGCGGGCCTGCTGCTGTTGCCTTTTCTCGCGCATCGCCTTCCTCTCCGCTTCGCCGGTCCGGCGCTTCACTTTGGTGACTTCTACGCTGCGGGGGGCCTGCGCCTGCGGCGCCCGTACCTCCATCCGCGGGGCGGCCGGCGCGGCGGCCGCTCCCTCCTGCGAGCCTTCGGCCATCTGCTTGCGGAGCGCGGCAAGCTGGCGCTCCAGATCGGCGATGCGCCGGTCCCGCTCGGCGATCATTGCCTTCAGGACCGACTCCATGCGGCCCGCAGTCATCGTATTCATGCAGCATCCCCTTTGGCACTCCGCGTGGGCGGAGCCTCAGTTCCGGGTCAACCTACAAAACTTGATTTTCATAGTAAAGTATAAACATGACTATTAAAGTCATATTTTCCGACAAAAAAATCCCGCCGACCGGAAGGCAGCGGGAAAGATCGCCTCAGTTGAAAACGATCGGCACGTTGAATGCCCAGGACGCGCGCCCCGCGGCCTCGGGAATCTTGGCGAAAGGCGCGGCGCGCTGCACCGAATCGACCGCCGCCCTGTCGAGCGCCGCGCTGCCGGAGCTGCGCGCGACGCGGATGCCGCTCGCCTGCCCGCCCGAGCCGACGACGAAGCTTACCACGACGCTGCCGCTCTCGCCGCCCGGCGCGCGCCGCTTGGCGCGGTTGATCTTGTTGCGGACCTTGCCCGGATAATTGCTGACGGCGGCATTGCCGGCCGTGGACGAATTGCCCTTCTTCTGGCCGCCGACGGAGGCGGTCTTCACGTCGGCCGAGCCATCCACCTCGCCCTTCGTGGCATTCGCCTTCGCCGTGCCCTTCTCGCCGGCCTTGCGGACGACCTTCTGCTTCGGCTTCTTGCGCTCGACCTTCTTGACCGGCTCTTGCTTCTTCACCTCGGGAACCGGCTTGATCTCCCGTTCCGGCTCGACCTCGGGCTTGATTTCCGGGATCGGGATCGCGGCGATCTCCACCTCGGCGGAGGGAACGATCAGCTCCTGCACCGGCTCCGACACCACCGGATCGACGGGCGCGATCTCGGTCGTCTCGGGCTGGATCTCGGTGGGCTTGATTTCCGCAACCTCCTGCGGTTGCGGCTCGGTGATATCGGGCTGGATCGCTTCCGGCGTGATCGCCTCTTCGGGATTGCCAGACTCGACCGCCTCGAAGGCGCCGTTGCCGAGCATGGCCACTTCCGCGACGACGCCGCCGGCGATCAGCGCCTCGTCTTCCGGCGCCGCCGGCGTCATGGTGAGGATCGCGGCCGCCCCGGCATGGGCCAGCAGAGAAAACACCCCCGCACCGATCCAGAGCCACTTGCTTCCAGCCATCGTCTTATCCACCGTTCCATTCATCGCGATCCCGCCTCATGCGGGCCGCCACTCAACTCAACCTTCGAGACCGGCCGAAACCTTGCTGCGCGTGACGATGCCGTCCATGCAGCGGGCCTTGTCGAGCCCCTCGCCTTCGCAGACCGGCGCATCGTTGATCAGCAGGTTCTTCACCCCTTCGCACTTGATGCCCGGCACGTCGAACTGGCGCACCTTCGACTTGCCGGCCGGCAGGTCGCGGAAATCGAGCAGCGCCAGCCGCTCGACCGTGCCCTTGTCGTTGAAGATCACGAATTCGAAGGAGACCTTCGAAACGTTCTGCTGAAAGCCGTTCGCCGCGACGAAGGTGAAGAGGCAGCCCTTCTGCGAGGCGGCAAGCGCATTGAGCTCGACATCCAGCCCCTTGGGCGCGGCTTCCTGTGCGGCCGCGCCGGAGACGGCGGCGGCTGCGAGCATCGACGAGAGAAGAAGGGTGCGTACGATCATGGCTTGCCTGTTCGTGTTTTCGGTCCGGACGTCGGTTCCGGCGTCTCACAAAATTAACATGAGTTTGCCAGTCCTGTATTGCGCCTATAGATAAATATGAGTAAGCAAGTCAAGATAGTAAACGCCAAATTCCCCCGCAACTCCCTGTTCCGCCGAGAAAAACGGACCAGCGGGAGTGGCAGGAAATGGCCATGAACATTTGAATGAAGGCCGCGACCATGACCGACACGACCCGACCGACACCCGCCGAAATCCGCGCCTTCCGTGCGGAAAACCCCAAGATGCGCGAGCGTGACATCGCCGCCCAGCTCGGTATTTCGGAGGCTGCGCTCGTCGCGGCCGAGGTCGGGCTCACCGCGATCCGCATCGACGGCAGCGCCAATCGCTTCCTCGAGCGTGCCGAAGCCCTCGGCGAGATCATGGCGCTGACCCGCAACGAGAGCGTCGTGCACGAGAAGATCGGCGTGTTCGAGAAGGTCACCACCGGCAAGCACGCCTCGATCGTGCTCGGCGAGAATATCGACCTTCGCATCTTCCCCGGCACCTGGGCCCATGGCTTCGCCGTGACGAAGACCGACGGCGAGCAGGTCCGCCGCAGCCTGCAGTTCTTCGACAAGGCTGGCGACGCCGTGCACAAGGTCCACCTTCGCCCGGCCTCCAACCTCGAAGCCTACGAGGCCATCGTCGCCGACTTCCGCCTGGAGGACCAGTCGCAGGAATTCGTCGAAGTCGTCTCGGCGAAGACCGTCGAGACCGGCCCGGTCGATGTGGCGGCACTGCGCGAGAACTGGAGCGCCATGACGGATACGCACCAGTTCTTCGGCATGCTGCGCAAGCTGAAGATCGCCCGTCAGGACGCCGTGCGCAGCGTCGGCGAGGATTTCGCCCGCCAGGTGCGCGCCGATGCCGTCAGCGAACTGCTGCGCGCCTCGGCCGAGCGCGACGCCGAGATCATGTGCTTCGCCGGCAATCACGGCACGATCCAGATCCACACCGGCCCGGTGAAGAACATCCAGCCGATGGGTCCCTGGCTCAACGTGATGGATCCCACCTTCCACATGCACCTGCGCACCGACCACATCGTCGAGTGCTGGGTCGTCCGCAAGCCGACCAGCGACGGCCACGTCACCTCGCTCGAAGCCTATGACGCGAGCGGCGAGATGATCGTCCAGTTCTTCGGCAAGCGGAAGGAAGGCATGAGCGAGCGCGCCGACTGGCGCGAGATCCTCGACGGCCTGCCGCGCCCCGACAGCGCCGCCGCCTGAAGACGAGCACCATCAGGGACCACGACCCAAGGATTACGATCATGAGCAAGAGCTTCGATCTGCGCCGCGCCCGCCCGTGGGAAGTGGCCCTCACCGTCTTCGCGCTTTCCGCCCCGCTGCTGGCGACCCTCACCCTGCCCGTCGACGGCGGCTTCGTCCGCAAGGCGGCCGCGCAGGACATGCAGAAGGTCGATACGTCGAAGCTGGTGACGATCGGCGGCGCGGTGACCGAAATCGTCTATGCGCTCGGCGAAGGCGAGCGGATCGTCGCGCGCGATTCCACCAGCATGTATCCCGAGGAGGCGCTGAAGCTGCCGGATGTCGGCTATATGCGCGCCCTCTCGCCGGAAGGCGTCATCGCCGTCAATCCCACCGCGATCCTCGCGGTGGAGGGCAGCGGTCCGGCCGATGCGCTAGCCGTGCTGAAGAGCGCCGGCATTCCCTTCGAAACCGTGCCGGAAGGCTATGACCGCGCCGCGATCCTCAGGAAGATCGATGTCGTCGGCAATTTCCTCGGCGTGCCGGAAAAGGCGAAGGCGCTGGAAGAGAAGGTCGGCGCCGAACTCGACGGCGCCATCGCCGATGCCGCCAAGCGGCCGGAAAGCGAGCGCAAGCGCGTGCTCTTCATCCTGAGCTTCCAGAACGGCCGCATCATGGCCGCCGGCAACCACACGGCCGCCGACGGCATCATCGGCCTTGCCGGCGCGATCAACGCCACCGAAGGCACCTTCGACGGCTACAAGCCGCTCACCGACGAGGCGGTCATCAACGCCAAGCCCGACGTCGTCATGGTCATGACGCGCCCGGGCGCCGGCAGCACGGACGAGGAAGTGCTCGCCCATCCCGCCATCGCCGTGACGCCGGCCGGCAAGAACAAGACGGTCCTGCGCATGAACAGCCTGCACCTGCTCGGCTTCGGCCCGCGCACCGCCTCGGCCGTCAGCGACCTCAACAAAGAACTCTACGGCAAGCCCGGTAATGTCTCTCAATGACGCCATGCGCGGCCCGGTCGCACGCAGGTCCTTCCTGATGCGCGCCGCCGGCGGGCAGGCGGCCGGCGACCGCACCGCGATCGCCCGCCTCACCCTCTGTCTCCTCGTCATCCTGTCGGTCGCCGCGATCGCACTGTCCATCGCCACCGGCGCATCGGACGCATCCGCGGTCAATGTCATCGGCGCGCTCCTCACCGGCGCGGAAGACACCGCGCTCAGCATGCGGGACCGCATCATCGTCTTCGACATCCGCATGCCGCGCGCCCTGCTCGGCTTCCTGATCGGCGCAGCGCTCGCCATGTCGGGGGCCGTCATGCAGGGCCTCTTCCGCAACCCGCTCGCCGATCCCGGCCTCGTCGGCATCTCCTCGGGCTCGGCGCTCGGCGCGGTGTTGATGATCGTGCTCGGCGGCAGCCTGCCGGCTGGCCTCATGCTGGCGCTCGGCGCCTATGCGCTGCCGCTTGCCGCCTTCCTCGGCGGGCTTCTGACGACGCTGCTGCTCTACCAGATCGCCACGCGCGGCGGGCAGACCTCCGTCGCCACCATGCTGCTCGCCGGCATCGCCATCGCGGCCCTTGCCGGCGCCGTCACCGGCATCCTCATCTACATGGCCGACGACAAGCAGCTTCGCGACGTCACCTTCTGGAGCCTCGGCTCGCTCTCGGGCATGACCTGGACGAAGCTTCTCGCCGCCGGCCCGATCATCTTGATCGCTCTCCTCGTCGTGCCCTTCCTGTCGCGCGGGCTCAACGCCATCACCCTCGGCGAGGCCGCCGCCTTCCACATGGGCGTGAAGGTGCAGCGGCTGAAATACACCGCGGTCGTGGCCGTGGCGGGCGCCGTCGGCGCCTCGGTCGCCGTCAGCGGCGGCATCGGCTTCGTCGGCATCGTGGTGCCGCACCTGCTGCGCATCGTCATCGGCCCGGACCATCGCTACCTGCTGCCGGCCTCCGCGCTGCTCGGCGGCGTGCTGATGCTCGGGGCGGACATGCTGGCGCGCACCATCGTCGCCCCCGCGGAGCTGCCCATCGGCATCATCACGGCGCTGGCCGGCGCGCCCTTCTTCCTCTGGGTGCTGCTGCGCGACCGCACGCGGAACGGCTGGTAGGACGGAAATGATCGCTGCAAGGAACCTCACGGTCAGCCTGTCCGGCAAGACCATCGTCCAAGGCGTATCGCTGCAGGCGAAGGCTGGCGAGCTGACCGCGATCGTCGGCCCCAACGGCTCGGGCAAGACGACGATGCTGAAGGCCGTCGCGGGCGAGCTTTCGAGCAAGGGCGACATCACCCTCAACGGCCACGACATCCGCGCGCTCGAACCCTGGCAGCTCGCCATCAAGCGCGCGGTGCTGCCGCAGGCGGCGACCATCGCCTTTCCCTTCACCGTGCGCGAGATCGTCCGCCTCGGCCTGACCGTCGGCCCGAACCGCCATGCCGACCGCATCGACGCCATCACCGCCGAGGCGCTTCGCGCCGTCGACCTCTCGGGCTTTGCCGGGCGGCTCTATCAGGAGCTTTCCGGCGGCGAGCAGCAGCGCGTGCAGCTTGCCCGCGTGCTCTCCCAGATCTGGGAGCCAATCCTCGACGGCGAGCCCTGCTTCCTGATGCTCGACGAGCCGGTCTCGGCGCTCGACATCCGCCACCAGCTCACCATCATGCAGCTCGCCCGCCGCTATTGCGAAAACGGCGGCGGGGTGATCGCCGTCATGCACGACCTCAACCTCACCGCCATGTTCGCCGACCACATGGTGATGATGAAGGCCGGCCGCATCGAGCGGGCGGGACGCCCGGCCGATGTCATGACGGACGATGCGATGGAAGCCGTCTTCGGCTGCCGCATGCGCATCAACGGCGTGCCCGAAGCGGGCGTGCCCTTCGTGCTGCCCCACACCGCTTCGGCCTGACGTTCCAGCGTCCTGGAGCAGTTCCAGGGAACCTTTTGCGACATTGCACGTTTTCTGCCCCGGAAGACCGTTCCGCCAAGGGGGTGGAGCGCAGTTCGGCCCGCGTGCAAGCGGGCGACCGCAAAGGAGAAACGGCATGGCCACCGGAATGTTTTCATCCCGCAGCAAGACCCTCAAAAACGGGCTCAAGGACGAAGCCCAGGCCGTCGAGGACCAGATCACGGAACTGCGCGAGGAAATCGCCTCGCTCGCCCGCCTGCTCGCCACCGACGCCTCGAAGGGGGCGGGAAACATCCGCAAGAGGGCCCGGGCGGCCAAGGCCGAGATGAGCGACGCCGCGCACGGCCTGAAGGACCGCGCGGAAGGCGACTTCCGCGACATGATCGCCGCCGGCGAGGACATCCTCTCCGAACTCCAGTCCCGCTACCAGGATTCCGGCCGCATGGCCCGCAAGGCCGTCAAGGAACATCCGCTGACGACGCTCGGCGTTGCCGCCGCCGCCGGCTTCCTTCTGGCCGCGCTCCTGCGGCGCTGATCCATCCCTTCACGATCCCGGGACGCCCCGGCGTCCCCTCACTTCCGCGGAGCACACAAGGCATGCTGTCACTGGGGGCCATTCTCGTGCAAAATCTCGTCACCCGCGTCACGGACCGGGTGGAGGAAACGGTCGACAGCGCCCGGCGCAACGCGATCGGCGGCCTGGTCGCCGGCGTGCTGCTCGTCACCGCCTATGTGCTGGCCGTCGTCGGCGGCGCGGTGCTGCTGGCCGAGCGCTACGGCACGGCGCCGGCCCTCTTCGGCCTTGCCGGCGGCTTCCTCCTGCTGGCCATCATCGTGCTCGTCGTCGTCGCCGCCCGCAACAGGCGGGAGCGGGAACTGCGCCGCATCCGCCGGCAGCAGCTTGCCGCGCGCCGCGACCTGATGGCCGCGGCCGCCACCGTCGCCACGCAAAAGCCCTTCGCCGCGACAGCCGTGGCGCTTGCCCTCGGCTTCCTGCTCGCGCCGAAATCGCGCCGCGACGACTGACAATCCTGGGATTTGCTCGAAAAGAGAGCCGTGCGCCCGAACGGGCGCACAAGGACGTCCGTTTCCTTGAAGCTTACAGCGGCATCCGCACGACGGCGGTAACGCCCTTCGGCAGATATTCGACATGCACGCTGCTGCCGAGGATCTTGTCGAGGCTGCGCTCGATCAGCACGGAGCCGAAGCCACGCCGCCCGTTCGGATTGACCGGCGGCCCGCCGACCTCGTGCCAGGTCATGTTGAGCACGCGGCGGCCCTCTTCGTTGACGATGCGCGCCGTGATCACCACCTTGCCGGTGGCGACCGAGAGCGCCCCGTATTTGCGGGCATTGGTGGCAAGCTCGTGCAGCACGAGGCCGAGGCCGACGGCCTCGTCCGGCCCCAGCTCCACCTCGTCCTTGTGGATCTCGACCTGGCTCTCGTAATCGAGCGCATAGGGCATGATCTGCTTCTGCAGCAGCATCTTGAGGTGGATGACGCCCCATTCGTGATCGCTGAGCAGCCCATGCGCCTCGGAAAGCGATTGCAGGCGGCCGGCGAAGGCATCCATGAACTCCACCGGATCGCTCGTCTGGCGCAGGGTCTGGCGGGCGAGCGACTGCAGCATGGCAAGCGTGTTCTTGACGCGATGGTTCAATTCGCGCAGCAGGAGCCGCGTGCGCTCGGAGGCGAGCTGCCCGTCGGTGACGTCGACATTGATGCCGAGGAAGAGGGTCGGCTTGCCCTCCGCGTCCCATTCATGCACCCGGCCGCGGCCGAGCAGCCAGCGGCCCGACTTGGACGCACGGAACAGGCCGTCATATTCCTTGCCGGTGGCGAGCGCATTGCGCAGGCGGTCGATGGTCGTCTTGCGGTCGGCGGGGTGGACCGCACCGAAGAAGGTGCGCGCGCTCATCGGCCGCGTCGAACGGAAGCCCAGCATGCGGTGGAAGGTCTCGTTACCCGACACGATGCCCGTCGAGAGGTCCCACATCCAGCTCGCCACATTGGCGGCGTCGAGCGCCAGCGCATGGCGCTTCTCGTCACGCGACAGGACCTCGGCGGCCAGCATGCGCCGCCGCGCCTCTTCCTTCTGACGGATCAGGACGCCGGCGAGCGAGGCGAGCCTTGCGAGCTGCGGCAGAAGGGTGTCGGCAGCAGCCGTGCGGGCCTTCCTGTCGGCGACGGCGACCGTGCCGATGGGCTGGCCGTCCATCACGATCGGCGCGCCCGCATAGAAGCGGACATGCGCCTCGCCGCTGACGCTCGGCAGGCCGGAAAAGCGGGAATCCCTGGATGCATCGGCCACCATGAGCGGCGGCGCCCCCTTCTCCGCCAGCATCCGTGCGCAAAAGGTCTCCTGGGAGGGAAAGCGGATTTCCGGCGTGCCGCGGCGCGCCAGGAACCATTGGTCCGTCTGGCCGAGAATGGTGACGAAGGCCATGGGAGTGTCGGCAAGACCGGCGGCCAGGCCGGCGATGTCGTCGAAATCGGGATCGGGGCCAAGAAAGACCGGCATGGCGGCTTGCAGCGCCGCAAGCCGTTCCGGCGCGCCGAGAACCGCAGCTACACCGGTCGGCAATGGCTGAACGTTGTCCTTCATGCCCTTTGGTAGGCGATTCCACGTCCGATTTCACCCGCCATGCGAGCAAATGGATGTATTTTCGCCGTTCCCCCTCAATCTTTCCGCCGCCCGCCACGATGACGGGCGGCTTTTGCCATCAGGATGCGAATGCACGAGAGGTGATCGGCGCGGACACGGCGTCCGGACCATAGTCGCTTTCGCCGCTGACCTGCAGAAGCTCCTGCAGACGCTGGCGGGCACGGTTGACCCGGCTCTTGATCGTGCCGAGGGCGCAGCCGCAGATCTCCGCCGCCTCCTCGTAGGAAAAGCCCGAAGCGCCGACGAGGATGATGGCCTCGCGCTGTTCGTCCGGCAGCTTTTCCAGCGCCTTCTTGAAATCCTGCATGTCCAGCGAGCCGTACTGGGAGGGGTGCTGGGCGAGGTTTTCGGTGAAGATGCCGTCGGAATCCTGCACCTCACGACCGCGCTTGCGCAGCTTGCTGTAGAGTTCGTTGCGCAGGATTGTGAAGAGCCAGGCCTTCATGTTCGTGCCCATCTCGAACTGTTCCTGCTTCGCCCAGGCTTTCATGATCGTGTCCTGCACGAGATCGTCCGCCTGGTCGTGGCGGCCGATCAGCGAAATGGCGAAGGCACGCAGGCTCGGCAGAACGGCCAGCAGTTCTCGTTTGAAATTGGTCTGGTCCCTGTCCATTGCTTCCTCACTCGGCCCTTTGCACGCTGTTTTCGACAGCATCCAATTTTTCGAGAAGATCCAGGAACCTCTGGGGAAGCGCCTCATCTTGAACCGAATGGTAGAAGGCGCGAAGCTTCATCGCGATCTGCCCGTTCGGATCGTCGGGTTTTCTGGAGGACGTCCCCGCCCTCGTCTGCTTTTCAACACTATTCACTCTTGGCCACTTTCATCTTTGACGCTCCACGCCCCGGTGAAGATTTCGGCGTGAAAATGCCGCCAGGCGAAAAAAGTTCCCTTCCCCGGAACCTAAATTTGATTGCCGCGTTCAAACCGTCAACTGCCAGTGCAGCAATTCGAGAACAGGGGACAGAATATGCCGATTTCCGACCGCATCGGACCTCATCTTCCGGCGCTTCGCCGCTACGCCCGCGCCCTTACGGGCACCCAGTCTTCCGGCGATGCCTATGTGGCCGCCACTCTGGAAACCATCCTCATCGATCCCTCGACCATGCCGGAAGGCGGAGACGACAAGGCAAGGCTCTTCGGGCTCCTCAGCCGCATCATCGCATCGCTGCCGGTTTCCATGAGTCGGGCCGCCGGCGCCATCGCACCGGGCAAGGAGGCGCCCTTCGATCTTTCCGGCGTGCCGCCGCTCGGCCGGCAGGCCCTGCTGCTCGCGACCGTCGAGGGCTTCTCGGTCGAAAAAACCGCCGATATCCTCGAGGCGGACGCCTCGGACATCCGCGACCTCCTCGACGCCGCCTTCGCGGAAATCGCCGCGCAGGCGGAAACGGGCATCATGATCATCGAGGACGAGCCGCTGATCGCGCTCGACCTTGCCCATATGGTCGCCGGCATGGGCCACCGCGTGACCGGCATCGCCCGCACCCAGGCCGAGGCCGAGACGCTGTGGAGCGACAGCCGCCCCGGCCTCGTGCTCGCCGACGTGAAGCTGGCCGACGGTTCCTCCGGCATCGACGCCGTCAACACCATCCTCTCGCGCACGGATATCCCGGTGATCTTCATCACCGCCTACCCGGAGAAGCTCCTGACCGGCGAGCGGCCCGAACCGGCCTTCCTCGTCTCCAAGCCCTTCAATCCCGAACAGGTGAAGGTGCTGATCAACCAGGCTCTCCTCTTTACGCCGCAGACCCGCGCAGCGGCCTGATCTCGCTCCCGGATAGCCGCAGCGGCGGCGCGGCTGGCGGCGGTGGGACGGCACGCCCACCGCCGCCTTTTTGCCATGACGACCGTACGGACATGGGCAGGCCCCAAAGAGAAAACAGCCAGCGCCGGGGAGGCACTGGCTGCTTGAGTATCCACGGACCGGAGGGGGACACGGTGTCGTGGTCGTTCACCGGTCGAGGGCCTCGCATTTGGGGGATATGCGCAGACCGGTGACGACCTAGAAACACGCGACGCACGATTTGGTTCCGCCCGGTTGCAAATTTTTCGAGATTTTTTCAGTCGATCGCGTCGAGCTCGGCGCGATGGCGATAGAGCGCCAGGAAGCGCCGGAAATCCCGGTCGTAGCGGGCCTTTCGGGTCGTATCCGGCAGGTATTCCCGCCCACCCGGATACATGCCGGAGCCCGCCGCCGGCAGGTCCGGATAGAGGCCGCCGGCAACCGCCGCGGCCATCGCCGTGCCGAGCAGCACCGCATCCTGCGTCTGCGGCACGACGAGGCGGCAGCCGGTCACGTCCCGGTAGAGTTCCATCAGCAGCGGATTGCGCACATGGCCGCCCGCGACATGGAGCGTATCGAGCGGATAGCCGCCGTCGGCAAGCTTTTCGAGGATATGGCGGATGCCGAGCGCGATGGCGACCGAGGTCCGCCAGTAGAGCCGGCAGAGCCCGTCGAAGGAGGCATCGAGCGCCAGCCCGCTGATCACGCCGAGGGCATGGGGATCGGCGAGCGGCGAGCGGTTGCCGTGAAAATCGGGCAGGACATGCAGCCGCTCTGCAAAGGCCTCGCCCTCTTCGGCCCGCAGTTCTCCGATACGCTCGACGATCCGGGCATGCGTTGCCGCCGTGGGCTCGCCGCCGGCGCTGTGCGTGCCGACGATGTAATCGAGCAGCGCGCCCGCCGCCGACTGGCCGCCCTCCAGCAGCCAGAGGCCCGGAAGGACCGCCTCGTAATAGGGTCCCCACATGCCGTAGCCGAATTTCTTTTCCCGCGCGAAGGCGACGATGCAGCTCGACGTCCCGCCGATCAGCGCAAGCTGCCGCTCCAGCTTTTCCGGCGCGCCGGCAAACGGGCCGAGCACGCCGAAGGCGCCGGCATAGGCATCGATGAGGCCGCTCGCGACCACGCAGTCCGTGTCCAGCCCGAGGTCTTCCGCCGCCCCGGCGGCGAGCCGCCCGACCGCCTGCCCGACGGGCAGGGTCGTTTGCGGCAGCGACCCGCGCTCGCGCACGTCCTCAAGCCCGATCGCGGCGAGGAAATCCTCGCTCCAGGGCTCTTCCGCATGGGAAAGGTAGTTCCACTTGGCCGTCATCGTGCAGCGTGAGCGGGCATTCGAGCCCGTCGCCCGCCAGGTGACGAAATCGGCGAGATCGAAGAAATAGCCGGCCCTCGCCCATTGCTCCGGCCGGTGGCGCTTCAGCCACATGAGCTTCGGCATTTCCATTTCCGGCGACATCACGCGCCCGGAATGATCAAGCACCGGATGCGCCGTCGCCGTGCAGGCATCGGCCTCCTCCAGCGCCCGGTGGTCGAGCCAGACGATCGTATCCCAGCGCGCGTCATCGCCGGAAACGGCGAGCGGCTTTCCCGCCCCGTCGCGGACGACCAGCGAGCAGGTCGCATCCACGCCGAGCGCGGCGACCCGCGACGGGCGCGCATCCGCCGCCGCGCAGGCGCCCCGGACCGCGCCGCAGACGGCGCGCCAGATATCCTCAGAATCGTGTTCGGCATGGTCGGCCGCCGGGCGGCGCATGGCGATCGGATGCTCGGAACGCCCGAGCAGCGCACCGCTCCGGTCGAACACACCGGCGCGGGCACTGCCCGTGCCGATGTCCACCGCAACGATCAGATCGCGCATCAATGCTCTTTCCCGACGTCCTCTTCCTCGCGGACAAACTGTAACAATTCCCGCATGTCGTCAAACAGCGCGTCGGGGCGAAGGTCGAGCAGGGCGTCGCGATGACGGGGCGTGCGCGCATGGGAGCCGCCGGTGAAGGCGACGACCCGCATGCCGGCGGCCTTGGCGGCCATGATGCCGGCGGGGCTGTCCTCCACCACCACGCAGCGCGCGGGGTCCACACCCATCTCGGCGCTGGCATGCAGGAAGAGATCCGGCGCCGGCTTGCCGTGGGTGACCATGCTGGCGCTGAAGATGTTCGGCTCGAAGCGGTCGAGGAGACCGGTCACGGAAAGCGACAGTCGGATGCGCTCCGGCTGGCTGGACGAGGCCACGCAATGGGCGACGCCGAGCGCATCGACGGTCTCGGCGACGCCGGGTATCGGCTGGAGTTCCGAACGGAAGCGCTCGTAGAGCACCTTGCGCATGGCCTCGAGGAAGGCCGCGTCTACCGCAAGGCCGTATTCGTCATGCAGGATTTCCGACATGCTCTTGAGGCTGCGGCCGAGAAAGCGTTCGTGCGCCTCCGCCTCGCTCATCGCGACGCCCGCGGCGGCGAGCGCTTCGACCAGAACGGTGATCGAGATGGGTTCGCTGTCGACGAGCACCCCGTCGCAATCGAAGATGACCAGTTCTGTCGCTTTGGCGGCCATGGTGTTCCGTTCCGTTTTCAGGCCCCCGTTGGTACTGTCTGCCCCGCGCGATGAAAAGCCCCGATTGCCGATCTCCTCACTTTGCGAGACGGCCTTCCAGATAGCGCTTCAGCGTCGCACGCGTTCCTTCTTTCTGAAGAGAGCGGAGCGCATCGGCAAAGCGCCGGCGGAAGAGCTCCGACGTGCCGACGGCGCCGAAGATGTCCTTCATGTCGAGGAAGGCGAGCGGCTCGTCCCTGGCGGCCGTCGCGGCGGCGCGGATGCGGTCGATATTGGGATCGTTGAAGACGATATCCTTGCCGCTGTCGGCCGTGCCGGCGAGATAATGGCACCAGAGCGCCGAGACCAGCGAGAGGCCGACGACGTCCTCGCCGCGCGACAGCCGGTCGGCGGTGGACGGCAGGATGAACTTCGGCTGGCGGTTGGACCCGTCCTGCGCAAGGCGCGGGATCGTATCGGCGATCTTCGGATTGGAGAAACGCCGCTCGATGAGCGCATAATAGTCGTTGAGGTCGGTATCCGGCACGGGCGGGATGACGGGGATGATCTCGTCCCGCTCCAGCTTGGCGAGGAACGCGCGGATATCCGCATCCTCCATTGCCTCATGCACGAAATGGATGTCGAGCAGCGCCGCCGGATAGGCGATGGCCGCATGGCCGCCATTGAGGATACGGATCTTCATGTGCTCGTAGGGCGCGACATCCGGCACGAACTGGACGCCGGCCTTCTCCAGCGCCGGGCGGCCTTGCGGGAAATGATCCTCCAGCACCCATTGCTTGAATTCCTCGCAGAAGACCGGCCAGGCATCGTCGATGCCGTAGTCGTCGGCCGCGATGCCGATCTCGCGCGGCCCGGTGGCGGGCGTGATGCGGTCCACCATGCCGTTCGGGAAGGCGACATTGGCGTCGATCCAGTCGGCGAGCGCCGGATCGGAAAGGCGGGCGAGGCCGGAGACGGCGGCGTGCGTGACCTCGCCATTGCCGGGAATGTTGTCGCAGGACATGACGGTGTAGGGCGCAATGCCCTTCTCCCGGCGCGCCTTGAGCCCTGCAAGGATGAGGCCGAAGACGGTCTTCGGATCGCCGGGATTGGCAGCGTCGGCGGCAATCGCCGGATGGGTGGGGTCGAAGACGCCGGAGGCCGGATCGATGAAATAGCCGCCCTCGGTGATAGTCAGCGAGACGATGCGGATCGCCGGGTCCGAGAGCTGAGCGATGGTCGCCGTGGCATTGCCGGGGGCGAGGTAGCCGATCATCGCGCCGGTGACACGCGCGCCGGAGCGGTTGTTGTCCTGCTCGACCACGGTCGTCAGGAAATCCTGGCCCGCGAGCTTGTCGCGCATCGCCGCATCGGAGGGCAGGACGCCCGCGCCGATGATCGCCCAGTCATGGTCGAGGCCGAGATTGAATAGGTCGTCGAGATAGACCGCCTGATGCGCCCGGTGGAAATTGCCGACGCCGAAATGGACGATGCCGGCCGCAAGGCTGCCGCGCTCATAGGCGGGCACGCTTGCCGTCCTGGCGATTTCCTTGAGATTGGCGAGCGACAGTTTCGTGGTCATGGTCCATTCCTTCCGGTCTGTCCGGTCATCTCTCTTGCCGGGCCCGCGTTCGGCGCGGGCTCAGCTCATCCAGTTGCCGCCGTCGACATTGTAGGTCTGGGCGACGACGTAGTTGCTCTCCTGCGAAGCGAGGAAGATCGCCATGCCGGTGAGGTCGTCCGCCGTTCCCATGCGGCCGAAGGGCACTTCGGCGCCGACGAGGCGCTTCTTCTCGCCGAGCGGCCGGTTCTCGTATTTCGCAAAGAGCGCGTCGACGCCGTCCCAGTGCTCGCCGTCGACCACGCCGGGGGCGATGGCGTTGACATTGATGCCGTGCCTGATGAGGTTCAGCCCGGCCGACTGGGTCAGGCTGATGACCGCCGCCTTGGTGGCGCAGTAGATGGCGACGAGCGCCTCGCCGCGCCGGCCGGCCTGGCTCGCCATGTTGACGATCTTGCCGCCGCGGCCCTGCGCGATCATCTGTTTCGCCGCCGCCTGCATTGTGAAGAGCGTGCCGGCGACATTGATCGAGAACAGCCTGTCGTAGCTCTCCCGCGTGATCTCGACGATCGGCGCGAGATCGAAGAGGGCGGCGTTGTTGACGAGGATGTCGAGCCCGCCGGCCTCCTTCACGCAGGTCCCGATGGCCGCGTCGATGGACTCCTGCCACGTCACGTCCATCTGGATCGCATAGGCCGCGGGGCCGATCTCCTTCGCGGTCGCCTCGGCCCGCTCGATATTGATGTCCGCGATGGCGACGCGCGCGCCCTCCCGGACATAGGCCTCCGCGAAGGCGCGGCCGATACCCCGCGCCGACCCGGTGATCAGCGCGCTCTTGCCTTCCAGTCTGTTCATCGGATCGCCATTCCCTTGTCGTCGAAGCGGTGGATGCGGGTCTCGTCCGGCGTCAGGTAGACGGTGTCGCCATGGGTGACGGGGAAGCCGCCGTCCGCGCGCACCGTCATCGTGCCGACGCCGTCGACATTGACATGCAGGAACGTATCCGAGCCGAGATGCTCGGCGACGCCGACGACACCCTTCCAGGTACCGCTCTCCTTGGAGAGCTTCAGGTGCTCCGGACGGATGCCGGCGGTCGGCGCGTTCCAGGGCCTTGCCGCCTCGCCCGTGACGAAGTTCATGCGCGGGGAGCCGATGAAGCCGGCGACGAAGAGGTTGTCCGGCTTGTTGTAGAGATCGAGCGGCGAGCCGACCTGCTCGATATTGCCGGCATTCAGCACCACGATCTTGTCGGCCATGGTCATGGCCTCCACCTGGTCGTGGGTGACGTAGATCATCGTGGTCTTGAGCTGGTGATGAAGCTCGCTGATTTCGAGCCGCATCGTACCGCGCAGCGCCGCGTCGAGGTTGGACAGCGGCTCGTCGAATAAAAAGGCCGACGGTTCGCGCACGATGGCGCGGCCGATGGCCACGCGCTGGCGCTGACCGCCGGAAAGTTGACCCGGCCGCCGCTCCAGGTAGTTGGTGAGGTTCAGCACGCGGGCTGCTTCCGTCACCTTCCTGTCGATCGCCGCCTGATCCATTTTCGCCATTTTCAGCGGGAAGGCGATGTTCTTGGCGACGCTCATATGCGGATAGAGCGCATAGGACTGGAACACCATGGCGAGCCCGCGCTTGGCGGGGGCGGCGGCGGTGACGTCCTTGCCGTCGATCTCGATTGCGCCGCTCGTCGTGTCCTCCAGTCCCGCGATGAGGCGCAAGAGCGTGGACTTGCCGCAGCCCGACGGGCCGACGAAGACCACGAACTCGCCGTCCTCGATGGTGAGGTCGATGCCCGGAATGACCTGCGTGGCGCCGAAGGACTTGTTGACTTTCTTCAGGATAATCTTGCCCATGAGTTCCCTCCCCTTACTTCACGGCGCCGAAGGTCAGGCCGCGGACAAGCTGTTTCTGGCTGAACCATCCCATGATCAGGATGGGAGCGATGGCGAGCGTCGAGGCGGCCGAAAGCTTCGCCCAGAACAACCCTTGCGGACTTGAGAACGAGGCGATGAAGGCCGTGAGCGGCGCGGCGTTGGTCGTCGTCAGGCGGATCGTCCAGAAGGATTCGTTCCAGGCGAGGATGATGTTGAGCAGCAGCGTCGAGGCGATGCCCGGCACCGCCATCGGCGTCAGCACATGCACGATCTCGCCCCAGAGCGTCGCCCCGTCCATGCGGGCCGCCTCCAGGATCTCCCCGGGGATCTCGCGGAAGTAGGTGTAGAGCATCCACACGACGATCGGCAGGTTGATCAGCGTCAGCATGACGGTGAGGCCGAAGCGCGTGTCGAGAAGGCCCGTGTCGCGGAAGATCAGGTAGATCGGCACCAGGACGGCGACGGCCGGCATCATCTTGGTCGAGAGCATCCACATCAGGATGTCCTTGGTCCGGCGCGTCGGCGCGAAGGCCATCGACCAGGCGGCGGGGATGGCGACGATCAGCGCCAGCAGCGTGGAACCGACGGAGATGACCACCGAGTTCATGAAGGGCTTGAGATAGTCGCGCTGGGTCTGCACCGTCACGTAGCTTTCCAGCGTGAAGGACGGGATGAGGCTGAAGCCCTTGATCGCCTCCGGCTCCGTCTTCAGCGAGGTGATGACGGTATAGAGGATCGGGAAGAAGATGATCAGCGCGACGATCCAGGCGGCGATCGTGGCCACAACCTTGTGGCGGGTCGAAACGGCTCTTGCCATGGCTTCTCTCCCTACTTGTCCAGGTTCTTGCCGACGGCGCGCATCAGGAAGATGGCGACGATATTGGCGAGGATGACGGCGATGATGCCGCCGGCGGAAGCGCCGCCCACGTCGTAGCCGAGAAGCGCGGTGCGGTAGATCAGGAAGGCGAGGTTCGTCGAGGCATAGCCCGGCCCGCCATTGGTGGTGACGAGGATTTCCGCATAGACGCCGAGCAGGAAGATCGTCTGGATGAGGATGACGACCGTGATGGCGCGCGCGAGATGCGGCAGCGTCAGGTAGATGAAGCGCGACACGAAGCCCGCGCCGTCCATCTCGGCCGCTTCCTTCTGCTCGCCGTCGAGCGACTGCAGGGCGGTCAGCAGGATGAGCGTCGCAAACGGCAGCCATTGCCAGGCGACGATGATGATGATGGAGAGCAGCGGGAACTGGGCAAACCAGTCGATAGGCTGGAAGCCGAAGGCGCGGTTGATATCCGCAAGCACCCCGTAGCCCGGATGCATGATCATGTTCTTCCAGACGAGCGCCGCCACCGGCGGCATGACGAAGAAGGGCGAGATGATCATGATGCGCACGATCCCCTGCCCCCAGACGGGCTGGTCGAGCAGCAGTGCGATGGCGATCCCGCCGACCACGGTGATGAGCAGCACCCCGCCGACGATCATCAGCGTGTTCCAGATCGACTGGAAGAAGGCCGGATCGGTATAGAAGAACTGGTAGTTGAAGAGCCCCGTCCAGCTGACATTCGCCGGATTCAGCAGGTTGTAGTTCTGGAACGAGAACCACAGCGTCATCGCCAGCGGCACGATCATCCAGATCAGAAGCAAGCCCACAGAGGGCGCCAACATCAGCCGCGCAAGCCCGCGCGTATTTTCCGTCGCCATGATTTCCTCCCGAGGGCCGGTGCGGCCGGCCGATGCTGTCAGATCATATATGCCGCCAGCGGCCCCTCACCTGCCTGCCGGCATCCTCTCCCCGCAGGCGGGGAGAGGAACGATGGGCGCGCCGTTTTCCTCCTTCTCCCCGCCTGCGGGGAGAAGGTCCCGGCAGGGGGATGAGGGGCAAACGCCAAGCACGAAACCCCGCGTCCTCGGCTGCCCGGAACGCATTCCGGGCAGCCCGTCCTTGGGGAGGAGGCTTACTTGATGTAGCCGGCGCGGGTCATTTCGCGCACGGCCGTCGTCTGGGCCTGTGCCAGCGCGTCGTCCACGGAGGACTGGCCTGCGAGCACGGCCGAGAAGAGCTGGCCGACCGTCGTGCCGAGACCCTGGAATTCCGGGATCGCGACGAACTGGCCACCCGTATAGGGCACCGGCTTGACCGAGGGCTTGGTGATGTCCGCCGCATCCATCGCCGCAAGGGTCGGAGCCGCGAAGGGCGCTGCCTTCTCGTATTCGGCGTTCTTGTAGAGCGAGGTGCGCGTGCCCGGAGGAACGTTCGCCCAGCCTTCCTTGCTGGCGACGAGCTCGGTGTAACCCTTGCCGGTCGCCCAGGCGATGAACTTCTGCGCGGCTTCCGCCTTGGTCGAGCTTGCCGGAATGGCGAGGTTCCACGACCACAGCCAATGGCCATGGTTGCCGTTGCCCGTATCCGGGAAGATCGCGTAGCCGACCTTGTCGGCGACCGTCGAGTCCTTCGGGTTGGAAACGAAGGAAGCGGCGACCGTCGCATCGATCCACATGCCGCACTTGCCCTGCTGGAAGAGCGTCAGGTTCTCGTTGAAGCCGTTGGACGAAGCGCCCTGCGGGCCGGCATCCTTCATCAGGTCGACATAGAACTGGAGGGAGGCCTTCCACTCCGGCTGGTCGAACTGCGGCTGCCACTTCTCGTCGAACCAGCGACCGCCGAAGGAGTTGTTGAGCGCGGAGAGGAACGCCATGTTCTCGCCCCAGCCCGCCTTGCCGCGAAGGCAGATGCCGTTGATGTCGGCGCTGCGGTCGGTGATCTTGCGGGCGGCATCGCCGATGAATTCCCAGGTCGGGGAATCGGGCATCTTGAGGCCGGCCTTCTCGAACAGGTCCTTGCGGTACATGATCATGGCGGATTCGCCATAGAACGGCGCGGCATAGAGCTTGCCGTCGACGGAAAGGCCGCCGCGGATCGCCGGCAGGAGGTCGTCGACGTCGTAGTCGTCGCCGAGGCCGTCGAGCGCGACCAGCCAGCCCTGCTTCGCCCAGATCGGAACTTCGTAGTTGCCGATCGTGACGATGTCGTACTGGCCGCCCTTCGTCGCGATGTCGGTCGTGACGCGCTCGCGCAGCACGTTTTCCTCGAGCGTCACCCACTCGAGCTGAATGTCCGGATTCTTGGTGGTGAAGTCTTCCGTCAGCCCCTGCATGCGGATCATGTCGCCGTTGTTGACGGTAGCGATCGTGAGGGTTTCGGCATTGGCGAAACCGGCAAGAAGAGCAGCCGAGCAGGTGCCCAGCAGAAGGGTTCTCAAATTCATCATCTTCCTCCCAGAAGGGTTATGAGCATTTGCTTCGCTCATGGGCAATTACTCACACAATGCCGCAGGAAGTCAACGACCATTCGTTGCTGCAATGCACAATGCACGCAGCCATGCCTTGAATCTCATGGAAAATTTCTGCCGGGCGAAAACGCCGTCAGGCCGAAAGCAGGTCGCGCGCCGTCGCTTCGTCGGTGATCACGCCATTGATCATGCGGCCCCTGAGGGCGGCGAGAAGGGCGGCATACTTGCGCTTGCCCTTGGCAAGGCCGATGACCGTGGTCGTCTCGCGCGGCGGCAGCGGCACGGAGGCGACGCGCTCGTTGATGCTGCCGTCGAGCAGCCTGCCGTTGCTGTCGAACATCCAGCCGCAGATCTCCCCGGCCGCGCCCTCCTCCATCAGCCGCGCCATCTCTTCCGGATCGAGGAAGCCGTCGAGGCAGAGCGGCGCGTCGGCGCCGAGCTCGCCGATGCCGACGAAGGCGACATCCGCCTCGCGGCCGAGCTGAAGCGTCGACTGCACGAGGCTCTGCCGGTGCAGGAGATCGCGCTCCTCCGTCGAGGAGACGAGGACGGGCAGCGGCATCGGATAGTGCCGGGCCTTCACCGCGTCGGCCATGGAGAAGATGACGTTGTAATAGGCGGCCGAGCCGTCCGGCCCGATATTGCCGGTGAGAGACAGGATACGGTGCTGCGGGCACTCCATCGCCGGAAGCTGGTCGATCGCCGCTTTCAGCGTGCGCCCCGTACCGACGGCGAGCACGATGGGCTCGCTCTTCTTCAGCCAGCGCTCGATCTCCGCCGCCCCCGCCTCGGCGATGCCGATCGTCGTGGAGGTGGAACCCGGATCGCTCGGCACGATATCGACATGCACGAGGCCGAATTTCCGCTTGAGCGCTTCGCCCAGCTCCAGGCATTCGGCGATGGGATGGTCGAGGCGCACCTTGATCAGCCGCTCGGCGACGGCAAGCGACACGAGGCGTTGCGCCGACTGGCGGGAAATGCCCATGGCCGAGGCGATCTCGTCCTGCGTGCGGCCGGCGACATAGTAGAGCCAGCCGGCCCTTGCCGCATCGTCCAGCCGCCCGGCTGTTTCCGTCCGCTTCGCCATCGTCTACCCCGTTCGTTTCATAAGATTTGCTGCATCTTTTCCCCCGGCCTGTCAAACGCCGCGTGATGGCGCAGGAAAGACAGGCAAGGCCGCACGGCTTTATTGACGCCGCAAAAAGATAACCGGATTACTCATGTTTATTTTCGCTGCAACCATTGAAAAACCAGCATTTCTTTTGAAGTTTTACCGTTTGATAAAAAAATAAAGCTGGGTTACCGTTCTTCTATTCAAAAAGCCCACTCGAATGGGAGATAACTATGGGAACGACGCAATCTGGGATTCATCGGGGGCGTCTTGCGCCGGCCGAATACGAGACGAACTTTTCCGACCTCCACCCGCGCCTCGACGACCATGAGGCGCTGGTCGCAGCCGACCGCTGCTACTTCTGCTACGACGCGCCGTGCATGACGGCCTGTCCCACCTCCATCGACATTCCGCTGTTCATCCGCCAGATCTCGACGGGCAATCCCATCGGCTCGGCGAAGACCATCTTTGACCAGAACATCCTCGGCGGCATGTGCGCCCGCGTCTGTCCCACCGAGACGCTCTGCGAGCAGGCCTGCGTGCGCAACACCGCCGAGCATCGCCCCGTCGAGATCGGCCGTCTCCAGCGCTACGCGACCGACGTCGCGATGACGGAGAACCAGCATTTCTACGAGCGCGCGGCCCACACGGGCAAGGCCGTGGCCGTCGTCGGCGCCGGGCCGGCGGGCCTTGCCTGCGCCCACCGCCTCGCCATGAACGGTCATGACGTCGTGATTTTCGAGGCGCGCGAGAAGGCCGGCGGCCTCAACGAATACGGCATCGCCACCTACAAGGCCGTCGACGATTTCGCCCGGCGCGAGGTCGACTACGTGCTTGCCATCGGCGGCATCGAGGTGAAGAACGGCCTGAAGCTCGGCCGTGACTTCACGCTTGCCGACCTCACCGCCAATTTCGACGCCGTCTTCCTCGGCATGGGCCTTGCCGGCGTCAACGCGCTCGGCGCGGAAGGCGAGACCCTGCCCGGCGTCGTGGATGCCGTCGATTTCATCGCCGAGCTGCGGCAGGCCGAAGACAAGGCGAGCGTGCCGGTCGGCCGGCGCGTCGTCGTCATCGGCGGCGGCATGACGGCCATCGACGCCGCCGTGCAGGCAAAGCTCCTCGGCGCGGAAGAGGTGACGATCTGCTACCGCCGCGGCAAGGAACACATGAACGCTTCGCCCTTCGAGCAGGACCTCGCCGCCTCCAAGGGCGTGATGATCCGCCACTGGCTCCAGCCGAAGCGCGTCATCGCCCGCGACGGCCATGTCGCCGGCATCGAGGTGGAATATACCGAGATGCGCGACGGCAGGCTCGTCGGCACCGGCGAGACCGGGGCGCTCGCCGCCGACCAGATCTTCAAGGCCATCGGCCAGACCTTCGAGGCGGCAGGTCTCGGCCTGCTCGCCATGGCTGGCAACCGCGTCGCCGTCGATGCCGAAGGCCGCACCTCCGTTCCCAATGTCTGGGCCGGCGGCGACTGCGTGAAGGCCGGCGAGGACCTGACGGTCACCTCTGTCGCGCAAGGGCGCGACGCGGCCGATTCGATCAACCGCATGCTGGCTGCCGGCGCGCAGCCTTCCGTTGCCGTCGCTTGAGGGAGATGAGACATGGCTGATCTTCGCAACAACTTCGTCGGCATCAAGTCGCCCAACCCATTCTGGCTGGCCTCCGCGCCGCCGACCGACAAGGCCTACAATGTCGAGCGCGCCTTCAAGGCGGGCTGGGGCGGCGTGGTCTGGAAGACGCTCGGCGAGGAAGGCCCGCCGGTCGTCAACGTCAACGGCCCGCGCTACGGTGCGATCTGGGGCGCCGACCGCCGTCTCCTCGGCCTCAACAATATCGAGCTCATCACCGACCGCGATCTCTACACGAACCTGATCGAGATGAAGCAGGTCAAGATGAACTGGCCGGACCGGGCGCTGGTCGCCTCGATCATGGTGCCCTGCGAGGAGGAGAGCTGGAAGGCGATCCTCCCCCTCGTCGAAGAGACCGGCGCCGACGGCATCGAGCTCAACTTCGGCTGTCCGCACGGCATGTCCGAGCGCGGCATGGGCGCGGCGGTCGGGCAGGTGCCGGAATATATCGAGATGGTCGTGCGCTGGTGCAAGCAGTACACGCGCATGCCCGTCATCACCAAGCTGACGCCCAACATCACCGATATCCGCAAGCCCGCCCGCGCGGCCAAGGCCGGCGGCACCGACGCCGTGTCGCTGATCAACACGATCAACTCCATCGTCTCCGTCGACCTCGACAGCTTCGCCCCGAACCCGACGGTCGGCGGCAAGGGCACGCATGGCGGCTATTGCGGCCCGGCGGTCAAGCCCATCGCGCTCAACATGGTGGCCGAGATCGCCCGCGACCCGGAAACCTACGGCCTGCCGATCTCCGGCATCGGCGGCGTGACGACCTGGCGCGACGCCGCCGAGTTCCTGGCGCTCGGCGCAGGCAACGTGCAGGTCTGCACGGCAGCCATGACCTACGGCTTCAAGATCGTCCAAGAGATGATCTCAGGCCTTTCCGACTGGATGGACGCCAAGGGCCACCGCAGCCTCGACGACATCTGCGGCCGCGCCGTGCCGAACGTTACGGACTGGCAGTACCTCAACCTCAACTACATCGCCAAAGCCCATATCGACCAGGATGCCTGCATCAAGTGCGGCCGCTGCCACATCGCCTGCGAGGACACCTCGCATCAGGCGATCACCCAGTTCGTCGACGGGGTCCGGCATTTCGAGGTGATGGAGGACGAGTGCGTCGGCTGCAATCTCTGCGTCAACGTCTGCCCGGTCGAGAACTGCATCACCATGGTCGGCCTTGAACCCGGCACGCTCGACCAGCGCACCGGCAAGCCGGTCGACCCGAACTACGCCAACTGGACGACCCATCCGAACAACCCGGCGGCCCGCCAGGCAGCGGAGTAAGCCAACCCGCCGGGGCCTCAGGCCCCGGCGAACTGGTCGTAGGCGCGCATGGCATCGGCCGCATACATCAGTGCCGGCCCGCCCCCCATATAGACGCACATCACCATCACCTCTGCGACCTCCTGTCGGCTGGCGCCCAGCTCGTGCAGCGCCTTGGCATGGAAGCCGATGCAGCCGTCGCAGCGCTGCGTCACGCCAATGGCGAGCGCAATCAATTCCTTCGTCTTCTTGTCCAGCGCGCCTTCGGCGCCCGCGCCCTTCGCGAGCGCCGAGAAGCCCTGCATCGCTTCCGGCGCAAGCTTGCGCAGCTCGCCCATATAGACCGAAATATCCCTTGTGATCGCCTTGTAGTCCTTCGTCATGGCTCGCTCCTTGCGGCTTTACATTTCATATTTTCTTGATATCATAAAAATATGAATTATAAAGAGATGCCCGTGACGATTACCGAAGAGATGCCGGCGAAGGCCGAGACGGTGGCGAATTTCCTGAAGGGACTCGCCAGTTCCCACCGCCTCCTGATCCTGTGTGCGCTGGCGAATGGCGAGCGCAACGTGACCGAGCTGATCGAGGAGACGGGCATCGCCCAGACCTCGATGTCGCAGCACCTCGCCAAATTGAAGGAGGAAGGGATCGTGCGCTTCCGGCGCGATCACCGCACTCTTTTCTACACCATCGACCATCCGGCCGTGATGGAGATCATGGCCGTGCTCTACGCCCGCTTCTGCGCAAAGGACTGACCATGACCGCATCCATGTCCCCGAAAGACGCCGCCCTGTGGCTCGCCTCCGGCGAGGCCGTGCTGGTCGACGTGCGCGAACCGGACGAGTTCCGTGCCGAGCACATCGCCTGCGCCGCCTCGATCCCGCTTTCTTCGCTCGGCCGCACGCTTGCCGACGCGCAGATACCTGCCGACCGCAAGATGATCTTCCAGTGCCTGAAAGGCGCGCGCGGCGAAGCGGCCTGCCGGACGGCCGAAGCGGCCGGCGCAGGCCATGCGGTTTACAATCTCGAAGGCGGTATTGCCGCATGGAAGGAAGCCGGCCTGCCCGTCGTCGGCGGTGCCCGGTCGGCGGCGATCCCGCTCTTCCGGCAGGTCCAGATCGCGGTCGGCATCCTGATCGTCGCTCTGGTGGCACTGGGCTTTTCCGGCCTGACCGCCGCCTTCGCCCTTGCCGGCGTCATCGGCATCATGTTGGTCTTCGCCGGCACCACGGGCTGGTGTGGCATGGCGATGTTGCTGGCGCGCATGCCCTGGAACCGGCAGCCGGCCTGATGCCCCTTACCCGAAGATGTTGAAGCTCTGCCCCGCGCTATAGGCGAGGAAGGCGAGCGCCGTGAAATAGACGATGGTCAGCGCCACCATTGCGTAGCCGGCGAGCACCACCAGCCCGTCGCGCTGCGAGATGCCGGCGGCGAGCAGCAGGATGGCGACGCCCGGCAGCGTGTTGGAAAAGGGAATGAGCCCGAGCGGCGCCATCAGCAGCAGCCCCGCCCCCATCAGCGCCAGCCCGTTGATCCGGTTCATCACGGCGCCCGTCGTCACCGAGGCGAAGCGCGGCTTGAAGAAGCGGTCGATCCGGCGCAGGAACGTCACGCCGCGCTGGAGCACCGGCCGCAGCCGGCCGCTTTCCAACCGCCGGTCGGCGACCTTTTCCGGCAGCCAGGGCAGCCGGTTCAGCGTGATCGCCGCGCTGATCAGCACGATGCCCGCGCCGAAGACGGTGGAGACGCCGGGGATCGACACGGGAAAGAGGAAGGGCAGCGACAGGAAGGCGCAGAGCAGAAGGAGACCGCTTTCCCCCATCATCGTGAGAAGGTCGCGCAGCGTGATGTGCTCGCCCCGGATCGAATGGAGGATGTCCTCGAGCAGCTCGCTCGTCTTGCGGTCGGTATCCTTGAAGCCGATGGCTGCCGTCATGAACTGTCCTTTGCCGTGCCGCGTGTCTGTGGGCGGGGAATGCGGCTTTCCTATGGGCTCTGGCGCATCCTCTCGCCCAAGGCTATGAGCAACGGGGCGGGAGGCGGGCAAGCCGCGCCGCAGACGATAGGATGATTTTCTTGACGAAGCGTATGCCGGCCCCGGCGGGCCTTTCCACCCACGCCAGGGGCCATGAGAAGCTGAAGGGCCATCTCGCCATGCTGCTCTTCGCCGTGCTGATCGCCGGCTCCTTCTCCTTCGGCGGGCTCGCGGCCCGCTACATGAAGGCCGAGCCGCTGATGCTCTGGCGCTATATCCTGACCATCGTCGTCATGGCCGTGCTCGCCTTCGGCGTCTTCCGCGTGCCCACGGCCCTGCCGAAACAGGCGTGGCGCTTCCTGCTGCTCGGCGGCCTCATCGCGGCCTATATGCTGACCATGTTCATGGCGCTGGAATTCACCAGCCCCGTCGCCACCGGCGCGGTCTTCACCCTGATGCCGCTGCTGAGCGCCGCCTTCGCGCTGCCGGTGCTCGGCCAGCGCACCAGACCGGGCGTGCTGGCTGGCCTCATCATCGCCGCCGCGGGCGCGGTCTGGGTGATCTTCCGCGGCAATGTCGATGCGATCCTCTCCTTCGATGTCGGCACCGGCGAGATGATCTTCTTCGTCGGCGTCATCTGCCATGCGCTCTATGTGCCGCTGATCCGCCGCTTCGACCGGGGCGAGCATGCCGTCGCCTTCGGCTTCTGGGTCACGGTGGGCGCGACGCTCTGGCTGATACCGCCCGGCATAAAAGGCCTCGTCCAGACCGACTTCTCGGCCCTCCCCCTCACCGTCTACGCTGCCGTCGCCTATCTCGCGGTCGTCACCACGGCCCTCACCTTCCTGCTGCTGCAATATGCCTCGATGCGCCTGCCGGCCTCCAAGCTGCTCGGCTACGGCTACCTGACGCCGAGCTTCATCATCCTGCTGGAAGGCCTGCTCGGCCATGGCTGGGCGAGCCTGCCGGTGCTGGCCGGCGCGCTGGTCACGGCCTGCGGCCTCGCGCTGATGGCTTTCCTGCCCGACTGAATTTTTTTCGGAACGATCCGCCGCCTCGCGCGTTGCCGCCCTGTTGGGGCGCACCTTGAGCAGCGACGGAGTGCGCATTTTGAAGCGATTTGAGATCATCGATGGCATGCGGGGCTATTTCCTCGTCTTCATGCTCATCAACCACCTGATATTCGTCGGCGGCTACTGGATGATGGAGGTGAACCACCGTCAGTTCGCCTTCGTGGAGGACGCGCAGGGCTTCGTCTTCCTCTCGGGCCTGCTGATCGGCATGGTCTATGCCCGCAAGATGCTGAAATACGGCTACGACACCGGGCGCCAGCTCATCCGCAACCGCGCCTTCGAGCTCTACCGCTATGCCATGGGAACGGTGATGGCGGTGCTCGTCGTGCAGATGTTCCTGCCCGATGCCTACCGGCTCTGGTACAACTGGCTCGGCACCACCAATTTCGACGTGCCGCTGCGGCTGGCGGCCATCGCCACCTTCCTCTTCCAGCCGACCTTCATGGATATCCTGCCGCAATATATCGTCTACATGATCTTCGCGCCGCCGCTCGTCTGGCTGTGCCTGCAGGGCAAGTGGGCGCATGTGCTCGCCGGCTCGCTGATCGCCTGGATGGCCGCGCAGCTCGGCCTGCAGCGCTTCGCCACCGAGCCGCTGAACGCCCTCGTCACCGGCGCCGACGGCCAGGGCATCCGCGCCAGCTTCAACATGCTCGGCTGGCAGATCGTCTTCTTCTCCGCCATGGTGATCGGCGTCCTCACCGCGCAGAAGAAGATCGACTGGCAGGCCATCTTCTCGCCGGAGAAGACATTGCTGCCCAAGGCCGCGCTCGCCATCTGCCTGTTCTTCCTGCCGCTGCGCATCGTCACGGCCTGGGACCTGTTGCCGCAAGCCGTGCTCGACAAGTTCGCGACGATGGAGATCCGCGCCGATTTTGGCCCGGTCTACCTCCTCAACTTCGCCGCCGTCGCGACGGGCCTCGCCTGGCTGCTGATCGCCGGCCCGAAGCATCACAATGCCTTCGTCCGCTCGCTTGCCCGCGGCGTGACGGCGGTCTTCACGCTGCGCTTCCTGCGCCTGCTCGGCCGCCATTCGCTGCAGGTCTATGTCTGGCACGTCGCCATCGTCTATGCGGTCTATTACGCGGATGGCCGCACGCCCGCGCTTTCGCAGCTCACCAAGACGACGATCGCGCTGGTGTGCATCGCGCTGCTTCCCCTGCCCGCGCTCTGGCGCGAACGCGAGCAGATCGCCGCCAGCCTCTTCGGCCAGCCGAAGGCCGAACCGGTGGAAACGAAGTCTAGATCTGCTGCTCGCTGATATTGAGCCCGGCGACGAAAAGCTGTTCGAGGAAGCGCGCCGCATCCTCGAACCGCCCCTCGCCGGACTGCCCCTGCCCGAGCACTGCGCGCACCTGCACGTCGAAGTCGGCATAGTGCTGCGTGGTCGACCAGATGGAGAAGATGAGGTGGTAGGGATCGCATTTGGCGATCTTGCCGGCCTTCGCCCAGCTGCGGATGACCTCCGCCTTCTCGTCCACCAGCGCCTTCAGCGGCCCCTTCAGCTCATCCTCGATATTGGGCGCGCCCTGCAGGATCTCGTTGGCGAAGAGCCGGCTTTCACGTGGGAAATCCCGCGCCATCTCCAGCTTGCGGCGGATATAGCTGCGGATCTCCGAGACCGGATTGCCGCCCGCGTCGAACTCGCGCAACGGATCGAGCCACGTGTCGAGGACGCGGGTGATCAGCGCCCGGTGCATCGCCTCCTTGGTGCGGAAATAATAGAGGAGGTTCGGCTTGGACATGCCGGCGACCTCGGCGATCTGGTCCACCGTCGCGCCGCGGAAGCCGTGCAGCGAAAAGACCTCCAGCGCCGCTTCGAGTATCTGCTCTTCCTTGGCTTCCTGGATGCGCGTGCGCCGCTGTGTCCTCGCCGCCCTCGGTAGTGCCATCGTGCCCCCTCGGCGTCCTCCGCCGCGCGGAAAAGTGCCGTCAAATTCACCAGTTTAACCAGCCGCCATTTTCTTGGCGCTCACCAAAGGTTTTTGGTTTTTCGGCTTGAGTGCCGCAACGGAAGCTGTAATGTTTACCAACCGGTCAAATTATCAGACAGTTATCAAGTAAAGGCAACTGCTCTGAACGGACGGCGCAAAAACAACAATCGCGCTGCCGGCCGGTGGGAACAAAATGGGGCCTCAAAGAGCCCGAAGACGTGGGAGCATACGACATGGCCGCACCCGGCGAGAACATGCGTGTCAACGCGGACCGCCTGTGGGATTCCCTCATGGACATGGCGAAGATCGGCCCTGGCATCGCCGGCGGCAACAATCGCCAGACGCTGACCGATTCAGACGCCGAGGGCCGGCGCCTCTTCCAGACATGGTGCGATGACGCGGGCCTGACCATGGGCGTCGACACGATGGGCAACATGTTCATGACGCGCGCCGGCACCGATCCGGACGCCCTGCCCGTCTATGTCGGCTCGCATCTCGATACCCAGCCGACCGGCGGCAAGTATGACGGCGTGCTCGGCGTGCTCGCGGGCCTGGAGGTCGTGCGCTCGCTGAACGATCTCGGCATCGAAACGAAGCACCCGATCGTCGTCACCAACTGGACGAACGAGGAAGGCGCCCGCTTCGCCCCCGCCATGCTCGCCTCCGGCGTCTTCGCCGGCGTGCACACGCAGGACTACGCCTATGGCCGCAAGGACCCGGAAGGAAAGACCTTCGGCGACGAGCTGAAGCGCATCGGCTGGGTCGGCGACGAGGCGGTCGGCGCGCGAAAAATGCACGCCTATTTCGAATACCACATCGAGCAGGGACCGATCCTCGAAGCCGAGAAGAAGGAAATCGGCGTCGTCACCCACTGTCAGGGCCTGTGGTGGCTGGAATTCACGCTGACCGGCCGCGAGGCGCATACCGGCTCGACGCCGATGGCGATGCGCGTCAATGCCGGCCTTGCCATGGCGCGCATCCTCGAAATGGTGCAGACGGTCGCCATGGAGAACCAGCCGGGCGCCGTCGGCGGCGTCGGCCAGGTGTTCTTCTCGCCGAACTCACGCAACGTGCTGCCCGGCAAGGTCGTCTTCACCGTCGATATCCGCTCGCCCGACCAGAAGAAGCTCGACGGCATGCGCGCCCGCATCGAGGCGGAAGCCCCGAAGATCTGCGAGGCGCTCGGCGTCGGCTGCTCCGTCGAGGCGGTCGGCCATTTCGACCCCGTCACCTTCGACCCGACCCTCGTCGCCACCGTCCGCAAGGCCGCCGAGGACCTCGGCTACAGCCACATGAACCTCATCTCCGGCGCGGGCCACGACGCCTGCTGGGCCGCAAAGGTCGCCCCCGCCACGATGATCATGTGCCCCTGCGTCGGCGGCCTCTCGCACAACGAGGCGGAGGACATCTCGAAGGAATGGGCCGCCGCCGGCGCGGACGTGCTGCTCCATGCGGTGATCGAGACGGCGGGCATCGCCGAGTGATCCTCAGCCGCCCGGCCAGCCGGGCGGTTCCACGCGTTGCGTGCACGAAAATCAAGACAGGGAACGGACCAACATGAGCACAGTCATCAAGGGCGGAACCATTGTCACCGCCGACCTGACCTACAAGGCGGACGTCAAGATCGAGGGCGGGAAGATCGTCGAGATCGGGCCGGACCTTTCCGGCGACGAGGTGCTGGATGCGGCGGGCTGTTATGTCATGCCGGGCGGCATCGATCCGCATGTGCATCTCGAAATGCCCTTCATGGGCACCTATTCGGCCGACGATTTCGAGAGCGGCACGCGGGCCGGCCTTGCCGGCGGCACGACCATGGTGGTCGATTTCTGCCTGCCCGATCCCGGCCAGTCGCTGCTCGACGCCTTGAAGCGCTGGGACAACAAGTCGACCCGCGCCAATTGCGACTATTCCTTCCACATGTCCGTGACCTGGTGGGGCGAGCAGGTCTTCGACGAGATGAAGACCGTCGTCGAGGAAAAGGGCATCAACACCTTCAAGCACTTCATGGCCTACAAGGGCGCGCTGATGGTGAACGACGACGAGATGTTCGCCTCGTTCCAGCGCTGCGCCGCGCTCGGCGCGCTGCCGCTCGTCCATGCGGAGAACGGTGACGTCGTCGCCGCCATGCAGCAGAAGCTGATGGACGAGGGCAACAACGGGCCGGAGGGCCATGCCTATTCCCGACCGCCCTCCGTCGAGGGCGAGGCGACGAACCGCGCCATCATCATCGCCGACATGGCGGGCGCCCCGCTCTATGTCGTGCACACCTCCTGCGAACAGTCGCACGAGGCGATCCGCCGCGCCCGACAGAACGGCATGCGCGTCTATGGCGAGCCGCTGATCCAGCACCTGACGCTGGACGAGAGCGAATATTTCGACAAGGACTGGGACCACGCCGCCCGCCGCGTCATGAGCCCGCCCTTCCGCAACAGGCAGCACCAGGATTCGCTCTGGGCCGGCCTTGCCAGCGGCTCGCTCCAGGTGGTGGCGACCGACCACTGCGCCTTCACGACCGAGCAGAAGCGCACCGGCATCGGCGATTTCCGCAAGATCCCGAACGGCACCGGGGGCCTGGAAGACCGCATGCCGATGCTCTGGACGCACGGCGTCAACACCGGCCGCCTCACCATGAACGAGTTCGTGGCCGTCACCTCCACCAATATCGCCAAGATCCTCAACGTGTATCCGCGCAAGGGCGCGATCCTCGTCGGCGCCGATGCCGATATCGTCGTCTGGGACCCGAAGCGCAGCAAGACCATCTCGGCGAAGAACCAGCAATCCTCCATCGAATACAATGTCTTCGAGGGCAAGGACGTGACCGGCCTGCCGCGCTACACGCTAACGCGCGGCGTCGTCGCCGTCGAGGAGAGCACGGTCAAGACCCGCGAGGGCCACGGCCAGTTCGTCAGGCGCGAGCCCTTCACGGCGGTCAACAAGGCGCTCTCCACCTGGAAGGAGATCACCGCGCCGCGCAAGGTGGAGCGTACCGGCATTCCGGCGAGCGGCGTCTGATGGGCGCCGGCCGTTCGCTTCCCGCTCTTCTGTTCGGCATCGTCCTCGCCGGTCCGGCGGGGGCGGCGGCCGTGGTCGACGGCAGCTATGGCGACAAGGAAGGCTGCCTCTATTCCGAAACCGGCGAATCCTCGGGCAGCGACATCTTCTTCCTTCTCAACAGGGAAGGCGTGACCACCGCCGTTTCCTACTGCGCGTTCAAGGGTGCCGGCCGGAAGGTGGGCGGCGCGACGGTGATATCCGCCGAATGCCACGAAGAGGGCGCGACCGAGGCCACGCCCTACGAGATGACGCTGACGCCGGACCATGGCGGCTACACGGTCGGCTTTGCCGACGGCACGCGCTGGGGGCCGCTGATGCGGTGCAAGAAGTGACGGGTGGGCATCCGGCATATAGACGCCTACGCGGGAACCAGCGCATCGAGATGCGGCAGAAGCACCACGCTCTCCTGCTCGTGGGGATCTGTCCGGGCGACGACGGCGCAGACCGGCGCGTCGGAGAGATTGGCGGGAAGATGCGGCACGCCGGCGGGAATGTAGAACATCTCGCCCGCCCTGACGATCACATGGTTCTCCAGCCGCGCGCCGTACCAGGTATGCGCCTCGCCGGAGAGCACGTAGATCGCGGTTTCGTGGCTCTCGTGCAGATGCGCCTTCGCCCGCCCGCCCGGCGGGATCGTCAGGAGATGCATGCAGATGCCGGAGGCGCCCACCGTCTCACGGGCAATGCCCTCGAAATAGCTGAACCCCTGCTTTCCGTCATAGGTTCCGCCCGGGCGCACCACCCGGCATTCGGCCGTCGTTTCCACCGCCATCGCCTCCTCCACCGATCCCAGCGTGAGAATTCCGTGCCTAAAGTGATACCGCAGACAATGCCGATTGCAATGCCGGGAACGGACATGCAGTCTGCCGAAAACCGCGCCCTTGCAGGTGCCGAAAGATGACCCGTATGTCCTCGTCCGATACCGTCGTCTCCGCGAAAGATCTCGGCCTGACCTTCCAGACGGCCGACGGCCCCGTCACGGCGCTTTCCGACGTCAACCTTTCCGTCGAGAAGGGCGATTTCGTCTCCTTCATCGGCCCGTCCGGCTGCGGCAAGACGACGTTCCTGCGCGTCATCGCCGATCTCGAAAAGCCGACATCGGGCGCGATCACCGTCAACGGCATGACGCCGGAGGAAGCCCGGCGGCACCGCGCCTATGGCTATGTCTTCCAGGCCGCCGCGCTCTATCCCTGGCGCACCATCGAGAACAACGTCGCCCTGCCGCTCGAAATCATGGGCTATTCCAAGGAGGATCGGAAGGCGCGCATCGAGCGCACCCTCGATCTCGTCAACCTTTCGGGCTTCGGCAAGAAATACCCCTGGCAGCTTTCGGGCGGTATGCAGCAGCGCGCCTCCATCGCCCGTGCGCTCGCCTTCGACGCCGATCTCCTCCTGATGGACGAACCCTTCGGCGCGCTCGACGAGATCGTCCGCGACCACCTCAACGAACAGCTGCTGAAACTCTGGGCCGCGACGCGGAAGACCATCTGCTTTGTCACGCACTCGATCCCCGAGGCCGTCTATCTCTCGACGAAGATCGTCGTCATGAGCCCCCGCCCCGGCCGCGTCACCGACGTGATCGAATCCCCGCTGCCCAAGGACCGCCCCCTCGGCATCCGTGAGACGCCGGAATTCCTCGAGATCGCGCATCGCGTTCGCGAGGGCCTGCGTGCCGGACACAGCTACGAGGAGCACGCCTGATGACGTTCTCCTCCGTCCCTTCCCCGTCGCGGAGCTGACCCATGGAACAGGCAAGTTTCCTTCGCGACCGCCTGCTTCCGATAGGCACCGTCCTTATCGCCCTCACCGCTCTCTGGTATGTCTTCGCCGCCGTGCTCAATGCGCCCTTCGAGCGCGACACCGCGGCGCGGGCCGGCGGGACGATCGGCTTCATGGAGCTGCTGCCGAAGACCATGGCGCAGGAGCGGCCGGTGCTGCCGGCGCCGCACCAGGTCTTCGCCGAGCTCTGGGACACCACCGTCAACAAGGCGATCACCTCCAAGCGCAGCCTCGTCTATCATGCCTGGGTCACGCTGTCGGCGACGCTGCTCGGCTTTGCCATGGGGGCCCTGCTCGGCATCCTGCTCGCCATCGCCATCGTGCACAACCGCGCCATGGACCGCTCGCTGATGCCCTGGGTCATCGCCAGCCAGACGATCCCCATCCTCGCCATCGCGCCGATGATCATCGTCGTGCTGAACGCGGTGGGCATTTCCGGCCTGATGCCGAAGGCGCTGATCTCGACCTACCTGTCCTTTTTCCCCATCGTCGTCGGCATGGTGAAGGGCCTGCGCAGCCCCGAGCAGATCCAGCTCGACCTGATGCACACCTACAACGCCTCCCCGGCGCAGACCTTCTGGAAGCTGCGCTGGCCCGCCTCCATGCCCTATCTCTTCACCTCGCTGAAGGTGGCGGTCGCGATCTCGCTGGTCGGCGCCATCGTCGGGGAGCTGCCGACGGGCGCCGTCGCCGGCCTCGGCGCGCGCCTCCTCGCCGGCTCCTATTACGGCCAGACGGTGCAGATCTGGGCGGCGCTCTTCATGGCGGCGGGCGTTGCGGCGCTGCTCGTCATCATCGTCGGCATCGCGCACAATCTCGTCCTCAAGCGCATGGGGGCACGGGCATGAATGCATCGATCCTGATCGCCGCCGTCGTCTTCTGGCTCGCCGCCTGGGCGTTCAACGAATGGCTGGTGCGCCGGAAATTCCTGAACCCCGCCGCCGACCGCGCCGCACGCCTTGCCGTGCCGCTGATCTTCGGCGCCACCATCCTCGTGCTCTGGGAAGGCATCGTCCGGGGCTTCAACGTCCCCTCCGTCCTGCTGCCGCCGCCGAGCATGATCTGGACGCGGCTCATCGGCTCCGTGCCGACGCTCTGGGCGGATTTCCGCCAGACCTTCCTGAAATCCGTGCTGGTCGGCTATGCACTCGGCTGCGGCCTCGGTTTCCTCGTCGCCATCCTCATCGACCGCTCGCCCTTCCTGCAGAAGGGCCTTCTGCCGCTCGGCAATTTCGTGTCGGCTTTGCCGGTCATCGGCGTCGCACCGATCATGGTCATGTGGTTCGGCTTCGACTGGCAGTCCAAGGTCGCCGTCGTCGTCATCATGACCTTCTTCCCCATGCTGGTGAACACCGTTTCCGGCCTTGCCGCCACCAGCCACATGGAGCGCGACCTGATGCGCACCTATGCCGCCGACTGGTTCCAGACGCTGGTGAAACTGCGCCTGCCGGCCGCCTGGCCCTTCATCTTCAATGCCCTCAAGATTAATTCCACGCTGGCCCTCATCGGCGCCATCGTGGCCGAGTTCTTCGGAACGCCCATCGTCGGCATGGGTTTCCGGATCTCCACGGAAGTGGGCCGCATGAATGTCGACATGGTCTGGGCCGAAATCGCGGTCGCCGCGGTGGCTGGCTCCGTCTTCTACGGGATCGTCGCGCTTGTCGAGCGGGTCGTCACGTTCTGGCATCCGTCTGTCCGCGGTGGACAGGCTTAACAAGAAGAAAGAGGGAACTGACATGAAAACGAAGATCGCATCGCTGCTTGTGGCAAGCGCCTTCTCGCTTGCCGCGTTCCAGGCCGGGGCCGCCGACAAGGTGACGCTCCAGCTCAAATGGGTGACCCAGGCCCAGTTCGGCGGCTACTATGTCGCGAAAGACAAGGGCTTCTACGAGGAAGAGGGCCTCGACGTCGAGATCAAGCCGGGCGGCCCGGACATCGCCCCCGCGCAGGTGATCGCCGGCGGCGGCGCCGATGTCATCGTCGACTGGATGCCCTCGGCGCTGGCAACGCGCGAGAAGGGCGTGCCGCTCGTCAACATCGCCCAGCCCTTCAAGTCCTCGGGCATGATGCTGACCTGTCTGAAGGAATCCGGCGTCAAGGGCCCGGACGACTTCAAGGGCAAGACGCTCGGCGTCTGGTTCTTCGGCAACGAATATCCCTTCCTCTCCTGGATGAGCCACCTGAAGATCCCGACCGAGGGCGGGCCGGACGGCGTGACCGTCCTCAAGCAGGGCTTCAATGTCGATCCGCTGATCCAGAAGCAGGCCGCCTGCATCTCGACCATGACCTATAACGAATACGGCCAGGTCCTCGATGCCGGCATCAAGCCGGAAGACCTCGTCACCTTCAAATATGAGGACCAGGGCGTCGCGACGCTGGAAGATGGCCTCTACGTGCTGGAGGACAAGCTCAAGGATCCGGCCTTCAAGGAGAAGATGGTCAAGTTCGTGCGCGCCTCCATGAAGGGCTGGAAATATGCCGAGGAGCATCCGGACGAGGCCGCCGAGATCGTTCTGGAGAACGACTCGACCGGTGCGCAGACCGAGGCACATCAGAAGTTCATGATGGGCGAGGTCGCCAAGCTGACCGCCGGCTCCAACGGCGCGCTCGACGAGGCCGACTACAAGCGCACCGTCGAATCGCTGCTCGCCGGCGGCTCCGATCCGGTCATCTCCAAGGAGCCGCAGGGCGCCTGGACGCACGAGATCACCGACGAAGCGCTCAAGTAATCAGTGACTTGCCGGATATTTGCGACGTGCGGGGCCCTGCGCCCCGCACGTTTCGTTTTGAGGTATCGTCCCGGCATCCTTCCGCCGCCATGGAAATGCCAAACACCTAAAATAATGAGGCACCATTTCGTTACCCCTTGTAAGCGCTGGAAACGCCGATTACATAGACCGCGCAGTTGGAACCTGGAGAGGCCGGAAGCCGTTCCGCGTCCGCCATACTGGCAGGAATAAGTCCGGCATAATCAAAAGAAGAGCGCCCGGACCAAGATCATAAAGTCATGCTTTTGGGAAAGTTCGGCCTATGGCTTCTGGACACAGGACAGTTCTCTCTTTTTCCGTCGCTGCATTCATGACGGCCGCGCCTGCCCTCGCCTTTGCCGCCGATGCGTCGACGGGCGATGCCTCCGGGCAGGAACAGACGCAAAATCTTCCGGCAATCGTCGTCACCGCCGCTGAAAAGCGCCCCGTCGTCGACCGCGTGATCGCCACCGGCACCGTCCAGGCGGTGGAGGAGGTCTATGTGACGCCGCTCGTCGATGGCCTTTCCATCCGCACGCTTGCCGCCGATGTCGGCGACCGCGTGGAGGCGAACGGCACGCTGGCGACGCTCAACGACGACGCGCTCGTCCTGCAGAAGAGCCAGACCGAGGCCTCGCTGGCGAAAGCAAACGCCGCCCTCGCGCAGATCAAGGCCCAGCTCGTCGAGGCGAAGGCCAATGCGGACGAGGCCGTGCGCGCCCGCGACCGCGCCCAGCGCCTCGTCAAGTCCGGCTCACAGTCACAGGCGAATGCCGATCAGGCCGTCGCCACGGCCGATGCCGCGCTCGCCCGCGTCAATTCCGCCGAACAGGCGATCGCCGTTTCCGAAGCCGACATCAAGGTGGCGCAGTCGCAGATCGACGACATCGACCTGAAGCTTGCCCGCACCGCCGTCAAGTCGCCGGTCGCCGGCGTGGTTTCCGCCCGCACGGCCAAGATCGGCGCAATCGCCAGCGGCGCCTCCTCCCCCCTCTTCACCGTCATCCGCGACGGGGCCATCGAACTGAAGGCCGACGTCTCGGAAGACGCGATCCTCAAGCTCGCGCCGGGGCAGAAGGCGACCGTCACGCTCGCCGGCGGCGCGGCGAAGCTCAAGGGCGACGTGCGCCTCGTCGAGCCGACGCTCGACGCGCAAAGCCGGCTCGGCCGCGTCTATATCCGCTTCGACGAGCCGGGCAAGGCGCGCGCCGGCATGTTCGCGAGCGCGGAGATCGTCATCGAGGAACGGCAGGGCATCGTCCTGCCGCTTTCCGCCATCACGACGGCGGACGGCAAGACGGTGGCCCGCAGGGTGGAGAACGGCGTGGTGAAGCTGGTCCCAGTGGAAACCGGCATTCAGGACGGCCAGGTGATCGAGATCGTCAGCGGTCTTGCGGCCGGCGACGAGGTGGTCGCGAAGGCCGGCGCCTATGTGCGCGACGGCGACCGCATCAACCCGGTCCATGCCGAGGAAGCCTCGGCCACGAAATGACGGGAGGCCCCGCAGGTCGCGGGGCTGCGATGCCGGGCTGGGGCGCCCGGCGGCATGACGGACGATCCGGGGCGGATCGCTCCGAGGGAACGTCCGGTCTCGCAAAGAGGATTTTGGGGACATGAATTTTTCAGCCTGGTCCATTCGCAACCCGATTGCGCCGCTGCTCGCGTTTTTCCTGCTGCTCTATGTCGGCATCCAGTCGTTCTATTCGCTGCCGATCACGCGGTTCCCGAATATCGACGTGCCCGTCGTCGCCATTTCCGTGACGCAGAGCGGCGCCGCGCCGGCCGAGCTCGAGGTGCAGGTCACCAAGGAGATCGAGGACGCGGTTGCCGGCATCGAGGGCGTCAAGGACATCATGTCCACCGTCACCGACGGCAGCTCCGTCACCTCGGTGCTTTTCGAGATCGAGAAGCCGACCAATCAGGCGCTGCAGGACGTCAAGGACGCCATCGACCGCATCCGCAGCGATCTGCCGGCCTCCATCGAGGAGCCGGTCGTCACCAAGATCGACGTCGAGGGCCAGGCGATCCAGACCTTCGCCGTCTCCTCGCCCAACATGACGCTGGAAGAGCTGTCCTGGTTCGTCGACGACAAGGTCAAGCGCGCCCTGCAGGGTCAGCCCGGCATCGGCAAGATCGACCGCTTCGGCGGCGCCGACCGCGAGGTGCGCGTCGACCTCAATCCCGACAAGCTGGAATCCTTCGGCGTCTCCGCCGCGGACGTGAACCGGCAGATCCGCAGCATGAATGCGGATGCCGGCTCCGGCCGCGGCCAGATCGCCGGCGCCGAACAGGCGATCCGCACGCTGGGCGACGCCCGCTCGGTGGAAAAGCTCACCAACACGATGATCGCGCTGCCGAACGGCCGCTTCGTGCGGCTCTCCGAGCTCGGCAAGATCAGCGACACCTATGAGGAACCGCGCTCCTTCTCGCGCTTCAACGGCACCCCGGTCGTGACCTTCGCGGTCTTCCGCTCCAAGGGCGCCAGCGAGGTGACGGTGGCCGAATCCGTCGCCAAATCGCTCGAAAAGGTGCGCACGCAATATCCGAACGTCTCCATCGAGATGGTCGACGATTCCGTCTACTTCACCTACGGCAACTACGAGGCGGCGCTTCACACGCTGATGGAGGGCGCGCTGCTCGCCGTCATCGTCGTGTTCCTCTTCCTGCGCAACTGGCGGGCGACGCTGATTTCCGCGGTGGCGCTGCCGCTGTCGGCAATCCCCACCTTCTTCGTCATGGACCTTCTCGGCTTCTCGCTGAACCTCGTCTCGTTCCTGGCGCTGACGCTGGCGACCGGCATCCTCGTCGACGACGCCATCGTGGAGATCGAGAACATCGCGCGGCATATCCGCATGGGCAAGACGCCCTACCGGGCCGCCATCGAAGCCGCCGACGAGATCGGCCTTGCCGTCATCGCGACGACCTTCACCATCATCGCGGTCTTCGTGCCGGTCTCCTTCATGCCGGGCATTCCGGGCCAGTATTTCATCCAGTTCGGCCTGACGGTCGCCGTCGCCGTGTTCTTCTCGCTCATGGTGGCGCGCCTCATCACGCCCGTCATGGCGGCCTATCTCATGCGCTCCGGCGATGCGGACGGCCATGGCGAGGAGAAGGAAGGCGCCTTCATGCGCTTCTATACCTGGCTCGTCAGCAAGACGACGAGCAGGTGGTATGCCCGCTATGCGACGCTGCTTGCGGCCATCGCCTTCCTCGTCGCCTCCGTCGCCCTGCTCTCCACCGTGCCCGGCAGCTTCCTGCCGCCGGAAGACGCCTCGCGCGTCGTGCTCTCGGTCGAGCTGCCGCCGGACGCCATGCTGGACGACACGGATCGCACCACGACGCAGATCTACGACCGCATCAAGAACATCGACGGCGTGCAGAGCGTCTTCGTGCTCGGCGGCTCCTCGCCGAAGGGCGACCTGGAACTGCGCCGCGCCTCCGTCACCGTCATCCTCGACAAGCTGGAGCATTCGCTCACCCACAAGCTGGTGAACGACGTGCTGGGCCGCATCCCCTTCATCGGCCCGTACCTGCCGAAGATGGAGGCCAAGGGCCGGCTGCGGCCGCAATGGGATATCGAGAAGGAGCTCTTCGCGACCCTGCGCGACATTCCCGACGTGCGCATCATCAAGCTCAACGACCGCGGCGAGCGCGACCTTGCCTTCAACCTGCTCTCCAACGACGAGGCGGCCCTCAACGATACCGTCGCGGTGCTGGAATCCAGGCTGCGTGCCGATCCGCTGCTCGCCAATGTCAGCTCGGAAGGCTCGCTGCCGCGGCCGGAGCTGCAGATCCGCCCGCGCGACGACCAGATGGCCCGCTTCGGCATCACCACGGCGCAGATCGCCGAGATCGTGCGCGTCGCCACCATCGGCGATATCGACTCCCAGCTCAGCAAGGTCTCGCTCGACGACCGCCTCATTCCGATCCGCGTCCAGGTCGACCGCAGCTTCCGCACCGACCTTGCCGCCATCCGCAACCTGAAGATCCAGACGGCGGCCGGCCAGTTCGTGCCGCTCTCCTCGGTCGCCGACATCGACTATTCGGAAGGACCGAGCTCGGTGAAGCGGCATGACCGCAACCGCGTCGTCTCCATCGGCTCCGACCTCAGGCAGGGCGTCGCCCTCGACACGGCGACCGCCCGCTTCAAGGAGATCGCCTCCGGCATCGACATGCCGCCGACCGTGCAGTTCGCCGAAAGCGGCGACGCGGAGGTGCAGGCGGAGATGCAGCAGTCCTTCGGCAACGCCATGCTGCTCGGCCTGCTGCTGGTGCTGATGGTGCTGATCCTGCTCTTCAAGGACGTGATCCAGCCCTTCACCATCATCCTCTCGCTGCCGCTCGCCATCGGCGGCGTGGCGGCGGGCCTCATCCTGACGCAGAACGCGCTCTCCATGCCCGTCCTCATCGGCATCCTGATGCTGATGGGCATCGTGACGAAGAACGCCATTCTGCTCGTCGACTTCGCCATCGAGATGATGCACCACGGCATGGAGCGCGTGCATGCGATGATCGAGGCCGGCCGCAAGCGCGCCCGCCCGATCGTCATGACCTCCATCGCCATGTCAGCAGGCATGCTGCCCTCGGCGCTCGGCGTCGGCGAAGGCGGCTCGTTCCGCTCGCCCATGGCGATCGCGGTGATCGGCGGCATCATCGTCTCGACCGTGCTCTCGCTCGTCGTCGTGCCGTCCTTCTTCCTCATCATGGACGACGTCTCGCGATTCCTCGGCTGGCTCTTCGGCCGCTTCGTCGGCAGAAAGGATGACGAGCAGCTCGCCATGAAGCCGGAAGACCTCACCCGCCTTGCCGACCAGACCGCCCGCGACGTCGCCGATCTCGAAAAGCGGATCGACACGCTCGAAAGGAAGAACGGCGAGCGCAAGCCCTTCAGCGTGGTGCATCACTCGCCGCTCGCAGCCGAATAGGCGCCACCCGCCGAAATAAAACGGCCGGCCCTCGCAAAAGCGGGCCGGCCGTTTTCGTTGTTTGATCGAAATCAAGCAAGCCTGGCCGATCCTCGACTATCGTTCTTCCATCCAAGACCACAGGATGCCTGCGGGAGCCCGGAGTGAGATCGATGAACAGGCTGATGAAACCCGGTGCACGGGAACGCGAAACTCTGCTGAACGCCGGCCTTCTTTCCATGCTCGGCGTGGAGAGCGTCGCGGCGATGATGGAGATCGCGGTGATCGGCAACCTGCCGGCGCGCCAGATGCTGTTCCGCGAGGGCGAGCCCGCCGACATGCTGCATTGCGTGCTCTCGGGCTATATCCGCGTCTACAAGCTCGACCCCGACGGGCGTGAGGCCGACGTGGAGCTCTACGGCCCCGGCGACGTGGTGGGCGCCAGCGTCATGCTGGAGGGCGGGCGCTACCCGGCCACCGCGCAGGCGGCGGAACCGTCGCTCATCGCCCGCTTCGATCTGAAGCGCGTGCGCGACATCGCCGCCCGCCGGCCCGATCTTGCCATGGCGCTGGCCACAACCCTTTCCAGCCAGCTCGGCCGGGCCTTCGCAAGCCTTTCCGACGACCGGCTGCACACCGCGCCGCAACGCGTCGCGCGCTACCTGCTCTCCCATTGCTCGGTGGACGGCAAGCCTTCCAGCTTCCGCCTGCCCTACCAGAAGAGCCTGCTTGCCGGAAAGCTCGGCCTCGCGCCGGAAGCGCTTTCGCGCGCCTTCTCGCTGCTGCGCGGCCACGGCGTCAGCGTGCGCGGCCGCCTCGTCCATATAGGCGATCCCGAGGCATTGCGGCGCGTCTGATCAAAGCCCGCCCTCGACCCTGAGGACATCGACGATCCAGTCGACCGTCGCTGCGCTTCATGTCGAATTAGACGGAGAGGCGCACGCGCATGTGCCCGGCATCCTATAGACGGGATCAGCTTCTCCGGCAGGCGGAAGGAGGATCGAGACGGTCGAGGCGGCCAGCGGCGATGCGGGCGTCCACCCAGCGCCGCTCGGCGGCGAAGGGATGCCACATCCAGCCCTCATGGCCGAAACCGGCAAGGGATACATGGTCGCCGGCCCCGGCCACGCTGTCGAGCACATGGGCGATGACGATAAGCCCGGAACTCGGCACCACATAGGGCGCCGGGTCGAAGACCCGGAGCGAGGCGACGACCGCGTGATGCACGGCGGCGGGAACAACCTTCAGGCGCCGGCCCGTCATCTCGGCGAAGGTGCGGAAGCCGTCGGTATGGTCGTCGCAGAAATCATCGAGGTCCGGGTGGCTTTCGGCAAGCGGCGCACGCAGCGCGGCGAAGACCTCCGAGGCGCGCACGCACCAGATTTCCCCGGCCTGCCGCACGGTCTCGCTCGCCTTCCATCCTCCGCCGGCAAGCATCTCCATCGCCGGGCGGCCGGTATTGCACACGGCGACGACGTCGGTCTTGCGGCCGCCGCGCCCCGCCGAGCGGCACCCGTTGAAGCGGATCACCATATCCGCGGCGTCGATCGTTCCCGCCACCCCGTCCGGAATGTCGCCGTTGCCGACGATGACGATCCTGCGCGACACCGATGCCCCCTCAGTTTTCCTGCTCGTAGACGGCTTTCAGCTCCTCGGTGCGCTTGCGCGTGAGGTCGGCAAGACAACCGGAAACCAGCAGCGGCTCCATGGAGCCGCCGCGCGCCTCGAAACCGGCAAGCTCGCACTGGCCGTCGCGATAGCCGATCCATGCGCGCTGGGCGTTCTTCAGCGCGTTGACGGCGCCGACATATTGCTCGCCCATGCCGCGGGCGTCCGCGTCCATCGTCTGCGCCGCGGCCATCGCCTTGCGATAGGCGACGTTGAGCGCCTTGTCGGCCTCCTCATAGTCGCGCCGGGCGCAAATGTTCATATCCGCCTGGGTCATGGCGTTGTCGCAATCGACCTCGGGCTCTTCCGCCTGCGCCATGGCGAAGGCGGATGAAAGGAGGAGTGCCGCGGACGCGAGAAGAAGGTGGCGACGCATCTCAGGGCCTCCCCATCATGCATGGACGCAGACCGTGGATTTCCCGATTGCCGACAAAGGGGATGAGCCGGACCGTGCCGGTCCGGAGGAGATTGGAATGGTAGTGGCTGCCGACCTGGCTCGGCCGGTCGCCTTCGGCGGCGATAATTTCCCTCGGGATCATGCTTTCCTCATGCAGCTTCTGCCGGCCCGCAGCCTTCGGCTTTCAGGACCCGCTTGGTGGATGCCGGATATTTCGCAAGAAGCGCCGCCGGCCGGATCGGCCGGGGGACGAACTCGCCGCCGCAATTCGGGCAGACGCCGCCGAGGACGCCCGTAACGCAATCCGCGCAGAACGTGCATTCGAAGGTGCAGATCATCGCCTCGCGGCTCTCCGGTGGAAGGTCGCGGTCACAGCATTCGCAGTTCGGTCTGATCTCGAGCATGGGCCTACCGTATCGGTTCGTGGACGGTCACGCGCTTCGTGCCGCCGGAAAAGGTCGCTTTCACCTGGGCGTCGTGGATCATTCCGGGGATTCGCTCCATGGCCCGGTCGTGCGTCAGGACATGCGCACCCGCCTCGATCGGCAGTTCGTCCTTTTCACGGGGTGTCAGGTTCATCGGCGATCCGTCGATTGTCCTCTAGAGATTCCCGATTTTCGGCACGCCAACGCCATCAAGCAAGTGCGAAATGCGAGGATGCAGCTTTTTCCGAGGGCGAAGCCGTCTTCGGCGATGACAGCACCATGTGCTTGTCCCGCCGTTGGCCGGAACCGATGCGGCTGCTCGCGCAAGTGACGGGGCACGCGCCCGGCCCCTTCGCCCACGAAAAAGCCCGGCGCGAAGGCCGGGCCGAAATCGAGGCGGTCGGGCGGCGTGCATGCGCCGCCCGTTCCGGAACGAGGACTATTCGTTCTGGGAGTAGGTGTACTTGCCGTCTTCACCCTTCTTCCAGGTGTACAGGACGTAGTCCGGACGGGTGATGTCACCCTTCTCGTCGAAGCTCAGTTCGCCGATGACGGTCTTGAACGGACCCTTCGACTTCAGGGCTTCGGCCACGGCCTGCGGGTCGTTGCCGCCGGCTGCTGCTGCGGCCTGCGCGATGACCTGAACGGCCGCGTAAGCGTAGAGCGTGTAGGCTTCCGGCTCGAAACCGGCAGCGCGGAACTTCTCGACGAGCTCCTTGGCGGCGGGGTTCTTGCGCGGGTCCGGAGCGAAGGTCATCAGCGTGCCGTCGACGGCGTCGCCGGCGATCGAAGCCAATTCGTTCGAAACGATACCGTCGCCCGAGATGAACTGGGCCTTCAGGCCCTGGTCGGCCGACTGGCGCTCGATAAGGCCGAACTCGGTGTGCAGGCCGCCCCAGTAGACGACCGTCACGCCGGCTTCCTTCATCTTGGCGATGAGGGCCGAGAAGTCCTTGTCGCCGACATTGACGCCTTCATAGAGGGTCTCGGTCACGCCGGCTTCGTTCATGAACTTCTTGGTTTCGTCGGCAAGGCCCTGGCCGTAAGGCGTCTTGTCGTGCAGAACGGCAACCTTGGCGTCCTTGAAGTTGGCCGCGATGAAGGAGCCTGCCACGGAGCCCTGCTGGTCGTCACGGCCGCAGGTGCGGAACGTGTTCCACAGGCCGCGCTCCGTATAGGTCGGGCTGGTGGCCGCCGGCGAGACTTCCAGGATGCCGTTTTCGGCATAGACTTCCGAAGCCGGGATGGAAACGCCCGAGTTGAAGTGGCCGACAACGAACTTCACGCCGTCAGCGACGAACTTGTTGGCGACCGAAACGCCCTGCTTGGCGTCCGACACGTCGTCGCCGATCGAGACCTTGATCTGTTCGCCATTGATGCCGCCGGCTGCGTTGAGGTCTGCGACCGCCTGCTCGGCGCCCTTCTGGATCTGCGCGCCGAAAGCGGCGTTGGGGCCCGTGATCGGAGCACCGATACCCAAAAGCACATCGGCCCAGGCGCTGCCGCTGAAAGCGACCATTGCAGCCAAAGCAACAGCCGACATGAGAGACTTCTTCATATTATTACTCCCAATTTGAAGCGGGTTGATTTCGACCGGGCGCAACACCCGCATTCATTGCGCCGGTATTTATTCCGCCGCCGAAGCCGGCTGCGGGGTTCCCTCTGATTATTTGGCTTTCCAGGAGAAGGGAGAGGCCTTTTCATAGAGCCAGTAGTAGTTGTTGGTCATCTGCCGCGTACGGTAGTAGCGGTAGCCGAGCGTAGCAAACAGCAAAAGCACGACGGTGTCCACGGCATAGTATTGCGGCGTGAGCATGGTGCCGTGGAAGAGCGCGTGGTGGATGAAGCGGATGCCGGCGCCCAGCAGCAGCACGTAGATGACGAGCGTGCCGTAGCTCTGCCAGTTCTCCGCAACGCTCTTGCCGGTGCGCCAGGCGGTCCAGCCGCCCATGATGACGGTGATGAAGAGGAACTGCCAGATCGACGGTTCTTCGTAGAGAATTCCCTGCATTGTCCTGTCTCCCCTGCCGGACCCGTCTAGTGCCTGCCGCCTTCGAGATAGGCGGCGCGCACTTCCGGATTGGCCAGCAGTTCCTTGCCCGAACCGCTCATCGTCACCTGGCCGTTGACCATCACATAGGCCCGGTCGGAGAGCTTGAGGGCGGCGAAGGCGTTCTGCTCCACGAGGAACACGGTCAGGCCCTGTTCCTGGTTCAGCACCTTGATGGCGTCGAAGATGCCCTTGACGATCAGCGGCGCGAGGCCGAGCGAGGGTTCGTCGAGAAGCAGCAGCTTCGGACGGGCCATCAGCGCGCGGCCAATGGACAGCATCTGCTGCTCGCCGCCCGAAAGCGTGCCGCCGCGCTGGGCCTGGCGTTCCTTGAGGCGCGGGAAGAGCGTGAAGATCTTCTCGACGTCCTCGTTGAAATATTTCAGGTTGTCGAGGCTCGCCCCCATCTGGAGGTTCTCGAACACCGTCATGCGCGGGAAGATGCGGCGGCCTTCCGGCGACTGGGCGATGCGGCGGCGGGCGATCAGGTGCGTCGGCAGGCGCGTGATGTCCTCGCCGTCGAAGGTGACGGTGCCGGCGCGGGCCTGCGGGCTGCCGCAGATCGTCATCATCAGGGTCGACTTGCCGGCGCCGTTGGCGCCGATCAGCGAGACGATCTCGCCCTTGTTGACCTCGACGTCGACACCGGCCAGTGCGCGGATATTGCCGTAATAGGTCTCCACGCCCTTCACACTGAGAAGCGTATCGCTCATTCCTGCGATCCTCCCTCAGTGCTTTCGATCTCTTCGATTTCCTCGATCACCTCTTCGACCTCATCATCTTCGACACCGAGATAGGCCGCGATAACCTTCGGATCGTTCTTCACATGCTCCGGCGTGCCGTCGGAGATCTTCTGCCCGTATTCGAGCACGACCACATGGTCGGAGATCTCCATGACGACCGACATGTCGTGCTCGATGAGCAGGATCGACGTGCCGCTGTCCTTGCGGATGGAGCGCAGCAGTTCGTTGAGCGCGAGGGATTCGCGCGGGTTGAGGCCGGCCGCCGGCTCGTCGAGGCACAGGAATTCCGGCCCCGTGCACATGGCGCGGGCGATTTCCAGGCGCCGCTGCGCACCATAGGGCAGGTCCCCCGCCGGGTCGTCGGCGCGCTCGATGAGGTCCGCCTTCTCCAGCCAGTGCTTGGCGACATCGATCGATTCCGCCGAAGCCTTCTTGTAGGCCGGCAGGCCGAGGAGGCCGAGGATCGTGTAGCCCGAGGCCTTCATCAGCTTGTTGTGCTGGGCGACGAGCAGATTCTCCAGCACGGTCAGGCCCGAGAAGAGCCGGATGTTCTGGAAGGTGCGCGCCACCTTGGCGTCACGCGTGATCTCGAAATCCGCCATGCGCTCGAGGAGAAATTCCCTGCCCCCCTTCTGGCGCATGGTGATCATGCCCATGGTCGGCTTGTAGAAGCCGGTGACGCAGTTGAACACCGTGGTCTTGCCCGCGCCGTTGGGACCGATCAGCGCGGTGATCTCGCCGCGCTCGGCCTCGAAGGAGAAGTCGTTGATGGCCATCAGGCCGCCGAAGCGCATCGACAGATGCTCGACCTTGAGAATGGGATCTTTCGTCATCGTATGGGTCGTTGTATCCGTTCCGGGCGCCATCAGCCGTGCCCTTCCTTGGTGAAGCTGCCGGAGACGGCCTTGCGCTCCTTGAGGAAGGCGGTCGGCTCACGGCTTCCGACGAAGCCGCGCGGCTTCCAGACCATGACGGTGACCATGGCGAGGCCGAAGATCAGCATGCGGTAGAGTTCCGGGGTGAAGTCGGGCCCGAAGACCTGCTTGAGGAACTGCATCTCGCGCAGGAGTTCCGTGCCCCCGACCATCAGCGCCGCGGCGACAGCGATGCCGACCAGCGAGCCCATGCCGCCGAGAACCACGATGGCGAGGATGATCGCCGATTCGAGGAAGACGAAGCTTTCCGGCGAGACGAAGCCCTGGCGCACGGCGAAGAACGAGCCGGCGATACCGCCGAACATGGCGCCCGTGGCGAAGGCCGTCAGCTTGGTCGTCACCGTGTTGATGCCGAGCGAGCGGCAGGCGATCTCGTCCTCGCGCAGCGCTTCCCAGGCCCTGCCGATCGGCATGCGGCGCAGGCGGATCGTCACATAGGCGGTGAGCAGCGCCAGCGCCAGGATGAGATAGAACAGGAAGATCTTGTAATAGGCCGAGGACATCGGCAGGCCGAAGGCCTTGGTGAAGTTGTTCGGCGCGGAAACGTCGAAGGACCAGATGCCGAAGACCGAGGCCTTGGGAATGCCCGACACGCCGAAGGTGCCCTTGGTGACTTCCGTCCAGTTGATGAGGACGAGGCGGATGATCTCGCCGAAGGCGAGCGTCACGATGGCGAGGTAGTCGCCCTTCAGGCGCAGCACCGGGAAACCGAGGATTATGCCCCAGAAGGCGGCAAGGATGCCGGCCAGCGGCAGCAGGACCCAGAAGGACAGGCCGAAATACTGCGACAGCAGCGCATAGGAATAGGCGCCGACCGCATAGAAGGCGACGTAGCCGAGGTCGAGCAGGCCGGCAAGGCCGACGACGATGTTGAGGCCCCAGGCGAGCATCACGTAGATCAGGATCTGGATGCCGAAGTTATCGACCCATTTCAGCGAGCCCTGCACGCCGAAGATCGATATGGCGAGGAAAGGATAGATCAGCAGGAACGCAATGGCGATCTTGCTGAAGTTGCGCTTGAAGAAGCTCTCTTCGGCCTCCACGGCCGGCTTTGCCGCGGCGGCGGCCTTGCGGGCGGCCATCCAGGGGCGCAGATAGGCGACGGTGAGGAAGCGGCCGACGGCGGCGACGATCACGAAGATCGCCAGCAGTCCCCAGCGCTGGTTGAGAACCAGCTCGTTGCGGATGTTCTGGGTGGTCTCGAGGCCGACGAAGAGGACGAAGAGGCCGAGCGAGACGAGGCCGGCGAAAAAGCCCTCGCGCAGAGCCCGCGCCGTCAGGTTCCCGCCGGCGCTCTCATTGGTATTCGAAATGTTGGACATGGATCAAACCTTCTCGACTTCCGGTCGTCCGAGAATGCCGGACGGCTTGAAGATCAGGACGATGGCGAGGATGGAGAACGTCGCGACGTCCTTGTAGTCGATGGTGAAGTATGCGGACCACAGGCTCTCGATGAGGCCGATCAGCATGCCGCCGAGCACGGCGCCCGGCAACGAGCCGATGCCACCCAGAACAGCAGCCGTGAAGGCCTTGACGCCAGGGATGAAGCCGTCGGTGAAGACGGTCACGCCGTAATACATCAGGTACATGGTGCCGGCGACGGCGGCCAGCGATGCGCCCATGATGAAGGTTACGGAGATCGTCCGGTCGACGTCGATGCCGAGCAGCGCCGCCATCTTGCGGTCCTGCTCCGTGGCGCGCTGGGCGCGGCCGAGCGAGGTCTTGTTGACGATGTACCAGAAGGTCGTCAGCAGCACGACCGTCAGCACCATGATGATGATCTGCTTGAGCGAGATCGCGATGCCGAAGACGTTGTAGACCGAGGAGACCAGCGGCGGAATCGGCTTGTTACGCGGACCCTGCGTGACCTGGATGAAGTTCGACAGCGCGATCGACATGCCGATCGCCGTGATCAGCGGCGCAAGGCGGAACGAGCCGCGCAGCGGCCGGTAGGCCACCTTCTCGATCGTCCAGTTCCACAGCGACGCCGTCAGCATCGCCGCGGCGATCATCACCAGCAGCAGGATGACGACCGGAAGGCCGGCGAACACGCTGGTCAGGATCAGGAAGGTGATGAGAGCGGCAAATCCGCCGAGCATGAAGATATCGCCATGGGCGAAGTTGATCATGCCGATGATGCCGTAAACCATGGTATAGCCAATGGCTATCAGCCCGTAGATCGAGCCAAGAGTCAGCCCGTTGACGAGCTGCTGCACGAAGTATTCCATATATATAATCCCCCGGATGCGGTTCCTGAAGGGCCGCATCTCTTTTTCTTACCGCTCATTTTAGAGCTTGTTCGACAAGAGGATTCCATACCGCTTTCGAGACAAAAGGGAAGCCCAAAATGCCCGGATCGACAATTTCTTTGGCCGGAAGCGTTAAATGGCGCGTTTAACGCCACGAAAACCAAAAATTCGGCAGCGAAATCGGCATTTTGCCCTCAAGGATGCGCAGAATCACGAGACGCCTGCTCCAATGCGGAACAGATGTCTCATCGCGTCGCGAAATCCACCGACAGATCGTGGCTGCGTGCCATGATCTTGAGATCGTCCACCAGCGCCCCGGCGAAGCTGCGCATCGCCACGAGATCGAAACGCGTCTCTCCGGTGCGGGCGAGATTGACGGAGAGGTGGTTGCACAGGACGTTCGCCGCGCGCCCGACATGAAACGCGTCGATATGCAGATCGATGCCGATACCGTTTGCCAGGATGCGCGCGGCATCGGGACCGGAAAGCGTCACGGCCGTCCGGCCGTGGCTCTGGTCGACGACATGGGCATGATCGCCGAGCCGGACGGCAAGCTCGGCGGCCAGCGTTTCCGGCGCATGCGCCTCCGACAGGACCAACCATTCGCCGGGGCCGGCAAAGCGTGCCTCGAATGCGCCGTCGGCGACGAGGATGCCGGCCGCCTCCGCCTTGCGGCCGGGCGCCGCCAGCACCACGGCGATCGCGAGCGCCCGGTGGACGGCGAGATGATTGGCGCGCCGCGCGGAGATCGCGCCGATCGTGCCGTCGAGCGGATGAACCGCCTGATAATCGTAAGCCATCGCCCCTACCTCACGCCATCAGCTTTGCATTGCCCGGATCGACGAAGACCGGATCGCAGACTTCCGCCATGGTCTCGGCGCCGCGCAACTGGTCCCAGACCACGATCTTCTCGCCGTAGCGCTCGCGCCCCGATTTCAGGAAGGCGAGCGCGATGGGCCCGCCCACCGTCGGCGAGAAGCAGGCGGAGCTGACCCAGCCCTGGTCGTTGAGCGTCGACGGCTTGGCACCGTCCTTCAGGAGATGCGCCCCGGCGCGGATATCCTTGTCGGCCTCCAGCGCGCGCAGTCCGACGAGTTGCGCGCGATCAGCCGCCGTCAGGCCGAAGCGGGTGGAGAGCCGCTTGCCGATGAAGTCCGGCTTGCCGCCCGCCAGCATCCGGCCGAGGCCGGCATCGTCGGGCGTGACGCGGCCGTCGAACTCGGCATGGGTGACATGGCCCTTCTCGATGCGCAGCACGTTGAGCGTCTCGACGCCATAGGCGCAGATGCCGTGCGGCGCGCCCGCCCGCATAAGCGCATCCGCCACCGCCTCGCCGTAGCCGGCCGGCACCGCCAGCTCATAGGCCAGTTCCCCCGAGAAGGAGATGCGGAAGAGCCGCGCCCTGAGATTGCCCTTGAGGCGCACCTCGCGGGCGGCAAGGAAGGGGAAGGCCGCGCTGGAAATGTCATCCTCGACCAGCGCCTGGAGGATCGTCCGCGCCTTGGGCCCGGCAATCGACATCTGCGCCCACTGGTCGGAAACGGACAGGAAGCGCACGCGAAGCTCCGGCCACAGAACCTGCGCGGCGAATTCCATATGCGTCAGCATACCGCCGGCCATGGCCGTCGTGGTGGTGATCAGGAAATGCTCCTCGCCGAGCCGGCTCACCGTGCCGTCGTCGAAGACCATGCCGTCCTCGCGCAGCATGAGGCCGTAGCGGGCCTTGCCGACGGGCAGCCGGAGCATGGGGTTGCAGTAGAGCCGATTGAGGAATTCGGCGGCATCGGGCCCGAAGACCTCGATCCTGCCGAGCGTCGAGACATCGCAGAGGCCGGCGCTCTCGCGCACGGTGCGCACCTCGCGGTCGACGCTCTCGCGCCAGGCCGTCTCCCCTGCCCGCGCGTACCAGGCCGGGCGATACCAGAGCCCCGCATCGATAAAGACCGCGCCGTTGCGCGCCGCCCAGCCATGCAGCGGCGAGCGGCGGACCGGCATGGCATGCTCGCCCGCCGACGTTCCCGCAAGCGCGCCGAAGGAAACCGGCGTGTAGAAGGGCCGGAAAGTCGTGGTGCCGACTTCCGCCGGGCTGACGCCGCGCATGCCCGCCAGGATGCCGACGGCGTTGATGTTGCCGAGCTTGCCCTGGTCGGTCGCCATGCCGCTCGTCGTATAGCGCTTGGCATGCTCGACATGGCCGAAGCCCTCGCGCACGGCAAGGCCGAGATCTCCGGTATGGACGTCGTTCTGGAAATCGACGAAGGCCTTGGATTTCGCGCCGGGCACATGCCAAAGCGCCGTGAAGGACGGATCCGCCTCCTCGCCGACGACAGGCGGCGTGAATGCGGCAGCGGGCCGTCCGAGCGCCTCGGCGATGGCCGCTGCCTTGCGCGCCCCGTCCTCGAAGCATTCCGAAAGGCGGTAGTGCCCCGCCGCGGCACCGGCCGTGATCAGCCCCGGGCCGGCATCCGGCGCCAGGAATGTCTGCAGCGCCTCCGACCAGACGGGCTTGCCGCCGCGCTGGCAGGCAAGGTGGATCACCGGGCTCCAGCCACCGGACATGGCCACGGCATCGCAGGCGATCAGCTCCTCGAAGCCGCCGCGGTCGCTGACGACGGCGCGCACCCGCTGCCGGCCTTTCGTATCGACGACGGAAGCGCCGCGAATGAGCCGCACGCCTTCCGGCGCCGCATCCGGGGCGTCCGAGCGCGTATCGATGAGCGCGGCGACCTCGATGCCCTGCGCCGAGAGGTCTGCGGCCGTGCGGTAGCCGGACGAGCCGTTGGTGAAGACCGCGACGGATTTGCCGACGGCGACGCCGAAGCGGTTGGCATAGATGCGCGCGGCGTCCGCCATCAGGACGCCCGGCCGGTCGTTGCCGCCGAAGACCAGCGGCCGCTCTTCCGCGCCGGCAGCGAGGATCGCGTGCTTCGCCACGATGCGCCACAGACGCTCGACGGGCCTTGCGGCGTCGATTGCGGCGCCATGCTTCTGCACGCGCTCGAGGGCGCCGAAGACATTGTCGTCGTACCAGCCGAAGACAGTGGTGCGCGGCAGGAGCGTGACGTTCGGGCTGTTATGCAGTTCGTCGACCGCATGACGGGCGAAGAGGAAGGGCGCCTCGCCATTAAGCCGCGTCGTCTCGCCGAGCAAAGCGCCGCCGAACACGAAATCCTGCTCGGCGAGGATAACCCGCAGCCCCGCGCGCGCCGCGACCAGCGCGGCCGCAAGGCCCGCAGGCCCCGAGCCGACCACAAGCAGGTCGCAATGCGCCCAGCTCTTCTCGTAGCCGTCCGGGTCACGCGGCAGCTTGGTGCGGCCAAGGCCCGCCGCCCGGCGGATCAGCGGCTCGTAGACCTTCTCCCAAAAGGCCGCCGGCCACATGAAGGTCTTGTAGTAGAACCCCGCCGACAGGAAGCGCGACATAAGGTCGTTCACCGCGCCGATATCACGGGCAAGGCTCGGCCAGCGGTTCTGGCTGGTGGCGACGAGGCCGTCGTAAAGTTCGGCGACCGTCGCCCTGGTGTTCGGGTCGCGCCGCGCGCCGCTGCCGACGGTGACGAGCGCATTCGGCTCGGAGGGGCCGGCCGTCACGATGCCGCGCGGGCGATGATACTTGAAGCTGCGGCCGACGAGCAGCCTGTCATTGGCCAGCAAGGCCGAGGCGAGCGTGTCGCCGGCATGGCCGGCAAGGTTTGCGCCGTCGAAGGAGAAACGCACCGCATGGCTGCGGTCGATGAGGCCGCCGGAGGTAAGGCGATAGCCGGTCATGCCGCGCCCTCCTTCTGTGCTGCCGCATCGGTTACCGCAAAGACTTCATGGGTGACATTGTCCCGCTCCACCACCAGCCAGCGCCGGCAGCCGGCCGCATGATGCCAGTGCTCGTGGATGCGCCCACGCGGATTGGCGCGCACATGCACATAGTCGTGCCAGGCCTCGTCATCGGCGAGCGGCGCGGGACGGACGGGCGTCGCATCGCCGCGGATGTAGAATTCTTCCTTGGGGCGCGTGCCGCAATGCGGACAGGAAATCAGGCTCGCCATGCTGGCCTCAATGCAGGTTCGGCTGGGTGCCGGCGCCCAGCTCGTCGATGGGGAACCCGCGCTGGAAGCGGTCGAGACGCAGCGCCCGCGCGACGTGATGGCTCTCCTCCTTCGCGATCAGATGCGCGAAGCAGAAGCCGGACGCCGGCGTCGCCTTGAAGCCGCCATAGCACCAGCCGCAGTTGAGATAGAGGTTCTCGACGGGCGTGCGGTCGATGATCGGCGAGCCGTCCATAGACATGTCCATGACGCCGCCCCAGGCGCGCAGCACGCGCACGCGGGAAAGACCGGGAATCATCGCCACCCCCTCCTCCATCACATGCTCCACGGTCGCAAGGTTGCCGCGCTGGGCATAGGAGGAATAGCCATCCAGCTCCGCGCCGAAGACCAGCCCGCCCTTGTCGGACTGGGAAATGTAGAAATGGCCCGCGCCATAGGTGACGACATGGTCGAGGCAGGGCTTCAGCCCCTCGGTGACGAAGGCCTGCAGGACATGGGTCTCGATCGGCAGCTTCAGCCCGGCCATCTCGCCGACACGGGAGGAATTGCCGGCGGCGGCGAGCGCCAGCTTGTTGCAGCCGATGAAGCCCTTCGTCGTCTCGACGCCGGTGACGGCGCCGTTCTCGCGGCGGATGCCTGTGACCTCGCAGTTCTGGATGAGGTCGACGCCGAGCCGGTCCGCGCCGCGCGCAAAGCCCCAGGCGACGGCATCGTGCCGCGCCGTGCCCGCGCGCCGCTGCAAAAGACCGCCCATGATGGGGAAGCGGGCATGGTCGAAGTTCAGGAAAGGCATCATCTTCTTCAGCGTCTCGCGGTCGAGAAGCTCGGCCGCGACGCCCTCCATCATCATGGCATTGCCGCGCCGGACATACCGGTCGCGCTGCCCGTCATTGTGATAGAGATTGATGACGCCGCGTTGCGAGAACATCACATTGTAGTTGAGTTCCCGCTCCAGCCCTTCCCAGAGCTTCAGGGAGAATTCGTAGAAAGGCTCGTTGCCGGGCAGCATGTAGTTGGAGCGCACGATGGTCGTGTTGCGGCCGACATTGCCGGAGCCGAGATAGCCCTTCTCCACCACCGCGACATTGCGGATGCCGAATTCCTTCGCAAGGTAATAGGCCGTCGCGAGCCCGTGCCCGCCGCCCCCGACGATGATCACGTCGTAATGCGGCTTCGGCTGCGGCTCCCGCCAGGCGGGCTTCCAGCCGAGGTTTCCGGCAAAGGCTTGTTTCAGGATGGAAAAGGCGGAGTAGCGCATGCGAAATCCCGGATCAGTCGACACACATTCGCATATGCAGCACAAACGGCAAGACGGGAGAGCGTCGCAGCCCCTGTCGCACGGTTCTTTCCACATGGTTGCAGCGATGCGCCACATTGCTTTCGCCCCATGCGGGAGCTAAGCCATGAGCCATGCAGAGCGACCTCGAAGAGCTGAGACAGGTGATGGAAGACGCGGCGCTCGCCGCGGGCCGCGCCATCATGACGATCCGCGGCAGCGGAGCGGACGTGCATTACAAGCCCGACAGCTCCCCGGTGACGGAAGCCGACGAGGAGGCCGAGCGGCTGATTCTCGCCGCCCTGCTGACGCATTTTCCGGCCATCCCCGTCGTTGCGGAAGAAGCGGTCGCGGCGGGGCTGGTGCCTGATATTTCCGGCGGTCTCTTCTTCCTCGTCGATCCGCTCGACGGCACGAAGGAATTCGTCGCCGGACGCAGCGAGTTCACCGTCAACATCGCCCTTGTCGAAAACGGCGCGCCCATCGCCGGCATCGTCTACGCGCCGGCGCTGTCGAACGGCTTCACCGCCGTCGACGGGCGCGCCGAAGGCTTCACGGTCGACGGCGGTGCGATCGTCGAACGCTGGCCGATCGGCTGCCGCGGCCGCGGCGGCGCGCTGACGGCCGTCGCCAGCCGCTCGCACGACACGCCCGAGACGGCGCGCTTCCTCGACGACCACGGCATCGACGCCTGCACCGCCATCGGCTCGTCGCTGAAATTCTGCCTCGTCGCCGAGGGCCTCGCCGACGTCTATCCCCGCTTCAGCCGGACGATGGAATGGGATACGGCGGCCGGCGACGCCGTGCTGCGCGCCGCCGGCGGCGAAACACGCATGCTCGACGGCACGCCGCTCACCTACGGCAAGCGCAACCAGCCCCACGACGCGGATTTCGCCAATCCGAACTTCATCGCGGCGAGAACGGGGTGGAGCGCGGGCCGGGGAAATTGACCGATTCCCAATCCCGACGTCATCCTCGGACTTGACCCGAGGATTCATGCTCCATCCGCTGCGTGTGGATGCTCGGATCAAGCCCGAGCATGACCGAGGAGAGGGCGCGGGTGACGTCGCGACGCAAGCCGCACGTCACGCCCTGAAAGCTACGCTACGCAAGTCACACCGCGCCAATCATTCCGCACATCTCACACTGCCGGAAGCGGCTCGACGGGTTCGGGCTCGGGCGCAGGCACCTCCCCGTCCCGGTCCTCCGGCTTGATGCGGAACCAGGCGATGTAGAGCGCCGGCAGGAAGAGCAGCGTCAGCACCGTGCCAACGATGATGCCGCCCATCATGGCATAGGCCATCGGCCCCCAGAACACTTCGCGCGAGATGGGAATGAGCGCGAGGCTCGCCGCCGCCGCCGTCAGCATGATCGGCCGCATGCGATGCTCCGTCGCCTCGCGCACGGCATCCCAGGCATGCATGCCCTCGCGCCTCAGGTCCTCGATCTGCACGACGAGGATGACCGAGTTGCGGATCAGGATGCCGATGAGCGCCAGCACCCCGAGGATCGCCACGAAGCCGAGCGGCGCCCCGCTGCCGAGCAGCGCGATGACCACGCCGATGAGCGCCAGCGGCGCCACCGCGAAGACGAGGAAGAGCCGCGAGAAGCTTTGCAGCTGCAGCATCAGGATCGTCGCCATGGCGAACAGCATCAGCGGCACGACGGCGACGATGGGCGCCTGGCTGTTGGCGCTTTCCTCCACCGTGCCGCCGACGGCGACCTCGTAGCCGGAGGGCATGGCCTGCCGGAAGCTCGCGACGTCCTTGTCCAGCTGCGAGACGATGGTGGCCGGCTGCACGCCGCCGGTGACGCTCGCCTTGACGGTGATGGTGGGCTGGCGCGAGCGGCGCCAGACGACCGGCTGTTCCATCTCGTAGCGGAAATTCGCGACGGCCGCGAGCGGCACGGACGTCCCGTTCGCCGTCGGGAGCTGGAGCTGGCGCAGCGTCTCGATGGACTGGCGCTCGTCCGCCCGCGCCCGGCCGATGACGTCGATCAGGTAGACGTCGTCGCGGATCTGGGTGACGGTCGTGCCGCCGACGACGCCGTTCAGCGCCGAGGAAATGTCCTGCGAGGTCACGCCGAGCTGGCGGGCCTTGTCCTGCAGCACATCGACCTTCACGACGCGGGCCGGCTCGTTCCAGTCGTAGACGATGTCCCCGAGATGGTCGTTCTTGCCGATGAGTTCGCCGAAGGCGAGCGCCTGCTTGCGCACTTCCTGGATATCCGGCCCGCTGACGCGGTACTGGATCGGCCGGCCGACCGGCGGGCCGATGTCGAGGAGCTTCACGAGCGCGTCCGTGCCGACGAAGGTCTTGCGCAGGTAATCCTGCAGGTCCGCCTTGAGACGGTCGCGCGCCTCAAGATCCTTGCTGACGATGACCGTCTGGCCGAAGGCCGGCGACGGCGGCTGCACGTCAAAGGAGAGCAGGAAGCGCACCGCGCCCTCGCCGACATAGGAGGACCAGCGCTCGATATCCGGATTGCCCTTGAGCTTTTCCTCCTCGAGTTTCGCGATCTGCGCATTGGTGTCGGCGATCGAGGCATTCTGCGGCAGGCCCCAGTCGATCACCAGTTCCGGCCGGTCCGAGGACGGGAAGAACTGCTCCTGCACGAAGCGCATGCCGAAGACCGAGACGAAGAAGATGAGCACGGTCGCGACGATGGTCGTCCACTTCCAGCGCATGCAGGTGTCGAGGATGCGCGCGAAGGTGCGGGCGAACCAGCCCTTCTCATCGTGATGCTTCTTCATGCTCTTCGGCAGGATGGTGACGCCGAGCAGCGGCGTGAAGATCACCGCGACCACCCAGGAGACGACGAGCGAGATCGCGATGACGACGAAGAGGCTGAAGGTGAATTCGCCGGCCGCGCTGTTGTTGAGGCCGATCGGGATGAAGCCCGCGACCGTCACCAGCGTGCCGGTCAGCATCGGGAAGGCGGTGGAGGTATAGACATAGGTCGCCGCCTTGCGCAGCGAATCCCCCGCCTCCAGCCGCGCCACCATCATCTCCACGGCGATCATGGCATCGTCGACGAGAAGGCCGAGCGCGATGATAAGCGCCCCGAGCGACACGCGCTGCAGGGATATGCCGTCGTAATACATGAAGACGAAGGTGATGCCGAGCGTCAGCGGGATGGAGAGTGCCACGACGAGCCCGGCGCGAAGGCCGAGGCTGACGAAGCTGACGACGAGCACGATGGCGACCGCCTCGAAGAGCGCGCGGGTGAAGCCGGAAACGGCCTCCTCCACCACCTTCGGCTGGTCGGAAACGAGATGCACGTCGACGCCCACCGGCAGCTCGTGCGAAAGCTGCTCGATCTCCTTCTCGACCGCCGCGCCGAATTCCAGGAGGTTCGAGCCCTGCTTCATGCCGATGGCAAGGCCGATGGCCGGCTCGCCGTTGAAGCGGAAGAGCGAGGACGGCGGGTCCTGGTAGCCGCGGGTGATCGTGGCGATGTCGCTGAGGCGGAAGAAGCGGTTGTTGACGCGAAGGTTCACCTCGCGAAGGCTTTCCTGCGAAGTGAACTGCCCGCCGACGCGCACGGCGACGCGCTCACCGTCGCCCTGCACCACGCCGGAGGGTGCGATCGCGTTCTGCGCCTGCAGCGTGGCGACCACCTGCTGGGTGGAGATGCCGAGCGCGGCGAGCTGGCGCGTCGAGAATTCGAGATAGATGACCTCGTCCTGCGCGCCGATGAGGTCGACCTTGCCGATATTCGGCACGGTGAGCACGCGGCGGCGGGCGTCCTCCACATAGTCGCGAAGCTGGCGGGAGGTCAGGCCGTCGGCGGTGAAGGCATAGATATTGCCGAAGACGTCGCCGAACCGGTCGTTGAAGGCGGGGCCGACGACGCCAGAGGGAAACTCACCGCGAATGTCGTTGATCATGTTGCGGACGGTCAGCCAGGTCGGCGCGACGTCGCGCGCGCGGGTCGTCGGCTTCAGGTTGACGAAGACGAGCGTCTGGCCGGGCGTCGTGATGCTGCGGCTGAAATCGAGCGATTCCAGCTCTTCCAGCTTGCGCTCGATGCGCTCCGTCACCTGCCGCGTCGTCTCTTCGACGGAGGCGCCGGGCCAGGCCGCGCTGATCGTCATCGTCTTGATGACGAAGGACGGGTCCTCCTCGCGGCCGAGATTCTGGTAGGTAAAGAAACCGAGCAGCGCGAAGACGATCATGAAGTACCAGACGAGCGAAGCATGTTCGAGCGCCCAGTCCGAAAGGTTGAACTTCTTCATAGGCTTGCCTCGTCCTCGATCTTCACTTTCTGGCCTTCTTCAAGGCTGTGCACGCCGGCGGTGACGACACGGTCGCCCTCCTTGATGCCGCTCGTCACGGCAAGGGAGTGCCCGGCGGTCATGCCCGTCTCGACGGGCACGAGATGCACCTCGCCCTTGCCCGCATCGACCAGCCAGACATGCGGCTTGCCGTCCTTGGTCAGCACCGCGCTTTCCGGCACCATGAGGGCGGTGAGGTCCGGCCCTTCGAGTTCGGCGGTGATCGTCGTGCCGAGCCGCACCGTGTCCGGCGGGTTCTCCAGCGCGATCTTGACGCGCCGCGTGCGGGTCGCCGCATCGGCGGAGGGAGCGACCTCGCGCACCACGCCCTTGACGGTGACGGCGGGATTGATCTGCAGCGACACCTCGAAGCGGCTGCCGACGGCAACGCCGCCGGAGGTTTCCGGAATGTCGACGACCGCATCGCGCTCGTCCGGCCGCGCGACCGTGACGATGGCCTCGCCCGGCGAGACCGTCTGGCCGACTTCCGCGCCCGTCGCCACCACGACCCCGTCGAATTCGGCCAGGATGCGGGTATAGGAAAGCTGCTCTTCCGCCTTCACCAGCGCCGTGCGCGCCCGCGTCACGCCGGCATCGGCCGCCTCGCGGGACTGCTCGGCACTCTCGACGGCCGCCTTGGCGGCGGCGTTCGACTGGAGCAGCGTCTTCTGCCGCTCCTGGTTGGCGACGGCGCTCGCAAGCGTCGCCTCCGCGCTGGAAAGCTCGGCGCGCGCCGAGCGGACGGCGAGCTCATAGGCCGTGGCGTCGAGCACGGCGAGCACGTCGCCCTTCTGCACGAGGTCGCCGACATGGACGCTGCGCGAAACGAGGCGGCCGGCGACGCGCGAACCGAGCGCGGCCTGGACCTTCGCCTGCACCGTGCCGGCAAAACGCGTGCCGGGCAGCGCGGAGGGCGCGACGACCAGCGACAGCACCGGCCGGGGCGGCGCGGCCGCCTCCTCTTCCTTCTTGCAGCCGGCAAGCGCCAGCGCGGCGACGACGGCAATGGCCAGCGGAACGGACATCCTCATTGGGCGCCTCCTTCGAGGGCGGTGACGGTCTGGCCGGGCCGCAGGAGCTTCGTGCCGTCGGCGACATAGGTCTCGCCTTCCTCGATGCCGCCCGAAACGAGCGCCGAGCCGGTCTCGAAGGAAAGCACCTCGACCGGGCGAAGGCTGACGGTGTTGTTCGCCTTGTCGACGATCCAGAGCGCCGGCCTGCTGCCGACGCCGGAAAGCGCCTGCCACGGCACGACCGCGACGCGGCGGGGCGCGAGCGCGCCGACGCCGACGACGGACGCGCCGAGCGTCATTTCCGGCGGCGTCTGGTCCATGGCGATCTTGACGCGCACGGTGCCGGTCTGCGTGTCGATGGTCGGGGAGACCTCGCGCACATGGCCGGTCGTGCGGACCTTGTCGTCGCGGAGCAGCGTGACGATCACGCCGTCCTTGGACGGCTGCTCGAAGAAGAGCGATTCGTAGACGTTGAAGACGGCGTCGCGCGGGCCGGTATCGGCGATGGTGAACATGGTCTGCGCGGCCTGCGCCACCTGCCCCGCCTCGGCAAGACGGGCGGTCACGATGCCGTCCGCCGGCGCGCGCAGCTCGGTATAGGAAAGGAGTTCCTTCGCCGTGTCGCTCTGGGCGATGGCGGCCTCACGGGCGCTTTCGGCCGTGCGCAGCGCGGTCTCCGCATCGTCGAAATCGCGCCGTGTGCTGATACCGTCGTTGAGGAGGGATTTCTGGCGGTCGAAATTGGCGCGGGCGAGCTTGAGCTGGGCCTCGGCGGCGCGGACGCCGGCCTCCCCGGCCTCCACATCCGCCTTCTGCTCCTCGGGATCGAGGCGGGCCAGGACCTGGCCTTCCTTCACCGCGTCGCCCACATCGACGAACCATCCGGTGATGCGCCCGCCGACACGGAAGGACAGATCCGTCTCCACCCGCGCCACCACCTCGCCGGTGATGGTGACCGTCTGCTCGCGTTCCTCGAAGTGGACCGGCGCCGTGCGCACCGGACGCGACGCGCCATCGGCAAGCGCCGGCATGGCCGTGGCGGACAGCAGCAGCGCTGCCAGCATCATTCTGCCCGATCGGGTCATCGTCGTCTCCACCGTTGCAGACACCCCATTTAATGTGGGTCCTCATTATATCGCGAAGAGCAGACTGGCAAGCCTTCACGCCATCGGGCGTTGAGCGTGCCGGGGCAGAGTGTGGCGAAGTCTTTCCGAAAAGCCAATCGGGGAACGTGCTGCGGCGAAAAATAGAAGAAGTCATTCGCCTCAGGGACGTAGCCGTCGCCCGTCCTTCAAGACGAGAAAGCCGCCGGGCAGCCCGGAAACGTTGGTGTTTCTCTGCGGCTGCACGGCGGCTTTATCGGAGCGCCGTTTTCCAGCGCTTCTCTCGGTCCCCTCTGGACCTTCCCGAAGAAAAGCAGGAAGCGTGCCAATCGCGGAAGACGACACACAGACATGTAAATTCAATGGCTTGACGATTATCCGTCACGGCAGTTCGGCGGGCGCGTCAACCCGATCTGTTCAAAAGCTGGGCAAAGTACAAATCCCGAGCGCAAAAGAAGGGCGGCCCTTGGCGGACCGCCCCTCTCCCCAGCCCCGGTTCCGTTCCCGGCGGCTATCTCAGAATTCTTCCCAGTCCTGCGCCGCAGCGCCCGCCGCGGCCGGCTGTCCGCCACTGCCGAAGGCGCGGGCGAGCTTGCTGCCGAGAGCCCGCGCACCGGATGCGACCGGGCGATGCTCGGCGGACGAAGCCACGGCGGGCCGTGCATCGGTGGCGCCCATTCCGAGACGGAACTGCGCGAGCAGCGTGTTGAGGGCCGAGGCCTCGGTCGCCAGCGCATGGCTTGCCGCCGTCTGCTCCTCCACCATGGCCGCATTCTTCTGCGTGCCCTGGTCGATGGAATTGACCGCCGAACTGATCTCGTTGAGACCCGTCGACTGCTCGCGTGCCGAGCGCACGATCGCCGCGACGTTCTGGTCGATCTCCTGCACCTGGTCGACGATCTCGGAGAGCGCCGAGCCGGTCTCGCCGACAAGCGCGACACCGAGATTCACCTGCTCGCCCGACTTGGTGATGAGCGCCTTGATCTCCTTGGCGGCATTGGCCGAGCGCTGCGCGAGCTCGCGCACTTCCTGCGCGACGACGGCAAAACCCTTGCCGGCCTCCCCTGCCCGCGCCGCTTCCACGCCGGCATTGAGGGCGAGAAGGTTGGTCTGGAAGGCGATTTCGTCGATGACCCCGATGATGTTGGAGATTTCGCGCGAGGAAGCCTCGATGCCGCTCATCGCACCCACCGCCCGGCGCACGACGTCGCCGGACTTTTCCGCGCTGGCACGGGTACGCTCGACAAGATGGCCGGCATCTTCCGCCCGGCGCGTCGCGTCCTTGAGCGAGGTGGTGATCTCCTCCAGCGCCGCCGCCGTCTCCTCGACGGAAGCCGCCTGCTGCTCGGTGCGCTTGGCGAGGTCGTCGGAAGCCGTGCGGATTTCCGCCGAGCCGGCCTGGATGGCATTGGCATTGCTGCCGACCGAGCGAAGGGCCGATTGCAGCTTCTCGACGGAGATATTGAAGTCGTGGCGGACCTGGTCGAGCGAGCCGGCAAAGGCCTGTTCGATCCGGTGCGTCATGTCGCCGTCGGCAAGCTTCTGAAGCCCCTCGGCAAGCGCCTCGACGGCCATGCGGGTCTGGCGCTCGCGCTCGGCGGCCTCCTCGGCGCGCTGGCGGCGTTCGTCCTCGGAAAGCGCGCGATTCTGCTCCGCCTCGCCTTCGAGGCGGATCTTGGCGAGCGTCGCATCGCGCAGCACGGCCAGCGACCGGGCCATTTCACCGATCTCGTCCTGGCGGCTGGATTCGGAAAGATCGACATCCGTGCGGCCGGCGGCGATCTCGCTGGTGGCGACGATGACCTTGTCGAGCCTCTTGCGGAAGCGAGCCGCCAGCAGCCAGCCGATCGCCACCATCAGCCCGGCGGCGATGGCGATGACGACCGTCGAGGTAAGCGCCAGCGCGGAAAGATGCGAGAACAGCACCGACTTCGGCACGGAGACGACGGTGAACCATGTGGTGCCCGGCACCAGCGGCACCGGCACGGCGACGGCGATGGACGAAACACCACCGACGTCCTTGATTTCCATCGCCTTTTCGGGGTTGGCGAGCAGCGCCTTCCAGACCTCGGCATCAAGGCCGGAATCGCCGAGCGTCTTGCCGAGCGCGGCCTGGTCGGGATGGCTGATGATGCTGCCGCCCTGGCTGAGCAGCGCGACATAGCCCTCGCCCAGCGGCTTCAGCCGCGCCATGTCGGCGGCAAGCGAATCGAGCGCGATGTCGACGCCCGTCTCGCCCTTGAATTCGCCGTCGAACAGGAGCGGCACCATGAAGGAGGTCATCAGCACGTTCTTGCCGCCGATGACATAGCTGTAGGGCTCGGTCAGGAAGTCCTTCCCGGTCGCCTTGGGCACCTGATAGTAGTCGCCGGGGCCGGGCTTGTCGTAGTCGACCAGCGCCTCCATGCCGACCTTGCCCTCGTTGCGCACGAAATAGGGAATATAGCGGCCCGTCGCGTCGTGGCCCGGCTTGTTCCTGTATTCCTCGTCCTTGCCGTCGAAGGCATTCGCCTCCCAGCCGGTGCTGACGCCGAGCGCATAGGGATTGTCCGCCATCAGGCGGTCGAAGATGCTGTTCATCGTCTCGCGGCTCGGCGTACCCGTCGCCTTCACCGCATAGAGGGTGGAGCGCATGTTCCAGCTCAGTGCCTTGACCTTGGCGAAATAGGTTTCGACCTTGCCGGCGCTCGCCTCGGCAGCATTCACCATTTCCGAGATCGACCGTTCCTCCACCGCCCGGTAGGACAGCCAGAGCAGAACGCCCGCGGTCGCGACGGTGGTGGCAACGCCGGCCGCCACGATGGCGAACATGTTCCGGGCAGTCGCAGTCTTTGGCAGCATGAAACGTCTCCTTGCATCCGGGCGTGCAGGCACGCACCGGCATTCGTCGGGAAATGGCGGAAACATGCCGGCGGACGCGGCGAAACAGAGACGAAGTCATTTCGCAGACCCGGAGCGTAAGCGCGTACTGGTTTATGAAACGATAAAATTCGAATGAACGATATTCGGAACGGAATGCCGGCTGGTGCGCTTTTCCCGAAGGCCGGTTTTTCAGGGCATCGGAGCGCATTTCACGGCTGCGGCGCCCTCGGGAGGACCGTTCGGAAAAAGTGAACAATGCGTTCGCCCGGCCCGGCCTTCCGGCAGGCGGCGCAAAGGGCGATATTCGCCTCAATGCAAGGCGCCGAAACCGACGCCGCACCCGAACATCCCGGACGGTTCCGGGGAGGAGTTATCATGACCCTTAAGCTCACAGGCATCCATCACCTGACGGCGATCACCGCGAACGCCGCGGAAAACCTGCATTTCTATACGCAGGTGCTCGGCCTGCGCCTCGTCAAGAAGACGGTGAACCAGGACGACACGACCGCCTACCACCTCTTCTATGCCGACGGCCTCGCCTCGCCCGGCACGGACCTCACCTTCTTCGACTGGCCGGTCGGCCATGAGCGCCGCGGCACGCACAGCGTCTCGCGCACGGGCCTTCGCGTCGCAAGTCTCGACACGCTCGAATGGTGGAAGGCCCGCCTTGCCGACCTGAAGGTCAAGACCGGCGAGATCCGCGATGTCGGCGGCCGCGCCACGCTCGATTTCGAGGATGGCGAAGGCCAGCGCTTCCGCCTGACCGTGGACAATGCCGGCGCGCCTTCCAATCCCTGGGAGAAGAGCCCCGTTCCGGCCGAACACCAGATCAAGGGCCTCGGCCCCATCACGCTCAGCGTGCCCGATCTCCGCAACACGGAAATCGTGCTGACCGAGGTGATGAACATGGCGGAGACCTCGACCTATCCCAACCCGGACGGGGCGGGCGAGGTTCATGTCTTCTCGATGGGCGACGGCGGGCCGGCGGCCGAACTGCATGTCGCCGTCGAGCCGGACCTGCCGGTCGCCCACCAGGGCGCGGGCGCTGTGCACCATGTCGCCTTCCGCGCCCCGGACATAGAGGCGCTTCATGCCTGGACGGAGCGGCTGCGCGGCTTCCGCGTTCCTTCCAGCGGCGAGGTCGAGCGCTTCTACTTCCGCTCGCTCTATTTCCGCGAGCCGAACGGCATCCTGTTCGAGATCGCGACGGACGGCCCCGGCTTCGCCGTGGACGAGCCGCTCGAAACCCTCGGCGAGAGCCTGTCGCTGCCGCCCTTCCTCGAGCCGCGCCGCGCGCAGATCGAGGCCCGGCTGAAGCCGCTCGCCTGACCCCAACCAAAACCCCGGCGTGGCTGAACCCCCGCCGGGGTTTTTGCACCCTCACAGCGGAGAAAAGACATGACCAGACTGGTGGCAATCTCGGGCAGCCTGCGCAAGGGCTCCTTCAACACGGCGCTGCTGCGCGCCGCCCTCGACATGGCGCCGGAGGGCGTCGAGATCCTCGAGGGCACCATCCGCGGCATTCCGCTCTACGATGCGGACGTGGAAGCCTCCGACGGTATCCCGCAGGCGGTCGCCCGCCTCAAGGACCAGGTGGCCGAAGCCGATGGCGCGATCCTCTTCACGCCGGAATACAACAACGGCATTCCCGGCGTCTTCAAGAACGCCATCGACTGGATGAGCCGCCCGCCGGCCGATATTCCCCGCGTGTTCGGCGGCAAGCCCTTCGCCATCGCCGGCGCCTCGCCCGGCAATTTCGGCACGCTGCTCTCGCAGGAAGCCTGGCTTCCCACCATGCGCACACTCGGCACCGTGCCATGGTTCGGCGCCAAGCTGATGGTCTCGCGCGCCGCCACCGTCATCGAGGACGGCCGGATCGTCGACGAGGCGACCGAAAGGAAATTGCGCGACTTCATCGCCGGCTTCGCCGCCTTCGTCGCCAACTTCAAGGACTAACCGGCAAAAAAGGGGCGCGCCTTGCGGCGCGCCCCTTTTTATATTGTGTCGTCGCAGATCTCAGCCGACGACGCGTTCCTTGTAGGCTTTCGCCAGGTCGAGATCGGCGATGCCTATATCGTGGCCGGCGGCGAGCAGCTTGTGCTCCACCGTCGCGCCGGCTGCTGCAAGGTGCACCTCGAGGTCGCCGGCATAGCGGCCGTAGGGATCCGCCTCACCGCTCACCATCAGCACGTTCGCGCCGGAAAGATCGGCGGCGGGCACCGTCTCCAGAACGTTCATGCCGCGCAGCAGCACGGCGTTGCGGATGACGCCCGGATGGAGCAACATCACCGCCCCGATCATGTTCGCGCCGTTGGAATAGCCGACGAACAGCGTCTTCTCCGGATCGAGCCCATAGGCGGCGTTCGCCCCTTCCATGAAGGCCGCGAAGGCGTCCGCCTCGCTGGCGAGCTCCTTCTGGTCGAAGGTGACGGCCGTCAGGCGGCGGAAGAAGCGCGGATAGCCCTCGTCCATGCTGCGGCCGCGCGGGCTGAGCAGCACCGCATTAGGCGCAAGCCGCGCGCCGAACGGCAACAGGCTGGTCTCGTTGCCGCCGGTGCCGTGCAGCAGCACGACCGCGGTGCCATCGGGATTTTCCGGGCGATGAACCCGGTGGATGAAGGGCAGGTCCCGTTCACTCATTCTTTCTTCTCCGGGCAGGGAAAATTGCGGAAGCCGGGCACGGACATCGTCCGGATCGGCGCGGAAATGCCGGGGAACGAACAGCCTGGTGCCGAGCGTTTCCAGCGGCTCGTCGACCGTCATGCCGGGCGCGTCCGTCGCATATTCGACGAGCGAGCCGCCCGGCTCGCGGACATAGAGCGAGTAGAAATAGGTGCGGTCGTGCATGTTGGTATCGCCCGCATCCTCGGCGGCAAGCCGGCCTGCCGCCGCTTCCACGGCCGCCCGGTCCGGCGCCCGCAATGCGACATGGTCGATCGTGCCCGTGCCGGGCGCCGAGGTCCAGAAGCCGCTCGCATCGCGGATGTCGAGCACGTCGCCCGCATCGCCGGCGAGCCGCACGATGCCGTCCGCCTCGGCCGCCCTGCGGAAGCCGAAATGCCCGCCGATGAAGGCGGCGGTCTCTGCCGGCCTTTCCGACAGGATCGTCGCGCCGCGGATGCGCTGGATGGCGTCGCCCGCCGCGATGTCCTTCGTGACATGCGGCGCCGGGCCTTCCACGCCCGCCTCGCCGACGAGCTTGACGATGATGCCGTCGGGGTCCTTCAGCCGGAGCACGGGCTCGCCGAACTCCTGCGCCGGTCCCGTCATCGCGATATTCTGCGTCAGGGCGCGCGTCAGCCAGAAGCCGATGGCTTCCGGCCGGGTGGCGAAGGCGATCTCCAACGGCTGGCCGAGCCCGACCCGCCCCGGGGAACCGTCTTCCCAGGCAAGGAAGGTGACCAGCGAGCCGGGGCTTGCCGCCGCGTCGCCATAGAAGAGATGGAGCTGGTCGGCATCCTCGTAGCCGGCCGTCCGCTTGACGAGCCTGAGGCCGAGGAAGCCCGCATAGAAATCGACGTTCGCCTGGATCTTTCGGGTAATGCCCGTGATGTGATGGATGCCGCTTGTCATGGGGCACCTCCTTTCGCGAGCACCCAATCAGGATTTGGCCATCCGCGCCAGCCGGCGCCCGGTGAATGCACTGTCCACAAAACGAGACATCCATAAACAAGACCGGCCCCGCTGATGGCGAGGCCGGCCGATGCCGGCGCGACTGCGCCGGAGCGTCTGGAATTTGGTTCAGGCGGCCGCGATATGGGCCGGCGACATCGCCCGCGTCGAGGCGGACGGATCGTTGAGGAGACGGCGGATCGCGGCGCGCACCTCGTCTGCCGAGGAGAAACGCTGGGAATCCAGGTCCCACACGGAATATTTGACGGCGACGAACTTCAGCCGATCCTCGTCGGGAACGACGACGCCGACAGCCTCACCACCGATTTCGATAACCTGCTTTTGCATAACAACTCCTGCCGCGCCTAAAGGCACAGCCAATTCAATTTGCGCTTATTCGACGGAGGGGACTTCAGTTCACATTCGGCGGAGGGCCGTATGCACTTTCCCTTTGATCGTTTCACGACAGGAGCACGCCACACGCACGGAGGCGATGCAGTTGATATCGTACATGACACACTCCCTCTGGTTGGCGCTGACGCTGAAAAAAGGACGCGTCAGAGACGGACCGAAACAGACGCATGCGGTCCTCATGCGATGCTCCAACACATAAGCGGCTCTCCTTTCCTTGTCAAGGAAATCCGTAGAATTTTGGAAAAAATTACTGCCGGATTTGTGTGACAATTCGAATCGCAAAATAGTTTTCGCGCTTGCAGCATATTCCAGGAAAATATGTCGCCAAGACGGACATTCCGGGGAAAAGCCGTGACGCAACCCTGCGGCGGCGCAGAAAGGCCGCCACCTCACCCTATGGGCGAAGATCGCTGCATTGGGCAAATGCTCCAGTTGCCCATGGGACACACACCCGAAGCGAAGCGGGGAAAAAACGCTGTGGGACCATTCTTTTTCGCGATGGAGGCTCGATCTTCCGGTGAAACATGAATAAAGAGTGAATCGCGATTTTGTTGTGTTAATTAAGCCGCAGTGACCGGCAGGGTATGAACATGAATTTCACACGGACGCTTTTCCCTCTGAGCATGCTCCTCCTGTCGGGCTGCGTGGTCGGCCCCGATTACCAGAAGCCCGACACCGCGCTTCCGGCCAAATTCACCGAGAGCAAGACATCGAGCGCCGAGAACGTGACGCTCAATCCGTGGTGGGAATCCTTCCGCGACAAGCGGCTGAACGACCTCGTGCATCAGGGCCTCGGTGAAAACCTTTCGGTCATGACCGCGCTCGAGCGCATCGAGGCTGCCCAGGCGAACGTCATCATCGCCGGCGCCGGCGGCCTGCCGGATCTTGGCGTCGGAGCGAATGCGACGGCACAGGGCGGTCACAACTCGGTCTCCAAGAAGACGCTGAGCACCGGGGCGGACGCCTCGTGGCTGCTCGATTTCTTCGGCCAGTATCGCCGTGCCAAGGAAGCGGCGAATGCCTCGCTCGATGCCGCTTATGACGACGTCAACGTGGCGCGCCTCGCCTACCTTTCCGATCTTGCGTCGAGCTACGTGAACGCACGTTATTATCAGGAAGCGCTTGCCCTCAACCGCAAGAACCTGGAATCGCGCCGCGAGACCCTGAAGCTGACGAACGAGATCAAGGAAGCCGGCGCGGCTTCGAGCCTCGACGTGCTGCAGGCCGAAGGTCTCGTCAACCAGACGCTAGCGGATCTGCCCGCGCTTGAAACCGGCTTCCTGCAGTCGGCCAACCATATCGCCACGCTGCTCGGCGTGCCGGCCGGCACGATCACCGGAAGCCTCACGAAGGGTTCGGCCCAGCCCATGCCGCGTTACAAGACGCGCACCGGCGTTCCGGCCGACCTCATCCGCAACCGCCCCGACATCCGCGCGGCCGAGCGTCGCCTGCAGGCCGCAACGGCAGAGATCGGTGTCAACGAGGCGAACCTGTATCCGAGCATCCAACTCAGCGGCTCGATCAACGCGTCGCGCGTCTTCACCAATCCCGGCGTGACCAACGGCACGCTCTGGTCCTTCGGTCCGTCCCTCTCGCTGCCGATCTTCAACGGCGGTGAACTGAAGGCTCGGGTGAAGGTTGCCCGCTCGGAAGCCGAGCAGCAGTACCTGGCCTGGAAGTCGACGGTGTTGAACGCGGTGGAAGAAGTCGAGAACGCCCAGAGCGCGCTGATCCGCGACGGCCAGACGGTCGCCGCCCTGCGCAAGGTCGTGCAATCCTACGAGCAGACGCTGAACCTTGCCCGCGAAAGCTATCGCGGCGGCGCCAGCACGATCCTCGACGTGCTCGATGCAGAACGCAACGTCGCCTCGGCCCGCCTGTCGCTCGCTTCAGCGATCCGCCAGCTGGCCCGCGACTATGTCTCGCTCAACGTCGCGATCGGCGGTGGCGCGGAGATCGGTTCGCCGACCGTCGCCAGCCGGTAAACAGTCGGGCGGTCGCCGGGCGCCTCATCCGGCGGCATATATATATAGTGAGAGAATTCGAAGCGGCGGTCCGGCCTAGGCGGGACCGCCGCTTTCGGTTTCGAAGAACGTGTCGAGCGCGGCGGCCGTGCGGCCGTAATGCTCGCGCAGGGCCGCCGCCGCGCCCTCCCCGTCGCGCGCGAGCGCCAGCTCCATCAGCCGGCGATGCTCGCCCTCGACATCGCGCGCCCCGCCGGAGAGGCTGATCGACATGCGCCGGTAGCGGTCGGCCCGCGAAAACAGCTTCTCGCAGATTTCCAGAAGGATCGGCGACCCGCAGGCCGAGATCAGCGCCGCATGGAAGGCGGCGTGCCGCTCCTCCCAGTCCTCCCGGATCGCCGAGGGAATGTCCTCGCGCACCTGCGGGATGCGCGCGAGAAGGTGATGGGCGGCGATCACCCGCGCCTCCCAGTCCGCATCCCCCTTTTCCACCGCCAGCCGCAGCGCCTCGCCCTCGCAAAGCTGCCGGGCGGCCGTGATGTCGCGCAGCTCTTCCAGCGACAGCGTCGCGACGCTGTAGCCGCGATGATCGTCGAGGACCGTGAACCCTTCCGCCGTCAGCCGCGCCAGCGCCTCGCGCACCGGCGTCACGCTCATGCCGCAGAGCGCCTGCAGATCGGCGAAGCGCAGCCGGTCGCCGGGCTTGAACCGCGCCGCGCGGATCGCCTGCCGGATCGCCTCGTAGGCATCGCCCGCCAGCGTCCGCCCGCCTGCCCGCTTCTGGTCCGTTTGACTGCGCATCTTATAAACTCGCAAGGATTTTCGAAAATCATTGACTTCATGTAAAACCGGATGGAAGGTACGCGCAACCGAAATCGGCAAGGCCGGCACTCAACGGAGGATACTATGAAGCTGGTGCGCTTTGGCGCGGCGGGCGCGGAAAAGCCCGGACTGATCGACGCGGACGGCAAGATCCGCGACCTTTCCGGCATCGTGCCGGACATTGCGGGCGAGGTTCTCGGCCGCGCCGGGTTGGAGCGCCTGCGCGCCATCGACCCGAACAGCCTGCCGCTCGCCCCGGAAGGCAGCCGCTACGGCGCCTGCGTCGGTCGCGTCGGCAATTTCATCGCCGTCGGCCTCAACTATGCCGACCACGCCGCCGAAAGCGGCATGGCCGTTCCGAGCGAGCCGGTGCTCTTCAACAAGGCTCCGTCCTGCATCGTCGGTCCGGACGATACGGTCCTCATTCCCCGCGGTTCGGAAAAGACCGACTGGGAAGTCGAGCTTGCCGTCGTCATCGGCGAGCGCGCCTCCTATGTCTCGGAAGCCGAGGCGCTGGACTATGTCGCCGGCTACTGCGTCTGCAACGACGTTTCCGAGCGCGCCTACCAGATCGAGCGCGGCGGCCAGTGGACCAAGGGCAAGGGCTGCCCGACCTTCGGCCCGATCGGCCCCTGGCTGGTCACGAAGGACGAGGTGGACACGAGCGATCTCGCCATGAAGCTCAGCGTCAACGGCGAGCTGGTGCAGAACGGTTCTTCGAGCACCATGGTCTTCAAGGTGCCCTTCCTCGTGCACTACATCTCGCAGTTCATGATCCTGGAACCCGGCGACATCATCACCACCGGCACGCCGCCCGGCGTCGGCATGGGCATGAAGCCCCCGCGCTACCTCAAGCCCGGCGACCGCATGGAAGTCTCCATTGCCGGCCTCGGCGTCCAGCGCCAGGCCGTGGCGGCCGGCTGACCCGGCCGGGAATTGCGTGGAAACAGACGGATAAAGCGAGAGGGGCCTTGAAGGCCCCTCTTTCGTCTCAGCGATCAGTGCACCGTGGCAGGCGACATGTCCTCGTCGAGGATACGGAAGGCCTCGTCCAGCGCGGCCACCAGAATGTCCGTCAGTTCGTCGGCATCGTTTTCGAGAAGGAAGAGCGCAACCGTTGCATTGTCCGGATCGCTGTAGCGCTCGAGGTCGTTCGACATGTCATTGTCCCCTTTCCAGCCGGCACCATCCCGGTTAACGGAAAGCTTAGGGACGCAGGCTTGCGTCTGGCTTGTGCCGGAAAGACACAAGGTCTGCAAGGTCAAAACATCAGCCGCACCAGGATTGGTGCCGCCCCGCCCAGGGCCGGGCAAAGCCTTCGCGCACCAGCCTCTGGCCGATGGACTGGCCACCGCGCATCACGATATGCGGCGCCGCTCCCGCCTTGCCGGCGGCACGGCTCCTTGCCGCCACCAGCGAAATGTCGCCCTCGTTGAGGATCTCGCGCAGCCGCAGCTTGGCGTCCCCGCCCCGCGAGCGCTCGGCGTCGCAGCGCGCATCGGAAATCGACGGCGCATCGATATCGGCCAGCCGCACCTTGCGCCCGGCATAGAGAATCGTGCTGCCGTCCAGCACGCAATAATCGGTCTGCGTCGTGCAGATGAACCATTTCCCGGCAAAGGGCGGCAACTTTTCGGCCGCCGGCAGCTTCTGCTCCACCCGTTCGGCGGGCGTCGGCATGGCGCGCACCAGCGCCGTCTCGCGCGCGGGCTTCTTCTCCCTGCGCTCGATGGAGGCGGTGCGGATCGCTGCCGCGCCCTTTTCCGGGCCGGGCGTCCAGTTGTCCATGTAGAGAATGCCGCCGACAAGCGCTGCGCCGAGCACATACCAGTGCGCCATGCCGCCGCCGCGCCGCGCGCCGGAGCGCTTCGCTCCCGAGGCCTTCTTTCGCCGGGTCGTCTTCTTCGCCATCGTCTGTCTCCTGCACGGGACATTGCGACGATCTCTTGAAGATATGGTTACCGATCGGCGACCGGCCGGGATGCGGCCGCCATACACGAAAAATTGTCATCCGCTTTGTTGCCGCGCGCGCCAGACTTGATAGAAGCCGGCTGCAATCTGACAGGAGATTTCAGTGAAGCTCTACTACAAGGCAGGCGCCTGCTCCCTCGCGCCGCATATCGTCCTCAGCGAATCCGGCTCTTCCTATACGCTCGAAGCCGTCGACCTGAAGGCCAAGAAGACCGAGCACGATGCCGACTATTTCGGGATCAATCCGCGCGGCGCCGTCCCGGCGCTGGAAGTGGAGCCCGGCGTCGTCATCACGCAGAACGCCGCGATCCTCCAGTATATCGGCGATCGTTCCGACGTCCCCGCCTTCAAGCCCGCCTACGGCACGCTGGAGCGCGCCCGGCTGCAGGAAGCCCTCGGCTTCTGCTCCGACCTGCACGGCGCCTATGGCGGTCTCTTCGCGCCCAACCTTTCGGACGAGGCAAAGGCCGGCGTGATCGCCAACATCAACCGTCGCATGGGCCAGTTCGAGGCGATGCTGTCGGACGACAAGCCCTACTGGCTCGGCGATTTCACCCAGGCCGATGCCTATGCCTCCGTCATCATCGGCTGGGGCGTCGGCCTCAAGCTCGACCTCGGCGCCTATCCGAAGGCCCTGAAGCTGCGCGAACGCGTCATGGCGCGCCCGAAGGCACAGGCCGCCCTGAAGGAAGAAGGCCTCCTCTGATATCCGCGGACCGGAGGCTTCGGCCTCCGGTCCCGCTTCCGGCCCAAACAGCCGATGCCCCTGGGCGAATGCCCGAAGCTCCCCCAAACACGCTTTTGAATTTAAAGCTGGCGGTACGAGCCAGAGCCGCCGAACGATTCGGCCGCTGCACCTCCCCCTTTCCCTCACTTCAAAAAAGACCGGCATTTCGCTCGTCGTGACGACGCACGGGGCTTGACTCTTTGTAATTTGATGCTTGTTATAACACTCGACAGATTGTTGGAGTGAACTAGGAACTTTCATCCATGACCGTGCACCAAATTACGCGTCACGCCCTTATCGGGCGTCTGGCGGACCCTTCCCTGTTGCGTCATCAGGCCTATATCGACGGCCAGTGGGTGAATGCCGATGGCGGCGATACGGTCACCGTGACCGACCCGGCAACGGGCATCGAGATCGGCACGGTGCCGAACATGGGCGCCGCCGAGACCCGCCGCGCCATCGAGGCGGCAGAGGAAGCCCGTCATGGCTGGGCGGCGCTGGCCGCCAAGGACCGCGCCGTCGTGCTGCGCCGCTGGTTCGACCTGATCGTCGCAAACCTTCCCGATCTCGCGGCCATCATGACCGCCGAGCAGGGCAAGCCGCTGGCCGAGAGCCAGGGCGAAATCCGCTATGCCGCTTCCTTCGCCGAATGGTTCTCGGAAGAGGCCAAGCGTGCCTATGGCGACCTGATCCCCGCCCCGCGCGCCCAGTCCCGCATCATGGTGCTGAAGCAGCCCATCGGCGTCGTCGCCGCCATCACGCCGTGGAATTTCCCCTCGGCCATGATCACCCGCAAATGCGCCCCGGCCTTCGCCGCCGGCTGCTCTGTCGTGGTCAAGCCCTCCGAATTCACGCCCTACTCTGCGCTGGCGCTGGCCGAGCTTGCCGAACGCGCCGGCATCCCCAAGGGCGTCTTCAACATCGTCACGGGTGACGCGACAGCGATCGGCGGCGAGATGACCTCCAGCCCGATCGTGCGCAAGATCAGCTTCACCGGCTCCACCCGCGTCGGCAAGCTGCTGATGGAACAGTCGGCCAGCACCGTGAAGAAGGTGGCGATGGAGCTCGGCGGCAATGCCCCGCTCATCGTCTTCGAGGACGCCGATCTCGACGTCGCCGTGCAGGGTGTCATCAACGCGAAGTTCCGCAATACCGGACAGACCTGCATCTGCCCGAACCGCATCTATGTGCATGAAAACGTCCACGACGCCTTCGTTACGCGCCTTTCGGCGGCCGTCGGTGCGTTGAAGGTCGGCGACGGTTTCGTCGACGGCGTGCAGCAGGGCCCGCTGATCAACGAAGCAGCTCTGACGAAAGTGGAGCGCCATGTGGCGGACGCACTCGGCAAGGGCGCCAAGGTCGCCACCGGCGGCAAGCGCCACGGCCTCGGCCAGACCTTCTTCGAGCCGACCGTGCTGACGGATGTCGATGCCACCATGCTCTTCGAGAGCGAGGAGACCTTCGGCCCCGTCGCCCCGATCCAGCGCTTCTCGGACGAGAAGAGCGTCATCAAGGCCGCGAACGCCACCTCCTCCGGCCTTGCCGCCTACATCTTCACCCGTGACCTCGACCGCATGTGGCGGGTCGCCGAGCAGATCGAGTCCGGCATTGTCGGCGTCAACGAGGGCCTGGTGTCGAACGAGGTCGCGCCCTTCGGTGGCGTGAAGGAATCCGGCATCGGCCGCGAGGGCTCCAAATACGGGATCGAGGAATTCCTCGAGCTCAAATACGTCTGCATCACCCAATCGGCAGCCTGACGGCCGGCCGGAAATGCAGCCCGCCGGCAATGGTGCCTGCGGGCCTCACCTGAATGCGCATGAAAAGGGGAAATACATGAAACTTGCGACTTCACTGAAACTGGGAGTTCTCGCCTGCGCGACCGCGCTGATGGGCGCCATGTCCTTCGCCGGCACCGCCGAGGCCGGTGCTGCGCTCGACGCCATCAAGGCCCGCGGCAATCTCGTCTGCGGCGTCGGCCAGGCCGTTCCGGGCTTTTCCGCACCGGCTGCCAATGGCGAACTCGCCGGCATCGACGTCGACTATTGCAAGTCCATGGCTGCCGCCATTCTCGGCGACGCCTCCAAGGTGACCTACCGCCAGACCTCCTATTCCGAGCGTTTCGTCCTGCTTTCGTCGGGCGAGATCGACGTGCTGGCGCACGACACGACGACCACGCTCAACCGCGAAGGCGCCCAGAGCGCGCGCTTCGCCTCGCCGAACTATTTCGACGGCTACACCTTCATGGTGCCGAAGTCGCTCGGCGTCGATAGCCCCGACCAGCTTGCTGACGCCACCGTCTGCATCCTGCAGGGCTCGACCTTCGAGGTGAACACCGAGAACTTCTTCAAGTCGCGCGGCCTCAACTACACGCCGCTCGTCCTCAGCGCCTGGGAGCAGCTCGACGCGGCCTTCTTCGGCGGCCGTTGCGACGCCTTCGGCGGCAACTACGGCAACCTCGCCGGCTCGCGCGCCGGCAACGGCAATGTCGACGACTACATCATCTTCCCGAACTTCATCACGCTGGAACCCTATGCACCGGCCGTGAAGAGCGGTGACGAAGAACTCTTCCTCGTCGCACGCTGGGTCATGTTCGCCCTCGTCGAAACCGAACGTCTCGGCATCACGCAGGCCAATGTCGCGGACCTCGCCAAGAACTCCCCGGATCCGGAAGTCAAGCAGCTGCTCGGCACGACCCCGGGCAACGGCAAGGACCTCGGCCTCTCGGAAGACTGGGTCGTCAAGATCGTCTCGTCCGTCGGCAACTACGGCGAGAGCTTCGAACGCAATCTCGGCAAGGCCTCGCCCCTCAAGCTCGACCGCGGTCTCAACGACCTGTGGACGAAGGGCGGTCTCATGTATGCGGCCCCGTTGCGTTGATGCGTAGCGAGCGCCTTCAAAACGCGCTGTTTGTCGCGGCAGCCATCGCAGTTCTTGCGTGGCTGTCGCACAATCTTGCGTCCAACCTCGCCGCCCGCGGCATCAGCATCGACTACGGCTTCCTGTGGAGCGCCACGTCGTTCCCGATCGGCGAGTCGCTGATCTCCTTCGGTTCGGGCGACACCTATTTCCGGGCGCTGCTGGTCGGATTGCTCAACACGGTCAAGCTGGCGCTTGCCGCCATCGTGCTCTCCACCCTGCTCGGCATCCTGATCGGCCTTGCGGGCCGCACCGCCCATCCGCAGCTCCGTGCCCTCGCAAAAGCCTATATCGAGGTGACGCGCAACACGCCGCTGCTGCTCATCCTCGTCGTCTGCGCCACCGCCGTCCGCGTTCTGCCGCCGCCGCGTCAGGCCTGGACCTTCGGGGAATCCATCTTCATTTCCAGTCGCGGCCTCTATATCCCGACGGTGCTCGTCGGCGATGCAGGCCCGGTCCTTGCGGCCGTCGCCGTGCTGGCCCTTGCCTGCGGCTTCCTTTTCTGGCGCGCCATGGTGCGCGGCCGCAACGAGACGGGTCACTTCCCGCGGCCCGCGACCGGTGGCCTCTTTCTCTCGGCTGCCGCGCTCATCGGCGTCATCGTCTATGCGCTCGGCTGGGGCGAGATCCAGAAGCCGACGCTGACGGGCTTCAACTTCCGCGGCGGCATGGGCATGACGCCGGAATATCTGGCAATGCTGGTGGGGCTTTCCTTCTATACGTCCGGCTTCATCGCCGAGATCGTGCGCGGCAGCCTCGCCGCCCTTCCGAAGGGCCAGTCTGAAGCCGCCCACTCGCTGGGTCTCAGCCCCATCCTGACGCTCTATCTGGTGCTGGCCCCGCAGGCGCTGCGGCTCATGCTGCCGCCGCTCGCCAACCAGTATCTCAACGCCATCAAGAACACGACGCTCGCCGTTCTCATCGGCTATCCGGATCTGGTTTCCGTCGGCAACACCGCGCTCAACCAGACCGGTCGCGCCATCGAGACCGTGTCCATCTACCTTCTGATCTACCTGTCGCTCAGCCTCGTGACCTCCGCGGTCATCCGCTGGCTGGAAAAGCGCGCGCAACTGGTGAAGTCATGAGCGAAATTACCGCCGCACTCCCCCGCCCCTCCAATGGCGGCCTCGCCGGCTGGCTGCGCCCCTATTTTAATCCGTGGCCGCATGCCCTGCTGACGGTGGCGATCACCGGCGGCCTCCTCTACGTCCTCGCGCGCTTCTACCGCTGGGCCGTCACCGACGCGGTGTTCGGACAGGCCTCGCCCGATACCTGCCGCGCGGCGGCGGGCGCCTGCTGGGCCTTCCTGCACGAGCGCTACCACATCATCCTCTTCGGCAGCTATCCGGCCGACCAGTACTGGCGCCCGACGCTCGCCGTGGTGCTGGTGCTGGCGATCCTCATCCTCAGCGGCTTCCGCCGCTTCTGGAAGCCGGCGCTGGCGCTTGCCTGGATCGCCGTCATGGTGATCAGCCTCGTCCTGATGGGTGGCGGCATCCTCGGCCTGCCCTCGGTTTCCACCAGCCGCTGGGGCGGCCTGCCGCTCACCGTCGGCCTTTCCGCCTTCGGCATCGTGCTCGCCCTGCCGCTGTCGGTCTTCATTGTGCTCGGCCGCCGCTCCAAGGCCGCCGTCATCCGCCGATTCTGCTCGCTCTATGTGGAGATCGTGCGCGGCCTGCCGCTGATCGCGGTGCTGTTCATCGCCTCAACCATGCTGCCCTTCCTGCTGCCCGGCGGCAACCTGATCGACAATATCCTGCGCGCGCAGGTGGCGCTGATCCTCTTCCAGGCGGCCTATCTGGCAGAAGCGATCCGCGGCGGTCTCGAAGCCGTGCCGCGCGGCCAGTCGGAGGCCGGCCACAGCCTCGGGCTTTCCAGCGGCCTGATCTCCCGCCTCATCGTGCTGCCGCAGGCCTTCCGCATCGCGCTGCCGGCGATCATCAACACCTTCATCGAGTCCATCAAGGACACGACGCTGATCAGCATCATCGGCCTCATCGACGTGCTTGGCGGAGCACGCGGGGCGATCGCCGACGGCGCATGGCTGGGCTTCTACCGCGAGGCCTACCTTGTCGTCGGCGGCGCCTTCTTCGTCTTCTGCTTCATCCTTTCCCTCCATTCCCGCCGCCTCGAGCGGGAGTTCTCCAGCGAGAAGCACTAGGCATGGACAGTAAGGAAATCGCACTGGCGGACGGCAGTTCCATGCCCACCTACCGGACGCTCGTCCAGGATACGCTCAACGAGCAGATCTACCAGCAGATCAAGGAGAAGCTGATCATCGGGGAATTCCGCCCCGGCGACCGGCTGGTCCTCCGAAACCTCGCGGCCGCCCTCGGAACGAGCGTGGTGCCGGTGCGCGACGCCCTGCAGAAGCTCGAAAGCCTCGGGGCCCTGCGGCTCGAACGCACCTTCATCGTGCCGCTGCTGACCATCGCGGAACTCACGGAAATCCGCGATATCCGCGTAGCGCTGGAAGGCCTTTCCGCTGCGCGCGCGGCCCGGGCGGCAACGCCGGAGAGCCTCGCGGGCCTGCGCGTCCATTTCGACGCCATGGCCGAGGCCGCCCATGCCAACGACACCAGCCGGTTCCTGCGTGCCAATGCCCGCTTCCACCTGCATATCGCCGACATGAGCAATTCGCCGATCCTGCGCGACATGATCGAACCGCTCTGGCTGCGCATGGGCCCATCGGTGCGCCTCGCCAAGGCCGAGCCCGGCAAGCTGACCGACGCCATTCCCGACCACGAGACGGCCTTCGCGGCCATCGCCGCGAATGACGCGGCAGCGGCGCGCAAGGCCGTCGTATCGGACGTCGTCAACTGCTTCGGCATCCTCGCGGATTCCTTCCAGGGGGCGGACGAATGAGGGCGCGGCTCGACACTTCGAAAGCCGAGGCCCTCGCCCTTCGCCATTTCGGCGTGGATGGCCGCGCGACGGAGCTCGGCGGCGAGCGCACCCAGAATTTTCGCATCCGCGCGGCCGAGGGCGCTACCTTCACGCTGAAGGTCTCCGACCCCGCGGAAAGCGCCGAGGGCACCATGCTCGAAAGCGCCGCGCTTCTCCACATCGCGCGCACCGCCCCTGATATCGCAGCCCCGCGTGTCGTGCCCGCCCTTACCGGCGAAGAGGCCGTCTTCTTGGGCACTGCAGATGGCCGCTACCTGCGCCTGCTGACCTATCTCGAAGGCACGCCGTTTTCCTTCATCGAGGCGCCGACACCGACGCTGCGCCACGCCATCGGAGACGCCGTCGCCCGCCTCGACATGGCGCTGGCGAGCTTCGACCGTCCCTTTTCGCGCGAGCGCGATCTCATCTGGGACGTCAAACAGATCGCCCGCCTGCGTCCTTCCCTGACGCTGATCGACGAGGCGCGCCGGCCGCTCGCCGAAGCCATGCTCGACCGCTTCGAGGCGGTGGCGGGGCCGCACATGGCCGCGCTGCCCACGCAAGCCGTCCATAGCGATATGAACGGCCAGAACATCCTCGTCGATAGCGATGCGACGGACCGTCTTTCCGGCTTCCTCGACTTCGGCGATCTCGTCCACGCGCCTCGTCTCGTCGATCTCGCCGGCGCGGCGCTGCTGCAGGTTCGCGGCAACGAGGATGACCTGCGAGATGCGGCCGATGTCATCAGCGCCTATCACCGGGCCTCGCCGCTGGGTGCGCTGGAGATCGAGCTTCTGCCGGAATTCATGATCGCGCGCTGCGTGATCAATGTCGTGGCCACGGAAATCCTCGCGGACCGCGACCCGGTCAACCGCCCCTATATCATGAAGAACAATCCCGCCTCCTGGATGCGGCTGGAGCGGCTGTCGTCGTTTCCGCAAAATCCATTCAGGACCGCCCTCTAGAGAACGAAGGTGCATGCCATGAGCGTACCCGTGATGATCAACGCGTTCGACAGCAGGAACGCCGCAAACCTCGACGAGCGCACGCGCGACCTCGTGGAGCGCCGCCAGCGCGTCCTCGGCCAGCCCTATCGCATGTTCTACGAGGAGCCGGTGCATTTCGACTGGGCGAGCGGCGTGCGCCTCTACGATGCGGCGGGCAATGCCTATCTCGACGCCTATAACAACGTGCCCTGCGTCGGCCATTGCCATCCGCGCGTCGTCGCAGCCATCGCCGAGCAGGCCGCGCGGCTCAACGTGCACACGCGCTATCTCGACGAGAGCATCGTCGGCTATGCCGAGCGGCTGCTTGCCCATTTCCCGGCCGAGACCAACCGCCTGATGCTGACCTGCACCGGCAGCGAGGCCAACGACCTTGCCCTGCGCATCGCCCGCAACCACACCGGCGGCACCGGCTTCATCGTCACCGCCAACGCCTATCACGGCATCAGCCACGCGATTGCCGCCATGTCCCCGTCCCTCGGCCCAAACGTGCCGCTGGCCGTTGACGTGCGCACCGTCGCGGCGCCCGACCCGCGCCTTGCCGGTTCACCGGAAGCGGTCGGCGCCTTCTTCGAACGCGAGGTGCGGGCCGCCATCGCCGACATGCAGCGCCACGGCATCCGCCCCGCCGCGCTGCTGGTCGACACGATCTTCTCCAGCGACGGCGTCTTTTCCGAGCCGGCCGGCTTCCTTGCCGGCGCGGTCGCCGCAATCCGCGAGGCGGGCGGCCTCTTCATCGCAGACGAGGTGCAGGCCGGCTTCGGCCGCATGGGTTCGCATATGTGGGGCTTCCAGCGCCACGGGCTGGTGCCGGACCTCGTCACCATGGGCAAGCCCATGGGTAACGGCTATCCTATTGCCGGCGTCGTTGCGCGCGAGGAGGTGCTGGAACGCTTCGCCCGCGAGGCGCGCTACTTCAACACCTTCGGCGGCAACCCGGTCGCCTGCGCCGCCGCCACAGCGGTTCTCGATATCCTCCGGGACGAGGACCTGATGGCAAATGCATCGAAGGTCGGCGCGCATATGAAGGCCGGCTTCGAAGCGCTTTCAAAGCGCCATGACGCCATCGACAATGTCCGCGGCCAGGGCCTCTTCCTCGGCGTCGACATTCTCGGTGCCGACGGCACGCCCTCTCCTGGCGTCGCGGGCGACCTCGTCAACGCGCTCCGCCGCCGCCGCGTGCTCATCAGCGCATCGGGGCCGCTCGGCCATGTGCTGAAGATCCGGCCGCCGCTGCCCTTCTCCATCGCCGACGCGGACGAGCTTTTGCAGGTCTGCGACGAGGTGCTGGCCACTCTCTAACGATCAACCGCGCCGCCGAGGAGGCAAGGCGCAGCAATGCAGGAGGATGCTCGATGGCGGGCGAAAACGTAGTACGTGCCGACGATCTCGATGCCGACACGACAAAAATGCAGGTCTCCGCGACTGACGTCGCCGTCGAGATCACCAACATGAACAAGTGGTACGGCGAGTTCCACGTTCTGCGCGACATCAATCTCAAGGTGATGAAGGGCGAGCGCATCGTCATCGCCGGTCCCTCGGGCTCCGGCAAGTCCACCATGATCCGCTGCATCAACCGTCTCGAAGAGCACCAGAAGGGCCAGATCGTCGTCGACGGCATCGAGCTGACCAACGACCTGAAGAAGATCGACGAGGTGCGCCGCGAGGTCGGCATGGTGTTCCAGCACTTCAACCTCTTCCCGCACCTGACGATCCTGGAAAACTGCACGCTCGCGCCGATCTGGGTGCGCAAGATGCCGAAGAAGGACGCCGAGGAAGTGGCGATGCACTACCTCAAGCGCGTCAAGATCCCGGAACAGGCCCACAAATATCCCGGCCAGCTCTCCGGCGGCCAGCAGCAGCGCGTGGCGATCGCCCGCTCGCTGTGCATGAAGCCGAAGATCATGCTGTTCGACGAGCCGACCTCGGCGCTCGATCCGGAAATGGTCAAGGAAGTGCTCGACACGATGGTGTCGCTGGCCGAAGAGGGCATGACCATGCTGTGCGTGACGCATGAAATGGGCTTTGCCCGTCAGGTCGCCAACCGCGTCATCTTCATGGACCAGGGCCAGATCGTCGAGCAGAACTCGCCGGCCGAGTTCTTCGACAATCCCCAGCACGAGCGCACGCGGCTCTTCCTCAGCCAGATCCTGCACTGAACAGGTCGCGAGACAGCCGCGAAGGAGAAACCATGCAACGCTACCGCTACACGGACCTCATGCACTTCTCCACGCGGCTGCTCGAACGCGCCGGCCTTGCGCGCGATCGGGCGGAAACCGTCGGCTCGCTCTTCCTCGAAGCCGACCTTCTCGGTTATTCGACCCACGGCATGCAGCGCCTGCCGACGAATGTCGAATGGCTGCTCAGTGGCGAAACGCGCCGGGAGGGCGACCACACGGTCCTTAGCGCATCCCGCAGCAACGAGGTCTGGGACGCCGAATTCCTGCCCGGCCCGTGGATCACCGCCAAGGCGGTGGACCGCGCCTGCGATATCGCGAAGACCGAGGGAACCGGCACCGTCGTCGTGCGCCGGGCGCAGCACATCGCCTGCCTTGCGAGCTACCTGGAGCGCGCGACCCGGCGCGGCATCATGGTGATGATCACCGCCAGCACACCGACCGAGGCCGTCGTGGTGCCGCATGGCGGATTGAGCCGCGTCTTCTCCTGCAATCCGATCGCCGCCGGCATCCCGACGGACCGGGACCCCATCCTCATCGACACGACGGCCGCGATGTCCGCGCTAGGCCCGCTCAACCGCAGCTATCGGCTCGGGCAGACACTGCCAACGCCCCTGATTGTCGCGCAGGATGGCACAGTCACGGACGATCCCGCCGAATTCGTCGAACGGGGCGGCGGCATCCTGCCTATCGGCGGCACCGAACAGGGCTACAAGGGCTTCAGCCTCGCCCTCCTCACCGAAGCGCTCTCCGGCGCATTGGGCGGTTTCGGCCGCGGTTCGCAGACCGGCGACAGCGAGGCGAACGGCGTCTTCGTGCAGGCCATCGACCCCGAACATTTCGCCGGCCGCGCGACCTTCGAGCAGGAGATGGGACGGCTTGCCGAACGATGCAGGGCGAGCGCGGTCGCGCCGGGGCATGATCCGGTGCGCATTCCCGGAGACCGCTCGCTCGCCCGCAAGCGCGACCAGCTCGAAAACGGCGTGGGACTGATCGATACCATCATCGGCGACATCCGCCCGTGGACGGTCAAGCTGGACTGCCCCTTGCCCGACCCGATCTGAATCGCCTCCGCCCTTCCAGGCGGAGGCGGCATTCCATTTCAGTCGAGCGCCGCAAGCACGGCGGCGGCAATCGCATCCGTCCTGTCCTTGCCCGGCTTGACGCCGATACCGCGCGCGGTGGTGCGCTCGATGGCGGCCATGACGCGGGCGGCGGCCTCGCGCTCGCCGAGATGATCGAGCATCATCGCGCCGGACCAGATGGCGGCGATGGGATTGGCGATGCCGAGATGGGCGATGTCGGGCGCCGAGCCATGCACCGGCTCGAACATCGAGGGCGCGCTGCGGTCGGGATTGATATTGGCGGAGGCGGCAAAGCCGAGGCCACCCTGGATCGCCGCGCCGAGGTCCGTCAGGATATCGCCGAAGAGGTTGGAGGCGACGACCACGTCGAGGCTTTCCGGCGCCATCACCATGCGGGCGGCCATGGCGTCGATGTGATAGCTGGTGACCTCGACGTCGGGATACTCGGCCGAAAGCTGCCGGGTGATTTCGTCCCAGAACACCATCGAATATTTCTGCGCATTGGACTTGGTGACGGAGGCGAGCCTGCCGCTGCGGGCGCGCGCCTGCTCGAAGCCGAAGCGCAGGATGCGCTCGACGCCCGTTCGGGTGAAGATGGAGGTCTCCACCGCCACCTCGTCCGCCGTGCCCTGATGGACGCGCCCGCCGGCGCCGGAATATTCGCCTTCCGTGTTCTCACGGATGCAGAGAATATCGAAACCTTCCGCGCGCAGCGGGCCTTCGACGCCCGGCAGCAGGCGGTGCGGGCGGATATTGGCATATTGCACGAAGGCCTTGCGGATCGGCAGCAGCAGGCCGTGCAGGGAAACGGAATCGGGAACCTCCGCCGGCCAGCCGACCGCGCCGAGCAGGATGGCGTCGAAGCCACGCAGCGTCGCGATACCGTCCTGCGGCATCATCGCGCCGGTTTCCTTGTAGAAGGCGCAGGACCACGGGAAGGTCGTGCCCGTGAGCTTGAAAGTGCCGGACGCCGCCTTTTCGAGAACCGCCCATGCGGCTTCGGTGACGGCCGTGCCGATGCCATCGCCCGGGATGAGCGCGATCGAATAGGTCTTCATGGGATGGGTCTCCAGATCAGCCGGAAGGCGGAAAAAGGGCGCCGCGGTCGACGCAGCGCCCCTTGCCGTCTCAGTTCAGGTTTTCTTCGGCGCGCCACTTGGCGGTGTCGTCGAGCGCCTTGCGCAGGCGGTTCACCGTCTCGTGCACCTGCTCCTCGGTGATGATGAGCGGCGGGCAGAGGGCAACGACGTCGCCGATGGCGCGGACGATGAGGCCATGTTCATGGCCGGCGGCGAAGGCGCGGGCGCCCGCCTTGCCGGCAGCGGCGAAGGGACGGCGGGTCTCCTTGTCGGCCACCATCTCGATGCCGGCGATGAGGCCGGCGCCGCGTACTTCCCCGACCAGCGGGTGATCGGCCAGTTCCGCCAGGCGCGCCTGGAAGATTGCGCCCATGCGGGCGGCATTGCCGATGAGGTCGCGCTCCTCGATGATCTTGAGGTTCTCGAGGCCGACGGCGGTCGCGACCGGGTGGCCGGAGGCGGTGAAACCATGGCCGAAGGTACCGATCTTCGCAGTGTTGTCGGCAATCGCGTTATAGACCGCTTCGGTGAAGACGACGGCCGCAAGCGGCATGTAGGACGAGGTCAGCTGCTTGGAAATGACCATGATATCGGGCGTGAAGCCATAGTGCTCGCAGCCGAAGCTCGTGCCGAGGCGGCCGAAGCCGCAGATCACTTCGTCGGCGATGAGCAGGATATCGTACTTGCGGCAGAGCGCCTCGATGCCCTTCCAGTAGCCGGCCGGCGGCGGCATGACGCCACCTGCAGCCATCAGCGGCTCGCCGATGAAGCCGGCAATGGTTTCGGGGCCTTCCTCGAGGATCACGGCCTCGGCTTCGGCGATCAGGCGCGCGGTGAACTGCGCCTCGCTCTCGCCGGGCTGGCCGAAGCGGTAGAAGTGCGGGCAGGTCAGGTGACGGACCGGGATCGCCGGCAGGTCGAAGTCGCGGTGGTTGTTCGGCAGGCCCGTCAGGCTGCCCGAAGCGATCGTGATGCCGTGATAGGCGCGGGTGCGGGCGAGGAACTTCTTCTTCTGCGGGCGACCCAGCGCATTGTTCATGTACCACACCATCTTGATCATGGTGTCGTTGGCTTCCGAGCCGGAGCTGGTGAAGAAGACGCGGGTCAGCGGCTCCGGCGTCATCTCGACGATCTTCTCCGACAGGCGGATGGAAGGCTCGTGCGCCTTGTGGCTGAAGGTGTGGTAGTAGGGCAGCTTGGCCATCTGATCGGCCGCGGCCTTCACGAGGCGCGGTTCGTCGAAGCCGATGGCGACCGACCAGAGGCCCGCAAGACCCTCGATATATTCCTTGCCGGCGTCGTCGTAGATATAGATGCCCTTGCCGTGGTCGATGATCATCGGGCCCTGGCGCTCATGGGCGCGGGCATCCGTATAGGGATGCAGGGTGGTCGTGATATCCGCATGGGCCAGCGAATTGGAGAGCGTGCCGCTCATTTCTATTCCTCCTTCGGGCTTTTCCGCCAGCGCGGAACCCCGGCGGCGGATGCAAGGCGCCCGCCGCATGCATATGTCTCGGCATCCTCGGGATGGCCGTTCGAAAACCGGAGGCGGCGCGCCGGGCGCCCGCCTCCGGCGGTGGCAGTGACACGCCGCGCGCTCACCCGTCAACGCCCGCGAATCCGGTGCGGGAGCGTCATCGAGCCTGACAGAGGGCGTTTGCGACAGATGGAGCCTGAACGCGACCACGATTTCGACAACACGCGTCTGGATTGTGGTTTTGTCCCGCCCTAGAATGGATCGCTTCCGGCGAAAGAAGGCACTGTCCTTTCTTCTGTCTAGTGTTATAACACATTCAACATGCCGTCCGATGTTTTTGGTGTCAAGCCATCTGTTGGGTGTTATGACGAGTTGCGCACAAGGGGAGAGCCTATTTGACGATCCGTGACATCCCAGATGCTGGGGCGAACGCGCCGGAACTGTCGCCGGTATCCCGGGACATGCTTCACGAGCAGATCTACGACATGCTGAAGCGCAACCTGATGATGGGCCGCTTCACTCCCGGGCAGAAGCTCCCGCTACGCGGCCTCGCCAAGAGCCTCGGCACCAGCCTGATGCCGGTTCGCGACGCGCTGCAACGGCTCGAAAGCGTCGGCAGCGTGGTCTCCACGCCCAACCGGACCATGATGGTGCCGATCTTCAGCACCAAGGAATTGCAGGATATCCGCACCCTGCGCTCCATCCTCGAAAGCGCGGCCCTCGAGCGCGCGGTGGAGAACCGCACGGACGAGGAACTGGAAAAGCTCAAGGCCCATGTCGCCGACATCTTCCGCTCGGCCGAGATCAACGACCTCGACCTCTTCCTGGAAGCCAATTACCATTTCCATATGCTGATCGCGGAAATGAGCCGCCTCTCCTTCATCGCCCAGCTTCTGGAACCGTTGTGGATGCATATCGGTCCGTCCGTGCGTCATTCCGTACCGAACGAGGCGATGTTCCAGAGCTCCGCCCAGAACCACAAGGACGTCTACGACGCCATCGTCGCCCGCAACGCCAGGGCGGCGAGCGAAGCCCTGCAGCGCGATATTTCCGAAGGCTACAACTTCTAACGTTCCGGCCGGCAGAACCGGCGGAAGGCCCCGATAAAGGTTCGCGGCAGGGAACCTAATGGATGCTGCCGCGTTTTTGTGGGCCAGCCGCGGGGGACGAAATGTTGAAAGCCGAAATACCCATGCTCGACGTGGAGGACCGCTACCGGCTCCTGATCGACGCGATTACCGACTACGCCATTTACATGCTCGACCGGGAAGGCAGGATCGCCAGCTGGAACGCCGGCGCGAGCCGCTTCAAGGGTTATGCGGCAGAAGAGGTCCTGGGCACGCATTTTTCCCGCTTCTATCGCCCCGCCGACCGCGAACGCGGGCTTCCGGCACGCGCGCTGCGACATGCCATGGACGAGGGCCGTTTCGAGGACGAAGGCTGGCATGTCCGCAAGGACGGCTCCGAATTCTGGGCCCATGTCATCATCGATCCCATCCACGACAGGAACGGCGCCCTCATCGGCTTCGCCAAGATCACGCGGGATCTTACCGAACGCCGGCAGGCCGAGGAACAGTTGCGCAAGGCCGAGCAGCAGTTCCGCCTTCTCGTGCAGGGCGTGACGGACTACGCCATCTACATGATGGATGCGGAAGGCCGCGTCTCCAGCTGGAACGCCGGCGCGGAGCGCATCAAGGGCTACCGGCCGAATGAGATCATCGGCCAGCATTTCTCCCGCTTCTTCCCCGAGGACGACAGGAATGCCGGCGTCCCGCAGCAGGCGCTGGAAGCCGCAAGGCGTGACGGGCGCTACGAATCGGAAGGCTGGCGGCTGCGCCGGGACGGCACGCGGTTCTGGGCCAATGCCATCATCGACGCCATCCGGGACGACCGGGGACAGCTGATCGGCTTTGCCAAGATCACCCGCGACATCACGGAAAAGCGCGATGCGCAGAGGGCGCTCGAACTGGCGCGCGAAGAACTCTTCCAGGCGCAGAAGATGGAAGCGCTCGGCCAGCTCACGGGCGGCGTCGCGCACGACTTCAACAACCTGCTGATGGCGATCCAGGGCAGCCTCGATCTTCTGAAAAAACGCACCACGCTGGCGCCGGAGGCCCAGTCGCTCATCGACAACGCCCTGCTGGCCACCCAGCGCGGCGCCTCGCTGACACAGCGGCTGCTCGCCTTCTCGCGGCGGCAGGACCTCGACTTCGAGCCGGTCGACCTGCCGAACCTGGTACGCGACACCGCCGACATGCTCCAGCGCGCCATCGGCCCGACGATCGTCGTCACGACCGATTTTCCGCCGGACCTGCCGCCCGTCCGCACCGACCCGAACCAGTTGATCAACGCGCTGCTCAACCTTGCGATCAATGGCCGGGACGCGATGCCGGAGGGCGGGTCGCTCTTCATCGGCGCGCGCCTCGAGCGCGATCCGCAGGCGACACATGCGGACCTGCAGGGTGCGGCCTATATCTGTCTTTCCGTGATCGATGCCGGTCATGGCATGGATCCGGCCACGCTCAAGGAAGCGACGGCGCCCTTCTTCACCACCAAGGGCGTCGGCAAGGGAACGGGGCTCGGCCTTTCCATGGTGCAGGGCCTGATGGCGCAGACGAACGGCAAGCTCGTGCTCCGCTCGCAGGAAGGCGCCGGCACAACGGCCGAGCTGTGGCTTCCCATCATGGAGGAGCCCTTCCGGAAGACCGTACCCGACGAGGCCCGAACGGCAGCCGAGACCCCGCCCGCCGCGGCCACCCTGACCGTGCTTGCGGTCGACGACGATCCGCTCGTCCTGATGAACACCGTCATGATGCTGGAGGACATGGGCCATACCGTCATCGAGGCCACATCCGGCGCAAAAGCGCTGGCCGTGCTCGCCGAGCGGCCTATCGATCTCCTCGTCACCGATCAGGCCATGCCTCAGATGACGGGCTCGCAACTGAGCGAAATCGTGCGCGAGCGCTGGCCGCACATCCCGGTCATCCTAGCGACCGGCTATTCCGAGCTGCCGCCGGAAGCGCGCGCGGACCTGCTGCGCCTGTCGAAGCCGTTCAGCGAGCGCCAGCTTGAAGACGCCCTGCGGCGCGCCCTCTCCGCCTCTCCCTGTCCCCAACGATAATGCCTCCGCCGAGGATCTCGACGGAGGCATGACATATTCCGGACCGGTGAGGGGCCGAACCGCTCAGGGGCGGGCGGCGATCACTTCGATCTCAACGAGGAAGCCGGGACCGGCAAGACCGGCCACCTGGAACACCGAGCGCGCCGGCAGGTTGGGCTGCTCCTTGGTCCCGAAGAACTGGGTATATCCTTCCATGAAGCCCTTGAAGTCCATCTTGCTCTCCTTGGAAGGATCGCCGACGAGGAAGACCTGCATCTTCACCACGTCGCTCATCTTCAGATCCATGCCGGCAAGCGTCTTCTCGATCGACTGGAGCGCCGAGACGGTCTGCGTCTTGGTATCGCCATAGGCTTCGATCGAGCCCTTCGGCGCCTTCTCGTCGGCGACCGAGGCCAGCGCGCCGCTGACATAGACCGTCGTCATGCCGGCCGGAATCTCGACCGCCTGCGCAATGGGGAAATCCGAGTTCGGGATCTTGTGCCGCGTCACCTCCGCCGCGAAGGCACCGCCGGCCGTTGCCATCAATGTCGAAAGAACGATCGCACCCGTCATGAATTTCATTGTCAAAGCTCCGTCATGCAAAGCGCCGCGAACGAAGCCGTCCCGCAGGCGCTCAAATCCTGATTGGCCCCGGCGAAAAACCCACCGGGACCGTGATGTCGAAGGCGGCGGCCCTGCGGCCGCCGCCATTGTCTCAGCGCGCGTCCTTCACGTCCTCGGCCGTCGCTGCATCCTTGTAGTCGTTGCCGAAATGGGTCCGGACATAGTTCACCACGGCGGCGACCTGCTCGTCCGTCATCATCTGCCCGACGGGCGGCATGCCCTTCTGGCCGTGCAGGATGACATAGATCGGGTAGCCCGCCGATTCGAGGTTCTCGTTCTTGGCGAGCGGCGGATATTTCCCCGCCCCGACAGCCCCCGCGCCCTCAGGCATGTGACAGGCCTGGCAGACATTGGAGTAGATCGCCTCGCCGGTCTTTTCGGAGAAGGTGTCGCCCTGACTGAGCGTCGCACCGGCCGAATCCGCCAGCGCGGTTCCCGTGGAAAGGGCGGCCAGCGACACGGAGAAGAGCGTCGCAAGCCCCCAGGCGTATTTTCTATCTTTCGACATGGCAGAATGCCTCACTGAATTCTTGGGATTCAACTAACCGGACGCTCAACCCTGCATCACCCGCTTGTGCAGGCGCTCGATGGCGTTGATCGAGGAGAGGATCGCACCTTCCTGCCACGCCGGAATGTACGACGCGTGCTCCCCGGCAAGAACGATGCGGCCATCGATCTCGCAGAGATTGTCGTAGTGCTCCTTGCGGGCTTCGTCCGTCCAGTCGCCGGCGCAGCCGAGGGTGAACGGAGAGCGGTGCCATGCCCAGGACACGCCGTTTTCGAACTCGTCCTTGTATTGGGGATGGATGATCATGCCCTGCTCGACAGCTTTCTTGACGCGGTCCTGCGGCTCCAGCGCCGAGAACTCGTAGGACGCCGGACCGTTCCAGGTATAGCAGCCGAGCAACACGCCCTTCCCGCCCTTGTTGAAGTCGGTGCTGGGGTAGGAAATATTGGTGATCGGCAGATCCGTATAAGTAACGCCGCCGAAGATGAGATCGTCTTCTTCCCAGAAGCGGCGCTTCATCTGCAGGCCGACCTTGACCGACGATGCATAGGGCACCGCGCCGATGGCCGCCTTCATCTTGTCCGAGACCTGGATGTCGATCTGGCTGAGGATGGTGAGCGGGATCGTGCAGACGCACCAGTCGGCGCTTTCCGTATGGGTCTCGCCGGGCTTGCTCGTGTCCTCATAGGTGACGGTCACGCCCTTGTCGCCCTGCTCGATCTTCACCACCTTCGCGTTGAAGGTGATGAGGTCCTTGACCTCCTTGGCGAAGGCGTCGCCGATCCGGCCCATGCCGCCGACCGGCTGGAACATGGTGGTCTGGAACTCGTAGAGCGCGAAGTTGGCAAGCGCGCCCCAGAGGCCGGAGGAGAGCAGTTCCTTGAAGGCCAGCGGCTCGCCGGGGACCGGCTCGGCACCAAGGCCGCCGCCCGGGTCCTTCTCGTAGCCGCGGAACTCGCCCGAGACCGCGCCCTTGGCATATTTGTAGTCCTTGTCGAGCGCACCCCAGGAACGAAGCGCCTCGAGCAGGATCTCCTGGTCTTCCTTGCCGACGCCCTCTTCGAGCTTGCCCTTCTGCGTGACCTTGGCGAGCAGTTCGGAGACATGGCCCTGGAAGTCGATCTTCACGTCGCGCACGCGCTGCGGCTTGCCGCCAAATCCCTTGGTGGAATGCAGGAGCGCATTGTGATTGATCTGCTGGAATGGCTCGAGCTGTACGCCGAGCCGGCGGCAATAGGCGAGCAAGCCATTGTGATGATAGGGAATTCGCCAGGGACCCGGATTGATGTAGAGGCCTTCGTCGAACTCGCATTTCTGCGTGAAGCCGCCGAGTTCCGTCACGGTGTCACCGCCGCGGATCGTCCAGTTGCGGCCGCCCGCGCGGTTGTTGTATTCGAGAACCTTCACCTTGTAGCCGGCCTGGCGCATTTCCATCGCGGCCAGCATGCCGGCAAGGCCGGCGCCGAGGATCAGGACCGAGGCGCCCTTGGGATCGCCGTCGAGTTTCACCGGCCCCTTGTAGCCGGACTCGGCGGCAAGGCCGAGCGTCGTCATCGCCTGGTACATGGCCGCGGTGCCGGCCGTCAGGCCGATCATCTGCAGCAGCCGGCGCCGGCTCATGCCGATATAGGGTTGTTCAGTCATCATTTCCCACCTCATTCGATTTCGTTGGACTGCCGATGCATCACTGGTTCTGGGAAAACTGCTTCAGATAGGCGATGACATTGGCGATGTCCTCGTCGGTCTTGAGCCCCGCGAAGGCCATTTTGGTCTTCGGGACGACATCCTTCGGCTTGCGCAGGTAATTGGTCAGGCTCTCGTCGTTCCACACGAGACCGCCTTCCCCCGCCTCCTTCATGGCCGGGGAATAGCTGTAGCCGGCATAGGTGCCTGCCGTGCGCCCGATCACCCCTTTCAGGGACGGACCGACCCTGTTGGTTTCCTGATCGGCGACGTGGCACGCCTTGCATTTGTTGAAGACCTTCTGGCCCAGTTCGGCATCCTGCGCGAAGGCGCCGGATGCGACAGCGAGGGCGAGAGACATGGGGAACAAGGCGGTAAAAACACGCATTTTTCTCACCTGTGAGACATGGATACATTAGCATGTAAAAACGAAAAAACTGGCATTCGTTATTTACAAGCCCATATACATAGCGCTCCGTGAGCGGCGTCAATTACTTGAAGAGAAAAATTTAAACTTGACAAATCTGCACTACTTAACACGTGCAGCATCTCGTTCGCGCGCCTGTTTTAGCACTTCGAAACAGGCGGATCGCCGGTTCCACAGTGCTTGCAGCGCAGCCGACGACAGAGGACCTTCGACCGGAAAACGCCCCCGGCCGCCCCGATCCTCCTTCCCCGCCATGACCGGAGGAGCGAAACATAATTAACAAGTTCATCATGTCGCGCCGCTAGCCGGCGGCAGGCCCCTCCCGCAGCATGGCGATGATGGCGGAAAAATCCTTCGCGCCCGCCCCTTCGTCGGCGAATCGCTGGTAGAGCGCCGCCGCCCCGGCGCCGAGCGGGGTCACGGTACCGGTATCCTCCGCCGCCGCCTGCGACAGCTTCAGGTCCTTCAGCATCAGCGCCGCGGCGAAGCCCGGCTCGTAATCGTGGTTAGCGGGCGAGGTCGGGACGGGCCCCGGCACCGGGCAATAGGTGGTCAGCGACCAGCATTGCCCCGAGGAGACCGAGGCAACGTCGAACAGCGCCTGATGCGAGAGACCGAGCCGCTCGCCGAGCACGAAGGCCTCGCCCACGGCGATCATGCTGATGCCGAGGATCATGTTGTTGCAGATCTTCGCCGCCTGGCCGGCGGAGGCGCCGCCGCAATGGATGATCTTCCTGCCCATCGCCTCGAAGACCGGCTTTGCCCCGGCAAAGACCCCCGCGTCGCCCCCCACCATGAAAGTGAGCGTGCCGGCCGAAGCGCCCCCGGTGCCGCCCGAGACGGGCGCATCGAGCGCCGGACAGCCATGCGCCTCGGCCAGCGCATGGGCCTTGCGGGCGCTCGCCATGTCGATGGTGGAGCAATCGATGAGCAGCGTTCCGGTGGGCACGATGGCGACGAGGTCCTGCCACACCGAAAGCACATGCGTTCCGGCCGGCAGCATGGTGATGACGAGGTCCGCGCGGGAAACCGCCTCGCCGATGGAGGCGACGGTCGCCACGCCGTTTTCCCGCGCCAGGTCGAGCGAGGCGGCGGAAAGGTCGAAGCCGCGCACGACATGGCCGGCCTTCACGAGATTTGCGGCCATCGGGCCGCCCATATGGCCGAGGCCGATGAATGCGATGGAGTTCATGGGCGTTCTCCTTTTCCCGTTGCGCCGGCAAAGAGCGGCTTTGCCCCCGGCTCGAAGAAGGCGGCGATGTCCTCTTCGGTGACGTCGGCCAGTTGCGCCGGGCGCCAGCGCGGATTGCGGTCCTTGTCGACCACCGCGGCCCTGACGCCCTCGTAGAAATCGTGGCTGCGCAGCACCGCCGCCGTCGCTACGAATTCCCGCTCCAGGCAGGCTTCGAGCGCGGCTTCCTTCCGCCCGAGCCGCAGCAGGCGCAGCGTCACCTTCAGGCTGAGCGGCGATTTCGTCCGCAGGATGCCGAGCGCCCTTGCGGCGAAGTCCGATCCGTCCCGCTCCAGCGCCGCGAAAATCGCCTCCACGGTGTCGAAGGCGAAGAGCCGGTCGATCAGCACCCGCTGCCCGGCGATCTCTCCCGGCGTCGGTGTTTCCGCGAAGGCGGCAATGGCGGCCGAGACATCGGCATGGGAAGCGGTGGCCGGCAAGCCGGACAGCTTTTCGGCCAGTGCCGTAAGGCGCTCCGAAGGTATATGGCTGTCGGCAAGGCCGAAGGCGATCACGTCGCCCGCCGCAAGCTGCTCGCCGGTGAGCGCGGCATAGGTGCCGAGCTCGTCGTTCCTCCGCGTCAGGAACCACGAGGCGCCGACATCGGGGAAGAAGCCGATGCCGGTCTCCGGCATGGCGAACCGCGTCCGCTCCGTGACGATGCGATGGCTGCCATAGACCGAAACCCCGACCCCGCCGCCCATGACGATGCCGTCCATGAAAGTGACATAGGGCCTTGCCAGCCGGGCGAGGCGCGCATTCATGCGATATTCCTCGCGCCAGAAATCGACGGGCTCCGGCGAGCCGGCCCTTCCGCCGTCATAGATCATGCGGATATCGCCGCCCGCGCACAGCCCCCGCTCGCCCTCGCCGGTGAGAAGCACGGCGGCGACCGCGGGATCGGCCTCGAAGGCATCCAGTGCTGCCTCGATGTCGCGCACCATCGCAAGCGTCAGGCTGTTGAGCGCCTTCGGCCGGTTGAGCCGGATGCGGCCGAGCGAGCCTGTTCGGTCGATCAGGGTCTCAGATGTGAAGGGCATGGCCAAGGGCTTTCAATGCGGCTTCCTGCAAGCCTTCGCTGCGGGTCGGATGGGCATGGATCGTGCCGGCGATGTCCTCCAGCCGCGCGCCCATTTCGAGCGCCAGCGAAAAAGCGCTGGAGAGTTCCGAGACGCCAGCGCCGACTGCCTGAAGGCCGAGCACGAGGTTGGTGTCCGCCCGCGCCACGGCGCGCACGAAGCCGTCCTCCGACTGGGTCGTCATGGCGCGGCCGTTGGCGTTGAAGGGGAAGAGGCCGACGCGGACCTCGTAGCCCTGCGCGCGCGCCTCGTCAGGCGAAAGGCCGGCGGTGACGATCTCGGGATCGGTGAAGCAGACGGCGGGGATGGCGCGCTTGTCCCAGACGCGCTTGCGCCCGGCGACGATCTCCGCGACCATCTCGCCCTGCGCCATGGCGCGATGCGCCAGCATCGGCTCGCCGGTGACGTCGCCGATGGCGTAGACGCCGCGCATCGAGGTGCGGCAATGCTCGTCGATGCGGATGAAGCGGCCGGCGCGGTCGAGGTCGAGTTCTTCGAGGCCCCAGCCGTCCGTGCGCGGCCTGCGGCCGACGGTGACGAGCACCTTGTCCGCGGCGATCCGCTCCTCCTTGCCGGCGATCTCCACCGCCAGCGCCTCACCCGAATAGTTCTTCGCCTTCGCGCCGGTCAGCACGCGCACGCCAAGCTCACCGAGACGCTTGGCGACGGGCTTGACGAGTTCGCCATCGTATTGCGGCAGGACCTGCGCCATCGCCTCGACCACCGTCACCCGCGCGCCGAGCTTGGCAAAGGCGGTGCCGAGCTCCAGCCCGATATAGCCGCCGCCGACGACGGCAAGCGATTTCGGAACCTCCGGCAGGGAGAGCGCCCCGGTGGACGATAGGACCGCCCCGCCGAAGGGCAGCGCCGGCAGTTCGACGGGCTCGGAGCCGGTGGCGATCACCACCGTCTCGGCGCGGATGAGCTGGGTTCCCGTCTCGGTCTCGACCTCGACCGTCTTGCCGTCGCGGAATCGCGCCGCGCCATGCACAATCTTGACCTTGGCCTTGCGCAGGAGGCCGAGCACGCCGCTGTTCAGCCGGCCGACGATGCCGTCCTTCCAGCGGACGGTCTGGGCAAGGTCGAGCCGCGGCGTCTCGACGGTGATGCCGAGCGCGTTGAGGCCTGCCGTATGGCGGAGCCTGTCGAATTCCTCCGCCGCGTGGATCAGCGCCTTGGAGGGGATGCAGCCGACATTGAGGCAGGTGCCGCCGGCCTTCGTCTTCTCGACGATGACGGTATCGACGCCGAGCTGGCCGGCGCGGATGGCGCAGATGTAGCCGCCGGGGCCGGCGCCGATGACGAGGAGCTTGCAGACGATCTCTTTCATGTCATCAGCCTTCGATGAAGATCAGCGCGGGGGTTTCGAGAAGCGCCTTGAGCCGCTGGACGAAGACCGCCGCATCCCAGCCGTCGACGATCCGGTGGTCGAAGCTCGACGACAGGTTCATGATCTTGCGCGGGATGAACTGGCTGCCGTCCCAGACGGGCCGCATCATGATCTTGTTGACGCCGACGATCGCCACTTCCGGGTGGTTGATGATCGGCGTCGTGACGATGCCGCCGAGCGCGCCGAGCGAGGTGATGGTGATGGTCGAGCCGGAAAGCTCCTCGCGCGCCGCCGTGCCGTTGCGGGCGGCATCGGCGAGACGAACGAGTTCGGCCGCACTGTCCCAGATCGACCGCGCCTCGGCATGGCGCACGACCGGCACCGTCAGGCCGGCAGGCGTCTGCGTGGCGATGCCGATATGCACGGCGCCGTAACGCGTGACGATGCCGGCATCGTCGTCGAATGTGGCGTTGACGCCGGGCTGCTCGGCGAGCGTCCTCACCAGCGCCCGCATCAGGAAGGGCAGGATGGTGAGCTTCTGCTGGTCGGGCTTGCGGCCGGCATTCATCGTGGCGCGCAGGTCTTCCAGGTCGGTGACGTCCACCTCCTCCACATAGGTGATATGGGGAATACGGGAGGCCGCAAGGCGCATCTTCTCGGCGATGCGGCGGCGCAGGCCCGTGACCTTGATCTCCTCCGTCGCGGTCTTGCGGGCAAGCCCGGCCGGCGCGGCGGCGGGCTCGCCCCCACGCGCGATGAACCGGTCGAGATCGTCATGGGTGATGCGGCCGGCCGGGCCGCTGCCCGACACCTGCCGCAGATCGACCCCGGCCTCCTGCGCCCGCAGCCGGACGGCGGGCGAGGCAAGCGGCCGCTCCGCCGGCTCCCGATGGACGGGACGCTCGGCCGGTTTTTCCGGTGCCGGGTCCCTTACCTTTTCAACCGACTTCGTTTCGGTAACCGGCTCGGCCTTCGCAACGGGTTCGGTCGCGGGTGGCAGGACCGCCTCTTCGTTGGGCGCTTCGCCTTCCCCCGCAACCTCGATGCGCAGCAGCGGCGCCTTGACGGCGACGATGTCGCCGATCTCGGCGCCGAGCCAGAGCACCGTGCCATCGACCGGAGAGGGTATCTCCACCGTCGCCTTGTCGGTCATGACGGCGGCGAGCACCATGTCCTCGCGCACCGGATCGCCCGGCTTGACGTGCCATTCCACAAGCTCGGCCTCGGCCACGCCCTCGCCCACATCGGGCATCTTGATGACGAACTCGCCCATCCTCAGCCCTCCATCACTTCCTGCAACGCCCGGCCGACGCGGGCGGGGCCGGGAAAGTAGTCCCATTCCTGCGCATGCGGATAGGGCGTGTCCCAGCCCGTCACGCGCACCACCGGCGCTTCGAGGCTGTAGAAGCAGTGTTCCTGCACCAGCGAAACGACCTCGCCGCCGAAGCCGGAGGTCAGCGTCGCCTCGTGCACGACGACGCAGCGGCCGGTCTTCTTCACCGACTGCACGATGGTGTCGAGGTCGAGCGGCAGCAGGCTGCGCAGGTCGATCACCTCGGCGTCGATCCCCGTTTCCTCGGCGGCGGCGAGCGCCACATGCACCATCGTGCCGTAGGCGACGACGGTGACCGCGCTGCCCGGCCGGCGGATTTCCGCCTTGCCGATGGGGATCGTGTAGTGCCCCTCCGGCACCTCGCCGAGCTCATGCTTCGACCAGGGCGTGACGGGCTTTTCGTGATGGCCGTCGAAGGGGCCGTTGTAGAGGCGCTTGGGCTCGAGGAACATCACCGGGTCCGGGTCCTCGATCGCCGCGATCAGCAGGCCCTTGGCATCGTAGGGATTGGAGGGAACGATCACCTTCAGCCCGCAGACATGGGTGAACAGCGCCTCCGGGCTCTGGCTGTGCGTCTGGCCGCCGAAGATGCCGCCGCCGGTCGGCATGCGCACGACGATGGGGCAAGTGAAATCGCCGTTGGAGCGGTAGCGGATGCGCGCCGCCTCCTGGGTGATCTGGTCATAGGCCGGATACATGTAGTCGGCGAACTGGATCTCGACGCAGGGTTTCAGCCCATAGGCCGCCATGCCGATGGCCGTGCCGAGGATGCCGGATTCGTTGATCGGCGCGTCGAAGCAGCGCGTCTTGCCGTATTTGGCCTGCAGCCCCTGCGTCGCGCGGAAGACGCCGCCGAAATAGCCGACGTCCTCGCCGAAGACGACGACCCCGTCGTCGCGTCCCATCGAGACGTCCATGGCGCTGCGCACCGCCTCGATCATCGTCATTCTTGCCATGTCAGTATCCTGCCTTCTGCCGCTGGCGGCGGATATGGGCGGGCATTTCCGCATAGACGCCCTCGAAGATGTCGCGCACCGAGGGCTTGCCGCCCGCATGCAGCGTGCCGTGGCTTTCGGCCTGCTTCTGCGCCTGGATCACCTCGTCGAGGATCTCGGCCTCGGCCTGCGCATGGCGCTCCTCCGACCAGACGCCGCGCAGGACGAGGTGCTTCTTCAGCCGCAGCACCGGATCGCCGAGCGGCCAGGCCTCCGATTCGGTCTTCGGCCGGTAGGCGCTCGGATCGTCCGAGGTGGAATGGGCGCCGACGCGGTAGGTGACATATTCGATCAGCGTCGGCCCGAGATTGCGCCGCGCCCGCTCGGCCGCCCATTTCGCGACGGCATGGACGGCGAGGTAGTCGTTGCCGTCGACGCGGAGCGCCGGGATGCCGAAGCCGAGGCCGCGGGCGGCGAACGTGCCCGAACCGCCGCGGGCGATGCCCTGGAAGGTCGAGATGGCCCACTGGTTGTTGACGATGTTGAGGATGACCGGTGCCTTGTAGGTCGAGGCGAAGACGAGGGCGGAATGGAAATCGGATTCGGCCGTCGAGCCGTCGCCGATCCAGGCGGCGGCGATCTTCGTGTCGTTGCGGATGGCGGAGGCCATGGCCCAGCCGACGGCCTGCACATATTGCGTGGCGAGGTTCCCGGAGATGGTGAAGAAGCCGTGCGCCTTCGACGAATACATGATCGGCAATTGCCGGCCGCGCAGGGGATCGGCCTCGTTCGAGTAGATCTGGTTCATCATCTCGACCATCGGATAGTCGTCGGCGATGAGAAGGCCCGCCTGCCGGTAGGTCGGAAAGTTCATGTCGCCCTTGGCGAGCGCCTTGCGGAAGGCGCAGCTCACCGCCTCCTCGCCGAGATGCTGCATGTAGAAGGAGGTCTTGCCCTGCCGCTGCGCCATCAGCATGCGCGCATCGAAGGCGCGCAGCTTCATCATGTTGCGCAGGCCCGTCAGCAGCTCCTCGTCGGAGAGCAGCCCGGCCCAGGGGCCGACCGCCTCGCCGTCGCGATTGAGCACGCGGATGATGGAATAGGCGAGATCGCGGATCTCCTCCGGCGCGACGTCCACCGCCGGGCGCGGCACCGCGCCGGCCTTGGCGATCTTGACGTTGGAGAAATCCGGCTGGCCGCCGGGCCGGACCGCCGGCTCGGGAACGTGAAGGCTCAGATGCGGAACCTCGTTCATGTCCTGTCATTCCTCCCTTGTGGACCGCCCCGCCGCCTCCCTGCGACGGGTACGGTCCCGGCCTCAAAGATTGCGCGCGATGACGATGCGCTGCACGTCGCTCGTTCCCTCGTAGATCTGGCAGATGCGGACGTCGCGATAGATACGTTCCACCGGATAATCCGCCATGTAACCGTAGCCGCCATGGATCTGGATCGCGTCGGAGCAGACCCGTTCGGCCATTTCCGAGGCGAAGAGCTTGGCCATCGAGGCTTCGGTGAGGCAGGGCTGGCCCGCCTCCTTCAGCCCGGCGGCATGCAGCACCATCTGGCGCGCCGCCTCGATCTGCGTCGCCATGTCGGCGAGCCGGAAGGCGACGGCCTGGTGCTCGATGATCGGCGAACCGAAGGCCGTGCGCTCGCGGGCATAGTCGCGCGCCGCCTCGAAGGCCGCCCGCGCCATGCCGACGGACTGCGCGGCGATGCCGATGCGCCCGCCTTCGAGGTTCGAAAGGGCGATCCGGTAGCCCTCGCCCTCCGCGCCGAGCCGGTTTCCGGCGGGAACGCGCATGGCGTTGAAGGCGATCTGGCAGGTATCGGAGGAGTGAAGGCCGAGCTTCTGCTCCACCCGCACGACCTCGTAGCCCGGCGTTTCGGTCGGCACGATGAAGGCGGAAATGCCCTTCTTGCCGGCATCGGGATCGGTGACGGCGAAGACGATGATGACATCGCCGTTTTTGCCCGAGGTGATGAACTGCTTGGCCCCGTCGATGACGTAATGGTCGCCGTCGCGGCGGGCGCGGGTCCTGAGATTGGAGGCGTCGGAGCCAGCCTGCGGCTCCGTGAGCGCGAAGCCGCCGATCCATTCACCGGAGGCAAGCTTCGGCAGGAAGCGCTGCTTCTGCTCATCGCTGCCGTATTTCAGGATCGGCACGCAGCCGACGGAGCTGTGCACGCTCATGATGGTCGAGCACGGCCCGTCGCCGCTGGCGATCTCCTCCAGCGCCACGGCATAGGCGACCGTACCCGTCTGCGAGCCGCCATAGGCCTCCGGCACGAGCATGCCGAGGAAGCCGAGCTCGCCCATCTCCTTCAGTTCCGCGCGGGGGAAGCGGCTCTCCGCATCCCGCTCAGCCGCGCCCGGCGCCAGCCGCTCGCGGGCGAAATCGCGGGCCATGTCGCGGATCTGGCTCTGCTGTTCCGTCAGGATCATGGTCCGGTCTCCTCCCCAAACCGCTCAGTGCCGCTCGATGGCCACCGCCGTCGCTTCGCCGCCGCCGATGCAGAGCGTCGCCATGCCGCGCCGCAGATCGTAGCGTTCCAGCGCAGCAAGCAGGGTGACGAGCACGCGCGCGCCCGATGCGCCGATGGGATGGCCGAGCGCGCAGGCGCCGCCGTGGACATTGACCTTGTCATGCGGCAGGTCGAGGTCGCGCATCGCCGCCATGGCGACGACGGCGAAGGCCTCGTTGATTTCGAAGAGGTCGACATCCTTGAGGCCCCAGCCGGTGCGCTCGCCGAGCCTGCGCAGTGCGCCGATGGGCGCGGTCGCGAAGAGATTGGGCGCCTGCGCATGCGTCGCATGGCCGACGATGGTGGCGAGCGGCGTCAAGCCCTCGCGCTCGGCCCGGGAGCGCCGCATCAGCACCAGCGCGGCCGCGCCGTCCGAGATCGAGGAGGCATTGGCCGCCGTCACCGTGCCGTTCTCGCGAAAGGCCGGCTTCAGTGTCGGGATCTTCTCCAGCCTGGCCTTGCCGGGCTGCTCGTCGCGGCTGACGACGGTCTCGGACCGGCCGGCCTTCACGGTGACGGGGACGATCTCGGCGTCGAATGCGCCGGTCTCGATGGCGCTGCGGGCGCGGGTCAGGGAGGTAACGGCATAGTCGTCCTGCGCCGGGCGGGTGAACTGGTAGGCCTCGGCGCAGTCCTCGGCGAAGGTGCCCATCAGGCGCCCCTTGTCATAGGCGTCCTCGAGGCCGTCGAGGAACATGTGGTCGATGACGCGGCCATGGCCGAGCCGGTAGCCGCCGCGGGCGCGGTCGAGCAGGTAAGGCGCATTGGTCATGCTCTCCATGCCGCCGGCGACGGCGACCGAGGCGCTGCCGGCGGCGATGAGATCATGCGCCAGCATCACGGCCTTCATGCCCGAGCCGCACATCTTGTTGACCGTCGTCGCCCCGGTCGCGAAAGGCAGGCCCGCACCGATGGCGGCCTGCCGCGCGGGCGCCTGCCCCTGCCCGGCCGGCAGCACGCAGCCGAACACCGTCTCCTCCACTGCATCCGGGGCGACGCCGCTCCGCTCCAGCGCCGCGCGGATCGCGGCCGCGCCGAGTTCCGGCGCGGTGGCGTCCCTGAGGTCGCCCTGGAAGCCGCCCATCGGGGTGCGGGCCGAACCGACGATGACGATGGGATCCTGCAGAACCATATCGAAACTCCCTCAGCGCGGCGCCATGCGCAGCGCGCCGTCGAGGCGGATGACCTCGCCATTCAGCATGACGTTCTCACAGATGTGGCGCACCAGTGCGGCAAATTCCACCGGCTTTCCGAGGCGCTGTGGAAAAGGCACGCTCCGCCCGAGCGATTCCTGCACCTCCTGCGGCATGCCGGCCATCATCGGCGTCTGGAAAATCCCCGGCGCGATGGAGACGACGCGGATGCCGTGGCGGGCCAGCTCGCGGGCGACCGGCAGCGTCATGGCGGCAACGCCGCCCTTGGAGGCCGCATAGGCCGCCTGCCCGATCTGGCCGTCGAAGGCCGCGACCGAGGCCGTGTTGATAACAATCCCCCGCTCGCCGTCCGCCTCAGGCTCTTCCTTCGCGATGGAGGCTGCTGCGAGCCGGGTCATGTTGAAGGTGCCGATGAGGTTGATGCCGACGGTGCGGGCAAAGCTGTCGAGCCGGTGCGGCCCGTCGCGGCCGAGCACCTTCTCGCCGGGCGCGACACCCGCGCAATTGACCAGCCCGTGCAGATGGCCGAAGCGTTCCAGCGCGAGGTCGACGGCGGCCTGGCCATCCGTTTCCTGCGTCACGTCGGTCTGGATGAAGGCTGCGCCGGTCCCGAGCTCGCCGACGATGCCGCGGCCGGCATCGACATTGACGTCGGCGATCACGACATGCGCGCCCTCGCCCACCAGCATGCGCGCCACCGCCGCGCCGAGGCCCGAACCGCCGCCGGTGACGAGAAAGGTCTTTCCGCGGATCAACATGGCTGCTCTCCCTCAGCGCATTCGATTTCCGTGCGATCCGGCCGAATGCGGCCCTCCCGGTGCCGTATCCGCCGGCAGGGCGATCTGCCCTCCGTCTTTCCTATTTTATGCCGGCACGATATTGCATGCGATGACCGAAGCGTCTCGAACGATCGGCCAGTTTTACCACATCCCGCGGGACATGACGATGACGGATACCGGACGGCGGATGATATCGCCCTTCTTCGTGGAAGAGGCCATCGACTGCCTGAAACGGCAGGGCAAGGCGCCGGAGAAGGTGCTCGCCGCCGCCGGCCTGCCGGCCCGCACCGGGGCGCCGATCTCCGCCGAAAGCTATGGCGCCCTCTGGCTCGCCATCGCCGCGGAGATGGACGACGAATTCTTCGGCATGGGTGCAAGGCCGATGCGGCGCGGCAGCTTCACCTTGCTCTGCCACTGCATCCTGCATGCCCGGACCCTCGACCAGGCCTTGCGGCGCGCGCTGCGCTTCCTCAATGTCGTGCTGGAGGACCCGGAAGGCCGCCTCGAAATCGCCGACGGGCTGGCCCAGATCGTCCTTGCCGACCGGCAGGGCCCGCGCTCCGCCTTCGCCTACCGCACCTACTGGATTCTGCTGCACGGCATCACCTGCTGGCTCATCGGGCGCCGCATTCCGCTACGGATGGTCGATTTCCGCTGCGCCGAGCCGGAGCATGGCGCGGATTACCGGCTCTTCTTCGGCGCGCCCGTGCGCTTTTCCCAACCGGTGAGCCGCCTCGCCTTCGACGCCGCCATGCTGAAACTGCCCGTCGCGCGTAGCGAGCAGGCGCTGAAACAGTTCCTGCGCAACGCCCCGGCCAATATCCTCGTGCGCTACCGCTACGATGCCGGCCTTGCCGCCGGCGTCCGCAAGCGCCTGCGCGAGATGCCGCCGACCGCCTGGAACGCTTTCGACGATCTCGCCGCGCAGATGCGCATGTCGCCGTCCACCCTCAGGCACCGCCTCGCCGCGGAAGGCCAGAACTATGCCGCCATCAGGGACGAGATCCGCCGGGACCTCGCCATCGAGATGCTCCAGGCGACGACGCTCGGGGTCGGCGAGATCGCGACCCGCCTCGGCTTTTCCGAACCCAGCGCCTTCCACCGCGCCTTCCGGAAGTGGACCGCCAGAAGCCCCGCCGCCTTCCGGCGCGAGACCGCAGCGCCGGACCGCGCCTGATTCGCCGTCCCTCAGCCCACGCGAGGAAAAGCTTCGTTTTCGATATTGAGTTTTCCCGCCTGAGGAGCGAGGATCGGCGCGCCACGTAGCCTGGAGTTTCCCATGACCACCGTTGCAGTTCTCGTCGGCAGCCTCCGCAAGGAGTCGTTCAGCCGCAAAGTCGCCAAGGCGCTTGTCTCCCTCACCCCCGGCCTGAAATTCGAATTCCTCGACATCGGCTCGGTTTCCTACTTCAACCAGGATCTCGAAGCCACGCCGCCGGCCGACTGGACCGCGCTGCGCGAGCGCGTCGCGGCCGCCGACGCCATCCTCTTCGTCACCGCCGAATACAACCGCTCGGTACCCGGCGTTTTGAAGAATGCGATCGACGTCGCCTCGCGGCCCTATGGACAGGGCGCCCTGATGGGCAAGCCGGCAGCGATCATCTCGACCTCGATCGGCGCCATCGGCGGCTTCGGCGCCAACCATCACCTGCGCCAGTCGCTCTGCTTCCTGAACATGCCTGTTCTGGAACAGCCGGAAGCCTATATCGGCGGCACCGGCAGCCTGTTCGACGATGCGGGGAACCTCACCAACGACGGAACGCGCGATTTCCTCGCCAGTTTCGGCAAGGCATTCGAACAGCACATCGCGCGCAACGCGAAGCGGTAGAGGCCGCGCGTTGCGTTCAATTCGATTGCGGGAAAAAAATGGTAGCGGAGGAGGGATTCGAACCCCCGACACAAGGATTATGATTCCTCTGCTCTAACCTACTGAGCTACTCCGCCGCCCGAAGGGACGATCGAGAGCGATGTCCGTTTCCGTCCGGTGCGCGGCTTATAAGGCGGGCTTCCCGCGGGTGTCAAGCGAGGTTTTGAGAAAATTCGCTTTGTCCGCAAGGGCTTTGCCGGTCGCGGCTTTTCAGGCCGCGACTGGGGTGGAAAGAATGCGCTTCAGGGCGTCCTCGGCATCCGCCTCGCGCTCGGAACGCAGGATGAAGCCGCCGCCGTAGATGCGGGCATCCTCGCCCTCGCCGGAATAGAGTGCGCAGGCCTGGCCGGGCGCGACGCCCGGCTCGCCTTCGGCAAGCTCGACATAGATGCCGCCCTCGTTCGCCTGGAGGCGGGCCGGGCGCGGCGGACGCGTGGAGCGCACCTTGGCGTAGCAGTCGAAGCCGGCGACCGCGACGGCTTGGAGGTCGCCGTCGCCCAGCCAGTTGATGTCACGCAGGTAGAGGCGTCGCGTTTCCAACGCCTCCTTGGGGCCGACGATGACGCGGCGCGAGCGGGCGTCGAGATAGACGACATAGAGCGGCTCGCCCGTGGCGATGCCGATGCCGCGGCGCTGGCCGATCGTGTAATGCAGGATGCCCTCGTGCCGGCCGAGCACGCGGCCGTCGATATGCACGATGTCGCCGGCAAGCGCCGCATTCGGCTTCAGCTTGTTGACGATGTCGGAATACTTGCCCTGCGGCACGAAGCAGATGTCCTGGCTGTCCGCCTTCTTGGCGACGACGAGGCCCATCTCCTCGGCCAGCGCCCGCGTTTCGGCCTTGGAAAGATGGCCGAGCGGGAAGCGCAGGTAATCGATCTGCTCCTGCGTCGTGGCGAAAAGGAAATAGCTCTGGTCGCGCTCGGCATCGACGGGGCGATAGAGCGCGCGGCGCCCCGGCGCGTCCGGCGCCGGATTGGGGCGCGAGCGGATGTAATGGCCGGTCGCCAGCGCGTCGGCGCCCAGTTCCTTGGCGGTGGCGAGGAGATCGGCGAACTTTACGGTCTGGTTGCAGGCGACGCACGGGATCGGCGTTTCGCCCGCGACATAGCTTTCGGCGAAGGGATTGATCACCGTCTCGCGGAAACGCTTTTCATAGTCGAGCACGTAATGCGGGATGCCGAGCGTTTCGCAGACGCGGCGCGCGTCGTCGATGTCCTGACCGGCGCAGCACGAGCCGGCCCGGTGCACCGCCGCCCCGTGATCGTAGAGCTGCAGGGTGATGCCGAGAACGTCGTAGCCTTCGCGTTTCAGGATGCCGGCCACCACCGAACTGTCGACGCCGCCCGACATGGCGACGACGACGCGCGTATCTTCCGGCTTGCGATCGAAATCGAGACTGTTCACGCGAGGTCCGTTCCGGTGCCGGCCGCGCCGAGGCTGCCGTCCTGCACCTTTGAATTGGGGCCGAAACCGGCCGTTGCGGCATCCCGCGATCCGCGGAACGCCTTTCGGGCGACATATAGAAACTTGCCGCATCGAGGGCAAGAGAAGGCCGGAAAGCTCCTCCTCCCCGGCTCGCGAACCAAGATCAGATGAGCCGGAGCCGCAGGGCGATGGCGATGGCCTGCATGCGGTTGACGGCCTGCAGCTTGCGGGTCGCGCTCTTGAAATAGCTGCTCACCGTATAGACCGAGATGCCGAGGATGATGGCGATCTCGTCGCTGCTCTTGCCGGCCGCCGCCCAGCGCAGGCACTCGACCTCGCGGCTGGAGAGCTTTTCGCGCCCGGCCGTCATGGCGACGAAGGTCTTTTCCAGGCATTCGAAAAGCTGGAGGGCGGCGAAATGCAGCTCCGCCAGCTCCGGCCGGGCGAGCGGCGCGCGCGTTCCGGAAAACACCATCAGGTAGGGATCGGCGGTCGTCGAATGCAGCAGGAAGGCCGTCGAGGCGGAAAGGCCATGGCTCTCGGCGAGCGCGATCGCCTCGCCGGCCTGCGCGTTTTCCCAGTCGGCCGGCGCCATCAGCGCGCTGTCGCCCTGCACCGGCAGCTTGGTCATGCCGGTATCGACCGCCAGCCGGCTGACATGGAAGAGGCTCATCGCATCGTATTTGCGCACGAGCTCGGCCGGCCAGTTGCTGACGAGCAGGCGCTCGGCGAACCGCTGCTGATCGTTTGCCGGGAAGCGTGCGACCATGAAATGGCTGAAGCCGAAATGGCCGGCGCACTGGCGCATGAGGTGCAGCACCTCGTATTCGGTCTGCACCGCCTCGATAGTGGCCGAGGAGAGGAACTCTGGCGACCGGCCCTGCTGCGCGAGCATGTTGTCTGGGTCTCTCATTTTCCGTTTCCAACAACCGGCGCGTGAACGCCGGGTTTCCAGTACATTCCCGGTCCGGAAAATTTCAGGCGCATCCCGCTCGACAGGCGAAAAAGAAAAAACGCCGCGAAAGCCGTATCCCGCGAAGGAACAGCTTGGAGTGGCAATTCATTTGGATGCATCCTGGGGGCTTCCGATGGCATCGACCCGACGCCGCCCCGAATTTTGCGGCCTGATAGCAGTATTTAAGTAAAATGGAAACGGAATATTTGCATGGCTCCCATGCAGGCAAAGGGCAGCGAAAACCGCCGGACGTAAGGGAAGGCAGGCCTTTCCGCCTCGCTGCCGTGCCGGCGAAGCCGCTCAAAAGATTAGAAAATTGTTAGCATGCGCTTAGGCAATTCTTAAATGTGGCAGGCTAGAGTCCCTCACATATGGTCTTGAGTTTATGTAGAGAGTCCAATGACCGATCTGATACGACCCCGCGTTAAATACGTCATCGGCCCCGATGGCAGCCCCCTGACGATCGCCGATCTGCCGCCGGCCAATACGCGGCGCTGGGTGATTCGCCGGAAGGCCGAAGTCGTCGCCGCCGTGCGCGGTGGCCTTCTCAGCCTCGAAGAAGCCTGCGAACGCTATACTTTGACGGTCGAAGAATTCCTGTCCTGGCAGTCCTCCATCAACGATCATGGCCTTGCCGGCCTGCGCACCACGCGCATCCAGCAGTACCGCCACTAGACCATTTCATTCCGGATCAAGACCCTGCGGCCGCTTCATGCGGCCGCAATGCTTTTGCGGAAAGCCCGCCCCCGGGGCGGAGCATCATGCCTCGATAGAGCACGCACTGTTCACAGCCGCACTGCTTGCGGGATCACGCGGGACAGGAAAGGATGCCTCCAGCGCAACGACAGCGAGGAGAGCGTCATGGACATCCTGCACGAAGACAGCGGCACGAAGGGCCGCTACTATGCGGTCATCGAGGGGCATGAGGGGGAAATGACCTATTCCCGCGCCTCCCCGCAGCTCATCATCATCGACCATACCGGCGTGCCGGACGCCTTGCGCGGCAAGGGCGTCGGCCAGGCGCTGGCGGCCCATGCCGTGGAAGAGGCCCGCAAGGGCGGCTGGAAGATCATGCCGCTCTGCCCGTTCTTCCGGGCGCAGGCCATGCGCCACAAGGAATGGCACGACGTCGTCAATCTCTGAAGCGTCAAGGCGGCAGTTTTCACGCGCAAACACGTCGGGCGCGCCAAAAAAACGCGAAGAGCCCTCGTGAGCGGTCTTGCGGCCGCTCGCGAGGGTTCTTCAGGATGGCACCTTAAATCAGGCGCGCATCCGGACCGCGTTGTCGCGCTCTTCCAGCGCCGAAGCCTTGGCGAATTCCGCCTCCGCCTCTTCCAGCGCCAGTTCGGCCGCGTCCTGCTGCACCTTCAGTTCCCGGATGGAGACCTGAAGATTGTCGGAGCGTTGCCGCGCCGCCTTTGCAAAGGTGGGATAAGCGAAGTGGCCCGGATCGGTGATCCCGGATTTCTTCTCTTCGATGGCGATCTGGCTTTCCAGTTCCTTCGACATCCGTTCGAATTCGGACATCATCAACTGAAGCTGTGCCAGCTGCCGTCTCTTGTCTTTCACCTGAAATTCCTTCAGGCGAACTAGGCTCTCACGCGACTTCATACGCAATACTCCCGTGGATAGCGAGACCCCGGCATTGGAGCGGACGCCGCCGAAAACGCTGGCGGACCTCCACTCGGCATTCCAACCCGGCCTTTGGAAAGCGCGGCATTCCACCGCGCACCGCCGACCGTCACGACAACCCGTAACCGGCAAACCCTGCCGAACCGTAAAAAAATTCAGCGAGATTAATGAAATCCTACCGCTGGTAACCTTTCGTTTACGGGCATCGTTAATCATAGCGATGATGATTTAAGGCTCAGTAAATGCGGTTCGCGAAAAACGAGGTGGCCACATTGATGAGTCGAAAGAGTCGGTTAACGTGTTTTCTTAAAAATTGTGTTTAAGAGACACATTTCCGATTCATGTGTGAAATCAGGAGCCTGCCTAAAATAATTAACAGACCGATACGCTCTTGCCAAAGTGAATCAGGATTTGTTAACCATTTCGTGGCAGCCTCCAAATCAGGCAACGACTGGATCCGTATCGCGTAGGGGGCCAGGTACCTTGAGCGGCGGAAAAGGGGACAGATATGCGGGTTCTACTCATTGAGGACGATAGCGCGACAGCGCAGAGCATCGAACTGATGCTGAAGTCCGAAAGTTTTAATGTGTATACCACCGACCTCGGCGAGGAAGGTGTCGATCTGGGCAAGTTGTACGATTACGACATCATCCTGCTCGACCTGAACCTCCCCGACATGTCGGGTTACGAGGTCCTGCGCACGCTGCGCCTGTCCAAGGTCAAGACGCCGATCCTCATCCTCTCCGGCATGGCCGGCATCGAGGACAAGGTGCGCGGCCTCGGCTTCGGCGCCGACGACTACATGACGAAGCCCTTCCACAAGGACGAGCTCGTCGCCCGCATTCACGCCATCGTGCGCCGCTCCAAGGGCCATGCCCAGTCGGTCATCTCGACGGGCGAGCTCATCGTCAACCTCGACGCCAAGACCGTCGAAGTCGGCGGCCAGCGCGTGCACCTGACGGGCAAGGAATACCAGATGCTCGAGCTGCTCTCGCTGCGCAAGGGCACCACGCTCACCAAGGAAATGTTCCTGAACCACCTTTATGGCGGTATGGACGAGCCGGAACTGAAGATCATCGACGTCTTCATCTGCAAGCTGCGCAAGAAGCTGGCCAACGCCGCCGGCGGCGCGAACTACATCGAGACGGTCTGGGGCCGCGGCTACGTGCTGCGCGAGCCCGAAGGCGGCGACTATCTCGAAAGCGCCTGATAGCGCCCCTCCCCGCTCCCGCATCAGACCCGCCGCTCGCCGGCGGGTTTTCTTTTGCGCGAATGTCGGGTTTGCGAGAACGGGCCAGACGCAGCAGCGGCTGGCTCCTCCGGAGGCAGCCGCCAGACCGCAGACAAGATCCATAAGCCGTTGGAAAACGATGGATCCTCGGCTCAAGGCCGAGGATGACGGCAGTGGGTGGGAAAATAAGGCTCAACAAGCAAACGCGGCCGGCTCCCTGGGAGCGGCCGCGTTTTCGTTCAGCTATGGAAATCTCTTCAGGCGGCGATCGAAAGATTGCCGAAGACCTGGGTCAGGATCTTCCGGTCGAACGGCTTCAGCAGGAAGTCGTCGGCGCCGGCGCGCTTGCCCATCATCATCTTCTTGAGGTCGGCCTCGACCACGCAATAATAGATGCGCACGGACTTGCCCTGCGGCAGGTTGCGCACGTTGCTGATCAGCTCGAGCGCGCCATCCATGGTGGAATCGACGATCAGGATGTTGGGCAGTTCGGCTTCGCAGCGCACCAGCGCCTCAAGCGAGCTAGAGGCTTCCAGCACGAGGAAATCGAAACCGGAAAGAATACGCTTGCCGACCTTACGGACGACATCGGAACCGTCGGCGATCATCAACCGCTGCATTAGCTGCTCCTAGGTCTCCCGCTCGCAGAGCGGGAACGATACAGGATGCAACTCTACCGGCACCTGGCAAACAAAGCGTTAGCGGCCATGGTTAACGAACCATGGCCGCCCACCGATCATTCCGATGCCGCAACCATGCGGGCGGAGAAGACGATCTCTTCCGGATGCACCGTCACGTCGAGTTCCATTCCCGCCTCGTCGGCGAGCAGCACCGTATAGTAGGGCTGGATGGAATGCGCATCGACCGCCTCTTCCGGCGTGCCGGAAAGGATTTCCATGAACTTCGGCGGCACGCGCAGCATGCGGCCCTTCACGGCGAGCTTGAACACCGCGTCGAATTCCGGGTTTTCCAGCGTCACGTCGATCGAGCCGCCGCGCGGGATCGCGCCATAGGCGATGAGGAACAGGTTGAGCAGCAGCTTGACCCGGTTCTTCGCGACGATGGCGCGGGGCCCCGTCCAGGTGATCTCCGTCTTCTTCTCGGCCGCCGCGAAGTCGCGCGCCGCCTTTTCCGCCTCGCCCGTATCGATCGAGGCGCCGACCGAGCCGGACGCGCCGAAGGCGAGGCGCGCGAATTTCAGGCGCACGGAGGCGTTGAGGGCGCTGGCGCGGATGAGATCCATCGCCTCGGCGTCGGCACCGCCCTCGTCGAGCAGTTCCAGGCCATTGTTGATCGCTCCGACGGGCGAGATGACGTCATGGCAGACGCGGCTGCACAGAAGCGCTGCCAGATCGGGACCGGTCAGCGTAAGGTTCGGATTTTTCGCCATAAATTTCTCCCAGATCCACGCATTCGTTCATCGCGGGCCGCCCATTGCGGGCACACGCGGGGACATTCCGCGCGACGCATAGCACGCCGGAATTGCGCGAGGCGTGCTCGATTTCAAGACAGCCATAATGACACCACATTTGGTAAACCGATTGTTAAGATCATCGGGTCAAATTGCTGATGGAACGGGGCCGGGACATGAAGGAAGGCGGACGGACATGGCTATTTCACATCTGGTGACGAAGGTATTGGGGCTCGCCGCAGCGGCGTGCATGCCCCTCTTCTTCGCCTTGCCGGCGGCTGCGCAGCAGAGCAACCAGTATACCATGCAGGAGATCGTCGACACCGGTCACAGCTTCTTCGGCGAGACCTCCGGCGGCCTTGCCAAGCTGGTGGAACGCGCCTTCGAATCCTACGGCCTGCCGAACGGCTACATTCTCGGCCAGGAAGGCTCCGGCGCCTTCGTTGCCGGCCTGACCTATGGCGAAGGCACGCTCAACACCAAGAATGCCGGCCAGCACTCCGTCTTCTGGCAGGGTCCCTCGCTCGGCCTCGACTGGGGCGGCCAGGGCAGCCGCACCATGATGCTCGTCTACAACCTGCCGAATGTCGATTCGCTGTACGATCGCTTTGGTGGCGTCTCCGGCTCGGCCTATATCATTGCCGGCCTCGGCATGCAGGTCAACGTCAACCGCGACATCGTGCTCGTGCCGATCCGCACCGGCGTCGGCGCCCGGCTCGGCATCAACGCCGGCTATCTGAAGCTGACGCGCCAGCCCACCTGGAATCCTTTCTGACACGAATGAAGCCGACGCCTCGTCCGTCAGGCAAAAGCAGGCCGATTTCGCGGGAACGCCCCCTGTGCAAGCTCGAACGAGCCGCTATAGTGCGCTCGTTCGAGACCCGTTTTGGGCCATGTTTGGAACGAGTGGATCCGTGATCGAGTACGCCCTCCTCTTCGCACTCGGCTTTCTCGCCGCCACGCTGGCCGGCCTTCTTGTCGCCCCGGCGATCCAGAAGCGTATCGTCAGGTTCACCGAACAGCGCATGCTCGCCACCATGCCGCTCAGCCCGCAGGAAGTGCGCGCGCAGAAGGACATGGCGCGCGCCGCCTTCGCCGCCGAAAACGCCCGCCTCGCCCAGGATGTCCGCCGCGCGCGCGAGAAGCATACGCTGGAAATGGTCCGCACCGAGAAGCTGATCGCCGAGGCCGGCGCGATCAGCACGGAAAATGCCGAACTTCACGCCCAGATCGCCGACATGAACATCGAGGCCGGCGACCGGCGCTCGGCGCTCCGGCGCGAGGAAATGAAGAGCGAGCAATTGAGAAACGCCCTCGTCGGCGCCGATCGCGAGATCCGCGCGCGCGCGGCGGATATCGAAAAGCTCGAAGGCACGATCGGCCGCCTGCGCGCCGATCTCGACAACATGAAGATCGACCTTGCCGCGCGCGACACGGTGATGGAGAACCTCCAGAGCCGCATCGGCAACCTGAAGGACGAGCGGGACAAGCTGCGCGAGGATATCAAGGCATCCATCGAGAAGGCGAAGGCGCTCGAAATCCGCCTTTCGCGCGAGGAAGGCCGGACCCGCCAGCTCGAGGCGAAACTGACGCGGGAACTGGCCGGCAGCGCCGACAAGGACAATGCGATCGAGCGGCGCATCGCGGAGATCGGCCGCCTGCGCGAGAAGGTGAAGACTTTGACGGCAGAAAGCAAGGAAGCGGCGAAGGCCAGCCACGCCACCGGCCTCTCCCGCAACATCGCGGCAAGCCGCATTTCCAACCGCCGCGCCGAAAAGGTGCTCCAGCCCGTCCCGCCGATCGACATCGTCGCGCTGGAGGAGGATGCCCGTAACCAGAGCACCGCGCTCACGGAACGCCTGCTGGCGGCCAGGACCGATGCGAACGACGCCGCGCTGCGCGAGGAGATGGCCGACCTCGCCAGCAAGATGATCGTGCTGACCGCCACACGTGAAGGCGCAAGCTCCCCCGTCCACGACCTCATCGCGACCATCGAGCCCGATCTCGAGGGCGACGACCAGAGCCTCGCTCGCCGGGCGCGCGAGCGCATGGGCCACGACGAGAGCTGACCGCGGGCGGGCCGAGTCGGAAGCGGAGTGGCCTCGCGAAACAGCACCGGATTGTCGCCGGTGCCTTTTCTGCGTAGCATTCCCCACGCCCTTCCAGCGCTTTTGAGGAGTCCCGCGGATGGCGAAGCTCGTATTCGCTCTGAACCAGTCCCTGGACGGCTATGTCGATCACACGGCATTTGCGCCGGAGCCGGCGGTGTTTCTTCATTTCATCGATGACGTACGAGGCCTCACCGGCATGATTTACGGCCGACGGATGTACGACGTGATGCGCTATTGGGACGACGACCGCCCGGAATGGGGCGAGGCGGAGCGCGACTATGCGGCGGCATGGCGCAGCCGGCCGAAATGGGTCGTGTCGCGCTCGCTCAAATCCGTCGGCCCGAACGCCACGCTTCTTGCCGGAGACATCGAGGCGCCGATACGGCAACTGAAGGCCGACCGCGACGGAGAGATCGAGGTTGCCGGACCCGAACTGGCGAGAAGCCTGACCGATCTAGGCCTCGTCGACGAGTACCGGCTGTATCTCCACCCCGTCGTGCTCGGCCACGGCAAGCCGTTCTTCGCCGGCCCGCGCCCGCCGCTGCGCCTCGTGGCGAGCGACCGCATCGGCGAGAATGTGATCCGGCTGACCTATCGTCCCGCTTGAAGCAGTTCCAGCAAAAGTGCGAAGCGGTTTTGCGTCCCGGATTGCGTAGAAATAAAGAGTTAGGGCGTTTTCGCGATTCGAAAAAAGCGGAAATGCTCTAGCTCACCCGTCCCATCGTCAGGGCGATCTGGTAAAGCGCGACGCCGCTCGCCGTCGCGACATTGAGGCTGTCGAGGCCGGGACGTTGCGGGATGCGGGCGGTGCGGAACGAGGAAAGGATGCTGTCCGGCAGCCCCTCGCCTTCCGTCCCCAGCACGAGCGCGATCCGGCGCGCGGCGGGGATGGCGGTCACTGGTACCGCACCGCGCGGCGAAAGCCCCCAGATCTCGAAGCCCGCCTCGGAAAGCCCGCGCAGCATGGCCTCGGCGGCAAGGCCGCGTACGAAGGGCACCGTCAGCACGGAGCCGACCGAGACGCGAATCGCCTTGCGGTAGAGCGGATCGCAGGACGTCTCGTCGAGGAAGACCGCATCCGCGCCGAAGGCGGCGGCGTTGCGGAAGATCGATCCGACATTGTCATGGTTGGAAAGGCCGCAGCCGGCCAGGACGAGGCTCGCCGCCGGCAACCGGCCGAGCAGCGAGGCGCCGATGTCCGCAGCCGGCTTGCGGCCGAGCGCCAGCACGCCGCGATGCATGTTGAACCCGGCGATCGCATCGAAGACCGGCTGCGCGGCGACATAGACCGGCACGCTTTCGGGAAAGGCGTCGAGCATGTCGCCAAGCCCGGCCAGCCGGTTTTCGAGAAGCAGGATGGCTTCCGCCGCAAAGCCGTTGCCTCGCGCCGCGCCCTGCCCGAGCATGCGCAGCACCACGGTGCCCTCGGCAATGAAAAGCCCGTCGCGGCCCGTCAGGTCCCGCTCGCGGATCGAGACGAAGCCGGCAATGCGCGGATCGCCGGGATCGTATATGCGGATCGGCGCGGCGGCCATGCCGGATCAGTTGCCCGCAATGTCGATTTCGGCGACGACGCGGCCGGCGGCGATATCGAAGAGGAAGGCCTTGCGCGCGCCATCGGCCATCGCGCCGTAGAACAGGATCTGCCCCGCCGACTGCGACACGGCCGAAACGGCGAAACCGGCCGGCAGCGTCGCGGTCGCCTTGACCGGCGCATCGCTCGGCACCGAAAGGCCACTTGCGGTCGCCACCGCTTCCGGCTTGCCATCCCGGTTGCTGATCTTATAGACAATGGCCGCGAGCACCGCCATGAACATCAGAAGCATGATGCCGCCCGAAACGAGTTGCAGGCGCATCATCTTGCGGCGCACATTCTCCATGACCGGGTCGAGCGGCTTGTCTTCCTGATCGTCGTTTTCGATATTGGACATGTCGGGCGCCCTTCCGGCAATCAGTATAAGTGAAACGATGACCGACCCCTTTAAAGAAGCCGAGGCCACAAGAAAAGTCCTGACCGCGCCGGAAGATGCGGAAGGACGCATCGACGCATGGCTGGCCGCCACGCTTGCCGGCGACTATTCGCGCAGCCGCATCAAGGCGCTGATCGAGGAAGGCGCCGCCATCGTCAACGGCGTGGCGATGACCGAGCCGAAGCGCAAGGTGCATCCCGGCGACGTGATCGAATTCACCATGCCCGCCCCGCGCGACCCCGAGCCGAAGGGCGAGGACATCCCGCTCGACGTGCTCTACGAGGACGACGACCTGATCGTGCTCGTCAAGCCGGCCGGCCTCGTCGTGCACCCCGCCGTCGGCAACTGGACGGGCACGCTGGTCAACGCCCTCATCCACCATTGCGGGGCGAGCCTTTCCGGCATCGGCGGCGTGCGCCGCCCGGGCATCGTGCACCGGCTGGACAAGGAGACGAGCGGTGTCATGGTCGTCGCCAAGAACGACGCGGCCCACCGCCATCTCTCCGACCAGTTCGCCGACCACGGCCGCACCGGCCCGCTGGAACGCGCCTACCAGGCCATCGTCTGGGGCCGCCCGCGCCAGATCAAGGGCACGATCGACGCCCCGCTCGGCCGCGGCGCCGACCGCACCAAGCGCGCCGTCAAGCGCGAGGATGCGGACGACGCCCGCGAGGCGATCACCCATTACGAGGTGGTGGAGCGCTACGGCGAGACCGAGGACGGCACGAGCCTCGCCTCGCTGGTCGAGTGCCACCTGGAGACCGGCCGCACGCACCAGATCCGCGTACACATGGCCCATATCGGCCATCCGCTGATCGGCGATCCGGAATATGGCGCGGCCTTCCGCACCAAGGCGAACCGCCTGCCGGACGAGGCGCGAAAGATCGTCAACGGCTTCCGCCGCCAGGCACTACATGCCTTCCTCCTCCAGTTCGAGCATCCCTCGACCGGCGAGACCATGCATTTCGAGGCGCCCCCGCCGGCGGACATGGAACGGCTGATCGGCGCCCTGCGCAGCATGGATGAGGCGTAAACCCCTTGATTTCCAGGCGGCGGACCCCATCTTGGGGATGTGCCATAAATTCCTTTCCGCCGCCGCCTTCACGCAGCCGTGAAGGCGCGCGCAATCTTGAATCATTGTTTCGCCATACCTATCTGTAGGATCAGTGGGGTCGCCATGACCCACGGGGAGCATGGTCGCTGACGGGGATCCGGTCTCGGGATCAAGCTCCGAACCAAGGCTTGCCGGAATGGAAGCCGTCTCAGAAAGGGGTGCTGAATGGCCCGCAATACGCTGCCGTCTATCACGGCCGGAGAAGGTGGTCTCAACCGCTATCTCGATGAAATCCGCAAGTTTCCGATGCTTGAGCCGCAGCAGGAATACATGCTCGCCAAGCGTTACCAGGAGCACGGCGACCGCAACGCCGCCCATCAGCTCGTCACGAGCCACCTTCGTCTCGTGGCAAAGATCGCCATGGGATATCGCGGCTACGGCCTGCCGATCGGCGAAGTCGTTTCCGAGGGCAATGTCGGCCTGATGCAGGCCGTCAAGAAATTCGACCCGGAACGCGGCTTCCGCCTCGCGACCTATGCCATGTGGTGGATCAAGGCCTCGATCCAGGAATATATCCTGCGGTCCTGGTCGCTGGTGAAGATGGGCACGACCGCCAACCAGAAGCGCCTGTTCTTCAACCTGCGCCGCATGAAGGGCAAGATCCAGGCCATCGACGATGGCGACCTGCGCCCCGACCAGGTGAAGGAAATCGCGACCAAGCTCAAGGTCTCCGAGGACGAAGTCGTCTCGATGAACCGCCGCCTGTCCGGCGACGCCTCGCTGAACGCGCCCATCAAGGCGTCTGAAGGCGATAGCGGCCAATGGCAGGACTGGCTCGTCGACGACCACGACAGTCAGGAACAGACTCTGATCGAGCAGGACGAGCTGGAAACGCGCCGCGCCATGCTGGCCCGCGCGATGAGCGTCCTCAATGATCGCGAGCGCCGCATCTTCGAGGCCCGCCGCCTCGCCGAGGATCCGGTCACGCTGGAAGAGCTTTCCAGCGAGTTCGACATCAGCCGCGAGCGCGTGCGCCAGATCGAGGTGCGCGCCTTCGAGAAGGTGCAGGAAGCCGTGCAGAAATACGCGGCCGAACAGGCCCGCGCCGTCCGCGTCATCGAAGACGCATAAGGCGAACGGCATCCCGACATGAAAAAGGCCCGGCAGCAATGCCGGGCCTTTCTTTTTGCCTGTTGGCGGAGCCTTACTGGCCGGCGCTGCCGGCCGCGGCCCAGGCCTTCATCACCTTGTCGAAGGCTTCCGTGCCGGCCGCGCCCTTGTCGAGCGTCAGCAGCGCGCGGCGGCCGTTGCGGTAGGTGATCGGGATATCGATCCACGAGCGCGTGCGCATGAGTTCCGTGTTCTTGGCGATCGCCTCGGGGAAGTCGTTGAGCGCGATCATGTGGAAATCGTCGGTGATCTTGGCGGGCACCGCGATGAGCGCATCGCCGCGGTCCTGCTCGGTCCGCTTCATCGCCACGCGCTGCACGCTTTCGATGCCGCCGCCCTCGAAATTCTCCGGCAGCGAGAAGACCAGCTCGACGATATGGCTTGCCGGCAGCGACTTGTCCGCGTTGCGGCGGAAGGTGATGAGCGCCGTCAGGCCCTTCGAGGGCACGTTGATCTGCGCGCGCACCACCGGCTCGGGCTTGGCGTCGCCGCCCGGCGATTCCTCGGCGCTCGACCAGGCGACCGTGCCTTCGATGGCCGTCGGCGAGGTCTGGCCGAGACGCTCCTCGTAAAGGAACATCTTCTGCGACACGCCCGCGGCGGGCTGCTCACTGGTTGCGGCCGGGACCTGTTCGCCAGTCGTCGTCGCCGTACCGTTACCGGCCGGGGTCTGCTGCGCCGTTTCCGTGCCCGCGGCCACGCCGGCATTGCCGTCGTTCCCGGCCGAGGCGGTTTCCGTGGACTGGGCCGCGACGGACTTGCCCTCTTCGGTCCCGTTGCCGTCGAGCGCCGGCGCCGGGCCGTTGTCGACCTCCGAGCCGTCCGTCATCAGGCGCTGGGTGAACTTGCCGCTGGCGTTCTGCGCTGCGGAAGCGACCTCGGTGTTCGCCGTGGTGCCGGCAGCATTATTATCGCCCGTCTGCTGGGTGGAAGGCGTGGTGTTCGCCGGCAGGTCGCGTGCGCCATCCGCCGTGTCGGTGGCCGGCTTCGTCTCCGCGGGCGTCTTTTCCGCCGGGGCGGTGAAGGAGGCGATCTTCTCGTTGACCCAGCCGTTCACCGTATCGCGGTTGAACCAGTAGGCCGCGCCGGCACCGCCGACGATCGCCAGGAACGCGACGGTGGCGGCAAGCGCACCGAGGCCGAAACGCGACTTGCGCGGCTCGGCGCGGAACGAACGCTGCGGCGCGCGAGCCGTCTCAGCGCCTGCTGTTGCCGCTGCCGTCGAGGTGATCCCCGCAAGGCCGTCATCGAAGGCCGGCGGCGTCGCCGTGACGGACGGTTCCGTCTTGGCCGGGAAGCCCATCAGGTCGTCGAGGTCGTCCCAATCGCTCTTCTTCGCGGTGTCGGCCGGCTGGGCTTCCGCCGGGACGGCCTTTTCCTCGGGCCATTCCCAGGCGAGCGGATCGGGCTCGACGGCGGGCTGGTCGCGGTTCTCGGCGACGGTCGCGGTGGTGGCCGCCTCGTTCCAGTCCCATGCGGCCTCTGCGGCCGGCATGCGGGCTTCCGCCAGCGGATCGGCCTCCGGCGCCTGCACGTCGTGAACGGGATAGGCGACCGGCTCGGGCTCGACGACCTCCACCGTCTCGGCCCCCGCCTCGGCGGTCACGTCATGCTCGGGCTCGTGCCAGGAGGGAACGTAGTCTTCCGTCGGCTCGGCCTCCGCCTGCCAGGACGGCTCGACATGGGCTGCGACGGCGACCGGCTCGTGATGAACGATCTGCTCCTCGACGACGGGTTCGGGCTCCGGCTCGGCGTCCGGCTCGCTGACGGCGACGGGCTCCTCGGCAGCCGGCTCTTCGGCCACCGGTTCGTGCGCAATGGGTTCATGAGCGACAGGCTCGTAAGCGACCGGCTCTTCCGCCGGCAGCTCTTCCGCATGATGCTCGACGGCCGCCGGCTCCTCGTAAGGCTCCGGCTCGGCGGCTGTGACAGGCTCTTCTTCCGGCTGCGCGACGGCGGCGGGCTCTTCCGCCACCGGCGCGGCTGCAACGGGTTCCTCGACGGGTTCGAAGGCGGGCTCCTCGGCCGGAAGCGCCTCGGCATGATCGCCCTCGACGTCCGTGATCGCCGCTTCCAGCTTGTCGAGCTGGCGCTTCATGAGTTCATCGGAGGGGCGCGGGTTCATGGATTCGAGCTGCCGGCGGACCGCGCCGCGGGCTTTCTCGTAAACCTTCTGCCGCATCTCGGCATTGTTGTCCGAGAGGCCATCCACGGCCCTTCGAATGACTGCTACAAAATCCGCCATCAGAACTTTCCGTCGTGTTCGCGTGCTATCCTATTGGAATAGGTCACGGAACTGGTGTTGAGCTTGAGATTAGTCCTCAAACGGGTCGGTCACAAGTATGGTGTCGTCGCGCTCCGGGCTGGTCGAAAGCAGGGCGACCGGCGCGCCGATCAGCTCTTCGACCTGACGGACATACTTGATCGCCTGGGCCGGCAGGTCCGCCCAGCTGCGCGCGCCGACCGTCGATTCCTTCCAGCCTTCGAGCGTGACATAGATCGGCTCGACGCGGGCCTGCTGGCTCTGGCTCGCCGGCAGGTAGTCGATCTCCTTGCCATCCAGCTTGTAGCCGACGCAGATTTTCAATTCGTCCAGCCCGTCGAGAACGTCGAGCTTGGTGAGCGCGATGCCGCTGATGCCGTTGGTCTTGACCGTCTGGCGCACCAGCACGGCATCGAACCAGCCGCAACGGCGCGGGCGGCCGGTATTGACGCCGACCTCGCGGCCCACGGTCGCAAGATGCTTGCCGATCTCGTCATCCAGCTCACAGGGGAACGGGCCCTCGCCCACGCGGGTCGTATAAGCCTTGGTGATGCCCAGCACATAGCTGATCGCCGTCGGGCCAAGGCCCGAACCGGCGGCCGCCTGCCCGGCAACCGTGTTGGAGGACGTCACGAACGGATAGGTGCCGTGGTCGTTGTCGAGCAACGCGCCCTGCGCGCCTTCAAAGAGGATGCGCGCGCCGGACTTGCGGTGCTTGTCGAGAACATCCCAGACCCGGTCGACATAGGGCAGGATCTGCGCGGCGACGGAGGTCAGTTCCTCCTCGATGGATTCGACGGAAATTTCGGCAAGGCCCATGCCCCGGCGCAGCGCATTGTGGTGCGTCAGCAGGCGCTCGATCTTCGGCCGCAGCGTCTCCGGCTCGGCAAGGTCGATCACGCGGATGGCGCGTCGGCCGACCTTGTCCTCATAGGCCGGGCCGATGCCGCGGCGGGTCGTGCCGATCTTGGTGCCGTTGCTGGAGGCAGCGTCCTCGCGCAGCGCGTCGAGATCGCGGTGCAGCGACAGGATGAGCGGCGCGTTGTCGGCGATGCGCAGCACCTCCGGCGTCACGGCGACGCCCTGCGCGCGCAGCTTTTCCACTTCCGCGACGAAATGGTGAGGATCGACGACGACGCCGTTGCCGATGACGCTGAGCTTTCCGCGCACAAGACCGGACGGAAGCAGGGCCAGCTTGTAGCTGATGCCGTTGATGACGAGCGTATGACCGGCATTGTGGCCGCCCTGGTAACGAACGATCACCTCCGCCCGTTCCGAAAGCCAGTCGACAATCTTGCCCTTGCCTTCGTCACCCCACTGCGAACCGACAACTACGACACTTGCCATTTCATCTTTCCCGTTTTCGCGCGCGAGCGCTTCACTCGTTTACGCGCACGTGCACGTGCGCCTGACCTGAAACCCGCGCATCTATACTGTGTTGTCTTTGGGAATGCGACCCTGTTATGGCGGCCGGCATCCGCTTTTTGCATGACATGGCGCGGATTTTCGCCTTATGTGAGGCGCCGCCTACCCATCCCGCCCCTGCCTTTCTCACCCGGACAAGCCGCCTTGAACAGCAGAGCCTATATCTATCTGTCCGTCACCACGCTTTTCTGGGGCGCGAACTCGGTTGCCGGCAAGCTCGCCGTCGGCCATGTCAGCCCGATGGTGCTGACGACCTTCCGCTGGATCGTGGCCCTTCTCGTCATCCTCGCCTTCATGCTGCCGCAGGTGAAGCGCGACTGGCCGAAGATCCGCCGCCACTGGCTGCAGCTCCTGCTCTACGGCGTCTTCGGCTTCACGGCCTTCAACGCCCTGCTCTACACCGCCGTCGGCTATACCAGCGCCATCAATGCGGTCATCGAACAGGCCGGCATTCCCATGCTGATCTTCGTCTTCAACTTCCTGCTCTTCCGCATCCAGGCGTCGCTCGCGCAGGTTCTCGGCTTTACCGTGACCCTTGTCGGCGTGCTGTTAACAGCCGCTCATGGCGAATTCTCGGCACTGGCGGAACTTCAGTTCAATTTCGGCGACGCCCTGATGCTCGTCGCCTGCATCGTCTATGCCGGCTATACCGTGTCGCTGCGCTGGAAGCCGGACCTGCACTGGCAGAGCTTCATCGCCGCCCCCGCCTTCGGTGCCCTCCTCAGCGCCATCCCGCTTTTCATCTGGGAACTGTCGCGCGGCGCGGCCATCTTCCCGGACGCCACCGGCTGGGGCGTCGTGCTCTATGCCGGCATCTTCCCCTCCCTGCTCTCGCAGGTGCTCTATGTGCGGGGCGTCGAGATGATCGGCGCGAACCGCGCCGGCCTCTTCATCAACGCCATTCCCGTCTTCGGCACCATTCTCTCCGTCCTTTTGCTCGGCGAGACGATCCAGCTCTTCCATGTCCTCGCCCTTCTCCTCGTCCTCGGCGGCATCGCTGTCGCCGAATGGGGCCGGCCGAAGGAAAAGAACGGCTGAAACGGAAAAGGCCCGCCGGATCGCTCCGGCGGGCCTTTCCATTTCCGTCTTGGGAGGGACGAAGATCAGTCGACGTTGAAGACGAGCGGCTTGACCTGGCGGATCGCCGGGTTGGCGCCGAGCTTGGCGACCACCTCATCGGAAAGCGCACCGTCGACATAGAGCAGCGCGATGGCGTCGCCCCCTTCCTTCTCGCGGCCGAGCTGGAAGTTGGCGATGTTCACGCCGGCCTCGCCGAGCGTCATGCCGATGAAGCCGATCATGCCGGGAACGTCGGTGTTGGTGATGTAGACCATGTGGTGGCCGACATCGGCATCGAGGTTGATGCCCTTAATCTGGATGAAGCGCGGCTTGCCGTCGGAGAAGACCGTGCCGGCGACCGAGCGGGTCTGGTTGGCGGTCTTCACCGTCAGTCGGATATAGCCGTCGAAGACGCCCGACTTGTCACGCTTGACCTCGGAGAGGATGATGCCCTTCTCCTTGATCATCACCGGGGCCGAGACCATGTTGACGTCGGCCACCTGCGAGCGGATGAGGCCGGCAAGCACCGCGCTGGTCAGCGCCTTGGTGTTCATCGAAGCAGTCGCGCCATCGTAGAGGATCTCGATTTCCTTGATCGCGCTTTCCGTGACCTGGCCGACGAAGGCGCCGAGCACGTCCGCAAGACGGATGAAGGGCTTCAGGATCGGCGCTTCCTCGGCGGTGATCGACGGCATGTTGATGGCGTTCGAGACGGCCCCCTTGACGAGGTAATCCGACATCTGTTCGGCGACCTGCAGGGCGACGTTCTCCTGCGCTTCCGTGGTCGACGCGCCGAGATGCGGCGTGCAGACGACATTATCCAGACCGAAGAGCGGGCTTTCGGTCGCGGGCTCGACCTCGAACACATCGAAGCCTGCACCGGCGACATGGCCGGACTTGATGGCTTCGGCAAGCGCCGCCTCATCGACCAGACCACCGCGGGCGCAGTTGATGATGCGCACGCCCTTCTTGGTCTTGGCGAGCGCTTCCTTGCCCAGGATGCCGCGCGTCTTGTCCGTCATCGGAACGTGCAGCGTGATGAAATCGGCGCGGGCGAGCAGGTCGTCCAGTTCCACCTTCTCGACGCCCATTTCCACGGCGCGTTCAGCCGACAGGAAGGGATCGTAGGCGATGACATGCATGCCGAGGCCGATGGCCTTCTTGCAGACGATGCCGCCGATATTGCCGGCGCCGATGACGCCGAGCGTCTTGCCGGTGATCTCGACGCCCATGAACTTCGACTTCTCCCACTTGCCGGCCTGCGTGGAGGTGTCGGCGGCCGGAAGCTGGCGGGCGACGGCGAACATCAGCGCGATGGCATGCTCGGCGGTGGTGATCGAGTTGCCGAAGGGCGTGTTCATGACGATGATACCGCGGCGCGAGGCGGCCGGGATATCCACATTGTCGACGCCGATGCCGGCGCGGCCGATGACTTTGAGGTTGGTCGCCGCCGCGATCAGCTTTTCCGTCGCCTTGGTGGCGGAGCGGATGGCGAGGCCGTCATAGTTGCCGATGATCTCGGCGAGCTTTTCCTTGTCCTTGCCGAGCTTCGGCTGGAAATCGACGTCTACGCCGCGATCGCGGAAGATCTGGACGGCGGTTTCCGAGAGTTCGTCGGATACGAGTACGCGAGGTGCCACGATGGCCTCCTTAAATCGGTCTTGGAAGATGAGATAAAGGGTGGCTCCGCCTCTGGGACGAAGCCGGTCGCGAAATCAGGCCGCAGCCTTGGAAAGCGTCACCTTCTGGGTCTCGAAGGCCCAGGTCAGCCAGGGCATCAGCGCCTCGAGGTCGGCGGTGTCGATGGTGGCGCCGGCCCAGATGCGAAGACCCGACGGGGCATCGCGATAGGCACCGATGTCATAAGCGACACCCTGCTTATCGAGCAGCGAGACGAGGCCCTTGGCGAAAGCCGCCTGTGCATCCGCGTCGAGCGCCAGCACGTCCTTGTCGGCGATCGTCAGGCAGACCGAGGTGTTGGAGCGCGTCGCCGGGTCCCTGGCGAGATTGGCGATCCAGTCGTTCTTCTCGACGAAGTCGAAGATGACCTTGGCGTTCGCATCGGCGCGGGCCATCAGGCCCTTGAGGCCGCCGACGTCCTTCGCCCAGACAAGCGCATCGATATAGTCCTCGACGCAGAGCATGGAGGGCGTGTTGATCGTCTCGCCCTGGAAGATGCCCTCGATCAGCTTGCCGCCCTTGGTCATGCGGAAGATCTTCGGCATCGGCCAGGCCGGCGTGTAGCTTTCAAGGCGTTCGACGGCGCGCGGCGACAGGATGATGACGCCATGTGCGCCCTCGCCGCCGAGAACCTTCTGCCAGGAGAAGGTGACGACATCGAGCTTGGCGAAATCGAGGTTCTGCGCGAAGGCGGCCGAAGTCGCGTCGCAGATGGTGAGGCCCTGGCGGTCCGCCGGGATGAAGTCGGCATTGGCAACGCGCACGCCGGAGGTCGTGCCGTTCCAGGTGAAGACCACGTCACGGTCGAAATCGATCGTGGAAAGGTCGGGCAGCAGGCCGTAATCGGCCGTGATCTTGCGGGTGTCGGGGAGCTTCAGCTCCTTCACGACGTCCGAAACCCAGCCCGAACCGAAGCTTTCCCAGGCGACCATGTCGACACCGCGCGGGCCGAGCAGCGACCACAGCGCCATTTCGACGGCGCCGGTATCGGAGGCCGGCACGATGCCGATGCGGTAATCCGCCGGCACTTCCAGGACTTCACGGGTGAGATCGATGGCCTGCTTGAGCTTGGTCTTGCCGATCTTGGCGCGGTGCGAACGACCGAGCGGAGCATCGGAAAGCGCTTCGAGCGACCAGTTGGGGCGCTTCGAGCACGGGCCAGAAGAGAAATGGGTATTGTTCGGACGCACGTCCGGCGGTGTGACGGTCTTCGTCATGATCGCTATCCTTCCAGATAGATAGCTCCTCGTTGGGGAGGAGTGTCCCGCCGCCGTGGATATGGGAGAGCCGTTTTCAAGTCAAGCGGAATATGTCGCGATCGAAAAATAATAGGGCGCAATGGAAACGGCGCGCCGGTTGCCCGACGCGCCGCGAAAACTGCTGGACGATGTCTTACCAGAGAGGAACGCGCAGCCCCACACGGAATTCGTGCTTGTGCAGCCCGTGGTCGCGGATATCCACGTCACCTGCGGCGGAGCGGAAGGCCTTGCCGCCGCCCATGCCGGAAAAGCGATAACCGAAATCGAGCTTGACGCGGGAGGTGAGATCCACGGAGGCGCCGGCCATCAGCGCATAGGTGAAGCGCAGGCCATCCCGCCCTTCCACGCCGGGGCAACCCGCGCCCGAGCATGCAGGGTTCCGCCAGTCGAGCCAGGTCGCGCCGAGCCCCGCCCCGAGATAAGGCGTGAAGCCGGCGAGCGTGCCGAGGTCGATATAGCCGTTCGCCATCAGGCCGGCGGCGGAATAATCCGCCTTGAAGGCGCAGGGACCGCCGGCGCAGGCCGCGCTCCCCTTGAAGCCGTCCTTGGAAAAATCGGCGGTCACATCGCCACGCAGCAGGTCGCTGAACTGGTAGCCGATGCCGACGCCGTAGGAGAGCGGCCGGGAGAAGCGCGCCGTATCGAAATCCCGCGTGCCGCCCGCGTCCGTCAGGCGGGGACGGTCGCCCTTGATCCAGCCGGAATAGCCGAGATCGCCGCGAATGTACCAGCCTTGCGCGCTGGCACTTTTCGACACGTCGATTTCCGGCGCGTCGATGATCTCGATGTCGCCGGCAACGGCGCTTGTCGCGATGAAAGCTGCGACGGCGGCCATGCCAAACGATGCGAAGCGGCGGAACATGTCTCGATTCCCTGAAGACCGGATAGCCCGGCGGTGACCCGGTGCCGGCCGCCTCACGCCGCCATACACCGTCGGTTAACCATATTTCTTAAGGAATGAAGAAACCGTTAAGCCCCTCCCCGCCGCATTGGAATGCAAAAGGCCGCCCCGAAGGGCGGCCCTGAAATCCATCCGGCGAGGCGGCTTACTTGTAGACCGGCTGCTCGATCGGAATATCGGCCGGCGGGATATAGGTCGCCGTTTCGCAGCCGTTGAACGAGTAGCGAAGACCGGCGCGAGCCTCGTGGCTGTAGAAGCCCTTGTCGTAGCCGGGACCGCCGTTAGCCTTGTAGCCGAACATCGCGCCCTTCGTGACATGACGGAAGCGATAACCGACATCGGCCTTGAGGTTGCATGTCAGGTCGATCGAAGCACCAGCCATGAGCGCATAGGTAAAGCGCCAGCTCTTCTTGCCGCCGTGTTCTTCGGTCGGATCGCAAGGGCCACCGCCAACCGGGCACGAAGTATTTTTGAGCCCGCCCCAGTTTACATAAGTACCACCGATACCGGCGCCCACGTAGGGCGTTATCGAGCCATAGGTGGCGATATCGACATAGGCGTTAGCAAGCAGGCTGAGAGCCGTCATCGAAGCTATATCGGTTGATGTACAAGGGCCAACGCATGCGCCAGCAACCGCACCACCAGCTGAAGACGTGGAACCTCGAAACTTCGACTTGAACATATAGTCGAGCGTCACATCGGTACGGAAATGGTCGTTGATCTGATAGCCGACACCGCCGCCAAGGGTGAAACCACTTTTTAGCCGCGTGGTATCAAAATCGGCGTCGGTATTATTCGATCCCTGAAAATAATGCGCCCCACGCATCTTGTTAAACGACCAGCCCGCATCGCCGCGCAGATACCAGCCGCTGGTCTCGACAATGGCGGTCTCCTGCACCGGGGCCTCGATGACCTGCGGCTCATACAGATCGGCCGCGTAACCCGACGTGCCTGTCAGCAGGACGGCGACGATGCCACTCAAAACTTTCCTCATGGCCTTGCTCCAATAGGCTTGTGCTTGGCACGCCCGGCAAGCCGGCTTTCCAAGTCCCTCGATCGGCTATGGATAATGGCGAAGAAAGGTTAAGGCCCGATTAACTACAAAAGTTTACTCTATCCGTTAACAACCGTTCACAAACTCGGAAAATCTTTAAGTAAAGAGTACACTTCGACTTGCAGCCAATAGAAAAGGCCGGAGCGAAGCCCCGGCCTTCAAAAATAGCGGTCGATCCGTTCAGGCGGCGCTGCGCACCGCGCCGATGACGCCGACGAGCTCGTCCACGATGCGCTCCACCTGGGCGCGGTCGTCGCCTTCCGCCATCACGCGGATCAGCGGCTCCGTGCCGGAGGGACGGATGAGCAGGCGGCCGTTCCTGGCGAGCTGGCTTTCCGCATCCGCGATGGCCTGACGAACCGTCGCATCCTCCAGCGGCTGGCCGGCCTGGACGCGGACATTCTTCAGGACCTGCGGCACAGGCTCGAAACGGTTGCAGACCTCGCTTACCGTCCTGCCGCTGCGCTTGACGCAGGCAAGGATCTGCAGCGCCGCCACGAGGCCGTCGCCGGTCGTGCCGAAATCGGACAGAACGATATGGCCGGACTGCTCGCCGCCGACATTGTAGTCGTGCTGGCGCATATGCTCGACGACATAGCGGTCGCCGACCTTGGTGCGCTGGAGACCGAGGCCCTTGTCCGTAAGGAAGCGCTCGAGGCCGAGATTGGACATGACGGTCGCGACGATGCCGCCGCCACGCAGCATGCCGTCCTCCGCCCAGCTTTCGGCGATGACCGCCATCAGCTGGTCGCCGTCGATGATCTTGCCGTTCTCGTCGACGATCTGCACGCGGTCGGCGTCGCCGTCGAGCGCGATGCCGATATCGGCGCGCACCTCATGCACCTTGCGCTGCAGCGTTTCCGGATGGGTCGAGCCGCATTCGAGATTGATGTTGAGGCCGTCCGGCTCGTTGCCGATGGTCACGACATCCGCGCCGAGCTCCCAGAGCGCGGCCGGCGCCACCCGGTAGGCCGCGCCATTGGCGCAGTCGATGGCGACGCGCAGGCCCTGCAGCGTGACATCGCGCGGCAGCGTGCGCTTGGCATGCTCGATATAGCGGTCGTGCACGCCGTCGATGCGCTTGGCCCGGCCGATCTCGGCGGACTTGGCGAGCTGCGCCATCATGTCCTTTTCGAGCAGGTCCTCGATCTCCATCTCCAGCTCGTCGGAGAGCTTGTAGCCGTCCGGGCCGAAGAGCTTGATGCCGTTGTCGTAGAAGGGATTGTGCGAGGCCGAGATCATCACGCCGATATCGGCGCGCAGCGACCGCGTCAGCATGGCGACGGCCGGCGTGGGGATCGGGCCGAGGACGAAGGCGTCGATGCCGGCCGCGGTGAAGCCCGCCACCATGGCGTTTTCCAGCATGTAGCCGGAAAGGCGCGTGTCCTTGCCGATCACCACGCGGTGCCGGTGCGCGCCGCGCCGGAAGATCGTGCCGACGGCGATACCGACCCGCATGGCAAGGTCCGGCGTCATCGGGAAGGTGTTGGATTGACCCCGGATGCCATCCGTGCCGAAGTAACGACGTTTCATGTTCGCTCCTGAATTCGCCGGCCGGGCGGCATGCCGCCGTGCCGACGCGATACGCGCCCCATCTGCCGCGTCCAAGGTGCCTTCCGTGAGGCACCAACGAGGCGAGCATACTAGCCCCCTCGGGTAACCTTAAGCTTAAGACGCGCAGCTTTTGCGCTTCTTTGCCACAAAACCGGGCAAAGAACACCCATCCCGGAATCAGAATTCATTACACTGCGTTACCGAAAGAAAACGGCCGGGAAAGATTTCCCGGCCGTTTTCATGTTTCCTGTCGCGGCGATTACTGCGGCTGCGGTTCCATTCCGCTTTCCGGTTCGCCGCCCTTCTTCTGGCCGGCCTTCGGAACGGCCGAGCCGCGATGCGGCGGCGTGTCGTCGCCAAGGTCGCGCGCCGGCTTCTCGCCGCGGATCAGCGCCTTGATCTCGTCGCCCGTCAGCGTCTCGTATTCGAGCAGGCCTTCGGCGAGCGCCACGAATTCGTGGTTCTGCTCGGTGATGATCCGCTTGGCCTCGGCATAGGCCTCGTCGATCAGCCGGCGGATCTCATTGTCGATCTTCTGCGCGGTCGCTTCGGACACGTTCTTCTGCTGCGCGACCGAATGGCCGAGGAACACTTCCTGCTGGTTCTCGCCATAGGCGACCTGACCGAGCTGGTCGGAGAAGCCCCACTGGGTGACCATGGCACGGGCAAGCTTGGTGGCCTGCTCGATGTCCGAGGACGCGCCCGAGGTGATGTTGTCCTTGCCGAAGGTGATCTCTTCGGCGACACGGCCGCCCATCATGATGGCGAGGCGCGAGACCATCCACTTGTAGCTCATCGAGTAGCGGTCGCCCTCGGGAAGCTGCATGACCATGCCGAGCGCGCGGCCGCGCGGAATGATCGTGGCCTTGTGCAGCGGATCGGCGAGCGGAACCTTGAGCGCGACGATGGCGTGGCCGGCCTCGTGATAGGCGGTGAGCTTCTTTTCCGCCTCGGTCATGGCCGAGGAGCGGCGCTCGGCGCCCATCATGATCTTGTCCTTGGCGTCCTCGAATTCCTGCATGGTGACGAGGCGCTTGTTGCGGCGCGCGGCCATCAGGGCAGCTTCGTTGACGAGGTTCATGAGATCGGCGCCGGAGAAACCGGGCGTGCCGCGCGCAAGAACCTTGAGGTCGACATTCGGCGCCAGCGGCACGTTGCGCACATGCACCTTGAGGATGCGCTCGCGGCCGACGATGTCCGGGTTCGGCACGACGACCTGGCGGTCGAAGCGGCCGGGACGCAGCAGCGCCGGGTCGAGAACGTCGGGACGGTTGGTCGCGGCGATCAGGATGATGCCCTCGTTCGCCTCGAAGCCGTCCATCTCTACGAGGAGCTGGTTCAGCGTCTGCTCGCGCTCGTCGTTGCCGCCGCCGAGGCCGGCGCCGCGATGGCGGCCGACGGCGTCGATTTCGTCGATGAAGATGATGCAGGGCGCGTTCTTCTTGGCCTGTTCGAACATGTCGCGCACGCGGCTCGCGCCGACGCCGACGAACATTTCCACGAAATCGGAGCCCGAAATGGTGAAGAACGGCACATTCGCCTCACCCGCGACCGAGCGGGCAAGCAAGGTCTTGCCGGTGCCGGGCGGGCCGACGAGCAGCACGCCGCGCGGAATGCGCCCGCCAAGGCGCTGGAACTTCTGCGGATCGCGCAGGAACTCGACGATCTCTTCCAGATCCTGCTTGGCCTCGTCCACGCCCGCGACGTCCGCGAAGGTGACGCGGCCATGCGCTTCGGTCAGAAGCTTCGCCTTGGACTTGCCGAAGCCCATCGCCCCGCGCGAGCCACCCTGCATCTGGCGCATGAAGAACAGCCAGACGCCGAGGATCAGCAGCATGGGCAGCAGCGTGCCGATATAGCTGAGGAAACCGGAGGAACCATCCGTCTCGGGACGCGCGCTGACGACGACGTTCTTCGCCTCCAGACGCTGGACGAGCGAATTGTCGCCGTTCGGCGCATAGGTCTGGAAGGTCGCGCCGGTCTCGACATAGCTGCCGACGATCTTCTCGCCGGTGATGACGACTTCCTTGACCCGGCTCGAGTCCACTTCCTTGAGGAACTGCGAATACGGGATTTCCCGCGAGCCGGTCTGCGTCGGGCTCGTCTGGAACATGCTGAACAGCGCGATCAGCAGAAGGGCGATGATCGCCCAGAGGGCGAAGTTTCGGAAGTTAGGATTCATCGAGCTTTCCGGGCACTTTCTCGGCCAAGGGCTCCTGACCGCTTCTTTCCCGCCTAACATAGGGTCGCCTTGCGGCCTTGCCAAGGCAAAGCGCTCGGCCCCGGGGGCTTTTCTCAAACTATCGTCAACAGGCCGGGCCGAACGGCCCCTTGCGGACCATCCCGATGCCGGCGCTTGACGTCATGCTACCACAACGCTTCAGCCTGCGCCTTCATTCGTTCGGCGGAGACGCAAAAGATGGGCAGCCGGCAAGCTGCGCGAGCGCCTGCGCGGCCGGCAGGTCGAATCGGGGAAGGAATCGCGCATAGGGCGCGATCACCGGCGCGATATCGACCATGCCCGCCCCCACCGGCGCACCGTCCTCGAATTTCAGGCAGGGCGCGGCATGGCGGGCCCTGAGAGCAGGGCCTTGAAGGCCTTCCACCGCCACCTGCCCGGCCGCCGAGACGATGATCGTGCGCCGCGAGCCGTTGGCGAGGCGAAACCGGCCATCCCAAACGCCCGCCGCCCCGGCGGGCAGGACGAGAGGAGCGATCTCCCTGCACTCGCGGTAGAGATAGAGCCCGTCGCGGCGGCGGTCGAACACGACGCGCCCGGCCGTCATCCGCGACAGTGTGCCGCTGGCAAGGAAGGTCCGCAGCCGGCCGGCCGAGCGGGTTTCCAGCACATGCACCCGCCCGCCGGCGGTCGCCGCCAGCAGCAGCAGGCCCCGCCAGCCGGCGGGATCGGCGAGCGCCGCCTCGACCGCGGCCGGCGCAAGCACGAAAAGGCCCTGCTCCGCCCGCACATTGCCGAAAAGGAACCCTGCCGCGCGCTGCGCGAGCAAAATCCGCTCGCCCGGCGTCGGCGGTACGGCCGCCGCATCGCCCCGTGTGCGGATACGCACCCGCTCGAAACGGGGATTGGCATTGCTCGGGTCGTCGATCCAGCCTTCACCCTTCTCGCGAAGAAACGAGCGGATCGCCTCCCGGTCGATGCCGAGGAAGGGACGCAGCAGCCAGACCGCACCGTCGAGGAGAACCGCATCCGCCATGCCGGAAAGCCCGATGCCGTCCGCCGCCCGCGCCGCGCGCATGGCGACGGTCTCGGCCTGGTCGTCGCGCGTATGGGCGGAGAGGATGGCATCCGCCTGCATTTCCACGGCCGCGTCGCAAAGAAGTTCGTAGCGTTTCGCGCGGGCGGCGGCCTGGAGGCCGGCCTGCGGCTTTGCACCCTGCCAGCGCCGAATGACATGGGAAACACCGTGGCTCGCGCAAAGCGTTGCGACGGCGGCGGCCTCGTCGTCCGAGCCGGCGCGAAGGCCATGGTCGACGGTGCAGGCCGAAAGGGTAATGTGCGGATGGCGCCCGGTGGCGCAGAGCGTGGCGAGCGCCACGAGAAGCCCTGTCGAATCGCTGCCGCCGGAAACGGCGATCATCAGGCGGGCGGGGCGTTTGAAACTTGTCAGCAGGCGACCGGCTGCCTCGACGACGGGATTGTCCGCGCGGGCCACGGCCTTGCCTCCGTCCGCAATCAGCAGGACAGGCGGCTCTGTTCGGAAGAAACCTTATTCTTCACGGCCTTGGAGGCATTCGGGTAGCGCTTGTTCACCTCGCGCAGCGTCGCGCAAGCGGTTTCGCGGTTGTCGAGGGCGGCGAGCGACATGCCGAGCTTCAACAGCATTTCAGGCGCCTTCTTGGACTTGGAGAAGTTCTGGTGGGCGTTGAGGAAGGTCTTGGCGGCTTCGTTGAAATTGCCCTGCGAATACTGCGCCTCGCCCAGCCAGAAGTTCGCGTCGGCGGCCTTCTCGCTCTTCGGGAAGACATCGAGATAGTCGCGGAACTCGCGCTCGGCGACCTGGTAGTCGCCCGAAAGCACATGGCCATAGGCCGCCTGGTAGAGATCGTCGGGATTGTCCAGCGAGGCGGTGGAGGATTGCGAGGCCTGCGGCAGGCCGGTATCGGCGCCCGGCACCGTGTTGTCGCTGCCGATGGAGGCGCTCTGGTTGTTCAGGTCCGGATTGGTCTCGGCGCCGATCGGGTTGCCGTTCTCGTCGAACTTGATGGAACCGAGTTCCTGCGGCTGCGCGCCGCCGCCACCGCCGCCCTGCTGGCCGAGCGTGGCGGCCCCGGCGGTGTCATCCGCCGGTACCCGGTTCGAGGCGGTCTGCTGGTCGGGCGTTCCGCCATTGACCGGCTTGTCGAGCGCGCCGCTCTTGCCGCCCGCCTTGCCCTTTCCGCTTTCCAGATCCTGGAAGCGATATTCGTTGTCTTCCTGCGCCTTGCGGATCTGTTCCTGCATCTGCAGGAGTTGGTAGCTCATTTCCTCGATGCGGCCGTTGAGGTTGCGGATCTCTTCCTCGAGCTGGCCGACCCGCGGGTCCATGGCCTGCGCGAGAACCACGTTTCCGTTGCCCGCTCCCTGGCTCTTGTGGGAAAGGAAGCCGTTCGCCAGAGTCGAAAGCGGCGATGCGCTGATCGGCCCGACCGTGCCTGCAACCGCTGCGAGACTGAGAACGCCTGCCGCGACAAGTTTCTTCATCTATCTTCGTCCTGTTGGTCCGATTGTGCGCCGAAGCGCTGCCGAAGAGTTTTCCAAATACTCTCAAAAAGCAACGGAGTTCGGCCAAAGTGTGTTGAAAAAAGAAAGGCGGCCGCAAGGGCCGCCTTTTCCATGCGTTCCCGGAAGGGGAATTACATGCCCGCGCCGCCGAGAACGGTGACGGCACGACGGTTCTGCGACCAGCAGGAAATGTCGTCGCAGACGGCGACCGGACGTTCCTTGCCGTAGGAGATCGTCTTGATGCGGTTTGCCGGGATACCGCGCGAAGCGAGATACTGGCGGGTGGAAGCCGCGCGGCGTGCGCCGAGCGCCAGGTTGTATTCGCGCGTGCCGCGTTCGTCGGCATGGCCTTCGACCGTGATCGCGTAGTTCGGGTAGCGCTGCAGCCACTGGGCCTGGCGATCGAGCGTCGCGGCGGCGTCTGCGCGGATCGACGTGGAGTCGGTGTCGAAGAAGATGCGGTCGCCGACATTGACCGTGAAGTCCTGCTGCGAGCCGGGCGTGGCAGCGCCGCCGGCGCCGTTGAGGCCGAGGTCGCCGGCGCTGTTCGGCAGGTTCTTCTTGGAGGCGCAGCCCGCCAGGGCGAGCGTCATGACGAGCGCGATCATCACCGGGTTGCGGGCGATGGTCTGCATGCGGCCAGCGGCCGGAGTATGAATGCGGCTCATGAGCCGGTCTCCTTGCATCAGTTCTTGCGTCAAGTTCGTTGAAGCGTCAGGTTTCAATCAGGGTTGCCAGACTGTAACCCGGAGCGGTTAATCCGCCTTCAACGGTTATGGTTAACGATTGCTTGTAAGACCGTCCCCGGCCCCTCGCATTTCATCATGCCTTGCATGTCGGAGCGCGAAACCAGAGCACATGTCCGCGCGACATGCAGAAACGGAAGCGGGCCTGCCGCCTCTCGCCGTATGGCCTGATTTACAGGACTTTGCGGCAAGAACGCGGCAGACCCGCTTCGAATTGTGATGCTCCGAAGACTATTCGAGCAGCGGCGACCAGGCCGGGTCGGAAGCAAAGCCCTTCGTCTGGATGAGCTGCTCGTTGTAGCCCGTCAGATCGATCGAGTAGATCTGCGGGCCGCCCGCGCCGGCCGACTGGCGGAAGAACATCAGCACGCGGCCGTTCGGCGCCCAGGTCGGGCCTTCATTGTGGAAGCCCGAGGTCAGGATGCGCTCGCCCGAACCGTCCGTCTTCATCACGCCGATGGAGAACTTGCCGCCCGACTGCTTGGTGAAGGCGATGAGGTCGCCGCGCGGGGACCAGACCGGCGTGGAATAGGAACCGTCGCCAAAGGAGATGCGGCGCTGGCCCGAGCCGTCGGCACCCATCACGTAGAGCTGCGGCCGGCCGCCGCGGTCGCTTTCGAAGACGATCTGGCTGCCGTCGGGCGAATAGGAGGGCGAGGTGTCGATCGCGGCGGTGGAGGTCAGCCGCGTCGTGGTGCGCGAGCGCAGGTCCATCGTGTAGATATTGGCGTTGCCTTCCTGCTGCAGGCTCATGATGACACGCTGGCCATCCGGCGAGAAGCGCGGCGCAAAGGTCATGCCCGGGAAGTTGCCGACCACCTCGCGCTGCCCCGTCTCAAGCTGGAGCAGGTAGACGCGCGGCTGGTTGCCCTCGAAGGACATGTAGGTGATTTCCTGGCGGCTCGGCGAGAAGCGCGGCGTCAGGACCAACTCGTTGGAATTCGTCAGCGCGCGGGCGTTGAAGCCGTCCTGGTCCATGATGGCGAGCTGGCGCTTGCGGGCCGTCTTCGGGCCGCTTTCGGCGACATAGACGATGCGGGTGTCGAAGTAGCCCTTCTCGCCCGTCAGGCGCTCATAGATCGCGTCGGCGATGATATGCGCCACGCGGCGCCAGTTTTCCGGCTGCGTGTAGAACTGCTGGCCGGTGAGCTGCTGGCCGGCGAAGGTGTCCCAGAGGCGGAACTCGGCGCGCAGGCGCCCGTCGCCCTCCTGCGTCACGCGGCCCGTGACGAGCGCCTGCGCGTTGATGACCTTCCAGTCGTCGAAGCGCGGGGGCTGGTCCGGGTTGGAGATCTTCTCGATGAAGGCCTGCTTGTTGACCGGCGCGAAGAGGCCGGAGCGCTTGAGGTCGGCCGCGATGACGTCGGTGATGCGCTGGCCGAGGTCGCCGCCGGCGACGAAGTCCGTCACGGCGATCGGCAGCGGCTCGACATTGCCCTTGTTGATGTTGATTTCGACCTTCGCAAAGGCCTGCGGCAGAGAGACCGCAAGGCCGGTCAGCACGACCAGCAAACGAAGAAGATTGCGTCTGTACATCTATCTAGGCCTTCCTAGTTCCTACATCATTTCGCTCGGATCGAAGTTCACGACGACTTCGCTCCAGGCATCGTATTTTTCCGGCGGCAGCCCCTTGAAAGGCCGCGATTTCATGATGGCGCGGCGCGCGCCGCCGGCAAGCGCCCGGCGGGCAGCTTCCGAGCCGCCGGTCGCCACGACTTCCGGCTCGCCGATGATGTCGCCGTTCTGGTCGAGCTGCATCGTGACCTTGATGCGCACGTCGGCGGCATCCGAAAGGCCGGGGATGATCGACCAGTTGTTCTGGATCTGGCCGCGCAGCGCGTCCATCTCGCTCATCGAAAGCTTGGTGCCGGTCGTCGTCTTCTTGCCGCCGAGCGCCGCCTGTTCCTGCGAGCGCTTGGCGCCGCCGCCGGCCGCCTTTTCCTTGTTGAGAAGCGCAGCGATCTCGTCGGCGTTGAAGTCGCTGTCGTTCAGCGAGCTCGCCTTCTCCTGCTTCTTCTTCTCGTCCTTCTTACGGTCGGGCGTCTTGGCCGTCTGGGCCTTCGCCGTCTCGGTCTTCTTCTCTTCCGGCTTCTTCTCCGGCTCGGCCTTGGCCGTCTCGACCTTCGGCTTCATCTCGGGCAGCGGCACCTTGTCCGGCAGCGCCTCGGCTTCCGGGTCCTCGGCGGGCTTGTCTTCAGCCGGCTTGGCCTCGGGCTTCGGGTCGGGCTTGACCTCCTGCTTGGCCTCGGGAAGGGCCGCGACCTCGGTCGAGGGCTCGCTCGCCTTTTCGACCGGCTTTGCCTCCTCGACGGGCTTGCTGTCCGGCGTCTGGACGACCTTCTCGGCCTTTTCCGGCGAAGCGGCGGTCTCGATGTCGCGCGGCTTTTCTTCCGGCGTCGGCAGGTTCTTCAGGTCGATCTCGTTGTCGCCGACATTTTCCGCGTTCTCGACCGGCGTCTGCTTCTTGGTCGGAACGGGGGCGGCCTTTTCCTTCATTTCGGCTTTCTTGTCGCCCTGCTGAATCTGCGTCAGCTCCTCGATCGACACGATATCGACCGGCAGGGCCTCGACATCGGCGACGTCGAAGCTCTCGGGACTGCCGAGCGAAACCAGCGCCCAGGTGAGGACCACGGCGTGGATGACGGCGGATGTGGCAAGGCTGCCCTTCATGGCGTGCGATTACCTGTCCGGTTTCTGCTCGGTGACGAGGCCGATATTGGTGAAGCCGCCGGCCTGGATGCGCGACATGACGTCGGCCATGACGCCATAGGGCGCATTGCCGTCGCCGCGCACGAAGATACGCTCGGTATAGCCGGTGGTGGCCACGGCCTGGAGCTTGGCGGCGACCTCCTCGATCGGGATCGCTGTTTCCTGCAGGAAGACCTGGCCGTCGGCCTTGACCGAAACGGTGATCGGCTGCGTATCGGCGTTGAGGGCCTTGGCCTGCGTCTTCGGCAGGTCGAGCGGCACGCCGACGGTCATCAAGGGGGCTGCGACCATGAAGATGATGAGCAGCACCAGCATGACGTCGACCATCGGCGTCACGTTGATCTCGCTCATCGGGGCCCGCTTGCCGCCCCCGCGGCGGCGGCGACCGCCGCCTGAATTCTTCGCTCCGACTGACATGCCCATGGCGTCGTCTCCGTCTGTCCTGAACGCCGCGCTTTACTGCGCCGCAGCGCGCGGCTGCAGCTTCTCGTCGATCTGGCGCGAGAGGATGGCCGAGAACTCGTCCGCAAAGCCCTCCATGCGCGCCGTCAGCTTGCCGGCGTCGGCGGAGAACTTGTTGTAGGCGATGACCGCGGGAATGGCGGCGACGAGGCCGATGGCGGTGGCGAGCAGCGCCTCGGCGATGCCCGGCGCGACGACCGCAAGGCTCGTCTGCTTGGAGCCGGCGATGGCCTGGAAGGAGGTCATGATGCCGACGACCGTGCCGAAGAGGCCGACGAAGGGCGCCGCCGAGCCGATGGTGGCGAGCGAGCCGAGCCGGGCTTCCAGCGTTTCGGATTCGCGCGACAGCGTCACGTCCATCGCCCGGTCGATACGCATCTGCAGGCCTATGGGCGAGCGCGCCCCGCGTTCGAAGCTCTTCTTCCATTCCCGCATCGCCGCCACGAAGATGGCGCTCATGCCGGAGGTCTGCCGGTCGGAGAGCGTGCGATAGAGCTCCTCCAGCGACTGGCCCGACCAGAAGACCTGCTCGAAGCTGTCGAGCTGGCGGCGCGCGCGGCCGTAGCTCACGGACTTGTCGACCACGATGGCCCAGGTCCAGACGGACGCGGCGAGAAGGCCGAGCATGACCAGCTTCACGATGAATCCGGCCTGGATGAAGAGACCCCACAGGGTCACGCTGCCAGCCGCTTCCAAACCCACTTGTTCCATAGACCTATGTCCCCGAATCCAAACACCCGGCACGGGCGCTTTGCGGCCCAACCGGGTAACATTCCGCCGTGGCGGGCCTCTGGGAGGATAAACCCGCTACGGCATTCAATAACGCGCGTCGCAGTCAGGGTTTTCGTCCCGCACCCGCTTCGCAGTCCGTCAAGAATGTCCGGTTGATGCCGCCGGCCGCCATGCCGGTCAAACGCTTACAACCTGCCTTCTTCACGGCAATTTTGGTTAAAGGATGACGTGCAGTGCACAAAATCCTCACCCGTCGAGTAAGACATCATTATGGTTAAGGGAGTGTTACCGCTAATGCGCGGCCGAAACTTCTTGCGTCCTGGCAAGAAAACGCGCCGCCAGCGCCTCCGGCAGCCGGCGCGGCCGGCCCGCCGCGTTGATGACCGCGATGATGACGCGCGCGGCTATCAGAAGCTGGTCGCCGCGGCGGATTTCCTGGTTGAGGATCATCTTCGCCCCGCCCGCCTTCTCGGTGGACGTCAGGATCGTCAGGATATCGTCCATCCGCGCTGGCGCCTTGAAGTCGATCTCCATGCGATGAACGACGAAGACGAGGCCCTCGCGGTCCTCCTCCAGCACGAGGCTGCCCTGCTCGACGCCGAGCAGACGCAGATAATCCGTCCGCCCGCGCTCCATGAAATGCAGGTAGCGGGCGTGGTAGACGACGCCGGAAAAATCCGTGTCCTCGTAATAGACGCGCTGCACGAGCCGGTGGCCTGCCTCGCTGAGTTCGCCAGAAAGATGATGGGGGAGGTCTGTCATGATCGGTGTCCGGCAAGAATTTTCCGCCTCTCTCCCGCAAAGCGGCAGCAAATGCAAGGCCGGCGCTCAGCCGAGTTCGATCACCATGATCTCCGGCGGCGAGCCGAAGCGGACCGGCAGGCCGGAACAGCCAAGCCCGCCGGAAACGCACAGATGCCGGCCCTCCTCGACGATATGGCCGTAGACATAGCGGTTTCCGTAGCGCGACGGCACCACAGGCGCATAGCCGAAAAGCCGGACCTGGCCGCCATGGGTATGGCCGCACAGCGTCAGCGAAACCCGCGCGGGAACGCTCGGAAAGATGTCGGGCTCGTGGGCGATCAGAATGACGGGCGCGTCATCCGTCACCTGCGCGAGCGTGCCGGGCAGGTCGTCAAGCCCGGCGAACTGCGTGCGGTTCCATTTTCGCCCGGGATGGAGCGCCTGCTGGTCTTCGAGGCCTGCCAGCCAGAAAGCGCCGGATGCCGTTTCGATCCGCGCGGCGCGGTTGGCATAGACCGCGATACCGGCATCCCGCAAGGCCCGGTGGCTGAACGTCTCGCCGCCGCCCGCCGCCTGCGCCGCCCCGTCCTTCCACCAGTCGTGATTGCCGATGACGGCATGGACGCCATATGGCGCCTTCAGGATCGACAGCGCCCCGGCCCATGCGTCGGCCGGCACATGGTTCCAGACGGCACGCATGTCGGAGACATAATCGCCGAGGAGAACGATGATATCGCCGCCGAGCGCGTTCGCATGCTCGCAGATGGCGCGGATCCGCCCGACGCTCATCCAGGGATCGCAGGCATGGACATCGGCCAGCGCGACGATTCGCAGCTTCTGCCCCTCCGGCCAGCCGGGCGGCCGGATGCGATAGATCGTCGTGCCGAGCCGCAGCACCGGCTCCACGCCGACGGCGTAGGCGGAAGTGGCGAAACCCGCGGCAACCAAGCCTCCAAAGGCCTTCAGCAAACCGCGGCGGGTGATCACTCAGTCGTCCTCGGAAAAGAGCCTGAACTGTGACGCCTCGATATCCTTCGGCGGCGTGAGGCCCAGATGTTTCCAGGCATTTGCGGTTAAAACACGGCCACGCGGCGTGCGCTGGATGAAGCCCTGCTGGATCATGTAGGGCTCGATGATGTCCTCGATGGCGTCGCGCGGCTCGGACAGCCCCGCCGCGATGGTCTCGATGCCGACCGGCCCGCCGCCGAAATTGTGGGCGATCATCGAGAGGTAGCGCCGGTCGAGCTGGTCGAGGCCCATATTGTCGACGAGAAGCCGCGTCAGCGCCTCGTCGGCAATCTTTTGCGTCACCGCCTCCGCCCGCGCCACCTCGGCGAAGTCGCGCACGCGGCGCAGCAGGCGGCCGGCGATGCGCGGCGTGCCGCGGGCGCGCCGGGCGATCTCCCGCGCGCCGCCATCCGTCATGCCGAGCCCCATCAGCCGCGCGCCGCGGCGCACGATCGATTCCAGCTCCTCGACGGTGTAGAAATTGAGCCGCACCGGAATGCCGAAACGGTCGCGCAGCGGCGTCGTCAGCAGGCCGAGGCGCGTGGTGGCGGCGACGAGGGTGAATTTCGACAGGTCGATCTTCACCGAGCGCGCGGCCGGGCCTTCGCCGATGATGAGATCGAGCTGGAAATCCTCCATGGCCGGATAGAGGATTTCCTCGACGGCCGGGTTGAGGCGGTGGATCTCGTCGATGAAGAGCACGTCGCGCTCTTCCAGATTGGTCAGCAGCGCCGCAAGGTCGCCGGCTTTCGCGATGACCGGGCCGGAGGTCGAGCGGAAATTGACGCCGAGCTCCTTGGCCATGATCTGCGCCAGCGTCGTCTTGCCCAGGCCGGGCGGTCCGACGAAGAGCACATGGTCGAGCGCCTCGCCGCGGTTCTTCGCCGCCTCGATGAAGATCTTGAGGTTGGCGCGCGCCTCCGCCTGGCCGGTAAAGTCGTCCAGCGTCTGCGGGCGCAGGGCCGTGTCGATGTCCTCGCCGCGCTTGTCCGGCGAAAGCAGTCTCGTCTCGTCGCTCATTGAGCCCTAATCCCATTGTCCGCGGAGGAAGGCAACGGCATCACCGCGACAATTCCTTGAGACCGAGGCGGATGAGCTTGGCGCTGTCCGCCCCCTCCCCGCCATTCTTGAGCGCCGCCGCGACGGCATTGGCCGCCTGGTCGCGCGAGTAACCGAGATTGGTGAGCGCCGACACCGCATCGGCGACCGGCGCGGAGGCGACGCCCTCGCCGATCTCCTGCTTGAGCCCGATGGCGGCCGAGGCCTCGCCCGCAAAGGCCGGCGCCTTGTTGCGCAACTCGGTGATGATGCGCACGGCCACCTTCGGCCCGACGCCCGGCGCGCGCGAGACGGCCGTCTTGTCCTGCAGCGCGATGGCATTGGCCAGTTCTCCCGGCGTCAGCGTGGAAAGCACCGCCAGCGCCACCTTGGAGCCGACGCCCTGCACGCTCTGCAACAGCCGGAACCATTCCCGCTCCAGTGCCGTCAGGAAGCCGAACAGGCGGAACTGGTCCTCGCGCACATAGGTCTCGATGAACAGCGCGGCCGCCTCCCCGGCCGAGCCGAGCCTGCCGAGCGTGCGCGCCGAGCAATGGGCGACATAGCCGACGCCGTGCACGTCGAGAACCACATGATCCTCGCCGATCTCGTCGATGGTGCCTTTGAGTTTGCCGATCATGGATGGGTCCGTCAGGGATGGGTTTCGGGGGAGATGATGTCGAGCGCGGGGAAATAGGTACGGTAGCGGGCGGCATCGCGGGTGAGGAGCCGGTGGGAACGCACGCAAGCATGCGCCCCGACAAGGAAGTCCGGCAGCGTACGTTCCCGCAGCCCACCCGCCCGGCGATAGGCATAGTGCGCCTTGCCGGCAGCGAATGCCGCTTCATAGGAAAAGGGTTCCCGCCGCATGCGAAGCCAACCGAAGGCGAGGTTCAGCTCCAGTTCGCTGAGCGGCGATGCCGCAAGCTCCGACCAGACAACGGAATGGAGAACCAACTCCCCCTCTTCCACGCACCGTTTCAGGGCGGCAAGTGACCAGACCCGTTCCGGACGATCCGGCCCGAGGATGTCGATCAGAACATTGGTATCAACGACGGTCGAGGTCATCACGCGGCCCCCGCAGCCATTCGAAATATTCGTCGGGCGTCATGCCGTCGAGATCCCACGTTCCCCTGACGCTGGCCGCCCAGGCGTCGAAATCCTTGAAATCGCCTTTGCCGTCGCCGACCTTCACCAGCATCACGCCGTCGTTCGAGACAACGAAGTCCACCTCCGAACCGGGCTCGATGGCGAGCCGGTCGCGGATATCCTTCGGGATCGTCACCTGACCTTTTTCCGTCACACGCATGGTAATACCTCTGCGGTATTACTTATCGTCGCAACCGGAACAAGTCAAGAACAAATCAACCAGCGAGCTTGGCGAGGCGGCCGGAGAGGCCCTGGCGGTTGTGGGCGTGGCAGATGGCGATGGCGAGCGCATCGGCCGCGTCGTTGCCTACGAAAGTGGCCTTCGGCATCAGCACTTTCAGCATCATGTGGATCTGCTGCTTCTCGCCGTGGCCGACGCCGATCACCGCCTTCTTGACGGCGTTCGGCGCATATTCGGCAACGCGCAGGCCCGCGCGGGCCGGCACCAGCATGGCGATGCCGCGCGCCTGGCCGAGCTTCAGCGTGGCGGTCGCGTCCTTGTTGACGAAGGTCTGCTCGACGGCAGCCTCGTCGGGCTGGTAGCTGTGCACGACCTCGGCAAGGCCGTCATGGAGCTGGCAGAGGCGCGAAGCGAGATCCATGTCGCCATCCGACGTCACGGTGCCCGAGGCAACGAAGCGCAGGGAGTTGCCGAGCGTCTCGATAATGCCCCAGCCGGTGCGGCGAAGCCCCGGATCGATGCCGATGATGCGAATCGTGTCCTGCATTGTCCAACCCTAACCCTGTCCGCCGGACCCTGCCAGCGAAATGTGAACAAAACAAAAACAAAGCATCACTATGCGAATTCCGGAATTCCTTGCTTGGATTCGAGAAAACTGAACCTACATGGGGAAGCGATCAAAATCCCTTACAAAGAGGCCGCTCCCATGGTGCCCTTCTCCATCCTCGACCTGTCCCCGGTCATCGAAGGCGGCACCGTCGCCCAGTCGCTGGAAAATTCCCGCCGTCTGGCGCAGGAGGCCGAGGTGCACGGCTACAAGCGCTTCTGGCTCGCCGAGCATCACGGCATGCGCGGCATCGCCAGCGCCGCCACCTCCCTCGTCATCCAGCATGTCGCGGCGGGCACCGAGACGATCCGCGTCGGTTCCGGCGGCATCATGCTGCCGAACCATTCGCCGCTCGTCATCGCCGAGCAGTTCGGCACGCTCGCCGCGCTCTTCCCGGACCGCATCGACCTCGGCCTCGGCCGCGCCCCGGGCACGGACATGCGCACCGCGCAGGCGCTGCGCCGCAATCTCGACAGCGCCGCCAACAATTTCCCGCAGGACGTCATCGAGCTGATGCAGCTCATGGGACCGCCCGCGCCGGACCAGAAGGTCGTCGCCGTGCCGGGCGCGGGCAGCAACGTGCCGGTCTGGCTGCTCGGCTCCAGCCATTATTCGGCGCATCTGGCTGGCATGCTCGGCCTGCCCTTCGCCTTCGCCTCGCATTTCGCGCCGGACATGCTGCTGACGGCGCTGGAGATCTACCGCGAGCGCTTCGAGCCCTCGCAATATCTCGACAAGCCCCATGTCATGGTGGGCGTGATGGGCGCGGCGGCCGATACGGATGCGGAGGCCGATTACCTCTTCACCTCCATGCAGCAATCCTTCGTGCGCCTTCGCCGCGGCACGCCCGGAGCCTTCCCGCCGCCGGTCGACAGCATGGACGGCTTCTGGAACGAGCAGGAGCGCATCATGGTGGAGCATACTCTGCAATATGCCGTCGTCGGCGGGCCGGAGAAGATCGAGCGCCGGATCGCCGATTTCCTCTCCCTCACCAAAGCGGACGAGCTGATCGTCTCCATGCCGGTCCACGACATGGAGGCGCGGGTGAAGTCGCTGCGGTTGTTTGCAGGGGCGCAGAGGAAACTGGCCGAGGCAGAGTAAGGGATTGCCCCTCATCCCGCTGCCGCGACCTTCTCCCCGCAAGCGGGGAGAAGGAGTTTCGTTGTACCGGCGTCTTCCCATCTCGACGATGGGTGGGAAGGAAGCCATTCCCGTCTGCCGCCTTCGCCGCTTGCGGGGAGAAGGTCGCGGCAGCGGGATGAGGGGCCGTCGCAGCTCCCCCGATCAGGCCGAAAGCTTGGCCAGGACCTCGTCGGAGACCTCGAAATTCGAATAGACGTTCTGCACGTCGTCGTCGTCTTCCAGCGTGTCGATGAGCTTCATCAGCGACTGCGCCTTTTCCTCGTCGACCGGCACGGTGTTCTGCGCCTTCCAGATCGCCTTGACGGTCTCGGCCTCGCCGAGCGTGTCTTCCAGCGCCTTGGAAACGTCGCCGATATCCTCGAAGCCGCAGATGATCGAGTGGCCGTCCTCGTCCGTCGTCACGTCCTCGGCGCCGGCCTCGATGGCGGCGTCCATGACGGCGTCGGCGCTGCCGGCTGAAAGCTTGTAGGTGATCTCGCCCACGCGGTCGAAGGAGAAGGAGACCGAGCCGGTTTCGCCCAATGCGCCGCCGGCCTTGGAGAAGGTCGAGCGGACGGAGGAGGCGGTGCGGTTGCGGTTGTCGGTCAGCGCCTCGACGATGACGGCGACGCCGCCCGGGCCATAACCCTCGTAGCGGACTTCCTCGTAGTTCTCCGCATCTCCGCCGGAGGCCTTCTTGATGGCGCGCTCGATATTGTCCTTCGGCATGGACTGGGCCTTGGCGTTCTGGATCGCCAGGCGCAGGCGCGGGTTCATCGCCGGATCGGCCATGCCCGTCTTCGCCGCCACCGTGATTTCACGGGCGAGCTTGGAGAACATTTTCGACCGCACGGCGTCCTGCCGACCCTTGCGGTGCATGATATTCTTGAACTGTGAATGGCCAGCCATGGCACCCCTGTCTTGGTTTGGCGCCCTTTGTTTCGGTCGCCGGTCTTTGAGCGGGACAGGACGACCGCGGTGACGCGCCGGCTTGCTGCCCCGATTTTTGGAATGCCGCCTTATAATTTCATTGTCGCCGCGCGTCCAGCAGTCCGGCGAACAAAGCGAAGGAGGATTTCAGTCGGCCTTCAAGCGTGCGCGGCTGAGGAGGAAGGAATGGCCGTCCTCACGCTCGCAGGTCAGCCCCGTGCGCTCCGAATGGCAGGTGAAGGGACCGCCGCGCCAGACCTCGCCATAGTCGAGGATCGTCTTCGCCCCGCAGCAGCCCTGGTCGCCGACATTGGAAAGCACCCTGCCCTTGCCGCTGCGGCCGAGAATGGCGCGCACATATTTCGGCTCGATCCGGTCGCAGGAAAGCTCCGGCCCGCCGTCCTCCGGCTGGTAGACGTCCGTGCCGCCCTCGGGAATGTAGACGCAGCCGATATTGCCCGAGGGCATGGAAAATTCCTGCGCGACCCCGAGGGAGCGCGCCGGCGCCTTCTCCACCGGCTGCCTGGCCGCCCCGTGCGGCTGGCCGGATTCCGCTGCCGGCCCGCCCGGCATCGGCGCGCCGTCGGCAAGCGCGATGGCGGAGGAAACGAGCAGGAGGGAAGCGGAAAGAAGAAGACGCATGAAGAAATCCCGGTCTCTGGAGCCGCGGAGAATAGAAAGCGCCAGCCGCTTCGGCAAGCCGTGCGATCATGCGCCGCCGGAACCTTGTCCGCCGCCCCACGTTCCTCCGGGCGTCAACCCAACGAATGAGAGGAACAGCCATGTCCAACCTCACCCGGGCGCGCGAACACCCGAAGGAACAGCTTTTCGACGAGATCGACCGGATCCATGCCGGCATGCTCGGCATCGAGGGCAGCCACATGCACATGCAGCCGATGGCGCCGCAGCTTGATCGCCAGACCGCGACGATCTGGTTCTTCACCAAGACGGATGCGGAGATCGTCGAGGCGATCACGCCCGGCGCCCGCGCGCATTTCTGCGTGGTCGGCAAGGACCACGATTACCATGCCTGCGTCGCCGGCCGTATTTCCGTTCGCAAGGATCCCGCCAAGATCGACGAATACTGGAGCTCCGTCATCGAAGCCTGGTTCGACCACGGCAAGCACGATCCGCAGCTCACCATGCTGGCGCTGGAGATCGAGGACGCCGAAATCTGGGCCTCGACCGGCAGCAGGCTGAAATTCGGCTGGGAGATCGCCAAGGCGAACCTCAACCCGGACGACGAGCCGGATGTCGGCGTGAAGGCGCATGTGACCTTCAGCAGCGGCTCGGCAGATCACCTGCGCCACATGATCTGACGCGGGCTGTCAGTTCCAGAAATCCGGCACCGTCTCGGCAAGGCGCGCGCCGAGACGCAGCGGCGCGATCTTCTCGGCAAGGCCGGTGCGGTCGGAAATCTCGACCGCCAACCCGCAGATCGTCGCCGGGCCGGAGGCCGCCTCGAAGCGTCCGCGCGGCATCTTGGAGATGAAGCGGTTGAGCGGCTCTTCCTTGTCCATGCCGAGCGAGGAATCGTAGTCGCCGCACATGCCGGCGTCCGACATGTAGCCCGTGCCGCCGTTGAGGATCTGGCAATCGGCCGTCGGCACATGGGTATGCGTGCCGACGACGACGCTGGCGCGCCCGTCGACGAAATGGCCGAAGCACTGCTTCTCGCTGGTCGCTTCCGCATGGAAATCGAAGATGATGGCGTCCGCCTGCTCGCCGAGCGGGCAGGACGCCAGGATCGCCTCGCCCGCGGTGAAGGGATCGTCCAGCTCGGGATGCATGAAGACGCGGCCCATGATGTTGGCGACCAGCACGCGTGCCCCGTTGCGGGCGATGAAAAGGTTGGCGCCGCGGCCGGGCGTGCCGGCCGGATAGTTGGCGGGCCGCAGGAACTGGTCGTGCCGGCCGGCAAAGCCCACGGCCTCCTTCTGGTCCCAGACATGGTTGCCGGTCGTCACGACGTCGGCCCCGGCATTGATCGTCTCCAGGAAGATATCCTCGGTGATGCCGAAGCCGCCGGCCGCGTTCTCCCCGTTGACGACGACGAAATCCAGCTTGAAATCGCCGATCAGGCCCGGCAGGCGCTCCCAGACGGCCGTCCGCCCGGTCTTGCCCACCATGTCGCCCAGAAAGAGAAAACGCATCGAACTGCCTTATGAAACCTGTTGGAACATCCGCAAGCCGCTTTCCGTGAGGATCGCATCCAGCGGAACGTCGTGCGGCTCGGCCGGTACTGATGCCACTTCCTGGCAGTCGAACGCAATGCCGATCAGCATCGGCGTGCGGCCTTTCGCCTTCAGCCGGTCGATCGCCCGGTCGTAATGGCCGGCGCCATAGCCGATGCGGTTGCCCGCCGCGTCGAAGGCGGAAAGCGGCATCAGGAGGATGTCGGGATCGATGACCGCCGCCTCCGGCCCCGGCCCGGTCGTGCCGAAGCCGGTCTTGACCACCGGCGCGCCGACGACAAGCTCGCGGAAGACGATCGTCTCCCGGTCGAGCACCACCGGCAGGCAGAGCCGCGCGCCGCGCGTGCGCAGATGCGCCATCAGCGGCCGGATGTCGGCCTCCGAGCGGATCGGCCAGAAGCCGGAGATCACCGTGCCGGGATCGAATTCGATGCGGTCGCCCGCATGCCCGGCCATGGCAAGGCTGCCCTCGATGCGCGCCTCCGGCGTCATCGCGTCGCGCAGGGCCAGCCGCTCGTTGCGGATGGCCGCCTTCTCTTCCCTCGGTGTCACGGATGTCTCCCGCTGCTTTTCGCTCCGCTTAGCAGCAGGCGGTGCCGCAATCAAATCCCACGATGATCCGGTCAGGCCGCGGCGGAGGTTTCGGCAAGCGCCAGCATCGCCTTCGCGGCGCCCTCGTCGGTGATCAGCGTGTTGCAGCCGACGCGGCGGATGGTGGCGCGGATGGCCGGCGCCCGATGCGCCCCGCCGGAGACGAGCACGATATGTCGCGCCTTCTTCACCGTATCGAGATCGATCGACATGACCCGGTGGCGGATCGGATGGTCGATGGTGTGCCCCTCCGCATCGAGGAAATTGCACATCGTATCGCACACGCAGCCCGCCGCGATCAGCTCCTCCAGCTCCCGCCGGGCGATGAAGTCGCGCGACAGCGAGCTTGCCTCCGGTCCGATATCGCCGCAGCTCACCACCGCGATATCCATGTTCTCGGCAAGTTCGAACAGGGTCTTGAGGCCGCATTTCTCGATGAGGCTGCGCTTGGTCTCGCGCGAATCGACGAGAAGCGGCGCGAGGAACAGGTAACACTCCGCCCCGAGCTGGCTGGCAAGCTGCCAGGTATATTCGATGGGGTTGATGCGATGCGCCTCCACGACGCCGCCGAGCAGCGAGACGACCTTGACGCGCTCGCGGCGGGCGGGGCGGAAGCTGGCCAGCGAGGCCGTCAGCGTGCGCCCCCAGCCGACGCCGACCGTGCAGTCGTCGGGGATCGCCTCCGTCAGGAACTGGCCGAGCGCGAGGCCGACGCTCTTGGCCGTCGCCTCCGCGCTGTCGGCCGCCGGCACCACAACGGCCTCGTCGAGCCCGTAGGCCCTTTCCAGCCGCACGGAAAGTTCCACGCAGTCGGCAATGCCCTCGTTGATCCAGATCTGCACCTCGGAGCGCTTCAGCGCCTCGTCGAGCATGCGCACGACCGTGGTGCGGCTGACGCCGATCTTCTCCGCCACGTCCTTCTGGGTGAGGCCCTGGTTGTAATAGAGCCAGGCGGCCCGCAGGCGTAGCGCCGTCGATTCCGAATAGGCCGTATGTGTGTCGCGCCGGAGCCTTGCCACGTCGCCTCCATCTTGCTCGTTCGTTTCCGGCGGGCACCTTAGCACATCGCTGGGGAAATGCGACATATGTTCACGAGAGTGGGCAAAAGTGCTTGACTTTGTCCCGGGGAAATGTCGATAGTCGCCCCATGTCGACTGGCGGTTTTCCGCCGGTCGCCAGTGTGTGCCGGCAAGCCGGCGGCCGAAACGGAAGCACGGCCGCACGCACGCCTGCATAGGAACATGGAGGAGGGTTCGACGTTTCCCCTGCAAGGGCCGGGGACGGAGGCCCAGCAACAACCTTTCGGGAATTCGGATATGACGTCCAAGCTTGAACAACTCCGCGCGATGACGACCGTCGTGGCAGATACCGGCGACATCGAAGCCGTGCGCCGCCTGAAGCCGGTCGATTGCACCACCAATCCCACCATCGTCCTGAAGGCGCTCGGCACGCCGGCATTTTCCGACGCGGTGGCCGAAGCCATCCGCTGGGGCCGGTCGCAAGGCGGCAATCACGAGGGCGTCGTCGCCGCCGTCGGCGATCGCCTCGCCATCGCGGTCGGCGCCGCGCTTGCCGAGCTGGTGCCCGGCCGCGTCTCGACCGAAGTCGATGCCGACCTCTCCTTCGACACCGAGGCCTCCATCGCCAAGGCTCGCGAGATCATCAAGGCCTATGACGCGCGCGGCATTTCCCGCGAGCGCATCCTGATCAAGCTCGCCTCCACCTGGGAAGGCATCCGCGCCGCCGAAGTGCTGCAGAAGGAAGGCATCGACTGCAACCTGACGCTGCTCTTCAACCAGGCCCAGGCCATCGCCTGCGCCGATGCCGGCGTCTTCCTCATCTCGCCCTTCGTCGGCCGCATCCTCGACTGGCATGTCAAGGCCTCCGGCAAGACCTTCACCGCCGAAGACGATCCGGGCGTCCTCTCCGTCCGCGCGATCTACGACTACTACAAGTCCAACGGCATCGACACGATCGTCATGGGCGCCTCCTTCCGCAACACGGGCGAGATCGAAGCGCTGGCCGGCTGCGACCGCCTGACGATCAGCCCCGCCTTGCTCGAGGAACTCGACGCCGCATCGGGCAAGCTGGAGCGCAAGCTCTCGCCGGAAAAGGCCGCCAAGGTCTCGCCGATCAAGATCGACGAGAAGGCCTTCCGTTGGATGCTGAACGAGGACGCCATGGCGACCGAAAAGCTCTCCGAAGGCATCCGCGCCTTCGCCAAGGACCTTGGCAGCCTGCGCGCCATGGTCGACAAGCAGCTGAAGGCGGCCGCGTAAGGCGTTCGCCGCCCTGCCCCTCACCCTAACCCTCTCCCCGCAAGCGGGGAGAGGGGACTTGCCCCACGCAACGATGAAGATTTGGGGAAACCGGGCGCGGCATATCCCTTCGCCCCGCTTGCGGGGAGAAGGTGGCCAGCAGGCCGGATGAGGGGCAACTGCCCGGAAGAAAACACGAAGGCCGCCCCATGGGGCGGCCTTTTCGTTCTGACGGTGATTTCAGCAAGGTACGATCCGCGACGACCGATGGAGGTTTACGATCCTGGGTGCCTACAAACGTAGGTGGGCACCGTGTGACCAAGCCCACGGGCCGGGTCAGGGACAGCTCCCTTTGGATCGAGTATGGCCCCAGGGATTGTGGTTCCTGTCGGGAAGCGCAGATCGCATCCGACATATAGGATGAAAGCGGCGTTTTCGCCAGTGGCAATTCCCGAAGCAGCTCAGCAAAAGTGCGAAGCCCTCGCCGTGCGCAAAGGCCTGGAAACGCCGCGGATCAGTTCGCCGGCGGCTTGCCGGTGAGCTTGGCGGCCATGCCCTGGATCTGGCTGGTCAGCTCGTTGAGGGCGACGGCGATGGCTTCCTCGTTGCGCGAAACCTCGCTCATCACGCCCTCGCGGCCCGTGCGCAGCTCCTCGGTTTCCTTTTCCAGCTTGGCGAGACGCCGGGTGACGTCGTTGAGCTCGTCCATCACCATGATGCCGGCCATGACGGTGAGCCTCAGGTCGCCGATCTCGCCGAACTGGCTCTTCAGGTGGCCGACATATTGATCGAAGCCGGCGGCAAGCTCTTCGAGATGCCCCTCCTGGCCTTCCTCGCAAGCCATGCGGTAGGCCTTGCCATCGATCTGTACGGTCACCTGTGCCATGCGAAGTCTTTCTTTCTGGGATTAACGGTCGAGCACGGCCCGGATCGTCTCCATCGCCGTGACGAGCCGGCGGGAGACCTCGCGGTTCACCTCTTCCAGACGGTTCGCGCGGAATTCGGATTGATCGAGCTCCTGGGCGAGCCGCGAGCGGTCGACGTTCACCCGCCGCACCTCGCCCTCGACCTCGCCGTGATCGCGCTCGCGGTCGAAGCGCATGTCGAGCGCGTTGTCGAGGTTCGCGAGAGCCCTGCGAAGCTCCTCTATCGCCGCCCTGACTGTTTCCCCGTTTGTCATGAAGCCTTCACCGGCACTTTCAAAAATACGAATCGCCGCCGCCAGCGCCGGTTCCCTTCGCGCGACAGTATTCAACTGCGGGCCCGAGCGTCAACAGCATGGCAATCCGCGCGCCAAAGCCGCTGTGGATCGGCGTTCCGCACCCCTCGCGCGAACGGCCCGGCAAAGGCTTTCGGAACTGCTAAAAAACGTCGCGGAACCAGCGCCCAAGTGCCGCAAAACCCGCCGAATTCGTTGACTTAGACGGTGCACCTGCTATGTGTCACCCCGCTTCCAACCGATACCCGGAACGGCATCGGCCCTGACACCCCGAAGAAGACGGAACAGTCATGATCTCTCGCGAAAAACACGACCGGATGGCGAACGCAATTCGCTTCCTTTCCATGGATGCCGTGGAAAAGGCGAACTCGGGTCACCCCGGCCTGCCCATGGGCGCAGCAGACATCGCAACGGTTCTTTTCACCCGCTTCCTGTCCTTCGACCCGAAGACCCCGTCCTGGCCGAACCGCGACCGCTTCGTCCTGTCGGCCGGCCACGGCTCTATGCTCCTCTACTCGCTGCTCTATTTGACGGGCTACGAGGACATCACGATCGACGAGATCAAGAATTTCCGCCAGCTCGGCGCCCGCACCGCCGGCCACCCGGAATACGGCCACGCCGCCGGCATCGAGACGACCACGGGTCCGCTCGGCCAGGGCATCGCCAACGCCGTCGGCATGGCGCTTGCCGAACGCAAGCTGCGCGACGAATTCGGCTCCGACCTCATCGAGCACTACACCTATGTGCTTGCCGGTGACGGCTGCCTCATGGAAGGCATCAGCCAGGAAGCGATCTCGCTCGCCGGCCACCTCAAGCTCAACAAGCTGATCGTCTTCTGGGACGACAACAACATCTCGATCGACGGCCCGATCTCCATTGCCGACTCGACCGACCAGCACGCCCGCTTCCGCGCCAGCCAGTGGAACACGATCGCCGTCGACGGACACGATCCGGACGCCATCGCCGCCGCCATCGAGGAAGCCCACAAGTCCGACAAGCCGACCATGATCGCCTGCAAGACGACCATCGGCTTCGGCGCGCCGAACAAGGCCGGCACGCACAAGGTCCACGGTTCGCCGCTCGGCGCCGAGGAAATCGCCGCCACCCGCAAGGCGCTGAACTGGGAATCGGAAGCCTTCGTCGTTCCCTCCGACGTGCTCGACGCCTGGCGCCTCGCCGGCCTGCGCTCCACCAAGGCGCACAAGGAATGGGAAGCCCGCCTCGAAAAGACCGATGCCGAGAAGAAGGCGCAGTTCACCCGCCGCTTCGCCGGCGACCTCGAAGGCAGCCTCGATTCCGCGATCTCCGCCTACAAGCAGAAGCTCGCCGAGACGAAGCCCAACCCGGCAACCCGCAAGGCTTCGGAAGACGCGCTGGAAGTCATCAACGGCGTCCTGCCGGAAACCATCGGCGGCTCGGCCGACCTGACGGGTTCCAACAACACCAAGACCAGCCAGACCAAGTCGATCACCCCGAACGACTTCTCCGGCCGCTACATCCACTACGGCGTGCGCGAGCACGGCATGGCGGCGGCGATGAACGGCATGGCGCTGCATGGCGGCCTCATTCCCTATTCCGGCGGCTTCCTGATCTTCTCGGACTATTGCCGTCCGTCGATCCGCCTCGCCGCGCTGATGGGCATCCGCGTCATCCACGTGCTGACGCACGATTCCATCGGTCTTGGCGAAGACGGCCCGACGCACCAGCCGGTCGAGCACATGGCCGCCCTGCGCGCCATCCCGAACCTGCTCGTCTTCCGCCCGGCCGACGCCACGGAGACGGCGGAGTGCTGGCAGCTCGCGCTCGAAAGCCACAACCGTCCGTCCGCCATCGCGCTGACGCGCCAGAACCTGATGCCGGTTCGCCTCGAATACGAGGAAGAGAACCTTTGCGCCCGCGGTGCCTACGATCTCGTCTCGGCCAGCGACGCCCAGGTGACGATCTTCGCCACCGGCTCGGAAATCGAGATCGCGGTGAAGGCCCAGCAGGCTCTTTCGGCCAAGGGCATCTCGACCCGCGTCGTCTCGGTTCCCTGCTTCGAGCTCTTCGCCGAGCAGCCGGAAGCCTACCAGCAGGCCGTCATCGGCAATTCGCCGGTCAAGATCGCCGTCGAAGCCGGCATTCGCCAGGGCTGGGATCACTTCATCGGTTCGGACGGCATCTTCGTCGGCATGTCCTCCTTCGGCGCCTCCGGCCCCTACAAGGAGCTCTACAAGCACTTCGGCATCACGCCGGAGGCCGTCGTTGCCGCCGCGGAAGCCAAGCTGGCCTGAGCGCCGTCGGGCGCGGCCCCGGCCGCGCCTCGCATCGCCAAACGTTTATCCATAGGGAGAAACCCGAAATGACTGTGAAAGTTGCCATCAACGGCTTTGGCCGCATCGGCCGCAACGTGCTGCGCGCCATCGTCGAATCCGGCCGCACCGACATCGAAGTCGTCGCCGTCAACGACCTCGGCCCGGTCGAGACCAATGCGCATCTCGTCCGCTACGATTCCGTCCACGGCAAGTTCCCCGGCACCGTCACCGTTTCCGGCGACACGATCGACGTCGGCCGCGGCCCGATCCGCGTCACGGCCATCCGCGACCCGAAGGAACTGCCCTGGGGCGACGTCGACATCGCGCTGGAATGCACCGGCCTCTTCACCACCAAGGAAAAGGCCTCCGCGCACCTTGCCAACGGCTCCAAGCGCGTCATCGTCTCGGCCCCGTGCGACAATGCCGACAAGACCATCGTCTACGGCGTCAACCACGACACGCTGACCAAGGACGACCTCGTCATCTCCAACGCCTCGTGCACGACGAACTGCCTTGCGCCGGTCGCCTACGTTCTCGACAAGGCCTTCGGCATCGAGAAGGGCTACATGACGACGGTCCACTCCTACACGGGTGACCAGCCGACCCTCGACACCATGCACAAGGACCTTTATCGCGCCCGCGCCGCCGCGCTGTCGATGATCCCGACGTCCACCGGCGCCGCCAAGGCCGTCGGCCTCGTGCTGCCGCACCTCAAGGGCAAGCTCGACGGCTCGTCGATCCGCGTGCCGACCCCGAACGTCTCGGTCGTCGACCTGAAGTTCGTGCCGAAGCGCAACGTCACGGCCGAGGAAGTCAACGCCGCCGTCAAGGCAGCCGCCGAAGGCGAGCTGAAGGGCATCCTCGACTACGTCACGGGGCCGCTTGTCTCGGTCGACTTCAACCACGACAGCCATTCGTCGAACTTCGCCGCCGACCAGACCAAGGTCCTCGACGGCAACCTCGTTCGTATCCTTTCCTGGTACGACAACGAATGGGGCTTCTCGAACCGCATGTCCGACACGGCGGTTGCCCTCGGCAAGCTCATCTAAGCGGAAACGCGAAACACCCGGGCAGAGATGTCCGGGTGTTTTTTCTTGACCAGAAGAAATATTCAGGAGCGGCAACCATGACCTTCAAGACCCTCGACAACCTCACCGATATCGCCGGCAAGCGCGTGCTCGTCCGCGTCGATCTCAACGTGCCGGTCAAGGACGGCAAGGTCACCGATGCGACCCGCATCGAGCGCGTCGCTCCCACCATCCGGGAACTGTCGAAGAAGGGCGCCAAGGTCGTCCTGCTCGCCCATTTCGGCCGCCCGAAGGGTGAGGTCGTCGCCGACATGTCGCTGGAGCAAATCCTTCCCGCCGTGAACGACGTCCTCGGCACCAAGGTCCAGTTCGCCGCCGACTGCATCGGCGAGAAGGCCGCCGCCGCCATCGCCGCCATGGCGAACGGCGATATCCTGCTTCTCGAAAACACCCGCTTCCACAAGGGCGAAGAGAAGAACAACCCCGATTTCACCGCCGCGCTGGCCGCCAATGGCGACATCTACGTCAATGACGCCTTCTCGGCCGCCCACCGCGCCCATTCCTCGACGGAAGGCCTTGCCCATCTCCTGCCCGCCTATGCTGGCCGCACCATGCAGGCCGAGTTGGAGGCGCTGGAAAAGGGCCTTGGCAATCCGGCCCGCCCGGTCGTCGCCATCGTCGGCGGCGCGAAGGTCTCCACCAAGATCGACCTCCTCATGAACCTCGTGAAGAAGGTCGACGCGCTGGTCATCGGCGGCGGCATGGCGAACACGTTCCTCGCCGCCCGCGGCACGAATGTCGGCAAGTCGCTCTGCGAGCACGACCTTGCCGATACCGCCAAGCAGATCATGATCGAGGCGGCGACCGCCACCTGCGCCATCGTGCTGCCGGAAGACGGCGTCGTCGCCCGCGAATTCAAGGCCAATGCCGAGAACGAAGTGGTCGACGTCAACGCCATCCCGGCGGACGCCATGATGCTCGATGTCGGCCCGAAGACGATCGAAGCGGTCAATGCCTGGATCTCGCGTGCTTCGACGCTCGTCTGGAACGGCCCGCTCGGCGCCTTCGAGATCGCGCCCTTCGACACCGCGACGGTCTCCGCCGCAAAGCATGCAGCGGCCGAGACCAAGGCCGGCAAGCTCGTCTCCGTCGCGGGTGGCGGCGACACGGTCGCAGCCCTCAACCATGCCGGCGTCGCCGACGATTTCACCTATGTCTCGACCGCCGGCGGCGCGTTCCTGGAATGGATGGAAGGCAAGCCCCTGCCGGGCGTCGACATCCTGAAACAGCAGAAATAACAGGAAAGCCTTGCGCTCCGGCGCGGATCGCCTACATTTCCTGTATCGTCAACGTTCAGAAAGGAAGGTGATCCGATGTCTAATGAGATTTTGGCTTTGGCCGCGGGCATGGGAAAAGTGGTGACGAAAGCGAGGCAGCCCTCGCTCTGAACCCACCTTCCTTCGGGCCCATAGGCCCGGGTCCGTGCCGGACCAGACCTCATGGGGGCCACCTTCGGGTGGCCCTTTTGCGTTCGGGGGCGGCGTAAACGCCGCACTCCTTCCAGCCAAGCCCTCACCACCCCTCGACGTCATCCGCGGGCTTGACGAAGGAGAGGTCGGAGATCGGCGTAATCGAGGGACGGATGGTCTTCCGCGTGACGGCCGGGCCTCCTCCAGGCCCTCAATTTAAGGCCGGATCAGCACCGTCAGCATCATCAATCCGATCGCGAAAACCGCGATCTTCCAGAAATCCGTGCGCCGCCGCAGCCCCGGCAGGCCGATGGGCCGGATGATGTGCAGCAGCATGGCGGCAAGAAGCAGGGCGGGAAGGATTTTCGACATGGCGGCCTTTCTCGCCCCTTCCTGTCACACCTCGGACACTTTTCCAAGCGATCAGCGCAAGGCCTGAAAATCGCATGGTTTCAAGCTTTGCATCTGGCATTCGCCGGCAGGTACGCTATTCCTTTCCCATTGGCGAAACTGCGAAGGTCTCATGCGTAAAAACCTCATTTCCGTCTTCGCGCTGCTGATGGGCACGCTGTTCCTCTTCCTCGGCAACGGCCTGCACGGCCTGCTCCTGCCGATGCGCGGCGCCTTCGAGGGATATGCGACGACGATGCTCGGCCTGCTCGGCACGTCCTGGGCGACGGGCTTCGTCCTCGGCTGCCTTCTGGCCCCGACGGTGGTCAAGCGCATCGGCCATGTGCGCGCCTTTTCCGGCTTCGCCTCGCTGATCGCCATCATCGCACTGCTGACGGGTATCCTGGTCGATCCGGTCTGGTGGATCGTGCTGCGCGCCGTCACAGGCTTTTCCATCGCCGGCACGTCGATGATCATCGAAAGCTGGCTGAACGAGCGCGCGACCAACGAGAGCCGCGGCCTGATCTTCTCGCTCTATATCGCCATCACCCTCATCGGCACCGTGGGCGGCCAGATGACCGTCGCGCTCGGCGACGTCACGACGCCGATCCTCTTCATGTTCGCCGGCATCCTCTATTGCCTCGCCATGCTGCCGACGACGCTCTCCACGGCCGCCTCGCCGCAGCCGCTGAAACAGGTCAGGCTCGATATCCCCGCGCTCTATCGCACCTCGCCGATCGCCTGCGTCGGCATCGTGCTGATCGGCATCGCGAACGGCGCCTTCGGCACGCTCGGCGCGGTCTTCGGCGCCAATGCCGGCCTCACGCCGAGCACCATCGCCATCATGATGAGCGGCGCCATCTTCGCCGGCGCCGTCATGCAGCTGCCGGCCGGCCGTATCTCCGACAGGGTCGACCGCCGCATCGTCCTCGCGGTGCTGTCGGCCATCGCCGCCATCGCCGGCCTGTGCCTCTTCCTCTTCCAGCCGGCCTCCGTGCCCGCGCTGCTGCTGCTCACCGCGCTCTACGGCGCCATGGCCAACGCGCTCTACCCGATCGCCGTTTCGCACGCCAACGACTTCGCCAGCCCCGAGGACTTCGTGAAGGTTTCCGGCGGCCTGCTGCTGCTCTATGGCGTCGGCACGATCATCGGCCCGACGATCGGCGGCCCGATCATGTCGGCGGTCAGCCCCTATGCGCTCTTCATGGTGACTTTCGTCGCGCATATCCTGATCACCGCCTACGCGATCTTCCGCAGCCGCCGCCGCGCCGCCGTGCCCGCGGAGATGCGCGATGCCTATACGACCATCAACCCCGGCACGCTGACCACGCCGGAAAGCCTTCAGCTTTCGCCGCGCGCCCTCGCCCAGCCGCAGGCCGCCGACGATCAACAGGAGGAGCGCCCCGCATGAGCCTGTTCGACGACGACCGCCCGGCCAGGAAGACCGCACACGAGATCGGCAGCGACCTGTCGCTGCTTTCGGTGGACGAGCTTTCCGCGCGCATAGACCTCCTGCGCGCGGAGATCGAACGCCTCGAATCGGAAAAGGCGAAGAAGGGCGCGAGCCGCTCGGCGGCGGAGGGCCTCTTCCGCTAGACCTCGGGGAACAGCGCCGAGAGAGGATAGGGCGGCGTCAGGCGCGGCAGCATGTCCCGCGTGAAATAGCGAAGGGACCGGGTTTCCGGGTCCGTCCAGGTTCCTCCCTCTTCGACCACCGCGCATCTGAACAGGGTGACGACATATTCGACCTCGTCGCCGTTCGGATAGGTATGGCGGAAGTCCCGCCCGCCGAAGACCCCGAGTATCTCCACCGGAGCGACCTTGAGCCCGGTCTCCTCCAGCACCTCGCGCATTATCGCCTCCTGCGGCGTCTCGCCCGGCTCGATGGCGCCAGCAGGCAGGCTCCAGCCCTCTCCCGAAGCCTTTTCCTGCAACAGCAGCCGGCCATCGCCATCCTGGATGACGGCCGCGACCGAAGGGACGAGAAGCAGCCGCCGGCCGACCAGGCCGCGAAGCTCCATCAGATAGGACGCCATCTTCACATTCCTCGAATCACGCCTGCCTGCGCGGGGGCCGCCGCGCCGGATTGCCGCAGCTTTGCCGAAAAGACACAGGGAAAGACCGAACGACAATAGAGTTAACCGGCCATTAAGCCTTACATGTTATTACTTGCACATCCGGTCCTTCCGGCTTCAGACATTTTCTCCCTCCGGGGTATCGGTCTGATTTTTCTCCCTGTTTTACCTTGAGAGCCGCTTTCCGCGGCTCTTTTTTTATTTGCCGCGCGCCGCGCGCGGCACCTGTCCCGAAAGAATTGTGGAGATTAACCCTTTCTTAAGAATACCCTTGCGCGAATTGGGTTATGGCATCATCTTCTAGCCATAGACCGGCCACTTGGAACACCTCGGGCCGACCTGCCGTTACCTGCAAGTGATGCGTTCAACAGGGAAGAAACCATGTCCGAAAGAGGATTGAATACCGTCAGCTTCGCTGGCCATGTTGCGTCGTCGGCGCAGTTCAAGTCCCTGTACGCCGAAGGCATGGGTCTGGTCGAGGAAACCGCGAGCTATCTCGACGGCGTCGGCCGGCAGGCATCGAAGGTTCTGCCGCGCATGGCCTCCGTGCTCTATGCGGCCGAATCCATGCGCCTGACCACCCGCCTCATGCAGATGGCCTCCTGGCTCCTGCTCCAGCGCGCCGTCAACAACGGCGAGATGAGCCGCGACCAGGTGCTTTCCGAAAAGAGCAAGGTGCGTCTCGACAGCTTCAACGTCGACAAGACCGCACCCGGCTGGAACGACCTGCCGGAAGCCTTCCGCGACCTCATCGAACGCTCGCTGCGCCTGCAGAACCGCATCGCCCTGCTCGACCGCGAGATCTACCGCCCGCAGGACGTCCAGACCTTCCAGCCGGACAACCAGAACAGCGTCCAGGCCCAGCTCAACCTGCTGCAGACGGCATTCGGGAATAACTGAGCGACTGGTGCACGCATCCATGCATGGACCCGGCTTCGGCCGGGTTTTTTGTTGCCAGCTGTTTGCAAGGGGCGCCCCTCATCCCCCTGCCGGGACCTTCTCCCCGCAAGCGGGGAGAAGGGGGTGCTGCACCGTTTTCCTCCAAGCCTCGGAATGCAGGAAAACGGTGCGCCCAGCGCTCCTCGCCCCGCTTGCGGGGAGAGGATGCCGGCAGGCAGGTGAGGGGCAGCTTCACCCGAAATGCAGGCAACAAAAAACCCGGCCGAAGCCGGGTTCTCGAAAATCCACTGCGGAAGGCAGATTAAAGGCCGAGGCCTTCGAAGCGCTTCTTGAACTTGGAGACGCGGCCGCCGCGGTCCATGAGCTGCTGGTTGCCGCCCGTCCAGGCCGGGTGGGACTTGGGATCGATTTCGAGGTTCATCGTCGCGCCTTCCGAACCCCAGGTCGAGCGGGTTTCGTACTCGGTGCCGTCGGTCATCACGACCTTGATCGTGTGGTACTCGGGATGGATATCAGCCTTCATGACAACTTTCCTGCCTGTTCCGGGGGCCATTTGTCGCAACGGATTGCGGCAGCGGGGCCAAAGACGTAAATGAAGCCGCAGTCGGTCGGACCTACGGCTTCCCAATTCGATGGCGAGCCTATACATGAAGGCCGTCTGGATAACAAGAGCCGAAAGACAATTCGTGCCGCCAGGCACTGGAAACGGGGGTATGGTGTCCACAGACAGTCAGACAGTCGCGTCGGAGAAATCCGCACGCCGCAACATTCGTCCGCTTGGCAGGCTTGCCCCCTATATTCGCCGGTATCGCGGCCTCGTCACGGGCGCGCTGATCGCGCTCGTCCTTGCCGCCGTCACGACGCTGGCGCTGCCGGTCGCCGTGCGCCGCATGATCGATCACGGCTTCTCCAATGCCGACACCGGCTTCATCAACACCTACTTCACGATGCTCTTCGTGCTGGCAGGCCTGCTCGCGCTGGCGAGCGCCATGCGCTACTATTTCGTCATCACGCTCGGCGAGCGCATCGTGGCGGACCTGCGCCGCGACGTCTTCGCCCATGTGACGAAGCTCTCGCCCGCCTTCTTCGACGTCAACCAGTCCGGCGAGATCGTCTCGCGCCTGACGGCCGACACGACGCAGATCAAGTCCGCCGTGGGGGCCACCGCCTCGGTCGCGCTGCGCAACCTCATCCTTTGTCTCGGCGCCATCGCGATGATGGTCTATACGAGCCCGAAGCTCTCCAGCCTCGTCCTCGCCGCCATTCCCGTCATCGTCTTCCCGCTCGTCGCCTTCGGCCGCTCCGTGCGCCGCCGCTCGCGCGAGGCGCAGGATACGCTTGCCGCCGCCTCCGCCTATGCCGGCGAGGCCATCGGCGCGACGCGCACCCTGCAGGCCTTCAATGCGGAAGAGGCCGCCCGCGCCCGCTTCTTCGGCAATGTCGAAAGCGCCTATGAGGCCGCCCGCTCGGCCATCCGCGCCCGCTCGCTGCTGACGGGCTTCGCCATCGCGATGATCTTCGGCTCCGTCGTCGCCGTGCTCTGGTTCGGCGCCCGCGACGTGCTGTCCGGCGCGCTGTCGGCCGGCACGCTCGGCCAGTTCCTGCTCTATGCGGTCTTCGCCGCCGGCAGCCTTGGCGCGCTCTCCGAGGTCTGGGGCGAGCTGTCGCAGGCCGCCGGCGCCGCCGAGCGCCTGACGGAACTGCTCGCCGAACAGCCGGCGATCACCGCGCCCGCCAATCCGGTCGCCCTGCCCGTCCCCGCCCGCGGCGAGCTGGCCTTCCGGGACGTCCACTTCTCCTATCCCGCCCGCCCCGGCTATCGCAGCATCAACGGCCTTTCCTTCGCCGTGAAGCCGGGCGAGACCGTCGCCGTCGTCGGCCCCTCGGGCGCCGGCAAGAGCACGATCCTCTCGCTCGTCCTGCGCTTCTACGACCCGGATTCCGGTAGCGTCCTCCTCGACGGCGTCGACCTGCGGGCCGCCGATCCGGAAGAGCTGCGCCGGCGCATCGCGCTCGTGCCGCAGGACGTCACCATCTTCGCCGCGACGATCCGCGACAACATCGCCTTCGGCATGAGCGGCGTCGGCGACGAGGCGATCCGCGCAGCCGCCCGCGCCGCGCAGGCCGAGGAATTCATCGAACGGCTCGATAACGGCTACGACACGATGGTCGGCGAACGCGGCGTGACGCTTTCGGGCGGCCAGCGCCAGCGCATCGCGATCGCCCGCGCCATCCTCAAGGACGCACCGCTCCTGCTGCTCGACGAAGCGACCTCCGCCCTCGACGCCGAGAGCGAGACACTCGTCCAGAAGGCGCTCGACAGCCAGATGGGCAAGCGCACGACCATCGTCATCGCGCACCGCCTCGCCACCGTGCTCAAGGCCGACCGTATCCTCGTCATGGAGGACGGCCGCGTGGTGGAGGAAGGCACGCACCAGTCGCTCATCCGGCAGGATGGCCTCTATGCCCGCCTCGCCCGCCTCCAGTTCGACCATGGCGGACAGGCATTCCTCGACGAGGAGCGCGCGGTCGGCTGACCGTGCGTTCCACCAGAGCCTTTCGACGCAATTCCGGACGCAAAACCGCTGCGCACTTTTGCTGGAATTTGCTTTATTTCTCGGTGAGTTTCAGCTCGATGCGGCGGTTGGTGGCGCGGGCGGCGGCATCGTCGCCCTCGGCGATCGGCTGGAATTCGCCGAAGCCCGCCGCAACGAGCCGGTTGGCCGGCACGCCGTTGGCGATCAGGAACTTCACCACCGACGTCGCGCGGGCCGAGGAAAGCTCCCAGTTGTCACGATAGCGCCCGGTGCCGGAGAGCGGCACGGCATCCGTATGGCCGTCGACGCGCAGCACCCAATTGATCTCGGAGGGAATTTCCTTCGCAAGGTCGAGCAGCGCGGCGGCGAGCTTGCGCATCTCCGCCTGGCCCGCCTCGTTGAGGTCGCTGCTGCCCGAGGGGAACAGCACCTCCGACTGGAAGACGAAGCGGTCGCCGACGATGCGGATATTCTCCCGGTCGGAGAGGATTTCCCGCAGGCGCCCGAAGAAATCGGAGCGGTAGCGGTTGAGTTCCTGCACGCGCTGCGCTAGCGCCACGTTGAGGCGGCGACCGAGATCGGCGATCTTGGCCTGCGAGTTCTTGTCCTTCGCCTCGGAGGCCTGCAGGGCCTCCTCCACGGCGGCGATCTGGCTGCGCAGCGCCGCGATCTGCTGGTTGAGCAGCTCGATCTGGCTCATCGCCCGTGCGCTCACCTGCTTTTCGCTGTCGAGCTCGCCTTCGAGCGTCGTCACGCGGGCGCTCGCGGCGGCGGAAACGCCCGCGCCGCTGTCGAGCAGCTGCTGGAGACGCGTGCGGTCGCTTTCCGACTGGGCGAGCGAGGCCTGCAGGTTGGCGAGCGCATCCTCGAGATCCTGCTTGCCGCTCTTTTCGAGCGCCAGAAGCTGCGTCAGCTCGTTGATCTGGCTCGTCAGCCGGTTCAGCACGTCGTCCTTGCCGGAAATCTCGCGGCTCAGGAAGAACTGCGCCAGCACGAAGACGGTGAGCAGGAACATGATGGCGAGCAGCAGCGTCGACAGCGCATCGACGAAGCCCGGCCAGTAATCGATCGTGCGCTGGCTGCGCCGGTTGCGCCCGAGCGCCATTTATTCGCCCCCGGCCGGGTGGGCCTTTTCAGCGGCGCGCTCGGCCTTCTCGCCGCTGCGCGCGGCAAGGCGGTCGAGCGTGCGGCGCAGGGCCTTCGATTCCTCCTGCTGCGCCTCGATCCAGTCGCGCAGCATCTGCTGCTCGCTGCGCATGTTCTTGACGAGGCCCTGGATACCTTCGGCAAGGCTCGCCATGGCCGCGGTCGAGCGGTTGCCGCCGCCGCTCTCCTGCGAGAGCTTGAGGATCTGCTCGGCGAGAGCCTGTACGTCGGCAGGGGACGTCCCCGCAAGGCCGGCGGCCGCCGGAAGCTCGGAGCCGACATCCGTCACCGAGGAGAGCCAGTTTTCCAGCTCCGTGTAGAAACGGTTCTGCGCGCGCCCGGCCTGAAGGTCGAGGAAGCCGAGGATGAGCGAGGAGGAAAGACCGAAGAGCGAGGTCGAGAAGGCCGTGCCCATGCCCGTCAGCGGCGCGGAGAGGCCTTCCTTCAGCGCGGTCAGGATATCGTTCGCCGTGCCGCCGCCCGCATCGAGCGACTGGATGACCGAGCTGATCGAGCCGATCGTGCCGAGCAGGCCCCAGAAGGTGCCGAGCAGGCCGAGGAAGACGAGAAGGCCGATCAAGTAGCGTGACGTGTCGCGCGATTCGTCGAGGCGGGTCGCGATGGAATCGAGGATCGAGCGGAGCGTCGCCGTCGAAAGCGCCACGGAATGATGGCGGCCGATCAGCGCGCGCATCGGCGCGAGCAGGACGGGATCGCGCCCGACCTTCTCGGCGCTGCCCGCCGCGCGGAAGGAATTGAACCAGCGCACCTCCGGCCGGAGCGCCAGCACATGGTTGAACACCAAGAGCACGCCGATGAGCAGCACGCCGAGGATCAGGCCGTTGAGGCCGGGATTGGAAAGGAACGCCGTCTGCGCCTGGCGGAAGAGGATCGCGGCCACGAAACCGACGATGATGAGGAAGATCACCATCGTCCAGAAGAAGGCCATGGGGCTTGAGAGTTTGTGCGGGTAATCGTCCCCGGTCTCGGCCGAACCTCCCCAGCCCGGCAGCGCCAGCTTAGCCATGTAGTCGCATCTCCGCTTCCTCGTCGGGGCGGAGACTAGAGGAAGATTGCGCCGAATTGAAGGGGCTAGCCCGCAACACGGCGCAGGAATGCGCCGCGCCTTTCAATCGCTTAGCGCGTCGGCACCGGGCGGTGCACGACCTCGCGGAGCGCCTTGTGGATATATTCGTTGCCGGCGATGATCGTGCCGTTGTCCAGCATGGCGTTACCGCCCTCCAGATCCGTCGCATAGCCGCCGGCCTCGCGAATCAGCAGAATGCCGGCCGCGATGTCCCAGGCCGAGAGGTCGCGCTCCCAGAAGCCGTCGAAACGGCCGGCCGCGACATAGGCAAGGTCGAGCGAGGCGGAGCCGAGGCGGCGCATGCCGGCCACTTCCCCCATGACATGGCGAAGCTCGATGAGGAACTTGCCGTGGTTGCCCCGGCCGAGATGCGGCACGCCGCAGCCGATGACGGCGTCGGAAAGGTTCTTGCGCGCGGCGACGCGCAGGCGGCGATCGTTGAGGAAGGCCCCGCCGCCGCGCTCGGCGGTGAAGAGCTCGTCCGTCGCCGGGTTCAGCACCACGGCCGCGACGATCTCGCCGTTGCGCTCGAGCGCGATGGAGATGGCGAAGCACGGAATGCCGTGCAGGAAGTTGGTCGTGCCGTCGAGCGGATCGACGATCCAGCGATGCGCGCCGTCCGTGCCGACGATCTCCTCGGATTCCTCGCCGAGGAAGCCGTAGGTCGGCCGGGCCTTCATCAGCTCCTCGCGGATCAGCTTCTCGGCCTTGCGGTCGGCCTGAGAGACGTAGTCGCCGGGCCCCTTGAGCGAGACCTGAAGGTTCTGCACTTCGCCGAAATCGCGCGCGAGCGACTTGCCGGCCTTGAAGGCGGCCTGAACCATGACGTTGAGAAGAGCTGAACGAGCCATGAACTAAAGTCCTTCGGGAATGTCCGGCGCTTCGGAGACGGCAAAAGCCGCGGCGCGGGAAGCGCACCGGGACCGGGATGCGCCTCAAGACCACAAATCCCCCGAAGTTTCAAGCCTTAGCCGCGTGCAAGCGACGCAATGCAGGGTCTCGCGTCGTGCAAAAGGGTAAACGGCAGCGGTTTCAGGAGCCCGAGCGGTACTTGTTCGCCGCGTCGACCGCCGCCTTCTGCTGCTGGTCGTTCAGCCCGAGATAGAAATCCTCCAGCGAGGGATCGTTGAGCCCGGCGCGGCGCGCCAGCACGAACCATTTCGCCGCCTCCACCGGATCGGACTTGGTGCCGATGCCGTGGATATAGAGCTGGGCGAGCTTGCTCTGCGCGACGGCATTGCCGCCTTCGGCCGCCCGTTTCAGCCAGTTGAAGCCGGCGTCGTAGTCGCGCTCGCCCGCCGTGCCGTTCACCAGCCACATGCCGAGATCGAGCTGGGCGGTGTCGAAGCCGGCGCGGGCGGCGCGCAGCAGCCATTCGCGCGCCCGCTTGCGTTTCGCCTCCGGCAGGTCGGGAATGTTGGCGTAGATCTGCGAGAGCGCATATTGCGCGTCGGCAATGCCCTGCTCGGCGGATTTCTCGTAATAGGGCAGCGCCTCGCGCAGCCCCTTCTCGCCGGGGCTGTCGGCCACCAGCACCTGCGCATAGTTGAATTGCGCAGAGGGATTGCCGAGCTCGGCCGATTTCTTCATCAGCTCGTCGGCCTTCTTGCGGTCGTCCTTGGAGCGCGAGCGCTCCATCAGCAGTACGGCATATTTGAACATGCCGGTCGGGTCGCCGCCGTTCGCCGCCTGCTGGTACCAGAACATCGCCTGGTCGCGGTCCCGCTTCACACCGAGCCCGCGGTCGAGGATTTCCGCGACGAGCGTCTGGGCGGACGGATCGCCGAGCTGCGCGCGCGGCAGGGCAAGGTCCATCGCCGTCAGGTAGCGCCCGCGCTGGAAGGCGCCGTAAGCCTCGTCGACCTTGCCGGTGAAGGGCTTTTCCGCCGGCAGGTCCGGCAGGTCCGCGCCCATGCGGTCGAGCACGGTCAGGCCGCTCGACGGTCCGTCGGCGGGCGTGTCCCCGTCCGCAGGCTTGTTCGCCGGCTTTTCGAATGTGGCGGCGGGCTGCTGGGCATCCTTCGCCTTCGCATCCGCCTCGCCGGCGGTGACGGCGGGGCCCTTCTTCGCCGTTTCCGCGGCAGCGGGCACGGCCGCAAGGGCAACCGTGGCGAGAAGCGCCAGAGGCGCGATGCGGCAAGCGTGCGAGAAAACGGCCCTGATCATGAGCGCCTACTATTCCCCAAACCGTGGCGCTTTTTCGTCAAGCAGCGCGTTCACGGCCGCAACGACATGCGGCGCTTGCGCGGGATCGGCAAAGACCGCCTTGTCGAGCGCCACGAATTCGGCCCCGCTCTCCGCAACGGCGAGCGCCGACTGCGGATCCGTGCCGCCGAGCACGATGCAGGGAATCTCCACCATCGAGGCCCACCATTCGGCAAGCGCGAGGTTCTTCGGATGGGCCTCCGGCTTGATGTCGCCGCCGATCTTGCCGAAGAAGATATAGTCCGGCTGCACCTCGCCGATCTCCAGCGCCTTGTGCCGGTCCGTGGCGTTTCCGCCACCGACGATGAGGCGCGGGGTGAATTTCTCCACCGTTTCGCCGAGCTCTTCCAGCCCGCCCGTCACGTGGATGCCGTCGGCCTTGGCCCGGCCGGCGACGCGCGTGTCGCCGGCAAGGAGCGCGGCAGCGCCCGCCTTCTGGACGATCGATACCAGCACTTCGGCATGCTTCTGGAACTGGCCGTCGTCGAGGCCGTATTGCGGCAGGATCACGGAAGCGACGTCACCGCCCTTCAGCGCGCCCTCCAGCATGGCGGCCCGCGCGGAAAGCTCCTCCCCTTCGGGTAGGATCAGCACAAGGCGGCAGCGGGTTTCGACGTCGGACATAGATGGGCACTTCCCTCGGATTGAGATGTTCGGGGCTCGTCATAACAGATCAAAGCGGATAGACGGAAGGACGAAGAGGATCAATCGCCTTCCATGCCCATCGACCCCGCCATCTATTATGCCGCCATCCCCGCAGTCCTGCTCGTCGGACTCACCAAGGGCGGCATGGGCGAGGCGCTTGCCCTCATGGGCGTGCCGCTGCTGGCCATGGCCGTGCCGCCGGTGCAGGCCGCCGCCATCCTCCTGCCGATCCTCGTCGTGATGGATTGCGTGTCGCTCTATATCTGGCGCCGGCACAACGACCGCACGCTCCTGAAGATGATGCTGCCCGGCGCGCTTTTCGGCATCGCCATCGGCTGGGCGACCTCGGCCTATGTGCCCCGCGATGCGCTGCGCCTCATCATCGGCCTCATTACCGTGCTCTTCGTCGCTCGCTTTTTCTACAACAGCTGGCGCGCCCGGCACGGCTACGTCATCGCCGCGAAGCCGCACCGGCTGGTGCCGGCGGCCTTCCTCGGCACGCTTTCCGGCTATGGCAGCTTCGTCGCCCATGCGGGCGGCGCGCCCTTCCAGGTCTACGGACTGCCGCTGAAGCTGCCGCCGCGCGAATATACCGGCGCGGGCGTGCGCTTCTTCGCCATCCTCAATTTCATCAAGCTCGGCCCCTATTTCGCCCTCGGCCAGCTCGATACCGAGAACCTGACGATCTCCGCGACGCTCGTTCCCCTCGCCATCGCGGCGACGGCCTGCGGCGGCTTTATCGTCAAGCGCATGAAGCCGGATGTCTTCTATCCCTTCATGTATGCGATGGCCCTCATCGCCGGCCTGAAACTCGTCTATGATGGGGCGGCCGCCTTCGTCTGAGGGCTTTTCGGCACTGCACAATTTGCTTGCCGGAAATGCTGCTTTGCCATAGCTTTCGGCCATGGCGCACCCGGATCCCTTTGCTGCGATTGCCGATCCCAACCGCAGGTTCCTGCTGGAGGAACTCCGACGCGCGCCGCGCACGGTCAACGAACTCTCCGAAGGCCTGCCGATCAGCCGCCCCGCGGTCTCCCAGCACTTGAAGGCCCTGCTCGATTCCAACCTCGTCAGCGTGAAGGCCGAGGGCACGAAGCGCATCTACGCCATCAATGCGAAGGGCTTCGACAGGCTCAATCTCTGGCTCGACCAGTTCTGGTCGTGAGCCACCCGTCCCATCCTGAAACAAAACGCCCCGGCGCGTCTTTCGAACGGGCCAGGGCGTCACGACATCTAAAAATTCGTCTTTGAAGGGCGGTTTCGCGAAACGGGTTCAAGCCCGGGTCTTCCCATACAGACCAGTCTCTACGCGACCCTCACTCCTTTGTAACTTTGGAAAAATCCCTGTCTTTTCAGTGGGTGGAAGAGCGAAGACGCTCAATCTCATCCTTGATGCGCAGCTTGCGACGCTTCAGGTCCGCAATCGCCTGATCCTCTGCGGAGGGGCGATTCATTGCAGCATGCAGCTCTTCCTCCAGAGCAACGTGCTTCTTTTCGAGCGTGGCCAGATGAGCCTCAATCGTCATGTGACAGTTCCTTCCTTTTGCTTGCACCCGGTCACTTGCGTGCCGGATGATCCAGGTTGCAACAAAGTCAGTGTGCCATGTCATTTTTCATTTGTCGAAGGCGAAAACGTGGCAAGGGATAACTTCCCGTTACCAGGGCTTTCGTGGTAGGAGCAGCCTTTGTTGAGACTGGAGGAGGGCGGTCGGTCCGCCCTCTCCGCCGAGGGGAACGAATAGCATGGCAGACCAGGAACAGGCTGAATTGCGGCTTGCCGTTGCACGGCTGCGCCAGGAACACGAAGACTACGACACCGCGATCAACGCCATGATCCAGACCGGCTGCGAAGCCCTCAGAATCCAGCGGATGAAGAAGAAGAAACTGATCCTCAAGGACAAGATTTCCAAGCTGGAAGACCAGATCATTCCCGACATCATCGCCTGAACGGACGAGACGCCTTGGACACCACAGAAACGCCCCCCGTCGCCATCATCATGGGAAGCCAGTCCGACTGGGAGACGATGAAGAACGCCGCCGACACGCTCGATGCGCTCGGCGTCGATTACGAGGCCCGCATCATTTCGGCGCACCGCACGCCCGACCGGCTCTACAGCTTCGCCCGCGGGGCGAAGGCGGAGGGCTTCAAGGTCATCGTCGCCGGCGCCGGCGGGGCGGCCCACCTGCCCGGCATGGCGGCCGCGATGACGCCGCTTCCGGTCTTCGGCGTTCCGGTCCAGTCCAAGGCGCTGTCCGGCCAGGACAGCCTGCTCTCCATCGTGCAGATGCCGGCCGGCATTCCCGTCGGCACGCTCGCCATCGGCAAGGCGGGCGCGGTGAACGCCGCGCTGCTCGCGGCCGCCGTTCTGGCCCTCAGCGATCCCGAGCTCGCCCACAGGCTCGACGAATGGCGCGAGAACCAGTCCAGCGCGGTCGCCGAATATCCCGTGGACGGCCCCCTATGAGCGCGCGCACCGTCGGCATCATCGGCGGCGGCCAGCTCGGCCGCATGCTGGCCATGGCGGCCGCCCGCCTCAACCTCAACACCGTCATCCTGGAGCCGCAGGCCGATTGTCCGGCCGCACAGGTCGCCAATGCCCAGATCGTCGCGGCCTATGACGATCCGGACGCGCTCGCCGAGCTCGCCCGCATCTCGGACGTCGTGACCTACGAATTCGAGAACGTGCCGGTCGCCGCCGCCGCCGCACTCGCCGCCTCCGTTCCGGTCTTCCCGCCGCCGCGCGCGCTGGAAGTCTCGCAGGACCGGCTGGTGGAGAAGAGCTTCATCCGCGATTGCGGCATCCTCACCGCCGATTTCGCCGCCGTCGACAGCCAGGCCGACCTCGAGGCCGCGCTCGACAGCTTCGGTGGCGTCGGCGTGCTCAAGACGCGCCGGCTCGGCTATGACGGCAAGGGCCAGCGCCTGTTCCGTTCGCCGGCCGAAAGCCGCGAGGGCGCCTTCGAGGCGCTCGGCGGCGTGCCGCTGATCCTGGAAAGCCTCATCCCCTTCGAGCGGGAGATCTCGATCATCGCCGCCCGCGACGGCGAAGGCACCATCGCCTGCTACGATCCGGCGGAGAACGTCCACCGCAACGGCATCCTGCACACCTCGACCCTGCCCGCCCGCGTCAGCGAGGCGACGGCAGACCAGGCGCGCAAGGCCGCACGCGCCCTTCTCGACCACCTCGCCTATGTCGGCGTCATCGGCGTCGAGTTCTTCGTGCTGCCCGATGGCGGCCTCGTCGCCAACGAGATCGCCCCGCGCGTGCACAATTCCGGCCACTGGACGGAGGCGGCCTGCGTGGTCTCGCAGTTCGAACAGCATATCCGCGCCGTCGCCGGCCACGCGCTGGGCGACCCGCGCCGCCACTCGGACTGCGTGATGCAGAACCTCATCGGCGACGACATCAACGACGTTCCCGCCTGGCTCGCAAAGCCCGATGTGCTGGTCCATCTCTACGGCAAGACGGAGGCCCGTCCCGGCCGCAAGATGGGGCATGTGACGCAGATTATCGGCTGAAAAGCCACGCCGGAGGCTGGAAAACCGGCACAGTTCCACGGAAAACCCGCCGGCCACGGTTGACAGAGCAAATGTCACGGGTTACATGCCTGCCAACCTGAAAGCGCGCCCGAAACGGCGCGTTTTTGATTGAGGAAATCCGGCGAACTCGAGTCGCCCTGCAATACGCGGATCAGAAAAATGAAGATCAAGAATTCGCTCAAGTCGCTCAAGGCTCGCCACCGCGAGAACCGCCTTGTTCGCCGCAAGGGCCGTGTTTACATCATCAACAAGCAGAACCCGCGCTTCAAGGCTCGTCAGGGCTGATCGGGCGTCGTGGTCGCCTTTCCGCCTTGCGGGAAGCGTTGATCGACAAATATCGATTTGAAGTTGGGCCATGGCGGTTTACCATAACCGCCATGCGCTTTTTCATGCTTGCTGCACTTTATCTTTCCCTCGCCCTCGTCGCCTCCGCGCCGGCCGATGCCCTTGCGCAACAGGCGGACAAGGCCTCCGTGGACCCGTCGTCCACCGCCTTCGCCACGCAGGCCCAGCGTCTCGACAAGCTCTTCGATGCCCTGAAACGCGAGGCAAATCCGGACGCCGCCAAGGGGATCGCCAACCAGATCCGCAGGGAATGGCAGGATTCCGGCAGCGCCACCGTCAATCTCCTGATGCAATGGACCGACAAGGCCGTCGACGAGGACAAGAACGCTGCGGCGCTCGACTATCTCGACGAGGCGATTCGCCTGCGCCCCGACTATGTCGAGGGCTGGAACCGCCGCGCGACGCTGCATTTCAAGATGGGCAACTATCGCAAGTCCATGTCGGACCTCAACCAGGTGCTGAAGATCGAGCCGCGCCACTTCGGCGCCCTCGCCGGCATGGCCGCCATCATGGCCCAGACCGGACGCGACGAGCTCTCCCTGAAGGCCTGGGAAAAATTCCTCGACGTCTATCCCGCCGAGCGGGATGCCCAGAAGGAATACGGCGACCTTTCCGAGAAGCTCACCGGCCAGCGCACCTGAACAGCCGCCTCCGGCCGCCTGAAACGAAAAAGGCGGGCCGAAGCCCGCCTCTCCCAAATCATTCCGGGAAAGCCCCTCAGACGCCGCTGACGCCGTCCGCGGCGATATAGGCGATGCGCAGCATGTTCGTCGCGCCGGGCGTGCCGAGCGGGACGCCGGCCGAGATGATGATGCGGTCGCCCGGCTTGCCGAACTCCTCGCTGACGACGATGCGGCAGGCGCGGTTCACCATGTCGTCGAGGTCTTCCGCATCGCCCGTGACGACGCAGTGCAGGCCCCAGACGACCGAGAGGCGGCGCGCCGTCTCGATGACCGGCGAGAGCGCCAGCACCGGCACGTCCGGCCGCTCGCGGGCCGTGCGCAGGCCTGTCGCGCCCGACGAGGTATAACAGACGATGGCCGACAGCTTCAGCGTTTCGGCGATCTGGCGGGCGGCGAGCGAGATGGCGTCGGCGCCGGTCGCTTCCGGCGTCGAACGCTGGGCGTAGATGATGCCGGGATAGTGCGGGTCGCGCTCGACCGTGCTGGCGATGGACGCCATGGTGGAGACGGCCTCGACCGGATAGGCGCCGGAAGCCGATTCGGCCGACAGCATGACGGCGTCCGCGCCCTCGAAGACGGCGGTCGCGACGTCGGAGACCTCGGCGCGGGTCGGAACCGGCGCGGAAATCATCGATTCCAGCATCTGCGTGGCGACGACCACCGGCTTGCCGGCGCGGCGGCAGGCGCGGATGAGCTGCTTCTGGATGCCCGGGACGGCTTCCAGCGGCATTTCCACGCCGAGGTCGCCGCGGGCGACCATCAGGGCGTCGGAAAGCTCGATGATCTCGTCGATGCGCTCGACGGCCTGGGGCTTTTCGATCTTCGACATCAGGCCGACGCGGCCGCGCGCGACCTTGCGCACCTCGGCAAGGTCTTCCGGGCGCTGGATGAAGGAAAGCGCCACCCAGTCGACGCTACCGGTTGCCAGAACGGCGTCGAGGTCGACGCGGTCCTTCTCCGTCAGCGCGCCGACGCCGAGCAGCGTGTCGGGCAGGCTGACGCCCTTGCGGTCGGAGATTTTGGTGCCGGAGACGACCGTGCAGACGATCGACTTGCCGTCGGCGCTCTCGGCGCGCAGGTGCAGCTTGCCGTCGTCGATCAGCAGGCGATGGCCGGGCTTGACCGCTTCCAGGATTTCCGGATGCGGCAGGAACACGCGGGTATTGTCGCCGGGCACGTCCTTGTTGTCGAGCGTGAAGGTCTGGCCGGGCTTCAGCTCTTCCGAGCCATTGGCGAACTTGCCGACGCGCAGCTTCGGGCCCTGCAGGTCGGCGAGGATGCCGATCGGGCGGCCGCAGCGGGCCTCCACGGCGCGGATGCGGCTGATCAGCGTGCGCATCACGTCGTGGCTGGCATGGCTCATGTTGATGCGGAACAGGTCTGCTCCCGCCTCGTGCAGCTTCTGGATCATCTGCTCGTCAGACGATGCCGGTCCGAGCGTGGCGAGGATTTTGACTTTTCTGTTCCGTCTCATCAGTTCTGGCTTTCCTGCGTCCCTGGCGTATCGGAAAGCTGTACCATCCAGCTTCCCTGTCGCCCCGTGTCATATTCCTTGAAGCCCATGCGCTGGAAACCGCGGGCAAAGCAGTCCTGCACGCCGGTGATCTTGAACTCGTTCTCGGCCACGCACATGTTGACGTCGCCGGTCCAGCGGCCGCCGCGGGCGGCGTCTTCGGCATAGAGGTAATAGTAGCGCGACTGCAGCTCGCCCTCGATCAGCGTGGCGCAGGTCGTCGCGGGGACCTGCCACCAGCCTTCGGTGATCCAGCCTTCCTTGGCGCGATAACCGATCGCGACGCCGACGAGGTTCTGCGTGCCGTTGCAGACGCGGAAATCGGCTCTCGCCTCCTCCGGCACGGACAGCGCGAGGAAACCCGCGAAAAGGAAGAGGCCGGCCTGGAGAAGACCGCTGGCTTTCAGGAAAGTCGGGCGATGGCTATTGGCTCTCACGGCTTCCAATGGAACTCCGTTGATTTGAATATGCGCTTTCTTGCGACGACGGGGCAGGAATGTCAACGCGGCTCTAATCGATTACATCGTCACAAAAAGCGAAGGAATCTTTCCGAAACACCAGGCATTGCGGGTTGCGGGGCGGATCGCCCCATGCGATCACTCGCGCGGCGCGGCAGACGGACGGCAAAAGCATGCAGGACCTTCCCCCTTTCGAGATCATCGACGGCGACCCTGCCCTCGGGCTGGTCATCCTGGCGGACCATGCCACCAACCGCCTGCCCGAACGCTATGGCCGCCTCGGCCTGCCGGAAAGCGCCTTCGAGCGCCACATCGCCTACGATATCGGCGTCGAAGGGGTGGTGCGCGGCCTCAATGCCCGGCTGAACGCGCCGGTGGTCATGAGCCGCTTTTCCCGCCTTCTCATCGATCCCAACCGGGGCGAGGACGACCCGACGCTCGTCATGCGCATTTCCGACGGCGCGATCATTCCAGGCAATCATCCGATCACGCCCGAAGAATGGCAATACCGGCTGGAAACCTTCCACCGCCCCTATCACGATGCCGTGTCCCGCACGATCGCCGCCGTTGCGGACAAGACGGGCAAGGCGCCGCTTGTTCTCTCCATGCATTCCTTCACGCCGGCCTGGAAGGGCGTTCCCCGCCCCTGGCAGGTGACGGTGCTGTGGGACAGCGACCCCCGCGCGGTGCGCGCGCTGCTCGCCGCGCTGGAAGCGCCGGGCGATGTCGTCGTCGGCGACAACGAGCCCTATGACGGAGCGCTGCGCGGCGACACCATGTTCCGCCACTGCATGAAGCCCGGCATTGCCCACGCGCTCATCGAGATCCGCCAGGACGAGATCGGCGACGAAGCCGGCATCGCCCGCTGGGTCGACCGGCTGGCGCCGGTCTTCTCGCGCTTGAATGCCGACGAGAGCCTGCACACATACGAGATACACCCGTCCCGCACCGGACCCTATTGAGACAGAGACGATGACCGACCTCAGCAAGGAACAGCAGACCGAATTCGAGGCCGCCGCCTTCCGGCGCCTCGTGCGGCATCTGCGCGAGCGCACCGACGTGCAGAACATCGACCTGATGAACCTTGCCGGCTTCTGCCGCAACTGCCTGTCCAACTGGTACCGCGATGCCGCCAACGAGGCGGGCGTGCCGCTCGACAAGGAAGCCTCCCGCGAGATCGTCTACGGCATGCCCTACGAGGAATGGCGCGCGCGCTACCAGCGCGAGGCGACCGACGCGCAGAAGGCCGCCTTCGAGGACAACCGCCCGAAGGAATGACGCCTTCGCCGCGCGAAAATCGGCAGGCGGCGCACGATTGGTCTTGATCTTGCCGGAAGTTCGCGGCAAGTCACGGCACCTTCGAATTTCTACCAGCCCATCCAAGGAGAAGACCATGTCGGATGCCCACGGCGTCGCACGCGACCAGCTTCGCGCGTTCATCGAACGCATCGAGCGGCTCGAGGAAGAAAAGAAAACCATCGCCGACGACATCAAGGACGTCTACGGCGAAGCCAAGGGCGTCGGCTTCGACACCAAGATCCTGCGCAAGGTCATCCAGATCCGCAAGCAGGACAAGGACGAGCGCATGGAGCAGGAAGCGATCCTCGACACCTATCTCCAGGCCCTCGGCATGGTCGAGCTGCCGCCGGACGCCGAATAAGCCTCCCGCAAGGCCAATAAAAAACCCGCCGGATCGCTCCGGCGGGTTTTTTATTGGCTATGTCTTGCCGCTCAGTTCTCGGCGCTCTCGAACTTGCGGACTTCCATGAAGTTCACCGCATTGCCGCTGAAGCGGCCGGCGTCGACCGAGTGGCCTTCCGACTGGAAGCCGGCCATATAGACGGTGGTCGGCGCGGCGCGCAGCGTGCGGCTGACGAAGCGCGGCGCCTTGACCGGCTTGGACAGTGTCGCGACACGGCCCTGGGTCAGCGCCCATTGCGACAGGATCTTCTGCGACAGCTTCGGCTCGGTGCGGATCGCACCGCGGCTGGCGGCATCGGCGTCCTTCTTCTTCGGACGGCCGCCCTTGGCCGGCACCTCTTCCGCCGTCTTGGCGTCGAAGGCGTCGGCGCCGGAAAGCGAGCGGGTCGCACCGCCATTCGTCGGCATCAGCGCGGCCATCTCGACCGGCGCATTGTCGCCGCCGCCCGTCGCCGGATCGGCGAGCGCGGCAAGGCCGGAGCGATCGGCAGTCGTCGGCAGGGCGACGTCCGCTTCCGCGGCCGCCATCAGCGCCGTTTGCGTCTTGTCCAGCTCGACCTGCGGGCGCAGGCCCGGCACCGGCACCATGGCCAGCTCCTCGCCGTCCTCGGCCGCCGCTTCGGCGGTCATCACGTCGCCCGGCTGGGCATCGCCGGCCTGGCCGCGCGCGCCGAGCATGACGGGAAGCGGGATCTTGTAGGCGGCGAGGTCTTCGTATTCAGGCGTCTGCTCTTCGGTCGTCGCCGCTTCGAGCGCAGCGACGGCACCGCTCGTCGGCGGCGCGACAAGCGCAAGCTCGCTCGTCTCGGCGGACTTGAAGGCCGGGCGGCTGCCGGGAACGGGCGCGTTGAAGGCAAGCTCCGTCTCCGCTTCGGCCGCGGCGGGCTGCGCCTCCTGCACGGCCTTCGCCGCCGGACGGCCGGAACCGCCCTCGTCGAAGTCGTCGGCGATCGCCGCGCTGCTGGCGATCATTTCGGGTTCTTCATCCTCGTCGCCGCCTCCGCCGAAGAGGTTGGCGAGGAAGCCGCCCTTGCGCTTGGAGGCCGAAGGCTTGGAGCCGCCGCCGGCGACCTGGATGGCATCCGAGCCGACGCGGCGCTTGTAGTCGGCGACCGCCTGCTGGTAGCCCGGCAGCGGCTTGCCGTCCGTCGGCACATGCATGGTCTTGCCGTCGGGGAACAGGCTGACGAGTTCCTGGCGGCTCATGCGCGGCCAGGCGCGCACGCCGCCGACGTCGAGATGGACGAAGGGCGAGCCGGAGGTCGGATAGTAGCCGACGCCGCCGACCTGGAATTTCATGGCCGTGGCGCGCAGCGTCGCGAGCTTCACGCCCGGAATGTAGAAGTCCATCGCCTTGCCGAGCATGTGCTGGCTCTTCTTGGCGACACCCTTGGTGCGCGAGCGCAGCATGCCGTTGGTGGCCGGCGAGCGATAGGCGGAGACGACGTTGATGTAACCGGTGGCGCCGACCTTCTGGTAGACTTCCCAGACGAGGTCGAAGAGGCGGGGATCCATCTTCGTCGGCTCATTGCGGCGCCAGTCGCGCAGGAACTCGTTCAGCTGCTTCAGGCCGCGCTGGTCATAGCGGCCGTTGCGCTTGAAGGTGATCTCGGCCTTTTCCTTGGTATGGATGAAATAGAGCTTGAGCGTGCGGCTGCCGCTCTCGGCCTGGACGGTCGCGGGAATGGCTGCGGGCAGGATGAGGGCAGCAGAGAGCACGGCCGTGGTCACAGCCTTGGGCAGCTTTTGCAACACTGTCTTGCAGAGGCTGCCCAGGGTCGTCCCCGGGCGCTTCATCGATGCGAACAAATTTGCCAACTCTTTCCCCGTCCGAAGGACAACGAACGTCCGTTGCCCCAGATGACTGCCAATTGCGGTGAGAGCATGGCAAATCCGCCACACTCGTCATCGCGCACCCGTTATAGTGAACAATCCACTAACAGGGAATAAACGGCAATCGAGAAATCCCAAGTGGCCGGGATTCCAAGGGGTTTTACGCAGCTTCCTTCATCGGATCGTCGGGGTCGATCCCGTAATCCTTCAATTTGCGGTAGAGCGTCGAGCGGCCGATGCCCAATTTGCGGGCAACCTGGCTCATCTGGCCATGATAGAATTTCAGGGCGAAGCGGATCAGTTCCTCCTCCACATCGGCCAGCTTGCGCACATGGCCGCCCTTGTCGACGCTCGAGATCGCATTGTCCGGCACGTCGGCATCGACTGATTCGTTCGGGCGGAAGTCCGGATAGACGCTCGGCAGATGGCTCTCGGCCGACGGCTCCGGCGCGCGGAAGGCCGTCGTGTCCCAAGTCGCGGCGCCGCTTTCGGCAAGGCCGTAGCCCGGCACCTGCGCGGCGATCTGCGGGAAGTCGGAGGCCGTCAGCTCCGCCCCTTCGGAGAGCACCACGGCCCGGAAGATGGCGTTTTCGAGCTGGCGGATATTGCCCGGCCAGTCATAGGCCGTCAGCAGCGCCAGCGCGCCGGCCGAGACGGCGAGCGGGCGGGCGAGCTTCTGCTCCCCGGCGAAGCGCTGCACGAAGGCGCGCACCAGGACCGGGATGTCCTCCTTGCGCCGGCGCAGCGCCGGAATGGTGATCGGGAAGACGTTGAGGCGGTAGTAGAGGTCCTCGCGGAAGCGCCCCTCGCGCACCTCGTTGATGAGGTCGCGGTTGGTCGCCGAGATGAGGCGGACATTGACCTTCTGCGGGAAGCGTGCGCCGATCGTCTCGATCTCGCCCTGCTGCACCGCGCGCAGCAGCTTCACCTGCACCTCGAGCGGCAGGTCGCCGATCTCGTCGAGGAACAGCGTGCCGCCGTCGGCCTCCATGAACTTGCCGGTATGACGCTCCGTCGCGCCGGTGAAGGCGCCCTTCTCGTGGCCGAACAGGATGCTCTCGACCAGATTGTGCGGAATGGCGCCGCAGTTGACGGTGACGAAGGGCTTGTGCGCCCGGTCGCTTCCCGCCTGGATGGCGCGCGCCACCATTTCCTTGCCGACGCCCGACTCGCCTTCCAGCACCACGGGGATGTTGGACTGCGCCGCGCGGCGGCCGAGTTCGATCACGCGCAGCATCTCGGAGCTCGCCGAGACGATATCGTCGAACTGCACGGCCTCGGAGCGGCCGCGCCGCCCGGTACGCCCGCGCCCTTCCCGCTGGTCGACCTTCAGCGCATTGCCGACGGCGACGTTCAGCCGCTCCGGCGAGACCGGCTTGACGACGAAATCGAAGGCGCCGGCGCGCATGGCCGAGACCACCGTCTCGATGCCGCCCTGCCCCGTCTGCACGATCACCGGAATGGTGTTCTCGCGCTCGGCGAGCGCGTCGAGGAAGGCAGAACCGTTCATTTCGGGCATCATCAGGTCGAGCAGGATCACATTGATCAGACCGCCCTTGCGATCGAGCAGATCGAGGCCCGCGCGGCCGTTTTCCGCCATATGGCAGATATGACCGGAGCGCTCGATCATGTTCTTCAGAAGCCTGCGCTGGACAGGATCGTCATCGATGACAAGAATATGGGCCGTCACTGGAACCTCCTTGCCGAAGGCGCGCGTCATGCACGCCCTGGGGAACTGGATACCAGCGGACCATGGCAGAAAGGGTTGAACATGCCGTTTTGAGAAAGGCTTGCATTTTAACCAACGCCGACGCAAGCAATGAACCCGCCCTGCCCACCAGGAAGAGAGATATCGATGAAGCGCACTTTCCTTGAACCCCGGATCGATTTCGCGACCGCGGAGGCCGCCGCCGGCGCCGAGCTGGGCGACCTGCCCGGCTGGAACCTCGCCGACCTCTACCCCTCGCCGGCCTCGCCTGAATTCAAGGCCGACATGCAGAAGGCCGAAGCGGATTCGCTCGCCTTCGAGGCAAAGTGGAAGGGCAAGCTCGACGCCGCCACCGAGAAGACCGGCGACGAAGGCATCGGCGCGGCCGTGCGCGAATTCGAGGCGCTGGAAGACGTGATGGGCCGCCTCATCTCCTTTGCCGGCCTCACCTATTTCACCAACACGACCGAGCCGGCGAACGGCAAGTTCTATGGCGACGTACAGGCCAAGCTCACCGACCTCGGCGCGCATCTCCTGTTTTTCTCCCTTGAACTCAACAGGATAGAAGACGAACGCATCGAGGCAGCGCTGACGAAAGATGCCCTTGCCGCGCATTACCGCCCGTGGATCGAGGACCTGCGCAAGGACAAGCCCTACCAGCTCGACGACAAGACCGAACAGCTCTTCCTCGAAAAGTCGATGACGGGCGCGGCCGCCTGGAACCGCCTCTTCGACGAGACCATGGCCTCGCTGCGCTACACGATCGACGGCGAGGAACTGCCGCTGGAAATCGCCCTCAACCAGCTCCAGTCGCCGGACGGCGAGGCGCGCCGCAAGGCTGCCGAAGCGCTGGCGAAGACCTTCAAGGACAATATCCGTACCTTCACGCTGATCACCAACACGCTCGCCAAGGACAAGGAAATCTCCGACCGCTGGCGTGGCTTCGAGGACATCGCCGACAGCCGGCACCTCGCCAACCGCGTCGAGCCGGAAGTGGTTGCGGCGCTGGCGGAAGCCGTGCGCGAAGCGTATCCGCGCCTCTCCCATCGCTACTATGCGATGAAGGCAAAGTGGCTCGGAATGGAGCAGATGGACTACTGGGACCGCAATGCGCCCCTTCCCGAGACATCGGATGCAACCATTCCGTGGAGCGAGGCGCGCGACACCGTGCTCGCGGCCTACAGTGCCTTCGCGCCGGAAATGGCGGCCATCGCCAGGGACTTCTTCGACAAGGGCTGGATCGACGCGCCGGTGCGTCCCGGCAAGGCCCCCGGCGCCTTCGCCCATCCGACCGTGCCCTCCGCGCACCCCTATGTTCTCGTCAACTACATGGGCAAGCCGCGCGACGTGATGACGCTTGCCCACGAGCTCGGCCATGGCGTGCATCAGGTTCTGGCCGGCGGCCAGGGCGCATTGATGGCCTCCACACCGCTGACGCTTGCCGAGACTGCCTCCGTCTTCGGCGAGATGCTGACCTTCCGCAGCCTGCTCGACAAGACGAAGGACAAGCGCGAGCGCAAGGCCATGCTCGCCCAGAAGGTGGAGGACATGATCAACACGGTCGTGCGCCAGATCGCCTTCTACGAATTCGAGCGCAAGGTGCACACCGCCCGCAAGGAAGGCGAACTCACCAGCGACCAGATCGGCGAACTCTGGCTCTCCGTGCAGGGCGAAAGCCTCGGCCCGGCGATCCGCATTTCCGAGGGCTACGAGACCTACTGGGCCTATATCCCCCACTTCATCCACTCGCCCTTCTACGTCTATGCCTATGCCTTCGGCGACTGCCTGGTGAACTCGCTCTATGCCGTCTACCAACAGGCCGAGACCGGCTTCCAGGCGAAGTATTTCGACCTGCTCAAGGCCGGCGGCACCAAGCATCACACCGAACTCCTCAAGCCCTTCGGCCTCGATGCGAGCGATCCGTCGTTCTGGAGCAAGGGACTGTCGATGATCGAGGGGCTGATCGACGAACTGGAAGCGCTTGATAAGGCGTCATCGTAAAAGAAGCCGGAAGCCCGCATGACCGACCGCGAACGCTTTGTGCTCCTCAGGGACGACCGTGAGGATCGGACGGTGGTTTTCGCCGATCCGCTCGCGGTCGTCACCGTGCGCGAGCGCGCCGGCTTCGAGCCGGCCTTCGCGGCCCTGCAGGCCGCCCACGAAAAGGGCCACTGGATCGCCGGCTTCATGAGCTATGAGGCCGGCCATCTCTTCGAGAAGAAGCTGGCCCCGCTCGCGAAGGAGAAACGCCCGACCCCGCTGATGAGCTTCGGCATCTTCGAAAAGCCGGCGGACGAGCACCCGCTCGCGACGCCGCGGCAACGTGTCGAAAACGAACCTTTCCTTGCCGATCCCAGGGCCGACTGGGATTTCGAGACCTACCGCGGCCGCTTCGATCGCCTGCATCAGCACCTCCGGCAGGGCGATTGCTATCAGGCAAACCTCACCATGCCGATCCGCGCCCGCTGGAACGGCGACCCGCTCGCCGCCTTCTGGTCGCTGATCGAACGCCAGCCGGTGCGCTACGGCGCCTTCGTCTCGCTCGACGGGCCGAAACTGCTCTCCCGCTCACCGGAACTCTTCTTCGATATCGACAAAGAGGGCTGGATCGAGACGCACCCGATGAAGGGCACCGCGCCGCGTGGGGGCAACGCGGCCGAGGACGAGCGCATCATCGCCGCCATGCAGGCCGATCCGAAGTCGCAGGCGGAAAACCGCATGATCGTCGACCTACTGCGCAACGACATCTCGCGCATCACCGAGGTCGGCACGCTGCACGTCCCGAAACTCTTCGCGGTCGAGACCTACCCGACCGTGCACCAGATGGTGAGCCACGTCCGGGCGAAGCTGACGCCGGGCATCTCCATCCGCGATATCTTCGCCGCCCTCTTCCCCTGCGGCTCGATCACCGGCGCGCCGAAGATGCGCGCCATGGAGATCCTGCACGACCTGGAGGACAGCCCGCGCGACGCCTACTGCGGCGCCATCGGCATGATCGCCCCCGACGGCACCATGCGCTTCAACGTCGCCATCCGCACCATCTCGCTCTTCGAGGACGGCAGCGCCGTCTTCAATGTCGGCGGCGGCATCGTCTTCGATTCCACCGCAGAGGCGGAATATGAGGAATGCCTGCTGAAGGCGCGCTTCGCCGTGGGGGACCAATGGATATCTCGCTGATCGAGACCCTGCGCTGGGAACCCGGCACCGGCTTCGTACGACTGGAGCGGCATCTGGCGCGGCTGGCGCGGTCGGCGGAGGCGCTTGGATTGTCGGGGGCGGAAAAGGCGCGGGACGCCCTGTTCGCCGCGCTACCCCCCTCTGCCCTGCCGGGCGTCTCCCCCACAAGGGGGGAGATTGGCAAGAGGCAAGGTCATCTCTCAACCGCGGCCACTGAAATGGGCAAGGCGTCCCCCCATCCAATCTCCCCCCCTGTGGGGGAGATGCCCGGCAGGGCAGAGGGGGGTGCGCCGCAACCGCAACCCCTGCGCATCCGCCTCGAACTCTTCCCCGATGGCCGGATCGACGTGCAGACCGCCGCCTTCACACCCCTTGCGGCGGATGCGGTTTGGCGCGTGAAGCTCGCCACCACCCGCCTCTCCTCCGCCGATCCGCTGCTGCGCCACAAGACATCCCGCCGCGCCCTCTACGCCGCGGCACGCGCCGAATTCCCCACGACCGAGGCCGACGAAGTCATCCTCCTCAACGAGCGCGGCGAACTCTGCGAGGGCACCATCACCTCGCTGTTCCTCGACGACGGCACCGGCCCGCTGAAGACCCCGCCGCTCGCCTCGGGCCTGCTCGCCGGCGTTCTGCGCGAGGAGCTGCTGGAAACCGGCAGCGCCGCCGAGGCGGTGCTGCGGCCGGAGGACCTTCATGGCGGCACGATCCTCGCCGGCAATTCGCTGCGCGGCCTGATCCGCTGCGTCCTCGCGTGAGGCGGCGACGGCGGCTTAAGCATATCGCCGCAGAAATATTTGGCCGCCCTTTATTGTGACAGAAATCTGTGCTCTAGCGCTGCCATACTATGCTAAGGGGCCTTGGAGGCCCTGATTTTCAGCGCAAAGCGGCCGTCCGCAGGAGACCCAAATGGCAGACAGCACCTATCCGGTACATGGCGAAATCACCGGCCCGATCGTGATGATCGGTTTCGGCTCCATCGGTCGCGGCACGCTTCCGCTGATCGAGCGCCACTTCAAGTATGACCGGAACCGGCTGATCGTCATCGAGCCGCGCGAAGACGACGCCGACGCCGAGCTCTATGCCCGCCACGGCGTTCGCCACATCAAGGCCCATGTCACCAAGGAAAACTACAAGGATCTCCTGAAGCCGCTCCTCACGGAAGGCGAAGGCCAGGGCTTCTGCGTCAACCTCTCCGTCGATACCGGCTCGGTCGATCTCATCAAGTTCTGCCGCAAGCTCGACGTGCTCTACATCGATACGGTCGTCGAGCCCTGGCTCGGCTTCTATTTCGACAAGGACATGAAGAACGCCGACCGCACGAACTACGCCCTGCGCGAGACCCTGCGCAAGGAAAAGGAAAAGCATCCGGGCGGCACGACCGCCGTTTCGACCTGCGGTGCCAATCCGGGCATGGTCTCCTGGTTCGTCAAGCAGGCGCTGCTGAACCTTGCCAAGGACCTCGAAGTCAAGTTCGAAGAGCCCTCGCAGGACGACCGCGAAGGCTGGGCCAAGCTGATGAAGAAGGTCGGCGTCAAGGGCATTCACATCGCCGAACGCGACACCCAGCGCACCAAGAACCCCAAGCCCTTCAACACCTTCTGGAACACCTGGTCCGTGGAGGGCTTCATCTCGGAAGGCCTGCAGCCGGCCGAACTCGGCTGGGGCACCCATGAGAAGTGGATTCCGAAGAACGCCAAGAAGCAGAAGAAGGGCTGCAAGGCCGCCATCTATCTGGAGCAGCCCGGCGCCAACACGCGCGTGCGCTCCTGGTGCCCGACGCCCGGCCCGCAATACGGCTTCCTCGTCACCCACAACGAGTCGATCTCGATCGCCGACTTCTTCACGGTGCGCGACAAGGACGGCGACGTCACCTACCGCCCGACCTGCCACTATGCCTACCATCCCTGCAACGACGCCGTGCTGTCGCTGCACGAGATGTTCGGCAATGGCGGCCACCAGCAGCCGGTGCTGCACGTCCTCGACGAGAATGAGTTGGTCGATGGCGTCGACGAACTCGGCGTGCTGCTCTACGGCCACGACAAGAACGCCTACTGGTACGGCTCGCGCCTGTCGCTGGAAGAGACCCGCCGCATCGCCCCCTACCAGAACGCGACCGGCCTGCAGGTGACCTCCGCCGTGCTCGCCGGCATGGTCTGGGCGCTGGAAAACCCGAAGGCCGGCATCGTGGAAGCCGATGAGGTCGACTACAAGCGCTGCCTCGAAGTACAGATGCCCTATCTCGGCCCGGTCGAAGGCCACTACACCGACTGGACCCCGCTCGACGGCCGCCCGGGCCTCTTCCCGGAAGACCTCGACACGAAGGATCCGTGGCAGTTCAGGAACGTTCTCGTTCGCTGAACCGGCCCGCAATTTTCCAAGGAAAGCGCCCGCGGCAATCCCGCGGGCGCTTCGCTTTCAATGGGATAATGCCCGCCGGCCGGGCAGCGCGTCTTGCTTTCGACTTCTCTTCACGGCATGTTCTGGCGAACCGGACGGGTGCTTCGCGCCGCCGAGACTTTGGGAGAACCAGATGAAGCCGATCGCAGCCCTCAGCCTGCTTGCCGCCGCCGCAGCGCTTGCTTCGTGCCAGACGGAACCGGCGCCGCGCAGCCTTCCGGTCGCCCAGCAGCCCATGCAGCAGGGCGTCGAGGGCGCCTGGGTCGATCCGAACGGCATCGTCTCGACCTTCTCGAGCGGCACCTTCACGACGCGCACGACCGATACGAACCAGCTCCTCGCCTCCGGCACCTATATCAAGACCTCGCCGACGCTGGTCGAGATCAACATGACCTCGCTGGTGCGCAACACGCAGTCCAAGGTCAATTGCGCGCTGGTCAATCAGCACCAGCTCAACTGCACCACGGCCGAAGGGGCGCAGTTCTCGCTGGCGCGCCGCACCTGATCCGGCACCTCGCTTCTCAAAAGGGCCGCAAGGCCCTTTTTTCGTTTCGGGCCGGGTAGCCGGCAGGGACCGTCTTTTCACTTGAAGTTGCTTTCGTCCGGTGGAAACATTCGCCGGCCGGCTGTCATGTTTCCGGCCTATCCGGAAGCCGGGCATGCCCTCCGCGCCATCGGGCGCGGCAACCGAGGAGAACAGGACCATGACGCTTATCCGATCCAGCCTTCTGGCCGCCTCCCTCATCGCGCTCTCCAGCGGTGCGGCATTCGCCGATTACGAGCTGAACATCCTGCATATCAACGACCTGCATTCGCGCATCGAGGCGATCAACAAGTTCGATTCGACCTGCTCGGCCGAAGAGGAAGGCAAGGGCGAATGCTTCGGCGGCGTCGCGCGCCTGAAGGCCGCCATCGACGCCGAGCGCCAGAAGCTTTCCGGCAAGAACGTGCTGCTCCTCAATGCCGGCGACAATTTCCAGGGCTCGCTCTTCTACACGACCTACAAGGGCGCGGCGGAAGCCGAGTTCCTCAACCTCATGAAGTTCGACGCCATGACCGTCGGCAACCATGAATTCGACGACAGCGAGGATGGCCTCGCCACCTTCCTCGACAAGGTGCAGTTCCCGGTGGTCACCGCGAATGTCGCCGCCAGCGCCAGCTCCAAGATCGGCGACCGCATCAAGCCCTTCATCGTCATCGAGCAGGGCGGCCAGAAGATCGGCATCGTCGGCGCGGTCGCCAACGACACCGAGGAACTCTCCTCCCCCGGCCCGAACGTGCTGATCGGCAACGATGTCGCCGACATCACCGCCGCCGTCGCCGAGTTGAAGAAGGAAGGCGTCGACAAGATCGTCGCGCTCACCCATGTCGGCTATCCGCGCGACCTCGCCGCCATCGCCAAGATTCCGGATGTCGACGTCGTGGTCGGCGGCCACTCCCACAGCTTCCTTTCCAGCACGTCGGACAAGGCGGAAGGCCCCTATCCGACGATGGTCGATAATCCCGGCGGCTACAAGGTGCCCGTCGTGCAGGCCGGCGCCTATTCGAAGTATCTCGGCAACCTGAAGGTCGTCTTCGACGATGCCGGCGTGGTGAAGGAAGCGACCGGCGCGCCGATCACCATCGATTCCTCCATCAAGCCCGACGAGGCCGTCCTTGCCCGCATCAAGGAACTGTCCGGCCCCATCGACGAGCTGAAGAACAAGATCGTCGCGGAAACCGCCGGGCCGGTCGACGGCTCGCGCGAAACCTGCCGCGCCGCCGAATGCGCCATGGGCAACCTCGTGGCCGACGCCATCCTCGACCGCACGAAGAACCAAGGGATGACCGTCGCAATCACCAATGGCGGGGGGTTGCGCTCCTCCATCGATGCCGGGCCGGTCTCCATGGGCGAGGTGCTCTCGGTGCTGCCCTTCCAGAACACCGTCGCGACTTTCCAGCTCAAGGGGTCCGACCTCGTCGCCGCGCTCGAAAACGGCCTCAGCCAGATTGAGGAAGGCGCGGGCCGCTTCCCGCAGGTCTCCGGCCTGAAATACGCCTTCGACAAGTCGAAGCCGGCCGGCAGCCGTGTCGTCTCGGTCGAGGTAAAGGAGGGCGATGCCTTCGCGCCGCTCGATCCGGACAAGACCTACGGCGTCGCCTCCAACAACTACCTGCGTGCCGGCGGCGACGGCTATGCCATCTTCGCGAAGGCCGCCGTGAACCCCTATGACTTCGGCCCGAACCTGGAACTGGTGGTCGCCGACTACCTCTCCGCCCACCGCCCCTACAAGCCCTATACCGACGGCCGCATCACCGAGGCCGCCGCCACCGGCATGGCGGAAGGCGCAACCGGAACCGAGACGAAGCCAGCCACCGCTGGCGAGGCGGCAACGCCCGCCGATAGCGGCACGACCGCGACGGAAGGCGCGGCGACGACTGGCAATACCGGGTCCGGCACTGCGACGACGGGATCGGAAGCAGCCGCCACGACGGCCGAAGGCAGCGTCGCAGCAGGCGGCAGGCACGTCATCGCACGCGGCGACACGCTCTGGGATCTCGCCAAGGCCGCCTATGGCGATGGCACGCTGTGGCGCAGGATCGCCGAAGCCAACGGCAATCCGCGTCCGCGCGCGCTCCATATCGGCAGGGAACTCTCGATTCCCGCCAAATAAGGACAATTTGTCTCCACTTTTTCCGCCGGTCCGGGCTTTCCCGGGCCGGCATTTCTTTTTAGAACCGTTCTGAACGAACCGGCTTTCGCCGCGCATGAGAACGACACCAGCACGCACAGGATCCACGATGGACATCGCCGCCAAGCCCGCCAACCATCCGACCGTCAAGCATGGCAAGGTCGGCGTGCTGCTCGTCAATCTCGGCACGCCGGACGGCACCGACTACACCTCGATGCGGCGCTACCTGAAGGAGTTCCTGACCGACAAGCGCGTCATCGAATGGCCGAGGATCGCCTGGTATCCCATCCTCTTCGGCATCGTGCTCAACACGCGCCCCGGCAAGGTCGGCAAGGCCTATGAGACGATCTGGAACAAGGAACGGAACGAGAGCTTCCTGCGCACCTATACCCGCAGCCAGGCCGAGCTGATGGCGAGGACGCTCGCCGAGCACCCGAATGTCGTCGTCGACTGGGCGATGCGCTACGGCCAGCCCTCCATCGCCTCGCGCATGGAGCACCTGCAGAAGGAAGGATGCGAGCGCATCCTCGTCTTCCCGCTCTATCCGCAATATGCGGCGGCGACGACGGCGACCGTCAACGACAAGGCCTTCGAGACCTTGCTGAAGATGCGCTGGCAGCCGGCGCTGCGCACCGTGCCGCCCTATCACGACGATCCCGCCTATATCGACGCCCTCGCCGTCTCCATCGAAAAGCACATCGCCGGCCTCGATTGGGAGCCGGAGCGCGTGCTCGCCTCCTTCCACGGCATTCCGAAAAGCTATTTCGAGAAGGGCGATCCCTATTACTGCCAGTGCCAGAAGACCGCGCGGCTGCTGCGCGAGCGCCTCGGCTGGTCGGCGGAGAAGCTGGTTCTCACCTTCCAGTCTCGCTTCGGCCCGGAGGAATGGCTCCAGCCCTATACGGACAAGACCGTCGAGAAGCTGGCCGAGGAGGGCATCAAGCGCATCGCCGTCTTCAATCCGGGCTTCGTTTCCGACTGCCTCGAAACGCTGGAGGAGATCGCCGAGCAGGCCGCCGAGAGCTTCCTGCACAATGGCGGCGAGAAGTTCTCGCACATTCCCTGCCTGAACGATTCCCCGGAAGGCATGGCCGTTCTGGAAAAGGTGGTGCGCCGGGAGCTTTCCGGCTGGATCTGAGTGCGATAATTCCCCTTCCCGCCCAAATAGACTGGTGTCGCGGAACGTATACCGTAGAGTGGCACCGCGCCGCACCGTCTTTCGTGGAGTAGAAGAACATGCCGTTTGCCGGACTGGATATCGTCGTCGTCGCCCTCGTGGTCCTGGTCATCCTGATCCTCTTTGCCGGGATCAAGACCGTCCCCCAGGGCTACCAGTACACGGTGGAGCGTTTCGGCCGCTATACGCGCACGCTGCAGCCCGGCCTCAACCTGATCGTCCCCTTCATCGACCGCATCGGCTCGAAGATGAACGTCATGGAACAGGTGCTCGACATTCCGACGCAGGAGGTCATCACCCGCGACAATGCCAGCGTCTCCGCCGATGCCGTCGCCTTCTACCAGATCCTGAACCCGGCCCAGGCGGCCTATCAGGTCGCCCATCTCGAGCACGCCATCATCAACCTGACCATGACCAACATCCGCTCGGTGATGGGCTCGATGGACCTCGACGAGCTGCTCTCCAACCGCGACAAGATCAACGACCAGCTGCTGCGCGTCGTCGACGAGGCGGCCAATCCCTGGGGCGTGAAGATCACCCGCGTCGAGATCAAGGACATCGCCCCGCCGAAGGACCTCGTCGACGCCATGGCGCGCCAGATGAAGGCCGAGCGCGAAAAGCGCGCGCAGGTGCTGGAGGCCGAAGGCTCACGAAACGCGCAGATCCTGCGTGCCGAGGGCGCCAAGCAGTCCGCCATTCTCGAGGCCGAGGGCTTGCGCGAAGCCGCCTTCCGCGATGCCGAGGCCCGCGAGCGCCTCGCCGAGGCCGAAGCCAAGGCGACGAAGATGGTCTCCGAGGCCATCGCGGCCGGCAACGTGCAGGCGATCAACTACTTCGTCGCGCAGAAATACACCGAAGCCATGGCCGCGATCGGCAAGGCGCCCAATTCCAAGATCGTGCTGATGCCGATGGAGGCCTCCTCGCTGGTCGGCTCGCTCGGCGGCATCGGCGCCATCGCAAAGGAAGTGTTCGGCGACGGCCCGGCCCCGGCGGCCGGTGCCCAGCGCGCGCGCCAGTCCACGCCGGCAACCACCGGCACGGGCTCCTTCCGTAATCCGTTCGACACGCCGCAGGGAACGTGAGCATGATCCAGGGCATCATCGGCGAACTCGGGCCCTGGGCCTGGTGGGTGCTGGGGATCGTTCTCCTGATCCTCGAAGTGCTGCTGCCCGGTGTCTTCCTGGTCTGGATCGGCATCGCGGCCATCGTCACCGGCGTCCTCTCCCTCGCCCTGTGGGGCGAGGCCCTCTGGTCCTGGCATGTGCAATGGCTGGTCTTCGCCGTGCTGTCGCTCGTCTCGGCCCTGATCGGCCGGCGCATCGTCAGCAGAAGCGGAGAGGCCAGCGACCAGCCGCATCTCAACCAGCGGGGCCAGAGCCTTATCGGCCGCACGGCGACGCTGGAGCAGCCGATCACCGAGGGCCGCGGCCGCATCCGGCTCGACGATACGATGTGGAGCGTCCAGGGGCCGGATCTGCCGGTCGGCGCACGCGTGCGCGTCACGGCCAGCAACGGCCGCGACCTCACGGTCGAGCCCGTCTGAGTCCTTAAGCGGCGCCGATCCTGAGCAGGTCGTGGAAATGCACGATGCCGACGGGGCGGAAGGCCTCGTCGGTGACGATCAGCGCGGAAATGTTGTGCTGGTTGAGAAGGCCGAGCGCGGCCGTCGCGAGCGTCGCCGGCTTCACGGTCTTGGGGCTGCGCGTCATCACCTCGTCGACGGTGAGCTCGGAGAGATTGCGCGACAGGTTGCGCGCGATATCGCCGTCGGTGACGATGCCGACCAGCGTCCCCGCCCCGTCGACGACGCCGACGCAGCCGTAGCGCTTCTGCGCCAGCATGTGCACCGCATCCGGCATCGAGGTGCCGAGCGCGACGAGCGGCATGTTCTCGCCGCTGTGCATGATGTCGCCGACATGGGAAAGGCTCGCCCCGAGCTTGCCGCCGGGATGGAAGGTCTTGAAATCCGTCGCCGTGAAGCCGCGCGCCTCCAGCAGCGCGACGGCGATGGCATCGCCCAGCGCAAGCTGCATCAGCGTCGAGGTCGTCGGCGCCAGCCCATGCGGACAGGCCTCCTGCACCTTCGGCAGCAGGAGCACGATATCGGCCGCCCGCGCCAGCGCCGACCGCTCGCCGGAGGTCATCGCGATCAGCGGAATGGCGAAGCGACGGGAATAGGAAACGATGCCCTGCAGCTCGGCGGTCTCGCCGCTCCAGGACAGCGCCAGGATCACGTCGTCGCGGCCGATCATGCCGAGGTCGCCATGGTTGGCTTCGACGGGATGGACGAAGAAAGACGGCGTGCCGGTCGAGGCGAGCGTCGCGGCGAGCTTCGCGCCGATATGGCCGGATTTGCCGATGCCGGTGACGATCAGCCGCCCGGCGATGCCGCCGATGAGCCCGACCGCCTCGCGAAAGACGTCGTGCAGTTCGCCTTCCAGCACCGCGGAAAGGGCGACGAGCCCCGCCTTCTCCGTCTCGATCGTCCGGATCGCGGAGGAAATGGCGCCCTCGACGTCAACTTTTGCCTGTCTTGTGATCATGCCCCTCGTTAGCGTTTTTGCCCGTGCCTGTCCATCGCGGACCGGCGCGCGAAAAGCGCGCGGTCAGCAACCAAGCGTTAACCATGGCGGTTTACGTTCGCTTAGGAAATTCGAGAATCGCAGGCCCTATCATGGCAGAGGCAATGGCAATGGAACGCGAGGCACTGGTGCCCCGCCCGAGACGGCGACTGGCCGGGCTTCTGCTCGCCGGCACCATGCTTGCCGCCGTTCCCGCCGCTGCCCAGCAGGCGAATTCCCTCACGCCCTCCGCCCTCGAGACGCTGGCGACGGGAACCACGGATCCTTCGGCGGGAGCCACGGAAAACCCCGATACGACCGACGCGACCACGACCGCCACGACGCCCCGTCCCGCCCTCAGCGACGAAGCGGTAGCCGCGCTTTCGGATGCCGGCGACCGCGACGGCATCGTCGAGCGGCGCGCCGAGCGGTTGAACCAGCGCGAGAACAGCCTCAGCGGCGTCCGCAACAGCCGGCTCGGCGATCCCTGGGAGCCGGTCGGCGTCCGCGTCGGGACGTTCGTCCTGCGCCCCTCGATCACGCAGGGCATCGGCTTCGAGCGCACGAAGAGCGGAAACACCACGACGAGCCGCACCTATTCCCAGACCGGCTTCCGGGGCTCCCTCACCTCCGACTGGTCTCGCCACCAGCTCACCATCGATGCCGAGGGCGTCTACCAGCGCAATATCAGCGGCACGGGGGAAACCGAGCCTGAGGCGCGGGTGAACGGCGACCTCCGGCTCGACCTCAGCGACGACACCGTCGCCCATATCACCGGTGGCTACGCGTTCGAGCGCGAAAGCGCCACCGATCCCAATGCCATCGTCGGCGCCAGCACCCAGTCCGGCGTGCAGACGCTATCCGGCGGGGCCAATATCATGCGCGATTTCGGCCTGATCCGCGGCACGTTCGGCGCCAATGTCGAACGGCACACCTACGGTTCGGCAACCGCCACCAACGGCAGCAAGCTGGACCAGTCGTTCCGCAACTATACGGAAGGGACGCTGACGGGCCGGATCGGCTACGAGCTTTCGCCCGCGCTGATCCCCTATCTCGAAGCCTCGGTGGGCCGCGCGGTCTATGACGACAAGCTTTCGGCCGGATACGAACGCTCCTTCTCGACGCTCGGCGCGCGGGCAGGCCTGGAAATCGATCTCGGGGAAAAGCTGCGCGGCGATCTCGGCGCCGGCTACAAGCGCGCCAAGTTCGACGACAGCCGCCTCGCCGCCCTCGAAGGGCTCACGATGGACGGCGCCGTCAACTGGTCACCGCTGCGCGGCACCGACCTGAGGCTCGGCCTGCGCACGGATCTGGAGCCCTCTTCCACGAGCGGCGAAAGCGGCTACGTCTCCTATGGCACGACGGCCGACCTGACGCATGAGCTGCGCGACAATCTCGTCGCACGCCTCAGCGCCGCCTATACGCTGCGCGACTTCTCCACGACGGGCACCGCCAACCAGAACATCTATCTGGTCGGCGCAGGCCTTACCTGGAACATAAACCGCTGGCTGGCGATGACCGGCGACGTCTCCTACGAGTTGACGCGCCAGTCGGGCGCCTCCGATACCGGCATCACGCGCGCCGGCATCGGCCTTGTCCTTCGCCGCTGATTACTTGAGACCCGCGACGAGCTGCTTCAGCGGGCCCTCGACGGCCGGGCGGATATCCGCACGGGCGAGCGCGAAGGCGATATTGGCGAGGATGAAGCCATCCTTGGCGCCGCAGTCATAGGTCTCGCCGCGGAAATGATAGGCGGCGAACTTCTGGCTGTCGGCAAGCTTCACCATGGCGTCGGTGAGCTGGATTTCGTTGCCCGCGCCGCGCTCCTGCGTGGAGAGGATCGGGAAGATTTCCGGCTGGAGGATGTAGCGACCGTTGATGAAGAAGTTGGAAGGCGCGGTGCCCTTCGCCGGCTTCTCGACCATCTGGGTGATGGCGAAACCGTCGCCGATCTTCTCGCCGACGCCGACGATGCCGTATTTGTGCGCCTGGTCGGGCGCGCATTCCTCGACGGCGATGACATTCGCGCCGCTTTGCTCGAAGAGCTCGACCATGCCCTTCATGCAGCCCTTCTCCGCCTTCATGATCATGTCCGGCAGAAGCAGGGCGAAGGGCTCGTTGCCGACGAGCTCGCGGGCGCACCAGACGGCATGGCCGAGACCGAGCGGCTCCTGCTGGCGGGTGAAGCTGGTGGAGCCGGCGACCGGCAGGATGCTTTCGAGCAACGTCAGCTCGGCCGTCTTGTTGCGCTGGCGCAGCGTCTGCTCCAGCTCGACCTGGATGTCGAAATAATCCTCGATGACCGCCTTGGAGCGGCCCGTCACGAAGATCAGGTGCTCGATGCCGGCATCCAGCGCCTCATCGACGACATACTGGATCACGGGCTTGTCCACGACGGTCAGCATTTCCTTCGGAACGGCCTTGGTGGCCGGAAGGAAGCGGGTGCCGAGGCCCGCCACTGGAAAGACTGCTTTGCGAACCTTACGTGTCTGCGACATTATTCACCTCGTTGTGCCCACGTCCTCATGGCCTGGGCCTAGCCGAGCCCAATTAGAAGCCAATTGCTATTTTTTTACAAAGAGAGACGCGGCAAAAGTTTGATGGTAAAGAATTTGTTGACTTCGTTTTTATAAGTTTTGCGTTCAGCCGGTGGTTCCATGCCGCCGTCCCGAAATTTAAGAAACGGACACGACAGCTGATGACACAGAATCTGAGAACCGTTCTGCGCCGATCCGCGCTCACCCTTCTTCTGTCGGCAGGGCTCCTCGCGCAGGCTTCCATGGCTCGCGCGGCCGATCCCCGCTTCCAGAAATGGATTGCCGATTTCTATGCCACGGCGGCCGACGCCGGCATCAGCAAGTCGACCTACCAGAAGGCCTTTGCCGGCGTGAAGACGCCCGATCCCGACGTGATCCAGAAGGCGACCTACCAGCCGGAATTCACCAACAAGATCTGGGATTATCTCGATTCGCGCGTGAACCCCTACACGGTGAAGATCGGCCGCGAAATGGCGGCCAAGCACGGCCGCACGCTCGCCGCACTGGAGCGGCATTTCGGCGTCGACCGCAACGTGCTGCTCGCCATCTGGTCGATGGAATCCAACTACGGCGCCGTGCTGAAGAAGGACGACCGGCTGCATTACGTGCCGCGCGCGCTGGCGACGCTTGCCTATGCCGATTCCAAGCGGGCGAACTATGCACGCAAGCAGCTCATCGCCGCTCTCAAGATCATCCAGCGCGGCGACATCGACGCCGCCGACATGACCGGCTCCTGGGCCGGCGCCATGGGTCACACCCAGTTCATCCCCACGAGCTACCTGATCTATGCCGTCGACGCCGACGGCAACGGCCACCGCGACATCTGGAACTCCGTGCCGGACGCGCTGGCGACCGCCGCGAACCTGCTGGCCAAGAATGGCTGGCAGGCCGGCAAGACCTGGGGCTACGAGATCGTCGTGCCGAAGGGCGGCAACAAATATTCCGGCCAGACGAAGACGCTCGCCCAATGGGCCAAGCTCGGCTTCACGCGCCCGGGCGGCAACGGCTTCAAGAACGGTTCCGACCGGGCCGAGCTCAAGCTGCCGGCGAATGGCGGGCCGGGCTTCCTGATGACCAAGAACTTCTTCGTCATCAAGCGCTACAACGCGTCGGATTCCTACGCGATGGGCGTCGGCATGCTGGCCGACCAGATCGCCGGCTATGGCGGCGTCAAGCAGCGCTGGCCGCGCCCGGACGGCGCGCTCGACATCACGGAAAAGTTCGAGCTCCAGACCCGCCTCAAGGAACTCGGCTATTACGAGGGCGAGGTTGACGGCAATTTCGGCTCCGGCTCCAAGGCTGCCATCCAGGCCTTCCAAAACCGCGTGGGCCTTGCCGCCGACGGCGAGCCGAGCCAGCAGCTCCTGCGCGCGCTGCGCCGCTGACCGGATGCGGTTTTTCGACAGGTTGAGGGGCGCTGCGGCGCCCCTTTTCGCTGGCGGGTGCTTCCGCTCGCCGCCGGCATTTGCCATCATGCCGCCACCGACCAGCCGCAGGATCGCGGCGAGAACGGAGCCTTCACGATGAACAGGACGACGACCACCCGGATTGTGCGCCTTGCCCTCGCGCTGGTGGCGGCCGCAAGCGTCGTCGTCACGTCCCTGCCCGCGAGCGCGCAGGAGCAGCGCCGCGAGCGCAAGACGATCCTCGAGCTTCTCTTCGGCACGCCGAAGCGCAAGGTCGTCGAGCCAGAGCCGCAGATCCAGAAGCCGCGCGCCGTCATCCGCAAGAAGAAGCCGGCCCCGACGGTCGCCAAGAAGGCCGAACCGCCACCGGTCGAAAAGCTGCCCGACGCCAAGGTGGTGCTCGTCGTCGGCGATTTCATCGCCGGCAGCCTCGGCGACGGTCTCGACGCCGCCTTCGAGACGACGCCGGGCATCCGCGTCGAGCGCCGCACCAACGGCTCCTCCGGCATCGTGCGCGAGGACTATTACAACTGGCCCGCATCGCTTCCCGCCCTGATCGCGGAGACCAAGCCAGCCCTCATCGTCGTCAGCATGGGCGCCAACGACCGCCAGCAGATGACTGTGGCCGGCGAGAAGGAGAAATTCCGCTCCGAGGCCTGGACAAAGGAATACGAGGCGCGCATCGCCCGCATCGCGGCGCTGGCCCGGCAGGATGGCAAGCCGCTGCTCTGGATGGGCATGCCGCCCTTCCAGTCCTCCGCGCTGACCGCGGACATGACGACGCTCAACACCCTCTATCACGCGAGCGCGGAGAAGGCCGGCGGCGAGTTCGTCGACATCTGGGACGGCTTCGTCGACGAGGACGGCAAGTTCGTCATTTCCGGTTCCGACATCAACGGCCAGCAGGTACGCCTGCGCGGCTCCGATGGCATCAACTTCACCAAGGCCGGCAAGCGCAAGCTCGCCTTCTACGTGGAAAAGGAAATCCGCCGCCTGCTCGGCGCTGCCGCCGCCGACGGCCCGGGCCTGCAGGGCGACCTCAAGGACCTCGTCGTCGCGACGCCCCCGGCGGAAGACGCCGAGATCACCAAGACCCAGCCCATCAGCCTCGCCGACCCGGCGCTGGACGGCGGCACCGCCCTCCTCGGCGCCGCGCCGATCAAGGGCACCGGCAAGAGCCTGCGCGACAAGCTGGTGGAAAAGGGCGAGACCGCCGACGCGCCGCTCGGCCGCGTGGACGATTTCCGGCTGGACAAGACGGCAACGCCGTAGGAGAGCAAGGTCCCTACGGCGGGACACGGCATTCCCCAATCACGCAAAGTGCGTTGCTCCCACCAAGCTCACTCCCTCTCCTTCGTCATCCTCGGGCTTGACCCGAGAATCCACGCCGCGGGCGAAGCCGTGCCGTGGGGACGGATAGTCGGGTCAAGCCCGACCATGACGAAAGAAACGTGGCGGATTGCGGTATTGTCAGCCGATGGAACTGGAGAACGCATGAAGGCGCGCCGGCATGCCGACGCGCCCTCTCAAATCGTGGCCCTGTCGAACCTCACCGCGGCAGCGTGGTCGAGCCCATCAGCGCCTCGTCGATGGCCCGCGCCGCTTGGCGGCCTTCACGGATCGCCCAGACGACGAGCGACTGGCCGCGGCGCACATCGCCGGCCGTCCAGAGCTTGTCCACCGAGGTCTTGTAGTCGCGGTCATTGGCGATGACGTTCGACGAGCCGCGCTTGTCGGTGTTGATTGCAAGCTTGTCGCCGAGGTCCTTCAGCACGCTGGTGGTGAAGGGGCCGCGGAAGCCGATGGCGATGAAGGCGAGGTCCGCCTTGATGATGAACTCCGTGCCGGGGATCGGCTTGCGGCGATCATCCACCTGGCAGCACTTCACGCCCGTCAGCACGCCGTCCTCGTCGCCGACGAATTCGAGCGTGCCGACCTGGAACTCGCGCACGGCGCCTTCGGCCTGCGAGGAGGAGGTGCGCATCTTCGTTGCCCAGAAGGGCCAGACGGCGAGCTTGTCTTCCTTTTCCGGCGGCTGCGGGCGGATGTCGAGCTGCGTGACCTTCACCGCGCCCTGGCGGAAGGCCGTGCCGACGCAGTCCGACGCGGTATCGCCGCCGCCGACGACGACGATATGCTTGCCGCCGGCCAGGATCGGCGCGGAGGGCCAGCCGACGCTGTCGATGTTTTCGCGGCCGACGCGGCGATTCTGCTGCACGAGATAGGGCATGGCATCATGCACGCCGGCGAAATCGACACCGGGAATGCCGGCGTCGCGCGGGGTTTCCGAGCCGCCGCAATAGAGCACGGCATCGTGCTCCGCCAGCATCTCGTCCATCGGCTTGTCGACACCGACATTGACGCCGTAGTGGAAGGTGACGCCCTCGCCGCGCATCTGGTCGACGCGACGGTCGATGAAGTTCTTCTCCATCTTGAAGTCCGGAATGCCGTAGCGCAGCAGGCCGCCGGCCTTGGATTCACGCTCGTAGAGATGGACCTCATGACCCGCGCGGGCGAGCTGCTGGGCGGCCGCCATGCCGGCCGGGCCGGAGCCGATGACGGCGACCTTCTTGCCGGTCTTCACCGTCGCCGGCTGCGGCACGATATAGCCCATCTCATAGGCCTTGTCGGCAATCGCCTGCTCGACGGTCTTGATGGAGACCGGAGTGTCCTCGAGGTTCAGCGTGCACGCCTCCTCGCAGGGTGCGGGGCAGACGCGGCCGGTGAATTCCGGGAAGTTGTTGGTCGAATGCAGGTTGCGGATCGCCTCTTCCCAGTTGCCGTTATAGACGAGGTCGTTCCAGTCCGGGATCTGGTTGTGCACCGGACACCCGGTCGGACCGTGGCAATAGGGAATGCCGCAGTCCATGCAGCGCGCGGCCTGCTTCTGCACTTCGGGGTCCGACATCGGAATGGTGAATTCGCGGAAATGGCGGATGCGGTCGGAGGCCGGCTGATACTTCATCACCTGCCGGTCGATTTCCATGAAACCAGTTACCTTGCCCACTTCAATAATCCTTGCTCAAGACGGGTGCCTCTCAGGCCCCGTTACCGGTGCGCAGCTCCGCTGTCGTACCGGTGAAGATGAAATCGATCCTGATCGCGTTTCACGCAATCGGTCAGTGAAGGTTGGTGAACCGCTGCCTCACTCGGCAGCGACCCCCATCCTCATGCGCTCCATCTCTTCGAGCGCGCGGCGATACTCGACCGGCATCACCTTGCGGAATTTCGGACGATACTCGGCCCATTTGTCGAGGATCTCCTTGGCCCGCGGCGAGCCTGTATAGTGCAGGTGGTTCGAGACGAGCTGGTAAAGCCGCTCCTCGTCGTGACGCGTCATGTCGTCAGACACGTCGACCATGCCCTTGTGCATGAGGTCGCCGCCGTGATGGTGCAGCTTCTCCAGCATGTCGTCTTCTTCCGGCACCGGCTCCAGCTCGACCATCGCCATGTTGCAGCGGCGGGCGAAATCGCCCTCCTCGTCCAGCACATAGGCGACCCCCCCGGACATGCCGGCCGCGAAGTTGCGGCCGGTCTGGCCGATGACGACGACGACGCCGCCGGTCATGTATTCGCAGCCATGGTCGCCCACGCCCTCGACGACCGCGACCGCACCGGAGTTGCGCACGGCGAAACGTTCGCCGGCAACGCCGTTGAAGTAGCACTCGCCCGAGATCGCGCCGTAGAGCACCGTGTTGCCGACGATGATCGATTCATGCGGCACCGCGCGGTTGCCGACCGGGGGACGCACGACGATGCGGCCGCCCGAAAGGCCCTTGCCGACATAGTCGTTGCCGGCGCCCACCAGATCGAAGGTGATGCCGCGCGCCAGGAACGCGCCGAAGGACTGGCCGGCCGTGCCGTTGAGCGTCACGGAGATCGTGTCGTCCTTCAGGCCCTTGAAGCCGTAGCGCTTGGCCACCTCGCCCGAGAGCATCGCGCCGGCCGAGCGGTCGACGTTCTTGATATCGACCTCGAAGGCGACGGGCGTCTTGGCTTCCAGGGCGGGCTTGGCCTGCTCGATCAGCTTGCGGTCGAGGATATCCTGGATCGGATGGTTCTGCCGCTCGGTCCAGTAGGTCGCTTCCTTCGGCGCATCGACCTTGTGGAAGATGCGGGAGAAGTCGAGACCATTGGCCTTCCAGTGCGAGATCATCTTCTCCTTTTCGAGGAGTTCGGAGGCACCGATGATCTCGTTCAGCGAACGCACGCCGAGCGAGGCCAGGATTTCACGCACCTCTTCGGCGACGAAGAAGAAGTAGTTGATGACATGCTCGGGCGTGCCCTTGAAGCGCTTGCGCAGCACCGGATCCTGCGTGGCGACGCCGACAGGACAGGTGTTGAGATGGCACTTGCGCATCATGATGCAGCCGGCCGCAATCAGGGGCGCGGTGGCAAAGCCGAACTCGTCCGCGCCGAGCAGCGCGCCGATGACGACGTCGCGGCCGGTCTTGAGGCCGCCATCGACCTGCAGGGCGATGCGCGAGCGCAGCTTGTTGAGCACCAGCGTCTGGTGCGTCTCGGCAAGGCCGATTTCCCAGGGGCTACCGGCATGCTTCAGCGAGGTGAGCGGCGAAGCACCCGTGCCGCCGTCGAAGCCGGCGATGGTGATATGGTCCGCGCGCGCCTTGGCGACCCCGGCGGCAACCGTGCCGACGCCGACTTCCGAGACGAGCTTGACCGAGATATCGGCTTCCGGATTGACGTTCTTCAGGTCGTAGATGAGCTGCGCCAGATCCTCGATGGAATAGATATCGTGGTGCGGCGGCGGCGAGATGAGGCCGACGCCCGGCGTGGAGTGACGGGTCTTGGCGACCGTCGCATCGACCTTGTGGCCGGGCAACTGGCCGCCCTCGCCGGGCTTGGCGCCCTGCGCGACCTTGATCTGCAGCATGTCCGCATTGACCAGATACTCGGTGGTCACGCCGAAGCGGCCGGACGCGATCTGCTTGATCGCCGAACGCTCCGGGTTCATCGAGCCGTCAGGCAGCGGCATGTAGCGGTCGGCTTCCTCGCCGCCCTCGCCGGTGTTCGACTTGCCGCCGATCCGGTTCATGGCGACGGCAAGCGTCGTATGCGCCTCGCGGCTGATCGAGCCGAAGGACATGGCCCCCGTCGAGAAGCGCTTGACGATATCGGCCGCCGGTTCGACCTCGTCGACGGAGATCGGCTTGCGGCCGAGCGCATCCGCCCCCTTGATCGAGAAGAGACCGCGGATCGTGTTCATGCGCAGCGACGAGGCGTTCACCAGCTCGGCGAATTCCTTGTAGCGGTCGGCGGCATTGCCGCGCACCGCATGCTGCAGCGACGCGATCACGTCCGGCGTCCAGGCATGTTCCTCGCCGCGCATGCGATAGGCATATTCGCCGCCGATATCCAGCGTGTTGGCAAGCAGCGGATCGCGGCCGAAGGCGGCCTTGTGGCGGTTGAAGGTCTCCTGCGCGATCTCGTCGAGACCGATGCCCTCGATGGTCGTCGCCGTGCCGAAGAAATACTTGTCCGTCAGCTCGGAGGAGAGGCCGATGGCGTCGAAAATCTGCGCACCGCAATAGGACTGGTAGGTCGAGATGCCCATCTTGGACATGACCTTCAGGATGCCCTTACCGATGGCCTTGATGTAGCGGTAGACCACCTCTTCCGCATCGACCTCCTTTGGGAACTCGCCGCGCTTGTGCATGTCGGTGAGCGTGTCGAAGGCGAGATACGGGTTGATCGCTTCCGCGCCGTAGCCGGCGAGAAGGCAGAAATGGTGCACTTCACGCGGCTCGCCGGTCTCTACGACGAGGCCGACGGAGGTGCGCAGGCCCTTGCGGATCAGGTGATGGTGCACGGCGGCGGTCGCCAACAGCGCCGGGATCGCCACGCGGTCCGGCCCGATCTGGCGGTCGGAGAGCACGATGATGTTGTAGCCGGAGGTGACAGCCTGCTCGGCGCGCTCGCAGAGCCGGTCGAGCATTTCCAGCATGCCGTCCGCGCCGCGCGAGACGTCATAGGTGAAGTCGAGCGTCTTCGTGTCGAAGCGGTCTTCGACATGGCCGATGGAGCGGATCTTCTCCAGGTCGCCGTTGGTCAGGATCGGCTGGCGCACTTCCATGCGCTTGGCCTTGGCCGCGCCGCCATGATCGAGGATGTTCGGGCGCGGGCCGATGAAGGAGACGAGGCTCATGACCAGTTCCTCGCGGATCGGGTCGATGGGCGGGTTCGTCACCTGCGCGAAGTTCTGCTTGAAATAGGTGTAGAGCAGCTTGGTCTTGTCGGACATGGCCGAGATCGGCGTGTCCGTACCCATGGAGCCGATCGCCTCCTGCCCCGTCGTCGCCATCGGCGACATCAGGAGCCTGGTGTCCTCCTGCGTATAGCCGAAGGCCTGCTGGCGGTCGCGCAGCGACACGTCGCGGCGCAGCGCGCGCGGCTCGACCGGGCCGAGGTCTTCCAGAATGATCTGGGTGTTGTCCAGCCAGTCGCGATAGGGGTGCTTTTCGGCAAGCGCGGACTTCACCTCCTCGTCGGAGATGATGCGGCCCTCTTCCATGTCGATGAGCAGCATCTTGCCCGGCTGGAGACGCCACTTCTTGATGATGCTCTCTTCCTTGACCGGCAGCGTGCCGGCTTCGGATGCGAGGATGACGCGGTCATCGTCGGTGACGAGATAGCGGGCCGGACGCAGGCCGTTGCGGTCGAGCGTCGCGCCGATCTGGCGGCCATCGGTGAAGGCGACGGCGGCCGGGCCGTCCCACGGCTCCATCAGCGCGGCGTGGTATTCGTAGAAGGCCTTCCGCTCCGGGCTCATGAGCTGGTTGCCGGCCCAGGCCTCGGGGATCAGCATCATGACCGCATGGGCCATGGAGTAGCCGCCGCGCACGAGGAACTCGAGCGCGTTGTCGAAACAGGCCGTGTCCGACTGGCCCTCGTAGGAGATCGGCCAGAGCTTGGTGATGTCGTCGCCGAAGAGCGGCGAGGAGACGGACGCCTGACGAGCCGCCATCCAGTTGACGTTGCCGCGCAGCGTGTTGATCTCGCCGTTATGGGCGACCATGCGGTAGGGATGCGCCAGCTTCCACGAGGGGAAGGTGTTGGTCGAGAAGCGCTGGTGCACGAGGGCGACGGCCGATTCGAAGCGCGGATCGGCGAGGTCTTTATAATAGGCGCCCACCTGGTAGGCGAGGAACATGCCCTTGTAGACGATGGTCGTCGAGGAGAGCGAGACAGGGTAGAAGTTGCTCTCTTCGCCTTCGTACTCATCATAGATGCGGTTGGAGATCACCTTGCGCAGCGTGAAGAGCCGGCGTTCGAACTCGCCGTTCGTCGCGGCATCGCGGCCGGCGCCGACGAAGACCTGTACATGGCGCGGCTCGGTGGCGGCGATCTCGGGGGCCTTGGAGAGCGAGGAATTGTCGACCGGCACATCGCGGAAACCGATGAGGACCTGGCCCTCTTCGGCTACGACGTCTGCGATCACCTTCTTGAAGTAATCGACCAGCTTCTCGTCCTGCGGCATGAAGATATGGCCGACGGCATATTCGCCTGCCTTCGGCAGCGTGATGCCCTGCTTTGCCATCTCCTCGCGGAAGAAGCGGTCCGGAATCTGTACGAGAATGCCTGCACCGTCACCCATCAGCGGATCTGCGCCGACGGCGCCGCGATGCGTCAGGTTCTCGAGCATGAAGAGCCCGTCCTCGACGATCTGGTGCGACTTCTTGCCTTTCAGATGCGCCACGAAGCCGACGCCGCAGGCATCGTGCTCATTGCGCGGATCATAGAGTCCTTGTTTTTTCGGCAGGCCCGGTGTGGAAGCGCGCGTTTTGGCGCCCGTCGCAGTGGTCTGCGCCCGGGTCTGCCGATAATCATGTGCTTGAGTCTTCACCACCATTGTCTCTCTCCGTGGGCCCGGCATCGTGCGGGCATTCCGTCCGCTCCAGGGGAGCGTCGCCTGTTGCATGAACGGGATGCGGCCGCGAAATGACGGCCGATCCAATGGATCATCGAAACCGTCGGGGCGGCGGGCTTTCGGAACGTGTTCCTCCCGGCGCCGTTTTCGGCGCCTTCCGCGGTGGAAGCGGCGCCTCTTCGGTCTCCTGACCGAAATAGGACAGTAACGCTGTCCTATTTCATGTGCTCTATGCCAGAAACACCCCTAACCCGCAAGGCCATCATGCCAAATAATCACCACATCATGAAGAAAAATTGCCCACACATTCCGCCGCTTGAAATTAAATTACGGGCGTCCGGCGCATTGTTTCCGTTCCTTTCATTTTCGAGGAAAACGGGGCTTTGAGCCAAATCCGGCGATTGATCGCCGTTTTTTCTCCATTATGGTCCGCAAAAGCCCTCAACCGCATTGGAAATCGCATGTTTTTCGCTTCCGACAACTGGGCAGGCGCCCATCCCGACATCGCAGGAAGTCTCGTGGAGGCGGCCGGCGGCTTTGCCTCGGCCTATGGCACGAGCGATCTCGACAAGCGTGTGGAAAAGACTTTTTCGGAGATTTTCGAGCGGGAGGTCGCCGTCTTCTTCGTGGGAACCGGCACCGCGGCGAACTCGCTGGCGCTCGCCAGCTTCAACCGGCCGGGCGGGCAGGTCTTCTGCCACCGCGAAGCGCATGTGAACGTGGACGAATGCAACGCGCCGGAATTCTTCGCGACCGGCTCGAAGCTCGTGCCCATCGACGGCCCCGCCGGCAAGCTTGCGCCCGAAGCGCTCGCCGCCGCAATCGGCCGCTTCCCGCCGAATTTCGTGCATGGCGGCCAGCCGATGGCCGTCACCGTCACCCAGGCGACGGAAGCCGGCACCGCCTATACGCTGGACGAGATCGCCGCCCTTTCGGACGTGACGAAGCAGGCCGGCCTGCCGCTGCACATGGACGGCGCGCGCTTCGCCAATGCCCTCGTCCATCTCGGCGCCACGCCGGCGGAAATGACCTGGAAGCGCGGCGTGGACATCCTCTCCTTCGGCGGCACCAAGAACGGCTGCTGGTGTGCGGAAGCGCTGGTGCTCTTCGACCCAACCAAGGCCCAGCAGATGCATTTCCTGCGCAAGCGATCGGCCCAGCTCTTTTCCAAGTCGCGCTTCATCGCCGCCCAGTTCGACGCCTATTTCCGCGACGATCTCTGGCTGAAGCTCGCCCGCCATTCCAACGCCATGGCCGCACGCCTCGCGAGCGGCTTCGCCGCATCCGAAAAGGCACGCCTCGCCTGGCCGACGGGCTCGAACGAACTCTTCGCCATCATCCGGAACGACGCGATGAAGGCCCTGCAGGAAAAGGGCGCCGTCTTCTACGACTGGCCGGCCGGCCCGGACCTGAAGGCGACGATGCGCGACGACGAAACGCTCATCCGCCTCGTCACCAGCTTCGCGACGACGGAAACGGACGTCGACGGCTTCCTTTCGGCACTGTGATTCAAGGAGGGTAATCCCTCAAACAAAAAAGGCGGTGCCTTGCGGCACCGCCCTCTTCATTCCCGAACGAAACGCTCAGTTGGTCTGCGCTTCGATCTGCTTGGCTTCGCGTGCGACGGCCGCGATCTCGATACGGCGCGGCTTGGCAGCTTCCGGGATCTCGCGAAGGAGATCGATGTGGAGCAGGCCATTCTTCAGCGAAGCGGCGCGCACTTCCACATGGTCGGCGAGCTGGAAGCGGCGCTCGAAAGCGCGCTTGGCAATGCCGCGGTAGAGATACTGGCTTTCCTCGGACGCTTCGTCCTTCTTCTCGCCCTTGACCGTCAGCGCATGTTCACGCGCTTCGATCGACAGTTCGCTCTCGTCGAAACCGGCGACCGCCATGGTGATGCGATAGGTGTTTTCGCCGGTGCGCTCGATATTGTATGGCGGATAGCTCTGGCTCTGGTCCGGCTGGCCGAGGCTGTCGAGCATGGTGAAGAGACGGTCGAAACCGACGGTGGAACGGTAGAGGGGGGAGAAATCGACGTGACGCATGGTGTCCTCCTTCAGAGCAACGTTGCGATCTTCAAAAAGGCTGCCCTGATTTCCGAAGGGTCAGCCCGGTTCATCCGGCCTCCGCCCCATTCTGGCAACGGCAGCCTCGACGGACCCTTTCGGCGCCCGTGAGAATGAGATGGGAATGGCTTCCGGCCCGTTCAAGAGGTTCAATGCAGGCGAAAAACGGTGGTCCTGAAAAAACTTTCGAGATGAACGCCAAATGAACGGCGGTTTCGGATAGCGTTCAGCTTGACCTTGCTAGAACGGCAGCATCGGAAGCGAATACTTTCGACGACCGGGGTGTAACGTCCCTTCCTCCCCGGTTAAATTATGCCGGACTGCATGTGTTGCCACCCCCGTGCCGCATGCGTCCGGCTTTTTTCTTTGACGGCGCGGGAACCAGCGCCTATCCATCGAACAAGCAGTTCCTCCAGCGGTTTTCCGCCCAAGCAAATCGTCGCCGAGCCAGCCCGCCCGATGGATTCCATCCTTTACGCCACCGCCGACAATCCCGTTCCGGAAAACCATTTCGCCGGCTTCCTGGAAGGCCGCGGCGGCGTGAAGCTGCGCTATGCGGTGTTCCGCTCGAAGGAGCGCGAGGCCAAGGGAACCGTCGTGCTGCTGCAGGGCCGCAGCGAGTGCATCGAGAAATATTTCGAGACCATCAACGACCTGACCGCGCGCGGCCTGTGGGTCGCCACCTTCGACTGGCGCGGCCAGGCCGGCTCCGGCCGGCTCATTCCAGGCAATCGCGCCGGGCATGTCACCCGCTTTGCCGAATACGAGGCCGATCTCTCGCTCTTCCTGGAAAAGATCGTGCTGCCGGACGCGCGCCTGCCCTTCTACATCGTCGCCCATTCCACCGGGGCGCTCGTCGCCCTTTCGATGGCGCCGGAGCTGGAGAACCGCATCGAGCGCATGGCGCTCATCGCGCCCTTCATCGCACTCGCCGGCCAGTCGATGAGCCAGCGCCAGATCGCCATCATCGCGCGGCTGGCAGCGCTGACCGGCCTCGGCAGGCGCACCTTTCGCAAGGGCGATCCCTCGCTGGAATTCGCGCACAACGTCGTCACCTCCGATGCGCGGCGCTTCGCCCGCAATGCCGCCATCTACGCCGAGCATCCCGAGCTTGCGATAAGCTGGCCGACCGCGCGCTGGCTGGACGAGGCGCTGAAGGCCATGCGCCGCGTGACGCATCAGGACCACCTGACGCGCATCCGCATTCCCACGCTGCTGCTTTGCCCGACGGCCGATCCGCTCGTCCCGCGCAAGGCCGTCGGCGATCTCGCGCGCATCTTCCGCGCCGCCCGGCTCATCGAGATCGACGGCGCGCGCCACGAATTGCTGCAGGAGGCCGACCGCTACCGCGCCCAGGCGCTGGCCGCGATCGAGGCCTTCATTCCGGGAAGCGACGCCGAGGAAACCAGCCTCGGCGCCTGAGTGCTCACGCCCTGAGAAGCGCCATCGCCTCGTCATAGACCTTGCGGCTGCCGGCCGCGATGATCTCGCCGCCCATTTCCGCCGGGCCGCCGTCCCAGGCGGTGATGATGCCGCCCGCCTGTTCGATGACCGGGATGAGGCCGCCGACATCGTAGGGCTTCAGCCCGCATTCGACGACGAGGTCGATATGGCCGGCGGCCAGCAGGGCATAGGCATAGCAGTCGACGCCGTAGCGGAAGAGCCGCACCTTGTCCTGCACGGCCTCGAAGCGGGTCTTGCGGCTCTCGGTGAAGAGATGCGGCGACGTCGTGAACATGATCGCATCCGCAAGGCTTTCGCACGAACGCGTCGACAGCACCTTGCTGCCGTCCGGCCCGGCATAGCGGGAGACCTCGCCGTCGGCGAAGTAGCGCTCGCCGGTGAAGGGTTGGTCGACGAGGCCCATCACCGCCTCGCCGTTGCGGTAGAGGCCGATCAGCGTGCCCCAGACCGGAACGCCGGAAATGAAGGCGCGCGTGCCGTCGATCGGGTCGATGACCCAGACATATTCCCGGTCGAGACCGACCGAGCCGTGCTCTTCGCCGAGAATGCCGTGGCCGGGAAAATGCTCCTCGATGATGGCACGGATGGCCGCCTCGGCGGCGCGGTCGCCCTCCGTCACCGGATCGAAGCCGGCGGCCTCCTTGTTGACGACATCGGCACCGACGCGGAAGCGCGGCAGGGTTTCCTTCCTTGCGGCATCGGCAAGGCGGTCGAAGAAGGCGCGATCAGGCAGCATGGGGATCTCTCGGCGGGAGTGGCATACCGTTCCTCCATACTGCATCGATGGGCAAAACGGAACCGCATAGAGCCAGGCGACCGTTCATGGCGCCGCTTGACATTTGTGCAGTGCAATATTACCTTTTCCTCACGGTCATCCGTGACTGTGGATACCCACTCTTGGGTGTTTCCTCCCTAGACTTTAACCGCGCAATCTGCGCGGTTTTTTTTGGAAGGAAAGGCGGGCCTATTCGGCGGCGAGCGCCCGGTCCGCGGCATATTCCTCCACATGGTCGGAAAAGTCCTGCAGGAAGGCGGAGATCGCCGTCTGCAGCACCGCGAAATCGGGCCGCTTGGCAAGCGTCGTCTCGTCGACATAGAGGCCGCGGTTCACCTCGATCTGCAGGGCGTGCAGCCCCTTGGCCGGCCGGCCGTAATGCTCGGTGATGAAGCCGCCGGCATAGGGCTTGTTGCGCACGACGGAAAAGCCCATGTCCTCGAGAAGCCGCATGGCGACACGCGAAAGCTCGCCCGAGGCGCTGGTGCCGTAACGATCGCCGATGATGAAATCCGGCCGCATGCCGCTGCCCGCGACGCGGATATTGCCGGGCATCGAATGGCAATCGATGAGCACCGCGAAGCCGAAGGCCACATGGGTGCGCACCACGAGCCGGCGCAGGCACGCATGATAGGGCTTGTAGACATTCTCCACCCGGTCCAGCGCCTCCTCGACGGGAAAGCGGTGGCGGTAGATTTCCATGTTCTCCGCCACGACCCGCGGCACCGTGCCGAGCCCGCCCGCGACACGGATGGAATTGATGTTGGCATAGGACGGCAGCGGCCCGTCGAACATGCGCGGATCGAGCTCGTAGGGCTCACGGTTGACGTCGAGCCAGGCGCGCGGGAAATGCGCGATCAGCATCGGCGCGCCGAGCGCGGGGGCGACCGAGAAGAGCTCGTCGACATAATGGTCTTCCGAGCGGCGGATGCCGAGCGCGTCGAGGCGCGACTGTTCGACAAAGCCCTGTGGATAACGGCGACCGCTATGCGGCGAATTGAAGACGAGGGGCACGCTCTGCGAAACCGGCTCCAGCACTTCGAAGTGGCTGTTTTCGCTCAGAGCCTCCGCCATTGCCATCCTTTACCATGCCTGAAAGTCATTGCCGCGCCCATGTTGCCAGCCGCGTGCGCGCGTGTCCATACTGAGAACCGATGGCCTGGGGCTTGCCCTGCCACATTCACCGGATATTTACCGGAATGAGATTTCGTAACAGTACCGCCCCTCCGTGGGCAGACAACCTTAGCAACGGTTCCCGGATTCCATGACACCCAAGATTCTCCTCGCCGAAGACGATAACGACATGCGCCGCTTCCTCGTGAAGGCGCTCGAAAAGGCGGGCTACCAGGTGCTGTCCTACGACAACGGCGCCAGTGCATATGACCGGCTGCGCGAAGAACCCTTCTCGCTGCTGCTCACCGACATCGTGATGCCCGAGATGGACGGCATCGAGTTGGCGCGCCGCGCCACCGAGCTCGACCCCGACCTCAAGGTCATGTTCATCACCGGTTTTGCCGCCGTGGCGCTGAACCCGGATTCCAAGGCTCCGAAGGATGCAAAGGTCCTTTCCAAGCCGTTCCACCTGCGCGATCTCGTCGACGAGGTCAACAAGATGCTGGCCGCCTAAGGCCCGGAAAAGACCGCAAAAACGGCGCGTAAAAAAAGCTCGAAAAGCCTATTGACGCCGCCGGATGTTTTGTGGTCTATGCGCCTCATCGAATGGGCGTGTAGCTCAGCGGGAGAGCACTACGTTGACATCGTAGGGGTCACAGGTTCAATCCCTGTCACGCCCACCATTCGATACCCAAAGGCCTTTCGGGAAACCGGAAGGCCTTTTGCTTTTCCGGTTCCGCGCACGGTCGAGATATCGAAATCGGCCCGTCCGTCCGCCCTCTTTCAGCACCTCTTCGGCCGCCACGCGGAAATACACATATGCCGTGCAGGAAAGAGTTGACGGCCCGCCTTGTTTCGGGATCAAATGACGGCCGGTTCAAGTAGCGCACAGGGGCGAAAACCGGTGTCAAGCCGGTGAAATTCCATCCGAATTGCGGAAAACGCCGGTGTGCGGCGCATCATCCCGCCCGCCCGATTACCCTGGGAAACCGTAAAGTGTTTATTCCCGGGCTAAGCTTGCGACCCTCCGCCCCGCTCCCAAAGATAGCGCACCCCGTTGGAGGACGGGCATTGGACAGTCGATGTGATGGGAGGATCCATGAGCGACGCATCCAGCATACAGCCGGTGGACGAGAAGCTGCCCGTGGGCAGGCTCGCGACGCTGGGCATTCAACACGTACTCGTCATGTATGGCGGCGCCGTCGCGGTTCCGCTCATCGTCGGCCGCGCCCTGCAACTCAGCCCGCAGGACGTCGCCTTCCTGATTTCCGCCGACCTCTTCGTCTGCGGCCTCGTCACCATCATCCAGTCGCTCGGCGTCACGCGCCATGTCGGCATCAAGATGCCGGTCATGATGGGCGTCACCTTCGCCTCGGTCGGCCCCATGGTCTCCATGGCCAACCTTGCCCCCGGAACGGAAGGGGCGCGCATGATCTTCGGCGCCATCATCGGCGCGGGTTTCATTGCGTTCCTGCTCGCCCCGATCATGGGACGGCTCCTTCGCTTCTTCCCGCCGGTCGTGACCGGCACCATCATCCTCGTCATCGGCGTGTCGCTGATGCGCGTCGGCATCAACTGGACCTTCGGCAATCCCTTCGGCCCCACCGCGCCCAAGGTGATCGACCCCAACCATGCCGAATGGCTGGCGCAGATGAAGAAGCTCGCCGAGACGGGCGGACCTGCCGTTCCTGACGGTCTTTCGCTCGCGCCGACGGTTTCCAACCCCTTCTATGCGGAACCGAGCCATATCGCGCTTTCGGCCCTGGTGCTCGTCTCCATCCTGGTCATCGCCCGCTTCGGCCGCGGCCTCATCAGCAACATCGCCGTCCTGACCGGCGTCGTCATCGGCTGCGTCGTCGCCGCCGTGCTCGGCATGATGCATTTCGACCGCGTGGCCGATGCCGGCTGGTTCGCCGTCGTCACACCGCTGCGCTTCGGCATGCCAATCTTCGACCCCGTCCTGATCGCCACCATGGCGCTCGTGATGATCGTGGTCATGATCGAATCGACCGGCATGTTCCTCGCCCTCGGCGAGATTACCGGCCGGACCGTGTCGCAGCAGACCCTGACGGCCGGCCTTCGCGTCGACGGCATCGGCACGATGATCGGCGGCCTCTTCAACACCTTCCCCTATACGAGCTTCTCGCAGAATGTCGGCCTCGTCGGCGTGACGGGCGTGAAGAGCCGCTATGTCTGCGTGGCGGCGGGCGTGATCATGATCGTACTCGGCCTCATCCCGAAGATGGGCGCGCTGGTGGAAGCCGTTCCGACCTTCGTCCTCGGCGGCGCGGGCCTGGTGATGTTCGGCATGGTCGCGGCGACGGGCGTACGCATCCTCGCCACGGTCGACTTCAAGACCTCGCGCAACAACCTCTTCGTGGTTGCCGTGTCGGTCGGCTTCGGTCTCATCCCGCTGCTGGCGCCGAATTACCTGATGTGGATGCCGCATGCGATCCACCCGATCATCGAATCGGGCATCGTGCTCGCCTCCATCGCGGCCGTCATCCTGAACGCCTTCTTCAACGGCGTCCGGTTCGAGCAGTCCGCGGCTATCGACGCGGCCCGCCTCGCCGACAGCCACTGAAGGCGTAAGGCCTCACAAACGAAAGCCGGCCCGTTCACCACGGGCCGGCTTTTCTTTGGGTAGATACCTCGTCGATCAGTTCAGCGGAACGCGAACGCCGCCGGTTTCCGCCGGGCGGGCATAGGTCGTGTTGTCGGCCGCCGTGGTGCTGCAACCGGCAAGCGCCAGAACCGCCAGCGCGGCAACGATGAAACCCGTGATGGGGCGCATGGTCCTCTCCTTTGTGACGTACCCCTATCACATAGGGGCTCGCGGCGATTCCGTCCACCACGGCGCAAGACGAAAAGCCCGGCATAAAGCCGGGCTTTCCTGTTTCACCATTCGGCGACGCTACCGTCCTCGTGGCGCCAGATCGGGTTGCGCCAGCGATGGCCTTCCTTGGCCCGCTCGATGACATAGGCCTCGTCCACCTCCACGCCGAGGCCCGGCCCCTGCGGGATCGACACGAAGCCGTCCGCATAGTGGAACACCTCCTTGTTGGAGATGTAGTCGAGGATGTCGTTACCCTCGTTGTAGTGGATGCCGAGGCTCTGCTCCTGGATGAAGGCATTGTAGGAGACGGCGTCCACCTGCAGGCAGGCGGCCAGCGCGATCGGGCCCAGCGGGCAATGCGGCGCGAGCGCCACGTCATAGGCTTCCGCCATCGCCGCGATCTTGCGGCATTCCGTGATGCCGCCGGCATGCGACAGGTCGGGCTGTAGGATATCGACATAGCCGTCCGCAAGCACCGACTTGAAGTCCCAGCGCGAGAACAGCCGTTCCCCGAGCGCGATGGGCGTCGAGCAATGGTTGGCGATCTCCTTCAGCGCCTCGCGGTTCTCCGACAGCACCGGCTCCTCGATGAACATCAGGTTGTAGGGCTGAAGCTCCTTCGCCAGGACCTTCGCCATCGGCCGGTGCACGCGGCCGTGGAAATCGACGCCGATGCCGATATGCGGACCGATGGCCTCGCGGATGATGGCGATGGTCTCCACCGCCTTCTCCACCTTCTCCCAGGTGTCGACGATCTGCATCTCCTCGCAGCCGTTGAGCTTGATCGCCTTGAAGCCGCGGGCGACGACCTCGCGGGCATTGTTGGCGACGTCCGACGGCCGGTCGCCGCCGATCCAGCTATAGACCTTGATCTTGTCACGCACCTGGCCGCCGAGCAGGGCATGGATCGGCTGGCCATAGGCCTTGCCCTTGATGTCCCAGAGCGCCTGGTCGATGCCGGCAAGCGCCGACATGTGCACGGCGCCGCCGCGATAGAAGCCGCCGCGATACATGACCTGCCAGTGATCCTCGATCAGCAGCGGGTCCTTGCCGATGAGATAGTCGGAAAGCTCCTGCACCGCCGCCTCCACCGTCAGCGCGCGGCCCTCCACCACCGGCTCGCCCCAGCCGACGATGCCCTCGTCCGTCTCGATCTTCAGGAAAAGCCACCGCGGCGGCACGATATACGTCGTCAGCTTCGTGATCTTCATGGGTCTGCATCCCTCGTGGGTTCGTATTCGCTCGCGGAAAGGCCCCGCGAAATTCGTCAGCTCTCGCCGGCCTTGGTCATCAGGCCGGAAAGGTCGCGCGCGGCGAGATCGAGAATGTTGCGCGAGCAGCTTTCCGCCCGCGCCGCATCGCGCAGGCGCAGCGCGTCGACCAGTTCCCGGTGCACGTCGAGCGCCTCGTCCCGCCGCGCCGCCGCCCGGTTGGAGGCGTGCAACGCATAGGAGAGCGCGGCATGGATGATGGAGGAGAGCTGGTGGAAGACCTTGTTGTGGCTCGCCTTCAGCAGCGTCTCGTGGAAGCGGGCATCGGCGGCGGTGAAGGCTTCGAGATCGCCCTCGGTGTCGCGCATCTCGTCGCAGGCCCGTTCGAGGTCCGCGATCTCCTGCGCCGTGGCGCGCGAGGCGGCGAGGAAGGCGGCGGCCGGCTCTACGGTGCGGCGCGCTTCGAGGATCGAGCCGAGCAGCTCGGCCGAAAGCACGTCCGGCCCCATCCATTCGAGGATCTGCGCGTCGAGGACGTTCCATTCCGAGCGGTCGCAGACGATCGTGCCGACGCGCGGGCGGCCGCGCACGAGGCCCTTGGTTTCCAGAACTTTCAGGGATTCGCGGATGACGGTACGGCTGACGCCATAGGTCTCGCAGAGATCGCTCTCGCGCGGCAGCACCGCCCCCGGCGGAAAGCGCCCGCCGCAGATATCCGTGCCGATAGCGGCCGTCACGTTATGGCGCACGCGCGGGCGGCGCGACAGCGGCCGCTGGGCCTGCCTCTTCGATCTCTCCGCCACCTTGCCTCCACCTCATGCTAAATCATCGTACAAATCTTCCGAATTATACGACAAATTGAAGGCAAAGACCACGCCTCCGCCTTTTCCGGTCAAGATATTTTCCGAATATTGACTTCTGCCGACAGAGTGCATAATGCGCCGGTCCCACTTGCAGGAGCCGCCATGCTTGCCGATCTGCCCGCCGTGCTCGTCCTCAACCCGAAAGACAATGTCGGCGTGGTGCCGGCCAATGTCGATGCCGGCCGTGCGCTGGTGAACGGCGTTGCCGCCGCCGAGCGCATTCCGCGCGGCCACAAGGTCGCCATCGCGCCCATCGCGGAAGGCGCGCCGGTCCTGAAATACGGCCAGATCATCGGCTATGCGACGCGGGCGATCCGCCCCGGCGAGCACGTGCACCTGCAGAACCTCGCCATCCTCGACGTCGAACTGAAGCACGAATTCTGCGTCGACAACGCCCCGCCCATCATGATGCCCGAAGCCGAGCGCCGCACCTTCGAGGGCTACGATCGCGGCAACGGACGCATCGGCACCCGCAACTATATCGGCATCCTTTCGACGGTGAACTGTTCCGCCACCGTCTCGCGCTACGTGGCGGAGCACTATGCCCGCCGGTTCCGCGAGACCGGCCACGACAATATCGACGGCGTCGTGGCGCTGACCTATGGCGGCGGCTGCGCGCTGAACCTGAAATCCGAAGGCGGGCGCATCCTCACCCGCACCTTCAAGGGCTATGCCCGCAACCCCAATTTCGGCGGCATCCTGATGATCGGCCTCGGCTGCGAGACCTTTCAATACGGCCCGCTCGTCGAGGAGGCGGGACTGGAGGAAGGCAAGACCTTCCGCACCATGATGATCCAGAACCAGGGCGGCACGCGCAGGACCATCGAGGCGGCCTGCGAGATGATCGATGACATGCTGCCGGATGTCGGCCGCATCCGCCGCACGCCACAGCCGCTGTCCGGCATCAAGCTGGCGCTCGAATGCGGCGGCTCGGACGGCTATTCCGGCATCTCCGCCAACCCGGCGCTCGGCATCGCCTCCGACCTTCTGGTGAAGGAAGGCGCGACGACCGTGCTTTCCGAAACACCGGAGATCTACGGCGCCGAACATCTCCTCACCCGCAGGGCCGCCCGGCCTGAGGTCGCTGAAAAGCTGCTGTCGCGCATCGACTGGTGGCGGGACTATACGGCAAGGAACGACGCCGAGCTCAACAACAACCCCTCGCATGGCAACAAGGCCGGGGGGCTGACGACCATCCTCGAAAAATCGCTCGGCGCGGTCGCCAAGGGCGGCTCCATGCCGCTCAATGCGGTCTACGAATATGCCGAGGCGGTGACGGAGCCGGGCTTCGTCTTCATGGACACGCCCGGCTACGACCCGGCCGCCGTGACCGGCCAGATCGCCGGCGGATGCAACCTCGTCGCCTTCACCACGGGCCGCGGCTCCGTCTCCGGCTACAAGCCCGCGCCCTGCATCAAGATCGCCACCAACACGCCCATGTACGAGCACATCCGGGAGGACATGGACATCAACTGCGGCACCATCGTCGACGGCACCGAGACCATCGAGGAAGCCGGCCGCCGCATCTTCGAATTCGTCATCGAGACCGCCTCCGGACGCAAGACGGCGAGCGAGGCCTTCGATTACGGCGACAACGAGTTCGTCCCCTGGCAGGTCGGCGCGATCACCTGATCAGCCCGTGTGCATGAGGATGTTGACCAGCGTGCCGGCCGGATCGCGAACGAAGAAGCGCCGCACGCCCCATGGCTCGTCGGCGGGCCCGTATTCGACCGGATAGCCGCCCTTCACGACGGCCGCATGGACCGTCTCCAGATCGTCCACCTCGATGGAGAGGCCGGGCACCGGCGTGCCCGAGCCGCCCTCCGAGGCAAAGCTCACCTGAAGCGGCATTGTGCCATCGGTGCCGTAGGTGGCGATCCAGCCGTGGTCCATCAGAAGCCGCAGCCCGAGCACCTCTTCATAGAAGCGGGCGACCGCCGCAGGATCTGCCGTCTCGATATTGGCGACGATGCGCCTGACCTTCATGGCACGCTCCTCAGCGGGTGGCGGGCGTCGCATAGGCCGGCATCTCCGGCCGGTGCGCCTCCCGCAGTTCCGCGACGCGCCCGATAACCTTGGGGAGCGAGACGGCGATATGATGGCGCAGCGTCTCGGCCGCCCGCGCGCTGTCGTCGACATCGAGTGCCCGGAAGACGGCCAGATGCTCGGCGATGAAGGGCTCGTCGGCCGGCATGCGGTGCGAGACCCCGATAATATGCTTGCTGACATTCAGCATGAAGCGCGCGCGGCGCAGCGCGATCAGCAGTTCCCGGTTCGGGCAGTAGCCGAGGCAGGTGATGTGGAGATCCGTCTCGAGATCGTCCATCGCCTCCACGGAAAGGTCCGGATAGACCGCCAGCGCCTCCTCCAGCCGCTCCGTCATCGCCCTGCGCCCGGCGGGCGGAAGGAAGGGCGCGGCGCGCACCAGCGCCAGCGGCTCCAGCGACACGCGGATATCGTGCAGGTCGCGCATACGCTGCTCGTCGAGCGGCACCAGCGTCCAGCGCATGCGCTCGTCCTTCTCGACGATGCCGAGCGCTTCCAGCCGGGTCAGCGCATCGCGCGCCACCTGCCGGCCGACGCCGCGGGCGCGCGCCAGCTCCACCTCGTTGATCCGGTGGCGGCCGAAGACGGAAAGATGCACCATCTCCCGCTCAAGGCTCTCATAGATCGCCTCCCAGCCCGGCGCCTTGCGCAGGGCCGGCGCCTCCTCGCCGAGGCCGAGCATCTCCGCCGTCAGCGCCACGCGCTTCGGCCCGCTCCGCCCCTGCCCCACGAGGAAGCCCCGCCCGTCGAAGCGACGGATCGCCCCCGCCTCCTCCAGCAGAGCGAAGGCCTGGCGAACAGGCGTCCGCGTCGAGGCGAAAAGGCCGGCGACCGGCCCCTCCAGCAAAAGCGCGCCCTTCGGCAGGCGCCCGGAGGCGATAGCCTCCGCCAGCACGTCGCGGATGCGCAGGTAGAGCGGGCTCCTGTCGAGCCCGGCCTCCGCCTCTTCCGCCAAAACCTGTGCCATGCCGTTCATGGCGCGGACCATGGCACGAATGCACTGTGCCGACAACGGTCATGTCCGCCCCTGCATGGCCAGCCAGGAACAGGCAAGGAAATTGCGCCGCACCGCCAAAAAATCTCCATTCCTTTCGTGACGCGCGGGGCATTTTGCGTTAGGGAACCTTGCTGAGGCTCGCAATCCGGCCCTTTCCGGCCCATATGCAAGCCGCGTCCATCTCGAGGAATTGACCATGCCCGCATATCGCTCCCGAACCACTACCCACGGCCGCAACATGGCCGGTGCCCGCGGCCTCTGGCGCGCGACCGGCATGAAGGACTCGGATTTCGGAAAGCCGATTATCGCGGTGGTGAACTCCTTCACCCAGTTCGTGCCCGGCCACGTGCACCTGAAGGACCTTGGCCAGCTCGTCGCGCGCGAGATCGAGGCAGCCGGCGGCGTCGCCAAGGAATTCAACACGATCGCCGTCGACGACGGCATCGCCATGGGTCATGACGGCATGCTCTATTCGCTGCCGAGCCGTGAGATCATCGCCGACTCGGTCGAATACATGGTCAACGCCCATTGCGCCGACGCCATGGTCTGCATCTCCAACTGCGACAAGATCACACCCGGCATGCTGAATGCCGCCATGCGCCTCAACATCCCCGCCGTCTTCGTCTCCGGCGGCCCGATGGAGGCCGGCAAGGTCGTCCTCCACGGCAAGACCCACGCGCTCGACCTCGTCGACGCCATGGTCGCCGCCGCCGACGACAAGATCTCCGACGACGACGTCAAGGCCATCGAGCGCTCCGCCTGCCCGACCTGCGGCTCCTGCTCGGGCATGTTCACGGCCAATTCGATGAACTGTCTGACCGAAGCCCTCGGCCTGTCGCTGCCGGGCAACGGCTCGACGCTGGCCACCCACGCCGACCGCAAGCGCCTCTTCGTCGAGGCCGGCCACCTGATCGTCGATCTCGCCCGCCGCTACTACGAGCAGAACGACGAGAGCATCCTGCCGCGCTCGGTCGCCAACAAGAAGGCCTTCGAGAACGCCATGTCGCTCGATATCGCCATGGGCGGCTCGACCAATACCGTTCTCCACATCCTCGCCGCCGCCCATGAAGGCGGCATCGATTTCGACCTCGACGACATCGACCAGCTGTCGCGCAGGGTGCCGTGCCTCTCCAAGGTCGCGCCCGCCAAGCAGGACGTGCACATGGAAGACGTGCACCGCGCCGGCGGCATCATGCGCATCCTCGGCGAGCTCGACCGCGGGGGCCTGCTCCATCGCGACACGCCGACCGTGCATGCCGAGACGCTGGGCGACGCCATCGACCGCTGGGACATCACCCGCACCAGCAGCGAGACGGTCCGCACCTTCTTCCGCGCGGCGCCGGGCGGCATCCCCACCCAGGTCGCCTTCAGCCAGGAAGCGCGCTGGGACGAGCTCGACACCGACGGCGAGAAAGGCGTCATCCGCTCCGTCGAGCACCCGTTCTCCAAGGATGGCGGCCTTGCCGTCCTCTCCGGCAACATCGCGCTCGACGGCTGCATCGTGAAGACGGCCGGCGTCGATGAATCGATCCTGAAATTCTCCGGCCCCGCCGTCGTCTTCGAAAGCCAGGACGCGGCCGTCAAGGGCATCCTCGGCGGCGAGGTGAAGGCCGGCGACGTCGTCGTCATCCGCTACGAAGGCCCGAAAGGCGGCCCCGGCATGCAGGAAATGCTCTATCCGACGAGCTACCTGAAGTCGAAGGGCCTCGGAAAGGCCTGCGCGCTCATCACCGACGGCCGCTTCTCCGGCGGCACCTCGGGCCTCTCCATCGGCCACGCCTCGCCGGAAGCCGCGCAGGGCGGCGCCATCGGCCTCGTGCGCCAGGGCGACCTGATCGAGATCGACATCCCGAACCGCACCATCAACCTTGCGGTTTCGCAAGAGGAACTGGCCGTCCGCCGCGCCGAGCAGGACAAGCTCGGCTGGAAGCCGGCCGCTCCCCGCAGGCGCAACGTCACGACGGCGCTGAAGGCCTATGCCGCCTTCGCCGCCAGCGCCGACAAGGGCGCCGTTCGCATCCTGCCAGAATAAGCAATCCGCCGGGCGCAGCCAGGAGGCTGCGCCCGCGCCTGTTTCCGAAAGCCCGCCGATGCGGGCTTTTCCTTCCCCCCTCCTCCATCCTCTGCCACCCATCCGACAAGCGCCGCTTTGACATCCACGATAAATGTTGATACCAACTCATTTGTCGAAAGCCCGTGAAGGAGGAGTTCCGAGCATGAGACCGAACCACGATATCGTATCCCGGGAGACGTGGCTGAACGCCCGCAAGACCCTGCTGGCCCTGGAGAAGGAGGAAACCAGGCTGCGCGACAAGGTGCGCGCCGAACGCCTCGCCCTTCCCTGGGTCAAGGTCGACAAGACCTATACCTTCGAGACGCCGCAAGGCCGCAAAACGTTGGCGGACCTCTTCGACGGCCGCAGCCAGCTCATCGTCTACCACTTCATGTATGGCCCGGATTGGGACGCCGGTTGCCCCGGCTGCTCCTTCATGGCGGATCATATCGACGGCATGCTGCCGCATCTCAACAATCACGACGTCACGATGATCGCCGTCTCCCGCACGCCGCTGGAAAAGCTGGAGGCCTACAGGAAGCGCATGGGCTGGAAATTCCCGTGGGTCTCCTCCCATGGCAGCGATTTCAACTTCGATTACCACGTTTCCTTCACGAAGGAGGAGCTGGCTAGCGGCAAGGTCATGTACAATTACCGCGAGACAGACGCGGCGGATGCCCATGACGAGCTTCCCGGCCTCAGCGCTTTTTTCAAGGATGAGGACGGCATCGTCTATCATACCTATTCCGACTACGCCCGTGGCGGCGAGGAGGCGCTCGGCACGCTGATGATCCTCGACCGCGCGCCCAAGGGCCGCAACGAGACCGGCACCCTCAGTTTCGTCAAACGGAAGGACGAATATGCCGGCGCGCAAAAGGTGCAATCCTGCTGCGACTGACCAACCCGCGACCACGGACAAGAGGAAAGACCGATGCACAAGGATTATGGCAGGTTCTGCTGGTACGAACTGATGACCCCGGACGTGTCCGCCGCCGAACGCTTCTATGCGTCGGTCATCGGCTGGACGACGAAGGATTCCGGCATGCCGGGCATGAACTACACCCTCGCCTATGCCGGCGAAAGCCAGGTCGCCGGCCTGATGGATATTCCCGCCGAGGCGAAGGGCATGCCGCCGCTCTGGATCGGCTACATCTTCTCCGACGATCTCGAAAAGACGCTGAAGGACATCGTCGCCAATGGCGGCCAGGTCCACCGCCAGCCGCAAGACATTCCCGGCGTCGGCCGCTTCGCAGTCGCCGCCGACCCGCACGGCGCGGTCTTCTCGCTCTTCAGCACGAAGGACGAAGGTCCGGAACAGCCCGGCATGATGACGCCCGGCCATATCGGCTGGAACGAGCTGATGGCCGGCGACCTCGACAGCGACTGGGACTTCTACGCAAAGACCTTCGGCTGGACGAAGGACAGGGCCGTGGACATGTCGGAAGGCGGCATGGGCATCTACCAGACCTTCGCGGTGCGCGGCGGCAACGCCATCGGCGGCATGATGACCAAGCCGGCGGACCTGCCCGCCCCGCCCTTCTGGGGCTACTATTTCGTGGTCGAGGGACTGGATGCCGCGATAAGGCGGGTGACGGACGGCGGCGGCCGGATCCTGATGGACCCGATGGAAGTGCCCGGCGGCGCGTGGATCGTCAATTGCCTCGATCCGCAGGGCGCCCATTTCTCGCTGGTCGCGGCAACCCGCTGAACCTCGGGCGACACGGGCATTCCGCCCCATCGGAGCCGGCAAGCGCGATGACGCTTGCAATCTGTCTTCGCATTGCACAAACTCCCTTCGATGACGGCACGAGACCGTCACCGAGGGGAAAAAGCACGTATGTCGATCAAGGCCGGCATCTACCACCTTACCCACTACAAATACGACAACCCGGTCCGTCTCGGACCCCAGATCATCCGGCTGAAACCGGCGGCGCATTCCAAGACCAAGGTGATCAGCCATTCGCTGAAGGTCACACCCGAAAACCACTTCGTGAACCTCCAGCAGGATCCCTACGGCAACTATCTCGCCCGCTACGTCTTCCCCGATCCGGTGACGGAACTGAAGATCGAGATCGACCTCGTCGCCGACATGACGGTCTACAACCCCTTCGACTTCTTCGTAGAGGAGGAGGCCGAGCACTGGCCCTTCGACTATCCGGCCGATCTCGTCGAGGACCTGAAGATCTACCGGACGCCCGAACCGCTGACGCCCGCGCTCGAAGCCTTCATGAAGACCGTCGACCGCTCCCGCCAGCGCACCGTCGACATGGTCGTCGGCCTCAATGCGCGGCTGCAGCAGGAAATCGGCTACGTCATCCGCATGGAACCCGGCGTGCAATCGCCCGAGGAGACGCTGAGCATCGCCCGCGGTTCCTGCCGCGATTCGAGCTGGCTGCTCGTGCAGATCCTGCGCAATCTCGGCCTCGCCGCCCGCTTCGTCTCCGGCTACCTCATCCAGCTGACGCCCGATCTCAAGGCGCTCGACGGCCCCTCCGGCACCGAGGTGGACTTCACCGACCTTCATGCCTGGTGCGAGGTCTATATTCCCGGTGCCGGCTGGATCGGCCTCGACCCGACTTCGGGCCTCCTGACCGGCGAAAGCCATATCCCGCTCGCCGCCACCCCGCATTACCGCAACGCCGCACCGATCAGCGGCGGCTATTTCGGCGAGGCGAATACCGAATTCGACTTCGCGATGACGGTCACCCGCGTCGCCGAGCATCCGCGCATCACCAAGCCCTTCTCCGACGAAAGCTGGGAGGCGCTGAACGCGCTCGGCCGCGAAGTGGACGGCGTCCTCGCCGAGAGCGACGTGCGCCTCACCATGGGCGGCGAGCCGACCTTCGTCTCCATCGACGATTTCGAATCCGCCGAATGGAACACCGCCGCCGTCGGCCCCACCAAGCGCGAGAAGGCAGACCAGCTGATCCGGCGCCTGCGAGAAAAATTCGCGCCCGGCGGCTTCCTGCATTACGGGCAGGGCAAATGGTATCCCGGCGAAAGCCTGCCGCGCTGGACCTTCTCGCTCTACTGGCGGCGCGACGGCAAGCCGATCTGGCAGAACCCGGACCTCATCGCCGAGGAAGGCGCACCGCGCCCGGTGACGGAAGACGACGCCGGACGGCTCCTCACCGCGATTGCGAGCGAACTCGACATTCCCGCCGAAAACGTGGTGCCCGCCTTCGAGGACCCCGCCGAATGGCTGGTCAAGGAGGCGAACCTTCCCAATAACGTCGACCCCTCCAACTCGAAGCTGGAGGATGCCGAGGAGCGCAGCCGCATCGCCCGCGTCTTCGAGCGCGGCCTCACCCGCCCGACCGGCTATGTGCTGCCCGTCCAGGCGTGGAATTCCCGCGCCAGCGGCCGTCGATGGTCGAGCGAGAAGTGGCAGACCCGCCGCGGCCGCCTCTTCCTCGTGCCCGGCGACAGCCCCGTCGGCTACCGCCTGCCGCTGAATTCGCTGCCCTGGCTCTCGCCGGCCGTCTATCCCTACATAAACCCGATGGACCCCACCATCGAACGCGACGAACTGCCGGACTACGCGGAAGACGCGGGTCGCCCGCAGAAAACCGCACATTTCCAGCCCTTCAAGGGCCAGCAGCCGCAGGTGCCACAATCCACCGACGAGATCGGCGGCTATGTGCGCACCGCCATCTCGGTCGAGCCGCGCGACGGCCGGCTCTGCGTCTTCATGCCGCCGACCGTCAGCGTCGAGGAGTATCTCGACCTCATCGCCTCCGCCGAGCGCGCCGCCGCCGCGATCGGCCTGCCGGTCCATATCGAGGGCTATGCCCCGCCGCATGACGAACGCCTCAACGTGATCCGCGTCGCGCCCGATCCCGGCGTCATCGAAGTCAACATCCACCCGGCCTCCAACTGGGACGACTGCGTCGACATCACCACGGCGATCTACGAGGAAGCCCGCCAGTCCCGTCTCGGCGCGGACAAGTTCATGATCGACGGCCGCCACACCGGCACCGGCGGCGGCAACCATGTGGTCGTCGGTGGCGCGAACCCGAACGACAGCCCGTTCCTGCGCCGCCCGGACCTCCTGAAGAGCCTCGTGCTGCACTGGCAGCGCCACCCCTCGCTCTCCTACCTCTTCTCCGGTCTTTTCATCGGCCCGACCAGCCAGGCCCCGCGCATCGACGAGGCCCGGCACGATTCGCTCTACGAGCTGGAAATCGCGCTCTCGCAGGTGCCGCCGCCCGGCGAAGGCCAGCCGCCGCTGCCCTGGCTCGTCGACCGACTGTTCCGCAACCTCCTGACTGATGTCACCGGCAACACGCATCGCTCGGAAATCTGCATCGACAAGCTCTTCTCGCCGGATGGACCGACCGGCCGCCTCGGCCTCGTCGAGTTCCGCGGCTTCGAGATGCCGCCGAATGCCCGCATGAGCCTTGCCCAGCAGCTCCTCATCCGCGCCCTCATCGCCCGCTTCTGGCAGAACCCCGCGCAGGGCGGTTTCGTGCGCTGGGGCACCACGCTGCACGACCGTTTCATGCTGCCGCACTACGTCTGGCAGGATTTCCTCGACGTCCTTGCCGACCTCAAGGCGAACGGCTTCGAGCTGCGCCCGGAATGGTTCTCCGCCCAGCTCGAATTCCGCTTCCCCTTCTGCGGCGAGGTGGAATACGAGGGCGCGAACCTGGAACTGCGGCAGGCGCTGGAGCCCTGGCATGTCATGGGTGAGCAGGGCGCGATCGGCGGCACGGTGCGCTATGTCGACAGCTCCGTCGAGCGCCTGCAGGTCAAGCTGGAGACGACCAATCCCGAGCGCTACACCGTCGCCTGCAACGGCCGGCCGATGCCATTGAGGTCGGCGGGCACGAAGGGTGTCTCGGTAGCGGGCGTCCGCTTCAAGGCATGGCAGCCCGCCTCGGGCCTTCATCCGGTGCTGCCCGTCAACACACCGCTTACTTTCGACATTTATGATACATGGTCGCGGAGAGCGATCGGGGGCTGCATTTACCACGTTGCCCATCCGGGCGGACGCAACTATGACACCTTCCCGGTAAACGGCAACGAGGCCGAGGCGCGCCGGCTGGCGCGGTTCGAGCCCTGGGGGCACAGGGCCGGCGGTTATACGCTGTGGCCGGAAACACCGCCGGCGGATTTCCCGCTGACGCTGGATCTGCGCCGGCCGCCCGGCATCTAAGGCAATTCCTGCAAAAGTGCGCAGCGGTTTTGCGTCTGGAATTGCGCGAGACAAAGAGCTGGAGCATTTCCGCATTTCGAAGACGGCGGAAATACGAAAGCTTCCTAGGAGACATTGATTGAAGACCACGACTGCGGAAGCGGAACGCATCGAGGCCGAGGCGGCGGAAGCATCCGCGCGCGCCTATGCGCCCCTTCCCGGCGTCGCCGACGAAATGGTCGACACCGACGGCGTCGTGCGCCCTGTCTGGCGTGCCCTTCTCAACGCGCTCGAGCGCATGGACGAAACCGAGCTGGCTGGCCGCTTCGCCCGCGCCGACCGGTATCTGCGCGATGCCGGCGTCTTCTACCGCGCCTATGGCAAGGAGGCCGTCACCGACCGCGCCTGGCCGCTCTCCCACGTTCCCGTCATCATCGACGAGGCCGAATGGGAAAATCTTTCGCGCGGCCTTGTCCAGCGCGCGGAACTGCTGGAAGCCGTCATCGCCGATATCTACGGCAGGAACGAACTCGTCGCCAACGGCCTGCTGCCCCCTGCCCTCGTCGCCTCCAACGACGAGTTCCTGCGCCCGCTCGTCGGCGTGCAGCCGGCCGGACGGCATTTCCTGCACTTCGTCTCCTTCGAGATCGGCCGTGGCCCGGATGGCAACTGGTGGGTCCTTTCCGATCGCACCCAGGCCCCTTCCGGCGCCGGCTTCGCATTGGAAAACCGCGTGGCGACGACCCGCGCCTTCTCCGACGTCTATGCCGAAACCCACGCCCATCGCCTCGCCGGCTTCTTTGGCGCCTTCCGCAACGCGCTGCAGGCGGGCAAGGCGGCGGACGACCGCATCGCCGTCCTGACACCCGGCCTTGCCAACGAAACCTATTTCGAACACGCTTATATCGCCCGCTATCTCGGCTTCATGCTGCTGGAAGGCGAGGACCTGACGGTCGTCGACGGCAAGGTCATGGTGCGCACGGTCGCGGGCCTCAAGCCCATCGGCGTGCTCTGGCGCCGTCTCGATGCCGCCTTTGCCGATCCGCTCGAGCTGAACCAGAACTCCCATATCGGCACGCCCGGCATGGTCGAAGCGCTGCGCTCCGGCTCCGTCACCTTCGTCAACGCGCTCGGCGCGGGCATCGTCGAAACCCGCGCCTTCCTCGCCTTCCTGCCGAATATCTGCCGGCACCTGCTCGGGGAGGAGCAGCGCCTGCCCTCCATCGCAACGTGGTGGTGCGGCCAGAAGGATGAGCGCGAGCACGTCGCGGCCAATATCGAGCGCATGGTCATCGGCCCGGCCTATTCCACGCGCCCCTTCTTCGACGACAACGCCCAGTCCGTGCTCGGCTCCAGCCTGCGCGACACGGCCAAGCAATCCATCGCCGAATGGCTGGCGACGGACGGTGCCAAGCTCGTCGGCCAGGAAGCCGTCACCCTCTCCACCACGCCCGCCTTCGTCGATGGCAAGCTGGTGCCACGGCCGATGTCGCTGCGCGTCTTCGCCGCCCGCACCCGCGACGGCTGGCAGATCATGCCCGGCGGCTTCGCCCGCATCGGCTCGGGCGACAATGTCGCGGCCATCGCCATGCAGGAAGGCGGCTCGGCCGCCGATGTCTGGATCGTCAGCCGCAAGCCCGTCGAGCGCACCTCGCTCCTGCCCGCCGAGGAAGAATTCACCCGCAACATGCCCGGCAGCCTGCCGAGCCGCGCGGCCGACAACCTCTTCTGGCTCGGCCGCTATATCGAACGGGCGGAAGGCGCGCTGCGCATCCTGCGCGCCTGGCATGGCCGCTACGCCGAATATGCCGACCCACAACAGCCGCTCCTGAAGGATGTCAGCGAATATCTCGACGCGCTCGACATCGACACGTCCGAAGCCGTGCCGACGAGCCTCATCCGCAACATCGACAGCGCCGTCTTCTCCGCCAGCAACATTCGCGACCGCTTCTCGCCGGATGGCTGGCTCGCGCTCAACGACCTGTCGAAGACCGCCCGCCGCTTCCATGTCAGCATCCAGCCCGGCGACGATGCGACCCGCGCCATGACGGTGCTGCTGCGCAAGCTCGCGGGCTTCGCCGGCCTCGTGCACGAGAACATGTATCGCTTCACCGGCTGGCGGTTCCTGTCCATCGGCCGTTATCTCGAACGCGGCCTGCACATGACGCGCCTGCTCGGGCACATGTCCGGCGAGGATGCACCGGACGGCGCGCTCGACATGCTGCTGGAGATCGGCGACAGCGTCATGACCCATCGCCGCCGCTACAACGTGGCGACCGCGCGCCTGACCGTGACTGACCTGCTGGCGCTCGACGCGCTCAATCCGCGCTCGATCCTCTACCAATTGAACGAGATCAAGAACGAGATCGAGCAATTGCCGAACGCCTATTCGAACGGCCAGATGTCGCCCTTCTACCGCGAGGCCATGCGCCTTCACGCGGGGCTGGCGGTGATGACGCCGGAGACGATGACGGACGCTGTCTACAAACGCCTCGAGACGGAGATGGAAAAGCTCTCCGACATTCTCGCGCAAACCTATCTGAGCTGAGCGGGGAGGAGGCGCCGAACCATGCTCTACGACGTCAACCTCCATATCAGCTATCTCTATGACACGCCGGTTTCCGGCGGCCGGCATATCGTGCGCGTTCTGCCGCTCTCCATCGAAGGCCGCCAGCGCCTCGTCGCCGGCACGGTCGGCGTCACGCCCGGCCCGGGCGAGCGGGTCGACCATCACGACTTCTTCGAAAACCCGATGAGCGCGATCCTCTTCCGCAGCCAGCACGAGCGGCTGGACATCCGCATGCAGGCACGCGTGCAGGTCGATGCGCCGGAAGCCACCGCCGACCTCTCCCCCCGTGTCACCGAGCTGCCGGAGGATATCGCCGGCTATTGGTCGCTCGACGCCGGTTCGCCGCACCACTATACCGGCCCGAGCCCGCGGCTGAAGGACTGCCCGGAGATCGCCGAATATGCCCGCGCCATCGCCAAACCCGGCATGACGGTCCGCGCCATCGCGACAGCGCTCTGTGCCCGCATCCACAAGGATTTCACCTACGACCCGAAGGCGACAAGCGTCGACACGACCCCGCGCGAGGCCTTCAAGCTGAAACGCGGCGTCTGCCAGGATTTCTCCCACGTGATGATCGTGGCGCTGCGCAGCCTCGGCATCCCCGCCGGCTATGTCAGCGGGTTCCTGCGCACCATTCCCCCGCCGGGCAAGGAGCGGCTGGAAGGCGCGGACGCCATGCATGCCTGGGTGCGCTACTGGGGCGGACGGGTGAACGGCTGGATGGAACTCGACCCCACCAACGACATCCCCGCCGGCACCGACCATATCGTCGTCGCCTATGGCCGCGACTATGCCGACGTCGCCCCCGTCATCGGCGTCCTGAAGGGCTATGGTCAGCATCAGACGAACCAGGCCGTCGACGTCATCCCGGTACGGCCGGCATCGTGAATTCCCGTTTGGAAACAGCGACAGGCGGCGGGATTTCGGGACCCGCGCAATTTTACGAAAACTATACCACGCGCTCGAACCGTTGAATAACACTTCGCTGGTAGCTTCACCCCACATTATGACGATGTTGAGTGAAGTCTCATGAAGAAGATGACGGAAAGACGCAGCCTGCTTGCCCGCTTGCGGGATGACCGCCGCGGCAATTTCGCGATGATGACGGCCTTCGCCCTCCCGGTCATCCTGGGTGCCGGGGGCTTTGCGATGGACCTCACCAACATGGTGCTGACCAAGGCCGAGCTGCAGGATGCGGTCGACTCCGCCTCGCTGGCCGCCGCCTCGGCGCTTTCCAACGACAAGAAGACTGTCGCGGAAGCCAAGGAAATCGCGCTGAAATTCTTCAAGACGCAGCTGAGCGGCACCCTGCCCGGCAAGAGCGACCTGACCTCGGCCACGACCATCGACATCACGGAAACGACCGAAGCCTCCGGCGGCAAGACCTTCAAGATCAATGTTGCGACAGGTTACGAGCTCCAGCTCAACCCGCTGACACGTCTTTTCGGCCAGACCTCGAAGCAGATCGCCGCGAGCGGATCGGCAGAGAGCGGCACGGAATCGAAGAATGCCCTGTCGATGTATTTCGTACTCGACCGCTCCGGCTCGATGGGCGAACAGACGAACAGCACGACGACCTATGCTTGCCCTACGAAGAAGGATCCGAACAAGACCTGCACGACCAAGCTGACACGCATAGCCTCGCTGCAGCTCGCCACGCAGGATCTTCTCAAGCAACTCGATACTGCCGATCCCAAGGCAATTTTCGTGCGCACCGGCGCCGTATCGTACAACAGCTCAGCCCAGTCACCCACGGATCTCGCCTGGGGAACGGCAGGTGTCCTCAAGTACGTCAACGCGCTGACCGCCAGCGGCAACACCAACTCGGCCCCCGCCTTCACCATCGCCTACAACAGCCTGACAAGCGGCACGGAAGAGACCGAGCACAAGAACAAGGCCGGCAACGGTCAGGTGCCGTCGAAATACATTATCTTCATGACCGACGGCGACAACAACATCGCATCCGCCGACACAGACACGAAGACGGAGTGCGACAAGGCGAAGGCAAACAATATCGAAGTCTACACGATCGCCTTCATGGCGCCGAGCCGTGGCCAGGCCCTGCTGCAATATTGCGCCACCACAACGAACCACTACTTCGCCGCCGAGAGCACCGCCGACCTTCTGGCGGCGTTCAAGACCATCGGTCAGCAGGCTTCGCAGGTGATCGCCCGCGTCACGAAATAACCGGCGCTTTCCTTTGATGAACGAAGCCCGCCGTGCTCCACTCGGCGGGCTTTTTCATCTCTCGGAGCTGTTTCAGCCCTGTCGAAAATGCATGCGCCCTTTCTTGAAAAGGCATATTGCAAGCGCTTCGGATAGATGCATAAATTGATTTAAACGCGATTTTCGACTGATCGAACGCTGAGAATGCAAAGGGGCAAGGTTCGCCGATGATGAACAGGGTAATCAATAACGACCTTGCCCCCGCCCCTCGATCATCGGACCGTGAACAGCTCGCCACAGAACTTCTCGAACGCCTCAAATACCGCATCGGCAAGGACCCGAAAGTCGCCAAGCCGCATGACTGGCTGACCGCTGCGATCCTCGTGGCGCGCGACCGCGTCACCGACAAGTGGATGGACTCCACGCGCCGCACCTATTCCACCGGATCGAAGCGCGTCTACTATCTCTCGCTGGAGTTCCTCATCGGCCGCCTGATGCGCGACGCCATGACGAATATCGGCATTTTGGACGAAATGCGCCATGCGCTCGCCTCGCTCGGCGTCGATCTCGACGTCATCGCCGAGCTGGAGCCCGATGCCGCGCTCGGCAATGGCGGCCTCGGACGCCTCGCCGCCTGCTTCATGGAGAGCATGGCGACCGTCGACGTGCCCGCCTATGGCTACGGCATCCGCTACGTGCACGGCCTCTTCCGCCAGCAGATGGCGGATGGCTGGCAGGTGGAACTACCCGAGACATGGCTCGCCCACGGCAACCCCTGGGAATTCGAGCGGCGCGAAAGCTCCTACGAGATCGGCTTCGGCGGTGCCGTGGAGACGATCAATATCGGCGAGGACAAGCAGCGTTTCGTCTGGAAGCCCGCCGAGCGCGTCATCGCGACGGCCTATGACACGCCGGCCGTCGGCTGGCACGCCAAGCGCGTCAACACGCTGCGCCTGTGGTCGGCCAATCCCATCGACCCGATCCTGCTCGACGCCTTCAATGCCGGCGACCATATCGGCGCCCTTCGAGAGAGCAACAAGGCCGAAAGCCTGACGCGCGTGCTCTATCCGGCCGATGCCACGCCCGCCGGCCAGGAACTGCGCCTGCGCCAGGAATTCTTCTTCTGTTCGGCCTCGCTGCAGGACATCCTGCGCCGCCACCTCCAGCAATACCCGGATTTCAGCTCCCTGCCGGACGCCGTCGCCATCCAGCTCAACGACACGCACCCCGCCGTTTCCGTCGCCGAGCTGGTGCGCCTGCTCACCGATGTGCACGGCCTCGATTTCGATATCGCCTGGGATCTGGCCCGCCGCACTTTCTCCTACACCAATCACACGCTCCTGCCGGAAGCGCTGGAAAGCTGGCCGGTGCCGCTCTTCGAGCGCCTTCTGCCGCGCCACATGCAGATCGTCTATGCGATCAACGCCAAGATTCTCGTCGAGGCCCGCAAGGAAAAGGGCTTTGAGGACCAGCGCATCCGCAACATCTCGCTGATCGAGGAATCCGGCGAGCGCCGCGTGCGCATGGGCAATCTCGCCTTCGTCGGCTCGCACTCGATCAACGGCGTGTCGGCCCTTCATACCGAACTGATGAAGGAAACGGTCTTCGCCGACCTGCACAAGCTCTATCCCGACCGCATCAACAACAAGACGAACGGCATCACGCCGCGCCGCTGGCTGATGCAGTGCAATCCGGGCCTGTTCGAGCTGATCCGCGAATCCATCGGCGACGCCTTCATGGACGATGCCGAGGCGCTGACGGCGCTCGACGCCTTCGCCGACAACCGGGATTTCCAGGGGCGCTTTGCCGCGATCAAGCGGGAGAACAAGAACCGCCTCGCGAACCTCGTCGGCAGCCGTATGGGCGTGCGCATCGATCCCGCCGCGATGTTCGACATCCAGATCAAGCGCATCCACGAATACAAGCGCCAGCTCCTCAACATCATCGAGGCCGTCGCGCTCTACGACCAGATCCGCTCGCATCCGGAGCTCGACTGGGTGCCGCGCGTAAAACTCTTCGCGGGCAAGGCGGCGCCGAGCTATCACAATGCCAAGCTGATCATCAAGCTCGCCAACGACGTGGCGAAGGTGATCAACAACGACCCGGCCGTGCGCGGCCTGCTCAAGGTCGTCTTCGTGCCGAACTACAATGTCTCGCTCGCCGAGATCATGGTGCCCGCCGCCGACCTTTCCGAGCAGATTTCGACGGCCGGCATGGAAGCCTCGGGCACCGGCAACATGAAGTTCGCCCTCAACGGCGCGCTGACCATCGGTACGCTCGACGGTGCCAATGTCGAGATGCGCGACCATGTCGGCGCGGAGAACATCGTTATCTTCGGCATGACCGCCGAAGAGGTGGCGAAAGTGCGCGCCGAGGGGCACAATCCCCGCGCCATCATCGAGCAGTCGCGGGAGCTTTCCCAGGCGCTCGCCGCCATTTCCTCCGGCGTCTTCTCTCCGGATGACCGCAACCGCTTCACCGGCCTCGTCGACGGCATCTACAATCACGACTGGTTCATGGTGGCGGCCGATTTCGACGCCTATGCGAAAGCCCAGCGCGAGGTCGACGCCATCTGGACCGACAAGCCCTCCTGGTACGCGAAAACGATAAGGAACACCGCCCGCATGGGCTGGTTCTCCTCCGACCGCACCATCCGCCAATACGCAACGGAAATCTGGAGAGCCTGATGACCGCACCGCCAAAAAAAGGCACGACGGAACAACCGTCAGAGCTTCTGGCGAAGGCGGACATCGACGCGATCTTGGAGGGAAGGCACTGGGACCCGTTCGCAGTGCTGGGCCTTCACGCGTCCGGCAACACGTTCATCGCCCGCTGCTTCCTGCCCGGGGCGAGCGAGGTGGCGGTCGAAACCTTGTCCGGCAAGGAGATCGGCACGCTGACGCGCGTCGCCGAGGCCGGCATCTTCGCCGGCGAGGTCGCGGCGAAAAAGCTCCAGCCGGTCCGCTACCGCGCCCGCAATGCCGGCGGGGAATGGACCGTCGTCGATCCCTACAGCTTCGGCCCCGTGCTCGGCCCGATGGACGACTACTATATCCGCGAGGGCTCGCATCTTCGCCTCTTCGACAAGATGGGCGCCCATCCGATGACGCTGGAAGGCGTCGAGGGCTTCCACTTCGCCGTCTGGGCGCCGAATGCCAAGCGCGTCTCCGTCGTCGGCAATTTCAACGAATGGGACGGGCGGCGGAACCCGATGCGCCTTCGCCGCGACACCGGCATCTGGGAAGTCTTCCTACCGGGCATTAACGAAGGCCACGCCTACAAGTTCGAGATCGTCGGCATGAACGGCGAGGTCCTGCCGCTCAAGGCCGACCCCTTCGCCCGCCGCTCGGAACTGCGCCCCAACAATGCCTCGATGACGACCGGCCCGATCGACCAGGCCTGGGAGGACGAGGCGCACCTTGCCCATTGGGCCTCCGCGGATGCCCGCCGCCAGCCGATCTCGATCTACGAGGTCCATGCCGGCTCCTGGCAGCGCCATGGCGACGGGGCGTTCCTGACCTGGGACGAGCTGGCCGACCATCTCATCCCCTATTGCGTCGACATGGGCTTCACCCATATCGAGTTCCTGCCGATCTCCGAGTATCCCTTCGACCCGTCCTGGGGCTACCAGACGACCGGCCTCTATTCCCCGACCGCCCGCTTCGGTGAGCCGGAAGGCTTCGCCCGTTTCGTCAACGGCTGCCACAAGGTCGGCATCGGCGTCATCCTCGACTGGGTGCCGGCGCATTTCCCGACGGACGCGCACGGCCTCGGCCGCTTCGACGGCACCGCGCTCTACGAGCATGCCGACCCGCGCCAGGGCTTCCACCCGGACTGGAACACGGCGATCTACAATTTCGGCCGCGCCGAAGTGCTCTCCTACCTCATCAACAACGCGCTCTACTGGGCGGAGAAGTTCCATCTCGACGGCCTGCGCGTCGATGCGGTCGCCTCGATGCTCTATCTCGACTATTCGCGCAAGCACGGCGAATGGGTGCCGAACGAATATGGCGGCAACGAGAACCTGGAAGCCGTTCGCTTCCTGCAGTCCATGAACCGCCACGTCTATGCCGGCCATCCCGGCATCCTGACCATCGCGGAGGAATCCACCTCCTGGCCGAAAGTCTCGCACCCCGTGCATGAAGGCGGGCTGGGCTTCGGCTTCAAGTGGAACATGGGCTTCATGCACGACACGCTGCAATATCTCTCGCGCGAGCCGGTGCACCGAAAGTTCCACCATAACGACATGACCTTCGGCCTGCTCTATGCCTTCACGGAGAACTTCGTGCTGCCGCTCAGCCATGACGAGGTGGTGCACGGCAAGGGTTCGCTGATCGCCAAGATGACCGGCGACGACTGGCAGAAATTCGCCAATCTCAGGGCCTATTACGGCTTCATGTGGGGCTATCCCGGCAAGAAGCTGCTCTTCATGGGCCAGGAATTCGCCCAGTGGCAGGAATGGAGCGAGGCCCGCTCGCTCGACTGGAACCTGCTCGAATATCCGCTGCACGAAGGCATGCGCCGGCTCGTGCGCGACCTCAACGGCACCTATCGCCGCAAGGCCGCGCTCCATGCCCGCGACTGCGAGGGCGAAGGCTTCGAATGGCTGATCGCCGACGACCGCGACAACTCGGTCTTCGCCTGGCTGCGCAAGGCGCCCGGCGAAAAGCCGATCGCCATCATCACCAACTTCACCCCCGTCTACCGCGAGGGCTATGGGGTGCCACTGCCGGTGGAGGGCCGGTGGCGGGAAATCCTCAACACCGATGCCGAGATCTATGGCGGCAGCGGCAAGGGGAACGGCGGCGCCGTCGAGGCCCGCAAGCACGCAAACGGAAGAATAGCCGCCGCCATCACCCTGCCGCCATTGGCGACGGTGATGCTCGAGCTGGACGCATGACAGAAGCTGGGAGGACACAATGGAGCAGAAGCGCAATCAACCCCTCGCCCGTGACGCGATGGCCTATGTTCTCGCGGGCGGACGCGGCAGCCGCCTGAAGGAGCTGACCGACCGGCGCGCCAAGCCCGCCGTCCATTTCGGCGGCAAGGCGCGCATCATCGACTTCGCGCTCTCCAATGCGCTGAATTCCGGCATCCGCCGCATCGGCGTCGCCACCCAGTACAAGGCCCATTCGCTGATCCGCCACATGCAGCGCGGCTGGAACTTCTTCCGTCCCGAGCGAAACGAGAGCTTCGATATCCTGCCCGCCTCCCAGCGCGTCTCCGAGACCCAGTGGTACGAAGGCACCGCCGACGCGGTCTACCAGAACATCGATATCATCGAGGATTACGGCGTCGAATACATGGTCATCCTCGCCGGCGACCATATCTACAAGATGGACTACGAGCTGATGCTCCAGCAGCACGTGGATTCCGGTGCGCAGGTCACCATCGGCTGCCTCGAAGTGCCGCGCATGGAAGCGACCGGCTTCGGCGTCATGCATGTCGACGAGAAGGATGAGATCATCGCCTTCGTGGAAAAGCCGGCCGATCCGCCGGGTATTCCCGGCAATCCGGACATGGCGCTCGCCTCAATGGGCATCTACGTCTTCCACACGAAGTTCCTGATGGACCTCTTGCGCCGCGACGCCGCCGATCCGACCTCCAGCCGCGACTTCGGCAAGGACATCATCCCCTATATCGTCGAGCACGGCAAAGCCGTCGCCCACCGCTTCACCGCCTCCTGCGTGCGCTCGGACTTCGAGCGCGAGGCCTACTGGCGCGACGTCGGTACCATCGACGCCTACTGGCAGGCCAATATCGACCTGACGGATGTCACCCCCGAGCTCGACATCTATGACGGTTCCTGGCCGATCTGGACCTTCGCCGAGATCAAGCCGCCGGCCAAGTTCGTGCATGACGACGAGAACCGCCGCGGCTCTGCGACCTCCTCGCTGATTTCGGGCGACTGCATCATCTCCGGCGCCTCGCTGAACCGCAGCCTGCTCTTCACCGGGGTGCGCGCCAATTCCTACTCGCGCCTCGAAGGGGCCATCATCCTGCCGAACGTCATGATCGGCCGGCACGCGCAGCTGAGGAACGTCGTCATCGACAGCCGGGTCGTTATCCCCGAAGGCCTCGTCGTCGGCGAGGACCCGGAACTCGATGCCAAGCGCTTCCGCCGCTCGGAGAACGGCATATGCCTCATCACCCAACCGATGATCGACAAGCTGGAGCTCTAGCCCGGACATGAACATCCTTTCGGTGGCATCCGAAGTATTCCCGCTGATCAAGACGGGAGGCCTTGCCGACGTCGCCGGCGCGCTGCCGATCGCACTCGCCGGGCATGGCATGCACATGCGCACGCTGATGCCCGGCTATCCCGCGGTCATGCAGCGGCTGGCGAAGACCGAGGTGGTGGCGACCTTCGAGGACCTCCTCGGCGAACCCGCCCGCATCCTCGCCGCGACGCACGAGGGCATCGACATCCTCGTGCTCGACGCGCCGGGCTTCTTCGACCGGCAGGGCGGGCCCTATACGGATGCCACCGGCAAGGATTTCGTCGACAACTGGCGGCGCTTCGCCGCCCTTTCGCTTGCCGGCGCCGAGATCGCCCGCGGCCTCATTCCCGGCTGGCAGCCGGATATCGTGCATGCTCATGACTGGCAGGCGGCGATGACCGCCGTCTACATGCGCTATACCGGCCTGCAGCACATCCCCACCGTCGTCACGGTGCACAACCTCGCCTTCCAGGGCCAGTTCGGCCCGGAGATCTTCGCCGGTCTCGACCTGCCGCCGGAAGCCTTCTCGGTCGAAGGGCTCGAATATTACGGCGATGTCGGCTTCCTCAAGGGCGGGCTGCGCACCGCCTGGTCGATCACCACCGTCAGCCCCACCTATGCGCACGAGATCATGACGCCGGAATATGGCATGGGGCTCGAAGGCCTCATCAATGCGCGCGCCGGCGAGCTCGTCGGCATCGTCAACGGCATCGACACCGCCGTCTGGAACCCCGAAACCGATCCGCATATCGCCCGCTCCTTCGCCGCCGGCTCGCTGAAGAAGCGCGCGATGAACCGCAAGGCCCTCGTCGAGCGCTTCAACCTCATAGAGGACGACGGGCCGATCTTCTGCGTCGTCAGCCGCCTCACCTGGCAGAAGGGCATCGACATCATCGCCGAGGTGGCCGACTGGATCGTCGAACGGGGCGGCAAGCTCGCCGTGCTCGGCTCGGGCGACCAGGGGCTGGAGGGCGCGCTGCTCGCCGCCGCCTCGCGCCATCGCGGCCATGTCGGCATCGTCATCGGCTACAACGAGCCGCTGTCGCATCTCATGCAGGCCGGCAGCGACGCCATCCTCATCCCGTCGCGCTTCGAGCCCTGCGGCCTCACCCAGCTCTATGGCCTGCGCTACGGCTGCATCCCCATCGTCGCGCGCACCGGCGGCCTTGCCGATACGGTGATCGACGCCAACGAGGCCGCCCTTTCCGCCCGCGTCGCCACGGGCTTCCAGTTCACGCCGATCAATGCCGAGGGCCTGCGCCAGGCATTGCGCCGGGTCTTCAAGGCATGGCACGAACCGAAAGTCTGGGCGCGCATACAGAACCAGGGCATGAAGTCGGACGTTTCGTGGGAGAACAGCGCCGCGCGCTACGCCGACCTCTATTCCAGCCTCCTTTCGCGAGTATAGAACATGACCATCAAGACCGTCCCGACCACGCCCTACAGCGACCAGAAGCCCGGCACCTCGGGCCTGCGCAAGAAGGTCCCCGTCTTCCAGCAGAAGAACTATGCGGAGAACTTCATCCAGTCGATCTTCGACAGCCTGGAAGGCTTTGCCGGCGAAACGCTGGTGATCGGCGGCGACGGCCGCTTCTATAACCGCGAGGTCATCCAGCTCGCCATCAAGATGGCCGCGGCCAACGGCTTCGGCCGCGTGCTGGTCGGCCGCGGTGGCATCCTCTCTACACCCGCCGCCTCCAACGTCATCCGCAAGAACAAGGCGTTCGGCGGCATCGTTCTGTCGGCCAGCCACAATCCGGGCGGCCCGACCGAGGACTTCGGCATCAAGTACAATATCGGCAATGGCGGCCCGGCGCCGGAGAAGATCACCGACGCCATCTTCGCCCGCACCAAATCCATCGACAGCTACAGGATCGCCGACGTCCCCGACGTCAATCTCGACCTCGAAGGCACCCACGAGATCGAGGGCATGACGGTCACGGTCATCGACCCCGTCACCGATTATGCCGAGCTGATGGAGCAGCTCTTCGATTTCGACGCGATCCGTAGCCTGCTTGCCGGCGGCTTCCGCATCGTCTTCGACGCCATGAGCGCCGTCACCGGCCCCTATGCCAAGGAAATCCTCGAAAATCGCCTCGGCGCCACCAAGGGCTCGGTCCTCAACTTCATGCCGCTGCCGGACTTCGGCGGCCACCACCCGGACCCGAACCTCGTCCATGCCCGCGCGCTCTACGAGACCATGATGGCCGACGACGCGCCGGACTTCGGCGCGGCCTCGGACGGTGACGGCGACCGCAACCTCATCATCGGCAAGGGCATCTTCGTCACGCCCTCCGACAGCCTCGCCATGCTCGCCGCCAATGCCCATCTCGCCCCCGGCTATGCCAAGGGCCTCGCCGGCATCGCCCGCTCCATGCCGACCTCCGGCGCGGCCGACCGTGTCGCGGAAAAGCTCGGCATCGGCATCTACGAGACGCCGACCGGCTGGAAGTTCTTCGGCAACCTGCTCGACGCCGGCCTTGCCACGATCTGCGGCGAGGAGAGCGCCGGCACCGGCTCCAACCATGTGCGCGAGAAGGACGGCCTCTGGGCGGTGCTGCTCTGGCTCAATATCCTCGCCGTGCGCAAGGAAAGCGTCATCGACATTGTGCGCCAGCACTGGGCGACCTACGGCCGCAACTACTATTCCCGCCACGACTACGAGGAGGTCGACAGCGATGCCGCGAATGGCCTGGTGGCGAACCTGCGCGACCAGCTCGCCACGCTTCCCGGCAGGAGCTTCGGCGCGCTCAGGGTCGAGACGGCGGACGATTTCGCCTATCACGACCCGGTCGACCAGTCCGTCAGCAAGAACCAGGGCATCCGCATCCTCTTCGAGGGCGGCTCGCGCGTCGTCTTCCGCCTTTCCGGCACCGGCACGTCGGGCGCGACGCTGCGCGTCTATATCGAGCGCTTCGAGCCCGACGCCGCCCGCCACGACATCGACACGCAGGAGGCCCTTGCCGACCTCATCGCCGTCGCCGACGAGATCGCCGGCATCAAGAGCCGCACCGGCCGCACCGAACCGAGCGTGATAACGTAAGATGGCCTTCACCGCCCCCTCCTTCGCACCGGGCGCCACGCTCTCCGGGGACGGGGTGGAATTCGCGGTCTATTCGCGCGACGCCGCCCGCGTCAATCTCTGCCTGTTCGACAACGAGGGCGAGAAGGAACTCGCCCGCCTCACCATGGGGCGGGGCGAGAACGGCTTCCACCGCGTCTTCGTCGAGGGCGCGACGGCCGGCACCCGCTACGGCTTTCGCGCCGACGGCGTCTACTCGCCGGATCACGGCCTCTGGTTCGATCCGGCGAAGCTGCTGGTCGATCCCTACGCCAGGGAACTCGACCGCCGCTTCGTGCATGACGGGCGTCTTGCCGTCTTCGGCGCGGAGACGGCGGACATCGTGCCGAAGGCCATCGTCACCCGCGACCGCCCCGTCGCGGTGAAGCCCCCGCTCTTCCGCCCCGGCGGCTTCGTCTACGAAGTCGCCGTGCGCGCCTTCACCATGCTGCACCCGGACGTGCCGGAGAAGCTGCGCGGCACCGTCGGCGCGCTCGCCCATCCCGCCGTGCTCGCCCATTTGAAGCGCCTCGGCGTCGATGCCGTGGAGCTGATGCCGATCACCGCCTGGATCGACGAGCGCCACCTGCCGCCGCTCGGCCTGTCCAACAGCTGGGGCTACAATCCCATCGCCCTGATGGCGCTCGACCCGCGCCTCGTGCCCGGCGGCATGACGGAGCTGGCCGACACCGTCGCGGCGCTGCGCGCCGAGGGCATCGGCACCATCCTCGACCTTGTCTTCAACCATTCCGGCGAGAGCGACCGCCACGGCGCGACGCTCTCCATGCGCGGCCTCGACAACCGCACCTATTACCGCCATGTGCCGGACCGGCCGGGCGAGCTGATCAACGACACCGGCTGCGGCAACACCATCGCCGGCGAGCACCCCGTCGTGCGCCAGCTCGTGCTCGACAGCCTGCGCCATTTCGTGCGCCATGCCGGCGTCGACGGCTTCCGCTTCGACCTCGCCACCATCCTCGGCCGCGAGGCGGACGGCTTTTCCGCCCGCGCGGCGCTGCTCTCCGAAATCTGCGCCGATCCGCTGCTGAAGGACCGCGTGCTGATCGCCGAGCCCTGGGACATCGGCCCCGGCGGCTACCAGCTCGGCAATTTCCCGAAACCCTTCCTCGAATGGAACGACCGCTTCCGGGACGACGCCCGCCTGTTCTGGCGCGGCGACAGCCACAGGCTCGGCCCTTTCGTCACCGCCTTTGCCGGCTCGGCCGACATCTTCTCCCGCCACGGCGGCACCGAAACCCGCAGCGTCAACTTCCTCGCCGCCCATGACGGCTTCACGCTGGCCGACCTCGTCTCCCATGCGGTGAAACACAACGAGGCGAACGGCGAGGACAACCGCGACGGCCACAACGAGAACCATTCCTGGAACAACGGTGAGGAAGGCGCGACGACCGACGGCATGGTGCTCTCCGCAAGGCGGGCGGACGTGAAGGCCCTGCTCTCCAGCCTCTTCCTTTCCCGTGGCACGATCATGCTGACGGCGGGCGACGAGGGTGGGCGCAGCCAGGACGGCAACAACAACGCCTATTGCCAGGACAACGCCATCACCTGGATGCACTGGGACCGGCTGGACGACGGCCTGATCGAGCATGCCGCCATGCTCTCGGCGATCCGCAAGCGCTTCCCCGCACTCGGCGACACGGCCTTCCTCACCGGCGAGGGCGACGTCGAATGGCTGACGCTGGCCGGCGCGCCGATGACCGTGGCGGACTGGGAAGCTCCCTTCGCCGGTACGCTCCTCGTTCTCCTCAAAACGCCCGACCGCCAGCAGAAGCGCACCGTCCGCCTCGCGATCGCCATCAACCGCACGCATGGCGAACAGGCGCTCGCCCTGCCGCCGCCGGAAGGGCGGGACTGGGTGAGCCTGCTTGCCGCCAACCAGCCGCCGACCGGCGCGCTCCCTGCGCGCATGGTGGAGATTTTTGTCGAAAACTATTGAAATTCATTGCCCTGACAAACCGCGTCTCTAAGAGCATTCCCAGCAAAAGTGCGAAGCGGCTTTGCGTTCGGACATGCTCTGGAAAAGACCCTATCGATCGATGGAAGACCGGATGCCTGCCAATATTCATTTGAAAGATGTCGCCGCCCTCGTCGGAACGGAGCTGGGCGTATCCCGCTGGTTCACCGTCGACCAGACGATGATCGACCGCTTCGCCGATGCGACGGAAGACCACCAGTTCATCCACACCGACCCGGTGCGCGCGGCGGCCGAAACGCCCTTCGGCGGCACCATCGCCCATGGCTTCCTCACCCTGTCGCTGCTTTCGGCGATGAATTTCGACTGCGTGCCGCGCATCATCGAGCAGACGATGGGCATCAACTACGGCTTCGAGAAGGTCCGCTTCATGACGCCGGTGAAGAGCGGGGCGCGCGTGCGCGGCCGCTTCGTGCTCGACGAGGCCCGCTTCCGCGGCGCGGGCATGGTGACGATCCGCTACAATGTCTCGGTCGAGATCGAGGACGAGCGCAAGCCGGCGCTGACGGCCGATTGGATCACCATCATCCAGTTCGATCCGAAGGACCGGCCGGAGGATGTGTGAAGGTCCGCCCCGCCAGACAGGAAGACACGGCGGCGCTGGCCACCTGTGACTTCTCCTTTCTCGTCACGCGGGAAGCCATGCCGCCCTTCGAGGACGAGTGGCTCGCCCATGCCCGCCCCGTCGAGCCCTACCCCAAGAGCTACGGCTTTGATGCGGCCGAGCTTGCTTCCTGCCTGGAAGACGAGGACAAGGCGCTGTTCGTCGTCATCGGAGACGAAACGCCGGTCGGTTACATCGCGCTTTCAACGGGCTGGAACAATCTCGCCGTCATCGACGATCTCGCCGTCGATGCCGAATGGCGCGGCACGGGTGCCGCACAACGCCTGATGCAGCAGGCAATCCAGTGGACGCGGGAAAAGGGCCTGCCCGGCCTGCGGCTCGAAACCCAGACGAACAATGTCGCGGCCTGCCGCTTCTATCTGCGCCAGGGCTTCGTGCTCGGCGGCCATGACCGGCACCTGTACGAAGGGCTGTCCCCCGGCACGCGGGAGACAGCCCTGTTCTTCTATCGTTTTCTCTGAAGGATCAGAGCCCGGCGTCCTCGGCGCCTTCCGCCAGCAGGCCGAAGGCATAGGGCGAGAACGAGCGCCAGCACTCGACGCGATAATCCTCCTCGCCCGAGCGGAACAGCACGATCTCGATCTTGCCGAGCACCGTGCGCGCCGCCGCGCCGACCGGGAAGACCGCATTGCCGATGTCGAGCGGGCAGCCGCTGGCGACCGCGCCGGCCGCATCCGGGCCGGAGACGATGATCGCCGTATTGCGGTGGGAGACGTCCGTTGCGGAATGCAGCGCGGAAACGCCCGAGGCGATGCCCATGAGGTCCGCCTCGTTCTCGTCGATCAGCAGCCATTCGTCCGGGCCGAGCCAGAGCGCGTGGCGGCCGTTCGCCGAGGCCGAGCCCTTCGGACGCGTCGGCAGCTGCAGGCCGAAGGCCGCCGAAAGCGCGTCGAGCGCATCGGCGCCGGCACGCAGCGACAGGCGGGTTGCGGGCGCGGCGGGCGTGACGCGCGCGCCGGCGGAGCCGCCATGGCGGCCGGCAAGCGGCGCCTTGCGAAGAGCTTGATCAGCCATTGAGGCGTCCTCCTTCCTTGTCGATAAACACCATGTCGCTGACCTCGACCGCGATGGTGCGGTCGGGCATCGGCACGTAGAGCGTCTGGCCCATGCGGGCCTGACCGCCGGCGACGAGCGCCATGGCGATCGACCGGCCGCAATTCTCCGACCAGTAGGACGACGTGACATGGCCGAGCATGGTCATCGGCTTCGGCTGGTTCGGATCGGCGACGATCTGCGCGCCCTCCTCCAGCACCACGCCGGGATCCTTCGTCAGGAGGCCGACGAGCTGCTTGCGGCCCTCCTTGACGAGATCCGGCCGCTTGAGGCCGCGAATGCCCACGAAGTCCGCCTTCTTCTTGGAAACGGCCCAGCTGAGGCTCGCATCGTGCGGCGTGACCGTGCCGTCCGTATCCTGGCCGACGATGATATAGCCCTTCTCGGCGCGCAGCACGTGCATCGTCTCCGTGCCGTAGGCGCAGGCGCCCAACGGTTCGGCCCGTGCCCAGATGGCTTCCCAGACGGCCTGGCCGTAATCGGCGGGAACGTTGACTTCGTAGCCCGCTTCACCGGTGAAGGACATGCGGAACAGCCGGGTCGGCACGCCGCAGATCTTGCCTTCGCGCACGCTCATATGCGGGAAGGCCTCGTTCGAGATGTCGATGCCCTCGACCAGCGGCTCGAGGATTTCCCGCGCCTTCGGACCCTGCACGGCAATGACCGCCCACTGCTCGGTGGTCGAGGTCAGCCAGACCTTCAGATGCGGGAATTCCGTCTGGAGGTAATCTTCCATGTGATGCATGACGCGCGGCGCGCCGCCCGTCGTGGTCGTGACATGGAAACGATCCTCCGCCAGACGCCCGACGACGCCGTCGTCGTAGACGAAGCCGTCTTCGCGCAGCATGATGCCGTAGCGGCAACGGCCGGGCTTCAGCGTATCCCAGGCGTTGGTGTACATGAGGTTCATGAACTCGCCCGCATCGGGGCCGACGACCTCGATCTTGCCGAGCGTCGAGGCATCGAACAGGCCGGCGGCGTTACGCACCGTGCGGCACTCGCGGTTGACCGCGTCGTGCATGGTTTCGCCCGAGCGCGGATAGTACCAGGCGCGCTTCCAGTTGCCGACATCCTCGAAGACGGCGCCATGCGCTTCCTCCCAGGCATGCATCGGCGTCTTGCGCGCCGGGTCGAACAGGTCACCGCGCGAATGGCTGATCAGCGCGCCGAAGGTGACGGGCGTATAGGGCGCGCGGAAGGTCGTGAGACCGATCTTCGGGATCTCGCGGTTCAGCACTTCCGAAGCGATGGCAAGACCGTGGATGTTGGACAGCTTGCCCTGGTCCGTCGCCATGCCGTTGGTGGTGAAGCGCTTGATATGCTCGATGGAGTGCATGCCCTCGCGCACGGCAAGGCGGATATCCTTGGCGCAGACGTCGTTCTGGAAGTCGACGAAGGCCTTGACCGTCGTGTCGACGCCGGCGCCTTCGCCGGCACCGGCCATGCCGCCGGTCCATTCGAAGGCGTTCTCGCCGGAAAGCTCGACCTTGCCGCCGCCCTCGTTACCGGTGGCGCGGGCCATCAGCTCGCCGGCCGCCAGCGATTCTTCGATCGTCGCCTGCAGGCCGTCCGTGCCGTTGCACGAGCCGACCGAGAGGCAATCCTGCGCATAGGTGCCCGGCAGGAAGCGGCTGGTGGCCGCGTCATAGGCGACCTTGCCGCGCGACTGCGAGAAGAGGTGGACGGAAGGCGTCCAGCCGGCCGACATCAGCAGCGCATCGACCGGGATCGACCGCGCCGAACCGCCGCCGTTGCGGGCGACCGACATGGAGGAGACGCGCAGCTTGCCCTTGGTGTCGACCACCGAATGGCCGGCCAGCACCTCGATGCCGAGCTTGCGGGCTTCAGCCAGAACCGCTTCGCCGGGCTTCTCGCGGTTGTCCACGATGGCGGCCACGGTGACGCCGGCGCGCTTCAGGTCGAAGGCGGCCTCATAGGCCGAATCGTTCGCCGTGTAGACGCCGACCTTGCGACCGACGGCAACGCCGAAATGATTGAGATAGGTGCGCGCCGCCGAGGCGAGCATGATGCCCGGCCGGTCGTTGTTGGCGAACACCATATGCCGCTCGATGGAGCCGGTGGCGATGATGACGCGCTTGGCGCGCACCTGCCACAGCCGCTCGCGCGGCAGCTTCCTGTCGGGGCGGGCGAGATGGTCCGTCACGCGCTCCACGAGGCCGACGAAATTGTGGTTGTAGTAGCCGAAGGCCGTCGTGCGGGTAAGAACGGTGACGTTCTCCATGGCCTTGAGTTTCGTAGCCGCCGCCTGCGCCCACTCATAGCCGTTCTGGCCGTCGATCTTCACCGACAGGTCGTAGTGCAGCGCACCGCCGACCTCCGGCTGCTCGTCGACGATGATGACCCGCGCGCCGGCTTCAGCGGCGGCAAGCGCTGCGGAAAGGCCGGCAACGCCTGCGCCTGCGACCAGCACGTCGCAATAGGCATAGCGGTTGGAGTAGTGATCCGGGTCTTCTTCCGTCGGCGCGACGCCGAGGCCGGCGGCCTTGCGGATGAAGGGCTCGTAGAGCTTTTCCCAGGCCGCCTTCGGCCACATGAAGGTCTTGTAGTAGAAGCCGGCCGCGAAGAACGGCGACATCAGGTTGTTGACGCCGCCGATATCGAAGGCGAGCGAGGGCCAGCGGTTCTGCGACGACACCTTCATGCCGTCGAAGACCTCCTGCACCGGCGCGCGCACGTTCGGCTGGCGGCGGGCGGCGTCGCGCGACACGTCGATCAGCGCGTTCGGCTCTTCGGGACCTGCCGAGAGAATGCCGCGCGGGCGGTGATACTTGAACGAGCGGCCGACGAGGTGAACGCCGTTGGCGAGCAGCGCGGAGGCGACGGTATCGCCCTCGAGCGCGTCGAACGTCTTTCCGTCGAAGGTGAAACGCGCCGTCTTGGCGGGCGTCAGGCGGCCCTGACCGGCAATGCGATTAGCACCGCTCATTTCGCGGTTCCTTCCGTGGCTTCATAGGTTTCGACGGTTTTTTCGGTGGCGGGCGAAACGCCCGGAATGACGGGCTTCGGCTCGCCGGCCTTGTAGCTCATGTAGAACTTGTCGCTGACGGTATCGCGCGCCGCATTGAAGAAGCGGCCGCAGCCATGGATATGGCGCCAGCGCTCGAAGATCAGGCCCTTCGGGTTGTCGCGCAGGAAGAAATAATCCTCGAACGCCTCGTCGGAGATGTCGGCGATATCGGTCGGCCGGGCGATATGCGCATCGCCGCCGTGGCGGAATTCGAGCTCGGAGCGCTCTTCCTCGCAATAGGGGCAGTAGATCAGCAACATGGTTCAACTCTTCTCGTCAGGCTCGATGTAGAGGCCAAAGGCTTTTATATTTCGGTGCATCACGCGCTCGCGCTTTCGGCGCCAGCCTTGTGACAAGTAACCACCAGCTTCCTTCTCCGGCTCAGCGGCATAATCGTCTCGATATCCGGCCGTGTCGTGCATCGGATGTTTCAGGACGAGCGTTCCAACCCAAGGCATGACTCCTCCGAAAACAAGCGAGAAGAATGCCACAAACGGGAAAACTCCAACCAAAACCTCCGCTATCTCAGAGCCGGTGTGCCGGTGCAGTTGCCCAGCAGCCAGGGCGAGAAGGACCGCACCAGCGCCTCCGAGAAAAAAAAGCTTGTTGGCCTTTCTGGTCATTGGATTCCGCTCAGTGCGCCACGGCCGCGGCCGCTGCCTCGTCGATGAGGCGGCCGGTGCGGAAGCGGTCGAGCGTCAGGCCGGCCGCCAGCTTGTGCGGCTCGCCCTTGGCGATGAGATGGGCGAAGAGATGGGCCGAACCCGGCGTCGCCTTGAAGCCGCCGGTGCCCCAGCCGCAATTGACGAAGAGGTTCGGAACCGGCGTCACGCCCTGGATCGCCGAGCGGTCCGGCGTGTTGTCGGTGATGCCGCCCCACTGGCGCATCATCTTGACGCGGCGGAACATCGGGAAGAGCTCGCAGATGGCATCCAGCGTATGCGTGATGATCTGGAGGCCGCCGGTCTGGGAGTAGGAATTGTACTGGTCCGTGCCCGCGCCGATGACGAGCTCGCCCTTGTCCGACTGCGAGATATAGGCATGCACCGAGTTGGACATGACCACGCAGGGGAAGATCGGCTTCATCGGCTCGGAAACCAGCGCCTGCAGCGGCACGGAATGCAGCGGCAGCTTCACGTCGGCCATCGACAGGATGACCGAGTTGTGGCCGGAGGCCGAGACCGCGATCTTCTTCGCGCCGATGAAGCCCTTGGAGGTCTCCACGCCCGTCACCGCGCCGTCGGGCCCGCGGCGGATGCCCTTGACCTCGCAGTTCTGGATGACGTGCACGCCGCGGTCGGAAGCGGCGCGGGCATAGCCCCAGGCGACGGCGTCGTGGCGGGCGGTGCCGCCGCGGCGCTGGAGGGCCGCGCCGTTGATCGGGTAGCGGGCCGTGGCGGAGATGTCGAGAACCGGTACGAAGTCCTTCGCCTGCTGCGGCGTCAGCCATTCGTTGTCGATGCCGTAGAGACGGTTGGCGTGGACGTGCCGCTGGAAGGACTGCTTGTCGTGGACATTGTGCGACAGCATCATGACGCCGCGCGGCGAGTACATGACATTGTAGTTGAGATCCTGGCTGAGCCCTTCCCAGAGCTTCAGCGAGTGCTCGTAGATGTCCATGCTCTCGTCATAGAGATAGTTCGAGCGGATGATGGTCGTGTTGCGGCCGGTATTGCCGCCGCCGAGCCAGCCCTTCTCGATCACGGCGACATTGGTGATGCCGTGCTCCTTGGCGAGATAGTAGGCAGCGCCGAGGCCATGGCCGCCGCCGCCGACGATGATCACGTCGTATTCCTTGCGCGGCTCGGGCGAGGTCCACTGTGCCTCCCATCCCTTATGGCCGCGCATCGCCTCGCGGGCGACGGCGAAAACCGAATATTTGCGCATCCCGTGTCCTCGATATCTCGCCGGCGGGCGCCGGCTGTTTCCTGTCCCGATAGAAAGCAAATCCTGACGGCGGACGCCGTATCCTTTGCGACGCATTCGGGCGTAGCTTGTACCACATGCGACATGACCGCGGCGGCGGCCATGAGAGGTTTTTCCCGGCCTTTCGCGCAAAATCCCTAACAACGCGATGCGGGAGACTGGACTTCTGCCGAGCGTTCTGGTATCCGACGCCCCAATCGTCAGCCTTCTGGGCTGCGCGAACGTCACTCATTTGCCTGACGACCCCTCCCTGAACAGGGAATCGCCGGGTTAACAACGAACCAAAGGAACGGGATTCTCGTGCAGGTACTTGTCCGCGACAACAACGTCGATCAGGCTCTCCGCGCTCTCAAGAAGAAGATGCAGCGCGAAGGCATTTTCCGTGAAATGAAGATGCGCGACTATTACGAAAAGCCGTCGCAGAAGCGTGCGCGTGAAAAGGCTGAAGCTGTTCGTCGCGTTCGCAAGCTGGCTCGCAAGCGCGCCCAGCGCGAAGGCCTCATCGGCGGTCGTCCTGGCGCCCGCTGATCGGTCGTCTTTTCGACGTTTTCGGATGCAAGACCGGGCGGGGGCGAAGGGTTTCGCCGCCGCCTTTTTTGACGTGAGCGGAAGATATTCACCATTGTGAAACCCTTCCCGTGCAATTCCCGGCATACCCGCTGCGCACACTTGCCGGAATTGCGTTTCAGGCCGTAGCGTATTCTTCGCGCATGAGGCGCGATGAAGCCGACTTTGAGGATTCGCACTTGGACATGGCTGCATCTACCGGGCTTTCGACCGATCGTCTCTCTTCCTCCTCGTCCGTTCGCATTCGCCGCCCGCTGATGGCCGCCATCGGCGCCGCCTCGCTCGCCCTCGTGCTTGCGGGCTGCCAGTCGACCGCCACCTCGACGGACGTGCTGAAAGTCGAGCGCGCGCAGGGCTCGCAGGAGAACATCTCGTCGCTCTCGGCCGTGATCGCCGCCAACCCGCAGGATCCGGAAGGCTACAACGTGCGCGGCTCGGCCTATGGCCGCGCCGGCCAGTACAGCCGCGCGCTCGACGACTTCAACCGCGCCATCGAGCTGAACCCGCGCTACTACCAGGCCTTCGCCAACCGCGCGCTCGTCCAGCGCAGCATGGGCCGGCAGGCGGAAGCGGCCGCCGACTACAACACGGCGCTGCAGCTCAACGCGAACTACGACGTCGCCTATATCGGCCGCGGCAATCTCTATCGCCAGGCCGGCCGGCTCGACGACGCCTTCCGCGACTTCAACCGCGCCATCCAGCTCGATACGACCGATCCGCGCGCCTATCACAATCGCGGCCTGATCTACCAGGCCCGCCGCCAGCACGACAAAGCCATCGAGGACTTCTCCAAGGCCATCTCGCTCTCGCCGAACTCGGCCGAGCCCTATAACGGCCGCGGCATTTCCTACGCGGCGCTCGGCGACGACGACAACGCGTTCTCGGACTTCAATACGGCGATCAACCTCGACGGCAAGCTGGCCGAATCCTGGGCCAACCAGGCGCTCATCTACGAGCGCCGCGGCGACATGGCCAAGGCCTCGCGCTCCTATTCGCAGGCGCTGCGCCTTGACCCGAACTACAAGCCGGCCAAGGACGGCCTCGCCCGCACCCGCGGCGCGGCCAATACCAAGCCCGCCTGACCGGCACGCGCGTCACCGCCTGACCGTCTCACCGCATTGACAGCATGCGGCGCTACCGCGCCTGCGCTCCCACCTCGAAGGGCTCCGGACGCAGGTCGGGGCAGAGCACCGTCACCTTCCGCGTTTCGCCGCGCGGAAGATGGGCGACCATGCCGCACATCCTCACGCCGCCCTGCTCTATCCACACACTCACGATCCCGCCGCGGCCTTCGGCCTTCAGCACCGCGTCCACATGATAGCCGTCCACGAAGGCGGCCTCGACGACTTGCACGACATTCGATTCGCCCGCAGAGCGCAGGACGAGGGACACGACCGGCAGGGCGGCGAGGACGAGGAGCAGAAGCTCCACTTTCAGTTCAGCGATTTTCATTGGGGCAACGATAAGGAACGTTTTTGTTGATTGTTCCTTTTCGCTGGCGCAAACTTGAATTCTACTTGTTTCCCACGCCATCAGCCGCCCAGTTTCACAAATATATCCCTGCAAATATCCCCGCTCAAAAACGTTCGTTTATGTTGAAAAAAGCAACATGAAACGGAAGGCAGCGCATGGCGAAGAAGATCGGGTATCTGAGGGTGAGCACGGTCGACCAGAATCCCGACCGGCAGATCGAGGGGCTGAGGGACCTTTGCGACGAGCTTCACGTCGAGACACTTTCGGCGGTGAGCCGCCGCCGGCCGGTCTACGAGGCGGTCACCGCCGGCCTTGAGGCCGGCGACCTCCTCGTCATCTGGGACCTCGACCGCGCCTATCGCTCGGCAAGGGATACGCTGGGCGAGCTGGACGCCCTCCAGCAGCGGGGCATTCACTTCCACATCGCCAAGCTCAGCATCGACACGACGACGCCGACCGGCCGTTTCCTCTACACGGTCATGGGCGGGCTGGCGGAATTCGAGCGGCTGACCCTGTCGCAGCGCACCCGCGAGGGCCTTCTTGCGGCCCGCAAGCGCGGCTCCCGCCTCGGCCGACCGCCCAAGCTCGACGACCGGCAGCTCCGCCTCGCCCGCGAGCGCCTCAGCCACGGCGAAACCATCACCGCCCTCGCCCGCACCTTCGGCGTCGCCCCCTGGACGATGACCCGCGCCTTACGGCGGGGGACGCTGGCGGGAAGCGCCAAACCGTGAAGGTGGTGTCGCCCCTCATCCCCCTGCCGGGACCTTCTCCCCGCAAGCGGGGAGAAGGCGGCAAGCGGCTAGGGTTACCAGCCGCACGAACGGCGTGGCTTCCGGAAAGCGGGTTTCTTTGCTTGGGGAAAACGGTGCCCCATCCCCTTTTCCCCGCCTGCGGGGAGAAGGTCCCGGCAGGGGGATGAGGGGCAAGGCCGCCGCGAAGAACGCGGCGGCGAGCGATCAGTGGTTCATCGCCTTGACGATGTCCTCGGTCATCTTCTTGGCATCGCCCAGCAGCATCATCGTGCCGTCCTTGTAGAACAGCGTGTTGTCGATGCCGGCATAGCCGGAGCCGAGGGAGCGCTTGACGAAGAGGCAGGTCTTGGCCTTGTCGACATCGAGGATCGGCATGCCGTAGATCGGCGAGGACTTGTCGTCGCGCGCCGCCGGGTTCGTCACGTCGTTGGCGCCGATGACATAGGCGACGTCCGCCTGGGCGAATTCCGAGTTGATGTCCTCCAGCTCGAACACCTCGTCATAGGGCACATTCGCCTCGGCGAGGAGAACGTTCATGTGGCCGGGCATGCGGCCCGCGACCGGGTGGATCGCGTATTTCACCTCGACGCCCTGCTCCTTGAGCTTATCGGCAAGCTCGCGCAGCGCGTGCTGCGCCTGCGCCACCGCCATGCCGTAGCCCGGCACGATGATGACCTTGGAGGCGTTCGCCATCAGGAAGGCCGCGTCGTCCGCCGAGCCCTGCTTGACCGTGCGCTGGACGCCGTCGTCCGCCGCCGCCGCCGTCTCGCCGCCGAAGCCGCCGAGGATGACGGAGATGAACGAGCGGTTCATGCCCTTGCACATGATGTAGGAGAGGATCGCGCCCGAGGAGCCGACCAGCGCGCCGGTGATGATCAGCGCGAGGTTGCCGAGCGTGAAGCCGATGCCGGCCGCCGCCCAGCCCGAATAGGAGTTGAGCATGGAGACGACGACGGGCATGTCCGCCCCGCCGATCGGCACGATGAGCAGCACGCCGAGGGCCAGCGACAGGATCACGATCAGCCAGAAGTCGAAATGGCTTTCCGACAGCGTCAGGCCGACGATGAAGAAGACGATCGCCGCGAGCAGCACGATGTTGATGACATGACGGTAGGGCAGCATGATCGGCTTGCCGGACATGCGCCCGTCGAGCTTCAGGAAGGCGATGATCGAGCCGGTGAAGGTGATCGCGCCGATGGCCGCGCCGAGCGCCATTTCGACGAGCGCCTGGCCATGGATTTCGCCGACCTGGCCGATGCCGAAGGACACCGGCGAATAGAGCGCGGCGGCGGCGACCAGCACGGCGGCAAGGCCGACGAGCGAGTGGAAGCCGGCGACGAGCTGCGGCATCGACGTCATCGGGATGGAGCGGGCGATATAGGCGCCGGCGCCCCCGCCGATGGCAAGGCCGAGCACGATGAGCACGAGGCCGCCGAAGGAGGGCGTCGCGAGCAGCAGCGTCGTGCCGATGGCGATGCCCATGCCGACCATGCCCAGCATGTTGCCGCGCCGGCTGGTCGTCGGATGCGACAGGCCGCGCAGCGCCATGATGAAGAGCACGCCGGAGACGAGATAGAGGAAGGCTGCGAAGTTTGCGTTCATCGGGCCGGCCTCACTTCTCTTTTTTCTTGTACATCGCCAGCATGCGCTGGGTGACGAGGAAGCCGCCGAAGATGTTGACGGAGGCGAGGATCAGCGCGACGAAGCCGAAGCCGGTCGCAACGCCCGAGAGCGAGATGCCGACGGCGAGCAGCGCGCCGACGACGATGACCGATGAGATCGCATTGGTGACGGCCATCAGCGGCGTGTGCAGCGCTGGCGTCACCGACCAGACGACATAGTAGCCGACGAAAATCGACAGCACGAAGATCGCAAGCCGGAAGACGAAGGGATCGATCGCCCCGCCCGAAACGCCGTGCGCCGCGGCTGCGGCCGCGTCCGGCACATATTCGGAGGCGGTGCGGACGGCCTCCACGGCGCGTTCGAGATCGGTCAGCGCCTTGTCGAGAAGTTCATTCGCCATCACTTGCCCTCCCCTTCATGAACGGCGCCGCCGAAATTCGGATGCACCACGGCCCCGCCATGGGTCAGCATTGTCGCCTTGACGAGTTCGTCCTCGGCATTGACCGAGACTGTCTTCGTTTCCTTGTCGACCATGGTCTCGAGGAAGGTGAGGAGGTTCCTGGCGTAGAGCGCCGAGGCGGAGGCCGGAATGCGGCCCGGCACGTTGAGATAGCCGATGACCCTGACGCCCTCGACTTCGACGACCTTGCCGGCTTCCGAGCCCTCGATATTGCCACCGCGCTCGACCGCGAGGTCGACGGCGACGGAGCCGGTCTTCATGGCGGCCAGCATCTGGCGCGTCACGAGACGCGGCGCCGGCCGGCCGGGGATCAGCGCCGTCGTGATGACGATGTCCTGCTTGGCGATGTGGTCGGCGACGAGCGCCGCCTGCTTCGCCTGGTATTCCTTCGACATTTCCTTGGCATAGCCGCCGGTGGTCTCGGCGGCCTTGAACTCGTCGTCCTCAACGGCGATGAACTTGGCGCCGAGCGAGGCGACCTGCTCCTTGGCGGCGGGGCGCACGTCCGTCGCGGAGACGGCGGCGCCGAGGCGGCGGGCCGTGGCGATGGCCTGCAGGCCCGCGACGCCCGCGCCCATGACGAAGACCTTGGCGGCCGGAACGGTGCCGGCGGCGGTCATCATCATCGGCATGGCGCGGTCGAATTCATGGGCGGCGTCGATGACGGCCTGGTAGCCGGCAAGGTTCGCCTGCGAGGAGAGGATGTCCATCGACTGGGCGCGCGTGATGCGCGGCATCAGCTCCATGGCGAAGGCGGTGAGCCCGGCCCGCGCCATTTCGGCGATGGCGGCCTCGTTGCCGTAGGGATCCATGGTGGCGATGACGATGGCGCCGGGCTTGTAGCCGGCGATCTCCGAAGCGGTCGGCCGGCGCACCTTGAGCACGACATCGGCCGTCTTCGCCTCTTCCTTTCCGACGATGCGGGCACCGGCGGCTTCATAATCGGCATCGAGGATACGGGAGGCGAGCCCCGCATCGGCCTCGACCATGACGTCGAGCCCCAAAGCCTTCATTTTCTTGACGGTATCAACGGAACCTGCAACGCGGCCTTCGGCCGGATCGCTCTCCCGCGCAACAAAAACACACTGACTCAAACCGTGGTCCTCCCCCCGAGACTGGCCGTGTTGGATCACGGCGCCGGATGGCGCCGCGGCAAACCGAAAATCCGGTTTTCAGATCAACGCAGCAGGAAGTAGCCGACGACGTTGAGAACGATGAGAAGCACGAGCGCGCTGAAGAAGCCGGCGCTGGTGAAGAAGCCGGCGGCCATGGCGACCAGCAGCGCGACGCAGAACATCGTGCCGTACTTGGCGGCATGGACGAAGAGATTGTAGGTCTTCTCGTGCTCCGGATAGTCCATCGGCGCGCCGAGTTCGACCGGTCCGTTATGAAGTTCAGCCATTGTCACCTTCTCCTAAGCAGTCGCACCCGCCAGCCGGAAAGCTCCACCCGATGAGCGCCTAAAACAGGCCGGGCCCAGGACGGGCCGGCGATTCCCTCAAGCGCGAAAGCGCGCGTCTTTCTGGCCATACACAATGGATCGGCAAAGCGCAACGGCAAGGCGCGGCCCCGCTTCGGCCCTGTATCGTTTCCGAAACAAAACGGGCCGGTTTCTTGCGAAACCGGCCGCGTTGCGACATCCGGACGCTGGGTTTAGCGCGCGTAGGCGTTGCCGGAGAGCTGGATCCGCCGATGGGATTCGGCAAGGCGCGCCGTCGGGCGCACGGTGAGCGGGCTGAAGGGCATGTCCTCGCCGCGGGCAAAGAGCATGCGCCGCTCGAAGGGCTCCGACTGGAAGAACGGGAAGCGCGCATAGAGCGAGGAGCGCACGTCCTTGCAGCGGGTCGCCATCAGCATCAGGTCGATGATGAACTTGCCCTGCCGGCTCTTCGGCGAGGCGACGAAATCGCCGTCGAAAACGCGCCGGTAGAAAGCGGAATGCGCCGGCTTGACCATCTGCAACACGCGGTCGGCATCGAAGTAATCCGCCGCCATGGTGGCGAGGCGCAGCGTCAGATACGGGATCGCCGGCATCTCGCTCCAGATTTCCGGATCGGCGGCAAGGCGGACCGGATCGATCAGCGACATGCCCGCATCGAGGAAGGCCTTGACCTCATCAGGAAATACCTTGCCCGAGGACGTGACACGGTGGTCCGGCGTCACATGATGCAGGCGCACCGTCGAGATCAGCCGCTCGTCGTGATAGACGCCGAAGACATAGGCCTGACTGTCGAAATCGACCTCGTCGATCAGCAGGTGGGAATCTTCCGCAAGGTGCATGACGCTGCCGGCCTTGTAGGCCTTGTAGCGGACCCGCGCGACGTCCTCCATGTCCTCACTCGTCTCGACCCGGCGGTATTCCACCCTGTCGAGCAGCCCAAGAAGCTTTTCGGAAAAGCGATTGGTCGCCATTTCCCCGTTGGCCATTTCCGTATCCCCGATCGAAAAAGCCGACCGCACTTTGCCGCCGACTCCATAATCATGGATATAGGACAATTTGTGTAAAATACTATTCATTAACCTTACCATATGGTTAATGCTAAATTTGAACAAACTGATAAATACGCTGGAATTAGAACTTAGCGAAATGACAGGGATGCGGAAAAATCAGGCGACGCGGCGGCCACGGCGGCGCGGTTCATCCGGATTGCCACCGAGGCTCTCGTAGCGGTCGCGCAGCGCCTCCAGCGACATGGGCGCGGCGAAGACATAGCCCTGCACCAGATCGGCGCAGTGATATTTGTTGATGAGCGCGAGCTGCTCCTCGGTCTCCACGCCCTCGACGACGATGCGCAGGCCGAGTTCGCGCGAGAGGTTCACGGTGCCGCGCAGCAGCTTGAAGCGGCGCGGGTCCTCGCCGATATTGCGCACGAAGGACCGGTCGATCTTGATGACGTCGAGCGGCAGCTGGTCGAGATAGCTGAGGCTGGAATAGCCGGTGCCGAAATCGTCGATGGCGATGGTAATGCCGCGGGCGCGCAGTTCCTGCAGGATCGCCTGCACCTTCACCGGCTCTTCCATCAGGCAGCTTTCCGTGACCTCGAGATGCAGGCGGTGCGGCTCCAGCCCCGCCTTCTCCAGCGCCTCCGCGACCACCTCGATGATGCCGGTGCCCCGCAGGTCCTGGACGGAAAGGTTGACCGAGACCCCCATATGCGCCGGCCATGTCGCGCAGTCCGTGCAGGCACGGCCGATCATGAAGCGCGTGATCTCCGAGACGATGCCCATCTCCTCGGCGACCTGGATGAAGACGGTCGGCGGCACCGGGCCGCGCTCGGGATGCGTCCAGCGCGACAGCGCCTCGCAGCACTCGATGCGCGAGCCGTCCGGCACGAACATCGGCTGGTAGGCGACGGAGAGCGCGTCGCCGGCAAGCGCCTCGCGCAGGTCTTCCTTCAGCTTCTGGCGGTCGACATAGCGCGCGTCCATTTCCTGCTCGAAGACCGTCAGGCTGCCCTTGGCGCGCGACTTGGTCTCGAACAGCGCAAGGTCGGCGCGGATCTGCATCTCCTCCAGCCGGAACTCGTCGCTCGCCACGGTCACGCAGCCGGCGCTGAACGAAACGAAGAGGGTCATGCCCTCCACTTCATATGTGCCGCGAAGCTGCTCGTGGAAGCGCCGCATCCGCGCCTCGAGATCGCGCCGGTTCACCTCGTTCGGGAAGAAGAGCACGAACTCGTCGCCCATCAGGTGGCCGGCCAGGACGCGGTCGCCGGTCAATCGTCGCAGCCGCTCGGCGATGGCGCAGAGCAGCCGGTCGCCGGTGACATGGCCCTTCATGTCGTTGACATGCTTGAAGTCATCGACGTCGAGGACCATGACGCCGACGGTGCCCGGCTTCTTGCGCTCGGCCAGCGCCTCCTGCACGAGATCGGCGAAATAGCTGCGGTTCGGCAGGCCGGTAAGGCTGTCGTAGCGAACCATGTGCAGGATCTTCTTTTCCGCCCGCACCCGCGCCGTCACGTCCTCGAAGATCAGCACGGCGCCGCCCGTCTCACGCGGGGCGGCGGTGAATTCCAGATAGAGCCCTTCCGTCACCTGCACGAGCGCCCGCGAGCGCTCGCCCTTCAGCAGTTCGTCGAGCTGGCGCAGGATGGTCTTACTCTGCTCGGCATTGAAGAAGGTGTTGCGCACGCCGAAGCGCAGCACGACGTCGAGATGGCAATCCTTCAGCCGGTCCTGGCTGCCGAGATGCAGCAGTTCGCAGGCCCGCCGGTTGGCGACAAGGATGCGGTGGTCCGCATCCAGCATGAAGAGACCGTGCGGCATGTTGTTGAGCGCAGTGTCGAAGCGGTCGGCGATGGTCGCAAGCTCGCGGGCGGCCAGCACGTTCTCGTAGAGGAAGGTGCGCACGCCATTCGCCATGCTGCGCGTCGTCATGGCGAAGGGAATGACGAGCGAGGCGAGGATCGCGTGATAGAAGTCCTGCAGGCCGAGGAAGCCGACCGCGATGGGAAAGCAGGCCGAGAAGACCATGTAGTTGACGGTCCGCGGCGAACCGTAGTTGCGCCCGACGACCGAGACCATGGTGCCGAAGGTCACCGCGATGGTGGCGATTTCGGCGAAGGCGTCGCGGCTGACCAGCAGGCTGTAGCCACAGGCCGTGCCGAGCGCCAGAGTCGTGCCGACGGCGCCGAGATTGTACCAGTTTTCCCAGTAGCGGATGCCGTCCATGCCGAGCGCGGACTTGTCCACCCGGTCGAAGTACCGCATGCCGATCGCGCGCGTCCCCCAGATCAGGACGATGAGCGCGCTCCAGGCGAGAAAGAAGGGATCGGCGGTCTTGGCGAAAACGAAGGCGAGCGTGATGACATGCGAAATCATGCCCACGAAGAGGGTCTGGCGGTTCCCGTACAGCGAACTGACGAACGACAGGTAGACATCGGCCGGCAGTGTGTCTTGACCCTTATCCTTCATGGACTCGGCACTCCCTATGACGAGCGAGGGTTACCGGCCAAAATTTAATGAATGATTTCGGGAAATTACCCAATAAGACGGGTACGTTTGGACATTATTGCACCCTTCTTCAACCAGGGGAAGCCTTATTCAACCAAATATTGCAAATAACCTCGCTGGAAGAAAGCAATTCAACCTGCCATATCTGCTCGGCGCAACTTTCGGACACGGCGGCGACAAAGTATTGCGCCGCGGCACCGGCGAAAAACCGCCGCTGCAAACGTGGATTGCAAATTGGTGGTTAACAACTTGCGTCCGGTTACCCCCTGAAAAGTGATGATGCACGCACGCCGCAGCGCGCCGCATACCGCCCGCGAAGCGCTGCCGCGTCGTCATTTCGCCAGAAAGGGGGAATTGACTGGCGCGGGATTTGATAGCAAATCCTCTTTTGGTATTTCTTTTTCCGGAGCCCATCATGTCGAAACCCGTCGTCGCCATTCCCGCCGATATCCGGGAAATCGAAGGCAACGTCTGGCAGGCCACGCCGAACCAGTATGTCCGCGCCGCCGTCAAGGGCGCTGGCGTCCAGGTCTTCCTCGTTCCGGCGCTCGAGGCCGACAACGATTTCGACGGCATCCTCGACCGGGTCGACGGGCTTCTGGTCAGCGGCTCGCGCACCAATGTCCACCCCTCGCTCTACGGCAAGCCGGCCACCGACGCGGAAGGCCCCTATGACACCGCCCGCGACGCGACGAGCCTGCCGCTCATCAAGCGCGCGCTGGAGCGCGGCATCCCGCTTCTCGCCATCTGCCGCGGCATCCAGGAGCTCAACGTCGTGCTCGGCGGCACGCTCGCCAACGAGATCCAGGAACAGCCCGGCATGTGGGACCACCGCAAACCCGACACGCCGGTGCTCGACGTCGCCTACGGCATCCGCCAGAAGGTGCTCGTCAAGGAAGGCAGCTGCCTCGCCTCGGTGATCGGCGCGGGCGAGGTGCAGGTGAATTCGCTGCACCGCCAGGCGATCTCCGAAATGGCCCCGCGCCTTGCCGTGGAAGCGGTCGCGGACGACGGCACCATCGAGGCCGTCTCCGTCATCGGCGCCAAGGCCTTCGCCGTCGGCGTCCAGTGGCACCCGGAATACTGGGTCGGCTCCGACCAGCCCTCCAACAATCTCTTCGCCGCCTTCGGCCAAGCCGTCCGCGACTACGCCGCCGCGCGGCAGGGCCTCGTACACAGGACGGCGGCTGAGTAGGGTCTACGCGGCCGTAACCGCACGACAGCTTTGCGCCGTCATTTCCGTCATTTTACGCGGCCTTGGCGAATAGCTAAAGCAGACCTTCTGCTTTGGTCGGCGATACGACCGAAATGGGGTGGGAAGCAAACCGGCGGCTTTTAAGTTGGGCCGTGGAAAAGCTGCCATCAACGCACAACACATATACCGTGCAATGTGGCCAATGCCGGCGGTCCAGTTGGTAACGGCTGTCCCTAACCTGTGAGAGCTTCCTGGAGATCAAGAATAATTCCGGAAGATTGGGCAGCCGTTGAAGGAAAAACTCATGCGTCAACCGTTCATGCACTTACTAGCAATTACTATGGGTTGATCCGGTTCGAGGCAGCGGGCGGATTTAAGGCCATGGCGATGTAACTTGAAGGTCCGCACAGATGAATGGTGAGTTTGAAGAGATCAAAAATGACGTTGCAGACGGGAAATCCCCTTCAACCACAGTTAGAGAACTGCTCCGTTGGTTTGGCTCTCGTCGGCGAAGAACTGGAGTCGTCAAGCGAATTCAAACCGAGTTGGCTGCCGCCGGCATCGTCACAAGTCCTGATTTCACCAAAGTCTGGATAGATGCCGAGATAATTTTTAAAAAGGGCCAGGCGGAGAATCCGCCGGTCGGCGGCGCCAGCCCAAGCTTGGATGCGGAACAGCATAGCGACTTGATCAAAGAGGCCAACTTCCTTGTCAGTATGCTCAAGGCTGCCAACTGCGGGGTGATCTCGGTGAACCCGCAAGACAAAGTGGAAAAAGCCATCACTCTGATGCTCGCGCACGATTTTTCCCAGTTGGCCGTCATGACCAACGAGAGGACTATTAATGGCACCATTAGTTGGAAAACCATTGGGAAGCGCCTTAGTCACAAAAATGATATCGTGGAAGTTAAAGACGCGATGGAGCCAGCCGTCGCCATCGAAGAAACAGAAGCTTTATTCAAAGCAACAAAGATAATCATCGATCACGAGTTCGTATTTGTTCGCTCCTCAGTCGACAAAAAGGTCACTGGGATAGTAACAGCAACGGATCTTAGTGAGCAGTTTCAGTTTCTTTCTGAGCCATTTCTTCTAATTGGGCAAATAGAAAACCAGATTCGCAATCTTATGAATGGTAGATTTTCGGTGGATTCCCTACGAGATGCTTGCAATGAAGCAGATTCCGAGCGAAAGGAACGGATTCAATCCGTATCAGATCTTAATTTCGGCGAGTATCTCCGGATAATCCAATTGCCAGAAAATTGGACGAAACTTGGTCTGCGAGTGGACAGAACGGTGTTTTGTGCCGAAATGGATAAGGTGCGAGAAATTCGGAACGATGTTATGCACTTCGATCCGGATGGTATCGACGAAGAGCAATATGATCAGTTGAGGAGATTTTCACGCCTGTTAGATGAACTGGAAGCGTTAGCCCAATAAAACAAGACAGTCCAATTGCGTAAGCTTAAAGCAACGTAGGCTTTTGTGATCCGGCGAGAATGTGACGAAGCCGTTTGGGTCCATGCCCTCGTTGGACAAGAACTGGCCGTCGGCCTGCGGCTCCAGCTCTACCGTTTGGCAGAGCTTAACGAACGACAGGTCTCGAGTGGCAACGTAAGCATCTCGAACGGCTATTAAAGAGGTCGGCTGCAGAACGGCAGATATCTGCATGACTGCCGCCAAGACTTGATAGCCCGGTAATGGCCCCATAGCAGAACGCGCGAACACTACTCAGTCAGCAGAGATCATCGTGACCATCGCATCGGCAGGCTCGACGGCTTCATAGGCAAGCCCATCGCCGTCGACGACCGTCAGGATCGCCTCGCCCTGCGCGTCCGCGACGACGACCGTGCCGTCGCCGTTGTTGGTCCAGGTCCGCGCCCTGGCAAGTCCCGGCCAGACGGCGTCGCAGTCGGCGGCTGCCTCGAAGCGGGCGCTGCGGCTGGAGATCGGGCCGCCGCGCTCGGCAAGGCAGGCCGTGTTCGCCGCGGCGTTGGAAATCGTGTAGCTGTGGGCGGCGGGCTTCGCGGGAATGGAGCCCGAGACGATGGGATCGACACCGGGGCGCTCCTGCCCCCAATAGGTCCAGAGACCGAACGACACGGCAGCGGCCAGGATGGCGATCGTCAGTGTCTTCATGGGTCTCTCCTTCATCGCGACTCAACGGAAAAAGCATGCGCCTGCAAGCTTGCCGAATGGTTAACGAAGGCTTTCCCGCCCCTACCCGGTTTTTCGCGACAGGGGCGTTTCCGGCACCGGCGTCAGGGCCGCGCCGCGCCCGAACCAGGAGAGGAGATTGTCGGCGACGAGATCGGCCATCGCATCGCGCGTCACCACGGAAGCCGAGGCGACATGCGGCAGCAGCGTGGCGTTGGGCGCGGAAAGCAGCGCCTCCGGCACATTCGGCTCGTCATAGAAGACATCGAGGCCCGCGGCGGCGATGACGCCATCCTGGAGGGCAGCGGCAAGCGCCGCCTCGTCGACCGTCCAGCCGCGCCCGACATTGATCAGCACGCCATTCGGCCCGAGCGCGCGCAGCACCGCCGCATCGATCGTCCGGTGCGTCTCCGCCGTCTTCGGCACGATGGCGATCAGGATGTCGACGGCCTCCGCCAGTTCCATCAGCGAGGGATGGTAGGCATAGGGCACGCCCTCGCGCGGCCGCCGCGTGTGATAGGCGATCTCGATGCCAAAACCCTTCAGCCGCTCGGCGATGGCAAGGCCGATGCGGCCGAGGCCGTAGATGCCGGCCCGTCGCCCGCGCAGGCTGAGCGGCGTCAGCGGGAACGCGCCCTCCCGCGTCCAGCGCCCCTCGCGCAGCCAGGTCTCGGCCTGCGGCAGGCGGCGCACGGTGTTGATGAGGAGCCCGACGGTGGTATCCGCCACCTCGTCGTTCAGCACGTCCGGCGTATTGGTCACGACGATGCCGCGCCCGGCGGCGGCCGCCACGTCGATCCCGTCATAGCCGACGCCGAAGCTCGCGATGATCTCCAGCGAAGGCAGATGCTCGATCATCGCCGCATCGAAGCTTCCGGAAACGGCGACGCCCGAAATGCTCGCCGCCTCGGAACGGGCGAGAAGCGCAGGATCGGCCTTCTCGATGCGCACGATGTCGAATACGTCCTTCAGACGGTCGAGCACCCGCTCGCGGATCGTTCCGGGCACGAGAATGCGTGTCTTGGCCGCCATGGCGAAAGCTCCTTCGGTCTGAAATGCCTCAGCCTTCCGGATGCGGCTTCAGCGGTCCGGTCGATTGCCGGATGCGCATTTCCGGCTTGATGAGGTGGATGCCGTCCGGCTCGTGGCTGCCGGAGAGCTTGTCGAGAAGCGCGCGGGCGGCGTTGCGCCCGACCTCCGACTGGCCGTTCCAGACGGTGGTGAGGGCGGGCGTGGCGATCGCCGCCTCCTCCAGGTCGTCATAACCGGTGACGGAGACGTCGCGGCCGGGCACGAGGCCGGCGCGGGCGATGCCGTTCATCAGGCCGATGGCGACGAGGTCGTTCCAACAGACGGCCGCCGTCGGCTTCTGCGGCAGCGAGAGGAAATGCACCGCCGCCTCGAAGCCGCCCTGCTTGGTGCGCGGGCCCGGAATGCGAAGGCCGGGATCGACCTCGATATTGGCCTTGCGCAGCGCGTTGACATAGCCCTGGTAACGGTCGCGGCCGGTGGAGGTCTGGTCCGTGCCGCCCACCATGGCGATGGTGCGGTGGCCGAGGCCGATCAGGTGGTTGGTGGCAAGCGAGATGCCGTAGCTGTCGTCGCCGCGGAAGATCGGCACGTCCAGCCCGTCGATGGAACGCGCGATCAGGATCGCCGGCATGCCGTTGTCCTCGGCGAGCTGGATATCTTCCGGCGGCGTGCCGATGGCCGGCGACATGATCACCCCGTCGCCGCCGAGCTGCAGCAGCGTCTCGACGAAATTGCGCTGTTTCTCGACAGAGTCGTAGTGGTTGGAAAGGATGAAGGTCTGCCGGTCACGGTCGAGTTCGCTCTCGATGGCCTTCAGGATTTCCGCATAGAACGGGTTCATGATGTCGTGCACGACGACGCCGATGATGCCCGAGCGGGACGTGCGCAGGCTCGCCGCGCGCCGGTTGTAGATATAGCCGAGCGCGCGCGCCTGTTCCTTGATCCGGTCGCGCGTGGCGGCCGCGACGAGCGGACTGTCCCTGAGCGCAAGCGATACCGTCGCCGTGGAAACGCCGAGCGTCTCCGCGATGGTGGAAAGCTTGATTTTCTGAGCCACGACCCCTCCCCGACGATCACGCAGCAACGCGGCTTTAAAACCGTTTATTTAAACAGTTTAAATGTCGTCGGCAACAGGCTTTTCGCCGTTGCGGGCCGCATCCGGCAGGCCGGCATGCAGGTTCTCGTCCATGGCGCGCAGCAGTTTGAGGAGATTGCGCACGTCCTTCTCGCTGAGCCCCTCGGCAGCCTGCCGCTCACTGAGCCGGCCGGCCTCGGTGATGTGGTCGACGGAGGCGCGCCCGGCCTCGGTGAGATGCACGACGGTGAGGCGCCCGTCCATCTCGTCGGGCTTGCGCTCGACGAAACCCTGCGCCTCAAGCCGGCCGATGGTGCGCGTCATGGTCGGCGCCTTGACGCCGAGCCGCGTGGCGAGCGCCCCGGCCGTCAGCCCGCCCTCCTCGGCAAGCGCCAGGATCACGCCGTCCTGCCCGGCATAAAGGCCCGTCGCCAGAAGATTGCGCGAAAGCACCGTGCGCATGGAGCGCGCCGCATTGACGACCGCGGCGGCAAGCCCGGCACCCGAGACCGCCTCGTGCGATTTCTTCTTCTTGACCTTCTTGCCGTCCTTGCCGTCCTTGTGCTTCTTGCCCATGCATCGCCTCCTGCACCGCCCTTGCATCATGGGCGCGGCCTTGTATGACAGAGGACCAAGGCTGGCGGCAAGTAAGGATCGGAGAGACGCCATGGCGCATCCCAAGATGCGGTGGATCGAGAACGACCCCATGCTCACGCCGGAAGACCGCGAAGACTGGATCGCGGTCCTTCCGCTCGGCGCCCATGAGGGCCACGGCCCCCACCTGCCGCTGGAAACCGACACGCTGATCGCCGAGGGCGTCGCCGCCCGGCTGATGGCCGTGCTGCCGCCGCACCTGCCCGTCACCATCCTGCCGGCCGAACCCGTCGGCTATTCGCCGGAGCATCTCGATGTGCCCGGCACCCGCTCGCTCGGCTATGGCGAGGCGATCGAGCGCTGGCTGCGCATCGCGGAGGACCTGCACCGCTTCGGCATCCGCAAGCTCGTGCTGCTCAACGCCCATGGCGGCAACTCGCCCCTGATGACCATCGTCGCGACCGAGGCACGCATCCGGCTCAACATGCTGGTCGTCGCCACCGCCTGGACCCGTTTCGGCCAGCCGGAGGGCTGGATATCGCCGGAGGACAAGGCCATCGACATCCACGGCGGCGATATAGAAACCTCCGTCATGCTCGCCCTCCACCCCGAGCTTGTCCGCATGGACAAGGCCGAGCGCTTCGGCTCGCGGCAGGCCGAGTTCGCCGCGCGCTTTTCGCATCTGCGCGCCTATGGCCCGCATGCCTTCGGCTGGAAGATGTCCGACCTCAATCCGAAGGGCGTTGCGGGCAATGCCAGCGCCGCGACGGCGGAGAAGGGCGAGGCGCTGCTCGCCCATGCCGTGCGCGGCCTCGTCGCGCTTCTGGAGGACGTCGCGGCCTTCGACGCCGGGTCGCTCCGTTAACGTCGGATCATGCCGCGCGGGGATTTGCGCTGGCCCGTCCGATCTCCTATATCAATGCCAGCGACGGACCCTGGCGTCCGATCATCCTTCGAGGTTCCCATGACCGAAACAGCCCTTCCCAAGCCCATTCCTGTCACCGTGCTCACCGGCTATCTCGGCGCCGGCAAGACGACGCTGCTGAACCGCATCCTCACCGACAACCACGGCAAGAAATACGCCGTCATCGTCAACGAGTTCGGCGAGATCGGCATCGACAACGACCTCATCGTCGAGTCGGACGAGGAAATCTACGAGATGAACAACGGCTGCATCTGCTGCACCGTGCGCGGCGACCTGATCCGCGTGGTGGAAGGCCTGATGCGCCGCCCCGGCCGCTTCGACGCCATCATCGTCGAGACCACCGGCCTTGCCGATCCCGTGCCGGTCGCCCAGACCTTCTTCATGGACGACGACGTTCGCCAGAAGACCGAGCTCGACGCCGTGGTCGCGCTCGTCGACGCCAAGCACCTGCCGCTGCGCCTGAAGGACAGCCGCGAGGCCGAGGACCAGATCGCCTTCGCCGACGTCGTGCTCGTCAACAAGACCGACCTCGTGAGCCCGGAAGAGCTCGCCCGGGTCGAGGCCACGGTGCGCGCCATCAACCCGTCCGCCCGCATCCACCGCACGACCCGCTCGGAAATCGACCTCACCAAGGTTCTCGACCAGGGTGCGTTCAACCTGGAACGGGCGCTGGAAAACGATCCGCATTTCCTCGACCACGATCACCCGGACCATGTCTGCGGCCCGGATTGCGGCCATGACCATCATCACCATGATCACGACCACGATCACCACCATCATGATCATGATCATGATCACGGCCATCACCACCACGATCATGACCACCATCACCACGACCACGGCGTCTCGCCGATCCATGACGTGACGGTGCAGTCGATCTCGCTGCGCGGCGGCGAGATGAACCCCGAGCGCTTCTTCCCCTGGATCCAGAAGATCACCCAGACGGACGGCCCGAACATCCTGCGCCTCAAGGGTATCATCGCCTTTGCCGGCGACGACGAGCGCTATGTCGTGCAGGGCGTGCACATGATCGTCGAGGGCGACCACCAGCGCGCCTGGAAGGACGGCGAGACGCGCGAAAGCCGCCTCGTCTTCATCGGCCGCGATCTCGACCGCGAGAAGATCGAGCGCACGTTCAAGGCCTGCGAGGCGCAGAAAGCATGATGCCGGAACGCGTGAAGGAAAAGACCCGATAATGCCGACAGTCGCGCCTCTCGATCTCGACGGCCACGTCATTGCGGCCGCCTTCCTCGGCGACGTGCCGTTCTTCGCCACCGCCTCCGGCGCCATCCACCGCCTCGACCAGGGCGAGAAGGTCACCGAGGCCCATGACGGCCTGCTCGCCTGCGTGCGCGACGAGGCGAACGACACGCTGATCACCGGCGGCGAGGACGGCAAGGTGCTGCGCATCGCCGCCGACGGCAGCGCGACGCTTCTGGCCGAAGTGCCGCGCAAGTGGATTTCCGTCGTCGCCGCCGGCCCGCAGGGCGCGGTCGGCTTCGCGGAAGGCCGCACGGCGCGCGTGCGCCTTGCCGACGGCACGATCAAGGAATTCACCGAGGCCCGCTCGGTCGAGGGCATCGCCTTCGCGCCGAAGGGCCTGCGCATCGGCGTCGCCCGCTACAACGGCGCGTCGCTGCACTGGGTCGCCATGGCCGCTCCGCCGGTCGATCTGGAATGGAAGGGCGCCCATACCGGCATCACCTTCTCGCCGGACGGCCGCTTCGTCGTCACCAGCATGCAGGAAAACGCCCTGCACGGCTGGAAGCTCGATGCCAAGCCCGGCGCCGAGACCCGCCACATGCGCATGACCGGCTATCCGGCCAAGGTGAAGTCGCTTTCCTGGTCCGCCAAGGGCAAGTGGCTCGCCTCGTCGGGTGCACCGGCCGCCATCGTCTGGCCCTTCTCGGCCAAGGACGGCCCGATGGGCAAGCCGCCGCTCGAACTCGGCACCCGCGCCGATGTCATGGTGACCGCCGTCGCCTGCCACCCGGGCGAGGATGTCGTCGCCATCGGCTATTCCGACGGCATGGTGCTGGCCGCCCGCTTCGCCGACAGCCGCGAGGTGCTGCTGCGCCGCCCCGGCAAGGGCGCAGTCACCTCCATGGCCTGGAGCCGCAACGGCAAGCTTCTCGCCTTCGCCAGCGAAGCCGGCGATTGCGGCGTCATCGATCTCGCCGGATAGGAAGAGCCATGCCCCAGGCGAGCCTCCATGCATTTCCGGCCAAGGGCTGGCCGGAAAGCCCCGTCTGGGCCGAGGTCCACACGTCTGCCGAACGCCGCGCGCTGGAACAGCCCCATCTCGCAGAATTCATGATGCCGGTCCTTAAGGCCTCGACCGGCCGGCAGATGCTGATCGGCGCGCTCGCCGCGCGCCTTTCCCATTCCCCAGGCGACCGGGCGCTCGCCGCGCAGATCCTCTCCTCCGTCGGGGACGAAACGCTTCTCGGAGAGACGGAAGCCGACATCGCGGCGGTCGTCTCGCGCGATCCGGCAAGCCCCGATCCGCTCGTCGCGCTTCTCAATTTCAAGGGTTTTCAGGCCCTGCAGGTCCACCGCTTCTCCCATCGCCTGTGGCGGGACGGCAGGATCGAGGCGGCGCGCTGGCTTTCCTCGCAGGCCTCCCTCGTCTTCGGGCTCGATATCCATCCCGGCGCGCGGATCGGCCGCGGCATCATGCTCGACCATGGCCTCGGCATCGTGATCGGCGAAACGGCGGTCGTCGAGGACGACGTCTCCATGCTGCAGCACGTCACGCTCGGCGGCTCCGGCCGCGACAAGGGCGACCGGCATCCGAAGATCCGCCGCGGCGTCCTCATCGGCGCCGGCGCGAAGGTCCTCGGCAATATCGAGGTCGGCGCCTACAGCAAGGTGGCGGCGGGCAGCGTCGTGCTCGAGGCCGTACCTCCCTACAGCACCGTCGCCGGCGTTCCGGCAAAGGTCGTGCGCACCCATGGCGCCGGCGAGATGCCGGCCGTGACGATGGACCAGCGGATCGACTGATCCCCCTCCCCGGCAATCGAAAACCCGGGAGAGCGGAGCTCTCCCGGGCCCACTGGCCGCAGGGACAGGGCGGGGGGAGGTGCGGTCAGTGTTTACGGGACTTGCAGCCGCAGTCGCTGCCGCCGCCGAGGATGCCGAGGGCATTGCCGTTCAGGATGCCCGACAGCGTGCCGTTGAGGCTGTTGTTGAGCACGCCGTTCAGCACCTTGTTGTTGTCGTTGTCACTGAGGATATTGCCGACGCCGACGCTGGGGGCGATGACGATGCCGCCCGCCTTGGTGTTGTTGCCGCTGAGGATGCCGAGGCCGAGCAGGCCGCCGGCGGAAGCCTGGCTGGCGCCGGCAAGAGCGATGACGGTTGCGATAGCGATGATGCGGGTCTTGTTCATGATCTCTCTCCTTTGGTTGTGCACCTCGTTGATGCACAATCGAAGGTAATATAAGCGCCGCTTTACTCAACCCGATTTACCAATCATGGCAAAGAGTTAACCATAACGTCGACAAGTTTAACAATTCCTGACTTCATACAATTTATAGTATATAAGATTGCATTATACGGTTGAATTTCAACCATTGGAAGAATTTTTAACCATGCAACCCTAGGATTCCGTTCCAGAAACGGACAGGGGCAGAAACCGATGCGCTCTCTTCATGGCTTGCTTTGTGCGGCATCCATCGTCGCTTTCTGCAACCCGGCAATTGCCGATTCAACCGTCGATTACAGTATCGGCGGCGGGCGCACCTCGAATGTTTTCAAGGATCCGACACTGCTTTCCTCTCCTTTCGGCGAGGCGAAGCTCGCCTTTCGCGGCAGTCTTTCGCTGGAGGACGCGCAGCTCGCCTATGGCCTGACGGCGAGCGTCCGGCGCATCGCGCGCTACCATTTCGCCGACGAGCGGCGGGCGGGCGTCGAGATCGGCTATATGCGCGAGCTCGGCGAGGGCGTGAAGCTCACCCTCAAGGCCGGTATCGAGCACCGGCGGGACGGCGATCTCTTCCTCGCCCTGCCCGGCCTCCTGATCGGCTACAGCAAGGCCGATATCGCCAACGCCGCGAGCGCCGGCATCACCGCCGAGCATGGCGGCGGCAAGAGCCATTTCACCGCCGCCCTTTCCAGCCTCGACCGGGGCAAGGCGGACTTCACGCTGGCCGGCCTGCCCCACACGCAGATCGAGGCCGACAACCGGCTCTTCGACCTCACCGCCGGCCATATCCGGCCGCTCCTCGGCGGCGAGATCGGCGCGACGCTGCAGTATCGCACGAACCGCATCCCCGCCGGCCAGCAGGACCGGCTCAATCGCTATCCCGCCCATGCGCTGCGTGGCTCGCTGGCCTATGGCCGCACCTTCGGCGAGGCCGTCACGCTGATGGCCGAGGCCGGCGTCCTGCGCATCGGCAGCCCGGAACTCGGCAGGACGGTCGAGCAAAGCCGCCCCTTCCTGAAGGCGGAACTTGCCGTCCAGCTCCCGCGCGACACCGTCTTCAAGGCGAAGCTCGCGCGCGACATCCAGCTCGCCGATATCGACGACCCGCTCGGCGAGGACGTGCGCACGGTCGGCCTCTCGCTGGAAACGGCGCTGACGGAAAAGCTCAAGCTCGGCTTTGCCTTCGAGCACGCCTATAGCGACTGGCTCTATTACGACTACCGCACCCACACGACCGCGACGACCGCGACCCTCACCTATACGCTGGCGAAAGGCGCGGCCCTGGCGCTGGAATACAGCCACCTCGTCCGCCGCGAAACGGACAAGGCCGCCGACTTCAAGGTCGACGGCCTCGCGATGCGGCTCTCGGGCTCGTTCTGAGGCTCACCATTCGAGTTCGAGATGCGGCCGGCCGTTCGAGGTCTTCTCGATGGTCCGCCCCGTCTCGTCGATGGTGCAGCTCACGCGCTGGCGGAAGGCCGAGAAGCTTTCGAAGGTCACCACATCCACCGGCTCGTCGAAATGCAGCGTCATTCGGTAACGGCCCGGCTGGCTGGTGATCGCCTGAATGCCGAGAACCTCCGCATCGAACGGCTGGCCGAGATAGTGGCCCCGCACGCGCGAGCCCAGCATCCACGGATCGAAGGGCGGCCGGTTGCCGACGGCGGCATGCAGCGTGTTCCAGTCGCGAAAGCCGTATTGCGCGGCGATCAGCTCCAGTGCGCGGGAATGGGAAATGTCCTGCCCCTCGGCGGAAAAGCGCGCGCGCAGCCGCTTCGCCTGGTCCTTCAGGGCGTCGAGGGATGGTAGTGGCGTCGATGATGGACGCATGTCGTCTCTCCAGTCGGTGCATGCGTCGTTTCGGAGGGAGTCCGCATTGCCGCCGGTTCGCATGCCTGATGCTGGAAGACCGATCGTTTCTGAGAGAGACTTCACCAAAGCTTGCGCTCGCGGACGGCAGGGGCTCTTACCCTGCCGTCCCGATAACGTAGCAAGCCGGAAAAGTCAAATTGCGCGGGGTCAAGCCGCCTTGCGCAACGGCGCCGAAAGGCGCCGGCCGCTTGCGACGAGCATGCCGGCCGCGCCGGCCAGCCGGCCGTCCTTCAGCTCCAGCGCCAGGAAGCGGCGGCGCTCGAAGGGGCCGGGCATGACGAGATGCTGCGCCCTGTCGGCGAAGAAGCCGAAGCGCTCGTAATATTCCGGATCGCCGACCAGCAGCACCGCGCCGTGCCCGCGGTCGCGCGCCTCGGTGATCGCCGCGCGCATCAGCGCACCGCCGATGCCCTTGCCCTCATGCGCGCAATCGACGGCGAGCGGGCCGAGCAGCAAGGCCGGCACGGCATTGCCGTCGGCATCGACACCCGCCTCGACATCCCACAGGCGCACCGTGCCGATGACATGGCCGTCCGCATCGCGCGCGACGAGGGCGAGGCCCTCGGCCGGCAGGCGGCCCCGGCGCAGCTTTTCCGAGGACTTGCGGAAGCGGGCCTCACCCATGACGCGGTCGAGCAGACGCTCGCGCGCGACGACGTCGCCGGCATTTTCCCGGTCGATGGTGAAGGCGGCATGCGCGAAGAACGCGCGGACAGAATCAAGAACAGTGGCCATCTTGGCCTCCCGAACTCAAAACCGATTCAAACGGTATCCGGAATGAATTGTGAAGCTGGCGCTCCCGCAGGGACGGGAGCGCCCGGTCGTCAGATGACGTAGGCCTTGAGCGGCTCGAAGCCGTTGAAGGCGACGGCCGAGTAGGTCGTCGTATAGGCGCCGGTGCCCTCGATCAGAACCTCGTCACCGATCGAAAGGGTGATCGGCAGCGGATACATGTTCTTCTCATACATCACGTCGGCCGAATCGCAGGTCGGGCCGGCGAGCACGCAGGGCTCCATCTCGTCCGCGTCGCGCTCGGTGCGGATCGGGTAGCGGATCGCCTCGTCCATGGTTTCGGCGAGGCCGCCGAACTTGCCGATGTCGAGGAAGACCCAGCGGTGGTTGTCGTTGTCCGACTTCTTCGAGACGAGGACGACTTCCGCCTTGATCACACCCGCACTGCCGACCATGCCGCGGCCCGGCTCGATGATGGTTTCCGGGATCTGGTTGCCGAAGTGCTTCTTCAGCGCACCGAAGATCGCCTGGCCATAGGCTTCGGCGGACGGAACGTCGCGCAGGTACTTCGTCGGGAAGCCGCCGCCCATGTTGACCATCTTCAATTCGATGCCCTGCTTGGCAAGCTGCACGAAGACGCGCTTGGCATCGGCAAGGGCCGAATCCCAGGCGTCGAGCTTCGTCATCTGCGAGCCGACATGGAACGAGACGCCGTAGGACGTGAGGCCGAGCTGGTGCGCGTAGACGAGCACGTCGACGGCCATCTGCGGCACGCAGCCGAACTTGCGCGACAGCGGCCATTCGGCGCCTTCGCCATCCGTCAGGACGCGGCAGAACACGCGCGCGCCGGGGGCGGCACGCGAGATCTTCTCGACTTCCTCATGGCTGTCGACGGCGAAGAGCGAGACGCCGAGCGCATGCGCCTTGGCGACGTCGCGTTCCTTCTTGATCGTGTTGCCGAAGGAGATGCGCGAAGCGGTCGCGCCGGCATCGAGCGCCATTTCGATTTCGGCGACGGACGCGCAATCGAAGTTAGAGCCCATGGAGGCGAGGAGGCGCAGGATTTCCGGCGCGGGATTGGCCTTCACGGCATAGTAGATCGCGCTGTCGGGCAGCGCGTGGCGGAAGGCCTTGAAGTTGTCACGCACGACATCGAGGTCGACCACGAGGCACGGGCCGTCGGGACGTCGGGTGTTCAGGAAGTCGATAATACGTGCAGAAGCCATCTCGGTATTCCCCATATCCAGGTTGCTCCGGGGAAACCCCAGAGGACAAAGGGCAGATGCGGCAACGCTCTGGAACCAGCCGGTGGAGACCCCGGAACCAAGCATGCGCAAATGCGCGAACGGTGAACCGAAGCCCGCCTAGGCTTCAATTCGGCTTTGTCTGCCATGGATTGGCGGGAGAACCCGACCGCACTTCCGGCAATGAAGGTGTGCCTCTTCAGTAACCCCGGCTGATGGAAAGCCGGCAGACACCAGAAAGGCCCGCACCGTCGTTGCTTCAAGATGTCCTCGCATTTCCCGGTTGGCCGGAATAACGACTGGAGCGGTTAGGTCCAGGTACCTTACCGATGATCCTCACCAAATCGAGGGTCGGCGGACACCCACAGGCACGTGCGACTTTGGGCAAGCGCGGAGATAAGAAGAATCGCTGTCGTAATCAAGAGGTTTTTTGCAGGCTGCTATTGAAAATATTGTGACAGCCACGACATTCGCCGGACTGGTTTTCGAAGATCGTTTATAACATGCCGGCCACCGCATTTCGGCCGGAGGCTCGCCGACCTCGCATCCCGCCGGGATGGGCGCGGGCAGCCCAGTGGGGATACATGGATACACTGACCCGAATCCGGGCCTTTATCGACGTCGTCGACGCCGAAGGCTTTTCCGCCGCCTCGCGCAAGACCGGCCGGTCCAAGGCGCTGCTGTCGAAATATGTGCGCGAACTGGAGGACGAGCTGGGAACGCTCCTGCTCAACCGCACGACCCGCCAGTTCTCGATGACCGAGGCGGGCCATACCTATTACCGCACCGCCTCCGACATCCTGAAGGAGATCGACAACCTCGCCGATCTCGTGCGCGAGAAGAACACGGACCTGCGCGGCAAGCTGAAGGTCTCCGCCCCCCGCACCTTCGTCGATGCCGATATCGGCCAGTCGCTGATCGATTTCGGCCGCGAGCATCCCGAGCTCTCGCTGGAGATCGTCTCGGACGACCGCTTCGTCGATCTCGTCGAGGAAGGCTTCGACGTGGCGATCCGCATCACGCGGCTGGAGGATTCCGCCCTCATCGCCCGCAAGCTCGGCGATTTCTACCTGAAGATCTGCGTGACCGAGGAATTCCTCGAACATGCCGGCCCGATCACCCATCCGAGCGATCTCGCCCGCCTGCCCTGCATCATCGACACCAACGGCAGGTCGCACAGCAACTGGCGCTTCATCGACGACAAGGGCGCAAGCTTTTCCGTTCCGGTCGCCGGCCATATCGAGGTGAACAGCCCGACGGCGGCCGTGCGCGCGGCGGCAAGCGGCCTCGGCGTCGCGCAGGTGCCGGCCTTCATCGCCCGCCCGTGCCTCGATTCGGGCCGCATCGTCTCGATCCTGGAGGATTATCTTCCGACGGACCGCGGCATCTATGCGATCTATCCGCACCGGCGCTACCTGCCGGCCAAGGTGCGCACCTTCGTCGATTTCCTGCACGCCTGGTTCCGCCGCAATCCGGGCGTGGAAGCATAGCAAGGTCCCAATTCCGACCCATTTCCGTTCCATTCATCCGGCCGATTCACGCCGCCCGGGAGGTTTGAAAACCCATGCGATTCCTTCCTCTTCTCGTCGCCGGCACGGCCCTTCTTGCCCCCGTCGCCGCGCTGGCGCATCCGCACATCTTCGCCGAAGCCCGGCTGGAGGTGGTCGCGGATGAAGGGGGGACGATCAGCGAGCTGCGCAATGTCTGGCGCTTCGACGAGATGTTCTCGGCCAGCGTCGTCATGGATTTCGACAAGAACAGCAACGGCGAGCTCGATCCGGACGAACTGGCCGAGGTCGGCAAGACGGTGCTCGAATCGCTGGAGGAATTCAACTACTACACGACGATCACCGAGGACGGCAGGACGCTGAAGGTCGCCAAGCCGGACGTCATCAATGTCGACTTCAAGGACGGCCAGCTCCTGATGTTCTTCACGGTCAAGCCCGGCGAGGTCATGCCGCTCAAGGGCAAGCTCACCTTCGGCGTCTACGATCCCACCATGTATGCCTCGATGGACTTCGCCTCCGACAGCGACCTCGTGACCGTCGGCGACAAGCTCGATGCCTGCAAGCACCAGGTCGTGCGGCCGGATCCCGACGAAGTGCTCTCGCAGAACCAGAGCAGCCTGACCGACGCCTTCTTCAACGACCCGACCGGCACCGACATGTCGAAACTCTTCGCCACCCGGCTGGAGGTCACATGCTGAGTCGCGGCCGTGCCCTTTCGCTCGTCACGCTGGCTCTTGCCGTCGCGGCGACGGCAACCCTCGCCCACGCCCAGTCGCCGCTCGGGATCGGCTCGGCGGAGCCCGGCTTCAACACGACCGGCGCCTTCGGCGGCCTCTTTGCCTGGATCAACGCGCAGCAGCAGGGCTTCTACCGGCTGATGACCGGCGCGCTGAAGGACATGCGCCAGAACCCCTGGGCGGCCTCGACGCTCGTGACCCTTTCCTTCGCCTACGGCGTCTTCCATGCCGCCGGCCCCGGCCACGGCAAGGCGGTCATCTCCTCCTACATGCTGGCAAACGAGGTGGAGTTGAAGCGCGGCGTCGCGCTTTCCTTCCTCTCCTCCATCCTGCAGGGCGTCGTCGCCATCCTGCTGGTGGGCGCCGCCTATCTCTTCCTGCGCGGCACCACGGTCTCGATGACGGACGCGACGCGGGCGCTGGAAACCGGCAGCTACGCCCTCATCGCCCTCTTCGGCGCCTGGCTTCTCTTCCGCAAGCTCCGCCCCGCCCCCCGCGTCTCCAGGCTCGGCGTGCAGGCAGTCGAGGTGCACGGCCATGCCCATCATCACCATCATGCGGGCGAGGTCTGCTCGACCTGCGGCCACGCCCATGCGCCGGACCCGTCGCTGCTGAAAGGCGACCGCTTCGCGCTGCGCGAGGCGTGGTCGGCCATCGTCGCCGTGGGACTGCGCCCCTGCTCCGGCGCGCTCATCGTGCTGAGCTTCGCGCTTCTGAACGGCCTCTATCTCGGCGGCGTGCTCGCCGTGCTCGCCATGTCGATCGGCACGGCCATCACGGTCTCGACCCTCGCTACGCTCGCCGTCACCGCCAAGGGCGCGGCCGTGCGCTTCGCCGGCAACGGCTCGGCGGCGCTGCGCGTCGGCACCGCCATCGAGATTGCCGGGGCGGCGCTCGTGATGATCATGGGGCTGCTCCTGCTCGGAGCCTCGCTTCAGGGCTAAAGCAATTCCAGCAAAAGTGTGAAGTGGTTTTGCGTCCGGAATTGCGTTGAAACAGACATTCTAGTTGCCGCGCTTGCGCTGGTAGCGCGCCCTGAGCCAGAAGACGAGGAAGAAGCCGAGCACCAGCAGCGCGCCGAAGGCGCCCGCCAGCCAAGGCGAGACATTGCCGAGCGCGACCATCATGCGCGGCAGGAAATAGAACACCACACCCGTGCCGAGCAGGATGAGCAGTGCCGCAAGCGCCGCCGACTTTCCCTTGGCCTCGCCGCTCACGCCGCGTCCGCCTTGGTGATCTCGGCGCGGATATCCTCCAGCCTGCGCTTCTGCCGTCCCTCGGCATCGAAGTTCTCCGGCAGGAGCCAGGCATCGAAGGCCTTGGCGACGACCGGCCATTCGCCGTCGATGATCGAGAACCAGGCGGTATCGCGGTTCTCGCCCTTGGAGAGCATGTGCTGGCGGAAGACGCCTTCGAAGGTGAAGCCGAGGCGGGTGGCGGTGCGCTTGCTGGCCGCGTTGTCGTTATGGCATTTCCACTCATAGCGGCGGTAGCCGAGATCCTCGAAGACGTGCTTGGCGAGGAGATACTGCGCCTCGGTGGAGAGCGGCGAGCGCGACATGCCGCCGCCATGGGCGATGCCGCCGATCTCGACGACGCCGTTGGCCGGGTCGGGCCGCATGTAATGCGCCATGCCGACCGGCTTGCCGCTCGCCTTGTCGACGATGACCTCGCGCACCCAGCCGGACTTGATCGCGCCTTCCGACCACGTATCGAAACCCTCGATGCCCGAGAAGTCGGCCTGCGTGAAGTAGCGCAGCAGCGGGTTGATCGCCATGCCGCCGAAGGCATCCCAGAGCGGCTGGAGGTGCCTGGCGCGATCATAGGGCTCGATGCGCACGTAGCGCCCTTCGAGCGTCACCGGCGCCGGCGGCGGGCAACCTTTCCAGTCCTTGAGATCGCGCATGAAAATCCTCCTTCGGTCCTGCCGAAGGGATAGAACAGCCGGCGGGCCGAAGCAATCGGCAACGCAGGGAGCGGCGTTCGGCCGCTCCCTGTAAATGTCAGACGGTCGCGGCCGAAACCGTCGCCTCGATATGGTCGACCAGCGCATCGGCAAGGCCGAGGCGCCCGGCGAGAAGATCGAGATAGCCGCGCTCGGCGCGCGTCTTCGGCTCGATGGCAAGGCGCGAGGCGGTATAGAGCTCGACGCGCTGCTCCTCCGTCGTCGCGGCCGCGACGATCGCGTCGAGATCGACCGGATTGGCAAGCTCGTCCTCGAGGAACCGGGCGGCATCGGCGCCGAGCCCGGAGACCTTCAGCTTGTCCATGATGCGGGCGCGCTCGGCATCGTCGATATGGCCGTCGGCGCGCGAGGCGGCGATCATGGCGCGCACGAGGACGAGGGCGAAATCGGTGCCGACCGCCTCGGGATGGAAACCGGAATCGACCGGCGGCGGCAGGAGTTCAGGCGTGCCGGCCTGCGCGGTCTCCGCCGGATTCTGCCCGTCGCGATAATTCTTGTAGGCCTGGTAGCCGAGGCCGGCGATGGCGGCGAGGCTGCCGAGCTTCAGCGCCGAGCCCGCGACCTTGCGCCCGCCATCCGTGCCGAGCAGCACGCCGGCAATGGCGATGGTGGCAAGCGGATTGTCCTTGGCGAGCTGGGTGACCTGGCCGGCGCGGTCGCGCACGGTTCCGCCCGCGCCCGGCACCTGCGAGCCGAGGAACTGGTCGAGCAACGTCTTGGGGTCGAACATGGGCGTCTCCGTTTCTCCTGTCGCGGCAAGAAGCCGGCTGCAAGGCAAGATAGGAGTGCCCCTTTCAAATTACAAATGCATGACGGGCGGCCGATGGCCGCCCGTCCGCAATTCCGTCGATCCTGCCTTCAGCCCTTGAGGGCGGCGGCTTCGGCGGCAAGCTTCTCGATGCCCGCCCAGTCGCCCTTGGCGACGAGATCCTTCGGCGCGACCCACGAGCCGCCGACGCACACGACATTCGGCAGCGAGAGATAATCGCGCGCATTGGAAAGCGAGATGCCGCCCGTCGGGCAGAACAGCGTGCCGGCGAGCGGCGAGGACAGCGACTTGAGATAGGCCGCTCCGCCCGCCTGCTCGGCCGGGAAGAACTTCATGACCTGGTAGCCCTCCTCGCGAAGGCCCATGACCTCGCTGGCGGTGGCCGCGCCCGGCAGCAGCGGGATTTCGGAATCCGCGGCTGCATCGATCAGTTCCTGCGTCGTGCCGGGGCTGACGATGAACTGCGAGCCCGCCTCGACCGCCGCCTCGTACTGCGCGGCATTGAGGATCGTGCCGGCACCGGCGACGGCGCCCTCGACCTCGTTGGCGACCGCGCGGATCGCCTCCAGTGCGGCCGTCGTGCGCAGGGTGATCTCGATGGCCTTCAGCCCGCCGGCGACCAGCGCCCGCGCGAGCGGAACCGCCGTCTTGACGTCGTCGACGACCAGCACCGGCACGACCGGCTGCAGCTTCAGGACGGAAAGGAGCTTGGCGTTTTTCTCGCGCATGGCACCACCTTTTAAAACGATTGAATTGAGAGCGGCATACCGCGTCCGCGACGTCGTGTCGAGCCTAAAGCATGATTCATGGCCTTGTCATGACACACTTATCGTGTAGTGTTTGCCTCGCCCAAGCCCATCTCCAACAGCGAAAGCATGCCTATGGCAAAAGAGATCGAGCGGAAGTTCCTGGTATCGGGGCAACGATGGCGCAGCTCCGCGAACGAGGGCATCGCCATAAGGCAGGCCTATATCGTCGCGCAGGATGACCGGTCGCTGCGGGTTCGCCTCTATGGCGACGGACGGGCGCGCATCACGCTGAAGGTCGGGCATGCCGCGCTGGTGCGCGACGAATACGAATTCGACATCGATCGCGACGAGGCCGAGGACATGCTGCGCCATGCGGTCGGCAAGGTCATCGAGAAGGTGCGCTACAAGGTGCCCCATGAAGGCCATGTCTGGGAGGTCGACGTCTATGACGGCGCCCATCGCGGCCTGGTGATCGCCGAGGTCGAGCTCTCCTCGATCCACGACGAGCCGGAACTGCCCAACTGGGTGGGCCGGGAAGTGACGGGCGAGAGCCGCTATTCCAACCAGTCGATGGCGCTCGGCATCAGCAATGGCGCGAGCCTTCGCCAGCTCGCCTGATCCGTTACACCGCGCCGCATTGCCTGAAATGCGCCGAAGCTGTATGTGGCGGCCATGATAAACACGATCCCTTCGCCCGCTGGAAACGACGGCTTCCTCGTCGCCGCGCTCTATCATTTCGTCTCGGTTCCCCGCTTTGCCGAACTGCGCGGCCCCCTGCAGGCGCTCTGCGAGGAAAACGGCGTGCGCGGCACGCTGTTGCTTGCCCATGAGGGCATCAATGGCACCATTGCCGGGCCGAATGCCGGCGTCCAGGCCGTGCTTTCCTTCCTGCGCGCCCAGCCGGAATTTTCCGGGCTGGAGCACAAGGAAAGCCGCGCTGGCGACATGCCCTTCCTGCGCATGAAGGTGCGGCTGAAGAAGGAGATCGTCACCATGGGCGTCGAGGACATCGACCCCAACCGCTCCGTCGGCACCTATGTCGCGCCGAAGGACTGGAACGCGCTGATCTCCGATCCCGACACGATCGTCATCGACACGCGCAACGACTACGAGACGGCCATCGGTATCTTCAAGGGCGCGGTCGATCCGAACACGAGGACCTTCCGCGAGTTTCCGGACTGGGTGCGCGAGAACACCGGCCTGCACAACAAGCCGAAGATCGCCATGTACTGCACCGGCGGAATCCGCTGCGAGAAGGCAACCGCCTTCATGAAGGAGCAGGGCTTCGACGAGGTCTACCACCTCAAGGGCGGCATCCTGAAATATCTGGAGGAAGTGCCGCCGGAGGAAAGCCTTTGGGAAGGCGCCTGCTTCGTCTTCGACGAGCGCGTCTCCGTCACCCATGGCCTCGAAGAAGGCGAGCACAAACTCTGCCGCGCCTGCCGCCATCCGCTGACCGCGGAGGAAATCACCTCCCCGCTCTACGAGGCCGGCGTCTCCTGTCCGCATTGCCATGGGGAGCGCAGTGAGGAGGACCGCATGCGCTTCCGCCAGCGGCAGAAGCAGATGGACCTCGCGAAGAAGCGCGGCGAGCGGCACCTCGGGAAGTAGGGGCGGAAAGCTGCCCCTCATCCCGCTGCCGCGACCTTCTCCCCGCAAGCGGGGAGAAGGGGAATGCCGCGCCGTTTTCCCAAAAACTGGACCGATAGAGATAGGATGCGGCAGCGCTCCAAATCCCTTCTCCCCGCCTGCGGGGAGAAGGTGCCGGCAGGCGGATGAGGGGCAGGCGCCCACTCTCATCCCGCGCGGTGGTTCCCCTTCGGGAACTGCCCGGCAAGCGCCGCATACCAGTGGCCGCTCTTCTTCACCGTGTGCACCTGCGTCTCGTAATCGACATGCACGATGCCGAAGCGCATGCGATACCCTTCCGCCCATTCGAAATTGTCCATGAGGCTCCAGGCGAAATAGCCGCGCATCGGGTAGCCCTCGTTGATGAGGTCCGCCGTGACGCCGAGATGGTCGGCGATGTAGTCGAGGCGGGGCTGGTCATCCACCGTGCCATTCTCCACGCCCATATTGTAGCAGGCGCCGTTTTCCGTGATGTAGCAGTCAGGCAGCGTGTAGTCGGCATTGAGCTTGCGGATGAGGTCGCCGAGCGCGGGAGCATAGACCTCCCAGCCGATATCCGTCTTGATATCCGCCACCGGCGGGGCCGGCACAGTCGCCGGAAATTCCACGGCTTCAGCCGGATCGTCGGCAACGCGCATGGGCGTGTAGTAGTTGAGGCCCCACCAGTCGAGCGGCTGGGCGATCGTTTCCATGTCGCCGGGCTCGATGGCGGGCATGCGGTGGCCGAGGGCGGAGAGGAAGCGTTCGGGATATTCGCCCTTGAAGACCGGGCCGAAGAAGACGCCGTTGTGGAAATCGAAGGCGCGGTCGGCGGCCGCCTTATCCGCCGGGCTTTCGCTGCCCGGATAGATCGAATGGGCATTCAGCACGAGGCCGACGGGCAGGTCCGGCCGCTCGGCGCGGATGGCAGAGACGCCGAGGCCATGGGCGAGATTGGTGACATGCAGGGCGTGCAGCGCCGCATCCATGTTGCGCTCGCCGGGCGCGTGGATGCCGTAGAGGTGGCTGAGCCAGACGGAGCACCAGGGCTCGTTGAAGGTCGCCACGGCATCCAGCCGGTCGCCAAGACGGGCGATGACGGTCCTGGCGTAGCGCTGGAAGGCGTAGGCGGTCTGCCGCGCGGTCCAGCCGCCTTCTCCCGCCAGCATCAGCGGCAGGTCCCAATGATAGAGCGTGGCATAGGCCTTGAGGCCGCGCGCCTTCAGGCCGTCGACGAGGCGGTCGTAAAAATCGAGCCCCTTCTCGTTCACCGGCCCGGTGCCCTCCGGCACGATGCGTGGCCAGGCGATGGAGAAACGATAGGCCTCGACGCCGAGCGACTTGATGAGATCGAGGTCTTCCTCCAGCCGGTTGTAGTGATCGCAGGCGACATCGCCGTTGTGCCGGCCGAAGACGCGGCCCGGCATGTTGGAGAAGGCATCCCAGATCGACGGCTTGCGGCCGTCCATCTTCGCCGCGCCCTCGATCTGGAAGGCGGCGGTCGCCACGCCGAAGAGGAAATCGCCGGGAAATCGGTCGGCAAGGGTCTTGGGATCGATCATCGGTCTTCTCTGTGCCGGGAGGGTTTTTGCCGCGCGAGCGGCACCTGTAACGTTGCAGTATCGCCATTTCATGAAAAGTCAATCGCGAAGCATGCCGAACGGCCCGCACGCCGAAACGCCGGGTGGATGTTCTGCCATCGGACGGGGCGCTGGAAGCTGCCTCATCTTTGATAGTTTAGTGTGGCACCTTTCAGCGCCCCGTTCAGCGGTTTGTGCCCGCGACTTGGGTCCCTCTGCAAAGGCAAAAGACCGGGATGATGCTCGCCGGTTTCCGGCATGGGCCTTTCCGTTTTTTCACCCGCCCCGCGCTCCATGGCGAAACGGACGGAAGGGGTTTCCTTCCGGACGGTACCCATCCCGGCGGACGATGCCGACGCATCCGCCGTCTCCTGCCCCCTTGTGTGCCGCACAGGCACGCCCGGCGCGCCGTTCGGGGCGTGAAGCGAAAGGGCCGGTCCGATGCCCGATCGCTTCCCCCGTGTCGCCGGAGGGGGACCATTTTCCGCAGGCCCGGTGCGAGAGGTTCTGCGTCTTCCCCTCCCGCCCCGCGCCGACCCCGCTTCGCTGCAACGCCTTGCAGTGTATCCGTGGCGGGACGGGGGGATTGTAGGCACAGGTTTGGGGGGCGGGGAAATCGTGCCGCAATTTTTCCTGGCGGCCGGTGCGAGGCCGCGGGAAAAACAGCGGTCACTTAAACAACGATTAGGAATTCACCCTCAAAATGCCGGGGTGGCTGGAGACAGATGCGTGGTACGGCGAATTCCGAAACATCTCGTTCGCAAGGGCATGTTCATCGAATCCGTGGAATGCCCCGATACCGAATTTTCCGGCCGCCGCTTCCTCGTCCAGTCCGACGAAACGCTGCGCGCCATCCTCGCCACCTCGGCCACCTATGCGCTGGTCAACCCGCAGAAGAGTACTGTCGATATCGACGGTTCCGCTCCCTCGACATTGCAGGCGGAAGAGCGCCAGCGCACGATCGAGACCGTGGCGCAGGCGACGCAAACGCTGCGCGGAAGCTTCGATGCGGTTCGCATGGGGCAATTGCAGGTGGAGGCGCTGAACCCGGTCGCGGACGAGATTTCCGACCGGATCGAGGCTTCGCCCGATATCTTCCTCAAGGTCACGCGCCTCAAGAGCAAGGACAAGGGCACCTATGTGCATTCGCTGGCGGTGAGCGCGCTGATGATGCGGCTTGCCCGCGCGCTCGGTTATGCCGAGGACGCTATGCGCGAGCTCGGCGTTGCCGGGCTGCTGCACGATGTCGGCAAGCTGATGGTGCCCAACGCCATTCTCAACAAGAACGGCGGACTGGAAGCGGCGGAACGGCGGGTGGTGCGCAACCATCCGGAGATCGGCTATCGCCTGCTGAAGGAGCAGGGCAATGTCTCGGAGATGATCCTGGACATCTGCCGGTATCATCACGAGGCGCTTGACGGCAGCGGATATCCGGCCGGGCTCAAGGCCGACAGGATCGGCCCTGAAATCCGTCTCGCCACGGTCTGCGACGTCTTCGAGGCCCTGACGAGCACCCGCCCCTACAAGCGCCCCTGGACCGCCAGGGACGCGCTGAACTGGATGTTCGACCGCGAACAGCTCTTCGACAAGAAGATGGTCATCCGCCTCGGCGGCATCTTCGCCGACTGAGCCGCCTCAGACCTTTACCCAGGCCCCGTTCTTCTTCGACGACTGCACGCAGGCATCGACGAAGAGCATGCCCTTGAGGCCATCATCGACCGTCGGATAGGTGACGGCGGGATCGACCTTCGCGCCGCTGCGCTTGGCATGGATGGCGCGGGCGGCTTCGGAATAGATATTGGCGAAGCCTTCGAGGTAGCCTTCCGGGTGGCCCGAGGGCACGCGGCTGACGCGGGCGGCGGCCGGGCCGGAGCCTGCGCCGCCCCGGGTGATCAGGCGCTTCGGCTCGCCGAAGGGCGTGTACCAGAGATAGTTCGGATCGGCCTGCACCCATTCGAGGCCGCCCCTGGTGCCGTAGACGCGGACCTTGAGGCCGTTCTCGTGGCCGGGCGCGACCTGGCTGCACCAGAGCGTGCCCTTGGCCCGCACGCCGTCCTTCTCCTTGAAGCGCATCATGACATGGGCGTTGTCATCCAGCCGGCGGCCGGGCACGAAGCTGTCGAGATCGGCGGCAAGCTCCTCCAGTTCGAGGCCGGAAACGAAGCAGCCGAGATTGTAGGCATGGGTGCCGATATCGCCGGTGGAGCCGCCCGCGCCGGATTTCGTGGGGTCGGTGCGCCAGGCGGCCTGCTTCTGGCCGCTGCTCTCGATATCCTCCGTCAGCCAGTCCTGCGGATATTCCATCTGGACAAGGCGGATCGCGCCGAGCTCGCCGTTCCGGATCATCTCGCGGGCCTGCCGGACCATCGGATAGCCGGTGTAGTTGTGGGTGAGAACGAAGAGCGCGTCGCTCTCTTCCGTGAGCTTCTTCAGCTTGCGGGCGTCGGCCAGCGTCGAGGTCAGCGGCTTGTCGCAGATGACGTGGATGCCGCGCTTCAGGAATTCCTTCGCGGCCTCGTAATGCACATGGTTCGGCGTGACGATCGCCACGGCCTCGATGCCGTTCTTCAGCTTGGCCTCGCGGATCGCCATCTCCTTGAAGCTGCCGTAGCTGCGCGACGGGTCGAGCCCGAGTTCGCGGGCCGACTGCTCGGCCTTTTCCGGCGAGGACGAGAGCGCGCCGGCGACGAGCTCGTAATGATCGTCGAGCCGGGCGGCGATGCGGTGCACCGCGCCGATGAACGCGCCCGAGCCGCCACCGACCATGCCGAGCCGGATGCGGCGCTCCCGCGTTTCGTTTGCGCTTCCTTCGATTGCCATGCGGCTTTCCTCCTTGATGTTGCTACGGGAGGCTCACCCCCCTCTGTCACTTCGTGACATCTCCCCCACAAGGGGGGAGATTGACTGGTGCCATGTCGGATATGGCAACACCCCGCCGCATCCGATCTCCCCCCTTGTGGGGGAGATGCCCGGCAGGGCAGAGGGGGTATCCCCGACCTCAAAGCCCGAGCATGCGCCGGTTGGCGGCCTGGTCCGTGCCGGCGTCGGCGAAGTCGTCGAAGGCCTTTTCCGTCACGCGGATGATGTGTGCCTTGACGAATTCGGCCCCTTCGTGGGCGCCGTCTTCAGGATGCTTCAGCGCGCACTCCCATTCGACCACGGCCCAGCCGGCGAAATCGTTGGCGGCCATCTTGGAGAAGACGGCGCCGAAATCGACCTGACCGTCGCCGAGCGAGCGGAAGCGGCCGGCGCGGTTCACCCAGCTCTGATAGCCGCCATAGACGCCCTGTCGGCCCGTCGGGTTGAACTCGGCATCCTTCACATGGAACATGCGGATGCGGTCCTTGTAGATGTCGATATTGTCGAGATAGTCGAGGCACTGAAGGACATAATGCGAGGGATCGTAGAGCATGCAGGCGCGGGCATGGTTGCCGGTGCGCTCCAGGAACATCTCGTAGGTGATGCCGTCGTGCAGGTCCTCGCCCGGATGGATCTCGTAGCAAATGTCGACGCCGTTCTCCTCGGCATGGTCGAGGATCGGCTTCCAGCGCTTCGCCAGTTCGTCGAAGGCAGTCTCAACGAGGCCGGCGGGGCGCTGCGGCCAGGGATAGACGAAGGGCCAGGCGAGCGCGCCGGAGAAGCTGGCCATGGCATCGAGGCCGAGATTGCGCGAGGCCGTCAGCGCCAGCTTCACCTGCTCCACCGCCCATGCCTGCCGGGCCTTCGGATTGCCGCGCACTTCGGGCACGGCAAAGCCGTCGAAAGCCTCGTCATAGGCGGGATGCACGGCGACCAGCTGGCCCTGCAGATGAGTGGAAAGCTCGGTGATCTCGACGCCGTTCTCACGCGCCTTGCCGGCGAACTCGTCGCAATAGGCCTTGGATTCCGCCGCCTTCTTCAGGTCGATCAGGCGCGCATCCCAGGTCGGGACCTGCACGCCCTTGTAGCCGATATCGGCCGCCCATTTGGTGATCGAGTCCCAGGAATTGAACGGCGCGGCATCACCGGCGAACTGTGCGAGAAACAGGCCGGGGCCCTTGATCGTCTTCATTTTCGGCTTCCTCCCATGGAGCTGGCCATGGTCGCGGCCAGTCGATGATATTTTTGCGGTACGTACCGCAGAGCGTGGAAAGCTATCGGCCTTTGGCCGGGCGGGCAATGCGGAATTATCGGCGGCGGTGGAATGTGAGGCGATGGATGACGCGGCACGGATATCCGGTAGTGTTCGCCACGCCCTACCATCTCTCCTTCGTCGTGGTCGGGCTTGACGCGACCACGACGAAGGAGAGCGTGGCGCGGTCATGGACAAACCGCCCGGGCCGAAAACCCGGGCGGCTCGCTTCGTCGTCAGATCAGAACGGGGAATCCGGGAAGTAGAAGTCCTTCGCGTTGTCCTTCGTCACCAGCGTGGCGTCGATGGTGTAGACGCCGCGGACCGGGACCTGGCCGTAGAAGTTGGCGACGGTCATTTCGAGCGCGGTGCCGACCATTGCCGGCGGATAGAGCACGTCGACCGGGATCATCTTGTCGCCGTCCATGACCTTCTTGATCATGTCCTTCGAGCCTGCCCCGGCGACGACATACTGGATGTCCGTGCGGCCGGCCTGCTCGATGGCCTGGAGGACGCCGACGGCCATGTCGTCGTCCTGGCACCATACGACGTCGATCTTCTGGTACTTGGTCAGGTAGTCCTGCATGACCTTGAAGGCGTCGTCGCGGTTCCAGTTGCCGTACTGGCGATCGAGAATCTTGACGCCCGAGCCTTCGATGCCCTTGTCGAAGCCATCCTGGCGCTGCTGGTCGATCGGGATCGCCATGCCGCGGATGACGACGACTTCGGCGTCCGGCGTCGTGGTCTTGATATATTCGCCGGCCGTCTGGCCGAGGGCGAAGTTGTTGCCGGCGACATAGAGGTCACGCACGGAATTGTCGTTGGTGCTCGGCGCACGGTCGACCAGCGCGACGAAGGTGCCCTTGCCCTTGACTTCCTTGATGGCGTTGACGAGCGGATCCGGGTCGGTCGGCAGGATGACGAGCGCGTCGATGCCCTGCGTCTCGAGGTCCTGCACGGCATTCGCCTGGCTTGCCGGATCGGGCGAGGTCTTGACGATGACGTTGAGGCCCGGATTGCGCTCCATCAGGAGCTTGGCGACGCGCTCGGCATGGTAGACGACGCCGGAGGTCCAGCCATGGTCGGCGGCCGGGATCGACACGCCGATCGTCACCTTCTTGTCTTCTGCGTGCACGGCGCCGGCGATGAGCGCCATGGCGGCGACCGTCAGGCCCAAAAGTTTCTTGCGCATGAGTTTCCTCCCAAAAGCAGGTCTGTTTTTCTGACCGGGCGACCCGTTGACCCGGCTAGTCCTACGACTTCCGCACCAGCGAGCGCTGGACGAGCATCGCAATGATGATGATCGCACCCTGGATGGCCCCGATCAGATATTCGCTGATGAAGTTGGAGAGCAGCATGATGTTGCCGACCAGCTCGAGAATGAAGGCGCCGCAGATCGTGCCCCAGACACGCCCTGCCCCGCCCTTCAGCGCCGTGCCGCCGACGACGACCGCGGTGATCGCCTGCAATTCCCACAGGATGCCCGTGGTGGCGGAGGTGGAGCCGAGGCGCGGCACGTAGAGCAGCACGGCGATGGCGACGCACAGGCCCTGGATGACGAAGGCGATGGTGCGCACGCGGTTGACCGGGATGCCGGAATAGCGCGCGACGTCGCTGTTCGAGCCGACCGCCACGACATGGCGGCCGTAGCGCGTGCGATAGAGCACGAAGGCGGCGATGGCCGTGACGACGAGGATGACGACGATCGGCACCGGCACGCCGAGGATGTAGCCGAAATAGGCCGGGCGATACATCGCCTGCAGTTCCGGCTCGCGCAGCGTGATCGCGCCGCCCTGCGACAGCCAGGTGGTCAGGCCGCGATAGATACCCATCGTGCCGAGCGTGGCGATGAAGGGCTCGATCTTGCCGACCGTGGTGATGAGGCCGTTGGCAAGGCCGCAGGCCGCGCCGATGACCAGCGTCAGCACGACGGCGGCGGCAAGCATCATGCCGGGATCGGCGATCACGCCCGAATTCATGAAGAGGATCATGATCGAGGCGACGAAGGCCACCATCGAGCCGACCGAGAGGTCGAGGTCCCCCGAGGAGATGACGAAGGTCGCGCCGACCGCGATGATCGCGATGAAGGCGCTGCGCGTCGCGACATTGGCGAGGTTGTTGAGCCCGATGAAGTTGGGGTTCACCAGCGCGCCGACGATGAGGAGCAGCGCGAGCGCGGCAAAGGGCGCGACGGCCCTCAGATCCACATCCCGCCAGCTTCGGCCCCGCGGCTTCGTTTCGACTGCGTCTTCCGTCATGTTCGTCCCCGACGTAATGCGTTGTTCTGGCGGCGATCAGGCCGCGGTCTTTTTCTTGAGGCCGGCCGAATAGCGCATGATCTCCTGCTCGGAGATTTCCTCGCCTTCGAGAATGCCGACGATCCGCCCTTCCCGCATGACGGCGACGCGCGTGCACAGGCCGATGATCTCCGGCATCTCCGAGGAGACGACGACGATCGACTTGCCGTCGCGGGCGAGCGCCGAGATGAAATGGTAGATCTGCTGCTTGGTGCCGACATCGATGCCGCGCGTCGGCTCGTCGATGATGATGACGTCGGGCTCGGTCTCCATGACCTTGGCGAGCAGCAGCTTCTGCTGGTTGCCGCCCGACATGCGGCCGGCGACGACACGTCCGTCACGCACGCGGATGTCGAAGCGGCGGCGGGCGCGCTCCAGCGCGGTCGCCTCGCTCTTCGGGCTGAGATAACCGTAGCTGCCGTGCTTTTCCAGCGATTGCAGCGTGAGGTTCGCCGTCATGCGCGAGTTCAGCAGCAGGCCCTTGTGCTTGCGGTCCTTGGTCATATAGGCGATGCCGACGCGGTTGGCGGCGTGGACGTCGCCGCCCGGCACGCTCTCGCCGCGCAGCCTGACCTCGCCGGCCGTGCGCGCCCGAAGACCCGCAACGGCCTCCATCAGTTCCGAGCGGCCGGAGCCGATCAGGCCGGAAAAGCCGAGGATCTCGCCCTTGCGGACCTCGAAGCTCGCATCCTTGACATAGCCCGTCGAAAGCCCCTCGACGGCGAGCGTGACCTCCTCGTCGACGCTCGGCTCCTGCTTGGCGGGATAGAGGCTGGAAAGCTCGCGGCCGACCATGAGCTGGGCGATGGATTCGCCGTCGAGAATGCTCGTGGGCGCGGTCTTCACCCATTGCCCGTCGCGCAGCACCGTGACGCGGTCGGTCAGCTCCATGACCTCGTCCAGCTTGTGCGAGACGAAGACGAAGGACGTGCCCTTCTCGCGCAGCTTGCGCACCTGACGGAAGAGGTAATTGGTCTCCTCGCGGGAAAGAACGGCCGTCGGCTCGTCCATGAAGATGATGCGCGCATCGCGGCTGATGGCTTTCGCAATCTCCACCATCTGCTTGTCGGCGATGGAGAGCGAGCTGATCAGCGCATTCTCATCGACATGGGAGCCGAGCTGGTCGAGCACGCGGCGCGTCTCGGCGCGCATGAACTTGCGGTCGAGCACGCCGAAACGCGTGACCTCGCGGCCGAGGAACAGGCTCTCGGTGACGGTGAGATGTTCGGCGAGATTGAATTCCTGGTGGATGATGACGATGCCGAGTGCTTCGGCCTGCCCGTTCGGCGGCAGCTTCACCGGCTGGCCGTCCAGCAGGATCTCGCCGGAGGTCGGCTGCTCGAAACCGGAGAGGATTTTCACCAGCGTCGACTTGCCGGCGCCGTTCTCGCCCATGAGCGCGTGGATCTCGCCGGCGCGAAGCTCGAAATTGACGCTGAACAGAACCTGTACGCCATTGAAAGACTTGCTGATACGGCGTGCAGCGAGAACGACGGGAGCCCCGTCGGCAGCGTCCGGATTCATCGATTTTCTCCCTGCGGCTCCCTACCGCTTGAGCATGATGTAAACCTTTACACTGGCTATGTAAAGGTTTACATCATTGGATATCAGGAATTTTCACCAAGCGCCGTTTGACCCTCGGGCCAGTCTGTGTAGTGTCCCCCGCACTTCGTTTGTTTGACGCGGTTTCGGGCGTCTTCCCGGACCTGCCATCGCTAAGTGAGAGCCAGTTTGTCGACGTCCAGCCCTGCCACGATCGAGGATGTAGCGCGCATCGCGCAGGTCTCGATCGCGACCGTTTCAAGGGCGATCCATACCCCGGAAAAGGTGGCGAACTCGACGCGGCTGAAGGTCAACCAGGCCATCGCCATCACCGGCTACACGACCAATGCGATGGCGCGGAGCCTGCGCCTCGGCCGGTCGAACATGATCCTCGTCGTGGCGCCCGATATCGGCGACCCGAACTTCTCCAACATCCTCGTGGGCCTGGAAAACGAGGCGCGGGCGCATGGCTACGGCATCCTCATCGGCCATACGCAGAACGATCCGCAGCGCGGCCTCGAATATCTGAAGTTCCTGAATTCCAACCAGGCGGCGGGGCTGATCCTTTTCACCGGCATCCTGCCCTTCGGCCACCAGAGCATGACCGCGCGCCTGCCGCCCAGCGTCGGCGTCTTCGAGCCGGTCTATAATGGCGGCATCCCCTATGTCGGCGTCGACGATATCGAGGGCGCGCGCAAGGCCGTCGACCTGCTGATCGCCGAGGGCCACCGCAAGATCGCCTTCATCGGCGATTCGCGCACGCGCCTTGCCTATAGCCGCCGCCGGCAGGGTTATGACGAGGGGCTGGACGCCGCCGGTGTGCCGCCGCGCGACCGCCTCATCCTCGAAGGCGACGGCACTATCGAGAGCGGGCGCCTCGCACTCGAACAGCTCTTCATGCGCGACACGCTGCCGAGCGCCTTCATGTGCGTTAACGACCAGACGGCCATCGGCGTGATGATCGGCCTCGGCGCGCGCGGCTACGACATTCCGACGGACTTTTCCGTGACCGGCTTCGACGACGTGCCGCAGGCGACCTTCATGACGCCGTCGCTGACCACGATCCGCCAGCCGCGCACCGCCATCGGCAAGAGCTCGATGGCGCTTCTGCTGGAGCTGCTTTCGGGGAGCGAGCCGCCGGAAGCCGAAATCCTGCTGACGCCGGACCTCATCGTGCGCAATTCTGTCTCCACCCCGGCGCGGCGGTTTTTGAAGCGGTAACTGTCTCAACCGGCATGGGTGCGGGCCAGAGAGGATATCTGCGGCGAGCGCTTCAGCCCGCAACGAAAAAGGGCGCCATTCGGCGCCCCTCTCCATATCGCAAAGCCACTCAAACGTAGCGGTTGACCACGTTTTCCAGCAGTTCCTGCCGGCCGGAACGCGGCTGGGGATTGACGTTGCCGGAAAGCACATAGGCCTCCAGCGCTTCCAGCGAGGAACCGCCGGAAAGGATCTTCTGCGCATCCGGCTTCTGCCAGCCGGCATAGCGCTCGGCGAGCGGGCCGGAGAGCGCCTTGTCCTCGACCATCTTCGCCGCTGCCTTCAGGCCACGCGCGCAGCAATCCATGCCGCCGATATGGCCGATGAGCAGATCCGCCGGGTCGATCGACTGGCGGCGCAGCTTGGCGTCGAAATTGGTGCCGCCCGTCGTGAAGCCGCCGCCGGCGAGGACCTGGTAATAGGCGAGCGCCATTTCCGGCACGTTGTTGGGGAACTGGTCGGTATCCCAGCCGGACTGGTAATCGTTGCGGTTCATGTCGATCGAGCCGAAGACGCCCAGCGCATTGGCGAGCGCCAGCTCGTGCTCGAAGGAATGGCCGGCGAGGATCGCATGGCCCTGCTCGATATTGAGCTTCACCTCGTTTTCCAGGCCGTACTTCTTCAGGAAGCCGTAGACCGTCGCGACGTCGTAGTCATACTGGTGCTTGGTCGGCTCCTGCGGCTTCGGCTCGATGAGGATCGCGCCCTTGAAGCCGATCTTGTGCTTGTATTCCACCACCATGTTGACGAAGCGGCCGAGCTGGTCGAGTTCCTGGCCGATATTGGTGTTGAGCAGGGTCTCGTAGCCTTCGCGGCCGCCCCAGAGCACATAGTTGTCGCCGCCGAGGCGCTGCGTCGCGTCGATGCAGGTCTTCACGGTCGCGGCGGCGAAGGCGAAGACGGCCGGGTCCGGATTGGTCGCCGCGCCGCCCATGTAGCGGCGGTTAGAAAAGAGGTTCGCCGTGCCCCAGAGCAGCTTGACGCCGGTCGCGGCCTGCTTTTCGGCGAAGTAGTCGACGATCTCGTTGAGGTTCTTCGTGTTCTCGACGAAGTCCTTGCCTTCCGGGCGCACGTCGGCGTCGTGGAAGCAGTAGAAGGGCACGCCGAGAAGCTGGAAGAATTCGAAGGCGACGTCGGCCTTCAGCTTCGCGGCCTTCATCGTATCCTCGAACCACGGGCGCTCGAAGGTCTGGCCGCCGAAGGGATCGCCGCCCGGCCAGACGAAGGTGTGCCAGTAGGCGACGGCAAAGCGCAGGTGATCCTCCATGCGCTTGCCCATGACGATCTCGTCGGGATTGTAATGACGGAAGGCGAGCGGATTGGTGCTCTCGGGACCTTCATACTTGATCTTGGCGATATCGCCGAAGAAGCCGGTGGCCATGGGTGTCTCCTCTTGAATGGTCGTTGATCAGTAGGCGGCGCGGATCGCCGGATAGAGGCGGCGGTAGCGCTGATAGGCGTCCTCGTAGGCGGCGGTGAGCGCGGCCTCGGGTTCGATGGTTTCGGCAGTGGCGGGCGCGGTCAGCACCTCCGTCGGGTTCGCGCCGGTCGCGGCGATGAGGCCGAGGCGGGCGGCGCCGAAAGCGGCACCGAAATCGCCGTCGGCCGGCAGGTCGACGGGAAGGTCCAGAGCCGTCGCGATGGATTTCAGCCAGTAGCGCGAGCGCGAGCCGCCACCGATGGCGGTGACGCGCGACAGGCGCGTGCCGGCGGATTTCAGCGCTTCGAGATTGTCGCGGAGCGCGAAGGAAACGCCCTCCAGCACCGCCTGCGTCAGTACCGGCCGGCCGCTCTCATGGCCGAGGCCGACGAAGGCGCCGCGGATGGCGGCATCGTTGTGCGGCGTGCGCTCGCCCGAGAGATAGGGCAGGAAGGTGACGCTGGAGGGCGCCTGCAGCACCTCGCCGAGTTCCTTCGTAAGATCGGCGGCGGAAGCGCCGGTGACGCGGGAATGCCAGTTGAGCGCATCGGCCGCCGAAAGGATGACGCCCATCTGGTGCCAGGTATTGGGCAGCGCGTGGCAGAAGGCGTGCACGGCGCTTTCCGGGTTCGGCAGGTAGCTGGCATTCGCCGCGAAGAGCACGCCGGACGTGCCGAGCGAAACGAAGGCCGTGCCCTCGCGCACCGTGCCCATGCCGCAGGCCGAAGCCGCGTTGTCCCCTGCCCCGCCGGCAACGACGACGCCTTCGCCGAGGCCCCATTTCGACGAAAGCTCCGGCCGCAACGTGCCGGCCGGCTCGGTGCCTTCCACGAGGCCCGGCATCTGGCGTTCTTCGAGGTCGGTGGCGGCCAGCAGTTCGGCGGACCATTTGCGCGCGCCGGTATCGAGCCAGGAGGTGCCGGCGGAATCGGACATTTCGGAGAGGTGCTCGCCCGTCAGCCAGAGGCGGAGATAATCCTTGGGCAGCAGCACCCAGCGGACTTTCGCGAAGGTGTCGGGCTCGTTGTTCTTCACCCAGGCAAGCTTCGGCGCGGTGAAGCCGGGGAAGACGATGTTGCCGGTGATTCTCCTGAAGCGCGGATCGGCGTCGAGCGCGGCGGCTTCCCTGTGGCTGCGCGTGTCGTTCCACATAATGCAGGGGCGCAGCACCTTGTCATCCGCATCGATCAGCGTCGCGCCGTGCATGTGGCCGGAAAGGCCGATGCCGCGCACGGCGGAGAACTCGGCGGGGTGGGCGGCGCGAAGGCTGGCGATCGCCTCCTCCGTCGCTCGGATCCAGTCGGCCGGGTCCTGTTCCGACCAGCCGGCGTGCAGGCGCGCGGTCTCGACCTCCCTGCCGGAGGCCGAGCCGACGACCGTCTGGTCCGCATCGATCAGCATGGCTTTCACGCCCGACGTGCCGAGGTCGATCCCGAGATACATGGCTGTCTCCTAGTTTTCCTCATCCGGGCCGGCCGGGAGGTTGTCCTTGATGAAGATGTCGAGGCGGATGCGCTCCTGCGCGGCATTGACCGGCAGGCCGTCCGCCTTGGCGCGCAGCACGCGGATGGCGCTGCGCACCTCATGGCCGGCATCCTGGTTGAGCACGGCATCGACGACGCCGCTTTCCAGCGCCGCGCGGGTCTCGCCCGTCAACTCGTGCACGATCACGCAGAGATCGCTCCTGCCGCGTTCCGCGAGCGCTGCAAGCAGGCCGCGATTACCGGCGCCGAGGCTGTAGATGCCGGCAAGGTCCGGCACATTGGCGAGGCAATCGGCGATCAGCGAGAAGGAAAGCTCCGGATCGTCCTGCCCTTCCAGCACCGGCAGGATGGCGCGAGCCTCCGGCATGGCCGACATGGCGGCGAGAAAGCCCTCGAGACGCTCGCCATGGTCGCGCACGCGCATGGAGCCGGCGAGCACCGCGACCGGGCCGGGCCGGCCGCCGAGGAAGCGGCCCATCAGGCTGCCGGCGGTGCGGCCGGCGGCGATGTTGTCGACGCCGACGAAATGATCGCGGCCCGAGCCGGCAAGATCGGAAACGAGGGTGACGACGGGAATGCCGGCCTCATGCGCGCGGGCGATGGCGTCGGAGACCTCCGGCGCATCCACGGCGATGGCGGCGATGCCAGAGACGTCTTCGGCGATGGCGGCATCGATGGCCTTCGCCAGCGCCGCCGCGTCGAAGGCCGGCACCGTCGCCACGGAAAGGCGGGTGCGCTCGACGGCGGAATGGAGGCCGGCGCGGCGCACCTCCGCCTCCAGCCCGCGCATGAAGGGATTGTCGCCCTCCGGCAGGATGAAGACGAGCGGGTAGACGCGGCTCTTGGCAAGGTTCGCCGCCGCGACGTCGCGCACATAGCCGAGCGCGGCGATCGCCGCCTCGACCCTCGCGCGCGTGACGCCGCGCACGCCCGGCCGGTCGTTCAGGACGCGGTCGACCGTGGCGAGGCTGACGCCCGCCTTGTCGGCGATATCGTGAACCGTGGGTCTCATCTCTCCTCCGTGGCGTGAGCCTTAGAGGAATTTTTGATGTACGTAAATCAGAAATTTTCAGGCAAGGTCCGGAGGCCGGTTTTGCGGGGCTATAGGCGCTTGCTGAAGGCGTGGGTGAAGAGGAGATCGGCGGGGTTCTCGCCGGCCTTCGCGAGGGCGACGTCCATGAAGGTGTCGGTGACGCGCACCAGCGCGAGGCCGCCGAGGAAGGCGGCGATGGGCTTGAAGATATCGTATCCCTCGCGGTTGTAGATCATCGGCGTCGGATGCTCGTGGCCATGGAAGATGCCGGCGACATTGTAGCCCTTGAGGGCGGCAAGCAGGGCGGCGCGCTCCTCGTCGCTCCACCAGTGCGCGGGACCCGCGCCAGTCGGATCGAAGGTCTTCGCCGCCGGGTCCCAGTGCTCGGTGGAGAAATGGTCCCAGCCGTAATGCTGGAAGAGCACGACGGGCCGGCCGTCTGCGGCATAGGCGGCAAGATCCTGCTGCAGCCAGGGCAGGCCGCTGACCGCACCCTTGGTGTGGTCGCCGCCGAAGCGCTGGAGCTGGATGAGGTGCAGCCCGCCCCAGTCCCAGGAATAGTTGTCCGAATCGAGATCGTAGTTCGTCACCGGCACCGGCGCCTTGTAGAAGACCGTGGAGCGATGGTTGAGCTCGACATAGTCGCGCAGTTCGCGGCGATACCAGTCGATATGCGGGGCGACGCCGTCCTGGTCGAGATCGTGATTGCCGAGGCCGTTATAGACCGGGTAGTGCACCCGGTCCGGCCCGGTGCCCTGCTGGTAGCGGCTGGCGAATTGCTGGAGCTGCCACCCCTCGCCCGGCACCTTCACCCGCCCGCCGCCGTCATCCGTCATGTCGCCGCCAAGCACGAGGCCGAGGGGCGCGGCGATGGGCGCGCCGGCGCTCGCAAGGCCGGAGGGCTTGCCGTCGATCACCGCCGGCCAGACGAGGCTGCCGACCGCGTTGACCGCCGCGACATGCCGCAGCAGCGCGGCATCCGTCTTGCCCTCGGCCGCGCAATCCGGACTGAGGCCGTCAGCGGAAACGAGGCAGGCATGCACGTCGCAGGAAAAGAGGAAGGTCGCGTCCGTCACGGGACGCTGCGCCGTCGACGCAAATTTCGGAAGGACGAAGGAAAGGCCGAGGCCGCCCGCGGCTGTCAGGAGATGGCGACGGGTAGGATTGAAGGGCATGCTTGTCTCCGGGCATCGATCACGCCGCCATTCTGGCGGACGGACCGATGTCCCGGCAAGAGGGTTTCGGGCGGGCTCAGTGCCCGCCGCCGCCCCCGACACCCGATTGCGGCTTGCTGATCGCGAAGGCGCAGACGACGAGCGAACCGAAGAGGACGGTCAGGAGCAGGAAGATATCGATGAAGGACAGGATATAGGCCTGCTGCTGCACCATGCCGGCCATCTGCTTGATGGCGATGGTCGGCCCGTCGAGGCCATGGGCGGAGAAGTTCGAGGCCATGTTGCGCAGCTGCTCGACGGCGACCGGATTGCCCCACTGCACATGCTCGGACAGGCGCAGGTAATGCTCCTGCGAACGCTGGGTGAGGATGGTGTTGATGACCGCGAGGCCCACGGCGCCGCCGAGGTTACGCGTCAGGTTGAAAAGGCCGGAGGCGTTGCGGATGCGGTCGGGCGGCAGCGTGCCGAGCGCCACGTTGTTGATCGGCACCATGCAGATCATCAGCGAGACGCCGCGCAGGATCTGCGGCACCAGCAGCTCGTAGAAATCCCAGTCGGCGGTGAGCTGCGTCATCGACCACGTGCCGAGCGCGAAACCGCCGAAGCCCATCATCATCATGACGCGCGGATCGAGCCGCGAAGACATCATGCCGGCGATCGGCGCGGTGCAGAACATGGCAAGGCCCGAGACGAACATCGTCTCGCCGATCATCAGCGAATCGTAGCCGCGGATGCGCCCGAGATAGAGCGGATAGAGATAGGTGAGGCCATAGAGCCCGATGCCCATGACGAAGGAGAAGACCGAGCCGAAGGCGAAGTTGCGGTTGGCGAAGGCGCGCAGGTCCACCACCGGGAACGGCACCTTGAAGGCCCGCCAGAAGAAGACGATGGCGCCGATGGCGACGGCGACAGAGCCGAGCACGATATGCTCGTCGCTGAACCAGTCCTTGTTGTTGCCCTCTTCCAGCACGTATTCCAGCGAGCCGAGGAACACCGCCATGGAGATGAGCCCCCACCAGTCGAAGCGCTTCATCAGGCCGAATTCCGGCTTGTCGAAATCGATCAGGTTGAAGGTGAGGACCGTGACGATGATGCCGGGAATGATGTTGACGAGGAACAGCCAGTGCCAGGAGAAGGCATGGCTGAGATAGCCGCCCACCGTCGGGCCGATGGTGGGGGCGAGCGTCGCGACGAGGCCGATCATCGGCGAGACGACGGAACGCTTGGAAGGCGGGAAGATGGTGAAGGCGGCCGCGAAGACCGAGGGGATCATGCCGCCGCCGATGAAGCCCTGGATGGCGCGGTAGACGATCATCTGGTCGATATTCGTCGCCGTCGCCGCAAGGGCGCTGGCGATGGTGAAGCCGGCGGCCGAGAAGCTGAACAGCACGCGCGTCGAGACGATGCGCGCCAGCGTGCCGGACAGCGGGATCATGATGACTTCGGCGATCAGGTAGGAGGTCTGCACCCAGGCGATCTCGTCCGCGCCCGCGCCGAGGCCCGCCTGGATCTCCGACAGCGAAGCCGAGACGATCTGGATGTCGAGGATCGACATGAACATGCCGAAGACCATCGCGAAGAACGCGATGACGCGGCGGACGGGAACCTTGTCGGCATGGGCGGGCGCGCCCGCAAATGCACCGGCAGTCGGTTGAGCGGTCGCGGCCATGGCCCGCGCTCCCTTGCTGGAGCATCTAGCGGCCGGGTGTCGTCACCCGGCCGCTAGATGCGGTAAAAGTTGGATCCGAAAGTTACTCGGCCGTCGCGGCGACCGCCGAGCCCGCGGGGGCCGTACGGCTGTCGACATCGACGACCACGCTCAGGCCCGCACGAAGCTTGCCGCTGTCCAGCGCTTCCTTCGGAAGGGCGATGCGAACCGGCACGCGCTGCGTGACCTTGGTGAAGTTGCCCGTCGCGTTCTCTGCCGGCAGCAGCGAGAAGACCGAGCCGGAAGCCGGTGCGATCGAGGACACGGTGCCGAGGATGTCGTCGTCCTCATAGGCGTCGACATGCAGGTGCACCTTCGAGCCGGGCACGAGATGGGCGATCTGCGTTTCCTTGAAGTTCGCCTCGACATAGAGGTCCGTCACCGGAACCAGCGCGGCAAGGCGCTGGCCGGCCGAGACGAGATCGCCGACCTGCACGGAGACATTGCCGACGACGCCGTCATAGGGCGCCTTCAGCACGGTGAAGCCGAGGTCGCGCGCGGCCTTGTCGCGGGCAAGCTCGAGCGTGCGGATGCCGCTCTCGGACTCGGCGCGCTGGGCCTGGAGGACAGCGATATTCGCCTTTGCGGACACGATATTGGCATCCGCGCCGACGAGGTTCGCCTTGGCCTGGTCGAGCGCCACCGTGGCGCTGTCGAGCGAGGCGGTTGTGCCGACGGCCTTGGCATTCAGTTCCTTGGCGCGCTTTTCGGCGACTTCCGCGCCGTTGAGCGCGGCCTGGTAGGCGGTCTTCTGGGCTTCCGCCTGGGCAAGGCTCGCCTTCGCACCGTCGATCTGCGCGTCGATGCGGTCGAGCGCCAGCTTCTGGGTGGCGATCTGCGCCTCCGCCTGCTCCTTCGCAAGACGATAGTCGCCGTCGTCGAGCGTGACGAGCGGCTCGCCGGCCTTGACCGTCTGGTTGGCGACGACATTGACCGCGGCCACATAGCCGGAGACCTTCGGCGAGATCGAGGCGATATCGCCCTCGATATAGGCGTCGTCGGTCGAGATCATGAAGCGGCCATGCGTCCACCACTGGTAGCCGTACCAACCGGCGGCGGCGAGCAGCGCCAGGCCGAGGATCGGCAGCATCATGCGGCGGCCGCCCTTCTTCTTCTCGGGCTGCGCGGCCACGGCCTCGGGCGCCGCGGCCTCCGCCGTCGTCACTGGCCGGGCCTCCGCGGTCTCGGCCTCAAAATCGTCGTTGACCGGGCGAACCTTCGCCGTGCCGGCGCCATGGGAAGTCGACATGCGCATGCCACCATTCTCGGGGTGAAATTTAAAAATTAACTGAACTGAACCGTTCGGTTCGATTTGACATAGTCCTCTTTTTCCCGCATATCAAGTGAAATCGAACCGGGCGGTTCGAAATACTTCACATCAGGCTTTGCGCACGGGAACGGAGATGCATACGACGGAAGACAAGATGGCTGCCCCCCATGCAGGCCGCCGCGTGGCGGGCGAGGACCCCGCCAAGCGCGAGCAGATCCTCGACGGGGCCAAGCGCGTGTTCATGGAGCAGGGCTTCGAAGCGGCCAGCATGAACGACATCACGCGCGCCGCCGGCGTCTCCAAGGGCACGATCTACGTTTATTTCGAGAACAAGGAAGACCTGTTCGGCTACATGATCGAGCGCGAGCGCAACCGGATCACCGAGACGGTCCGCCACGTGCTCGACGGAAAGAAGCCGATCACCGAGACGCTGGCCGATTTCGGCGTGCTCTTCGCCACCCACATGACGGCGGACCAGACGATCCGCGCCATGCGCATGGTGATCGCCGCCAACCATCGCCTGCCGATGCTCTGTAGTCGCTTCTTCTCCGCGACACCGATCAATCCCGTCTCGGTGCTGCAGGAATATCTCGACCGCCAGGCGGCCGAGGGCATCATCGCATGCGAGGATACCACGCATGCCGCCAAGCAGTTCATCGAGCTCACCACGGTCGGCCTCTTCAAGCCGCGCATCTTCGGCGCGATGGAGGAGGTGCCCTCGCGGGCGACGATCGAGAAGAACGTCACCTCCGCCATCCGCATGTTCCTCGCCGCCTACGGCGCGAAGCCTTGAGAAGCGCCGACAACCCGCGCATCAGATGACGAAATCGTGATATTCGCCGGAACGGCGGCCCGCTCGCTTGTCAGCGGCCGGATTCTGCATAAATACGGAAGTCCATACCCGTATTCATGGAGAGGAAAGACCGGATGGACAGCATTCTTGCGCTCGTGCAAGACCCGGCCGCCTGGATCGCACTCGTCACGCTCGTCGTGATGGAAGTGGTTCTCGGCATCGACAACCTCATCTTCATCTCGATCCTGACCAACAAGCTGCCCGCCGAACATCGCGTGCAGGCCCGCCGCATCGGCATCGGCCTTGCGCTTGTCATGCGCCTTGCGCTGCTCGGCACCGTCGCCTGGATCGTCCAGCTGACGACACCGGTCTTCACGCTGTTCGACCACGGCTTCTCGTGGAAGGACATGATCCTGATCGCCGGCGGCCTCTTCCTCGTCTGGAAGGCGACGAAGGAGATCCACCACAATGTCGATCCGGTCGACCACAAGGAGGACATGGTCGGCGGCGCGGTCACCACGTCCTTCGCCGCCGCCATCGGCCAGATCCTGCTGCTCGACCTCGTCTTCTCGATCGACAGCATCATCACCGCCGTCGGCATGACGCCGCACCTGCCGATCATGGTAGTCGCCGTGCTTGTGGCCGTCGCCGTCATGCTGCTGGCCGCGACGCCGCTCGCCAACTTCATCGAGAAGAACCCGACCATCGTCATGCTGGCGCTGGCCTTCCTGCTGATGATCGGCACGACGCTGATCGCCGAAGGCATGGGCTTCCATGTGCCCAAGGGCTACATCTACGCCGCCATGGCCTTCTCGGCGCTCGTCGAGTTGCTGAACATGCTCTCGCGTAATGCCCGGCAGAAGAGCAGGGGCGCGGGCCATTGAAACAGGAACCGGCGGGGCCTTCACCCCGCCGGTTTTGTTTTGGGAACCGTCGAAGACGGGCCGGACGGGTTGGGAGCTCGCCTGCCGTTTCGTCGGCCACGGGGAGAAACCGGAAAAATCCCCGTGTTCTCCATCTCCGTCGTGTCCGGTTGACACGGCCCGCCTTCTCTTGGCAAATCTTCGGACGGGTGGATTGTTCCGCGAAAGTTTTGGACGGTTGCGCTGATCGCAGCGGAACCGGCAGGGCCTCAAGGGAATTCATGCCGCGCCTCACCCCGCCGCACGGACTGACATATGACCCTTGAGCAGACCTCCGCCTTCGTCGTCATCGGGCTCATGATGGCGGCGTTCATATGGGGAAGGTTCCGCTACGATCTCGTCGCCTGCTGTTCGCTGCTGCTGGCGCTCGCCGTCGGCATCGTGCCCTTCGACAAGGCGTTTTCCGGCTTTTCCGACGATATCGTCATCATCGTCGGCAGCGCGCTGATGGTGAGCGCGGCGGTCGCCCGCTCCGGCATCGTCAACCTCGCGGTCAAGCGCTTCTTCCCGAACCTCACCTCCAAGCGCAGCCAGCTCGCCCTGCTGCTGGTCTCCGTCGCGGTGCTCTCGGCCTTCATCAAGAATATCGGCGCGCTCGCCATCATGATGCCGCTCGCCTTCCAGTTCGCCCGCAAATCCGGCACGCCCGCCTCGAAGTTCCTGATGCCGATGGCCTTCGCCGCCCTCCTCGGCGGCCTGATGACGCAGATCGGCACCTCGCCCAACATCGTCGTCTCGCGCCTTCGCCAGGAGATCGGCGGCGAGAGCTTCACCATGTTCGACTTCACGCCGGTCGGCGCGACGCTGACGGTCTGCGGCATCCTCTTCATGCTGCTCTTCAACCGCATCGTGCCCGAGCGCACCAACAAGAACGCCAGCATCGAGGAATCGCTGGAAGCGGCCGCCTATTCCTCCGACGCGACGGTGGTGGAAGGCTCGCCCGCCATCGGCAAGTCGCTCAACGAGGTGCTGCGCAACGGTGACGGCGACGTCATCGCGACCTCGATCATCCGCGGCCATGTGCATCTGACGCCCCTGCCGGACGTGCGCCTCATGGCAAACGACACGATCCTCATGGAAGGCACCGCGAGCGCCCTCGACAAGGTCGTCTCCACCGCCGGCCTGACGCTCTCCGGCCAGCCGATCCGTGCCGGGCGCGGCGAGGCCGGCGAGATCAGCGCCATCGAGGTCGTCGTCGGCAACGAATCCCGCCTCATCGACATTTCCGCGCGCTCCATCGCGCTGTTCCATTCCTACGGCATCAACCTGCTCGCCGTCAGCCGGCAGGGCCAGCGCCTACGCGAAAAGCTCTCCGAGGTGCGCCTTCGCCCCGGCGACGTGATCGTGGTGCAGGGCAACAACCGGGCGCTGCCGACGCTGCTGCCGGAACTCGGCCTCCTCCCCCTCGCCCAGCGCGAGATCCTGCTCGGCGCGCCGCGCAAGGCGATCATCCCCGTCCTGGTGCTGATCGCCGCCATGGCCTCCACCGCGCTCGGCCTCGTGCCGGTCGCCACCGGCTTCTTCGCCGCCGCCGTCGCCATGGTGCTGTTCCGCGCCGTGCCGCTGCGCGAGGCCTATGCGGCGCTGGACGGGCCGATCCTCGTCATGCTCGCCGCGCTCATCCCCGTTTCCGACAGCCTGCGCACGACGGGCGCGAGCGAACTCATCGCCGGCTGGCTCGGCGATATCGCCGTGCACCTGCCGCCCTTCGGCGCGCTCACTCTCATCCTGCTGACCGCGATGGCGGTGACGCCCTTCCTCAACAATGCCGCAACCGTGCTGGTGATGGCGCCGATCGCGGCGAGCTTCGCGGGCGCCCTGCACTACCGGCCCGAGGCCTTCCTGATGGCCGTGGCGATCGGCGCGGGCTGCGACTTCCTCACCCCCGTCGGCCACCAGTGCAACACGCTGGTCATGGGCCCGGGCGGCTACAAGTTCGCCGACTATCCGCGCGTCGGCCTGCCGCTCTCCGTCCTCATCGTCATCGTCAGCGTACCGACGCTGCTCTACGTCTGGCCGGTGCAGTAGCCGGGCCCGAGTTTTTCTTGACGCGCCGGGCTGAATATGGTCTCACCCAGCCCAATGGATTGCCTTTTGCCGCCATTCGAAACGGCGAAAAACCGGGCTCTCCCCTCCTGAAATGTCAAGACAGGCCCAACCCATGAGCACTTCCGGCGTTCGCGTCCGCATCGCACCCTCTCCGACCGGCGAGCCGCATGTCGGCACCGCCTATATCGCGCTGTTCAACTACCTCTTCGCCAAGAAGAACAACGGCACCTTCATCCTGCGCATCGAGGACACGGACGCCACGCGTTCGACGCCGGAATTCGAGCAGAAGGTGCTGGACGCGCTGAAATGGTGTGGCCTGGAATGGTCGGAAGGCCCCGATATCGGCGGCCCCTACGGTCCCTACCGCCAGTCCGACCGCAAGGACATCTACCGTCCCTATGTCGACAAGATCGTCGCCAACGGCCACGGCTTCAAGTGTTTCTGCACGCCCGAGCGGCTGGAGCAGATGCGCGAGGCGCAGCGCGCCGCCGGCAAGCCGCCGAAATACGACGGCCTTTGCCTCCACCTTTCCGCCGAGGAAGTGACGAAGCGCGTCGACGCCGGCGAGCCGCATGTCGTGCGCATGAAGATCCCGACCGAGGGCTCGTGCAAATTCGTCGACGGCGTCTACGGCCCGGTGGAGATTCCGTGGGATGCGGTCGACATGCAGGTTTTGCTGAAGGCCGACGGCATGCCGACCTACCACATGGCGAACGTGGTCGACGACCACCTGATGAAGATCACCCATGTGGCGCGCGGCGAGGAATGGCTCGCCTCGGTGCCCAAGCACATCCTCATCTATCAATATCTCGGCCTTGAGCCGCCGGTCTTCATGCACCTGTCGCTGATGCGCAATCACGACAAGTCGAAACTCTCGAAACGCAAGAACCCGACCTCGATCTCCTACTATTCGGCGCTCGGCTACCTGCCGGAAGCGCTGATGAACTTCCTCGGCCTGTTCTTCATCCAGATATCCGAAGGCGAAGAACTGCTGACCATGGATCAGCTCGCCGAGAAGTTCGACCCGGAGAACCTTTCCAAGGCCGGCGCGATCTTCGACATCCAGAAGCTCGACTGGCTGAACGGCCGGTGGCTGCGCGAGCAGCTTACCGAAGAAGACTTCATGCAGCGCGTGCTGGAATGGGCGATGGAGAACAACCGCATCCGCGACGGCCTGAAGCTGTCGCAGTCGCGCATCTCCAAGCTCGGCGAGCTGCCGGACCTTGCCGGCTTCCTGCTGAAGTCGGACCTCGGCCTGACGCCGGAAGCCTTCGCCAAGGTGAAGTCGACGCCGGAAGAGATTCTGGAAGTGCTGAACCAGGTGCAGCCGGACCTCGAAAAGATGCCGGAATGGACCGTCGAGAGCATCGAGGCGGAACTGCGCGCCAGCGCCGACCGGCTCGGCAAGAAGCTCAAGGTCGTGGTGGCTCCGCTCTTCGTCGCCGTCTCCGGCTCGTCGCGCTCGCTGCCGCTCTTCGACTCGATGGCCATCCTCGGCCGCTCCGTCGTGCGCCAGCGCCTGAAGGTCGCCGCGCAGGTCGTGGCCTCCATGGTCGGCAGCGGAAAGTAAGGAACGAACAAGAATGAACGACAAGACAGAAACCGCCCTCTCCTCCGATCCGACGGAAGTCCGCCGCCAGAAGCTCGCCCAGCTGCGCGAAACGATCGGCGACGTCTATCCGGCGCATTTCCACCGCACGATGACCAATGCGGAGCTTGCGGAAAAGTACGAGGGCCTGGAGCTCGACACGGAGAGCGGCGACATCGTGACCGTCGCCGGCCGCGTCTATTCCTCGCGCAATTCCGGCATGTTCATGGATATCCATGACGCCTCGGGCAAGATCCAGATCTTCAGCCACAAGGACACGACGCCGGAGGAGGCCCGCAACCTGCTGCCGATGATCGACCTCGGCGACATCATCGGCGTGACCGGCGCGGTGCGCCGCACCAAGCGCGGCGAGCTGACGATCAATGCCCATGAGATCGTCATGCTGACGAAGTCGCTTCTTCCCATGCCGGAGAAGTGGAATGGCATTGCCGACATCGAGATCCGCTATCGCAAGCGCCACCTCGATATCATGAGCAACGAGGAGTCCAAGCTCCGCTTCCAGCAGCGCTCGAAGATCGTCTCCGGCATCCGCCGCTTCATGGAGAACGACGGCTTCATGGAAGTCGAGACGCCCATGCTGCATTCGGTCTATGGCGGCGCGACGGCCGAGCCCTTCAAGACGCACCACAACACGCTGAAGCTGGACATGTTCCTGCGCATCGCGCCGGAACTGTTCCTCAAGCGCACGCTGGTCTCCGGCCTCACCGACAAGGTGTTCGAGATCAACCGCAACTTCCGTAACGAGGGCGTGTCGACCCGGCACAATCCCGAATTCACGATGATGGAGTGCTACTGGGCCTATGCCGACTACGAGGACATCATGGACCTCGTGGAACGCCTTTTCGCCGAGCTGGCAGTGAAGATCCACGGCTCGACCAAATTCGCCTATGGCGACAAGGAAATCTCCTTCAAGGGCCCGTTCAAGCGCGTGCCGATGCCCGATGCGGTCAAGGAAGTAACCGGCATCGACTTCCTCGCCATCAAGACGGACGAGGAAGCCCGCGCCGCCGCCAAGGCCGCCGGCTTCGAGATCGAGAAGGACTGGACCTGGGGCGAATGCCTTGCCTTCATCTTCGAGGAGAAGGTCGAGCCGACACTGATCCAGCCGAGCCACGTCACGCATTTCCCGAAGGACATCTCGCCCTTCGCCAAGGAAGTGCCGGGCGAGCCGCGCCTCGTCGAGCGTTTCGAGACCTATTGCAACACCTGGGAACTCGGCAATGCCTTCTCCGAGCTGAACGATCCGGAAGAGCAGCGCGCCCGCATGGTCGAGCAGCTCGAGCAGGCCCATGCCCGTGGCGAGAAGGCCAAGCAGCTCGATGACGAGTTCCTCGACGCCATCGACCAGGGCATGCCGCCCGCCGGCGGCCTCGGCATCGGCGTCGACCGCCTGATCATGCTCCTGACCAACGCCCCGTCGATCCGCGACGTCATCCTCTTCCCGGCGCGCCGGGCCAAGGCGGACTGACACGCTTCGTTGCGGAAGGGAGGACGCGTCCTCCCCTCCGTCATGGTCGGGTTTGACCCGACCATGCATCCCCACGGCATGGCCTCGCTCGTGGCGAGGATTCTCGGATCAAGCCCGAGGATGACGGCAGTGGGTAGGGTGAGGCTCACCGCAAGAGAGCGTCTTCATAACGAAAAAGGCCGCGGGTTGCTCCGCGGCCTTCTTGCTTAACGACGCCCTGTCACGTCTCCTTCGACATGCTCGGGCTCGACCCGAGCATCCATCCGCACGGCATGACCACGCCGATGGAAGAGGAAGCGCGGCCTCACGCCTCGATGGAGACGTCCCCGATGGGCCGCGAGCAGCAGGCGAGGATGTAGCCTTCCTCGATCTCGTCATCGAGAATGCCGCCATTGTGGCGCATGTCGACTTCGCCCGAGACCTTCATGACGCGGCAGGTGCCGCACAGGCCGCCCTCGCAGGCCGCGCCGATGCGCACGCCCGCCGCGCGGGCCGTCTGCAGGATGGTCTGGCCGGGCGGGCATTTGGCTTCCTTGCCGGCCATGGTGAAGGTGATGGTGGCGACCGCGTCGGCATCCACCTCCGCCTCGCCGGCGCCGGCGCGGATGGCGATCTCTTCCGGGGCGGGCGCGGCGGCCGGCTGGAAGCTCTCCTCGTGGTAGCGCTCCATGTCGAAGCCGCAGACCTTCAGCATGTCGCGAACGCCGCGCATGAAGGGCTCCGGCCCGCAGCAGAAGATGGTGCGCTCGCGGAAATCGGGCGCCATCAGCGTCAGCCGCGCCGCATCGATGCGGCCGCGCAGCCCATGCCAGCCGTCGCGCGGGTTATGTCCCTCGACGACGAAGCCGAGCGAGAGCTGCGGCATATGCGCGGCGATATATTCGAGCTCCCCCTTGAACAGGAGATCCTCCGGCTTGCGGGCGCAGGTGACGAAGGCGACGTCGGACTGCGGCGCGCAATCGGCCATCCAGCGCGTCATCGACATCATCGGCGTGATGCCGGAGCCGGCGGAGATGAAGAGGTATTTCTCGCCCGGATGGCGCACGAAGGAGAAGTCGCCGAGCGGCCCGAAGGCCTTCAGCTTCACGCCGGGGCGCAGATTGTCGAACATCCAGCGCGTGCCGATCGAGTTCTTCTGCGCCTTCACCGTCACGGAGACGGCATAGGGGCGGGAGGGCGTCGAGGACAGCGTATAGGTCCGCATTACCGGCTCGTCTTCCGAGACCGGCAGTTCGAGCGTGACGAACTGGCCCGGCAGATACCGGAACCAGTTGTCGCGATCGGAGCGGAAGGTGAATGTCATCACGTCCGCCGTCTCCACCGTGGCTGCGATGCATTCCAGCAGGTTCTGCCGGTCGTTCCACGGATGGAGTTCGTCGAAGTGGCGGAAGTGGCTGGCACTCATGTCATGCTACCCGCGAGAGCGTCTGCTTCGAGCCGTCGAGCCGGTCGACCATGAAGTTCGAATACCATTCGACGAACTGCATGACGCCGCCTTCGTCGACGGGCGAGTACGGGCCGGGCTCGTAGGCCGGGGAACGGATGCCGAAGGCGTTTTCCTCGACGATCCGGCGGTCCTGGTCGTTGGTCTCGGTCCAGACATGGGTGAGCTCGTCGAGACGGTAGTCGACGCCTTCCACCGCATCCTTGTTGACCAGCCACTTGGTCGTGACCTGGGTCAGTTCGGGACCGAGCGGCAGCACGCGGAAGGTGATGGCGTGGTCGGCCAGAACGTGGTTCCACGTCGTCGGATAGTGGAAGAGCAGCAGTGCGCCGATATGGCTTTCCAGAACGTCGCTGGAAAGCGGGCGCTGCACGGCGCGGGCGCCGGACATGGTGTAGCTCTCGGCATCCTGGATGAGCGGCATGCGCGCGGCGCGGAACTGGCCGGTCGGCGACATGCGGAACTGGCTCGGCAGGCCGGCGGCCTCGCACTTGGCCCAGTGGCCGGAGATTTCCGGATCGTCCTGCGCGCCCTGCACGCCGGTCGCGCTCGGCGCTTCCGGATAGGTGCGGCAGAGCTCGGGATGGTTGGCCGCGCAGTGGTAGCACTCGCGGTTGTTCTCCCAGACGAGCTTCCAGTTGCCCTTCTCGACGATGGTGCTTTCGAAGGCGATCTTCGTCTCGCCGAGACGATGGCGGGCGATATAGGGCTCGACGAGCGAGACGAAGGGCGCGAAGTCCGGCGCTTCCTCGGCGAGACAGATGAAGATGTAGCCGCCGACCGTCTGGCAATGGACCGGCTTGAGGCCATGCTCGCTCTTGTCGAAATTCTCGTCCATGTGGCGGGCGAAGAGCAGCGAACCGTCGAGTTCGTAGGTCCACTGGTGATAGGGACAGACGAGCTTGGCGGCGCTGCCCCTGTGCTGCGAGCAGACGCGCGAGCCGCGATGGCGGCAGGCATTGTGCAGCGCGCGCACGGTGCCCGCGCGGTCGCGGGTGATGACGACGGGATAGTCGCCGACCTGCACGGTGAAATAGTTGCCGGCCTTCGGGATCTCGCAATCGTGGCCGACGAACAGCCAGTCGCGGTACCAGATCGTCTCCAGGTCGAGCTTGTAGTAATCGGGGTCGGTGTAGAAGGCCTGCTCGAGGCTGTAGCCTTCGCGCCGGTTCTTGAGCTTGCGGAGCACGTCGCTGCGAATGTCCATGCCGGGATCCTCAGATATCCAAATTCGCCGAGGCGTACGGAAGGAGACGGCCCCCGGGTGCCAGGCCCGGAACTGCACGCTTCCCGGCCGCCCGCCGCAGCCGTCACGATCGTTCCTCCAGGCTGGTTTCCGGGCTGAGGAGCGTCCTTTCGGGACTGTCGTGGCGCCTTCCGGGTTCCTCCTCCGTCGGCCTCTCCACGCCTCCAACACCGTTGCGGGGGCAGCGCCGGAATTCAACCGGCTTCCCAATTTTCGCGCCCTCTGCCGAGGGTGACGCCTTGAGTAGACCTATCTAAGCGCAACTACGTCCGAACGGCATGCCGGAAAACGACACGGCCTCTTGATTTGACGACAGGCCACAACCATGGAGATCGATACCTGCGGCCTCTATTTCACCTGATATCTCATATGGATAGGCTTCAAATCCGGGGGCTCTTCCCGCTCTTTCGACCCGTCGGCACCGGAGCGACAACCCTTGTCATATTGCGACCATATTCCTTACGGGTTTGCGACGTCGCGGGTTGAAACAAATACTTAACGACGTTTCCATAAACTTTTGCCGGACAGGACGCGTGGATGGAGTGCCCGAGGCGTGCAGCAGACGAAATTCCGGTACTACGACGCCGTCGCCTTCAAGCGGGCCAATCCGCCCCGATCCGCCGTGCACACGGAGTTCCTGCGCACCGGCCGCATCGACCGGAGCATCGCCTGGAGCCCGAGCGAGAAGCGTTATCTCAGCTACCAGGAAGTGGCCGAGCGCACCGGCCGCAAGCTGGAGCGCGCCGGCGACATCACCCACGAGCGCATCAACGGCTTCCACCGGTCGATCCGCTTTCCCAAGCTGGTCTTCCACCGCACGCTGGCCGGGACGCCGCATCTCGGCTATTGCCACATTACCGTCGCCAACAGCCGCTTCGCGGAGTTCGAAAACGTACAATGGGCCTTCTACATGGCCAATTTCCTGGCCGAGATCGGCGACGAGGACCAGTTCTTCGCCGGCATATCGCGCAAGCCCGGCCGCATGTATTTCGCCGTCGCCATCGCCCCGACCGAGGAGGAAGGCCGCCTCACGATCGACCGCACGGTGCGCGGCAACGGCGTGATCTTCCGCACGGACGATCCGAAGCTGGCGATGAAGAACGTGCTGATGCTCGGCGCGCGCGACGAGGCGCTGCGCAAGGTCATCCAGACGCTATAGTCCATTCACGACGCCCGGTAGAGCATCCATTCCTTGCCGGCCGGCACCTCGTCGCCGCGGCCATAGACGACCGTCTGGTCGCCGCCCGCCGCCTTCGCCTCGGCAAGCGCCCGCTCGCAGGCGGATGTCAGGTCGAGCGCGCTTTCCGCCCGGTCCGACATGCAAAGCCCCGTCGACAGCGTGAGGTTGCCGAGATTGCGCCCGGTGCGCGGATCGCGCAGCGCCACGGTCTGGAAGGCCGCGCGCAGGAGATCGACGAGCCGCGTCGCCTCGCCCTCGTCCGCCGTCTGGAAGAGGAAGCCGAAGCGCAGGCCGTCGAAGCGCACGGCAAGGTCGCTTGCCGGGAAGGCCTGGCGGATGAGCCCGCCGTAGAAGGTCACGAGATGGTCCGAAAGCGCCTCGATCTGGCCGGACGTGAAGCGGCGCTCGGCATCGACCTCGGCGATCGCCACGCCGCAGAGCATGGGTAGCTCCGGATTGGCATAGACGCGGGCGAGCGCCTTGTTGAAGGCGCGGCGGTTGCCGAGCTTCGTCGGCGGATCGACGAATTTCATCGCCTCGAATTCCGCCATCTCCTTCTGGATGCCGTCCATCACGACCGATTGCGCGGCGACCTTCTCCGCCATTTCCGCCGTGTGGCTGACGCGCAGTTCCGTCGCCCGCTGCAGGGCTTCGAGCGAGCTGCCGAGCGCGCCCTCGCCAAGGCCACCGGCATTGCGGATGACCTGCGAGGCCTCGCCGATCAGGCGGCCATAGTCGTTGAGCGAGGACCGTTCCTGGCTGAGCAGGTCCATGAAATTGCTCATCTCGTTGCTGATCGCGCCCGCCGAGCGCTGCAGCACGCTCGCCTCGTGCTGGTGCGGCAGGTACTTGCGGCCGAGCTCGTCGAGCGCCGCCTGGGTCTTGTACTTGCCAAGCGCGATGAAATCGCGCACGAGGTCCGGATTGCTGCCCGCATAGGCCTCGTAGACCAGCTCGTAATTGCGCGGCAGGCCGTCGATGCCCATCTGCTTCATCGCCGCTGCGATCCTGAGCGTGATATCGGTCGTCGAGGATTTCTTCTGAGCCATGGGACGGGAACCTGCCTGCGGGAATTCTCAGCCTTCCATAACAGGCGGCTCTTTCGACCGCTCTAATCCGGTCGCTCGAATTTTAGCCAAGCGCTTCGGCCTTGGCATTGCCGGCCAAAGCCCTGTAAAGGAAGCCGAAAGCGACGGAAGGACGACATGGCGGATATCGTTGACACGCGGACGGATGCGGAGACGGCGCTGGCGCGCGCCGTGGAAACCCTCGGGCGGGGCGTTCCCGTCGCCATTCCGACGGAGACCGTCTACGGCCTTGCCGCCGACGCCACCAATCCGCAGGCGATCACCCGCATCTATGAAATGAAGGGCCGCCCGCGCTTCAACCCGCTGATCTGCCACATGGCGGATCTCGCCATGGCGGAGCGGCATGCGATCTTCGACTCGCTGTCGCGCCGCCTCGCCGAAGCCTTCTGGCCCGGCCCGCTGACGCTGGTCGTGCCCGTCCGCCCCGAAAGCCCCATCCATCCGCTGGCCCGCGCCGGGCTCGACACCGTCGGCATCCGCGTACCGACCGGCATCGCCAGCCGCCTGCTCGCCGCCTTCGACCGGCCGCTCGCCGCCCCGAGCGCCAACACCTCCGGCCGCATCAGCCCGACCACCGCCCGCCACGTCGCCGACGATTTCGGCGACCGGCTGGAACTGGTGCTCGACGGCGGCGCGGCGAAAGTCGGCCTCGAATCCACCATCCTCAAGGTCGAGGGCGAGACGATCCGGCTGCTGCGGCCCGGCGGGCTCGACGCCGCCGAGATCGAGCGCGTCATCGGCCGCCCCGTCACGCGCAACGACAAGGCTGGCGCGACGATCGTGGCCCCCGGCATGCTCGCCTCGCACTATGCCCCCGATGCGCCGGTGCGGCTCGACGCGAGCGACGTGAAACCCGGCGAAGTGCTCATCCGTTTCGGCGGCAAGGCGCTTCCCGGCGAGGCCGAAGCCGCGCTGGTGCTCGACCTCAGCCCCGAAGGCGACCTTGCCGAAGCCGCCACCAACCTCTTCGGCTACATGAAGAAGGCCGATGCCGTGGGCGCACGCTCCATCGCCTTCTCGCCGATCCCGGCGACCGGCCTCGGCGAAGCGATCAACGACCGCCTGCAGCGCGCCGCCGCCCCGAGAAGCTGAGAGAAACAAGATGGTCCAGGCAAAGCTCTCCCCCGATCTCATCGCCCGCTTCGCGGACATCACCGGCGCCGGCTATGCGCTCTCCGACGACAGGGACATCGCTCCCTATCTCGTCGAAAGCCGCGGGCTCTATCACGGCACATCGCCGCTGGTGCTGCGGCCGGGCTCGGTGCAGGAAGTCTCGGCGATCCTCGCGCTCGCCACCGAGACGCGCACCGCCATCGTGCCGCAGGGCGGCAATACCGGCCATGTCGGCGGCAGCGTGCCCCGCGAGGGCGCGGCGGATATCGTGCTCTCCCTCTCCCGCCTCAACCGCATCCGCGACGTCGATCCGGTCGGCAACGTGATCGTCGCGGACGGCGGCTGCGTGCTGGCGGAGATTCACAAGGCGGCCGAGGCCGTCGACCGGCTCTTCCCCCTGTCGCTCGGCTCGGAGGGTTCCTGCCAGATCGGCGGCAATCTCTCCACCAATGCCGGCGGCACCGCCGTGCTCGCCTATGGCAACATGCGTCACCTCTGCCTTGGCCTCGAGGTCGTGCTGCCGACCGGCGAGGTCTGGAACGGCCTTCGCCGGCTGAAGAAGGACAATACCGGCTACGACCTGCGCGACCTCTTCATCGGCGCGGAGGGCACGCTCGGCGTCATCACCGGCGCGGTGCTGAAGCTCTTCCCCCGCCCGCTCGGCCACGAGGTCGCCTTTGCCGGCCTGAAATCGGTGAAGGACGCGCTCGCCCTCTTCGAGCGCGCCTCCAGCCGCTGCGGCACGGCGCTCACCGGCTTCGAGCTGATGCCGCGCCTCGGCGTCGATTTCACCACGCGGCACATTCCCGGCGTGCGCGATCCGCTCGCGACGCGGCACGACTGGTACGTGCTGATCGACATCTCCACCTCCGACGCCGCCGAGACGGCGACGCGCATGATGGAGGCGCTGCTGGCCGAGGGCATCGAGGCGGGGCTGGTGGAGAACGCCGTCATCGCTTCAAGCGGGGAACAGCGCAAGGCCCTGTGGCACATGCGCGAGAGCATGTCGCCGGCGCAGAAGCCCGAGGGCGGCTCGATCAAGCACGACGTCTCCGTGCCGGTCTCCTCCATCCCGGATTTCATGGCCGAGGCGGACGCGGCCGTGATGGCGGCGATCCCCGGCGCGCGCATCTGCTCCTTCGGCCATATGGGCGACGGCAACATCCACTACAACATTTCCCAGCCCGTGGGCGCGGACAAGCAGGCCTTCCTGGATCGCTGGCGCGAGATCAACCATCTCGTCCACGGCATCGTGCTGAAATACCACGGCTCGATTTCCGCCGAGCACGGCATCGGCCAGTTGAAGCGCGACGAGCTTGCCGCCGTGCGCGAGCCGATCGAGATGGACCTGATGCAAAGGGTCAAGCACGCCTTCGACCCCGCCGGCATCATGAATCCCGGCAAGGTCGTGGCTGGCTGATCAGGAGCCGCCCGGGCGCAGCTGCGCCAGCGACATCATGAGGTCGGCGCTGATGCCGGAGGAGCCGGAGCTGGTCAGCACCGAAAGGGCGGGATCGGTATTCGTCTGGTTGTCGAGGTCGTAGAGGACCGAGAACTTGACGATCATCTTCGAAACCGCTTCGGGGTCCTGCAGGTCCTTGAGCTCGAGATGGCGCTTGATCATCTCCGCCTGCGCATCGATATCGGCGCTGCCGATCTCGTCGGGCAGCTGGTAGATCACCTTGAAGACCTCGAACAGCGCATCGTCGGCGAGGATGTCGTAGGGGCTGGTGATCGTCTCGGCCTTGCGCTGGAAATAGAGCGCGAGGCGCACACCGGCATTGTCGTCGCCGGCCTCTTCCTCAAGCATCTGCTGCACATGGCTGTCGATCGTCTCGTAGATGCCGCGGCGCGACTGGATCTCCGCGTCGTCCGGCTGCGTGACCTTGCCCTCGGCATTGAAGTTGAAGGAGGCGACGATCTTGCGATAGGCGCGATCCGCCTGCTGGTTCGCGAAACTCTTCGGGTCGTCGAGGTCGGAAGTGAATATCTTCTGCATGAAGGTGGCGTCGACGCTTTCCGGATCGATGCCGTTCGCCGTCAGCACGAAGGAGACGAGGCGGTCGTCGGCAAGGAAATCCTCGACGGACTCCACCTTCTGCATCTGCGTGGAGTAATATTTGGCCTCCTCCTCCGCCTTCTTCTTGTCATCCTCCGTTCCGAAACGGGATTTCACCGTCACATAGGCGCGGGACATGACGAGGATCTCGGCTTCCGACTGTGCCAGCTTCGGCGCGGTGATATTGCCGTCCGAACCGAAATTGAACGCCTTGGCGAGCTGGACGAAACGATCGTCCTTGAGCTGGTACACATAACTTTTGGGATCGTTGAGGTCGCTTTGCATCACCTTCTTGATGGTAAAGGCGGAAACCTTCGCCGGATCGATGCCGAAGGCCTTCAACGCAAAGTTATAGATGGAGGCTTCGCCGACGAAGTCCTTCACGGTCTTCACCGCGCCGATCTGGCTCTTGAACTGCTTGATGGCGGTCGCGTCGGCCTCGTCGTCCTTGTCGTTGTAATGGATCATGTAGGCGTTCGTGGCGGTGGCGGTCTGCGCCGCCGTCTGCGCGGTCTGGCCGGCGGCGAGCGTGCCGTCCTCCTGGAAGTTGAAGGCGGCGCGCAGCGCGACGTATTTGGCCTTGTCGGCACCGCCGAACAGGTTGATGTAGCTGGTCGCGTTGTCCGGGTCGGGGTCGCTCGTCAGGATATTGGCGATCGTGGAGCTGACGACGGACGCCTTGTTGAGGTCGAAAGCGACCTTGATGTAGTTCAGCAGGCGCGGGTCGTTGACGAGCTCGCTCGCCGTCGTCACGCTGCCGATGCGGCTTTCGAAATAGTCCTTGTTGATCAGCGCCGCCTCGGAGGTCACGCGCGGATTGGAGAGCGTGTAGAGCTGGTTCGTGGCCGCCTTCTGGTCCGCGTCCTGCACGGTGCCGGCCGTCGCCGTCCCGTCGCTGGCGAAATTGTAGGCTTCCGCCAGCGCGCGATATTTCTCGGCCGTGACGATGATGGCGCTCTGCCGGCTGATTTCCGCCTTGAGCTCGGCGATCCGCGCCTTGTTGGCATCGTTGGAAGGAAGGGTCGACAGCTCGCTGTTCGCAGCCTGGATCGCCGCCACGGCATCCGTCTCGCGGGCGCCGAACTCGGTGCTGAAGTAGCTGGCCGGATCGTCGGGATCGCTGCCGAGGACCCCGCGCACCACCTCCCGCGAATAGGTGTTCGGATCGATGCCGAAGGCGGTGAACACGTAGTTGCGCAGGCGGTCGTTGTTGATGAGCTGGTCGGCACTCGTCACCGTGTCGATGACGACATTGTAATAGCGGGTCTCCTCCTTGAGCGCCGCGCCGGCATTGGCGGCGGTGGCGGAATAGAGGCCGATGATGGAATCGAGCTGCGTTTCGGTCTGCGCCGTCGCGGTCGAGGGCGTGAAGCTGAAGGCGCTGGCGAAATCGCGATAGCGCGTGTCCGTCAGCTTGTTGGCGAAGCTGTTGGCATCCGTCAGGTCGCTGTCCAGCACCTGGCGCATGAAGGCCTTCGCATAGGTCATCTCCTCCAGGCCATAGGCTTTCATGGCATAGGAATAGAGCCGGTAGTCGTCGAGGAATTCGTCGACCGAGGAAACCTTGCCGATATTCTCCCTGTAGTAATCGGCATCGCGCGCATTGGTCGCCTCGGCCGCGGTGCGGTTCAGCGACTTCAGCATGTCCTTCGCGATGAGGTTGTAGCTCGTATAGGTCGACAGCATCGGGAAACCGTTCCTTCCAGTCACCGGCCGCGCGCGCAGGGGCCGATCGGCGCCATTGTCGCCCGCGAGGCTTGTCCCGGCCTGTCGGGCCATGGCTCGAATGCGCCGGCCTGCGTTCACCTCTCCTAAACCCTGACCCGTGCGGTTTTGCTAACCATCAGGAACTGCAAAGTTTTCTTAACCGCGATTTTTAAGCGGCATGGAAGGGGGCGCGCCTATTCTCCCCCTCAGAGGACGCAAAGTCCCGATGAGAAGACCGGACACCGGCTCTCAAGGAAAACAAGGGCGAAAGACATGCTGAATACCGTTTCCAAGCCGGCCTGGGCCGGCAGCACGCTCCGGCTCGATCCCAAGCGCTTCCCGCAGCAGGTGACCTTCGAGCTGCGCACCGAGGGAACCGACGCCACGATTACCCTCGACGAGCGCGGCGCCGTGCTGCGCAAGGTGCTTCCCTCCAGCGGCCTGCCGCTGTCCATCGCACTGCCGGCCCGCGCCTTCAAGGGCGTCGCCGCCCGCGCCATCGACCATGGCGACGGCGACGTGACCGTCACGCTCGAGCTGCACCACGACGACCCGGACCTTTGCATCCCGCTTCTGGTGGCGCACGATCTCTGCGACATCGCCGCCGACTGGCGCAGCTGGGCCGAGGCCTACCGCATTCCCATGCTGATGGTGGAAGCCGACGGCGTCGCCCGCCCGCTCGACGACAACCTGACGGTCGGCAGCCGCCCCGCGAAACCGCGCCGCCGCCATTCCTACTTCGCGGATCGCCGCCCCCGCTTCCTCGTGCGCCGCACGACCGGCAAGCTCGGCGTCCAGATGAAGATCGACGGCCGGGAGATCATCGCCCGCCGTTGAGCCTGCGATGACGATTTGACCTCCGGAAAGCCGGCCGTTCCCTGCGGCCGGCTTTTCCGCGTCCGGCTCAGGCGAAGGGGATGGCGACCGCCAGCGCGAGGAAGATGGCAAAGCCGACGACGTGGTTGAATTTGAACAGCGCAAGGCACTGCACCGGATCGTCTATATCGAGCGACCGGATCTGCCAGGCGAGCATCAAAGCGGCGGCCGCAAGGCCGAGCCAGCCGATGATGCCGACGCCGGCCAGCCAGAAGGACAGCGCGATGAGCGCCACCGTCAGGCCGTAGAGGCCGACGAGCCATTGCCGGGTCTTCTCGCCGAAGAGGCGGGCGGTGGAGCGCACGCCGATCAGCGCGTCGTCCTCCTTGTCCTGGTGGGCATAGATCGTGTCGTAGCCGATCGTCCAGGCGATCGCGGCGATATAGAGCGCGACGGGCGCCAGCGACAGCGCGCCGAAGACCGCCGCCCAGCCCATCAGCGCGCCCCAGGAGAAGGCCATGCCGAGGAAGAATTGCGGCCAGTCGGTGAAGCGCTTGGCGAAGGGATAGACCGCGACGATCAGCAGCGAGGCCACGCCGAGCCCGATGGAGAAGAGATTGAACTGCAGGAGGACGACGAGGCCGACAAGCGCCTGCAGCACGATGAAGACCTTCGCCTGGCGGCGCGTGACGCGGCCGGACGGCAGCGGGCGCGAGCGGGTGCGGGCGACCGCCTGGTCGATATCGTGGTCGACGAGGTCGTTATAGGTGCAGCCCGCACCGCGCATGGCGACCGAGCCGATGAAGAACAGCAAGAGATGCGCGAGGAACCGCAACCAGTCGAAGCTGCCGGCCGCCGCCGCGACATTGGCCGCCAGCGCCGCCGACCAGAAGCAGGGCCACATCAGGAGCTGCCAGCCGATCGGCCGGTCCCAGCGGGCAAGCTGCGCATAGGGCCAGGCCCCGCGCGGCAGGACGCGATAGACCCAGTTGTCGGAAGGCGCGTCGGAAACGCGGCCGGAATCGGAGGAGGTGCTGATCATGCACCTAGATCGCAAGCGGCCACGCCCCGGTCAAGCCGGCGCATGGCCGCAGATGGGATTCAGCGCAGCGTGAAATCGAAGCGGTAGGTGGCTGCAACGCCGATCAGGAATTGATCGCGCTCGCCGCGCTGTTTGACGAGGCTCGAATCCGCCGCCGGGCCCATGAGGCGCTTGTACTCGGCGAAGGCGCTGGTCTCGATCTTCTCGTTGACCTGCCAGGTGATCGCCGCGCCCGCGCCGACCGACTGGATGCCGCCGCCCGGATCGTAGGCGGCAAGGCCGGAGGCCGCGACCTGGCTCGGCTTCACCCGGTAATAGGCGTCCATATAGTCGTTCGACGCGACGGTAAGGCGCGGACCGGCGGACAGGCGCACGTCCGGCGTGATATCGACGAAGGCGTCGGCCGCCACATCCGCCACGATGCCGTGGTGGCTGCGGATGCCATGGCGCACCTCGCCGCGCACGCGCAGCCAGTCCGTCGGATAGGCTTCCGCGAACGCACCGAGTTCGCCGCCCAGCTTCACCGGCGTCAGGCCCTTGAGGTCGGCGCTGTCATCCTCGTCGCGCGGCATCACCAGCTTGCCGGTCGCCCCTGCGCGGAAAGCGCCGTTGTCGATCAGCGCGAAGGAGGGATTGTCGTTGCGCGAGGAGAAGCGCACCGTGCTGCCGGCCTTGCCGAGCGAGATCAGCGGCGTGACCTGGAACAGATGGCCCTTGGCGCCCTCGTAGCGCGGCGCGGCGAAGCCGGCGGCCCCCACCTTCAGATACCAGTCGCCGGACCAGAAGTGCTCGCCGTCGCCTGCAAGGGCGGAAATGGGCGCAAGAAGAAAGGCGGCCGCAGTCATTGCGGCCGGGAAACGGATACTCAAGACACAATCCTCGCTTTGCCGACGCACCCGCCGCGGGGCGCCGAAACCTTTGATTGCACGAACATTAGCCACGTTTCATTACCGATTCGCTAACCATTCGCCAGCTTTCGAAGGTGAAATGATTCGTGCGAGTTCCCGGCACCGAGCGGGAATTCCTTCATCGCACCACCGAGGAAAAGGGCGCCGCAATGCTCCCGAGCGCCGCGGCCCTTGACCTTTCGCCCCCGTCCCCTTAACCCGCCAGCAACAAGCATCAGGTCGAGGGTACGGGCATGAAGGTTCTGTTGATCGGATCGGGCGGACGCGAGCACGCCCTTGCCTGGAAGCTGGCGCAATCGCCCCTCCTCACCACGCTCTACGCCGCCCCCGGCAATCCCGGCATCGCCGAATGCGCGACGCTGGTCTCCCTCGATATCGAGGACCATGCGGCGGTCTCCGCCTTCTGCCGCGAGAACGGCATCTCCTTCGTCGTCGTCGGCCCGGAAGCCCCGCTCGTCGCGGGCCTTGCCGACGTGCTGCGCGCGGCCGGCATCGATGTCTTCGGGCCTTCGGCCGCCGCCGCCCAGCTCGAAGGCTCCAAGGGTTTCACCAAGGACCTCTGCGCCAAATACGACATCCCGACCGGCGCCTACCAGCGCTTCACCGACGCCGCCTCCGCCAAAGCCTATATCGAGGCCGAGGGCGCGCCGATCGTCATCAAGGCGGACGGGCTTGCCGCCGGCAAGGGCGTGACCGTCGCCATGACGCTGCCCGAGGCTCTGGCCGCCGTCGACGACTGCTTCGACGGCGCTTTCGGCGCGGCCGGCGCGGAAGTCGTCGTGGAAGCCTTCCTCGACGGCGAGGAAGCGAGCTTCTTCTGCCTTTGCGACGGCGTGAACGCGCTGCCGCTCGCCTCCGCGCAGGACCACAAGCGCGTCGGCGACGGCGATACCGGCCCGAACACCGGCGGCATGGGCGCCTATTCGCCGGCCCCGGTAATGACGCCCGGCATGGTCGAGCGCACGATGAAGGAGATCATCGAGCCGACGATCCGCGGCATGGCGGCGGACGGCCATCCCTTCCAGGGCGTGCTCTTCGCCGGCCTGATGATCACCGCCAAGGGTCCGGAGCTGATCGAATACAACGTGCGCTTCGGCGATCCGGAGTGCCAGGTGCTGATGATGCGGCTCGAGAGCGACCTGCTGCCGATCCTCCATGCCGCCGCCATCGGCCGGCTCGACAAGGTTTCCGCCGAATGGCGCGACGACCCCGCGCTCACCGTGGTCATGGCCTCGAAGGGCTATCCCGGCGCCTACGAGAAGGCGACGCCGATCCTATCGCTGCCGGCCGACGACGCCGCGACGAAGGTGTTCCATGCCGGCACAGCGCTGAAGGGCGGCCAGCTCGTGGCGACCGGCGGGCGCGTGCTGAATGTCACCGCCGTCGCGCCGACCGTCGCCGAGGCGCAAAAGGCGGCCTATGCGGCGCTCGACCGGGTGAAATGGGAAAACGGCTTCTGCCGCCGCGACATCGGCTGGCGCGCCGTCGCCCGCGAAACGGCTTGACGGCAACCGGCGGAAAAACGCCGTTTCATCAAATTTTACCATTTCCCCTGACGGGCTCGTAACCGACGGGCGCTATTCTCCCCTCACCGATGAGGAGAACCGTCGATGCGTATCCTGTTGCCGACCCTTGCCTTCGCGCTTCTTGCCGCCCCCGCCCTTGCGGGTTCGATCCGTCCCGTCGAGGATGCCGTCTCGGCGGACAGCATCGAGACGATCCGGTGCGGCGACTGCCCGGCGCTGAAGCCCAAGATCAAGGCCGCGACCTATCATGTCGACGCTATCGCGCCCGGCACGCAGAAGGTCGAGGTCCGCGAGGAGAACGGCGAGCGCAAGATCTTCCGCACGGAAGCCTGGATGGGCGGCTCGCCCGTGGTCTTCGTCAGCAAGGCGCCGGCAGAGACCACGCAGGCCGCAAGCACGGACACCGAAGAGAATGCGGTGACCGTGGATGCCGGCACCCAGACCGGCGCGCTCGACGAAGGCGCGGCACGGCATGCGAAAACGGCCGCGATCGCCTCTTCACGCGAGTTTGATCCGGGAAAATTTGAACTTCGGCTGGATTGACCCCATATTAGCGAGGCCCTGCCTCTCAGTCCCTCCAGGCTGACAGGAATCCGCGAAAGCGGACGTCTGCGCCCCTGACCTCAAGCAGGGGCGCACGCGTATCAGCCGCTCTCCCCCATATCGCTGACGAGCCGGTCGACCTCGCGGTCGGAATAGACGGCAATGCCGCTGCGCCGCAACAGCGCCGCCGTCACGCCCTGCCCGGCATGCCGGCTACCCGAAAACGAGCCGTCATAGACGAAACCGGAACCGCAGGACGGGCTGCCGTCGATCAGAAGCGCATGGCGGCAATCGTGCTTTCGCGCGACGTCGAGCGCGATGCGCGCGCCGTCGATATAGGCGGCGGACACGTCCCCGCCGGAAATCTCCAGCACCCGCGCCCGTCCGTCGAGCACGTCGTCGCCATCGAGCCCGTTCTCGATTTCCGCCGGCGGCCGCGGCACCTGGAAGCCGCCCGCAAGCTCCGGACAGAGCGTCACCAGCCGCCCCTCCGCCATCCAGCGGTCGACGGCCGCATGGACGAGCGGCTTGGCCGATCCGTTGTAGCGGACCGGCAGACCGGCGAGACAAGCGCTGATGAGGATCTTGCCGGCCACCAGCGCCCGCCCCTTACCCCGTGATCCTGGAGAAATCCGCGACCGTGCCGGTCGCCGCGCGGATGGCGGAGAGCAGCGCGAGGCGGTTGGCGCGGATGGCCGGGTCCTCGTCATTGACGAGGACGTCGTTGAAGAACTGGTCCACCGGTGCGCGGAGCATCGAGAGCGCTTCCATGGCCGAGCGGAAATCCTCCCCGGCGACGGCCGCGGCCGCATCCTTCGAGGCGGTTTCCACGGCAGCGTGAAGCGCCTTTTCGGCATCGAGCTTCAGAAGGGCGGCCGAGACGGCGCCCTCGACGACGGTGCCCTTCTTCTCCTCGGAGGCGAGAAGCTGCGTGGCGCGCTTGGTACCGGCGAGCAGGTTCTGTCCGTCTTCGGAGGTGATGAAGGCCGTCAGCGCCTCGACGCGGCGGGCGACCATCAGGAGATCGTCGGCCTCCGGCGTCAGCACGGCATCGATGAGGTCGTGGCGCGCACCCATGTCGCGGAGATAGACTTTCAGGCGATCATGGAAGAAGGCGAGAAGGTCCGGGTCCTTCGCGACGGAAAGGAGCGGCAGGCGGATGTTCTTTTCCAAGAGCATGCGAATGACGCCGAGGGCGGCGCGGCGCAGCGCATAGGGGTCCTTCGAGCCGGTCGGCTTCTCGTCGATGGCCCAGAAGCCGATCAGCGTGTCGAGCTTGTCGGCGAGCGCCACGGTGAGGCCCACCTTGCCCGAGGGCACGCGGTCGGACGGCCCCTGCGGCTTGTAGTGGTCTTCGATGGCTTCGGCGACGGCGGCGTCCTCGCCCTGCAGGAGTGCATATTTGCGGCCCATGATGCCCTGCAGTTCCGGGAATTCGCCGACGGCTTCCGTGCGCAGGTCCGCCTTGGCGAGCACCACGGCACGGTCGACGAGGGCGGTATCGGCGCCGGTGACCTTCGCAAGCTCGGCAGCGAGCTTGCGGATGCGCGTGACGCGTTCGCCCTGCGTGCCGAGCTTGGCATGGAAGGTGACGTTGAGCGCGTCGAGCTTGGCCATGCGCTGGTCGAGCGGCTTTTTGAGGTCCAGGCCGAACTTTTCGGCCGACGCCTTCAGCGTGTCGAGGTCGGGCAGGTCGTGCTGGTCGCGCAGCCAGAAGTGCTTGGCGTCCGAAAGACGGGCGCGCACCACCTTGCCGTTGCCATGCACGATCTCCTTGCCGCCGTCCTTCGCCTCGATGTTCGAGATCAGGATGAAATGGTTGGAGAGCGTGTCGGCGCCCGGCTTGCGGGTGACGAAGCATTTCTGGTTGGTCTTGATGGTGAGGCGGATGATCTCCGAGGGGATCGCCAGGAACTCCTCGTCGAAGGTGCCCATCAGCACCTGAGGCCATTCGACGAGGCCGGAGACCTCCTCCAGCAGGCCCTCGTCCTCGACGAGTTCAAGGCCGTTCGCGAAGGCGATGTTATTGGCATCCGTCGCGATGATCTGCTTGCGGCGCTCGGCATCGAGCACGACTTTCGCCTTCTCCAGATTGGCGACATAGTCCTCGAAGCGGCGCACGGTGATGGCCTCGGGCGCATGGAAGCGGTGGCCGTAGGTGACGTTGCCGGCAGTAAGCCCGTCGACCTCGAAGGGCACGACGCGCGTCTCCTCCGTCTCCGAGCCGAAGGTACAGACGATGGATTGCAGCGGACGCACCCAGCGCATCGCGCCGGGTTTTGCAGAGGCCGCACCCGAGCGCATCGACTTCGGCCAGGGGAAATTGCGGATGATGCCCGGCATCACCTCGGCGATGATCTCGTCCGCCGTACGGCCCGGCTTGACGATATGGGCGACGTAGAAGTCGCCCTTCTTCGGGTCGGAATGCACATGCGCTTCGGAAACCGAGCCGAGGCCCGCCTTGCGCAGGAAGCCCTGGATTGCCTGTTCGGGGGCGGAGGTTGCCGGGCCCTTGATCTCCTCGCGCACATCACTCGAGCGGGCGTTGAGGCCGCGGATATCGAGCGTCAGGCGGCGCGGCGTCCAGTATTCGCGCGCGCCTTCATAGGTGAGGCCAGCCTCGACGAGCGCGTCGGTGACGAGCTTCTTCAGGTCGCCGGCCGCCTTGCGCTGCATGCGGGCGGGAATTTCCTCGGAGCGGAGTTCAAGCAGGAGATCGGGCATGTCAACTTTCCTCACCCTCCCCTCTCGGGAAGGGTCGGCACGAGCGTGCCGGTATGGGGTGAAAATCGTGCTCTCTGCTAGCAAAGTTAGGTGGTGCTGTACAACGGCAAATATGCCGTTTGGCAGAGACGAGCGCGGTCAGTGACCGCTGGACGCGACCTCGTGCGTGCCTTCGGCGGCGGCATGCTCGCCTTCCGCGCCATGGCCGCCTTCCTCCTTGGCCTCGCCATGGCCGGAGGCCGCCGTCTCGACCGCATTCGGGTCGATGCAGTCCGCCCGTTCCTTCATCGCCGTGACGATGGTCTTGATCTCGTCGAGCGAAAGCTCCTTGCGCTCGCCGTAGAATTCCCCGTTGGCGGCCGGCACGCCATCCGTATAGCGCGCGACGAAGGGCGCGCTCATGCCGGGAACGGCGGAGGGATCGCGGGCGAAGAGCACTTCCGCGCCGATGGCCCGGCCGCGCATGTCGGCGCGATATTCGGGCCCGGCGGCATCGATCAGGATGATCTGGTAGAGATCGGCGTCCTCGGCATTCGAGACGGCCCCGGCGACGCGCAGCGCCGTCTTGACGCGCACCTCGCCGTCCGTGGCATCCGAGCGCACATATTTGCGCAGCCATTGCTGGCCGTCCTGTTCGAGGCGCACGGTGGTCACCGTCGTGCAGGCGGCGCCGGACACCGTCTCCGTCGACGGGCCGAGCAGCACGTCGCGCCCGACGAAGATCGCGGCAGCGCCCGAGGCGCCGGTCAGGACCAGCACGCCGGCGGCGATGATCAGCAGCTTCCGGGACAGGCGGAACGAGGTCGGAAGGAACTTCACGGGCGACGAACTTCTCTTTGAACGCAGAACAGGGAACGCGCCGAGAGCGCGCGAACGTGCCGCACTGTAGCCTGCGGGCGTTTCGGAAGTTTTAAACCCGCCTGTCCGATTTCGGGCCATTTCTGCGAATGATTTGCAATTGCGTTGACAGGCTGCAAAACCGCTCTATATTTTATTGCAACTCATTCGCAAAAGCAGCTCAGGAGAGCCGATGCTCCGCCGTTCCTTCAATGCCCTGCTTCTCAGCCTGCCGCTTCTCGCCACCGCCCCCGCCTTCGCGCAGGAAAAGCCCAAGGTGGTGACGACCTTCACAATCATCGCCGACATCGCGGCGAATGTGGCGGGCGATGCGGCCACGGTGGAATCCATCACCAAGCCGGGCGCGGAAATCCACAACTACCAGCCGACGCCGCGCGATATCCTGAAGGCGCAGGACGCCAAGCTCGTGCTCTGGAACGGCCTCAACCTGGAACTCTGGTTCCAGAAGTTCCTCGCCAATCTCGGCGACGTGCCGAACGTCACGGTCAGCGACGGCGTCGCGCCGATGAGCATCGTGGAAGGCCCCTATCAGGGCAAGCCGAACCCGCATGCCTGGATGTCGCCGGACAATGCGCTGATCTATGTCGAGAACATCCGCAAGGCGCTCGGCGCGCTCGACCCCGCCAATGCGGCGACCTACGACGCCAACGCCAAGGCCTATGGCGAGAAGATCAAGGCTCTGGGCGAAGAGATGAAGGCCAAGATCGGCGCACTGCCGGAGGAAAAGCGCTGGCTCGTCACCAGCGAGGGCGCCTTCTCCTATCTCGCCCGCGATTTCGGCCTCAAGGAGCTCTTCCTCTGGCCGATCAACGCCGACCAGCAGGGCACGCCGAAGCAGGTGAAGGCGGTGATCGACGCGGTGCGCGAGCACAATATCCATGTCGTCTTCAGCGAAAGCACCGTTTCCGCCGATCCCGCCAGGCAGGTCGCCGCCGAAACGGGCGCGGCTTACGGCGGCGTCCTCTATGTCGACTCGCTGAGCGAGGCGGACGGCCCCGTGCCGACCTATCTCGACCTCCTGCGCGTGACCTCCGAAACCATCGTGAAAGGTCTTTCGCAATGAGGATGGGCGGCAAGCCGAAGACGGTCGACGGCATCGTCGCCGAGGACGTGACCGTCACCTACCGCAACGGCCTGACGGCCTTGCGCCATGCCAGCTTCTCCGTGCCGAAGGGCACGATCACCGCGCTGGTCGGCGTCAACGGCGCGGGCAAGTCCACCCTCTTCAAGGCGATCATGGGCTTCGTGCCGGTCGCGGGAGGCAAGGTGACGATCCTCGGCCTTTCCGTGCGCGAGGCGCTGAAGCAGAACCTCGTCGCCTATGTGCCGCAGGCCGAGGAGGTGGACTGGACCTTCCCCGTGCTCGTCGAGGACGTGGTGATGATGGGCCGCTACGGCCACATGAACTGGCTGCGCATCCCGACAAAACGCGACCACGAGATGGTCGAGGAGGCGCTTTCCCGCGTCAACATGGCCGGCTTCCGCAAGCGCCAGATCGGCGAGCTTTCCGGCGGGCAGAGAAAGCGCGTCTTCCTCGCCCGCGCCTTGGCGCAGGAGGGACAGGTCATCCTGCTCGACGAGCCTTTCACCGGCGTCGACGTGACCACGGAGGAGCAGATCATCGAGCTGCTCGGCAAGCTGCGCGACGAGGGTCGCGTCATGCTCGTCTCCACCCACAATCTCGGCAGCGTGCCGGATTTCTGCGACCGCACGGTTTTCGTCAAGGGCACCGTCATCGCCTCCGGCCCGACGGCGGAGACCTTTACCGAAGCCAATCTGGAGCGCGCCTTCGGCGGCGTGCTGCGCCACTTCATCCTCGGCGGCCGCGACCTGCACGACGACGAGGACAGGCGCTCGGTCAAGGTCATCACCGACGACGAGCGCCCCTTCGTCATCTATGGCGAGGAGAAGAAACCGTGATCGACGCGCTGCTGGAACCCTTCGGCTACGGCTACATGGTCAACGCCATGTGGGTGAGCGCGCTGGTCGGCTGCATCTGCGGCTTCCTGTCCGCCTATCTGATGCTCAAGGGCTGGTCACTGATCGGCGATGCGCTCTCGCATTCCATCGTTCCGGGTGTCGCCGGGGCCTACATGCTCGGCCTGCCCTTCGCCGCCGGCGCCTTCCTGTCCGGCGGGCTCGCCGCCGCCGCCATGCTCTTCCTCAACCGCCAGACGCAACTCAAGGAGGATGCGATCATCGGCATGATCTTCTCCTCCTTCTTCGGCCTCGGCCTCTTCATGGTCTCGCTCTCGCCGACGCCGGTGAACATCCAGACCATCGTGCTCGGCAACATCCTCGCCGTCACGCGGGAGGACACGATCCAGCTCGCCATCATCGGCGCGGTCACGCTCGCCATCCTGCTCTTCAAGTGGAAGGACCTGATGGTCGCCTTCTTCGACGAGAACCATGCCCGCTCCATCGGCCTCAACCCGACGGGCCTGAAGATCCTGTTCTTCACCCTCCTCAGCGCCTCGACGGTCGCGGCCATGCAGACGGTCGGCGCCTTCCTCGTCGTCGCGATGGTGGTGACGCCGGGCGCGACGGCCTATCTCCTCACCGACCGCTTCCAGCGCCTCATCGTCATCGCCGCCGCGCTCGGGGCCGGCACGAGTCTCACCGGCGCCTATCTCTCCTATTTCCTCGACGGCGCGACCGGCGGCATCATCGTCGTCCTGCAAACGGCGATCTTCCTCCTCGCCTTCCTCTTCGCGCCCAAGCACGGCCTCATCGCCGCGCGCCGCAGGGGCAGGCAGGCGCTCGAGACGACGGAAGGCAGCACGCCATGAACGAGACGCTCGAACTCGCGCTCCTGCCCTTCCAGCTCGCCTTCATGCAGAACGCCTTCCTGGTGACGCTCATCATCGCCGTGCCGATGGCGCTGCTCTCCTGCTATCTCGTGCTGAAGGGCTGGTCGCTGATGGGCGATGCGGTCTCGCATGCCGTGCTTCCCGGCGTCGTCATCGCCTATGTCCTGGGCCTCCCCTTCGCGGCCGGCGCCTTCGTCGCGGGCCTCTTCTGCGCGCTCGCTGCCGGCTATCTCAAGGACAACAGCCGGGTGAAGGAAGACACGATTCTCGGCATCGTCTTTTCCGGCATGTTCGCCCTCGGCGTTGTGCTCTATGTGAAGATCCAGCCGGATATCCATCTCGACCATATCCTCTTCGGCGACATGCTCGGCATCGCCACCTCCGACCTCGTGGAGACGGTGGCCATCGCCAGCGCCTCGACCGCCTTCATCCTCCTCTTCCGCAAGGACCTTCTGGTGCAGGCCTTCGACCGGCAGCATGCCTCGGCCATCGGCCTGCCGGTGCGTCTCCTGCATTACGGCCTTCTCGCCGTGCTCTCGCTCGTCGTGGTCGGCGCGCTGAAGGCGGTCGGCATCATCCTCGCCGTCGCCATGCTGGTCGCTCCCGGCGCCATCGCGGCCCTCCTCACGCGGCGTTTTCCGAGCATGCTGATGGTGGCCGTCGCCGTCGCGCTCGGCACGTCCTTCTGCGGCATCTGGCTGAGCTTCATGATCGACAGCGCCCCCGCGCCGACCATCGTGCTGCTGATGGCGATGCTCTTCGTCATCGCCTTCATCCGACGGATGCTGCAGAACCGCCGGCCCGCGCAGGCGGCCTGAGAGCCACCGGCCTTCTGTCGACAGAGGGCCGGTTTCCGTCTAACGTCCGGCGCGAACGGCCAGCCTGCTTCGGCCGAAATCAACACAAACGCAACGGGACGGCATGGCGCATATCGGTATCGTCGGCGGCGGCCTCATGGGCTGCGCCACAGCGCTCAATCTCATGGAACGGGGCCATAGCGTCACGATCCTCGAACGGGACGCGGGCGGCCTGCCGGCCTCGGTCGGCAATGCGGGCATCCTCGCCGTGCCCGAGATCGACCCGCTCGCCCGGGCCGACATGCTGCTTTCCGTGCCGAAATGGCTGCTCGACCCGCTGGGCCCCCTGACGCTGCGCTGGCAGGACCTGCCGGCGCTCACGCCCTGGCTCGTCCGCCTCCTGCTCTCCGCCCGCCCCGGCAAGGTGGCGGAAGGCCGCGCCGCCCTTCTGACGCTGATGAAGACGGCGGAAGCCGACCATGCCCATCTCGGCGCTCTGGCCGGCATTTCCGGCCATATCCGCGACACCGGCGCGCTGACGGTCTTCGACAGCACTGCGGCGCGCGACAAGGCGTTCGCTCACGAGACGGAGAATGCGAAGCTGCTCGGCTGCAATGTCGAGAAGCTGGATGCCGAAGAGGCCCGCCGCCGCGTGCCGGCCTTGCAGGGCGCCTTTGCCGGCGCGGTCTTCAACGACGGCTACAAGACCTTCGAATATCCGCTGACCCTCTTGCGTCGGTTGCAGGCGGCGCTGCGCGAACGCGCGACGTTGCTCGACGCCACCGTTTCCTCGGTGGCGCAGGCGCAAAACGGCATCGTCGTGCGCACGGAGGGCGGCCGGGAATTCACCTTCGACAAGCTGGCGATCACCTCGGGCGTCTGGTCACGCCGCTTCGTCGCCGATCTCGGGCTGAAAGTGCTGCTGGAAACCGAGCGCGGCTACAATACGACCTTCATGAATCCTTCGACCACGCTGGAAATGCCGGTCTTCTTCTCCGAGCACGGCTTCGTCGCCACGCCCTTCGAAAATGCTCTGCGCATCGGCGGCGCGGTCGAACTCGCCTCGCCCGAAGCCCCCGCCAACTACAGGCGCGCCGCCGCCATGCGAAAGAAGATGCGCCGCTACGTGCCCGATCTCCAGGAGGAAGGCGGCACGGAATGGATGGGCCGGCGTCCCTCCACGCCGGATTCGCTTCCCGTCATCAGCCTCCATCCGCGCGACCCGCGCATCGCCTTTGCCTTCGGCCACGGCCATGTCGGCCTGACGCTTTCGGCGACGACCGGCCGCCATGTCGCGCGTCTCCTCTCCGGCGAGACGGACGCCGCGCTCGCCCCCTTCTCCATCGCCCGCTTCCAGTAAGTTCCCAGAACAATAAAAAGAAAGAAACCGACCATGCATAAGGTTATTTTCGACACGGATCCCGGCGTCGACGACGCCATGGCGCTGCTTTTCCTGCACAACCATCCGGAAATCGACCTGATCGGCATCACCACCGTCTTCGGCAATGCCGCCATCGAGACGACGACGCGCAACGCGCTGTTCCTCAAGCGTGAATGGGGCATCGACGCGCCGGTCGCCCGCGGCGAGGGCAAGACCTACAACCCGATGCGCAACCCCACCGACTGGCCGGTGATGATCCACGGCCATGACGGTCTCGGCAATATCGATGTGCCGGAGACGATCGACCTGCCCGTCGATCCGCGCCCGGCGCACCGCTACATCATCGAGACCGTGCGTGCCAATCCCGACGAGGTGACGCTGATCGCCGTCGGCCGCATGTCGAACCTTGCCTATGCGCTGAAGGAAGACCCGGAGATTGCCGGTCTGGTCAAGCAGGTCATCATCATGGGCGGCGCTTTCGACGTGCCCGGCAACATCACGCCCGCCGCCGAGGCCAATATCCACGGCGACCCGGAAGCCGCCGACGTGGTGATGACCGCGCCGTGGAAGGTGATCGTCGTCGGTCTCGACGTGACGATGAAGACCGTAATGACGCGCAAGCGCCTCGCCGAGCTGACCGCGAAGAACGGCAAGCACCTCAAGCTGCTCTCCGACATCTCGCAGTTCTATATCGATTTCTACGGCCGGCATGTGAAGGACGAGGGCATGGTGGTGCACGATAGCTGCGCCTGCATCTATCTCGTCGCACCGGGCCTCTTCACCACCCGCCCCGGCGCGATCCGCGTCGTCGCCGGCGGCATCGCCGACGGCCAGACCATCCAGAAGCCCGACGCCCGCAGCTTCCCGCCCGGCAACTGGGACGGCCTGCCGAGCCAGCATGCCTGCATCGGTATCGATGCGGAAAAGGTGATGGCGCTGCTGGACGAGACGCTGGTGCGGTGAGGCGGGCGTAGCCGCCCCTCACCTGCCTGCCGGCATCCTCTCCCCGCAAGCGGGGCGAGGAGCGCAGGAGGCAAGGGTTTCCTGCCTTCATGATGGCTTGAGGAAGCCGGTGCAACGCCCCCTTCTCCCCGCTTGCGGGGAGAAGGTCCCGGCAGGGGCATGAGGGGCAGCCCAGGGAGTAACCCCTACCCCGTCAGCCCGCCGTCGCCGGCAATTGCCAATCGATCGGCGTGCGGCCGTGCTTTTCGAGAAATTCGTTCGCCTGCGAAAACGGTCGCGTGCCGAAGAAGCCGTTATGCGCTGAGAGCGGAGAGGGATGCGGTGAGCGCAGCACGAGATGGCGGCTCTGGTCGACGAATGCCGCCTTCTTCTGCGCATAGGAGCCCCAGAGGATGAAGGCGACGGGCTTTTCCTGCTCGTTGACGGCGCGGATGACCGCATCCGTGAAACGCTCCCAGCCACGCCCCTGATGGGAGGCCGCGCGGCCCATCTCCACCGTCAGCACGCTGTTGAGCAGCAGCACGCCCTGCCGCGCCCAATGTTCGAGAAAACCATGGCGGGCCGGCGGGATGCCGAGGTCCGATTCCAGTTCCTTGTAGATGTTGACGAGCGAGGGCGGAATGCGAACGCCCGCCTGCACGGAGAAGCACAGGCCATGCGCCTGCCCCTCGCCGTGATAAGGATCCTGCCCGAGGATGACGACGCGCACCTCGTCGAGCGGCGTCAGGTCGAGCGCGCGAAAATATTCCGCTCCCTTCGGGAAGATGCGCCGGCCCTCCTGCTTCTGCTCCAGCAGGAAGCTCTTCAGCTCGGCCATGTAGGGACTGGAGAATTCCGCCGCGAGCGGCGCTTTCCAGCTCTCTCCGATCTTTACGTCCGTCGCTGCCATCGCTCTCTCCTTGACGAGGAGAGTTTAGCGCCGCGCGGCGGTAAGGACCGGCCAAACCGCCGGTCATCCACAGCTAATCTCAGGCGACGCCGAGCACCGCCATGAGGTTTTTCATGCGCGCGGCGGCAAGCTCCGGCCTATCGAGCACATTCGCCCGATCGGCAAGTCGGAACACGTCGGCATAGTGCAGGACACCACGGGCGGACTGCATGCCGGCCGGCATCGTGAAATGATCCTGATGGCCGTTCAGCCAGGCCAGGAACACGACGCCAGCCTTGTAATACTGCGTCGGCGCCTCGAAGATTTTCCGTGATAACGGCACGGTCGGCTCGATGACGGCGCGGAAGGTGGCGACATCGCCCGCCGCCAGAGACGCCAGCGCCTTGGAGGCCTGCGGCGCGACCGCATCGAAGATGCCGAGCAGCGCGTGGCTGTATCTGCGCCCGTCACCCTCGATCAGTTCGGCATAGTTGAAATCGTCGCCGGTGAAGCAGAGTACGCCCTCCGGCAGCCGGTCGCGCAGCGCCACTTCGCAGGCGTTGTCGAGCAGGGAGATCTTGATGCCCTCGACCTTGTCGCGGTTCTCCTCGATGATCGAAAGCACCGCATCGAGCGCCGGCTCGAAGGCGTCGGAGCCCCAATATCCACCAAGTTGCGGATCGAACATATCGCCGAGCCAGTGCAGCACGACCTTGTCCTTCGCCTGGCCGAGAATGCGGCCATAGACCTTGCGGTAATCGTCCGGCGACTGCGCGATGCGGGCCAGCGCGCGGCTCGCCATCATGATCGCCCGGCCGCCATGCTTTTCGACGAAGCCGATCTGCTCCTCATAGGCCCTGACGACGTCATCCAGCGAACGGGCATCGGCGGGGTTGAGGTGATCCGTGCCGGCGCCGCAGGCAAGATCCGCACCGGGCACCGTCTTCGCTTCGGCAAGCGAGCGGCGGATCAGCTCCTGCGCGCCGGCCCAGTCGAGCCCCATGCCGCGCTGCGCGGTGTCCATCGCCTCGGCGATGCGGAAACCGAGCGACCAGAGATGATGCCGGAAAGCCATCGTGCGTTCCCAGTCGACGGCCGGCGCTTCCCATGGGCGCGTGTCGCGGCGCGGATCGGAAACCACATGGGCTGCGGCATAGGCGATGCGGTTGAAGCGCGGCGCTGCGGCGGGGCGCTCTGTCGGCGTACCCACGAGGGCATAGGCTTCGACGCCACCATCGGCACGCGGTAGGGAAAGGCTGATCGGCATGGAGTCCTCCCGAGGGTTTAGAAGGGCAATAATTTAGATCGTTCCAAATTTCAAGGACGATTTTGAGGGTAGCGCCAGGTGCACGGAAAAGGCCAATACGCTAAAGGCCCCATCGAAGGCAGCCAATTTGAACACACGATCAAGATAGAAGGCAACCTAAGGCGCCACGCCGCCTCACCCCAATTCACGCTTGACAAATTTGGAACGATCCAATTAATTACCCACCAACAAGCGGGCCGTTACACCCCGCGCAGGGAGGATGATCGTGAACAAGAGCCGGGTGACCGTTGTCGATATCGCGCGCGCCGCCGGCGTGTCCAAGTCGACCGTTTCGCTCGTCCTGCAGGCGAGCCCTCTCGTCAACGAGGCGACGCGCGCCAGGGTGAATGCGGTCATTCGCGAGCTCGGCTATGTCTACAATCGGGGCGCGGCGAACCTGCGCCAGTCGGCCTCCTCGCGGATCATCGGCATCATCGTCAACGATCTCACCAACTCCTTCTTCGCGGAGCTGGCGGTCGGCATGGACATGGTCATGCAGTCGGCCGGCTATGTGCAGTTCCTGTCGAATTCCGCCGAAAGCGTCGATCGCCAGCGCGAGGTCATCGCCTCCATGCGCGAGCACGGCATTTCCGGCCTGATCCTCTCACCCGCCCGCGGCACGGAAGCGGCGGACCTGAAGCCGCTCGCGGCGAGCGGCATTCCCGTCGTCGCCGTGGTGCGCAACGTGGTGGGTGCGAAGATCTCCTCGCTTCTTTCCGACAATTATGCCGGTGCGAAGGATGCGGTTCGCCATCTCGTCTCGCTCGGCCACAGCCGCATCGCCTTCCTCGGCGGGATACCCAACACGACGGTCTTTGCCGAGCGCGTGCAGGGCTGGCGCGACGCGCTGGCCGAAGCGGGCCTCGAAGCACCGGATGCGCTGGTCGTCGGCACGACGGCCTCGCGCGCCGGCGGCGTTTCGGCCATCGAACGCGCCCTGCTGCTGGCGAACCAGCCGACGGCGGCGCTCTGCTTCAACGACGCGGCCGCCTTCGGCGTCTGCGACGGGTTGCGCGCGGCGGGCAAGGAGCCCGGCCGCGATTTCGGCGTGGTCGGCTTCGACGACGTGATCGAAGCCGAGACCGCGGTACCGGCGCTAACGACAGTTTCCGTCGATCCGCAGGGCATGGGCCGGCGGGCGGCGCAGCTTCTCTTGAAACAGATCAATGCGGGCCGTGTGGAGCCCGAGGCCATCGTCAGCTCCGTGCGCCTCGTGGTGCGCCAGAGCTGCGGCGCCGGCCAGAAGACGAGGAGGATGTCGGCATGACACGATGGGGACTGATCGGCGCGAGCACAATCGCGAAGGAATGGGTGACAAACGCGATCCGCGCGACGGGCGGCGAAGTCGTCTCAGTCATGAGCACCAGCGCCGAGCGCGGCAAGGCCTACGCGGCCGAACAGGGCATCGCGAAGTCGGTGACGACGCTCGATGCGCTGGTGAACGATCCCGAGATCGACGCCGTCTATATCTCCACCACCAATGAACTGCACCGCGACCAGGCACTCGCCGCCGCGAAGGCCGGCAAACATATCCTCTGCGAAAAGCCGCTCGCCATGGCGCTGGAAGATGCCCGGACCATGGTCAAGGCCGCGAAGGATGCTGGTGTCGTCATGGCGACCAACCATCATCTGCGCAACGCCGCCACGCACCTGAAGATGCGCGAGGCCATCAAGGCTGGCCGCATCGGCACGCCGCTTGCCGCCCGCGTCTTCCACGCTGTCTACCTGCCGCCGCACCTGCAGGGCTGGCGGCTCGACAAGCCGGAGGCCGGCGGCGGCGTGATCCTCGACATCACCGTGCACGATGCCGATACGCTGCGCTTCGTGCTGGACAGCGACCCGGTGGAGGCCATCGCCTTCTCGCAGGCCGGCGGCATGGGCCAGGCCGGGCTGGAGGATGCGGTCATGGGCGTGCTGCGCTTCGAGAACGGCGTCATCGCCCAGTTCCACGACGGCTTCACCACGAAATTCGCCGAGACGGGCCTTGAGGTGCACGGCACGGACGGCTCGCTGATCGGCCGCAACGTGATGACGCAGCGCGCCGTGGGCACGGTGACGCTCCGCGACGCGGAAGGCGAACACGACCTGCCGCTCGACCACAGGAACCTCTACGAAACCACCCTTTCCGCCTTCCACGCCGCCGTCGCCAGCAAAGGCCGCCCCTCCGCCACGGGCGAGGACGGCGTCTGGTCGCTGGCGACCGGCCTTGCCGTCGTCGAGGCCGCCCGCACGGGCAAGACCATCCGCATCGAAACCGGATTCTGAAGCATCATGAGCAAGCATATCACCCCGCGCGAGGCCGCAGACCTCATTCCCGACGGGGCCGTCGTCTCGGTCTCCTCCTCCTCCGGCCTCGGCTGCCCGGACCTGACGCTGAAGGCCATCGGCGAGCGTTTCGACGAGACCGGCCATCCGCGGAACATCACGACGCTGCATCCCATCGCGGCCGGCGACATGAGCGGCATCAAGGGCATCGACTACATCGCCAGGCAGGGCCTGCTCGCCAAGGTGCTGGCCGGCTCCTATCCGTCCGGCCCGTCGTCCTCCGAGCCGCCGCTGATCTGGCAGATGATCACCGGCAACGAGATCCCCGCCTACAACATCCCCTCCGGCATCCTCTTCGACATGCATCGCGAGGCCGCCGCAAAGCGCCCGGGCGTCATCACCAAGGTCGGCCTCGATACCTTCGTCGATCCGAGCCGCGAGGGCTGCGCGATGAACGACAAGGCGGCGACCGAAGCTATCGTCGAGAAGATCACCTTTGCGGGCGAGGAGTGGCTGTACTTCAAGGCCATCGCACCACAGGTCGCCATCATCCGCGCCACCACGGCGGACGAGCGCGGCAATCTCACCTACGAGCACGAGGGCGCCTATCTCGGTGGTCTCGACCAGGCACTCGCCGCGCGCAACAATGGCGGTATCGTCATTGCGCAGGTCAAGCGCCTCGCCAAGGAAGGCTCGTTGAAGCCGCATGACGTGCGCGTGCCGGGCGTTCTGGTCGACTACATCGTCGTCGATCCCGAGCAGAAGCAGACGACGCAGACGCTCTACGATCCCGCCATTTCGGGCGAGATCTTCCGGCCGCTCGACAGTTTCCGCGTCCCGGAATTCAACATCCAGAAGGTCATCGCCCGCCGGGTGGCCGAGGAGCTTGAGGCCGGCAGCGCCGTCAATCTCGGCTTCGGCATTTCCGCCAACGTGCCGCGCATCCTCATGGAAGAGGGCCTGCACGGGGCGGTGACCTGGGTGATCGAACAGGGTGCCGTCGGCGGCGTGCCGCTGCTCGACTTCGCTTTCGGCTGCGCCTCCAATGCGGATGCCTTCATGCCCTCGCCCTACCAGTTCACCTATTTCCAGGGCGCGGGCTTCGACGCCTCGCTGCTCTCCTTCCTGGAGATCGGCAGGGACGGATCGGTGAATGTCTCGAAACTCTCCTTCCGCCCGCATGTGACGGCCGGCTGCGGCGGCTTCGTCGACATCACGGCGCGGGCGAAGAAGGTCGTCTTCTCGGGCATGTTCAATGCCGGCGCGAAGCTCGCCATTGCGGACGGCAGGCTCGTCATCGAAAAGGAAGGCAAGCTCAAGAAGCTGGTCAACGCCGTCGAGCACGTCACCTTCTCCGGCCCGCGCGGCGTGGCGCAGGGACAGGACATCACCTATGTCACCGAGCGCTGCGTGATGAAGCTGACGCCCGAGGGCATCGTGCTCACCGAGATCGCGCCGGGCGTCGATCTCCAGACGCATATACTCGACCAGTCGGAATTCCCGCTCATCGTCGCGCCGGACCTCAAGGTGATGGATGCGCGTCTCTTCACCGATGCACCAATCGGCCTGACATTGCCCAACAAGGCACCGCGCCGGCTTGCGGGGGCGAACCATGGCTGAGCCGCGCATCCGCATCGCTATCGACGGCCCCGTCGCAACGATATCCGTCGCGCGGCCGGAAAAGCTTAACGCCTTCGACATCGACATGCTGAAGGAGCTATCCGCCGCCTGCGACACGGTGGAAGCCAACGCGGCCGTGCGCGTCGCCATCCTCACCGGCGAGGGCAAGGCCTTTTCCGCCGGCGGCGACATCCGCGCCTGGGCGGGCATGGAAGCAAATGAATTCGGCCATGCCTGGGTGCGCTTCGGCCACCGCGTCTTCGAGCGGCTGGCGACGCTGCGCATGCCGCTGATCGCCGCCGTCAACGGCCATGCGCTGGGTGGCGGGCTGGAACTGGCCGCCGCCGCCGATATCCGCATCGCCGAGACGCAGGTGAAGATCGGCCTGCCGGAAGCCGGCCTCGGCATGGTGCCCGGCTGGTCCGGCACGCAGCGTCTGGTGAAGCGTTTCGGCGCGCAGGCGGTGCGGCGCATGCTGCTGGGCGGCGAGGTGCTGACGGCGGCGGAAGCGGCAACGCTCGGCATTGTCGATCAGGTCGTTGAGACCGGAACGGCCGTCGAGGCCGCCCGGACCTATGCGACGCGCATCGCCGCACGCGGGCCGGTGGCGACGGAGATTTCCAAACTGATGATTTCAGTGGCGACTGGCGAGGACAACGGCGCGGCGGTGGAAGCCCTCGGCTCCATCCTCGTCGCCAAGACCGGGGACCTCAAGGAAGGCGTCGCCGCCTTCACGGGAAAACGCCCCGCAGACTTCAAGGGAGAATGGTAATGACCGCGCATGTGAAACCCAAGGCGCTCGACGATTTCAAGGCGCGCGATTTCCGCATGCTGATCGACGGTGTATGGACGGAAGGCACCGGCAGCGCGCTCGAACGCGTCGCGCCGGGTCATGGCGTCGTCGTCAGCCGCTATCCGGCCGGCACGAAGGCTGATGCCGAGCGTGCCATCGCCGCCGCTCGAAAGGCCTTCGATAATGGTCCGTGGCCGCGCATGACGGGCGCGGAGCGCTCCAATATCCTGCTGAAGGCCGCCGATCTCATCGCGGCGAAGGCCGACGAGCTTGCCTTCCTCGACTGCATCGAAAGCGGCAAGCCGATCAGCCAGGCCAAGGGCGAGCTTGGCGGCGCGGCCGATATCTGGCGCTATGCCGCGGCGCTGGCGCGCGATCTCCACGGCGAGAGCTACAACACGCTGGGCGAAGGCACGCTCGGCGTCGTGCTGCGCGAGGCGATCGGCGTGGTCTCGATCATCACGCCCTGGAATTTCCCCTTCCTGATCGTAAGCCAGAAATTACCATTCGCGCTCGCCGCCGGCTGCACGACGGTCGTCAAGCCCTCCGAGTTGACGTCAGGCTCGACGCTTCTTCTCGGCGAAATCCTCATCGAGGCGGGCGTTCCGGCCGGCGTCGTCAACATCGTCACCGGCACCGGCCCCGAGGTCGGCGCACCGATGACGACGCATCCCGATGTCGACATGGTCTCCTTCACCGGCTCCACCGGCGTCGGCCGCCTGACCATGGCGAACGCCGCCCAGACCCTGAAGAAGGTGTCGCTGGAACTCGGCGGCAAGAACCCGCAGATCGTCTTCCCCGACGCCAATCTCGACGAGTTCATCGACGCCGCCGTCTTCGGCGCCTATTTCAATGCCGGCGAATGCTGCAATGCCGGCTCGCGGCTGATCCTGCACAAGTCCATTGCAGCGGACGTGACCGCGCGTGTCGCGGAACTGGCGAAGAAGGTGAAGGTCGGCGACCCGCTCGATCCGACGACGCAGGTCGGCGCGATCATCACGCCGCAGCATCTCGAAAAGATCGGCACCTATGTCGATGGCGCGGCGAAGGCCGGGGCATCCGTCGCGCTCGGCGGGACTGCACTCGATCTCGGCCTCGGCCAGTTCATGGCCCCGACGATCCTGTCGGGCGTGAAGCCGGAGATGGCGGTCGCCCGTGAAGAAGTGTTCGGCCCGGTCCTCTCCGTGCTGACCTTCGAGACGACGGACGAGGCGATCCGCATCGCCAACGCCATCGACTACGGCCTTTCGGCCGGCGTCTGGAGCCGCGATTTCGATACGTGCCTGACCATCGGCCGCAAGGTGCGCGCCGGCACGATCTGGATGAACACCTTCATGGACGGCGCGTCGGAACTGCCCTTCGGCGGCTACCGCCAGTCCGGCCTCGGCCGCGAACTCGGTCGCCATGCGGTGGAGGACTATACGGAAACCAAGACGCTCAACATGCATATGGGCGCGCGCACCGGCTGGTGGATGCCGCGATGAACCGAAACATCTTCTCCATTGAAGGCGAGGAAATTGAGCAGCGCCGGAAGCGCCGCTCGATCTCCCCCCTTGTGGGGGAGATGTCGCCGAAGGCGACAGAGGGGGGTAGCGGCGGCGCGGCAAACCGAACCGTTTCAGAAGGCGGTAAGCTCCACCCCCCTCTGCCCTGCCGGGCATCTCCCCCACAAGGGGGGAGATCGGCAGGCGGCAACCGCTGCGCCTCACGGCGTCGGGAAGCTGAATTGCGGGCTTTGCAGCAGGGTGAGATCCTCCACCGGCTCACCGGCGATGCGCCGCAGCAGCAGCCGGCCCATGGCCTCGCCTGCCGCCGGCAGGTCCTCATGGATGGTCTCGACCTTCGGCTGGATCTGGCTGAGCAGGCGCGAGGTCTGCTTGCCGACGATGTCGTATTCGACGCCGAGCGAAAAGCCGTTGTCACTCATGCCGGTGATGGTGGCGAGCGCGGAGACTTCGCCGGGACAGGTGATGCCGTCAGGCGGATCGGGTTCGCCGCTGCGGCGGCGCATGGTGTCGCGGATGGTGTCGGCGGGGCTGTCGAGGTCGAGCGTATCAGGAATCTCATAGGCGACGCCCGCTTCGCGCACGGCGGTCATGAAGCCGTGCAGCATGTGCTGGTGGAAGGTCAGTCGCTTCGGCGGCATGATGATCGTCACCTTGCGCCGTCCCTTGGCGATCAGGCGCTTCGTCGCCTCGTAGGCGAAGGCGAAGTTGTCGTAGTCGACGAAGGCATGCGGGGTGGAGAATTCCGTGCGGCCATGGGTGACGAAGGGAAAGCCGTTTTCCAGAAGCAGCCGCACGCGCGGATCGAATGGCTCAGTGCGCGAGAAGATCAGGCCGTCGGCCATGCCGTTGCGGATGATGTAGTTGACCGCATCGACATTGCTGCCGTCGAGGAAATTCGGCGTGACGATGAGGTGGTAGGGCGTCGCCTGCAGGGCGCGCGCCAGGCCATGCATGATGGACGTGCCGAAGCCGAGAATTTCCTCATGCGGGTCGAGCAGCACGGAAATGACATTGGTGCGGCCGGTCTTGAGGCGCTGGGCGGCGCGGTCCGGCAGATAGCCGATTTCGGCGGCGACCTCATGGACCCGGCGGCGCGTCGCCTCGGAAATCTGCGGCGCATTGCCGAGCGCGCGGGAAACCGTGGTAATGGCAAGTCCCGTCATTTCCGCAATGGTCTTCAGCGTCGGCTTGCCGGCTCGAAGCATGTTGCGGGCGGGATCGTTGTCGGCGGGCTTGTCGATGCGGGACACGGATACGCTTCTTCGGATGGCGTCAGTCAATGGGCGGCACCATATCGACGCGCCCGGCATTCGGCAATCTTGCGCCGCACAGAATTTAAAACGATTTCAGTGCGCCGCACAAAGCCGTTCGGAATGGCTTACATGCCTGCACTTCCGGAATTTACCGCATTTATCAAGAGAGCCTTCACCGCACTCCATCCCGGCTTGACTCCGCAAATTTACAACGTTTTAAATTGGCGCGGCGCTTTGAGCCATGGACCAAATTCCGACGCGCCTTCGGGCCTCGGGGAAATCGGCGGGAGGAGGCTCTCGCCCATGAACTTGCAAACGGGAGGAATACGATGCGCAAGTTTCTGACGACCACTGCAGCCATTGCGGTGCTGATGGGCATGGGTGGCACCGCCGCCCGCGCAGCCGAAAATGTGGAAGTCCTCCACTGGTGGACTTCGGGCGGTGAAGCCGCTGCGCTCGACGTTCTCAAGAAGGATCTCGAATCCAAGGGCATTACCTGGACCGACATGCCGGTTGCCGGCGGCGGCGGCACGGAAGCCATGACTGTCCTGCGCGCCCGCGTCACGGCCGGTAACGCGCCGACCGCGGTGCAGATGCTCGGCTTCGATATTCTCGACTGGGCCAAGGAAGGCGCGCTCGGCAATCTCGATGAAGTTGCCGCCAAGGAAGGCTGGGACAAGGTAATCCCGACCGCCCTGCAGCAGTTCTCGAAGTATGACGGCCACTGGATCGCCGCCCCGGTCAACGTTCACTCCACCAACTGGATGTGGATCAACAAGGCCGCGCTCGACAAGGCCGGCGGCAAGGAGCCGCAGAACTGGGATGAACTCGTCGCCCTTCTCGACAAGTTCAAGGAACAGGGCATCACGCCGGTCGCCCATGGCGGCCAGCCGTGGCAGGACGCGACGATCTTCGACGCGGTCGTGCTCTCCTTCGGCAACGACTTCTACAAGAAGGCCTTCATCGACCTCGATCCGGAAACGCTGGGCAGCGCCCAGATGAAGGAAGCCTTCGACCGCATGACGAAGCTGCGCTCCTACGTGGACGACAACTTCTCGGGCCGCGACTGGAATCTTGCTTCCGCCATGGTCATCGAAGGCAAGGCCGGCCTGCAGTTCATGGGCGACTGGGCAAAGGGCGAATTCATCAAGGCCGGCAAGAAGCCGGGCGGCGACTTCGTCTGCATGCGCTTCCCGGGCACGCAGGGCTCCGTGACCTTCAACTCCGACCAGTTCGCGATGTTCAAGGTCGCCGAAGACAAGGTTCCGGCCCAGCTCGCCATGGCCTCGGCCATCGAGAACCCGGTCTTCCAGTCGGCCTTCAACGTGGTCAAGGGCTCGGCCCCGGCCCGCACGGACGTCTCGGACGAGGCCTTCGACGATTGCGGCAAGAAGGCCATCAAGGACCTGGCCGAAGCCAACACCAACGGCACGCTGTTCGGCTCCATGGCGCACGGCCACGCAAATCCGGCCTCCGTCAAGAACGCGATCTACGACGTCGTGACCCGCCAGTTCAACGGCGAGCTTTCCTCCGAGGAAGCCGTGACGGAACTGAAGGCCGCCGTCGAGGCTGCAAAGTAAGCAACTGCCCCTCACCCGACCCTCTCCCCGTTCACGGGGAGAGGCAGACGGAGAGGCCACGGCAACATCCTTCTCCCCGCCTGCGGGGAGAAGGTGCCGGCAGGCGGATGAGGGGCGCGGCCCCGCCGCCGCAAACACACACTAACGGTGGTATCGACCATGGATAGCCGAAGCCGGCTGCAGGAGCTTCTGCCGAAGCTCGTGCTGGCACCCAGTTTCCTCATCGTGCTCGTCTTCGTCTACGGCTTCATCGCCTATACGGGCTTCCTGTCGCTGACGGACAGCAAGATGCTGCCCTCCTACAATTTCGTGGGACTGAGCAACTATTCCAAGCTCTGGGCGCTGCCGCACTGGTGGCGGGCGATCTCCAACCTTGCGATCTTCGCCTCGCTCTACATCGTCATCTGCTCGGTGCTGGGCCTGGCGCTCGCCATCCTGCTCGACCAGAAGATCCGGGCAGAGGGCATCCTCAGGCCGATCTACCTCTACCCGATGGCGCTGTCCTTCATCGTGACGGGCACCGCCTGGAAATGGTTCCTCGATCCCGGCATCGGCCTTGAGAACACCATGCATCTGTGGGGCTGGGAAAGCTTCGCCTTCAACTGGATCAAGGACCGCAACTACGCCATCTACTGCGTGGTGATCGCCGCCGTCTGGCAGTCCTCCGGCTTCGTCATGGCGATGTTCCTCGCCGGCCTGCGCGGCGTCGACAACGAGATCATCAAGGCCGCGCAGATCGACGGCGCGACGACGGGCACCATCTACCGCCGCATCATCATCCCGCTAATGCGCCCCGTCTTCCTCTCCGCCTTCGTCGTGCTCGCCCACCTCGCCATCAAGGCCTACGACCTCGTCGTGGCGCTGACCGGCGGCGGGCCGGGACAGGCGACCGAACTGCCGGCGACCTTCATGTATTCCTACACCTTCACCCGCAACCAGATGGGCATCGGCGCTTCCTCGGCGATCATCATGCTGGTCATGATCTTCTCGATCATCATCCCCTATCTCTATTCCGAAATCCGCGGAGGCAAAGGCCGATGAGCGCTCCCAGCCCCGACAACATCATCACCCACGGCAAGCTGACGCGTGCCCTCATCTACACCGCACTCATCCTCTTCGCGTTCTACTACCTGCTGCCGCTCTATGTGATGCTGGTGAACTCGCTGAAGCCGCTGGAGGAAATCCGCCAGGGCGGCATGCTGAACCTGCCGCAGCAATGGACGATCGAACCCTGGATCTCCGCCTGGTCGACGGCGCAGATCGGCGTGCAGCCGACGGGTCTTCGCCCGTTCTTCATCAACTCGATCCTGATGGTCGTGCCGGCCGTCGCGATCTCCACGATCATCGGTGCGCTGAACGGCTACGTGCTGACCAAGTGGCAGTTCAGGGGCTCGAACGTCTTCTTCGGCCTCTTGCTGCTCTCCTGCTTCATCCCGTTCCAGATCGTGCTCATCCCGATGGCGCGCATTCTCGGGATGATCGGGCTGGCCGGCTCGATCTGGGGCCTCACCTTCGTGCACATCATCTACGGCCTCGGCTTCACGACGCTCTATTTCCGCAACTACTATGAGAACTTCCCGACCGAGCTGGTGCGCGCGGCACAGATCGACGGAGCGAGCTTCTTCCAGATCTTCTACCGCATCCTGCTGCCCTCCTCCGGTCCGATCATCGTCGTCTCGGTCATCTGGCAGTTCACCAATATCTGGAACGACTTCCTGTTCGGCGCCTCCTTCTCCGGCGCGGACACGACGCCGATGACGGTGGCGCTCAACAACCTCGTCTCCTCCTCGACGGGCGTGAAGGAATACAACGTGCACTTTGCCGGCGCGATCCTCGCGGCCCTGCCCACCCTCATCGTCTACATCGTCTCCGGACGCTATTTCGTGCGCGGCCTGATGTCCGGCGCCGTGAAAGGATAACGCTCATGTCGTTCCTCAAGATCAGCAATCTGCGCAAGTCCTACGGTGCGCTGGAAATCCTGAAGGACATCAACCTGGAGATCGAGCAGGGCGGCTTCCTCGTGCTCGTCGGCCCCTCCGGCTGCGGCAAGTCCACGCTGCTCAACACCATCGCGGGCCTCGAGCCGATCTCCTCGGGCGACATCGCCATCGACGGGCGCTCGGTCGCGGGCCTGCATCCGTCCAAGCGCGACATCGCCATGGTGTTCCAGTCCTATGCGCTCTACCCGAACATGACGGTGGCCGGGAACATCGCCTTCGGCATGGAAATCCGCGGCGTTCCGAAGGAAGAGCGCGACAAGGCGATCAAGCAGGTCGCCGACATGCTGCAGATCGGCCATCTGCTCGACCGCAAGCCCGGCCAGCTCTCGGGCGGCCAGCGCCAGCGCGTCGCCATGGGCCGGGCGCTAGTGCGCGACCCGAAGCTCTTCCTGTTCGACGAGCCGCTGTCGAACCTCGACGCCAAGCTGCGCGTCGACATGCGCACGGAAATCAAGCGCCTGCACCACCGCATGAAGACCACCATCGTCTACGTGACGCACGATCAGATCGAGGCGATGACGCTCGCCACCAAGATCGCGGTGCTGAAGGACGGTGTGCTGCAACAGTTCGGCACGCCGGCGGAAATCTACAACAACCCGGCCAACACCTTCGTCGCCGACTTCATGGGTTCACCCGCGATGAACCTGCTCAAGGGCAAGGTCGAGAACAACGACTCCGGCCTTGCCGTCTCGCTCGCCCGCCATCAGGCCGAGCCGCTGGTGCTCTCGGTGCCGAATGCCCCGGCCAGCCTTTCGGCCTATGGCGGCAAGGAAATCATCTTCGGCATCCGCCCGGAAGCGCTGACCGACCCTGACGGCGCGGACCGCAATGCCCGCACCGTGGCCGAGGGCGACTGCCTGATCGAAGTGGTGGAGCCGGCCGGCGCCGACACCTTCGCCGTGACCCAGCTCGGCGGCAAGGAGATCGTCGCGCGGCTGCGCGCCGACGTGCGGATATCCGCCGGCCAGACCGCGCGCCTTGCCTTCAATCTCGACAAGGCCGTGTTCTTCGACCCCGCCAGCCAGCTTCGCATCGCCTGAGAACTTTCCATGACCACGCAGCCGGACATCGTCATCATCGGATCGGGCATCGGCGGCTCCACCATGGCCGCCGCACTCGCCCCGACGGGCGCAAGGATCGTCATCCTCGAGGCGGGCGACCACCTGCCCGACCGCCCGGAGAACCGCGACCAGCGCGCGATCTTCCAGCGCGGCCATTTCCGCCCGAAGGAGATGTGGTACGAGGCCGACGGCACCGCCTTCAACCCCGGCAACTACTACAATGTCGGCGGCAATTCGAAGTTCTACGGCGCCGTTCTGGTGCGCTACCGGAAGGAAGATTTCGAGGAGATGCGCCACCGCGAGGGCGTCTCCCCCGCCTGGCCCTTCCCCTATGAGGAGCTGGAGCCGTGGTATTCGGCCGCGGAAAAGCTCTACAACGTGCGCGGCACGCTCGGCGAAGACCCGACCGAACCGCATCATTCCGCCCCCTACCCCTTCTCGCCCGTGCCGGACGAGCCGGCCATCGCGAGGGTCCGCGCGAAGATGAAGGCTAACGGGCTACATCCCTATTCCTTGCCGCTCGGCGTCGATATCGACCGCTGGCTCGCCAAGGCGAAGACGCCGTGGGATGCGCATCCGAACTGCAACGACGGCAAGATGGATGCGGAAAGCACGGCGCTTGCCGAAGCGCTGAAACATCCGAATGTCGAGCTGCGCACCAATTGCCGGGTGACACGGCTTGCCACCGCTCCGCATGGCCGCACCATCTCGACCGTGCACTACAAGCGTGGCGACACGGCGGAAAGCCTTTCGCCGAAGCTGGTGATCCTTTCGGCCGGCGCGGTGCAATCGGCCGTGCTGTTGCTGCGCTCTGCCTCGGAGGCCTTCCCGAAGGGGCTTGCCAACAGTTCCGACCAGGTCGGCCGCAACTTCATGAACCACAATTCGAGCGCCGTGATCGGCCTCTCGCCCTTCTACCGCAACGACTCCATCTACCAGAAGAGCTTCGGGTTCAACGACTACTACCTCTCGGACGGCAACGGCGGCCCGCCGCTCGGCAATGTACAGCTTCTCGGCCGCGTCTCGGGAAAGATCCTGAAGGCCAACATGCCCTCCATGCCGGAATGGCTGCTGGAGCAGGTGGCAGGCCGCGCCATCGATTTCTACGCGATGAGCGAGGACCTGCCGCATCCCGAAAGCCGCATCATGGTCGACCGCGACCGCATCGTCATGAAATGGACCCGCACCAACTGGCAGGCCCATCTCGACCTCGTGACGAAACTGAAAGGCGCGTTGAAGAAGGCGGGCTTCCCCATCGTTCTCGCCCGCGCCTTCGACAAACGCACGCCCTCGCATCAATGCGGCACCGTGCGCATCGGCAGCGATCCGGCGGACGCGCCGCTCGACATCTGGTGCCGCGCCCATGACCATCCGAACCTCTTCGTGGTCGACGCCTCCTATCTGCCGACCTCGGCCGCGGTGAACCCCGCGCTGACGGTCGCCGCGCAGGCACTGCGGGTGGCGAACCACATCCAATCGAGGGACCTTGCCGCATGACGACCGCACCCCGCCCCGTCGCCATCGTCACCGGCGGCCGCCGCGGCATCGGCCTCGGCATCGCCAGGGCCCTTGCCGCCGAAGGCTTCGATATCGCCATTACCGGCATCGGCGAGGCGGATGCCGCGACCGACGCCATGCTGGCCGAACTTGGCGCGCTCGGCGCCCGGGCGATCTACCTGAAAGGCGACCTTGCCGACGTTTCCGGCCATGCGGCGACAGTAGCAAGCATCGAAGACCGGCTCGGCGCCATCGGCTGCCTCGTCAACAATGCCGGCATCGCCTCCGTCGTGCGCGGCGATTTCCTCGATCTCGCGCCCGACAATTTCGACACCATCGTCGCGACGAACCTGCGCGGCACGGTCTTCTTCACCCAGGCCGTGCTGAAGGCGATGCTGCATTCGAAACAGGCGGCCGGCCCGCGCTCCATCATCAACATCACCTCTATTTCGGCTGGCCTCACCTCGCCCGAACGGCTCGACTACTGCATGACCAAGGCGGGCCTTGCCGCCTTCAGCCAGGGGCTGGCGCTGCGGCTCGCGGAAACCGGCATCTCCGTCTTCGAGATCCGCCCCGGCATCATTCGCTCCGAGATGACCGCCGGCGTCTCGGCGAAATACGACGCGCTCATCGAAAGCGGCCTCGTGCCGATGAAACGCTGGGGCGAGCCTGACGATATCGGCAACGCCGCGGCGGCGCTCGCCGCCGGCAAGTTCGCCTTCGCCACCGGCTCGGTGATCAATCTCGACGGCGGCCTCGCCATCGGGCGGCTCTAGGCCGCGCATTCTGAGGACAGAGCATGACCTATGACTATATCATCACCGGCGCGGGACCCGCCGGCTGCGTGCTGGCGAACCGGCTCTCGGAAGACCCTGATGTCCGCGTGCTGCTGCTGGAAGCCGGCGGCGGAGACTGGAATCCGCTGTTCCACATGCCTGCGGGCTTTGCCAAGATGACGAAGGGGGTGGCGAGCTGGGGTTGGGAAACCGTGCCGCAGAAGCACATGAAGGGCCGCGTGCTGCGTTATACGCAGGCCAAGGTCATCGGCGGCGGCTCCTCGATCAACGCCCAGCTCTATACCCGTGGCAACGCGGCGGACTATGATCTCTGGGCCAACGAGGACGGCTGCGAGGGCTGGAGCTACCGGGAGATCCTGCCCTATTTCAAGCGCGCCGAGGATAACCAGCGCTTCGCCGACGACTACCATTCCTATGGCGGACCGCTCGGCGTTTCCATGCCCGTCTCGGCCCTGCCGATCTGCGACGCCTATATCCGCGCCGGCCAGGAACTCGGCATTCCCTACAACCACGATTTCAACGGAAGCCAGCAGGCCGGCGTCGGCTTCTACCAGCTCACCCAGCGCAACCGCCGCCGCTCCTCCGCCTCCCTTTCCTATCTTTCGCCGATCAGGGATCGGAAGAACCTCACCATCCGCACCGGCGCCCGCGTGGCCCGCATCGTGCTGGAGGGAACCCGCGCCGTCGGCGTCGAGGTTGTGACGGGCAATAGCGTCGAGACGATCCGGGCGGAGCGCGAGGTGCTCGTCACGTCGGGCGCCATCGGCTCGCCCAAGCTGCTGCAGCAATCCGGTATCGGCCCGGCCGATCATCTGCGATCCGTCGGCGTCGAGGTGAAGCACGACCTGCCGGGCGTCGGCTCGAACATGCAGGACCATCTCGACCTCTTCGTCATCTGCGAATGCACCGGCGACCACACCTATGACGGCGTCGCGAAGCTGCACCGCACGCTCTGGGCCGGCCTGCAATATGTGCTCTTCCGCTCCGGCCCCGTCGCCTCCTCGCTCTTCGAGACGGGCGGCTTCTGGTATGCCGACCCGCAGGCCCGCTCGCCGGATATCCAGTTCCACCTCGGCCTCGGCTCCGGCATCGAGGCGGGCGTGGAGCGGCTGAAGAATGCCGGCGTGACCCTGAACTCCGCCTATCTCCACCCCCGCTCGAAGGGCACGGTGCGCCTCGCCTCCGCCGATCCCTCGGCCGCGCCGCTGATCGACCCCAACTACTGGGAAGACCCGCACGACCGGAAGATGTCGATCGAGGGGCTGAAGATCGCCCGCGAAATCATGCAACAGGCCGCGCTAAAACCCTATGTCATGGCCGAGCGCCTGCCCGGACCGAAATTCGCCACCGACGAGGACCTGTTCGAATACGGCTGCGCCAACGCCAAGACGGACCACCACCCGGTCGGCACCTGCAAGATGGGTACGGGCGCGGATGCGGTCGTCGGCCTCGATCTCAAGGTGCACGGGCTTGAAGGTTTGCGCGTCTGCGACAGTTCCGTCATGCCGCGCGTTCCTTCCTGCAACACCAATGCGCCGACCATCATGGTGGGCGAGAAGGGCGCCGACATCATCCGCGGCCTGCCGGCATTGCCGGCGCAGGTCTTTTCATATGAGCGCAACGACACGCGCCCGCGTGCCCGCGCCGATATCCGATAGGGGTTTGCCATGATCCGCCACTGCGTCTTCATCCGCTTCAAGCCGACCATCTCCGTCGCCTACAAGACCGAACTCTTCAACGAGATCGACGCCCTGAAGGATCGTCTGCCGGGCATGGTCGCCGTGCATATCGGCACCAATGTCAGCCCGGAAACGGGCATGGACAAGGGCTTCAGCGACGGCTTCATCGTCGACTTCGCCGACAGTTTTTCGCGTGACGCCTATCTGGAAGACCCGGAGCACAGGGAGACCGGCGCCCGGCTCGTCGCCGCCGCTGAAGGCGGCATTGCCGGCATCCTCGTCTACGATCTCGAAACCGACGATTAGACCCGGCCTACCCGGCGCGAAAGAACGCGCTCGAGCGCGGAAAAGGCATCGTAGATCAGCACCGCCAGCACCGCGACCACGAGGCCGCCCTGCAGCACGAAGGCGAGATTGTTGGATTGCAGGCCGGCGATGATGACCTCGCCGAGCGTGCGCGCCGCCACCGTCGAGCCGATGGTGGCCGTCGCGAGGCTGATCGTCACCGAAAGACGGATGCCGGCGAGAATGACCGGCAGGGCAAGCGGCAGTTCAACCTTGGTCAGCCGCTGCCATGTCGTCATGCCCGTGCCGCGCGCCGCCTCCATGATGGCGGGCGGCAGGGTGGAAAGGCCGGTCATGGCATTCTCGAAGATCGGCAGGAGGCCGTAGAGGAAGAGCGCGATCAGCGTCGGCTTCTCGCCGAAGCCGACGACGGGCACGGCCAGCGCCAGCACGGCGACCGGCGGAAAGGTCTGGCCGATATTCACGAGGCTGCGCGAGAGCGGCAGGAATTCCGCGCCGATCGGCCGCGTGACGAGGATGGCAAGGCCGACGGCGACGACGGTCGCGGCGAAGGTGGCTAGGAAGACCGTGGCGAGATGCGACAGCGTCAGCGACAGGAGGCTGCCCTGATTGTAGACCGCCGGCGCATTGGCCTGCACCAGCGGTTTCAGCAGCGGCTCGAAGAGCGCCGGCTGCACGAGGAACGTGACCAGCACGACAAGCACCGCGAAACGCAGCAGATTGGGCAGCAGGCGCCTCATTCCGGCCTCGCGGCACGGCGGGCAAGGCCGGCAAGCGTGACGCGGCCGATGGGCGCGCCATCGGGCCCGGCGACGGGCAACGCCTCCCGGCCGGACCAGAGCAGAGCGGACAGGGCATCGCGCTGGCTCGTCCCGGCCGCAAGCGGCTCGCCTTCGGCACTGCCGCTTTCCACGGCGTCGCCCACCGTGCCGATGGACAGCAACCGGAAGGGCCGCTCACCCGCGCCGATCAGCGTCTCCACGAAACCGGAGGCGGGCTTCACCAGCATTTCCGCGGGTCTGGCATATTGCACGATCCGCCCCTCGTCCATCACGGCGATCTTGTCCGCCAGATGGAACGCCTCTCCCATGTCGTGCGTGACGAGCACGATGGTCGTGCCGAAATGTTTCTGGATCGCCAGCAGGTCGTCCTGCGCCTTGGCGCGGATGACAGGGTCGAGCGCGCCGAAGGGTTCGTCCATCAGGAGGATGTTCGGCTCGGCGGCAAGCGCCCGGGCGACGCCGACGCGCTGTTGCTGGCCGCCCGAGAGCTCATGCGGATAGCGCGGGCCGAAGGCGGCGGGATCGAGCTGGAAGAGCGACAGCAGCTCCTCGACCTTGGCGTCGATGCGCGCCCTCTCCCAGCCGAGCAGCGACGGCACGGTGGCGATGTTCTCAGCAACCGTGCGGTGCGGGAAGAGACCGTGGCCCTGGATGGCGTAGCCGATGCGGCGGCGCAGCTCGTAGCCGGGAATGGCGGTGTTGGGCGCGCCGTCGATGCGGATTTCGCCAGAGCTCGGCTCGACGAGGCGGTTGATCATGCGCATCAGCGTCGTCTTGCCGGCGCCGGAGGTGCCGACGATGACGGTGATCGTATGCGGGGCGATGGTCATCGAGGCATTGTCGACGACGACCGTATCGCCATAGCGCTTGGTGATGCTGTCGATCTCGATCATGCGGCCCTGCCGGATCTGTTGCTGGAGATTTCCGTCGCGGCATCGAGCAGGACGGCGGCGGCGAAAGCGAGCGCGACGGTCGGCGCCGCGCCGAGCAGCACGAGGTCCATCGCCGTCTGGCCGATGCCCTGGAAGACGAAGACGCCGAAGCCGCCGCCGCCGATGAGGGCGGCGATGGTCGCAAGCCCGATATTCTGCACGAGCACGATGCGGATGCCGGTGAGGATGACCGGGAAGGCGAGCGGCAGCTCGACGCCGAAGAGCCGCTGGCGATCCGTCATGCCGATACCGCGCGCGGCGTCATCGGCATCGCGCGGCACGCCGGCAAGGCCGACCACCGTATTGGCGACCACCGGCAGCAGCGAGTAGAGGAACAGCGCGACGAAGGCGGGCGCGGCGCCAATGCCGCGAATGCCGATGGCCGCAGCCCCCGGCACATGCAGCGCGATCCAGCCTAACGGCGCGATCAGCAGGCCGAAAAGCGCAATCGACGGGATCGTCTGGATGATGTTCAGCACATTGAGCACGCCGGCCCTCAGCGCCTCCACCCGGTGACAGAGGATGCCGAGCGGCAGGCCGGCGAGCGTGGCGGCGGCGAGCGAGCCGAGCGCCAGCGCGACATGCCGCCCCGCCTCCAGCCAGAACGTATCGGCGCGATTCGCATATTCCTTCATGAGCGACAGGCCGTCCCAGGCGCCGGACATCAGGAGCGCCGCCGCCGCCAGCACGACGGCGGCAAGCAGCGCGATACGGGCATAGGGCGACAGCCTCAGCCGGGTGAGCGCATCGGCGGCCAGAAGCGTGAAGGCAAAGCCAGTAAGCCAGAAGCCGGAGGCCGGCGCGACGCGGGCATAGCTGTTTTCCGGCGGCGTGAGATGGCCGGCGGAAAGACCGATCAGGACGGCGAGCGCCAGAATGGCGGCAAGGCCGAGCAGGAGCCGTAGGACCGTTGGCGTCTTCAGGACGACGATGACGATGGCAACGGCGACGAAGGCGAGGAGCGCGGGCCCGAGCCCGCCGGGAAGCGCCTCGAGGATCGACCGGCCCTCGCCCGGCACGATGCGGTTGGCCCGGAAACTGGCGAAGGGCGCCAGAAAGGCGCCGTAGGCCAGCAATGCGGCGATCACCACGCCGAGCTTGTCGATCCTGAACGTCATGAATGCCTTTCGAAAGGCCCCTCGCCACGAAGGCGAAGGGCAAGGCCGGTTATTTCAGGAAGCCGTTCTTCTTGAGGAAGTCCTCGGCAACGGCCTTGGCCGGCTCGCCGCCCACCTGGACGCGGCCGTTCAGGTCCTGCAGCGTGACGAGATCGAGCTTCTCGAAGACCGGCTTCAGGAGGTCCTCGATCTGCGGATTGTCCTTCAGCACGGCTTCACGGATGATCGGCGCCGGCTGGTAGACCGGCTGGACGCCCTTGTCGTCCTCGAGCACGACGAGGCCGGACGGGGCGATGCCGCCATCGGTGCCGTAGACCATGGCGGCATTGGCGCCGTTCGTCTGGTTGGCGGCGGCCGAGATGGTCGCGGCCGTGTCGCCGCCCGAAAGGGTGATGAGCTGATCGGGCTTCAGGGTGAAACTGTAGGTCGTCTGGAAGGCCGGAAGCGCCGCGGCCGAATTGACGAATTCGGACGAGGCGGCGAGCACCACCTTGCCGCCGCCGGAGACGTATTTGCCGAAATCCGTCAGCGTCGCCAGCTTGTTCGGCTCGGCGACGTCCTTGCGCAACGCGATCGCCCAGGTATTGTTGGCCGGCGACGGCGTCAGCCAGACGATCTTGTTGGCGTCGAAGTCGAGCGTCTTGGCAAGCTCGTAGGCCTTGGTCGCATCCTTCCAGGCCGGGTCGTCGGCCTTTTCGAAGAAGAAGGCGGCATTGCCGGTATATTCCGGATAGATGTCGATCTCGCCGGCAATGATCGCCTTGCGCACGACCGGCGTCGCGCCGAGCTGCACCCGGTCCGTGGTCTGGATGCCATTGGCATTCAGCACGGCAAGGATGATGTTACCGAGCACCCCGCCTTCGGTGTCGATCTTGGAGGAGACGACGACCTGGGCCTGGGCGGCGCCGGCGGCAAGACCGAGCGCGAGGGCAGCTCCGAGGAATTTGACGGCTGGACGCATGGGATGACCTTTCGTGCTGTGCGGGAAATCCGGAATGGTATTTTCACCACGTTTGGAACGGCCCGTCGGGGCAAGGCATTTCATATATGGCAGGCAATCGCAAAAAATAGGCCGCACGAACACGATTAAGCGCGCGCGGCCAAAGCATTTTCAGGATCGCGCGAAGAGCGGCGATTGGCAATAGAAACACGTTGCAATCGCCGAAAGCATCCAACACTCTGGCGCGAGCTTCGTTTCCATATCGCCGCGTGGAGCCCCGCGCCGCAGGCATTGCATGGAGAGGCATCATGCGCACATTCGACGCCATCATCATCGGTGCAGGCCAGGCCGGCCCCTCCCTTGCCGGCCGGCTGACGGCTGCCGGAAGGACCGTGGCGCTCATCGAGCGGAAGCTCGTGGGCGGCACCTGCGTCAACACCGGCTGCATGCCGACCAAGGCTATGGTAGCGAGCGCCTATGCCGCCCACCTTGCCCGCCGCGGCGCAGAATACGGCGTGGTGACCGGAGACGTTTCCGTGGATTTCGCGAGGGTCATGGCGCGCAAGGACAAGGTGCGTTTCGACGCCCGCAAGGCCAACGAGGACTGGCTGGCGGGCATGAAGGGCCTCACCTCCATCCGCGGCCATGCCCGCTTCGAAAGCCCGAAGACCATCCGCGTCGGCGAGGAGCGGCTTTCGGCCGGGCAGATTTTCCTCAATGTCGGCGGCCGCGCCGTCGTGCCGGACTTTCCGGGTGTCGGCGAGGTGCCGCATCTCGACAATGCCTCGATGATGGAGCTCGACCGCCTGCCGGCGCACCTCGTCATCGTCGGCGGCAGCTATGTCGGGCTGGAATTCGCCCAGATGTTCCGCCGCTTCGGCTCCAGGGTGACGGTGGTCGAAAAGGGACCGCGGCTGATCTCGCGGGAAGACGAGGATGTCAGCGACGCCGTGCGCGACATCCTCGAACGCGAAGGCATCGCCATCCGCACCGGGGCGGAATGCATCCGCTTCGTCAGGAGCGGCAAGGATGTCGGTGTCGGCGTCGACTGCGCGGAAGGGGCGCCCGAGATCATCGGCTCGCATATCCTGCTCGCCACCGGCCGGCGGCCCAACACCGACGATCTCGGCCTCGACACGGCCGGAGTGGCGACCGACAAACGCGGCTACGTCATCGTCGACGACCGGTTGGAGACCAATGTGCCGGGCATCTTCGCCATGGGTGACTGCAACGGCCGCGGGGCCTTCACCCACACGGCCTACAACGATTTCGAGATCGTCGCCGCCAATCTGCTCGACAACGAGCCGCGCAAGGTGAGCGAGCGCATCCAGACCTATGCGCTCTACATCGATCCGCCGCTCGGCCGCGCAGGCATGAGCGAGACGGAGGCGCGCGGGACGGGCCGCAGGCTCCTCGTCGGCACGCGGCCGATGACACGCGTCGGCCGTGCGAAGGAAAAGGGGGAAACGCTCGGCTTCATGAAGGTAATCGCCGATGCCGGCACCGGGGAAATCCTCGGCGCCTCGATCCTCGGCACCGGCGGGGACGAGGCGGTGCAAAGCATTCTGGACGTGATGTATGCAGGCAAGCCCTACACCACAATCACCCACGCCATGCACATCCACCCCACCATCTCGGAACTGATCCCGACCGTATTCGGCGAGATGCGCCCGGCGGACTGAAACGCCCTGCCCGGCGCCCCGGCATCCTGCAAACCGGGCATCGCCTCGTCAGCAAATATTAAGTTGCGTCTGCCATCGTCCCTGACCGGCGGGTGTAAAAGTCCGGCGAGAGGGCAAGCGCGCGGAGACGAGCGAGACGCGATGACGGACCGGAATGCGCATTTCTCCTTCCGGGGGCTGGGATATTATATCCCCGCCATCGTCGTCGCTTTTGCCGTGCTCGCCGCCACCTTCCTCGCCGACGTGCAGAAGCGCCGGCTCGAGGAGGAATATCTGCGCTCCTCCACCACCGAACAGCTCGGCCTGCTGCGCTCCCGGCTCCTCGGCAACATCCTCGGCAACGTCAAGCTGGTCGAGGGCCTCATCGCGACCTTCTCGACCGAGCCCGGCATGTCGCAGCAGCGCTTCTCCGACCTTGCCGGCCGCATCTTCCGCGACGGCACCGAGCTGCGCAATCTCGCCATCGCGCCGGATTTCGTCGTCTCGCTCGTCTATCCGCAAAAGGGCAACGAGCGCAGCGTCGGCCTCGACTACCGCAAGAACGAGCGCCAGCGCGCCGCCGCGCTGCAGGTGCGGGCGCTCGATCGGCTGATCGTCACCGGCCCGGTCGATCTCGTGCAGGGCGGCCGCGGGGTCATCGCGCGCTATCCGATCCATGCCGGCACGGACAATGCATTTTTCGGCATCGCCTCCGCCGTGATCGACCTCGACAAGCTGCTCGCCGGCAGCGGCTTCAAGGACGACATGCGCCTTGCCGTGTCGATCTCCAGCCGGTCGCACGAGGGCGGGGACGCCCGGACCTTCTTCAGCACTCCGGCCCCGGTCGATACGGAGCCGGTGGTGATGACCATCGATATCGGTCATGAGGTCTGGACGGTTTCGGCCGCCCCCCTCAAGGGCTGGCGCCAGCCCTCGGCGAGCCTCGGGGCCTTCCGCGCCGGCCTTGCGCTGCTCGCCGTCATCATCGTCGCGCCGATGTTCTGGGTCGGCTACCTGATGAAGGACCGCCACCGCCACATCATCGCGCTGCAGGACCGGGAGGAGCGGCTCGAGACCGTCTCGCAGCGCCTGCAGCTCGCGCTCGACGCCTCGCGCGTCGGCGTCTGGGAATACGATTGCGAAAGCGGGGTCCTTGCCTGGGACCAGCGCATGCGCGAACTCTACAGCGTTCCCCCCTCCCAGCCGGTCTGTCGCTACGAGGACTGGCGCAAGGCGCTCCATCCCGACGATCTCAAGGAGGCCGAGCGGGCCTTCGCGACGGCGATCGAGATGGAACAGCCCTATATCACCGAATTCCGGGTGCTCGCGAAGGACGGCGGCGTCCGCCATATCCGCGCCCATGGCATGACCTATCGCGCCTCCTCCGGCGCCAAGCGCATCGTCGGCGCCAACTGGGACGTGACGGAGGACATCGAGCTGCAGGCCGAGCTGCTGAAGGCCAAGCTGACGGCCGAGGCGCAGAACCGCGCGCTGGAGGACGCCCGCCGCGCCATGGAGCACAACTCCCTGCACGACGCGCTGACCCGCCTGCCCAACCGCCGCTTCCTCGACCAGCAGCTCGCCCTTGCCGGCGACGACAACCGCCCGCTGACGCTGCTGCATATCGACCTCGACCGCTTCAAGGACATCAACGACACGCTCGGCCATGCCGCCGGCGACGAGGTGCTGAAACAGGCGGCCGGCGTGCTGCGCGCGCATGTGCCTGCCGAGGACTTCATCGCCCGCATCGGCGGCGACGAATTCGTGCTCCTGTCGCACCGCGATCCGGCCGCAGCCGATTTCCCCACCCTCTCCGCCCGCCTCATCGAGGCGATCAGCGAGCCCATGGCGATCGAGGGGCACGATTGCCGCATCGGCGCGAGCATCGGCATCGCCACGCGCAACGACGGGGAGGAATCCGCCGAACAGCTTCTCGTCAATGCCGACATCGCGCTCTACGAGGCCAAGCGCCGCGGCCGCAACCGCGTGGAAGCCTTCAACGACGAATTGCGCCTGCGCACCGTCGAGGTGAAGCGCCTCAGCGACGAGATCCTGCGCGGCCTGGAGCGCCAGGAGTTCCGTCCCTTCTTCCAGCCGCAGTTCGATGCCGAAACGCTGGAGATCGTCGGCGTCGAGGCGCTGGCCCGCTGGGAGCATCCGTCGCGCGGCTTCGTGCCGCCCGACGTCTTCCTGCCCGTCGCCGAAAGCCTCAATGTCGTGGCGCGGATCGACGAGGCGATCCTCGAGCAGGCCCTGTTCCAGACCATCCGCTGGGAGGGCCTCGGCCTCGATATCCCGCGCGTCTCCGTCAACGTCTCCTGCCAGCGCCTGCACGACGACGGGCTGGTCGAGAAGCTGAGGGCCATGAACATCCGCCCCGGCTCGCTGACCTTCGAGCTGCTGGAATCGATCTCCTTCGATGCCGCGGACGACGGGCTCAAGCGGGTGATCGAGGAGATCAAGGCGCTCGGCATCGACATCGAGATCGACGATTTCGGCAGCGGCCACGCCTCCATCGTCAGCCTCCTCGAACTCTCGCCCAAGCGGCTGAAGATCGACCGCCGGCTGGTGCAGCCGCTGCTGGAATCGGCCGCGCAGCAGAGCCTCGTCCAGTCCATCGTCGATATCGGCAAGGTGCGCGGCATCGAGACGGTCGCGGAAGGCGTCGAGACGATGGAGCATGCCGAACTCTTGCGCCGCCTCGGCTGCGATATCCTGCAGGGCTACGCCTTCGCGCGCCCGATGGCCTCCGACGATTTCCTCGCCTTCGCCACGGCACGCGCCTGGATGCCGGCGAACCCTACGCCGGCAAGAGCGAGCTGAGGACGTCGGCGACCGTGCGGCCGTCGTGCTGTCCGCGCTGCCAGGGATCCTCGAATTCCTCGACCACCGCCTCCGCGCCGAGCCGCAGGCAGGTCTCCGCCAACGCACCGTTGCCGAGATAGGCGAAGGCCCCGACGGTCTTCTCGAAGGGCAGGAGCTGGCGGTTCGCCAGCACATGGGTGAACGGGCGTGCATCCGCCCCGCCGCGCGCCTGCCAGAGCGCACCGGCGATATCGAGCATGCGGGCAAGGTCGAAGCCGCGGGTCTCCCGGCATTGCAGGATATTGCCGATGAAGACGCGGCGGGCATGCACGTTGCGGGCGATCGTCGGAACGATGCCCTCGACATGGAAATGCGGCAAGACGCTGGTGAAGAAGCTGCCCGGCCCGAAGACGATGGCGTCGGCGCTTTCGAGGCTTTCGAGCACGGCATCGTTGGCCGCCACGCTGCCGCCCGCCGCCGAAAGCGTGATCTCGCGGATGCCGGTGCGCCCGGCCTCCTCCTCCAGCGCCGTCACCCGGTGCTGGCCCTCTATGCGCGTGCCGTCGTTGAGGATGGCGGAAAGGTCGACCCCGCCCTCCGCCGTCGACGGCCAGACATGGCCGGCAATGTCGCAGAGCTTGCGGAAGACGAAGATGGCGGTGTTGATGTCGCTGTTATGCGCGAGATGCGCGCCGGTGAGGATGAAATTGCCGATGCTGCCGTTGCGGAAATCGAAATCCCTGCCGATCGCCGCGCGGAAGGTGCGCAGGTAGTTGAGGATGGCGCCGCGCAACCCCGGCTCCATGCGCTCCAGCAGCGGATGGCGGCCTTCGGCATAGAGTGCGAATTCCGTGCGGGCATCTTCCTGCGCGCCGCTGGTCAGGCGCGCATTGCACACCTTCACCACGTCGCCGGCGCGGCCCTCGCCATGCGCCATGGTCATCAGCGCCTGGCGGATGTCGCCGACGGCGAGCACGCCGAGGCTCTCGCGGATCACCTTCGAACTGCCGCCGCTATCCCAGGCCGGCACGATGCGGGTCAACCGCACCGGCTTGGAAAGAAGCGCCAGATTGGTCGTGCGGCAGGCGGTGCCGCCCGAAAAGAGCACGATATGCGGCAAGCGGCTCTCGGCCATCCCGTCTCCTGCGTTTGGATTTCAGCGTCTTGGTATAAGCCTCCCGCGGCGCGCTGAAAATGGCATTCATCGGCCCTTCCTCGACGATCTTTCATCCTTCGTCCCGTCTATCGATTGTCATCGTGCAAGGGCTCAAAAGCCGCCGGCGCCGCCTGTAAGCGGCCGCCGATGAGAAAAATATTTGCATTCGCCCAAATAAATCGCAGTTTTCTGCCCATCGTTTTTCATGGATTTCTGCGATTGATCGCCCATCGAACATGTGAGCCAGAAACGGAGTCCCCAAGATGAACTGGTTGAAGACCCTTGCCGCCGCCGCGGCCCTGCAGGCCGCCGCTCTCGCCCCTGCCTTTGCCGGTGAAAACCTCGCCGCCGTCCAGTCGGCCGGCGCGCTGAAGATCGGCACCGAAGGCACCTACGCCCCCTTCACCTACCATGACACGAACGGCAAGCTGGTCGGCTTCGACGTCGAGATCGGCGAGGCGGTCGCCAAGAAGCTCGGCGTGAAGGCCGAATTCCTGGAAGGCAAGTGGGACGGCCTGATCGCCGGCCTCGACGCCAACCGCTACGACGCCGTGATCAACCAGGTCGGCATCACCGAGGCGCGCAAGCAGAAATACGACTTCTCCGAGCCTTATATCGCCTCCAAGGCCGTGCTGATCGTGCGCGCCAACGACGACAGCATCAAGGGCTTCGCCGACCTCAAGGGCAAGAAGTCCGCCCAGTCGCTGACCAGCAATTTCGGCAAGCTTGCTGAAGGATCCGGCGCCGAGCTCGTCGGCACCGACGGCTTCGACCAGTCGATCCAGCTCGTCCTGACCGGCCGCGCCGACGCGACGATCAACGACAGCCTGTCCTTCCTCGACTTCAAGAAGCACAAGCCCGACGCCAATGTGAAGATCGCCGCCGAACAGGAAGGCGCCGACTATTCCGGCATCATCATCCGCAAGGGCGAGCCGGAACTGCTGGACGCGATCAACAAGGCACTCGCCGAGATCAAGGCCGACGGCACCTACAAGGCGATTTCGGACAAGTATTTCGGCCAGGACGTCTCGAAGTAATCTTCGACCGGCCGCTTCGCGCCGGCCTGTTCCTGACATATAGATAGACCGACGAACTGGCCGGGGATGACCCGGCCAGCCGCATTTCGGAGGATCGCCCCCGTGCCGCCCTGGCTTCAACTGATGCTGGACTCGCTTGCCCCCCTGCTCTGGGCCGCGCTCGTCTTCACCATTCCGCTCACCCTCGCCTCCTTCGTGCTCGGCCTCGCGCTCGGCCTGCTGACCGCCGTCGTGCGGCTCTTCGCCCCGCGGCCGTTCTCGGATGTCGCGCGGTTCTATGTCTGGGTGATCCGCGGCACGCCGCTCCTGGTACAGCTCTTCGTGATCTTCTACGGTCTGCCGAGCGTCGGCATCCTGCTCGACGCCTTCCCGGCGGCCCTCATCGGCTTCACGCTCAATGTCGGCGCCTATACGTCGGAGATCATCCGCGCCGTCATCTCCTCCGTGCCGCGCGGCCAGTGGGAAGCGGCCTATTCGATCGGCATGAGCTGGTCGCAGGCCATGCGCCGCACCATCCTGCCGCAGGCAACGCGCGTCGCCGTGCCGCCGCTGTCCAACACCTTCATCTCGCTGGTCAAGGACACCTCGCTCGCCGCCGCCGTCACGGTGCCGGAACTCTTCCAGACGGCCCAGCGCATCGTCGCCACCACCTACGAGCCGCTGATCCTCTATATCGAGGCCGCGCTGATCTACCTCGCGCTGAGCTCGGTGCTCTCGTCCCTGCAGGTACGGCTCGAAAAGCGCTTCGCCCGCTATGGCGGCTTCCTGGAGGCCCGCACATGATCGAACTCACGCATATCGAGAAACGTTTCGGCGACAATGTCGTGCTGCGCGACATCAGCCTGCGGCTGGCCGAAGGCACCGTGACGGCCCTCGTCGGCCCTTCCGGCGGCGGCAAGAGCACGCTCCTGCGCTGCATCAACCTCCTCGAAATCCCGACCGCGGGCTCGATCCGCCTCGGCGAGGAGAAGATCGATTTCGCCCCCGGCCGCAAGGTCGGCTGGGACGCTATCCAGAAGTTGCGCCGCCAGACCGGCATGGTCTTCCAGAACTTCCAGCTCTTCCCGCACCAGACCGCCATCGCCAACGTCATGGAAGGCCTCGTCACCGTGCTGAAATGGCCGGCCGACAAGGCGCGGGCCCGCGCGATGGAGCTTCTCGAAAAGGTCGGCATGGCGCACAAGGCCGACGCCTGGCCGGCGACGCTTTCGGGCGGCCAGCAGCAGCGCGTGGCCATCGCCCGGGCGCTCGCGCCCTCGCCGCGCGTCCTGCTGTGCGACGAGCCGACGTCGGCGCTCGACCCCGAGCTTGCCGAGGAAGTCGTGGAGGTCCTGAGCCGCCTTGCCCGTGAGGGAACGACCATGGTGATGGCGACCCACGACCTGCGTCTCGCCTCGCGCGTCGCCGATGCCGTCGTCTTTCTCGACGGCGGCGTGATCGTCGAGGAGGGCCCGCCTCGCGCCATCTTCTCGACACCCCAGCGGGATAGGACGAAGAAGTTCATCGCCTCGCTCAGCGCGCCGCAAAGCTACGACATATAGCGGCGGCGTACACGCAGCCTCACGTTACGGTAGCGATGAAATCCGGTCCGCGGCAGTTGCATCGAACCGGCGATTCGAGCACAGTGAAGGCATATTCCGATATCGTATGCCCCGGCATGCCCTCTAGGGGAGAAAGTATCATGACCAAGAAAACACCGAACCCGATCGACGTCTTCGTCGGCTCCCGCGTGCGCCTGCGCCGCCTGATGGTCGGCATGAGCCAGGAAGCGCTCGCCGATCGCCTGGGCGTGACCTTCCAGCAGGTTCAGAAATACGAAAAGGGCACGAACCGCATCAGCGCGAGCCGTCTGCAGGCGATCTCCGACGTCTTCCGCGTGCCGCCGAGCTTCTTCTTCCAGGACGACGAGAACGCCGTTCCGACCGCGGGCGTCGCCCACGAGACCGGCGACGTCTCCACCTTCGTCTCCTCCAAGGAAGGCCTCGATCTCAACCGCGCCTTCCTGAAGATCGACGATGCCGGCGTGCGCAAGTCTATCATCGCGCTGGCGACCGCGCTCTCCAAGGCAAGCGCCGGAGCGGAAGCGGGCGAACGTGCGGACAGCGCATCGGAACTGCGGATCTGATAGCACATGCCGGCGCAGCTTCAGACGCTGGGCCATCTTCGCCTGCTCGACGAGGGCGGTAACGACATCGTCTTTCCCGAAAAGGCGCTGCTGATCCTCTGCTATCTCAAGACGCGCGGCCTGACGGAAATGCCGAGGGCCGACGCGGCGAGCCTTTTCTGGGACGACGGCAACGCTGCCGCCGCCTTTGCCAGCCTGCGGCAGACCGTCTCGCGCGCCCAGAAGCGGCAGCGCGATCTCGGCCGCGCCTATCTCGCCTTCACCGACGCCGCCATCGCGCTCGGGCCGGATCCGGTCGAAAGCGATGTCGCAAAGCTGCGGCAGGATGCGGGCCTTGCCGTTCTGGCGGGCCTCCTTACCGAGGATTTCCTCAAGCACGTCAAGCCGGTCAACCGCGCGCTCGTCAACTGGATCGCGCTGCAGCGGACGGCCCATATGGCGCTGCTGCGCCAGGCCCTGCTCGACAGGGCGGCCGACAGCGGCGCCGCACGGCAGGTCCGCTCGTCCGCCGCCCTCCGCCTGCTGGAGGCCAATCCGCAGGACGAGGAGGTGCGCGCGGTCCTCACCGGCCGGCCGGCAACGCCGGCGGCGCTCATGACCGTCCAGCCGTCCATGCAGATCCTGACGCCGGATGAAGCCGGCATCGCGCTGCCGCGGCAGAACCCGCCCCGCGTCGTGCTGCTGCCGCCGGCCACGGCGCATGGCTCGCGCGCGGCGGCGCGCTTTGCCGAGGCCCTGATCGAGGACGTGACGATCGGGCTCTGTGCGCTGCGCTCGATCTCGATCATCGCCCCGCACACCGCCGCGCAGATCTCGCGGCAGGCGGACCGGGCCACCACCTACGAACGCCACAAGATCAGCTATATCCTGGAAACGCGCCTGCGCGACGAGGGCGACGGCCACACGCTCTTCGCCCAGCTCATCTTCTTCGGCAGCGACGAGGTCATCTGGGCCGAGCGCTTTCCGCTGTCGGCCGAGGGGCTCGCCCGCTCCCGCCAGATGATCGCCCACCAGATCGCCGGTGCCATCGCCACGGAGATCGAACACAACGAGCTGGTGCGCGGCGATTACGAGCGCAACGCCGATGCCTACCGCACCTTCCTCGTCGGCCAGGGTCAGTTGAAGAACCTCGACCTGCGCGACATCCGCCGCGCCCGCAAGAGCTTCCGCGAGGCGCTGCAGACGAGCGCCGATTTCGCACCCGCCCTCGGCGGCCTCGCCCGAAGCTACTTCCTCGAATGGCTGGTGACCGCGCGCGGCGACGGTGAATTGCTGCAGCAGGCGGAGGACTATGCGGCGCAGACCATCAGGACCGACGAGCGGCTGCCCTCCGGCTACCGCGAGCTCGGCGTCGTGAAGCTCTACGCCCGCCAGTTCGACGAAAGCGCCGCCTATCTCGACCAGGCCGAGGCACTGAGCCCGCACCATGCCAATGTCATCGCGAGCTATGCCGATACGCTGGTGCAGGCGTCCCGGCCGGATCTCGGCCTCCGGAAGATCGAGCACGCCATCGACCTCAACCCGCTCTCGCCCGACGAATATTTCTGGACCGCCGCCGGTGCCAGCTATTCGCTCGGCCTCTACGAGCAGGCGCTCGACTATATCGCCCGCATGAAGGACCGCACGCCGGTCGACCGTCTTTCGGCCGCATGCTGGAGCATGCTCGGGGACATGAAGAAAGCGCGGCATTTCGTGCGCCGCACCTACGTCGTCCATCCGAACTTCGACGTCGAGGCCTGGATGAAGATCGTCCCCTTCAAGGAAGAGTGGCAACGACAGCAGTATTACGAAGGCCTGAAAAAGGCGGGGTTCTGAGCATTCAACCGAACGAGAGAGGGACTGAACATGGCGCGACTGGTTGTTTTGGGCATTGAGGGAGATGACGGGCTCTGGGTCGCGGACCTCGATGCCGGCACGGTGACGCAGATCGGCGTTCCCTCGGGCGGCGCGTTGAAGGCCGCGGACGATCTGCGCAAGGCCGGCGCGACGATCACCAAGGGCGTGAACCTTGCCGCCCTCGCCTCCTCGGCGGATGCTGTTTCCGGCGGCTTCATGGATGTCTCGGGCGGATTCATGGACGCTTCCGGCGGCTTCATGGACAAGTGAGCCGGCCCTGTTCCGACCGGATCTGCGGCCCGGAGGAGACCTGGAGCCGGATCGGGGCGCTGCTGCCCCGGTTCGGCATTACCCGGCTTTCCCGCCTGACGGGGCTCGACCGCCTCGGCATCCCGGTCTGGAATGCGGTGAGCCCCAATGCCCGCTCGATCGTCATCAACCAGGGCAAGGGCATCACGGATATCGACGCGAAAGTCTCCGCCGCCATGGAGGCGCTGGAGCGAGCCGTCGCCGGCGACCCGCTCGTGCGCGCACGCCGCTCCTCCCGCCGCGCCTTCTCTGAGGCGAGGGAAACGTGCCTGCCGCTCGACATCTTCATAGCGGCCGGCCAGCCCTTCGTCGGCGAGGACGAGGTGATCGACTGGCTGGCAGGACACGACGTCGCGACGGGCGAGCGCATCTGGGTGCCGCGCGAGGCGGTGATCCTCGACCGCACGGAGGAAACGCCGCGCTTCTGGCAATCCTCGGACGGTCTGGCCTCCGGCAATTCGGAAACCGAGGCGATCCTGCATGGCCTGCTGGAGCGCATCGAGCGCGATGCCGATCGCTTGTGGCGTCTGCTTCCCCGGCAAAAGCGTCTTGCGGCGGCGATAGACCCGGCGCATATCGCGGACCCCGTCGCCGAAGCGCTTGTCGCGCGCTTTAGGGAAGCGGGGCTGGACCTTCGCCTCTTCGACATCACCAGCGACCTTGCCGTGCCCACCTATGCGGCGGTGCTTGCCGAAGCCGGCATCCTTGCCCGCAGGCAGCCGCTGTTCCATGACGTGACGATCGGCTACGGCACCCATCCCGTCGCGGCACGCGCTGTCATCCGCGCGCTGACGGAGGTCGCGCAATCGCGCCTCACCTATATCAGCGGCGCGCGGGACGATCTCTTCGCCGAGACCTTCAGCCGCCCGCTCGCGGCGGAAACCCGCACCCTTTTCGAGGCAGCGCCCGGCGCCGCCCCAACCTATCCGGCGCCGGAAGGCGATGCCGCCGGATTGCTTGAGTGGTGCCTCAAAAAGCTTGCCGCCGGTGGCATCGCGCCGGTCGTGGCGGTGCCGCTCGGCGATGCGTCGCTGCCCGTTTCCGTGGTCAAGATGATCGTGCCGGCGCTTGAGAATCCGGAAGGCGCGCGCCGGCATGCCGTCGGCCCGCGCGCCCTCTCGCGCATGCTGTTCGCAATGCCATGAAGATCATCTTCGTCGGCCCCAGCCTGCCGGAGGTCGCCACGCTTTGCGGCCACGGCATCGAGGTTCGCCCGCCCGCGGCCCATGGCGACGTGCTCGCGGCGACTAGGGCCGGGGCCACCGCCATCGGCCTGATCGACGGCAATTTCGAACATGTCGCCCCCGTCTGGCACAAGGAAATCCTCCACGCGCTGGAGACGGGCGTCGCCGTCTTCGGCGCGGCGAGCATGGGCGCGCTCCGCGCGGCCGAATGCGACAGCTTCGGCATGATCGGCATCGGCCGCATCTACGAGGACTATGCCAGCGGCCGGCGCGTCGACGACGCGGATGTCGCCCTGCTGCACGGCCCGGCCGAACTCGGCTATCCCGCCCTTTCGCTACCCATGGTCAATGTCGATGCGACGCTGGATCGCCTCGGCGATATCCAGGCCATTGATAAGGCTCACATATCAAGCCTGCGCGCAGCCGCATCCGCTCTCTTCTACAAGAAACGGACCTGGGCGGCGATCGTGGAAAGAGCCGGACTGACCGCGTTCCGCAAGGATTTCCTGCAACTTTTCCATGTAGAAACGGTAAACCGGAAACGCGAGGACGCCCTCGCCCTGCTGCAGGCCCTTCACGATTTCCAGCCGCAAAGCCCTGCAAAACGCGCGGGCTGGACGTTCCGGGCCACCTCGCTCTGGCGCACCGCCGCCCATCAACCCAAAACGCAGTAGAACGTGCAATTTCCCATTCCGCGTGTGTCACGCCTGAGTCACGCGCGAAAAGGGCGCGTCACGCCTATACTTTGTGCAGGGCTTGAGAAATTGCGGGGGCGCAAGACATGAGAATCGAAACGAACGAGGTCGAAGACCGGGGCAACGAACTGATGGCGCTGGCGCGTCTTGTCGCCTTCGCGCTGGAATCGGCGAAGACACTGGATGCCGAAATCGTCGAGTTCTGTCTGGACAAGGCATTGCGGGCCGTGCTGGACGAGATCGACGAACCGTCCCGCATGACGCTGACCACGAACGACATCATGCTGATGAACCGGTCGGCGCTCTGCTGACCGGCTGAAGCCGGCCGCCGTTCCTCCACGGCGCCGATCGCGTCGGCGGCCCGAACCAGGCGGGCCGCCGCCGATCCTCGCGGCCGCTTCAACGATAGTGCGGACAGGGCCTCCAGTATCGCGTGCGGCAGAGCTTCTTTGCCGCTACCGATTGCCGCTGGCGCCCGCAAAAGACCATCCTTCCCTTCCTCCATCGGTCGGCACCGTTTACGGAAGCTGCCGAACCGATGCGGAGGCGGCATGGACAGCAAGGAACAGCGGAGCGGCCCGGCCGCCGGCCAAAGATGAGCGCGCTTGCCGCCTATGGCGGCCTCTTCCTCGCCGCCCTGATCGCCGCCACCATCCTGCCCGCCCAGTCGGAGGCGGTGCTGGCCGGCCTGCTGGCCTCGAAGAGCTACACGCCCGCCCTGCTCATCCTCGTCGCCGGCATCGGCAACGTGCTGGGCTCGGTGATCAACTGGCTGCTCGGCCTTGGCATCGAGCGCTTCCGCGATGCCCGCTGGTTTCCCGTCTCCACGAAATCGCTGGAGCGTGCCGGAAACTGGTATCGCCGCTATGGCTGGTGGAGCCTGCTACTCAGCTGGATGCCCGTCATCGGCGATCCGCTGACGGTCGCGGCCGGCATCATGCGCGAGCCCTTCGGCCGCTTCCTCCTCGTCGTCTCGCTCGCCAAGTTCGGCCGCTACATCGCGCTTGCCGCCGTCGTGCTGCACTGGCTTTGAACTTTTTTCGCAAGGCGATGGAATGAGCGTCGCCCGGCGCTCGTATATTGGGGCATGAACGGAAAGACACCCGGCTTCAACGTGATCGGACAGCTTGCGGCGCTGAGGCGCTACGCCCTGTCGCTCGTCCGCAATCCGGACGAGGCGGAAGACCTCGTGCACGACGCGCTGGTGAAAGCCTATGAGCGGCAGTCGACCTTCCGCACCGGCGCGAATGTCCGCAACTGGCTGATGTCGATCCTGCACAATGCCCATATCGACCGCCTGCGCCAGCGCCGCTCGCAGGAGCGTCGCAACGATGCGGCGGCCGAGATCGCGGAGACCTCCGCGCCGGCCAACCAGGATCATTCGGTGCGGCTCACCCAGCTGCGCAACGCCTTCTTCGGCCTGCCGGAGGAGCAGCGCGCGGCGCTGCATCTCGTCGCCATCGAGGAGCTTTCCTATCAGGAGGCCGCCGATACGCTCGGCATTCCGGTCGGCACGCTGATGTCGCGCGTCGCCCGCGCCCGCCAGCGGCTGCGCAGCTTCGAACAGGGCGGCAGTGCCGCACCCGTCACCCATCTCAGGATTGTCGGAGGCACCGGCGATGACAAGCAATGACCCCATCCTCGAAACCGACCTCAACGCCTATGTCGACGACCAGCTCGCCGTCGGCCGGCGCATCGAGGTCGAGGCCTATCTCTCCGAACGGCCGGAAGTGGCCGCGCAGATCATGAAGGACCTGCGCGTGCGCGACGAACTGCGCCTCGCGCTCGCCGACCATCGCACGGTGACACGGCAGGAAACCCGCGAGGCCGCGCGGCTTCTGGAACGGGCGCTGTCGCATCGCCGCGTCTTCTCCGTCTTCCGCCGCGCCGCCGCCATCGCGCTCTTCATCGCGGCGGGCTGGGTCGCCCATGCGGCGCTCGGGCCCTTCGGCGCGACGCAGGTCGTCGCCTCCACGCCGCCGCCCGCCTTCGTCGAGGAGGCCGTGCGCGCGCACCGGACGACGCTGCTGCGCGACAGCATGACCTCGCAGCCGGAAATCGAGACCTTCGACCCGGCGGAGATCCGCTCGGCGACGGCCATCGTGCTGCCGGACCTGCCGAAGGGCTGGACCGTCATCGACACGCAGGTCTTCCCCTCCGCCTACGGCCCAAGCGTCGAGCTGGTGCTGGAGCCGGCGAAGGGAGAGCGCCTGTCGCTCTTCGCCGTGCGCCCCGGCTCCTTTGCCGTGCAGCACGTCCTGCTCTTCCATGCCGACAACGCCCGGGCCGCCTATTGGCAGATCGGCGACGCCGCCTATGCGCTGGTGTCGGAAAGCCGCAAGGCCGACGACCTGGCGGACACCGCGCGGGACCTTTCCCGCACGCTCTACTGATCAACCGCTTCCAGACCGAAGGAGATTTTCGATGGAACCCGTACAACAGCGTTTCGGCTACGGCGCGCAGGCACAGTCCGCCGCCCTCTTCGACGAGGGCCTGCGCCAGCACATGTTGCGCGTCTACAACTACATGGGCGCCGGCCTCGTCATCACCGGCCTCATCGCCTTCGTCGTCGGCTCGACGCCGGCGCTCTATGTGCCGATCTTCTCCTCGCCGCTGAAATGGGTGGTGATGCTGGCGCCGCTCGCCTTCGTCCTGTTCTTCTCGTTCAAGATCCAGACCATGTCGGCCAGCGCCGCGCAGATGACCTTCTGGGCCTTCTGCGCCGTCATGGGCCTGTCGCTCGCCTCGGTGTTCCTCGTCTTCACCGGCATGAGCATCGCCCGCACCTTCTTCATCGCCGCCACCATGTTCGGCGCCACCAGCCTCTACGGCTACGTGACGAAGCGCGACCTCTCGAAGTTCGGCTCGTTCCTGATGATGGGCCTCATCGGCGTGATCATCGCCTCCATCGTCAACATCTTCCTCGGCTCCAGCGCCCTGCAGTTCGCCGTCTCGGTGATCGGCATCCTCGTCTTCGTCGGCCTCACCGCCTGGGACACGCAGAACATCAAGGAGCAGTATGCGGAAAATATCGGCCACGAGTCGCAGCAGAAGATGGCCGTGTTCGGCGCGCTGTCGCTCTACCTCAACTTCGTCAACATCTTCCAGCTCCTGCTGAATTTCACCGGCGAGCGCGAATAGTTTTCGCAAGCGATTTCAAGAGGAACGGCGGAGCAATGCTCCGCCGTTTTCTTTTTGCCCGCAGGCCAAAAAGTAAGTAATTACTTACTTATTTTTCTCCGTTGACAAATCGCCTCCCAGCGTCTTTGCTTGGGACATTCACCAGGGGGGTCCCGACAAGGGGCTGAGATACTGCTGGCATTCGCAGCGCAGTGACCCGTTGAACCTGATCCAGTTCATACTGGCGTAGGGACGGTGCAAGCGCTGTGGCAGGCTATCCGAAACCCGGATTCCGTCTCCCGCGTCCTTCCATCATTCCGGCTCTAGGACTGGGTCTCCAAACGAAAACTTGGAGCCTCACGATGAATATTGCCGCTCAAAAGCTCACCCCCACCGTCACGACGGGCGCCCTTCCCGCCTCGCGGAAAATCCACATTCCCGGCGAACTGCACCCGGACATCCGCGTGCCGATGCGCGAGATCGCCCTGCACCCGACCTCCGGCGAACCGCCGGTCGTCATCTACGACGCCTCCGGCCCCTATACCGATCCCGCCCATGTCGTTTCCATCGAGGGCGGCCTGCCGCGCCTCCGCGAAGGCTGGGTCGTCGCCCGCGGCGATACGCAGGCCTATGACGGCCGCCACGTCCGCCCCGAGGACAACGGCTTTGCCACCGGCGAGCGCCTGACGCCGGAATTCCCGGTGCTGAGCCGCCCGCGCCGCGCGACGGACGGCAAGGCGGTGACGCAGCTCGCCTATGCCCGCGCCGGCATCGTCACGCCCGAGATGGAGTTCATCGCCATCCGCGAGAATCTCGGCCGCAAGGCGGTAAAGGAGGCGCTTGCCCGCGACGGCGAAAGCTTCGGCGCGCATATCCCCGATTTCGTGACGCCGGAATTCGTCCGGCAGGAAGTGGCGAGCGGCCGGGCCGTCATCCCCGCCAACATCAACCACCCGGAAGCCGAACCGATGATCATCGGCCGGAACTTCCTCGTGAAGATCAACGCCAATATCGGCAATTCCGCCGTCACCTCTTCCATGGCGGAAGAGGTCGAGAAGATGGTCTGGGCGATCCGCTGGGGCGCCGATACGGTCATGGACCTTTCGACCGGCCGAAACATCCACAATATCCGTGAATGGATCATCCGCAATTCGCCGGTCCCCATCGGCACCGTGCCGCTCTACCAGGCGCTGGAGAAGGTGAACGGCATCGCCGAGGACCTGACCTGGGAGGTCTACCGCGACACGCTGATCGAGCAGGCCGAGCAGGGCGTCGACTATTTCACCATCCATGCCGGCGTGCGGCTGCACTACATCCCGCTCACGGTGAACCGCGTCACCGGCATCGTCTCGCGCGGCGGCTCGATCATGGCCAAGTGGTGTCTGCATCACCACAGGGAGAGCTTCCTCTACGAACATTTCGAGGAAATCTGCGACATCGCCCGCGCCTATGACGTCACCTTCTCGCTCGGCGACGGCCTGCGCCCCGGCTCGATCGCCGACGCCAACGACGCCGCGCAGTTCGCCGAACTGGAAACGCTCGGCGAATTGACGCAGATCGCCTGGAAAAAGGACTGCCAGGTCATGATCGAGGGCCCCGGCCATGTGCCGATGCACAAGATCAAGGAGAACATGGACAAGCAGCTTGCAACCTGCGGCGAGGCCCCGTTCTACACGCTCGGCCCACTGACGACGGACATCGCCCCCGGCTACGACCACATCACCTCGGGCATCGGCGCGGCGATGATCGGCTGGTTCGGCACGGCCATGCTCTGCTACGTCACGCCCAAGGAGCATCTCGGCTTGCCCGACCGCGACGACGTGAAGGTCGGCGTCATCACCTACAAGATCGCCGCCCATGCCGCCGACCTCGCCAAGGGCCATCCAGCCGCGAAGATCCGCGACGACGCGTTGTCGCGCGCCCGCTTCGAGTTCCGCTGGGAGGACCAGTTCAACCTCTCGCTCGACCCGGAGACGGCCCGCGCCTTCCATGACGAGACGCTGCCCAAGGAGGCGCACAAGGTCGCGCATTTCTGCTCCATGTGCGGTCCGAAATTCTGCTCCATGCGCATCTCGCACGATATCCGCGCCGAGGCGCAGAAGGAGGGACTGGAGGCCATGGCCGCGAAATTCCGCGAGGGCGGCGACCTCTACATGCCGCTTTCGGGAGAATGACCATGCGCATCCTCGTCAAGGGCGCCGGCGTCGCCGGCCTTGCCACCGCCTGGCAGCTCTACCGCCACGGCTTCGACGTCACCATTTCGGAAAGCCGGGAAAGGGCGGGCCTCGGCGCCTCCGGCTTTGCCGGCGGCATGCTCGCGCCCTGGTGCGAGCGGGAAAGCGCCGAGGAAGAGGTGCTGGCGCTCGGCCGCCTTGCCGCCGACTGGTGGGAAGCCGCGCTGCCCGGCCATGTGCATCGCAAGGGCACGCTGGTCGTTGCCGCCGGCCGCGATGCCGGCGAGCTCGAACGCTTCGCCGGGCGGACGAGCGGCTGGGAATGGCTGGACGAGGCGGCCATCGCCGCGCTGGAGCCGGACCTTGCCGGCCGCTTCCGCCGGGCGCTGTTCTTCCGCGAGGAAGCCCATCTCGATCCGCGGCAGGCGATGGCGGCGCTGACCGCAAGCCTCGAGGAGGCGCGCATGCGCTTCCTCTTCGGCGCGGGCGGCAAGGCCGGTGGCCATGACCGGGTGATCGACTGCACCGGCGCGGCGCGGATCGGCCGCCTGCCGGGCCTGCGGGGCGTGCGCGGCGAAATGCTCGGCCTCGAAACCGCCGAGATTCGCCTGTCCCGCCCCGTCCGCCTGCTCCACCCCCGCCATCCGATCTATATTGTGCCGCGGGAGGCGGGCCGCTTCATGGTCGGGGCGACGATGATCGAGAGCGATGACGCCGGCCCCGTCACCGCCCGCTCGCTGATGGAGCTCCTCAACGCCGCCTATGCCTTGCACCCGGCCTTCGGCGAGGCGCGGCTCGTGGAGACCGGCGCGGGCATCCGCCCGGCCTATCCCGACAACCTCCCGCGCGTGAGCGAGGATGGCGAGACCATCCATGTGAACGGCCTCTACCGCCACGGCTTCCTGCTGGCGCCCGCCATGGCCGGGGAGGTCGCCCGCATCCTCCTTCGCCAGAGGCAATTCGAAAGGAAGGCATCATGACCCTCATCATCAACGGCGAGGAACAGGAGATCGCCGCCGCGACGCTCGCCGATCTCCTTTCCGCCCTCGACTACGAAGGCGACTGGCTGGCGACGGCGGTGAACGGCGAGCTGGTGCACCGCGGGGACCGCGCCGCCTTCCCGCTCGGCGAACGCGACCGCGTCGAGATCCTTTCCCCCATGCAGGGAGGCTGACATGCTGAAACTCTACGATGCCGAGGTCGGCTCCCGGCTGCTGCTCGGCACCGCGCGCTATCCCTCGCCCGCCATTCTCGCGGAGGCCGTGCGGCGCTCGAAGGCGGAGATCGTCACGGTTTCCCTGCGCCGGGAAAATGCCGGCGGCAAGACGGGCGGCGCCTTCTTCGAACTGATCGGGGAGCTTGGCGTGCGCGTGCTGCCGAACACCGCCGGCTGCCACAGCGTCAAGGAAGCCGTGCTGACGGCGAAGATGGCGCGCGAGGTCTTCCGTACCGACTGGATCAAGCTGGAGGTGATCGGCCATCACGACACGCTCCAGCCCGATGTCTTCGGCCTCGTCGAGGCGGCACGCATCCTGACCGGCGAAGGCTTCCAGGTCTTCCCCTATACGACCGACGACCTCGTCGTCGCCGAAAGGCTGCTGGAGGCCGGCTGCCGGGTGCTGATGCCCTGGTGCGCGCCCATCGGCTCGGCCATGGGACCGGTCAACCCGATGGCGCTGCGCGCCTTCCGCGCGCATTTCCCGGATATTCCGCTGATCGTCGATGCCGGCATCGGCCGGCCCTCGCATGCCGCCGCCGTCATGGAGCACGGCTACGATGCCGTGCTGCTCAACACCGCCGTCGCCGGCGCGGGCGATCCCGCCGCCATGGCGGAAGCCTTCGCGCTCGCCATGGCGGCCGGCCGCCTCGCCCATGCGGCGGTACCCCTCGAACCGCGCGACATGGCCGTTCCCTCCACCCCCGTCATCGGAAAGGCCGTCTTTTCATGAAGCTCGATCCCTTCTACCTCATCGTCGACAGCGCCGACTGGATCGAGCGGCTCGTGCCACTCGGCGTCAGGCTCGTGCAGCTACGCATGAAGGACCTGCCGGAGGATCGCCTGCGCGCGGAAATCCGCCGCGCGAAAACGGCCTGCGCTGCTGCGGGCTGCCAGCTCATCGTCAACGATTACTGGCAAATCGCCATCGAGGAGGGCTGCGACTTCGTGCATCTCGGGCAGGAGGACCTCGCCGGGGCCGACATCGCCGCCATCCGCGCGAGCGGCATGAAGCTCGGCCTTTCCACTCATGACGCGGCGGAGCTTGAAACGGCGCTCGCCGCACGGCCCGATTACATTGCGCTCGGCCCCGTCTGGCCGACGATCCTGAAGAAGATGAAATGGGCGCCGCAGGGCGTCGAGCGCCTCGCCGACTGGAAGGCCCGCATCGCGCCGCTTCCCCTCGTCGCCATCGGCGGCCTCAACCCGGATCGCCTCTCCGCCGTCTTCGAGAACGGCGCCGACAGCGCCGCCGTCGTCACCGACATCACGCTGAATGCCGACCCGGAGGCCCGCACCCGAGAATGGATCGAGCGCACCGCCCGCTGGCGATGATCGCCGGCTGCGGTTACGGACCTTTCCTTTCGGCGCCGCGATGCTAGTTTGCAGGTAGCAACCACAGGAGCATTGCATGAAGATCAGCGCGCGCAACCGCCTCAAGGGCAAGATCGTCGAAGTCACTCTCGGCGCGACCACCGCCCATGTCCGCATCGATGTCGGCGGCGGTTCGATCATCACCGCCTCGATCACCAACGAAGCCGTCAACGAGCTGGGCCTTGCCGCCGGGCAGGAAGCCTATGCGGTCGTCAAGGCCTCCGACGTGATGGTCGCCGTCGACGACTAATCGCCGGCCTTCCTGCACATCTGCGCCTGGCCGGTCTCGAAATCGCCCGGCTGGGGCGGTGCGATCGGCTTGAAAAGCGTGCGGTCCGGCTTCAGGTCGATCAGCGGCGTGCCGTCGAGGCAATCGAGGCCGCGCACGAAGAGGCGGTTGCCCTCGATCTTCTCCAGCACGACGATCGAGGTTCCGATCGGGTTCGGCCGCACGGGCGAGCGCAGCGAGAAGGTGCCGTGCACCTCGCCGTTCGACGCCGGGCTCTGCAGCACGAGGTCGCGGCGCGACTGGTGTAGCCAGTAAAGCACTTCCAGCCGCTCGAACCGCTCGACGCCCGTCAAGGCCTGCACCCAGGGCTCGAAGATCTCGATGGTGCAGACCGGCCCGTCATGACGCCCCTGCCGCGGCGTTTCCATGCGCGCGGTCCAGGGCGTCGAAATCCGGCCGATGAAGACGAGCTGCGCATCCGCCGTTTCCGGCGGCGTGATCGCGACCTCGTTCCTGCGGATTTCATTCAGCCGGACCATGCTCATCTCCATCGTTATATTTTCCGAAATACGACGTTAACGTCCCCCAAAAACTTTTTAAAGATATAAATCTCGATATATCTTGATTTCAGATATATCGAGATTTATATCGGGACCATGAGACACAGAATGGGATGCGGCCCTCACCGCCACTTTTCACCGCCCGACGATCGCTCGGGTCCCTTCCATCGCGGTCGCCATCATGGCCCCGGCCGGGGCGGCCGCCACGGCGGACGCCTCTTCGACTACGGCGAGCTGCGCCTCTTGCTGCTCGCCATCATCGCCGATGCGCCGAGCCATGGCTATGAGCTGATTAAGACCATCGAGGAACGCTTCGGCGGCAGCTACAGCCCGAGCCCCGGCGTCATCTATCCGACGCTCTCCTGGCTGGATGACATGGGCTATGCCGTGATCGAACCGGCCGAAGGCGGCCGCAAGCGTTACAGCATCACGCCGGAAGGCAAGGCTTTCCTCGCGGCCAACCGCGCGGCCATCGACGAGCTCATGGCGCGCGCCGGCAGTGGCGGACCGCGTGGCCGCGAGGGCGTGCCCGCCCCGGTCGTGCGCGCCATGGAGAACCTGAAACTCGCCATGCGGCTTCGCCTCCGCCGGGGAGACGTGAGCGAGGAGGCGGCAGCCGCCATCGCCGCCGCGCTCGACCTTGCCGCCCAGACCGTGGAGAAAAGCTGATGACCGCCGCAACGAGCAAGACCGCCATCGCCACCGAACAGGCTAGCCGCTACCTGCAGCAGCTCTGCAAGCATTTCGCCCACAAGCTGCCCGTGAAGTTCGACGAGCATGACGGGCAGATCACCTTCTCCATCGGCGAATGCCGGCTGAAGGCGGACGGCGCGGCGCTGCATATCGACCTTGCCGCGCCCAAGGCGGAGGACATGGAGCAGTTGAAGGACGTGGTGATCCGCCACCTCGTCCGCTTCGCCTTCCGCGAGGAACTGCAGGTGGCCTGGCAGGACGCCTGACCGGCCCAGGACAGATCGACATTCAGTTCGGGCTGAGCCGAAAATGGTGCTTTTCCGGAATCCGGAGCGCAGCGTACTTTCGGTACGTGAGCACCGGAAGCCCGGAAAAGTGCCGTTTGCAGGCCGGCATGGGCTGAATGGCGATCGGTCCTATCCCTCGCCGCCCAGCTTCAGGGCGGCGAGTTCCTCCAGCATGTCGAGGAGGGTATCGATCCTCTCCGCGCCGAAGCGCGCGTCGATCTCCGCATAGACGCGCAGGGCGTCCGGCATCACTTCGTCGATCATCGCCTGCCCCGCCGGCGCCAGCGTCAGAAGGACGCGGCGCTTGTCCTCCTTGTCCTTGTGGCGAAAGATCAGCTTGCGCTGCTGGAGCGAGCGCAGCATGCGCGTGAGGCTCGGCGCGAGGATGAAGGCCTTTTCCGCCACTTCGGACGCATCCACCATGCCCTCGTCGGCAAGCACGCGCAGGACGCGCCATTGCTGCTCGGTCACGTCATGATCGACGAGGATGGGCCGGAAATGGCGCATCACCGCCTCGCGCGCTTTCAGGAGGCCGATCGGCAGCGAGCGCCGGCGCGCACCCTGCGGCGCGTCTTTCGCCGTCTCGGGAGTGCTCTTCTCTGGCGGGTCGCTGTTCGTCATCGTTCCCCTATCCGCGATTTTTCCGGCCCGTGCAAGGAAAGGCGGGAAGAACGGATGATCGCAGCGACGCCCCATGCTAGCCTCGCGCCGAACACCAGCCAGCGAAAGTGCAGCCATGCCCGCCGAAAACACCAGGACCGACCGCAGCTATGTCTTCGCGCCGGCCCCCGTTCCCGCTTTGCCCATCGAGGGGAGCGCCGCGCTCTTCCCGGTCCACCGCATCTATTGCGTCGGCCGCAATTTTGCCGACCACGCCATCGAGATGGGCCACGACCCGGACAGGGAGCCACCCTTCTTCTTCCAGAAGAATCCCGACACGCTCGTCGCACCGGAACGCGGCTTTCCCTATCCGCCCGCCAGCAGCGACGTGCATCACGAGGTCGAGCTGGTCGTCGCGCTGAAGGAGGGCGGCAGCGACATTCCGGTCGAGCGGGCGCTCGGCTGCGTCTACGGCTACGCCATCGGCATCGACATGACCCGCCGCGACCTGCAGGCTGAGGCGAAGAAGCTGGGGCGGCCCTGGGAGGTTGCCAAGGCCTTCGAGCATGCCGCGCCCTGCGGGCCGATCCATCCCGCCGCTACCGTCGGCCATCCGGCGGCCGGCACGATCCGGCTGGCGGTCAACGGCATGATCCGGCAGGAGGGAAACCTCGACCAGATGATCTGGAAAGTGCCGGAGATGATTTCCTGCCTTTCCCGCCTCTTCACGCTCGCGCCGGGCGACCTGATCTTCGCCGGCACGCCCGCCGGCGTCGGCGCGGTCAGGAGGGGCGACACGATGCACGCGCAGATCCACGGGCTCGGCGGCATCGCCGTCACCGTCACCTGAGACATTTGCTCGTACTGCGACAGGACGCCACGCACGATCCCGCGCCCTTGTTTGATTAAAGTCAAAGAAGGAGCGGCCCGGCGGGTCTACTTCCTCCTCATGAACGTGAGACGTTCGTCATCAAGGAGAACTCCAGTGCGTATCATGGCAAAGAGCATCGTCGGCGCGGCAGCGGTCATTCTGGCGCTCGCGCTTCCGGCAGCGGCGGCAGATTTCGAGGTGCACATGCTCAACAAGGGCGCCGAGGGCGCCATGGTGTTCGAGCCGGCCTTCGTGAAGGTCGCGCCCGGCGACACCGTAACCTTCATCCCCACCGACAAGGGGCATAATGTCGAGACGATCAAGGACATGATCCCGGAAGGCGCGGAAGCCTTCAAGAGCAAGATGAACGAGCATTACAAGGTCACGTTCGACAAGGCCGGCGCCTATGGCGTCAAGTGCACGCCGCATGTCGGCATGGGTATGGTGGGCCTCGTCGTCGTCGGCGACGCACCGGCCAATATCGATGCGATCAAGGCCGGCAAGCTGCCGAAGAAGGCACGCGAGCGCCTGGACGCCGCCATCGCGGCAGCGGGCCTGTAAAGCAAGTTCCAGCAAAAGTGCGCAGCGGTTTTGCGTCCGGAATTGCGTAGAGCTTCCCTTTCAGGGGCGGGGGCAGGAACCCGGGACGGAGTGATCCGTCCCGGGTTTTCCTTTGCCTGTGTTCTGTAAGTCGCCAAGTTCCATCTTATGCATGATCCTGATTTGCACATTTAATTTTCTAATGAGCCTGCCGCCTGCTAGTTTGCCCCCACACACCAACGGGATGCGCATGCTGAAACTCGCTTTTCTCTCGGCCTGGCTCTTCCTCGCGGCCCTCTGCTCTCCCCTTCTTGCCGCTGGCGACACCATGAATATCCAACTGCACAAGGCGGCCGCGGCCGACGACGTCGCCGCCATAGGGACGCTGCTTTCGAAGGGCGCGGAGATCGACGCGCGCGATGCGAGCGGCGCGACGGCGCTGCTGGTCGCCACCCATGGCAACAAGGTGAACGCCGCCCGGGCCCTGATCGAGGCCGGCGCCGACGTCAATGCCAAGGACCAGATCAGCGACAGCCCCTATCTCTATGCCGGCGCGCGTGGCCATCTCGACATCCTCAAGCTGACGCTCAGCCATGGCGCGGACCTCAAGAGCATCAACCGCTACGGCGGCACCGCTCTCATCCCCGCCAGCGAGCGCGGCCATGTCGAGACCGTCGACACGCTGATCAAGGCCGGCGTCGACGTCGACCATGTGAACCGCCTCGGCTGGACGGCGCTTCTCGAAGCGATCATTCTCGGCGACGGGGGACCGCGCCATGTAAGGATCGTCGACCTGCTGATCAGGGCCGGCGCGAAGGTCGACCTTGCCGACAATGACGGCGTGACGCCCCTCCAGCATGCCCGCGGCCGCGGCCAGGGCGAAATCGTCGCCCTCCTGGAGAAGGCAGGGGCGAAGTAACGCCGCACGGACTATCGGAAACACTCAAGACAAAGGGCCTGAGACGATGCAAAGAAGCTACTATTCCTCCCTCGGCGGCCATCCGCCGCAGACCGACCTCCTGACCGGCCGCGCCGTGTTCACCGAGGCCTATGCGGTCATTCCGAAAGGAGTGATGCAGGACATCGTCACCTCCTACCTGCCGTTCTGGAACGACACGCGCTGCTGGGTCATCGCCCGCCCGCTTTCCGGCTTCGCCGAGACCTTCTCGCAGTACGTCATGGAAGTCGCCCCGGGCGGCGGCAGCGACAGGCCCGAGCAGGACCCGGAAGCCGAAGGCGTGCTCTTCGTCGTCGACGGCGAAGTGGAACTGACCCTGCCGACCGGCAAGCACACGCTCCAGCCGGGCGGCTACGCCTTCCTGCCGCCGGGCCTCAAGTGGTCGCTTCACAACCGCTCGCGCGCCCATGCCCGTTTCCACTGGGTCCGCAAGGCCTACGAGGCCGTCGACGGCCTGCCCCATCCCGAGCCGCTGATCCTCAACGAAAAGGACATCACCCCGGCCGCGATGCCCGACACCAATGGCGGCTGGGCGACGACGCGCTTCGTCGATCCCTCCGACCTTCGCCACGACATGCATGTGACCATCGTCACCCTGCAGCCGGGCGCCGTCATTCCCTTCGCCGAGACCCATGTCATGGAGCATGGTCTCTATGTGCTGCAGGGCAAGGCCGTCTACCGCCTCAACCAGGACTGGGTGGAAGTGGAAGCCGGCGACTTCATGTGGCTGCGTGCCTTCTGCCCGCAGGCCTGCTATGCCGGCGGCCCGGAGCCGTTCCGCTACCTGCTCTACAAGGACGTCAACCGCCACATGGCGCTGAAGCCCTTCGGCGCGCGCCGGTAAGCGGCATCCCGCTCAGGCCTTTTTTAGAAACCCGCGCCCGGCCGGCGCGGGTTTTTTCATGCGGCAAGGGCCATGGCCTCGGGATAGCGGCGCGGGTTGAAGCGCATGTAGAGCAGCGCCGTCACCAGCACGCAGCCGAAATGCAGCATCCAGCCGGCGGCAAAACCGCCCGTCCAGTCATGCAGCACCGCCATCGCATAGGGGCCGATCGCGGCAAGCAGGAAGCCGCCGCCCTGCATCAGCGCGGCGAGCGCTCCGGCCTGCTCGGGCCGCGGCAGGTGATCGAGCGCCGTGACGATGGCGAGCGCGAAGCTGCCGCCGAGGCCCGCGCCGCAGAGCCCCGCCCAGGCGGCGGGCGCAAGGCCAGGGGCCGTCGCAAGGCCGAAGAAGCCGATGCCCTGGAAGAGGATGGTGAGCCACAGCCAGCCGCGGCGGTCGATATTGCGGCGCGCGAGGATGGGAAGGCCGAGTGCGGCCGTCGCCTGACAGACCGCCATGACGGCGACGAGGCCGCTGCTGTCGGCGCTCGTCCAGCCCTGCGCCTGATAATAGGGCGCAAGCCAGGCGATCATTGAGGTATAGCCGGTATTGACCAGCCCGAAGGCGGCCATCAGCACCCAGGTGCGCGGTCGGCGCAGAAGCTGGCGCGTCAGCGCGCCGTCCGGTTTGCTGGCCTCCACGTCGGAAAGGATGCGCCATGCGGCGGCCAGCGCCACGGCCACCGGCAGCGCCAGCCAGGCGAGCGCCGCCCGCCAGCTGTAGCCGGCATGGACGAGCATCGGCATCAGCCGCGCCCCGAAGGCCCCGCCGGCCATGATCATCGCGGAATAGAGGCCCGTCACCACCGGCACGCTGTTCGGGAAACGCGCCTTGATGATGCCGGGAAAGGCCGCCTGGATGAAGGCGACGCCGATGCCGCAAAGCGCGGCCGTCGCGATCAGCGCCAGCCCGCCGGAGGCGACGACCCGCAGCGCCGAGCCGGCAAGCAGGATGACGAGCGCGAGGAGAAGACCGCGCCGGGCGCCGATCCGCATCTGAATGCCCGGCGCGACGAAGGCGCCGAGGCCCATCAGGAACATCGGCAGCAGCGTGAGCATCGCGATGCCGCTATAGCCGAGGCCGGTATCGGCAACGATCTCCGCAAGGATCGGCGCCGGGGCGGCAAGGAAGGGCCGGAGGTTGAGGCCGACCAGAACGACCAGTGCAAGCATGGCCCAATCGCGGCCGGGGCGCGTATCCGTCATCATTCGACTTTCATGCTGAAACGGGGTTTGGCGGGCATGGATGCCCGTCGATTGTCCGCTATCGCTACCACCGGCTTGAATCATGCGCAAATTACATGTTTAGATAGCTACTATTCCGGTTTTCGATGGAGATGCCATGCTCGACCCGCGCCTGCTCAGGGCTTTCGTGGCGATCGCCGATTCCGGCAGCTTCACGGCCGCCGCCGATCGCCTGCACATGACCCAGTCGACGATGAGCCAGCAGATCGCCCGGCTGGAGGAGGCGATCGGGCGCGAGCTGGTCGATCGCGCCGCGCGGCCGGTGCGGCTGACCGTGACGGGCGAGCGCCTGCTCGGCCACGCCCGGCGCATCCTTTCCCTGCAGAGCGAGGCGTTGACGCTGGTGGCCGAGACCTCCGGCACGACCTCCGTGCGGATCGGCATGCCGGACGATATCGCCACGCCCGAAATAGCCCGCACCTTCGCCGCCTTCACCAAGCGCCACAAGGAGGCCCGGCTCGACGTCACCACCGGCCTTCGCTCGGACCTGGCGCGGCGCTACCGCGCCGGCGAACTCGATATCGTGGTGCTGAAGGAGGACACGCCGAGCGCCGACGCCTGGGCGAGTTTCGAGGAACCCATCGCCTGGTTCACCGCCGGGGATGCGGCGGCGGCCCTGCCCGACCCCGTGCCGCTCGTCACCTTCCCGCCCGGCGGGCTCTACCGCGACGCCATGTTCGAGCGGCTGGAGCGCGAACGCCGGCGCTGGTATGTCGCCTTCACCTCCGCGAGCCTGCGCAACGTGCTGATGGCCATAGAGGCGGGGCTCGGCCTTTCCCTGCTGCCGGTCGATGCCACGAAAGGCTGGCGGGTCCGGCCCCTCGCCGAATTCGGCCCGGAGCCGCCCGTCGTCGCCTCTCTCTATTCCTGGGAGCGCAGCGGCATCGTCGGCGAGCTGGCGAACGAGGTGCTCGACATCCTCAAGCGACGCTTCTCGAAGGATGCCGATCAGGTCTTGTAGAGATCGGCATAGGTCTCGCGCAGGACGTTCTTCTGGACCTTGCCCATTGTGTTGCGCGGCAGGTCGTCGACGAAGAGCACGCGCTTGGGCTGCTTGTAGCGCGCCAGCCGGTCCTGCAGCCCGCCAAGCACCGCCTTCTCGTCGAGCGTCGAGCCCTTCTGCCGCACCACGACCGCCGTCACGCCCTCGCCGAAATCGGGATGCGGCACGCCGATGACGGCGCTCTCCACGACGCCCGCCATGCCGTTGATCTCGGTCTCGACTTCCTTCGGATAGATGTTGTAGCCGCCGGAGATCACGAGGTCCTTGCCGCGGCCGACGATGTGCACATAGCCGCGCCCGTCGATCTTGCCGAGGTCGCCGGTGATGAAGAAGCCGTCCGTGCGGAATTCCGCGGCGGTCTTTTCCGGCATCTTCCAGTAGCCCGTGAAGACGTTCGGCCCCTTCACCTCGATCATGCCCGTCTCACCGTCCGGCAGCGGCTTGCCGCTCTCCGGATCGGTGACGCGCAGCGAGATGCCGGGCAGCGGGAAGCCCACCGTGCCGGCGACACGCTCGCCGTCATAGGGGTTGGAGGTGTTCATGTTGGTCTCGGTCATGCCGTAGCGTTCGAGGATCGCGTGGCCGGTCCGTTCCGAGAAGCTGCGATGGGTCTCGGCAAGCAGCGGCGCCGAGCCGGAGACGAAGAGCCGCATGCCGGCGGCAGTCTCGCGCGTCAGGCCGGGATGCTGCGCCAGCCGCACGTAGAAGGTCGGCACGCCCATCAGCACCGTCGCGTCTCCCATCAGCCGCAGCACCTCGTCGGCGTCGAATTTCGGCAGGAGATACATCGAGGCTCCGGCAAGGAGCGTCACGTTCGACGCGACGAAGAGGCCATGCGTGTGGAAGATCGGCAGGGCATGGATCAGCCGGTCGGCGGCCGTGAAGCGCCAATGGTCCCGCAGCGTCAGCGCATTCGACAAGAGGTTGTCATGGGTCAGCATCGCGCCCTTGGAGCGGCCCGTCGTGCCGGATGTGTAGAGGATCGCCGCAAGGTCGTCCGGCCCGCGCTCGATATCGGAGAAATCCGCCTCCTCCGCCCCGGCCAGTTGCAGAAGGCTGCCGCCGCCCGTCGCATCCAGCGTCTCGACCGCGCCGCCCGCGATCTCCGCGACGCTGTCGCGGACCTTCGGATCGACGACGACCAGCGCGGGCGTTGCATCGCCGAGGAAATAGCCGAGTTCCGCCAGCGTATAGGCGGTGTTGAGCGGCAGGTAGATGGCGCCCGCCCGCAGGCAGGCGAGATAGAGCATCAACGCCTCCGGGCTTTTTTCCACCTGCACGGCCACACGGTCACCGGGCGTCACGCCGCGCCTTGCCAGCGCATGCGCCAACTGGCCGGAAAGCCGGATCATGTCGCCATAGGTCCAGCGGCGCCCCTCGGCCGTTTCGATGAACACCGCCTCCGGCGCCGCGGCAGCGTGGATGGCATCGAAAAGATGGTTGGCCATGGCTGTCTCCTCTTCGCTCTTGCCGCACCTTGTCACAGGGCACGGCCGGGACGCCAGAGGAACCTGTCAGCGAAGCAGCCCCTGCCCGCCGTCGATCCACAGCGGCGTTCCGGTGATATGGCGCGCCTTGGAAGAGGAGAGGAAGAGAATGGCGTCCGCCACCTCGTCGGCCGTGCCGGGCTTGCCCTGCGTCACCGGTATGTCGCCCTCCGGCCAGAGCACGGGAATGCCGGCCTCGCCCGCGCCCCGCTGGTCGGTGTTTTCGTCGATGCTCGTCTCGATGGCGCCGGGGCAGACGGCATTGACGCGGATGCCGGCCTTGCCGAGCTCCAGCGCGAGCTGCTGCACCATCGCCACCTGCGCCGCCTTGGTGGCCGAATAGGCCGTCGCGCCCGGCGTCGTGAAGGTGCGCGTGCCGTTGATCGAGGAGACGACGACGATGGCCCCCTCGCCCGCCTTCTTGAGATGGGGTACCGCAAGATGCAGCGTCAGGTATGTGCCGCGCAGGTTGACCGCGATGGTGGCGTCCCATTCCTCCGGCGTGAGATCGTCGATCGGCGCCCAGACGCCGTTTATGCCCGCATTGGTGACGACGATGTCGAGCCCGCCGAAGGCGCCGGCAAGCTGCTCGACGGCCGCCCGCATCGGCGCCTCCTCGGTGACGTCGGCGGCAAGCGCCAGTGCCGAACCGCCGAGTGCGCGGATCTCCTTCGCCACCTCCGCCACCTCCTCGGCGGTGCGGCTGAGCACGCCGACGCTCGCCCCATGGCGGGCGAAGGCCAGCGCCGTGGCTTTGCCGATGCCGGACCCGGCACCGGTCACGAGGGCAACCTTTCCAGCAAAGAGCATGGGCATCTCCATCCGTCGGGTCCGGCAGGAATGTCCGGCGGGCCGCCCGGTTCCCGATTTTTCGGAACCAACGGGAAGGAGTGGCGTTTGGGCTTGTGACGAAGTCAGTTCGCAGGAGGTCCGACGTGCGCCAGAAAAAGAAGCCGCTAGCCCGAAAGCCCGACGCCGCGCCGGATACCAGCACGAGAAAACGCCGCAATTCCTGGGAGCCGCAGGTTGTCGTGCCGCATCAGGTGGACCTGCCGCTCCCGCCCACGGAGCGGGAGGAGGTGGCCGTGCCCGCCGCCCCGAACGGCCGCAGCCTCGTCAATGGACGGCTCTGAAGAGGAGCGGACGCAGATGCGCGTGAAGGACGTGATGTCCGCCCAGATCGTGACGGTCTCGCCCAACGACACCGCCCAGTCCGCCGCGCGGCTGATGCTGGAGACCGAGGTCGGCGCCCTGCCGGTGGAAGTCCCCGGCGTCGGCGCCATCGTCGGTATCATCACCGACCGTGACATCGTCGCTTCGGTGCTGGGCAAGGGCCTTTCCACCTCCACCACCATCGCCGAATTCATGACCGTCTCGCCGGAAGTGTGCAACGAGGCCGACGACACGGCGGCCGTGGCCGCCCGCATGCGCGAGCTCGGCGTGCGCCGCCTCGTCGTGGTGCGTGACGATCGCCGGGTGGTCGGCCTCGTCAGCCTCGTCGACCTTCCGGCCGAGAGGCGAGCGGAGGAAGGCCAATGACCATTTTCGCAACCGACCGTCTCTGGGACGAGGCCGTCGTGATCGAGGGCGAGCGCCAGGTGCTCCGCGTGCAGAGCACGCGCGATGCCCTGCTTTGCCTGAAGAACCACTGGCCGCTGGAGGATGGCCCCGCCGCATCGACGGCAAGGCGTACCTGCGAGCAGGGGCTGGCAAGCGACGACGATCCGACCCTCGCCCGCCGGGCTTTCATCGAAGCGGCGAGGGAGGCCGGTTTTCGCGTGAATTCGTGGACGACGTAGCAGCCGCGCCATAAAAGCTGCCCCCCCATTTCCCGAACATCTCCGACGCTAGGGCGCTGCCGCTGCGCCGCCACGGCGGGTACGGCGGCGGGCATTCCGCCGGCTTTCCAGAAACCGCAGCAGCCGCTCCTCCTCCGCCCGCAACCCGGAGGTGGAACGCGGCGGGCGATGCAGCGCCACGCGCAGCGGCTCCGGCGCGTCCGCAAGCGCGATGATGTCCGGATGGATATAGCTCGAACGGGCGATGGCGGGCGTGTTGTGCAGCACCTCGGCCGCCGCCTGCGCCATGCCCTTGATCGTCGGCCGCCCGCCCTCCTCTATGGCCTGCCGGGCCAGCGAGAAGGCGGCAAGGCTGCCGGCCCAGGTGCGGAACGTCTTGGCCGAGACGGCGATGCCGGAAATATCGGCGAGATAGGTGTTGAGCCGGCCGGAATCGACGGGCCGGGCGACGTCGTTCTCGTCCCGCCAGACGAAGAGCTGCCGGCCGGGAAGGTCCGCGCAATCCTCCAGCAGGCGCTGGAGGCGCGGGTTCTTCAGCGTGCGGCGCACGCGCTTGCCGCCCTTTGCGGTGAACCTGAGCTCGATCCGCCCGTCGCTGAGGCAGACATGCCGTTTCAGGAGCGTCGTCGCGCCATAGGTCTTGTTCTCCACCGCATAAGCCCGGTTGCCGACACGAAGATGCGCTTCGTCGAGCAGCACGGTGATCGCCGCCAGCATGGTCTCGACCGTGCCCGGCGCCCCGTCGAGGTCGCGCCGCACCGTGCGGCGCAGTTTCGGCAGCGCCCGGCCGAAGGCGATCAGCTGGTCGAACTTGTCGCCGCTCTTCAGCGCCTGCCAGTCGGGATGGTACCGGTACTGCTTGCGGCCGCGCGCATCGTAGCCCGTCGCCTGCAGGTGGCCGTTCTCGTCGAGGCATATCCAGACATTCTCATAGGCGGGCGGCAGGCCGAGGGCGGCGATCCGCGCCTTCACCGCCGCATCGCGCAGGAGCGATCCGTCCGGCAGCCGGTAGCAGAAGCTGCGGCCGGCACGCTGCCGGCGAATGCCGGGCTCGCTGTCCGAGACATAGACGAGGCCGGTTTCCTTGAGATTGTCCGGCGCCATCTGGATCGCTACGCCGCCGGTTCGAAGGCGGCGATGCTGGCGCCGTAGACCAAGGCCGGGCTTTCGGCCGGGTGAATCGCGAAGGCGTCATCCGCCGCGCCGGTATCCAGCACCCGCTTCCATGCCGTGATGCCGTTCACCTCCGGCAGCGTCACGCCGCAATCCCCGCCCGCATTGCAGACGAGAAAGAGCTGGTCGCCTCCCTCCCCGTTGGCCGGCTTCGAAAGGAAGAGGCCGAGTGTCCGCAGGTCGCCGTCGTTCCACGCCTCCTCGTCCATGACGGCACCGCCCGGCCGGTACCAGGCGATCTCGATCGTGCCGTCCTCGGCCGCCTCGCCCGTCAGGAAGCGTTCCTGGCGAAGCGCCGGGTGCGCCCTGCGGAAGGCGATCGCGCCCTTGCAGAAATCGAGGAACGGATCGTCGAGGCCGCTCCAGTCGGTCCAGCCGATCTTGTCGTCCTGGCAATAGGCGTTGTTGTTGCCCTGCTGGCTGTTGCCGAGCTCGTCGCCGCCGAGCAGCATCGGCACGCCCTGGCTCAGCATCAGCGTCGCGATCATGTTGCGTCGGCGCCGGTCCCTCGCCGAGCGGATGTCGTCGTCGTCGGTCGGCCCCTCGGCGCCCATATTGTCCGAGTGATTGTCGGAATGGCCGTCGCGGTTCTCCTCGCCGTTCGCCTCGTTGTGCTTGTCGTTGTAGGAGACGGTGTCCATGAGGGTGAAGCCGTCATGCGCGCTGATGAGGTTCACCGAGGAGGTGGCGCCGCGGTCGGAATGGTTGAACTGCTCGGAGGAACCGGCAAGGCGAGAGGCAAGCCCCGCGACGAGCCCGCCGTCCCCCTTCCAGAACCGCCGCACGTCGTCGCGATACTTGTCGTTCCACTCGCGGAACGGATAGGGGAAGCCGCCGACCTGATAGCCGCCGTCACCGACATCCCACGGCTCGGCGATCAGCTTCACGCCGGAGAGGATAGGATCCTGCCGGATCGCGTCGAAGAACGTGCCCTCCCGGTCGAATTCGATGTGCCGGGTGCGGCCGAGGGTGCTCGCGAGGTCGAAGCGGAAGCCGTCGACATGCATGACGCCCACCCAGTAGCGCAGGCTGTCGAGCACCATGCGCAGCACCATGGGATGGGCGATGTTGACCGTGTTGCCCGTGCCCGTCGTATCGTAGGTGTGGCGCGGATCGTCCGGCGACAGGCGGTAGTAGCTGAGATTGTCGAGCCCACGGAAACTGAGCGTCGGCCCGCGCTCCGATCCCTCGGCGGTGTGGTTGTAGACCACGTCCATGATCACCTCGATGCCGGCGGCATGGAAGCGCTTGACCATGGTCTTGAACTCGGTGATGGCGCGGCCGGAAAGGAAGCGCGGCTGCGGGGCGAAGAAGCCGAGCGTCTGGTAGCCCCAATAGTTGCGCAGGCCCTTTTCCAGGAGATAGCGGTCGTCGGGGAAATACTGGATGGGCAAAAGCTCCACGGCGGAAATGCCGAGATCGACGAGGTGCTCGACGATGGGATCGCTCGCCATGCCCATGAAGGTGCCGCGCAGGTCCTCCGGCACGCCGGGATGGGTCATCGTCATGCCGCGCACATGCGCCTCGTAGATGATCGTCTCCGTCCAGGGCCGGCGGATCGCCTGGTCTCCCGCCCAGTCGAAATCGGGATCCTGCACCACGCCTTTGACCATGAAGGGCGCGCTGTCGCGCGCGTCGAAGGAAAGGTCCTCCTCCGGATCGCCGATGCGATAGCCATAGAGCGCGTCGTCCCATTCGAGGGCGCCGACGACCTGCTTGGCATAGGGATCGAGCAGCAGCTTGTTCGGGTTGAAGCGATGGCCGGCATTCGGCTCATAGGGACCGTGCGCCCGGTAGCCGTAGACCGTGCCCGGCTTGAGGCCGGCGATATAGCCCGACCAGACATCGCCCTCCCGCTTGGGCAGGGGCAGCCGGGCGACCTCCTCGCTGCCGTCCTCGCTGAAGAGGCAGAGCTCGACCTCTTCGGCATGGGCGGAAAAGACGGCGAAATGCGTGCCCTCGCCGGTGAACTCGGCGCCGAGTTCCGGCTTTATGAAATCGAGTTCCGAAAACGAATAGCTCATGCGGGCGGGTCCCCTTGGGTGAACACCAGCCGGAAGGCCTGACGGCCATATCCAACGGGCTCTTGAAAGCGGTGGGGCAACGCGAAATGCGACGCATTGTTCCGGAACAATTGCCCCCGCCTCCCGGTTCGAACCCGGCAACCGAAGGAGAGGAAGCATGACACGACCATCGCCGAGCCAGAAGAGCTGGGGACCACGCATTCTGCAGGATGGCAGGGTGCGATTCCGCCTCTGGGCGCCCGCCGAAACGGCCGTCACGCTGGTTGCCGGCGACAGGGACATCGCGATGCACGCGGCGGGGGACGGCTGGCACGAGGTGGAAACGGGCGAGGCTGGCCCCGGCACTCCCTACCGGTTCCGCCTTGCCGACGGCACAGAAATTCCCGACCCCGCCTCCCATGCGCAATGGAACGATATCGACGGACCGTCTGTAGTCGTCGACCACCGAGGCTATGCCTGGCGCAATATCGGCTGGAAGGGCCGGCCGTGGGAGGAGGCCGTGCTCTACGAATTGCACATCGGCACCTTCACGCCGGAAGGCACCTTCCGCGCCGCCATCGAGCGCCTGCCGCACCTTGCCCATCTCGGCATCACCGCCATCGAGATCATGCCCGTCGCCCATTTCGCGGGCCGGCGCGGCTGGGGCTATGACGGCGTGCTGCACTATGCGCCGCACAACGCCTATGGCACGCCGGACGACCTGAAGGCGCTGATCGATGCCGCCCACGGCCATGGCATCATGGTGCTGCTCGACGTCGTCTACAATCACTTCGGCCCGATCGGGAACAGCCTGCCGCGCATCGCCCCCGCCTTTTTCCATCCCGAGCGGCACACGCCCTGGGGCGCGGCGCTCGCCTTCGAGGAGGAGGCGGTGCGCCGCTATTTCATCGACAACGCGCTGCACTGGATCATCGACTACCGGCTGGACGGCCTGCGCCTCGATGCAACGGAGGAGATCGAGGACGAGGGCGACCGGCACGTGCTGATCGAGCTCGCCGAAACGCTGCGCCGGGCGGCGCCCGACCGCCATGTCCACCTCGTCGTCGAGGACCAGACGAGCCGGCAGGGCCTCCTCAACCGGGACGGCGGCACGGTGCATCTCTACACCGCCGGCTGGAACGACGAGTTCCACCACGCACTGCACGTCATCGCAACCGGGGAGAAACAGGGCCACTACGCGCCCTTTGCCGAAACCCCACACGACATCCTGAAGGAAGCGACCGCACGGGGCTTCGTCCACCGCGACCGCTCGAAGGACCGCGTCGGCCCCGCGCCACAGGACCCTTTGCCGCCAGTGGTCAACGTGAATTTTTTGCAGAACCATGACCAGATCGGCAACCGCGCCTTCGGCGAACGGCTCGCCGTGCTTGCCGACCCCGCGCTCCTCAACGCGATGACGGCCCTGCTTCTCCTCGCGCCGGCCGTGCCCATGCTCTTCATGGGCGAGGAATACGGCGAGCGCCGCCCCTTCTGCTTCTTCGCCGATTTCGAAGGCGATCTCGCTCATACGACGAGGCAGGGCCGCAAGGACGAGGCCGATAAGTTCGGCGGTATGCCGCAGGGCAGGCAGACGGGCGACCTGCCCGACCCGACCGCCAAGGAGACCTTCCTGACGTCCAAGCTCGACTGGCCACGCGCCGCTTCGCCCGACGGCCGCCGCCAGTATGGCCTCGTGCGCGACCTGATATGGCTGCGGCAGGCCCATGTCGTGCCGCTGCTCTTACGCCCCGGCCCGGTCGAGCCGCATGTGCTTTCCAGCGAGGATGGCGTCCTTGCCATCGACTGGCGCTTTCCCGCCGCAACGCTCGGCATCCGCACAAACCTCACCCATGCGGAAAAGCCCTGGCCGGACGTGGCAGGCGAGACGATCTTCGAGCTTTCGCAGGGCGGAACGGCGGGCCCCGCCATCGTCGTTACCATCGAACGGAAAAGGGCATGAGGGAACCAAGCGGCCGCTCGGCGGTTCTTCCGCAAACCGTTCAGCGAGAGGTCGAAATGCATATCGGCGAGATCATGACCCGCAACGTCCATCTGGTCCGGCCGGAGGAGACGCTGCACTATGCCGCGAGCCTGATGGCGGAATGGGACGTCGCCTTCCTGCCGGTGACCGATGCCAACGGCCTCGTCGGCACCCTGACGGACCGCGACATCATCCTGCGCGCCGTCGCCCCGGGGCTGGATGCGGAAACGACGCGGGTCTCCGACATCATGACGACGAATATCACCTATTGCTACGACGACGAGGAGGCGGAAGGCGTCCTTGCCAACATGCAGTCGCTGCATCTGCGCCGCCTTGCCGTGCTGGACCGGCAAAGCCGGCTGACAGGCGTGGTGTCGCGAACGGACTTCGCCCGCCACGGCCTTTGAGCGCTTGGAACAAATCGGGAGGATATGCGTTCTGGAGCGGCTTCCACCCCCATCTTCAGGGCCTCATGACCTCTCCCCGCTCGACCTACCGCCTCCAGTTCCGCAACGGCATGGACTTCGGCAAAGCATGCCGGCTGGTTCCCTATCTGAGGCGGCTCGGCATAAGCCATCTCTATGCCTCTCCCCTGATGACCGCCGTCAGCGGCTCCACGCATGGCTACGACGTCACCCGCACCGACGAGATCGATCCGGCGCTGGGCGGCCGCGAAGGCCTTGTCCGCCTCGCTGCGGAATTGCATGCAGAGGGCATGGGCCTCCTCCTCGACATCGTTCCGAACCACATGGCGGCGAGCCTTGAAAATCCCTGGTGGTACAGCATCGTCCTCTGGGGGGTGGAAAGCCCCTTTTCCGGCCATTTCGACATCGACTGGTCGCAGAAGCTGACGCTTCCCTTTCTGGGAAAGGGCTTCGAGGAGGAACTGGCCGCGGGCTCTCTTCGCCTGGCGCTCGATCCGCAGCGGGACGCCTTGGCGCTCTGCTATCATGACACCTGCTACCCCTTGCATCCCGGCACCTACCGGCTGGTGCTCGACGCCGGGGACGGTTTCACGGTGAAGGCAAGCCCGAAGGAAGACCCGGATGGCAGGGCCATTCTCTCGCAGGCGGTCGCCGCTTCGGGCGCCCGCACAGCGCTGGAACGGCGCCTCGCCGAACTCTCCGCCGATCCGGCCGCGATCACCGCGCTTCACGCCACCCAGCCCTGGCGGCTCACCGATTGGAAGACGGCGAGCCGCCATCTCAGCTATCGCCGTTTCTTCGAGATCGCCGGCCTTGTCGGCCTTCGCGTCGAAGACCCGAAGGTTTTCGACGACAACCACAAGCTGGTGCTCGATCTCGCGCGCGACGGGATCGTGGACGGCCTGCGTATCGATCATGTCGACGGGCTTGCCGATCCCAAAGCCTATCTCGAACGCCTGCGCGCCGCCGTCGGCCCCGACGTCCATATCGTCGTCGAGAAAATCCTCGAAAAGGAGGAGCCCTTTCGCACCGACTGGCCGGTCGAGGGCGCGACGGGCTACGAATTCATCGCCTCCCTCGCCGACGCCTTCGCCGACGAGAAGGAGGGCGGCCGGCTTGCAGCCGCTTTCCGCCCCCTGAAATCCGAAGAGCACCGGGGAAGCTACGAGGAGGAGCGGCGCGCCAGCAAGCGGCAGATGCTTTCGGACAATTTCGAAGGCGAAGTCCACCGCGTCACCCGGCTGGCAAAGTCCATGGCGGACGAGACAAATGCCGATCTTTCCCGGCCCGCGCTGGCCGAGGCGATCTGCGGCATGATCGTGGCCCTTCCCGTCTACCGCACCTACACGACCGCCACCGCCGGCGCGGACGAGCACGACCGCCAGCTTCTCGCAGCCGCGCGCCAGCAGGCGCAGGCAGACGTCCGCCCCGAAGTGCGCGAGGCGATCGACTTCATCTGGGAATTGCTCGTCGACGACAGGACATGCGGCACGCTCACCGGCTGCCCGGAATTTCGCGTGCGGTTCCAGCAACTCAGCGGCCCCATCATGGCGAAGGCGCTGGAGGATACGCTCTTCTACCGTGAGAACGCCTTCATCGCCCTCAACGAGGTCGGCGGCGATCCGGGCCGGCCGACGGGCGGGCCCGCCGCCTTCCACGCTGCCATGGAGGCGCGCGAAAAGGCCCTGCCGCGTGGCCTTTCGGCCACCGCGACGCATGACACGAAGCGCGGCGAGGATGCCCGCGCGCGGCTCTACACCCTCGGCGAAGCCCCGGACCTGTGGATCGCGGCAACGCGGCGCTGGACGGCGCTCAACGCACATCTTCGCCGCCAGCAAGCCGAACGCATTGCGCCGGAGCCGGGCGTGGAATGGCTCATCTACCAATCCCTGGCCGGCGCATGGCCGCTGGAGGGGCATGGGGACGCACCGGCCATGGCGGCGCTGAAGGCGCGCATGCGGCCCTATGTCGAAAAGGCCCTGCGCGAGGCCAAGCTCGGCTCCAACTGGAGCCTGCCGGATGTCGACTACGAAGAAAAGGTCGCCGGTTTCGTGGACGGCCTCTTCGGGCACAACGTCTTCCTCGAAGACTTCGCCGCCACGCTGTCGCCCTTCATCGATGCGGGGCTGGTCAATTCGCTGGCGCAGACGCTGGTCAAGCTGACTGCGCCCGGCATTCCCGACATCTATCAGGGCAGCGAGCGCGGCGATTTCTCGCTGGTCGATCCCGACAACCGGCAGCCGCTGGAGATGGAAAGCCTCGACGTTCCGCAAAAGCCGACGGACTCACGGCTGCGTTTCGCGGACTACAAGCAATGGCTGGTGGCAACGGTGCTCGACGCCCGCAACCGGCACCCCGCCCCCTTCGACGGCCCTTACCTGCCGCTGGCACTTTCGGACGGAAGCCGGCAGGCCCTCGCCTTCCTGCGCGGCACGCCGCAGGCCTTCGCCATCACCGTCGTCCCGCGGCTGGTGTTCGGCAAGGTCGCGCCGGATGGCTTGCAATTGCTGGACGGCACGCTGGACGATATCCGCCTCGCCCTTCCGGCCGGCTTCGAGGCGCGAAAACTGCGCTCGGTCCTCGACGGCCGCACCCTCACACCGGGCGCGACGCTTACCGTGGCGGACGCCCTCGGGGAGGAGCCGGTCGCCTTGCTCCTCAGCGTCTAGAAACGATCAGGGCTTGGCGAAGAGCTTGACGAGGTCGACGCTGTCCGTCGCCTTGGCGCCGAGCTGGAGATGGCTCTCGATGTGGCGCAGGTGCTGCGTCATCATCCACGCCGCCTTTTCGGCGTCGCGGGTATGGAACGCGCCGACAATCGCCGCATGGTCGTCGTCGCGACAATTGCTGACGCCGGGCGCACCGAAGATGCCGATGATCAGCGAGGTGCGCGTCACCAGTTCCTTCATGGTGCGCAGGAGCACGGCATTGCCGGCGACCTGCGCCATTAGCGTATGGAACTGGCCGGACAGGCGGATCGCATCGTGCCGACGCCGCTCCTTGTGGGCGAGATGCTCCATTTCCAGATGAAGGTTCAGCGTCGCGATATCCTCGTCCGTCGCACGCTGGACGGCGAGGCGCGCGATGTTCGGCTCGAGCGCCAGACGGGCCTCGAAGACCTCGCGGGCCTGCTCGGCCGTGGGGGAGGCGACGAAGGCGCCGCGATTGGCATGCAGCTCGACGACCTCGCGGCTTGCAAGCAGCAGCAGGCTGCGGCGGATACGCATCCGTCCGACGCCGAAGGCATCGCAAAGTGCGGATTCGGAAAGCTTGGTGCCCGGCGGCAACCGCTGCTCGATAACGGCCTCGAAAATGCGCTCGACGATATCGCTCTCGTCGATCTCGTCCGATTCCGCCACCGGGTTCCGCGTGCTTACATCCATGGCCGCATTGACCTTTACATGCGTTCTCTGCCTCGTAAGCCCCTAGATAGGGCCGTTTTGGTTGACCAACAAGCGTCAATTTCGTCGACGCCATATCTCGCCGTTGTTCACACCACTTGACAAGATCGTTAACAATACGCTCAATGCTCAAGCCAAGGCCGATATGGCCGCCTCTCGCGGCCCGCGTGCCTATACCGATAAAGATCAATGGCCCAGAGGAAGAACATCATGCACAAGCGCACATTCCTGAAGTTTTCCGCCCTCGCTGCAGCGACCGTCCTGTCGCTGCCGCTGATGGCCCATGCCGAGAACGCGACGCTGAAGGTCGGCTTTGTCGGCGTCACTTCCGGCCCGGCCGCGGCCTGGGGCATCTCCAACCAGCGCTCGATGGAGGCACGGGCGACCTGGCTGAACGAACTCGGCGGCGTCAAGATCGGCGACAAGACCTACAATATCGAGATCGTCCCCTTCGACGACCAGAAGGATCCCAAGCGCGCCATCGCCGGCATGGAAAAGATGGCGCAGGACGGCGTCCACTACGTCGTCGGCCCGAATGTCGACGACGGCGCGGCGGCGGTTCGCCCGGCCGCCGAGCAGAACGGCATCATGTATTTCCCCTATTCCTTCCCGAAGGCGCTCTTCTCGCCGCCGGCCTCCAACGCCATCCTCAGCATGGTGGCGAACTACCAGTCCGGCCCGGCCATCTATAAGTACCTGATGGAAAACAAGGGCGTGAAGAAGGTGGCCTTCGTCGCGGCCAACGAATCCGACCCGCTCAGCCAGCGTGAATCCGGCGTCGCCGCCGCTCAGGCCCTCGGCCTCGACGTGGTCTCCAGCAACGTGACCTACCAGGTTGATACGACGGACTTCACGCCGGTCCTCCTGCCGGTCATCCAGTCCGCACCGGATCTCCTCGTGCTCTCCGGCGTGTCGCCGGCCAACGCCCCGCAGCTCATCCGCTCGGCGCGCGAGCTCGGCTATACCGGCCTCATCTCTACCGAGACGGCGCAGGACGCGGCCGTCCTCAAGGAAGGCGCCGGCGAACTTGCCGAAGGCTTCATCTCCGTCGGCGGCGCCTCCACGCCGGAGCTTGCCAGCGACACGATGAAGGAATTCGTCGACCGCTACACCAAGATGTTCGGCGAATACAACGACGAATCCAACACCAAGGTCTATGCGCTCGAATACATCATCGAGACGATCAAGGCGAACCCGGCGGCCATCGACAATGTCGACGAGTTCAAGAAGACGATCGACACCTTCGAAGCGCCCAACCCCTTCATGAAGGGCGACGCGAAGCTGAAATATGTGGGCATGACCTCCTTCGGCCAGAAGCGCCAGATCTCCGTCCCGCTCGTCGTCAACGAGTACAAGGACGGCAAGTTCGAGACGCTGTTCGTCGGCCAGGTCGACTGACCGGCGCCTGAGGCGCCTGGAGGCAAATCCAGGAAAAGTGCTTCGCACCCGTCCGAACGGCGCGCAGCGCTTCAGAAACGGGACCCGGACCGCACCTGTCGTCCGGCCGGGTCTCTCTCTGCCTGACCTTTCCATTGGAGGCTCACGATGGAACAGATAATCGCCAACGGTCTCTACCTTGGTGCGCAATATGCGTTGATAGCCCTCGGGCTGACGCTGATCTTCTCGCTGATGAACGTGCTGAACTTCGCCCACGGGCAGATGTACGTCTTCGGCGGCTTCGTCACCTATACGGTGGTCGTCCAGTTCGGCCTGCCCTTCGTCGTCGGCCTTGTCGCCTCGGCCGTGATCCTCGCGGTCATGGGCGCGCTCATCGAGAAATTCCTCTTCGCGCCGGTCGTGCGCCGCTCCAAGCGCGATGAATCGACCATGCTGCTCGCCGCCGGCGTCGCCTTCTTCCTCGATGCCGTCATCCTGCTGCTCTTCGGCGAGAAGCAGCGCGGCGTGCCGAAGATCGTGAGCGGCGTGTTCAACTGGGACATGCGCATCATCATGCCCTATGACCGCATCCTGATCGGCGTCCTCGCGATCCTCCTCATCGTCGTCTTCATCGGCTTCATGAACTATTCCCGTGCCGGCCGCGCCATGCGGGCGCTGGCGCAGGACCGCATGGCGGCCCAGTTGATGGGCGTCGACGTCTCGCGTTACTCCATGTTGGGCTTTGCGCTCGGCGCGATGCTTGCCGGTCTCGTCGGCGGCCTTCTCGTCACCATCACCGGCGTCAACCTCGGCATGGGCGGCCCGACCTCGATCAAGGCCTTCCTGATGATCATGATCGGCGGCGCGGGCGTGATTTCCGGCGCGATCGCCGGCGGCTTCATCCTCGGCATGATGGAAAGCGTCGGCCTTACCGTGCTCTCGGCCTATGGCGACATCACCTATCTCGTGATCTTCGCCTCGCTGATGGTGTTCCTGGCATTCCGCCCGCAGGGGCTGATGGGCAAGCCGTGGGGTTGAGACAATGAATATCAAGAAAATCCTCGGCTTCGCCGTCTTCCTGATCGCCGTCCTCGTGCTCGTGCCGCTGTTCATCCGCGCCACCGGCCGCTGGGACTTCTTCTATACGCTGACCTCGGTCGCGCTGCTGTCCGTCGGCGCCGCCGGCGTGTGGCTCACCTTCTATATCGGCCGCATCAATATCGGCCAGGGCGCCTATGCGCTGGTCGGCGGCTATGTCTCGGCCATCCTCGTGACGCAGGCGAATGTCTCCTTCTGGCTGACGCTGCCGCTGGCAGGCCTGTTCTGCGCCTTCATCTCCGTCGTCATCGGCCTGCCGATCCTGCGTCTTCGCGGCGTCTACTTCGCCATGGTGACGCTGGTGCTCACCGAGGTCGCGCGCCTTTCCGCGCTCGCCCTGCCGGTCACCAACGGCGCCAAGGGCATCACCTCGATCCCGCTGCCGGGGGAACTCTCCCTCTTCGGCCTGACGATCATCCCGGCCTTCGGCACGCTCTCCAATCCGCGCTTCGGCTTCTACATCATGGCCGTGGTGCTGATGATCGTGACCTATCTCGTGCTCTGGCGCATCGTGAACTCGCGCCTCGGGCATCTATGCCGCAGCCTGCAGCAGAACGAGGAGCTTTCGGCCTCGATCGGCGTCAACACCGCCTATCTCAGGGTCCTCGCCTATGCGATCTCGTCCTTCTTCGGCGGCATAGCCGGGGCCATGTTCGCGGCGATCTCGCAGTCGATCTATCCGTCCTCCTTCGTCGTCGCGGACAGCGTGAACTTCATGCTCTACTGCTTCCTCGGCGGCCTCGGATACGTCTTCGGCCCGATGCTCGGCACGCTCCTGCTCTATTTCGGCTGGGACCTGCTGTCGATCGCCAGGGAATACCAGCTCCTCATCTACTCCGGCGTCATGATCCTGCTCATGCTGGTCCTGCCGAACGGGGTCCTGAGCCTGCTCGACAAGAAGGAGGGCCGCGCATGAGCCCGATCCTGCAGATCAACAACATCACCAAGCGCTATGGCGGCCTGACGGCGGTGAACGACGTGTCGTTCGACGTCAAGGAAGGCGAGATCCTCTCGGTGATCGGTCCGAACGGCGCGGGCAAGTCCACGCTCTTCAAGCTGATCTCCTCCTTCGTGCCGGCGACGAGCGGCGAAGTGCTCTTCAGGGGAAGCCGCATTTCCAGCCTCGCCCCGCACAAGGTGGCGCGTCTCGGGGTCGTGCGCACCTTCCAGGAAACGACGATCTTCCGCTCCATGACGGTGCGCGAGAACATCATCGTCTCGCATCACCTGCGCTCGAAGGCGAACCTTCTCGGCTTCTTCCTCGGCTCGAAGCAGGCGCGCGAGGACGAGGCGGCCTTCGCGGCGTCGGCCGACGACATCGTCGATTTCCTCGGCCTGCAGGCGATCCGCAACGAGCTCGCCTCCAACCTGCCGCAGGGCCATCTTCGCGCGCTCGGCATGGCCATCGGCCTTGCGACCGATCCGAAGGTCATCCTGCTCGACGAGCCCTTCGCCGGCATGAACCACGACGAGACGATGAAGATGGTGGCCCTCGTGCGCCGTCTTCGCGACGAGCGTGGCGTCACCGTGCTCCTCGTCGAGCACGACATGCCCGCGGTGATGAAGATCAGCGACCGCATCGTGTGCATCAACTTCGGCCAGAAGATCGCCGAGGGCACGCCCCAGGAAATCCGCCAGGACGAGAAGGTCATCGAAGCCTATCTCGGCTCCGAAGATGCCGCGATCGGGATGTAAGCCATGACGAACATATTGAGCGTTGAAAATGTCGAACTCTACTACGACCACATCTATGCGCTGAAAGGCGTTTCCATCGATGTGGGCGAAGGCGAGACCGTGGCGCTGATCGGCGCGAACGGCGCGGGCAAGTCCTCGATCCTGCGGGCGATCACGGGCCTCAGGCCGATCAAGTCCGGCCGGATCACCTACCAGGGAGAAAAGCTCGACGGCACGCCCGCCGCCGAGATCGTCCGCCGGGGCATCTCCATGGTGCCGGAGGGCCGCCGCGCCTTTCCGCTGATGTCGGTGAAGGACAATCTCCTGATGGGGGCCTTCACCCGCACCGACAAGGCGGAGATCGAGCGGACGCTGGAAAACGTGCTGACGCGCTTTCCCCGCCTTAAGGAACGCTATCATCAGCAGGCGAGCACCATGTCCGGCGGCGAGCAGCAGATGATGGTGATCGCCCGCGCCCTCATGGCCCGCCCGAAACTCCTGCTCCTCGACGAACCTTCCCTCGGCATCGCGCCGAAGATCGTGCAGGACATCGCCCGCGCCATCGTGGCCATCAGCCGCGACGAGAAGGTCTCCATCCTCCTCGTCGAGCAGAACAGCCGCATGGCCCTTTCCATCTCCAACCGCGCTTACGCGCTCTCCACCGGCTCGATCGCGCTTTCCGGCAATTCCAGGGAACTGATGAACGACGACCGCATCAAGGCTGCCTACCTCGGAGGCGAACTCTGACATGAAAATCCTCGTCATCAACCCCAACACGACCGCATCGATGACGGATCACATCGGGAAGGCGGCGCGCGGCGCCGCCTCTCCCGGCACCGAAATCACCGCCGTCAACCCGACGCACGGCCCCGTTTCCATCGAGGGCTATTTCGACGAGGCGATGAGCCTTGCGGGCCTGCTCGACACGATTCGCCGCAATCCGGATTGCGACGCCGTCGTCATCGCCTGCTTCGACGATACCGGCCTCGACGCGGCGCGCTGCCTCACCGACCGTCCGGTGATCGGCATCGGCGAGGCCGCCTACCATTTCGCCTCGATGATCTCGAACAAGTTCTCCGTGGTGACGACGCTTGCCCGCTCCGTGCCGGCGCTGGAGCACAATCTTGCCCGCTACGGGCTCGATGCCCGCTGCGCCAAGGTGCGCTCCTCGGAAGTCGCGGTGCTGGAACTGGAGCAGCCAGGCTCCAACGCCCGCCAGAAGATCAGCGCCGAAATCGGCACCGCCATCGCCGAGGACCGCGCCGAGGCCATCGTGCTCGGCTGCGCCGGCATGGCCAGCCTCGCCGCCGATCTCGCGCAGGAACACGGCCTGCCGGTGCTCGACGGCGTCACCTGCGCGGTCAAGCTCGCCGAAGCCATGGCCGGCCTCAACATGCGCACCTCGCGCCTCGGCGGCTACGCCCCGCCGCCGCCGGCGAAACTGAAAAGCATCTTTCCCGGGGAATAGCGCGAAAGTACGCATTCCCGGGACAGGATCGCATACATTGCTCCCCGAACAGGCGCGCGGCCATTCGAAACGCCCGCCGCCGTCGGCCGATTGCCTGTGCCGGATGCGCACGGGTGGACAGACTCGCTGTTTGCATGCAATTTGCAGGCTCATTTCGGGACGGGAGAAAGCCGCATGACACAGAAGGTGGGCGAAACGGGCCGCGGCCGGTCGCAAGCCGTACATCGCGCCTTGAAGCGCGCGATTCTGGACCAGGCCCTGTCGCCCGGCGCCAAGCTGCCGGAAGATTCCATCGGCGAGCGCCTCGGCGTCAGCCGCACGCTGGTGCGCGAGGCCCTCGTGCGGCTGAGCGAGGAGGGCCTTGTCGACCTGCGCCCCAACAAGGGCGCGACGGTGGCCCGTCCGACACTGGAAGAGGGACGCAACCTGTTCCTTACCCGCATGGCGCTGGAGCGCCTTGTCGTGGAAACCCTGTCGGGCAAGCTGACCAAAGAGCAGATCGACACGCTTTCGGCGCATATCGCCGCCGAGGATGCCGCGCGGATGGAGCACGCCCAGTCGATCCGCCTGGCCGGTGAATTCCACACCCTGCTCGCGCAGATGACGAACAATGCCAGCCTCATCCGCTACGTGAACGAGACGGTCGCCCGCAGCTCGCTGATCCTCGCGCTCTACGGCCGGCCGCATTCGTCCGAATGCGCGGTGTCGGAGCATCAGGACCTTCTCGACCACCTGATCGCCGGCAAGACCGAGGCGGCGGCCAAGCTGATGGCGCATCACCTCGATTCGATCACCACCCGCGCCCTTCTGCCGAAGGAGGACGACCGCAACATCAAGGACGTCCTCTCCGCCTATGCCGTTGCGGAAGGCCTCGTCTAGAGCATTTCCAGCAAAAGTGCGCAGCGGTTTTGCGTTCGGAAATACGGCGAAACAAAGAGTTAGAGCGTTTGCGCGATTCGGAGAAAAACGGAAACGCTCTAGGTCACAAACACGTCAGGCCTGCTCGCCGAACAGCTTCCACCGCGTCGGCCTGAAGCGGAGCGTCGAGCCGTTCGCCGCCTGCGCGTCGAGCGGGATTTCGATCTCGACATGGTGCGCCGCACCGGCCCTGCCGATGTCGATATCGGCGATGCGGGTGCCGGCGAGCCGCCGCGACGTCGCGACGCGCCCTTCGAGCGCCGACGCCTGCGGATCGGCGACCAGCACCACATCCTGCGGCCGGAAGAACAGCGTGCCGGCGGCGGCGTCCCCGGCAGCGGATGTGATGCCGATCGGCGTCTTTTGGAAGAGGATGCCGCCCTCCGCCACGGTCACGGGAAGGCTCGCGCTGTCGCCGATGAAGGAGAAGACGAAGGGCGAGTTCGGCCTGTCGTAGACATCGTCGGACGAGCCGACCTGCTCGATCTTGCCCTGGCTCATGACGACGACGCGGTCGGCGAGCTCCAGCGCCTCTTCCTGGTCATGCGTGACGAAGACGGTGGTGTGGCCGGTGCGGTCGTGGAATTCGCGCAACCAGCGGCGCAGCTCCTTGCGGACCTTGGCGTCGAGCGCGCCGAAAGGCTCGTCGAGCAGCAGCACCTTCGGCTCGATCGCCATGGCGCGGGCGAGCGCCACGCGCTGGCGCTGGCCGCCGGAAAGCTGGTTCGGATAGCGCTTATCGAGGCCGGAAAGCTGCACCATCTCCAGCAGTTCTCCGACCCGGCGGCGGATCTCGGCCTTCGGCGGGCGTTCGCCGCGCGGGCGCACGGTGAGGCCGAAGGCGATGTTGTCGGCAACCGTCATATGGCGGAACAGCGCATAATGCTGGAAGACGAAGCCGACATGGCGCTCCTGCACCGTCTTGTGCGAGGCATCCTCCGCGCCGAAATGGATGCTGCCGAGCGTCGGCTGCTCCAGGCCGGCGATGAGGCGCAGCAGCGTCGTCTTGCCGGAGCCCGACGGGCCGAGGAGCGCGATCAGCTCGCCGGAGCGGATGTCGAGCGAGACATCGTTGAGCGCCGGGTAGCGGTCGAATTCCTTGCGGATGTTCTTTACACTGACGTCCATTGCGGGCGTGCCTTTCAAATCAATGCTTGCGACCGGCGGCGATTTCCGCGCCGTAGTGAAGTTCGAGGACCGTCTTGACGACCAGCGTGACGAGCGCGAGAGCGGCGAGCAGCGAGGCCACCGCGAAGGCGGCGACGAAATTGTACTCGTTGTAGAGGATCTCGACATGCAGCGGCATGGTGTTGGTGAGGCCGCGGATATGGCCCGAAACCACCGAGACCGCCCCGAACTCGCCCATGGCGCGGGCATTGCAGAGCAGCACGCCATAGAGCAGGCCCCATTTGATATTGGGCAGTGTCACGTACCAGAAGGTCTGCCAGCCGGAGGCCCCGAGCGACAGGGCCGCCTCCTCGTCGCCCGTGCCCTGCTCCTGCATGAGCGGGATCAGCTCGCGCGCGACGAAGGGAAAGGTCACGAAGACGGTGGCGAGCACGATGCCCGGCACGGCGAAGAGCACCTCGATGCCATGGCTCTTCAGCCACGGCCCGAGAACACTGCCCGAGCCGAAGAGCAGCACATAGACGAGGCCGGAAATGACCGGCGAGACCGAGAAGGGCAGGTCGATCAGGGTCGTCAGGAACGCCTTGCCCTTGAACTCGAACTTGGCGATGGCCCAGGCCGCCGCCACGCCGAAGACGAGGTTGAGCGGCACCGCGATGCCGGCGACCAGCAGCGTGAGACGGATGGCGGCGAGCGTATCGGGATCGCCGAAGGCGGCGAAGAACGCGCCCGCTCCCTTGCGGAAGGCCTCGATGAACACCGCGGCCAGCGGCAGGAGCAGGAAGAGCGCCAGGAACAGGAAAGCGAGCGCCATCAGCGTGTAGCGGGCGGCGGGCGCCTCCGTCGTCGGCGAGCGGAAGGGACGGGATTCACGCGCCATGACCGTACCTCCTGCGGCTCCACGCCTGGATGAGGTTGATGACGAGCAGCATGGCGAAGGACAGCGCCAGCATGATCGTGGCGATCGCCGTCGCCGCGCCGTAGTTGAACTCTTCGAGCCGGATGACGATGAGCAGCGGCGCGATCTCCGAGACATAGGGAATGTTGCCGGCGATGAAGATCACCGAGCCGTATTCGCCGACGCCGCGCGCAAAGGCGAGCGCGAAGCCCGTCAGGATCGCCGGCGCGAGCCCCGGCAGCAGCACGCGAAAGACCGTCTGGAAACGGTTGGCGCCAAGCGTCGCCGCCGCCTCCTCGACCTCGCCGTCGATCTCCTCCATGACGGGCTGCACCGTGCGCACCACGAAGGGCAGGCCGATGAAGACGAGGGCGATGACGATGCCGGTCGTGTTGAAGGCCGCCTTGATGCCGAAGACGTTCAGCACCTGCCCGACCCAGCCGTTCGGCGCATAAAGCGCGGCAAGGGCGATGCCCGCGACGGCCGTCGGCAGGGCGAAGGGCAGGTCGACCACCGCATCGACGATGCGCCGGCCGGGAAAATCGTAACGCACGATCACCCAGGCGACCATGACGCCGAAGACGACATTGATCAGCGCGGCGAGGAAGGCCGTGCCGAAGGACACCTTGAGCGCATTCAACGTGCGCTCATCGGCAAGGATGGCGAGGAATTCCGGACCCGACAGCGAGGCGGAACGCCAGACGAGGCCGGCGAGCGGGATCAGGATGATGAGCGTGAGGTAGGCGAGCGAAAAGCCAAGCGTCAGTCCGAAGCCCGGAATGACGCTTGGCTGTCTCAGTCGCCACCGCACAGAAGCGGCAGCAGAAGTCGACACGTTACTCAGTTCCCCGGCTTGTAGATCTGGTCGAAGACCCCGCCGTCACCGAAATGCTCGGGCTGTGCCTTTGCCCAGCCGCCGAAGATCGGGTCGTCGATCGTCACCAGCTTAATGTCGGGAAGCTGTTGCAGCAACTCGGGTTTCACCAACTCCCGCTTGGAAGGGCGATAGAAGTGCTTGGCCGCGATGTTCTGGCCCTCTTCCGAGTAGAGATATTCGAGATAGGCTTCGGCCTGCTTGCGCGTGCCCTTGGCATCGACATTGCCGTCGACCACGGCGACCGGCGGCTCGGCGAGGATCGAGATCGGCGGGGCGACGATGTCGAAGGAATCCGCGCCGAATTCGGCACCCGCCAGATAGGCCTCGTTCTCCCAGGCGAGCAGCACGTCGCCGATCTGGCGCTGGGCGAAGGTGGTCAGCGCGCCGCGCGCACCCGTGTCGAGCACCGGCGCCCGCTTGTAGAGCTCGGCGATATAGGCCTTGATCTTGTCCTGGTCGCCGCCGAATTCCTGGTTGGCCCAGGCCCAGGCCGCAAGGTAGTTCCAGCGTGCGCCGCCGGAGGTCTTCGGGTTCGGGGTGACGATCTGCACGTCGCCCTTCACGAGATCGCCCCAGTTATGGATGTTCTTCGGATTGCCCTTGCGCACGAGGAAGACGATGGTCGACGTATAGGGCGCCGAATTGTTCGGCAGGCGCGAGCGCCAGTCCTTGGCGATCTTGCCGGTCTTCTCGACGATGGCGTCGATATCGCTTTCAAGCGCCAGCGTCACCACGTCGGCCTCCAGCCCGTCGATCACCGCGCGGGCCTGCTTGCCGGAGCCGCCATGCGACTGCTGGATCGTGACGTCCTCGCCGGTCTCGGCCTTCCAGTGCGCCACGAAGGCGGCGTTGAAATCCTTGTAGAGCTCCCGTGTCGGATCGTAGGAAACGTTCAGCAGCGTGGTCTCGGCCATTGCCGCCGAAACGCCGCCGAGCACGAGGCTCACACCAAGGGCGAAAGCCCCAACACCTTTCAGAAATTTCGACATCTCCAACCTCCTGGTCTCTGCCTCGGTCAAAACCCTAGAGAATTAGTAGACTTAGTCAACAATGGCCGGAAACTTCGCAAAACCGGTTCCAAACGGGCCGCAACGACGCAATGGGCGCACTGTCCCACCCGGCGGCAAGCGCACAGTTCATCTCGAAAACGCCCGGGCGAACGCAAAATGCATCCGCGAAAAATTCAGGTTTTCCGGCCGCCCGCCGGATTTTTTTCAGCCATTCGACACCCGCCTTTGACCGGAAAGGGGCACGGCGAGAACGCCGCGATAGACCTGTCGCACCGTCTCGGCGAAGGTGAAGGGGCCGGGGCGCAGGCTGGAGGCAATGGCCCCCACCGCCGAGAGCCCGCGCAGGGGCGCGCCGTCGTTCAGGAGCTGGCCGCAATCATCGGCAGAGAGCAGCGCTACATCGCAGCCGAGCAATCCCGCAAGCGCGCGGGCGGACGGCGCCTCGCGGCAGTCGATGACGGTCTCGTCGGGGGATTTCGGATCGCGCGGGGGTACGAAGCGCGTGCGGCCGCTCTCGAATTCCGCGGCAAGGCGCCGATGGATATCGCCGGCGAGGCGCACGGAGAAATGCCGGTGCAGGCGCAGGATATGGCGGCGGTAATGGTTGCGCTCGGCCTGGGGCAGGTTGCGCCAGACGACGGAAAGACGGGCGGAGGCTGCATCGACGACGGTCTGCCATTGACCGCCGTGCCGCGCCTCCGCGATGCTACATTCCTGCCGGATATAGCGGAAGGCGTCCCTCAGCGAGCGGCTGGTGGGCGGCTCGCCGAAGACCATGCCTTCATGGCCCCGGCCATGCGGCTGCGGCAGGCGGCCCGCCGCGGCGGCGACCTCGACGGGCCCGGAAAACCCGCGCCGGCGCAGGTCGAGCAGGATGGCGGCAAGACGCGGGCCGTTGCCGACAAGGGTCAGCGGCGGCGGGTTCTCCTGCCCCGAAAGGCGCGCGGCGGCGGCGAATGCCTCCCGCCAGGACGCCGCCTCGCGCTGCGCCATGCCGAAGCCGGTCGCAATGAAGACATGGTCGAAGACGGCGCCTTCGCCATCCCGAAATGCAAGGCGCACCGCACCCGCCTCCGCAAGGAGATGGCGCACCGTGCCGCGGATGGTGCGGATATGCACGTCCGGGCGTTGCGAAAGCGCCTCGCCGAACCGCGCCATCAGATAGTCGCGAAAGAGAGCGCGCGGCACATGGATATCCTGCGGGCCGCGCAATGCGGACACCGTGCCGGCGGCAAGAAGCGTATCCTTCAGCCAGCGGGAAAAATCGTCCGGCCGCTCGGGGAGGACGGAAAGGTCGCGGGCGGGCTCGGTGGTCAGCGCCTCGCCGGCAGGGCCGTCGCCGAAGGCGCCAGGCGCATCCTCGGCATCGATCATCCAGGCTTCGAAGGGCCGGTGAAACCGGCGCATCAGCGCGATGATCGTGGCGAGCCCCGACGGTCCCGCGCCGACGACCGCGATGCGCGCCATCGGCGATGCGCCCGTACAGCGGGCGTCTTCTGCTGCGACCCTTTCGAAGAACATGTCCTGTCCCTCCCCTGCACCGTGAAGCAAGAAGCGGAAGACACGATAGCGCAGCCTTCGATAATTTTCTACCTTTTTTGTAGATAATAAATTTCGCCGATTCCGAGCCCGAAAGCGAGGCCGGCGAACTTCCTTCTCACGAACGCGTTCCCTCATTAAAATAGTGGAACTGGGCGGGCGGCCACAGGGGTCGCGCACCCATTCCGTCGGCGGCGCGGCACATGGCAGGCGCCGCGAAACGATCCGGCGATGTCGCCCGAACTGGCCAGAACCAATCTATACAATCTTTATAGAATGTGATCTTTCTATCCCGATAATGCCTATGCGCCCTGGAACCGCATTCCGTAAGGAGCAGACGACATGGGTACGTTTTCATCGGCACTCGACCGCCCGGCCCGAACGGCCGCGGTCATCGGAACCGAGGATGAAGCGATCACCGTTGCCGGCACGGTCGCCGAGGTTTTCAGCTTTCCCGCGGAGGGCGGCGCCGCCGCCGGAACGGCCGAGGCCCGCCTCGATCTTCTCTCCCGCTCGGGCCTCTTCGGCATCTCCGTTCCGACGGAACACGGCGGAATAGACGTCTCGAACACCGTTCTGGCCGAGGTCTGCAGTGTCGCCGCCAGCCGGTCCGCGGCGCTCGCGGATGTTCTCGCCGCCCATTTCGTCGCCGTCGAAGAGGTCCGCAGCCATGGCAGCGAAAGCCAGCAGGGCACGGTCTTTTCCGCCGCCCTCGCCGGCGGACGGCTGGCGCGGGCATCGGCCCGCCGCAACGGCGAGAGCGTCGACGCCCTTCCCCTCGTCGCGAGCGGCCTTGCCTGGCGGCTCGGCGGCGAGGCCCTCTGTACCCCCTGCGCGAGGCATGCCGACTGGCTGCTGGTGCCGGCCCATCTCGACGGTGGGCGGTCGGCGGGCCTCCTGCTTGCGACCCGCATCGACGGGCTCCACTATGTCGCCAACAGTTGCGAGCCGGCGAAAGGCGGCGTCCAGCCCGCCGAGCACGTGCTCTTCAAGGACGTGGCGATCGATGGCGACACCCTGCTGCATTCCGCCGGGGAGACAGCACTGCACGGCGTCCCCCGCTCCCTCGACCTGCTGCTGGAGGCGGCGAGGCGGATCGGCGCCGCCCGCGGGGCGATGCGGCATCTGCTGGACGACGACGCCGGCGATCCCATCGAGACCGGCCGTCTTGCCGCCCGTCTTGCTGCCGCCGAAGCGATGGCCGGCGAAGCGGGACGCGCCATCGATGCCGCGCAGATCGGGCTAGCCGGACAGCACCGGACGAACGCCTTTCTCGCGGCGGCAGCGGCCCTTGCCGCCGCCGAAGACGCCGCCGACGCCCTTCGCCGGGCCGACACTGCGCCGGCGGGAGAAGCATCGCTCTCCCCGCATCTTGCCGCCATCCTGCGGGAAAGCGGCCGATTGCGCCGCGACGAGCACCGCCGTCCGCCGGAAGAGGAAGGCTGAACGCAGCCCGCTGCTACCAGCGCGAAAGGCGAAGTAGCCCTCGCCCCGCCAATACCGTACCTGTTCCGCTAAGCCCCGCCATAAGGGCAAAAAAAATGGGCCGGCGAAATTCGCGGCCCATGAGGTGTGAAGGTCAAAAACCTCCAGAGGGGAACAGCTGATACAGCGGCACTGGGAGGAAAACCGCCATGCGCATCAGCTGTGTGCAATATGGTCGTTTTTTGATCAGATGGAAAACATTTATTGTGCAGTGCAGCTATGCGCATGCTGCATCGCTCACCACCTCAAAAATCGCTGCCCGCCACATAGAGTGCGGCAAGCGCCTCGAAGCCCGCCTGGTCCTCCGCCGTGAAGCGGCCGGGCGAAGGGCTGTCGAGATCGAGCACGCCGAGCACGGCGCCCGCGCGGATCAGCGGCACCACCACCTCGGAGCGCGAGGCGGCATCGCAGGCGATATGACCGGGAAAGGCATGCACGTCCGCCACGAGCTGGCTGCGCGCCTCGGCGACCGCCGTGCCGCAGACGCCCTTGCCGACCGGAATGCGCACGCAGGCGACCTTGCCCTGGAACGGCCCCAGCACGAGTTCGCCGGGCGTCTTCAGGAAATAGAAGCCGGCCCAGTTGAGGTCGGCGACGGCATCGTAGATCAACGCCGAGAGGTTCGCCGCATTGGCGATCGCATCGCGCTCGCCATGCAGCAGGCCTTCCGCCTGGGCAAGAAGCTCGCGGTAGAAGCCGGGCTTGTCGGCGGCTTCGATCTTGCGGATGTCGAACATGGCAGGGTTCCTGAAAGGCTGGGATCGCCCGTCGATAGACCCGCTTGCCGCTTCTGGCAAGAATGAAGCGCGCCGCTCACAGCGGCAGCCACCAGACCAATAGCCGGCTGCCCGCTTCGTCGAGACGCTGGCAACCTGTTCGCAATAAAAGGCGGGCAGCGACTTGCGCTGCCCGCTCGAGATGCCGGCCTATTTCCGGTGGTGAACCGGTTGGAGGCCATAGACCGGCGTGGGGAGGCTTTCCAGGCGCGCCTTGAGCTGGAGCGCCAGATATTGGGAATAGTGGCGCGACTGGTGCAGGTTGCCGCCGTGGAACCACAGCGCGGCCTGCTGCGTCGGCTTCCACATGTTGCGCTGCTCGCCCTCCCAGGGACCCGGATCCTTCGGCGTGTCGGAGCCGAGGCCCCAGACCTTGCCGACCCGGTCGGCCGTCTCCTGGTCGATGAGGTCGGCGACCCAGCCGTTCATCGAGCCGTAGCCCGTCGCATAGACGATGACGTCGGCCGGGATCTCCCTGCCGTCCGAAAGCTTCACGGCATTCTCCGTGATCTCCTCGACCTGCCCGGCGGCAAGCTTCACCTTGCCGTCGATGATGAGCTGGGAAGCGCCGATGTCGATATAGTAGCCGGAGCCGCGCCGCAGGTACTTCATGAAGAGGCCCGAGCCGTCCGCGCCCCAATCGAGCTGGAAGCCGGCCTTTTCCAGCGCCGCGTAGAAGTCGGCGTCGCGCTCGCGCATCTTGTCGTAGAGCGGGATCTGGAATTCGTGCATGATCCGGTAGGGGAGCGAGGCGAAGATGAGATCGGCCTTCTGCGTCGTCACGCCATTCGCCAGCGCCTCTTCGGAATAGAGCGCGCCGAGGCCGATATCCATCAGCGTGTCCGACTTGACGATATGGGTCGTCGAGCGCTGGATCATGGTGACGTCGACGCCGGCCTCGTGGAGCGCCGCGCAGATGTCGTGGGCCGAATTGTTCGAGCCGATGACGACGACCTTCCTGCCCTTGTAGCCGTCCGGTCCCGGATGCTGCGAGGAATGGTGCTGGTCGCCGGCAAAGCGCTCGCGTCCCTTGAAGTCGGGGATGTTCGCCTTGCCGGACATGCCGGTCGCGAAGACGAGCTGCTTTGGCCGCAGCACGACCTCCTCGCCGTCACGGTCGACGACAATGGTCCACTCCTGCGCCGCCTCGTCCCATTTCGCGGACTTCGCGGTGGAACGGGTCCAGTAGTTCAGCTCCATGACCTTGGTGTAGAATTCCAGCCAGTCGCCGATCTTGTCCTTCGGCGCGAAGACCGGCCAGTTCTTCGGAAAGTCGATATAGGGCAGATGGTCGTACCAGACGGGATCGTGCAGGCAGAGCGACTTGTAGCGCTTGCGCCAGCTGTCGCCCGGCCGGTCGTTCTTCTCGAGGATGATGGTGGGCACGCCGAGCTGGCGCAGCCGCGCGCCGAGCGCGATGCCGCCCTGCCCGCCGCCGATGATGACGACATAGGGCTGCTTCTCGTAGCCGAGCGTGCGCTCCTCCTCCTCGCGCTCCTCCTTCCAGGTCTTCGCGCCGAGATTTTGGCCATGCTTCGCACCGAGCGGGCGGGTGAAGCCGGATTTCTCCTCATGGCCCTTCAGCTCGGAAAGCGCCGTCAGCAGCGTCCAGATGAGGCCGTCCTTGAAGCGCACGAGGCCATAGCCTCGCCCGGTCGCCGTCTCGAAGGTGATCCAGCTTTCCAGGACACCGTCGTTCTCCGTCGCCTCCTCGCCCGAAGCGACCCGCCAGTTCGACGGCTTGGCGGCGGAAAGCTGCGATTGCAGCATGTCGCGCACCTGGTCGCGGCCCTCGACGGTCTTGATGTTCCAGGTGAAGGCGACGAGGTCACGCCAGTAGCATTCCTCGGCGAAAAGGTTGACGGCATCGTCGATCCGGCCGGCGGCAAGGGCCGCGCCGAGCGTGTCGAGAAGTGTCTGGACGCGGGTGGTGGGGGTTTTCTCGAGCATCGTTTCTCCTCCTGCTCAGTGGAAAAACGGGACGGCTCCTCAACCGCCCCGCAGAACGGACCGGCCTATCGCGTGAGGTCGATCAGGATCTTCAGGTGCCTGCCGGCAGGGTCGAGCAACTGGTCGAACCCTTCGGTGACGGCCTCGCCGAGCGAGACACGTTTCGTGACGATGCGGCCCGCCGGAATCTGGCCGCTGGCGATCAGCCGGGCGACGCGCGGCCAGTAGTGGGTCGGGTAGGCCCAGGAGCCGCGGATGTCGATGTCCTTGAAGGTGACGTCGAACCAGTTCAGAGGGTTCTCGCCGGGATGAAGCCCGGTCTGCACCACAACGCCCTGCTTGCGCACGGCGTCCGCGCAATTCTTCAACGCATGCTCGTTGCCGACGCATTCGATGGCGACATCGCAGCCGACGCCGCCCTCCGTCTCGGCGCGGATGACGTCGCCGACCTTTTCCGTCCGGGGGTTTATGGTGCGCACCTCGCCCAGCGCCTCCCGCGCCAGAGCCAGCCGGGTATCGTTCAGATCGGACAGGAAGATCTGCGAGGCCCCGGCCGCCCGCGCCGCCATGGCGACGAGAATGCCGATCGGCCCCGCGCCGGTGACGAGCACGCTGTTGCCGGCCGTCACGCCACCACGATCGCAGGCGTAGACGGCGACCGCGGTCGGCTCGATCAGGGCGGCTTCCTCGTCGCTCAGCGCATCGGGAATGGGCTGGACGTTATAGTCGTTGACAAGCGCTGCCTCTGCCATGCCGCCGGAATGCCAGGACAGGCCGGCGAGCGCGAGGTTGCCGCTGAGGTGGAAAAGGCCGCGGTCGGCATAGTAGTCGCCATGGCGTGGCATGATCAGCGGCTGGATCGAGACACGATCCCCCGGCTTTACATGACCGACCCCTTCGCCGACGGCCTTGACGACCCCGCCGAATTCGTGGCCGAGGATCTGCGGGCCGTGCGCGCCGGTAAACGGATGCGGTTCCTTCGGCACGAAGATCGGGCCATAGGCATATTCATGCAGGTCCGTGCCGCAGATACCGCAGAAGCGGTTCTCGACCAGCACCTCGCCCGGGCCGGGCGACGGCGGCGCATCGACCTCCTCGATACGCAGGTCCTTGGCGGCGTGGAAGCGCAGAGCTTTCATTGAGTTCCTCCTGTCGTTCTTGCGCAGGAGGATCAGCAAGCACCGTGCCAGAACGGCCGATGGAAGAATTTCCAATTATTATCAACGGCTTCCATCAAGGGAAGCCGGACCGCGGGGCGGGATGCAACAGGTGGCGTGCGACAGGTGTTGCAGCCGTTGCGTCAGTTGAGGCGCTTGAGGCGGCGGTGGATGGTGGAGCGGTTGACGCCGAGCTTGCGGGCGAGCGCGGAAACATTGTTGCCGCAGTCCGTGAGGGCCTGGCGCAGGGCGTCCTCGTCGCCGGGCCGGGCCGCGGCTGGTTCGGCGAAAAGGTGATCCGGCAGGCTATCGGTGCCGATGACGCCGCCCTCAGACAGCGCCGCCGCCACGCGCAACGCATTGGAGAGTTCCCGCAGGTTGCCCGGCCAGTCATGGGCGAGCAGCACGGCCCGCGCCGCCCTGTCGAGCCGGTAGGACGCGCCGTTCTCCTTCTCGATGCGGGCGAGGAGCTGGTCGACGAGCCAGCCGAGATCCTGCCGCTCCCGAAGCGCCGGCAGGCTGAGCGTCGCCGCGTTGAGGCGATAATAGAGGTCCTGCCGGAAGCGGCCTTCCCGCACCAGTTCGGCAAGGTCGCGATGCGAGGCGGAGAGAACCCTGAGGCGCACCGCCCGCGCCTTGAGCGCCCCGACCGGCTGCACCTCGTTTTCCGAAAGCACGCGCAGGAGCCGGCTTTGCAGGGCAAGCGGCATGTCGCCGATCTCGTCGAGAAAGAGCGTGCCGCCGCTCGCCTCCTCGATCAGGCCGCGCTTGCCCTTCTGGCTGGCGCCGGTGAAGGCGCCCGGCGCATAGCCGAAGAGTTCGGATTCGATGAGGTGTTCGGGGATCGCCGCGCAATTGACCGCGACGAAGGCCCCGCTGCCGCCGCAACCGTCATGGATCGCCCGCGCCAGGAACTCCTTGCCGCTGCCCGTCTCGCCCTGGATGAGGATCGGGATATCGCGCGCCGCGAGCTTTGCCGCGCGCGCCTGCACCCGCTCCATCGCGGCATCACCGTTGCTGAGGTCCCGGAGCGCCCGCGGCAGGCGCGGCTGCGCCGGCACGGCCGAACGAAGATTGACCGCCGGCGCGACGGCGCTCGCGAACAGCACCAGCCCGTTGCGCGCCTGAAGCAGCCGCTCGCCGTTCGACCGGCCGCGCATGAAGCGCGGCAGGTCGTCGACGTCGATGTCGAAGACCTGCGAGATCGGCTGGCCGAGGAAATCGCGGGTGGAAAGGCCGGCAAGGTTCATCGAACGGGCGAGCGCGCCGAAGCCGCCATGGGTGAGGCCGGTGATGCGACCGCTGCCGTCGAGGGCGATGGCGGCATCGGGATCGACATCGAGGAATTCCGGCGAGCGGGCAAGCCGCAGCACCCAGTCGTTGCGGGTGCGGGTCATGAGATTGGCAAGCTCGATGCGCCGCGCGGTGGAGGCGACGAGATGCAGCGCGAGCTGCTGGCTGGTCTTCACCGTCGGCGAGCGGAGCTGCGAGATGTCGAGCACGGCCGTCAGGCTGCCCAGCGTGTCGAAGACCGGCGCGGCGGTACAGGTGAGGCCGATATGGCTGGTGTCGAAATGGTCGTCCTGATGGATGATCACCGGCTCGCCGGAGACCATGCAGGCCCCGACCGCGCAGGTGCCCGCCCGGTTCTCCGACCATTCCGAGCCGAGATAGAGCCCCGCCTTGCGCAACTGGTTGTCGAAGGTCGGATCGCCCATGAAATCGACGGTGACGCCGCGCGCATCGGAAAGCAGCAGCACGTAGTTCTGCCCGGCCACCTGATTGAACAGCGCTTCCAGGCCAGAACGGCCGATGCGGATCAGCTCCTCGGCCTGCTCGCGATGCTCGCGCAGCTTCAGTTCGGGAACGATATAGGCTTCCTGCGCGACGGCCGGGTCGAGCTTGTAGTCGTTGAGGCAGCGCAGCCAGGACTGGATGACGGGCGCATCGCGCGGGCTGACCGCGCCCATGCCGACGCGTTCGATCTCCCGTATGTGCGACAGCGTCGACACCATCCAGACATCCTCCCGCGCGCATGGTCGCACAGGAGGGCCCGTCCGGCAATCGCCCCGCTATCCGTCCTTAGTCGGCCTTCCAGTGCGGATAGGTCGGCGGGAACATCGTCTCGACGGAAGGATGGCCCCAGCTGCGCTCGGGATATTTGGCGACAAGCCCGTCGAACTGCGCCTGCGCCTGTCTCCGCGCCGCCTTGATGTCGATGCCGGCCACCTCGCCGTCGCGCATGGAGAGCCGCCCGTCGACGAAGACGGCGCGCGTCACCCGGCCGGTCGCACCGAAGATCAGCGTTTGCACCGGGTCGACCGTCGGCGCGAAGCGCGGATCGGAAAGGTCGAAGATGGCGATATCCGCCTTGGAGCCCGGCTGCAGGCGGCCGATATCCGAGCGGCCGAGCGCATCGGCCCCGCCGAGCGTCGCCGCGTCGAAGACCTCCGCCGTCGAAAGCCCCGCCTCGCCCGCCGCGATGCGGCCGGTCATCAGCGCGACAGCCATGTTCAGCACCATGTCCGGCGGCGTCGTGTCGGTGCCCATGCCGATGCGGATGCCGAGATCGCGGCAACGACGGAAGGAATTGAGATATTCGCCGCCGCGCGCATAGACCAGCGGGCAATGGGCGATGGTCACGCCATGCTTCGCATAGAGGTCGAGGTCCTCCGGCTCGGCCTGCACCGCATGCGGCGCGATCAGCCGCTCGCTGAGAAGGCCGTGGCGCGCCATCCATTGCGGCGCGGTGGTGCCGTGCAGGCGGGCGACGGTCTGGCGCTCCATCTTGCCCTGCGCCATATGCAGACGCACCGGCAGGTTCATCTCGGCGGAAGCCGCCATGGTGCGCTGGAGAAGCGCCAGCGTCGAGGTCTCCACCCGGTCCGGCGCGAGCATGCCCTGCACCAGCCCCTCGTGGCGGCCGGCGATGCGGCCGGCAAAGGCGATGGCGTCCTCCAGCCCCTTGAGACCGCGCGCCTCGTCGAAGACCGGCTCCAGCACGCCGGGCGCCTCGCAGACCATGCCGCCCGAACGATAGGCCGGGCCGAGCCAGACGCGCAGGCCGAGATCGCCCGCCGCATCCGCCGCGCCCTCGAACTCGGCGACCGTTTCCGCCCATTCGCGATAGAACAGCGAGGCGATGGGCAGCGCCGAGGTGACGCCGCTCAGGAGCAGCTGCGCAAAGGCGAAGCGCTTCTGGAAGACGAGCTGCTCCGGCGTGTACATCTCGTAGGGGCCGCGCTCGACATAGCTGCGCGGCCAGACGCGGCCCGTCGCCCAGCCGGGGCCGTAGTCGATGGTCAGGACCGTGGTGTCGATGTCCGACAGGGCGTCGAGATCGACGAAGCCGGGCGAGACCAGCATATCGCCAAGTTCGATGCGCCGCGCCACCTCGCCGGGAAAGCGCGGGCCGACATAGACGACCTCCTGCCCCTCGATGACGATCTCGCCGTCGGTCAGAAGCCTGTGGCGGCCGTTTTCATGGGCGACGATCCAGCGTGCGGAAAGCGCGGTGCGGCCTTCCGGGCGGCGGCCGAGGACGAGGTCGGAAAGGGTCATGGATCTATCCAGTCTGGCAATCGGATTTCAAACTATTCGATAAGGTCGAGGTCGCGGCTGTGCCCCCAGAACATCCGGGGCGTCTCCAGCGCATAACGCAGGCCGAGGCGGTCGATCATCAGGTCGGCCTCGCGCTGGGCGGCGTCCAGCACCGCGTCCTGGTCGACATGGACCGGCTTGCGGTCACGCAGCAGCACCTTGCCGCCGACGAGGACGGTGTGCACGTCGTTGCCATTGGCGAAATAGGTGACGCGGTATTCCGGCATATGGGCGGGATAGAGATGCGGCCGGCGCAGGTCGACGAGGATGACGTCAGCCTTCTTGCCCGGCTCCAGCGAGCCGATCTCGCTTTCGAGGCCGACCACGCGGGCGGCATCGATGGTGCACATTTCCAGCGCCTTGCCCGGCGGCAGCCAGCTCGGATCGTGAAAATGGGTGCGGTGGTAATGCATGCATTGCTGCATGTGGCGGAGCATGTCGGCCGAGCGGTCCGGCGCGGTCGCGTCCGAGCCGATGACGACGGTGACGCCGGCATCGAGCAGTTCCGTCACCGGGCAGCGCGCGAGGATGGCAGCGACGGCGCTCGGATTGTGCACGATGGTCGTGCCGGTCTTGGCGCAGATCGCGATCTCCTCCTCGTCCAGCCCCGTGGCGTGCGACAGCAGCGTGCGCGGGCCGAGAATGCCGATCTCGTTCGCGATGCGGACGCTGCCCGTGGTGTGACCGTCCTGCGTGAAGACGAGGCCGCGCTCTTCCGCATATTGCTTGACCGCGCGCGACTGGGCGACGGCCTCTTCGGCACCGGCCGCCTCCCGATAGCCGCGATGCAGCGTCGGCGTCAGCAGGGCGACGTGCAGGCGGCCGTCATGGCTGCCGTGCCAGCGGTCGACGAGGGTCTTGCAGGTGGCGAACTGCCGGTCGAAGGAAACCGGATAATCCGTCCGCGTCTCGCCCTCCCAGCGGGCGTAGGTCAGCGGATGCGGCGGGCGCGTCGTGCCGACGGCGACCACCGAGCGCGTGCCGATGCCGAGCACGCCTTCCATATGCGCATCGCCATAGACCGGCTCGTCGATGCGCATGATGGAATCGCCGCCGCCGAGCAGCGAGACACCCGTGGTGACGCCGAAGCGCAGGCGCTCCAGCGCGGCGAGCTGCGCCTCGGCAAACCAGAATTCCGGCGTCGAGCCGACCGTATAGGCCCCGCGGCACGCCTGGTACCACGGATCGCTCTTGCCGCCGCCCAGCGTCTTGATCAGGCCATGGCCCGCATGGGCATGGGCGTCGACGAAGCCCGGCATGATCGCCATGCCGCGCGCATCGATGACCTCGCCGGCAGGATGCGCCGCCTCGACCTCCGCCGTCGGGCCAACGGCGACGATACGGTCCCCGGCGATGGCCACCGCCCCGTCGGCGATGATCCGGCGCTCCGGGTCGATGGCGATGACGGTGCCGTTCTTTATGAGGATATCGGCCATGGAGGGTCTCCCTTCAGTCACTCCGCGGCCGTCTGGCGCGAAAGGATACGATCGAGCGAGGGCGCGAGCCGCAGCAGCTCCTTGGTGTAGTCGTGCTGCGGCGCGGTGAACAGCGTCTCCGTATCGGCCAGCTCGACGATCTCGCCCGCCTTCATCACCGCGATGCGGTCGCACATCTGGCGGATCACCGCGAGGTCGTGGCTGATGAACAGCATGGAGAGGCCGGCAAGGTCGCGCAAGTCCTTGAGGAGGTTGAGGAGCTGCGCCTGCACCGAGACGTCGAGCGCCGAGGTCGGCTCGTCGCAGATCAGCAGCGACGGGCGCGGGCCGAGCGCGCGGGCAATCGCGATGCGCTGGCGCTGGCCGCCGGAGAAGGCGTGCGAGAAACGCCCGCCCGCATCGGCCGGCAGGCCTACCGCCTCCAGCAGGGTCTTCGCATCCTGCCGCGCCTCTTCCGCATTGGAGGCGAGCTTGTAGAACAGGATCGGCTCGGCGATGGCGGAATTGATGCGCAGGCGCGGATTGAGCGCCGAATACGGGTCCTGGAACACCATCTGCAAGGATTGCCGGACGGATTTCTCGCGCTTGGCGCCGAGCGCCGTGCCCTGGAAATCGATGCTGCCGGAACTCTGGGTGACGAGGCCGGCGATGGTGTTGGCGACGGTGGTCTTGCCGCAGCCCGATTCGCCGACGAGGCCGAAGATCTCGCCGCGGCGGACATCGAAGGAAACGCCCTTCACCGCCTTGAAGACGGACGCCTTGCGGCCGGGGATCAGCGAACGCCCGCCATATTCGACGGCAAGGTCGCGCACGGAGAGGACGACATCGTCCCTGCTGCCCGTTTCGCTCTTCGTGCTCTTGCCGCGCACGCTGGCGCGGGCATCGAGCGTCACCTGCGTTTCCTCGCTCGGCACCGGCAGGCGCTCGAGGCGGTGTTCGATCGGCGGCACCGCGGCGATCAGCGTGCGGGCATAGGGCGCCTGCGGATTGGTCAGCACCTCACGGGCCGTGCCGCTTTCCACCACCGCGCCGTTCTGCATGATGGTGACGCGGTCGGCGATCTCGGCGACGACGCCCATATTGTGCGTGACGAGCAGCACGCCGACGCCGCGCTCGTCGGCAAGGTCGCGGATCAGCTTGAGGATTTGCGCCTGCACCGACACGTCGAGCGCCGTGGTCGGCTCGTCGGCGACGATGAGCTGCGGGTTGCAGGCCAGCGCCGTCGCGATGACGACGCGCTGGCGCTGGCCGCCGGAAAGCTGGTGCGGATAGGAGCCGAGCCGGCGCTCCGGCTCGGGAATGCCGACGGCCTTCATCAGCTCCAGCGCACGCGCCCTCGCCGCCGGGCGGGAAAGCTTCAGATGGGCGAGCATGCCCTCGCAGAGCTGGCTTTCGACGGTGAAAAGCGGATTGAGGCTCGTCATCGGGTCCTGGAAGATCGCGCCGACGTCGCGGCCGGGCACGATGCCCTCGGTGCGGCCGGTGCGCAGGTCGATCGGCTTGCCGGCGATCTCGATGGAGCCGGAGGCGATCTTGCCGGGGGCCTGCAACAGGCCCATCAGCGCATTGCCGACCGTGGTCTTGCCGGCGCCGGATTCGCCGACAAGGGCGTGGATCTCGCCCGGGCGGATGAGGAGGTCGATGTCCTTGACGGCGACGAGCGTGTCGCCGTTGGCCAGCGGATATTCGACGCGCAGCTTGCGGATGTCGAGAACGGGGGGCTTTGTTTCGGTCATCTCAGCGGGCCATCAGTTTCGGGTTGAAGCGGTCGCGCAGATAGTCGCCGATCACGTTGACGGCGAGCACGAGGACGACGAGCACCGCCGCCGGCATCACGGCGATCCACCAGAGGCCGGAGAACAGGAACTGGTTGCCGATGCGGATGAGCGTGCCGAGCGAAGGATAGGTCGGCGGCATGCCGGCGCCGAGGAAGGACAGCGTCGCCTCCGTCAGGATCGCGCCGGCGAGGTTGATCGTGGCGATGACCATGACCGAGCTCATGACATTCGGCAGGATGTGCCGGCCCATGATGCGCCCGGAGGGCAGGCCGATCACCTTGGCGGCGCGCACATAGTCGCGCGCCACTTCCACCATGGTCGAGGCGCGCACCGTGCGGGCATATTGCACCCATTCGTTGACGGCGATGGAGAAGATCAGCACCAGCGGCGCCCAGGTCAGCATCGTGTCGGCGCTGAACTGCGCCCGGGCGATGCCGCTGATGAGGAGCGCGACGAGGATGGTCGGGAAGCTGACAAGCACGTCGGCGATACGCATGACGATGCTGTCGACGATGCCGCCGAAGAAGCCGGCGACAAGGCCGAGTATCACGCCGAGCGCGGCGGAAAACAGCACCGCACCGAGGCCGATGACGACGGAGATGCGCAGGCCGAACAGGATGACCGAGACGAGGTCGCGGCCCTGGTTGTCCGTGCCGAGCAGGAAACGCGGATCGCCGCCGTCCATGAAGGCCGGCGGGATCTCCATGTCGATGAGCGAGTAGGAGGAGACGTCGCGCGGGTCCATCGGCGCGATCATCGGCGCGAAGAGGACGAGCACGAGCATGACGGCGAGCACGAGGCCGGCGATCATCACGGAAACCGGCGGAAGCCGGCGCATCAGGGATTGCGTGGCCATTATCGTGTCCTCAGGCGCGGATCGATGAAGGTGTAGAGAATGTCGACGATCATGTTGATCATGACGAAGAGGAAGCCGACGAAGAGCAGGTAGGCGGCGAGCACCGGCATGTCGGGATAGCCGACGGCGTTGGTGAAGAGCAGGCCCATGCCCGGCCACTGGAACACCGTCTCCGTGACGATGGCGAAGGCGATGAGCTGGCCGATCTGAAGGCCGGTAACGGTGACGACCGGCATCAGCGCGTTGCGCAGCGCAAGGCGGCCGTAGATATAGGCGCGCGGCAGGCCGCGGGCGAAGGCGAAGCGGATATAATCCGACGACAGCACGTCGATCATCTCCGAGCGCACCAGCCGCATGATCAGCGTGAGCTGGAAGAGCGCCAGCGTGATCGACGGCAGGATCAGCGACTTCAGGCCCGAAAGAGTGAGGAAACCCGTCTGCCAGAAGCCGAGATCGACGAGGTCGCCGCGGCCGGACGAAGGCAGCCAGCGCAGATTGACCGCGAAGACGAGGATCAGCAGCAGGCCGGTGACGAAGGTGGGCATGGAGATGCCGACGAGCGTTGCCGACTGGGTGAAGCGCGAGAGGAAGGAATGCGGCTTCAGCGCGCAGAGCACGCCGAGCGGAATGCCGATGCAGAGTGCCAGCAGCGTGGCGACGATGACGAGTTCCAGCGTCGCCGGCAGGCGGCTCATCAGGAGGCCGACGACCGGCTGCTGGTAGCGGAAGCTCGTGCCGAGATTGCCGGTCAGCACCTGGCCGACGAAATCGAGGAACTGCGTGACGATGGGCTTGTCGAGGCCGAGCGCCATGCGCAGGGCGTCCTTTTCCGCCTGGGTCGCGCCCTCGCGCACCATGGAGGCGACGGGATCGCCGACAAAGCGGAACATGACGAAGGCGACGGCCGTCACGGCGAGCATCACGAGGATGGCCTGCAGAAGCCTCACGGAAAGAAGTCTGAGCATCGGAATGGTCCTTCAGGGAGCGATCATGCCCTGGGGGCGGAAACCGGGCCGTTGCGCTCCCGCTTCCTCCCGGCTTCTCGCCTGCGGAAAATGGAGCCCGGATGCCGATCGGTCCCGGCCTGCTTTCGCCTGCCGGGACCAGCCGTGGGAGAACCCGCTACTTTTTGACCTGCGCGAACCACGGGCGAACGTATTCGTCCGGGAACTGCGGGATGTCGACCTTGTCGCTCATGGCCCAGGCGACCGGCTGCTGGTGCAGCGGAATGAACAGGGCCTCGTCATGGGTGATGCGGAAGGCTTCCTTCAGCATGTCGATGCGCTTGGCCTCGTCGAGCTCCACCGCGGCCGAGCGGGCGAGCGCGTCGATGCGCGGGTCCGAAAGGCCGTTCGGATTGGAGCCGCCATAGGTGCCGTCATTGGTGGCGAGCAGCGCCTGCAGGACGCTGTAGCCGTCCATCGCCGGCAGCGAGGCCCAGCCGAGCAGGTAGACGTCGAGTTCGCCATTGTCCATGCGCGGGAAATAGGTCGTCTTGCTTTCGACGTTGAGGTCGACCTTCACGCCGATCTTCGCCCACATGGAGGAGATCGCAAGGCAGATCTGCTCGTCGGCGATATAGCGGTCGTTCGAGCAGGAAAGACCCGTCTTGAAGCCGTCCGGATAACCCGCCTCGGCCATCAGTGCCTTCGCCTTGTCGACATCGTATTCCAGCGGCACGTCGATGGCGTCGTCATGGCCGGTGACGGCCGGGGCGACGAGCATGCCGGCGACGCGCGACTTGCCGCGCATCAGCCGCTTCTGGATCGTGTTGAGGTCGATGGCGTGCCAGAGCGCCTGGCGCACCTTCTCGTTCAGCATGGGATTCGGCACGCCCGGATCGGCATGCAGTTCCTTCTTGAAGTTCAGCGCCAGCATGATGGTGCGCAGCGAGGGGTTTTCCACGACCTTCAGCCCGTCGGTGGAGGCGATACGGTCGATATCCTGCAGCGGAACCGGCGCGATCATGTCGACCTCGCCGGAAAGCAGCGCGGCGACGCGCGTCGCGTCGGAGGCGATCGGGCGGAATTCCACTTCCGTCAGGTTATGCTCGGGCTTGTCCCACCAGTCCTTGTTGACCTCGAAGACCGAGCGGGAATCCGGCTCGTAGCTCTTCAGCTTGAAGGGACCGGTGCCGTTGGCGTGGGCGCTGGCATAGGTGACGACGCCGGTCGCCGTGTTGCCCGGCTTCAGCGCGTCGTGCTCGGCCATCCACGGCTTGCTCATGATGTAAATGGCGGCAAGGTCGTTGAGCAGCAGCGGATAGGGGCCGCGCAGGATGAGGTCGACCGTGTAGTCGTCCACCTTCTCGACGCCGGTGACGGCGGAGAGGTTCTCGCGGTTGCGCGCGCCGGGATCGATCTGGCGCTGGATGGTGGCCACCACGTCGTCGGCATTGAAGGGCTGGCCTTCATGGAACTTCACGCCCTGGCGCAGCTTGAAGCGCCAGCGGGTCGGCTCGACGATCTCCCAGGACGTGGCGAGCGCCGGCTCGAGCTTCAGCTCCTTGTTGCGGCGGACCAGCGGGTCGAAGACCATGTGCTGGACGCTCTGCGTGAAGCTGTCGACCTGGGCGTTCGGATCGTAGGAGATGACATCGCCCGAGGCCGACCAGCGCAGCGTTTCGGCAAGGGCGGGGGTGGAAAGCGGCGCCAGCACGGCAAGCCCCGCCAAAAGGGTTTTCAGATAGGTCTTCACCAGGATCTCCCAAGTTTGTATGCTTGTTCCCAAAAAATTTGCATACGATTATTTTCAATATGACTGTACATAACATGCGCGCAATATCAAGATACAAAGATTAGGCCTTGCGCACATGACATGGCGCAATTCGCATGCAATCACTGCGGGAGGAAATTCGATGACGAAGGCTCTGCTGATCGAGAACGGTGTGGTCATCACCATGGATGCCGATCGGCGCCTATTCGAGCGCGGCCACGTGCTGGTGGAGGATGGGCGCATAACCGCGATCGGCGCGGGCGCGGCGGACGGCATGGCGGATGCGGAACGCATCGACGCTGCCGGCATGGTCATCATGCCCGGCCTGATCGACACCCACGCCCATGCCGGCCACATGCTGACCAAGGGCCTCGGCGGCGATTCCGACGACTGGATGACGACCACCGGCCGCATCTATGCGGAAGCCACCGACCCGGAATTCTGGGCGGCGGAGGCGGCCCTGTCGGCAGCCGAGCGCATCAAGTGCGGCACCACCACCGCCGCGCTGCTCTTCGGCGGCGGCCCGGACATCATGCGCACGGAGGCCCCCGAGGCCGCCGAAGCCCATCTGGCCGCGATCCTTGCCATGGGCGTGCGCGAAGTGCTCGCCGTCGGCCCCAACAGGCCGTCCGCCGCAAGCGTATACCGCGCCTGGCGCGCAGAAGCCCATGACGATGTCGCCGTCTCCCCGGATGTGCAGCTCGATGTCAGCGCCGGGCTGATCGACGCCTGGGCCGGCCGCAGCGACCGCATACAACTGGCGGTGTCTCTCCCCGTCTTCGATGCGGCGGAGCTGGAGGACGACGCGGCAATCGACCTTTCGAAAAAAGCACAGCGGCTCGCGCGGGAAAAAGGCGTCCTGCTCGTCCAGGACGGCCACCGCGACGGTTCGATTTCCGCCGCCGACGAGAAAATGACCCTCTTCGACAGCCGCTCGCTGCTTGCCCATTGCGTCGACCTCACCGAAGCGGACAGGGCCGTTCTGAAGCGCACCGGCGCCAAGGTCGCGCACAATCCGAGCGCGCTGATGTCGGTCTCCGGCCGCTGCCCCGCGCCGGAACTGCGGGCGGAAGGCGTCACCGTCTCGCTCGGTACCGACGCCGCCGCGCCCGACCGTTCCTTCGACATGTTCCGCAACATGTTCCAGGCGCACCGCTACCACGCCCGCCATTTCCGCGACGATGCCGTGCTGCCGCCGTCCGAGCTTCTCGAAATGGCGACCATCGAGGGCGCCCGCGCCCTCTCCATGGAAAACGAGATCGGCTCGCTGGAAGTGGGCAAGCGCGCCGACATCCTGCTCGTCAACATGCGCCAGCCGCATCTGTGGCCACCCGTCGATCCGGTGCAGCGCCTCGCGCGCTTCGCCAACGGCGCGGACGTGGACACGACCATCGTCGGCGGGCGCATCCTGATGCGCGGGCGCAAACTGGTCGGGCAGGACGAGGACGCCATCCTCGACCGGGCGGAAAAGGCCTTCCGGCTCGCCATGCGGCGCGCCGGCATCGCGTGAAGAAAGGAAACCGGACATGACCGAAGACATCCTCATCCGCAACGCCCGCCCGATGGGCGCGGCACCGGTGGACCTCCTCATCCGCGGCGGGCGTTTCAGCGCCGCGGGCGGCGACCGTCCCGCCCGGGAAATCGACGCCGCGGGCTTCATCGCCCTGCCCGGCCTCGTCGAGGCGCATACCCATCTCGACAAGACGCTGATCGGCATGGACTGGTTCGAAAACCGCGTCGGCCCGACCCGCGACCACCGCATCCTCGCCGACCGCAACGCCAAGCGCGAGCTTGGCATCGACGCCCGAAGGCAGTCCGCCCGGCAGATCTTCCAGACGCTGAAGCTCGGCGTCCTCCACATCCGCAGCCATGTCGACATCGACACGGAAATCGGTATCGCCAATATCGAGGGCGTGCTGGAAACCCGCGAGGCGCTGCGCGATCTCGTGGATGTGCAGATCGTCGCCTTCCCGCAGAGCGGCATGCTGCCGCGCGAGGGCACGTTCGAGCTGATGGACGAAGCGATGAAGGCCGGCGCCGATATCGTCGGCGGCATCGACCCCGCCACCATCGAGCGCGATCCGGTGTGCCATCTCGATGCGATCTTCTCGCTCGCCGAGCGCCACGGGAAGCCCATCGACATCCATCTGCACGAACTCGGCGAGCTCGGCGCCTTCTGCCTGGAGCTCATCATAGAGCGCACACGCGCCCTTTCCATGCAGGGCAAGGTCATGGTCAGCCATGGCTACTGTCTCGGCATGCTGGACGCCGCGCGGCAGAAGGCCCTGATCGAGGCGCTGGCGGCCGAACGCATCGCGGTAATGACGGTCGGCAGCCCCTCGGCCCCTGCCCTGCCGCTCCGGCTGATGCGGCAGAGCGGCCTCGTCGTCGCCTCCGGCTCGGACGGCATCCAGGGCACCTGGGAACCGTGGGGCAATGGCGACATGCTGGAGCGGGCGAAGTACCTCGCCCAGCGCAACGGCATGACCAACGACGCCGACCTTGCGGAAACCATGCGCATCTGCACCTTCGGCGGCGCCGAGGGTATCGGCCTTTCCGGCTACGGCTTTGCCGAAGGCGACCATGGCGACCTCGTTCTGGTGCCCGCCAGCACCCTTGCCGAGGCCGTGGCCCTGACGCCGCAGAAGCGCACCGTCATCCGCCGCGGCCGCGTCGTCGTGCGCGACGGCGAGCCGGCCGCGGGCCTGCCGGGCATCGCCTGACGCGCCCCGCCGCCGCCGATCACGTTTCCGTGCATTCGCCCTCGCCACCGGCCGGGCGGGCGCAAATGGGTGGACATCCCGCTGCGGAAGATGTTTTACGGTGTTTTCCCCAGCGCGGCGGCGGCCCGATTCACGAAACCGGCGGCTGCATACGCCCATCTCAGACCGGACAGCACCATGAACGAGGCACGTCACCCGCACGGAACGTCGGCAACGGCTCCCGCCCTTTCGGAGCAGGAAAAGAACGTCATCATCGGCGGCGTCCTTCTCTCCATGCTCCTCGCCGCGCTCGACCAGACGATCGTCGCGCCCGCCATGCCGACCATCGGCCACGCGCTCGGCCATGCGGACTACCTGCCCTGGGTGGTGACGGGCTATCTCCTGACCGCAACGGCCATGGCGCCGCTCTACGGCAAGATCTCGGACGTGCACGGCCGCCGCACGACGATCTTCGCCGCCATCGTCATTTTCCTCATCGGCTCGCTGGTGAGCGCGCTGGCGCCCAACATGCTGACCCTGATCGTCGGCCGCGCCGTGCAGGGCCTCGGCGGTGGCGGCCTCTTCGCGCTGTCGCAGACGGTGATCGGCGACCTCGTGCCGCCGCGCGAGCGCGCCCGCTACGCCGCCTGGATCTCGGGAACATGGGCGGTCGCCAGCATTGCCGGCCCGCTCCTCGGCGGCACCTTCGCCGAACATCTCCACTGGTCGCTGATCTTCTGGATCAACATTCCGCTCGGCATCGTGGCGCTGGCGATCATCAACAACCCGCTGAAGAAGCTGCCGCGGGTGGCGCGCACGCACAGCATCGACGCGGCGGGCGCGACGCTGCTCGTCGCGGCAACCTCGCTGCTCCTTCTGGCGCTCAACTGGGGCGGCAGCACCTATCCCTGGCTTTCGCCCGAAATCCTCGGGCTCCTCGCCTGCTCTGTCGTGCTCTGGGCCCTCTTCGCGCTGCGCCTGCGCCATGCCGCCGAGCCGCTGATCTCGCTGGAGGTCCTCGCCGATCCCGTCGTGCGCTGGGGCACGATCGCCATCTTCCTCGTGCAGGCCGCCAATGTCGGCCTCTCTGTCTACCTTCCGGTCTATGTGCAGTCGGCCCACGGGCTGACGGCCGGCGGCTCGGGCATGGCGATGCTCGGCCTGCTGCTCGGCACCGTCTTCGGCGCCACGACGAGCGGCCGGGCGATCCCGCGCTTTACCCATTACAAGCGGATCGCCCTTGTCGGCGGCGTGCTCAGCCTGGTCTGCCTTGCCGCCCTTGCAACCGTCGCCGGCCGGTCGTCGCTGGTCGTGCTGGAGCTGCTGACCATCGGTGTCGGCTTCGGCACCGGCATGACGTTCCCGGTCACCACGGTTTCCGTGCAGAACGCTGTCGACCAGGCGCATCTCGGCGTCGCCACCGGCCTCCTCACCTTCCTGCGCTCGCTCGGCGGCGCCCTCGGCGTCGCGGCGCTGGGCGCCATCGCGCTCGGCAACGGCCTGCCGCTCGGCGGCGAGGGCGTGCAGGCGGCAGCAGCCGGCGCGGCCTCCGCCATGCCCTTCGCCTATATCTTCATCGCCTGCGCCCTCGCCATGGCGCTGTCGCTGGTCGTCTACCACCTCATGCCGGAACGCCCCCTGCGCGGCCGCGCCGAGAGCGAGATAGCGGCGGTCGTCGAATAGGCCCGGCCTCTGGCGCTACGCCGGCCGGCCATCGATGGCCTGCCGGTAGCCGGCGACCAGCCCGGCGGCCGTGCGGCGGAAGGCCTCGGCATCCCCTTGCCCGCGCATCGCCTCGAACCGGTCGATAAGGGCCGTCGCGACGATGACGCCATCCGCGACTTCCGCGACGGCCGCCGCCATGTCGGGCGTCTTGACGCCGAAGCCGACGAGGACGGGCAGGCGGCTGACCGTCCGGCAGCGCGCCACCGCATCCGAGATCGCCTCGATGGAGGCGGAAGGCCCGCCCGTCGGCCCGACGACGGGAATGCAATAGAGAAAGCCGCCGACGCCCTTGCTGGCGGAAACGAAATCCTCGGCCGGCAGCGACGGGGCGGCAAGCGGGATCATCACCAGCCCATGCCTGCCGAGCGCCTTCAGCAGCGGCTCGGCCTCGCGAAGCGGCAGGTCCGCGGCGATGAGGCCGTCGACGCCCGCCGCCGCGGCGCGCGCAGCAAAGGCCTCGTAGCCCATGGCGAGAAGCGGATTGGCATAGCCCATCAGCACGATGGGCGTCGTATCATCCTCCTCCCGGAAGGCGGCGCAGAGGTTCAGCGTGCGGGAGAGATTGCCGCCCGCCGCGAGCGCCCGCCGGTTGGCGGTCTGGATCGTCGCGCCGTCGAGAATGGGGTCCGAATAGGGATGGCCGATTTCCAGGAGATCGATGCCGTTTCCGACAAGCAGCCGCAGCCGCTCGAGGCTTTCGGCAAAATCCGGATCGCAGGCGACGGTGAAGGTGACGAAGGCGCTGCGACCCTTCGCCTTGAGGCGCCGGAACATGCGGTCGATGCGGTTGGGGGAACGTGCCATGGTCAGCTTTCCGGCCAGATGACGTCGAGGTCCTTGTCGCCGGCGGAAGCCACCATGACGACGACGGCGTCGTTGCGGTCGTAGAGCCGGGCGATGCGCTCGGCGGCCGCCACCGCATGGCCCGCCTCCAGCGAGACGAGGATCCCCTCGCTTTTCGCCAGCCGCAGCACGGCCTGGCGGGCCTCCTCGTCGGTGACGGCGACAGTCTCCACGCGGCCGCGCTCGACGAGATCGGCGATCTCCGGCGCCGAGCCCGGATAGGCGAGCCCCGGCGCGATCGAGGCAGTCGGCAGTATCTGGCCGTGTTCATCCGCCAGCACCAGCGTCTCGGCGCCGTGGAAGATGCCGCGCCGCCCCTTGCCGAGCCGGGCGGAATGCGGCGCATCCCCGCCGGACCGGCCGCCGGCCTCGACCGCGACGAGCCGGATCTGCGGATCGCCGACGAAGGCGGAGAAGATGCCGATGGTCGAGGAGCCGCCGCCGACCGCCGAGACGATGGCGCGCGGCAGCACGCCGGCCTCGATAAGCTGCAGCCGCGTCTCGCGGCCGATCACCGCCTGGAAGGCGCTGACCATGGCCGGATAGGGATGGGCGCCGATGGGCGCGCCGGCGAGATAGGCCGTCGTCGCGCTGTTGCCCATCCAGTGGCGGATGGCGGCGGAGGTCGCGGCGCTCAAGGTCCGGTCGGCATCCTCCACGATCCTGAGATCGGCCCCGAAGGCGCGCATCTTCCGGATCGTCGCGGCGTGCCGCGCCGCATCGCTGCTGCCCATGTAGATGATGCAGGAAAGCCCGAGCCGGGCGGCGACCGCCGCCGCCGCGACGCCGTTCTGGCCGGAGCCGGTATCCGTGACCACCGCGCCGAGCCCCATGCGCACGGCGAGGAGGCACTGGCCGAGCGCGGAATTGGCGTAGTTGCCGCCATTGAAGGTCAGGTCGTCGCGCTTGAGGATGATGCGCGCCCCGCCATTGGCCGAGGCGAGCGTCACCGTCTCGAAGACCGGCGTCGGCCGGCCGACGAAACGCTCCAGCAGGTCCTCGAAGGTGCGGCGGAAGGTCGGGTCCGCCCAGGCCTGGTCGAAGGCGGCTTCGAGGCGATCGAGCACCGGCAGCAGCACCGGCGCCACGAACTGCCCGCCGAACCGGCCATAGCGCCCCGGCCGCCTTCTTGCCGCGCCCGCCGCCGTCATGCCGTCCCCCGGCCGATGCGGCGCACCAGCACGGCGGAAAGGATGATCGTGCCGGTGATGATGTCCTGAAGGAAGGTCGAGACGCCGAGGATGGTAAGACCGTTACCGATGACGGCGATGATCGCCGCGCCGACCACCGTACCCGGCAGGTTCGCCTCGCCCTCGCGGAAAGCCGTCATACCGAGGAAGACGGCGGCATAGGCCGTCAGCAGATAGCCGCCCCCGCCCGTCGGGCTCGCGCTGCCGATGCGGGCCGTGAGCAGGATGCCGACCAGCGCCGAGAGAACCGCCGAGACGACGAAGGCCGCCGTCGTGTTGGAGACGATCCGGACGCCCGCCAGCCGCGCCGCCTCGCGGTTTCCGCCGATGGCATAGAGACGGCGGCCGAATTCCAGCTTGTCGAGCAGGACCCAGACGACGAGCGCAATGGCGATCAGCCACCAGGTCAGCGTCGGCAGACCGAGCATATGGCCGCGCGCCATGTCGCGGAAGCCGGCCGGGATATCGCCGAGCAGCGTCGCGCCGTCGGATATCCAGAAGGTGATGCCGCCGATGATCGTGCCGGTCGCGAGCGTCGCGATGAAGGAAAGCACCTGGAAGCGCGAGACCACATAGCCCGACACCGCGCCGAAGAGCGCCGCGACCGCCAGCACGAGGAGGCAGGCGAGCGGCGCGGGCACGCCGAGCTTGAAGAGATAGACGACGAAAATGCCGCCGAAGGAGACGATGGAGGCGGTCGAGAGGTCGAACTCGCCGACGGCCATCACCACCGTCGCGCCGATGGCGACGATGGCGAGCAGCGTCATCTGCTGGGTGATGTTGACGAGGTTCGACATGGAGCCGAACGCGCCCGGCGAGGCGATGGAGAAGACGACGACGATCGCGATGAGCGCGATGAGCGTTCCGTATTGTCTGACAAGGCCGGTCATGCGGCGGGTTCTCTTCTGGTCTCGTGATGGAATGCGGCGTCGATGATGCGCGGCGGCGCGATGGCCTCGCCCTCCAGCCGCGCCGTGATCTCGCCATTGGCGAAGACGGCGACGCGGTGCGAGAGTGCCAGCAATTCGTCCATGTCGCTGGTCGTCATCAGCACGGCCGCGCCCTCAGCGGCGATACGCCTGACGATGGCATGGATTTCCGCCTTGGCGCCGACATCGACCCCGCGCGTCGGCTCGTCGAGGATGAGGAGACGAATGCGCCCGCCGAACCAGCGGCCGAACAGCAGCTTCTGCTGGTTGCCGCCGGAAAGCGTCAGCGGTAGGGCCCAAGGCGAGCCCATCTTCACCGAAAGCTGCGTGCGGATATCCTCCGCCCGCGCCGCCAGCCGGCTGCGGCTGGTGACCGGCAGCACCGGATGGGACCGCACCCGCGAGAGATCGCTGATCGCCACGTTCTCCGCGATGGACCGGGCCGTCACCAGCCCTTCATGCCGGCGATCCTCCGGCACATAAGCGCCGCCGCGGCGGATACGCGCGTGGATATCGCCCGGCTTCAGGACATGGCCGTCGAGGAGGACCGTTCCGCCTTCCGTCCGGCGTGCGCCCCAGATCATCTTCATGAGGGACGACCGGCCTGCGCCGACCAGCCCGTAGAGGCCGAGGATCTCGCCTTCGCCAACCGTCAGCGACAGCGTGTTGCCGCGCTGCCCGAACGGCAGGTCGCGAACCTCCAGCACCGGCTTGCCGACGGCGGGCACGGAGGGACGGCCGGACGTGATCTCCTCGTGACCGGACATCATTCGCACCAGATTGGCCCGCGTCGTGCCCTGCATGATGCCTGTCCCGGCCGTCGCGCCGTTGCGCAACACCGTAAAGGCGTCGCAGATCTCGGCCACCTCGTCGAGCCGGTGGGAAATGTAGATGACGGCGACGCCGCGCGCCGCGAGCGTCCGCACCGCCTCGTGCAGCCGCCGCGCCTCGCCTTCGGAAAGCGAGGCCGTCGGCTCGTCCATCACGACCAGCCGCGCCGGCTCGTTCATCAGCGCGCGGATGATCTCGACGAGCTGTTTCTGCCCGGTCGTCAGCCGCCCCGCCGGCACGTCGAGCGGCAGGTCCGGCGCGATTGCCGCCGCCGTCGCCGCCACCGCGCGCCGCATGGCGGCCCGGTCGATGAAGGGGCCGCTCTTCGGATAGGACCGGCCGACGAAGGCGTTCTCGACGGCGTCGAACTGCGGCACGAGGCTGAGCTCCTGATGGATGAAGCGGAAGCCGAGCGCCTCCGCCTCCCGCACACTGCCGATCGCGATCGGCGCGCCGTCGACGCGGATTTCGCCGGCATCCGGCCGCACGAGGCCGGAGAGCGTCTTGATCAGCGTCGACTTGCCCGCGCCGTTCTCGCCGATGAGGCCATGCACCGAGCCGGCGGCCACGGAAAGGCTCGCCCCGGCCAGCGCCCGCGCGCCGCCGAAGCGTTTTTCGAGGCCCCGTATCTCGAGCAGCATGGCCGGCGATCCTTCGTTACGGGCAGGTCACGCCGAGCGTCTCGGGCGTGATCATGACGGCCGGAACGAAGAACTCGTCCTTGTCCGCCTTGCCGCCGCCGAGGATCTTCTCGAGCTGCTCGGCGCCGACGGCGGCCATCTTCGGGAAGTCCTGGCGGAAGGTCGCCTTGTAGCGCGTGCAGGACTTGATCATCTCGATCGCCTGCTCGCTGCCGTCGATGCCCATGATGATGAATTTGGCATCCGGCTTTTCCGATTCCGTCGCAAGCTCCGCGCCGACGCCCGGATCGTCCCAGGCCGCCCACACGCCGTTGATCTCGTCGCCGTGCTGGCGAAGGATGTTCTCCATCGCGATGCGGCCGTCGTCGACCGGCCCCGGCACCTTCACGAAATGATCGGCGATGACCTTCACGTCGGGGTTCTTCTTCAGCGCCTCGTCGAGCGCCAGTTCGCGCTGGTGCACGCCCGGATGCGCCGAATGGAAGAATTTTACGATATTGCCCTTGCCGCCGAGCGCCTTGAAGAGCGCGTCGGAAAGCTGGGTGCCGAGGTCGAAATTGTTGGAGGTGACGTTGACCGCGACATGCGCGTTCTTCGAGCCGTCGAGCGAGATCACCGGGATGCCGGCATTCGCGGCAAGCGTCACCTGGTCCTCGACCTGCGCCGGATCCGTCGAGACCAGCACGATGGCCGAGGCCTTGGCGTTGATCGTGTCTTCCATGCGCGAGGCGAGCTGGCCGAAATCGCTGCGGGTGTCGATGATGGTGACGTTCCAGCCGCGCTTCTCGCCCTCCGCCTTGAAGCTCTGCGCCATCTCGTTGGTCGGCACCGAGCTGATATAGGGCGTCAGGATGGTGACGTCGGTGGCGAAGGCGGCCGAAGCAGACGCCATGAGTGTCGCGATAGACGCTGCAAATGCGAATTTCTTCATTGGGGTTCTCCTCTCCGGAAAGATCGTTTTTTTCATTGGGTGCGGATCAGCCCGATGGGGCGAAGCGCATCGATGGCGTTGCGATAGGCGTGGAACATGGCGTCGTAGCGCGCCGCGCGCCGCGGATCGGGCTCGAAGACCCGCTCGACGCTGGTCATCGCCGGCACGGCCTCGGCAATCGAGCCGAAGGCGCCGATGCCGACGGCCGCGAGGATCGCCGCGCCGAGGCAGCCGACATCGACGAAGGCGAAGCGATGCAGCGGAATGCCGAGGCAATCGGCGCGGATCTGGCTCCAGAGGTCCGAGCGCCCGCCGCCGCCGCCATAGAGCATGTGGTCCGGCCGGAAGCCCGCCGCATCGATGAGCGCGCCCATGGCATGGCGCGCCGCCAGCGCCACGCCTTCCAGCACGGCGAGCGCGAAATCCGGCCCGCCGGCCCGGCTGTCGAGGCCGATGAAGGCGCCGCGAATCTCGGAATCCCAGAGCGGTGCGCGCTCGCCTTCGAGATGTGGCAGGAAGAGGATCGGCCGGTCGTCGCGGCTGGCAAGGCCGGCGAGCCGCGGCACGTCGCCCGGCTCCACGCCCGCCGTCGCCGCCCACCAGCGCAGCGAATCCGCCCCGCTCTGCGTCGGGCCGGCATTGACCACTAGCCCGTCGATGGTAGCGAAAGTGACGATGCCGGGCGCGCCGATGCGCTGCGATCCGGCCAGCGCCAGAATCTCGGAGGTGCCGCTGACATACATGCCCTGCCCCGGTCGGCAGACGCCGCAGCCGAAGAGATTGCCCCAGGCATCCATCGTGCCCGTCACCACCGGCACCTTGCAACCGGAAGAACCAAGCATCATCTCGCCGGCGATCTCGGTGAAGTGCCTGAGCGGCGGCAGCTTGCCGGCCGCGCCGGGCACCCGGGCGATCAGCGCGTCGATATAGCGGAGGTCCTGCCCGACATGGCCGAAGGCGGAGATGGGATCGGACGAGGCTTCGCCCGTCAGGTGCAGGAGGCAGAAATCACGCGTCGAGAGAACCTGATGCGTGCGCTCCCAGAGATCGGGATGGTGCCTGGCGAACCACATCATCTTCGCCAGCACATGGCTCGCGCCGATCGGCATTTCGGCGCCCCACCAGCTGCGCTTTTCCGCTGATGTGATCGTGGCATCCAGCGCCGCCGCTTCCGCGCCGGCGCGAATATCCTGCCAGCAGATCGCCGGCGCCAGCGGTTTGCCGTCCCGGTCGACGAAGACATCCGTATTAACTTGGCTGCAGAGGCCGACCGCGCGGATATCGGCCGAATTGCGGCCGACGAGCAGGGCGTCGATCGCATCGCGGATGCCGTCGAGCCAGTGCTGCGGGTCCTGCTCCACCATGCCGGATGCGGGACGCTCGGTCGGGTAGCCGCGGCTCCAATGGTCGAGCACCGTGCCGTTCATGTCGAACAGCGCCGCCTTGATCGAGGTCGAACCGACATCGAAGCCGATCAGCATTTCATTCTCCCGCCCGCCGCCCTCACGCGGCGTCCGGGCGGACATTAGGGTCCCGTCATGAAGCTGTCATGGGGAATGATGCCGCGGCGGGGCGACCCGGCGCGAATTCTGCAGGATGTGGATAGTGCCGGCCGGGGCCGGCGCCGTCAGTGATCGCGGCGGATATCCGCCGAGGGAAGCACGCCGAAGGCCTCCCTGTAGGTGGCGGAAAAGCGGCCAAGGTGATGGATGCCGACGCGGCGTGCCGCCTCGGCCGCGCAAAGGCCCTCCTCGCGGATCAGCCGGCGCGCCGCCTCCATGCGGATGCGCGTCAGGATCTCATACGGCGTGCGCTGGTAATAGGTCCGGAATCCTTCGTAGAGCGCCCGCTCGGAAACGCCGATCTCGCCCGCGATCACCGGCATCAGCAGGCGTTCGGCATAGCGGGATCGCAGCGCATCCATCGCCTGCTTCACATGGCGGGGCGAAACATGCAGCCGCTCGGGGATCACCGATGCGGCGCTGGTGAAGGCGACATTGCCGAGGAGCTGGTCGACGACGGAGCCGAGCGCCGCGTCGACGGCCTGCGGCGCATCCGAAAAGGCGTCGTCCGCAAGCATTTCGGAAAAGGCGCTGAGGACCGAGGCGAGCTGCCGCCCATGCCGGCTGGAAAGGTCGATGACGGGATTGAACACCGGATTGCCGCCGCCGCGCCGGCGCGATATCGCTGCCAGGCGCTCCTCGACCAGCCTGCGGTCAATCTGCAGCATCCACTGCCGCGTGCCCCGCCGCCAGCGCGACTGGAACTTCGGCCCCGGCGACAGGATCAGCGCCTTGCCCGCTTCCGAGCGGATGGTCTCGGTTCCGAAGGCGATGTCCACGCCGCCGGAGACCGGCATTTCGAGCATGTAGAAATCCTCGAAGCGGGAACTGATCGTGACCTCGTGGCCATATTGCAGGAAATTGAAGCCGGAGCCGGAGAACTGCACGCAGCGATGACGGAAATCGACGGCACCGGTCCGGTCCTGCGGCGCCAGCCGGTGGTCGCAATAGGAGGCCGAGAGGTAGGCTTCCGCCTCCCCGAGAGCCGTCGCCCTTGTTTCCCTGACCTCCAACGACAAGCTTCGCCCTCTGCCCCCTGTTCGACGGTGCCACTATTGCAATGGCGGGCGGCAACGGCAAGGCTTCCTTGCGACGCTTTGTCCGGAAGCGGTGGATGACAGATGCACATGCAGGCAATATACAGTCAATATCCGCAGCGCATGGAATCCCCGGCATGAAGAACTGGCATCCCGATCTCGGCCAAAGTGACAGCCCCCTCTACATGGCGATCGCCGACCTGATCGCGGCGGACCTGCGCAGCGGGCTGCTGGCGGCCGGCGACAAGCTGCCGACGCACCGGGCGCTGGCCAAGCGCCTTGCCATCGACGTTACCACGGTGGCGCGCGGCTATCTGGAGGCACAGAAGCGCGGGCTCGTGCAATCGCATGTCGGCCGCGGTACCTTCGTGACCGGCAATGCCGCGGCCCCGGCCGGCGTCCCGCCTGCCGACACGCCCGCCGATCCGCGTCGCGCCGCCATCGTCGACCCGTCGATGAACATGCCGCCCGAGCCCGACGATCCAGCCCTTCTCGCCCGCATGCGCGGCGGGCTCGCTACGCTTTCGGCCGATCTCGTCCCACTCCTGCGCTATCAGGGCTTCGGCGGCGCGGCCGTGGACAAGGAGGCCGCCGCGCTGTGGCTCGCGCGCCGCGGCCTCACGCCGCCGCAGGAGCGCATCTTCGTCACGCCGGGCACGCACCCAACGCTGCTTGCGATCCTCGGTACGCTCGCCGCCGCCGGGGACACGGTGCTCTCGGAAAACATCACCTATCCCGGCATCCGCTCCATCGCCGCCCAGCTCCGCCTGCGCCTTGCCGGCCTGCCGATGGACGGCGACGGCATCCTGCCGGACGCCTTCGCGGCGGCCTGCGAGCGCGACAGGCCGAAGGCGCTCTATCTCAATCCGACGCTGCACAATCCCCTGACATTGACCATGCCCGCCGCGCGCCGCGCGGAAATCGCCGCCGTGGCGCAAAGATACCGCGTGCCCATCGTCGAGGACGACGCCTACGGCTTCATTCCCGCCGACGGGCCGGCGCCCCTTGCCGCCCATGCGCCGGACCTCACCTGGCATATCGGCGGCCTTTCGAAATGCATCGGCGCGGGCCTGCGCCTTGCCTATGTCGCCGCGCCGGACGACAGCCGCGCGCTCTGGTCCTTCGCCGGCGCGATGCGGGCCGGCAGTGTCATGGCCTCGCCGCTCACCGCCGCGCTCGCGACGCGCTGGACCGAGGACGGCACGGTCGAGGCGATCCTCGCGGCCCTCCGCATCGAAACGGCGGAGCGCCAGGCGCTCGCCGCAAGCCTGCTGCCGGCAGGCAGCCATGCCGCCGACCCGCTGAGCTTCAACATCTGGCTGCCCCTGCCGCATGGCTGGACCCGCTCCACCTTCAGCGCCTATATGCGCGACAGCGGCCTCGGCGTCGTCGCGAGCGACGCCTTCACGGTCGACGGCACGCCGCCGGAGGCCGTGCGCGTCTGCCTCGGCGGCCCCATCGCCCGCCCGCAGCTCCGCTCCGCCCTCGAATTCATGGCGCATGCCCTCGAAGGCCCGCCCGAAATGGCCGGCTCGTTCTTCTGAATCAATCCTCTTCCCGCCCTCGGACAGCCGCGCGCGATCTCCGCCCGCGCGCCTGCGTCAGTATGTCTGCTCGACAGATTGACTGCATTCAAGCATCCATATGACAGCATTAATGATTGGATTGAATGCCATGGAAAGGATGCATGCCATGAATGACACCTATCCCTCGCTGCCACCGATGCAGACGGGGATCCGCGGCCGCTGCCCGCGTTGCGGCCAGGGTCATCTCTTCAAGGGGTTCCTGACCCTCGCGCCGAAATGCGAGGCCTGCGGCCTCGACTATTCCTTCGCCGACCCGGCGGACGGTCCCGCCTTCTTCGTCATCTGCTTCGCCTGCGTGCCGAGCGTCGCGCTCGCCGTCTGGCTGGAGGTCGCCTTCGGCGCCTCGCTGCTGACGCAGCTTCTGGTGACCGGCCCCTTCATGCTGCTCACCTGCATTCCGCCGTTGCGCCCGCTCAAGGGCTGGCTCGTCGCAAGCCAGTTCTTCTACAAGGCGGAAGAGGGCAAGCTGGTGCGCCGGCAGGAATAGAGGCAGCCCGCGGTCCACACCCGGAACGCCTCCTGCCAAAGGACAATTGAACAGCGGCCTCAGGCCGGCTAAAGAGGCCCCGTGCCCCGTCTTCCGGGACACTTTCACCGGGCCGCAAGACACGTTAAAGCTTTTCGTGAGACCGAGAGCGACAGGATGTGACAGCGGGTCGCCCCCAACCGGATGGCCTTGCATCTCGCAAGGGCACCGCAGCGATGCTATCTCCTCCAGGATCTGACTGAAAGCGTGAACCGAACATGACACTTCCAACCGCCGCGGGCAGCACCGCCTCGCATGAGCGAGCGGATCTTGCGCCCATGGTTACCTTCGAAGGCGTGACCAAGCGCTACGGCACGGCCGCGGACGCCTTCCTCGCCCTCGACGGCGTCGACATGACGGTCGGGCGCGGCGCGATCACCGGCATCATCGGCCGCTCGGGCGCGGGGAAATCGACGCTCATCCGCCTCGTCAACGGGCTGGAAAAGGCGACCTCCGGCAGGGTCGTCGTCGACGGCACGGAAGTCGGCGGGCTGAACGACGCGGGCCTCAGGGGCCTGCGCCGCGAAGTCGGCATGATCTTCCAGCACTTCAATCTCCTGTCCTCGCGCACCGCCTTCGACAATGTCGCCCTGCCGCTCGAGATCGCCGGGCTGGACCGCGCCGCGATCCGCGCGAAGGTCGGCCCGCTTCTCGATCTCGTCGGCCTCGGCGACAAGGCGGAGCGCTACCCTTCCGAACTTTCCGGCGGACAGAAGCAGCGCGTCGGCATCGCCCGCGCGCTCGCCACCGCGCCGAAGCTGCTGCTCTCCGACGAGGCGACTTCGGCGCTCGACCCGGAAACCACCCAGTCGATCCTCGCCCTTCTCAAGCAGATCAACGCCGATCTCGGCCTGACGGTGCTGCTGATCACGCATGAGATGGAGGTGGTGAAGACCATCGCCTCGCATGTCGCGGTCATCGACAAGGGCCGCATCGTCGAGCAGGGGCCGACCTTCGACATCTTCACGGCGCCGAAGCACGAGACGACGAAGATCCTTCTTTCCTCCACGCTCGGCACCAGCCTGCCGGAATGGCTGCGGTCCGGCGTGAAGGCCGCGCCCTCGGCGGGCGACCGCGTCCTCGTGCGTCTCACCTTCTTCGGCGCAACGGCCTTCCAGCCGCTGACGGCGCGGCTCGTCACCGAGATCGGCGGCAACGTCAACATCCTCGCCGGCTCCATCGAGGAGATTGCGGGCGAGCCCTTCGGCACGCTGGTCGTCGCCTATCCGGCGACGCCCGAGGTCATCGAGCGCGCCGATCGCTTCTATGCCGCAACCGGCCTTTCCACGGAGGTGCTCGGCTATGTCGCCTGACATGCTTTTCGACCTGCTCTGGAAGTCCCTGCTGCAGACGCTGCACATGGTCGCCGTCTCCGGCCTCGTCGGCTCGCTGATCGGCCTGCCGATCGGCGTGTTCCTTGCCACCTCCGGCCGGAACGAGCTCTTCCCCGCGCCGGCGCTGAACTATGCCATCGGGCTGATCGTCAACGCGGCGCGCTCGACGCCCTTCATCATCCTCGTCGTCGCGATCATTCCCTTCACCCGCCTCCTGACCGGCACGTCGATCGGCACCACGGCGGCCATCGTGCCGCTGACCATCGCGACCGTTCCCTTCTTCGCGCGTCTCGTCGAAGCGGCGATCCGGGAAATCGACAAGGGGCTGATCGAGGCGGCCCGCGCCATGGGCGCGACACCCATGCAGATCGTCTTCAAGGTGCTTCTCGCCGAGGCCCGCCCGGCGATCCTGCTTGCCTTCACCATGACCATCGTCAGCCTGATCGGCTATTCGGCCATGGTCGGCGCGGTCGGCGGCGGCGGTCTCGGCGACCTCGGCATCCGCTACGGCTACCAGCGCTTCATGCCCGAGGTGATGCTGGCCGTGGTGGTCGTGCTTATCGTCCTCGTGCAGCTCGTCCAGAGCGCGGGTGACGCGCTCGCCCGGCGCTTCGACAAGCGTAACCGCAAGAGCTGACGCCTTTCCTTTCAAATCCATGTAACCTCAAGGAGATACACATGATGAAGTTCCTCGTCTCGGCGGCCCTCGCCGCCCTCATCAGCGTTCCGGCGCTCGCCGAAGACATCAAGATCGGCGTCACGCCCGGCGAGCACGCGCAGATCATGGAGAAGGTCAAGGACGTCGCCGCCAAGAAGGGCCTCAACATCGAGATCCTGGAATTCTCCGACTATGTCGTGCCGAACCAGGCGCTGGCCGATGGCGACCTCAACGCCAATTCCTTCCAGCACCAGCCCTATCTCGACAACCAGATCGCCGACCGCGGCTTCGATCTCGTCAGCGTCGGCAAGACCATCACCACGCCGATGGGCGTCTATTCCAAGAAGGTGAAGAACCTCGGCGAGCTTGCCGAAGGCGCGACCGTCGCCATCCCGAACGACCCGACGAACGGCGGCCGCGCGCTGCTCATCCTCGCCAAGGAAGGCCTTATCAAGGTCAAGCCGGAAGCGGGCCTGAAGGCCGGCCCCGCCGACGTCATCGAGAACCCGAAGAACATCCAGTTCTCCGAACTCGACGCCGCGCAGCTCCCCCGCTCGCTGGATGACGTCGACGCCGCCGTCATCAACACGAACTATGCGATGGAAGCGGGCCTTCACCCGAAGACCGACGCCATCGCCATGGAAGGCAGCGAGTCGCCCTATGCCAACGTGATCGTCGTGCGCCGCGCCGACAAGGACGCCCCCTGGGTCAAGACCCTTGTCGAAGCCTATCACGACGACAGCATCAAGGCCTTCATCAACGACGAGTTCAAGGGCGCCCTGATCCCCGCCTGGTAAGCCCAAGGCACCAGCCCGAGCATGCGATGCGGCGCTCTTCCAGACGGAAGGGCGCCGTATCCGTTTCCGGCCCCATCTGGCCACGCGGAACAATCACGGCCCGTCCGCATTGCACCCGCTTTGAAGCGGGAGTGCGGATGTGGCACCGAGAGCGAACTGGAAAGGTTTCCTGAAGGTGGGCGAGCTGGTCTGCCCGGTCGCGCTCTACACCGCCGCCTCGACGAGCGAGCGCATTTCCTTCCACATGCTCAACCGGCGCACCGGCAACCGGCTGCACCGGGAATTCGTCGACAGCCAGACGGGCAAGGTGGTGGAGCGCGAGGACCAGGCGAAGGGCTACGAGGCCGGCGAGAACGACTATATCGTGCTCGACGCCGAGGAAGTCGCCTCGGCGGTGCCGCAGAGCGACAAGACGATGGATATCGAGGCCTTCATCGCCTGCGCCGATATCGACGACCTCTATTTCGACAAGCCCTATTATCTCGCGCCGTCCGACCGCCACGGCGCGGAGGCCTTCGCGCTGATCCGCGACGGCATGAAGGCGAAGGACGTGGCGGCGCTCGCCGCCACCGTGCTCTTCCGCCGCATGCGCCCCCTCATCATCCGCCCGCATGGCGAAGGCCTCGTCGCCACCACGCTCAACTACGACTACGAAGTGCGCCCGGCCGAAGAGGCCTTCGCGGACATTCCCGATATCAGGCTGAAGGGCGAGATGCTGGACCTCGCCGAGCACATCATCCGCACCAAGAGCGGCCGTTTCGACCCGAAGACATTCGACGACCGCTACGATGCCGCGCTGGCCGAGGTGGTGAAGGCGAAGATCGAAGGCCGCAAGATCAGGCCCGTCAGGCCGAAGGCCGAGGGCAAGGTCATCGACCTCATGGAAGCGCTGCGCCAGAGCGCCGGCGAGACGGGCAAGCCCGGCAAGGCAAAACGCGGCGGCGCGAAAAAGGCCGCATCGACACGCAAGCCGGCAGCGACCCGGCGAAAGGCAGGGTGACCCATGGCGACGCTGGACGTCTACCGGCAGAAACGCGACTTCACGTCCACCGGCGAGCCGAAGGGCAGGAAGGGCCGCAGGAGCGGCCACAGCTTCGTCATCCAGAAGCACGACGCCACGCGGTTGCATTACGACTTCCGCCTCGAAATGGACGGGGTGCTGAAAAGCTGGGCGGTGACGCGCGGCCCCAGCCTCGTGCCGAGCGAGAAGCGCCTCGCCGTGCATGTGGAGGACCACCCGCTGGAATACGGCGACTTCGAGGGCACGATCCCCAAGGGCGAATATGGCGGCGGCACGGTGATCGTCTGGGATCGCGGCACCTGGACGCCGCTCGGCGACGCCCGCAAGGCCTATGCCAAGGGCCATATGGAATTCGAGCTCGACGGCGAGAAGCTGCACGGCCGCTGGCATCTCGTGCGCATGCACGGCAGGCCGGGCGAAAAGCGCGAGAACTGGCTGCTGATCAAGGGCGAGGACGAATTCGCGGTGCCCGAGGGCGAGGACGACCTTCTCGAAGAGCGGCCGGAATCGGTGAAGACCGGGCGAGACATCGCCGATGTCGCCGGCGAGGAACCCGGCTGGTCCTCGAAGACCGGACGCATCCGCAAATCGGCCGCCGGAAAGACGGCGAGGGCGAAGAAGACGGAGCCGGCGGCCGAGGAGGCCACGGCCCCCGACCCCGCCGGCCTCAAGGGTTCCCGCAAGGCGAAACTGCCCGACTTCCTGCCCCCGACGCTGGCGACGCTGGCCGCTTCCCCGCCGGTCGGCGAGCGCTGGCTGCACGAAATCAAGTTCGACGGCTACAGGCTTCAGGCCCGCATCGAAGCCGGCCGCGTGAAGCTCCTCACCCGCAGCGGGCTCGACTGGACGAAGAAATTCGGCAAGGCCGTCGTCTCGGCACTCAAGGACCTGCCCGTCGGCACGGCGCTGATCGACGGCGAGCTTGTCGTGGAGAACGGCGCCGGCGCATCGGACTTCTCCGCGCTTCAGGCCGATCTCAGCGAGGGGCGCGACGACCGGTTCGTCTTCTACCTCTTCGACCTTCTCCATCTCGACGGCTACGACCTGACGCGCATGCCGCTGGAGGAGCGAAAATCCCTGCTCGAAAAGCTCGTGCCGGGAACCGGGGGCATCCTGCGCTACAGCCAGCATTTCGACGAGAACGGCGCGCTGGTGCTGAACCACGCCTGCCGCCTCAGCCTCGAGGGCGTCGTCTCGAAACTGCGCGACGCGCCGTATCGGGAAGGGCGCAGCAAGAGCTGGATCAAGTCGAAATGCTCGGCGCGGCAGGAATTCGTCATCGGCGGCTATGTCCCCTCCACCGTCTCGCGCCAGGCGATCGGCTCGCTGGTGCTCGGCGTCTACCGCAACGGCAAGCTGGACCCCGTCGGCCGCGTCGGCACCGGCTTCAGCGCGAGCGTCGCCGCCGATCTCTTCCGGCGGCTGAACCGCATGCGGACGGACGAGAGCCCCTTTTCCCGCAAGCTGACGGCGGAGGAAGCCCGGCAGGCGCGCTATGTGCGGCCGGAACTGGTGGCGGAAGTGGAATTCCGGGCCTGGACGGCCGACGGGCATCTGCGCCATGCTGCCTTCCGGGGCCTGAGGGAAGACAAGCCAGCCACGGAGGTCGTTGCCGAAGTGCCGAAGTCGAAAGCCACCGAAAAAGCCGCGGCCGCCCCCCGGGCCGAAAAGCCGCCACGCCGCACCGTGCGCCTCACCCATCCCGACCGGGTCTACTGGCCCGCCGAGGGTGTCACCAAGGAGGGGCTTGCGGATTATTACACGGACGTCTGGCGCTATATCGCGCCGCATATCGTCGGCCGGCCGCTCGCCCTCTTGCGCGCGCCGGGCGGCATCGACGGGCAGACCTTCTTCCAGAAGCACGCCTGGAAGGGCATCAACGCCCATGTCGTCGAGGTGCAGGACCCGGCGGAGAAGGACGACGAGCCCTATGTCGCCATCGAGGATCTCGACGGCCTGATGGGGCTGGTGCAGGCGGGTACGCTGGAAATCCACCCCTGGGGCTCGACGCTGGCCGACTGGGAGCGGCCGGACCGCATCATCATGGACCTCGACCCCGGCGAGGGCGTGGCATGGCAGGCCGTCATCGACGCGGCGGAGGAGACCCGCAAGCGTCTCGAAGCGGCGGGCCTTGCGGCCTTCGTGAAGACCTCCGGCGGCAAGGGCCTGCATGTCTGTGCCCCGCTCAAGCCCTCCGCGCGCTGGCCTTCCGTCAAGGCCTTCTGCAAGGGCATCGCCGACGCCATGGCGAAGGACAGCCCCGACAAATACGTCTCCACCATCACCAAGTCGAAACGGCACGGCAAGATCCTCATCGATTACCTGCGCAACCAGCGCGGCATGACCGCCGTGGCGCCCTATTCCACGCGCGCCCGCCCCGGCGCGGCGGTCTCCATGCCGCTGGCATGGAGCGAGCTCAGCCCCGATATCGGCCCGGCCTATTTCACCGTCGACAACACGCCGACGCGCCTTGCGGCGCTTCGCTCCGACCCGTGGGAGGATTTCAGGAAGGCGGCCAAGCCGCTGAAGGCGAAGGCGGGGGGCTGAGCTACCTGCCCTTGCCTTCCGCCTTGATGCTCTTGCGTAGCGCATCCATGATATTGACGACATTGCCCGAGGTCGGCGGCGGCGCCTTGGCCTTCGCGGGACGCTTGCGGCCCTTCTTCTTGGCCGCGATGATGTCGAGCAGCCGGTCCTGCACCGGATCGTCCGCCATCTTCGGGTCCCAGTCCTTCGTCCGCTCCTTGATGAGCGTCTTCACCAGCGAGAGAGCCCTGGATTCGGGCTTGGCGTCCTTCAGCCCCGCGAAATAATCCTTCTCGTCGCGCACCTCGTCGCCGTAGCGCAGCGTCCAGAGCACGATGCCCTTGCCGCGCGGCTCCAGCATCACCGCCCGCTCGCGGCGATAGAGCACGAGGCGCGATATGCCGACGGTGCCGGTCGCGGCCATGGCCTCGCGGATGACGGAGAACGCTTCCTCGCCCACCGTGTCGTTCGGCACGAGATAATGCGGGGAATCGTACCAGATCCATTCGATGCTCTCGCGCGGCACGAAGCTCTCGATATCGATGGTGCGCGTGCTTTCCAGCGCCACCGCGTCGATCTCCTCGTCCTCCAGCATCACATAGTCGTCCTCCCCGTGGGGATAGCCCTTCACCTCGTCGTCCTCGTTCACCGCCTTGCCGGTGACAGCATCGACATAGCGGCTGACGACGGGATTGCCCGTCTTCACGTTCAGCGTCCGGAAGCGGACCTTGTCCTCCGCCGAAATCGCCGGCGACATCGCCACCGGGCAGGTGACGAGCGAAAGCTTGAGATAGCCCTTCCAGAACGAGCGCGGCGCCATCAGCCCTTCCCCCCGATCGGCAGGTGGCGGGACATGGCGAAACGCTCGGCGAATTCGATATCCTCCTGCGTGACGATGGGAATGGGATCGGACAGGATGGCGAGAAGCGCTTCGCGCGAGATGGAATCCTCCTCCAGCGCTTCCATCAGGGCGCCGCGGGTCTCCCGCTCGGCGCGCAGCAGCGCCGCCAGCGCCAGGATCAGCCGGTCCTTGTTGTCCATGGGTTCGAACCTCCGCAAACGCGCATCGTCTCCTCTAATGCGCCATATCGCCCTGGGTTCCGGGAACATTCGACCGGCGGCGCGGTTCGACTCGCACGGTGAAGGAGAAGGAAGATGACAAAGAGCAGGAAGAAGAAATGGTCGCAGGACGTGACCGAAAACAGCGACGCGCTCGACCTGAAAGACGGCATCTTCAAGCAGCGCAGCGCCAGCAGGATCGCCGATTCCCTGAAGCAGTCCGCCGAACGGAGCGACCGGCGCAAATCGAGCCCTTTCCGTTCGGCCATGTCCATGCTCACATTCTATATCAACCGGGCCGGCGACCAGCTCTCGGCGCAGCGGCGCCAAACGCTGGAAAAGGCCAAGGACGAATTGCGCAAGGATTTCGGCAAGGCCCCCAAAGGCGGCAAGTGAGGCGACATGAAGCAACCGGAAACGCTGTTCTTCCCCCCGAGCGAATGGGTGCCCAACCATCCCTTCCTGCCGGTGCTGGTCTATCGCGACCTCTTCGGCGGCAAGGAGGACGACCCAGCCCGCGCCTTCGAAGGGATGTTCCACGACGCGGGGTGGCAGGGGCTCTGGCGCAACGGCGTCTTCTCCTACCAGCACTACCATGTCGGCGCGCATGAAGTTCTCGGCATCGCAGGCGGCAAGGCGGAGCTCCTGATCGGCGGACCGGAGGGCGCCACCCTCGATGTCCGCTCCGGCGACTGCCTTGTGCTGCCCGCCGGCACCGGCCACAGGCGGATGTCCGCAAGCGACGACTTCCTGGTGGTCGGCGGCTATCCGCCGGGCCAGCACGCGGATATCGAAACGCAAGCCGCGACGCCCGGCGAGTTGAAGATCATCGCCGCCTTGCCGATCCCGGCAAGCGATCCGGTCTACGGCATCGCCGGCCCGCTTCTCTCGCTCTGGCGAGAGGGTGCCACGCGCTAGCAGAGGTCGATCAGGGCGATGCCGAGATCACTGCGGTGCCGGCGGCGCAGCCTGGCCGGCGTTTCGCGCAGCACCACCTCCAGCGTCGGACGTACATGGCCTTCGAGGAAATGCCCGCCCCTCGTGCTGCCGTCGGAAAGGCCGAGCACGACATGCAGGTGAAGGCTCGCCTTGCTGTCGTCGTCGAGCGCGACGTCGCCGATGAGGCTCAGCACCTCCGACTGCACCTCCACGGGTATCTTCTTGTAATTCTTCGTCTCGTATTCGAAGAAGGCGATGGTGGCGGCCCGGAAGGCGCCGATGGCGGTGATCGAGGCCGCCGTCACGCCCTCGCGCTTCGCGAACCCGGTCAGGCAGGAAAAAGCCTCGTCCCCTTCCTCGAGAACGAGGATGAAGGTGCGCTCGCCCGCATCGCTTGCCAGAAGTTTGTGCTGCATCGTTCGTCTCCCTTCGTCGAAGGGAAAGGCGCGAGAACCGATCCGGTTCCCGGGCTCAGGACGCCGCGGCCTCCTTGCGCGCGCCCGCCGCCGCGATGGTCGCGAGCGCCGAGCGGATGGCCGAGGGCGACGAGGACTTGGCAAGGGCGCAGGTCGCCGTCGAGAGCGAGCCCACCCGGATCGACTGGCCACCCCGCGCATTGGCAAGCGCGAACATCGATTCGTCCGTCAGGTCGTCGCCGACGGCAACCGGCAACCGGCCGAGAAAGGGCGGCTGCTCCAGATAGGAGGCGACCGCCTCGCCCTTGTCGGCCCGCGAGGGGCGGATCTCGAAGACCATCTTGCCGGGCTGCAGCACCCAGGCCGGCCCCGCCGCCTCCGCGAAATCGCGCATGATCTTTTCCAGCGCGGTGTCGTAGGCCGGCGCCAGCCGGTAATGCGCCGCGACGGCCGCGCCCTTGTCCTCGATCAGCACACCCTCCATCCACGCGGTTTCCTCGACCAGCCGGCGCTTGAGCGCGTCGAAGCCGGAGGTCTGCGCGACCGCCGAGGTCGCCCCGTCGGCCGCCCGGAACTCCGCGCCGTGCAGGCCGGCGATCGGAAAGCGATGCGGCGCGAAGAGCCCGTCGGCATAGGAGAGGCTCCGGCCCGTCACCAGCGCCAGCGCGCCGCCGAGGCGGCCCGAGACCGCGGCAAGGTCGACCGGCAGCGACAGCGGAACCTGGATGGCGTCCGGCGTCGTCGCAAGGTCCAGCAACGTTCCGTCGATATCGAGGAAGAGCGCCCAACGGTCCGGCTCGTCGATCAGGCGGCGGACGAGATGGCGGGTCGCCGCATCGGTCGGCTGCAATTTTTCCTGTTCGCTCATGGGTCCTGCAAGTAGATCGCATTTGCCGGGCGGCAAGGGGGCATCTGGGAACAAGTTTTACCCCGCCGCATTCTCACTTCGCAGTTTTGGAACGGTGGGAGGCGATATGGGAAAGCAGAGCGCGAAGGCCGAGGAGTATCATCCCGCCATCGCCCACGGAGCGACGGACCTGCCCGCCGTGCGCGTCAGGAGCTGCAATCTGGAGCTGCGCGACCGCAACGGCTTCATCGGCGACCAGGCCAACAAAGCCGCCTTCCGCGACGCCATCGACGGCTGGCGCCGGCGGGTGCGCCAAGGCCGCGAGGACCCCCTCGGCGACGTTGCCACGGAGGACCTGTCGAAGAAGGACATCGACGCCCTCCTCAAGGACGAGACATCGGATGCCGCTGCGCTGGTGCTCGCCGCGATAGACGACTTCGCCAGGGACCTGGCCGCCATCCTCGCCCGCTACATGAAGGAAAAGGACTGGCAGGGGACGACGAAGATCGCCGTCGGCGGCGGTTTCAGCGACAGCAAATCGGGCCTGATGTCGATCGCCCGCGCGCAGCTTCTCCTCAATGCCGAGGGCCTGAAGCTGGAACTGGTGCCGATCTCCCATCACCCTGACGAAGCCGGCCTCATCGGCGCGGTGCATCTCATTCCCTCCTGGATGCTGAAGGGCCATGACGCGATCCTCGCCGTCGATATCGGCGGCACGAACATCCGCGCCGGCGTGGTCAAGCTCAACCTCGACGACAAGCCGGATTTCTCCAGGGCGAAAGTCTGGAAATCGGAGCTGTGGCGCCATGCCGACGACGAGCCCCGCCGCACCGCCACCATCGAGTATCTCGTCGACATGATCGGGGCGCTGATCGGCAAGGCGCAAAAGGCCAAGCTCGCGCTCGCCCCGGTGATCGGCATCGGCTGCCCCGGCATCATCGCGCCGGACGGCGCCATCGCCCGCGGCGGACAGAACCTTCCGGGCGGCAACTGGGAAAGCACGCATTTCAACCTGCCCGACGCATTGCGCAAGGCAATCCCCGAGATCGCCGACGAGCCCACCTTCATCATCATGCACAATGACGCGGTCGTGCAGGGGCTTTCAGAGCTGCCGCGCATGGCGGATGTCGATAACTGGGCCGCCGTGACGATCGGCACGGGCCTCGGCAATGCGAGCTTTTCCCGCACCGACGCCTGACACCTATATGTGCTTTGGAGGATCGTCGTTCTCGTCCGGATTGGGGTTGGGTTCCTCGTCGGGCAGGCGGTCGGGCTCCGGCTCCTTGATCGGTGGCGTCGGCTTGTCGATGGGCGGAAGGTCCGGCACCGGCGTCGGACCGGGATTGGGCTCGTTGGGGATGATGGTCATGACGATCTCCTCTATTCGTCGACATCGCGCGGGACATGGCTGTCGACGCCGCGCGCCAACAGGCCCTCCGCCCGCACGTCCCGCAGCCCCTTCACCCGCCGCAGAAGCCCTATGAGATGGCGCCGGTCGTCCTCGCTGTCGACCGCCCCGTCCAGCTCGGCGACACCGTCCCGGATGGTGATTTCCAGCATGTCGAGATCGACCCGCTCGTCGTTCTCGAGCGTCTGCATGATGCGCGCCTCGAGGTCGTCGTCGGCGATCGCCTCCTCGTTCCCGTCGGAAAACGGCATGGGCGCGCCGTCGACGTCCCGCAGGTCGGGATCGGCCTCGACCTCCACGCCCTTGTTGTCGCGCGCGTCGAAATTGGTCCCCGGCGCGCCGTAGGGCGCGTTCTTCCCGTCGTTCAGGTCGCCGTCATTGTCCGGATAGGGCCAGCCGTCGCGGATGTCGCGCTGTTCGTAATCGCGAAAGTCGTCTTCGCGGGGGGCTTGCTTGCGGCCGTTCATCGTCATCTCCGTCGCTTGTTATGCCTGAGGAGGTTCGAACCGATCCGCCCGCCCATTGTTCCGCCATGCCGGAACCATTTGCCGCACGGCCGGTTTCTTCCGCATCGAGACAACCAGGGAGCGCATCATGCCGATCACCTATCATGTCGTGCCGCACGAAGACGGCTGGGCCTACCAGCTGGACGACGTCTTTTCCGAGACATTCCCCAACCATGCCGAAGCGCTCGCAGCCGCCCGCCTTGCGGCCGAACGGCACGAAAGAAGCGACGAGGACCGCTTCATCTCCTATGAGGACGAGGACGGCCGGTGGCACAACGAGGTGGCGGCGGGGCGGGACCGGCCGGAGACCGAGGTGGAGGATTCCGCCGTGACGGCTACGGACGAGCCGCCGGCCTGACGCTCAGTTTTCGAGAAACGGCCTGATCTTGCGCAGCTCCGCCACGAAGCGGCCGCGCTCCTGCTCGGCATCGGGCCGGCCGCGGCTGCGCAGAAGCGCGGAAGGGTGAACGGTGATCAGCGTCGGCACGCCGCTTTCCGTCTCGACGATGCGGCCGCGATCTGCGGTGACGGCGTGGCGTTTGCCGAGAAGGGCGAAGGTGGCGGTCGCGCCCAGCGCGACGAGAAGTGCCGGCTTCACCTGCTCGATCTCGCCGCCCAGCCACCAGGCGCATTGCCGGACCTCGCCGGTATTCGGCCTTTCATGGATGCGCCTTTTGCCGAAGCGCTTGAACTTGAAATGCTTGACCGCATTGGTGAGATAGCAGGCGGAGCGGTCGATGCCGGCCTCCTCGAGACAGCCGTCGAGGAAACGCCCGGCCGGACCGACAAAGGGATGGCCGAACTGGTCCTCCCGGTCGCCCGGCTGCTCGCCGACGAGAAGCACCCGCGCCCGCTTCGCGCCCTCGCCGAAAACGACCTGAGTCGCCTCGCGGTAGAGGTCGCAGCGCCGGCATTCCGCCGCCGCGGCGTGCATCGCCTCGATATCGCCTTGCGCGTGTTCCTGAAAAGCCGGCGCCGGCGTGCTCGCCTTCTTCAGCATGACCGTATTCCCAGCGGATGACTGCCTCCCTTCAATCCGCAAGCCTGCCGGTTGTTCCTCACCTCACGAGGGAAAGAGGCGGGCATATTCCCGCTCGCTTTCGCCATAGGAATTCGCCGCGAAGGCCTGCAGGGCCGCGCGGTTGCGGATGACGATGATGCCGCGCTGGGAATAGATGAAGCCGTTGCCCTCCAGCACATGCAGCGCAGTCGTGACGCTCGCCCGCCGGACGGCGAGCATCACCGCCAGGAATTCGTGCGTCAGGGCCAGCCGGTCGCCGTCCACCCGGTCGTGGCACATCAGGATCCAGCGGGCGAGGCGCTCGTCGACATGGTCGACGGCCTGCGAAAGCGCCGTGAAGGCGACCTGGCAGGAAAAGGCCTGCGCCCAGCGCAGCATGACGACCCGGAAGGCAGGACGCTCCTCCACCTGCTTTTGAAAATCCTCCCGCCGGATGCGCCAGCCGCGCCCGTCGACCTGCATGACCGTGCGGAACGGATTGCGATCCGTCCCGAGGATGGCAGACGACGGCGACATGCCTTCCCGCCCGATGATGCCGATTTCGGACTGCTTGCCCGTCGGCGACACGACCACCGTCGAGATGATCCCCGTGCTCGGAAAATGGCAATAGTCGATCGGCGACAGGGGCTGGGAGAGCTCCAGCCCCTGCGGCAGGGCCACATCTGTCATCAGGGACAGGAGGACATCGCGCTCCTCCGGGCCGAGCGCCGCCAGAAGCCTGTTCTGCTGCGTCACGGACCCGTCCCCCCGGAATGGGTTTGCTCAGGCTCGGCCGGCAGCACGCCGGCCGTCTGCCACGCCGCCTGCAGCGCCTCGAAAAGCTGGGCATACTGGAAGGCGCTGCGGTCCCAGGAAAAATCCGCCTTCATGGCCTGCCGCTGCAGGCTGGCCCAGGCCTCCCGGTCTTCGAACGCCTCGCAAGCGCGGCGCACCGCCTCGCGGAAACTGTGCGGCTCGATCGGGTGGAACTGGAACCCCGTGGCGACGGCCCGCGCCATCGCCGCCTCGTTGGCGTCGATGATCGTCTCGGAGAGCCCGCCCGTCCGCCCGACCAGCGGAATGGCGCCGTAGCGCATGGCATAGAGCTGGGTAAGGCCGCAGGGCTCGAAGCGGGACGGCTGCACCAGCACGTCGCAGCCCGAGACGATGAGATGGGCGAGCTCCTCGCTATAGCCGATATGCACGGCAACGCGGTCCGGGTGGCGCCGGGCGCACTCCCCGAGCGCTTCCTCTATCGCCGCATCGCCCTGGCCGCAGACGACGAACTGGCCACCATGCTGCACGACTTCCTCGGCGGCATCCGGAATCATGTCCGCGCCTTTCTGCCAGGCAAGGCGCGTCAGCGCGGCAAAGAGCGGCCCGCCGGCATCCCCGAGACCGAAATGCGACAGCACCGCCGCGCGGTTCGCCTGCCGGCGCGGCAGCGAGCGCGCATCGTAGCGGCGGGGAACGAGCGGATCGGACGCCGGATTCCAGATATCGGAATCGATGCCGTTGACGATGCCGTAAAGCGCCGAGCGCCGCACCTGCAATACGCCGTCGAGCCCCATGCCAAGCTCCGGCGACAGGATTTCCCGCGCATAGGTGGGGCTGACGGTGGTCACCACGTCGGACGAGAGCAGCCCACCCTTCAGGAAGCCGACGCCGCCGTAATATTCGAGGCATTCGATACCGAAGGCTGCGTCGGGAAGGCCGAGCCGGCCGGCGATATCGAAGGAGAACTGCCCCTGGAAAGCGAGGTTGTGGACGGTGCAGACTACCGGAAGCGAGCTGCGGAACGCATAGCGCAGATAGACCGGCACAAGCGCCGTCTGCCAGTCGTGGACATGCACGATATCCGCCCGCACCGCCGGCACTTCCCCGAGCGCGAGCCTTGCCCCGGCCAGCGAAAAGGCGGCAAAGCGCAGCCAGTTGTCCGGATGGTCCCGCCCCTCGCCGTCGAGATAGGGGCCGCCGGGCCTGTCGTAAAGCTCGGGGATTTCGAGCACGAGCAGGTCGAGCCCGTCGGCCTCGGCCCGCGACAGGACGGCATCATGGCCGAGCAGGCCGTCGAGCCGGGCCACCGGCGTGCGCCGGGGCAGGTGCTCCAGCACCGCGCGGTAGCCCGGCACGAGCGTCGAGACGAGGATGCCGTGAGACCGCAGCGCCTTGGGAAGGGCCCCCGCGACATCCGCCAATCCCCCGGTCTTGATGAGAGGAAAAACCTCGGAAACAGTCGACAGAACGTTCATGGCCCGTCAGGTGACACTCCGCGCGAGGGACGAGAAACGCATCAGCGCCCGGCATCGCTGCCGGGCGCAGGTCCACGGGGAGGATCAAGCGGAAGCGCGAAGCTCGACCGCCACCGACGGCCGCGGCTTGCCACGACGCGCCGACAGCGCCACGCGCTTCAGCGGAAGGGGGACGACGGGAGCCTCAGCCCGCGTGGGCGAGTGTGCCTCCCTCACCCGTTCGGCCGCCATCTGCCAGTGGCGATCATGCTGGCCGTCGGGGCAGCCTTCCGTTTCCCAGATGCGATAGGCTTCGCTGCGAACGAGATCTTCAAAATCGACCATGAGAGCGTCCCTTTTCTGAGCTGATGGCGTCAACGCCCGCCGACTTTTTCTTCTGGACGGCTTGGGGCCGTCATCGTGTGGCGGAAATTTCCTGCAACCCATCAACCGGCCTGTCTGTCGATTGTTCCCGGAAAAAATCGGGTTTGACGAAAATCTTCCCGCCCCGCCCGGGCGACCGGAGGCGGCCCGCCGGGGCCGCCTCCAAGCAGACGGTCAGGCCGCCTTTTTGGCCTTCGCATTGGCCGAGGATTCGGCAAGCTTCGTCAGCTTCTTGTCGGTCGCAGCCTCTTCCTCCAGGTTGGCCTGCAGGAGCGGAACCGCCTTGTCGAGGCCGATCTGCTTTGCCCAGGCGATCAGCGTGCCGTAGCGCGCGATCTCATAATGCTCGACCGCCTGCGCGGAGGAGATGAGGCCCGCATCGAGCGCCGGGGTGGCCTTGAAGCTCTCCATGATCTCCTCGGCCTCGGCGATGATGCCCTGGATCGCCTCGCAGGTCTTGCCGCGGGGCGCCTTGCCGAGGAGTTCGAAGACCTCCTCCAGCCGCTCGATCTGCCCCTGCGTCTCGTCGCGGTGATGGAGGAAGCCCTGCTTGCCCTCCTCCGACTGCGCCGCCCGCGCCATCTTGGGCAGCGCCTTCAGGATCTGCTTTTCCGCATAATAGATGTCCTTGAGAGTATCGAGGAACAGATCGTCCAGTGTCTTCTCGGTAGCCATTGATGTCTCCATGGGTATGAGGGAACGGATGCTCGAACTCGGGGGCATGCCCGAATGTTCCACGCGGGATCGGAGACTTCAGATCGGCTTGCTGAGATAGGGAGAACCCCGCACCGCAAAGCGCCACGGCCGGTCCGCCGCCTTGCTGATGCCGATCCGCACGCCGGAGGTCGAGACGGGCGGCTCGGCCGGCAGGTCGAGGAGGAAGGGCGGCTCGAAGAGGGAAAGGCCGTTCATCCCGCCGCCGACGGCAAGCGCCTTGCAGAGATTGCCCGGCCCGGCGCAAAGCCGCCGCGTCACGGCGAGCGAGCGCCGCGCCATCATGGTCTCGACACCTTCCGTCGGCTCCAGGGCGCGCAGCAGCACGGCGCTGCCCGGCTCGCAGACGAAATTCAGGCACCAGTGCAGCCCGTAGGAACGGTAGACATAGGCCCGCCCGGCATCGCCGAACATCGCGGCATTGGAGGGGGTCGGCCCGCGATGGCTGTGCGAGGCCTCGTCGTCGCGGCGATAGGCCTCGGTTTCCACGACGATGCCGCCGACGCCATCGACGAGCAGCAGCACGCCGAGAAGATCGGCCGCGACATCGACGGCATCGCGCGCGAAGAAGGATCGGTCCAGGGTCATGCCATGATCCTAGAACGGTGCCGGCGCAGCGGGCAACGCCCGAAGCCGGACGACCCATGAAGAAAAAAGGGCGACCGGGACTCGGGGGAGCCCCGGCGACGGACACGCTTGAGAATCCGCCCGGCCGCAGGGCGGCCGCACCCTCCCGTTTCGGGAAACCGGAACCTGCCACCGAAGGCGCGGGACGGAAAGCCGCGCGCGAACCTTTCCCCGCTGCGTACGGGATCGTACGAAGCTACCATGGTTAGAGCATTTCCGCTTTTCTCCGAATCGCGAGAACGCTCTAACTCTTTGTTTCGCCGTATTTTCCGAACGCAAAACCGCTTCGCACTTTTGCTGGAAATGCTCTAGAGATCGCGGGAGGAGCATTCGTAGAGAACCGTCCCGCTCGACGCCGCGACGCCGGCAAGGCTGACATCGTAGCCCCAGAGGCGGCGGATATGGGAAAGGGTCGCATCCCGGTCCGCCTCCTCCAGCAGAACGCCGTTCTTGACGGTATGCCTCAGCCTCAATTGCCGGTCGCCGAGGAGATCAACGTCGACCACCTCGATATCCGGCCTGTTGGCGCCGAGATCGTAGCTGCGGGCGAGCGCCGTGCGCACGGCGGAATAGCCGCGTTCGTCATGGATGGAGGCGACCTCGCAGAACCGGTCGGTGGACCGGTCCGTCAGATGGAACAGGCGGAACTTGCGGATCAACGCCGGGCTCAGATATTGCAGGATGAAGGACTCGTCCCGGTGGTTCTCCCAGGCGTCGAGCAGCGTTCCCCGCCAGTCGCCGTTGCCGGCCATGTCCGGAAACCAGTCCCTGTCCTCCGCCGTCGGCTCGGTGCAGATGCGCTCGATGTCCTGCATCATCGCAAAACCCAGCGCATAGGGATTGATGCCGCCAAAGCGCGGATCGTGGAAGCTCGGCTGGAAGACCACATTTGCGTGGCTCGCCAGGAGCTCCAGCATGGCGCCCTCGCTCATCTTCTTCTGGTCGAAGAGCCGGTTGATGATGAAATAGTGGACGAAGGTCGCGCATCCCTCGTTCATCACCTTGGTCTGGGCCTGCGGATAGAAATACTGCGCGATGACGCGGACGATGCGCAACAGTTCCCGCTGCCACGGCTCCAGGATCAGGCTGTGCTTTTCGAGGAAATAGAGGAGGTTCTCCTCCGGCAGGTTCAGCGCCTTCTTGCGCTCCAGCGCTTCCTCCTCCGCCTCTTCCATGTCGGCATTGCCGCCAGCCGTGGGCAGCGTGCGCCAGAGGTCGCTATAGGTCTGCTCCTCATATTCCAGCCGCTCACGCGCCCGCTCGGTGATCCTTTCGGAGGAAAGCCGCGGCGGGCGGCGGTAGTGGAAGACGCCCTGGTCCATCAGCGCATGGGCCGAATCGAGAATATCCTCCACGGCGGCGGTCCCGTGCCGCTCCTCGCAGCGCGCGACATATTTCTTGGCGAAATCCATGTAGCCGAGGATGGAGCTGGCATCCGTCCACTGGCGGAAGAGATAGTTGTTCTTGAAGAAATGGTTGTGGCCGAAGGCGGCATGCGCGGTGACCAGCGCCTGCATCGGCATCGTGTTCTCCTCCATCAGATAGGTGATGCAGGGATTGGAATTGATGACGAGCTCATAGGCGAGGCCCCGGCGCCCCTTGCGGTAGAGATGGTCCTCGAAGACGAAACGCTTGCCGAAGGACCAGTGCTGGTACATCAGCGGCATGCCGACGGAGGAATAGGCGTCGAGCATCTGCTCGGAGGAGATGACCTCGATCTGGTTGGGATAGACGTCGAGCCCCATCTCGCCGAGCGCGATGGCCTCAATGGCGTCATAGGCGCGCGAGAGCGTCGTAAAGCTCCATTCGGATCCGTCGAACAGCAGGGAAGAGGCGCCGCGTCTTGCCATATGATCCCCCTAGCGACGAAGCTGGACCGGCTGGCGGGCGAAGAGCTTGCGGAAAACCGGATAGATATCCGCCGGCCGGGCGATGCGCGTCATCTGGAAATGCGGCGCCGCGCCGTCGACGGTGCGATAGGCCCGCCACAGCGAAGTGCCGTTGTCGGTCGAGCCGAAAATTTCGCTCTCCCGCTCGTCGATGATCTCGACATAGGCATAGTACTGGCAAAGCTTCATCAGCTCGTCGCGCAGGAGTTGCGCGCAGCGTTCGGAATCGCCCGCAGCATTGTCGCCGTCGGAAGCCTGCGCGGCATAGATGTTCCAGAGGTTCGAGGGATAGCGGTCGAGGATGATGCGCTGCATCTCCTCCAGCGCGGTCGAGACGACCGTGCCGCCGCTCTGGCGGCTGAAGAAGAAGGTCTCCTCGTCCACTTCCCGCGCCTCGTCGGTGTGACGGATGAAGACGATGTCGATACGCTCGTAGCGGCGCTTGAGGAAGAGGTGGAGCAGCACGAAGAACCGCTTGGCGAGGTCCTTCTCGCGCTCGCCCATCGAGGCGGAGACGTCCATCAGGCAGAACATCACGGCACTGGCATTCGGCATCGGCTGGCGCTCGAAGCGGTTGAAGCGCACGTCGACGGGATCGACATAGGCGATGCGCTTGCGCCGCCGCTCCAGCCTTTCCATCTCCTCGCGCGCCAGTGCCAGCCGGCGGCGCTGCTGCTGCGTCGGATTGGCTTCGCCCTCCAGCGCGGCCATCTCGGCGGCAAGCGTCAGGAACTCCTTCTCGCTCGGCCGGCGAAGCGCGATGCGCCGGCCGAAACTGTTGCGCATGGTGCGGCCGACATTGATGTTGCTCGGCGTGCCGCTGGTCGTGAAGCCGACGCGGTGGGGCTTGTAGGTCACCGTTTCCTTGAGGTTGAGCTTGACCATGTCGGGCAGTTCCAGATCTTCGAAGAAGAGGTCGAGCACCTCCTCGCGGGAAAGGACGAACAGGAATTCGTCGTCGCTCTCGCCGCGCCCCGGGCCGCGGCCACCCGCGCCGCCACCGCCGTCCGGCTTTCCCAGCCGGTCGCCGGGCGAGAATGTTTCGTTTCCGGGCAGCACATAGTCGCGCTGGCCGCTGGCGGGGGCATTCCGGAAGGTCGGCTCGTCGGCGCCGCGCCGTGGCACCGGCACGCCATGGGCGGCATCCACGTCGGCGATCCGGTCGGTCTTCACCTGATCGCGGATCGACCGCTTCAGTTCGTCATGCACCCTTTTCAGGAAACGCTGCCGATTGCCGAGGCTGCGGTCCTTGGGATTGAGCCGGCGATCGATGAAATGCGGCATGGCCCACCCCCGGGGCCGGCATCAGCCGGCCTTGTTGACGCGCATGTACCAGTCGACGAGCCGGCGGACCTGGCGCACGGTATAGCCGCGCTCGGTCATCCGCTGCACGAATTCGGCGTGCTGCTTCTCGGTGGCGCTGTCCTTCTTCGAGCCGAAGCTGATGACCGGCAGAAGGTCCTCCACCTGGCCGAACATGCGCTTCTCGATGACCTCGCGCAGCTTCTCGTAGCTCGTCCAGGAGGGATTGCGCCCGCCGTTGCGGGCGCGGGCGCGCAGGGTGAACTTGACGACCTCGTTGCGGAAGTCCTTCGGATTGGCGATGCCCGCGGGCTTCTCGATCTGCGACAGTTCGCTGTCGAGGATCTCGCGGTTGAGGATCTGCCCGGTGTCGGGATCCTTGAAGTCCTGATCCTCCAGCCAGGCATCCGCATAGGCGATATAGCGGTCGAAGAGGTTCTGGCCGTATTCGCTGTAGGATTCGAGATAGGCCTTCTGGATCTCGTGGCCGATGAACTCGGCATAGCGGGCCGCCAGTTCCGAGCGGATGAAATCGAGATAATGCGCCTCGACCTCCTTGGGGAACTGCTCGCGCCGGATCGCCTGTTCGAGAATATACATGAGATGGACGGAATCGGCCGCCACCTCCTTGGTATCGTAGTTGAAGGTCTCCGACAGCACCTTGAAGGCAAAGCGCGTGCTGATGCCCGTCATGCCCTCGTCGACGCCGGCGGCATCGCGGTATTCCTGCAGCGACTTCGCCTTGGGATCTGTATCCTTGAGGTTCTCGCCGTCATAGACGCGCATCTTGGTATAGATCGGCGAATTCTCGTGCGGCGCGAGGCGCGTGGCGACGGTGAAGCGGCTGAGATTGGAGAGAACCTCCGGCGCGCAGGGGCTGTCCGCCAGCTCGCTTTCCCGAAGCAGCTTCTCGTAGATCTGCCGCTCTTCCGTCACCCGCAGGCAATAGGGCACCTTCACGACGAGGATGCGGTCGAGGAAGGCCTCGTTGTTCTTGTTATGCTTGAATTGCAGCCATTCGGATTCGTTCGAATGCGCCAGCACGATGCCCTGATAGGGGAAGCCGCCGAAATTCTCCGTGCCGTTGTAGCTGCCCTCCTGCGTGGCGGTGAGCAGCGGGTGCAGCACCTTGATCGGCGCCTTGAACATCTCAACGAATTCGAGGAGGCCCTGCGTCGTGCGGTTGAGGCCGCCGCTGTAGGAATAGGCGTCGGGATCGGCCTGGCTGAAGTTTTCCAGCTGCCGGATATCGACCTTGCCGACGAGCGCCGAGACGTCCTGGTTGTTCTCGTCGCCGGGCTCCGTCTTGGCGATGGCGATCTGGCGCAGGCGCGAGGGCATCAGCTTGACGACGCTGAAGCGCGAGATGTCGCCATCGATCTCGTCCAGCCGCTTCGTCGCCCAGGGCGAGATGAGGCCGGTGAGCCGGCGCTTGGCGATGCCGTATTTTTCTTCGAGGAGATCGCCCATCCGCTCGCGGCTGAAGAGGCCGAGCGGCGATTCGAAGACGGGGCTGACCTTGCCGTCGATGGCGAGCGTATAGATGGGCTGCTCTTCCATCAGCTTCTTCAGGCGCTCGGCGAGCGACGACTTGCCGCCGCCGACCGGGCCGAGCAGGTAGAGGATCTGCTTGCGCTCCTCGAGCCCCTGCGCGGCATAGCGGAAGTAGCCGACGATCCGCTCGACCGTGTCTTCCATGCCGTAGAAATCGGAGAAGGAGGGATAAATCTTGATGGTGCGGTTGGCGAAGATCCGCCCGAGCCGCTCGTCCGCGCTGGTATCGATCAGCTGCGGCTCGCCGATGGCGGCCACCATGCGCTCCGGGGCGGTGGCGTATAGGCTCCGGTCCTCGCGGCACGCCAGGAGATATTCCTGGAGGCTCATCTCTTCCCGCGCATTGCTTGCGTAGGTTTCGGAAAAGAGATCGAAAACATCGCTGCCTGTGGTTCTCATGGAACCCTCCTGCACTCGCCGGACGCAATCCCTGCGATTATGCATAGCAACGAATTCCCACCGAATTTTGTTCCCGCGATGACGGACAAAACACAATTTGTTCAACGCGATGCGGATCAGTGAAAGATCAGCATCGCGCCGGCGGCCAGCGCCATCACCCCGGTGGCCGCCCAGCCAACCACAAGAAGCAGCGGAGAAGCGGTGAATTGCTTCATCTGCGCGCTGCGGCTGACGACCATCATCATCGACATCATGATGGGAACGGCGACGAAGCCGTTGATGACGGCGCTCCAGAAAAGCGCCTTGATCGGGTCGATCGGCAGGAACTCCATGACCAGCCCGAAGAGCGTCGCCGCCGCGATGACGGCATAGAAGCCGGCGGCCTGGCCCGGCTTGTTGTCGAGGCCGCATTCCCAGCCGCAGCATTCCGAGGCGCCATAGGCGGCCGAACCGGCGAGCACCGGAATGGAAAGCATGCCCGTGCCGATGATGCCGAGGCTGAACAGCACGAAGGCGAAGTCGCCGGCAATGGGCCGCAAAGCCTCGGCGACATCCGCCGCCGTGCCGATATCCGTCTTGCCGCTCGCATGCAGGGTGGCGGCGGTGCTCATGATGATCGCCACGGCGACGAGCGTGGAGACCGCCATGCCGACGAAGGTGTCGAGGCGGATGCGCTTCAATTCGCGCTTCGCCTGGCGCGGCGCTCGCTTCAGCGGCCGGGCATCCTCGTGCTCCTCGATCTCCTCCACCTCCTGGCTGGTCTGCCAGAAGAAGAGATAGGGGCTGATCGTCGTGCCGAGGATCGCGACGATCACGGTGAAAGTATCGCCGCCCTTGCCGATGGTCGGCACGAACAGGCCATAGGCCGCCGCGCCCCAGTCGACCTCCACGACGAAGAGGACCGCGACATAGGAGAGCAGCACCATGGTCAGCCATTTCAGGTAGCTCGCATAGCGATGGTAGGACACGAAGACCTGCAGCAGCAGGGAAAGGATGGCAAAGCCGATCGCCAGCGGTCGCCCCGGCACACCCGTCGCAAGTTCCGCCGAGGCCCCCATCGCGGCGAGATTGGCGCCGATATTGATCGTATTGGCGGCAAACAGCAGCACGATCAGCAGGAAGACGACCGGCCGGGGCCAGATGCCCCGCAGATTGGCGGCGAGGCCGCAACCCGTGACGCGCCCGATCCGCGCGCTGACGATCTGGATGGCGCACATCAGGGGATAGGAAAGGAGCATCGTCCAGAGCAGGCTGAAGCCGAACTGCGCCCCGGCCTGCGAATAGGTGGCGATCCCGCTCGGATCGTCGTCGGCCGCGCCGGTGATGAGGCCGGGGCCGAGCTGCTTGAGAAGCGGCGGCTTCTCTTTCTCTTCCGGACGTTCCGCTGGATTTTCCGTTGAATCCGCCGAGGACTTCAGGACCGTCTCGCTCATGGGAAAATGCCTTTACCGCACTGCGGCTCCAGACCGCGTGACGGCGGTAACTCCGGCCCCTGAGGGAAGTTCCGACCCCGTAATTTTCCCGTTCTTCAGCCGGAACAATGTCGTGCGGCGACAGTTTGTCATGCACTTCCCGCTTGTCGTGAAGTGGTCCCTGGAGCGGCAGACGCCCATCGCGGTGCCTGCCGTTTCACCGTGGAACCTTCCCCGCCGTGAGGTGTTTCACCTCCGTCGCAATGAAAATGGCAAGGCCCGTCCTTCGGGACCGGCCGCCTTCACCCAAAAGAATTGGTGCCCCGAGAATGAGCCGTCTGATCGTCGTTTCGAACCGCGTTCCCGTTCCTGACAAGCGGGGCACGGCCCCGGCCGGCGGTTTGGCGGTCGCGCTCAAGACGGCGCTGGAAGCACGCGGCGGCCTGTGGCTCGGCTGGTCCGGCCGTTCCTGCGGCGAGGACGAGATCGGACCGCTGACCAGCGTGAAGGAGGGCAATATCGAATATGCCCTGACCGACCTCACCCAGCAGGATGTCGAGGAATACTACCAGGGCTTCGCCAACCGCGTGCTCTGGCCGATCTGCCACTACCGGCTGGATCTCGCCGAATACGGGCGCCGCGAGATGGCGGGCTATTTCCGCGTCAACCGGTTCTTCGCCAGCCGCCTCCTGCCGATGCTGCGGGAGGACGACCTCATCTGGGTTCACGATTACCATCTGATCCCCCTTGCCGCGGAACTGCGCCGGCAGGGCGTGCGCAACCGCATCGGCTTCTTCCTGCATATTCCCTGGCCCGCGCCGGACGTCTTCCTGACCATGCCCGTGCACGAGGAACTGCTGAAGGGCCTGACGGAATATGACGTGATCGGCTTCCAGACCGTTCACGATCGGGAGAACTTCGCCGATTGCCTGGCACGGCAGGGCCTCGGCAAGCGGCTGGGCACGACCCGGTTCATGGTCGGCGAACAGGCCTTCACCGCAAAGCCCTATCCGATCGGCATCGAGACCGACGAATTCGCTGGCATTGCGCGGCGCGCGTCGGAAACCACGCTGCACAGGCGCATGCTGCAGAGCCTCGACGGCAAGGCGCTGATCATCGGCGTCGACCGGCTCGATTATTCCAAGGGCATCACCCAGCGCATCGACGCCTTCGAGACGTTCCTGACGCGCCATCCCGACAGCCAGCGCCACGTGACGCTGCTGCAGATCACGCCGAAATCGCGCTCCGAGGTTCCGGAATACGAGGCGATGCAGCGCACAGTCGCCGAGCAGGCCGGCCGCGTCAACGGTGCCCTCGGCACCGTGGACTGGGTGCCGATCCGCTATGTCAACCGCTCGCTTCGCCGCCCGGCCCTCGCCGGCCTCTACCGCATGGCGAAGCTCGCAATGGTGACCCCCTTGCGCGACGGCATGAACCTGGTGGCGAAGGAATATGTCGCCGCCCAGAACGAGGAAGACCCGGGCGTCCTCCTGCTCTCGCGCTTCGCCGGCGCGGCGCAGGAACTGAAGGAGGCCGTTTTGGTCAATCCCTACGATGTCGAAGGTACGGCCGAGGCCATCGCGCGCGGCCTTGCCATGCCGCTCGAGGAGCGGCGCCAGCGCTGGCAGGGCATGATGGCGACCCTGCGCGAAAACGACGTCTTCGCCTGGTGCCGCGCCTTCCTCGACGATCTCTCCGGCACCGCCCGCACGACCGCACCGTCAGCCGCGCCCCCGAAGACGGCGGGCTATCGCATGACCCTCGACCCGGAGGGTCCCCGCCGGCATCGCCTCTAGGGAGATCAGGCAAATCGCCTGATCTCACGCGATCCGGTCAGATGGCGCGCGTGATGCCGCCATCGACGCGGATGTTCTGTCCGGTGATGTAGGCCGCTCCCTCGGAGGCGAGGAAGGCGATCGTCGCGGCGACTTCCTTGCTGGTGCCGTAGCGCTTCATCGGCACGCTGTCGCGGCGCTCATCCGTTGACGGCAGGCTGTCGATCCAGCCGGGCAGCACGTTGTTCATGCGGATATTGTCGCCCGCATAGGTGTCGGCGAAGATCTTCGTGAAGGAGGCGAGGCCCGCACGGGCGACGGCCGAGGTCGGGAACATCGAGCTCGGCTCGAAGGCCCAGGCGGTCGAGATGTTGATGATGACGCCGGACTTCTGCTTCTGCATCACCGGCACCACGAGGCGCGTCGGACGCACGGCATTGAGGAAGTAGACGTCGATCCCTGCATGCCAGTCCTCGTCCGTCAGCTCGAGGATCGGTTTGCGCGGCCCGTGGCCGGCGCTGTTGACGAGCACGTCGATACGGCCCCAGCGCTCCAGTGCGCCGTCGACAAGGCGCTTCAGGTCGTCGTTCGACTGGTTGGAGCCGGTGACGCCGAAACCGCCGAACTCATCCGCCAGCGCCTCGCCCTTGCCGGAGGAGGAAAGCACCCCGATCCTGAACCCGTCCGCCGCCAGCCGCCGGGCGGCCTCCGCCCCCATGCCGCTGCCGCCGGCTGTGATCAACGCGACCTTCTCGCCTGCCATGGAACTGTCCTTTCGTGAGCCGTTGACTGCCGCCATCCTGCCACGCCGCCCGTGGCGGAACCAACCAGAAATACGCGCCGCTTCCTGTAGAAAATCTACTGCCCGTCGCCTGGGACGGCACCGGTCCTATGCTTCGCACTTTCCTTCAGGAGCCAGCCGCGGACCGCTTCGACGGAAGCGGCATGCCGCGGCTTGCGCGGCGCGACGACGTAGAAATCGGCGCCGACGCGCATCCGCGTTTCGAAGAGCCGCACCAGATGGCCGCCGGCGACGTCGTCCCCGATGAGGAATTCGCTGGCGAGCGCCAGCCCCTGCCCGCCGCGCGCCGCCTCCAGCGCCAGCGCCGTCTGGTTGAAGCGGATGTTCTTCGACGCCGAAACCGGCGCCGCCTTGCCCATCGCCTGCTCCAGGAAGCGTGGCCAGAAATTGTGCGCATCGTGCAGCAGCGCATAACCGGCAAGGTTTTCCGGCACCACGGGCCTGCCGAGCTTTTCGATCAGGAGCGGGCTGCCGAGCGCCACGATGACCTGCTCGAACAGGAGATCCGCCTGGAGGCCCGGCCCGAAGGGCGGCCGGCCGTAACGCACGGCAAGATCCACCGCATCCGTCTGGAAATTGGAAATGCGGTCGCTGGCGAGAATGCGCAGGTCGATATGCGGATGCGCGGCGGTGAAGTCGGGCAGGCGCGGGATCAGCCATTTCGAGGCGAAGGTCGGCGTCACGCTGATGGTGAGATGCTGCGGCTCCGGGCGCAAGGTCTCCGTCGCCTCGGAAATCAGTTCCAGGGCACGGCGGACGCTACCGACATAGCTGCGCCCCGCCTCGGTGATCGCAAGCGTCCTCGGATGCCGCTCGAACAGCTTGAGGCCGAGCTCGGCCTCCAGCCCCCGGATCTGCTGGGCGACGGCGCCCTGCGTGACGCCGAGCTCCTCCGCCGCAAGCCGGAAATTCAGATGCCGCGCGACGACTTCGAAGACGCGGACGCCATTGAGGGACGGGAGTTTTCCGATACGGTCGGCCATGCGATCTGCTGCATCCGGTTGGCGGCGGGATACGTCGTTCTATCAGGCTTTGCGGCACCGACCTACGAGGATGCAGGAAAATTACAGGTTGCCGATACCATCCCCCTGCAGCATTCCGAACCCTATTGACTGTTTGATTTTCTATGACACAGTGTTAAGAAATCCAAACATGCAGCGGAGTGGAGCCGCTGTCCGGGGGAAACACAATGACGGATGTTCCGGAGCGGGCAGACGTCGTCGTCATCGGCGGCGGCGTCGCGGGGTGCTCTGTTGCCTATCACCTGACGAAGATCGGTATCACGGATGTGGTGGTCTGCGAAAGAAAGCAGCTCACCAGCGGCACGACATGGCATGCGGCCGGGCTGGTGACGCAGCTTCGCGCCACGCGCCGCATGACGGAGCTGGCGAAATATACCGGCGAGCTCTTCGGCTCGCTGGAGGCCGAGACGGGACAGGCGACCGGCTTCAAGCGCAACGGTTCGCTGCGCGTCGCCAACACGCCGGCCCGCTACGAGGAACTGGCGCGCGGCGCCTCGATGGGCCGCAATTTCGGCCTGCCGGTCGAGCCGGTCACGCCGGGCGAGATCAAGGAGCGCTGGGGGCCGATCAGCACCGACGGCATCGTCGGCGGCTTCTGGTTCCCGCATGACGGACAGGTCAACCCGATCGACGTGACGCAGGCCTATGCCAGGGGCGCGCGCATGCGCGGCGCGAAGGTCTTCGAGAATCTCTCCGTCACCAAAATCCTCGTCGAGAACGGCAAGGCCGCCGGCGTGATGACCGACCGGGGGCCGATCCGCGCCGGAACCGTCGTCATCTGCGGCGGCATGTGGTCGCGCGACCTCGCCGCCGAGGCGGGCGTGACGATCCCGCTGCACGCCGCCGAACATTTCTACATCGTGACGGAACAGGTGGAGGGCCTGCCGCGCGACCTGCCCGTGCTCTTCCTCGGCGACGAATGGACCTACTACAAGGAGGATGCCGGCAAGCTGCTCGTCGGCTTCTTCGAGCCGAACGCAAAACCCTGGGGCCAGGCCGGTATTCCCGAGGACTTCAGCTTCGGCACCCTGCCGGAGGACGTCGACCATATCGCGCCCTATCTGGAACAGGCGACCCGCCGCGTGCCGGTGCTGGAGCGCACGGGCATCCAGCTCTTCTTCAACGGCCCTGAAAGCTTCACCCCTGACGACCGCTACCTTCTCGGCGAGACGCCGGAAGTGCCCGGCCTCTTCTGCGCGACGGGCTTCAACTCCGTCGGCATCCTCTCCTCGGGCGGCGTCGGCAAGGCGCTCGCCGACTGGATCCGCGACCGCCGTCCGCCGGTCGAGCTGATGGATGTCGATATCCGCCGCATGCAGACCTTCATGGGTAATCGCAAATATCTGGAGGGCCGCACGACCGAGACGCTCGGCCTGCTCTTCGACATGCACTGGCCGTCGCGCCAGTTCGAAACGGCGCGCGGCATCCGCCGCAGCCCGTTCCATGACAGGCTTTCGGCCGCGGGGGCATGGATGACGGAAGCGGCCGGCTGGGAACGGCCGGGCTTCTTCGGCGCGCCGGGCACGACGCCCGAAGTGCGATATTCCTACGGCCGCCCCTCGTGGTTCGACGCGGTCGGCGAGGAATGCCGCAACACGGCGGATAACGTCACGCTGTTCGACCATTCCTGCTTCATCAAGTACCTCGTCAGCGGGCCGGATGCCTGCGCGGCGCTCAATCATGTCTCGGCCGGCCAGATCGACGTTCCCGTCGGCAAGGTCGTCTATACGCAATGGCTGAACAAAGAGGGCGGCATCGAGGCGGACGTGACGGTCACCCGGCTTTCCGAGACCGAGTTCATGGTCGTGACCATCGCCGTCTCGCAGCGCCGCGACCTCGCCTGGCTGCGCCGGCACCTGCCGGAGGGCGCGCGCGTCCATGTGCAGGACGTCACCTCCGGCCTGCCAATGCTGGCGCTAATGGGGCCGAAGTCCCGCGCGCTGCTTCATCGCCTGTCACCGGCCGATTTCTCCAACGAGGCCTTCCCCTTCGGCACCAGCCGGGAGATCGACCTCGGCTATGCCCGCGTGCGGGCAAGTCGCCTCACCTATGTCGGCGAACTCGGCTGGGAGCTCTACATGCCGGCGGAATTCGCCGGCCATGTGCTGGAGAAGCTGATTGAAGCTGGCGAGGGTCTTGACCTCAGGATGGGCGGCTATTTCGCCATCAATTCGCTGCGCATGGAAAAGGGCTACCGCCACTGGGGCCACGATATCGGCGAGGAGGACAACCCACTCCAGGCCGGCCTCGGCTTTGCCGTCGCCCTCGACAAGGCCGGCGGCTTCATCGGCCGCGACGCGCTCCTGCGCCAGAAGGAAGCCGGAACGCCCGACCGCCGCCTCGTGCAGATCCGCATCGAGGCCGAAGGCGAGCCGCCGCATCTCTATCACAACGAACCGCTGCTGAGGGACGGCGAGATCGTCGGCTCCGTCACGACGGGCGCCTACGGCCACCGCCTCGGGGCCTCGCTCGGCATGGGTTACGTCACCTGCCCCGGCGGCGTGACGCCGGACTGGCTCGCCGCCGGCACCTGGGAAGCGGAGATCGCCTGGCGGCGCTATCCGATCCGCTTGCAGCTTCGCCCCTGGTACGACCCGAAGGGGGAGCGGCTGGCCGGATAACAATCAAGGCCCGGAAGGGGAACTTCGGGCCGCATGCAACGAACGCCATATCAGGGAGGACACGGCATGGCTGAGGAGAGGCTGCAACCGGAGCTGGAGCGTCGGCTCCGGCTACTGGAGGACCCGCGCAACCAGGGAGAGGATTTCGACGGCATGGCCTGGGCCGCGCTGATCGGGCTCGGCGTTCTGCTGCCGATCCTCGCCCTTCTGATCGGGAGGATGGCATGAGCGTACAGGACGAAATCCTCATCGAGGCCGACAAGAGCGCCTGGCCGCTGCTGCCGCAGGAGCGGGTCTGGGGCCCCTGGCAGCTCGGCATTTCTCTCGCCACGGCCGCCGCCGCGACCTGGTGCTACATCATCGGCGAATATGTCGGCTATTATCTCAGCTTCAAGGAAGGTTTCTTCGCCCTCCTCGCCGGCAGCATGATCGGCATGCTCATCGTGGCGCTGGCGGCCGTGCCGGTCGCCATCCGCTTCGGCGTCGATTCCATCGCCTCGTCCAAGCCGCAATTCGGCTCGCGCGGCTGGATCATCCCCGCCGCCATGCAGTTCGTCTCCATCGTCGGCTGGAACTCGCTGCTCCTCATCTTCTTCGCCAAGTCGACACGGCAATTGCTGCTGGCGCTCGGCTGGATCGGCGAGGACAGCCATAACTTCCTCGTGCAGGCGACGGTGCTGCTGGCCGCCGGGCTGGTGTTCCTCTTCCTGCTCAAGGGCTCCTCCGGCGTCGACCGGATCGCGAAGATCCTCGTCGCTCATGTCTTCGTCGGCTTCTGGATGCTCTACATCCTCGTCACACAGCGCTGGGAGGACCTGTCGGCGGCCGTGCCCGCCTATGCCGCGACCGACGCGCACTGGAACTACACGACGGGCGTCGAGATCGGCATCATTTCGCTGCTTTCCTGGTGGCCCTATATCGGCGCCATGGTGCGCATGGCCCCGAACGGAAGGCGGGCGGCCGCCCCCATCATGGTGGGCATGGGCCTTCCCGTGCCGCTGCTCTCGGCCATCGGCATCGCCGGCATCCTCGTGCTCCAGGTCTCCGACCCGGCCGAATGGATGCGCACGGTGGGCGGGCCGACCTATGGCGTGATCGCGCTGCTCTTCGTCGCCGCGGCCAATCTCGGCACGGCGGTCGCGGGGGTCTATTCCTCGTCGATCGGGCTCCGGCATTTCCCGGCGCTCCAGAAGCTGAGCTGGCCGATGCTGCTCCTGATCTCCATCGCCCCGGTGGGCGTGGTGGGACTGCTGATCCCGGACCTGTTCTTCGCCAATTTCGGCACCTTCATCGCCTTCATCGGCCTCGGCTTCGCCCCGCTCTGCGGCATCCAGATCGTCGACTACTACCTCCTGCGCAAGCGGCGGATCGACGTGCGCGGCCTCTTCGAGGACAGGCCGGACAGCGCCTATCGCTTCTGGAGCGGCTTCAACCCGGCCTCGCTGATCGCCATGGCCGCGGGCTTCTGCACCTATCTCTACCTCTTGAACCCGATCACCTATGAAAGCCGCTGGCCCTACGACTACCTGACGGCCGCCCTGCCGACGGCGGTGGTCGGCGGCGTGGTCTATGCGCTCATCACGCTTCTCGTGGTGAAGCCGGCCGGCAAGGGCCGTTACTGAGACCCGGGCCGGCGCTCGCGCGAGGCGGGCGCCGGCCGCATCCACAACGCCTTGATTTCCGGCGGAAAACCTATAACTCGGAGGAAAACACCCTGCCGACCGGGAGATTCCGTTCGTGAGCCGCAAACCCAAGACCTCGACCCCGAAGGCGCCGGCCATCGCCGCCGCCCCCCTGCAGGACATGCAGGGCGACCTGAAGATCGGCCAGCGGCTGAAGATGGTGCGCGAAGCCTTCGGCGTCTCTCAGCGGGAGCTTGCCAAGCGCGCCGGCGTGACGAATGCCAGCATCTCGCTGATCGAGCAGGATGCGCATGCGCCCTCGGTCGTCTCGCTGCACAAGATCCTGCGGGCCCTGCCGATGAGCCTTGCCGATTTCTTCGCCATTCCGCCGGCCGAGGAGGACGTGCTGATCGCCGCGCCGGAAGACCTCACCGTCATCACGCGCGGCGAGGCCGACATGCGCTGCCTTGCCTCGCAACGCCGCGACAAGCGCCTTCAGATGTTCCTGGAGCACTACGCCCCCAACGCGGGAACGGGCGAGGACCTCATCGTGCACGACGGCGAAACCGCCGCGCTGGTGGTGGAAGGCACCATCGAACTGGAGATCGGCGGCAAGGCGCACACGATCGGCGCCGGCGGCGGCTACCAGCTCTTTTCCGGCGTGCCCTACCGCATCCGCAATGCCGGCGACACGCCGGTCGTCGTCGTCTGCGCCGTGACGCCGCCGATGCTCTGAGCGTCAAATAAATAAAACATTTCGTCAAAAATAGTTGACGTTCGTCCCGCCCCGGGCCTACCTTCGATCACAGGGAGGCGGGCGTTCCTGCCTGCACGATGGCCATGGGGAGGAACCAGATGACCGTCCATAGCAATGAATTCGGCATGCAGTTCGACAGAAGGCTCCTGAACGGCGCGCTGATCGGCGGTCGGTGGGAACCGGGCTCCGGCGGCACCTTCGCCGCAAACGATCCCCATACCGGCAAGCGCCTGCACGACATCGGCCGCTGCGCGCCCTCCGATGTCGACCGCGCCGTCGCGGCGGCGAAGGACGCCTTCGCCGACTGGTCGAAGACATCGGTACAGGTGCGCGCGAAGATCCTGCGCAACATGCAGCGCCTCTTCCGCGACCGCGCCGAGGCCATGGCCCAGATGGTCACCAAGGAGGTCGGCAAGCCGATCCTCGCCGCCCGCGAGGAGACCTTCGAATATTCCGGCCCCGCCTGGGGCAAGGCGGCCGAGGAGATCCTGCGCTACCGCGGCATGACCCTGCCTTCCACGCAGGAGAAGACGACGAACAAGCGCCTCGTGCTCGGCCACCGGCCGCTCGGCGTCATCGGCGTCATCACGCCTTTCAATTTCCCGACCGACATCTCCTCCATCGCCCTTGCCCACGCCGTTGCCGCCGGCAACACCGTGGTCTGGAAGCCGACGGAATACGGCCCGGTCTCATGCGCCATGGTCGCCGAGCTCTTCGAAGAAGCGGGCTTCCCGCCAGGCGTCCTCAACATGGTGCAGGGTTTTGGCGATGTCGGCGCGCATCTGGTGCGCCATGCCGACGTCAAGGGCATCTTCTTCACCGGCTCGAACAGGGTCGGCGAGGAGATCGCGCGGGTCAATCCGCTACGCCCCATGCTGCTGGAGCTCGGCGGTGACGGGCCGCAGATCGTGCTGGAGGACGCCGATATCGACCGCGCCGTGGAAGGGGCGATCACCGGCGCCTTCTACTATTCCGGCCAGGTCTGCACCTCGTCGGAACGGCTCTTCGTGCACGAAAAGGTCTATGACGAATTCCTGGCGAAGTTCCGCGCCGCCACGGCCGCCCTGAAGATCGGCGACCCGGCCGACGCCGGCAACGACATGGGGCCGCTCTGCAATCCCGCCGTCCTCGAACGCGCCCGCCAGCATGTGGGGGACCTGCGCGAAGCCGGCGCGACCATCGAGCAGTTCGGCCCGGAACACGGGCTCTACTACCCCGCCACCATTGTCACCGGCCTTACCCGGGCGATGATCCGCGGCAAGGGCGAATCCTTCTCGCCGCTGGCGCTGGTGCTGAAGGTCGCTTCCGACGAGGAGGCCATAGAGATCGCCAACGAATCCGAGCTCGGCCTCGTCGCCTCGCTGTGGACGCAGGATATGTCCAAGGCCTGGCGCGTCGCCGAGGCCCTGCCGCACGGCGCGGTCAACGTGAACGAGACCTCGAACTACTGGGACCAGCTCGCCCCCTTCGGCGGCGCGGGCAAGTCCGGCGTCGGCCGCGAATTGTCGCAATGGTTTCTCGACAGCTTCACCGAAAACAAGCTCATCGTCTTCGACCTCGGCGGCCCCGCCGACGACCGCCGCATCGAGGGCGGCTGGTAGCCGCCCATCCCGCCCCTACTGCTCCGGCGGAAGGGGTCTAAGCGACAGGTGCGCCCGGATGGGCGCACCGACCGCCCTAAGGCAGGGCAGAACGGCTGGCTTCGCGCCCGACTTCGCCGGCGGACTTGAGCTTGGCTTCGATAAAGGTCTTTGCGTGGCGCGCGAGGTCCTCTCCGTCTTCCCAGAGGTTGCGCCAGATGCCGAGGATGCCGCAAAGGGGCTGCCCGACGACTGCGGACGAGAAGGATTCGAAAACGATCGGCCCGTCGTAGCCGATCCGCGCGAGACCGTTGAAGATACGGCCGAAATCCACGGAACCGGCGCCGAGATAGCCGCGGTTCGATTCCCCGATGTGGAAGTAGCCGAGATGGGCGCCCGTATCGACGAGCGCCATCTCCATGTCCGCCTCCTCGATGTTCATGTGGTAAGAGTCGAGATGGACCTTCACATTGGGAAGGCCGACCCGCTTGCAGAACTCGACGCCCTGCCCTGCCGTATTGAGCACGTTGGTCTCGTAGCGGTTGACGACTTCGAGGCCGAGCGTGATGCCGTGACGGCCCGCCTCCTCGCCGATCCGGCGAAGAACCTCGACCGCTCCAGCAATGCCGGCCGCGGTCGGCGGCTCGGGATATTTCTGGAAGGCCGAATAGAGGATGCCGCAGACATGGCTGGAGCCGAGCTCGGCGGCGGCGGCGATGACCTCGCGCAGCCGGACTTCGCCCGCCTTCACGCGAGCCGGATCGCCGCTCGATATGTCGCTTGCGGCATCGAGGCCGAGCGACAGGTTGGCGGAGATGCCGGCCTTGCGCAGCTCGGCCGCGGTGAAGGCGATGTCCAGCGCCTTCGGATCGGGCGCGGATATCTCAATGATGTCGAAGCCGAGTTCGGCGGTCTTGTTGACCGCGAGCACGCATTCCTCGCGGCCCCAGTCGCGCACCCAGACATTGGCGTGCAGGCCAAGCTTGTTCTTCATCCCGTTTCTCCTCAAACCTTCGTCATGCTGCGGCGGCGCCACTGGTCGAAGATTACCACGACCACGATGACGACACCCTGCGCGATGCGCTGCCAGAACGGGCTGACATCGAGCAGGTTGAGGCCGTTGCCGAGCACGCCGATGATGGCCGCGCCGATGATCGAGCCCCAGACGCCGCCCTCGCCGCCGAAGAGATTGGTGCCGCCGATGACGACGGAGGCGATGGAGCGCAGCTCCTCGCCTTCCGCCATCAGCGCGTTGGCGGAGTTGAGGCGGCCAACCAGGATGATGCCGGCGATGGCGGCCAGCAGGCCGGAGATCGCATAGGTCATGATCTTGGTGCGGGAAATGCTGATGCCCGAGGAATGGGCCGCGGCGCGGTTGCCGCCGACGGCATAGATCGCACGGCCCAGCGCCGTGTAGCGCAGCACATACCAGCCGGCGACCGCGCAGAGCAGCGCGATGATCGCGCTGACCGGCAGACCGAGAAGCTGCCCGCCGCCGACCCAGAGCAGGCTGTCGGGAAGCTGCCGGCCGGCATTGAAGGAGGGAACCGGCAGGCCGTCGGTAACCAGCAGCGCCGCGCCGCGGAACGCCGTCATCGTACCGAGCGTAGCGATGAAATCCGGGATCTTGAACTTGGAGATAAGCCAGCCGTTGAGCGCGCCGGCGACGATACCGATGGCAAGGCCGATCAGGATCGCGATCGGCGGCGGCACGAAGCCGAAATCGACGCCGAACAGCACCAGCGGCTGGGTGAGCAGCACGGCCGTGATCGAGGCGGCAAGCGCCGCGATGGCCGCCACCGAAAGATCGATGCCGCCCGTCAGGATGACGAAGGTCTGCCCCACCGCCAGGATGGCGACGAAGGCGGACTGGCGCGCCACGTTGGAGAGGTTGTCGAGGGTCAGGAAGTTCGACGTGGCGAAGGCGAGATAGGCCATCAGCAGGACGAGGGCGATCAGCGGCCCCGCCTGGAAGACGATGCCCTTGATCTTCGCCTTGCGCGCATCGGCCGCGCTGACGGCTGCGTCCGGGTTCTTTTCCGTGCTCATATGCTTCCCACTCCCTTGGGCCCTGCCGTCTCCTGCTCAGGACGGCGGAACTGCCCTGTCACTTGTCTTGCTAGCTCGCGTATCGCAGCAGGTTCTGCTGCGATATCTCCTCGCGCGGCAACTCCGCGGAGAGGCGGCCGCCGCGCATGACGAGCACGCGGTCCGCCATGCCGATGAGTTCGTTGAGTTCCGAGGAGATCATCAGGATCGACGCGCCCTCGGAGACCAGCCGGCTCATGACGGCGAAGACCTCGGCCTTGGCGCCGACGTCGATGCCGCGGGTCGGCTCGTCGAAGATCAGGATCCTCGCGCCGCTCGACATCCAGCGCGCCAGGATGACCTTCTGCTGGTTGCCGCCGCTGAAGAAGAAGAGCTTGTGCGTGGTGGAGGCCGGGCGGATGCGCAGGTCCGAAATGTAGCGCCTGCCCTCCTCCCGCTCGCGGGCAAGGTCGAGCCGCGACAGCAGCGACTTGCCGGAAAGCCAGGACAGGCTGAGGTTCGGCCCGACCGGCTGCATCGGCACGAGGCTCTGGCGGCGGTCGCGCGAGATGAGGCCGAGCCCGGCCGCGATGGCATCGGACGAATGCCGGAAATCGGCGCGCTTGCCCTCGACCGCGATCGAACCGGCCTTGACCGGCTGAAGACCGAAAAGCGCGCTGGCGATTTCCGCCTGTCCCGCGCCCATCAGGCCGTAAATACCGAGGATCTCGCCGCGGCGCAGCGTGAAGGAAAGGTCCTTCAGCGTGCGGCCGGAGGCGAGGTTCTCCACCGCCAGCATCGGCGCGCCCAGTTCCACCGTCTCCTTGGGGAACTGCTCTTCAAGCCTGCGGCCGACCATCAGGCCGATGACCGTCTCCTCGTCCGCCTTCTCGGCCGGCAGCGTCTCGACGACCACGCCGTCGCGCAGCACCGTGACGCGGTCGGCGATCATCGGGATTTCCGAGAGATGATGCGAGATGTAGATGATGCCATGCCCGCGCTGCTTGAGGCGGCGGATGACGTCGAAGAGGCGGCTGCGCTCGCTGTCCGAGAGCGCCGAGGTGGGCTCGTCGAGGAGGAGGATGCGCGGGCCGCGCTCCAGGACGCGGGTGATTTCGATGAGTTGCTGCTCGGCGACCTCGAGCGTGCGCACCTCGGCCGTCGGGTCGATGGAGACGCCGAGCGCCTCCAGCGCATGGCGCGCGGCCTCATGGGCCCTGGCCCAGTCGATCTTGCCGAAGGCGCCACGCGGCATGCGGCCGAGGAAGATGTTCTCCGTCACGCTCAGCGCCGGCACGAGGCTCAGCTCCTGATGGACGAGGCCGATGCCGAGTTCCGTGGCGAGCGTCGGCGTCAGCGCGGAAACCTGGCGACCGCCGACCACGATCTCGCCGCCGGTCGGCGCATGCTCGCCGGCAAGGATCTTCATCAGCGTGGACTTGCCCGCGCCGTTCTCGCCGAGAAGCACCTGCACCTCGCCGGCGCGCACGTCGAGCGAGATGGATTTCAGGGCGATGACGCCGGGAAAGCGTTTCTCGATATTCTCGAGCTTCAAGAGGATTTCGTGCTGATCCATGCCCTACAACTACCGTTCCGCACGGGCGCGCAGGCGCCCCTTCGTTCTTCGCCCGTCCGCGCGCGGACAAGCAAGACGCGGGGCGCGCCTTCGAAAAGACGACACCCCGCGGTCCTGGGAGAAACTCAGTTGGCCTTCTTGCAGTTCGCCCGGATGGTCTTCCAGTCGATCGCTTCCAGCTTCGGTTCCGGATAGAAGTTGCGGGCATTCGCCTCGTAGACGGTGCGCGGGCGGATATCGAAGGTCTTCGGCACTTCGAGGCCGCAGGCGAGCTCCACCGCGAACTTGGTGCCGAACCAGCCCCAGTCGGCAAAGCCGTGGGTGGTTTCGGCGATCATCTTGCCCTCGGCGATGCGGTCGACCGATTCCGGCGTCACGTCGTTGGTGAAGATCGCGACCTTCTTGTCGCCGATATTGGCGCCGTCCTTGGTGGTTTCGAGACGGCCCTGCGAACCGGCGACGAGCATCGCGCCGAGGCCCATTTCGTTGGATGCCGCCCAGATGAAGTCGAGGTTGTCGGGATTGGCCTGCAGGATGTCCTCGGCGCAGCGCGTGCCCTTCTCGCGGTTCCAGTCACCGGCGCAGGTGCCGCCGACGATCTCGATGCCCGGGAACTGCTTGAGCACTTCGCGGAAGCCGTTGAGGCGGGCCGTCGAGAAGAAGCCGCCGGCAACGCCCTCGATGATGGCGCCGCGCGCCTTGATCTTGGCCTTGTCCTCTTCGGAGAGCTTGGCGGCGAGATCCTGCCAGAACTTCAGGTCGAGATAGGTGTCGGGCTGGACATCGACCTTGTCGCCGGAGCCGAGCACGCCCGGACCGCCGAAATAGTCGGCGACCGCATAGGCGGAGACTTCCGCGCCCTGCGTGTTGTCGAAGCCGATATAGGACGAGACGTTCACGCCGTCGATCGGCTCGAGCAGGTTGACGATGACGACCGGAATGCCGGCCTCCGTGGCGCGGATGAGCGCCGGCTTGACGGTGGCGACCTCGGCCGGCGAGACGGCGATCAGGTCGACCTTGCGCTGGATCATGTCCTCGATGATGCTGACCTGCTCGGCGAAGGCCGTCGGGCTGGTCGGCGACTTGGTCAGGACCTTGACGTTGAAGCCGTTCTTGTTGGCGTCGGCGGCGGCCAGCTCGAAGAAGTTCGTGGCCGTCTTGAAGACGCCCGTGATGTCCGGCGGCACCCAGCCGATGGTGATGTCGATATTATCGCCGTCCTGCGCGGCAGCCGGCGCGGCAACCATGGCCGGCCAGAGCGCGACCGTGGCGGCAGCGGCAAACAACGATGCTTTCACGAGCTTTTTGAACATAGCTCCCCTCCCTATCGAAAAACGCCTCCAATGCGCGCAGCGGCTGGCCGGTCGGCGCTCCCACACCTCACGCAGCAGGGATGCTAGACAAAGCATTTCAGTAATTCAACTACATTTTTACGATTGGCGGCAGATTATTTTTTGAAACGATTCTGCCAAATTTCAGGAAAAACAGAATGAATCGACTGAGCGCTCGCGCCAACTTCGCAAAGCAAAGCACGCCGCAATGTAGTTAAGCTACAAAATGCCCGCTGAGCGGGAATGCTTCGCGGCGATCAATCCAGCCTTGAGAAGATGGTCGCAAAACAGCACCGGATCGCGCGGCGCGGCAACCTTGTCGGCACGTGCGATCCAAACTTATCATGTTGTACGCATAACATGTCAGGCGTATAATTCAAGCACCTAAATGACACCCGAATGGCGGCGGCGGGAGAAAGTTCACTTTCCGCCCCGCCGCGAATACCGCCCGCCCGGAAAGCCGAGGCGGGCGGCATGGCGTTTCTACCAGCAGGTATAGCCGGCATCGGCCGAGACGATGGAGCCGGTCATCAGGCTCGAGGCATCCGAGGCGAGGAAGAGCACGATGGAGGCGATTTCGGCGGGCTGGCCGAGCCGGTGCATCGGAGTCATGTCCAGCCACTCCTCGTACATCGGCTTGTCCTCCTTCGCGAAGGTGAGCAGCGGCGTGTCGATATAGGTCGGCGCGACGGAATTGACCCTGACGCCGCGCGTCGCCCATTCGGCGGCGAGCGAGCGGGTCAGGTGGTGCACGCCGGCCTTGGCGGCATTGTAGTGCACCTGCTGCTGCGGCCGGTTGACGATGCTGCCCGACATGGAGCCGATGGTGACGATCGAGCCGCCGCCCTTGGCGAGCATGTGCTTGCCGAAGGCGCGGCAGGAGCGGAAGGCGCCGCTGAGATTGATGCCGATCATCCGCTCCCAGTCGGCGTCCGACAGGTCTTCCGCCGGAACGCCCGCATGGGCGATGCCGGCATTGGCGACGAGGATGTCCGCCGTCCTGCCGCTCGCCGCCAGCCGGTCGGCCACCGCGTTGATCGAGGCGCTGTCGCCGATGTCGATCACGTCGGCCTCGGCCGTGTAGCCCTTCGCCGCCAGTGCCGCGCGCCCGGCCTCCGCCCGCTCCATGCTGATATCGGTCAGGACGACCGCCGCGCCCGCCTCGCACAGCGCCTCGGCTGAGGCAAGCCCGATACCCTGCCCCGCCCCGGTGACCACGGCCACGCGGCCGGCGAGGCCGAATTTCTCAAGATACATGCTGGTCCTTTCTGGCCGGACGTTGCCGCCGGTCCGTCACTCGCCTCAGCCGTGCTGGATATAGACGGCCTGGGTCTCCATATATTCGTAGAAGCCGTGCTTGCCGTCCGCCCCGCCGATGCCGGATTTCTTGCGGCCGGCATGGAAGCCCTGATAGGCCTCGCCGTTCTCCCGGTTGATATAGGTCTCGCCGAATTGCAGCCGCCGTGTGACGCGCATCGCCTTGTTGAGGTCCTGCGTGTAGAGCGAGGATGTCAGGCCGTATTCGGTGTCGTTGGCATGGTGCACCGCCTCGTCGGCATCCTCGACGACGGCGATGGGCGCGACGGGGCCGAAGATCTCCTTGCGCATGATCTCCATGTCCGGCGTGCAGCCGGTCAGCACGGTCGGCTCGTAGTGGTGGCCGCGATTGCGCTCCGCCCGCTGGCCGCCGAGCGCGACCGACGCCCCCGCCGCCTTCGCCCGCTCGACCATGGCCTCGACCTTGCCGAGCTGCACCGCGTTGACGAGCGGCCCCATGTCGACATTTCGCTCGGCAATGGGATCGCCATAGGAGACAGCCGCCATGCGCTTGACGAAGCGTTCCGTGAATTCGTTCGCCACCTGGCGCTCGACGAAGATGCGCTCGGCGCAATTGCAGACCTGCCCGGTATTGACGATGCGCGAGGCGGTGATCGCCTCCACCGCGAGATCAAGGTCGGCATCCTTCAGCACGATGGCCGGCGCCTTGCCGCCGAGCTCCAGGTTGACGCGCGTCAGGTTCTTCGCCGCCGCCTCCATGATGGCGACGCCAGTCGGCACGCTGCCGGTGAAGCTGACGAGATCGATGCCGGTGTGCCCGGAAAGCGCGGCGCCCGTGGTGCGGCCGCGGCCCGATACCATGTTGAACACGCCCTTCGGCAGGCCGACCTCGTCCGCGATCTCGGCGAAGAGGAAGGCGTTGAGCGGCGTCTCCTCGCTCGGCTTGACGACGATGGTGTTGCCGGCGACGAGCGCCGGGGCGAGCTTGCGGCCGATCAGATAGAAGGGGAAGTTCCACGGCAGGATGCCGGCGACGACGCCGATCGGCACGCGGTTGAGATAGATGGTCTCGCCCTTGCGGTCACTGGCAATGATCTCGCCCTCGATGCGCCGCGCCCATTCGGCCATGTAGTCCATCAGCCCGGCCATGCCGAGCACCTCGCCCTTTGCGAGCGACAGGATCTTGCCCTGCTCGCGCGAGATGGTCTCGGCAAGAAGATCGGCCTTGCCACGGATCTTCTCGGCAATCGCCCTGACATAGCCGGCCCGCTCGATGGGCGGCAGCTCGGCCCAGGCGGGCTGCGCCTTGCGCGCGGCATCGACTGCGGCATCGACGACCGCACCCGAGGCGTCGGGGATCTCGGCGATCTGCTCCTCGGTCGCCGGATTGTAGACGGCGATGCGGTCGGAGGACGTGTCCTCGACAAAGCGGCCGTCGATATAATGCGTGTTGCTGGACATGGTGTTCCTCCCGTCTTGTCTTCTCGTTCAGGGGTCCGGCGCGATCCGGGCGACGATCTTGCCCGTCACCTCGCGACGCTTCAGCCGCCGCAGCGCATCCGGAATGCCGCCGAGCGTCACGATCTCCTCGACCATCGGATCGAGCCTGCCGGCCGCAAGCCGGGCCATCAGGTCGTCGCCCATGCGGGCGAAATCCCGCTGGGTCGGCACGTGCCCGGCGAAATACGCCCCGCCGAGGCCGACTTCATGGACCGAGGCGGCATAGGTATAGGACGGCACGTCGGTCATCACCGGCAGCGGATCGACCGAGACGAGATGGCCGTTGTAATGCATGAAGGCGAGCGACTTGCGCGCATCGCCCGGATTGACCACCTCCAGCATGACATCGACGCCATAGCCGCCCTCCGTCTCGTCCCGCACCTTCTGCACGAGATTCGGGTCGCGATAGTCGAGGACCACGTCGGCGCCGAAGGCGCGCACGGCATCGAAATGCTCCGGCCGTGTCAGCGCGATGACCTTCGCCCCGGCCTGATGGGCAAGCTGGGTGGCAAAGCCGCCGACGCCGCCATTCGCACCCTGCACGAGAATGGTCTGGCCGGCCTCCAGCCGGGCCTTGCGGAACAGGGCCTGATAGGCGGTGTAGCCCGCGCAGGGCACGGCCGCGGCATCGGTGAAGCGCACACCGGCCGGCAGGCGCGAGGTGGCGTGGGCCGGCGCGAGGCAATAGTCGGCAAAGACGCCGGGCTTCCAGAGATTGTTGTGCACCACCACCGGCTCGCCGACGGCCCAGCCCTCCACATCCGGCCCGACCGCATCGACAATGCCCGCGGCATCGAGCCCGAGCACATGCGGATAGGTCCATTCCGGCTTGTGATCGATCGCCAGCTTCCAGTCGACCGGATTGACGGAAACCGCGATGACCCTGAGGCGCAGCTGGCCGGGGCCGGGCTCGGGCACCGGCAGGTCGGCCGGCGCCACGTCGTCGAGCCGCGCACCGGGTCCCGGAAGAACGATGGCCTTCATGTCATGCCTCCTGAAATGCGTTGGCCGCCGGCCGCCCCGTAGCCGGGGCGATGCCAGCGGACGGACGGCGCGTGCCGCCGGTGATGAATTCCACCGCCTTGTCGGCGACGACCAGCACGGCGGCATTGGTGTTGCCGGAGATGATAGTGGGGATGGCGGAGGCGTCGATGACGCGCAGGCCCGCAACGCCGCGCACCCGCATGTCCGCCCCGAGCACGCCGCCGGCATCGCCCTCCCGGGCCATGCGGCAGGTGCCGACGGGGTGATAGACGGTCTTGACGAAGCGCTTCGCATGCTCGGCGAGGTCCGCGTCCGACGCCTTGTCCGGGCCGGGGAAGATCTCGCGGGCGATCATCGAGCGCAGCGGCTCCTGCCGGAGGATTTCGCGGGCGCGGCGTATGCCGCCAATGGAAAGGCGCAGGTCCTCGGGATCGGCGAGATAGTTCGGATCGACCAGCGGCTGGTCCTTCGGATCGGCGGAGGCAAGCTGCACGGAGCCTCGCGAACGGGGCCTGGCGACGCAGGAATTCAGCGTCAGGCCGTAGCTCGCCTGTTGGTCGGTGTGGTCCTTGTCGAGATAGACCGTCGGCACGCAGAACTGCTGGATCTTCGGATCGTTCGACAGATCGTCGGGATCGAAGAAGGCGCCCGCCTCGACGCCGTTGGACGTCACCGGGCCGGTGCGGTTGAGCAGGTATTCGAGGCCGTTGCGCATCTGCTTCCAGCCCCGGTCATGGCCATAATAGCCGTAGGGGCCGTTGCACAGGGCGACGACCGGCGTTTCCGTGTGGTCCTGGAGATTGGCCCCGACGCCGGCAAGATCGACGCGGACCGGAATGCCATGCGCCTTCAGGTGATCCGCCGGGCCGATGCCGGAGAGCATCAAAAGCTTCGGCGTGGCGATGGCGCCGGCGGCAAGCAGCACCTCGCCGTCGCAGTGGGCTTCCATCACGGCGCGGCCATCGCCCTCAGAATACCGGACGCCGACCGCACGGCCGTTCTCGATGATAATCGAGTGGACGAGGCAGGAGGTCCTGACGTCGAGCCGGCCGGTCTTCATGGCGGGGCGCAGGAAGGCGTCCACCGCCGAGCAGCGCCGGCCGTTGCGGGTCGTCACCTGATAGGCCCCGACGCCGCGCTGGCTCCGGCCATTGAAATCGCCGTTATGCGGCAGGCCGATGCCCTGCGCGGCCAGCACGAAGGCGCGCGACAATTCGCACATGTGCTCGAGGTCTGACACCTGCCACGGGCCGCCGACGCCATGATAGTCGTCGTTCAGCCGCGCGTTGTCCTCCATGCCCATGAAATAGGGCAGCAGCGCATCGTAGGACCATTGATCGTCGCCGATCTCCCCGGCCCAACCGTCATAATCGGCCGGCTGGCCGCGCATATAGACCATGGCGTTGACGGAGGAGCCGCCGCCGAGCACGCGGCCCTGCGGCACGATGGGCGTGCGCCCGCCGAGCCGCACCTGCGCGACGGACTTGTAGAACCACATGTATTTCTCGACGCCGAGCAGCTTGACGAAGCCGGCCGGCATGCGGATCAGCGGGTTGCGGTCGTCCGGCCCCGCCTCCAGCACCAGCACGCGCGCGCCGTGCTCGCCGGCAAGCTTGCCGGCGGCAAGGCAGCCGGCCGTGCCGCCGCCGACGACGATGTGGTCGTAGCTCATGCGACGATGCTCTCCACCTTGCCGGCCTGCGAGCGCGGGAAGAGGAGAAGGTGCTCCGGGTCGATGGAGACCGGCACCGCCTCGCCGCGCTTCGGCGTGACCGAGGGATGGGCGACGAGCGTGAAGCGCGTGTCGCCGACATCGACGAAGATCAGGTTCTGGTCCTGCAATTCCTCCGTGATGAAGACCTTGCCGTCGACGCGCAGCGGGCTGTCGCCGCCGATGGAGAGGAAATGCGGGCGGATGGCGGCAAGGCCGCCGTCACCGATGCCCTGCGCGGCGGCGTGCAGGCGCTCCGGCAAGGCGAGCTTGCGCCCCTCGAATTCGATCTGCCAGCCGCCGTCACCGGCCACGACCCTGCAATCGAAGAAATTGATCGGCGGCTCGCCGACGAAGCCGGCGACGAAGGCGTTCCTCGGGCGGGCATAGACCTCGTCCGGCACCGCCATCTGCTGGATCTCGCCGTCGCTCATCACCATGACCCGGTCGGCCAGCGCCAGCGCCTCCTCCTGGTCGTGGGTGACGTAGATCATCGTGTAGTTGAACTTCTGGTGCAGGCTCTTGATGAAGCGGCGCATGCGGTAGCGCTGGCGCGTGTCGAGATGCGAGATCGGCTCGTCGAGCAGGAAGACCGCCGGATTGCGCACCAGCGCCCGCGCAAGGCCGACACGTTGCGCCTGGCCGGAGGAAAGACCCTTCGGCTTGAGATCGAGGAGCGCCGTCAGCTCCATCTTCTCCGCGATGTCGCGCACCTGCCGGTCGATCTCCTTGTTGTCGACATTGGCCGAGCGCAGCGGGAAGGCGATGTTCTCGTAGATCGAGATCGTCGGATAGAGCGCGTAGGATTCGAAGGACATCGCGACGTTGCGGTCGCGGGCGCGCACGTCGTTGACGCGCTTGCCGTCGAAATAGATCGAACCCTCGGTGACCGTCTCCAGCCCGGCGATCATGCGCATCGTCGAGGACTTGCCGCAGCCCGAGGGGCCGAGGATGGCGACGAACTCGCCGTCGGCGATCTCGAAGTCGATGCCGTGCACGGCCTGGAAGGCGCCGTAGCGCTTGACGAGTCGTTCAGCTTTGATGGAGGCCATGGGTCAAACTCCTGCCGAGGGCGTCGCATGCGTGACCGCCCGGGCATTCTGGAACAGGTGGACGGCGTCGCGCGGGAAGGCGATTGCGACCGTCTCGCCGACGCCGAGCGCGGTGCCGGCGGGAACGGAGACGGAGACCTGGTCGCCGCCGATGCCGACAAGGGCGATCTTCATGTAGCCGAGGTTCTCGATGACATCGACGCGGCCGCGAAGCGCGTTGGAATCCCCCTCGCCCGCAATCCGCACCTCGTTGGAGCGGAAGCCGACCTGGATCCTGCCGGCCTCGTTGGTGAGGCCCTGCACGGCGTCGGCGGCAAGCGAGGCGACGGGCATGCCGTCCGCCGTCACGAAATCCACCCTGCCGTCATGCGGGCGCGGCTCGACGGAGATGAAGCTCATCGGCGGATCGCCGACGAAGGAGGCGACGAAGGCGTTCGCCGGGCGATGATAGAGATCGGCCGGCTTGCCGACCTGCTCCAGCCTGCCGGCATTGAGCACGGCGACCCGGTCGCCGAGCGCCAGCGCCTCGCGCGAGGAGGTAGTGGTGAAGACGACGGTGGCCGACAGGTCCTCGGCGAGCGCCTTCAGCTCGGCGCGGATCTTGTGGCGCAGCTTGGCGTCGAGATGGCCGACCGGCTCGTCGAGCAGGTAGATATCGGCCGGGCGGATGATGGCGCGGCCGAGCGCCACGCGCTGGCGCTGGCCGCCCGAAAGGAAGCCGGGGCGCCGCTCCAAGAGGTGGCCGATGCCGAGGATGCCGGAGATGCGCTTGACGCGCTCCTCGACCTCGGCGCGGCCGAGGCCGCGCGCCTTGAGGGGAAACGCAAGGTTCTCGCCGACGGAAAGGTGCGAATAGAGCGCGTAGTTCTCAAAGGCCATGGCGGCGTCACGCTTTTCCGGCGGCACCTTGAGGATCGACACGCCATTGCGCAGCACGTCGCCGCTGGTCGGCTTGGCAATGCCGGCGAGGATGTTGAGCAGCGTGCTCTTGCCGGCGCCGGCCGGGCCGTAGATGACGAGGAATTCCCGGTCGCGCACGGCAAGGTCGATCTTGCGCAGGGCGACCTTGGCGAGGCCGTAGCGCTTGTGGACGGATTTCAGTTCGTACATCAGACATCCTCCTGCATGAGGGCGGCGACCTCGGCTTCGGCCGCAAGGCGCTCAGCGATGAAGCGGCCGCGGGCGCGGACCACGAAGGCCGCCGACACCGCGAGCGCGACGATGTTCATGAGGATCACCGACATCGACTGGCTGGCGAAGTAGGGCTCGATCAGCCCGAGCCAGACGAAGACGACGCCGACATAGATGAGGATGACGCGGAAGCCGGTATCCCAGCCTTGACTGAAGCTCATAATCCTATCCTCTCACGGCGCCGAAGGTGAGGCCGCGCACCATGTAGCGCTGCATGGCCAGAACGAAGATCAGCATGGGCAGGACGCTGATGGTGGCGGCGGCCGCGACAGGCCCCCAGAGAATGCCCTGCAGGGTGAAGAAGGACTCCACGCCCACCGTCACGGTGCTCGCCGCCTTGCGGGTCAGGATGTAGGCGAAGAGGAACTCGTTCCAGCTGAAGATCAACGTGAAGACGCCGGTGACCGCGATGCCGGGCGCGGCCAGCGGGCAGACGACCTTGGCGAGCACCTTGAGGCGGGTGAGGCCGTCGAGGCGGGCGGAATGCTCCAGCTCGCGCGGGATGTCCTGGAAGAAGGAGACCAGCAGCCAGATGGCGAAGGGCAGGTTGAACACCGTATAGGAGATAATCAGCGCGCCCGGCTGGTCGAGGCCGATGCCGAGGAAGCTGCCGATACCCGTCTTGCCGACCTCGCGGAAGATCAGGAAGTAGGGCAGGATCACCGCGATTGCCGGGAACATCTTGGTCGACAGGATGAAGAACAGCAGATGCCCGTCGCCGACATTGTAGCGGGCGAAGCTGTAGGCCGCGAGCGAGCCGGTGATGACGACGATGATCGTCGAGGCGACGGAGATGAACAGCGTGTTCTTGATGTAGAACAGGAAGTTCTTGTCGTAGATCGCGTGGACGTAGTTATCCAGCGTCGGGGTGAACAGGAAGCGCGGCGGCGAGACCATGACGGCATCGGCCGGCTTGAACGACGTCAGGATCATCCAGGCGATGGGGAAGACGATGAAGCCGAGCACCAGCACGATCAGGCCGTAGCGCAGGACTTCCTTGGGGAAACTCGATTCACGTTGCAGCATGGTTGCCTCCTCAGCCTTCCGATGCGCGGGATGAGAATTGGGTGAGCAGCGGGCGCAGCGCAAAGAGGCTTGCGACCAGCATGGCGTAGAGGAAGAAGATCGCCATGGTGGAGGCGTAGTCCATCCGGAACAGCTTGAGACCCGTGCGGTAGAGGTAGAAGGTCATGGTCTCCGTCACCGTGCCCGGCCCGCCGCGCGTCAGCACCGCGACCGCGTCGTAGAGGCGCACGCTGTCGATGGTGCGCAGCACGAGGACGAGGAAGAGAACCGGCTTCAGCATGGGGAAGGTCAGCGTGCGCAGCACGCGGAAGGTGCTGGCGCCGTCGAGTTCGGCCGCCTCGAAGGGCTCCTTCGGCAGGGCCTGCAGGCCGGCGAGCGCGATCAGCGCGACGAAGGGTGTCCATTGCCAGACGTCGAACAGGATGACCGACCACAGCGCGATGGTGTAGTCGCCGAGCCAGTTGGGCTCCGGCAGGCCGATGAGGCCGAGGAAATAGTTGATGAGGCCGAACTGGGGATCGTAGAGATAGCGCCAGAACAGGCCCGTCACCGCCGCCGAGGTGGCAAGCGGCAGGATCATCAGGCTCCGGATGATGCCCTTGCCGACGGTCGCGCCGTGGATCAGGAAGGCGATGGCGATGCCGAGCACCATTTCGAGGGTGACGGCGGTCACCGTGAACTTGAGCGTGACCCAGACGGAGCTCCAGAAGGCGCTGTCGTGCAGCACCGTGCGGTAATTGTCGAGGCCGACGAAATCCCCGATCCGGCCGCGCGTCAGGTCGGCGAAGCGGAAGGACACGTCCAGCGCATAGGCAAGCGGCAGAAGCGCGAAGACAAGGATGACCAGCATCGCAGGCACGACGAGCAGGATCGAGAACCAGCGGTCGGACATGGCCGCCGGACCGGCGGTTCCCCTTTCCTGCGACGCCGGCACGGATAGCGACTGCGACATCAAATTCCTCCAGAAGATCGTTTCGCGCGGGGGTGCCGCGCCTTTCGGGTCAATCCGCATGGCGGGCGCGGGCCCGCCATGCGAAGGTCCAGGCGATGGGTCCGGTCACTTGCCGATCGGGCAAGGACCGCCGCAAATCTTCTCGACTTCGGCGGCAAGTTGCTCGGCGGCCTGGCGCGCCGAGATCTGGCCGGCCGCGGCCGACTGTAGCGGGATCTGCATCGTGTTGTAGATCTTCGCGCCGAAGGGCGTGTCGAAGAGGTTCGAGCGGAAGCCCTTCATGGAATCGAAGATCTTCAGCAGCGTCGCGAAGTGGCCGGTCTTCGGCCGGCTTTCCGGCGCGGCGAAAGACGGGTCGGACAGGACGCTCATCAGCGTCGAGGTGCCGCCGGCCTTGGCGAATTCCATCTGCGCATCGTGCCCGCCGACATAGGCGACGAAGTCCATCGCCTCCTTCGGATGGGCGGAGGAAGCCGAGACCGCCAGCAGGAAGCCGCCGATATAGGCCTTCTTCTCCGGCGCCTCGGCAACGCCCATCTTGGCGCCCGGCACGGAGGTCTCGGTCGTCACGGCATTCGGCCACTGGTCGAGGAAGAAGGAATAGGTCTGGGCGATCTGCCCGTCCTTCATCTGGTTCATCACGCCGTCATAGGTGACGGTGAGGGCGGCCGGCGGGGCGTATTTCATGAGGGCGAGATAGTCGTTCATCGCCTTCTCGACGGCATCGACCGGCACCTTGCCCTCGTCCGTCAGCCAGTCGGCGCCCTGCGACCAGAGCACGCCGGACATCTCGTCCTGGATTTCCGGGAAGGGGCCGGCCATCAGGCCGACGCCGTAGAAATCCTTGGCGAGCTTTTCGCCCTTGAGGTTCTCGCCGGCCTTGCGGGTGAAGAACTCGGCGATATCACGGTGTTGCGCCCAGGTCTGCGGCACGGCGAGGTCGTAGTTGAAGCGCTTCTTGAAGGCTTCTTTCTCCGTCGGGTCGTCGAAGAGGTCCTGGCGATAGATGTAGCCGGCCGTGTAGGTGTAATAGGGCAGGCCCCAGACGTCGCCCTTGTACTGGGTGGTGAGGGCAGCGAGCGTCGGCGCCACGTCGTCGAGTTGCGCCTTCTTGTCGGCGAAATATTCGGTCATCGGCAGGATGAAGCCGTTTTCGGCGAATTCCGCCTTTTCCGAGGTTTCCAGGGTCACGACGTCATAGGCGCCGGTCTGGCCGACCATCTCGATGACCTGCTTGTTGTAGAGCTGCGAGTTGTCGATGTTGACGACATTGACCTTCACGCAATGGCCCTTCTCGAAGCCGGCGACGAGGTCGGCCATCGCGTCGGTATAGAAGCCGGCGATGGTCGACCAAGTGATCGGCACGCGGTCGGCATCGGCGCATTCCTGCGCCATGGCGGCGGGGGCTACCGAAGCCATCAGCGCTGCGGTCACAAGGCCCGTTTTCAGCATGGATTGCATGTCATTCCTCCCAGTTGACGGCCGGCGGCTCCCTGCCCCGGCGCGTGTTGCGCTATGCGACTAAATTCCCCTCGGTGTTTCCGGCCGATGCGGCCGGGTCCCGCGGCAGACCAAGGAAGGCCGCGGTATCGGGATCGATCGGGATGCCCGTCCTTTCGCGCTCGGCCTCGACGCGCCATTCGCGGTCGCCCGGCGCCAGCACCTCGGCGCCCTCCTGCGCCGGTGCGGCCCTGAGGGCGGCGAGATAGGCGGCCATGCCGGCGGCGAAGACATCGCGGCCGCCGAAGCGATCCGGATCGATGGCAAGAAGGAAGTGGCCCATCCGGCGCGGCGTCGAATAATCGTCACCGCCGACCATGGGGATGAAGGCGTGGTCGAGCGTCGTGCCCTGCAGGATCGCCGAAAACAGCGTCGCTACCCCGGCAAGCGCCGCGCCCTTGAAGGAGAAGTCGACCCCGCCGAGCGGCAGGAGCGTGCGCCCCTCCGAGGGCTCCGTCGTCGGCCGGCCCGCCGCGTCCACCGCCACCCCTTGCGGCAGCGACACGCCGAGCGACTTGAAGAGCAGCAGGCGGTTCAGCGGAATGGAGGAGGTCGCCATGTCGAGCAGCCACGGCCGGGCCGCGCCGCTCGGCGCGGCGAAGGCCAGCGGATTTGTGCCGTGAAAGGCCTCGCGCCCCTGGAACGGCGCGACGACCTTGTCGGAATTGGTGGTGGCGAAGCCGATCATGCCCGCCTCGGCGGCGACACGCGCATAGGCCCCGGCCGCGCCGAAATGCGAGGAGCGGACGACCCCGACGGCGCCGATGCCGCTTTCGCGGGCAAGCTCGATCGCCGTGTCCATCGCCACATAGGCCGCGTGGTGGCCGAGCGCATCGTCGCCATCCACCACCGCCGTCGCCGCCGCCGTGCGGCGCACTGCGATGTCCGGCGTGCCTTTGACCCGGCCGCCGCGCAGCACCTTGTCATAGTGAACCACCAGCCGCGCCCCGTGGCTGTCCACCCCGATGCGCGAGGCATGCATCATCGCCCGCACCGCCGCGCCGGCGGACGCCGCGCAGGCACCGGCAGCGCACAACGCGTTTTCGAGTAGCGCTTCGAGCAAATCAGGGGCAACAAGAGTGGGAACAGACATACCGGGCCAACCTTAGGAGATTGCAGGCAACGAGAATTGGCGTATCATATCTGATATCTCAGTGTAAAGAACAGAAGGCTTCGGCTTGCCTGCGCCGAACCCGCATGGGAGAGAGATTTCATGAGCACACTCGACCGCGGCCCCTCGCTGACCGACCAGGCCGCGCAGGAAATTCGCAACCGCATCGTCCGTGGGCAGTTCCAGCTCGGCGAGCCGCTGTCCGAGATCGCGCTCGCCAACGAGCTCGGCGTCTCCAAGACGCCCGTGCGCGAAGCCCTCATGGTGCTCAAGCGCCAGGGGCTGATCGAGGTCCATCCGCAGCGCGGCTCCTTCGTCTTCGACATGGATGCGAGCCAGGTCCGGAAGCTTTCCGAGCTGCGCGAGGTGCTGGAGCTGGCCGCCATCCGCATGGCGCTCGCCACCGACCGCAAGGCCCTTGCCCGGCAATGGGCGGATATCGTCAGGAAGATGCGCAAGGCCCTCGATGCCGACGATACTGAGCTCTATCGCACCCTCGACGGCGGATTCCACCGGGCGCTCTTCGAGCTTGCCGACAATGCCTACCTGCTCGAGGCCTACGAGATGATCGCCTTCCGCGTCCAGGCGCTGCGCAACCGGCTCTCGCTCGCCCCCTCGCTCAACGTCACCTCGTTCGAGGAGCATGTGCGCCTTGCCGAGCTGGTGGCCGGCGGCGAGGACGCCGCCGCGACCGAGCTGATGGGCCGGCATATCGCCGCCACGCGGGAACATTACCTTGCGGCCATCAAGGCGCGGGGAGAGGAAGCGGCGGCCACGGCGCTCAAGGGACGGCGCCGCACGATCCGTCGCTGACCCTCCGTCCATCGCGCAGTCCGGCCGAAACCGGCAGTGACGCAAAGCGCCCATGCGGCATTTCTCCCGTAGTTAAACTACATTTTATCTGACTATTGCGCATATATCAGCCTCAACTCCGCTGGATATGCGCCAAATTCCATCCCTGAGACGTAGATTTTCCGATTGACACTCGATTGTCAAGGTAACTAAACTACATTTTTAGAAGCGCTGGGGAAGGGCGCTGCCGGGAGGAACCATGTACGCTGAGCTTTTCAGACTGGATGGCCGCGCCGCTCTTGTGACCGGCGGCAGCCGCGGCATCGGGCTTGCCTGCGCCGAGGCCTTGGGAGAGGCCGGCGCGCGCATCGCGATCTCCGCCCGCTCCCGCGAAGAGGGTGCGAAAGCCGTCGAATACCTGAAGCGGAAGGGCATCGAGGCGATCTACCTGCCCGCCGACATTTCCAGCGAAAGCGCGGCGCAGGATGCCGTTCGGCAGGCGGCCGAGGCGCTCGGCGGGCTCGATATCCTCGTCAACAATGCCGGCATCGCGCGCCATTGCGACAGCCTTAAGCTGACCCCGGAAACCTGGAACGAGGTGATCGACACCAACCTGACCGGCCTCTTCTGGTGCTGCCGCGCGGCCATCGAGATGATGGCGGAGAAGAAAAGCGGCGCGATCGTCAATATCGGCTCGATCTCCGGCTATATCAGCAACCTGCCGCAGAACCAGGTGGCCTACAACGCCAGCAAGGCGGGCGTGCACATGCTCACCAAGTCGCTCGCCGGCGAGTTCGCGGCGAGCAACATCCGCATCAACGCCGTCGCCCCCGGCTATATTGAGACAGCGATGACGCAGGGCGGGCTGGACGACCCCGAATGGTCGAAGATCTGGCTCGGCATGACGCCGATGGCCCGCGCCGGCAAGGCGAGCGAGGTCGCCGCCGCCGTGCTCTTCCTCGCCTCGGACGCCGCCAGCTACGTCACCGGCTCGGTGCTGACCATCGACGGCGGCTACACCATTCACTGACCTGAACATTAGACAGATACGGGAGCATCGCATGGCAAGGGCATTCGGCGGACCGAACAAATACATCCAGCGCGCGGGCGAGATCGATAAGCTGGCGGCCTATCTGGCGCCGCTGGGCAAGCGCGCCCTCGTGCTGATCGACCGCGCGCTGTTCGATGCGCTGAGCGAACGCATCGCCCAAAGCTGCGCCGACACCCTCGACATCCGCTTCGAGCGGTTCGGCGGCGAATGCTGCACCGCGGAGATCGAGCGCGTGCGCAAGATCGCCGTCGAGCACCGCGCCGACATCCTCGTCGGCGTCGGCGGCGGCAAGACGGCCGATACCGCCAAGATCGTCGCCATCGACACGAATGCACGCATCGTCATCGCCCCGACCATCGCCTCGACCGACGCGCCCTGCAGCGCCATCGCCGTGCGCTACACGGAGCACGGCGTCTACGAGGAATCGCTCCGCCTGCCGCGCAACCCGGATGCGGTGATCGTCGATTCCGCGCTGGTGGCGGCCGCCCCCGCGCGCTTTCTCGTCGCCGGTATCGGCGATGCGCTCTCGACCTGGTTCGAGGCGCGCTCCAACATCGAATCGCGCACCGACAACTATGTCGCCGGCGGCTTCCCCGCCACCGAGGCCGGCATGGCCATCGCCATGCACTGCCAGGACGTCCTGATGCGCGATGCCGTCAAGGCCAAGGTGGCCGTCGAGGCGGGCCTTCTCACCCAGGCGGTGGAGAACATCATCGAGGCGAACACGCTGCTGTCCGGCCTCGGCTTCGAGAACTGCGGCTGCTCGGCCGCCCACGGCATCCATGACGGCCTGACGGTGCTGGAGGAGGTGCATGGCCTCTTCCACGGCGAGAAGGTCGCCTTCGGCGTGCTCTGCCTCCTCATGCTGGAAAACCGCGAAAGCGAAGAGATCGAGGAGATGATCCGCTTCTGCCGCAGCGTCGGCCTGCCGACAAAGCTTGCCGACCTCGGCATCGTCGAGGACGTGCCGGCCAGGATCGGCCGCGTGGCGGAAGCCGCCTGCCGGCCCGGCAACATCATCTATGCGACGCCGGTCCCGATCACCGTTGCGGCCGTGCGCGATGCGATCCTGGCGCTCGACGCCTTCTCGCGCAGCATCGATTGAGCGAGGGCAAACGATGACCGAGAAGAAGCCGCTCGTCATGATCACCGGCGCCAGCGCCGGCATCGGGCAGGAAACCGCCCGCGTCTTTTCCGCCGCGGGCTACCCGCTGCTGCTGATCGCCCGCCGCCCGGACCTCATCGAGGCGATGGACTTGCCGGACACGCTGGCCGTCGCCGCCGACGTGCGCGACTACAACTCACTCGCCGACGCCATCCGGCAGGGCGAGGAGAAGTTCGGCCCCGTCGATTGCCTGATCAACAATGCCGGCATCTCGCGCCTCGCACGGCTCGACGAGCAGGACCCGGCGCAGTGGCGCGACCTCGTCGACATCAATTGCCTCGGCGTCCTCAACGGCATGCATGCCGTCGCGCCCGGCATGAAGGAGCGCCGGCACGGCACTATCATCAATGTCTCCTCCATCGCCGGCCGCAAGGTCTATCCGCACCACGACGTCTATGGCGGCACCAAGCATTTCGTGCATGCCGTCAGCGAAGGCATGCGGCAGACCATGTCGGCCTACCGGGTGCGCGTCATGGTCATCTCGCCCGGCGTCGCCAAGTCCGAGATCGACAAGACGATCACCCACCAGAACGCCTACGAGTTCTGGGACGGCGGGCGCAAGGCGCTGGACGGCGGGCTCGACGCCAACGACATCGCGCGCACCATGCTCTTCGCCTACCAGCTGCCGCAGAACGTCAACCTCCAGGAAATGACGATCACCCATACAGGCCAGGAATTCTGACATGACGGATATCCCCTCCTTCGACGACCTGCTCGACTTTTCCGGCAAGACCGTCGTCGTCACGGGCGCGGCGACCGGCATCGGCCGCTCCGTCGCCGAAGCCTTCGCGGCGAAGAAGGCGCGCGTGGCGCTGCTCGACCGGGATCCGGCCGTCGCCGGCGTCGCCGCCGCGCTCGGCGCGGGCCATATCGGCCATATGGTCGATGTCACCGACGAAGCGGGCGTCGAGCGCGCCGTCGCGGCCGTGACCGAGGCCTTCGGGCAGATCGACATCCTCGTCAACAATGCCGGCATCGGGCCGCTCGCCCCCGCCGAGAGTTACCCGACCGCCGAATGGGACCGCACGCTCGCCATCAACCTCAAGGGCGCGTTCCTGATGGCCCGCGCCGTCGCGCCCGCCATGCTGGAGCGCAAGGCCGGCCGCATCGTCAACATGGCCTCGCAGGCCGCCATCATCGGCATCGAGGGCCATGTCGCCTATTGCGCCAGCAAGGCGGGCATCGTCGGCATGACCAATTGCATGGCGCTGGAATGGGGCCCGCGCGGCGTCACCGTCAACGCGCTTTCGCCGACCGTGGTGGAGACCGAGCTCGGCCTCACCGGCTGGGCCGGAGAGAAGGGCGAGCGCGCCCGCGCCGCCATCCCGACGCGCCGCTTTGCCAAGCCGTGGGAGATCGCCGCCTCGGTGCTCTACCTCGCCAGCGGCGCGGCCGCGATGGTCAATGGCGCCAACCTGATGATCGACGGCGGTTACACCATCGCCTGATGCCCGGGCAATTCCAGCAAACATGTGCAGCGGTTCTACGTTCGGAATTGCAATGAACGAAGAGAAAGACGAGGAATTTCCTTTGACACAGCTATTCGAGCCCGTCGGTTGCGCGGTCGACCTTGAAACGGGCGCCATCAGCAACGCAACGGGCGCCTACCAGAAACGCTTCCGCGACCTTGCCGGCCTCTATGCGGACGAGGCCGCTTTTGCCGCCATGCAGGGCGAATGGGACGACACGGTCGTCTACGAGGTCTCTGAATTCCGCCCCAACGAGCGCTCCGGCGATCTCATCTTCGGCGTCACGCGCATGCTGCCGGGCAAGGTGGGCACGGAATATTTCGTCACCCGCGGCCATATCCACAGGCAATCCGACCGGCCGGAAATCTACTACGGCCAGAAGGGCCGCGGCCTGATGCTGATGGAATCACCCGACGGCGAGGTCCGCATCGTCGAGATCGACGCGCAGACAGTCTGCTACGTGCCGCCCTACTGGATCCACCGCTCCGTCAATGTCGGCGACGACGAGCTGGTGATGCTCTTCTGCTACCCGGCCGATTCCGGCCAGGACTACGACTGCATCGCCAAGGCCGGCGGCATGCGCGCGCGCATCGTCGACGACGGCAAGGGCGGCTGGAGAAAGGTCGACAATCCGAACTGGCGGATGCGCGACGCCGCGACCATCGCCGCCCTCTACGGACAGGAAAAGAAGGAAGAAACCGCATGACCGCCCCGTTCGAACAGGCAGCAACCCTCGGCGTCGTTCCCGTCATCGCCATCGAGCGCGCCTCCGATGCCGTGGCGCTGGCCGATGCGCTCCTCGAAGGCGGCCTGCCGCTCGCCGAGATCACCTTCCGCACCGAGGCCGCCGCCGAGGTCATCGCCATCATGGCCGACAAGCGGCCGGAGCTGCTGGTCGGCGCCGGCACGATCCTGACGCCGCAGGCGCTGGACGCGGCCATCGCCGCCGGCGCGCGCTTCGGCCTCGCCCCCGGCTTCGACGGCGAGATCGTCGCCGCCGCCAAGGCAAAGGACTTCCCCTTCGCGCCCGGCATCATGACCCCGTCCGACCTGACGGCCGCCGCCCGCAACGGCCTGACGCTCGCCAAGTTCTTCCCCGCCAAGGCGGCGGGCGGGCCGGCCATGCTGGAGGCGATCAGCGCGCCCTTCGCCCATCTCGGCACCCGCTTCGTGCCGACCGGCGGCGTCAGCCTCGACAACATGCACGAATGGCTGAAGCTCGGCGCGGTCGCCGCCGTCGGTGGCACCTGGATCGCCACCAAGGCCGATATCAGCGAAGGCCGCTGGTCCGACATCGCGGCGAAGGCCCGCGCGGCGGTCGCCAAGGCGAGGGAAATCCGCGAGGCGGGCAAATGAGCCGCTACCAGCCCGCCACCCAGCCGACCTTCTACTTCATCGGCGTCACCACGGCGAAAAGCTCGATCATGCGGGTCTTCCCCGCCTGGGCGCGCCATCTCGGCCTGAAGGACGCGGTACTGAAGGGCATCGATTTTCCGCTGCATGCCGAGCCTGGCGCCTACCGCGAGGCCGTCGCCTTCATCAAGAACGACCCGCTCTCGCTCGGCGCGCTGGTGACGACCCACAAGATCGACCTCTTCAACGCCGCGCGCGACATGTTCGACGTGATCGACCCGCACGCGCTGCTGATGCACGAGACGAGCTGCCTTTCCAAGCGCGACGGCAAGCTGATCTGCCATGCCAAGGACCCGATCTCCTCGGGCCTTGCCATCGACGGCTTCGTGCCGGAAGGGCATTTCGCCAGGACCGGCGCGGAGGTCCTCTCCATGGGCGCGGGCGGCTCGACCATCGCGATCACCTGGCACCTGATGCAGGAAAAACGTGGAGCCGACGTGCCCTCGCGTATCGTCGTCACCAACCGCTCGCAGCCGCGCCTCGACGAGTTGAAACGCATCCACGCGGCCATGGCCCCGCGCGTAAAAATCGACTACGTCCTCGCCGATCGGCCGGAACTCAACGACGCGGCCATGGCCGCGCTGAAGCCCGGTTCGCTGGTGATCAACGCGACCGGCCTCGGCAAGGACGCGCCCGGCTCGCCGATCACCGATGCCGGCATCTTCCCCGAACGGGCCATCGCCTGGGACCTCAACTATCGCGGCGACCTCGTCTTCCTCGACCAGGCGCGGCGGCAGGAAGCGGCACGCGGGCTGCAGGTGGAAGACGGCTGGACCTACTTCCTGCACGGCTGGACGCAGGTGATCGCCGAAGTGTTCGACATCGACATCCCGACCTCGGGACCGTCCTTCGACGAAATCTCGCGCATCGCCATCGAGGCGGCGAAGGGGTGATGCCGTGAACCGTATCCTCGTCACGCCCCGTTCGCTCTCGCTCGATCCTCCACCGGAACTCGAACCGCTGCGGCAGGCCGGCTTCGACCTCGTCTTCCCGACGCCCGGCCGCATGCCGGACGAGGCCGAACTGCTCGACCTCGTGCCGGGCTGCGTCGGCTGGCTGGCCGGCGTCGAGCCCGTCTCCGACAAGGTGATCGACGCCGCCGAAAGCCTGCGCGCGATCAGCCGCAACGGCACCGGCATCGACAACCTGCCGCTGCCGCTGCTCAGGGGCAAGGGCATTCGCGTGCTCAAGGCCGAGGGCGCCAATGCCGTCGGCGTCGCGGAACTGGCGATGGGCCTCATCCTCGCCTCGCTACGCCATATCCCGACCGAAACGGCCGGTATCCGCGCCGGCGGCTGGCCGCGATCGCGCGGCAAGGAAATCGCCGAGCGCACCGTCGGCGTCGTCGGCTGCGGGGCGATCGGCAAGCGGGTCGCCCGGGCCGTCTCGGCGATGCGGGCGAATGTCGTGGCGCACGATCCCTTCCGCCCGAATGTCGAGGTCTATGGCCCGTTCAAATGGGCGAGCCTCGACGAACTTTTCGCGGAAGCGGATATCGTGACGCTCCACTGCCCGGCCCCCGCCGACGGCAAGCCCATTGTCGATGCGGCGCGGCTCGCCAAGATGGCGCCGCACGCCATCCTCATCAACACCGCCCGCGCCACGCTGGTGGACGAGGATGCCGTGCGCGCCGCGCTCGACGAAGGCCGGTTGCAGACCTACGCCACCGACGTCTTCATCGACGAGCCGCCGGCACCGGGCTCGCTGGCGAGCCACCCACGCGTCATCGCCACCAGCCATATCGGCGGCCTGACCGACGAGAGCGTCAGCAAGGCGACGACGATCGCGGTGGAAAACCTCCTCTCTGCTCTGACGGAGGAGAAGCGCCCATGACATCCTTCTCGCCCGTGCCCTTTTCGGGATCGCTCGCCGAAAGGCTCGCCGCATCGGCGGGCGACGGCGTGCGGCTCTACTGGCTCGGGCAGGCCGGTTTCGTCATTAAGGCTGGCGGACGGCGCATCGTCATCGACCCCTATCTCTCCGACAGCCTTGCGGAGAAATATCGCGGCAAGCGCTACGAGCACGAGCGGATGATGCCGGCCCCGGCGGCACCGGCCGAACTCGGCCCCGTCGATCTCGTTCTGGTGACGCACCAGCACACGGACCACATGGACCCGCAGACGCTGATGCCGCTGGCCGCCGCCAATCCGGACTGCCGCTTCGTCGTGCCCCGCGCAGCGCTGGCGGCGGCTGAAGAGCGCATAGGCGTTACGCCGGACCGGCTGGTCGCGGTCGATGCCGGCGAGACGGTGACGCCCCTTGCCGGCATTTCGATCACCACCATCCGCGCCGCCCATGAGGCACTGGAGCGCTCGCCGGAGGGCTGGCACCGCTTCCTCGGCTATGTGGTGGCGGTGGACGGCGTCTCGCTCTACCATTCCGGCGACACGATCCCCTTCGAGGGGCTGGCGGAAGAGGTCGCGCCCCATGGGGTGGACCTCGCGCTCCTGCCCGTCAACGGCCGCCGCGCGGAGCTGACGGAGGCCGGCATCGCCGGCAACCTGACACTGGACGAAGCGTGCCTTCTGGCCGAACGGATCGGCGCGGCCGATTTCATCGCACACCACTACGGCCTCTTCGCCTTCAACACGGAAGACCCCGCCGTCATCGACGCCAAATCGGCGGCCGCTGATTGCAGGGCAAGGCTCCATCGGGCAAAGCTGTCGGTCGAATACCGACTGTCCAAGTAACCCGGGGGGTTTCCATGTCGACCAGCGCAGCCCAGTCCAAACCGATCGGCGGCAACAACAACATCCTTGAAGTCATCCGCCTGAAGCGCGGGGACCTGCGCAAATCGGACCGCAAGGTGGCCGAACTCGTGCTCGCCGATCCCAAGCGCGTGGTCAACGCGACCATCGCCGAGGCGGCGGAATGGGCCGAGGTGAGCCAGCCGACGGTGATCCGCTTCTGCGCCTCCATCGGCTGCCAGGGCTACCAGGATTTCAAGCTGCGCCTCGCCCAGAGCCTCGCGCTCGGCATGTCGGCCACCCACTCGGTCATCGACGGCAACGACAGCCCGGCCGGGGTCTCGGAAAAGATCTTCGACTACACGATCACCAGCCTCGACTGGGTGCGCAACCATCTCGATCCGGTGGCGGTCGGCCGGGCGGTAGATGCGCTGGCCAAGGCGAACCGCATCGAATTCTTCGGCTTCGGCGCATCGGGCATCGTGGCGCGCGACGCGCAGCAGAAGTTCCCGCTCTTCGGCGTGCCCTGCGGGGCCGAGACCGACGCCCACCAGCAGATCATGGTCGTCTCCAGCCTGAAGCCCGGCGACGTCGTCGTCGTCATCTCCAACACGGGTGCGACGCTGGCGATCATCGAGACCGCGCGGCGGGCCCGCGAGAGCGGCTGTCAGGTCATCGGCATCGTCGGCTCGGACGGGCCGCTCGTCGAGTTCTGCGACATCGTGCTGATGGTCGAGACGCTGGAGAACACCAATATCTACACGCCCACCATCTCCCGCATCGCCGCGCTCACCGTCGTCGACATCCTGTCGACCAGCGTGGCGCTGCGCCGGGGCGACGAGCATGTGGAAATCTTCACGCGCATGAAGCGAAACCTCCGCTACCTACGAATGAGCAACGAGACCTAGAGATGAACGACACCCGCCACCGCTCCCCGCCAGCCTTTCTCGCCCCCCGCGATCTCGCCGCCCTGATCGATATCAGCGCCGTCCAGGCCTTCCATACGGAAGCGGACGTGCGGGAACTGGCGGGAATTGCGGTCGCGGAAGGCTTCATCGCCGCCCATGCCCTGCCGAACTTCGTGCCGCTGCTGCGCAGCCTCGTGCCGATGGGCGGTGTGACGCTGGTCGGCGGCCCGGTCGGCTTTCCCTCCGGCGGGCACACGACGCGCACCAAGGTGGCGGAAGCCGCGGAGCTTGCCGGGAACGGCGCGCAGGAACTCGACATGATGATGAATGTCGGCCGCCTGAAATCCGGCGACCTCGACTATGTGCGCCGGGAGATCCGCGCCGTGGTGGAGGCCATCGCCCCCGTCCCCCTCAAGGTCATCCTCGAATTGGCCCATCTGACGGACGCGGAAATCCGCACCGCCTCGGCCCTCGTCGCCGAAAGCGGCGCGGCCTTCGTGAAGACCGGCACCGGCTGGACGCCGAGCGCCACCACACTCGAGAAGCTGAAGATCATCGTCGAGACGGTGGAGGGCGCGGTCGAGGTGAAGGCCTCGGGCGGCATCCGCTCTCTGGACGCCATCGCCGACATGGTGCGGCTCGGCGTCACCCGCTTCGGCATCAACACGAAGGTCGCCGTCGACCTCGTGCGCCAGTGCGCCGCCCTGCCCGGCGGCCGTCTCGAAATCACCGGCAAGGCGGACTGACATCATGACCGATACCGTTGCGGCTTTCGACCTCGGCACCGGGGGCGTCAAGGCGGCGATCTTCCGCCCCGACGGCGCCTGCCTCGCGGAAGAGGTCGTCTCCTACAGGACATTCTACCCGTCCTCCTCCTTCCACGAGCAGCGCCCGGCGGACTGGTGGGACGCGGTCTGCGCCAGCCTGAAGACGCTCACCGAAAATCCGGCCGTCGATGCCGGCGCGATCCGCGCCATCGCCATTTCCGGCCACAGCCTCGGCTGCCTGCCACTCGACGCGGACGGGAACCTCCTGCAGGAATTCGTGCCGATCTGGTCCGACGGGCGCGCCGTGGCGGAAGCGGAGGATTTCTTCACCCGGGTCGATCCCGCCCTCTGGTACAGGACGACCGGCAACGGTTTCCCCGCCCCGCTCTACACCGTCTTCAAGGCGATGTGGCTGCGCCGCAACGCGCCCGACGTCTTCGCGCGGACGAAGACGATCATCGGCACGAAGGACTACATCAACCTCAGGCTCACCGGCCGTATCGCGACCGACCCCTCCTACGCCTCCGGCACCGGCGTCTACGATCTCAGGGCCGGCCGCTACGCGCCCGACCTCATCGCGGCGGCGGACCTCGACCCAAGCCTTTTCGCCCCCATCGTCGCCTCGACGGATATCATCGGCGAGGTGCTGCCGGAGATCGCCGAAGCGCTCGGGCTGCCGCAGGGCGTGAAGGTCGTCGCCGGCGGCGTCGACAACAGTTGCATGGCGCTCGGCGGGCGCACCTTCCTCGACGGCGACGCCTATGCCTCCATGGGCTCGTCGAGCTGGATCACCGTCTCGTCCGCCGAGCCGCTGCTGGACGACCGGGTGCGCCCCTTCGTCTTCGCCCATGTCGCGCCCGGCATGTTCATCTCCGCGACCTCGATCTTCTCCTCCGGCACCAGCGTCAACTGGGTCGCCGATACGCTTCTGCCGGACGTAAGACGCGAGGCGGAAGCCGCCGGCCGCAACGTGCATGACGACCTCTTCCAGCTCGCCGGGCAATCCCCCGCCGGCGCGCGCGGCCTCCTCTTCGTACCCACGCTTGGCGGCGGCACCAGCTTCGAGGGCGGACCGGCGGTGCGCGGCGGCTTCCTCGGCCTCGACCTCCAGCACGGCCGCGCCGACATTTTTCGCGCGGCGCTGGAGGGCGTGGCGCTCGGCCTGCGGGTCGCGCTCGACGAATTGCGCCGCATGACGGCGCTCGGCCCGGAGATGATCATCGTCGGCGGTGGGGCGCGCAACGTGCTGTGGCGGCAGATCTTCGCCGATGTCTTCGACTGCGCCATCGTCAAGACACGCATCGACCAGCAGGCCGCCGCCCTCGGCGCGGCCGCGCTCGCCTTCGTCGGCATGGGCCTGTGGCGGGATTTCTCCCCCATCCGTGACCTTCACACCACCGAGAGCCGCAGCGAGCCATCGCCGGAGACCCGCAAGGTCTATGGCGCGGCGCTCGCCGCCTATCGCCGGGCGGCCGTGCAGCAGCAGGAATTGTCGGGCGCGCTCGCCGCCCTGCGGGAGGCCGCGCCATGACCGAACTCTTCCTCGCCATCGATGTCGGCACCGGCAGCGTCCGCGCCGCGCTGATCGACACCAGCGGCCGGATCGTCGAGATCGCCGCGCGCGAGCACGACCAGATCGTGCCGCAGTTCGGCTGGGCGGAGCAGCGCCCGCTCGCCTGGTGGGACGGCGCCTGCGCCGCCGTGCGCACCGTGCTCGACAAGGTGGAGGGCGCGCGCGAGCGCATCTCCATGGTCGCCATCTGCGGCCAGATGCACGGCCTCGTGCTGCTGGACGATGCCGGGAACCTCACCCGCGATACCGCCCCCCTCTGGAACGACAAGCGCACGCTGAACCTCGTGCGCAGGTTCGAGGCGGAGAGTGGGCCGGAAAGCTACCTCGCCGAGAGCGGAAACACGCCGACGCCGGCCTGGCCCGGCTTCAAGCTGCAATGGGTGCGCGACGCGGACCCGGAGGCCTACCGCCGCAGCGCCGTCGCTATCATGCCGAAGGACTACATCAACTTCCGGCTGACCGGCGAGATCGCCATGGACACGGGCGATGCCTCGTGCAGCTTCCTGATGAACCCGGCGACGCTTGCCTGGTCGCCCGCCATGATCGAGCGCATGGGCCTCGACGCACGGCTGCTGCCGCCGATCCGCAATCCGCTCGACATCATCGGCCACGTTACCGAGGACGCGGCCCGCGCCACCGGGCTTCGCGCCGGCACGCCCGTCATGGTCGGCGGGGCGGATTATCCGATGGCGCTGCTCGGCTCCGGCGCCTGCCGGCCGGGCCTCGGCTCGGACAGCACCGGCACCGGCGCGATCGTCACCATGATCGCGGAAAGGCCGCTGCTCGACCCGGAAATCTCCAATGTCGCGACGATCGAGGGCAACTGGGCGCCCTTCGTGCTGCTGGAAACGGGCGGCGACGGCATGCGTTGGGCGCGCCGCGCCTTCCATGAGGGCAAGCTGAGCTATGGCGACATCGTCGAGCGGGCGGAGAAGGCCCCGCCCGGCTCGGATGCCCTCCTCTTCCTGCCGTTCCTCACCGGCGAGCGCCTCGGCCAGCACCGCAATTCGCGGGCGCAGTTCTTCGGCCTCGGCGCCGGCCATGGCGTGGAGCACCTGCACCGCGCCATCCTCGAAGGCATCGCCTTCGCCATGGCCCGGCATATCCGCATCATGGAGGCGAGCTCCGGCAAGCGTCTGGAACGCATGATCGCCGCCGGCGGCGGGGCGCGGACCAAACTGTGGCTGAAGATCAAGGCGAGCGTCTTCGATACGCCCGTGCTGGTGCCGCAGGAGCCGGAATGCGGCCTCGTCGGCTGCGCCGCCATGGCCGCGACCGCCACCGGCCGCTTCTCGCGCACCGAGGACGCGGCGGAGGCCTATGTCCGCTACGACGAGGAGATCGCGCCCGACCCGGCCTGGGCGGAGATCTACAGCCATGTCCAGCCGGTCTTCGACCGGCTCTACCATCACAGCAAGGCGCTCTACGACGACATGGACGCGCTTGCCAGCCTGATCCGCGACCGGCAACCGGCCGCGCGCTAACCGTCAAAAACGAGGAGGATTTCATGAAAGAGATTATCGACACGTTCCGGTCCGACCTGTTCGCCGGCAAGGACATCCTTGTCACCGGCGGCTCGTCCGGCATCGGCCTTACCATCGCGCAGGGCTTCGCCCGGCTCGGCGGCTCCGTCGTCGCGCTCGGCAGCTCGCAGGCCAAGCTGAAGGCCGCCGCCGCGGACCCGGAGAACAAGGGCATCCGCTTCGAGCGCGTCGACGTGCGCGACCCGGAGGCCATCAAGGCCTTCGCCGGGACGCTGAAGAAGCTCGACGTGCTCATCAACGGCGCGGGCATCGCCCGGCCGCAGGCCGAGTTCGAGGACGCCACCTATATGGAGGTGATGGATGTCAACCTGAACAGCCAGATGCGCTTCTCCATGGCCGTCCTGCCGCTGCTGAAGGCATCACGCGGCGTCATCATCAACACGGCTTCGATGCTGAGCTATGTCACCGACCCGGTCGTACCGGCCTATGGCGCCAGCAAGACCGGCGTGCTCGGCCTCACCCGCCACCTCGCCCATGCCTTCGGCCCGGACGGCATCCGCGTCAACGCCATCTCGCCCGGCTACCACAAGACGGACATGACCAAGGGCCTGTGGACCGATCCGGTTCCGGCAGAAAAGATCGCCCAACGCTCGGCGCTGAAGCGCTGGGGCACGGTGGACGACCTCGTCGGCACCGCCCTCTTCCTCGCCTCCCCGGCCGCCATCTTCATCACCGGCGCGGACCTGCCGGTCGACGGCGGCTTCGTCAACGGCAGCTTCTGAGCCCTCCAGCCGGCCCAAAAAGAAACCCCCGGTCTTTCGGCCGGGGGTTTTGTCTTGCAGGGAAGGAAAGGATCAGGCCGCCCGGCCGAGGGCGTCGGCGGCGAGGATCGCGGCCTCGATGTCCTCCGCGGTCACCGGCGCGCGGGTGGCGTGGGTGATGTTGCCCCTGACGGCGGCTTCCGCCACCTTGCGCACCTTGGCGGCGATATCGTCCTTGATGTTGAGGTCCGCCAGCGTCGTCGGCAGGCCGAGGGCGCGGCAGAAGCGCAGCGTCTCGTCGATCTCGGCCTGCGGGCGATTTTCCAGCACGAGCAGGCAGAGCACGCCGAAGGCGACCTTCTCGCCGTGCAGCAGGCCGTGGATTTCCGGCAGCACGGTCAGCGCGTCGTGGATGCCGTGGGCGGCTGAGACGCCGCAATTCTCGAAGCCGAGGCCGGAAAGCAGCGTATTCGCCTCGATGATATCCTCTACCGCCTGCGTGACCACGCCGGCCTCGGCCGCGAGCTTGGCCTTCACCGCCTGCTCCATGATGACCGCATGGCATTCGCGGGCGATGGCGACGGCGGCGCGGGTCGCGGGGAAGCCACCGGAAATGTAGTTCATCGTGCCCGCCTCGATATTGGCGCGCGCCTCGTACCAGGTGGAGAGCGCATCGCCCATGCCGGCGACGAGGAAGCGCACCGGCGCGGCGACGATGACCTCGGGATCGACGAGCACGAGATCGGGATTGCGCGGCAGGTTGTGCGCCTCCTGCAGCACGCCGGCATCGCTGTAGACGACCACGACGGCGCTGGTCGGCGCATCGGTGGAGGCGATGGTGGGCACGGCCAGCATGCGCGCATTGGTGCGGTGCGCCGCCATCTTGGCCGTATCCAGCGTCTTGCCGCCGCCGATACCGACGACGACATCCGCGCCGAATTCCACGGCGGCCGCCGTCACCCGGTCGATCTCGCGGTCGGAGCATTCGCCGCCGAATTTCTCGAAGCGGCTTTCGGCCTTCACGCTCTCGCCGAGGCTGGCCGCATAGCGGTCATGCAGGAAGGCGTCGATGAGGAAGAGCGGCTTTTTACCGAGTGAGGCCAGATGCTCGCCGAGGCGGGCGATCTCGCCGCGCCGCTGGATATAGCGGCCGGGGCTGCCGAAGGAACGGGACATGGTTTTCTTCTCCAGTATCAGCGAATGGTGTTGCCGCAGACATAACCGCCGTCGACCGGCAGGTCGGCGCCGGTGACGAAGGAGGCGGCGGGGCTTGCGAGGAAGACGGCGGTGCCGACGAGATCGTCGACCGAGCCCCAGCGCTTCAGCGCCGAATGCTCGGCGATGAGGTCGTGGCTCTTCGGCTGCGTCCACAGGCCCTTCGTCATGTCGGTCTTGTGGTAGCCGGGCGAGATGGCGTTGACGCGCACACCGTCCGGCCCGTAGGCATGGGCGAGCGCGCGGGTGAGGCCGAGGATGCCGGTCTTGCTGGCGGTGTAGGCGGGCACTTCCGGCTCCACCAGATAGCTCAGCATCGAGGCGATACTGACGATGGCGCCGCGCGTTTTCGCCAGCAACGGGCGGAAGGCCGTGCTGAGGCGCATCACGCTGTTGAGGTTCACCTCGATGACGTCGAGGAACACCGCCTCCTGATGCTCCGCCTCGCCCCGGCCGATACCCTGTGCGTTGACCAGCACGTCGAGCCGGTCGAAGCCGTTGGCGAAGGCGCTGACGGCGGCGCTGTCGCGCACGTCGAGCACGGCGAAGCGCAGTCGCTCCCCGGCTTCGGCCTGCCCCGCCTCGACCTTCGCCGCATTGCTGCCCGTCGCCACCACATCCGCGCCGAGCGCGGCGAAGCCCCGGGCGATGGCAAGGCCGATGCCGCTGGTGCCGCCCGAGACCAGCACGCGCTTGCCGGCGAAGAGGTCCGGCAGGTAGGTGCCGGCGATCCCGGACTTTTCCGTCTTGTCGTTCATGTCGGTTTCCCTGGGGTTCAGCGGCGCGAGCGGGCGGTGACGAACTGGATCAGCATGGCAAGGATGATGATCAGCCCGAGATAGACGTTCTGATGGTAGCCCGGCACGCCGGCAAGGTTCATGATATTGGTGATGATGCCGAGGATCAGCGCGCCGAGCAGCGTGTTGAACATGCCGCCGCGCCCGCCCATCAGGCTCGCGCCGCCGATAACCACGGCCGCGATGACGTCGAGTTCCGCGCCGACGCCGACCTGCGGCGTGCCGATGCCGGTGCGCCCGGCCGCGACGATGCCCGCGACGGCGGCGAGCGCCCCGCTGATGACATAGACCGACAGCACGTAGCGCTCGACCGGAACGCCCGAGAGCCGCACGGCCTCCTCGTTGGAGCCGATGGCGGTGACGAGGCGGCCGAAGCTCGTATAGGCCAGCACCACGCCGCCGATGGCGTAGATGATCAGCATGAGGATGGCGGGCTGTGGAATGCCGAAGAGGAAGCCGCTGCCGAAATCGACCAGCGAGGCGCCGGGCGGACCCATGGTGATCGGCCGGCCGGCGCTGATGATCAGCGAGAGGCCGCGGGCGATCGCCATCATGGCGAGCGAGATGACGAAGGACGGCAGGCGCATATAGGCGACGAAGAAGCCGGTGACGACGCCGCAGGCCGCGCCGGTGAGAATGACGAGCAGGATCGCCATCGGCACGCCATAGCCCTGCGCGGCGATGAGATGGGCACAGAGCACGGAGCCGACGGCCGCGATGGAGCCCACCGACAGGTCGATGCCGCGCGTCAGAACGACGAAGAGCATGCCGACGGCCATGATGCCCGCGCCGGACGCGACCTGGCGCACCACGTTCATCAGGTTGCGCTCCGTCAGGAACGCATCGGACCAGAGCGAGGCGACGACGACCAGGACGATGAAGATACCAAGGGTGCCGTATTGGCGCACGGCCTCCAGCAGGCGCGGGGTGAACGGCGACGGCGCGGCGGCGCTTGCGGATTGCGTATTCATTGGCTTGCCTCATCCCTTGTCTCTGATCTGGCTCTGGCCGTCTGGGTCATCGCCAGCGTCAGCAATTGCTGCTCGGTGAACGCCGCCTCGGTGAGTTCCCCGACGATGGCGCCCTCCGCCATGACGAGAATGCGGTCGCAGATGCCGAACAGTTCCTGATGCTCGGACGAAATGACGAGAACCGCCTTCCCGGCCTTGGCCAGATCGTTGATCAAATTGTAGATTTCGCTCTTGGCCCCGACATCGACGCCGCGCGTCGGCTCATCGAGGATGAGAAGGTCGCAATCCGCGTGGAACCACTTGGCGAGCGCCACCTTCTGCTGGTTGCCGCCCGAAAGGCTGGAGACCGGCGCATCGACGCTGGAGGCCTTGAGGCGCATGTCCTTGCCGAGGGCCGTCGCGACCTTGCGCTCCTTGCCGACATCGAGGAAGCCGAAGCGGGTGACGCTGCGGATCTTGGCGAGCGTGGTGTTGATACGGATCGGCGCGTCGAGGATGACGCCCTGCTCCTTGCGGTCCTCGGGAACGAGGCCGATGCGGGCATGCACCGCCTGGCGCGGCGAGGACAGGTGCAGCGGCTTGCCCTTGAGCTCCACCGTGCCGGAATCCATCCGATCCGCGCCGAAGACGAGGCGCGCGACCTCCGTGCGGCCCGAGCCGACCAGGCCGCCGAGGCCGACGACCTCACCGGCGCGCACGGTGAAGCTGACATCGCGCACCTTGCGGCCGCGGGTGAGGTTGCGCGCGTCGACCACCACCTCGCCCGGCGCGCGGCCGCCCTTCGGCGGGAAGAGCGCGGCCATCTGCCGGCCGACCATGCGGGCGATCACGGCGTCCACGTCGGTCGCGGACGTCGCAAGCGTCTCGACATGGGAGCCGTCCTTCATGACGGTGATACGGTCGGAAAGATCGAAGACCTCGTTGAGGCGATGCGAGATATAGACGATGCCCGTGCCGTTCACGCGCAGTTCACGGATGATGGCAAGCAGCCGCTCGGCATCGCTGTTGGCGAGCACGGCGGTCGGCTCGTCGAAGACGATGATGCGCGCCTTGTTGGAAAGCGCCTTGGCGATCTCGACGACCTGCTGGTGGGCGACCGTCAGGCGCCCGGCCTGCACGGCGGGATCGATGGAGAAGCCGAGCCGGTCGAGGATTTCACGCGCGGCCTTGCGCAGCGCGGCATGGTTCACGAAGCCCGGCAGGCGGCCGAGGAAGATGTTCTCGGCGACCGTCAGGTCCGGTGCGAGCGCCAGTTCCTGGTGGATCACCGAGATGCCGCGGCCGGTCGCATCGCGAGGGCCGGAAAGCTGCACGGCCTCGCCGTTGAGGCTGACGGTGCCCGATGTCGGCGCGATCTCGCCGGCGAGCACCCGCATCAGCGTGGATTTGCCGGCGCCGTTCTCGCCGACCAGCGCATGCACCTCGCCGGCCTTGAGGTCGAAGTCGACGCCCTTGAGGGCCTGCACCCCCGCAAAATTCTTCCGGATGCCGGATAGGCGGACAAGTTCGGTCATGGGATCCTCAAAGGATGCACCGGAGGCCCGGTGCATCCCTCTCTTCTGTCGCTCAGAAAACGGACTCGGGATTGTAGTACTTGTCCACGTTGTCCTTGGAGATCACGTCGGCGGGCGTGAAATATTCCTTCGGGAAGTCCGCCGGCAGCTCGCCCTTGAACGCCTTGTAGGCGACGTCGAAGGCGGTGCGGCCGACGAGGTCCGGGTCGTTGAGGCCCGTCGCGCCGTAGCTGCCGTCCTTGATCATCGCCAGCGCCTCGCGCTGCCCGTCGGCAGCGGCGGCGAAGAGGATGTTGTCGAGGCCCGCGGCCTTGGCCGCCTGCACCGCGCCGAGCACCATGGAGTCGTTCTCGCCGACGACGAGGTTGGCGTCCGGATGGGCCTGCAACAGGTCTTCCGCCGCCTTCAGGCCGCCGTCCGTCGCCCAGTCGCCCCAACCCTGGCCGAGGATCTGGAGATTGACCGCGCCCTCGTTGACGAGCTGCGCCTCGACGATGCCCTTGACGACGCCCATGCGGCGCTCCAACCCGCCCGGATTGCCCTGGTTGCCGGAGATGAGGAGCATCTTGATCGGCGTGCCCTTCATCTTCTTGGCGATCCAGTCGCCGACAAGGCGGCCGTTCTCGTCGCTGGAAGAGCGGACCAGCGAGATGAAATTGGCCTTTGCGTTGAGCGTCGAGTCCATCGCCACGACCTTGACGCCGGCGGCCGTCGCCGCGTTGACGGCCGGAATGAGCGCTTCCTGGTCACGCGGGTTGATGATGAGGATGTTGATGCCCTTGGCCACCATGTCCTCGACGTCGTTGATCTGCTTGGAGAAATCGCTCTGGCTGTCCGCCGTCGTGATTTCGCAGCCCGCATCCTTCGCGGCCTTCTCGACGGCGGCGACCTGCGCGGCGAAGTAGGGCGCGTTGAGCGAGGGCATGGTGAGGCCCACCTTGCAATCCTCGGCCATGGCGGCAGAGGTCAGGCAGAACAGGGCCACCGACCCTGCCAGAAGCGTCTTGATGCTGATCATGTTAACTCCTCCTAGTGATTGTTGCATGCTGACACGGGCGGCGCGGCATCCGGCACGGATGGCCTCACCAGAGCGTGTATCCTCCATCCACAAGCACGATCGATCCGGTCATCAGGCTCGCGGCCTGAGAGGACAGGAAGAGGATCACGCTTGCGACCTCGTGGTCCTTGCCCATGCGCGCCATCGGCGTGGAATCGATCCAGCGGTCGAGCATGGGCCGGTTGTTCTCGACGAGCGCGTTGAGCGGCGTTTCGATGTAGGTGGGAGCCACCGCATTGACCCTGACGCCGCGCGTCGCCCATTCGGCGGCGAGCGACTTGGTCAGGTGGTGCACGGCGGCCTTCGAGGCGTTGTAATGCGCCTGCGGCTGCGGCCGGTTGACAATGAAGCCGGACATGGAGCCGACATTGACGATGGAGCCCCGGCCGGCCTTGAGCATGTGGCGGCCGAAGGCGCGGGCGCACCAGTAGGTGCCGTTGAGATTGACGTCGATGACCTTCAGCCAGCGCTCGTCTTCCATGTCCTCGGCGGGGATGTCGCTGAGCGCGATGCCGGCATTGTTGACGAGGATGGACGCACCGCCCGTCGCCGCCAGCTCGTCGGCGATGGCCTGCATGCGCGCGGCATCGGTGACGTCGCCCTCATGCACCGAGACGTCGTAGCCCTTGGCCTGCAATGCCGCGCGGGCCTCTTCCAGCAGCGCCGGATCGCGCTCGATGAGGGCAAGCCGGGCGCCGGCCTCGCCAAGCGCATCGGCGGTCGCAAGCCCGATGCCGCGCCCTCCGCCGGTAATGACCGCACGTTCCCCGTCGAGCCTGAAGCGTTCGAGATACACCTGTTTCCTCCGTCCCTATTGATGCTGTTGCGCAGGCGCCCCTCATCCGGCCTGCCGGCCACCTTCTCCCCGTAAACGGGGCGAAGGGGATATGCCGCGCCGGTTTCCCCAACCAATGCCCGTTCGTGCGGCAAGTCCCCTCTCCCCGCTTGCGGGGAGAGGGTTAGGGTGAAGGCCAACATGCACTGTGCTTTTTGCCGTGCCCTACTCCCCGTAGGGCACCCAGATATTCTTGACCTGCGTGGCGCGGCCGAGGAACTCCCGTCCCTCGCCCTGCCGGGCATCGAACCAGTCGCGCTGCGCCGTCTCGGCCCAGACCTGCTTGAGATTGCCGGCCGAGGCCTTCTCGATGGCGCCGGTCGTTGCGGCGTTGCCGAAGTACCAGATCCCGTCCACCTCCTCGTGCTTGGCGAGTTCCAGCGCCAGCGCATGGCGGTCGCCCGTCACGATGTTGACGACGCCGCCCGGCACGTCCGAAGTCTCCAGCACCTGGTAGAAGTCGGTCGCGGCGAGCGCCTGGCTGGCCGAGGGGATGACGACGACCCGGTTGCCGAGCGCGATGGCCGGCGCGAAGGTCGAGACGAAGCCGAGCAGGCCCGGCTCCTCCGGGCAGACGATGCCCAGCGTGCCGACCGGCTCGTTCATGGCGAGCGCCACACCGCGCATCGGCGGCTTGTGCACCGCGCCCTCATACTTGTCGGCCCAGGCGCCATAGGCGAAGAGGCGCGAGACGCTGGCGGAGACCTCGCGGGCCGTGTCCTGCCGGCGGCGGCCGGTCATGGCGGCGAGGCGTTCGGCGAATTCACCGGCGCGGGCGTCGAGGTTTTCCGCGATGTAGTAGAGGATCTGCGCGCGGTTGTGCTCGCTCGCGGTGCCCCAGGATGCCGCCTTGCGCGCCGCTTCCACGGCGTTGCGGATGTCCTTGCGGTTGCCCTCGCCGACTTCCCCGACGAGCGCGCCGGAGGGCGAGACGACCGGGCGCGAATAGCCGCCGTCGGGCCGCGCCTGCTTGCCGCCGACATAGAATTTCGCCGTGCGGTCGACGAAGGCGGTGGAGAGCACGTCGCCGGTCGGCTGGGCAGCCGGCTTCTCGGCGATGGGCTTGGCTTTCGCCAGCCACTTCGGCCGGCTATAGGCCGAAAGCCCCTCGCGGCCGCCCTCGCGGCCGAAGCCGGATTCCTTGTAGCCGCCGAAGCCGACGCCGGCATCGAACATGTTGGTGCCGTTGACCCAGACGACGCCGCATTTCAGCTTGGGCGCGATGTCGAGGGCGAGCGACAGGGTCTCGCTCCAGACCGAAGCGGCAAGGCCGTATTCTGTGTTATTGGCAAGCTCCACCGCCTCGGCGGGCGTGCGGAACGTGGTGGCGACCACGACCGGGCCGAAGATCTCGACGCGCGAGACGGTGGCGGCCGGATGCACACCCGTCAGCAGGGTCGGCGGGTAGAAGCAGCCCTTGGCTGGCACACCGGCCTTCGGCTGGTGCAGGCTTGCGCCTTCCTTGACGCCCGTTTCCACGAGCGAGCGGATGCGCTCCAGCTGCACCGGATGGACGATGGCGCCGATATCGACGACCTTGTCGAGCGGATCGCCGACGCGCAGCGTCTCCATGCGGGCCTTCAGCTTCGCGATGAAGCGGTCATGGACGCTTTCCTGCACGAGGAGGCGGGAACCCGCGCAGCAGACCTCGCCCTGGTTGAACCAGATGGCGTCGACCACGCCTTCCACGGCCGCGTCGAGATCGGCGTCGTCGAAGACGATGAAGGGCGACTTGCCGCCGAGTTCCAGCGTCAGGCTCTTGCCGGTACCGGCGGTCGCCTCGCGAATGCGGCGGCCGACTTCCGTCGAGCCGGTGAAGGCGATCTTGGCGATGCCCGGATGCTTGACGATCTCCTCGCCGGTCGCCCCGTCGCCTGTGACGATGTTGACGACACCTTCCGGCAGACCGGCCTTCTGGCACATCTCAGCGAAGAGCAGCGCCGTCAGCGAGGTATATTCGGCGGGCTTCAGCACGACCGTATTGCCGAGCGCGATGGCCGGCGCGATCTTCCAGGCGAGCATCAGCAGCGGGAAGTTCCACGGGATGATCTGGCCGCAGACGCCGAGCGCCTCGCGGTCGGCAAGCTCGCCGTCCATGAGCTGCGCCCAGCCGGCATGGTGGTAGAAGTGGCGGGCGACGAGCGGGATGTCGATGTCGCGCGTCTCGCGGATCGGCTTGCCGTTGTCGAGCGTCTCCACCACCGAGAAGAGGCGGCTGTGGCGCTGGATGAGGCGGGCGAGCGCATAGAGGTAGCGGGCGCGCTGGTGGCCGGCGAGCGCCGCCCAGGCCGGCTGCGCCTTGGCGGCGGCCTTGACGGCGGCGTCGACATCGGCGGCGCCCGCCTGCGCGATGCGCGTCAGCACCTCGCCGGAACCGGGCGCGATGGTCTCGAAGCTCTCGCCGGCCTTCGCCTTCTTCCAGGCGCCGCCGATGAAGAGTTTCGTCTCGCCGCCCAGGCCCTTGATCCAGGCGCGGGCTTCCTTGTCGCTTTCGGGGGCCGGGCCGTAGCTCATCGTCTCAAGAATCTCTGCAATGGACATCGTGTTCTCCCCAGAGCATTTGCGCGTTCTCCGAACCGCGAAAACGCTCTGTTCCTTTGTTTTTGCGCACTTCCGAACGGAAAACCGGGATCCGCTTTTCCTGGAAACGCTCCAGCCCGACTAGGCCATGGCGTGGTGGCTGAAGGCCGCGTAGCGGCCGGTGACATAATGCTCGAGCTGCCGCTCGATATCGGAAAGCAGTGAGGAAGCGCCGAAGCGGAACAGGTTCGGCTGGAGCCAGTCGTTGCCCAGTTCCTCCTTCATCAGCGCGAGATAGGCCATCGCGTCCTTGGCGGTGGAGATGCCGCCGGCAGGCTTGTAGCCAACGACATGGCCGGTCATCTCGCGGTAGTCCCGGATGGCGCGCAGCATGATCAGCGTCACCGGCAGCGTGGCGTTGACGCCTTCCTTGCCCGTCGAGGTCTTGATGAAATCGGAACCCGCCATCATCGCGACCCAGGAAGCGCGCGAGACATTGCGCAGCGTCTGGAGGTCGCCGGTGGCGAGGATGGTCTTCATATGCGCCGGGCCGCAGGCTTCCTTGCAGGCCTTCACCTCGTCGTAGAGCGCCTGCCAGTTGCTGCGCAGCACATGCTCACGCGTGATGACGATGTCGATCTCCTCCGCCCCGTCGGCGACCGAGGCCTCGATCTCCTTGAGGCGCGTTTCCATCGGCGACAGGCCGGCCGGAAAGCCGGTGGAGACGGCCGCGACCGGAATGTCGCTGCCCTTCAGCGCATCGACGGCGGTGGAGACGAAACGGTGGTAGACGCAGACCGCGCCCGTGGTGACGCGGCGATCCGCAAGGCCGAGCGCGGCCTGCAGGTCCTCGCGCAGCGGCTGGCGGGCCTTGGCGCAGAGACGGCGCACGCGCCCTTCCGTGTCGTCGCCGTTCAGCGTCGTGAGGTCGATGCATTCGATGGCGCGCACCAGCCAGGCCGCCTGCCATTCCTTCTTGACCGTGCGGCGCCCGCCCAGCGAGGCCGTGCGGCGCTCGGCGGCCGACAGGTTGACGCGCACCGCCTCGATGGGATCCATGGAGAAGGCGATGCCGGGATTGGACGGATGCGGCCCGGAATTGCGGACCTCGGCGGCGGCGCGCACGGCCGGCGCACCCCCGATGACAGCTTCACTCACATCCACCTCGCAGCTCCCGGATTTGATATGAATGGCAGGATGCGCCATATCATTATGACATTTTGTAATGTTGTACGGACAACATAATCAAACTACATTCCGAGTGTCAATAGCCGGTGAATACAGCCTTTTCAGTTTGTGATGTCCGCTTGTCATGTCACGCTAACAACAGCAAAGTGCCTGCAACCGCCCCGCGAGGAAGAGAGATTCGCATGAGCATTGAACGCAATTCCCCCATCCCTCTCTATTTCCAGCTCGCCGAAACGCTGAGGGGCGCAATCGAATCCGGCGCCTATCCGCCCGGCAGCAAGCTGCCGACCGAAGGCGAGCTTTGCGAGACCTACGACGTCTCGCGCAGCGTCGTGCGGCAGGCGCTGCAATCGCTCGCGCATGACAACCTGATCGAGACCGAGCGCGGCCGCGGCGCCTTCGTCTTGGAACGCAAGGTGCCCATCGCCCTCGTCCAGCAGCTCGATCCGCTGCTCGAAAGCATGGCCAAGGCCGGCTTCAAGCTGACGACCCGGGTGCTGAAACAGGAGCGCATCCGCCCGCCCGCCCATGTGGCCGAAGAGATCGGCGAGAACGACGCCGTCTTCCTGGAGCGCATGCGCTATGCCGACGGCGTGGTCTTCCTGGTCGTGCGCAACTACCTGCCCTATTCGCGCTTCCCCGAGTTGCTGCACTCGAACGAGCTGGAGAACGTCTCGCTCTACCAGTACCTCGCCAAGCGCTACAATGCCGTGGCGACCACCGGCAAGCGACAGGTGGAGCTCGCCCGCATCGACGAGGAAGCCATCGCCAGCCAGTTGCAGGTGGAGATGAACAGCTACGTCCTGTTCAACCGCGAAGTGACCTACGACCAGAACAAGCAGGTGCTCGAATATTACGAATCCTGGCACCATCCCGACCGCACGCGCCTGACCATCGACCTGCACCGGACCTATTGAGGACCGTCAGGCCTGCTTCAGGCCGCGATAGGTGGCACGGAACAGGGCCAGAAGTTCGTCCAGCCCCGCAAAGGGACGCGGCTCGACGGTCTCGCCGAGCTGGTCGGGGAAGGGAATGTCCTCGACGCCGCGCCAATGGCCGGCGGCGAGGCCGCCGAGATAGGCGGCCCCGATCGTCGCATTGCCGAGCTCGTGCGCCGGCACCAGCGGCATCTGCAGGATGTCCGCCAGCAATTGCCGCCAGCGCGGATCCGTGCTGCCGCCGCCGGTGAGAAGGATGCGGTCGGCGGAAACGCCGACGCCGCGCATAGCGTCCCAGCTATCGCGCACCGCAAGGGCGACGCCCTCAAAGACCGAGCGGATGAGCTGACCGCGCGTGCAGCCGAGGCGCATATAGGCCCAGGCCGCCGCCGCGTTCGGATCGAGCAGCGGTGCCCGCTCGCCCGCCGCATAGGGCAGGAAGACAATGCCGCCATTGCCCTCGTTCTCGTCGAAGCCGGCGCGGTACATTTCCGCCCAGGAGGCGCCGAGTACGGTGCGCGCCCATTCGAAGACCGTGCCGCCGTTTTGTAGCGCCGCCATGGAATAGAGGCTGCGGCCGATGCCGCGATAGCTGTTGTAGAAGGGCTGGACGCGCGGCTCGATACTCTCGACCACCGACATGATCTGGATGCCCGAACCAACCTGCAGGATGGTGGAGCCGGGCCTGGTCTGCCCCATGCCGAAGAGGCAGGAGGCGGTATCGGAAAGACCGGCGGCGACCGGCGTTCCGGCGGGTAGCCCCAGTTCTTCAGCCGCCGCGGCCGTCAGCCGGCCGGCGACCGACTGCGATTCCACGACGGGGGCAAGGACGGCCGGATCGAGCGACAGGGCTTTCAGGAAATCCGTCGCCCAGCGGTCGCCGTCGATCTCGTAGAGCAGCGTCATCGAGGCGTCGGATGGCTCGGTCGCAACCTCGCCGGTCAACACCAGCCGCAGCCAATCCTTCGGCGAGAGGATGCGGCGGATGGCGGCATAGGTGGCGGGCTCGTTGTGCCGAAGCCACAGCAGCGAGAGGCCGGCCATGCCGCTGACGACGGGATTGGCGAGCGGGCGGCGCACCTCCTCCGGCAAGGCGAGCACCGCGTCCATTTCCGCCGTGGCGCGCTGGTCGGCCCAGAGGATGGCGGGGCGCAGCGGCTTTTCCGCCGCGTCGAGCACGACGAGCCCGTGCGCCTGGCCCGACAGGCCGATGCCGCGCACCGCCGCGCCGCGCCCGGCGCAGCAGGCGCGCACGGCCGCGACCGTTCCGGCCCACCAGTCGGCCGGCGCGGTCTCGGCATGGCCCGGCACGGGCGAGGAAACGGCATAGGCCTGCGAGGCCTCCGCGACGGTCCTGCCGTCGTCATCGATCAGAAGTGCCTTGACCGAGCCGGTGCCGAGATCGATGCCGAGATACATGCCTGCCTGTCCCCATATGCGTCATGAAAAAGCAGCAGAGATGCTTTCCATCCCTGCTGCAACCGTTTTCTCAGGCCAGAAGCTGGGCGGCCTCGGAGACGACGCGCTCGGCCGTCAGGTTCATGGCGCGGTAGATCTCCGGCCCCGGGGCCGATTCCCCGAAGCGGTCGACCCCGACCACCGTGCCCGGCCCCTTTAGGAACTGGTACCAGTAGAGGGGCGAAGCCGCCTCGACGAAGACCGCCGGCGTGCCGAAGGAAAGCACGCTGTCCTGATAGGCGCGATCCTGCCCGGCGAAGAGGTTGCCGTTGGGGATGGAGACGACACGGACCGCCCGGCCCTCGCCTTCCAGAACCTTCGCGGCCTCCAGCACGAGGCCGAGTTCCGAACCCGTCGCGGCCAGCACGACATCCGGCTTGCCGGCGGCGTCCTTGAGGATATAACCGCCCTTGCGGATGCCTTCGAGATCGCCCGCCTTGTGCGCGAACACCGCGCCGTCCTGCCGCGCGGCGACGATGACGCTCGGCCCCTCGCGCTTCATGGCGCTCTCCCAGGCGACGAGCGCTTCCAGCTCGCTGCCCGGCCGCCACAGCGACATGGTGGGGATGGCGCGCAGCGCCACGAGCTGCTCACAGGGCTGGTGCGTCGGCCCGTCCTCGCCGACCCCGATGGAATCGTGCGTGTAGAGGAAGACCGCCTTGAGCCCCATCAGGGCGGAAAGCCGCACCGCGTTGCGGCTGTAGTCGCTGAAGACGAGGTAGCAGGCGCCATAGGGAATGAGCCCGCCATGGGCCGCCATGCCGTTCATTATCGCCGACATGCCGAATTCCCGCACGCCGTAATGCACGAAATTGCCGGAGAAATCCTCGGGCGTGATCGAGCGGGCCTCGCCCGTCCAGGCGAGCGTCGAGAGGGAAACATCGGCCGAACCGCCGATCACCTCCGGCAGGCCCTTCAGGAGATTGCCGAGCACACGGTTGGACGCCTTGCGCACCGGCTGCTTGACCGGATCGCCGCCGAGGATGCGCTCAACCTCGGCCGAGACAGCGGCGTCGAACCCTTCCGGCAGACGGCCGGCGGTGCGGCGCTCCAGCTCGGCGGCCAGCGCCGGATGCTGCGCCCGGTAGGCCGCGAACAGCGCGTTCCACTCGGCTTCCGCCTTTTCCCCGCGCGGGCGAGCGTCCCAGGCCTGCATGATGGCATCGGGCACGACGAAGGCCTCGTGTGGCCAGCCGAGATGCTCGCGCGTGCGGGTGACCTCGTCCACGCCGAGCGGCGCGCCATGCACCTCCTCCTTGCCCTGCTTGTTCGGCGAGCCGTAGCCGATGATCGTCTTGCAGCAGATCATGGTCGGCTTGTCCGGCGAGCGGCGTGCGGCAGTGAAGGCGGCGGCGATGGCGTCGAAGTCGTGGCCGTCGACATCGGCGATGACGTTCCAGCCGAGCGCGCGGAAGCGGGCCGGCGTATCATCCGCGAACCAGCCGGGCGTTTCGCCGTCGATGGAAATCTTGTTGTCGTCATAGACGGCGATGAGCTTGTTCAGCTTCAGCGTGCCGGCGAGCGAAGCCGCCTCCTGCGCCACGCCTTCCATCAGGCATCCATCGCCGACGAAGACATAGGTGAAGTGATCGACGACGGGGAAGCCTTCGCGGTTGAATTCCTGCGCGAGCTTCCTTTCCGCCAGCGCCATGCCGACGGCATTGGCGAAGCCCTGCCCGAGCGGGCCGGTCGTCGTCTCGACGCCCGCGGTGATGCCGTATTCCGGGTGCCCGGGGGTCTTGGAATGCAGCTTGCGGTGATCCTTGAGGTCCTGCACCGTCAGCCCGTAGCCGGAAAGGTGCAGCAGCGAATAGGTCAGCATGGAGCCGTGACCATTCGACTGCACGAAGCGGTCGCGGTTGAGCCATTTCGGGTTCGCGGGATTGTGCCGAAGGAAATCGTTCCACAGAACCTCGGCAATATCGGCCATACCCATGGCCGTGCCGGGATGGCCGGAATTGGCTTTTTGCACGACATCGACGGTCAGGAAACGAATGGCGTTCGCCAGGTCGCGGCGGTCAGACATAGGGGTGCCTCCAGATATGCTTTTCGCATCCTATAATGTTATACGTACAACATGACAAGACACTTCGATTGAGGAAATGACCTCCGCCGCCCGAAAGCGCAAAGGCCGCAAGGGACCCGGCGCCCCGCCGAAGCCCGCACTTGAAAAGGGAAGCCGGTGAGGCTGGCTTCAGGCCTGAACGGGCTCGGGCTCCAGCCGCTTCGCCCCCGTCATGATGGCGACGGCGTCGGACATCGAGATCGACTTCGGATCGACGACGCAGGCCCGCGAGCCGAGGCGGTGGATATGGATCCGGTCCGCGATCTCGAAGACATGCGGCATGTTGTGGCTGATCAGCACGATCGAGATGCCCTTGCGCCGCACGTCGGCGATAAGGTCGAGCACCTTGCGCGATTCCTTCACGCCGAGGGCTGCGGTCGGCTCGTCCATGAAGATCACCCGGCTGCTGAAGGCCGCGGCCCGCGCGATGGCGATGCCCTGGCGCTGGCCGCCCGAAAGCGTCTCCACCCGCTGGTTGATGTCCTGGATCGTCGCCAGCCCCAGCTCCGACAGGGCCGCCCGCGCCTCGCGGCGCATGGTGCGCATGTCGAGGTTCTGGAAGATCCGGCCGAACATGCCCTTCGTGCGGCGCTCGCGCCCGAGGAACATGTTGTCGGCGATCGTCATGGACGGCGCCAGCGCCAGCGACTGGAACACCGTCTCGATGCCGGCCCGCCGCGCATCGAGCGGCGAGCGGAAGGAGACCGGCTCGCCGCCAAGGGAGATCTCGCCGGCCTCCGGGGTGATCGCGCCGCACAGCGCCTTGATCAGCGTCGACTTGCCGGCCCCGTTGTCGCCGATGACGGCAAGCACTTCTCCCGGCATCAGATCGAAATCGGCGTGATCGAGGGCGACGATACGCCCGTAGCGCTTGACCAGCCCGCGCGCCTTGAGAATGGGTTCCACACTCATGCCGACACCTTTCTCAGCCAGTTGTCGAGCGCCACGGCCGAGAGGATGAGCAGGCCGATGGACGCCTCTTGCCAGACCGCATCCGCACCGGCGAGCGCGATGCCGTTGCGGAAGGTGCAGACGATAAGCGCGCCGAACAGGGTGCCGATGATCGAGCCGCGCCCGCCGAAGAGGCTGGTGCCGCCGATCACCACCGCGGTGATGGAATCGAGGTTGACGGTCGCGCCGGACAGCGAGCTGACCGAGCCCGTGCGGCCGATCAGCACCCAGCCCGCAAGCGCGCAGATGATGCCGGCCAGCACATAGACCGCCGTCAGCGTACGGCGGATGTTGATGCCGGCAAGCTGCGCGGCTTCCGCGTCGTCGCCGATGGCATAGACGTGCTTGCCGAAGGGCGTGCGGTTCAGCACGTACCAGGCCACCGCCACGAGCAGCAGCAGGAGGATCGAGCCATAGGTCAGCGTCGCGCCGAAGAAGGAGAAGGATTGCCCGGTCCACTGGAGGAACGGCGCGGCATCGGCGATCTCCTGCGAGCGGATGGTCTCGCTGCGAGAATAGCCGATATTGATCGCCCCGAAGACGCTCCAGGTGCCGAGCGTGGTGATGAAGGGCGGCAGCTTGAAGCGGCAGATCAGGACGCCATTGGCAAAGCCGCAGGCCGCGCCCGCCGCAAGGCCGGCGAGGAAGGCGAGCTCGACGGGCACGCCCGACAGGACCGCGAGCCGCCCCATGATGAGCGAGGCCATGATCATGATCGCGCCGACGGAGAGGTCGATGCCGGCCGTCAGGATGATCAGCGTCTGCGCCGTGCCGACGATGCCGATGATCGTCGCCTGCTGCAGGATCAGGGAGAAATTGAACGGGTGCAGGAAGCGCGATCCGACGATGAGGCTGAAGAGAAGGCAGCTCAGGATGAGGATCGCGGCCGGGACGACCGTGAAATTGTTGTGAAGGAAGCGGTGCAGCGTGCGGCCCACCGACGACCGCTGGTCCTCGAATGCGGCCTCGGCCGTCGAGAGTGCCTGATTGTCCGACGACATGGAGCAAGCCCTTTTTCGTTAAGGAAGGGCGGCGCGGCGAGGGCCGCGCCGATCCGGTTCATCAACCCCAGCAGAGCTTGAGTGCTTCTTCCGACGTGATGGAATCGATGCCGGGAACGGGCTTGTCCGTCACGAGCTTGACGCCGGTATTGTAGAAGTCGAGACCCTCGCTGTTGGTGGGCTTGGCGCCGGTCTTGACGTAGTTGACGATCGCCTCGACGCCCATCGTGGCCATCAGCAGCGGATATTGCTGCGAGGTGGCGCCGATGACGCCGGCCGCGACATTCTTCACGCCCGGGCAACCGCCGTCGACGGAAACGATCAGCACGTCCTTCTCGCGCTTGACCGCCTTCAGCGCCTCATAGGCGCCGGCCGCCGTCGGCTCGTTGATGGTGTAGACGAGGTTGATTTCCGGCTCGCGCTGGAGAAGCTGCTCCATGCCGGTGCGTCCGCCGTCCTCGGCGCCCGCGCCCCACTGATGGCCGACGATGCGCGGATCGTCCTCCTCGCCGTAGCGGTTCGGCTCCTTGATGTCGATGCCGAAGCCCTTCATGAAGCCCTGGTCGCGCTGCCAGTCGACGGTCGGCTGGTTCTCGACCGCGTCGATGAAGGCGATCTTGGCATCCTTCGCCTTGTCGCCCATCGTGGCCGCGGCCCACTTGCCGATCAGCTCGCCGGCCAGCTTGTTGTCCGTCTCGAAGGTCGCGTCGGCCGCCGTGATCGGATCGGTCTCGGTGTCGAGCGCGACAACGAAGATGCCGGCCTTGCGTGCCTTATCGAGCGTCGAGACGATGCCCTTCGGATCGCTCGGCGTGATCATGATGCCCTTGGCGCCCGCCGAGATCAGCGTCTCGATGGCGGCGACCTGGGAATCGCTGTCGCCGTCGATCTTGCCGGCGAAGCTTTGCAGCTCGACGCCGAGCTCCTTCGCCTTCATTTCGGCGCCTTCCTTCATCTTGGCATAGAAGGGATTGCCGTTCGTCTTGGTGACGAGGCCGATGAGAATCTTGTCTTCAGCGCCAGCAGACGCCGAGAGAGCGAATGTCAGGGCAACCGCCCCGAACAGGGCCTTCTTAAAATTCAGCACGATTTTCCTCCGTTTACGTGACACGCCAATGCCGAAGGCGGGTAAGCTCCCAACCCGACGCCACCGCTATCCTCCACAGAAACGCGCAGCGTCACTCAACATTGTAATGTTGTACGTACAACACTTCATTATAATACGTCAATGATCTTCTGAGGCATGGGCATCGTATCTACGGCTCGTTTGACGCGCCGGTCGCTCAAACACCACGCCGTTCATCACAAAGGAGGCAGCCGGATTAAGTTTAGGACTTCCTTAAATCCTGAAGAGGCAGGGAAGCGGCCAGAAGACGGCAATGTCTGCCGCAATCAAGGGTCAACTAAGTCGGCGACTTCATCGGCCCGCCTCTTCTGCCCCACCCCAACCTCGCCAGATATTGCCAAAAGGAGATCACTTCACACCCGGCTTGGTCATGAGGAGACGTGCGGCCAGGCGGCACAAATGCTGAGGATCCTTGTGATCGGTAAGGATCGGCTTGCCGTTTCCATTGAACAGAAACGCCAAAAGCCCCGAGACATTTCTGTCATCGGGGCTTTTGATTTGGTTGCGGGGGCCTGAACGCAGGGAGCCTTGTAAATTCGGACATGCGCTCCAGCTCGCGAACGCGATCCTCGAGCTTCTTGACCTCGGAATTGCCGACGACAGGTTCATCAGAATCCACCGCTGCCGTGCCTCCTTCGCTGAGAAGCCTGCGCCACCGGTAGAGCAGATTGGGCGCAACCCCATGACGCCTGGCCGCCGACGAAACCGTCTCGCCCGGCTCAAAACTCTCCTCGATAATCCGCAGCTTCTGCTCGGTTGTCCACCGCCGTCGCAGAACATCGCCCGTGATCACTTCAATGCGTCGATACTCGTTAGACATAAGCCTGTCCTCAAGCCTGTGCTTGAGCCTTTCTGCTTATGCCGACTGTCCGGTCGAAATTGGGGGCAGTTCATGAGTGAATCCGATCTTGCCTCGATGGCCGCAGCCTTGGAAGCCAGTGGACATTACCGTGTCTTACGTCGCCTTACTCCGCGATCTCCACGCCCTCATCCTAAATCTGAGAAGATTCGTACCGGTCTGTTCGTTGACGTCGAGACCACCGGGCTGGATGTTCGCCAAGACGAGATCATCGAACTCGCCATGGTGCCATTCCGATACGGTCTCGACGGTACGATTTACGAGGTGCTTGAACCTTTCCATGGATATCAGCAACCCTCCTGCGCGATATCGCCGCTGATAACGTCGCTATCTTCGCGACGCCCGCAGCGCTCAACTCATCTCGCAATTTGTGACCGAAACGAAGTCTGTCGCTGCGCAACAGATTGACGAGGTCAAAAAGGGTTGGAGTTCTGCATGATCGAACTGTCATGACCATGTCGCGTGGAATGCACGCATCGGTGTAATCGTGAAGCCTCAAGACGCATCCTGTCCTTGCAAACGACCAGGCGATGCGAAAAGGAAGTACCCCTCAGAGGTAGCTAGCGAATTGGCATCTTCCGGCTGTTGATTGCCGAAAGCTGCCGTTAGTTTGGCATCGCGGCAAAGACTCGGCCAAGATGGTAGCGATGCGGGAGATTGCTGCCGTTCTGGGGCTTCCCATCGCCGACTTGCTCAGGTTATTCAGCGAACCCCCAAGCGTCAGTTCTGCGCGAAATCAACAGTCCCTAAATGTGCAAGCGAAGTATCGCCTCCGCGACGCGTCGGGCACCTACGATAGGGTTATTTAAGCTGATCGTCGCGGGAAGTTCTACGCGGAAGATGACCGACTGGGCATCCACATGCTGATGGGTGACGAGGTCATCGCGCCGCAGGACCTCGACGGCCGGGTCTGCCATGTCGTACCCACGGATGAACGTCACGCCAAATGTAGTCGTGAACGGTGCCTCGTTGACCATCGTGGCATGCTCGTATCCGATGCCCGACTCTGTGCCGTACACAGACACGCGCGTGAGGAAGTCCTCGACCAAGCCACTAGCCCCGGTGCCGTTGAGTCGATCAAGAATGCTCTCCACCAAGGAAGGGATCGACAAAGCAGGCGCATTGAGATCTGATTGGCACAGGCCGATGCTCACGAGGAGCAGGCGCGTTTCCCCTGTGGCGTCATCACTGGCAGGGGTAGGCTCGATCTGGTGGACACCATGGATGGCGTGACTTGAGGTGGTGCGAGTAGTGGTTTTTATCTCTACGCCCGTGCCTTGCCATGTGAAGTCCCTTGCCGAGCGGCGCCAGCCATCCCAAGCTTGAACGATTGGTCCGACCTGGGGATCAGCCGCGCGGCGGCAGAGAGCATCGAGTAGGAGCAGTTCCCCGACGAGCCCGAGGATCGCGTTTTCGGAGATCTCCATGCGCTTAATGGCGAGTTCGATCAGCGGCTCGGTGACGGCAAAGGCGCGCTCTAAATTAGAATCAGCCTTCTCGCGCAGGAGTTCAGCGGCAATAAATGCACCGACCTGGTCAAAATGCCCGAGCGCGGGCAAGCAAATGCGGTTTGCGTTCAGAGGAGGCAGGGCGTCGCGGTGCCAAGAGTGGTAGCGCATCGCAGTCTTCACTGTGCCGGTCCGGGGCCTTAACTCGTCGCCTGCAAGGAACAGTTCTAAGTGACCACGACTATTCCGAGCGATCCCGACCACCTTCGCATCAGTTAACCAAGTAATGGCTCGGTCATCTCCAATTGTTCCCGCGGGGACGACGTTGATCTGGTTCAAAACTACTTCGTAGCTGGTCATGGAATTTCCTCCTTAACGACGCCCCCCACCAGCACGGGTGGCTGAAAACTGCTCCGGACCTCCCGCAGGGAGACAGACCCCAACTGCGACCGCGGGGTGCTCGTCGTCCGAGTGTTGATTAACGTAGAAGAGGATTTGACCGTCGGAGCCGCTGGGTCGCCACCCCGTGGTGCTGCGCGACGGCACGTCAGCGTACCGGTGATAGTAGTCGAAGTAGACGTCGCCGCGATACTGGCCCGGGCCGGCGTTGGGGTCACTTGCACCCCAAGTGGTCTTGAGTTCGCCTCCGGCCACCCTCTTTGTGGTGGCGCGTATGTCAAATGGAAGCAGCGCCAGCGGACCTTTGGATATGGTGGCACCATCTCCGTAACGAATGCCGATCCAGAACCGTGGTCGCTCAGTGTTCTTGCGCCTAAGGTCGGCGTAGGACCATAGATCGCCGGGCTGGCCGGTCACAAATAGGCCCGTGATCGACCGGGTGAGGCTAGCCGACCAAAGTCGAAGGTAGGCGGCAATGGCATAAGGACAGACTCGCCTCGGCTCGTCTCCCTTACCATGTCTCACCGGCGGGCGATAGAAAGGTGTATCTACCAGTGGGGCAACTGCGTTTGCCCGGGCTTCGATACCGCTCCAGAAGTCCACGTGAAACCCCTCGCTTCTGGGGCGATAATCCGCGTAAGTTAGGCTATCCAAGAGTTCGGCGGCCTCGGTCAGTTCGAGTGGAACATCTAGGATCCGGCCCCGCAGCACATTGGCGACAGTGAGGTCGCTGGATGGCCGAACGAAGAGTTTAGCCACGATGTCTGCATTCGAATCCGCCCGCCGGCTGTCATTGATGACTGTAACGAAGGGACGTGCCCCTGGTGATAGTGGAAGGTTGCCGACGCCTGCGATCTTGCCGGTGGCTTCGAAATTGAGTCCCTGCAAGACGGTAGGCTCAGGAGCGTCGCTCATCATGCGTTCGGTGATGGCAGTTCGAACCGCTTCGTCGACATCGTGGTAAGCACGGAAGAGTGAGAGTTGGTCGCTGGAGGCAAAGACTCGGCATAGTTCAATATGTGATCCGCGGTAGCCGAACCAGCGCTGCATCTGCATCTGGGTATCGGCCAGCGGGTTGGCTGATGAACGCTGGAACAACGCCGTGGTCATACCTTCCAACGTCAGTCCCCGGGCCATGACATTCCCTGAGACAAAGATCGTGCAGAGGTCGCGAGCTGCTCTCCATTTGCCCGTATCTTTATCCTGGCTCGGTGCGTAGGCCGGGCGATCGTCAGCATTAGGGTCGCTGTTGACCACGGCAATTCTAGTTCCAGGGATCACCTCCCAAATAAGTAGACTTTCGACGGTCTGCCAGTCCGGGAAACTCGTCGGAGGCAGGACGTCGAACTCCTTCTCAATTTCTCTGGCGGAGGCGCGATATTTCTCAAGCCATTGCGCCCATGGGGCGGGGTCCGCCAGCAGTTGATCTACTAAGGTATGGGGCAGCCTAGCATCCCCCCCATCAATGAGATTTCGAGCCGCCGATCGATCCTGAATTCCCGCCCAGATCAGGACATCTTCAGCACCCTGAAAGTGGTGCTGGATTGCCGCAGAAGGATGATACAGCATAGAGTGCGGCGAAGCCGCGTTGGCAAGGGCTTCTTCTTTCGTGTCGAACTGCTTTGCGAGGGCAGATACCGGACCGACCTTGCCAGAGCGGTGTAGTCGGATTGCGCCAGCCACCAAGAAAGCTCGGACGGCGTCTGCGAGGTCCTGCTGAGCGGAGTTGGTGGTAGGCACGCACAGTTGAGCTGCTTCTGCGCGGCGGTAGAAGACCTCTCCGCCGGTGTAGTAAGAACGGATCCCAGTCGCCTCGGGATAGGTCGATGAGCGCGGTGCATTGAGATTGCTGGGGTCTATTGTATCTATTGGATGGCCGACGTCGAGCGGCGTGCGAAGAGAGATCAAGAAATCTCGTGGCGCCAATGGGTTGTGATCCTCTTGAAGGAGGTTAGCCTGGGGCGTCGCCGTGTAGGCGATGTAGGTCGAGAACAAATTTTCAGGCGAACCCTGGGGAGGATCCCAGAGGTTGGCGATCGCACGCGGGATCTGCTTCAGTCTGCCGTAAATAGGGTCTTGTGAGGACTCAACGATGGCATCGAGGATTGAGCCGTCGTCGGCCTCATCGTCAAGCACGAGCATATGGACGCTACGATCAAGCTCCTTAACTTCGTTAAAAACGTTATTGCGCAGGCTTGCGGCCAAGGCATGCAGATGGTCGGTCTGCTTCATCGCCACGATGATTAGAGGCTTGCGCTGACCCAGCCGTTGTCGCACTTGTGCCGGCGTCAAGCCGTAAGTGGTTGCTAGTGGGTAGGTCTGTTCTGACAGAGCGATGCCAGGCGCAGGGCACAGAAGGCGGCGCTTAATCTTCTGTGCGTTTTCCTCGCCCGAGTCCAACTGCTGCACCAACCTCTCATAGGTTTGGCGCCACAACGAGAGACGGGTCCCGGCGAGTACGACGATGATGTCGAGGCCGTTGTCGATGGCCAGAGCTGAGACCCCCAGCATAGAAGCCGTCTTGCCAGACTGGACCGAGCCCATAACGAGGCCAGTGCGTGATCGGCGGAATGACCACTCTTCGGGTTTCGCGGTGTCGGCTCCCAAGATTCCGCGCTGGAGAATATAGCGGGAGTCTGCCTCAACTGAGGCACGCGCTGTGTCGGTCAAGCCGACGAGTTGGGACTTGTATCTAGCCCACCACGAGTCCGCCTCCTGAGAAGCAGGTGGATTGAAGTAGACATGCTCGACGAGTGGAGAACTTCCGGGCACCACTCTCAACTTTTCGGTTTGATGAGCATCTGCTGCAACGACGCGTACCCGGAGGTCCCGAACTGCAGACGAACAGCGTTAGCCGCTTGATCGGGGTCGATGCTCAATAGTTCCAGAAGACTTTTGCTGATCTTAGCTATGTAGTCCCACTGGGTTTTGGTTTGCGTCTTTTCGGGGCGTACCCAGTCCGGGGCTACCTCGCTCGCCGTTCGGATAACATCACCGCTGGCCTCGATGCGGTCCTCTACGTCGTCTGGCGAGGCAGCTAAGGCCATGGCAATGCCCACGAGGGAACCTACGAGTTGAAGTTCCTGCCACTTTGCACCCTTGCCGCCATCTTTGAATTGATCGGACCACAACTCATCGTGCGATGAATGGAGTTCGACAGCTTTTAGCAGCAGCGAGAACAGTTTGTTCAACGTCGATGAATCGGCCAGCCGGTGCGATGTGTTCTTCTGAATCGCGATCAGCAACTGGTCGATATTACGGCTAGTCGATGCCAAGTCTTTCCCAGCAGTATCATGCACCAGGACTGAGATGACCCAAGCTAGAACTTTAGTGCGCTTGTAGCGCGTGTCGCCAAAACCGTAGCTTTTCAGCGCCTCACTGAGCCGGTCAAGATTGGGGATGCCGGCCAGCGATTCGGCGATTTTGGCGACATCGGTGTTTGGGTCGGCGTCGCCGGCGGCAGCAAGGGTCGCGCGGGTGAGTTCGACCTCGTGGTAAACTGCATTACGGATCTCTTCAGCATTGAGGTGTACGCCCTGCTTGTTGTAGAGTCGAAAGACCTCATGGATCTGGGCTTGACTGGCCTTAGTGTATTCGATGACAGGAATGCGGTATTCAACGACTTCCTCGAACAACCCCTTTATCGTGACTTCCTCAGCAGCGACCTTGATCACCAGATCCTTAATCTGCGTGTAGTACTTCCCGCGGAGAGGCTCTAGGTAGGAGCCAACCAGCCCGCCTTCTCCGGTCGTGCGCAGCTTGAATGGGAAGTAGTATTCGTTCTCTTGTGTGGCATTGAGTGCGTAACCTTCCAGCGCTTTCCACGCACGGCGGAAGGCCGGGTAATCGTGGCGGAACAGATCCGCTAAATTCATGCTACCGTTATCGTCGAGACGCCCTTGATCGTTGAACTTTTTATCTCTGTGCCGAGAGGTGACCTCCGCAACCTTCTGCGTAGCGACAGGGTGCTTTCCCACAAATCGGAGGATGGTCGTGAGCCTCTGCTTGCCGTCAACGACCTCATAAGGTGTGGTAGGTCCAGTTCGCAGCAGAATGATGGAGGGCAAAGGGACGCCACGGAGAATTGACTCCATCAGAGACTGTCGGTCGCCGTTAGCCCATACATCACCTCGCTGATAGGACGGGGTTAGGTTAGGCACCTTATTTGTGAGTTGGTAGATCGGCCATACGTCGGCCCTTGCCGTGACCGGCTCCGGACTCACCGCCTCCTCACTCGCGTCGGACTCCGCCCAAGCGTCAGCCCACGACTGGGTAGCTACCGCACGGCTGGTGCCCTTGGTCTCAAGTTCTTCAAGAAAATTTCTCTGGAGCCGGACGGCTGCCTCGACGCGCTCTTGTAGACGCTCTAGCGTACGAAGGCTCAGCGGCGGGTAGGTGTCTCCGGGAGAAAGGAGGTCGGCGGGTTCAAGCTTGAGTTCAGCGATGAGTGCCTGAAGGAATGGTTCACCACCCGTGCGCGGGAGGTCCTCGCTGAAGCTCAGCCAGCCTTGAATCTCAGCCAGTTTGTTCATCCATGAGGCGGAGGCGAAGTCGACGTCACCGCTGCTGAATATTGACGATACTGGGTGAACGCCGTTCGGCGTGTCTGAAGCCTCGGAGAGGGTTGCCAACCCGTCGGCAATGCTCTCCATCAAGAGGGACCGCGGGTCTTCCCCGTCGACTTCGTCTTCGATGTGGTCAGTCATCCAGTAGCTCTCAACGGTTCGAGGTCAGAGGTGATGCTAGAAGTGGGCCGGATGAGTCCGTGCAACAATCTTTCGGCGATCGCTTTGACTACGCGGGCATTCACTGCGTTCCCCAAGGCTTTATAAGCGTCGAGGTCGGACGCGGGGAGTTGGATGCCGCTGAGGCACTGAAGTTCGGCGCACTCTTCTGGTGTCATGTAACGGCGTTCGCCGGTCAGGTTGGCACCAAGGATGGGCACTTGGGTCTGCGTGAAGGCGATGAGACTTGGGGAGGTAGTGGGGCGCTTGACCCGCAGCCCTGACGCACGGACCTGTAGTACGAAGTTGTCGATGTCTCGGACTTCACCTTGCGCGTTCCACTCCATCTTCTGGAAGCTAGAAGGGAAGCTTTGAGGGCTCCATCGTGCGATCCAGGGGTCGATCCAATGGCGGTTAGCTTGGTAGAATTCGCGATTTTGCCTGATAAAAGTCCGCTTCCACTGTGGAAAATTCAAATCACCTAGGCGATTAGCGTGGCTTGGTATCCTCGTAATTTGTTCGTCGAGCGAGCAGTCGAGGCACTGGCCGAAGCTGCCCTTGAAACCCAACTGGCTAAGACCCAACCCAGATCTCCGAATCCAAACCCCTGCTGGAGTCTCGTCCAGATATGGATAGGTTGCCCCAAATTCCATCGCCCAAATCGGGAAGGAAGGCAGCTTCAAAGAAGCCGGCGAGCGGCGCAGGAAGTCACCCCACATGTCAATGGCTCGCAGCGTCTGCTCCGGGATGGCGCGCTTGGAGTGCCCTTCGTGGCGCAGTACCCATTGAATTTCGGTTGGATCTTTATGCTTCGCTGGCCACTCAAAATGATCGAGACCGTGGAGTGATCCTACGAAGTAGGCGCGGTCTCGCACCTGCGGAATGCCGAAATCGTGCGGCGAAAAGTGCTCTACTTTGACGGAGTAGCCAAGCTCCTCCAACAAGCGAATGATTGTGCCCTTGGTGCGGCCACCGTCGTGCTTGAGGATATTGGGCACATTCTCCAAGATGAAGTGTAGTGGCCGCTTGACGCGCAAGATGTCGTGCACCTTGAAAAAGAGATTGCCCTGATTTGTATCCTTGAAGCCCAACTGGTCTCCTGCTTTAGAGAACGGTTGGCACGGGAAACCTGCGGTAAGGACGTGGTGATCGGGCACGTTGAGGGCTATGATTTCGTCGCTGCTCAACTCATTAAGGTCACCCCAAGCGTCGACGCCGAAGTTGACTTTATAGAGAGCCTTCAGTTTGGGCTCCCTCTCTGCAGCGAATACACCACACCCCTCCAATTCATCGAGGGCGACGTGGAAGCCACCCAGCCCAGCGAAGAGGTCGACGAAACGGAAGGCCTCGTTACTAGTTCCCATTATTCCAGCCCAACCCGTCTCGGCCTGGTCGGGCGAGATTTCTCATGATTTGTTGAAATGTACACTTTGTGCGATTTGTTGCTGTATGTCCAATAGTTTGTTGATTTCCTCGCGGAGTTGACCCCTGGGGGATGCGGACAAGAATTTGGAGTGGTTTTCCGCCCGTCACGGGCCCCGGGAAGAGTAATTGCCGCGCTGCGCACGGGTTGCCGCTTTCCGCCCTGTCGGCACGCCCTGGGGTGATGGTGCGCTTCGTCGCGCGGCACCTGCAAACAGCAGCTTTGTCCCGCAGAGCAATCATTGCCTCCCTCATAGCACAACTGCTTTCCTACTCGTAGCGGGCGTGGCCGCAACCAAGCCTGCGGACGGAAACTTGCGCGCACCTGAACCCCAGCGATCCCTTGATGATGACCAGAAGCGGAGCGGATTATCTTCCATCATCGTCAGTAAAATGGTGGCAGACAGCGGCCAAGCATCGGATCAGCTTGAGGGACAAACGCTGCCAATAAGAGCGTAAGACGGCCGGTACGGACCTTCATGGACAAACCAGACCCCGGTTCGGGCGATGGCGGTGGAGCAGGCCGGAAAGATACCCGTCCTCGTCACTGTGGCGAAGACGCCTGTGCTGCTTGCCCTGCGTGAGCCGTTGCATCGTTGGGTCGCATCACTGAACTGGAATGAGATCCGGTCGGGCCTGACGCTTCTGGCAATGACCTTTCTCATGCTGCCGATCCTGCCGAACAGGCCGGTCGATCCCTGGGGCACCGTGAATCCATATGAGATCTGGTTGCTGACCATCCTGATTGCTGCGGTCTCCTTCGCCGGCTACGTCGCTGTCTGCGTGTTCGGGGACCGGCTTGGCGTCCTGATGACGGCGATTGCGGGCGGGCTCGCCTCTTCGACAGCGACGACCTTGACGCCGGCAAGGCTTGCCCGCCGACACCCCGAGTCCAGCACGCTGCTTTCCTGCGGCGTGCTTCTTTCCGGCTTGACCATGATCATTCGCGTCGCAGTCGTGGCGATGGCCTTGAACCCAAGCTTGCTTCCGCATCTCAAATGGCCGTTTCTCATCGGCAGTGGCGTGCTCGCCATCGGCGCCGGGCTCCTGCTATTGCAGAGTCGCGGCTCCTCCGAACAGCCGGAACTTACGATCACCAACCCGCTGGAATTGACGCCTGCCCTGAAAATGGGGACGCTCATCACCGTGGTCATGGTGGTGTCGCATCTGCTTCAACAGTCATTCGGGGATGCGGGTGTCCTGGTGACAGCCGCCGCTTCGGGGATCGTCGATGTGGATGCGATTTCGATCTCCATGGCCCGCCTGGCGTCGCATTCGATCGAGCCCGGTCTTGCGGCAGATGCGATCCTGATCGCCGTGGCCATGAATACACTTGTCAAAGCCGTGATGGCGGCATGGGTCGGAGGCTCAAGGATCGGCGGGCGCGTCGGCGCCCTTAGCGTGCTCGGCCTTGCGGCCGGCATGGCCGCGTCTCTGTATATTGGCCGTCTGTGAATTGAGGCCCGGCAACCAACAACTTTGCCAGGGCCTGAACGCACTTCGGCGCATCACCCCGCAGACCACGGAACACTGTTCAACGATCAGGGAAACTGAATGAAAATTCTCGTCTTGAATGCCGGCAGCTCCAGTCTCAAATTTGGTGTATTCGATATCGCCTCGGAATCTCGCGAGATTTTCAAAGGCTCATTCGAACGCTTTCGGGAGGGAGGCTGCGATTTCCGTTTTCGCTGTGGCAAGACGGACCAGAGCGGCTCAGTCCACTACGCTGACATCGGCAACGCCATCGCCGCTATCCCCGGTGTGCTTCGGCAATTCGACCTCGGTGCGCCCGAGGCGATCGGCCATCGTGTCGCTCATGGTGGCAGTAGATTTACTGCGCCCGCGATCCTCGACGACGCGACCATCGGGGCGATCAAGGAGCTGTCACCACTGGCGCCGTTATATAATCCGGGCAGTCTGCAGGCCATCAGGCTCTGCCGCGCGCTTTGGCCTGCCGTGCCGCAAGTCGCGGTGTTCGACACCTCCTTCCATCTCACCAATCCAAGGTGTGTTTATCGCTGTCCCAATCGGCCTGGATGTTGGGTGCTGCTGCCTCGGATACATTCATGCCCGAGGCCTCGGAACCCACCTCATCGGCCCTGGTCTCCTCCGACGCCCTTACATCGACCATACGATGCGAGATCATCGCCTAGATGGTGGACGAAGATTTCAGCGAGGGTTACGATATCCGGCATGGGGATCTCGATATGCGTCTCAAGCCGCCCGGAGCGTTTCAGCGCATCGTCGATCTCCTGCGGCCTGTTCGTCGCGCCGACGATGATCAGCCCCTCACTCTTGACCGCCCCATCCAACAGCTCGAGCGCCTTGTTGACGACGGTATTCCAATAGTCGGCGTATTCCCGCTCGGCCGGCTACCGCTTGCCGATGCCATCGATCTCATCAATGAACAGGATGGCTGGCGCTAGCGCGCGGGCCTCTACGAAGGTTTTGGCCATCCTGGCGATGACGTCGTTCAGATGCCCGCCCTGCAGCCAAGTCGATACGAATGTGACAACCAGCGGCACCTGCAGACTGTTGCACAGCGCCCGAGCAAAGGTCGTCTTGCCGGTCCCGGGCGGTCCATGGAGCAGAAGCTTGGTGCTCATGTCCGACCAGACGAGAGCGCCCGCCCTGTGATCGGCCAGATCAGCCTTCAGATCCAGCGCCCTGGTCTTGGCCTTGCCGTAACCGGAGAGCGTCTCGACTGCGAGCAATGGACGATCGGCTTCACCGGGTCCCTATGGCTCCGGCTGGATGACCTCGGCGCCTGACGGCTTGTCGCGCTTCCATCCACCGCCGCTGTCTTTCCCGGATGAGGATTTCTCCGACGCTTTCGCATCCTGTTCCGGCTTCGACGATTTGCCCGTACCTCTGGATGCCGGTTCGTCGTCGTCGTCATCGCCATCATCCCGAGCGGCTACACGATTGCGCTCGGCGAGAGATGCCAGCACGGCGATGACCTGGGATGCGTTGCGCCCCGGCCGGAACGCCAGCACGACATCATCGATCGTCAGGTAATGCGCGTCGTAGGCCGTCGACCATTGTTCCAGCGCCGCCAGACCGCTGGCGCCGTGCATCGCCTCCACCATGCCACTAAGGAAGGGATAGTCCAGCCAGCCTGCCGCAAGACCGATGTCGGCGGCAATGGCGATGTCGGACGGGATGGCCTCCGCCTTCTCGCTTATCGCAACGACCGGATATTCCAGCGATGATCATAGCCGCTCCTGAAACGGACCGCTATCTGATAAGCCTCGTCGAAAACCTGGCCCGCCGACAGCACTCCAGCCAGGATCTCCCGAACGCCGTCCAGGTGCTTTCAGATCGAGGGTACACCAATGTGCAGATCGGCCAGAAAACCGGGCTGGATCCGAGCTACATTCAGGGAATCCTTCAGTTACTGCGAGTGACCTGAGTCCCTAAACTTCCTCCAAATTTTGGTAGAGTCCGTCACGATCAGGAGACGGACGACATGAAGCGTTCCCGGTTCACGGAAGAACAGATCATCGGGATTTTGAAAGAGCAGGAGGCGGGTGCGAAGACGGCCGATGTCTGCCGCAAGCACGGCATCTCGGATGCAACCTTCTACAAATACAAGGCGAAGTATGGCGGCATGGACGTTTCCGATGCCCGCAAACTGAGGGCGCTGGAGGACGAGAACGCCAAGCTGAAGAAACTGCTCGCCGAGACCATGCTGGACAATGCGATCCTGAAGGACGTGGCCTCAAAAAAATGGTGACGCCCGATGTGAAGCGGAATGCGGTGGCTCATGTCTGTGCGCAGCATGGGGTGAGCCAACGTCGGGCGTGCGAGATGTTGTCATTTGATCGGTCCACCATGCGATACCGCAGCGTGCGGCCTGACGATGCGGCCATTCGGGAGGCGATGAAGAAGGTTGCGTCGGAGCGCCGCCGCTTCGGTTATCGGCGCATCCACGTCATGCTGGACCGGCAAGGGATCGTCATGAACCTGAAGAAGCTCAGGCGGCTTTACCGGGAGGAGAAGCTGATGGTGCACAAGCGCGGCGGTCGCAAACGGGCCTTAGGGACGAGGCGTCCCCTGGCTTTGCCGTCACGCCCCAACGAGCGCTGGAGCCTGGACTTCGTCAGCGATGCCTTCACGGATGGTCGCCGCTTCCGTGTTCTGGCTGTCGTCGACGACTTCACCCGGGAATGCCTGTGCCTGATCGCAGACACATCCTTGTCGGGCGCTCGGCTTGCTCGCGAGCTGGACAGCCTCATCGCCAGACGGGGAAAGCCGAAGACGATCGTCTCGGACAACGGCACGGAGATGACCAGTATGGCCATCCTCAAATGGTGCCAGGAAACTCGTGTCGAGTGGCATTACATCGCCCCCGGCAAGCCGATGCAGAACGGTTTCGTCGAGAGCTTCAACGGCAGCTTCCGAGACGAATGCCTCAACGAGACCCTGTTCTCGTCGCTCGCCCACGCGCGCGCCGCTATCACCGCATGGAAGGAGGATTACAACAGAAACAGACCGCACTCATCGCTGGGCAACATCACGCCCAGCGAGTTCGCAATGAAAATGGCTATGGAAAAACAGGCCGCATGAGGCCAGATTGAAAACCCAAGACTCTCCCGAAAACTGGAGGGAAGTCGGGGCTCAGGTCACGAGCAGGAGAAGAACGTCTCATAACAGCCGTTGAAAAAGGATGGCTGCCACTTTCCCTGGCCGTCGAAATCGCCAGATCCAGCCAGGCCGACGTTCAGATCGCTATGATGGAAGCCTACGAAACTGGAACTCTAAAGGGGGACCAGCTTCTGAAAGTCCGGCGGCTGATCGATAAACACAAGGCGTTCGGTCAAAAATACCAGAAGGTAATTCAGCGCAACGAGAAGCCCATGACGGCAGCAAGGCTGGCGCAGACCTTCCAGGAGGAAGTTCGGCGCCAGCGTCTCGCCATCCAGAAAGCGGATGTGACAGAACAGCGGCTGCTCTTTGTCGTCTCTGCTATGCGCAAGCTGCATTCGGAGGAGCATTTTCGGACGCTGCTGCGAGCGGAGGGGATCGTCGATATGCCCAAGCCGCTCGCCGACCGCCTTTCCGGAGGAAAAAGCCAATGAGCCGCTCCACCTTCGAACAGCATACCATCACGGTACCTGTAAACGACACTCTGCCGACACGCACACTGTCACCCAGTCTGCGGTACTCCTCAAAGTTCAAGACGATCCTCGCGTCGATACAGGAAGTCGGCATCATAGAGCCGCTGGCGGTGTTCCCCGAAAAGGGTGGGAAAGACGGAGGCAGAAAGTACATTCTTCTCGACGGGCATGTGCGGCTGGAATGCCTCAAGGTTCTCGGTGCGACGCATGCCGTCTGTCTTCTTTCGAAAGACGACGAAGGCTTCACGTTCAATCGACAGGTCAATCGGCTGAATGCTGTGCAGGAACACCGCATGATCATGCAGGCAATTGCTAAAAAGGTTCCTGCTGAACGCATAGCTAAAGCGCTCAGCGTCAATGTGGAACGTATCCGCGAACGGCAGCGCATGCTGGACGGTATCGCGCCCGAGGTGGTGGAATTGCTTAAGGATAGGCTGGCGGCGCGCGGTGTATTCCCCATCCTGCGCAAGATGAAGCCAATGAGGCAGATCGAAGCCGCCGAAATGATGATCGCGGCAAATCGCTTTACGATAACCTATGCGACCATGATCCTTTCGGCGACACGCCCAGAGCTTCTTCTGGAGCCGAAGAAACCTAAACCGATAGAGGCCTCTGCGGAAGACATTGCCCGCATGGAGCGGGAGAGGGAAAGGCTCTATCAGGACTATCGAACAGTTCAGGATACGCTTGGCGACACGATGCTCGTGCTGGTCGTTGCCAAAGGCTACGTTTCCCGCCTGCTAAGAAATGACGCTGTCGTTGATTATCTGCTGCGATACCATGCCGATTCGGATTGAGTAGCGGCTGCCTGGCATGCATGGCGACGACCTCACGCATTTCCTGGCGCGTACCGACGCCGGTTCCGGTGATTGCGACGCCAGTCGCCGTCAGCCATTCCTGAATGAGTGGAACCGGTTCAGACACCAGCGCCGAGGCGGCGATGCGCCCGCGCGGCCGGATCGATGCGACGATCGCCGACCAGGTGGCGGGAATCGGCGCGGAATTGATCCCAGGATGGTAGCCGGGATTGGCCGCAAGGTTTTGCTCAAGCCTTTCGCCGGCGACGGCGACCTCTGCCGCGCCATAGCGGCGGGCATGGTCCAGCTTTGCCGGATTGCGGTCCACGGCCAGCATGTGAACGCCCATGCGGGTCGCGATCTGCAACGCATAAAGGCCAAGGCCGCCGCAGCCATCGACGGCCAACCTTTCGCCGGCGGTCAGGTCCGCCCGTCGAATGGCGCAATAGGCGGTGACGCTGGCGCACATGACCGGCACCATCGTCGAAGGGTCTACATCCGACGGCAGTCGCACGGCGAATGCGACATCGGCGACGGCATATTCCGCGAACCCTCCCGGCACGCTCAAGCCATAGGCTCGTTGATGCTGGTAGATACCGAGACGAAGCAGCCGTTCATCAACATCGTTCGCGATCTGATCGAGACGGTGGTGATCGGCAAGACACCGGGCCGTCGGCTGGCAGCTCTGCAGGTCCATGGCGATGTCGCCAACATCATGGCGTCGATGGATGTGATCGACATCATGCAACAGCAGTTTGTCGCTTCCGCCCAGAACGATATGATGGCCCGCATTGCGTCCGGCGAGCTTGAGACGGAGCACAAACACTAAAAAGCCCCGCGACATTTCTGTCATCGGGGCTTTTGATTTGGTTGCGGGGGCAGGATTTGAACCTGCGGCCTTCAGGTTATGAGCCTGACGAGCTACCGGGCTGCTCCACCCCGCGTTATGTTTTTGCATGCAAAAGGGCCGCTTTGAGGGCGGCCCGATTTCGGCTTGGGCCGAGGATTGTTTTGAGAAGATTTGATTGCCTTTAGCAGACCTGGCAGCGACCTACTCTCCCGCGTCTTAAGACGAAGTACCATTGGCGCTGGGGCGTTTCACGGCCGTGTTCGGAATGGGAACGGGTGCAGCCACCCCGCCATAACCACCAGGTCGGCTAAGGGCAATCTTTTGAGAAGCTGGTAGAAGGCGGAGCCTTCGTTTGTTTAGTCTGTGAACACGTCTGGCTTCATCGCCCTTTTTCAAAGGGCCGATGAGCATGAACAATGAGAACGATCAAGCCAATCGAGCTATTAGTACCGGTAAGCTTCACACATTGCTGCGCTTCCACACCCGGCCTATCAACGTGGTCGTCTTCCACGGCTCTCAAGGGAATACTCGTTTTCAGGTTGGTTTCCCGCTTAGATGCCTTCAGCGGTTATCCATTCCATATATAGCTACCCTGCTATGCCCTTGGCAGGACAACAGGTCCACCAGAGATATGTCCATCCCGGTCCTCTCGTACTAGGGACAGATCCTGTCAATATTCCTACACCCACGGCAGATAGGGACCGAACTGTCTCACGACGTTCTGAACCCAGCTCACGTACCGCTTTAATTGGCGAACAGCCAAACCCTTGGGACCTGCTCCAGCCCCAGGATGCGATGAGCCGACATCGAGGTGCCAAACAACCCCGTCGATATGGACTCTTGGGGGTCATCAGCCTGTTATCCCCGGCGTACCTTTTATCCGTTGAGCGATGGCCCTTCCACGCGGGACCACCGGATCACTATGACCGACTTTCGTCTCTGCTCGACTTGTCAGTCTCGCAGTCAGGCGGGCTTATGCCATTGCACTCGACGACCGATTTCCGACCGGTCTGAGCCCACCATCGCGCGCCTCCGTTACTCTTTCGGAGGCGACCGCCCCAGTCAAACTACCCACCATACACGGTCCCGGATCCGGATAACGGACCGCGGTTAGACATCCATGACGATAAGGGTGGTATTTCAAGGATGGCTCCACAGAAACTGGCGTCCCTGCTTCAAAGCCTACCACCTATCCTACACATGCCGACACGAATGCCAGTGTAAAGCTATAGTAAAGGTGCACGGGGTCTTTCCGTCTAACCGCAGGAACCCCGCATCTTCACGGGGAATTCAATTTCACTGAGTCTCTGCTGGAGACAGCGGGGAAGTCGTTACGCCATTCGTGCAGGTCGGAACTTACCCGACAAGGAATTTCGCTACCTTAGGACCGTTATAGTTACGGCCGCCGTTTACTGGGGCTTCGATTCAAAGCTTGCACCTCTCCTCTTAACCTTCCAGCACCGGGCAGGCGTCAGACCCTATACGTCGTCTTGCGACTTCGCAGAGCCCTGTGTTTTTGATAAACAGTCGCTACCCCCTGGTCTGTGCCACCCTTCTACGGTTGCCCGCAAAAGGGTCACGCTTCTTCCGAAGTTACGCGTGCAATTTGCCGAGTTCCTTCAGCAGAGTTCTCTCAAGCGCCTTGGTATTCTCTACCTGACCACCTGTGTCGGTTTCGGGTACGGTCTATACGGTGGAGCTATTTCCTGGAACCGCTTCCCTGCACACCCAATCCAATAAGAATGTACAAGTTACGCAATCCGTCACTACCACCAGGCCCACGAATATTAACGTGGTTCCCATCGACTACGCGTGTCCGCCTCGTCTTAGGGGCCGGCTAACCCTGCTCAGATTAACTTTAAGCAGGAACCCTTGGTCTTTCGGCGAGGGAGTCTCTCACTCCCTTTATCGTTACTCATGTCAACATTCGCACTTCCGATACCTCCAGAGGCCCTCACGGGTCCTCCTTCGCAGGCTTACGGAACGCTCCGCTACCACTGGACTTGCGTCCAATCCTCAGCTTCGGTGCATGGCTTTAGCCCCGTTACATTTTCGGCGCAAAACCCCTTAATTAGACCAGTGAGCTGTTACGCTTTCTTTAAATGATGGCTGCTTCTAAGCCAACATCCTGGTTGTTTTGGGAGTCTCACATCCTTTCCCACTTAGCCATGACTTGGGGACCTTAGCTGGAGGTCAGGGTTGTTGCCCTTTTCACGACGGACGTTAGCACCCGCCGTGTGTCTGCCGACTAGTACTCCTCGGTATTCGGAGTTTGGTTAGGATCAGTAAGACGGTGAGTCCCCATAGCCCATCCAGTGCTCTACCCCCGAGGGTATTCGGTCGACGCTCTACCTAAATAGATTTCGCGGAGAACCAGCTATCTCCGAGTTTGATTGGCCTTTCACCCCTAGCCACAAGTCATCCCAATCTATTGCAACAGATGCGGGTTCGGTCCTCCAGTTGGTGTTACCCAACCTTCAACCTGCTCATGGCTAGATCACTCGGTTTCGGGTCTAATGCGTCGAACTGAACGCCCTGTTCAGACTCGCTTTCGCTGCGCCTACACCTACCGGCTTAAGCTTGCTCGACACACTAAGTCGTTGACCCATTATACAAAAGGTACGCCGTCAGCCTTGCGGCCTCCGACTGCTTGTAGGCAACCGGTTTCAGGTTCTATTTCACTCCCCTTGTCGGGGTGCTTTTCACCTTTCCCTCACGGTACTTGTTCGCTATCGGTCATGCACGAGTACTTAGGCTTGGAGAGTGGTCTCCCCATGTTCAGACAGGATTTCACGTGTCCCGCCCTA